>NZ_CP096271.1:0-3000606 GCF_056880555.1 Psychrobacter sp. ANT206 | reverse complement strand
GAATATCAGTAGCCCTATAGTTCAAAGTATTAGCATTTTTTATTGTAAGAATGGATCGAATTAGGTCTAAAAAGGCGTTGAGGCTTACGTTAAACAACCTATTCCAAAGTACACTAACATCTTATATCTTATAGGGGAGTAATCTACCACAAATAACCTGTGGATAAAACCTTGTTTTCTGGGGATAAGCCTGTGGATATTTTTGTGTATAAGTAATAATATTAAGTTATCCATATTTCACCCACAGGTTATACACAGGGTTACCCATAGCTTAAATTTTTGATTATAAAGGAAAATCAACACTTAACCACAGAAAAACAGTATCCCAATAACAACAATATCTATATATATTAATCAATTAATTATTATAAGAATCGATCAAAACTGTGGATAACTTTAAAAATCATCTGCAATAATACAAATTGTTTTCAAACTAGATAATAAGATTTGCAGTAGTAAATTTATCAAGTACGCAGAGGATGACTAACTTCTTAGATGAGTTTTTCAAATATAGCCGCTTTCTACAAAAAGTAAAAAAATCGAAGAGCGATATCACACTGCTTTAAAACGTAGTGAATAGTTTATTGACCCACATCCTATGCAATGATATAATCCTCCGTTATTACGAATTTAGTCCATTATTTTGATAGGTGAGTTATGAAACGTACATTCCAACCAAGCGTGATCAAGCGTAAACGTACTCACGGTTTCCGTGCTCGTATGGCAACTAAAAAAGGCCGTCAGGTCTTAGCTCGTCGCCGCGCTAAAGGACGTCATCGCCTTACTGTATAATCAGTAGATTGCGATAAGCATGGCTCATAGTGCTTGTTGTGTTTCTATTATTTATAGATTGCGATAGTCAATCATCACAACTGACACTTAGCCATATATTAAAAGCGCCCACATCGGCGCTTTTTTTGTCTCTATATTTTGTTATTATTTCTGCTATCGTTATCATCTCTTATACTAGGTTGTACTATGTCTAATACTCCTCCAACGACACTTAATGCCCACTTTACTAAAGAGCAGCGTTTACTCACGCCTGCAGCCTTTCGTGAGGTCTTTGACGCGCCTGAGCGTAAGCTACATCAGAGCCATCTGATGGCGTTTGTGCGTACTAACACTCATGAGCAGCCACGAGTCGGTATGGCGATCACCAAACGCAAAGTCCCTACGGCAGTTGCGCGGAATCTAATCAAACGTCAGATACGTGAGCAGTTTCGAATAAAAGCTTCTAGTTTAGAAAATAAAGATATTGTTTTTATTGTTAAAAGTTCTGTTAAAGGCTTAAGTAATAAAGAAATAAAAATGGAAGTAATTAATATTTTTAAAAAAATAGAAAAAAAATAATATGAATTTATTTATAAAAATAATAAATAAATATTTATATAAGTTAATATATAATTTTATAGCTTTTTATCAAAAAATAATAAGTCCTATATTACCTGCTCGTTGTCGATATTATCCAACCTGTTCAAACTATGGTAAGCAAGCTCTAGCTTGGTATGGTGTTTGGAATGGGAGTTTACTATTATTAAAACGCATTAGTCGCTGTCATCCATTAGGCGGACATGGAGTTGATTTTGTACCTCTACCTTTGGCTTCTTATCGTTATCAATACTTGTCTCGTAATCTAGTAGCTCATGGACAGTTTCATGGTTTTTATGTTTATCGAGATAATCATGGCTATGTTACTCGCCTAAATTATATGATGAAATTGACCTAAGACTTAAGCTTTACTAGGCATTTCAGCATATCTACCTAGTTACCCACAAGTTATCCACACTGTTGGTATCATTTAGAATCGTTTTTTAGTAAAATGATGAACATTTTATGTGATTGACTGCTGACATTACCGTTCACCATCTGGGCCAATGCTGTATGGTGGTCATAACACATGCCCTAATTTTTTAATCTAGGAAAGGTTTATGCAAAAGATATTTCGGGTGATGATCATCATTGCGATGTTAATCACCGCTTATCTGCTGATTTTGGCATGGCGTGATGATTATGCAGATGCCCCAGCTGTAGACACGGTGCCAGAAACTGCAGCTTCAGTAGGAGCCGATATTCCTTCTACTAGCGGTGCAGCAGGTGATATTCCAGTACAGACGCTACCTGTCGACAACGGTACAGTTGATAGCGCTGTGACTGCTACACCTGCTACTGATGCAGGACTAATCACAGTCACTACTGATCGTTATGACATCAAAATCAATCCAGAAGGCGGTGACATCGTTTATGCTGCGCTAAAGCAGTATGATGCGACCCTTGATAGCGATAAGCCTTTTGTATTGCTAGAAAACAACAGTAACCGCGTTTACGTGGCTCAGTCTGGTCTGATTGGTCAAAATGGTATCGATACTGCAGAAGGTCGTGCCAAATACAGCCATACCGCCAACAATTACGTGATGGAAAAAGGCCAGCAAACCTTATCAGTGCCGCTTACGTATAAAAAAGATGGCGTGACAGTCACTAAGACTTTTACCTTTACTCACGATAAATATCCTATCGATATCAGCTATAAGATTCAAAATGCTTCTACAGCGGCGTGGCAAGGTCAGATGTTTGCGCAGCTAAAGCGTGATGATAGTAAAGATCCTGGTATGTCTGATAAAGGTGCGCTTAGTATGGCAACCTATTTGGGCGGCGCTTGGGGTACACCCGATGATCCCTATAATAAGCTGAAGTTTGGTAAGTTTAATGATGGTGAATTGACCACAACCAGTGATAAAGGTTGGGTTGGCATCGTACAGCATTACTTTGTGTCAGCATGGACGCCTGAAAACTTTACTGGTAAATTCTTTAGCCGCGAAACAGGTGATGATTACTTTATCGGTTTTAACAGTCAGCCTGTCAATGTTGCACCAAACAAGCAAGTAACCTTAAATGCCACGCTATACGCAGGTCCAAAGGTACAATCTGAGCTTAAGGATGTAGCAGTAGGGTTAAATCAGACGGTCGATTATGGTCTATTATGGCCAATATCAAAGATATTGTTTGGTATTTTGGATGGCATTCATAAAGTCATCGGTAACTGGGGCTGGTCAATTATTCTATTGACTATCTTAGTGAAGCTGGCATTGATGTGGTTTTCAAACAAGAGCTACTATTCAATGGCGAAAATGCGTGCCATTGCACCACGCCTTGCTGCATTAAAAGAAGAGCATGGCGACGATCGCATGAAAATGTCGCAAGAAATGATGGCAATGTATAAAGAAGAAAAAGTCAATCCAATGGCGGGTTGTTTGCCGATTCTAATGCAGATGCCGATTTTCTTAGCCTTGTATTGGGTACTGGTTGAGAGTGTTGAACTACGTCATGCACCATGGATCTTATGGATTCAGGATTTATCAGCGATGGACCCGTGGTTTATCTTGCCACTATTAATGGGTGCATCGATGTTTATTCAGCAGCAGCTTAATCCACAGCCAGCTGATCCGATGCAAGCGAAAGTCATGAAGTTCTTACCTATTATTTTCACCGCGTTCATGCTGTTCTTCCCAGCAGGTCTAGTACTATATTGGACTGTGAATAACTTATTTAGTATGACGCATCAATATATCGTCAATAAAAAAGTAGAAGAAGAGCAAAAGCTTCGTACGGTTAAGGTACTGGATTAATCATTTAATAGTTTAGAAGTTTAAAAAACCATCGCTACGGCGGTGGTTTTTTTATGCCCTTAATGTCATATCTGGTATGAATACCTACTTAAGACTACGCCATAGTCGCTGCAGCCAAGCTAGATGATATTGGAAAAGACTTACAATGAGGAGATTACGCTCTTTAAAGATTGCTTTGTCAGTGTGCGTTAAGCCGTCTATAATGGAGTTTTTAGTTATTGAGAGTGCTTGTGGATTCCCAAGAGTTGGCGTTAGCCGCCCCTGAGTCATCAAAAAATCTCGGTTTTTCGAGTCTGCCTACCATTGCCGCTATTGCTACACCGCTTGGACGGGGTGGGGTCGGGGTTATTCGTCTGTCTGGCACACATGCGTATAGCATTGCTTGTACACTGACAGGAAAATCAGCATTTAAACCACGCATGGCGAGCTTCTGCCGATTTTATCAAGCAGATGGTACGGTCATCGATGAAGGGTTGGTGCTGTATTTTAAGGGTCCGCACTCGTTTACTGGCGAAGATGTGATTGAACTGCAAGGTCATGGCGGCATGATTTTGCAAAATCAGTTGTTGGCACGTGTGTTTGAGTTAGGGGCAAAACAAGCCAGCGCTGGAGAGTTCTCTTATCGTGCCTTTGATAATGATAAGTTGGATTTGGTACAGGCAGAAGCCATTGCAGATGCGATTGATGCTACCAGCGCCGCCGCTGCTAGCAGTGCTATTCGGTCACTCAGCGGCGAGTTTTCACAAAAGATTAATCAGCTACTTGAGCAGTTAATTCATCTGCGACTTCATGTTGAAGCAGCCATCGATTTTCCTGATGAAGAAGACGTTGATTTTTTATCTGATGGGGTTATCCAAGATAAGCTTGAACAGACACAAGAAAAAATCCAGCAGGTCTTGGCGACTGCTAAGCAAGGACAATTATTACGTGATGGTATTCATGTGGTGTTGGCAGGTAGACCTAATGCTGGTAAATCAAGCCTGCTCAATCGCTTGGCAGGGCAAGAGCGTGCTATCGTCACTGATGTGGCGGGTACAACGCGTGATACACTACAAGAAACCGTTGTCCTCAATGGTTTGACGCTACACTTGACTGATACGGCAGGCCTGCGCGAGACAGAAGACACGGTCGAGCGTATCGGCATTGAGCGCGCGCGTACAGCGATTGCTCAGGCAGATATGCTGTTAATGGTTTATGATGTAACCCGTGATCTTGAAGAAGAAAGTACCCCATTACAGCTTGCTGAGCAGCTATTTGGTGAGCTACCAGAAGCCAAGCGCTTGTTAATTATCGCTAATAAAAGTGATTTATTAAACAATAGTAGCAGCAAAGAAATAACCTCTATTTCGCAACAAGAGATTCATAATCGCGGTTACGAGCAAGTTAATGTTTCATGTGAAACAGGCGCAGGTATTGATGATTTAGTCGAAACTCTGTGTGCCAAAGTAGGGTTTCATCCACCGGAAAATAGCTTAATCGCGCGAACACGTCATCTAGATGCGTTAAGAAGAACGGCTGAATATTTAGCAGAAGCTCATGAGCAGCTAACCGTTTTTAAAGCGGGTGAGTTAGTTGCTGAAAGTTTGCGTCAAGCTCAGCATAGTCTGGGCGAGATTACCGGGGAATTTAGTGCAGATGATTTGTTGGGCAAGATTTTTGGCAGTTTTTGCATTGGTAAATAATCTTATTTACGGTTATAAATTTGAATGATGTAGCTGTAAAGATGGGATTATGACTCGTTTAATAGTGCTTCATATAAAGACAAGGAAAGCCGTATGCATTGCCCTTATTGTAATGCGTCAGAGACAAAGGTAATCGACTCGCGTCTTGCTGCTGAAGGTGCGCAAGTGCGCCGCCGCCGTTCATGTAATAGCTGTCAAGAACGTTTTACCACCTTTGAAGTGGTCGAAGTGGTGATGCCTCGTATTATCAAGTCCAGCGGTAAGATTGAACCTTATGATAATGATAAACTACGACGCTCAATTTTATTACCACTACAAAAACGTCCTATCACTATCGATGAGCAAGAAGGGATGATTAGCCGGATTGAAAAGCGTGTACGGCAAATGGGTGAACGTGAGGTCAGCAGTAAAGTGCTTGGCGAAATCATTATGAGTGAGCTTAAAACGCTTGATGATGTTGCTTATGTGCGCTTTGCTAGTGTTTACCGTGACTTTCAGGATATTGATGCTTTTCATCAAGAGATTGCCAATATACGCCCTAATGATAAATAACATTGAGTTAAGGTTTTGATGCTTTCTTAAGCCTATAATTTTATGCAACTTCATGAAACCATTTATAATAATATCTCATCATTTATTAAGCCCTTTTTTATGTCAAATTTAGACCATTCTCAAGATGCGAAAGACCGCTATTTTATGATGCTTGCTATTGAGCAAGCAAAGCTTGGCTTGTATACCGCTCGACCCAATCCTGCTGTAGGGTGTGTCATTGTTCAAGCAGAGGAAGTTGTCGGTCAAGGCTTCCATCCTAAAGCTGGTCAGCCGCATGCTGAGGTATTTGCTCTAAAAGATGCTGGTATAAGAACAGTTGGTGCTACCGCTTATGTCACTTTAGAGCCTTGTAGTCATACAGGTCGTACGCCGCCTTGTGCAAAAGCACTGATAGAATCTGGCGTTATAAGAGTTGTCGTTGCTGGACAAGATCCAAATCCACAGGTGACAGGTCGCGGTGTGAAATTGTTAGAACAAGCGGGTATTGAGGTGACGGTTGGTATCCTTACCGCGCAGGCAGAAGCGTTAAATAAAGGCTTTCTAAAGGCCATGCGTACCCAAATGCCTTATGTCAGGCTTAAGATTGCGACCAGCCTTGATGGTCGTACGGCGATGGCGACAGGTGAATCAAAGTGGATTACAGGTCCAGCTGCGCGCGAAGACGTACAAAAACTGCGTGCGCAAAGTGGGGCTATCATTACTGGTAGCGAAACGGTTATTGTCGATAATCCACAACTAAACGTACGCTCTAGCCAACTGGGTATCGCGCCTGAACAAGTTCCACATCCTAAAGTGGTGATACTTGATAGGCGAGGTCGTTTAAACCATGATCTACAGTCTGACTATCAGTTATGTCGTCGCCCAGATACTCTGTATTGGCGTGAAGATAATTTAAGAGAACTATTAAAGGTATTAGTCACTGAGTATCAGTGTTATGACGTATTGATAGAAGCAGGTGCCAGTGTTGCTGGTAGCTTCTTACAACAGCAATTGGTAGATGAGTTGATTGTGTATCAAGCGCCATGTCTGTTAGGGCAAAAAGCGCGAGCGATGGTTAAAATTAACCCCTTATCGCTAGCTCAGCAGTTGCGTTTTGATATTCAATGTCATGAACAGCTTGGTTCTGATCTGAAATTGACCTTATTACCCATTTAATTGTTAATTATCTATCCACATTCTTAAGGCAAGATATAATTGTTAGGAGTAAATAATGACTACTAATATTAGTTTCACATGAAACTGTGTATAACTTTGTTCCACATGAAACTTTTTTTTTGGCCGAATGTTAATTTTATAAATAAATTGTAGTAAAATCAATTACTTGTATTATAGTGATTAGATATAAAAATATTGAGTGAAAACAATATTAATTGTGGATAACTTGTTAATAACTAAGGCTTTTAAGCTTACAGGTAAGTGTTATCCATTACTTATCCACAGTTTATCCCGAAATATATGTCATATAGCACATTTATTACTGAGAAAAGCTATGTATAACGACAATGAAATAATGAGAAGAGGTTGATATGTTTACCGGAATTATAGAAAGTGTGGGAAAGGTTAAGTCGATGCAACCTACAGGCGGCGACATTCGCTTGACTATAGAGTCTGATGGCTTAGATTTTAGCGATGTGAAGCTTGGAGATTCTATAGCTTCTAACGGTATTTGTCTGACGGTTGTAGATTTTGGTAGTAATCATTACTCCGTTGATGTTTCACGTGAAACTATAGCGCGAACAGCGCTAGAAGATTTGAAACCGGGACATATTGTCAACTTAGAGAAGGCAATGCTACCGACTACACGTTTTGGTGGGCATATTGTCGCAGGTCATGTCGATGGAGTAGGGGTCGTTAGTAAGTTGCAAAAGGATGCACGTTCTATATATATCGAAATTGAGATACCAAAAGAGCTGGCGCATTATACAGCGACGAAAGGATCTATTACCATTGATGGTATTAGCCTCACGACTAACTTAGTGCGTGATAATATTGTTTCACTCAATATCATTCCGCATACAGCTCAAGTGACCAATATTGCACAGCATTGGTTGGTAGGAGAGAAGGTCAATGTGGAGGTAGATATTGTGGCTAGGTATTTGGAGCGTTTATTAAATAAGTCGCAGGAAGACAATGCAAATATTAGCCCGCAAAGCAATATTACTGAAGCTTTTTTAGCAGATAATGGCTTTATGAAGTAAGTCATATTTGATACAACAGTCTTATCTTGCTGCGAATTTTATATTAGCAGTAAGTGAAAAGTATAGAAGCTATCTTGTTTTGGCATGGTTTTGTGTAAGTGATCACTAACATCCCTTATGAGTTTTAGTAGTGTTTTTTAGGGTTTAATCAGTGCTGTTAAGACGTCTTGTAGTTTATCCTTATTAATAGGTTTGGCTAAAAACTCATCCATACCTACCTTTAAGCACGCTGAGCGGTCTTCTTCAGTATTGTTGGCTGTAAGTGCAACGATAGGAATATCATCGCCTTGCGCTCTAATTGCCTGAGTTGCTTGCAATCCATCCATCACTGGCATCCGGCAATCCATCAGAATAAGATCAATCTCTTGACGCTGCGCTTGCAGTATATCTAATGCTTGCTGACCGTCTTCTGCCACCACACTACGATAACCAAGTTTGGCGAGCATTTTGCAGGCAATTTTTTGATTGGTAGGACTGTCTTCTACCACTAAAATCAGAGGTGAGATGATTTCATTAGATCTATTATCTGCTGACACTACAACGCTGTCGTTATACTTAATATCTGCTGCTTGTATGAGTATCTGTCTGGTAGGAAGTGTTAAGCGCAGTAGCTCAGAGAGCAGTAAATTCACATCTAGCGGCTTGGTTAAAAATCCATCACATCTATCCAGTAGTATAGAAGCGATACGGCGCTCAGACTTCATACTGAGTAATATCTTTGGTAGCGATACATTAGCCAATAAGTGATTTAATGTATGCTGTTTGTCAATATTGCTAGATAACGTATTTGCTAAATCTTCTTCTTTTATTTGTTCCTCTACCATATTGGCATGGAGGCTTTTTTCATCTTTCATCTTTGATTGATTAGATAAAGCAAGCGTAATGCTTTCATAATAATCGTAGTCGAGGAGCAATATTGGAGCGAGTGTACGCTGGTTTTGCATCAGTTCGTCGTTGAGCTGCTGTAGGGTCACGCTATCAGTAGACGTAAAAATAGTGACTGTTATAGATAAATGGGTACATAGGCGTTTTAGATGTTCAGCGGCAAGTGGTTGATTGATGATGGCAATAAGATGCAATCGCGTTAACTGCTGATTGAGGTGGTAGATGGGTTGATAGTTTGGATTTTGGCAAGGCAGATAAAGATCAAAGGTACTTCCGATATCAGGTGTGCTATGTAAATCTATAAAACCACCCAATAATTTAGCAAAACTATGAGCCGTTGTCAGTCCTACATCTGCTTGACTGACTTGAGTATGAATTTGACTGGCTTTTTGCGAGTAACTCGACTGGTCTAATTGCGTATTTTCTAGTTGAGCTGTTTGATTAAAATAACTATGAAGTTTATCTCTCTGGGTTGTCTCTAAGCCAATGCCACTATCTTGGATACTAAAGCGCACCCAGTCATGCGCTGGGTTTGTCTTTTTGTTGGTATTATCAGGCACTAATTTATTAGTTGCACCGTTCACTAAATCATTAACCAGAATGGTATTTTTGGCAGATAGTTGTTCCGTATTCATAGCTTCAATCGTCAGTACAACGTAACCTGAACTGGTATATCTAATAGCGTTATCCAGTAAGTTACGTAAGATTGTCTGCAGACGTTTATGGTCGGTATCGATGAGGCGAGGGCAATCAGGAGTGAAAAAGTATAGTAATTCAAGCCCATGTTGTCTCGCATCTTTTGTGACTAAATGACTGACATGTTGCCCTATTTTATAAATGTCGACAGTTTCAATATTCAAACGAGTTTTTCGAACTTCTATCTCCCCTATATCCAGCATCTCGTTGAGCATAATAAGCATAGCATGACTGGTTTCAATCAGAGTATTGACAATCTGGTGCTCTTTGACAGTCAAAACGCTAGTATCAATCGGTTCTAAAGTATCAATCATAGCCTCTAATGGCAGCCGTAAGTCATGACCCATCGTTGATTTGAGTGCATTAAATTCATCAAGTTGTCGCTGTATTTCTATATTTTGTTGCTGCAGCTGTTCGTTTTGGCTTATCAAATCATTTACATTATTCAGTAATACGGTAAAACCGTGAACCTGACCATGCTCACCAAACCACGGGGTAATATGTAGCTGATAAGCTTTTTTATTAGCCAGCCCATATACCATAAACGTACGCGTAACACGAAGATTTTCTAGTTGTTGCAGCAGTAGCTGGGTAGATTCATCTTCAGTAAAAACAAAATCTGTTAATTTATAATTGCTGTCATTTTGAAAGGCAGTAGAGAATACTTGCTCAAAACGTTGATTAAAGAAGCTAATTTGACCTTGTCTCATAATCATCAGCATCGGTAGTGGGGCGTGATCAACCAAACGCTCTAGGCGATGCTTTAGAGTGGTAATATGACGATGATTGTTATGCAATTGATAGTTAATCCGACTAAGTGCATGACCCAATTGCAAAAATTCAGGCGTAGATTCTTTGCTGACAAACGGTGGTGGTGTATATGCCTCTTTTGCATGACTGCTTAAGTTGTCGGTATAAAGCAGTAACTGTACCCAATTGGCGCGGCGTTTTAAGGTATATAGTAGTGCCAAAGTAAAAAACATGATGGCGGTCATTAAAGGCAACCAATAGCGATAAGATACCCAGTTAATATTGAGCGGCTTATGACGCAAAATGGTATAAAATTTATGACCACTTTTAAGCTCGATGGTTCCGACTAGTTTTTCGTTGGATAACGTATAGGTGCTATGAGTATTCTTATTTGATAATAACGAAGTCTCAATGCTTGGAAACATAATCCCCGTAAATTCAGGTTCATCAGCTTCAGTTTGATGGTAAATGAAAGTTTGGCCGGAGGGCATCATAAAAATCAGCTGATAACTGATTCCTGCCAAAAAAGGCTTCTCTACTATCTTTTTGACGGCGGGGTTTATAGGATTGCTAAGCTCGGAAATCTGATACTGCAGGGTATGAAACGTCTCTACACTGTGCTGCTTACTCTCATTCTTCATCTCATGAAACATGATGAAATAATACAATGACAACATGGCGAGTAATGTCAAAGTATAGAAAGCCAACAGGCGTTGCAGAGACTGAAATTGTGGCATAAAGGCATGACCCTAAGTCGGCATAATAATACACAGTAAATTTAAAATGGTTTGGTTAGATTTTACTGCTATATTCTTTATTATTAGCCTACAACAAAGCAATAAACAATATTGATAGCTAGCTAGTATATGACAATGTGAAAAATGAGACTGAATCTTATTGCTATTATAAAGATAATCAGACGCATTAGTAGCGCTTGATTGTGGCTATTACAATCATGGCACAACGCCACAAACTCACCTATAATAGCTTTATTACTTATTAATATTGCCTAAACTATGACCACACTTGCTTGTACTCCTGATGTATCTCTTAATAATGATAACTTTAAACCGACGTGTACAGAGCCGTTAAGAGTGGTATTTGCTGGCACGCCTGAGTTTGCCGCTGTGAGTCTTGAGGCATTAATCAAGCAGCAACAGGCATTGAATATCAGTATTGTGGCGGTCTATAGTCAGCCTGATCGTAAAGCTGGCCGCGGACAAAAGCTGGCGGCATCTGCGGTCAAGCAAGTAGCATTGGCACATGATATCGCTGTTGAGCAGCCAGAGACCTTTAAAAAATCAAGTGTAGAAGGGGTAATAGCAAGGCAAACTTTGCAAGATTATCAACCTGATGTAATGATTGTTGCTGCTTATGGGTTGATTCTTCCTATTGGTGTCTTGAATACGCCGACTTATGGTTGCTTAAACATCCACGCCTCATTATTACCACGCTGGCGTGGTGCAGCGCCTATTCACCGCGCATTATTGGCTGGTGATAGCGAGACTGGCATTACTATTATGCAGATGGATAAAGGGCTTGATACTGGAGACATGCTTTATAAAGTCAGTGCTAGTATTGAGTCTGATGATACGGCTGCCAGCCTACATGATAAAATGGCTGAGCTTGGTGCGACCGCTATTATTACTGTGCTACAAGATTTACCACATTATCAAGCTCAGGCTATAGTACAAGATGACAGTCAAGCCAATTATGCTGAAAAGTTAGTCAAAACTGAGGGTGAAATTGATTGGACGCAGTCTGCCACTGTGATTGAACGACAAATTCGTGGCTTAACTCCTTGGCCTGGTGCTTATACTTTTTTGGCAGGTCAGCGTGTCAAAATTTTAGCCAGCTTGCCTGTGAATGCATCGCAACCAACCGATAAACAAGCAGGTACAGTTATTAGTGTGGGGCGCAAGGCAATTTTAGTCGCTTGTGGTAAAGATAATAATATTGATACTGATGTAAATAGCGAAAAACCGCAAGCCAGTACTTTAGCGATCACTCAGCTACAGTTTGCAGGTAGCAAACCTGTGAGCGCCGAACAAATCTGCCATAGCAATCAGCTTAATGATGGCGTCCAGTTTAGTAAAGAAACGAAATAACTCCATTTAGATATACCTAATCCAAATCGCACAAGACGCTAACTATTAGACGTCAAGGAAATTCAATTTAATGAGACAAACCAGCACTGCACCAAGAAACAACAAGCTCAAACCATCAAGCAACCTTATCATGAATGGTAGCGTCCGCGTCCGCGTGATTCGCACTTTGCTGGCGATTCAAAACGGTCAGTCGCTTGCAAGCGTCCTTGATCCGTTACTAAATAGTCTGCATGATGGGGATAAAGGTTTTGCTCATGCGTTATTGCTAACGACGTTGCGCCAATGGTACGCCCTTGAGCGCCTACTCGATAGTCTAGCTGATAACTCGATTGATGAAAAAGAAGTACGTACGACGATTCAAGTAGGTTTGACGCAGCTGCTCTATTTGCAAGTGGCTGACCATGCGGCAATTCATGAAACGGTTGAAGCAGCAAAAGAAATCGAATTTGCGCATGCGACGGGTTTAATCAATGCCATCTTGCGTAAGGTTGCTAAGAACCCAAGTAAATTCCGTAAAAAGTGTGATAAAAAGCACAGCTTACCCAATTGGCTTGCCTATCAGCTTAAGCAAGATTGGAGTGAGCAGTATGACGATTTGATGCAGGGTCTACGTCAACCTGCGCCAATGTTTTTGCGAGTGAATACAGCGGTTACCTCGGTAGAAGATTACCAGCAAGCATTGGTGGAGTTTGAAGTTGAAGCGGACTTAGTTGAGCTAACAAGTGGCTTACAACTCGACAACTCATCGGATACAGCCACTTCTAATAGTATATTAACCAAAGGTCTTAGACTACATCAAAGCACTGCAGTCAATGCCTTACCACAATTTGCCCACGGGGCGGCTAGTGTACAAGATATGCATGCTCAGCTTGCAGCACCGCTTATCCATAGCGCTCTACTCAATAAGCTGAGTGTTAAAAACGATGATGCAGACGGCGATATGGATACGAGCAACAACGAGATCCGCATTTTAGATGCCTGTGCAGCGCCGGGTGGTAAGCTTGCTCATTGGTTAGAATTAATCAGCTCAGATGAGCAATCGCCTTTGTTTCACGTGAAACAAAACGATGAATTTGTTTCTCTAGTTTCGAAAGTGAAGCTAACTGCGATAGATAATGAAGCGCCGCGTATCGAGCGTATTTACGATAATTTACAGCGCTTGAATTTAAGTCAGCACGACTTACAGCAAGCTGAGAAAAATATTGAGCTCAATATTGTCTGTGCTGACGCGACGACATGGCAAGGGGCTGGTAAGAAAAAGAGCAAGCTCGTATTTGACGCTATATTGCTAGATTCACCTTGTACGGCGACTGGCGTGATTCGTCGTCATCCTGATATCAGTATCTTGCGTACTGAAGAAGACGTCGAGCAAACAGCACTTTTGCAAGCCGATATCTTGCATAATCTATGGGCACAACTTAAAGTTGGTGGTTATCTGTTATACGTTACTTGCTCTATTCTAAAGCAAGAGAACGTCGAGCAAATGCAGGATTTCATGACTCATTATAATAATGTAGTAGCTGTTGAATTTAGCGACGATTGCAACTGGGGTATCGAACAAGCGATTGGTCGCCAGTGTTTGCCAATTGATAGCAAGAGCGGTGATGGTTTTTATTATGCCTTGCTGCAAAAAACTGCTGAATAAACTGTTTTAATTAATCATCTCATTGTAGACAGGACAATCTAATGAAATATATCAGTACCCGTGGTCAGACAGCGCCGATGGATTTTAGTGATGTGCTATTAATGGGTCTTGCGCCAGACGGTGGTTTGATGTTGCCTGAGCATTATCCGAATATTGATAGTGCCACGCTTACTGAGTGGCGTGCGCTGAGCTATCCACAGCTTGCGATGGCGATTATGCAGCGCTTTGCGACCGATATTCCTGCGGCTGATCTGCAGGATATTATTGAGCGCACTTACACCGCTGATATATTTGGCTCTGATGAGATTGTTCCTGTCCGCAAGCTTGAAGATGATTTATACATTTTAGGCTTGTCGAACGGTCCGACATTGGCATTTAAAGATGTTGCTATGCAGTTCTTAGGCAATGCCTTTGAATATGTACTGAAGAAGAAAGACGCGCGCATCACCATTATCGGTGCAACCAGTGGCGATACAGGCAGTGCAGCAGAATATGCGCTACGCGGCAAAGAGAATATCGAAGTCTTTATGCTGTCACCGCACGGCAAAATGAGCGAATTTCAGCGCGCACAAATGTATAGCCTGACTGATAAAAACATCCATAATATTGCCATCGACGGCATGTTCGATGATTGCCAAGATATTGTCAAAGCGCTACAACAAGATGCTGATTTCAAAGCGGCTTATAACTTAGGCACAGTTAACTCGATTAACTGGGGTCGTATCTTAGCGCAGATTGTTTATTACTTTAAAGCTTACTTTGCCGTGACTTCAAGTAACGACGAAAAGGTTAGTTTTAGTGTGCCATCAGGCAACTTTGGTAATATTTGTGCTGGTCATATTGCACGTGAAATGGGGCTGCCAGTTAATCGTCTAATCGTCGCGACTAATGAGAACGATGTACTGAACGACTTCTTTAATCAAGGTGCTTATCAGCCACGTCCGACTGCCAAAACCTATATTACTTCAAGTCCTTCAATGGATATCTCTAAAGCTTCTAACTTTGAGCGTTTTGTTTATTTGTTATTAGATAAAGACAGCGCCCGCGTCCATGAATTATTTGAAGGTGTGAAATCTGGTCAAGGTTTTGATTTGCCTGATTTGATGGAGGCGGTCAACACTCGCTACGGTTTTGCAGCAGGTAAGTCGACCCACAATGACCGTTTACAAACCATTAAAGCGCTTTATGAGCAGCATGGAGAGTTGGTTGATCCGCACACCGCTGATGGTATCAAAGTTGCTAAAGAGTTACAGCGCGAAGGTGAAGTGATTGTTTGTGCCGAAACAGCACTACCGGTTAAGTTTGCCGATACGATTGTTGAAGCAATAGGTCAAATAGATATTGCTCGTCCAGCCCATACCGAAGGTTTAGAGAGCTTACCGCAACATGTGGTGGTGCTTGATAATGAGGCTGAGTTGGTTGCTGAGCAAATCCGTCAACAGGTCACGCCAAATCCTGCCTAGTCGATTTTATTTTTAGTTAATTGTTAAGATGAATATCCAGTCTAAGGTTACGCTATTGTAAAAAAGTGTTTATCATTGTGTTATGGTAGATATAATTGTAATATTAGAAAACGCGTCAGTAGGTCATCGGTTTACCAGACGCTTTTTTAGCAATCATACCTGTCACTCATATCAGTCACTAACACTGAATAGCTGCTCTATAGACGTTATGATAAGGTGCTATAAGTCTTTATTTTTCCTTAATTCTTTATTGTTATTTTTAAATAAAGGTAAAATAAGCCAACTTAAGTAGCCTTGATTATGGCGCTAACAGCGTTACATATTGTGGATATAACCATGAAGATGAGCTTAAAAAATATCGTAAAAGCGCTATTGGTGACAACCTTTAGTGGTGCAATGCTGATGAGCACCGCCCACGCTAATAATCCGCCGCCGACCATTAAAGCGGATGCGCCCAATCGCTATATTGTCAAAAAAGGCGATACTTTGTGGGATATCTCAGGACGTTATCTGGATAGTCCATGGCGCTGGAAAGAGATTTGGGCGACCAATAAGCAAATCAAAAACCCTCATCTTATTTATCCTAATGACGTTTTGATTTTATGCGTCATACAAGGTAAAACTCTGATCGGCGTTGATACGGGCGAGGGTTGTGCAGGGATTGAAAAACAGTTAACAGGCAATGTGGTGACTACGACAGTCGCTGTTACCTCTGCTGTCAATAGCATTCCACCGATTCCTTGGTCTGCCATTCAGCATTGGCTTGATAAGACACTGATTGTCAATCCGCAAGATTTTAATACCACGCCTTATATTCTAGCCTCTAAAAAAGGCAATTTAATTACGGCTAGTGGTGACAAGGTTTATGCCAAAGGCGTGCCACTGCTTGTAGGTCAACGTTATGGTATCTACCGTGAAGGCGAGATGTATATCGAGCCAAAAACGCAAAAAGTCATTGGTTTAGAAGTCACACAAGTGGCAACGGGATTGGTTACGTCTACGGCAACCAATGGCGTGACGAGCTTGCAGCTTATCGACAGTTACGGTAAAGAAGTTCGTGAAGGCGATCGAGTATTTGTTGAATTAGACAATGCTATCCCACCAGTCTTTTATCCGACGCCTGCAACCGTTAATCGCGGTGGTATGATTGTTCGTGTGATGGATTCTATAAGCTCAGCTGCCAAAGGTAGTGTGGTGGCAATTAACTTGGGTCGCATACATGGTGCGAAGCCGGGTGATGTGTTGACTGTTTATCAAAAAGGCGCAGTCATACGTGATATCAAGGACAATGATACACCGGTACGTTTGCCGAGTGAGCCAAGCGGTATGGTGATGGTGTTCAATAGTTTTGACAATATCAGTTATGCTTATGTGCTTGAGTCTGAGCTGCCACTGAGCATTGGTGATCAGCTGTTGCCACCTCCTTATTTATAACCCTGCCTCAAGTTTTAGCGAGCAGATCTTAAATAAGCCTATAAGAGTCATACGATGATGACGGTAGCCACTTTTACTTTATCAGATGAGCAGCGTGCAATACTGGCGCTTTGGTTTGAGCTAAACGCGTCATTATCGTCTTATCATAAACTTATCCATACCTATGGCAGTGCGCAGCTTGCATGGCAAGCTGGCGTAGAGTCGTGGCGTCAATTAGGGATTCATCATAGCCATTTAACTCGTCATGAACATCCAGAGAAAACGCGCGCAAGCATCGATACCATTCAACAAGCATTGATAGAAGAGAAGTACGGTCTATTATTTGCCGACCAACCTAATTATCCTGCTCAATTGTTAGAAATCTACGATCCGCCGCCGCTGTTATTTTATCGAGGTAATAGTGAATTGTTGCGTTGGGCGCAAATCGCTATTGTTGGCAGTCGCAAGCCGACGGCACACGCGCAAAAAATTACCTTTGATATGGCACAGTATCTTGCACAAGCAGGCTACGTCATTACCAGTGGACTTGCCATTGGTGTGGATAAACGTGCCCATCTTGGCGCATTGGCACAGACCGATGCAGCGTGCCAAGGTCGCACAGTCGGCGTTATGGGGACGGGTATTGATATTAATTATCCCAATCATCACGATCATCTGTTTAGCCAAATTATTGAGCAAGGTGGTTGCATCATCAGTGAACTATTACCGCATACGCTACCACATAAGCATACTTTTCCACGTCGCAACCGCTTGGTTGCAGGGTTGAGCCTTGCGACCATCGTCACTGAGGCAACCATTAAAAGTGGCTCGCTTATTACTGCGCGCCTCACATCCGAGCAAGGCAAGCAAGTTTTTGCAATTCCAAGTCATATAGACAATAGTAATGCTGAAGGGTGCCATCATCTAATACGTGAGGGTGCGACCTTGGTTTATCATCCTCAGCAAGTATTGGATGATATCAGTGTGCAATTGCCAAGCCAGTCTCAGCAGCATCAACTTGATCATAATTCAAAAGCACAAAGTCTTGATAAGTCAGTATTTAAGCAGTCTGCTACCATTAAAAAAACAATAAAACCTCAGGAAGTGAAGCCAGCGCCTAGTATTACTGTACCTGAGCATCTAACCACCTTGTTTGAAAAGTTGGACTGGCATGGTCAAGATTTGGATGCACTTATCCTTGTGACTGAGCTTGTGCCCGCACAATTGATTGGGCAGTTGATGGAGCTAGAGCTATTGGGCGCAGTGACGATCCAAGGTGGACGCTATTTACGTATTTAATGATACTAATATTTTTAAATATACTTGCAGCACTGCATTTTTTGTAAAATAAATTCACGCTATCTCTTTTCATTCTCTTTGTTCTAAAGGCATTATTTATGTCCTTATCTATACCCCTTATTACTGACTCTACTATTCAAGCGGCTACTTGGCTTAAAAAGGGGCAGCTACTTGCTTATCCAACCGAAAGTGTGTGGGGCATTGGTTGTGACCCATTCAATAAGCAAGCAGTCATGCGGCTACTTGATATCAAGCAGCGCCCAATAGAGAAGGGGATGATTGTGGTCACTGATAGTCCCAGCCGCATTACGGCTCTGCTAGAAGGTTTGAGTATTGACCAACGTCAAAGGGTGCTTGATAGCTGGCAAACTGATTCGAAAGACGCTACTGTTAAACAAGCGCATACTTGGCTACTACCTATTCCAAAAAATCTGCCGATTACTATTCCATCGTGGATTACGGGTACTCATGATAGTGTTGCCGTGCGTGTTATTGGTCATCCATTGGTCAAGCAACTGTGTGCGCAAATGGTGTCAGTTAGCAATCCTTACGGTTTTGTCGTCTCAACAAGCTGCAACCCATCAGGAAAGCCACCTGCTCTGTCACTCATCGAAGCACAGAGTTATTTCTTAGGTGACAATGTAAACTCAAATGAGTACGTTGGTTATCTTAAAGGGGAAACACTAGGCTATCAATTGCCAAGCCAAATAGGCGATGCATTGACAGGACAAGTTATTCGATAGTTTAATATTTAATAGCCAAAATTTCGTATAACTATCTCTGCTTCTCATTACTTAGCCCTAACGTCTACACTTGTCCCCTTGTTTTCATAGTGTGCTTTTTGTCACACTGATGAGAATATAATCAATAATAAGGATAATAAGTGATGAATATTCTAATCAGTGGTGGTTCGGGATTTTTGGGTAGTACTTTTAGCCAAGAGCTCTTGAAGCGCTATCAAGAGATGGGAAAAGAGTTACAGATTACTTGGTTGACCCGTGATAGTAATCAAGCACATCCTAGTGATATCACAATGATGACCTATGATGAACTTGCAAAGTCAGATGCATACTTTGATGTGATTTTAAATCTAGCGGGTGCAGGTATTGCTGATGCGCGCTGGAGTGACGATCGTAAAGAGCAATTGCTAGCCAGTCGAATGAAGCCGACAAAAGATATACTGGCATTTGTTGCCCGCAGTCATGTAAAGCCAAAATTGCTTGTTAGTGGTTCCGCGATTGGTTGGTATGGCAATCAAGGCGTTAAACCCTTGACCGAGAGCAGTGGTTTTCAGACAGATTTTGCCCATCAGTTATGCGATGACTGGGAGCAACTGGCGTTACAAGCAACTGAGTTTGGTGTGCCAGTGACGCTTGTACGTACGGGTGTGGTCATCCATCCTACAGGCGGTATGCTTAGCAAGCTTTTAACCCCTTTTAAAATGGGTATTGGTGGGCAGTTAGGTAATGGCCAACAAATCATGAGTTGGATCAGCCGTGATGATTGGGTAGCGGCAGTAACATTTATTATAGAGCAGCAGCTTGATGATAGTGCTTTTCAGGTTAATGAGAATACGCTCCATCCAGCAAGCAATAACGACATGAAAATTTATAATCTAACCGCGCCAAATCCTGTCACTAATCATACTTTTACCAAAACATTGGGCGCTTGGCTACATCGTCCGACCTTTTTTACTTTGCCGGCGTTTTTACTTAAGCTGATATTTGGTGAAATGTCGACCCTGCTTATTGATGGACAGAAGGTGCTGCCGAAAGCCTTGCTTGATGGTGGGTTTGAGTTTAAACATCAAACGTTTAAAGAAGCCTTGGAACAACAAGCAGTAAAATAGTACTCATCAAATCTGGCATAATAAATCTATAGTAAGCGCTATAGCTATTTCATAGACTAAAAAAGCGGATTGTTTCATGTGAAACAATCCGCTTTTTTGGTTTTTATAAAGGGATAAGCACATAAATAGTGTCAGGTTTCAATAAACAAAAACTCTGTCTTCAACAGGTAAGAATATTGACGTACTATACGTGCGTCTTTGGCTGGTTAAATTTTGTTATGTGGCTTTTTATAATAGGTACGCAACTACTGGTGTTTATGACGAGTATGATATTTTGGTGGTTAATCAAACCAAAATCTCGCTTTAGTCGTATAAGTTTAGTCCTCAGTATTTTTGTGATTAATAATACTTTTCTTATCTACGGGCTGAGTGAGTTTTGGCGAGAGCGCTTTCATGTCTATCTGGCCGCCAGTATTTTGCAAGGCTTTATGTTGTATGCTGGTTTGGTCACCGCTATTATTTATACTCAGGTTTTTAAACGGAAGCTCAATAACGTATCCATTCGCGCGTTTGCAGTCGCTGTTTATACGGGGATTATAAGCTTGGCAGTGTTTAATGCCTACTCTCCAGTCATTCATCATTTGACGGTAAAAACGGACAAAAACTTAGTCAAACCGATGAGAATAGCCTTAGTTTCTGATACCCATTTGGGTAGATGGTTTGGTAATCAGCAGATAGATAAAATGGTTGCGCTAATAGATGGGCAAAATCCTGATGTGGTGCTTATCGCTGGTGACGTCATGAACGACTCTACTGATGCTTATGATAAAACCAATATGCATGAGCATTTATCAAAATTAAGAGCGCCACTTGGTGTCTATGCAACTTTGGGTAATCATGATTACTCTGGTAATGAGATTGCGATTGCCGAAACGATTGAGCGTGCCGGCATACAGGTGATTGATAATAAAAGCGTATGGTTGGATGATGCTGTATTGCTGGTTGGGCGTTCAGATGCGACAGACCCTAAGCGTCCTGCGGCAGCAGATTTGATGGGTGACATTCAAACTGATAAACCAGTGCTGTTTTTGGAGCATAGTCCTGAGGCTTTAGCAGAAATAAAGGATTTGCCAGTTGATTTACATTTATCAGGGCATACCCATGGCGGTCAAATATTTCCTTTAACCGTTTTACTAAAATGGTTTACGCCTTTGGTTTATGGCTTTAAAGCAGTAAATGGTAGCCGGTTTTTGGTCACTTCAGGCTATGGTATGGGGGCGGTGCCATTTAGGCTAGGGACGCGCTCTGAGATTTGGTTGATTACTTTACAACCAACCTAATGCGCTTCAATATATTGTGATTAAATGAATTTAGCTCAGAATAAAAACACAGTGCTTAAACCCCACTCAAGGATTTGCTCATGCGTTACGCCTTTATTCTCACCATTATTGTGCTGCTAGAGCTTTTTAGCACGGGTGCAGCGCTCAGCTTGCAGTGGTGGCTGCAGCCTTGGATAGATTCGACAACTACATCGATTGCGGTATGGATAGGGGTGTTTTTAATCACTCATGTTTTATTATTACTAAGCGTTACCAAGCTATTTTCTAATAGTTATCGCTGGATGAGTGGTTGGATGTTGGTGATGCATTTCATGATGCTGACTGCGGTAGCGACTGGTATATTGTATGGAGGGTCTTGGCTTTTAATTCCTTTACTTGATAGTACGCTTGACCATTCAGAGATAATTGCTGCTGGATTACGCATTTTTGCGCTGTTGTTTTTTATAGGGCTGTTTGCATATGCTTTATATAGCGCTTATATACCCGTTGTGCGTGAGCTGTCGATTCATATTCATAAAAATTTAAACAATCCATTGCGTATCGCGGTCGCTAGTGATTTACATTTAGGTCGGTTATTTGGTAATAAAGCTATTGAGCGGCTGCATACCATGCTAAGCAAGTATCAAGCAGATATCTTATTGATGCCAGGCGATATCATGGATGACAATACACAGGCATTTAACACTTATAATATGAAAGATAGCTTGGCAAAACTTGTCGCCAGTTTGCCATATGGTGTCTATGCGACGTTGGGTAATCATGATTTATATGGTCATGAGCAGCCCATCAGTAACTCTTTACGCGCGGCGGGCGTGCAGTTGTTAAATGATGAAGCAACACACTTCATCCATCAAGGAGAAGTGGTATGGCTTATGGGACGCTTTGATAATCACAAGCGTCAGCGTGTCGCAACGACTGAGCTGCTCGCACAAGTCAATAGCGCTGAGCCCGTGGTTCTTTTAGATCACAGACCCAGTGCTATCATCGAACACAGTCAGCTAGCAATAGATTTGCAAGTATCAGGACATACCCATAACGGTCAAATATTCCCTGCTAATTTTATCGTCAGCGCGATTAACCGTTTAGGTTATGGCTATGAAGCCATTGGCAAAGGACATTTTGTGGTGTCCTCGGGCTATGGATTTTGGGGGATACCGTTTCGACTAGGCTCCCGATCAGAGATTTGGATAGTCAATCTTATAGGGACCAATATAGGTACTCAAATTTAAAATCAATAAGCACTCAAATATTAAAATTCTAATTAAGCGCTCAATAGCGCCCTTGTTTTTATGATTTCACGCACAAAATTAGCAAACCCTGTGATGATATGCTGAGTTTCTTGCCCTAATCTTTGATGAACGCTCATAAAGTGAATAAATCCATGCGGTGCGCCAAGTACCGTATGGGTTTGTACGGCTATACCAAAACTCTTTAGCTGATTGGCATAAGCAAACGCTTCATCACGTAAGACATCTAATTCTGCTGCAACGACATAACTTGGACAAACCTGTCGATTGTCCCCAAGCATCGGTGAAGTCAGGATATGCTGACGCGGTAACGGACTATTTTCTAAACAAGCGGCATCAAAAATGGCAACGTCAGCATGGTCGAGTAATAGACCTTCACCATATAGTTCCCAGCTTGGATAATCGGTCTCAATATCGGTCACAGGATACAAGGG
Source organism: Psychrobacter sp. ANT206 (assembly GCF_056880555.1). Taxonomy (NCBI): domain Bacteria; kingdom Pseudomonadati; phylum Pseudomonadota; class Gammaproteobacteria; order Moraxellales; family Moraxellaceae; genus Psychrobacter; species Psychrobacter sp. ANT206. Next base: position 2,977,482 of record NZ_CP096271.1, on the reverse strand, counting down.
CATCTGTGCCATAGGATGTGGTAAACCTTGTAATATATCAAAGGTCTTTTGACCTTCATCACCTAGATCCAACCAAGCCTCTTTATTTGGCGTGATGATTTGCTGAGCCATCAAAGTAGATAATCCACCACCTGCGCTATCACCTGCTAATACAATGCGTGATGGCAAAGCACCAAATTCTTCACAATGTTCAGCCAACCAAGCATAGGCACTGATACAGTCTCTTACGGCAGCAGGGGCAGGGTGTTCAGGTGCTAAGCGATAATCAACACTAACGACCGGCCAACCCGTCTGCTCACAAATAGCATGACAAAATTCATGATGGGTATTAAGGTCACCAATACAAAATCCACCACCATGAAAAAACAATAGCACGGTCTCATCAGGATTACTGGTTTGCTCTTTTTTAAAGCCAAAACCATTATCAGAGGTCTCATTTTGATAGCAGCGAATGGTCATATCACCGTCGTCGGCATTGGCAATCGTTCTATCTTGCCAACTGATAGCGCTATCGCCTTTTTTATGAAACTGTTTCAAATTGCTAAGCAGGTTGTCAGAAGCTTGTTGCCATACTTTTGGTGCTTGCATAGCGACCGCATCTGTTGCAAAGCGTTTACGCAGCTCAGACATCTCTATCAGCTGCAAAGGCGTTTTTAGCTTGCTATTGACCGCAAGTATTAAGCGCAGATGGGCATCAACATGCAAATATTGCTTTGAAGTAGGTCCATCTAAACACTTTATCAAACTCTCAAGAATCGGCGTAGGTAAGCAGCCAAAGCTTTTTATGGCATAGTGCAGTAGATGTGGCTGATAGTTGGTCATCAGATGGTGCTCGAGTATCTTTTCTTTAATAGATAAGCCTTTATCCTCGCGACTATCTTGCAAAGCACTCTCTTCTATATCTATTATTTCAGCTGATACATTGATATCAGGGTTTTTGGAGTTCTTATCTTGTCCAAATGACATAAGATTTAGGGTCTTCACCGCTTTATTGAGTAAGGTGTTGACTGATAGTACTGTTGAATTAGACATAACACCTCTTATAAATCATGGTGAGTGCTTATTAATGATAAGTACTCACTGTTAGTATTTTGCTAACATTTGGCAAATGTGTAATGACTGTTATGCAGTCAATTTTGATTATAGCAATCATAAAATAATCAAAAATTAAGTTGGGTATTCTTTGGTAATAGTTTGGGTACAAAGCGTAAAGGATTGGGAATAAATGACGACTTTTTGTACCTTTTGTTGGCTTAACTACATATTTATGGTTAATAAAGATCAGCAATGTGTATGCAAAATTGATAGATATCCGGCTGTTTTTTCTTTATTTGCATAGTGTTTTTTATTGGTGAGAAAAATTCCTTGCATTGGGCTTGAAATTTGCCTGCACAACCTTTATCAAGCAGCTATTGAAAGGTGATTACATATAGTTATACAAAGAACCAGTAATAAAGGTTAAGTAGGCAGTATAAGCCTATGAATTATGAGTAAATGCATTAGTAATAACCACAAAGTGGCGAGCGCTGTGCCAATTTTTTGTGTGCTACATTGCATCATTATTACGACACTATTAAATAATGACACTATTAAATAATGACACTATTGAATTATGACGCTATTAAATTATGACACTATCAAGGAGTTATCATGAGCGAGCAAAATAACAACCACGAATCGATCGATCAAAATGTTTCACATGACAATGTTTCACATGATAATGTGGTACACGATGAGAGTATCTTAGAAGAGACTTTAAAAGAATTTGACCCACAAAATAATGCTGGTGAAGAAAATGTCATCGAAAATGATATTGATCTTGATACTTTTAAAGCCCGTATCGCTGAGCTAGAAGGCGAAGTTAAACAAGCTAAAGAAAGTACCGCTCGTGCCAATGCCGAAACTTACAATGCGCAAAAGCGTATGGAGCAAGAGGCAGATAAGAGCAAACGTTTTGCACTACAGAAATTTGCCAAAGAGCTTTTGGAAGTGGTGGATAACTTGGAGCGTGCGATTGAAAACGTCAATGCAGACGATCCTGTTACTGAAGGCGTGAGACTGACACATAAAGCATTGCTAGATGTGCTGAACAAAAATGGCGTCGAAGTGGTCGAGCCACAAGGCGAAAAATTCAACGCTGATTTTCATGAAGCGGTCGGTATCGACGCTGATGCGCCAGCCGATACTGTTGGTACAGTCTTGCAAAAAGGCTATAGTTTAAATGGACGTCTATTACGTCCGGCGATGGTACGTGTCGGTCAGTAGTAAGTAGGACAGGCGCTAAAGCGGTAGTATGCTAAGCATATAACGTCGCCAATGTAGTCCTAGATGCTTATAGAGTATATAGGCAAAAGATATTCAGTCTTTAACTGTGCTAAACCTTATTATTAGTGAGGGTTTTCACAAAAAATCACACAAAAGGCATTATTTGCATGGTTATCGACTTGAAAAAATACATAAGCAAACCGATATAAAGCAACAAGTGACCGACTACGATCTAGTGATCGACGGTCTGATGAAATAAAATTTTATTTAAAAATAAATTAGGAGCAATTCATTATGGGTAAAGTCATTGGTATTGATTTAGGTACAACCAACTCATGTGTCGCAGTAATGGAAGGTGATAAAGTTAAAATCATCGAAAATGCTGAAGGTACTCGTACCACCCCATCGATTGTCGCTTATAAAGATGACGAGATCCTTGTTGGTCAGTCAGCCAAGCGTCAAGCGGTTACCAACCCAAACAACACGCTTTTTGCTATCAAGCGTTTGATTGGTCGTCGTTTTGATGACAAAGTCGTGCAAAAAGACATTGGTATGGTGCCTTACAAAATCGCCAAAGCCGATAACGGTGATGCATGGGTTGAAATCAACGGCAAAAAACTAGCACCACCACAGGTTTCTGCGGAAATCTTGAAAAAAATGAAAAAAACAGCCGAAGATTATCTTGGTGAAGCCGTTACTGAAGCAGTCGTTACTGTACCTGCTTACTTTAATGATTCACAGCGCCAAGCAACTAAAGATGCCGGTAAAATCGCCGGTCTTGATGTAAAACGTATCATCAACGAACCAACTGCTGCTGCTCTTGCTTATGGCATGGACAAAAAGCAAGGCGATAGCACTGTTGCAGTTTATGACTTAGGTGGTGGTACCTTTGACGTATCAATCATCGAAATCGCTGATGTTGATGGTGAGCAGCAGTTTGAAGTATTAGCGACCAATGGTGACACTTTCCTTGGTGGTGAAGATTTTGACTCAGCATTGATTGACTTCTTAGTCGCTGAATTCAAAAAAGACCAAGACGTCAACCTAAAAGGTGACTCTCTTGCGATGCAGCGTCTCAAAGAAGCGGCAGAAAAAGCAAAAATTGAGCTATCAAGTGCCCAAAGTACTGAAGTAAACTTGCCGTATATCACTGCTGATAGCAGTGGTCCTAAGCATTTGGTTGTGACTATCAGTCGCTCAAAACTTGAGAGCTTAACTGAAGAATTGGTACAACGTACCATGGGTCCTTGTAAGATTGCCCTTGAAGATGCAGGTATAAAAATCGGCGATATTGACGACGTCATCTTGGTTGGTGGTCAGACTCGTATGCCTTTGGTACAGCAAAAAGTGCAAGAATTCTTCGGTCAAGAGCCACGTAAAGACGTGAACCCTGATGAAGCAGTAGCAGCCGGTGCAGCTATTCAAGGTGCGGTATTGTCTGGTGAAAAAACCGACGTATTGCTACTTGATGTGACACCATTGACGCTTGGTATCGAAACCATGGGTGGCATCTTGACGCCAATCATTGAGAAAAATACCATGATTCCGACTAAGAAATCACAGGTATTCTCAACGGCTGAAGACAACCAGCCAGCAGTTAGCATTCAGGTTTATCAAGGCGAGCGTAAAATTGCGAACCAAAATAAACAGCTTGGTCGTTTTGACTTAACTGATATTCCACCAGCACCACGTGGTTTGCCACAAATCGAAGTAAGCTTTGACATCAATGCTGACGGTATCATGAATATCTCAGCGACGGATAAAGGCACTGGTAAAGCTCAAAGTATCCAAATCAAAGCGGATTCTGGTTTATCGGACGAAGAAGTTGAACAAATGATTCGTGATGCTGAAGCCAATGCTGCTGAAGATGAGAAATTCGCAAATCTTGCGCAAGTGCGTAATGAAGCGGATGGTCGTATCCATGCAGTACAAAAAGCGCTAAAAGATGCGGCTGATAAAGTATCTGACGATGAAAAATCATCAGTAGAAGCGGCTATCTCTGAGCTTGAAGCAGCGGCGAAAGAAGATGACCATGAAGAGATCAAAGCCAAGCTTGAAGCATTAGACAATGCCTTCTTACCAGTTAGCCAGAAGATTTATGCTGATGCAGGCGCTAGCGCCGAAGGTATGGATCCAAACCAGTTCCAACAAGGTGCGGATAATGCTGGCGAGAGCAACCAAGCAGACGACGATGTGGTCGATGCTGAGTTCACTGAAGTAGAAGACGACAAAAAATAATTATACTGCTAATAAGTAGTTAAATAAAAAACGCATCCTTCGGGGTGCGTTTTTTTATTTCATTAATAAGATTGCAATTCACATGTCACGCTTTAAAAGCGCTTATCATCAGTACATCATAAGTCAAATTCACATGAGGTTGACCATCTTTATTTAATTCAGAAAACTGTTGCCAGTAATCTTGCTCAAATTGTTTTAGACGGGACTTGGTCCATGTAAATGGCTGACCACTACTTGACTGATCTTGCGTTCGATTAGTCGAAACCCCTGTCAGCTTCATATGTTTAAGAACAGCGTAGGGATTGGCAAAAGGTACATCAAAGCGCTGAGTTAATAGTTTGATATTCTCAAAACCTGCGACTTCTAATGCTGATTGCCACTCACTGATAGCTGGATAATGTAACCCTTGACCCGTTAGTTGCTTAATTTGCAAAAAGTTATCTGGCGTAAAAGTATTAAAGACTAATTGCCCTCCTGCTCGCAAACGCTGGGCAGATTGTTTTACAAAGCTCAATGGGTTATCAAACCACTGTACCGCATTTGCACTGACTATTAGGCTGTGCTCTATCAAACTAGGGTTTATTGAATTAGAGCCTTTGGATAATTCTATGGTCTCAGCATCGCCAATCATTATGTTGGCTGTTGGTACTATCGATTGCAATATCGCTGCCCTTTCAGAACATAGATCATTGATAAACCAGTGCTGACTTTGAACGTTCTCTGCCAACAACCGTGTCATCTGGCCTGTGCCTGCACCGATTTCAAATACGCTATCTTGCTTAGTACGAGCGATAAGGGCAAGGAGATGCTGACAGATTTGCGCTTGAATATGGGCATGCTGGTCATAATCGCTAGCAGTGGCAAAGTGACGCGCGATGGTTTGTTTTCTTGTGCTGAGAATGTCAGGTATAGCAGGAGGTTTCATGTTGTTTGTTGCATCCAAATAATTCGCTTAACGCTAAAAGAAAGTAGTTACTAAAAAATAATCGCATTATAAATGCGCTATCAGCCGCTGACACTCCTCATGGCTAAGCGCTGCATTCATCACTAAGCGAATACGAGCAGTATTGGCAGGAACAGTAGGCGGTCTGACAGGTAAGGCATAAAATCCTGCTGCTTGTAGCTGCTTTGCTTTTTTGACAGTGAGCGCATTATCGCCTAGTATATAAGGCACGATAGGGGAGGCATAGCCTGCATCTTGATGAATTAACGACACGCGATATCGTTCGGGAATAGCGTCACTAAGCGTGGCGGATAGCCGTGCCAAATGAAGGCGCTGCTCCGTTAAGTTTGGCATTTTTGCTAAAATAAAACGTGTCCATGCGTGATTAATGGGTGGTAATGCGGTGCTAAAAATGAGGGGGCGCATCTGATTAATTAGCCAGTGTTTGACGACACCATCACACATGATATAAGCGCCAATAGAGGCAAAAGCTTTACCAAAAGTTCCCACCAGATAATCAATATCAGCCAGTGTTTGGGTTTCTTCTGCCAATCCTAAACCTGAATCACCTAAGATACCGATAGCATGGGCTTCATCGATATACAGCTCAATACGAGCATCTTTTGCTTTTAGTTGTACCAATTGCGCCAAGTCAGCGCGGTCACCATCCATACTAAAAATACTCTCCGTGACAATAATAATGCGCTCAACACTTGAATCTGCTTGCTCAATAAATTTGGCTAAATGCTCATAGTCGTTGTGACGGTAACGACGATAGCTAACCAGCTTACTTTGGCTGAGGCGTATGCCATCAATAATACTAGCATGCACCAGTTTATCTGCCAAAATGAGCGTTTTGATTGGCAATGTCGTCAGTGCAGGCAAAATACCTATATTGGCATGGTAGCCGCTGTTGAATACCAGTACCGATTTTGATGGGGATAGGTTTTTCTTGTCTACAGCGTTTTGATACCATTCTTGTAGTTCAGACTCCAATGCTTGCAGATGTTCATCGTTACCTGTCAAGAGCCTAGAGGAGGTGGCACTCATCCTAGGCATACTATCGACTGGAAATTGATTGAGTTGATTAAGGAAATCGCTCTGGAGTTGCTTATTACTGCCCAAGCCAAGATAATCGTTGCTAGCGATATTGAGTAATCGCTTGCCTTCGATAATCACATATTGCTCGTGGTGTTGTAAGTTAGGTATCTGACGGTATTGATTCGCTGCTTTTAGCGCGTTGAGCGACTCTTGCAGACGATTGATAATAAGAGCAGTCATTGATGTCCCTTTTTTTATTTAGTCGCTTTTATTTGATCGTTTTTACTTATTAAAATGAGTTTCTTAGTAAATCGTCTCAAGAATAAGTAGGGATTATTGCACAAACTGAGTGGTTGTAACAAAAGATTTCATATATCGGCCTTTGTAACTTGAACACTGATAAACACTTGCAAAACTTAACTTTCTTACCATTAAACACTGACAGAGTTTCTGACATGGTTTGTTACTATGTATACATCGTTAGCAAACAAGGCGATATGACTAAAAAGTCCACATAAATAAATAACTTGTTTGTCCACAGTGATTTTAAGGAGATACACATGAAAACTCTACAGAAAACTCTAATTGCATTAGCAGCCGGTTCATTACTAAGCATGGGTGCACAAGCTGCCGTTTCTTATGGCAACGGCTACACTGGTCAACCATACGTTGGTGCTAAAGTCGGTCAATTTGATTTAGACGTTGATGGCGCTGATGATCCAACCGCATATGGCGTATACGCAGGCTATAATTTCGATCCTAACTTTGGTATGGAAGCTGAATTTGTAGGCTCAGATGACGCAGATTACAGAGGCGGTGACATCGACGCAAAAACTTACGGCGCTTATGGTACCTACCGTTATGCTTTCCCAAATACTGGTTTATATGCTAAAGGTAAGCTAGGTGTTGCAAGAACTGAAATAGAAGCGACTGGTACTTCTCCAGCAGGTTTTTATAACGGTTCAAACAAAGATACTAGCTTAGCTGGTGGTGTAGGTCTTGGCTACTCAGTGAACCCTAACTTCAGTGTTGAAGCTGAATATGACAAGCTAGGTAGTGACGCAGATCTTATGACTGTTGGTGCACAGCTAAAGTTCTAATTTCTTGATACTTAATCTCTTTATATTAAAGTATTAATAAGAACGCCCAAAATAAAAAACGATCGCTTCGGCGGTCGTTTTTTTTTGCTTTTTTTAAGCACAATATAACTAGTCTTAGTTTAAGGCAAATATGGATGTGCTTTAATACTAAGAAAGTTGATAGGATTAAGACATTGTTTTTATAGCGCTTTTAAAACGTCCTTGGAGGAGGAAATGTGCTACATTGAAAGCTAGGATAACAAAGATAGGGAATAAAGCAATGATGGAGACTCTTTGGATGATTGAACCTTGGCATTGGCTGGTATTAGGCTTTTCGCTGCTGATTGTCGAGATGTTTGTGCCAACCTTTGCCAGTCTTTGGTTTGGTGCTGCTGCTATCATAGTGGCTGCGCTTGCATGGCTTCTGCCTGTTTCGGTATCCGTACAAATCATTATCTGGTTACTCCTCTCCGCTATCTTTTTGCTGGCATGGTTTAAGTTTATCAAACCTTTATCGGTTGATCGTACTAAAGCAGGACTTGGCGGCAGTGTGATCGTTGGTGAAACAGGTATGATTATTGCGCAGCCGCAGCCAGATAGGGCGGGCATGGTGCGTTTTAATGTGCCTATTGTGGGTGCCACTGAATGGATGTGCCGTACTCGAGGTGAGCAAGTGGCAGTCGGTGATCGAGTAGTGGTAACAGATATCGTTGGTAACGAGCTGATTGTGAGTAGCATGACATCGAAGGCAGCTGTGAACCAAAATATGCGCGTATAATAATAAGGATAAATTATGGAAAGCTTTAGCATTGTTATGGTGGTTTTGGTTGCACTGGTAGTCTTTACCGTGTTTAAAGGTGTGCGAATCGTACCACAAGGGTATAAATGGGTGGTACAGCGCTTAGGGAAATATAGCCAAACGTTAGAGCCAGGTCTAAACCTTATTATCCCTTATGTCGATGATGTTTCTTACAAAGTCACGACCAAAGACATCGTCCTTGATATTCCGTCACAAGAAGTGATTACCCGCGATAACGTAGTGATTATCGCTAATGCTGTGGCTTACATTAATATTATTCGCCCTGATAAAGCGGTCTATGGCATCGAAGATTATGAGTATGGTATTCGTAATCTGGTACAAACGTCTTTACGTTCAATCATCGGTGAGATGGATCTTGATAGTGCCTTATCTAGCCGTGATGAAATAAAAATGAAGCTAAAGCATGCCATCTCAGAAGATATTGCAGATTGGGGTATCACGTTAAAGACAGTAGAGATTCAAGATATTAATCCGTCGCAAACCATGCAGGCATCAATGGAAGAACAGGCAGCGGCAGAGCGTCTACGCCGAGCGACAGTGACCCGTGCTGATGGTCAAAAGCAAGCGGCTATCTTAGAAGCAGATGGGCGTTTAGAGGCCTCACGCCGTGACGCTGAGGCGCAGGTGGTACTGGCGAAAGGCTCAGAGGAGTCTATCCGTCTAATCACTGCGGCAATGGGCACTGAAGAGATGCCGATTGTCTACTTACTTGGCGAGCAGTATATTAAAGCGATTCGTCAGCTGGCTGAGTCTGATAACTCAAAAATGGTGGTATTACCCGCTGACATTCTAAGTACCGTAAAAGGCATGGTCGGTGATAAGCTTAAGGTTTAAGCAGCTGTGCTTTGACCACATGCTATAAGCACAACGTATAAAAAAAGCCAGTGAGTATGCTAAGCACTGGTTATTTTTTTGCCTTTAATTTATCTATCATTTTTTATGAAATACCGTTTTTGAATACTAAGAATATTGAGATAAGGAAAATGATAATGACTGAGCAGAAGCTAAATATAGAAATAATCTCAATTGTGGATTTTCCGCAAGGCAGTCCATTACCTTATAGCGTGCTTGACGCAACGCATACTAATGCTGCCTATCCTGAGAAAAATTTAGAAATACGCGGTGGTGGTTATGGTTCAGATGCGGCGGCACATCCAAGCAATGCTAATCAATTCTATGTACTTACCGATCGAGGTCCCAATGCCGACTTTGATGGTATTGCTGGTAAAGGTAAGCAGTTTTTAGTGCCCAATTATACGCCGTCTATTGGATTGTTTGAGTTACAAGCTGATGGCAAAATCATCAAGGTAAAAGAGATATTGCTTAAAGATAGCAATGGCAATCCTATCTCTGGACTACCGAATCCAAAAGCCTTTGGCGGTACCAATGAAGTACCTTATGATATTAATGGTCAACCGATGACGGTGAATCCAGATTTGCCGTTTGATGAAGTGACCAACCCTATCAGAAGTGATATCAATGGTTTAGACCCTGAAGGACTTGCGGCACTCATAGATGGCAGTTTTTGGGTCAGCGATGAATATGGTCCACATCTCGTCCACTATGACGCGAATGGGGTGGAAATTGCCCGTATCAATCCTTTTGCGCATGACGAACGCAATAATGTGATTATTAACGGTAAGCAGGTGTTATTACCGGCAGAGTTTACCAAGCGCCGCGCCAATCGTGGTATGGAAGCATTAACCATTACGCCTGACCAGACTACGCTTGTAGGTATCATGGAGTCTTCTATGGACAATCCTGACAAATCGGGTCGTGGCTCTAGTTTGGTTCGTATCGTCACTATTAACTTAGTTTCAGGGAAAATAGAGCAATATTTATATCGTCTTGACGCAGCAGAGCATGTAGCGTCAGGGATAGTCGCTATCAATGAACATGAATTTTATCTCATTGAACATGACCGCAAGTTTCCATTACAAGATAAATCGGCAAAAAAACTCATTTATAAAGTCGATATCTCTCAGGCAACAGATATCGAAACCATTATCAGTGCTGATAATCCACATATCATCCAACAAGATCATACTTTCGGTTTGACTATTGACGGTCAAACGCTCGAGCAATTGATAGCAGAAAACGAAGTAAGCTGGCAACTACTCGAAAAGCTAGCTATCAAGCCTGTTAAAAAAACTTTGGTCGTCGATGTGCTTGCTACGCTAAATTATCCGCATGATAAGCTTGAAGGATTATGGTTACGGCAAGACGGCTCGTTAGGTTTGCTCAATGATGATGATTTTGCGATGACAGATACAGAGATAGTGGATGCAAAAAGCACGATTGAACAAAAATACCTAGATAAAGAAAAAACCATAGAGGATGCCAATCGATTATATCTTGTGATGCCTACTGCATAAAGACGGTCTCTAATAATAAGACATTAAATTTATCACTAACCAAAAAAAGACCTCAATCGAGGTCTTTTTTATTATTTATATTTTAGAGGCCAATGATTTAAATAACTTTTGAGAAGCGGTCTTTATGTTTTTTATCCAGATATTCATCGAATACCATGGCTACATTACGACCCAATAAGCGACCTCTTGGTAACACGCGAATGCCAGCAGCATCCATATCAATCAAGCGGTCTTCTTGCATTTCACCAAGCTGTTGAATCTCATGAATAAAGTAGGTAATAGCATCGATGCCAAATTTCTGATTGATGTCTCTAAAATCCATATAATCGTGACACAGTAAATTCATAATCACGTATTCGCGTAAGCGATCTTTGATAGAGGTTTTAATCACGTTGACCGCCGGCATGATGGTAGGATTATTACGTGCTGCATCGATAGTGTCTTTATATACCTGCAAATCGGTGTGATTTTGTAGGATATAACTGCTGTTGGCATTGGCAATTTGACTGATTGAAGACACGCCAAAGCCCAGTAAATCACAATCGCCCATGATGGTATAGCCCTGAAAATTACGATGCAACTTGCCTTCACGCTGGGCGATGGCCAGCTCATCATCAGGTTTGGCAAAATGGTCAATACCAATATATTGATAACCGGCTTCAGTTAAGGTATTGATGGTATTACCGAGCATTGTGAGCTTATCAGATGGAGTAGGTAAATCGTCCTCTTTGATTTGACGCTGCGCCTTAAAGCGTTCAGGCAAATGAGCATAATTAAATACCGACAAGCGATCTGGTGACATCTCGATAATACGGCGTATGGTTTTATCAAAGGTTTCAGGCGTTTGATGTGGTAAGCCATAAATCAAATCGACATTGATAGAATGAAAGCCTAATTCGCGCGCCTCATTTAATACATTTTCAATAAGCTCTGCTGAATGTACACGATTAACGGCAATTTGTACGGTCTCGTCTAAATCCTGTACGCCTAAGCTGACGCGATTAAAACCTAAATTACGCAATATTTTTAAGGTCTCGCTACTGAGCTCGCGCGGGTCAATTTCGATAGAGTAATCACCTTGATCTTCTGGTAAAAACTCAAACTGGGTCTGCAAAAACTCCCACAGTTGTATCAACTCATTGTCTTGTAAAAAGGTTGGTGTACCACCACCGAAATGTAGCTGTTTAACCAGTGGTTTTTTACCGTCTTCTGGTGGCGTTAATAAGCTACGTTTGTGTTTAACTTCAGCAATTAGATGCTCTAAATAATTGCCTGCATCGCTATTCTTTTTGGTGATGATTTTATTGCAAGCACAGTAATAGCAAAGATGGCGACAAAACGGGATATGGAAATAAAGCGATAACGGCGCATGGACTTCGCGCGCTTGCAGAATTTTTGTCTCAAGCCCTTCTGGTATCGATGAAAACTCTAAAGCAGTTGGGTAAGAGGTATAGCGTGGTCCCGAACGATTATACTTATTAATAATATCTTGATCGAATGCTGGCAGCTGTTTGCTGGTGATGCTGCCACGAGTACTGGCATATGGATTGTCCGGTTGCATAACAGGACGCACTGTAGTGGGCTGCTCGCTCGCATTGATGGCGTGTTCAGGTGTGCTATTGATATCAAGTTGTTCTGACATGCGAGATTCCTCGTTTGACTGTATCGATCGCTATTTTGAATAAGACATTTATGGCTTTGCTAATAGCTGTATTTCTTAAGAAAGTGAATAAAAAACGATTGAAATAAGTAATGACTAGTATAACAAATCACAGCTTATAGTGGCATGGACAGCGAGGTTAGTTATACAGCGACGTTAACCATATAGCTATAAAGTTGTATAGCTAGGTGATAAAAAAAAGACTCTAGGATTGTCCTAAAGTCTTTTCTATTACTATCAAATATTACGCTAATTTTATTCTCTTAATTGAATCTTATTGCCAATGGCTTGCTTAGATATTTCACCAGCGCTAAAAGGCAGACGAATCCAGTCTTTAGCAGAATAACGACGGGTCTGATCACGATGGAAAGGACGAGTCGTATCACCAGCTTGCGAGAAGGCTAACAGCGCTTCAACGACAGGGCCTTTACTATCAAACGTTACTGATTGCATATAAGTTGGACCATTGGTCACTGGACCATAAGTGCCATCGCTGTTTTGACTTGAGCTTGCGACGTTGAAGACGCCTTCAGGACCAAAGCCACCATGCATAGGAATTTTCTCACCGTTTTTGCTTGCATCAATAACGAATTGCAAGCTGCCTAATGGGGCATCAAGCGCGATATTTTTACTGTTAAAGTAAGCAATTGAGTCACCTAATGCTCTACGCGTGTTCTCATTAATGATTAGATCACGTGGTGTATTCACTGGATCGGTTTCGTTAAAAGGAGTTCTGAATCCTGCATTAGTAAGTCCACTAACACGAAGGTTGGTCCAAAATTTTCTAAAGATATGAGCGCCTTTGCTATCAAGATTATTACGACGATCCCAAGTAGCTAAGACATTACATGCTTGAGTAGCATCGATAGTACTACCGCCAGTCAGAGGTAATATAGGAAGTTGCTTACAATTAGCTATTACATCATTGAGTACCAGTTCAGCCGCATAACTACGATTACCATAGACAACTTCTTCCATATTTTTTATGTTAAAAGTAGTACCACCTAAACCATCTTTATTATCTAATCGATCCAAGATTTGCGTAAACGCCATGCGAGTCCGCAATGACAATGGAGTGGCTTCAGGAGTTGATACTCCAGCGAAAGACACTAAATTACGTTGTAGTAGTGGTGAGAATCCAGTTAATGGTTGTTTTGCATTACTGAGCCAATAACTGTCGTTAGAATTAAGGGCATAATCATCACGTATTATGAATGGTAAGTTTGAACCACCAAAAATCCCCGCTTGCGGAGAGTCAGCATCATTACCCCATTCACAGGCAGCAGTACTACCATTAAGTGCAGGTAAGTCTGAGGCAATCAGCAGAGGAAGAGCAGCTCCAGCGTTAGCACTACAGGCTGCTAGCTTTTCTCTAGTGACATTAGGTACGGTTGAAATATCAGCATAAAGCGCTTTACCGTTACGATCAGTAGCAATGGTATTGACAAACCCTAGGCCTAGAATGTTTTGCATTCTATCGACGAGATCCTCAACGCTAGTGGCCATATTCATACTGCGCCACTGATTAAGTGCTCTTGGGTTTTCAGAGGCAGCATCACGGATAGTATAAACGACGTTATTAGCATCACCCCATGCTGGTAAATTAGGATTAAGTAGTTTAGCGTTTAAGATTGGTCCATATTGTGAAACATATATGTTTCGAGTCATTGTTTGATTGTTTGGCATCTTAATAGTGACTGGAACCGTTTCAATATCACGTTGTTCAACCATGCCTGCGCTGTTGACATAGTTGTATTTAAAAGGATTACCCTTGACTAGACTAAGCTGATAAAGCGTAAAGCGCTTAGCAGTCGATACCGTATGGCTCCAAGCCACGTCTTTATTAAAGCCGATATTGATAAAAGGTTGCCCTTGCTGAGCTGAACCCATCACGTCAAGCTCATCTGGTATTGTGGTATGAAACTCATAAAAACGCTGTACGCCTTCCCATGGTTCATGCGGATTGCCATACATCACGCCACTATCAGTACCTGTTACTTCACTACCAAAGGCATAAGCGTTACTACCGCCATCTAATACATTAATAGTCGTCATATCGAATTTTTCAACCGACTCTGCTGTAGGTTCAGGGCTACTCATTCTAGAGCTACCCATGACGATACCTGACACTGGGGGAGCTGTGTCTACGATTTGTCTGACGAAGTTAGAGAGTCCGCCACGTAAGTTGGCTTTGCCATAAACCGTCAACAAATCATCTAGCGTGATCTCACGTACCCATTCGGCATTGGCACAAGCAGGATCAATGTTAGCCACACCTGTATCACGTAGATAACGGCTAAAGCCTGCAGCATAGCCTGTGACCGCATCGATAGTTTCAGGGTCTTGCGCTGCTAAAAATTCAGCACGCCTGGCGGGGGTGTTATACCAGGTGTAAAAAACGTCGCTTCCTTCGTTACCTTGAGCACCTAAATAAAGCAGGCTTTCACCTCTAGCAACGACAACTTCACGCGCTAGCGAACAAAAATTATCTTCGGCAAAGGCATAACCTACACCGTAGCCCAAGCCTTTATAGTCTTTAGCGGTGATATGCGGGATACCAAACTCAGTGCGCTGGATATCTACTGCATAGGTGTCATTAGTATTTCCATTGCTACTAAGATTGTCACTATCCGAACAACCAGACAATCCCAACGAAACTGCCGCCGTTAATAGCGTAAGTGTGTACACACGCCGATTAAGCATTTTGATGCTCATAAGCTTACCCATCCATGGTTAATTGGTATTATTTAAAGCTGTAACAGAAAATCATTCAACATGCTTTAAACGATCAATAAATTCCTTTTATTGCTCATGCTTTTTTATTGTTTAGGTTTATTAACCGTCAGGCTTTTCAGTGGTTAATCGTGATGTCAGTTAAAACATCAAAATGTACTTAAAACCTATAGAAATTTGATGAATAAGATAAACAAAAAGCATTTCTCAATCATATAACAATTTCAAACGTCTACGCTAGTGAATAAACCAAACAAATAAATACGCAACATTTGCGCACTTGTTAATAATCCTCTATGATCGATAAATCTCTCTATAGGAAAGGCTTATGTCGTTTGCTCAAGTCTATACCCGCTCGGTAGTCGGGCTGCACGCACCTGAGGTCATCATTGAAGTACATTTGTCGCAAGGACTGCCAGCATTGACCATTGTTGGTTTGCCTGAAGCGGCGGTACGTGAGAGCAAGGATAGAGTGCGCTCAGCGATACTCAATTCTGGATTTCAGTTTCCTAATAGACGTTTGACGATTAATTTAGCACCTGCCGATTTACCAAAGGATGGTGCTCGTCTTGATTTACCGATTGCTATCGGTATTTTGGCAGCCAGTGATCAGTTAGATCCAACGGTATTGTCAGGGTTTGAGTTTATTGGGGAGTTGGCGCTCAATGGTGAGCTGCGGCAAATAAGCGGTAGTTTGGCGGTTGCACGAGCAATGAAAGCTGAAGTATTGGCGACGCAACTGTTAAAAGGTGATGAGAAGATGATGTCGTCAACACGGCAACTCATTGTCCCAACCATCAATGGGGCAGAGGCTAGCCGTGTAGAAGGAATAACCGTATTGGCAGCGCCAAATTTAAAGGCTGTATGCAATCACTTGCAGTCACTTACCGACAGCAGTTTTTTGGATGAACGCTTAACCGAAGTAGAACCGAATCAAATACAGAAGCATATAGGCTATCAAGTAGATTTGGCAGACGTAAAAGGACAGCATCATGCACGGCGTGCCTTAGAGATTGCAGCGGCAGGTGGTCATTCATTGTTACTTACAGGACCACCGGGTTCAGGCAAAACCTTGATGGCGTCACGCCTGCCAACTATTTTGCCGGATTTGAGTGCAGAAGATGCGTTAGAAGTTGCCAGTACGTATTCGGTTGCTGATAGTGATTATGATTATGGCACACGACCTTTTAGACAAGTTCATCACACCATATCAGCAGTGGCATTGGTCGGTGGCGGTTCACGTCCCAAACCGGGTGAGATTACCCTTGCCAATAAGGGCGTATTATTCCTTGATGAGTTGCCTGAATTTGACCGCACAGTATTAGAAGTACTGCGCCAACCACTAGAGGCAAAACAAATCACTATTAGCCGTGCCAACTCACAGATGACCTTTCCAGCAAATTTTCAACTGGTGGCAGCGATGAACCCGTGCCCGTGTGGCTATGATGGTGATGGCTCAGGGCGTTGTCGTTGCAGAGCTGAGCAGATTAAGCGCTATCAAGATAAGCTATCAGGTCCGCTACTTGATCGTATTGATTTGCATATCACCGTACCAGCATTACCGATTGCGGATCTGCAAAATGCTCAGGCGGGAGAAACCTCCGAGCAAGTACGTACTCGAGTATCGGCAGCACATAATCGCCAATTAATACGACAGAACAAGGTCAATAATGAGCTGAGTCCTAGTGAAATTGATAAATATATTCAGTTAGGGGCGGGCGAGCAGCAGCTATTACAGCTCGCTCAGCAGCGCCTTAATTTATCTGCTCGTGGTTACCATCGGGTACTACGCGTTGCACGAACGATTGCTGATTTGGCGGACAGCGCGGATATCACGAGCGCCCATGTATCTGAAGCGCTCAGTTATCGTAGTAAATGATAGTTTTAAGATTTAATTATAGTAGATACACTTTTAAAAGAATACAGTGCTACTGGGATTAATTATTCGCAGCCTCTGTCTGCGTAGACACAGTAAGCAAGAAAAATTGATACCAGTAGTACCTTATAATTTTTGTACTTCTTTTATTTAAGACTGACTATATTTGCAGGCTAAATCTTTAATAAATAGTCCACCAAAGCGCTAAAATCATCAAAGGCTTCGGTAGGGTTGAGCTCACGAATATCTTGCCCATAGTTATAACCATAAGACAATGCGAGCGTGTCCATATTGGCATTTTGTCCCGCTAAGATATCATTTCTTGAATCACCAATCATGACCGCTTGTTCTGGATTAACATTCAATGTCTCACAGACATGTAGCAGTGGCGCGGGGTCTGGTTTTTTGCTAGGCAAGCTATCACCGCCAAGCACTTCGCTAAAGATGTCTTGCCAGCCAAAGGATAGCAGTATTTTTGGTACAAAACGAATCGGCTTATTGGTGACCAATGCCAGCTTATATCCTGCTGCTTGTAGCTTTCTGAGCCCACTATCAACATCGGGGTAAGCGACAGTTTTGCTGCCACTGAGATTTTTATAAGCGTCAAAAAACACTTGCTCAGCATGGTCGACGCTTTCTTTAGTTAATTCACCCTCTAAAACCTCTATCTTACCAACCAAGGCGCGCTCAACAAGCATTCTTGAGCCATTACCGACCCAGTTACGAATGCTATTGAGAGGATAGGGCGTTTTGCCAAGGGTAGTCAGCATCGCATTGGTCGCATCCGCTAAATCTGGCACGCTATCAATAAGGGTACCATCAAAATCAAAAATTAAAAGTTGCTTATCCATTATTTCTACCCGTTAAAAGTTCTGCATTTTTTATTCATACTTGTTTGGTGGTGATTACCATAGCATAAGAAAACAGTAAGCCTTAATTTTGCTATCCTATTCAATATCTTTATAGCGCTCTCGGTGTTCAGCTTTCATCGCTAAATAATCTTTATTTTCACGGCATAAATCCCATTTTTCCTTAAAAATACGTGCCGACTCTGCTTTGATAGGGTCTTCGGTTTGCCGAGGCAGCTCTTCACGTCCATGAGCACCGCTTTGACCTTTTTTATCATCAGGGACTGCCCCTTTATACTTTTTACCGCCTTTATGATTGGCATAGCGGCGGGCACGGGTAAAACCCATTTGAATAAATTTGCGTGCCATATCAGCGCCTACAAAGTCATTGGCTGCTAGATAATCTAAAAACATCTGATAAATAGTATCGCTACTCTCAAGCGCAATCTCAGGGGTGGCAAAGCGCCAATGCGGTAGGATTTCAGACTTATAAGGTTCTACCAATAATACGCCTTGTTCACCGCGACCGACACGGTATAGCTCAGGCTGCGCGCGCAAATCTAAATTTTTATAATCCAAGTCATAATCAAATTCTCTCATTATCTTACCTATCGGCTATCCATAGATGCCTTAGTATAAAGAGACTACACGATTTAAATGTAGCATAGATATGTTATAGATAAGTGAAAGTGAGCATTAACAGAAGTGAGTCATGATTGCAGGCATAAAAAAAGCCTCAAACAGTGATGTTTGAGGCTTTTTAGAATACTTTAAACGAATGGTGGCTCGAGGCAGGTTCGAACTGCCGACACACGGATTTTCAATCCGTTGCTCTACCGACTGAGCTATCGAGCCGTCTTCGTTGAGGCGCTATTAAACTAAATATAGCGCTTACTGTCAAGAGGTTTTTGCATTATATGTAATAAAAGGGCAAAAATAATGAACGATTCATCGAAATAAGCCTATTTAGGCTAAAATTAATCCTTGACGCGTAGTAGCTCGTATTCAGTCATAATACGATGAATCTCGGCATCAACCGCAACAAATGCACGCACGCCTTTTTTGACTTCAGCATCATAAACCAGTTTGATAAACTTAGCATCAATCGCACGACCGCGATTTTGCAGATGTACGGTGAGATACTGCAAGCGTTTGGCATCGGTCTGCCCATCATCAAAGCAAGCAACTGCGGCGATAGGCTTGTCATTAAACATACCGACATACAGCGTTTGACCACGTTTAAAACCTTGCTCAATAATAGCCAATACGTCAGCACCATCAGGCTGGCTATCATCGGTGTCATAGAGCGCCTCTAAGCGCTCGGCTAATTCGTTTTCACGAGTAGGCTTTTTGATGAGTGGCGCATCCAAACTATTGATGGCAATGGCTTCTAAAGGCATGTTCAATTCCTATAATTTAATACAGCAAGGCATAATAGAATCAGCAAAGGTGACGATTGATAAAACTGAAGCTATTATTTTAGCAGAATACGAGAATTTTGTGCGTGGTTTACTGCTTGGTCATGGCAGTAAATGGTAGGGTTTGCTATGATGAAGATAGACAAGGTTCTGTGTGCATCAAGCCTCATATTTTGGCTTGTTGAACAGGCTTTTTGAATAAGCATTGAACTTATTTTTAGCCTGATTGTTTTATTATCTATTTTAGACGCTAGTAAGAATATATTGGGCATTTTTCGCCCTATTTTATTGACCGCTTTTCATTTATAGAGAGTAGCCATGACCGCCAATTTAACGACGACAGCCAATATACCCAATACAGCTGAGCAAGATCCTACGCAAAAACTAAATTTACATGGTCGCCCTGAACGTATCGCGACTGTTGAGCGTATTACTGCTGAGACCCAAGTGACCTGTACGGTCAATCTTGATGGTACAGGGCAAGGTACTGTGGACACTGGCGTCCCGTTTTTGGATCATATGATTGACCAAATCAAGCGTCACGGTTTGTTTGACTTAGACATCAAATGTACCGGTGATACTTTCATCGATGATCACCACAGTGTTGAAGATACAGGCATTACGCTTGGTCAAGCATTTAACAAAGCATTAGGTGATAAAAAAGGTATCCGTCGTTATGGGCATTTTTACGCGCCACTAGACGAAGCATTGACGCGTGCGGTTGTTGATTTATCTGGTCGTCCAGGTCTGCATATGGATATTCCCTTTACGCGCTCGCATGTCGGCACTTTTGATGTCGATTTATTTAGCGAATTCTTCTATGGTTTTGTGAATCATTCGTGGATGACCGTGCATTTAGATAATCTAAAAGGCAAAAACAGTCATCATCAAATCGAATCTACCTTTAAAGCCTTTGCTCGTGCGCTACGTATGGCGTGTGAATACGATGAACGTGCGCTAAATACCTTGCCATCGACCAAAGAGGCGTTTTAGATGAGTCGTGCCACAAAAATTGCACTATTAGATTATGGTATGGGTAACTTGCACTCAGCCAGCAAAGCATTATCAGCGGTCGGGGCAGAAGTCTCTATCACCAATGACCCAAAAGTCGTGGCGGCAGCAGATAAGATTTTCTTCCCAGGCGTCGGTGCTATGCGTGATTGTATCGCTGGCATGCATGCGGCAGGTATTGACGAGGTCATACGTCAGGCGATATTTAATAAGCCTGTTATGGCTATCTGTGTTGGCATGCAGGCGTTGTTTGAGCAGTCTGCTGAAAATGGTGGCACGCCCTGCCTGAGTATCTTAGATGGCACAGTACCCGCTTTTGATCCGGCATGGAAAGATGAAAAAGGGGTACAAATAAAAGTACCGCATATGGGCTGGAATACTATTAGTGGTATGGATTTTACTCATCCATTATGGAGTGGTATCGAAGATAAGGCGCATTTTTATTTTGTACATAGCTATTACTGCGAGCCAGCAGATAGCTCGCAAGTGGCTGCTATTTGTGATTATGGTCAGCCGTTTTGTGCCAGTATCTTGCAAGATAATTTATTTGCTACCCAGTTCCATCCAGAAAAAAGCCATACCGCAGGTTTGCAGTTATTAAAGAATTTTGTAGACTGGGATATTTAAAAATAAGTATGACTTAGTTGCGCAGTCAGGTTGGCAAAGGCACAATCTGAGCGAGGAAGGAGCACAGTACTGCTTTGCTCTCGCGCAAAAGAGTTTGCATGGTCGCAAACTCTTTTTTATTCTTATTTTAAGCTTAATGACTTCCTACTCTCTTATATGTGGAATAAATAGTGGACTTTTATCTCTTTAAAAACGGCGTCGTGAGTGCCACAGGATTAGAAAAAGATGCCCTACATATCTATGTGGGCATCAGTGTTTATCTATTGAGCGTTATTTTGCTGCGTCCAATCTTCAAAAAATACAGTATCAGAGCGTTTATCGCTTTAATTATGGTGACCTGTATTGCTTTATTAGGCGAGTATTTGGATAACCGTCAGACCATTACCGAGCTAGGTCTCGCAGGGATAGAAAGCGCAGAGCTGATGGCAAGTATCCACGATATTATCAATACTTGTATGCTGTCGTATGTGCTTTATGGACTTACCATGTGGACGAAGATTTTTCAGTCAATCAGTACAGTCAAACCTATGATTAAAAGGCAGAAAAAAACGGACTATTCATAAGTCCGTTTTTTTTACTATGTAACTATTTTTATCATTGAAGTTATGATGCTTTGCTATTTTTAGCCGCATCATATAACTCGCGTACCACCTCACCAATCACTTTAATACCATCAGTAAGTGTCCGCTCATCCGCAGCGATACTCATGCGGATACACTCGTGTGCATGCTGGTAATCGCTAACATCGACACCTGGGAAGAAGTACTCACTTGGCACAATAAGCGTGCCTTTTTCTTTTAGGCGCTCGTAGAGCTCAAGCGTACTAATCGGCAAGTCTTTAAACCATAACCATAAGAAAATCGCGCCTTCAGGCTTATGAATGACTAGAGGATAATCGCCCAATGCTTCTTTTAATAGCTTCACAGCGAGGGTCGCCTGCTTTTGATAAAACGGTTTGATGTCGTTATCTGACAACTGCTTGATACGATCGTTTTCTACCAATGGCGTGGCAATGGCTGCACCAAAGCGTGTCGGCGCTAGGTTTACTACCGCATTCATCGCGCTGACGGCTTCGATTACTTTGGCATCGGCCACGATGATACCAGTACGCATACCGGGTAGGCCAATTTTAGACAGGCTAAAGCACAGAATCGTATTGTTATCCCAATTCAGATGCGCGTCAGAGTAGATGATATTGGGGAAGGGCATACCGTAGGCATTATCGATGATAAGAGGTATGTCATAGCGTTTGGCAATCTCGGCCAAATGCGCCATTTCGTCATCGGTAAGCACGTTGCCAGTCGGATTGGTCGGGCGTGAGCAGCAAATCGCGCCGATACGACCTTCCTTTAACGCTGGCAAGTTTTCTAACGCGTCAAAATCCACACGATATTTAAAGAAGCCTTCCTCACCATCATGCGTCACTTCATCGATATGCGGTAATACGGCGGTGAAATGCTGACCTTCGACATGCACATCACTATAGCCGATATACTCAGGGGTCAATGGCAGTAGAATAGATTTGTCCACAGCTCCATTCTTTTCATCAGCGAAAGCGCCGCCAAACAGATTAAACAGATAGAAAAATGCATTCTGTGAGCCATTGGTCAAAGCAATATTTTCTGACGTCAGATTCCAATCATAATGACGGTTAAAGAAGCCAACCAAGGCATCGATAAAGGCCGAGTCACCTTGCGGATTAGAGTAATTCGCCATGCTGATAATCGCGCTACTATTGGCCTCACCTGCATCGTTATCATTACCAAGCGCTTTATAAGTCTCCAAAAACAGCTCATTAACGGCATCAATTTTGGCAGGGTTACCACCGCCTAGCATATTGACAGGTTGATCACTTTTTAGCGCATCGCCCAGATCGTCCATCAATTGTGAGATGCCAGTGGGCTGGGTGAATTTTTGACCGAATTTTGAGAATTTCATAAGGTTACCGCGTATTATAGAGAGTTATTAATGGGGTATAGAAATGCATACCCCTACTGATAATATGGGCGTTAGTATAGCAAATCGTCAGTTCTAAACGAGTTGGAATCGTACAATAAGATGATATTAAATCATCGCCCGAACCCGCGCCATAATCCCGCGTCCAATCACCAATCTCACATAAATAATGGCAATGGCAAACAGCAATGCGATTAATGCCATACTACCGATACTCAGGCTTGTCCACGGCACACTAAATTGTAGATTAAACCATTGGGTGAGGGCAGCCCATGCGCCAACGCTGGCGATAATGATCGCGAATGTCGCCGCACTAATTCCCAATACCCCAAGCTCTAGTATGTTTAGCATATACAAGTCGCGTTTTTGCATCCCTAGCAGCCTAAATGAGGCGCTTTCTTGCAATCGGTCTTGTGAGGTGGATAATAACGAGCTAATCAAGACCATAACCCCAGTCAGTAAGGCGAGTAGCGTAAAGACGTAGACCAAACGGCTCATTTGCACCACAAGCTCTTGGATTTGCTGAGCGATTGCGGTCCCGTCTATCGTCGTCACCGCAGGGAATTGTCGTACCATTTTTCCTTGCAGGTCTGGGATATCATCAGCGTTTACATGGGCAGTGGCAAATTGAATCTGCGGGGCAGCAGAGAGGATAGCTGGCTCAAATAAAAAGTAAAAATAAGGACTGGGACCTTGCTCGAAACGCGAGCGGATACTGGTGATCTGCCCGACGATTTCAATCCCTTGAATATTAAAACGTACCTCATCACCCATACCGACATTGAGTAAGCTAGCAGCAGTATCCAAAATAGATAAGGGCGCAACGGTTGACGCTGGGTCTTTATTCTCCGTGCTAATGGGCGCATACAGCTGATTGTCTGCTACAGCATCCGTAATGAATTCAGTGTCCATTACTGTATCTGCATAGCTTAGATTAAAGACACGTGCAGGATCATCAAAGCCATCAGCAGGCTCGATATCCTGTACCGGTATATTATTAGCAGTCACTACTCGAGCGCGAATGACAGGGTAATAGCTCACTGGTGCGCCAATAATGCTATCAATATCAGTATGCTGATCGCTCTGAATATCTAACAAAAACAAATTGGGTGCATCTTCAGGATAAGCGTTAATAAACTGGGCATTGATACTGTGATTGAGCGTTGTGATGAGGGTCAGTACTGCCACCGATAATGCTAAGGTGACAAAAAATAATGCTGATTGGTTGCCCTTACGCGCAAGGTTATGAATCGCAATACGCTGCATCCAGCCGATTTTTGCGTTACTTGCGATACGTGCTAGTAACCACAGCCAGCCGCGTGCCAATAGCCAAAACATACTCACAAAGCCAATTAAACCGATTAATAACTGGGCGCCAAATAACCATCCACCTACTTCATAAACAAAAAATACATATAAACCAGCTAGCATTAACCCGTACCAAAGTAACGGCAAGCGTTTATACCAAGGCAGGTGTTGCACAGCTGAGCTTGCACCTTGATTAAGCAAGGTAGCAGGTTTGGTGGTATTCAATGTGCTCAAGCCACGTTGGGCGATGAGTAGCGTAAGCACCAAGGCTATGACGGTGGTTTTAATGGCACTGATAGGATTAATAGCCAAGCTGACATCCGCTGGTAAGATAGCCACAAGATAAGGCTGACCAACTTTGAG
This sequence comes from Psychrobacter sp. ANT206, assembly GCF_056880555.1. Taxonomy (NCBI): domain Bacteria; kingdom Pseudomonadati; phylum Pseudomonadota; class Gammaproteobacteria; order Moraxellales; family Moraxellaceae; genus Psychrobacter; species Psychrobacter sp. ANT206. The sequence goes on along the minus strand of NZ_CP096271.1, from coordinate 2,952,921 downwards.
TAAGCCAAAGCTGACTAAAATTGCTGCGATACAAGCGATGATGGCAGTGATAATAAGGAGCTGATAGTAGCTGCGTTTTAGCGACTTAAGGGGCTCACCCAGTGCCAAACGTATCGCATTGCTCGACTGCTGCTTGGTCACAAATGCTGTGATGACGCCATACATAGCCACTGCGGACAATAACAATACAGCAATGACCAAAAGCTTTAAAAACATCAATACATTATCAGAGATACGCGATACCGAGGTGTCCGCAGATTCTGCATCAGAGAGCTCGATATCAGGATAATTGGTCAGTATTTGCGTCAGTTTATCGCGCTGGGTTGCCATCAACTCTGCATTACCTGCCAGCTCAATACGGTAATTAATACGGCTACGCTGTCCCAATAGATTGGTTGCCTCTAGCGCCTGCTGTGGCATCAAAATACGCCCACCAAAGCCAAAGGCGCTCAGCGGACGATCAGGCTCTTTTGTCAGCACATCACTAATGATAAATTGCGCATCACCAATAGTGATTTGGTCACCAATATCAGCGCTTAAGCTTTTGAGCACTTCGGGGGCGACAACTACATTATTGGCTGTAAGCTGCTGCCATAAAGGCTGTCCTGATGCCAGCTCGACGTCACCATATAATGGGTAGGATTGGGAAACCGCTTTTATGCTGGCAAGCAAAGTCTGCTCATCAGTGACGACCATCGCGCTAAACTGATAGTCAAAGACCGTTTGTGTATCGGCAATGGTATCAATCTGCGTTAATACTTCGCTTGGCCAATCTTGCTTACTGTTTAAGATTAAATCGCCACCGACCAAAGCACGCTGATTGTCATTGATATAGGTGTCAACTGACTGCTGGATAGAGTCCAGTGTGAGGTAGGTCGCAAGTGACAGCGTCAAAGTCAGTAAAAATAATACTGGATATATCCAGCGCTGCCACCAGCTGCGGCTGAGTGCTTGCGCGCCCAATCCTTGTAAACCTAAAGTACTAGTCAATAGCTGGCGTACGATACCGCCACTAGCGTCTGACTCTCTAGCCATGCTATCGGTATTATCAGTCGATGAGGTGTCTTCTACATTTTTATTATCCATCAAGATATAATCCGCCCATCATGCATGGTGATAACGCGATCTGCCATTTCAGCTAGTGCTGAATCATGGGTGACCACCACCAACGCTGAGCCAGTTTTCTGACGCAAATCCAATAATAATTGCATCACTTGATTGGCATTTTGTTCATCTAAGTTGCCGGTAGGCTCATCAGCAAATACAATCTTTGGGCGTGATACCAATGCACGTGCAACTGCTGTACGCTGCTGCTCGCCACCGGATAATTGGTTTGGCAAGCTATGACGCCTATGACCCAAATCAACCGCCTCAATCAACTCCTCGACACGCGCCGCATCTGGACGACGGGCGATGTCCAATGGAAAAGCAATATTTTCAGCAACGGTTAACGTTGGTAGCAGATGAAAAGACTGAAAGACAAAACCCATATCACGCTGACGAATAACCGCCAAGGCATCTTCATTTAATCGGCTTAAGGTCTGACCTGCCAACTCAACGTCGCCGCTATCAGGATAATCTAATGCCGCTAACAAACCCAACAAGGTGGATTTGCCAGAGCCAGATTTACCCATGATCACCACAAACTCACCAGCATTAACATGAATGTTGACGTCTTTAATAATAGATAAAGACTGGTCACCAACGTGTACGGTTTTATTTAGCTTAGTGGCAGTGAGCAGCGCTGCTTGCGAAGTAGGTAATGCTAATGTCATTGTGCTGTCTCAGTAGGCGTATTGGTCACATTCGACGGATTTATTTTTTTAAGCTCAGGCTGTAATATCGGCAAGATATTGTTATTAACGATCAGCGCATAACCTTCTTTGGTCGGATGAATGGCATCGGCTTGATTGAGCTTAGGGTCGCCGCCCACACCGTCTAAAAAGAACGGAATAAGCGTCACGTTCAGGTCTTTCGCTACTCTTGGATATATCGCTGCAAAAGATTTTACATAATCAGAGCCAAGGTTATCATAGATCTGCATACCACCTAGGATGACCACGCTATCATTGTCTTGTAACCGTTTCACAGCAGTACGAATATTGGCTTCAACCGTCGCGACATCAATACCACGAATAGCATCATTGGCACCAATGGTCAAAATAGTAACATCAGGTTTGTTCTGTAATACCCAATCTAATCGATTGACCAAGCCTGTACTGGTTTCGCCACTCAATCCTGAATTAATGACTTTAATGTCTTTATAACCCAGTTCCTGCAAGCGTGTTTGTAGCTGGGCGGGGTAATTGGCATTATTATCCACCCCAAGCCCTTCTGTTAACGAATCACCTAATGCCAATATGGTCAAAGGCGCTTGTTGTTCAGCAGGGTTCGTTGTAGATGTGGTTTGAGACAATTGGGTATCGGAGGGTTGACTGCTGTTTTGAGTACTATCTTGAGTGCCAGTATCCGTCTGAGCTTCATTAGCATCAGGCGTTTTTTGGCAACCACTGATTGCGATTGCTACCGTCAATGCTACAATCGTGAGCAAGCGGAAAGGTTTGTTTATCATAATTCTGCTGTCCTATAGGCAATAGAGCCAGTCTAGCAGAATCAGATAAACAGCAATATGGTGCAAAAGTTAATCGATTAATGATAAAAACTAAACCTTCTTCCCATCGACCATCACCGGACGGCTGACCAGCCACGCAAATCCTACGTTTACCACCATCAATATCAGCATAATCAATAAGGGTAAATCCCAGCTGTCCGTTGCTTCATGTAACCAACCAGTCCCCAATGGACCAAAAAACGCAATCAAATAACCGACAGCTTGCGCCATACCCGACAGCTCACTTGATTGATTGGCGGTATAAGTACGCATCGAAAACAGCATCATACTTAAGGTAAAAATCGCTGAACAACCAATGCCCATCAGCGCCGACCACAACCATGCCAAATCAGCAGATAAATAGCTGACACCTAAGATACCAATCACATTTAAAACCGATGCAAGTACCGCCAGTGCCTGAATAGGTCGTCCACGATTGACCAACCATGTTAAGCTTAAAATCGCCACAGGTGCCATAAACTGGAATACCGAGTTCATCTGTCCCGCGCTTACTGCTGACAAGCCTTTACTGAGCCAAATCGACGGTAAAAAACTGGCAGCTGTATAAAAAAGCAGCGATTGTAAGCCCATAAATATCGCAATTTGCCAAGCAAAGGGTGTGCGCCACATAGAGATGGGCGATGGGGCTTGAACGCCTTCAGCAAGCGGTACTACGGGCTGATGGTTTGAAGAACCCAAACGCAGTCGTAGCAGCACCCATATTATTAAGGCAAAGACGCCCAAAATCGACCAACCACCAAGCGCCCATTGCCAGCCTACTTGCTCAGATAATGGCAAGACCACGCCCGCGACAATCCCTGCCGACACGGTCATAGTGAGACTGAATAATCCAGTAACTAAAGGAATATGATTGGGCGTACGTTGCTTGATAACAGGCGCCGCAAGGGTATTGGCAAAACCAATCGCTAACGTCAACAGTAATGTGCCGCCCAAAAACCCCATCCAAGTCGGAATAAGGCTGCGAATAATCATACCTATTGTTAGGAGGCTAATCATTGCAATTAAAGTGTTTTCAAGCCCAAAACGCTTACCAATCGCTGGCGAAATGAAAGCCCCAAGTGCAAAAGTCAGCATCGGCACCGCGCCAAGCCAGCCAATTTGGGTTTCGGAGATATTGAGCGCTCCTTGAACCACCGGTGCTATAGAACCTAGTGCCACAATCGGCGAGCGCATATTGGTCGCCAATAGAATCATGGCACATAGCACCAGCCAAAACGTAAAGCGCGAAGAGGGCAGCTGAAACGGTGAAGGATTATCCATCTGAGACTGTAAAGGCAAATCATTTTGCACATTAGGAGAGGTAGACATGGCAGCACGACTATTATTAGAATAAGAAAAAGGACACGTCATTAAACAGCGCCGAAGAGTCGTCGCTTGCAAAATAACACCGAAAAAATCTCACAAAGAAGATGAGTGAGACGAAAAAATAGAATGTCGAAATATTGGCAGAAAGCAATTCATATGAACTTGCTACCTTAACGGGTAAGGCAATATGAATATCTATAAGTAGTGATGTAGAACAATAACGCTGCGCCATAAAAAATAGCGCCAGCCCTTTTTTTATAAGGTCTGGCGCTATTATAAGAACAAATGACGGCTAAATACTACCAGCGTATGGTAACAAACCGACTATTTATATTGATTTGCCCAATTGAGCCGCTTTTAAAGCGTTCTCTTGTTGTTCAGCGATTAGAGAATCGCATTTATTAGGGTCATCACCGCAGTACGAGCATTTCTCATTGCCCATCAATTTGGCAACACCGCCACAAGACCCTCTAAGCGGCTTTTTATTGACCATATAACCGATACCCATAAAGATAAAAAACAGCATGAATACGGTAAAGGTGATAGCAAGCATGGGAAGCAGTTGGCTAAGCATAGAGGAGACCTCGCGTTAAAAGTAGGACGGTTATCTGTGTGATAACCTCTTAATAGTATAGCAAAAATTCATCTTGTCCGTTTGAGCTTCTCAGCTGAGTAAGACAATTTAAGAAAAATACCGAATTAGCTTCTATTAGTGTTTTTAGATTTAGCTGGACTTTTTATCAGCACGTAATGCTTGCATAGCAGGTGTTTGCACCACTTGCCAATCATCAATGCTGTCCGCAGCTGCTTCTATGCTCACACCATCTGCCAACACGACAAACAATGCCGCTATGTTTTGCTCCTTGGCGACGCTCAAAGCTTTTCTGTAAGGCATAGCAGTTAAGGCGGTTGCCCAAGCATCAGCCAGCGCGACGGTGTCTGCCGCGACGGTTACCGATGGCGCACCACCTACAATCGGCTCACCTGTGGTCGGGTCAATGGTATGACTGTAGTGCTTACCATCAAAGACGACTGAGTTCCGATAGTTGCCAGAGGTCGCTAGATGCATCGTGTTGCCATTATTTATCGGTTGGCGAATCACTGCCATAGTTTGGCGCTCGCTGACGGTACTACCTTCAATTGGTGCATCTATCGCAATTTGCCAAGGTTGTTGTTGCGCACTGACACCAGAGGTTGCCACCTCACCACCAATCTCAACCATATAATTGCGAATTTGATAATTGTTTTTTAGCACATCAGCGATGACATCGACACCATAGCCTTTAGCCACTGCTGAAAAATCAAGCCCAATGCCATCTTTGGCTTTATAGATAGTCTTATCTTTTTGAATGATACTTTCAAAGTCGACCAAGGCTTTGGCTTGCGCAATCTCAAGCGCCGTCGGTGGACTTTGCAAACGCTCAACGGTCATCGTGCTACCAAAGCCCCAAGTGTCTATCAATGGCATCACTGTAGGATCAAAGGCACCACGCGATAGCTCATAAACTTGTCTTGAAGCTACCAGCACATGATTAAAATCTTCATCGATGGTAATAGGCTCATCTTTGCCTAATTGATTAAATTTAGAGATGGTAGAATCCGCTTGATAAGTGGACATACTGTCATTGATATCTTGCAGGCGCTTATCGATGGCTGCTTGTATAGCCGCTTCATCAGCACCCTTAGGCAGCTGATAGCTAATATGATAGCTGGTGCCCATGGTCTCACCGCTCAGATTATTATAATCGGTCTTTTGCTGGCAAGCGCTCATCCCTAGTGCGGCGCTTATAACGATGATAGGTAGTAGGGCAGTATTCATCGATTTGACAGAAAATGAGAGTGGTATTGATTTTTGCATGCTTGGGTTTTTCATATGAGTCATCACAACTTGATATAGCGAAGGGATAAATGAGGCGTTAGCTATTAAATAAGCTAAGCGTTGCCTATTTTACACCCCTTGTCACCCATAACGCCAATTGTCAGCTTAAAACATTTTCAGATATTGATTGCTATGTAATATATATAGCTAAAATACCTAAAAAAGCTACGGTAGGGCTGGTATGAATTTTTTGCGGTCTATGTAGGCATAGCAAGCAAGAAAAATTAATACCAGCCGTACGTGATGTAGCGATATCACATGTCACTAACTATAGTTATTTAACATGCTAGATTTATTTGACTTGCGACTCACGAATGAGCTTATAAAGTTTTGGCGGTGATAGGCGATTAACCTTGGTGGCGAGCTTTTCTTTGCGACCAGCAACGATAATATACTCTTCCCCTTTGGTAAGGGCTTTGACGACTTGCTTGGCAAAGCTAGTCGCAGTTAGTCCTTTATTGGTTGCCGCATCCATCGTCCCTTGTGCACTACCGTCGCCAGTCAAGGCATTAATAGAGATATTGGTTTGAATAAATCCTGGGAATATCGTTGCTACTTCTATCCCTTGCTCGTGCAATTCAGCACGCAGACTGTTCGCCCACATATGAATAGCCGCTTTTGCCGCACCATAAGCACCGCGATATTGTGTACCGAGTAACCCTGCAACACTTGATATCATCACTATTTTGCCGCCACCTTGTGCGAGCATATCTGGCAATACCAATCTGCTCAGACGCGTCTGGGCAAAGTAATCTATCTCCATAATTTGTCGCTCGACGTCTTCAGTGGTATCCATGATAAGCGCGCGTTGACTGATACCCGCATTATTAATCAGCCAATCGATTTTTCCTGCTTGAGTTTTAGCGGTAGCGTATGCTTGTTTTGCTTGCTCAACATCGGTTATATCAAAAGGAATAACGATATGGTTTTTACTATTTTTACAGCGGCTTTTTACCAGTGCTAGTTTCTCTTCATCACGTCCACTTAGAATAATACGAGCGCCGCGTTTGGCAAAGGCAATGGTTAATGCGTCGCCGATACCGCTTGACGCGCCTGTTACCCAAATGGTCAAATCTTTATAGTTGGTTTTCATAGGAATCCTTTCCGTTTCACCCATAAATTAAGAGCCTCAATTGAGACTCTTAATTTAGCATATATTATTCTGTTAATTGTGGTTGCTTAACGATTAAGCTTAACCACCCTAATTAACCACCAAAGTCATCAAGCATGATATTTTCATCTTCAACACCCATGCTGTGCAGCATATCGATGACCGCCGCATTCATCATCGGTGGCCCACACATGTAGTATTCACAATCTTCTGGATTTGGATGGTCTTTGAGATATTCCTCTAACAAGACATTATGGATAAAGCCTGTATAGCCATCCCAATTATCTTCTGGTAATGGATCAGACAATGCCACATGCCACTCAAAGTTAGCAAACTCTTCTTCTAGCTGATCATAATCTTCAACGTAGAACATCTCACGAATAGAACGCGCGCCATACCAGAAACTAATCTTACGATCAGAGTTGAGGCGTTTGAGCTGATCGAAAATGTGCGAGCGCATCGGTGCCATACCAGCACCACCACCGACAAATATCATCTCAGCTTCGGTCTTTTTGGCGAAGAACTCACCATAAGGACCAGATACTGTGACTTTATCGCCAGGTTTTAAGCTAAAGGTCCAAGAAGACATTTTGCCCGGTGGAATACCATCAGGACCGCGTGGCGGTGGACTGGCAATACGAATGTTAAATTTGATTAAACCTTTCTCATCTGGATAGTTAGCCATCGAGTAAGCTCGGATAACAGGCTCATCAACTTTTGAGACGTATTTAAAGATGCCAAAGTTATTCCAATCGTCTTGATACTCTTCAGCAATATCAAAGTCTTTATAATGCACTTCATGCGGTGGCGCTTCTAACTGTACATAACCACCAGCACGGAAGTTCACTTCTTCGCCATCTGGAATCTTCAGTACCAATTCTTTAATAAAGGTCGCAACGTTATCATTAGAGATAACTTCACATTCCCACTTTTGCACATCAAAGAATTCAGGATCGATCTCAATTTTCATGTCTTGCTTAACAGCTACCTGACAGGCAAGACGCATATGATTGCGAATCTCACCTTGGGTAAAGTAACCTTCTTCAGTAGGCAGAATAGATCCGCCTCCTTCAATCACGCGGCAACGACACTGCGCACAAGTACCACCGCCACCACAAGCTGAAGATAAGAAAATACCTTCGCTTGCCAATGTTTGTAGCAGTTTGCCGCCTGCAGGTGTTACAACGTCATTCTCGGGATTATCATTAATATGGATAGTAACATCGCCTGAACTGACCAGTCGTGAGCGCGCTGCCAAAATAATGGCAACGAGACCCATGATGATCAAGGTAAACATAGCAACGCCACCAATCGCCGTAGCGTAATCCATGGTAGGTATCCTTAATCTATGGAGTAGGGAAGCGAAAAGACGTCATTGCGTTTTCTCTGAACCCCTACCGAATAAATGAATTAAATAGGTCAAATCGCTAAACAAGCTTTTAAGCTCAGCGGCTTAAATTGACATACCGCCAAACGACATAAAGCCAAGTGACATCAGACCAACCGTGATAAAGGTAATACCAAGACCGCGCAGCGGTGCTGGAATGTCTGAGTATTTCAATTTTTCACGAATACCTGCCAATGCGGTAATCGCCAGTGCCCAACCAAAGCCTGCGCCGACACCGTACACCACTGATTCACCAAAGTTATAGTCACGTTCTACCATGAACAGTACGCCACCTAAGATGGCACAGTTAACGGTAATAAGTGGCAAAAACACACCGAGTGCGTTATACAGACTTGGGACGAACTTATCCAAGAACATCTCTAGAATCTGTACGGTGGCAGCAATCAAACCGATATAACTGAGTAAGCCTAAGAAGCTTAAGTCGATATCAGGGAAACCTGCCCATGCCAGCGCACCATCTTTTAGGATGAACTGGAACAGTAGGTTATTTAGCGGTACGGTAATGGCCATCACGACAACGACTGCTACCCCAAGACCGATAGCGGTTGAAACCTTTTTTGATACGGCTAAAAAGGTACACATGCCTAAGAAGTAGGCCAGCGCCATATTCTCGATAAAGACCGAGGTTATAAATAAACTGACATAATGTCCCATTAGTGACCGCCCCCTTGAGCCATGCCTTTAGATTGCGGCTTCATTACAAATTCAGCGTCTTCGACCTGATCAGGTTTCCATGTACGGATAATCACGATAAACAGGGCGATAATGAAGAATGCTGACGGTGGTAGTAGCAATAGACCATTTGGTACATACCAGCCACCATCGGTCGCAGTTTGTAAAATGGTGATACCAAACCAGCTGCCTGCACCCAAGATTTCACGAATACTGGCGACAAATAATAATACGGCTGAATAACCCAAACCGTTACCGATACCATCCAAGAAACTTGGAATAGGCGGATTGCTCATCGCAAACGCTTCAGCACGTCCCATGACGATACAGTTGGTGATAATCAAACCAACAAATACCGACAAGCCTTTACTCACATCATAAGCGACCGCTTTTAGTATCTGATCGACCAAGATAACCAATGAAGCAATAATCGTCATCTGCACGATAATACGAATACTCGATGGGATTTGCTTACGGATGATAGAGATAAAAAAGCTTGAAAATGCGGTGACCAAGGTCAATGCCACGCTCATCACCAGTGCATTTGCTACACTGGTCGTTACCGCCAATGCCGAACAGATACCTAATATCTGTAGAGCAATAGGGTTATTATCAAAAATGGGCGAGGTTAAAATACTTTTTGTATCAGCCATGTTATGCCTCCTTGCCGTGTGCTGCTGGTATCACTGCTACCAGTTCGGTTACAGAATGCGCCTGCTGTTGATGTAAGTTTTGACCCAGTTTTTTATACGGGCTTTGACTTGCTTTTACTTCAGCGTCTACCAGTGTTTTACCACTCTCTTTACGCAGCTGATCTAAGTACGGCTTATAGCCTTGCTCACCCAACCAAAACTGGATCATGTTACTGACGCCGCGACTGGTCAAAGTTGCACCACTAATACCGTCAACCCAGTTCTCTTTAGGATTACCAGCTTTGGTCACGCCAGTAGCAACGGCACCTTTGTCATCATAAGAGTGAATACCACTCCACATCGCACGCCATTCTGGCTCTTCGATACGAGCGCCTAGACCTGGAGTTTCTTTATGGTCATAGAAACTGATACCTTTGATGGTATTCATGTCGCTTTCAAGGGTTAAGAAACCATAGATAGTACCCCAAAGACCGTAGCCTTGGATCGGTAGTACCACTATTTCAGGTTGTCCAGCGTCGTCATTTTTGACATAAACTTTGGCATATTTAGGCTTACGACCGATACCGGCAGGATCATTACCACCCAAATCTTCACTCAGTGCTTTATTCTTAGTTGCTTGGCTGGCGTCATAAGCATTACGGTCAGGGATGCCAGCAGCGGTCAGCGCGTCATCATCAAGGTAGTTGCCTTTATTTAGGTCAACGATTTTTACCTCAAAATCTTTAAAACGCTCCGCCACATCTTCATTGGTATCAGACGCAGGGTCAAACATACCAGCGGCAACCAAGATGTTTTTATTACGGTCTAAGCGCGCGTTTTCTACTTGCGCAGGCTTTAGACCCACAGCCGCAGCTGAGACCAATACCGAACACACCAAGCATAGCGTCAACGCCACACTTATGGTTTTTGCGTTATTACTTTTGGGCTTGGACATAGCGAACCCTCCGAGCAGTTTGGCGTTTGATATTTGCTTGAGTGACAAAATAGTCAAACAGTGGCGCAAATAAGTTAGCAAATAAAATGGCTAGCATGATGCCTTCTGGGAAAGCTGGATTAATGACACGAATCAATACGGTCATAAAACCAATCAAGATACCGTAAGCCCAGCGCCCTTTATTGGTATGCGCAGCAGATACTGGATCAGTTGCCATAAACACGGCACCAAAAGCAAAACCACCGATCACTAAGTGCCAGTAAAAAGGCAAGCTCATCATCATATTGTCTTCAGAGCCAATCATATTAAACACAAGAGATGTGGCAATCAGACCCACCACACAACCTGCCATGATGCGCCATGAGGCAATGCGCGTCCAAAGTAGGACAGCAGCACCCATTAAGATAGCTAGCGTCGATACTTCACCGATACTGCCTTGCATGTTGCCTAAGAATGCATCACTCCACGTGATGGCATTGCCATAAACATCGACAAAATCTTGTGGGACAACCCCAAGGGCAGCAAGACCAAGTGGCGTTGCACCTGAAAAACCATCAACCGCGGTCCATACTGAGTCGCCTGACATATAAGCCGGATAAGCAAAGTATAAGAACGCACGACCCGATAGGGCAGGGTTAAGGAAGTTTTTACCTGTACCACCGAATACTTCTTTTGCCACGACCACACCAAAGATAATACCTAAGGCAACTTGCCATAATGGGATATCGGGTGGCAGACATAGTGCAAACAGTACAGAGGTAACAAAGAAGCCTTCGTTGACTTCATGACCACGGACGACGGCAAAGATAATCTCACAGAGAATACCAACCCCAAAGGTCACAAGATAAATCGGTAAGAACTGCATAGCACCGTAGACGAAGCTTGCCCAGATACTGTCTGGATTGTAGCCTGCCATACTGGTAATAATGGTGCGCCAGCCTTCAGGCTGTAAGCCGAGGGTTGCAATCGCAGTCAATGCTTGATGACCGATATTGTACATACCCCAAAACATTGCTGGGAAGGTACATAACCAGACGGTAATCATAATACGCTTAAGGTCAATACCGTCGCGTACATGTGATGAGGCGTATGTCGTCGAGCTTGGTTGACGCAAAAACGTATCAAACATCTCAAAGATAGCGTAATATTTTGTGTGTTTGCCACCCTTGGTGAAAGACGGCTCCATACGATCGAACATATTGTGTAAAAATTTCATCGTGGTTAGCCCTCCAGCTCAATGCGCGTTAAGTTATCACGCAAAATATCGCCGAATTCATATTTGCCAGGAGATACGAAGGTGCATAATGCTAAATCTTCTTCGTCCAATTCAAGTACACCCAAATCTACAGCCGTGATAATGTCTTCGACAATCAAAGCACGCAATAGCTGGGTTGGCAGATAGTCTTGTGGCATGACTTCTTCATAGACACCGATTGGCACCATCGCTCTAGGTGAGCCATTGCTCGTGGTGGTGAAGTTATACTTTTTGCCACCAAAAAACTGCGAAATATAGATAGGCAGTTTAGAGAAGCGGTTTGCCCCTGGCGTAAAGAAGTGGAACGCTGGACGCTCACGACCTTCTGCTAGCACACTGACTTGATTATCAAAGCGACCAAGATAGGCAATATTGCCAAATACTTGACGCCCAGACAGCACTGAACCTGAAATCACACGGTTCTCGCCAGCTGTCAAATTACCTTTGGTCAAGGCAGCAATATCCGCACCGCGTTCGGTGGCGATAATATGAGGATTGCTAACAGCAGGACCAGCTAAGCTCAACAGGCGACGCGTATATAAACGCCCGCTAGTAAATAGCTTGCCAATCGCAATCACATCTTGATAACCAATTGTCCAAACGCTTGTACCACGCATGATAGGGTGCAAGAAATGAATGTGCGTGCCTGCAAGACCAGCAGGATGTTTGCCCGCAAAGCTATGATACTCAGTGACATTATTAGCTGCAGTTTTTGCAACTGGTGTCAACTGACTATTGCCATGGTGGCAGACAAAGGTCTTTGGGCTCAAAGTGGATAATACAGCAAGACCGTCGTTGAACGCCTGCAGTTGCTCATTGATCAGCAACATCGGGTCAAATGCCAATGGATTGGTATCCATGGCTGTGACGAAGATAGCATGAGGACGCGCACCGATTTCAGGAGCACGGCTAAAGGGGCGCGTACGGAACGCCGTCCATTCACCAGAGGCAAGCAGTTGGGTTTCAACGACTTCAGAATCTAGGTCAGCAAGTTGCTGGGAGTCGTAGCGCTGAAATTCTACTTCCGCACCATTTGGGTCGACCGCAATTACAAGACTTTCAAACACACGACGTTCACCGCGTTTAATGGCGATGACTTTACCAGCAGCAGGCGCAGTGTAGATAACGCCAGCCCGTTTTTTGTCTTCAAAAACGGGTTGACCTTTTGCTACGATATCGCCTTCTTTGACATTCATCGTCGGCTTCATACCAACGTAATCATAGCCAATAAGTGCCACATGGGCGGGTCTGTGCTCAGATATCTCGCGGGAGGGTTCACCAGTGATGGGTAAATCCAAACCTTTCTTGATGGTAATCATAAGCGAAAACTTAGTCCATAGTCTAAAACGATACCAGACGTCCTGTGTGGTATATCGGCAGCATGAATGGTAACGCCATCACTAAAATAACCAAATCATATCTTATAAAAAGACAGCGATAAGGTTTTTAATAATGACACTTCATGACTACTAGTAAGAGTATTAACGCTGACCTTAGACTCCTTAACAACACGTTAATGTCTTATTCGAATGACCAAAGTGGCGACTGGCTACCAAGGTGTATACTAAAACACTGCAATCTAATTCTCATCTCTTAAAGAAATGGTGTTAGACAAAATACGGTTTTACCATACGATTTATTAAAATCTTAAAATCCATACTATTTGTGAGATTTAAGCAGCACCACCCATTTGCTTAAATACAAATGAGAGATAAATGACTTATGATACTGAGTAGAAGCTATCTAAGCGCTATTGAATAACCTATGATTATAGGATAAATATTAGGACTGAGTAACAGCCGTTGCTAAGTGAAACGTTTAATAGCGTATCAATACCGCATTATCATCTATCTTGCAATGATCGAAACCATCTATAGGTAGCAGACGATCTGGCTTTATCGCACAAATACAAATTTACCTAGGATTATACGCTAAACTGACCTAAAATTGCCAGTTGGTAATCGAATTTACCCAATGTTGCTAGTAATCCTTTGTGCTAAAACTTATGGTTATGACTGTCTGTTTTCTGCTGCAATAGAGAGAAAACTTTAGTTGATTTTATGACTAGAGTACTTACATCATTTTTAAATCACTATCATGCTTATACATCTTTCGTAGTGAATTGACTTTATTGTGACCTGCTTAAATTGGCAGTTCTAGACATTTTATATTAAGTTTGTGTTTAAATAGCTCTTGTAAGCTAACCTACCTCCAAGTTTTGATTATTAATATCGTTTTATAAGGAATCCTATATGTGCGCTGTCCCTGTGATTATCCCTGCTATCGATCTCAAAGATGGTAAGTGTGTGCGCTTAAAACAAGGTCGTATGGAAGATGATACGGTATTTTCTGATGACCCTGTGGCGATGGCGGCACGTTGGGTAAAAGAAGGCGCGCGCCGTCTGCATTTGGTCGATCTAAATGGCGCATTTGATGGGATTCCAGTGCATAAGCAAGTGGTGCATGACATTGCAAAAGCTTTTCCTAAACTGCCAATTCAATTGGGCGGCGGTGTGCGCAATATGCAAACTATTGAGCAGTATATTACTGCTGGTCTGACCTATATTATTATCGGTACTAAAGCGGTTGAAGATCCAGATTTTGTTGCTGAGGCGTGCCGTGAGTTTGCTGGACACATTATCGTTGGTATCGATGCCAAAGATGGGTTGGTCGCAACCCATGGTTGGGCAAACGTGACTGACACCAAAGCCACTGAACTTGCCAAACGTTTTGCTGATGTTGGCGTGTCTTCTATCGTCTATACCGATATCGCCCGTGATGGCATGATGCAAGGCGTTAATGTCGAGCAAACCGTTAATTTAGCACGTGAAGGTGGCTTACCAGTGGTTGCATCAGGCGGCGTCACCGATATGAAAGATATTGAGTTATTAAAACCTTATGGTGATTGCATTGAAGGTATCATTACTGGTCGTGCTATCTATGAGGGCACGTTAGATTTGGGCGAGGCACAACTTTATTTGGACGGTAAATAATATTTGAAAAATACGCTTATCAGATTTTGAATAGATAAGGCGTAATCAAGGATGCTTATGGCCACTTATTTTGACTGCATTACATCACGCAAGTGCCAAAAAATGTGGAGTCAATGGCTGTTGCCATTAAGCATCCTATTAAGTTTACCAGCTTATGCCGCTCAAGAAAGCGAAACTGTTAATCCTACTGTATTAGACAGTAATGCTGCCAAGCCTGCGCTTGATAGCAACGCATTACCTAATGCGGCTAATGACATTAATAGCACACCTCTTCCTAGTAATACTCTTGAAAGTGGCACTTTGCCGGCTCAAGCGCCAGCTGTACCACCTCCGCTAACCCCTATTTCAATTGAACCTGCACCTCCTATCGATGGCGAGAGCAGTAATAACACTCAAATTGAAACTGCTCAAACTGTGCAACATGATAATGACATCCGCCAACGTATCAGTGGGATATTCTCAGAAATTGAAGGCTTGCAAGCAATTAATGTTGGTGTCACTCAAGGCGTTGTTACTCTAACCGGTGAAACACCCAACGAGAAAAAAGCCCAACAAGCCATTAATCTTACCAATCGTTTGACAGATGTTGTCACAGTTGAAGATAAGATTAACCGAACGCTTGATGTTCAGGATAATGTCACGACGGTTTATCAAAGCATCAAAGCTCAAGCCAAAAACCTTATCAAAGCTGTGCCGTTATTATTGGTCGGGATTATTTTATTTGCTTTAGTAACTTGGTTTGGTAGTTGGTTGTCCAATCGGCAAAAAATGTGGCAGCGCTTAACGCCCAATCCTTTTGTTGCAGAATTATTGTCGCAGACTGTCAAAGTCATTTTTATTATTCTGGGGCTTATATTAGCGTTAAGCCTAATCGGCGCGGAGACGATTTTGGGAACGCTACTTGGCGGCGCTGGGGTCATCGGTATTGCCGTTGGTTTCGCGGTTAAGGATACTATTGAAAATTATATTGCCTCTTTAATGCTCAGTATTCGCCAACCATTTCGCGCCCGCGATCATATTTTGATTAATGCTCAAGAGGGAATAGTGGTGCGCCTGACGTCGCGCGCGACTATTTTAATGACGTTAGATGGCAATCAATTACGTATTCCCAATGCCGAAGTCTTTAAAGCCACGATTTTAAATTACACCAAAAATCCTGAGCGCCGCTTTACCTTTGAATTAGGCGTTGATGCCAATGACGATCCGCTTGCTGCCATCAAAGTGGGTATCGATGCGATTGCTCAATTGGGTTTTGCCTTAGATAAGCCAAAAGTCACCGCGATTATCAAAGAAGTAGGCGACTCAAACATTATTTTGCAGTTCCAAGTATGGGTCAATCAATCAGAAGCTGATTTTTCCAAAGCCCGCAGTATAGCTATTCGCGAGACCAAGCATGCTTTAGAAGATGAAGGCTTTAGCTTACCTGAGCCCATTTATCAGTTACGCTTTAACCATAATCTAGAGCAAGCTTTTGAGTATTTCCAAAGCAGTCGAAATGGTGATAAGTCTCAAGAGGACATAACAGTAACGCCCATCATCGTTAAACCCCCTAACGATTCTAAAATAGCTAATGATGCTCAAGCGGCTGAAACTACGATTGAAGATAAAGATAAGCAACAAGCAAAGGCGCGGGCGAAGCATATCTTGCAAGGTCGGAATGCCGATCAAGTGCTTGATGCGCGCCCTGACGAAAAGCTAATGGAAAAGGTTGAGCAGGAAATTGCAGAAAACTCAGATGAGACGGATTTATTGAGTAATAATAGCCCGCAAGAATAACGTTGAATACCAACTATAAAAATCGGCATAGAAAATGCAGCGAAATGTTTATCTACATTTTATCGAACTAGACGAGACATTTTTATGCAAATGAAACATCTGATTATATTCGCGGTCGTTGGTATGGTTGTGTTATTGGGTTTTAATATCATGAATGGCAGTCAACGTGAACAAAACCGAGAAGTTATAGCAGCGAGTAGTGAGGCAGCTGTATCTGAAAATAATGGTTCTGATACGAGAAATGCTAATGACAGCCATACATCAGATATCGCAAGCAAGCCCTTAGGTCAGCAGCCAAAAGCCATTCTAGATGATGCTACTACCAAGATCGATCAGGCACAGCAAGCAGATGCTGCGCGCTTAGAGCAAATGAGTCCTGCGGAGCAGTGATAGATCTATTATTAGAAAACTGAAGACACAAAAAAGGCTAACGATAACGTTAGCCTTTTTTAATACTTATAGATTCAAGCTGGTTTAGCTCTTTTTACTACTGCCTCTACCACCACGACTGCCGCTTCTCTTCGCAGGTGATTTCTTTGGCTGATCTTTGCTTGTGGAGCTGCGGTTTGGCTGACTAGAGTTTGAATGATCTTTCTTAGTTTGATTCATTTTACTAGATTGCAGCTTTGCTTGTAAACCAAAGTCAATTTGTAGCAGATCCATATTAACGCCAGCTACTTTAACTTTAACCAAATCGCCCAGCCCAAACACTGTGCCTCTATCTTTACCGATAAGCTGTTGCTGCTGCTCATCATAAACAAAGAAATCGTCACCAACGTTTGAGATATGCACCAAACCATCGATATACAAATCCGTCAGAGTAATAAATAAACCAAAGTTTGTGACGGTAGTTACGACACCATCGAACTCTTCGCCGACATGATCTTTCATATAATGACATTTGAGCCATGATTCTACGTAGCGTGAAGCCTTTTCAGCACGGCGCTCAGTATCTGAGGTTTGCATGCCAGCACCTTCTAATGAAAAATCCATCACAGGCTGTTTGGCATTTGTCACTTTCGCCTTGATCGCACGATGCAACATTAAGTCAGGATAACGACGAATCGGCGAGGTAAAATGACTATACTCATCGTAAGCCAAACCAAAGTGACCGATATTGTCAGGTGAATAGTTCGCTTGCATCATCGAACGAAGCAGCATGCTATGAATGCTAACCGCATCCGGTCGCTCTTTAGTTGCTTCAATGATACGTTTATAATCCTCGTGAGTAGGACTTTCCTGTGGGAAGGGTAGACCAAAGTTTTTGACATATTCATGTAAAATTCTCGACTTTTCATCATCAGGCTTATCATGATTACGATATAACACAGGCAGCTCGTGTTTTAGTGAAAAGTTTGCTGCACAGGTATTGGCAAGCAACATCATCTCTTCGATAAGCTTATGTGAATCACCGCGCGTACGCTTTACGATATCATCGATATCACCTTCTTCATCGAACTTAATATAAGTTTCTGGGGTCTCAAACTCCATCGCGTTACGTTGTTCACGCTTTTTATCGAGTACCTCATACAGTTGGAACATGGTATCTATAGATTTTTTGACGTCTTTATTTCTTGTCAATTCGTCTGGAACGCTCTCGTCAGTTGGATCTACAAAATAATCGTTCACTTGATTGTAAGTCAAGCGCGCTTGCGAGTGCATGACACTAGGATAAAACTCATAACTGGTGATTTTACCTGTACGTGATACCTTAATATCAGCAACCATACAGAGGCGATCGACGCCAGGCTTCAGCGAACAGAGACCATTAGACAGTACTTCAGGCAACATAGGCACCACATGATGCGGGAAATATACTGACGTACCACGCTCGTAGGCTTCGTGATCAAGTGGCGACTGCGGTGTCACATAATGACTGACATCACTAATCGCTACCACGACGCGATAATTACCACCTGTACGCTTTTCTGCATACACAGCATCATCAAAGTCACGGGAATCTTCACCATCGATCGTCACTAATGGCAATTGACGTAAGTCAGTACGATTTTTGAAATCTTTTTCAGTCGGCTCTTTATACGAAGCTGCTTGCTCGAGAGTCGCGGCACCGAACTCATGTGGAATATCATAATTATATAACGTAGTCTCAATGATTACTTCGCGATCATTGTCATCATCCATGACTTCAACGATTTTGCCCGTGGCAAATTCATGCTGATTTGGCCAATCAATAATATCAACTTTTACCGGCGAGCCTTGCTTAGCATTGAAAGCCTGTACATTGTCTTCTGTAACGGTAATCGGCTGATGGTTATTTGGGCTACCAAGCTCAACGCAGTAACCGTCTTCATCATGAGCCAGCGTACCGATAAAATGATTTTGACGACGCTCAACGACATCAACGATACGACCTTCAGTACGACCGCGGTTGTCTGTTGACGTGCCAACGGCTTCTACTGTATCGCCATTAAAGACCCAACGCATTTGTTTTTCATGCAAGAATAGGTCAGGCATATCACTTAATAATACAAAGCCAAAGCCCTTTGGATGGGCTGTTACTGTACCGGTGACGATGTCGTGCTGAGTGACCGTACGATAGCGATAAGGGCGACCGTCACGATTGACTTGTCCATCGCGTGTCATCGCTTTTAGGCGGTTGCCTAAAGCGTCAAACTGATCGGGATCAGCAATATTAAAGGCTTTTGCCAATTGCTGATGGGTGATTTCACCGTGTTCATTAATCGTGCTTAATATAAGCTCGCGACTAGGAATCGGGTTATCATATTTTTGTGCCTCACTTGAGGCGTTTGGATCATTCCAACTCATAAATTACCGTATCTATTTTTAAATTATTAATAATGACTATCTTAACACGAACAACGTCCCAATATCTTAGGTCAATTGTCTTATCTGTATTTGATAGCGAGTAGTCGTTAGTGGTCAAATTTTATTAAAAGTGAATGCTTATCTAAATCAAATATCAATATCGACCGTATTTGATTGATTGGTTATTTTTTCCATGTTCAATTCTTTTGACACTTCTAATACCGTGGTCTGATTAGATTTATCGAGGTATTTTTGGGCTTTATCAACCTCAGTGGTCAAGGTATTGACCGTTTGCTTCATATTCTCAAGCGCTTCAATTTTATAATTGCTAATCATATCCATGGTGTCATAGACATTATTGAAGGCATTTTGCAATTTATCAAGCTCAATAGTGCTACTGGTCGCTTGCTCATGAATCTCAAGTGATTGACGTTTCAGCATTGCCGAAGTCGATTCAATCAAGCTACTGGTCGTTTTATTCAAAGCAGTAATTTGGTCAAGTACCAGTTTTTGGTTAGTCATGGCTTGTGCGACAACCACTGCCGTACGTAGGGCTGAGATAGTGGTAGTAGTGGCGCGATCTACCCCTTTAATCAGCTCTAAATTGTTTTTACGGATAGTATCCAATGCTAAATAACCTTGAACATTTACCGCCAATTGTGTCAAAAAGTCGGTATTTTTTTGGCGAACATAAAATAGCATCTCTTCTTTAATAATACGTGCTTTCTCAGGGTCAGTCGCTTCTATCGCATAGACTTTTTGCTCGAGCTGCTCATCGATTTTTTTACCCACATAGATATATTGGCGAATCGATTGCATCAGCTCCCACATATTAATTTTTTCTTGCTCAATCATAGCATTGTCTTTGAGTAGCTCATCTTTACCATTATATAGGCTCGTTACTACCGCATTAATATGAGATTGCGCTGACTCATACTGACGGAAATAATCTTGTACTTTATTACCAAATGGAATCAAGCCAAATAGCTTACGTGAGCTGGTCAGCTCTTTTTTGCTGGGGTCCAAATCTTCGACGATACCGCGCAGCTCCGTCAATGATTTTGCAATAGGGGAGTTATCAAATAAGCTGTCATTCAGGCTCTTAGCGGGTAGCTCTAACATACGGTTAGACACTTGCGCCGATTCACGGATTTCTTTATTACCCAAATTATGAATAGATTGGACGTTTTGTTGAAATTCAGAGCTGTGTACAGAGTTATTGATGACATGATCGACAAAAGCATCGACTTTGGCATCAAGCTCTGGAATATCGCTGTCATCTAACTTGACCATCTGATCTGCTTCACTTTTTTGTATCTCTTTAACAGGTTCTGGCGCGGTTAGAGTAATCGTTGGTGTAGAGGTGTTAGCAGGTGGGGTTAATTCTTGCATAAGGCTTCCTATGATATCTAAAAGAGGTTATATTTTTTATCAGCGACATTTGTAGTCGAGGCATGGATTATTTTTATCAGTTTAATTGTTTTTATTGAAATTATTCTTCATAAAGATAGAGTAGGTCTTTAGATTACCGTGTAATGAAAAGGTTGAGAAGATGGGTTTTGTAAAGCACTGTCGGCTTCATATATTTAAGGTGAATAATAGTCAAAGAGGTACAAGTGTCATAATTAACTATAAATATGCTTATTAAGCCCTACATACTAAAAACCACCAATATGCCGTAGCATATTGGTGGTAGGAAATCATGAATATCTATATAAACACAGCCACTACTAAGAATAGACGATTAAAAAGTCTATTTCTTCTTAGTAGGTCCTAACAGCATACCCATTTGACGACCTTCCATCTTAGGATACTGTTCGACGTTTGAGATATCAGCCGTATCTTCAATGATACGATCAAGTTGCTTGCGACCAATTTCTTGGTGCGCCATTTCACGTCCGCGGAAACGGATGCTAATTTTAACTTTATCCTGATCTTCTAAGAAGCTAACGATTTTTCTCAATTTAACCTGATAATCGGCTTCTTCAGTGCTAGGACGTAGCTTCATCTCTTTTAGCTGAGTCTGCTTTTGGTTCTTTTTAGCTTCTTTCGCCTTTTGCTTCTGATCATAGAGGAAATGTTTATAATCCATGATTTTACATACTGGCGGTTTGGCTTCGGGAACCAGCTCTACTAAATCTAGACTGTCTTCACGTGCCGCTTTCATCGCGGTGTCGATATCGACCACGCCCATTTGTTCACCGTCTTCTTTGACCAGACGGACTTCTTTGGCACTGATATCTTCATTAATGTTCAAACGGTTTGACTGTTTAATAGGTATTACTCCTGATCTATTTTTGGGATCTGTCGGCCCTTTTTGGCAACAGCTGCTTCTACTAATGTGATAAATTCAGCGACACTCATCACGCCTAGATTTTCGCCTTCGCGAGTCCTAACGTTGACGCTGCCTGATTCGACTTCTTTATCCCCTAATACTAGCATATAGGGAATACGTTCTAATGTTTTCTCTCGTATCTTAAATCCAATCTTTTCGTTACGCAAGTCACTAATGGCGCGTAAGCCTGCTTTTTTCAACTCATTGACCACATTTTCACATGCATCTGCCTGTTTATCTGTGATATTCATGACTACTACTTGTTGCGGCGCTAGCCATACTGGCATCCAACCGGCATAGTTCTCAATCAAGATACCGATAAAGCGCTCAAATGAACCTAAGATGGCACGGTGCAACATAATCGGTACTTCGCGCTCGTTTTGCTCATTGACGAATTCGGCATCAAGACGCTCAGGCATATTCGGGTCAACCTGAATAGTACCGCACTGCCATACGCGACCTAATGAATCTTTTAGACTAAATTCAATCTTGGGACCATAAAACGCGCCTTCACCTGGTAGATAAGCCCAATCAAGACCGGAACTATCCAATGCATCGGCTAATGCTTTTTCTGCAAAATCCCAAGACTCATCGCTACCGACACGTTTTTCAGGACGAGTCGATAGTTTCATAATGATCTTATCAAAACCAAAATCTTCATAAACAGCAAGGGTCAGCTTAATAAAATCAGCGACTTCTTGTTGAATCTGCGACTGTGTACAGAAGATATGAGCATCATCTTGAGTAAAACCACGAACCCGCATCAAACCATGGAGCGAACCTGATGGCTCGTTGCGATGGCATGAACCAAACTCTGCCATACGTAATGGCAAGTCACGGTAAGATTTTAAGCCCTGATTAAAGACTTGCACGTGACAAGGACAGTTCATCGGTTTTACCGCATAATCACGATTTTCGCTCGAAGTGGTAAACATATTGGTCGCATAGTTGCCCCAATGTCCAGAACGCTCCCACAAGCTACGATCGACAATTTGCGGCGTTTTAATCTCTTCATAACCATTATCGTGCTGCACTTTACGCATATATTGCTCAAGTACTTGATAAATCGTCCAACCATTGGCATGCCAAAACACCATACCCGGCGCTTGCTCTTGCATATGGAATAGATTTAACGCTTTACCAATTTTACGATGGTCACGTTTTTCGGCTTCTTCAATACGCTGGATATAGGCTTTTAAATCTTTCTTATCCGCCCATGCTGTACCATAAATACGTTGTAGCTGTTCGTTCTTAGCATCGCCGCGCCAATAAGCACCTGACATTTTGGTCAGTTTAAAGACTTTTAAGAAGCGAGTATTTGGCACGTGTGGACCACGGCACATATCGACATATTCTTGATGATGATATAGACCAAAGGCTTCTTCGCCTGGCATATCATTAATCAGCTTAAGCTTATATTCTTCACCACGTTCTTCAAAGATTCTAATGACTTCAGCACGTGGCGTTATTTTTTTGATAACGTCATAATCTTGCTTAATGAGCTCCATCATACGTTTTTCAATGGCTGCCATATGCTCAGGCGTAAACGGCGTTTCGCTATAGATGTCATAATAAAAACCATCATCGATAACGGGACCAATCACCATTTTCACATCAGGATATAACTGCTTAACGGCATGACCTAATAGGTGAGCACAAGAATGGCGAATGATATCGACACCGTCATCATCTTTTGGTGTCACGATTTCAACTTTCGCATCATGGGCGATAGGGTCATGCGCATCTACCAACTGACCATCCACACGTCCAGCGACAGTCGCTTTAGCAAGCCCTGTCCCAATACTTTGCGCCACTTCCATGACCGTTGTATTACCTTCGAAGTTTTTTACGCTACCATCGGGTAAAGTAATCGCTACCATAATCTATTCACCTTTTTGCGTCCGTTGGCAGTGATGATTGCAACCATCAATCATATAACCGTAAGACTGCGTCAATTATATCTAATTACTATGATATGTTGTAAGAGATGGTATTACTTAAAGGCAAGGCTCAAAGCAGCAGCTTCTTAGCTAAGTCTTAATAAACGAAGTGCCATTAAGTAATATTATAAAGTCAGCTATTATAGCAAAAAATGTCTATTAACACTAGATAAATGGGGAGTAGGGACTGTTATGAATAGCCATCTATTCTATATGGTCGTTAACAAGTTTCCATATATAGGTGCTTTCTATACCAATATCAATACACTCAAATAAAAGGCTTTTTAGCGATAAAGCAGCTACTCAAAATAGATTGATAGTAGGCAGTGGTAATGCAATTAAATAGGGGCATTTATGACCAAAGGTGCATTTACAAGATTATTTAATGATAGCAAAGATAATTAATGCGTTAAGTATTTGAAAACAATCGACTATTTAAACCCCACTTAAATTAGTTTAAAAACCTTTCATAAAGCAGTTGACACCCCAGTTAGAATCTATATAATACGCCCCACAGCAAAGGAAGCTAGGCAATAAGTTAACCAACTTATCACTTAGATTACCGAGTTGAAACAAATTAAGAAAAGAAGTTGACAGACTATTAAAACATGATATGATGGTCAGCTCGCTAAATAGGATAAGCCAGATTGGTTTAGCATATTTAGTCAGAATACTCTTACTGGACGACAGTAGAGACATTATTTAAAAGCATAACTAAAGAACAACTTGTGTGGATTTTTGCTGATTCAGAATGCTAAAAAATAAAGTTGGTTGACTATCTTTTCGATAGGATTCTAACTATAAAAATTATCATTTAAGACAGTAAAAAAACTCAAAGTTAATTCATTACGAACATAATTTTTAGCGATTTTGCCAGATTAGATGAGCCAAGTTTAGAAGCTTCTTTAAAGAGCTTCATAGCAAGATTAAACTGAAGAGTTTGATCATGGCTCAGATTGAACGCTGGCGGCAGGCTTAACACATGCAAGTCGAGCGGAAACGATGATAGCTTGCTATCAGGCGTCGAGCGGCGGACGGGTGAGTAATACTTAGGAATCTACCTAGTAGTGGGGGATAGCACGGGGAAACTCGTATTAATACCGCATACGACCTACGGGAGAAAGGGGGCAGTTTACTGCTCTCGCTATTAGATGAGCCTAAGTCGGATTAGCTAGATGGTGGGGTAAAGGCCTACCATGGCGACGATCTGTAGCTGGTCTGAGAGGATGATCAGCCACACCGGGACTGAGACACGGCCCGGACTCCTACGGGAGGCAGCAGTGGGGAATATTGGACAATGGGGGAAACCCTGATCCAGCCATGCCGCGTGTGTGAAGAAGGCCTTTTGGTTGTAAAGCACTTTAAGCAGTGAAGAAGACTCCGTGGTTAATACCCACGGACGATGACATTAGCTGCAGAATAAGCACCGGCTAACTCTGTGCCAGCAGCCGCGGTAATACAGAGGGTGCAAGCGTTAATCGGAATTACTGGGCGTAAAGGGAGCGTAGGTGGCTCGATAAGTCAGATGTGAAATCCCCGGGCTCAACCTGGGAACTGCATCTGATACTGTTGAGCTAGAGTATGTGAGAGGAAGGTAGAATTCCAGGTGTAGCGGTGAAATGCGTAGAGATCTGGAGGAATACCGATGGCGAAGGCAGCCTTCTGGCATAATACTGACACTGAGGCTCGAAAGCGTGGGTAGCAAACAGGATTAGATACCCTGGTAGTCCACGCCGTAAACGATGTCTACTAGTCGTTGGGTCCCTTGAGGACTTAGTGACGCAGCTAACGCAATAAGTAGACCGCCTGGGGAGTACGGCCGCAAGGTTAAAACTCAAATGAATTGACGGGGGCCCGCACAAGCGGTGGAGCATGTGGTTTAATTCGATGCAACGCGAAGAACCTTACCTGGTCTTGACATATCTAGAATCCTGCAGAGATGCGGGAGTGCCTTCGGGAATTAGAATACAGGTGCTGCATGGCTGTCGTCAGCTCGTGTCGTGAGATGTTGGGTTAAGTCCCGCAACGAGCGCAACCCTTGTCCTTAGTTACCAGCGGGTTAAGCCGGGAACTCTAAGGATACTGCCAGTGACAAACTGGAGGAAGGCGGGGACGACGTCAAGTCATCATGGCCCTTACGACCAGGGCTACACACGTGCTACAATGGTAGGTACAGAGGGCAGCTACACAGCGATGTGATGCGAATCTCAAAAAGCCTATCGTAGTCCAGATTGGAGTCTGCAACTCGACTCCATGAAGTAGGAATCGCTAGTAATCGCGGATCAGAATGCCGCGGTGAATACGTTCCCGGGCCTTGTACACACCGCCCGTCACACCATGGGAGTTGATTGCACCAGAAGTGGATAGCTTAACCTTCGGGGGAGCGTTCACCACGGTGTGGTTGATGACTGGGGTGAAGTCGTAACAAGGTAGCCGTAGGGGAACCTGCGGCTGGATCACCTCCTTATAGATGGCATTCGGTCAGCAAGAATTCACAACAAGTTGTTCTTTAGTTTAAGCTAGTTTATTAGCTAGAGGTATATGCCTCGCACAGGCCTGTAGCTCAGCTGGTTAGAGCACCGTGTTGATAACGCGGGGGTCGGCAGTTCAAGTCTGCCCAGGCCTACCATTATTAGGGGCCATAGCTCAGTTGGTAGAGCGCCTGCCTTGCACGCAGGAGGTCAACGGTTCGACTCCGTTTGGCTCCACCACATAATAAACTATTCTTTAGATGCTAATAAATAAATAGGTATCAAATAGAAACAAGTGATTCGTCTTAACAAAGGCAAGATTACTTCTTTCTGTTTTATACAGAATCTGTGACTCGACGAGAGCACAGAGACTATTTAAAAACATAGATATGAGTCTGGGTTAGGAACACGTGTTCACGCGTTGTTTCTAACCTTAATAACTCACTACTTAACGACATCAGTTGTTATCCCAGTAGTGAGTTATTAAAAAAGTAAAGAGAACTGAATCAAGCGTATAAAATTAGGTGATATCGTTATCATAATTAGACTTATATAACACTTAGAAATCTAACTCTATTTATAGAGAAAGACTACTTGGGGTTGTATGGTCAAGTAATGAAGCGCACATGGTGGATGCCTTGGCAGTCAGAGGCGATGAAAGACGTGACAGCCTGCGATAAGCTTCGGGGAGGCGGCAATATCCTGTGATCCGGAGATTTCTGAATGGGGAAACCCACCTACCATAAGGTAGGTATCTTGTACTTGTACAAGAGGCAAACGAGGGGAAGTGAAACATCTCAGTACCCTTAGGAAAAGACATCAAATGAGATTCCCCAAGTAGCGGCGAGCGAACGGGGAGAAGCCGATTAATGCTAATGTAGAAGAACAGCGTGGGAAAGCTGACCGTAGTAGGTGATAGTCCTGTATTCGAAACATTAGCGTTAACATATTAAGTAGGGCGGGACACGAGAAATCCTGTTTGAAGATGGGGGGACCATCCTCCAAGGCTAAATACTCCTGACTGACCGATAGTGAACCAGTACCGTGAGGGAAAGGCGAAAAGAACCCCTGTGAGGGGAGTGAAATAGAACCTGAAACCGTGTGCGTACAAGCAGTGGGAGCCTTAATTTATTAGGGTGACCGCGTACCTTTTGTATAATGGGTCAGCGACTTATGTTCTGTAGCAAGGTTAACCGTTTAGGGGAGCCGTAGGGAAACCGAGTCTTAATAGGGCGTTTAGTTGCAGGGCATAGACCCGAAACCGAGTGATCTATCCATGAGCAGGTTGAAAGTGCCGTAACAGGCACCGGAGGACCGAACCCACTATCGTTGAAAAGCTAGGGGATGACTTGTGGATAGGGGTGAAAGGCTAATCAAACTCGGTGATAGCTGGTTCTCCCCGAAAGCTATTTAGGTAGCGCCTCGGACGAACACCATTGGGGGTAGAGCACTGTTTCGGCTAGGGGGTCATACCGACTTACCAAACCGATGCAAACTCCGAATACCGATGAGTGATATCCGGGAGACACACAGTGGGTGCTAACGTCCATTGTGGAGAGGGAAACAACCCAGACCGCCAGCTAAGGCCCCAAATTCCTAGTTAAGTGGGAAACGAGGTGGGAAGGCATAGACAGCTAGGAGGTTGGCTTAGAAGCAGCCATCCTTTAAAGAAAGCGTAATAGCTCACTAGTCGAGTCGGCCCGCGCGGAAGATGTAACGGGGCTCAAACTAGGAGCCGAAGCTGCGGATTTGAATTTGTTTTCAAGTGGTAGGGGAGCGTTGTGTAAGCCTGTGAAGGTGTGTCGTAAGGCATGCTGGAGGTATCACAAGAGCGAATGCTGACGTGAGTAACGATAATGCGAGTGAAAAGCTCGCACGCCGGAAGATCAAGGGTTCCAGTCCAACGTTAATCGGGGCTGGGTGAGTCGACCCCTAAGGCGAGGCCGAAAGGCGTAGTCGATGGGAAATCGGTTAATATTCCGATACTTGTTTATAATGCGATGGAGGGACGGAGTAGGTTATGTCAGCCTGGCGTTGGTTGTCCAGGTGAAAGGATGTAGGCAGACAGTTTAGGCAAATCCGGACTGTCATTATGCTGAGATCTGATAGCAAGCTGTACTTGTACAGCGAAGTGGCAAATACCATGCTTCCAGGAAAAGCTTCTAAGCAATAGTTATAAACGAATCGTACCCTAAACCGACACAGGTGATCAGGTAGAGAATACCAAGGCGCTTGAGAGAACTCTGCTGAAGGAACTAGGCAAAATGGTACCGTAACTTCGGGAGAAGGTACGCTGCCGATGGTGATAGGACTTGCTCCTTGAGCTGTTGGCAGTCGCAGATACCAGGCTGCTGCAACTGTTTATTAAAAACACAGCACTCTGCAAACACGAAAGTGGACGTATAGGGTGTGATGTCTGCCCGGTGCTGGAAGGTTAATTGATGGGGTTAGCGTAAGCGAAGCTCTTGATCGAAGCCCCAGTAAACGGCGGCCGTAACTATAACGGTCCTAAGGTAGCGAAATTCCTTGTCGGGTAAGTTCCGACCTGCACGAATGACATAATGATGGCAGCGCTGTCTCCAGCAGAGACTCAGTGAAATCGAAATCGCAGTGAAGATGCTGTGTACCCGCGGCTAGACGGAAAGACCCCGTGAACCTTTACTACAGCTTTACATTGAACTTTGACCTGACTTGTGCAGGATAGGTGGGAGGCTTTGAAGCAGACACGCTAGTGTTTGTGGAGCCAATCTTGAAATACCACCCTGGTCATGTTGGGGTTCTAACTCAGGTATAACAATACCGAGGACAATGTATGGTGGGTAGTTTGACTGGGGCGGTCTCCTCCTAAAGAGTAACGGAGGAGTACGAAGGTGCGCTCAGACCGGTCGGAAATCGGTCGTAGAGTATAAAGGCAAAAGCGCGCTTAACTGCGAGACCCACAAGTCGAGCAGGTACGAAAGTAGGTCTTAGTGATCCGGTGGTTCTGTATGGAAGGGCCATCGCTCAACGGATAAAAGGTACTCTGGGGATAACAGGCTGATACCGCCCAAGAGTTCATATCGACGGCGGTGTTTGGCACCTCGATGTCGGCTCATCTCATCCTAGGGCTGAAGCAGGTCCTAAGGGTATGGCTGTTCGCCATTTAAAGAGGTACGCGAGCTGGGTTTAGAACGTCGTGAGACAGTTCGGTCCCTATCTACCGTGGGCGTTGGAAATTTGAGAGGATCTGCTCCTAGTACGAGAGGACCAGAGTGGACGAACCTCTGGTGTTCGGGTTGTCACGCCAGTGGCATTGCCCGGTAGCTACGTTCGGATGGGATAATCGCTGAAAGCATCTAAGCGAGAAGCCCACCTCAAGATTAGATTTCCCTAAAGAGCCGTTGAAGACTACGACGTTGATAGGCAGGGTGTGGAAGTGCAGCGATGCATGTAGCTAACCTGTACTAATTGCTCGTTTGGCTTGACCATACAACACCCAAGTGGTTTGTATGAAAGCTCTAATTAATCTATCTTGTATAGCCTAGGCTATAGAATATATAATTTCGATATCACCTTTAACCTTGATTCAGTTAGGTTACAAGTTGGTCGACCAATAGATAATATCTTGACGTCAAAACAATAATAACAGACTCATATCTAACCCCCTTTGCTGACGACAATAGCACGATGGAACCACCTGATCCCTTCCCGAACTCAGAAGTGAAACATCGTCGCGCCAATGGTAGTGTGGTTCGCCCATGTGAGAGTAGGTCATCGTCAGCTCTCTATTCCTAGATAAACCCCCAACGTTAATTCGTTGGGGGTTTTCTTTTGCCTGACGTTTGGAAAGGGTGGTGAAAATACGTGGGTTTTACAATTGGTTTGAAAGGTTAAAAACTTAGAAGCTATGGATTAAAGACTGCTTTGAGGTTGTTTTTTAAATCTGATTACCTATTTAGCAGGTTAAATGAGCTTCATGTCATGATGTTCCAAGCACTATCCAAGCTCATAACAGTCTTAAAGCGGTTCAATTTCAGCTAAATAGAAGATCTATATAGTTTTTTACCAGTTGGAGCTAAAGTCATCCAAATAAATATTTTCTCTAACCCATTGAAAACAATCGACTATTTAAACCCCACTTAAATTAGTTTAAAAACCTTTCATAAAGCAGTTGACACCCCAGTTAGAATCTATATAATACGCCCCACAGCAAAGGAAGCTAGGCAATAAGTTAACCAACTTATCACTTAGATTACCGAGTTGAAACAAATTAAGAAAAGAAGTTGACAGACTATTAAAACATGATATGATGGTCAGCTCGCTAAATAGGATAAGCCAGATTGGTTTAGCATATTTAGTCAGAATACTCTTACTGGACGACAGTAGAGACATTATTTAAAAGCATAACTAAAGAACAACTTGTGTGGATTTTTGCTGATTCAGAATGCTAAAAAATAAAGTTGGTCGACTATCTTTTCGATAGGATTCTAACTATAAAAATTATCATTTAAGACAGTAAAAAAACTCAAAGTTAATTCATTACGAACATAATTTTTAGCGATTTTGCCAGATTAGATGAGCCAAGTTTAGAAGCTTCTTTAAAGAGCTTCATAGCAAGATTAAACTGAAGAGTTTGATCATGGCTCAGATTGAACGCTGGCGGCAGGCTTAACACATGCAAGTCGAGCGGAAACGATGATAGCTTGCTATCAGGCGTCGAGCGGCGGACGGGTGAGTAATACTTAGGAATCTACCTAGTAGTGGGGGATAGCACGGGGAAACTCGTATTAATACCGCATACGACCTACGGGAGAAAGGGGGCAGTTTACTGCTCTCGCTATTAGATGAGCCTAAGTCGGATTAGCTAGATGGTGGGGTAAAGGCCTACCATGGCGACGATCTGTAGCTGGTCTGAGAGGATGATCAGCCACACCGGGACTGAGACACGGCCCGGACTCCTACGGGAGGCAGCAGTGGGGAATATTGGACAATGGGGGAAACCCTGATCCAGCCATGCCGCGTGTGTGAAGAAGGCCTTTTGGTTGTAAAGCACTTTAAGCAGTGAAGAAGACTCCGTGGTTAATACCCACGGACGATGACATTAGCTGCAGAATAAGCACCGGCTAACTCTGTGCCAGCAGCCGCGGTAATACAGAGGGTGCAAGCGTTAATCGGAATTACTGGGCGTAAAGGGAGCGTAGGTGGCTCGATAAGTCAGATGTGAAATCCCCGGGCTCAACCTGGGAACTGCATCTGATACTGTTGAGCTAGAGTATGTGAGAGGAAGGTAGAATTCCAGGTGTAGCGGTGAAATGCGTAGAGATCTGGAGGAATACCGATGGCGAAGGCAGCCTTCTGGCATAATACTGACACTGAGGCTCGAAAGCGTGGGTAGCAAACAGGATTAGATACCCTGGTAGTCCACGCCGTAAACGATGTCTACTAGTCGTTGGGTCCCTTGAGGACTTAGTGACGCAGCTAACGCAATAAGTAGACCGCCTGGGGAGTACGGCCGCAAGGTTAAAACTCAAATGAATTGACGGGGGCCCGCACAAGCGGTGGAGCATGTGGTTTAATTCGATGCAACGCGAAGAACCTTACCTGGTCTTGACATATCTAGAATCCTGCAGAGATGCGGGAGTGCCTTCGGGAATTAGAATACAGGTGCTGCATGGCTGTCGTCAGCTCGTGTCGTGAGATGTTGGGTTAAGTCCCGCAACGAGCGCAACCCTTGTCCTTAGTTACCAGCGGGTTAAGCCGGGAACTCTAAGGATACTGCCAGTGACAAACTGGAGGAAGGCGGGGACGACGTCAAGTCATCATGGCCCTTACGACCAGGGCTACACACGTGCTACAATGGTAGGTACAGAGGGCAGCTACACAGCGATGTGATGCGAATCTCAAAAAGCCTATCGTAGTCCAGATTGGAGTCTGCAACTCGACTCCATGAAGTAGGAATCGCTAGTAATCGCGGATCAGAATGCCGCGGTGAATACGTTCCCGGGCCTTGTACACACCGCCCGTCACACCATGGGAGTTGATTGCACCAGAAGTGGATAGCTTAACCTTCGGGGGAGCGTTCACCACGGTGTGGTTGATGACTGGGGTGAAGTCGTAACAAGGTAGCCGTAGGGGAACCTGCGGCTGGATCACCTCCTTATAGATGGCATTCGGTCAGCAAGAATTCACAACAAGTTGTTCTTTAGTTTAAGCTAGTTTATTAGCTAGAGGTATATGCCTCGCACAGGCCTGTAGCTCAGCTGGTTAGAGCACCGTGTTGATAACGCGGGGGTCGGCAGTTCAAGTCTGCCCAGGCCTACCATTATTAGGGGCCATAGCTCAGTTGGTAGAGCGCCTGCCTTGCACGCAGGAGGTCAACGGTTCGACTCCGTTTGGCTCCACCACATAATAAACTATTCTTTAGATGCTAATAAATAAATAGGTATCAAATAGAAACAAGTGATTCGTCTTAACAAAGGCAAGATTACTTCTTTCTGTTTTATACAGAATCTGTGACTCGACGAGAGCACAGAGACTATTTAAAAACATAGATATGAGTCTGGGTTAGGAACACGTGTTCACGCGTTGTTTCTAACCTTAATAACTCACTACTTAACGACATCAGTTGTTATCCCAGTAGTGAGTTATTAAAAAAGTAAAGAGAACTGAATCAAGCGTATAAAATTAGGTGATATCGTTATCATAATTAGACTTATATAACACTTAGAAATCTAACTCTATTTATAGAGAAAGACTACTTGGGGTTGTATGGTCAAGTAATGAAGCGCACATGGTGGATGCCTTGGCAGTCAGAGGCGATGAAAGACGTGACAGCCTGCGATAAGCTTCGGGGAGGCGGCAATATCCTGTGATCCGGAGATTTCTGAATGGGGAAACCCACCTACCATAAGGTAGGTATCTTGTACTTGTACAAGAGGCAAACGAGGGGAAGTGAAACATCTCAGTACCCTTAGGAAAAGACATCAAATGAGATTCCCCAAGTAGCGGCGAGCGAACGGGGAGAAGCCGATTAATGCTAATGTAGAAGAACAGCGTGGGAAAGCTGACCGTAGTAGGTGATAGTCCTGTATTCGAAACATTAGCGTTAACATATTAAGTAGGGCGGGACACGAGAAATCCTGTTTGAAGATGGGGGGACCATCCTCCAAGGCTAAATACTCCTGACTGACCGATAGTGAACCAGTACCGTGAGGGAAAGGCGAAAAGAACCCCTGTGAGGGGAGTGAAATAGAACCTGAAACCGTGTGCGTACAAGCAGTGGGAGCCTTAATTTATTAGGGTGACCGCGTACCTTTTGTATAATGGGTCAGCGACTTATGTTCTGTAGCAAGGTTAACCGTTTAGGGGAGCCGTAGGGAAACCGAGTCTTAATAGGGCGTTTAGTTGCAGGGCATAGACCCGAAACCGAGTGATCTATCCATGAGCAGGTTGAAAGTGCCGTAACAGGCACCGGAGGACCGAACCCACTATCGTTGAAAAGCTAGGGGATGACTTGTGGATAGGGGTGAAAGGCTAATCAAACTCGGTGATAGCTGGTTCTCCCCGAAAGCTATTTAGGTAGCGCCTCGGACGAACACCATTGGGGGTAGAGCACTGTTTCGGCTAGGGGGTCATACCGACTTACCAAACCGATGCAAACTCCGAATACCGATGAGTGATATCCGGGAGACACACAGTGGGTGCTAACGTCCATTGTGGAGAGGGAAACAACCCAGACCGCCAGCTAAGGCCCCAAATTCCTAGTTAAGTGGGAAACGAGGTGGGAAGGCATAGACAGCTAGGAGGTTGGCTTAGAAGCAGCCATCCTTTAAAGAAAGCGTAATAGCTCACTAGTCGAGTCGGCCCGCGCGGAAGATGTAACGGGGCTCAAACTAGGAGCCGAAGCTGCGGATTTGAATTTGTTTTCAAGTGGTAGGGGAGCGTTGTGTAAGCCTGTGAAGGTGTGTCGTAAGGCATGCTGGAGGTATCACAAGAGCGAATGCTGACGTGAGTAACGATAATGCGAGTGAAAAGCTCGCACGCCGGAAGATCAAGGGTTCCAGTCCAACGTTAATCGGGGCTGGGTGAGTCGACCCCTAAGGCGAGGCCGAAAGGCGTAGTCGATGGGAAATCGGTTAATATTCCGATACTTGTTTATAATGCGATGGAGGGACGGAGTAGGTTATGTCAGCCTGGCGTTGGTTGTCCAGGTGAAAGGATGTAGGCAGACAGTTTAGGCAAATCCGGACTGTCATTATGCTGAGATCTGATAGCAAGCTGTACTTGTACAGCGAAGTGGCAAATACCATGCTTCCAGGAAAAGCTTCTAAGCAATAGTTATAAACGAATCGTACCCTAAACCGACACAGGTGATCAGGTAGAGAATACCAAGGCGCTTGAGAGAACTCTGCTGAAGGAACTAGGCAAAATGGTACCGTAACTTCGGGAGAAGGTACGCTGCCGATGGTGATAGGACTTGCTCCTTGAGCTGTTGGCAGTCGCAGATACCAGGCTGCTGCAACTGTTTATTAAAAACACAGCACTCTGCAAACACGAAAGTGGACGTATAGGGTGTGATGTCTGCCCGGTGCTGGAAGGTTAATTGATGGGGTTAGCGTAAGCGAAGCTCTTGATCGAAGCCCCAGTAAACGGCGGCCGTAACTATAACGGTCCTAAGGTAGCGAAATTCCTTGTCGGGTAAGTTCCGACCTGCACGAATGACATAATGATGGCAGCGCTGTCTCCAGCAGAGACTCAGTGAAATCGAAATCGCAGTGAAGATGCTGTGTACCCGCGGCTAGACGGAAAGACCCCGTGAACCTTTACTACAGCTTTACATTGAACTTTGACCTGACTTGTGCAGGATAGGTGGGAGGCTTTGAAGCAGACACGCTAGTGTTTGTGGAGCCAATCTTGAAATACCACCCTGGTCATGTTGGGGTTCTAACTCAGGTATAACAATACCGAGGACAATGTATGGTGGGTAGTTTGACTGGGGCGGTCTCCTCCTAAAGAGTAACGGAGGAGTACGAAGGTGCGCTCAGACCGGTCGGAAATCGGTCGTAGAGTATAAAGGCAAAAGCGCGCTTAACTGCGAGACCCACAAGTCGAGCAGGTACGAAAGTAGGTCTTAGTGATCCGGTGGTTCTGTATGGAAGGGCCATCGCTCAACGGATAAAAGGTACTCTGGGGATAACAGGCTGATACCGCCCAAGAGTTCATATCGACGGCGGTGTTTGGCACCTCGATGTCGGCTCATCTCATCCTAGGGCTGAAGCAGGTCCTAAGGGTATGGCTGTTCGCCATTTAAAGAGGTACGCGAGCTGGGTTTAGAACGTCGTGAGACAGTTCGGTCCCTATCTACCGTGGGCGTTGGAAATTTGAGAGGATCTGCTCCTAGTACGAGAGGACCAGAGTGGACGAACCTCTGGTGTTCGGGTTGTCACGCCAGTGGCATTGCCCGGTAGCTACGTTCGGATGGGATAATCGCTGAAAGCATCTAAGCGAGAAGCCCACCTCAAGATTAGATTTCCCTAAAGAGCCGTTGAAGACTACGACGTTGATAGGCAGGGTGTGGAAGTGCAGCGATGCATGTAGCTAACCTGTACTAATTGCTCGTTTGGCTTGACCATACAACACCCAAGTGGTTTGTATGAAAGCTCTAATTAATCTATCTTGTATAGCCTAGGCTATAGAATATATAATTTCGATATCACCTTTAACCTTGATTCAGTTAGGTTACAAGTTGGTCGACCAATAGATAATATCTTGACGTCAAAACAATAATAACAGACTCATATCTAACCCCCTTTGCTGACGACAATAGCACGATGGAACCACCTGATCCCTTCCCGAACTCAGAAGTGAAACATCGTCGCGCCAATGGTAGTGTGGTTCGCCCATGTGAGAGTAGGTCATCGTCAGCTCTCTATTCCTAGATAAACCCCCAACGTTAATTCGTTGGGGGTTTTCTTTTGCCTGACGTTTGGAAAGGGTGGTGAAAATACGTGGGTTTTACAATTGGTTTGAAAGGTTAAAAACTTAGAAGCTATGGATTAAAGACTGCTTTGAGGTTGTTTTTTAAATCTGATTACCTATTTAGCAGGTTAAATGAGCTTCATGTCATGATGTTCCAAGCACTATCCAAGCT
The DNA here is from genome assembly GCF_056880555.1 of Psychrobacter sp. ANT206. Taxonomy (NCBI): domain Bacteria; kingdom Pseudomonadati; phylum Pseudomonadota; class Gammaproteobacteria; order Moraxellales; family Moraxellaceae; genus Psychrobacter; species Psychrobacter sp. ANT206. The sequence continues at coordinate 2,916,641 of NZ_CP096271.1, read as the reverse complement.
CATAACAGTCTTAAAGCGGTTCAATTTCAGCTAAATAGAAGATCTATATAGTTTTTTACCAGTTGGAGCTAAAGTCATCCAAATAAATATTTTCTCTAACCCATTGAAAACAATCGACTATTTAAACCCCACTTAAATTAGTTTAAAAACCTTTCATAAAGCAGTTGACACCCCAGTTAGAATCTATATAATACGCCCCACAGCAAAGGAAGCTAGGCAATAAGTTAACCAACTTATCACTTAGATTACCGAGTTGAAACAAATTAAGAAAAGAAGTTGACAGACTATTAAAACATGATATGATGGTCAGCTCGCTAAATAGGATAAGCCAGATTGGTTTAGCATATTTAGTCAGAATACTCTTACTGGACGACAGTAGAGACATTATTTAAAAGCATAACTAAAGAACAACTTGTGTGGATTTTTGCTGATTCAGAATGCTAAAAAATAAAGTTGGTCGACTATCTTTTCGATAGGATTCTAACTATAAAAATTATCATTTAAGACAGTAAAAAAACTCAAAGTTAATTCATTACGAACATAATTTTTAGCGATTTTGCCAGATTAGATGAGCCAAGTTTAGAAGCTTCTTTAAAGAGCTTCATAGCAAGATTAAACTGAAGAGTTTGATCATGGCTCAGATTGAACGCTGGCGGCAGGCTTAACACATGCAAGTCGAGCGGAAACGATGATAGCTTGCTATCAGGCGTCGAGCGGCGGACGGGTGAGTAATACTTAGGAATCTACCTAGTAGTGGGGGATAGCACGGGGAAACTCGTATTAATACCGCATACGACCTACGGGAGAAAGGGGGCAGTTTACTGCTCTCGCTATTAGATGAGCCTAAGTCGGATTAGCTAGATGGTGGGGTAAAGGCCTACCATGGCGACGATCTGTAGCTGGTCTGAGAGGATGATCAGCCACACCGGGACTGAGACACGGCCCGGACTCCTACGGGAGGCAGCAGTGGGGAATATTGGACAATGGGGGAAACCCTGATCCAGCCATGCCGCGTGTGTGAAGAAGGCCTTTTGGTTGTAAAGCACTTTAAGCAGTGAAGAAGACTCCGTGGTTAATACCCACGGACGATGACATTAGCTGCAGAATAAGCACCGGCTAACTCTGTGCCAGCAGCCGCGGTAATACAGAGGGTGCAAGCGTTAATCGGAATTACTGGGCGTAAAGGGAGCGTAGGTGGCTCGATAAGTCAGATGTGAAATCCCCGGGCTCAACCTGGGAACTGCATCTGATACTGTTGAGCTAGAGTATGTGAGAGGAAGGTAGAATTCCAGGTGTAGCGGTGAAATGCGTAGAGATCTGGAGGAATACCGATGGCGAAGGCAGCCTTCTGGCATAATACTGACACTGAGGCTCGAAAGCGTGGGTAGCAAACAGGATTAGATACCCTGGTAGTCCACGCCGTAAACGATGTCTACTAGTCGTTGGGTCCCTTGAGGACTTAGTGACGCAGCTAACGCAATAAGTAGACCGCCTGGGGAGTACGGCCGCAAGGTTAAAACTCAAATGAATTGACGGGGGCCCGCACAAGCGGTGGAGCATGTGGTTTAATTCGATGCAACGCGAAGAACCTTACCTGGTCTTGACATATCTAGAATCCTGCAGAGATGCGGGAGTGCCTTCGGGAATTAGAATACAGGTGCTGCATGGCTGTCGTCAGCTCGTGTCGTGAGATGTTGGGTTAAGTCCCGCAACGAGCGCAACCCTTGTCCTTAGTTACCAGCGGGTTAAGCCGGGAACTCTAAGGATACTGCCAGTGACAAACTGGAGGAAGGCGGGGACGACGTCAAGTCATCATGGCCCTTACGACCAGGGCTACACACGTGCTACAATGGTAGGTACAGAGGGCAGCTACACAGCGATGTGATGCGAATCTCAAAAAGCCTATCGTAGTCCAGATTGGAGTCTGCAACTCGACTCCATGAAGTAGGAATCGCTAGTAATCGCGGATCAGAATGCCGCGGTGAATACGTTCCCGGGCCTTGTACACACCGCCCGTCACACCATGGGAGTTGATTGCACCAGAAGTGGATAGCTTAACCTTCGGGGGAGCGTTCACCACGGTGTGGTTGATGACTGGGGTGAAGTCGTAACAAGGTAGCCGTAGGGGAACCTGCGGCTGGATCACCTCCTTATAGATGGCATTCGGTCAGCAAGAATTCACAACAAGTTGTTCTTTAGTTTAAGCTAGTTTATTAGCTAGAGGTATATGCCTCGCACAGGCCTGTAGCTCAGCTGGTTAGAGCACCGTGTTGATAACGCGGGGGTCGGCAGTTCAAGTCTGCCCAGGCCTACCATTATTAGGGGCCATAGCTCAGTTGGTAGAGCGCCTGCCTTGCACGCAGGAGGTCAACGGTTCGACTCCGTTTGGCTCCACCACATAATAAACTATTCTTTAGATGCTAATAAATAAATAGGTATCAAATAGAAACAAGTGATTCGTCTTAACAAAGGCAAGATTACTTCTTTCTGTTTTATACAGAATCTGTGACTCGACGAGAGCACAGAGACTATTTAAAAACATAGATATGAGTCTGGGTTAGGAACACGTGTTCACGCGTTGTTTCTAACCTTAATAACTCACTACTTAACGACATCAGTTGTTATCCCAGTAGTGAGTTATTAAAAAAGTAAAGAGAACTGAATCAAGCGTATAAAATTAGGTGATATCGTTATCATAATTAGACTTATATAACACTTAGAAATCTAACTCTATTTATAGAGAAAGACTACTTGGGGTTGTATGGTCAAGTAATGAAGCGCACATGGTGGATGCCTTGGCAGTCAGAGGCGATGAAAGACGTGACAGCCTGCGATAAGCTTCGGGGAGGCGGCAATATCCTGTGATCCGGAGATTTCTGAATGGGGAAACCCACCTACCATAAGGTAGGTATCTTGTACTTGTACAAGAGGCAAACGAGGGGAAGTGAAACATCTCAGTACCCTTAGGAAAAGACATCAAATGAGATTCCCCAAGTAGCGGCGAGCGAACGGGGAGAAGCCGATTAATGCTAATGTAGAAGAACAGCGTGGGAAAGCTGACCGTAGTAGGTGATAGTCCTGTATTCGAAACATTAGCGTTAACATATTAAGTAGGGCGGGACACGAGAAATCCTGTTTGAAGATGGGGGGACCATCCTCCAAGGCTAAATACTCCTGACTGACCGATAGTGAACCAGTACCGTGAGGGAAAGGCGAAAAGAACCCCTGTGAGGGGAGTGAAATAGAACCTGAAACCGTGTGCGTACAAGCAGTGGGAGCCTTAATTTATTAGGGTGACCGCGTACCTTTTGTATAATGGGTCAGCGACTTATGTTCTGTAGCAAGGTTAACCGTTTAGGGGAGCCGTAGGGAAACCGAGTCTTAATAGGGCGTTTAGTTGCAGGGCATAGACCCGAAACCGAGTGATCTATCCATGAGCAGGTTGAAAGTGCCGTAACAGGCACCGGAGGACCGAACCCACTATCGTTGAAAAGCTAGGGGATGACTTGTGGATAGGGGTGAAAGGCTAATCAAACTCGGTGATAGCTGGTTCTCCCCGAAAGCTATTTAGGTAGCGCCTCGGACGAACACCATTGGGGGTAGAGCACTGTTTCGGCTAGGGGGTCATACCGACTTACCAAACCGATGCAAACTCCGAATACCGATGAGTGATATCCGGGAGACACACAGTGGGTGCTAACGTCCATTGTGGAGAGGGAAACAACCCAGACCGCCAGCTAAGGCCCCAAATTCCTAGTTAAGTGGGAAACGAGGTGGGAAGGCATAGACAGCTAGGAGGTTGGCTTAGAAGCAGCCATCCTTTAAAGAAAGCGTAATAGCTCACTAGTCGAGTCGGCCCGCGCGGAAGATGTAACGGGGCTCAAACTAGGAGCCGAAGCTGCGGATTTGAATTTGTTTTCAAGTGGTAGGGGAGCGTTGTGTAAGCCTGTGAAGGTGTGTCGTAAGGCATGCTGGAGGTATCACAAGAGCGAATGCTGACGTGAGTAACGATAATGCGAGTGAAAAGCTCGCACGCCGGAAGATCAAGGGTTCCAGTCCAACGTTAATCGGGGCTGGGTGAGTCGACCCCTAAGGCGAGGCCGAAAGGCGTAGTCGATGGGAAATCGGTTAATATTCCGATACTTGTTTATAATGCGATGGAGGGACGGAGTAGGTTATGTCAGCCTGGCGTTGGTTGTCCAGGTGAAAGGATGTAGGCAGACAGTTTAGGCAAATCCGGACTGTCATTATGCTGAGATCTGATAGCAAGCTGTACTTGTACAGCGAAGTGGCAAATACCATGCTTCCAGGAAAAGCTTCTAAGCAATAGTTATAAACGAATCGTACCCTAAACCGACACAGGTGATCAGGTAGAGAATACCAAGGCGCTTGAGAGAACTCTGCTGAAGGAACTAGGCAAAATGGTACCGTAACTTCGGGAGAAGGTACGCTGCCGATGGTGATAGGACTTGCTCCTTGAGCTGTTGGCAGTCGCAGATACCAGGCTGCTGCAACTGTTTATTAAAAACACAGCACTCTGCAAACACGAAAGTGGACGTATAGGGTGTGATGTCTGCCCGGTGCTGGAAGGTTAATTGATGGGGTTAGCGTAAGCGAAGCTCTTGATCGAAGCCCCAGTAAACGGCGGCCGTAACTATAACGGTCCTAAGGTAGCGAAATTCCTTGTCGGGTAAGTTCCGACCTGCACGAATGACATAATGATGGCAGCGCTGTCTCCAGCAGAGACTCAGTGAAATCGAAATCGCAGTGAAGATGCTGTGTACCCGCGGCTAGACGGAAAGACCCCGTGAACCTTTACTACAGCTTTACATTGAACTTTGACCTGACTTGTGCAGGATAGGTGGGAGGCTTTGAAGCAGACACGCTAGTGTTTGTGGAGCCAATCTTGAAATACCACCCTGGTCATGTTGGGGTTCTAACTCAGGTATAACAATACCGAGGACAATGTATGGTGGGTAGTTTGACTGGGGCGGTCTCCTCCTAAAGAGTAACGGAGGAGTACGAAGGTGCGCTCAGACCGGTCGGAAATCGGTCGTAGAGTATAAAGGCAAAAGCGCGCTTAACTGCGAGACCCACAAGTCGAGCAGGTACGAAAGTAGGTCTTAGTGATCCGGTGGTTCTGTATGGAAGGGCCATCGCTCAACGGATAAAAGGTACTCTGGGGATAACAGGCTGATACCGCCCAAGAGTTCATATCGACGGCGGTGTTTGGCACCTCGATGTCGGCTCATCTCATCCTAGGGCTGAAGCAGGTCCTAAGGGTATGGCTGTTCGCCATTTAAAGAGGTACGCGAGCTGGGTTTAGAACGTCGTGAGACAGTTCGGTCCCTATCTACCGTGGGCGTTGGAAATTTGAGAGGATCTGCTCCTAGTACGAGAGGACCAGAGTGGACGAACCTCTGGTGTTCGGGTTGTCACGCCAGTGGCATTGCCCGGTAGCTACGTTCGGATGGGATAATCGCTGAAAGCATCTAAGCGAGAAGCCCACCTCAAGATTAGATTTCCCTAAAGAGCCGTTGAAGACTACGACGTTGATAGGCAGGGTGTGGAAGTGCAGCGATGCATGTAGCTAACCTGTACTAATTGCTCGTTTGGCTTGACCATACAACACCCAAGTGGTTTGTATGAAAGCTCTAATTAATCTATCTTGTATAGCCTAGGCTATAGAATATATAATTTCGATATCACCTTTAACCTTGATTCAGTTAGGTTACAAGTTGGTCGACCAATAGATAATATCTTGACGTCAAAACAATAATAACAGACTCATATCTAACCCCCTTTGCTGACGACAATAGCACGATGGAACCACCTGATCCCTTCCCGAACTCAGAAGTGAAACATCGTCGCGCCAATGGTAGTGTGGTTCGCCCATGTGAGAGTAGGTCATCGTCAGCTCTCTATTCCTAGATAAACCCCCAACGTTAATTCGTTGGGGGTTTTCTTTTGCCTGACGTTTGGATGAGTGAGTGTTTATCGGATAATCGCGCTGATTTATTCAATTTAGAGTACGTATCCTAGTGAGGCGTTATCATGAGCTTTTTAGAAAAGCTTACCCGCTTCTGCTGTGTCTTCAAAATCAAACCCCAACTGCTCACCTTTACGCTGTTTCATTTGTTCGATACGTTGCCTGCGTCCAGAGACTAGCCGTAGCACCTCACGGCGCTGCTCGTTAGTCATGCTCAGCCATAGCTGACGCTCAGGACGATTGCGCAAGCAACCAAAGCAATAGCCTTTTTTATTGCTTTTACAAAGACCAATACATGGATTGGCAATCTCGAACAGCTCAAACTGTTGATTCATGGCTACTCCATCGCTATTATCGTCATTCCTTTGACCTATATAAAACTGCAATGACAATATTCTTATGTCGCAAATACTGACTTATAGTGTGCTGTTTTATTGTTATTACTTTTGTCTAGCGGGTGCTATGCTTGGCTTTGATAGCCTATATAAGATAATCATAACAAAATTAACAAAGGAGATGATACGTGAACCTGATTTATATCCATGGACTAGACAGTGATGCCAACTCGACCAAAGGCATATTATTAGAAAGCTACTGCCAAAAAAACCATTCTGACATTAAAGTATATCGTCCTGATCTAAACCAATCACCTGAACAAGTCTTTAGTTATTTAACTGATTTGGTCACTGAGCTGAAAAAAGATAATAAAACCGTACTGATTGGCAGCTCGTTAGGGGGCTATTTTTCCACCTTGGTAAGCAATCATACAGGTTGCCCTGCACTATTGCTAAACCCTAGTACTCAGCCTCATGTCACCCTACAGCGTTTTTATAATACATCGATATCAAATCGAGATAGCAGTGATGGGTTACCTAATAATAAAGTCCTGCATACGACGGCGGGCGGCTGGAATATTACTCCCTCAGATTTACAATGGTTTGCAGACCATCAACTTTTAGCAGTAAATTATCCCGATAAAGTTGCTGTGCTACTGAAAAAAGGCGATGAGCTGTTAAATTCTGAATTGTCTAAAGCTTATTATCAGAGTCAGGGCGCATCGGTAGCTGTGCAAGCAGGTGGCGATCACAGGTTTAGCGATTTTGGTGAGCAATTGCCAAAGGTGATTGATATGCTACAGCAGTTGCTCTAAGTTCAAATAAAGCTGACATAGTGTATTAAATAGACGACATTATCTGACGTAAGCGACTGACTATTACCGTTACCGTCGCTATTTTTCGTTATAATGGTTTGATAGAATTAAACGCACGCGAACAGTTAAGGATGCATTTGTGAGTCAGTATAATGCGCAATCGTTAGAAGTTTTAGAAGGACTTGAGCCAGTACGTCGTCGTCCAGGTATGTATACCGATACCACCCGCCCCAATCATTTGGCGCAAGAAGTTATTGATAACTCAGTTGATGAAGCGTTGGCGGGTTATGCTAAAACCATCAAGGTGCAACTGCATAGTGATGGCTCGTTGTCAGTTGAGGATGATGGGCGCGGTATGCCTACTGATATTCATCCTGAGTTTAATCAGTCAGGGATTGAGCTGATTTTGACCCGTTTGCATGCTGGTGGGAAGTTTTCGACTTCTAATTATGAAGTGTCAGGCGGTCTGCATGGTGTGGGTATCTCTGTCGTCAATGCGTTATCGACACGTGTTGAGGTAACGGTATGGCGTAATAGTACACAGTTTGATATGGCGTTTGAAAATGGCGCACCAGTTACGCCGTTGACTGAAGCAATCAGCTCAAACAAACGCAAACGTGGTACCAGAGTACATTTTTGGGCAGATGATCGCTTTTTTGATACGCCTAAATTTAATGTCAAGCAGCTCAAGCACAATCTAAAAGCTAAAGCGGTGCTAGCAGCTGGGCTGACGATTGAATTCACCGATGATATCAATGATGAAAAGGTGGTTTGGCAGTTTACTGATGGGGTGGTCGAATATTTAAGCGAACAGTTAGATGGTCTTGAGACATTGCCTGAAGCACCGTTTTATTATAATTACGATGCGAAAGCGGGCGAACGAGCTGCTATTACCTTTGCATTGTCTTGGTTGCCTGATGGTGGGACGCCAGTTCAAGAAAGTTATGTAAACCTGATTCCTACAGCTCAGGGCGGTACGCACGTCAATGGACTGCGCACGGGTATTTTAGAAGCCTTGCGTGAGTTCTGCGATATCCATAATTTACTACCGCGTAGTGTAAAGCTAACCGCAGAAGATGTCTGGGATGGGGTGAACTATATCCTGTCTCTTAAGTTCTCTGAGCCGCAGTTTTCTGGACAGACCAAAGAGCGCTTGTCTAGCCGTGAGGCTGCTGGAGCCGTGCAGACATTGGCAAAAGATGCTTTTAGTCTGTGGTTAAATCAACATGCCGATATGGGTACACAAATTGCCGAATTGGCAATTAACAAAGCAGGACGTCGTTTAAAATCGGCAAAAAAAGTCGCTCGTAAGAAAATCACTCAGGGGCCAGCATTGCCCGGTAAATTGGCAGATTGCCGCGGTGATTTGCGTGATGGGGCTGAGCTGTTTTTGGTAGAAGGGGATTCTGCGGGTGGTAGTGCGAAGCAAGCACGTGATCGTCATTACCAAGCGATTCTACCCTTGCGTGGTAAGATTTTAAATACGTGGGAGGTATCATCTGATACAGTGCTCTCGAGTCAAGAAATTCATGATATTGCGATTGCCATTGGCGTTGATCCGGCATCTGACGATTTATCTGAGCTACGTTATGACAAGGTATGCATCTTAGCGGATGCTGATTCTGATGGACTGCATATTGCTACTTTGATCTGTGCGTTATTCGTGAAGCACTTTCCTGCCTTAGTCGATGCCGGTCATTTATTTGTTGCAATGCCGCCACTCTATCGCGTCGATGTGGCTAAAGAAGTGCATTATGCGTTAGATGAAACCGAGCTTCAGCATATTTTAGCCAATGTACCGGGCAATAAAAAAGCCCAAATCACACGTTTTAAAGGCTTGGGTGAGATGAGTGCAGAGCAGTTGCGTGAAACAACTATGAATCGCGATACTCGTCGTTTGGTTCAGTTGGATATGGATGACATGGTACTAACCAACAGTGTGATGGATATGCTGCTAGCCAAAAAGCGTGCTGCTGATCGTAAGATATGGCTAGAAGATAAAGGTAATCTAGCTGATATCTAATAGCTATTTTTAGGACGCTTAGCGTTATTTATAATCATGATTGAGTAAGATATAACATAACAAAAGCATGTAAAATCCAGATTAGTGATACCAGCTTAATGGTATTATATGGATATCTTCTACTACATGGTGCCGTTATGACATCAAAATTATTTAATCGCTCTAATGCTAACAGTGCTAAGCCGCCACGCTCTAAAACATTACCAAGTTTCAATAAAAAACAGCTTGGGAATTTGGTTCCTAGACGCGGCAACAAGATTGCGCCAGTGATTGCGTCTGCATTGTTAAAAGCGGCAGGCTGGCGTACCGTTGGTGAGATAGCAAATATTCCACAGGCGGTGGTGCTAGCGCTTCCGCATACATCAAATATCGACGGTGTATATGCGATACCCAGTTTGTTTGCGCTCGATTTGAAAATTAGTATTATGGGCAAACACACCTTATTTAAGGTGCCGATCCTTGCACAATTGCTGCATTGGATAGGTATTGTTCCGATTGATCGCCGTAATAAAGGCTCCGTATTACAAGCGAGTATTGATAAATTTAAAACAGGTGAGCCATTATTTTTGGGGTTGTCGCCAGAAGGTACGCGTCAGTACACCAAAAATTGGAAGTCAGGCTTTTATTATTTAGCAGTGGGTGCCGGTGTGCCAATCTTGCCAGTGGCGCTGGATTACAATACCAAAGAGATACGCTTTATGCCCTTGGTCTATCCTACCGGAGATATCGAATCCGATTTGCCAAGAATATATGCTCAATATCAAGGTGTAATTCCAAGACATCCTGAGCGTTTATCGCAGCCGCTACAGGACGTTAATAAATCAGCGGAGTAGTTTTTTAAGTAGTAGCTGATTATATTTATAAAAAACCCCTGATATGGAGTATCAGGGGTTTCTTGTTTGCGCTTATTAATCTTGAGCCCTTACACATTAAGGTTTTATAAAGTTATAAAGGTAGCTGACGGTTAGAAGTACTTACACCGCCATCGACGGGCAAATTGGTACCGGTAATCATGGCAGCATCATCGCTTGCTAAGAAAGTAATCACCGCGGCAATATCGTTTGGTGTAGCACAGCGTCCTAATGGACTATTATCTGATGATTCATCTATATTTGCTTGAAGATCTGTTATATCGGTATTTTGAATATCGGTGTTTTGAATCGCATCTGATATATCAGACTGAGTGACGCTTGGATTTACTGCATTAACGCGCACGCCGTCTGCGCTGTGTGCCGAAGCCAACGTACGGGTCAAATCAGTAATACCTGAGGTGGCAGCATCATAAGTTGCTGCACTCTGATCGCTACTACAAGCTGCAAATGAAGGAACGTTAATGATACTACCTTTACTCTGTATTAAGTAAGGCATAGCCGTCTGACAGACATACAAGGTTTCACTTAAATAGTCATCAACAGCTGGACTCTTCTGTTCAGTAGATAACCCACTATTTCTGCCTTGCGTCGTTTGTGCTGCGTTATTCACCAATATATCGATTGTTTCAAACTTATCGATGACTCTTTTTATCATCTCTTGTACTTGGCTCTCAACACCAATGTCACAAGCAATGGTTAAAAAGTTGTCGGTATGAATCCATGTACGGTCTTGTGGAAACCCTTCAGTGATTTGATTTAATGTATCGGTCGAGCGTCCGACGAGTATGACATTAGCACCTTCATTCGCAAAACGAATGGCAGTTGCACGACCGATATGTGAGTCGGCACCTGTTACGACGACTGTTTTCTCTTTAAAGCGTTTCATGATGGGCAAGTCCTTGTTATCATCAGAGAGACATTTTCTAAATAAATGGGCTAATTATATTGTAAGGTAGCATGCGTATTAATTGATTCCTCAATACGCGAGTAATACCGCTTTTATATCATCATAACAAGTCACTGTGCTGAAAGCGACCATGTATAATTGCTATTATGTAGTTTATATTTTATCCAATAGTCTTGGAGTAGCAGTTGCATTTATCCGCTGCACACCAATTGCGCCGCTTACAATAGCGTATTTTTTTCAGACAAAAAGGTGGTGACTGTGCCCAGTGATTCGACGATGGTAATGTCTGATAGCAGCTATCTTATGCATGAAATAGCTTGTTATTTACGAGCAGATATCTTAAAGATTATCTTACCGGATATGCCAGTGATAGAGAGCAACTATCAAGCGCAGTATTCTCAGTACCAGCTACCACTGGGCGATCTTAACTTAGTAGAGTTGGTGATATATTTGCCTAATGACATGCTGCCAGCTGATATTGAGGCACTAGGTAGGACAGCTTTTAATGCTGTAAATATATGGCGCAAGACTCATATATCAAGATCTATAGACAGCCAGTTACGTAGTATTAACATCTTGGTTTTGGATATCCAACGTCAAATTGATATTGATATTGATAATGAACATGATGTTCATAATAAATCCTGCAAAAAAAATCCTGTTCAACGTCTAGCCCATAGTTTTACGGACAGTGATTTAGTAGAGGGTTCGCCCGTTGATACAAGTGCATCTATTCAGCCATTACAAGCATTTGGCTGGCATGACTGGCATATTCATTTAAATAAATTACAGATACCTTGCGAGCTATGGCGATTTTTATACTATCGTTTAGGGCAGTCACAGCAGGGTAATAAGGATCATATAACAAATTCCGAAAACGATATTATTACTGGATTTCTAAATGTTGCCGACTTCTTTGCACCTGCAATCACGATAGATAATGCGTTGATAAAATATGGTTTGCAAAATGAGCCTAACTCGGCATTGATAGCGATGTCGCTGGCGCAGAAAACCAATAGCCCAACTAAGCAGATGTATCAACAGCATATGGCGCAAGCGGCTGCTTTATGGTCACAACTTAGCATGCAGATGTTAGAAACAGTTTATAAGAATCCTGCTGCGTTTAAGCAAAAAGAATCATCGAAGAAGTCTAGTGAGGCAGATTTTTCTCATTGGCAACAGCAGATATTGGATGAATCATTGTTTTCGCGTCATGAGTTAATTCGCACTTTATATAAGCATCCCAAGCAAGCGCAGCAGTTGCAGCAACAAGGCTATGTCGTCCACCAACATTCTTACGAGTGTTTGGGGCGGCATTATGTACTAATATTTTATGGACAAGATGCAGAAGGAAAGCATGGTAAGTCGGCTATACGCCCAAATTTAGCGAAAATCGCTTTAGATGTGGCGACACGGTTACCAATGGCAGAACTACATCATGTGGTTGTATTGGGTATAGATTTTATAATAGAGGCTGAAGATGCTTTTATGGATATTGATTTATGGATTCAGCCAGTTAATCCCATGACCCAGCGCGAGCGCCAACTGACTAAAAAGGTTCAGCAGTTGCAGCAAAGTAATCAAAGTAATCAAAGTAATCAAAGTAATGCTAGTGAAATTACCGAAGATAATAAGAAAAAAACTGACTCTAATCATCTATCATAAGTCCGCCTACATGTCTCGATTCCATCTCGCCCTAATAATAATGACTAAAATTGCTTATTATCAAACATAAAAAAAGACAGCATAAGCTGTCTTTTTTATAAAATAAATTAATGACGATAAATTATCTTAGATTATTAGGACCATCGATATCACTATCATCAGTTGCAATATGATTGATATCAACCGTAGAAGAATTTACATCACTGGTAGAGCTTAAGTTATTAGGTGTGATGGTATTATTATCTACTTGGGTTGTGCTGCTACCAAACGTATCAGTAGCTGTACTTGGCGTATTGTCACGTACTGAAGCAGCAACCTTATCTTGAGTCGATGAGCTTGGTGTCAAAGCAGATTTTGCTTTTGCTTCGTCACGTTCTCTGTCCATTTTATCCTGCATTTTGCGTAAGAAACGTGCTGCTGCTTCTTGACCACCTAGACCAAACGATAGGGCAAATGCTACGGCAACTGCACCTAAAGTTAGTCCAAATGCTAGGTTAACGATAGAATCCGCAATACCCATCGCTTTTAGACCCATGGCAAGAACTAAGCCCATGATCAAAACGCGCACGATATTTGCTAGGAACTGTGAACCTTGTTCAGAGCGCTCAACGACACCAGCGATGATATTGGCAAGCCAAAAACCGATGAATAGGATGATTGCGCCTAGGATGATATTGGCACCGAAAGCAATAAACATCGCAATAATGGCTGAGATAGGTTCAAAACCTAATAAGTCAGCAGCAGCGATAGAGGCAAATAACATGGCAAAAAATACGATGGCATAGCCAACTAAGTCAGAAACCTTTTTATCACCCATGGTCTGTTGAAGACCAACTTTGGCAGGTAACTGATTGATTTGCGTATTTTCAAGCAAGCCTTTAATGATGTTTGCAACCATACGTACAACATAAAAAGTCACAACCAAGATAGCAATTGCCATAAAGATATTTGGCAAGGCTTCCATGATTTTGTTTAACATGTTGGTTGCAGGACGAGCAATTACATCAATTTTTAGGGCATTTAAAGCAGCAATGATTGTTGGAATAATCACTACTAGAAACGCTAAAGAACCTGCAATGTTGGGTAAGCTATTCTGTTCGCTTAAACCAGCTTTAGTTGCAAGCTTCTGGACATCAAAAGTAGAAACAAGGTTGGTTACGATGCCACGTACCACTTTGGCGATGATGTAACCTACTACGAATACTACAGCAGCAATCAGAATATTAGGGATAAAGCTGAAGATTTTATCAACCATATTGGTTAATGGAGCAAATAAACCATCTAGCTCTAGTTGGCCTAATACCATGGTCAATACTACTAATAGAATGAACCAATAAACCATGTCAGCAATCGTGCTGCTCATTGGTTTTACACCAGCTTTTGCACTTAAACGCTCATCCATTGAGGTTTTTGAAAGTGCAGCATTGATGGCAGTACGTGCAACTGTTGCAATTACCCAACCGATCACACCAACTGCAATAGCAGCGATAAGATTAGGGATAAAGGTGAGTACTTGGTTTACCATATTGGCAAACGGTGCTGAAATAGAGTTTAGGTTTAACTGACTTAACGCGCCAGAAATAGCGATAACGAAAATAAACCAAAAAACAATCTTAGAGATGATGCCCTCTAAGTCATAGCTTTTACCCGTTGAAGAGTTCATACGTTGATTGAGATTGATTTTAGACAGCACGCCGCGTACCAGAGCAGCTATGCCCAAGGCGACAAGCCAACCAATGATGAAAATAAGAATAGCGCCGATGATGGAGCCGATAGGGCCACCCAGATAACCGTTGAACGATGTAAACATTGGATTCATCCTGTCCTCCTCTAATGATCATGTGTCTGCTATAAGATAAGAAAATCACTTTAATTCAAGCGTTTCATCTGAGGCAAACACACACCTATTTATTAGTATTTTTAATTAAAATTATTTGTAAACTTGATTTTAGTGCTTTATAAGAAATTTATAATTAACAATCAGTAGTCACTATTAACAAGACATATCTTTTGTTATTTCTTTCCTTAACCAATTTAGCTTAACTTATGTAATTATGAATTTAAAGATAGAAAGCTTAACGTCTTACTATATTTGTGTGATAAGTTGTTATTTTTACGGTAAATATTAACATAGACTGTACATTTGACCGATAATTTCAAGTGAGTCATAGCAGGCAAAACTAAGATTTGCTATTATAGATAAATGTGACATCTCGCCACTATTATTACAATTTGAGAGCATTTTATGAAAAAAATCACTACCCTAAGCATCAGTGCCCTTGCTAGTGCTATGTTATTAATCACAGGCTGTAGCGCAAATAATGGCAGTAAAGAAACCGCTACCAAAAGTGTTTCAGTGACTGAACAAAGCCCTGCCAAGGAAAAAGTAGGCTATAGCTTGGGCTATATGATGGCAGAAGGGAATAAAGAAGCGGTTGGGGATCTGAACCTTGATACGTTTGAAAAAGGTTTCCGTGATGGCTATGAAGGCAAAAAAGCAGCATTGACAGAAGAGCAAATGCAAGAAGTGTTAATGGCCTATCAAAAAGAACAGGAAGAGAAGTTTGTGAAAGATATGGAATCTAAAGCGGGTGCAAACAAAACTAAGGGCGCCGCATTCTTAGTAGAGAATGGCAAAAAAGCTGGCGTGAAAACCACTGCTTCAGGTCTGCAATATAAAGTAGTGACCGCAGGTACTGGCAAGTCGCCAAAAGCTACGGACGTGGTTGAAGTAAACTACGAAGGTAAATTGATTGACGGCACTGTATTCGATAGCTCATATGAGCGCGGTGAGCCAATTGAATTCCCACTAAACCAAGTAATCGCTGGCTGGACTGAAGGTCTACAGTTGATGAAAGAGGGCGGTAAATACGAGTTTTATATCCCCTCTGATATCGCTTATGGTGAAGCGGGTAACGCAGGTATCGAGCCTAATAGCACGCTAATCTTTACCGTTGAGCTATTAAAAGTAAAGTAATTAGCAGTAATTAATTAATGCTAATTTAGTATTGATACAATAGAAGCAAAAAGAAGCCCTCTTAATGTAAGAGGGCTTCTTTTTGCGTAAGAAATAGCACTTAAGCTTTCGACGTTAACGAGCCATTATTCAAAGGTTCTTTTGGAAAACTTTAGAATTGCGACCGTTATTATACTTCTCGCGGCGTACTTCAGGTAAGGCGCTTGCCTCAACTTCAGCAAACCCTTGTTCAACGAACCAATGTGCTGTACGAGTGGTCAATACAAATAACTTGTGTAGACCATGACTGCGTGCTTGTTGCTCCAAAAATGCCAGTAAATCAGCGCCGCGGCTACCACTGCGATATTCTGGATGTACCGCGACGCAGGCAACTTCTGCTGAATCTGTATTGAGTGGATAAAGCGCTGCACAACCTAAAATCATGCCGTCACGTTCGATGACGCTATAATTATCAATCTCTTGCTCCAAGCGTTCTCGTGAGCGACTGACCAAGATACCTTGCTCTTCTAACGGCGATAATAGCTCTATCAGCCCTACCACGTCATCGACATCAGCGCGGCGAATCTCTTCGTAAGGGTCGTGACTAATCAAGGTGCCAGAACCATCACGGGTAAATAGCTCTTCAAGTAGTGCGCCGTTTTTGGCATAAGAGATAATATGGGTGCGATGAACCCCTTGACGACAGGCATTGCTGGCACAGCTTAAGAAGTAATTAATCTCACAGTTTAGATCACGGTCACGTAAGAAGCGGTCGACTTCATTTGGAATCATCTCACGTAGCAAACGATCATTGTGATTGATACCGGCTTCTTCGCCTAGGAAAATCAGCTTGTCGGCACCAAGAGCCACGGCGGCACTAAGAGCAACATCTTCAGCCAATAAGTTAAAGACTTCACCGGTTGCCGAATAGCCCATAGAGCCTAAAATTACAATATGATCGTGTAGTAGATTATTTTTGATGGCTTCAACATCGATAGAGCGTACTTCGCCCGTCATCTGGTAATCAACGCCATCGCGGATACCATAAGGACGCGCAGTGACAAAATTGCCCGACACTGCATCAATACGTGAGCCGTACATAGGTGAGTTGGCAAGCCCCATCGATAGCTGCGCTTCAATCTGCAAGCGAATAGCACCAACCGCTTGTAATATAGAAGGCATCGCGACGCGAGGTGTCACACGAATGTCTTGATGCAGTGGCGATTCAATATCAGCATCTTTGAGGTTTTTCTCGATTTGCGGTCGCGCCCCATGCACCAATACCAGCTTGATACCCAAGCTATGCAATAAAGCAAAGTCATGAATCAGTGTGCTGAAATTTGGATGATTGACCGCCTCACCACCAAACATAATCACGAACGTTTTGCCGCGATGGGTATTGATATAGGGGGCAGAATTACGGAACCAATGGACGTATTCAGGGTTAATCTGGGGCATGGCGCTAGTAGTCATAATGGGAGCAATAGTCGTTAGAATAAGAAAAAGGGCGTGACAGAGAATGCCTGTCGCTAAAGGATCGCTAAAGATTTACCATAGCAAAAAACGTCGTTATGAGCTATCTTTTATTTCAGTAGCGTTAAAGAGTCTTCACAGCAGATTAACGATATACACAACATCAACACAGGGTTAATGTACGTATAAATGCTTTTTGTTATGCTAAGCGCTATTGCTTTACCGATGGCTTACGCAGATAATTGATAAAAATAATAATGTTTAAAAATTAACATGACTGAGTATGACCATATATGATGGTAAATTGCTTATTGTCCTATATTTTTAAAACTACTAATTTTTACCAGCTCCTTTTTTACCAGCTTTGTTTTACCGATACATCAACTAGGGATAATGAATGTCATGAAGAAAAGTAACCATTTTGCGAACCCATTCAGTGCATGGACTGGACACCGTTTGTTTCATGTTGTCGCTGGTACGCTCGTTGGCGTTATGGCTGTCACGCAAGCATCAGCGATGTTGCCCACACCAGAACAAGCCGTTAATAATTCAGTAGCGGTTCAGTCAAACTTTAATCAAAACAGTCAGTCAAATGCGCAAGCAGTTAACAGTAGAATTACAGCGTCATTGATTAGTGTTGATGCCAATGGTAAAGAAATACTGGTTCCTGTGGATGCAAATACGCGTTTGCAGTCAGGTAATGTTTTAGAGTATCAAGGCTATTTTACCAATACCAATGCCGATCGTGTTCGTAAAATGACCGTGACGATGAGTATTCCTGAACAAGTAGAATTGCTGCGTGCTGTTTCTCCTGATTTTCCTTATGGTAGTGCAGATGGCAATACATTTGCCCGTATGCCGCTACGTGGAAAAGTTGACAATCAGTTGCAAGAAATTCCGTTAAAATTCTATAAAGCCGTACGCTGGGATTTGGAAGGCGTTGGTCTTAATGATACAGTCGCAGTGAAATACCGTGCACGTGTCAAATAAGTTTATGCTTTGATATCTGCTTCAACAAAAAAGCACCGCAGCAATCACTGTGGTGCTTTTTTTATCGTCAATCTTTAATATCTGTAGTTAGCAGGATTTTTATATATGCTTTTCCACTATAAATTAAAGAGTGGCATATTTACTCTTGGATTTTTCGTTAATAAGTTGCTTAATGGCATGAATTTGGGTGGTAGTGGCTTGCAAGCCAGCAGCAATCACAGCGCTGCGCTGGCTAGTATCTAGCGAGCTGATATGACCGACATTTGGCATAATCACAATATCAGCACGATCACGCTCATGACGCATTGATGCAGCGCTATGATTAATCGGAGATGCTTTCGCGTTATAGGCTGCATTGGCGATTAAACTGTTTTCAAGAAAGCCCCAAAAGCTGGTTAATGAATTGATGTTTGGTTTTTGATTGACAGTCGATGTATTAGTGTTAGCAGCAGTCACATCAACGGCGATGATAATATCAGCACCCAAATCACGGGCGCTATCCACAGGCACCAAGCTGACCACGCCACCATCAATATATTTTTTGCCGACTTTTTCAGGGATGCGCGGTGCAATAAAGATATTAGGCACACTACAGGATGCTTGTACCGCAAGCCCAACATCACCCGTGGTAAAGACGGTCTTTTTCAGCGTATTTTTTTCAGCAGCAACCGCGGCAAAGGAGATGGGAAAATCTTCTATAACCTGTTTTCGTACTTTTGCATTAATAAAGTTTTTGAGCTTAATACCTTCGATAAAACCTTGGTTAGATAAGGTAAAGTCTGTCAATTCACTATCAGTGGTGGTCAGTGCCAAGTGTTCAAGCTGCTTTGCATTATAACCACTGGCATATAAGCTACCAACTAAGCTCCCGACACTGGTGCCTACTACCAGTGTCGGTTTAATACCGTTCTCTTCTAATGCTTTAATCACGCCTACATGAGCGAAACCTTTTGCACCGCCACCACCTAATACTAAAGCTACCGTAGGTTTGTTCGGTACTGACGTATCTGCTGGCGCGACTGGCGTCAAACTATTGCAAGCACTCATCAATATAGCGAATATAGCGAAGAGGCTCAGACGAAGCGTCAATAAAAAATGATAATAAGGGTGGCAGATAGAATGAGAGGACATAAAAAACCTTATCAAAAATTATCATAGAGGAATAAATAGCGGTGTAGTAGGGTATTCATCAATAGGTTACGCAGAAATCAGCTAGACGTTGTATGGCGAAATAGCTTAGCATAAGGTATTAGTTAGCATAATAATTTAGCGGTATAGCTAGGCACGTTACACAATATTGATCATTATCACATGATAAGACAGCTTATAAGCTAGCATGAATTCTTGAACAAGACACTTGACCCTATAAAATTTATATTAACATCGTTAGGATTTTTGATGCCCACATCGGTTAACCCTGCTACACCTCATTTACTAGACGTTTTGGCACTTGATATGCCGGTGACGGCGCTGGCAGGTGTTGGACCAAAAGTGGCCGAGCAATTGACGCAATTGGGCATTGCCCGTATCTTTGATTTGCTACTACATCTGCCGCGCGACTATGAAGATCGTAGTCGCTTGGTGTCAATAGGCGATGTGGCTCATGGACAAGCCGCCATGATTACTGGTCGCGTCGTGCATGTCGATACCAATCGCAGCGGCATGACGGTGATTGTAGATGATGACACGGGTACGATATCTCTACGCTTTTTTAAGGTATATCGTGGACTTGCTCAAACCATGTGTCTAGGTACCCATCTGCAATTATTCGGTGAAGTCAAAGTGAGCCGCTACGGTAAGCAGATACATCATCCTGAATATCAAATTATCAGCAGTAACGAGACGGTAGTAAATACGGGTTTACAGCCTATTTATCCAAGCGTTAAAGGTTTACATCAAAATAAGCTGCGTACATTGATTAAGCTTGCACTGCAAACGGTTCGTAGTCATGGCTTGCCAATGACTTTATTTACGCCTGAGGATTTTTCAGTCGTTGTGGATTTGCCATTAGTGCCTTTTGAACCAGCTAAAATACCGATGACCGAGCCAGATTATCCAGAAGATATCTTTTCCACCCTCGCGCGTAGTGTGCCTGACAACGGTTTTAGTAGTAGTGTTAATGATAGCAGTAACAGTAGCGTCAATAGAACGAAGCCCTCTTTTTATCATAGTCAAAATAATAGCAGTTCGGATGCTATAAGTATGGCTAACAATAACGTCTATAATTTAACCATATTTGAAGCGTTGGTATTACTGCATACGCCGCCTACTTATACTGATGCTGGTCAACAATACAAATTATTAACCCAATTAAGCGCTCGTACTCATGCTGCTTGTCAACGCCTCATTATTGAAGAGTTGACTGCACATCAGCTCAGCTTATTATATCGCCGTCAGCAATTACATCAGTATAAAGCGCCAAAATGTGCTATCCAAAGTCCATTGGCAGATAAATTATTTGGTGCGTTACCATTTGATTTAACGGGCGCACAAAAAAGAGTTATGAGGGACATTACCGCTGATATGGCGACTTCAATACCAATGCTCAGATTGGTACAAGGCGATGTTGGCGCTGGTAAAACCTTAGTCGCGGCAGGCGCGGCGGGTTATGCATTAGATAGTGGTTGGCAGGTGGCCGTCATGGCGCCGACGGAGATTTTAGCGGAACAGCATTTGGTTAATTTCAAAAACTGGTTTGAGCCGTTAGGTATTGGGGTCGGTTGGTTGGCTGGTAAACAAACCGCTAAGCAGCGCCGCGAAGCGTTAGAAGCGGTGAGCGAGAATACCGTACAAGTAGTCATTGGTACTCATGCGCTTTTTCAGGATCAGGTACAATTTGCCAAATTGGGTTTGGTTATTATCGATGAACAGCATCGTTTTGGTGTTGAGCAGCGTATGGCGTTGACCAATAAAGGCGTGGCTGGTAGCACACCGCATCAGCTGATTATGACTGCAACGCCCATTCCGCGGACGCTAGCGATGAGTGTTTATGGCGATATGGACACTTCTATTATCGATGAGCTACCACCAGGGCGTACACCGATTACTACCGTAACAATTGACCGCAACCGCCGTGATGAGGTGATTGAACGTATTGCAGTTAATTGTGAAGCTGGCAGGCAGGCATATTGGGTGTGCTCACTGGTTGAAGAGTCGAGTGTACTCGATGCGCAAGCTGCTGAGGCGACTTATGAAGATTTGAGCGAGCGTTTGGATATTCGTATTGGCTTGGTGCATGGCAAAATGAAAGGCGCTGATAAACAAGCCATTATGCAAGCGTTTAAGGCAGGACAACTTGATTTGTTAATAGCTACCACAGTTATCGAAGTGGGTGTTGATGTGCCCAATGCTTCTCTGATGGTCATTGAAAATGCAGAACGATTGGGTCTATCGCAATTGCACCAATTACGCGGGCGAGTCGGGCGCGGTTCAACAAAAAGCTATTGTGTGCTGCTGTATCAGAAGCCGTTGTCGGAGACAGGTATTGAACGTCTAAATGTATTGCGTGATAGTACCGATGGTTTTGTCATTGCGCAAAAAGATTTAGAGCTGCGTGGTCCGGGCGAGTTATTAGGAAAGCGTCAAACAGGTAATGTCGGCTATTATTTGGCGCACCTTATTCGGGATGAGCAGTTATTTGCTATTGCCCAGCGTTTGGCAAAGCATCTGATTGCAGATCCTGCACGCAAAGCCGATGTCAGTCAACTGATTCATCGTTGGATGCCATCGGCAAGTCGTTATACCAATGCTTAATGATAGTTAACTCAACCTGTTTTCTATTACTGATTACTATAAAAAAAGCCATTATTTTAAGAAAATAATGGCTTTTTTATGGTTTTATAAATCATTTATCAACCAATAATTAACACTGTATTCTGATTTTAATGAACTAATATTGACTTATGTGTTCATGAGTTATTATTGAACTATGATTATTTGTGTGGCAGTTTACGATAATGGATTGGCACAGTGTCTTCCATGCGTTTGCTAGGATATCGCGTTTTGCATAATGATATATGGTTAAAATATGCGTATTTCTAGTCGTTTTATCGATTCTAACAGGACGTTAGGATGAGAACTTGATTAACTTCATAGTGGCAATCTATCTGCTTTGTTTGATGACTACTGTGCCATTCATGCTTTTTATTAACGACCTGAATTTATTAACAAGGATGTTTCATGAAAAAGACGTTAACCTTCGTTTGTGCTATCGCCACACCATTATTATTTAGCCAATCAGCGTTTGCTGCATTCGATTATTTTAAAACCGATGGTAGCTTCAAACGCTTTTCGGTCTCTGCTGGCTGGTTGCATGCCTCTCCGCAAGGCACGGCCAATCCTCTAGAAAATACGACAGCCATTAAAGATGGTACTGTCGCTAAAAACGGCAGTGTTAAAATAAAAACTGTCAGAGAGGTTATTGATCCTGATCAAAGTGAGCTTACTAAAGTTAAAGTAAATACAGGCCTAACTGCTATAGGGGTAGTAAGCTTTAGAGGTGAAGAAACTGATTTGTCTAGAACTACCCTAGGTGATGTATCAGGTCAAGTTAAGCTTGGCGGTTTAGAGAATTTCAGCAGTCCAGGTACGGGTCTTGAGTCTGCTGATGTTGATACTTTTGGTTCGCTATTTAACTATTATCTAAATGATAACTGGTCGATTGAAGTCAAAGCCGGATTTCCTCCTAAAGTAGATATTATGGGTAAAGGGAAAGTGTATGCACCTATATCTGGTGAGGTTACAGCTGGTGGAATAGGAGAATATGCACTACCAAAATTTAAAATTAAAAAAGAACAGCTTATAACCGATTTAGAACAAGGTGATGGCGTGGCATCTAAGGCTCGCGCATGGCTACCGGCAGCGGGGGTGCAATATCAGTTTGGCAAATCTGGGGTCAATAAGTTTCGCCCTTATGTCGGTGCTGGGGTCATGTATGCCTATTTTAACGGTATTGAGCTAAATGAGGGTATTCGTAAAGATTTAGAGGCAGCTGGACATCAAATTCAGAATATCAAAGATGGCAAATCGGGTGCTGCGCTAGAAAATGTGCCATCCAATCGAGAGATGAACGTGGATGTGGAGGCAGAAAGCGCTTTTGCACCTATCGTCACTGTTGGCGCTACTTATGATTTCAATGATAGATGGTTTGGAGTCGGGTCATTGTCTTATGCAAAACTGGACAGCGATACGACCATCACCGTTAAAAATGATAAGAATGAAGAGTTGATTCGATCGAAAGCTCACCTCGATATCGATCCTTATATTACTTTCCTTGGCGTCGGCTATCGTTTCTAATAGAAGATTTATAGTAACTACAGAATAGTAGGATAAACATAGCGCACATTCTTAGGAATGTGCGTTTTGTCTTACGATCTACAAAAAGAATCTCTATCCTGTCAAATTCATTAATAAGCAGTATGTATTGCTTATCACTTTTAATATGTTCGCTTGGAGCGTTTTTACATCTGCCGATATTGAGTCAGTATGGAACTTACGAAGCTCAGACACTATATATATAAATCAGATGACAACTTAATATATGCTATGCTCAATAAATTTACGAACTATTGTAGTCACAAACAGCATTTTGACCATATAAAGATGCTCGTTTAACGTAATGCTAGCCTATTTTCACCTATTATTTTCCTCATATTATATATCCTTATTATTGCCTGTATTGACAGAGAGTTATCATGAGCGATGTTGAAGACAACAAGCTGCCAGTTGAATCTGAGCTACCCCCATACCGCCAATCTGATGCGCGAGCGTCTAAGCCTTTATCAGATAAGCCATTATCAAAATTTCCTTTATGGTTATTACCAGTATTGGCTATTGTGCTCGTTATTGGGGTATTGGTTGGTAAGTACTGGGGCAATGATGAGGAAGCGAGCAATGAGTCGCCCGTTGCTAACAATGTGCAAAACGATAGCGCTAACCTAAAAGATGCTAGCATTGAGCAAGCTGTATTATCGGTCGAAACAGTGCTACCAAGCCAAGATAATATTGGTAATACGCTCAGTGCTGACGGAACCATCAATGCTAAGGATGTCGCTAATGTCAGTGCCAAAGTAAACGGCGTAGCGATTGAACGGATATTGGTCGAAGAAGGTCAG
This sequence comes from Psychrobacter sp. ANT206, assembly GCF_056880555.1. Lineage (NCBI taxonomy): Bacteria > Pseudomonadati > Pseudomonadota > Gammaproteobacteria > Moraxellales > Moraxellaceae > Psychrobacter > Psychrobacter sp. ANT206. Next base: position 2,892,503 of record NZ_CP096271.1, on the reverse strand, counting down.
CGTGTTAAAGCTGGTCAAATACTGGCTGTATTTGATACCGACGCGATGGAGCAGCAAGTCTTGCAAGCAGAAGCAGATGTTGCCGAAGCAGAAGCGACGCTTGCCAATGCCACTGCCGATGCCGCCCGCGTCCTGCCACTTATTGATATTGATGCCATTAGCAAGCAAGAAGCGGATCGCTATCGTACGGCTAAACTACAAGCGCAGGCGTCACTGCAAGCCTCTAAAGCTCGACTGAGTACGCAGCGCTTGAGTGTCAATAATGCCAATGTGGTTGCACCGGTTAGCGGTATTATTAGTGAAAAAATGGCTGAAGTTGGTATGGTTGCTGGTGGAGACCCACTATTTACTATTATCAAAGGTGGTATTTTGGAATGGCGTGCGGATATCGATCCTAAGCTGATTGGTGAGGTTAATGTTGGCACACCAGTGCAAGTTAGCCTACCGGGCGGCGATTCTGTCATGGGGCAGGTCAGTCGCATTGCACCAACTGCTGATAATAATAGGCAAATTACCATTTATGCTAGCCTTGCTGCTAACGCAAAAGTACGAGCAGGCATGTATCAAACGGGCGAGTTTTTATTGGGTAGTAGCAGCGCTCAAACGGTTCCTAATAGCGCCATTGTCAGCAATGACGGCTATGACTATGTGATGCTAGTGACCAATATCAGTACTAAAGACGGTAAGAATATAGGTCGTATCAAGCAACAACGTGTGACCCTTGGCGAGCGCTTTGGCGATAGTATTATGCTCACAGAGCCACTCCCTGCAGAGAGCCGACTTGTAAAGCAAGGGGGAAGCTTCTTAAATGACGGTGACTTGGTACGTGTCGTTGATGCTCTCAGCCAAACTGGCAAGCAAGCGAATGCTAATGGTCAAGCAACTGCTAATCAGGCTAGTGGCACAGACACGCAGGCGCGCTCATGAGTTTAAATGTTTCCGCCTACTCGATTAAAAATCCATTAGTGGCTATTTTGCTGTTTGTACTGCTGACATTAGGCGGCATCTATGGCTTTATGCAAATGAAGGTGCAGCAGTTTCCCGATATTGACCTACCAGCGGTGGTGGTCACGGTTACTTTACCGGGCGCTGCGCCATCGCAGCTTGAAAACGATATTGCAAAAAAGGTGGAAAATAAGCTCACCAGTATTGAGGGCGTCAAGCACATTCGTACCACGCTACAGACGGGCGCTGCCACTATGGTCGCCGAGTTCGTCTTAGAAAAAGACATCCAAGAAGCGGTTGATGATGTACGTTCAGCAGTCGGTGAGGTACGTGGCGATTTGCCTGCCGCTGCCAATGACCCTATCGTTACCAAAGTCTCAACATCAGGATTCCCAGTCGTCACGTACTCTGTCGCTGCTGAAAACATGAATGTAGAAGACTTGTCCTGGTTTGTCGATGATACCGTCACCAAGCGTTTATCTGATATACCCGGTGTCAGTACCGTTAGCCGTATCGGCGGTTTACAGCGTGAAATTACGGTTGCCGCTGACCCTATTACCTTGAGTGGTCTAAAGCTTTCTATCACGCAATTATCCAATCAAATCACCGGTATTCAGCAGGACAGCTCAGGTGGTGAAGCCGAAGTCGGCAAAACCACGCAGACCATTCGTGTACTTGGTGCCGTTGAGCGCGCAAGCGATTTAAATAACTTACAAGTTGCAGTGCCTACGGGTGGTACGCAAGCGCTTGGACGCATGGCACAAATTACGGATGGCGCGGCTGATCCTAGCTCTATTGCCAAGCTCGATGGGCAAACGGTGGTTGCGTTCAATATTACGCGCTCGCGTGGTGCCAGTGAAGTGGAAGTCATGGAGCTGGTTGACGCTGAGCTTACTAAGCTGTCAGCAGATGTAGGCAATATTAGTATTGAAAAAGTTTACGATCGAGCAACACCAGTCGCTGAAGATTATCAAGCGTCATTACGGATGCTGATAGAAGGTGGTTTGCTTGCCGTAGTCGTGGTGTTCTTATTTTTGCGCAATATCCGCGCGACTTTTGTAGCTGCTGTAGCATTGCCATTGTCCGTCATACCTACTTTTTTGGGTATGTATCTGTTTGGTTTTAGTCTCAACATTATCTCCTTGTTAGCACTGTCGCTGGTCATTGGTGTACTGGTCGACGATGCCATTGTAGAAGTTGAAAATATTATTCGTCACTTGCGTATGGGTAAAACGCCTTATGAGGCGGCAATGGAAGCGGCGGATGAAATTGGCTTGGCGGTTGTTGCCACTACCTTTACCTTGATTGCCGTATTTTTACCGACTGCGTTTATGGGCGGAATTGTCGGGCAGTTTTTCCGGCAGTTCGGTTGGACAGCAGCATTATCAATATTTGCCTCGTTAATGGTTGCGCGCCTCATCACACCGATGATGGCAGCATATATATTAAAACCAGAAAAGAAGCACGTTGAAAAGCAGAGCGCGCTGATGGATTGGTATCTTAAAGTGGTCTCATGGACGCTAGATCATCGCTGGATGACGATGGGTGCTACCTTAGTATTATTTGTGGCTTCATTGGCTTTGGTAAAATTATTACCCACCTCTTTTATACCTGACAATGATATTGACCAAACACGGGTGGCGATTGAGCTGACACCCGATGTGGCGTTAGCGGACACGGAACGAGTTGCCGCGCTGGCAAGTGAGCGTATTTTAGCCATGCCGGAAGTGACCAATATTTTTACGTCGGTAGGTGAGGCGCAGGCGACAATGGACTCAAACTCTAGCGGTGGCAAGGCAGAAAATATAGCAGGTCTAGATATTGTACTTGCGCCAAGAGCAGAGCGCGGCTCTAAGCAAGAGATTGAGCGTAAGATGAGTACTATATTGGCAGAAGTACCCGGTGCGCGCTTCACGGTCGGGTTATCGAGTGGCGGTGAGACAGGTTATAATTTTTCTTTGACCAGCACCGACCCGCAACTGCTTGAGCAAACGGTGCAGCAGATGATGTCAGAGATTCGTCTGTTACCGACGGCAGGTTCTGTAACCAGTGACCGTAGTCTACCGCGCCAAGAGTTGACCGTCACGCCAAATAGGCTAGCAATGGCGGATAAAGGGGTGACGACGCAAGACATCGCCACGACCTTACGTGTGGCGACCGTTGGTGACTATGAGCAACGTTTGTCCAAGCTGAATTTAGATACGCGGCAGATACCAATTGTCGTGCGCTTGCCAGATATCGCTAAGCAAAATGTCAGCCAACTCGAAGGTTTATATGTACCAAGTGCGCTACCAGCAGGACAAGGCGTGCGTGTTGGCGAAGTTGCGACACTCGACTTTGGTACTGGACCTGCGCAAATCAGTCGCCTAGATCGCGAGCGGGCGATTAGTATTACTGTTCAGCCTGCCAATGGTGAGCTTGGTGATTTGGTACAAGCGGTCAAGAGCATACCTAGTATGCAACAGCTGCCAGCCTCTATTACTATTATTGATCAAGGACAAGCAGAAAATATGGCCGAGTTATTTAGCGGCTTTGTGATTGCAATGTCGGTCGGCGTGGTCTGTATTTTGGGCGTACTTATATTATTATTTGGACGCATCTTGCAGCCATTTACGATTCTCATGGCATTGCCCTTGTCTATCGGTGGTGCCTTTGTAGGCTTGGTAATTACCAATAGCAGCCTGTCGATGCCCTCGATGATTGGTTTTATTATGTTGATGGGCATTGCGACCAAAAACTCTATTCTTTTGGTCGATTATGCACTGATTGCTCAGCGGCGCGGCTTAGCACGTTTTGAGGCGATTATCGATGCTTGTCGTAAGCGTGCGCGTCCGATTATTATGACTACCATTGCGATGGGTGCGGGCATGCTGCCATTGGTCTTTGGTTGGGGCGATGCCGATCCGACGTTCCGTCGACCGATGGCGGCAGCAGTATTGGGAGGTTTAGTCACCTCAACCTTATTAAGCCTCGTTGTTATTCCGGTGGTCTATACCTTGATGGATGACTTATCAGGATGGTTTGGTAAGTGGCTTGCTCCGAATGGTAAGCCAGATATAATGACTGAGGAAAAATAGCAGCTCTAACAGTATTACTGTTAGTAAGCGACATAAAAAGCTCAAACTATATTCAGGTATAGTTTGAGCTTTTTATGGGTAAGATGTTAGCTACTAGATTAATTCAAGCTATTATGAGGTCAAAGAGTCGTAATGTGTGTTATTGGGAGACAAGTTACCAAGGTGATGGGCTTTAATTATGGTTCTTTGTATGACGTTAGTCTGAAACTGGTAAGTTTAGTGGTTTAGTTGAGCAAGTCTTTGTTATAGTCGATTCAGTTAAATTTATCAAAGAAACGGTTTATATCGATATTTTGATGCTATCCGTGTCTTGATCATTACTAGAACTATAAACCAGTTTCTACAAATATTAGAAAACAAGGAATAACTATGATTAATGCCTATGCAGCAAAAGAAAAAGGTGGCGAGTTTGTGCCTTATCAATATGATCCTGGCACATTAGGGGATCATGAAGTAGAAATCGAAGTACATAGCTGCGGTATCTGCCATAGCGATTTATCGATGTGGCAAAACGAATGGGGAATGACCCAATATCCGTTTGTAGGTGGGCATGAAGTCGCAGGAAAAGTCCTCGCAAAGGGCAAGCATGTCAAGCACCTAGAGCTTGGCGATAAAGTCGGGCTTGGCTGGCATAAAGGATATTGCAACGTTTGTGATCTATGTATCGGTGGGGACCACAATCTATGCCCTGAGCAAGAAGGTACTATCATTGGTAACCATGGCGGTTTTGCAGATAAGGTGCGCGCAAAAGATACTAGCGTCATCAAGATACCTGAAGGACTTGATTTTAACGCTGTAGGACCGTTGCTATGTGGCGGCGTTACGGTGTTTAATCCGCTTATGCAGTACGACATCACGCCAACCTCAAGAGTAGCTGTTATCGGTATTGGTGGTTTAGGTCATTTAGCGCTTCAGTTTGCCAATGCGTGGGGCTGTGAGGTGACGGCATTTACCAGTGAATCAAAAATGGAAGAGGCAAAAGAGATGGGCGCTCATCACTCATTAAACTCAAGAGAGGATAGTGAAATTGAAAAAGCCGCTGGTTCTTTTGATTTAATCATATCAACAGTGAACGTCGATATGAACTGGGATGTTGTGATCAAGACTTTGAGACCAAAAGGTAAGCTACACTTTGTTGGACTGTTAGAAGCTCCATTAGAGATATCAGCTGCACCAATGATTATGGCTCAAAACAGTCTGTCAGGCTCACCAGTTGGATCACCGTCAACCATGCGAAAAATGCTGGATTTTGCCGCTCGACATAATATTCAGCCAGTGACTGAAACGTACAAAATGTCTGAGATAAATGAAGCATTTGAGCGCCTAGAGAGTGGTAACGCTCGCTATAGAGTGGTATTAGAAAGAGACTAAAAGTCATTAAAGGTAATAAGGCATAGTCATAGTAGTGATACCTCATTTAATGAAAGACGGGGTATCGCTATTTTTTTTGTATTGTACCTCTACTTTCTTTAAGCCATTTTTGCTTTTTTTTGAGCGCATAAAAAACCCTTGCTATGGTATTAAACAACAGCAAGGGCTAATAGTTGAGTAAATAGAATGAATTGTCTAGTATGATACTTTATTACTCGCTAACAATAAATATTGTTAAATTAGTAAATATTATTCGACTGTAACTGATTTTGCTAGGTTACGTGGCTGATCAACGTCTGTACCGCGCATTACTGCGACATGATATGACAGCAATTGTACTGGCACGCTATAAACAATCGGCGCAAGCGTTTCGCAAACATCTGGCACATACACCACGTGCAATCTATCTGCTGCGACCATTTGACTGGATTCGCTCGCAAAGATAAACAACTCACCATGACGGGCATGAACTTCTTGCATATTGGCTTTTAACTTATCAAACATACTGTCTTTAGGTGCTAGCACCACGATAGGCATGTCTTTATCCACTAATGCCAATGGTCCGTGCTTCAGCTCGCCTGCCGCATAACCTTCAGCATGAATATAAGAGATTTCTTTTAACTTTAATGCGCCTTCTAGAGCAATTGGGAACTGTAAACCACGACCTAGGAATAAGCAGCTTTTCTTATATTCAAAATGCTCACTCATGATCTTGATAGGCGCGTCGAGGTGTAAGCTGGCATGGAGCTGACCCGGTAGTTGTTGCAGTTGACCAAGCAGCGTGCTCAAATTTTCATCAGTCATGCGCTGTTGGGTCACACCTACCTTTAATAACAATAACATCAGTGCTGCAAGCTGAGTGGTAAAGGCTTTGGTAGATGCCACGCCAATCTCGGGACCGGCAAGCGTTGGTAAGAAGATATCCGTTTCACGTACCAATGATGAGGTTGGCACATTGCACAATGCCAGACTAACCAGTCCAATAGGAGACTGTTTTTGAATATCACGTAGTGCAGATAAAGTATCAGCAGTCTCGCCCGACTGAGAAATACAAATCACTAAAGAGTTATCAATGACGACTGGATTGCGATAACGGAACTCACTGGCAACTTCCACTGAGCAAGGCACACGAATAAGACTCTCAAACCAATATTTTGCGACCAAACCTGAATGATAGCTAGTACCACAAGCGATCACTTGTACGTGCTTAATGCCTTTTAATTGCGTTTCATGACGTTGCAGAAAATCATCACGCAGTTTAGTTGGCCCATCATTATCTAATGCCATCTCGAGAGTGCGAGCGACGGCATCTGGCTGCTCGTAGATTTCCTTGAGCATATAATGCTTAAATTCGCCTTTGTCCGCATTGTGTTGTGCTGCGTCAATTTCATGGATTTGGCGTGTGACCTCGATACCATTAGCGTAAACCTGAATACTATTACGCGTTAATCGGGCAATATCGCCTTCCTCTAGATACATAAAACGATTGGTCACTGGTAAAAGTGCCAATTGATCGGAGGCGATAAAGTTTTCGCCAATACCGACGCCAATCACTAAAGGAGAGCCCAAACGTACCGTAATAAGCTCTTCTGGGCAATCAATATGGATAACGCCAAGGGCAAATGCGCCATGTAATAAAGGAGTGACAGTGCGAACGGCTTCTAATAAGTCAGGCGTTGCTTTATAGATATCGTTAATAAGATGCGCGACGACTTCGGTATCGGTTTGCGAGGTAAACTCGTACCCTTTGGCAATTAATTCTTCTTTTAGCTCGGCGTAGTTTTCAACGATACCATTATGTACCACAGCAATCTTGCCTGAAACATGCGGATGGGCGTTACGCTGAGCCGGCTCGCCATGCGTTGCCCAGCGTGTATGCGCAATACCAATATGACCATCGAAAAACTCTGGGTTGACTGCGACGGCATCGACTAAGGCCTGAACTTTACCCACTTGGCGCTCACGGTGGAGCTCGCCATCACGAATGACAGTCAGACCAGCAGAATCATAGCCTCTATATTCTAGGCGCTTAAGTCCCTCAAGTAAGATATTGGCGATATTACGCTCAGCCACTGCTCCAACTATTCCGCACATAACTATTCCTTAAATTTAATTATTAGTATTTCTATGTATTTCTATGTATGACGATGTCTGGTTAATCTATAAATATAAATAAGCAGCACCACAAATCATTGTCGTACTGCTTGAGATTGCTAAGAGCCGTTTTTATTTAGCTAACTGTCAACGCTGCCATTATTTTTTAGTCGGACGCTTAAAGTCATTTTTCTGTGTTTGACGAGCACGACCAAAGGCTAGTGCATGAGCATCAACGTTTTTAGTAATCACTGAACCAGCTGCCACAGTAGCGGTATCACCAATTTTCACTGGCGCCACTAGACTTGAGTTAGAGCCAATAAAGGCATTATCTTCAATGATGGTTTGTGATTTATTCACACCATCATAATTGCAAGTAATCACACCAGCGCCAACGTTGACACCAGTACCAATAGTGGCATCACCAATATAGCTTAGATGATTAACCTTGCTACCATCACCAATCGTTGATTTTTTAATTTCGACAAAATTACCGACTTTGCTGTTGTCAGAGAGTATTGTCTCAGGACGTAAATGCGCAAAAGGACCAATATCTACACCTGCGCCAACTTCAGCGCTATCAATCACGCAATAAGGTTTTATATGACAAGCGTTGCCTATCTGGGCGTTTTTAATGACACAGCCCGCTTCAATATAAACATTATCACCTAAGACACAATCACCCTCAAATACCACACCCACATCGACAAACACGTCCTGACCTGCGCTCAAGGTACCACGAATATCGACACGAGTAGGGTCAGCAAACTGTACGCCAGCTTCTTGTAAGTCAGCGACCAGTTTACCTTGCCATGTACGCTCTAAGCTAGCAAGTTGTTGACGGTTATTCACGCCTTCAATCTCAAAAGTATGCTCAGGCTCAATCGCTGCAATAGTGATGCCATCAGCAACCGCCATTTTGACAATATCAGTCAGATAGTATTCTTGCTGCGCATTATCATTTGATAGCTTGGGCAAAAATTTATGCAATAAAGCATTATCGACGCAGTAAATACCGCTATTAATTTCTTGTATCTGCTGCTCATCGCTATTGGCGTCTTTTTGCTCAATAATGGCTTCAATATTGCCATCTTTATCACGTTTAATACGACCAAGACCAAATGGATTATCTACGGTTAGCGTCAACATAGACATGCCGTCAGTATTGGCATCCTGTAGTGTCGCTAAAGTTTGACAGCTAACCAATGGCACGTCGCCGTAAAGAATGAGACTTTGTCCATCTTTTGGTAGCTCAGATAGAGTCACTTTGACCGCATGTCCCGTGCCCAACTGCTCAGTTTGGGCGACCCAAGTAATGGGCAAATGCGCATATTGCTGGTCAATGTGATCTTGTACTTGCTCGCCACCAAAACCATGCACAATGATGGTGTCATCAACCGTCAATTGATGGCAAGTATCTAACACGTGACCTAGCAATGACTTGCCAGCCAATGTCTGTAGCACTTTTGGCTTGGCCGACTGCATACGCGTGCCTTTACCAGCAGCGAGGATAATTACCGAAAGAGGAAATGTCATAATAGCCCTACAAATGTAACAAAATATAATTTGGGATTATAGCGTAAATTGGCATTTAACTAAAACGCTATGTCGTGACGTCTTTGTAATTCAGCTATCGCTCACAGCAATATTAAATGATAAAAGTTGTTGTGTTATAACTATCTGGTTACAAGATAAAATAAATGCGCTGCTAATGTAAAATTAGAGGATTATATTATAAATAATGACCCAGACTGCCGCTGCCATAATGCCAGCAATAATGTCATCTAACATAATGCCTAGACCGCCAGCGACTTTTCTATCTGCCCATCCAATGGGTGGTGGCTTAATGATGTCAAAAAAGCGAAAAAGTATAAAGATCATGATCAGAGCAGCGACAGAAAAAGGTTGCGAGATGTTGTGCCAAAAATTACCGTCAGCAATACCTATATAGGACAACGGCAATAAGGTAATCCATATACCTGCCCACTCATCCCAGACAATATGTGGGTCATCATGACCGCCCATCAAATCTGAGGTGCGACCACATATCCAGATACCAATGATGCAAGATAAAAGTGTAATAATTAAAAATGGTATAAAACCTAAGCTTAGTAGCGGTATTGCAACGATTAAGCCGCCAACCGTACCCCAAGTGCCGGGCGCCCGGCGAGGTAAACCACTGCCCAAGCCGATACCGAGCCAATAAACTGCGCGGTCAAGCATGGTGGCGTTGACTGGCAGAGGAGGGCAATCATTGGCTTTACGGATATCGGGCTTAACTAGGTCGTGATCGGTCATGGGTTAACCTGCAAAATGTTGGTAACCCATAAGGTTGGGCCAAGTAATAAACGGTGAGGGATGGGTGGGTGTCACTGGCTGATCTTGATAATAAAGTTCAGGACGTTTATGCGCCGCATTATCTGTATTTCTATCACTCGCCAATGCAATCACATTACCAATATAAGTCACAGGCGTATTAACGTCGGTACAAGAAGATGGCTCGATATGGGGAGGTAAGGTAAAAGCCAACTCATAATCATCGCCACCAGTTAATTGACACAATAGCCGCTCAGATACATCGATACTAGCTAAAGGGTTACTGGTAGGAAGAGCTTCCAAATTAAGTCTCATAGCGATGCCGCTTTGCTCGCAGATATGACCAAGATCTTGATAAAGACCATCAGAGATATCTATCATTGACGTTGCACCGATTTGTGCTAGTGCTGCACCTAAGCTAATACGTGGTGTTGGCATATGAAGTCGATGCGCAAGTTCAATACCGATAGCATTATCAGGGTGCTGTAAGGCATAAGCGGCATCGCCAAGTGTACCTGATACATAAATTTTATCACCGACTTGCGCCCCTGAGCGATAGACAGCTGGAGTATCTGCGGCAAGCAGCCCTTGGGCACTGACACTTAACACTAAGCTATCATTACGGGTCGTATCACCGCCTATCAAGGTCACACCAAATAACTGGCAAGCATGAAATAAACCTTTGGCAAACTCAGTCAGCCACTGACTATTAGCAAGGCGCTGAGGTAATGCTAATGCCAGTAAAATGCTATGCGGGGTGGCACCCATAGCCGCAATGTCCGAGATATTAACGGCTACTGCTTTATAACCGATAGCAAATGCCAGTTTATTAACTTGATCCCAATCGGCACTAAAGTGACGACCTTGGACCAGCGTATCAATGCAGCTGACTAAGCGCGCGCCTTGTGGCAATGCCATCACAGCCGCATCATCACCGATGCCCTTTTCGACAGCGTTAGATGATGACTGCGTGGCTTGCATCTGTAAAAATATACGCTCAATCAGCTCAAATTCATTCATGGCTAGTCTTGGCTTTTTTCATCAGTATCGTTTAATTCAGCACTTTTTGTATCAAAATCAACGCTATTCGAGTCAAGTAATTCGACCTCTGCTGTAACTTTGTCATTGCTAGCAGCGATGTTTTCTTCTACTGTCTGATCATTGGCAATGTTTTCGGCACTAACGGCAATCTCGTCTGCTTTATCAACGATGACTGTTTCGATGCTAGTCGGTTTAATAATAATTTCCTCAACCGTATTTTGAGTATCGTTCTGCTTACTGGCTTTGTAATCAGTAATATTTGCCAAAGCTTTACTAACACTATTGCGTTTAACACTGGCATTATTAGCACTGATACGTGGTTTATTTGATGCTGTTGGCTTTTCTTCGATATCACTATTATTAGCATTGATATCTGTGTTTTTATCCGCTTTAGTAACAGGCTTAGCTACCGCTTTTTGTGAGGTGCGAAGATTGGCTTTACTATCTGCGTCTACTTCGGGAGCACGTAGCTCAACTGCCATTCTATCTAAGACGGCATTAATCAGTTTATGTGCATCTGTCGCGCCAAAGTGATTGTTTAGCTTCATCGCTTCATCAAGTACCACTTTGTACGGAATTTCTAAACGATTTTGTAGCTCGTAAGCGCCAACCAAAAGAATGGCATGTTCAACCGTATCGAGTTTATTGATTTCACGATCTAGATGCTGGCTAATAAGCGCATCTAAGGCATCAATCTGCTCTGGGATATCACGCATCATTTCATGATAGTAGCCAATATGTACAGTATGCATGGCATTGGTCGCGCGTGTACGAGCAGCAATATCGTGCGGGGCATTGGCTTTCCAGCCAAGCTTGCCATCGATATCAAAACGGCGGTCAGTAACCAGCCATTCATATAGACCTTGCATAGCAAAGCGGCGTGCCTTACGGATAGCAGTGTGACTAGTCTTATAAGAAGACTCACTCATATCAAAGGTTTGATCGCCCGCACTGCTGCTCGCGATGCGCGTGGCTTCAGCTTGTTGGTCATTAACTTGTGCGGTTTGTGCAGCGCTAATAGCGCGCTTGAGTTGGTCAGTCATAAGGGGTCTATACCTAGTTTTTGAGATAATAAGTTTAAAAATAAAATGTTAAATAGTGGTCGACTCGCAAATGTTGCTAGTCAGTCTTGGAGATGAATGTTCGATAATCATTTAAAATATTAATGCTAATTCTATTGTAAAGTGCTGAGGGCTATCGTTATAACCATAGCCCCGTTTCAAACAATAAATAATAATTTTATACTCATAAATGCGGCTAAGAGTGAGTGCAATTAAGCGTCTTCGCTGCCATCATCAATGTCTAACTGTGATAACACAGCAAGCATTTCTAGTACAACCATCGCTGCTTCTGAACCTTTATTACCAGCTTTAGTACCAGCACGCTCAATCGCTTGCTCGATGCTGTCAGTAGTCAATACGCCGTTTGCTACTGGAATATTATAGTCAATGGCAACACTGCTTAAACCTTTAGCAGATTCGCTTGCGACAAAGTCAAAATGCGGCGTGCTACCACGGATAATCGCACCCAAAGCAACGATAGCGTCAAAGCGATCAGACTCAGCAGCGCGTTGTGCAACCAATGGCAACTCAAACGCACCCGGCACACGAATCACAGTGATGTTACTACCCAATACGCCATGACGAAGCAATGCATCAATCGCACCATCAACCAATGACTCAACGACAAAACCATTAAAACGACCGACGACGATACCGATACGCACGTCCTCGTTTTGATGTAAATTGCCATCAATATGGGTCACGTCATTGCGTTGCTGTTGTAAATTTGACATAAAAAATCCTTTGCCGAATAAGCTATTAATAGAAGTATAAGAATCTAAGTATTAGGAATCTAAATATATTGCTAGGTTCAAATCGCTTATTTAATTGGCTAGTGAGCAGATAAATAGGCACTCAAATGACCGAAAACCAAATGATAATAAGCAGTTAGCGCTATGATAACATTTTTTGCTGCTATATTTGTATTTTACCAACGTCTTACAAACGCATTTGTATACCTTGCGCTGCCATATATGCTTTGGCTTCTTGAACGGTATACTCACCAAAGTGAAAAATACTGGCAGCAAGGACGGCATCGACGCCGCCTTCTAATACGCCTTCGGCTAAATGCTGTAAATTACCGACGCCACCTGACGCGATAACTGGTACATTTACACGACTGGTAATTTGCTTCATTAATGCCAAATCGTAGCCTTTTTTGGTGCCATCGCCATCCATAGAAGTTACCAATAATTCACCGGCGCCAAGCTCAGCCATTTTGCTTGCCCAAGCGACGGCATCAATGCCCGTTGGCTTACGACCGCCGTGGGTAAATATTTCCCAACGCGGCATGATAATGCCATCAACCTCGATATCAGCAACGCGCTTGGCATCGATAGCCACGACGATACATTGATTGCCGAATTTCTGCGAGGCTTCACCGACGAACTCAGGGGTAAATACCGCAGCAGAATTGATCGCTACTTTATCCGCGCCTGCATTGAGCAAATTACGAATATCGGCAATTTTACGCACGCCGCCGCCGACAGTTAATGGCACAAATACCGTTTCCGCCATACGTTCTACCGTATGGTAAGTGGTGTCACGCTCGTCATTGGTCGCAGTAATGTCCAAAAAAGTAATCTCATCGGCGCCTTGTTCATTGTAGCGTTTCGCTACCTCGACAGGGTCACCTGCATCTTTGATATCGACAAATTGTACGCCTTTGACCACGCGCCCATTATCAACGTCCAAACAAGGGATGATACGCTTTGCTAACATAGGGTCTTTCACCTTATAATCAATTCATTCTATAAGCGCTAGTCTAGCAAAATCACTGCCATCTCAGGCAGGTTTTCGCAAGATTATTATGCTTTTAACCAAAGTTTGCTCATGCACGGTACAATCATTGTCATTACCGTATCTATTTACCTTCTTTTAATTGCCATAAGTGAGATGTCATGTCCGTCTATACCCAGTTAACCGATGACCAATTTACTACCTTTTGCCAACGTTTTGGCGTATCGTTCGCCCGTGCCATTCCGATTACCCAAGGTATCAAAAACTCTAACTGGTTTATTCAGACGACTGACGATGTAGATGGCGCACATTCTTATGTGTTTACCTTGTTTGAAGAGCGTCCACCAGAAGACATCGAAAAAATGGCGGTTATCCTCAATCAATTGGATGGTAAATTACCGGTAGCGGCGCCGTTATCATTAGTTGATAGCGCAGAAAAATGTTATGTCATACGTTATGACAATAAAGCCATTACGCTAGTGCCATGTTTGGCAGGCTCTCATCCACAGCAGACTACGCAAGCCATGTGCCATGAAATTGGCGCATCTTTGGCAGTATTGCATGAAACGCTACAACAGCTACAGCCTGCGGAAGAATATGGCGTGCCATTATACCCATGGAGCGATGTACGCGACCGTGAAATGCAGTTTATGCCAGCTGACGAAGCCAAACTCATGAGCGATATTTGGCAGTCTTATACGAATTTGCCGCTTGCCAGCATGCCAAAAGGCTTATGTCATTTAGATATGTTTGCTGATAATACTTTATGGAACTTATCTTTAAATAACAGTCAAAAAGGTGAAGCGCGTCTGACTGGGTTATTAGATTTCACCGAAGTCAGCGTTGAACATTATGTGATGGATATTGCCATTACCATTAATGACTTTTGTACTACTTGGGGTATGGCTGAACAAGGCGAGTCGGTGAATTTTGACCGCAGCAAAATGGTGGCTTTTTTGCAAGGCTATGAGTCGAAACGCATGCTCGGTGAAGATGAAAAGCGTGCCTTACCAGTGATGCTCGCAAAAGCTGCGGTGATTTTTTGGCTATTACGTCTCAACGTCATCCATTATAACCGTACCGAAGGTCGGACTGGCGATAACATCATGGTCAAAAATCCTGACTTAATGAAGCGTCTAGCTGCTTATCATTGGTCACATGTTGAAAAAGTGCAAAATACGGTATTTGTATTGTTAGATAATCAATCAGTGGCGCAAAAAAACACTCAGATAATCGGTATTTTTAGCAATATCACCCAAGCTGAGCAAGCACGTGATAAATTAAGTAATAGCAGTGATTTTGCAATCAAAGAATATACGCTCGATCAATTAGTATAATTTTTTTTGAGCATTCCTGTATCACAAATATAAAGGCGAACTCATGACCGATCAAGTTGATAACTGGCACAAACTGGCACGCTACGATACCAATATCCAAGGTGAGTTACATGCCAATTTGCTGCGTAATAACGATATTACTGTTTCTCTACAACCGCTGAGTGCGATGCCTGGCATGAATTCTGGCATCGTGCTTTGGGTACAAGATACCGATTTGGTGCATGCAAAACGCATTTTGGATAGTATTGATAAGGATGCGGCAAGCTTGCCTGAAACAGACGACGATAACGGCGGTACTCTATAAATGTGTCAACTTTTAGGTATGAACTGTAATACACCAACCGATATCGGTTTTAGCTTTGCAGGCTTCCGTCGTCGCGGCGGCATGACAGACAGTCATGAGGATGGTTTTGGTATTGCATTTTTTGAGCGTAGCGAATGCACTAATAGTGACAGCTCTAATAGTGAAAAGTCGGACAATGCCTCGACTGGTCTACGCTTATTCCATGACAATCGCCCAAGCCATTTATCGCCCGTTGCTGATTTGGTTAATAATTATCCAATCAAAGCGATGAATGTTATCGCACATATTCGTAAAGCTACTCAAGGGCAAAACTGTTTGGCGAATACCCATCCTTTTGTCCGTGAAGTGTGGGGCGAGCAGTGGGTATTTGCCCATAACGGGCAGATGAATAGCGAATTTATTAAACGCTGTCAGCGCCTGCAAGACAATGGTAATGCCTCACATTGCCAGCCAGTCGGTAATACCGATTCTGAAATGGCGTTTTGTTATCTCGTTAATCGTCTAAAAAGCAGCTTTAAAACCCGTCCTGATGACAAAACGCTGTTTAACTTTCTGACGACTCAATGTCGTTATTTATCCGCTAACGGTTTGTTTAATTGCTTAATATCGAATGGTCAATGGCAATTGGCTTATGCAGGCAGTTTACTGTTTTATCTCACGCGCAAAGCACCATTTGGTGAAGCAAAATTAGCAGATGATGATTTGGCGATTAACTTTGGTGATGTGACCACTGATAAAGATAAAGTGACTATCTTAGTGACTGTGCCATTGACTGAAAATGAAAAATGGCAGCAGTTGGCAGTTAATGAGTGCTTAATATTTCAAGATGGGGATGTCATTTATAAAGACAGCCCAAGCCAGCGCAAGTTTTTGACGATTGAGGAAGGCGTTGCGGTGGCACGGGCAGTTGGGGCGAGTGTTTAGGAGTGGTGAATAGTGGATGTTAATTAAATATACATTCCACAACAACGCTTAAATTTCTCACCCGAACCGCAAATACACGGCTGTTTTTGGGTTATAGTCATTTCTACTGTTGGGTCGAGGAAGTGCCAACGCGCATCGTTGTTCGCTTTGTCTGTTACTTTTACAAAGGCAGACAATTCATGATGCGCCTGCAAGCCATCATCTTCATTATCAGAGACATTAAAGTAAGCCTTAAATTCAACTTGCGCATGACGTTTACCTAGCTTTGGCGTGTGCGCGACGATTTCCAATCCTGCCCAATCCGTCTCTTTTGCCCAACTCTCAATCGCCTGAATATTTAGTAAATTTTGCTGCGAGGGTAGCGTGGTCTTGACGATATATTCTGGAATGACCAACACAAACGCACTATAGCGCGTGCGCATGAGGCGTTCAGCAGTTTCAGTTTTTATGCCGTCAGCTTTATCAGTTTCTTCGCTCAATAAACTGTCATGGTAAGGCTGGCAGCAATCTTGATAAAGTAGCGGCGCGCTAATGTCATCCGATGACGGATTCATTTGGCAAGGGCAAGTCTGTAGAGAAATTGACATTATTTACTCAAGTTATTATTCGTTTTGATAGCTTCATAAGTTTTAATTTAGCCAGTTTTTTATCAATTCTGGCCATAGACCGATTTTAAGCTTTGCCCAAGGTGCGGGGTCACGTAGCTGCTGCCAAAATTCATCAAATGGTGGCGCAAAATATACCAAGAGCACAAGCATGACGTACAGTAGCAGATACCACCATTTATCTTTATGTTGATAGAACTTCATCGCCGTACCCGATGAGCGCTTCATTTTCATATTGGATAAATTCACACTATATAGCTCATCTAATGCCAAATGCACCATGGCGCCGCCGAATAAAAATAAGCCGTAAAACCAGCTAACCGTCAAAGGTAAATTTAAAATATCGTAGCTGACATAGGTCATTCCAAGCCCCATTATCGCCATATAGGGAACCGAATGAATGACACCGCGATGCACGGTCATATTGGTAAAAATCGAAAATACCACATAACGCATAAAGCCGTAGCCTGCTAGCCATAATGCTATCAGCGCCAGTAAACTCAGCTCACTACGCCAATGCATTACCAGACCAAAGGCAAAAATAAACGAGGTAATATTAAAACCAAGTTTAATGGGCGTCGAGTTATCTGAATCTAAATCAGGTAGCAACCCACCGATGGTACCGAGCGCCACACACATCAAAAACCCTGAATCATCAATCAAGCCAGCTTTATAAACCGTTAGACTCAGCGTACCACTGACCATGAATGCAACATTTAAGTGGGTGTTAAAATTTGCCATAAAAACTCATCAATAAGTAGCGCACGAAAACGTCATTTCGAGCGGCTCGTCTAGCCGTAAAAAAGCGCTCCATGATACCATAGCCAAGCCAGTCGTCTAATAGGGATAGTCAATATGACCGCTACTGATTTACCTGCCAAGCCTAATACCAATATTTGCAACGCTCCTTTCGATGTGCCTGTTAATGCATCTGTTGAAGCTTCTATTAATAACCCGTCTGCATGCGATAGTCAGCTTGATGACAGCTTTGCTGCCATTGACTGGCAAGCGCCATGGCTGTGTCACTTAAACCAGTTAGGCTATATAAGTAAAGCCATCACAAAGCTTAGCTCTTTAAGAGATGAGCCTGCTCAAACAGATAAACTCGGAAACACACCTGATATTATCGCCAAGGTTTTAAATATAGCATTGCAGCAACAGGCTGATGACCTACAGCAGTCATTACCGCAAACCAAACCTGCACTAAACAATCAAGCCCACACCTTACGATTTGTCTCACAAAATGCGTTGCCAGAAGGTGAGGCGTACGAGAGTTTTATCGGCACGACCGGTAATATTCCCACCCGCGATAACTTGCATGATTTATTTAACGGTAGCATTTGGCTCACCTTTCCCAAGACCAAAGCGTTACTCAATTATTATCATATGCGTGAGATTGATCAGCAAGGTATTGGTGCCAGTCGCGGTCGTGTTCGCGATACCATTACCGTATTTGATGAAAATGGCGCGATTTTAGTGACAGCAGAGCCTAGTATTGGTGAGGCACTAGTGGATTTTGACTGGCAAAAAAGTTTGGTAGAACCGCGTGAGCAGTGGGATAAGCCAAAGCAATCGAATAACCACTCTCAAGCTGCGGTTTATATTTTTGGTCATGCCTTACTAGAAAAACTGCTACAACCACGTAAAGCATTGTGCGCCCATAGTATTGTTATTTATGTGACGCCAGATTTTTTTGCCTTATCGCTATCTGAGCGTATTAGTCATTTGGATCAGAAAGTAGCTGATTATATGGAGGCATTATTATCACAACCGGATGTGACACCGCGCAAACTGTCTCCATTGCCTATTTTGGGTGTGCCGCATTTTTGGGCTGAAAATGCCAAGCCTAACTTTTATGATGATAGCCAAGTGTTTCGCAGTGGTCGCCGTCAAAAATAAAAAGATAAGGGAATACCTTACGAGTTAACCGTTAATGCTTAACCGCTAAAGCATTGTTACGTTTACGATTGTGCCACGATTTGACTACGTCTAGACGTTAACAAAGCTCGGGTTATTTGTTATGGTAAAAGGACGTTACTGTTAAATACTAAAGATATGCTTATGTCTTTTGTTACCTAAGATTTTGTAAGTATAAAAATACAGCGGTCTATTTTTCTTAGCAACTCTTATGAGTCATTAATTTGAGTTGTTAATAACAGCTACTAAAGTTAGCCATTAAATTCATTTAGTAAAAATTTAAGCACTATTATTTAGCCACCAATTATCAGCATAAATGCTTATTGATTGATAGTAATATTAGTTCAAGAGTCATTTATGTTCAGGATCTATAACAACGATAAGGAAGCTACCATGAGTGATATTTTTAATGTAAAAGACACCATTACGGTCGATAGCAAGGACCATACCTATTACAGTCTGCCCAAGTTAACCGAGACTTACGAAAACATTAGCAAGTTACCATTTTGCATGAAAGTCGTTTTAGAAAACTTATTGCGTAATGAAGATGACGGCCAATCTGTTGGCAAAAACCACATCGAAGCGGTCGCCAATTGGGATGCAGGCGCAGAAGCGTCAAAAGAAATAGCCTTTATGCCAGCCCGTGTTGTCCTGCAAGATTTTACTGGTGTGCCATCGGTAGTCGATTTGGCAGCGATGCGTGATGCCGTAGTTGAGCTTGGCGGCAAAGCTGAGCAAATTAACCCGTTTATCCCAAGTGAATTGGTCGTCGATCACTCAGTACAAGTCGATGCTTATGGCCGCGAAGATGCCATAGATCTTAACGAAAAGATTGAGTTTAAGCGTAATAATGAGCGCTATGAGTTTCTGCATTGGGGCAAGAATGCCTTTAAAAACTTCGTTGTCGTGCCACCAGCCACAGGTATTGTGCATCAGGTCAACTTAGAGTACTTGGCCCGTGTGGTAATGGCTGCAGATGTCGACGGTGAGCTGACCGCTTATCCTGATACGGTATTTGGTACTGACAGTCACACTACTATGATTAATGGTATTGGTGTACTTGGTTGGGGCGTGGGCGGTATTGAAGCGGAAGCGGCAATGCTTGGTCAGCCATCATCAATGCTCATCCCACAAGTGGTTGGTTTTGAGCTAAAAGGTAAGTTAACCGAAGGCGTTACTGCAACGGATTTAGTGTTACGCGTCGTTGAGATGCTGCGTGCGCATGGCGTGGTTGGTAAGTTCGTCGAATTTTATGGCGAAGGCTTACACAGTATGCCACTTGCAGATCGTGCCACCATTGCCAATATGTCACCAGAATATGGTGCAACGTGCGGTATTTTCCCGATTGACCAAATGGCGATTGATTATCTACGTCTATCAGGTCGTGATGAAGCACAAATCGAGTTGGTTGAAAAATATGCCAAGGCACAAGGCTTATGGCATGATGCAGATACGCCAGCAGCGACCTACTCAAGTAAGTTGGAATTGGATTTATCATCAGTACAGCCCGCACTTGCTGGTCCGAACTTGCCACAACAGCGTATTAATCTATCTGATATGCATGAAAAATTTGGCGAAACCTTGACGGCGATGACCAAAGACCGTAAGAAAGAAGTTGAAGCCAAGGTTCGCTTCGATGAAGAAGGCGGTAAGCAAGAGCAAGCAAAAACGCTCGCGGCAAAACCTAATCCTTTTTGCGCGGAAGGCAGTACTTATTGCACGGTCAAAATCGAAGATGAAGAGTATAGATTGCGTGATGGTTCTGTCGTTATCGCGGCAATTACTTCTTGTACCAATACCTCAAACCCAGCAGTGATGATTGGCGCAGGTTTGGTTGCGAAAAAAGCCGCTGCAAAAGGTCTAACGGCTAAACCATGGGTTAAAACTTCACTGGCTCCAGGGTCAAAAGTAGTAACTGATTACCTTGAAAAAGCCGAATTGATGGATGAGCTAGAGAAAATAGGCTTCTACCTAGTTGGTTATGGCTGTACCACTTGTATCGGTAACTCAGGTCCGTTATTAGGGGCGATTGAAGGGGCTATCGAAGAAGGTGATTTGGTTGCCGCTGCTGTACTATCAGGTAACCGTAACTTTGAAGGTCGTATTCACTCACATGTAAAAGCCAGCTACTTGGCGTCACCGCCATTGGTTGTTGCTTATGCCCTAGCAGGTACTGTCGATATTGACTTGACCACGCATCCGCTAGGACAAGACCAAGAAGGCAATGATGTATTCCTAAAAGACATCTGGCCAACGTCAGAAGAAATTAACGAGCTAATTGCCAATAATATCGACGCGGATATGTTCCGTAAAAACTATGGCGAAGTGTTTGACGGTAGTGCAGCATGGAACGCCATTAGCTCAGCCGATAGCCAGCTGTATCCATGGAGCGAAGAGTCTACGTACATTAAGAACCCACCGTTCTTCGATGGCATGACCATGGAGCCGGAAGGTATCCCTGATATCGAAGGCGCGCGTATCTTAGGGTTGTTCGGTGATTCAATCACCACCGATCATATCTCACCAGCTGGTAATATCGATGCTGATTCTCCTGCGGGTAAGTACTTGCAAGGGCGTGGTGTGATGGAAGCTGACTTCAACAGTTATGGCTCACGCCGTGGTAATGATGCGGTCATGACTCGTGGTACCTTTGCCAATATCCGTATCAAAAACGCCATGATGGCTGGCAAAGAGGGCGGTTATACCTATTACTTCAATGGCGATAGCGCCACGTTACAAGATGGTCAAGAAATGGCTATCTATGATGCGGCGATGAAGTATAAAGAAGATAAACGTCCGCTCGTGGTACTTGGCGGTGCAGAATATGGCTCTGGCTCTAGCCGTGACTGGGCCGCGAAGGGAACGATTCTACTCGGCGTGAAAGCGGTACTGACCAGCTCGTTTGAGCGTATTCACCGCTCAAATCTAGTCGGTATGGGTGTTTTGCCATTGACTTTTAAAGACGGTGAAAATGCAGCGACCTATAATCTAGATGGTTCTGAAGTCCTTAGTATCACAGGTCTAGATAATGGCGAAAGCAAAACAGCCAAAGTTACGGCCACACGTGCCGATAGCTCAACTGAGAGCTTTGACGTCAATGTCATGTTACAGACGCCAAAAGAGCGCGAGTATGTGCGTCATGGCGGTGTATTGCACTATGTGCTACGTCAGTTAGCTGCTGAGAGTAAAGACGCAGCATAGTCATTTATTAGACCTAGTATGGTAAAGAGCCCAATCATATGATTGGGCTCTTTTATGCAATATTATCGTGCTTAGGTAATTTTATTGCTCAACCTTTCTCAGTCAGCAGCTTGACTCCCATGCCGATAAATATCACACCGCTTATTCTATTTAAAATTACTTCAATAGTAGGATTCTTACGCAGATTTTCACTGAACTTTGACGACAGTAATGCCAAGCACGAGAACCACATAAAACCGGTCGTAGCAAAAGTTAGCCCAAGACCTAAAAAAGACAGCATGCTATTACCATAACTCGAGTCGATAAACTGTGGGAAGAACGCCAAAAAGAATAAGGCGACTTTTGGATTAAAGGTATTAGTTATGACCCCTTGCTTATATATCTGCCACCTATCTAACGGTCGAGTAGACGCTAATTTTTCTTCAATGGGTAAATTACTGGCAAGTAAAGGTACTGGTTTGCTAGTCAGCATTTTAAAGCCTAGATAGCATAAGTAGCTTGCGCCAATATATTTCACTAGCATAAATGCAAATGGTGAATTGGCTAATAGGACGGACAATCCGAACGCAGCCAGCAAAGTATGTACTAAAATACCAGAGATAATACCGAAGACAGAGTAGAATCCTGCAGTTTGTCCCTGTGACATACTACGAGTAATGATATACATGCTATCTGTTCCGGGTGTTATATTTAATAAAATGGCAGCAAGAATAAATCCCAGATAATTTTCAATACCAAACATAGCCAATACCTCCTTGTGATAGCAATTCAGCTCAACATTTTATAGAGCGCCTTTACATTGCATTCTATCAATATTCCTAATGGTATATATAGCCTTGCTCGCATTTTTCAGAAATGACAGACATAAAAAAGCCCAGTCACCGTATGATGACTGGGCTTTTTTATTGTTCGCTTACTAGTCTAATCTGATGCTAAGCAAAAGTGCTAATAAGTGACGCCGTATAGTGGCGTCCCCAGGGGGATTCGAACCCCCGTTACCGCCGTGAAAGGGCGGTGTCCTAGGCCTCTAGACGATGGGGACGCATAGAGTGTTATAACCAGTGGTTACAACGGTACTTCACAATATCAGATAGCTTATAAATAAGCATTGCCTAGGTGCTGATATCGTCCTACTAGCGAGTATTTACGTTAAAGTTTCAGTGAACTGAGCTTTGCAATAAATAGTATGGTGGAGCTAAACGGAGTCGAACCGTTGACCCCTTGCATGCCATGCAAGTGCTCTACCAACTGAGCTATAGCCCCTCGCTAAGAGTGTGCGTATTTTATGTAAGACCAGCAGTCTTGTCAACTGCTATTTTAAAAATAATGCATAAATATGCAAAAAAAAGTGTTCAAAGCTATTTTATTAACTTACTCAGCCCAAATTAGCGTGGATTTTGCTGACTGGCTATCTCTTTAATGGTTTTATCGGTAAAGAATTCTTCTTCCGTACCATCTGAAAAAATAACTGCACCGCATTCTGTGGGTATATATTGCCCACCTTTTAGTTGTACTGTGCTGATACCTTTAAAACCAATAATGTCAGATTCTTTCAATCGATCGACATTATGATTGATATAACTGCAATAAGAGGTATATATCCACTTTAAGTCATCAAAGTCTTGACCGGTCGTGAGGATTAACTTGGTATCGTATAGCTCTTTTACGATGGCATCATAGTATTTCTGCGCTTCTTTTAACGTGTTAAAGACATAATCTTTACTTTCTATTGTGACGGTCTTGGCTGCCATTTTTATTTCCAATTTAAGTATTAAATAAAGAATCAGTATTCGTATGCAAATGCTGATATTCACGTAAAGAGGGGTCAGTATTAGCCTGACCCCTCTTTTTTATTCACTAATAATGTTATAAACCAAAAGTTAAAAACTATTCTGCTGCCAAAAAATCTGGCAACTCTGCCGCTTGTTTCTCTAGTTTTTTCAGCTTCTTTTTGCCCAAACCACCAAGTACGTCAATCGCATGACGCAAGCGTGTCAATGTCATATCAGCGCCGATAATTGCCATAGAGTTCATGACTGGCGTCGATGAGGTGCTACCAGCGATAGCAATGAAGAACGGCGCCATAAAATCACGCATTTTAATGTCAAGGTGAGCAGCAAGACCTTTTAAGGTGGCATAGATGTTTTCTTCCGACCACGTTGGTAAGGTCTCTAGCTGCCAAAGCGCTAATTGCAGCATCTCAGTAATTTGTTCAGCCGAGAGTGATTTATGGGTAAAGCTCTCAGCATTGATATTAGGTAAGTTCTGGAAATAAAAGCCACCCCAATTAACTGCATCAGATAACAGCTCAATACGAGGCTGAATCGCTGCTGCGATAGCGGTTAATTTATCGCTATTACTTGCCCAATCGAGGATTTTATTTTTTAGCTCTTCAGGAGTAAGCGCACGTAACCATTCTGCGTTGAGCCAGTTGAGCTTTTCGATATCGAAAATAGGGCCGCCAAGTGACACACGCTGAATATCAAAGCTGGCAATCATTTCCTCTAACGTAAATTTCTCAGCTTCGTCAGGCATTGAGTAGCCCATACGACCAAGGTAATTTAGCAAGGCTTCAGGTAGCACGCCGGCATCACGGTAATAGGTGATAGAGGTTGGGTTTTTACGCTTAGACAGTTTTGATTTGTCTGGGTTACGCAGCAGTGGCATATGGCAAAGCACAGGCATCTCCCAACCAAAATACTCATAAAGCAGCTGATGTTTCGGCGCAGAGTTGAGCCACTCTTCACCGCGCAACACATGGCTGATGTCCATCAAGTGGTCATCGACAACGTTGGCTAAATGATAAGTCGGCATGCCGTCGGTTTTGAGAAGCACTTGCATGTCCACTTGCGTCCAAGGAATCTCGACCGTACCGCGCAGCATATCTTGTACCTGACACACGCCTTCGGTTGGCACACGCATACGAATGACGTTTGGTTTGCCCTCAGCAACCAATTGCGCAGTTTTCTCTGATGCTAAATGGGCACAGCGACCGTCATAGCGTGGTGTTTCGCCATTGGCCATTTGCTCAGCGCGCATAATATCTAATTCTTCACTGCTACAAAAGCAGCGAAACGCATGATCGTTTTCTATCAGTTGCTCTGCATGCTTTTTGTAGATATCACTACGCTCGCTCTGACGATAAGGCGCGTGTGGACCGCCGATATCTGGACCTTCCGCCCAGTCGAGACCGACCCAACGCAGCGCATCCAAAATCATTTTTTCAGATTGCTCGGTTGAGCGCGTTTGGTCGGTGTCTTCAATACGCAAAATAAATTCGCCACCATGAGCTTTGGCAAAGGCTAAATTAAACAGTGCGATATAAGCAGTGCCAACGTGCGGGAAGCCAGTAGGCGAAGGGGCAATACGGGTACGAACAGGGCGTATGCTATTAGTAGAAGTAGATGGTTGCATCATAAAAATCTCAGAATGTTGTTGTTAATGAATGGGACAGTCAAAAGTAGTAGTGAAAAGTGAAAATATGGACGAAAGAATGGCAGTCAACGTTGAAAAATAGCGTAAAATATAGCGCTAGTATAACAGAGAGATGGGATATTTTTAACGAAATGCCCTTCTAGCGCTTGACTACCCGTGTATCCTTGCGATAATAATGTTAGGTAAGTCATAACTTGTTTATTTTCATCTGATTTTTTACTATTACTGGTCAATTTGACCATCATCTATTGAGTTGTTTGTGTCCATATCGAATAGTAAGCCAAAAAATACGCCAAATGCTAATCACAATCCTTCTGACCCTGATCATTCTATGTCAGCGGCGAGTCTGTTTTCTGAAGAAAGCACTTCTACTCAAAAACTTATACAAGAGTCTAGTGAAGATCAAGCTACATCTGACGAATTGAGTTTTGCCCATGATGCGGTGCTATTGCAAGAAGCAGTCGCCGCAGTGTTGGGTGTCAAATCTCTACCGAAGCAGACAGACGACGAAAGTCAAAATAGCTTGCAAGCAAGCGGTATCTACGTCGATGCTACCTTTGGTCGTGGTGGCCATAGTCGCTTGCTATTGAGCCAGCTTGCCGATGACGCAACCTTGATTGTTTTTGATAAAGACCCAACGGCCATTAGCGTTGCTCGTGAATTGGCAAATAGCGACAGTCGCGTAAAAGTGGTACATGATAGCTTTGCGACGTTAACAGACAGTCTTGCTGCAATGGGAATCACTCAAGTTGACGGTTTAATGGCAGACTTAGGTATCTCATCACCGCAAATTGATGATGGCAGTCGTGGTTTTAGTTTTATGCGCGATGGCGCGGTCGATATGCGTATGGACACTAGCCGTGGGCAGTCGGTTGCTGAGTGGCTTGAGACGGTCGATGATGAAACCTTGGCCAATGTCCTTTATGAGTTTGGTGAAGAGCGTCACAGCCGCCGTATCGCTCGTGCCATTAAGCAGATGGACAGTTACGACTCTACTTTAGCATTGGCTGAAGTGATAAAAGTTGCGCACCCAAACTGGCAACGTGGCAAGCATCCAGCGACCCAGAGCTTTCAGGCGATGCGGATTTTTATTAACAACGAGCTTGGTGATGTCGATAACTTTTTAGAGCAAAGTATCCCGATATTAAAGGTAGGCGGACAGCTAGCAGTGATTAGCTTTCACTCGTTAGAAGATCGACGTATCAAGCAGTTTTTGCAGCGTCATAGTAAAGGGCAATATCCAGAAGATGAGAATCTACCGATGCCACCCAAGCGTCCACGTTACTTTAGTAAGCCTAAACGCGTCGGTCCAAGTAAAGCAGAGATAAGTCATAACCCACGCTCGCGTAGTGCATGGTTACGCATGGCAACACGTACTGATGCTGACTATGTAGCAGATATTCATCCATGAATGCCATTATTAAATTATGTGGTTTAAATATGACTGAATGTTTTAATGATTACGCGGCTGTTAAAAAGCTGTAAACATTATCTGCTAGGCTCAGCAGTTACTTTTTTGCTTGGTATTGTTTGTATTGATGGTGCTGATGCCTTATAAGAGTTTTATAACTCGTAAATGGTTATCGCTTTTTATATTTTGAAGTTCACTTTTTTGAGATTGTCATGGCAATATCCGACAAACCTGCAAACCGCCGCGCCGCAACGCCATCGAATACCGATGTTGGCGCCTTATTTGTGCGTAAGTTTAAAATATCAAATATCTATGTGGCTATATTGGTACTGTTGGCGGCTGGTATTGTATGGAGTGGCATCAAAACGGCTGAAGGTGTTCAGCAATATCATCAGGATTATAAAACCTTGCAAGACATGAAAAAACAAGAGCGGAAACTACAAGTTGAGCATCAGCGTCTGCTTATTGAACAACAGACCTTTAGTGCGACGCCGCAGATTGCCAGTCGTGCCGTTGCTGAGCTTGGGATGTTTTCGCCGACACTCAAAGATAAGCTGATTATCCAGCCAGGTGCTGCGACAGCAGTTGCACTCGTGGACCCTGAGGCCAGTACTCCAGACACTTTAACGACGAATGATTCTGATGTTTTCGAAGCTGATGCTGTGAGCGATGCACCCGTTAAGGCTGCTGCTACCGATTCTGACCTAGCGGAGGCAGGACAATGAGCGATAAAAAACCCAGTGCTAAAGCGACCAGCAAAAAACCCGCCAGCGGCAAGGTTACTAAGCCACTACGCCGTGCTAGTGCGGCCAAATCTGGGCAAACGAGTAGCAAGCCTGACAATAAATCAGATGATGGCCGTAAAGCCAAGCTATTTGGTCGCTTAAAAAAGAATGAAGAACAGGGTGCTTATACCAGTGTCAAAAATCTAAAAAGCAAAAGATCAATTTTGGGAAAAGCATCTGGTGCTTCCTCTCGCGGCGGTGTCGAACAAGATAAGAACCGTTTCCGTTTGATTTGGGGTATAGCGCTGCTTATTTTGGTGGCACTTATCGGTCGTGCTTACTACATTCAAATTGCCAATACTCAGTTTTATCAAGATAAAGGCAATGAGCTCATCACCAGTGTACGCACGCAAAAATCCTATCGTGGCATGATTACGGATCGCAACGATTTGCCATTGGCTGTCAGTGCACCACTTGCGACAGTCTCTTTTAGCCCGCATGACTATGCCCGTGAATACTACGAGCTTAAGCGTATTATTATCACCAATCCTGAAAGTCCGCAGCTTATCGCACGTATGCAAAAGCGCTTAGACAATATGGATTTGACGACGCTTGCGGCGGCTGCCAATATCTCAGCCGATGAGCTAAAAAGAGTGACAGCTATCGACCCTACTATTGATGTAACGGATGAAGTGGCAGTCAAAGCAGCGCTGCCATCGGGTGCAGGCTCGCATTATTTACCACTATTAAATAAAGTAACGCCGGAGATTGCAGAAAGCGTTAGCTCGCTTGATTTTCCTGGTGTTAATGAGAAAAACTTTTTTCAGCGCTATTATCCGCAGCCACAGCCTAACTCGCAACTACTAGGTTTCATGGGACAAAATGCCAACGATCCGGAAGGTGGTTACGAAGGACGTGCTGGTATCGAACGTCAGTATGAGAAAGAGCTGGCGGGTGATGATGGTAAGGTTTTGGTGCTCAAAGATGCCAAACAAAACAGTCTTAAAGAAATCAAACAGGTTGAACCAGAAGTGCCGGGTAAAGATGTGACATTGACCATTGATTCGCGTTTGCAATATTTGCTTTATAAAGAGTTAGAAAAGGCGGGGCGTTTGCAAAAAGCGCGCTGGTCGACGGGTATGGTAGTCGATGTACAAACCGGTGAAGTACTTGCGCTATCAACATGGCCGTCATTTAACTCTAATAATCTAAATGAGATGACGGGTGAAAATCAGCGTAACCGTGCGCTCCTTGATGTCTTTGAACCCGGTTCAGTCATGAAGCCATTCACCGTTGCTGCGGCTTTAGATTCAGGGAAATACACTGCCACTACTTTGATCGATACCAATCCTGGCTCTATCCGTGTCCGTGGTTATACGATTCGTGACCATAATAATTTAGGGCGGATCACGATGGCAACGCTACTACAGAAATCTAGTAACGTCGCCTCGACCAAGATTGCTTTGTCTCTACCGGCTGACGGCATTACCAATATGCAAAGACAGTTTGGCTTTGGGGCAAAAACACCACTGCAATTCCCAGGTGAAGGGAGTGGGCTTGTGGTGACACCAGAAGAAAAAGAAACTTCGAGACGGGCAACGGTCAGTTATGGCTATGGTATACAGGTGACGCTGGCACAGATAGCGCAAGCTTATTCAGCGCTGGCGGCAGGTGGCGTCATGCATCCGCTAACGTTGAATAAAAATGACAAAGCGCTACCAAGCAAACGTATTATGGCGCATGAACAAGCGATGGCCATCGTACAGATGATGGAAAGTGTCACAGAAGACGGCGGTACGGCTAAGGGTGCGGCTATTGATGGTTACCGCGTTGCTGGTAAAACAGGAACCTCGCGCCGTATCAATCCAAAAGGTGGTTACTATACTGACCAGTATCGTAACGTCTTTGCGGGTATGGCACCAGCTTCTAATCCAAAACTGGTCGGTGTCATGTTAATCGAAGACCCGCGTGGTCAGATTTATGCTGGTTTAACCGTGGCTCCTGTTTTTCATAATGTTATGAAAGAGGCACTGCGTTTATATAATGTGCCTTTAGATAAGCCGCTCAAAACCGAAGCTCAATAGATATAAAAGTAAATTTTTTAATATCCACCTCTTAACTATTTGATGTGTTTTAACCGTTTAGGATTTGCCAATGACCCTGTCTACCTCGTCGCCAAGCAGTATCACCGTTACCTTGCAACAGCTCCTTGCAGCTAGTAGCAGCGACGATAGACATAGTCTACAGCAGGTATTTACAGCGAATATGACCGCATCTGTTAGCGAGTTATCGCATCAAATGACCGCTGTTCAACTGGATGCGGTGATCAATATTCCATTCCAGCAGTTCTGTTTAGACAGCCGTCAATTAGCCAGCAACGACGTGTTCGTCTTGTTAAAAAGCCATACGCCAAATTGCCAAAAAAGCCGTGACCACCTTTATCAAGCCGCTAACAATGCGGCTTTTATCCTATCGGAAATCGACCCTCTAGCTTTGCTTGCCACCGCTAATGTCCCGCCTCATGCCAATCTCGAATTGACTAAAACTGATAATGCAAAATCTATCGCACAGCAGCAATTAGGTACTTTGCCTTGCCCCGTATTATATGTACCTCATATCCGTGATTTTCTGGGCAGCTTGATTCAAGCACGTTTGCAGTATCAGCAGCCCGTGACATTACCAACTGTCATAGCCGTGACGGGCACCAATGGCAAAACCACTATTAGTCAATTGGTGGCGCAATTGACGCAGCTCACCGGTATGAGTAGCGCAGTCATGGGCACGGCGGGTAATGGTCGGCTTGGCGCTTTGGTGCAAGCCAGCCATACCACGGGAGATGCTTTAGCGGTCCAGCAATTTTTATATCAAATGGGCAAAGAAGGTGCTGAACTACTAGCATTGGAAGCCAGCTCACATGGTTTAGATCAGCAGCGTCTGCAAGGTATGCCAGTGTCGGTGGCGATTTATACCAACCTGAGTCGCGATCATTTAGATTATCATGCTGATATGGCAGAGTACGCGGCGGCTAAAGCCAAGCTATTTGATAAAGCCCATTTTCCGGATTTGACCCACGCTATTATCAATATCGATGACGAGCATGCCCAGATTATGCTCGACACCGCACACGCTAGCCAATTAATAGTTTGGACATACAGCTTAGATTCACTAAAAACAGCTACCTTCGTCGCCGCTAACATCACGCCAAGTTTACAAGGTGTAGAGATCAGCCTGCGTACAGATTTCGGCGATGGGACAATGAATCATTTAGATATCGTTAGCCCATTATTGGGACGTTTTAACGTGGCGAATTTACTTGCTGCTATCGCAGCTGCTGTAGCTTTAGGAATTAGTCTTGAAAGCATTGCGACCGTTATCCCGCAGCTACAAGGTGCGGTTGGGCGTATGCAGCGTGTACCATCGAATGATGGTTGTTTCATTGTCGATTATGCTCACACCCCTGATGCCTTAAGTCAGGTGCTTGCCAGTCTCAAAACTCATTGTAAAGGCCAGCTATGGGCAGTGTTTGGCTGCGGTGGTGACCGTGATGCGGGCAAACGTCCTTTGATGGCGCAAGCAGGATTGGCAGGCGCGGATAAAGTCGTGTTAACGGCAGACAATCCACGTACTGAAGACCCCAACGCGATTTTGCAAGATATGCAGGCAGGGATGAGTACTGAACAATATCAGCGTACCCATATTGAGCCTGCGCGCCAAGCAGCGATTGAGTATGCGGTCAATCAAGCAGCGGCTGATGATATCGTCGTTATCGCGGGCAAGGGTCATGAGACCTATCAAGAAATTAACCATGTTCGTTATGATTTTGACGACAGTGTTATTTTGCGAAATGCCTTAAAACAAGCAGGGCGTGTATAGCATTTATAGATAAATAATAGCGCTTACAGTTAGTTTTCCATGCTATTTAAAAAGTATTAGTCGTTAACTATAAAAAATAAATAAGTAGTCATCATATATAAGGTAATCATTATGACAGCCGACAACGATAACAGCATTCAGTCGCAAGGGCTGTATGTTTGGCAAGCAGACAATCTGCTCGCAGCAACCACAGCGCTCAACGGGCATTGG
This sequence comes from Psychrobacter sp. ANT206, assembly GCF_056880555.1. Lineage (NCBI taxonomy): Bacteria > Pseudomonadati > Pseudomonadota > Gammaproteobacteria > Moraxellales > Moraxellaceae > Psychrobacter > Psychrobacter sp. ANT206. The sequence continues at coordinate 2,860,916 of NZ_CP096271.1, read as the reverse complement.
CAGCTGAGTGAGGGACAATCCGGCTCAGAAAACGATGTAATGAGCACTCGTATTGCCACCGATACCCGTACGATAAAGCCTGGTGATATATTTTTAGCGTTAACGGGTGACAATTTTGATGGTCACAATTATATTGAACTAGCTGCCTCAAAAGGCGCGCTCGCTGCTATCGTCTCACGTCCTATCTTTACTGATATTCCACAATTGGTTGTCAGTGATACCCGTTTAGCTTTAGGACAATTGGCTGCGTATCGTCGTCAACAGCATCAAAATTTAACCGTCATTGCTATTACTGGCTCTAGTGGTAAGACCACCTGTAAAGAGATGCTCGGTAGTATCTTTGGCAGACTTGCCCCAACGCTTATCACGCGTGGCAACCTAAATAATGACTTGGGCGTACCAATGATGTTGCTCGAATTATCCGATCATCATCGCTATGCTATTTTGGAATTGGGCGCAAACCATATTGGCGAAATTGCTTATACTACGGAGATTGTCCAGCCAGATGTTGCGTGTATCTTAAATATTGGTACAGCGCATTTGGGTGAGTTTGGCAGCCGTGAAGGGATTTGCCAAACCAAGGCTGAGATTTACCATACCTTGAATGATAGCCAATTTGCGATCGTTCCTGATAAAGATGATTTTACCAATCAATTACGCCGTATCGCTGAAAAGCATACATCACACGTGATTGGCTTTGGTAGTACTGATGTCAGTGCCAGCCATCTAGATGTCGAGCCTGAGCGTAGTGAATTTAAGCTGCATATCGGCAATCAAGTCCATGATATCAACTTGCCACTAGCGGGCGAGCACAATGTCAATAATGCTTTAGCCGCTGCTGCCTGTGCCCATGCATTAAATATTGAAGTTAGTGATATCGTCGTCGGACTTGAAAATGCGCGTCCTGCCAAAGGTCGCTTGAACAGTCAGCTGTTAGGCATGCATCGACTGATTGATGATACGTATAATGCCAATCCACATTCGGTACGGGCGGCTGCCAAAGTATTGGCAGCACAAACGGGTACGCAAGTGATGGTATTAGGCGATATTGCTGAGTTAGGTGAGGCTGCAGTGAGCGAGCATCGAAGCTTGGGTCGTACCATTGCAACCACAGGTATTAATGTACTGCTTTGCGTTGGTGAATATGCCCCTTATACAGTCGAAGGTGCGCAGGAGATTTCTGATATCAATGCCCATGCGTTTACCGATAAAGACAGTTTATTGGCGTATTTGAAACCTTATTTGCAAGCGCAGCAGGCGCAACCTTGTACGGTGTTGTTTAAAGGTTCTCGTTCCATGGAAATGGAAACACTTATCAATGCGCTAGTCGAGGAGTAGGCGGTGTTAGTTTGGTTGTTTAGCTGGCTTGGTCATTATTATGCCCCGTTTTATGCGGTTTCTTCTTTGACGCTGCGCGCGTTACTGGCGGTCATTACCGCCCTTGCTTTTAGCATGATTTTTGGTAATCGCGTTATTCGACGTTTGCGTGCACTTAAGTACGGTCAGGCGATTCGTAATGATGGACCACAGTCGCATTTGGTCAAAACTGGCACCCCGACCATGGGTGGGGTGCTGATTTTAAGCGCGATTGGGGTATCAACCTTGCTTTGGGCGCGTTTGAATAATCCGTACGTTTGGATTTTGCTCATTGTCATGATTATCTTTGGTGCGGTAGGCTGGGCGGATGATTGGCTCAAAATTAAATATAAGAACCCAAAAGGTCTAATTGCTCGCAAAAAATACTTTTGGCTATCCATGGGTGCATTATTCGTCGGCATTTCTTTATATTATATTGCCACACTGCAGCCAGATATTGCGACGACTCGCGAGATGCAGGATTTATTAATACCTATCTTTAAAGATTGGATGATTCCATTTTCGGCAGTGCCGTTTGGTATTGGCTTTATTATCTTTACTTACTTTGTGATTAATGGCGCCTCTAACGCGGTCAATTTAACTGATGGCTTGGATGGCTTGGCGATTTTGCCAGTGGTCTTGGTTGCTGCAGGCTTGGGCGCGATGGCATATGTCTCTGGTGACGTACGCTTTGCGGATTACTTGCACGTACCTTATATTGCCTACAATTCTGAGGTGATTATTGTCTGTGGCGCGATGATTGGCGCAGGGCTTGGCTTTTTATGGTTTAACGCCCATCCAGCGCAAGTGTTCATGGGTGATGTGGGTGCGCTGTCACTGGGCGCAATGCTCGGTACCATTGCGGTAATGACCCGTCAAGAAATCGCTTTCGCAATTATGGGCGGACTGTTCGTTGCAGAAGCATTGTCGGTAATGCTACAGGTTGGCTCATATAAGCTACGCAAAAAGCGCGTCTTTCGTATGGCACCGCTGCATCACCATTTTGAAGAGATTGGCTGGAAAGAAACCCAAGTGGTCGCAAGGTTTTGGATTATCGCCATTATCTTGGTTATCCTTGGCTTGATGACGTTAAAGCTGCGTTAGAACAGTAACTCAGATTAATCTCGATATTCTTCGTTAAAAAGCCATCTCAACAAGTTTGAGATGGCTTTTTTGTTTCCCATACTATCTTTTCTCATACCTTTTAACACTTAGCATGGCTGAATTTTGGTAAAATAACAGCCATATTGCTATGATTTGAGATGCCTGTGTCCTTATTTATTTGTCCCCTTTGTCAGTCGCCACTGCAGCCCGCAATCGATACATGGCGCTGTGATGGTAGCTTGCACCCAAAACAAACTGCGCATCCTTTTGATGTGGCGCGTCAGGGTTACGTTAATCTTCTACCTGTCCAACAAAAAAAATCTAAAGCACCGGGTGATAGTCAAGCGTCCATCGAGGCACGGAAACGGTTTTTAAATGCAGGGTATTATCAGCCATTACAGGCACTGATCTGCCAAAAAATAGTGGAATTGTTAGCAAAAAACGAGTTGCCATCTGAACAAACTGGTAAACCAGTCAATTGGCTGGATATCGGCTGCGGCGAAGGCTACTATACCCAAGCGATGGCTCAGACGGGTATGGATACACTTATTGCGGCGGATATTAGTAAACCTGCCATAGTAGAGCTTGCAAAAGCGAGCAAGGCAGCAAGTTCTCTTTGGAATCAGCAAGATAAGAACGATGGTATTGAAACGGCAGTGATTTATCCATTAGTGACCAGTGCTGCTCATTTGCCCTTACCTGCGCAAAGTATCAATGGGATTAGCAGTATTTTTAGTCCCATTCTGCCAGAAGCGTTCAATGAAGTATTAAGTGATGAGGGCTATTTAATCATTGCTAAGCCAGATATTGGTCATTTAGCAACGATGCGTGAGGCTTTGTTTGACGATGTCCGTGAGCACGATTCTGACAAGTTTTTGCAGGAATTAGCACCATATTTTACGCTGCTTAAAACTTATAATGTCAGTACTGAGTTAAAATTATCAGCAGATGATTTGGCCGATTTGCTGACTATGACTCCTTATGCATATCGTGCGCATAGCGAAAAAAGACAAGCGCTACTAGCTTTAGTTGCAACCGAAACATTTGCAACTGAAGCCAAATTTATCGTTTATATTTTACAGAAGACAACAAACTTATAAGTTTACTTATCGCTATGTCCTCTTATCAAGACACTTCACAAAATAACCTGATGGGCTTAAAGTAAAAGGCTTATAAAACAGGCCCCATCGTAGCAATGATGTTGTTCCAAATCCTAGAAGATAGTGGCCAGTTTTTGACCTCTTCACGTGTTACTTCGTCTGAGTCAGCGATATATTGGTATTGGCGCTCAATAATATCCGCCGTCAGCTTTTTATCGCTAAAGACAACGTTATTCTCATAATTCAAATCAAAGCTACGCAAGTCTAAATTGGTCGAGCCAATCAAGCTAATTTCACCATCAATCGTCAAGGTCTTTGCGTGTAACAAGCCTGGTTTATATTCATAAATTTTTACGCCCGCTTCGAGCAATTGCCAATAATAACTGCGACTGGTCGCGGCGACGATAAAGGAATCGTTATTTTTTGGAAAAACCATCGTCACTTCAACCCCGCGATAGGCGGTAGCGCATAAAATACTGACGAGTGAATAATCGGGCACGAAATAAGGCGTAGAGATAATCAGCGTCTCTTGCGCTTGGCTAATCAAAGCACCCAAAAACTGTGGCGTGGTACCGTGCCGCTGAGTGGGACCATCTGAAAAAACTTGGGCAGGGAAGCCATTAGGCTTTGGCGTGCTATCATAATAAAAGCTATCAAGCGGAGTGTCTGGATTTTCAATCAACCAATCACTGGCAAATAACATCTGATTCTGCGCGACCACAGGTCCTTCGATACGCAGCATAATATCGACCCACGGAGCATATTTTGGCTTTACCATAAATTCAGGATCGGCGCAGTTTCGACTACCAGAGTAGCCAATTTTGCCATCAATAATGGTAATTTTGCGGTGATTACGCAGATCAATACGGCTAAACAGCATTACTTTTACAAAGTTAGTTAGTGGGAGAGCTACACTGACTTGTACGCCAGCATCTTGCATTTCTTGCCATATCTTTGAGCTCACCATCTTCCGCGAGCCCATGCCATCAACCATTGCTCGACAAGTAACGCCACGCTTTGCTGCTCGGATGAGAGCTTGAGCGGTATCAATACCCATGCCATCGACGAGCCAAATATAATACAGCACATGGATATGGTCTGTTGCAGCATCAAAATCGGCAATCATGCGTCTGCGGGTTTCGCTTGCATCTGCCATGAGCTCTGCCTGATTACCCTCCATAGTATGAAAACCGGTGGCTTTTGCTGCATAAGCAAAGGAAGCTTGATAAGCGGGCTTGATCATCTTCTCTAACGTCGTCTCATGACCAAGAACGCTTGGACTATGAGTATTTAATCGCTTAATGATATCGTCGCGTTTTTGCCCAAAGTCATGACCCAAATGCACTTCACCAAACATCCAGTAAATCAGCACGCCAAAATAAGGCAAAATAAACAGGATAACAATCCATGCTAATCTGGCAGGCGAGGTCAAATCATGACGAGATAAGACCCGTAAAGAAATCAGTATCAGTAGGATAAAATGTATCGTCAACAAAATATCTACGATCATAACAGCGTCCCTTATTATTATTTTATATCTAAAAAGTATCAATCGCTTTAACTAATCAAAAAGAGAAGTACTATGAAAACCGTCTAGTATTCTCCAAAAAGCCAACCGCTGACAAAGGCAAAGTACTCTCTAAACCACGCGTTATAGCGGATGGATAACGGAGTAGGGCTGGCAAGCATAATAGGTTGCACGTAGCCTTGATGCCGAGCGATGTTTGCGGCGCGAATAATATGAAAATCACTGGTCACGATAGCGATGGGCGCTTTAATAGAAATGCCTTTTGCCGCTAATATCTCTTGGCTATAAATAAGGTTTTCTGCTGTACTCGTGCTTTGACCTTCTTGCAAAATATGCTTAGGAGGAATGTCATATGTATCGTACAAGTAGGTTGCCATAATATAGGCTTCGCTACGTGTCTGTCCAAAACCTATACCACCGCTAGTGATGACTAGCGCGCTTTTTTGTAAATCGATAAGGGGCGCGGCAGTATCTAAGCGTTTGGCAAGTGTTGGTGTAGGTTTGCCTGCGACCGTACCTGACCCTAGCACAATGATGGCAGCGACTTTAGGTATGGGTTTAGCACTTTGTTTAATCTGCTGCTGTAATGCATAAACAAAAATGCCAAAACTGATCAACCAGATAAAAAACACCATCCATAGCCCATACCACAGACGGCTTAACCAACGATTTTGGCAGATAAATCTTATTATGTTACGCCAAAAAATACCATGAGCAACAAACACCATACCTACTAAGAAGGGTACAACAGAACCAAAATTTACCTTACCTACTGCCATCAAAATCGTACAGTCGACGATCATAAGGCTACCGATAATGGTTAATATAACTCGCACTGGCATCATGAAGTTTTTTGGCAGGGGTATACGATTGTTTAAAGGCAATATATTCAATGGATCTTCTATGGTGATATTAGTTTGGACGCTATAGCGTGTCTGATAAGAGATTAATCGCTGCCATGATAACGCACCCTGTTTTGAGATAACGTCTTATTGTTGTTACTAGGAAAAGCAAATTTAACGATAAGGGTGGAAGAGAGAGTTAAAGCGGTTTAAGGTTGAAGAGATCATCCATTAATGTAAATTTAGTGATAAGAAAATAGTAGAAGGTGATATCAGAAAAACAAGCATGAGAAAACTATAAGATTTATCTTAACAGTTTTTGAGGGATATTTAGGAGGGGGTAGGACAGATTGGGAAAACTAGGAATTTCTAAGATTGGCGGTGAAGGAGGGATTCGAACTATTAACATAAGACTTTGATTTTTAAGATATTTAATTTTAAATACGTATTTATAGACCAGCTATTAGACCAACATCATTCAAGTGTTGGATGCAGGATAAATATCGGGATTTATCTCAGAATAAGTTGAAACTAAATGTTTCTACGCTTTAATTTCAAAACTATATTATCACTAAAAAAGGTTTTTTGAGGAATATAACCATTGTAAATTGATTCCTGCTAGAAAATTGATCAGAAAGTTAAGTGCTCTCAGTTAGCGAACATCGTAATTCCTAGCTTTATATGAACCTCTAAACCTATCGTTACTAGTTAAAGGCTCATATAAATCAATTAAGATACAGTCTTAAAGTGCCATAAAAGTATACTTATATAAATAATAAAACTATCAAGTTTTATAATGGTGCATATAAGCTTAATCTTGTGAGTTATCAGGACTCATAGTTGCAACTAAGTCTGTAAACCTTTCTCCTTGTACTGAGACATGTTCTTTGATTAAACGCTCAGCTAAATCCTCATCAGCACTAATAACTGCATCTACGATCCTTTGATGCTCTTCAAAAGAATGTTGCATGCGGTTATTTACTCGAAGCTGCAAACGCCTATATGGATGTAGTCGATTGTGTAAATTGCTTGCTTGCTCTATAAGAAAGCTATTATGACTAAGTTGATATAGGAAGAAATGAAACGTCCTATTTGCTTCATAATAGCTTTCTGTGTTCTGGTCCATTAAGTACTGTTTACATTGATTATGTAAAGACAGTAGCTCAACTTTTTCTTCTTCATTTATTCTTCTGGCAGCTAACCTTCCACACATTCCCTCAAGATATGCCATTACTTCAAACATTTCAAATAGCGTCACAATATTTAAAGTAGGGATGATTGCACCTCTACGTGGGCGTATTTCTACTAATCCTTCAGATGCTAAAAGTTTCAAAGCTTCACGAATAGGTGTTCTTGATACACCATATTTTTCGCAAAGCTTTGCTTCATCAAGTTTAGTACCAGGAGGAAGCCGACCGTAAATGATCTCGTCTTCTATTTTTTTACTAACTTGTACTGATAAGGGTAAATCATCAATTAAACTCATAATACCTCAATTTGTATACAATATATATTTTAATAAATACAATATGGTTGCACTTTAAAACTATCTGTATTAGATTATATCAAACAAGTGGGTAGTAGGTGATAGATCCTTCTAAAGGTTTTGAGCTCTATTAAGGCTTATATTCTTTATAAGGTAGGGGTAGATAAGGAAATTCGAAGAACCCTGAAAGACATCATCAAGCTACAATTATTTGCGCTTGTATCTATATCTAATTGTTATTAATTTAGATTCTTATTTATACAGCCCGTATATCAAGTTAGATATTGCCAAAAAGGCTGTCATGATATCCAAGGAAGGTTTTTATGATCATATATGGTACTGCTTTATTGGCGGTTAGCTATTTGCTAGGAGTTTTTCTTGGTGGATTGTTAGGAAAAATATTAGGGGTTGACGCTAATATTGGTGGTGTAGCTATCGCAATGATTCTACTAATTGTCGGCAAAGAAATGCTTGCTAAAAAAGGTTATCTACCTAAGTCGACGCAGTTTGGTGTTCTATATTGGGCAGGTATGTACATCCCTATCGTTGTTGCGATGGCTGCAGGACAGAACGTAGTCGCTGCACTATCTGGCGGAATGGTAGCAGCTGTTGTTTCTGTTATTGCGCTTACTGCAACTGTCTTTGTCGTACGCTTACTTAATAATATTGGTAATGATTACGATACATTTACTTGGGATGATACTGAAGAGCATCGTGACCAATTGTGAGTGTCTCATCAATATTATCAACACTATAAGAAAACTGAAACTACCAATTCAATCGCGCAATGGAGTAATTAAATGGACTTAATTATAGAAACCCTCACTAAAAATGCCTTTGTAACTGCTCTAGCAGTAACAGGCCTAGTGATGCTCTTCTCTCAAATACTATCCAAGTACCTAACAAACAATAAGCTACAGTCATCTGCAATTGCTATCACCCTTGGTCTCATTGCTGCCTATTTTGCTGGTTTATATACTGGTGGTGAAAAAGGCATTTCCGATATAGAGCTTTTCTCTGGATTTGCTCTTTTAGGTGGCGCGATGCTCAGAGATCTTGCCATTGCATCTACTGCTTTTGAAGTAGACGTTAAAGAAATAAAGCGTGCTGGGAAGATTGGTATTGTTGCCTTGATATTGGGCTGCGTTATACCGTTTGTGGTAGGAGCCGGTGTTGCATGGACATTAGGCTATAGAGATGCTGTCTCTATGACCACTATTGGAGCAGGTGCAATGACTTACATTGTGGGACCTATTACAGGTACAGCAATTGGAGCAAGCTCTGATGTGATTGCTTTATCCATTGCCATTGGTTTGATTAAAGCCGTCTTCTTTATGATCGCAACCCCTTTACTTGCCAGATTTATGTATCTTAAAAGCCCACGTTCAGCCATGATTTTCGGTGGCTTGGTAGGTACTACTAGTGGAGTAGCAGCTGGCTTGGCAGGTACTGATGTAAGGCTGGTTCCATATGGAGCATTGGTAGCCACTTTCTATACGGGCCTAGGTGCTTTATTAGGACCATCTATATTTTTCTTAACACTAAACGCAATATTTTAATAAGTAGAGAAAGGAAGTCTTATGAAAGCGAATATTGACAAAAAAGTATGGGATACACAAAAAACTAGACGGCTTACCAAACTAAATGCTGCAAAAGACAAAGGATTAGAAAAACTAGTCCCGAGTGATAGAACAATTGAACTACTGGAAACGGTACTTGCACCTGAAGATAAAGTTTGTATTGAAGGTAATAATCAAAAGCAAGCTGACTTTTTATCTGAATGTTTGTCTCAATGTAATAATGAAGTGCTAAACGACTTGCATATATTACAGTCGGTTTTAGCACTACCCAGCCATATCGATATATTTGAAAAGGGTATTGCCAGTAAAGTAGATTTTTCTTTTTCTGGTCCACAAGCATTAAGATTAGCAAAGCTGGTTCAGCAACAAAAAATCCAAATTGGCTCGATTCATACCTATCTAGAGTTATATGGTAGGTATTTTATCGACTTAATACCGAATGTGTGCTTGATCACAGCACATTCTGCCGATGCAGAAGGTAACCTATATACCGGTCCAAATACTGAAGATACACCAGCAATTGTAGAAGCCACGGCATTCAAGAGCGGTATCGTCATTGCACAAGTGAATGAGTTAGTAGATAGCGTTCCACGAGTTGATATTCCTTCGGATTGGGTGGATTTTTTCATTGTCGCACCTAAGCCTAACTATATAGAGCCTCTGTTTACACGTGATCCAGCCCAGATTACCGAAGTACAGATATTGATGGCAATGATGGTTATAAAAGGTATTTACGCTCCCTATCAAGTCAAACGCTTAAATCATGGGATTGGCTTTAATACAGCAGCAATTGAGTTGCTCTTACCTACCTACGGCGCAGAATTAAACCTCAAAGGTAAAATTTGTACTAACTGGGCACTTAATCCTCATCCGACTATGATTCCAGCGATAGAAAGTGGGTTTGTGGATAGTATTCATAGCTTTGGCTCAGAAGTAGGGATGGATGAATATATTCAAAGCCGCCCTGATGTATTTTTTACAGGCAAAGATGGAAGTATGAGATCCAACCGTGCTTTTAGTCAAACGGCAGGTTTGTATGCTTGCGATTTATTTATAGGGGCAACTTTACAGATTGATCTACAAGGTAATAGTTCGACAGCGACGGTAGACCGCATTGCAGGTTTTGGTGGGGCTCCCAATATGGGGTCAGATCCACATGGACGTAGACATTCTAGCTATGCATATCTCAAAGCAGGTAAAGAAGCGACAGATGGACGCGTGGTAAAAGGTCGTAAGCTAGTGGTGCAAATGGTAGAAACTTATCGTGAGCATATGGATTCTGTCTTTGTGGAAGAGCTTGATGCATGGCAACTACAAGAAAAGATGGGAAGTGACTTTCCACCCATCATGATCTATGGCGATGATGTCACACATATTGTGACCGAGGAAGGTATCGCAAACTTATTATTATGTCGCACTCCAGAAGAGAGAGAGCAGGCCATTCGCGGTGTAGCGGGTTACACACCTGTCGGTCTGCAACGAGATCATGAAAAAGTCAAAGAATTAAGACAGCGTGGGATTATCCAAAGACCAGAAGATATTGGCGTAGATGCTTCAAAAGCGACGAGGGATTTATTGGCAGCCAAATCTGTCAAAGATTTAGTGAAGTGGTCCAATGGTACTTACTCTCCACCAAGCCGTTTTAGAAACTGGTAAAACAATACTAAGGATATAACTATGAATGTACTTAATTTCGACTTCATTTCACAACCAATCGAAAATATCAAAAAAGAAGTTATTTGCGGTGTGGTTGGGTCAGGCAACTTAGAAGTATTAGTAACACCGCTAGCGAACAATGAAAGTAGCAAATTCATTATTGATACCTCAGTCACAGGCTTTGATCATATTTGGGAGACTGTGTTAAAGGATTTTTCTAGTCGTTATGCAGTAGGCGGATTGGAGTTTAAAGTCAATGATATGGGTGCGACTCCTGCAGTAGTGAGTTTACGTTTAAGCCAAGCGATTAATATCTTAGAGGAAGAATCAAATGGATAGTTCAAATATTCAACAAAGCTTTTATGAAAAGACGGCACGTAATCGAATCACGAGTATTGTTGATAAGAATAGTTTTCAAGAAGTTCTTAAACCCGGCAGTATCCCTGTGAGTCCCAACCTTGCCTCGTTAGATATTGTAGGCAGTTTTGATGATGGTGTCATTATTGGGCAAGCAAAAATTCAAGATGAGCCAGTATACATGATTGCTCAAGAAGGCAAATTCATGGGGGGTGCTGTAGGGGAAATACATGGGGCAAAAATTGTCGGCATGTTACTCAAAGCTATTGAGGAAAAGCCTAAAGCCATCATATTTTTGGTTGATTCAGGTGGTGTTCGCCTTCACGAGGCAAACGCTGGTTTGATCACGATTTCTGAGATTATGCGTGCGATGTTAAAAGTTCGAAATGCTGGCATTCCTATTATTACCGTCATTGGTGGTACGAATGGTGCCTTTGGTGGCATGGGTATATGTGCGTGCCTAAGTACGCACGTTATCATGACAGAAGAGGGACGTTTGGCTCTTTCAGGTCCTGAAGTCATTGAAACTATTAAGGGTGTAGAAGAGTTTGACTCTAAAGACAGGGCTTTAGTATGGCGAGTGACAGGTGGTAAAACACGTTATTTGCTCGATCATGTCGACTTCTTAGTAGAAGACGATGTAAATGATATTACTCAAGGGATTATTGAGGCTCTTCAGCAACCTGCTGTGGATTTAGACTTAGCGTATTTGCAGCAACAGCAAGCGTCATTGCAGAACCAATATGATCAGTGGTTTGGTGAGAAAGATAGTATACAAATTTGGCAGGCAATGAATATAGACAACCCTGAATCTATTTCCATGCTTAGCGCTCAACAGGTTAGAGCTATTAAAAAAGGATAATATCATGCAAACCAAAACAATTTTAGAAAAGCTTTTCCCCAATAATCTTGAGTATCGCATTGAGCATTCAATGATACGAGGTAGTGCAGACACTAAACTTGGAAAAGTTGAAATTATTGGTACAGTCGATTCTGCAGCTATGAACCAGCTGATTGCAATGACCCTTGCTAATGAGATATTAGATGTCATAGCAAAAGGTCAAAAAACACCCATCGTATTTATTGTAGACACGATGGGGCAAGACTCATCGAGAGCTGATGAGCTGTTATGTTTAAACAGAACATTTGCTCATCTAGCATCTTGTGTAGATTTGCTCAGACGTAGCGCTCATCCAAATATAGCCATTGTCTTGGGTGAGGCGGTTAGTGGTGGGTTTTTATCTTATGGTCTCATGGCAAATCAAGTATTTGCTATGCAATCAAGCCAAGTTAAAGTAATGGACTTAAATGCGATGTCCAGGGTAACCAAAATACCGTTAGATAAACTGAAGTCCTTGTCACAGACATCAGCCATTTTTGCTCCAGGTGTAGAGAACTATTATGCAATGGGAGCAGTTGATGATATCTGGAAAGAGCTTAATGAACATCTGGTCGAAAATGCTCTTGAATCCCAGCTGATGCATATTGATGATTTTCTTATAGATGATCGCCGGCAAGTAGCAGAAGAAAGAAAAGGGCGTTTATTATGCAACGAGATTGTTGAGTCAGTTCTGATGGCTTAATTCTAAGCAGATTTTTATAGAGGTGAGATGTATGCAACGTCATGATTTAGTTTACTTACAACCACATGAGTCATACGATTTTATGAATGCATCCCTACCTTTATCTGTGACGATGGCTGTTGGTAAGATGATTGAATCTCAACAGCCACTGACTGCTTGTAGACAAGACATTGCCAATGTAATCAAAGTTGCTACTAGTTATATAGAAGACGGTCGTAAATATCGATTGGCACTAACACTATCTAAAATACCTGAAATTATCAAGCCACCTTTAGCGCTTGAGGTTTTAGTGCCTCAGTTGCCGAAAGCGATTCGAGAACACGCTCAAAAATTTATCGAACGCTGTTCTTATTTAGATTGTGATGTGCATGTCTATGGCTCCTTTGCCAATCAATATTTTACGGATTTGCCTTTTGTGAAACCAACATCAGATTTGGATGTTTTGATCGTTGCACACAGCAATAATATCTCACAAATATTGTTAGAAGTGGAAGCCTTGAACCTGTTTGCAAAATCTACTGTGGGTTTAAAAATTGATGGGGAGATAAGATTACATGGATGTAACGACATATCTTTTAATGAACTAATCTACGCCATTATGTTTGATGTTCCAACCGTTTTAGTAAAAACCCTTTGTGATATCAAACTTCAAAAAATAGACGTATTACTAGGATGGAATACTGATGAATTTGAACACTTTATTAGATCAAACAAACAAACCTTTATTGCCCATACAGGCAGTCTGGCAGCAGATTGATGAATTAGCATGTGAAGCTTTATATGATGAGTTAAGTTTGGAAAATAAACCAGGTCTTGTCTGTCCCTCCAGTAATGGCAGTCACACAGATATGAACCATCTTACTTTTATTAATAGCATCACATCTTTGAAAGGGTATTTTTCCACGTTAAGTCAGTTTGGCTATGATGACAGACCATTTGATGATTTAAAAAATATGGGAATTTATCAAGAAGCAAAAATGCGAGAGGCGACCAAGAATGTTAATACCCATAAAGGGGCTATATTTAATTTAGGTTTTGTCTGTGCAGCGATTGGTAGATGTATACAAGCAGAAATACCATTAACCGCTAACAGTATCTGTGAGCAACTGGTGGATAGGTGGCAGTTTGATTTAACGACTCGTCTGCAGCGTGAGCCAGATAGCCACGGTCAAAAAATGTTTAAGAAGCACGGCATAACTGGTGCTATCGAAATGGTTTCTAATGGCTTTGAGATTATTTTAACTGACGTTTTGCCATGCTTCTATGACACTATCTATAGCACTCGAGATTTTGAAAAAGCCAGTATGCAGGCATTAATGACACTGATATCTGTATTGTCAGATACTAATATCGTGTGGCGAGGCGGGATAAAAGACTTAGAAAATGCGCAAGCGTTGGCGAAACAGTTTTTGCAGGAAGGTGGTGTACATCAGCTAAATTGGCGGCAGAAAGTAAGTAATATTAATCAATATTTTATTCATAATAACCTCAGCCCAGGTGGCAGTGCCGACTTACTAGCCGTCACAATCTTCTTTTATAAGGTGGAAAATGAATTTAATTATCTTATTTAGTGGGCAAGGCCTACAAAGCCAAAAGCATGTGAATGAAATACTGACCTATACCTCGGAGCACGAGCGATCGATTCTAAGTGCTATTGCACCCGAGCTCTTCAATGAAAATTCTGATAGTGATAAATTATTTGATAACAAAGTTGCGCAACCGTTTATTTATACTTTGCAATATTATCGATGGCATCAGCTACGTCAATTGATTTCAGCACCAACGGCTTTTGCTGGGTATTCTTTGGGAGAAGCAAGTGCCTTTTGTTGTAGTAGCCAACTCACATTTGAGGACGGGTTAGATTTAGTTAGTAAAAGAGCCAACCTCATGCAGCAAGAAGTAACAGAGTCTAGCGGGTTATTAGCAATCAAAGGTGTTTCTGATAGGAACCTTGAGCAACTGCTTGAAGAAAGCAACACCTATCTGTCTATAAAGATCAATAGGGACCAATTCATTATAGGTGGTAATAAAAATGATCTTGAACAGGCTGCACAAGTTGCACAAACACTAGGTGCACAAAGTGTGCAGCTGTTAAACGTGTCTGTGCCATCCCATACAGTAATGATGCAAGGTGCTGCAGAAGGATTTCGTAAATATACTAAGACATTGGCTTTACCTTCTATGACAACTCCCATCATTAGTGCAACTGAAGGAATAAGGTACAGCGATACACATCAAGGTTTAGAAATCTTGTCACGTCAAATAGACCATGCGTTAGACTGGTACTTTTGTATGGAAAATATCGAAGAATATCAGCCAAGTATGGTGATAGAAATAGGGCCAGGAAATGCTTTGTCCAGAATGGTAAATAATTTGCTGCCGCATGTGCCTTGTAGAAGTTGGGACGACTTTCGTAATGTAGATGGGTTAAAAGAGTGGATAGACAGAAATAGCTAAGGTGCTAGTTAATAGTTTTTATAATTTAGAGCCTGATAAGTGGTTTTTTATAAAATTTTTAATAAGGTCATCAGATAAAATAATCATCATTATTTGTGATTTATTATAATCAAAAGGTAGGCTCTACATGTTGTATGTGTGGTTTGTTATTGCAGGTGCGTTCGCAGGGGTCAGTGCTGGTTTGTTTGGTGTAGGCGGCGGCATGATTATTGTACCAGTACTCGTGTGGATTTTTACCGCATACAATTTTTCACCTGAGGTAGTCACACATTTAGCTATTGGAACCTCTCTAGCGACTATTGCCGTAACCTCTATTAGTTCATTGACCGCACATAACAAACGTGGTGGTGTACGTTGGGAAGTCTGGCGTAGTATGGCATTAGGTTTAGTAATTGGTGGTCTAGTTGGGGCAGGGATTGCCGATATGATTGATGGTGATATATTGCAAGTCATTATTGGTATTGGGGCATTATTAATGGCTTTGAAAATGTTGTTTTTATCCAATAAGGAACAATTAGACAGGCCTTTACCGCCTGCTAGTGTGCAGTTTGGTGCTGGTAGTGCTATTGGTATGGCATCGTCTATTTTCGGTATTGGCGGTGGTAGCTTGACTGTTCCATTTTTAAATTGGGCAGGATTACCGATGAGACAATCGGTGGGAACGTCGGCTGCTTGTGGTTTACCAATTGCTGTAGCTGGAGCGGTGGGTTTTGCATGGTTTGGTCAAGATGTTGTCAATCTTCCTAAAGGCACTATAGGCTTTATACATATTAGTGGATTTATATGTATCTCAGTTGCAAGCTTCGCGATGGCCAAAGTTGGGGCTAAGCTTGCCCATGTATTGCCAGCCTTGATACTAAAGCGAGCATTCGGTATGTTGTTATTAGTTGCAGGCGGTCAGTTATTGTTGAGCGGTATCGGAGTGTTGTAGTATGCCTTAGTCTAATAAAGTATTGAGAATTTAGCTGTAAAGACTGTTTTTCCGTTTTTAAAAACTCTTTTGACTAAGTTTAGGCTCTATCCTTGATAAAAATAATTAATGAGAAGCCTGCATAACCCATTACGTCAAAACCAATTTAGATAATAAACATAGTCATGCTCGTAATTGATCAAAAAATACTTGGTAGCTGTGTTTAATAATTTAAAAACGGTGCCTACTTGAGGCACCGTTTTTTTGTTTGTATATGACTGTAGTGGCATAATTAAATTGGACAGCGCCTAAGAGGTTATACTAACCCAAAGAGGAAAATAGTATGACCAACGAATAGACCAACACAACACGTGGGATACATAGGGTTGAACGGGAATGATTGGGACAGCAATAGAGAATAAGCATAGACTGAAAGTCTTGCTATTAAAGGTTTTAAGGGTTGTTTAGGATAGGGTAGGACAAGACAGGAAAACAGGGAATAACTAAGATTGGCGGTGAAGGAGGGATTCGAACCCTCGATACGCTATTAACGTATACACACTTTCCAGGCGTGCGGTTTCAGCCACTCACCCACTTCACCGTTTTGAGTCATACTCACTTAAATACTGCACAGACCATTGACAATCTGATTAGGACTCCAAGCTTTTAAATACTGTATATGATATACAGGCACTGATTTTTGCAGGACCTAGTATAGCGGATAGCATTTAAAATGTCACGGTGTGCGCAGTATCTTTCTTTATTGGTAGACGCCTGCTAGGATAGAGCATACGTAATAGTAAGCATAAATGGTTGAAAGTTGCATGAGAAGTGTTTTTAAGCGAAGATTTAATCTAAAAAACAGCACGATAACGGTAATAATTGCTACCGCTTTAAGCGTATCAACGGTACATGCTGATGATTTTACACAATGCAGCCAATCATTTTATGGTGGTGTCTATCCTGAATTCAGCAATACGAAGCTCAGTAATAATACCCAAGCACTATGTATGGACGGTTTCGCTGTCATGTATTCTGGTATATCACGTACGCCATTATGGTCAGCAGAATATCTAGATCGTAAGCGTTTACAGCAGGCCAAACAAATCGACCGTGAAGACAGCTTTCATGAAGAAAGCCGATTGCCACAGTCCATGCGTGCCAAGCTCTCTGACTATTCAGGCTCAGGTTATGACCGCGGACATTTAGCGCCTAATGGTGACATGGCCAATCGAAGTCAGCAGTATGATAGCTTTAGCCTTGCTAATATAGCCCCGCAATCACCACGTAATAATCGCTATATCTGGCGCAATATTGAATCGGCGACTCGCTATTTAACGCAGCAATATGGTGAAGTCTATACTGTCACAGGGGTTGCATTTACTGATAAAAAAGCTAAACAATTAGCAGGGCGGGTACTGGTGCCCAGTCATTTTTTTAAAGCCGTTTATATTCCAGCGATCAATCAAGCAGGTGTTTACTATGCGCCAAACGACGAATCTGAGCGTATAGAAATCATTAGTATTGACGAATTGACGTCTAAAATTGGTATTGACGTCTTGCCGGTACTTGATGCAAAGACTAAAGTACAAGCTCTGGATTTACCGCTAAAGGCTGGCGAAGCGATAGATCTACCAACCACAGAGGTAGAAGAGCCTGCTTGGATATTATTCGTAGTAGCAATCTTTGAATGGCTCATGACACAATTGCAAACATAGGTCGTTTAAATATTGCTAAACCTGTGTGATTCTGATACATCCTGTAATATGCTACTCATGAAAAGAGGGGGATTAAATGATTGACCCATTTGCTAATAACCACCAAAGCATGCAAATTGGTGAGCTAGTGATTGAAAATCAAGAAGATAAAATTATTATTTATGGGGACATTAATCTGGTCTTAAATGACACTGGATATGAGCAGGCAAAACAGCTGCATGAGCTTAGCGGTAAAATTTTAAGCGCCTTCGAAAGTAAAAGTCTTTATAGCAATGATGAGGCTAAGTCAAAAGAAAAAGATGACCAATCGGGCAAAATTATAGACAATCCTTTCCTGTAACTTATTGATATAGTTTTGATTTTATAGAAATAATAAACTATAAAAAAATTACTAGGCAAATTCTTAAAATTGCTTATAATGGGTCAAGACAACGCTTATGCTGTCCAGATTTTTTATAAAGAGTAAATTGGTCATTTGGTATTTGCTGTACTAATGAGCGAAAACTGAATATAGTACCACTGAGCTGTAATAAAAAATTGTTGGCAAAGGATGAGCTTAGGACATAGAAACATATCGTTTCTAATAATCATTGAATGAAGGGAGTCTATTTATGAAACTATTCGCAAAAACTACATTAGCAATTGCTGGTATCAGTTTAGCAAGCATGGCATTCGCTGCTGATCCATTAGCCAATACTACTTGGCAGACTTATGACGAAGGCAAGCCAAAAGGCGTGGTTAAAATCACCGAGTCAAATGGCGTGTTGACTGGTAAGCTTATCAGTACCGTGTCAGAGAAAGGTCAGAAGCACGTTGGTATGACGATTATCTCTGGACTAAAAGCTGATGGTAATGGTAAATACAGTGGTGGTAAGATTACTGACCCTGAAAAGAACAAGACTTATAAATTGACTGCTAACTTGAATGGTAGCAATCTTGATCTAAAAGGTCATTTAGGGCCATTCTCACGTAGTCAAACGTGGAAAAAGAAATAAGTCTGAGTTACTGTAATTCTCTTTATTAAGCTAAGTATTAATAAAGAATAAAAAAATCCCGCATTGCCGAAAGGTATTGCGGGATTTTTTAGTAGTGTCTGTTGTTATATTTCTGTTTAAAGTAAAATTGAGATCCTGATTAGATATTCATCTCAAAACAAAAGCGGTATAAGATAACTATAGCTTTGCTAGGATAGATGTTCATCGTAAACTGTGAGCAATGCGTGGCAGAGACTTTGAAATCCCTGCTAGCAGCACTACAGCATTCTTAAAGCAGAATTATTAATATATTCCCTATCTTATAAATTCTGGATAGGCTTCCATACCACATTCGGCAATATCAGCACCTTGATATTCTTCTTCTTCAGAGATACGCAGACCGATGACAAACTTAATAATGCTCCAAACGATTAAGCTGCTTATAAAGACCCATGCAAAAATAGTCGCAGCACCGACTAGTTGACCAAGCAATGACGCTGCCGGATTGGTCAGCGGTACAATAAGCAGACCAAATAAACCCACCACACCATGGACAGAAATAGCGCCTACCGGATCGTCAATTTTTATTTTGTCTAGTAGTAAAATCGATAAGACAACGATGACACCAGCAGTCATACCAAATAAGGTAGCTTGTAGTGCTGACGGCGTTAAAGGTTCTGCAGTGATGGCAACCAAACCTGCCAATGCACCGTTTAAGAGCATGGTTAAATCGGCTTTACCAAATATAAGGCGTGCGATGAGCAAGGCACCAATCGCTCCACCAGCAGCGGCAGCATTGGTATTCAAAAACACGACAGCGACAGAATTGGCGCTAGCGATATCACCCAGTTTTAATACAGAACCACCGTTAAAGCCAAACCAGCCCATCCATAAGATTAAGGTACCAAGCGCTGCCAGTGGTAAGTTTGCACCAGGAATAGCGCGTATCTCGCCTTTAACGCCGTATTTACCAAGGCGCGCTCCTAAAAGTAGTACACCTGATAACGCCGCCGCCGCACCTGCCATATGTACGATGCCAGAGCCTGCAAAATCAGAGAAACCCAAGTCGCCTAGACTATATAAGCCAAAGACTTCCTTACCACCCCATGTCCAGCTGCCTTCTAATGGATAAATGACCCCAGTCATCACCACGGCAAACAGTAAGAATGACCATAGTTTCATACGTTCAGCGACCGCGCCTGAGACGATAGACATACAGGTGGCTACAAAGACCACTTGAAAGAAAAAGTCGGACGCGCTGGAGTAAACGGCATCGCCATTAAAACCGTTTTCAGCTGAGGTAGCTAATGCATCAGTGACCAAACTTTCGGTACCTGCAATACCACTCAAAAACAGATTGCCGTCATACATGATGGCATAACCGCATATCATGTACATGGTACAGGCAGTCGCAAAAAGCGCGATATTTTTTGTTAGGATTTCGACAGTATTTTTTGAGCGAACCAGCCCTGCCTCTAACATTGTGAAGCCCGCAGCCATCCACATGACAAGCGCGCCACACATTAAAAAGTAAAACGTATCTAGCGCGTACTGGAGCTCAAAGATTTGATTTTGCATGTTAATTCCCCCTTGAATATATGCAATACAGAGATCGGTATGACCTATAAAGAGATATTTATAGGTAAGTCTTGCGCTTAGATAGCGTCAGGACCTGTCTCACCCGTACGAATACGAATGACTTGCTCGAGATTGGTCACAAATATCTTACCGTCTCCGATTTTACCGGTACTAGCGATACGCGTGATAGCTTCAATAGCTGGCTCAACCATCTCATCCATCACCGCCACTTCCACTTTTACTTTAGGCAAAAAATCCACCACGTACTCGGCGCCGCGATAGAGCTCAGTATGACCTTTTTGACGACCGAAACCTTTGACTTCAGTGACGGTAACGCCTTTTACACCAATGTCAGAAAGCGCTTCACGCACATCATCGAGCTTAAACGGTTTTAAGATCGCAGTGATTAGCTTCATAAAAAAATCCTTATATGGGTGATGTCGCAGGTCAATAGATGCCATTTGATGCAACATATTATGATCATGCTTATATTAAATGATTCAAGAATTGTGCCAAACTTACTCAAGGGGGAAGGTAAAATAAGGCGCATTTACTCAAAATCATTAGCACAATGACAAAAATGGCGTTTATACAGCAAACATAATCCTCGTTTTACTGTGTATAAATAGACAATTAACCTGTAACGTTACATGAATACAAACTTTATTATAACTAACTTTTTAATCACTTTGGGGAGGATATGGCTTTATTTCCTGTGATGATTTGCTAAATGATTGTCGGATATAAAAACAGCTAGAAAAGATAAAGGCTACCTGTTTATCGATATAAAGAGTAGTCTCTATATCGATAAACAGGTAGCCTTTGTGTCAAAAAGAATAAGCTAAGAGGCTGTCTTTAGGCCTTGGGGAACAATAAGTACGGAGTAGTGGTGCTACCTAATAGCTTTTTGGTGTCACTGCCTTTGAGCAGCTCAATCAAGCGCGGCTGGGCAAAGGCACCTGTCATCAGTAGACCAATATCGTTGTCACGTTGATAGTAGGTTAGCGCTGCAGTGACATCACGGCAGTCGAGCAAGGTTTTTTTGCATTTAATACCAGCTTGTTTTAGGCGCGCGTAGGCTTCACGTAATGCATCGCAGTTTTCAGAATTCTCTTTGCCGACCATGACGATATGGATCATCAAGGCGCGCACTAAAGGTGTTTTACAAAGCCAATTCAGCATTTTGTGCGAAGTAGGACTATTATCAAACGCAAATAAAGCACTGGTAGGGGGCAAAAATGGTGCATGAGTCACCAAAATGGGGCAGTGACTTGAGCGGATAAGCTGGCTTAGAGTCGATTTACAAGTGACATGATGACCAATCACGATAAGTTGGGCTTGGTCATCGACATAATTAATACTGTCATCGAGCTTTTCATGCCGATGCAGCGTATAAGTCTTGATTTTGTGACGTTGCTGCTCGCAATAGCTGCTTGCTTGATGTAAAAGAAGCTTACCTTGCGCTTTTAACTCGCAATTACTCAAGTGCTCTTTTGTAGTGAATTGATCTAGTAAGGTATTTTCATCATCAATATTGAGGCAGCCCGAATAATCAACGGCTGCCTTCTGCTGTAAGCTTGGCACTGAATACAGCAGTCCAATCGGGGCTTGCAAGCGGATAGACGCCCACATGCTTGCTTCCAATACAGCTTGCACATGGTTTGGGCAGTCTAAGCAGGCAATCACGCTATCTGGCTTCAAATTACTCATAGAGGCATCACATCATTTCAATAACTTAAATGCAAGCTGGGCAGTCGAGATATGGCGCTCAACTGCCCAACCTGATTTATATACCAATATAATTACTGATCAATAAACCACTCGTTTATATCAGCTTGATAACACACATACAGTGCTAATCTAATAAGCCAATATCTCGGCGATCATGAATAGAAAAACGATCGATAAGCGTACGGCTGGCACTGTTCAATCCAACGACTTTTACCTCAATACCTTCGCGCTGCAAGCGTATCACCAGCTTATCCAAGGTATCTACTGCGCTGATATCCCAAAAATGCGCTTGGCTCACATCGATGTGAACATTATCTAATGCCTCTTTGGTATCAAAGCTTTGCAAAAACTGCGTGGTAGATGCAAAGAATACTTGTCCTTGAACGTAATAATAACGCGTATTGCTACTGTCATCATATTCGCTAAATACGGTTAAGAATTGACCAATTTTGTTAGCAAAAGCTAAAGCAGATAATAGTACGCCAACACCCACGCCGTATGCTAAGTTGTGAGTAAAAACGGTGGTCAAAACTGTCGCTAGCATGACAATATTAAATGACATAGGATGGGTCTTAAATTCACGAATAGACTGCCAGTTAAAGGTACCAATAGATACCATAATCATCACAGCTACCAGCGCCGCCATCGGTATCAAGCTGACCCAATCATTTAAAAACACCACCATAATCAGTAGTACGACACCAGCGATGAGCGATGATAAACGGGTACGCCCACCAGATTTTACGTTAATCATTGACTGCCCAATCATTGCACAGCCAGCCATACCGCCAAAGAATCCTGATACGACGTTAGCGATACCTTGACCACGGCATTCACGGTTTTTATCGCTTGGTGTATCGGTCAGCTCATCAACAATGGTTGCTGTCATCATAGATTCCAACAAACCTACGATGGCAAGCGCGATAGAATAAGGCGCGATAATAAGTAAGGTAGTCAAGTTTAGGGGAATATCAGGAAGCAAAAACATCGGTAATGAATCTGGCAAGTCGCCCATACTACCAACGTTACGAATATCAAGATTCATATACATGGCAACAGCTGTCAAACCTACAATGCAAATCAGTGGCGATGGAATAACGCGACCAATTTTAGGAATGAGGGGAAATAAATAAATAATCGCCAAACCTGCAGCAGTCATTATATAAACCGTCAGACCAACGCGTTCAGTGGCAGGGTTGAGCTCAGGCAACTGCGCGGCAAATATCAAAATTGCCAGCGCATTCACAAAACCGATAACGACTGAGCGCGATACAAAACGCATCAGATTACCCAGCTTTAAGATGCCCATAACGACTTGAATACCACCGCACAATAAAGTTGCAGCAAGTAGGTATTGCAGACCGTGGTCGGCAACCAAGTCAACCATGACCAGTGCCATGGCTCCTGTAGCTGCCGAAATCATACCCGGACGTCCACCAACGAAACTGATGACTACTGCGATGCAAAATGAGGCATATAAACCAACTTTTGGGTCGACACCAGCGATGATAGAAAAGGCAATGGCCTCTGGAATCAGTGCCAGAGCAACGACTAAACCTGATAAGGTATCACCACGAATATTGGAAAACCACTCTTCACGTAAATTACCAAAAAAAGATGTCATAAGTAAACTGCATATAGTTGGGGACGAAAAAAGCAATCATTACTCAGTGATAGAATGATTGCATTGTGATGAGCATTTCTAGAATGATAAAACTGTGTCCGCAATCATGGTCTGCGGTAGAAGAAGACAGATAAACTGTCAGAAAAATTATAAAAATACATATGATGAAAAATAAGGGAGAACATGCCTATCATACTATTAGCGTAATATGAAACATCGCCAATAAGAGGCGACAGTCGCACGATAATCGTGACAACATGCTAAACTAAAATGCTATGCTGAAGTTGTCGTCAATATAGTCGCTCTTACTAAGGTCGCTATTATAGCATTAGCCACTCAATATAAAAACCGCCGTCTCATTGTATAAAGTATTGAAAAATCAGTACCGAAATATGGTTGATACCGTTATCATGCTATTCATTTTAATCAAATGGTTCAGGCGATATGTGCAGTATGTTGATTGTCTGTTTTCTTGATATTATTTTGTTCGTTTATTTATTCGTTTCATAAAAGGAAAAGCCATGACCGCTAGCACCGCAACAGAAACCTTACTTCATAAAGGCAGTGGTTTACAAGTCGTGGTCGGTTTGGGGCAGTCGGGGTTATCGGTCGCGCATTATTTGGCCGAGCAAGGCTACCAAGTTGCCGTGACTGACAATCAGGAAAATCCTGCGTTAGCAGATAAGCTACCTGCTACTATTGATATCAGGCAGTTTGGTGCGATCGATGCCGAATTATTACAACAAGCGGCACGGATTATTATCAGCCCTGGTATCTCTTTAGATAATGTCGCCATTGCCGCGGCACGAGCTGCAAATATTCCAGTGGTCAGTGATATTCAGCTATTTTGTGAGGCTTGTACAGTACCAATCGTTGCGATTACAGGTTCAAATGCCAAGAGCACCGTTACGACACTGGTCGGACAAATGGCGGCAGATGCAGGTATCAATGTTGGCGTAGGCGGTAATATTGGTGTGCCAGCGCTGAGCCTACTGAGTGATAAAGAGATGGAGCTGGCGGTTATAGAGTTATCCAGCTTTCAGTTAGAAACGGTCACCAACTTAGGAGCGCAGGTCGCGACAGTCCTCAATATGTCGCCTGATCACTTAGATCGTCATGGCGATATGCTCGGCTATCACCAAGCCAAACACCGTATCTTTCAAGGTGCCAAATCAGTAGTGATTAATCGAGAAGATGCCTTGACGCGGCCACTGGTATCAGACAGTTTGCCAAGATTGAGTACTGGTATCCATGCGCCTAATAAAGGACATTATGGACTTATTACGGATACCGCCGGACAAACTTATTTGGCACGCGGCACAGAGCGTCTAATATCGGCAGACAAACTCAAGATAAAAGGGCGTCATAACCTGCTTAATGCCCAAGCAGCGTTGGCATTGGGCGAGCTTGCTGGTTTGCCGCTTGAAAGTATGCTCATTACTTTGCAGCAGTTTGCAGGGCTTGAGCATCGCTGCCAATATGTCTCTACAGTCGCTGGCATTGATTATTTTAATGACTCTAAAGGCACTAATATTGGCTCAACTATGGCGGCTGTTGAAGGTTTAGGTGCAGTTTATGCGCCAAAAGACGGTAAGCTGCTATTAATATTGGGCGGTCAAGGTAAAGGTCAGCAGTTCGGTGAACTTTCGCCCTTTATCAATCAATATGTGAGTCAAGTGCTGTTTATTGGTGAAGACGGTAAGCAGATTGAGCAGCATTTACGCGCAGCGGGTCTCAGCGATGAGGTCAGCCTGCATCAATGTCAGACATTAGAAAATGCTTTTGCGACGATTGAGCAAGTAACAGCAAGTAGTTTGTCGCAAGTACAGGCGGTATTATTGTCACCTGCTTGTGCAAGCTTCGATCAGTTTGATGGGTTTGTCGCCCGCGGCGAGCACTTTAGCCAGCTCGTTAAACAATTGGATGTTGTGTCTTAAAGATTTCGATCATAAACGGCAAAACCCAAGCATCTATATCGCCCTATTCAGTCTTATAAAGTGTCTTGTTACAATATTATGTGACCTGCGCTTTATAATCGTAAACATGACAAGCATTTTCTGGATAAATGATTGTTTTGCTTATAAATTGCTGCTACTGTCAAAGAGAAGCATTATGGTCAAGAATTACAGGCTGTAGCATAGACAGTGAATACTTTGATGAGTATTAATTGAAGGTTTTCTAATCGACACTTGCTTATGCGCAACTTTTTAGTCAAGTCTATTTAACAATATCTCTTTTTAATTTTTAAACGGTGGCGTTGCATAAACGCCGTGTTTTTTCGTTTGCTAGTGTATATAAAATTATGGCGCTCTCTTCTCTCTTTCGTTCTTCTTTTCAATCTCGACAACCTAACGGTTCAGATGGCGTTTTATCTATGCCATCTGCGCGTGCGATTTTATTATCTAGTGTTGGCTGTATGTTGGTGCTGAGCCTATTAATGGTGGCTTCGGCGTCTATTCCTTTTGCGCTCAGTCGCGGCATGACAGAGCTAAAGTTTTTCTACAATCAGCTTCTATACATGGGCATTGGACTGGCTATCGCAGCGGTTTCTTATCGGGTTGTATCCTTAAAGACCTTATATAAGACCGAAACCCAATTTATACTCTTAGCCATTACGGGAGCCTTGCTATTTGCGACCTTATTTAGCACGCCCATTAATGGCTCGAAGCGCTGGTTAACCTTAGCGGGATTTAACTTCCAAGTAGCAGAGCTTGCAAAGCTTGTAATGATTATATTTGTCTCAGATTTTGTCGTACGGCGCTCATTCGAAGTTCGTAACGGTTGGGATGGCTTTTTAAGGATTGCGTTGGTGGTTGGGATGATAACCTTCCTATTATTAGCGCAGCCAGATTTTGGTTCCTTTGTGGTTATTATTGGTATGGTCTTTGCGATTTTTTATATCGCTGGTGCTCCTTACAAACAATTTATCGCCTTGGGTGCGGTCGCTGTCGGCGGCGCAGTATTAATGGTTGCGACGGTACAGTACCGATTGGTACGAGTGATGTCTTTTCTAGACCCATTTGATGATGTGCAAGATACTGATTATCAGTTGGCACGCAGTTTAATTGCCTTTGGCCGTGGACAGTTTACTGGTGTTGGGTATGGTGAAAGCGTGCAAAAACTGTCGCATTTGCCGGAAGCGCATACCGATTTTTTATTAGCCATTACGGGTGAAGAATTGGGTTTCGTTGGGGTGACGATGATTCTGATACTTGAAGCGCTGATTATCGGTAGTGCCATGCGTATTAGTTATACCGCTCTAAAGCGTCGGCAGATGCGCATGAGCTATACTGCTTTTGGCATTGCGGTCGTGTTTATTGCGCAGACCATTATCAATGCTGCAATGAATATGGGTGCAATTCCGACTAAAGGTTTGACAATGCCTTTCTTTAGTTATGGTGGCTCATCAATGTTGATTAGCCTAGTGATGGTGGCAGTGCTACTAAAGATTTATAAAGAAAGTCCTGAGATTGAAAAAAGCCAATGTCGCTATTACTAATTGGTATTTTTGATTTAGAGAAGCGTCGCTTATAGCGGCGTTTTTTTGTTAAATAGTGGGCATATTTAAAGACTGCCTACCTTGTAATGGCGTGTTATCCCATTGAGCAATTGCTTGATTTAGCATACGCTCTGGCGAGTCATGCTCGACTGGTAACTGCCCTAATAGCTTTAACGCATACGCAAGTAATTTACTTGGATGACGAGTATCGATAGGCTGCGCAAGATTTTGCTTGGAAAGTTTTTGACCATCTGAATTGCATATCAAGGGCAGATGATACCAATGACTGATCGTCGGTAAGCGTGCTGCTTGCATGATACTGATTTGAGCAGTCGTCATCGGTAAGATGTCCAAACCACGCATGATATGGGTGACTTGCTGTAGTCCATCATCAAGACTTGCCGCCAAAATATAATTAATCATGCCATCTTGACGTCGAGCCACCATGTCCCCTAAAGTTTGCTGCGGATTATCCCACTGTATGCCCTGAATACCATCATTAAATCCAATACAGTAATCTGGCAGCTGTATACGCAGTTTATGTTGTATAGGACTTAAATCCTTCTCAATACAAAAACGTGGATAGCGTTGCCTATTGGGCTGTAGATCACTATCTACTTTTCTATTATCGTTAATAGACAAGTCAGTGGATAATTTTACATCATTAAGCGCTATTTGTTGTTCTTGCTGTGTCCAATAATGCTCTAAACGCTTACGTGAGCACTGACAGCCATAAGTCAAAGGACTTAATACTGAACAGACATAATCATTATAAATATCAATGCGCTCAGATTGAAAAATAACATCGTCATCCCAGTTGAGCCCAAGCGCCTCTAAATCTATCAAAATTTGCTCGGTAAACTGTCTGTCACAACGTTCGGTGTCCGTATCTTCGATACGTAATAACCATTTGCCACCGAGTGATTTGATATGACAAAAGCTGGCAAGCGCGGTCGTTAACGAACCTAGATGCAGCTCACCTGTGGGTGAAGGCGCAAAACGGCCGATAGGCTGCGTCAATTCAATATTGGTTGGCATGGTTTTTTCTGACTTAGACGGGGTAAACGTTTTCAACATAGACAGTTATTGTAAAATGACTAGAGAGATGAATAGAATAAACAATCCACCTATAAAAAGATATTTAACAAATACGCTTATTTTGTTGGTGACTCGTCAACCTACGTAAAGCCTATTTATAAAACGCAACGAGCGACCAATCAATGGTCGCTCGTCCTTATTGTCATGCTTGATCAAAACCGCTTCAGTTCACTATATCTTGTATTTAGCAAACCTAAGCGCTTTTAGGTATGACCTTGGTTTTGGCGTTCTTTAATCTCAGACAATGTTTTGCAATCAATACACTGAGTTGCTGTTGGACGTGCTTCAAGACGACGCAAACCAATCTCTACGCCACAGGTTTCACAAAAACCATAATCATCATTTTCTATTTCTGAGATAGACTTGTCGATTTTGCGAATAAGCTTACGTTCGCGGTCACGCGTACGCAAAGTCAGCGCAAACTCTTCTTCTTGAGTGGCGCGATCATTGATGTCTGGCATGGCGCTCGACTCATCTTGAATATAAGTCTTGGTGCGATCCGCTTCACCGATAAGCTGATGCTTCCAGTCTAATAACATTGCCTTAAAATGTGCCAACTGCTCATCAGACATATACTCTTCGTCTTTGGCAGGTGCATAAGGCGTAAACTTAACATCACTTGGATTCGTGGTCAGGGTGCTCATATGGGTATCCTACTTTTTCAAATTAATTCAATAAAACGTGCTGTCAAAAGACCAGACGTTATCAATTTACCAAACGCTATAAATTTTCCCTTTATAAAACGTTTTACCACTTAGTAACACAGCTGATCTGATTAAAATGTTTGTCTCAATATGCTGATAATGACGTATCAATGGTCAAGTATATTGTCATAAATATTTTTATTTAAATGGTTATGCCTAAATAAAATAATAAGTCACTGACTGTGAACACTTAAATTGTGGTCGATGTAGCCATCCTAGCTATTATAATATTGCCTAATGATATATTAAACTGTTGTGATTTTTATCACTATTTATCGTTTGTAATGCTGTCTTCAAAATATAGCTCTCAAGACAAAAATGCGATTAGTTATATCGATATCAACCTATACTTTGCCAGCCATTCTATAACGAATCAAGCAAAATCAGCGAACAATATAGCCGACAGACTCAAAGCACCATTATAGCCAGACAAGTAATCAATTCTAGTCAATAAAACTGGTCGTCAAGTATCTAGTCTTTCAACCCAGCTTGCAACCTTTCCATTGTTGGCTAATTGCAACCAACGATACCCTGGGCGCATATTTTTATCGTAGGCAAAATTGTCTTCAAACGGCTTAAATTGATAGCAGGTAGAAGGAGTGCTATATACAGTGACACCTTGATAATGGCGTGTTTGCTCTTGATGGGTATGCCCATTGATAATAACGCTAAGATTTTCAAAAGGGGTTATATGCTGCCAGAACTCTTCTGCATTTTCTGCCATATGGCTATCAATCCATTCGGAATCTACGGGCAATACATGATGATGGAGCGCGATGAGCGCGGGCTTAGCACAAGATGCTAGCTGCTCACGTACCCAATCAATGTCGGTCGCCGTAATCTCGCCTTCTACTTTGCCAGTAATCGATGAGTCTAGTAAAAGCAGCTGCCAATGCTCAGATTCAATCAAATGACGGCTAAGCAGACGTGGGTCAGAAGCCCTCGCAATCAGCGTCCGTTGGTAAAAAGGTAAATCCTCACCCATCTCATCAGTCACGTCATGATTGCCAGCAATACAGGCAAAAGGAATGCCCGTCTCCTTCAATACTGTAAAAATATGGTCATAAATAGCAGGCTCTACTTTATTGACCAAATCGCCTGTTACAATAATTAAATCACACCGTATCTCTTTGCTCAATGCTTGCTTGATAATTGCCTCAAAACTATATTGGCAAACAGCGACTTCACTACTGGTTTCATCAGCAGAAGCCGGCACATGTGATGATAGATGCAAATCAGTGATTTGCAATACATTCACCTGTCCGTCTGGCGTGCTGACGGCACTCACAGGATAGCTTGGCATTAAATTTTGTCCCTTATCGAAGACTAACAATGAACACTTTTAGGATATTCAGATAATTAAATGCACTATGGCAGCTCACCTGATTTCTCAATGTCGTTTTTATAGAGCGCATTTTAGACTGCTGATAAGAAGGGTGTTCCCTCTTGCGTAAAGCGCTATTAACTATCATATTGATAGCATTAGTGAAATTTTACAACATTAAACGTATGAAAGCTTTATCAATTTTAATGAAATAAAGTTGTGCAAGGGAAAGAGATATTTGAGAGCATTACTAATGGCTATAGTGTGTTATGGCAAATGGCCTACCTTCTAACGGCGTGACGACCAAAACTTTGCCAATATGGATTTTGATGTGGTCAGTTTTGAGATGATTAAAGCGGTAAAGAACAAACTGGCTAAGACCAAGACGATAGAGAGTCCAGTTTGGATATCAAGCCAAATACTACCCCATACACCGAGTGTCACACCAAGTTGTGCTGTAAATAGGGCGATAATCACCATCTGTTTTGGTGATGCTGACCACAGGCGGGCAGTAAGAGCTGGCAATACCAATAAGCCGCTGATCAATAAGCTGCCAACAGCTTGCAAAGCGATGGCACAGAACCCTGCTAATACGCCCATAAAAAACAGACGTTGGCGAGTAGGGTTAATGCCTTGTATACGTGCCAAAGCTTCATGGGTTGCCAATTTAATTTGGGCAGGCCATATGTAAATAAGCAATGCCAAACCGACCAATACGCTGCCAGCAATTAAGGGCAAATCTGCCCAATCAAGCTCAAGCAAGTTACCAAACAAGAACCCTAAGACGTTTGCTTGCTGATCGGTTAGTTGGGTTAAAGTTAATAGTCCCAGACACAGTAAGGATACGGCAACCACTGCTAGTACAGCATCGGCTGGTAAGCGTTCATCATCCATAAATACCAGTCCCAATACCACCAGCACGCTGACCAATGCAATACCGATACCCATTGGCATCTGCCACCATACCGCCAGTGCCACACCTAGTAATGTCCCATGTGCTAATGCATCAGCGAAAAAAGCCATACGTCGCCACAACACCAAACATCCTAAAGGTGCTGAAAGCAATGCTAAAATACTACCGGCAATCCAAGCAGGCGCAATAATGGCTAACCAAGCACTCATAATACATATCCGTAAATTTTTATAAAAAAGGGTGTCAGGTCGTTTTTGATTTAAGTCATTTGATTTTTATTATATCTAGCTTGGTGCGTGATGCTCGCAGGCATGCGGCTGATGGACATACGGTTGCTCGTAATGATGACCGAATAGCTTTTGAAACTCACTGCTGATGGCAAGCTCGCTCGGTTGACCTTCACAGCAAATATGCTTATTCAAGCAAATCACTCGTCGACTGCCTTTCATGACCCAGTGCAAATCATGCGAGACTACTAACATAGCACAGCGTAAAAATTCCGGTAGTTCATCAATAAATTGATACAACCAAACCTCCGTTTCAGGATCAAGACCTTGCATCGGCTCATCTAAAATCAATAAGTTGGGCTTATCTAATAACGCCCGTGCCAATAATACCCGTTGAGTTTCACCGCCAGAGAGGTGCAGCATCTGCCGCGAGAGTAAATGGGTCAATGATAATTTATCAAATATAAACTGCCGCTGCTCTGCCGTAAGGCGTTTTTTACGGGCTTGCGCTAAAAGGTCGCTGACACGTAATGGCAGTATTGGTGGCACAGAAAATCGCTGCGGCACATAGCCTATCTGTAAAGGCTCAGAAGGTGTGACCTGTCCAGATGTTGGTACAATCAGTCCCAAAATAAGCTTAACCAGCGTCGACTTGCCCGCACCATTGGGACCAATAACGCTTACCGTCTCATTGACAGCAATGTCAATATTAATATTAGACAGTAAACGTTGTTGACCAATATAGTAGCTGACATTGCTTAGATTCAGCAGCTTACTTGTATTATTCATCAGATGACCGCGCATATGGATAGGGAATAGGTTTGAATATAACAGTAATCTAAATTTTTACTGACAGGCTTGGCAACGACCGCTCAGCTCAATCACACTACGAGCAACGGTAAAGCCGATATCTTCTTCAGCAAAGCTCATCATCTCTTGCACAGGTAAGCTGCTACACTCTTGTACGCGTTGACACTGCTCACAAATTAAAAAGGCTGCCGTATGATGAGCGCGTGGATGACAGCAAGGTACATAAGCATTGATAGAGGTCAGTTGATGAATCAAACCTTCGCTCAATAAAAACTCTAAACTGCGATATACAGTTGGCGGTGCGACATTTTTCGTGCCCTCAAGCTCACTGTCATTATCTAAGAGTCGCATTTGCTGTAACTGAGTGATTAAATCATAAGCGCCTACTGGTTTATTGGCTTGCAATACCAGCATATATATTTGCTGCCGTAAGGGGGTAAAACGCACACCTCGCATACGAGACTGCTCTTTTGCTGCTTCTAGACGCTCGGTCACATCCTGTGGCGTAAAATCTTGCACGTCATGAGCATGCTCACAGTTCGATGAAGTGGTCGGCATAGCACAAACTCCCAAAAGCATTTTTAATAAATGCAGAAAGCATTCGGTTTTAATTAAATTCCGCACAGTATAACGGTAAATGGCTATATCAATACGTAGATTTGTCAAACCTTACTATTACTTTTAATCAACATCGCTTTTGTAGGTTGGACTGCGGTTAGCAAAAACAGAATAGCTGAAATGCAAAATAAAAGTGGGATTTCATTATGTTATAGTATAACATAATGATTGGAAGCTTAATATATTAAAGATATCGCAGTTCAATGACTTAATAGGATCAATAACGCATGATTGCCAATGCTCATAAAGCCACGCCGATTGTAGATAACAGCTTAAACGTTCAAGAAAAGAACCTTTTGCATAAGATGCAGCAATTAACACAGCAGTACTTCTTAATAGCTAGCTTGTTGATGTTAGGGTTTTTGGCGTTACCAGCTCAAGCGGCAACGGTGAGTGTGAGTGTGAGTAATTATCCATTATTTTTGTTAAGCCAAGCAGTTACTGAAGGCGCGCCCCCTGCCAAGCAATTATTACAAGCAGGGGAGGTTGGGCATCATGGTAGTATCAGCCCCGGCGATATCAAAGCGATTCAGGACAGTACCTTTGTGGTTTGGTTTGGTGAGCCGTTAGAAAATAACTTGGCAGCAAATTTAAACGACGCGCCTAACTCTATCGCTTTATTTAAGTTTGATGCTTTTAATCGCCATCCTTTGCGTGATATCAAAGGCAAGCCTATCGCTGGCACGCTTGATCCACATATTTGGTTGGATCCTAACAACGCCAAAGCCATTACCCGTGCTCTTGCCGTCATACATAGTCATGCCGATCCGCAATATAAAGAACTTTATCATGCCAATGCACAAAAATTTGCCCAACGTATGGATGCAGCAGTGGCAAACAGTAGTGCTAAACAAAAACCTTTGCCGTATTGGGCTTATCATGATGCTTATCAATATATGGAAAACAGCATCAACCTACAGCTCATCGGCAGCTTAAGTACTGACGATCATTTAGCACCAAAAGCCAGTCAATTACGCTGGCTTAACGAGCAGCGCCCCGCTAAGAAAATGTGTCTGGTCAGTCCAAGTGTGCCTGCCAAAGGTTTACTTGCCAAGTTACAGCCCGTTCAAGAAACCGTTCAGGCAGAAGATATGAGTAATAGTAAGGACTTTGTCAGTGGGTGGCAAACGATGGCACAGCAGATTCGCCAATGTATATCATAATGGACTTATTAGAATAAGTGATTGAAACTGTTAATTAAGAATCCCTAAAGACTGTGATATAGTGCCGGTCAAAGACTAGTTATCTACGCTTAAGTATCTGAATTCTTGATGATTGAGCTAGGTGACTGATAAAAGGTATATTTTACTTGCTTAAAAGGGGCTCGCTCCCTATAATAAGTGGCGTTTAATTTTGGTTAAAAGGTAACATCTGTAGAGTGAGCCATTCACGGATAATAGTGTCGCGATGATATTAGATAGCGATATAATCCAAATGTTTAAGGCTATAGGAATACCGATGACCAAGCCTGCCAAACGCACACAGAAAGATAAGATTGGTATTTATATCAAACGTCAAGCATGGATACTGTTTATCCTTATTATTATTGCTTGGCTTGTAGATACGATGTGGCTGCACAGTGCGCTAACCGTTGCAAAAAGCACCGCTATTGGTGCCTTGCTAAGTTTTGCCACACAAGCGGTCTTTGCCTTTTTTATCTTTTGGTATACCGGTTATCGCGCGCGCTTACATATTGTTAGCCAGCTTTATCGGGGTCAGATGGCCAAATGGCTATTGACTGTGTTTGGTTTCGCACTAATTTTTATTACCGTACAACCCCTATCAGCGCCTGCGCTGTTTATCGGTTTTATGGTAATGCAAATTAGTCACAGTTGGATGTTGTGGCATATACGCTAGTGTTAATAAATGATAACTATATACATAGTTACAGTATTCATTGCGCTTAGCAAGTCACCCTGCCGTCCAGCTTCTCTATGACTGATTTTAGAAAGTCGAAGCATAATAATTGTCTTAGGACAGTACCAACTATCGTGATATGAGCGTTTGATATAAGGTAGCGTGCAGTAATGTGCGGGTAGGGGAGCGCGAAATGAGCGTTTACTACTATTTATACTTAAATTCTTACAATTTAATTATAGATGCGAAGCAACGGTGTTAAACGCCACTAGCAGCTAACTTATTCATACAGCGGATAAAAAAGTCACAATTGACTTTACACGAATACAACCCTGCATTAATATATGCAGCTAAATATTTTACTTAACAGCGCTGTATTAAGCGTTGACTGTCAAAACACAGTGATAATAAGTAAATATATACATAAGAATTTTGCGTACACATGTAAAGGGCTATTACTGAACTATCATAAGCCCTTTTTTGATAGCTAAAATTTATCTTACGCTATCAAATCAGCATGAGTCATAGAACTATGGGTTGGATGTTATTGGTTACATGAGCGTGTTAGCATGAGTCATTTGCTTGCTTTGTTGTAAGGCAGATAAACATACTAAAATCTCATCAGATGACAACCATATTTTTGGTAGTTGATTAAATCGTTGATTAATAAGAAGCTGACATTATGGCAGGCGAGCAAACAACAACAGAATATATCTCTCACCACTTAACGAACTGGACGTACGGCTATCTGCCGGGCGAAGGTTGGAAAGTTGCCTATAATGCTGAAGAAGCTAGTGCAATGGGCTTTAAAGCTATCCACCTTGATTCTATGCTTTGGTCAATTGGTCTAGGCATTGTTTTCTGCGCCATCTTTTGGATGGTCGCTAGGAAAGTCACTTCAGGCGTGCCGGGTAAAACTCAGGCTGCGGTTGAGATGATCGTTGAGTTCGTTGATAACAACGTTCGTGATTCGTATAGTGGTACCTCAAAGCTGATTGCGCCTCTGGCGTTGACTATCTTTGTATGGATATTCTTAATGAACTTGATGGATTTACTACCCGTCGACTTTATCCCTATGATTGCTGGCCAAATCGGCGCACTGATGGGACATGATCCACATCATGTGTACTTTAAGATTGTTCCAACCACGGATCCTAATATCACGCTTGGCATGTCTTTTTCTGTCTTTATATTGATTCTATTTTATAGTATCAAAGAAAAAGGTTTGGGCGGCTTTGTTGGCGAGCTAACACTGCATCCGTTTAGTGCCAAAAACCCTATCGTACAAATTATTTTAATACCCATCAACTTTATCTTAGAGTTTGTTACTTTGATAGCGAAACCTATCTCTTTAGGTTTACGACTATTCGGTAACATGTATGCTGGTGAGTTGATTTTCATACTGATTGCCTTAATGCCGTTTTGGATTCAATGGGCGTTATCAGTACCGTGGGCTATTTTCCACATCTTAATTATTACACTTCAAGCGTTCGTATTTATGATGCTGACGATAGTTTATATGTCACTTGCATCATCAACTGAACATTAATTAGACATTCAATAGGTAAATGAGGATACATCCATGGATCCAGTATTAGGTGGTTACACAGTTATCGCAGTAGCACTACTTATCGGTTTAGGTGCACTAGGTACAGGTATTGGTTTTGCTATTCTAGGTGGTAAATTCCTAGAAGGCGTTGCACGTCAGCCAGAACTTGGTTCACAGTTGCAAACTCGTATGTTCATCGTAGCAGGTCTTCTTGATGCTATTCCGATGATCGGTGTTGGTATTGCTATGCTATTGTTGTTCGCTAACCCTCTAGCAGGTTAATCAGAAAGCTCAGTTGTAAATGTTTGGTAGTCAAAGTTTGTATCTTAACCATAGCCAAAGTTTGGCTATCAAATATGATCAATGAAACTGATTTTTCATTAACAAAGAGGTGATCACGTGAATATCAATTCTACCCTCATCGGTCAAGCCATTGCTTTTGCAATCTTTGTGATGTTCTGCATGAAATTCGTGTGGCCACCACTTATCGGCGCAATTAATGACCGTCAGCGTAAAATTGCTGAAGGCTTAAATGCCGCAGAAAAAGCAAAAGCAGATTTGGCGACCGCGGAGCGAGATGTACAGCAGGAGCTTGATCTTGCAAAGACTAAAGCTGCTGCTCTGATCGAGCAAGCAAATAAAAGCGCCAATCAACTTGTTGAAGATGCAAAATCGCAAGCCCAAGTGGAAGGCGAGCGCATTCGTCAACAAGCGCAAGCCTCTATCGACCAAGAAATCAATCAAGCACGTGAATCATTACGTGCCCAAGTTGCTGAATTGGCGGTACTTGGTGCAGAAAAGATTTTGCAAGACAAAGTCGATGTGCAAAAACATGCCAGCATGTTAGACCAACTGGCGGCGAAGCTGTAATTGTGAGGATATAATGGCTGACTTATCAACCTTAGCACGACCGTACGCTAAAGCCGCGTTTGACTATGCCAATGAAAACGGGGCAGTAAATGAGTGGGAAGACTTCTTATTTGTTGCCGCCACCGTTGTCAATGACAAGTCGTTCAGTACTTGGCTAGACAATCCAGCTGTTTCTGCTGAGCATAAGTCAGCTGCTTTGGTCGATCTTTATGATACGCAAGTAGCTAGCGCTAATGATTCTGCTTTTAAGCAGTTGTTAGATGCAAATAAAGGGGTTCGCCCTGACAGCAACGCCAGCTATCCAAAAGTATCAGTAGCATTTAGTAACTTCGTTAAACAGTTATCAGAACAAGAGCGTCTGGCGCTGCTTCCTGAAGTTTATGAGCATTATCGCCGTCACAAGGCAGTAAGCTTAAAGCAGCTTGACGCTTATGTGACCTCTGCTTATCCATTAACCGATGATCAGCGTGATATGCTACAAGCACGTCTTGCTGCTTCGCTAAATGCTAGCGTAGTGATTCATGAATCGGTGGATGCCAGTCTTTTGGCAGGCGTTACGATCAAAGTCGGTGACAAAGTCATCGATGATTCGATGCGCGGCAAGTTACAACAGTTAAAAACACAGCTAACGGCCTAATGCCAATCATTAACGTAGCTTAAGTAAGCATGCGTGATATAAGAGCATTTACGTCAGTGGCGGGTTATCATAAATTAAAGGAAACAAGGCAATGCAACAATTGAATCCAGCGGAAATCAGTAACCTGATTAAGCAGCGCATTCAAGACCTTGATGCGGGTGCAACTGCAAAGAATGAAGGCACGATTGTCAAAGTATCTGACGGTATCGTGCAGATTCATGGTCTTGAAGATGCCATGTACGGCGAAATGATTGAGTTTGAAGGTGAAGTCTACGGAATGGCGCTCAACTTAGAGCGTGATTCTGTTGGCGCAGTAGTACTGGGTGACTTCCTAAAACTACAAGAAGGTCAAAAAGCCTATTGTACTGGTCGTATCCTTGAAGTTCCGGTAGGTCCTGAGTTGCTAGGCCGTGTTGTTGATGCTTTAGGTAACCCTATTGATGGCAAAGGTCCTATTAATGCCAAAATGACTGACAAAGTTGAGAAGATCGCCCCAGGCGTTATCGATCGTCAGTCAGTTGATCAGCCAGTAATGACAGGTTATAAGTCTGTTGATACCATGATTCCAATCGGTCGTGGTCAGCGTGAGCTTATCATTGGTGATCGTCAGACGGGTAAAACCGCGATGGCTATCGATGCGATCATTGCACAGAAATCATCTGGTATTAAATGTGTCTATGTTGCAATCGGTCAGAAACGTTCTACCATTGCCAACGTCGTACGTAAGCTTGAGCAAACTGGTGCCCTTGAATATACTACTGTTGTAGTAGCGTCAGCATCAGAGCCAGCAGCACTACAATATATCGCACCGTACTCAGGTTGTACGATGGGTGAATACTTCCGTGACCGCGGTGAAGATGCACTGATTGTATTTGATGACTTATCAAAGCAAGCAGTAGCGTATCGTCAAATCTCACTACTATTACGTCGTCCGCCAGGTCGTGAAGCGTATCCTGGTGATGTATTCTATTTACACTCACGCTTACTTGAGCGTGCATCACGCGTAAACGCGGCGTATGTAGAAAAATTCACCAATGGTGAAGTGGTTGGTAAAACAGGTTCTTTAACTGCGCTACCTATCATTGAAACCCAAGCAGGTGACGTATCTGCATTTGTACCGACTAACGTGATTTCAATCACTGATGGTCAGATTTTCTTAGAGTCAAGCCTATTCAACTCAGGTATCCGTCCGGCTGTGAACGCTGGTATTTCGGTATCACGTGTTGGTGGTGCGGCTCAGACTAAGATTATTAAGAAACTGTCTGGTGGTATCCGTACCGCACTGGCTCAGTATCGTGAACTTGCAGCATTCGCTCAGTTTGCATCAGATCTTGATGATGTGACTCGTGAACAGCTTGACCACGGTGAGCGTGTGACTGAATTG
The DNA here is from genome assembly GCF_056880555.1 of Psychrobacter sp. ANT206. NCBI lineage: Bacteria > Pseudomonadati > Pseudomonadota > Gammaproteobacteria > Moraxellales > Moraxellaceae > Psychrobacter > Psychrobacter sp. ANT206. The sequence continues at coordinate 2,821,842 of NZ_CP096271.1, read as the reverse complement.
ATGAAGCAAAAGCAATATCAGCCTATGTCAATCTCTGAGCAAGCCGCTGTTATCTATGCGTCAAACGAAGGTTTCTTAGCAGACGTACCAGTTGAAAAAATTGGTTCTTTTGAAGAAGCTTACTTACGCTACATGCATGATGAGCAAGCTGACTTAATGAAAGAGATTGATGACACTGCGAATTATAACGATGATATCGCAGGTCGTTTAAAATCGTCTTTAGAGACTTTTAAACAAAATCACAGTTATTAATTTAACGGGTTAAGCCAGTTTTGTTGTGGCTTTAGTGTTAGAGCTTATGGAGTGGCGCGTTGTCTGATAAGCTTTTTATTAAGACAGCAGCGCCACTTTAGTCACAACTCATGGTATATGGTTGCGTCATGCCACAAGATATTAAAACATTTAAACAATGATGCAATGCTAAATTGTACATTGTTAATGAGAATACCGTTTTATATTGAAATATTGTTGCATGCGCCAATGCTTTTTTAACCCTCTTATATTGGAATCATTATGGCAAACTTAAAAGAAATACGTGCCAAAGTCACCAGTATTCAAAGCACCCAGAAAATTACTCGCGCTATGCAAATGGTAGCCGCCAGTAAAATGCGCCGTGCCCAAGAGCGCATGGAAGTGGGTCGCCCGTATGCTGATAGTATGCGCCGGGTTATTTCGCATTTGGTGCATGCCTCATCCGATTATAAACATCCGTATATGGTAAGCCGTCCAGTCAATAGAGTTGGCTATATTGTCATCACATCTGACCGTGGTCTAGCGGGTGGTTTGAATATCAACTTATTCAAAGCCTTATCTAAGAATATCCAGAAATACCAAGAGCAGTCTGTACAAGCTGAATTTGCTGTCATTGGCGCTAAAGGTGTCAGCTTCTTTAAAAGCTTTGGTGGTAAAGTCACCTCAGCCGTAACTGATTATGGTGATAAACCTACTTTTGAGCAGATAAATGCGCCAGTTCAAGCAATGCTTGATGATTATACAAACGGTAAAATAGATCGCATTTACGTGGTTTATAATAAGTTTGTCAATGCAATGACCCAAAAGCCAACGGTCAATCAGTTGGTGCCTTTACCAGAGAGTGCGTTTGGTGAAGAAGAGAGCGGCATTCAGACTGAACTTAGTTGGGATTATATCTACGAGCCTGATATCAAAACATTGATTGATGAATTGCTTGGACGTTACATTGAGTCTATCGTCTATCAAGCGGTAATGGAAAACATTGCCTCTGAGCAGTCCTCACGTATGGTTGCGATGAAAGCGGCGACAGATAATGCTGGCGACCTAATTAACGATTTACAGTTGGTTTATAACAAGCTGCGTCAAGCGGCGATTACCCGAGAAATATCGGAAATCGTTGGCGGTGCTGCTGCTGTTTCATAATTGAAACCCTTTATAAAACCCAATATATACAGAATTTCCAGGAGAACGCAATGAGTAGCGGTCGTATTGTACAGATTATTGGCGCGGTTCTTGACGTTGAGTTCAACCGTAACGAAGTACCTAAGATTTTTGATGCTTTGCTAGTTGATGGCACCGAAACGACTTTAGAAGTACAGCAACAGCTGGGTGATGGCATCGTACGTACGATTGCTATGGGTTCTACTGAAGGACTCAAGCGTAACCTTCCAGTTACCAATACTGGTGGCCCAATTTCTGTGCCAGTTGGTATCGGTACGCTAGGTCGCATCATGGATGTTCTTGGTCGTCCTATCGATGAAGAAGGCCCAGTACAAGCAGATGAGCGTTGGTCAATTCACCGTGAAGCGCCAAGCTATGCAGAACAATCAAACAGTACTGAGCTGTTAGAAACTGGTATTAAAGTAATCGATTTACTTTGCCCGTTTGCTAAAGGTGGTAAAGTTGGTCTGTTTGGTGGTGCTGGTGTTGGTAAAACTGTCAACATGATGGAATTAATCAATAACATCGCGCTTAAGCATGAAGGTTTGTCAGTATTTGCGGGTGTTGGTGAGCGTACGCGTGAAGGTAACGATTTCTATCACGAAATGCAAGAAGCTGGCGTTGTAAACACTGAAGACTTTAGCAAATCTAAAGTTGCGATGGTATACGGTCAGATGAATGAGCCACCGGGTAACCGTCTACGTGTTGCACTGTCTGGTTTGACCATGGCTGAATACTTCCGTGATACGAAAGATCCTGCTACTGGCAAAGGTCGTGACGTATTGTTGTTTGTTGATAACATCTACCGTTATACACTAGCCGGTACTGAAGTATCAGCACTGCTAGGTCGTATGCCATCAGCGGTTGGTTATCAGCCAACACTTGCTGAAGAGATGGGTATGCTGCAAGAGCGTATTACTTCTACGCAATCAGGCTCTATTACTTCTGTACAAGCGGTATATGTCCCTGCAGATGATTTGACCGATCCATCACCAGCAACGACGTTTGCTCACTTGGATGCAACTGTGGTACTAAGCCGTGATATCGCTTCACAAGGTATCTACCCTGCAGTTGATCCACTAGATTCAACGTCACGTCAGCTTGATCCATTGGTTATCGGTGAAGAGCATTACAACGTTGCTCGTGGTGTTCAGGAAGTTCTACAGCGCTATAAAGAACTAAAAGACATCATCGCGATTTTGGGTATGGATGAGTTATCAGAAGAAGATAAACTGGTTGTTTATCGCGCTCGTAAAATTCAGCGCTTCTTATCACAGCCATTCCATGTCGCTGAAGTCTTCACTGGCGCACCTGGTAAATATGTACCACTACGCGATACCATTGCGAGCTTCAAAGCAATTATCGCAGGTGAGTATGACAGCTTACCAGAGCAAGCCTTCTATATGGCTGGCGGTATCGACGAAGTCGTTGCTAAAGCTGAAAAAATGAAGTCTTCTGCTGCGTAAGTAGTATTAGTATTCGCTAAAAAGTAGGTGTAATATAAACTTTATATCTACTATTTAGTAACGTGTTGCGTTTTTGATCGCGCTTTGATAGTAAGGAATTAAGTATGGCAACGTTACAATGTCGCGTCGTAAGTGCTCGTGAAGAGTTGTATTCAGGCGAAATTAGCATGTTAATAGCTAGTGGTACCGAAGGCGAGATTGGTATATTGCCAGGTCACACTCCGCTTATTACTTTGCTAAAGCCAGGTGCAATGCGCGTACAAACGCCAAATGGCGAAGAAGAAGTGATTTACGTCTCAGGTGGTGTACTAGAAGTACAGCCAAAAATGGTCACCGTACTTGCTGATACTGCCATGCGTGCGCACAATCTTGACGAAAGTAAAATCGTTGAAGCACGTAAGAAAGCGGAGCAAATGCTGGTCAACCAGTCTGATACCGTACAAACTAATGCTGCCTTGGCGTCATTGGCGGAATCTGTTGCCCAGCTACAGACCATCCGTAAGTACAAAAACCGTGCTTAATATTTTTTGTTTGTAAGAGTAAATATTTACTCTTGTAAGCAATAATAAAAAAACAGTCCTTTATGGGCTGTTTTTTTATGGCTGTTGGTTTTATTGGATAGTGATGGTTTTTAGCTTTTAGCCAAAAAGCTACTAGCAACAACGGCAATATATGGTTATATTAAGGGTTGGAAAATAGTTTGCTAACTTATAGAGTTGAGCTGTTTTATGCGCTTTACTTAGTGATCAGGCTTATGATTGAAAGCTTTACACATAGCGGAACGGTTATGAGTAAATAAAGTTATTTGACGCTTTTTGAATATGATAAACGGTATGATTTTTGCACGTAAAATAAAGTTTTAATGGTCGTAGTTTATAGATTTTGTTAACGACTATAAGCTATAGTATAAGAAGCTGCAGGATTAATAGTATACTGTGCTGCCAAGTTTGTAACAGCTATATAAACAGCAGTTGCACTATTTTGTAGTGCTATTCATTTTACTGCTCTTATTTTGACTACTTTTAAATGAGATGTATTAGAGGATATAACAATGACAACGAATGATGATGACAACACCCCCCGAATTTTGATTGTTGAGGACGATGAGCGTCTGGCCATGTTGACCCAAGATTATTTGGTCAAAAACGGTCTAGAAGTGGCGATTGAAACGGATGGTAATCGCGCCATTCGTCGTATTGTCAGTGAGCAGCCAGATTTGGTTGTACTTGATGTCATGCTTCCAGGTAGCGATGGCTTGACAGTCTGTCGTGAAGTACGTCCACATTACCAAAACCCTATCTTAATGCTGACGGCTCGTACTGAAGATATGGATCAAGTATTGGGTCTTGAGATGGGCGCCGATGATTATGTTGCTAAGCCTGCTCAGCCACGTGTTTTATTAGCGCGTATTCGTGCGTTATTGCGCCGTTCAGAAAACGCCCCGTCAGAAGATGTGCCACAGCGTCTAGAGTTTGGTGAATTGGTTATCGATAATGGTGGTCGTTCAGTGAATCTAGGTGATGAGTTAGTAGATTTCACCAGTGCAGAATATGATCTACTATGGTTGCTTGCTTCTAATGCTGGACGTATCTTGTCACGTGAAGATATCTTTGAGCGTCTACGTGGTATTGAGTATGATGGTCAAGATCGCTCTATTGACGTCCGTATCTCACGCATTCGTCCAAAAATCGGTGATGATCCAGAAAACCCAAAACGTATCAAAACCGTACGTAGTAAAGGCTATCTGTTCGTAAAAGAAGGCAACTAATCGCCGACTTTTGCTATAAGTCTTGATTGTTCCTCGTTATGCAATAAGAAACCAGCGTAAAGCTGGTTTTTTAGGGTTTAAATATTAAGTTTTTAACCTTAATTGCTGCGTTATGTGGTTTAATTAAGCAATAATTTTATGTACCAGTTTAATTATCATTAAATATATATCACAGCAAATATTATCCTATAGTGGTTATAATAGGTATTATTCTATTGATAACGCTTATTCATCAGGTTGGTCACGGCACGTATGTCATTAGTCTCTTCTCTTAAACACAGTATTTTTGTTCGTATTTATGCAGGGCTATTGATAGTCTGCTTGTGTGTGGCACTATTTGCCCAGCTATTGATGGATACCATCAATAAAGAGCGCGTCCAATCTTATCGTGAAAATATGGCGACAGGGGCGTTTCATATCGTGAGTGAGGGGTTGGCTCACCAAGAAAACGAGGCGCAACGTGATTATTGGTTGTCTGATGCCAGTAGTTTGTTTGGCTCAGAATTTAAGATTGTGTCTATCGATGAGGTGGATTTTAATGCCAGCGAGCTGCGCCGTTTTGAGAAAGAAAACACGGTCGTACGCTATATCAGTCAACTGACCACTGCCGATGTCTATTATCGCCTACCAGACAATCAAGGTGTTTTGACTGCGCGTATCTCACAAGTGACTGAACAGCAAGTCAGAGCTATCGCCGTATTTTTGCTAGATGATTTGTCCTATTATATTACTTTGTCTGATAAACGTGCACGTTTGGCACAGTTAGAAGAAAAGTTTTCATTCCCTTTAGCATTTAAAGCGGTAGCGGCGCTCGATTTGGATCCTGATCAGATGGCGCGCTTGCGCCGTGATGAGGTGGTTATCTTATTGCAAGATACCAATACCAGTAAAAGTAACTCATCTATCAAAGTCATTGTGCCGTCTGAAATTAGTGATATGGCAATTTTGATCGGTCCAGTACCTTTATTTAATTGGTTCCCATTAAACTTGATCGTCAGTATGATTTTGATCAGTATGTTTTTAATTAGTTTGGGTGTGTATGCACTGATTTTCCCGCTTGAGCGCAAGTTACAACTGATACAGGTCGGGGTAAATGAGGTCAGTAAAGGCAATCTTGAAAGTCAAGTACAGGTGATTGGTCAAGATGAAATCGCCCGTTTAGCTGCAACCTTTAATGCCATGACTTCTCATATTAAGCGTTTGATTGAGTCGCAGCGAGAGCTAACGCGAGCGGTGTCACATGAGCTACGTACGCCTGTTGCACGTATTCGCTTTGCTGTTGATATGCTGGCAGATACTGATGATGAAGACTCGCGTTTTATGCAACGTGACTTTATTGATGAAGATATCGAAGCGCTTAATGGCTTGATTGATGAAATTCTCACCTATGCGAAACTTGAAGAAGGCTCGCCCAAGTTGGATTTGGAACCAGTCAATCTTCGAGAACTGCTTGAGCAGATTGAGCGTGAAACCAATGCCTTGGGTAAACCGATTAAAATTGTCACTAAACTGCCAAATGCTAAAGTAGAAGCAATAGCAGATAGACGCTACTTACATCGCGTGATTCAGAATTTGGCTGGTAATGCTCTGCGTTATGCAGAGACTACGATTATCATTAGTGCTGGGGTCAAAAAGGGCAATGCCTTTGTCAGCGTTGAAGATGATGGTCACGGTATTCCAGAAGCAGATCGCGAAAAGGTCTTTATTCCATTCTCCCGCTTAGACGATAGTCGGACGCGTGCCTCAGGTGGCTACGGTTTGGGCTTGTCTATCGTATCACGCATTGCTTTTTGGTTTAATGGTCGTATGAAGGTTGATGAGAGCCGAGATCTTGGTGGCGCGCGGTTTGTGATGACATGGCCTATCAAGCCACTGACACAAATTCTAGCAGCCGATGAATTAACCCAAGATAAGAGTGAGCGTGAGTTTGATGCATAAGCATCGTTAATATACTTTTGAAATAAAACAGTGCTGTTAAGATAACTTTTATAAAGGTATAAAAATGCCTATCGAAATACTATTTCACTTGTAGCTATGTTATTTCTAACTGATCATAAATGACGCTAACAAGTTATTTATTGCTGTTATTTAGTCTTTAATGGAGGAGGGCAACGGATGCCGTATTTATTTGGGGGTTTGGTGGTATTAAATGCTGTGACACTAGGATATTATTTATTCTTACAGCAGCCGAGTACTACTCAGACGCTAAAGGTAGCGCAGGATGAGATTACCCAGCCTTTAGCGTTCACTAACAGTGCTGAGTATATTCCACCGGCTATCGGCAACAAGTAATAAGTTTTATAACCGTTGAAGTTTTTATATCTAAAGAAAAATAACAAAAAAAGCAACGATAGCCAGTCGTTGCTTTTTTAATATGATTGATTGGCACTATTATAATCAGTTCAATATAAAAGTGATTAAGCGAGAAAAATTCGTCCCAGTCTCGCCCCATAAAATCACGTATCTATTTTATTTAGTATCAACTTTCTCAATAAATGACTTTGTAGCGGGATTGACATCCAAAGGCTGCTCTCCGGCAACTTCTGAGATGAGAGGGATGCGAATACAGACTTGCAGACCACCATCTGGATGATTAATAGCCTCAACTGTTCCATGATGCAAGCGCGCGATACGATCAACAATCGCCAAGCCGAGTCCACTACCCTGAGTGGTACGCGCTGATTCGCCACGCTCAAACGGCTGCATGACACGCTCGAGTTGGTCTTCTGCCACCCCATCGCCGCAGTCTCGCACACATATAATCAATTGCTCTTTTGCTTCTTTATTGACTGTATTTTCGGTCACGACATCGCTGTATTCTATCACCTCTTTTTCTACAAAGGTTGGCATGACAACAGCAGACAGATAAATAGGCGGTTCACCATAACGCTTGGCATTATTCACCAGATTGATAATCAGACGCTTAATCGACATAGGACGTACGGGCACAAGCTTGCTGCATTCTGACTGATAAATAAACTCTAGTGGCGCAAATTGCACCATAATCTCATTAAATATGGTATCTAAATTGGTAAGGCGTACAGGCTCATCGGAGCCATCTTTCATAAATGAGATAAATTGCTCTAAAATAGCATCCATATCTTCGATATCGTAAATCAATCCTTCACGAAAAAAATCATCGGGCAGCATTTCAGCAGTTAAGCGCATACGAGTCAGCGGGGTACGCAAATCGTGTGAGATGCCGGCTAACATTATCGTGCGCTCTTTTTGCGCTTGGTTGAGAGTAGTAAACAGACGGTTAAAAGCCATATTTACTTGGCGAATCTCGGTAGGACCATGACGGGTCGGTAGCGTTGTTGCATGACCCAACTGAATATAGTTGGTAGCAGCACGTTGAAGATAACGTAGAGGACGATTTAATTGACGGGCTAATAAAATAATTGTCAACAGTGTCAAAATAGGTAGCCCAAACAAAAACAAGATCAATAAAGTAGGGCTGTACTGCGAATAATAGACCACAGGTTCGCGTATCCAAAAACTGCTATCACGACTGTCTTGTACCCAAAGCTGAGGGGTTGGTTTAAATTTAAAATATACTTCAACTGGTCGCCCCAATTGTGCGCTGATTTCTCGCTGTAACACATCCGTAAAAACACTGACAAAAGCTTTGTCCGCAACCTCTGGAAAGTCACTTGGGTTATCCACCACTACTACATGTGAGTGCTGATAAATCCACTGACGGACTTCAGGGTTGTCCCGCCAGTCTCGATTGGCGCTGTTCATCAGCCGAAGCTCGCTGGTCAAATAGCGCGCATGGCTTTTGAGCTCGGGTAAATATAGACTGCGCCAAAAAAACAAAATTGATACCCCGACGCTAATGATAACAATAAAAGCCACCATTAGAGTGGTTAGCAAACTATTAGAGTAAGAGCGGGGTAACCAGCTTTTATGAGGCAATGGTGGGTTTGGCGTGGTCATAGGAATCCAAATTATAATGAGGCAGTGACAGATGCTATTGCTAGGATAGCATAACCCATTAATAACGCTGCCAGCTTTCATCGACAACGCTGGCAATATCATCCGCTTAAGATAAAGGCATATGATAGAGGAGTATCCATCATATTAGCAGCGTGAATGATGAATCTTATTTACAGCCATAACGATTTAAGCTATTGTTAATAAATAATTAAATAAGCACAGTTTATGTTTTCAATAAAATAAGACTGTGGTATAATTATGCCCTTTTTGGTATACCTGCGAAAGAGAGAATTCACATGGTTGTTATTCGTTTAGCACGGGGCGGTGCCAAGAAACGCCCATTTTATCAAGTAGTTGTTGCTGATCAACGCCGCGCGCGTGACGGTCGCTATATTGAAAACATCGGCTTTTTTAACCCACTCGCTAAAGATTCTGAAGAAGCAGTGCGCTTGAACATGGAAGCGTATAATGCGTGGGTCGCAAAAGGTGCACAACCTTCTGATCGCGTTGCTTCATTAGCAAAAGCTTATAATAAGTCTGCTGCTCAAACTGAAGCTACTGCTTAAGTTTTGGCTGCAATAGACTGATAGTGCATTTATGCATCCATCAGTTGGCTTAAGAATACCTAGCGTAACTGGTCTAACCAGGGTACGCCATTAACTGTTTATCGCTTTTGACGACGTTTATCGTTTTTAATGGCTTTTTATTTATCATCGCTGTTTTTATCATTGTTAGGTTAGCCGTTATGTCGTCTGCTCCAAACGCTAGTGCCCTTATGAAAATTGGTCAGCTCAAAAAGCCTTATGGCATCAAAGGTTGGCTTTGGGTCTTTAGTGAAACAGACGATCGTACGGCGATATTTAATATCAAGCCTTGGTGGATGAAAACTGCTACCGGTATGAAACCTTTGACAGTAAAGGCTTGGCGTGAGCAAGGCACAGGAATTGTGGCTCAGTTTGAGCAGATTCCTGATCGCAATGTTGCTGAGACCATGAATGGGGTAACTCTTTGGGTCGAGCAAGACATCTTGCCAGAACCTGCTGAGGATGAATACTATTGGTCGGATTTGGTCAGCCTGCGCGTAATGAACGAGCAGGATGAATATCTAGGCGATATTACTGAGATGTTTGAAACTGGCGCCCACGCTATTATGCGGGTTGCGGCAACTTCAGACAGCTTGGATAAAGAAGAGCGTCTGATTCCATGGCACAAGCAAACTGTAGTGAAAGTCGATCTGACTGAAAAGACAGTGCTAGTGGCATGGCCAAGTGATTATTAATACAAGCTTTAGTGGTATAAGCTTTAACTTTATCACTTAAGATTGTTAATAGTAATACCGATTTATTTAGCCAATATTAGCCACTGCGCAAGTAGACATCTGATGTATTTTGCCGTTATTAGTATTTTTCCTGAAATGTTTGCCATGATTCGTGAGTTTGGAATCACAGGTCGGGCAGTCACTCAGAAGCAAGTAACGATTGAATGCATCAACCCGCGTGATTTTACCAGTGATAATTATCGCCGTATTGATGAACGTCCGTATGGTGGCGGTCCTGGCATGGTGATGATGGCTGAGCCATTATCCCAAGCGATTGAGGATGCGCGCCTACGAGCAAGTCAGCATGGCTGCCGTGTCGACAAAGTGCACTGTCCGGTGATTTATATGTCGCCACAAGGGCAGACGCTAAGTGAGAGTAGTGTGGTCGATATGACCGAGTATGACGGCATGATTATATTATGCGGTCGTTACGAAGGCATTGATGAGCGCTTACTGTCGCAGTATGTCGATAGGGAAATATCACTTGGTGATTACGTGCTGACCGGTGGTGAGCTACCGGCAATGGTGCTAATGGATAGTGTGATACGTCGTCTACCGGATATTATGGGTGATGATAAGTCAGCTGAGCAAGACTCGTTTGTTGATGGCTTGCTTGATTGTCCACATTATACTAAGCCGCATGAGTTTGCGGGTATGGCAGTGCCTGAAGTGTTACTTTCAGGTCACCATGCCAATATCGCGAAGTGGCGCTTTAGTCAGCAAGTCGAACGTACGCAAGCGCGTCGTCCAGACTTATGGCAGGCGTTTACGCCAACGGTAGAGCAAGCAAAGTGGTTAAAGGCATTAGCAAAAGCTGATAAAAAATAGCGGTTAAAAAGATAAGCAGTTAAGTAATAAAATTTTGAGCAATAACAAAACGAGTCATAGCATAATGGCCGTTTGTCATAACCTACTTACGTTGTGTCTTATTAAAAAGAGATATAATTAATTATTACAAACAGGTGATATGCGTCAAGCCTCTATTATCTAATGTGAGGAGATAACTCTCATGAGCAACAAGCATCCATTGGTTCAGGTCATCGAAAATGCTCAATTGATTGAGCGCCCAAGCTTTGCACCCGGCGATACCGTTGTGGTTCAAGTAAAAGTACGTGAAGGTGAGCGTGAGCGTTTACAGGCTTTTGAAGGCGTTGTAATTGCTAAGCGTAACCGCGGTTTAAACTCAGCGTTTACCGTACGTAAAATCTCAAGTGGCGTTGGTGTTGAGCGTGCATTCCAATTGCATTCACCAATCATCGATAGCATTGAAGTGAAACGCCGTGGCGCTGTTCGCCGTGCGAAACTATACTACTTACGTGAACGCTCTGGTAAATCAGCACGTATCCGCGAGAAGCTTGCTCCGCGTGCGCCTAAAGTTGTTAAGGCAAAAACTGATGCTCGCGTTCCTGATGCAGTTGAAACTGCACCTGGTATTTAAGCAAAAGTTTGCCATCTTTAGTGAGCTGTATGGTATACAGTTGACTAGAGTAAGGCGATAGTAGATACAAACCCTTATTCATAGGTTTATCATATAAATAAGCGGGTCATACCAAAAAAGACAAAACCCCAATCTGTGCGAATGCCAGATTGGGGTTTTTGTTTCTGTCGCTTTAAATCACAAACTTAAATTAAGGCCTTAAACGTTGCCTTTAATCATCGAGATTTTCAATACGGCTGTTTTGGTCTTTAGATTTGCTGTACTTACGCAAGCGTATGTATAGCGTCTTGGTGACGATAGCGATGGTCTTTTGCTGATCGTCCACGATATCTACTTGGTATTCACGAAATACGGGCTCACCGTCTTTTGCTAACGCTTGAATGGCTTTAATTTCACTGCTAGGGATTTTCATGCGGGCAGTGACTTTGCTATTGCCTGGCGCGATAAATTCAATATGTGAGCTTTTATCCCAAACGACGTAACTGCTGCCCAGTTGATGCATGAGCATGAGCATATAAAATGGATCAACCATTGAATATAAGCTGCCGCCAAACTGTGTCCCTACAATGTTCTTATTTAGACTATTTAATCCCATATTGACCACACATAAACCTTGGTCAAGGTTTATGTGCTCAATCTTGATGCCGGCACCGATATAAGGTGCATAAGTGTTGATACGTAGCTTGAGCAGATAAGGCGTGAGCAATGGCATAATATTTTTTTTAGCGTTACGTTTTAGCGTCTCAAGATTTTTGGGTAGTAAACTCATAAACTTATCCTAGGGTACTTCTTGATTTTTAGACTGCTATTATTCAATCGTTATGGGTAAAAAGGTATTTATCATAGTGAAAAATTTATAAAGGCGCTAGAGCTAAAGCGTAACTTCATTCACATCTTAGCGCTTTGTTTTTGTCTATGCGTGATTGTTGATGGTTTATGTACCATAACGCATTATTAATTATAAGAACCATCATCATAATGACTACAATCTACTATTTTATTAGCAACTAAGTAGTTAATAAGTTTGTATTTATTTTAAAAGGAAACTTTATGTTATTAATAGCTGCTATATTTATAGTATATTCGAATCGTTATACATTCGCGTTCTAAAGTCTCATGACATACAATGACTGCATTTTTTCTTCAGTGGCTTAACACTTATCGCCAGAGTAGTAAGTGAATAAGCAGTCACTAAAACGTCGGTCGACACAAGGAAATGTGATGAGTAACACGCAGCTTCCCCCTTTAGATGCCAATCCGCAGCAGCCAACCCCTTCTGATAATGATGTTCAAAGTAGTTATGTAGAATTACATAAGCCCTATTCAAGTTTTAAAAATCGTGATGCCTATCTCAATCATGAACTGCAAATCATGCAGCCGAAACGCTGGCGGCCTAATTTGCCGTTCCGTGATTATCGTTTTGAGTACGAAGATACCATTCCAGCAATGGCTGCGACCATTGGTAAAGTCGTGATGGTGGGCGCTATTGCGGCGACCTTTGCAGGGCCACTCGGTTTGGGTGATGCTTTTATCTTAGAAAACGTCCGTTATGAGTTATTGATTGTTTCGTTTTTTGTCATTTTATTCTCAGGATTTCTACTACCGACCGCCAACCTTGCGGGTACTCATGGGCCTTTAATTCCGCTTATTCCTATTGTTGTCGCAGCTGGTGGTCACCCGATGGCCTTTGGTCTGCTCATCGGTGCCTTTGGATTATTATTGGCAATCAGTAAAGGGGGCAGTTTACTAGCAAATTTGACCAGTAAAGGCGTGTGCGGTGGTTTGCTGCTCTACTTGGGCTTTATTGGTACGATATCACAAGTTAAAAACTTGTTTGCATGGGCAGAGGGCATTGGCATGGCGCATATTGCTTTTGTGGTGATTTTGCTGACGATTATCTTGTATGCTGTGTTAGAAAATTTTCAAAAGCGCTGGCTGGCTGTGCCGCTGAGCTGTTTGTTAGGTGGTGGCGTGGCGTTCGCTATGGGCGCACCTTTTGCCTTTAAAACCGCACCCGGTCTACCGCATATGAGCCCTATGTATTGGTGGGGCGAAAATACTGGTTGGATGTTAGGACTGCCGACGGTTGAGAGCTTTATCGTGGTATTACCTTTTGCGGTATTAGCAGTGGCGATGTGGTCGCCAGATTTTTTAGGTCATCAGGTCTTCCAGAAAATCAGCTATCCCAAACGTACTGAACGTGTACTGATGGATATTGATGATACGATGACCAGTGCATCGTTTCGTCAGGTCGTAGGTTCTGTGCTCGGTGGGGCGAACTTTGCGTCGTCATGGGGTACGTATATCGTACCTGCAGCAATTGCCAAACGTCCCATTCCAGCTGGTGCGATTTTGACAGGACTATTCTGCCTTATTGCAGGTGTTTGGGGTTATCCTATGGACTTGGCAATCTGGGAGCCGGTGATGTGTGTGGCGCTGATTGTTGGGGTATTCATTCCATTGCTTGAAGCTGGGATGGAAATGACGCGTGAGGGTAAAACTACTCAGTCTGCTGCTATTGTGGTTTTTGCGTCCGCACTAGTTAACCCTGCCTTCGGTTGGTCTATTACTTTGGTACTTGATAATTTAGGATTAATTGGCTCTAAAGAGCGTAGTGCCAGTCTGACCAAAATGAGCCGCTGGATTATTCCTGTCGTCACCTTTGTGATACTGACTGGAGTCATGGCTATCGTCGGTATGTTGCCAGGTATCCCAGCACTATTACCAAATTTCCGTCACTAGTCGCACTGTAGGGTTGTTTTTCTGCAAAAAGTCAGCCTTGGTGCTGGCTTTTTTTATGGTTGTTGCTAAGCTGATAAGGGTTATTGTAAAACCCATGCCATCGCCCCATAAACATCTGTATATCAGTATCTTGAGAGCAATAAATTCTATGGTCAATGTCTCAGAATCGAGTCCTATCGATGACAAGAAAGCCCGTCTTAAACATTTAATCCAGCGCCTGCCAAACTTGCCGGGAGTGTATAAAATGCTGGGTAAAAATGGTGATATTTTATATGTCGGCAAAGCTAAATCACTCAAGAGCCGTGTGAACAGCTATTTTGCGAAAACCATTGATCATCCTAAGACACGAGCACTGGTGGCACGGATACATAATATTGAAACCATCATTACCCGCAGTGAGACAGAAGCGCTGTTACTTGAGCAAAATCTGATTAAAGAATATCGTCCGCCTTATAACGTGCTACTGCGTGATGATAAGTCTTATCTTTATGTGTTTATTTCAGCAGATAAGCCCTATCCGAGATTGGCTTATGGTCGCGGTAAAGGCAATCACCAAAAGGGTCGCTTTTTCGGTCCTTTTCCTTCTGCGCATGCGGCCAAAGAAACACTGGTGCTCATGCAAAAAATGTTTCAAATGCGCCAATGTACCAATACCTTTTTTAAGCAACGTAAGCGTCCGTGTCTTGAATACCAAATTAAGCGTTGCCGTGCGCCATGTGTGGGCTTAGTATCGCCAGAAGAATATAGCGAGGACGTCAATAATACTATTCGTTTCTTAAAAGGTGACTCTAGTGATATCCATACTGCTTTGATTGAAAAAATGGAAGCTTCTGCTGAAGAGCTAGACTTTGAAAAGGCAGTTTTTTATCGCGATCAGCTGTCTATGCTGCGTGAAGTACAAGCCAAGCAAGCCGTTTATACAGTGCAGGGTGAGGCAGATGTGATTGCTATTGCCAGTCAAGCAGGCATGACCTGTGTCAACGTATTGACGGTACGCGGTGGGCGAGTGCTTGGCGGTAAGAACTATTTCCCTGATGTGGATAGCAGTGAGCCTCTTGCAGACAATTTATCAGCGTTTATTACCTCATTTTATTTTCAGGTGACAGATGATTTGCCAGCAGAGATTATATTGAGCGATGAATTACCAGATCAGCTAGCAGTGAGTGAGGCGTTGGCAACACACTTTGGTAGTAAGGTCGTTATCAAAACCAGCGTACGTGAGCACCGTGCTGAATGGTTAGACTTAGCAAAACTTAATACCAATAATGCACTAAAAACCAAACTTGGCGATTATTTAGAGTTACATGCACGCTTTGGGGCGTTAAAAGATGTTTTGACTGAAGTCACGGATCGTACCATTGACCGTATCGAGTGTTTTGATATCTCGCATACGATGGGCGAGGCGACGATTGGTAGCTGTGTGGTCTTTGATCAAGGTGGCTCGCGTCGTCGTGATTATCGTCAGTATGCTATCCATGACATTGTCGGTGGTGATGACTATGCAGCGATGAAGCAGGTGCTCACGCGGCGTTATAAGAAGCAGCCATTGCCGGATTTATTGCTTATCGATGGTGGTAAAGGGCAGCTCGGTATAGCCAAAGAAGTGCTGACTGAGTTGGGTATCCTTGGTGATACTTTGCTTATCAGTGTGGCAAAAGGTGAGGGGCGTAAGGCTGGACTTGAAGTTCTGCACTTTATTGACCATGAGCCGCTTGATTTGCCTATGGATAGTAAGGCGCTGCATTTATTGATGCATATCCGCGATGAAGCGCATCGTTTTGCGATTACAGCGCACCGTAAGAAGCGCGATAAGCGTCGTTCATCGTCGGTGCTAGAAGTGATTCCGGGGCTGGGTGAAAAGCGCCGTCGTGACTTGCTCAATCACTTTGGCGGCATGCAGCAATTGCTTGGCGCATCCCAACAAGAGCTGTCTGGAGTGCAAGGTATTGGTCCGGTATTAGCGAAAACCGTTTATAAGGTTTTGCATGAGTAGCTGTATATATTAAAAAAACGACAACAGAACCAAATCTGTTGTCGTT
This sequence comes from Psychrobacter sp. ANT206, assembly GCF_056880555.1. Lineage (NCBI taxonomy): Bacteria > Pseudomonadati > Pseudomonadota > Gammaproteobacteria > Moraxellales > Moraxellaceae > Psychrobacter > Psychrobacter sp. ANT206. The sequence goes on along the minus strand of NZ_CP096271.1, from coordinate 2,805,719 downwards.
TTAACGTTAGTAATGTTTAGCAGATTGAAATATTTAATCGCTAAAAATTAAAACTTAACTGCTGGTTTGGATAGCTACGACAGTGTTCGCAAACGCGCTCCCAACGATTAAATCGATAGCGTAAATACCAACGAACATACACAGCTTTAGGATAACCGCATTGAATAGCCATTAGTGACCTCTATAATTATGATTAGGAATTCATAACCATGGAGACCAGACATAGACACTTATTAGCATTTGCTATAAAATATATAAACCCTACCAAGGTAAATAAACTTTATTTGTATGGTAACAAGGGAGCCTAGCTCCACAGTTGTCGTATTTAAAAGTTTTTTGAGCTCAGCAATTAATTTTGCTGAGCTTTTTTAATTTTCCATAATTGGTTTCTCCTTTTAAGTAGTACGTTATAAGAATTAAATGAGATTAGGCTTTTATTTTATAAGTCACAAATCTAAAATCTAATTCACTTTTTTCATCATGCATCTGCTCAGATTCTTCCGCAACTTCAAACTCACTTGGCAGCTCAGGATAAAAGGCATCGCCATCAACGATTTCAGTGTCAACGTGAGTCAGTTCGATACGGTCGGTGTACAGCAATGCATCGCTAAACACGCGCTCGCCACCAATTACCCAAATCGTATCAAGATGCGCACCATGCGCTAGGCTTGCTGCTTGGGTTAAGGCATCGTCTAAATTATGCATTACATAAGCTTTTTCACTACCTACCAAGCCCCTTTGCTCAGCATAATCTATCTGGCTACTAATAATAAAGCTCACACGTTTAGGTAACGGCTTGCTGCCCATTGACTCAAATGTCTTGCGACCCATAATCACGATACCCTGTATCGCACCGTCATTTGGTTTAGTCGTCATATTTTTAAAATGCTGCAAATCGGCTGAGATATGCCACGGTAGCTCATTGTCTTTACCAATACAGCGATTGCTACTGATAGCCGCGATTTGGGCAACTTCGGTGTTGGCATAACTCATAAATTATCCTTTGCTAATGTTTAAATATATTTAAATACAATCGAATAAACAGGCGCTATACCGCTACTTGTGCTTTAATCGCTGGATGAGACTCATACCCATCAACGCTTATATCATCATAATTAAAAGCAAAAATATCTTTTATATTAGGGTTAAGCGCTAATGTCGGCAGCGTATAAAGCGAGCGAGTTAGCTGCAGCTCCACTTGCTCACGGTGGTTTTGATAAATATGGCAATCGCCACCGGTCCAAATAAATTCACCAACTTCTAGATTACAAACTTGTGCCACCATATGGGTCAACATGGCATAGCTTGCGATATTAAAGGGTACGCCCAAAAATAAATCCGCTGAGCGCTGATAGAGTTGGCAGGAGAGTTTATTATCCGCAACAAAAAACTGGAATAACGTATGACAAGGTGGCAGCGCAACTTGATCTGCTTCACTCGGATTCCAGCCAGAGACAATCAAGCGCCGCGAGTTAGGATTAGTCTTTATTTGTTCAACCACTTGTACGATTTGATCGACACCGTCAGAGTTATACTGCCCATCTGCAGTTGTGGTTGCGCCATAATTACGCCATTGGTGACCATAAATAGGACCTAAATCGCCTGCAGGTCGATTAAAACGCGCAGTTTGCTCTGTAGTTGCCCATTCATTCCAAATGCGTACACCGTTTTGTTGCAAATAATCAACGTGGGTACTGCCACTTAAAAACCATAGGAGCTCATAAGTGATAGACTTAAGATGAACTTTTTTGGTGGTTAAAAGTGGAAAGCCATCGGCTAAATTAAAACGTAACTGCGCGCCAAAATGGCTAAGCGTACCAGTACCAGTACGATCACCTTTTTCCGTGCCTTCATTGAGAACAAGGCGTAGCAGGTCTAAATAGGCTTGCTCGTTTTTACTGATAGAGCTGTTCATGGTCATAAAATTACTCGTTGCGCTTTAAAGTGTCTCGTCAAAATCATGCTTAACAGGTGTCCGATAAACGTACAGTTTAATAAGCGGCTTGCTTACCCCAATCATAAATACCACGCTTATAAGCATAAATCAGCATAATCAAACCAGCGATAATCATCGGTGCGCTCAATAGCTGTCCTTTAGTCATCCAACCTAATAAAATAAATCCTTGGTCAACATCAGGCTGGCGGAAGAATTCGATGATAAATCGGCTGATACCATAACCTAGTAAGAACACAGCAGAGGCAGCCATACGTGGACGCGGCTTTGATGAATACCACCATAAGAAAATAAATAGCAGCAGACCTTCGGCAAAGGCTTCATATAGCTGCGATGGGTGACGCGGCAGCACATACTGACCATTAACCTCAATCATTAGCTCTTGCAATTGTGGATTACTCTGTAATTGCTCCATATCAAAGGCAGCGGCTTGCGGAAAATAAGTCAGCCAGTTATAGCCACCGTCTGAGACGCGTCCCCATAACTCGCCATTGATATAGTTACCGATGCGACCAAATAGTAAACCGGTTGGTACACAAGGCACGATAAAATCGAATACTTGGAAGGCTGTTTTTTTATATTTACGAGCAAAGAACCACATGCCTACCATGACACCAATAAAACCGCCGTGGAAAGACATACCGCCTTCCCAAACTTTTAATAGATAAGCCGGGTTTTGTAATAGCTCGCCAAATTGATAAAACAGCACATAGCCAATACGACCGCCCAAAATGACACCAAGCGCACCATAAAAGACCAAATCGGACACCATATCGGTGGTCCAATTGTCACGTTTGCTGCTGCGATACCAGGCCAGACCAAAAGCTGCAGCAAATGCTAGCAAATACATCAAGCCATACCAGTGTACTTCTACTGGACCCAAGGACAGCGCTACAGGATTATACTGAGGATGAATTATCATAAGGGCATCATCATTATTGGTAATTAAATGCTGTCTATAATAGCAAAATTCATCCCTTGCGAACACTATGATAAATGTATGGTTTATTGAATGAATAGCAAAGCGCTAAAAAAACCGATAAGATGAAAAAAAGCGCATCAATTTCTAAGGAATTATCATGTCTGCTACCGTATCATCACGATCATTTTTGCACGATAAACGGTTAACTACCGCAGTTGATGTGCAATCGCCAAACCTTCAGCGAAACAGATTGTCATTATCTTTATTGTGTATAGTCGCATCAATCTTCAGTTTTTTCGTGCCAATGACGGGGCAAGCGGCAACCAGTAGTATCGAGCAAATTACCATTTATCAAGGCTTAGCCAGTGTCACTCGTGCATTACCCATCAGTGGCACAGGTGAGCAGACGCTGGTTTTTTCCTGTCTTTCGCCTGCGATTGAACCTGACAGTATTAGTGTGCAAGCACTGGGCAATGTTAATATCGGTGAAGTCAGTATTCAAACCTTGAGTGGTGAGCAAGCAGCACAGTGCCAGTATCAAGGGGCAGCTAATGTACAGACTCAGCAGAATAATCTAGCGGATATCAGTGCCGAATTGGAAGCGGCACGCCTGACCAAAGCCTATTTGCAAAACCTAACCAAAGTCACGCAAATCACTACTGCTGGTACCCTTGCCAATAATGCACGCGACTTAGAAACGCAAGCCGCCAGTATTAACAAAAAAATAGTAGAGCTACAAAAACGAGAAGCTCGTGCTAAAGACGACTTAAATCAGCTGGTCGCTGACAGTACTTCTTCAGTACAAAGTAATGTCACCCAAGTCAGTGTACGTACCGCTAGCCGTTCTGCTAGTAGTGTTAAATTACATTATCAAGTACGCGGTGCCAGCTGGGAGCCGACTTATCAAGCGCGTTTAAATACCGATAATAAACAACTTAATATCACCGCCTCTGCCATCATCGCCCAACAAACAGGCGAGAATTGGAACAACGTGCCCGTTATTTTGAGTACTGTCAATCCCAATCAAACGACGACCAGCCAGCTACCAAGAGTTGAACGTTTGTCATTATATGAAGAAGAGCAAGCTAAGTTGAGCCGTTATGCACAACCAATGATGGAAGCTGCTCCAGTGGTTGTTGTTTCTGCCAGCGACAGTTATGGCGGTGCAGATGGTATGGCGCCGCTACCGAGTTTTACAGTTAGCAGCCAAAATAAAAACGGTATCACTGAATATCGCCTGCCGCAGCGCGTCAGTATTCCAAGTGATGGCAGACGCGTACGCACTATTATTGATGAACAATCCGGCATCAGTAAGCTGTGGCTACGGAGTACACCAAGCATCGAAGCTGCCGCTTACTGGTATGCGTCTGCGCCGTTTTTGACGCCAGCTTGGGCAGACGGTTCATTGCAACTGTATCGCGACGATAATTATGTTGGTCAGTCGCGCTATGATTATCAGAGTCTAAAAGAGCAGGGGATTGGTTTTGGTGTTGATCCGAGCTTGCTTGTGAAACGGCTGACTGATGAAGACAAAAAAGGCGATAAAGGCATATTTAATCGTCAACAAACTAAGACCGTCACTCAGGCGTATCAATTTACCAATCAGCACAATCGTAGTATGCGCATGCAAGTGTTAGGCGCAGAACCTTTGAGTAGCGATGACAGCATTAAAGTAACCGCGACGCATACACCAGCGATTAGCAAAAAAGATTGGAATGATAACAAAGGAATGGTAGCGTGGGAGTTCGATTTACCGAGTCAACAATCTCAAGTCGTGCAGTCAATCTATCAAATTAGCTATCCTGCGGATAAAAAATTAAGCACGAATTAATGTTAAATCAGAACCATATAATCGATTCAATTTAAAAAATACAATCCTGATGGGAATGCTGCTGGGATAAATTTTATGAAGCCTCTGGAGTGCGAAGCGCACAGCAAGCGAGGAAAATTTATCCCAGCATAACACTATTTTGAACGAGCCTATTTTATATTGAAATGACTATATACCAATCATATAAAAGGAATTCTATGTGTATTGTCGCCATTGCTTGGCAGTTATTTGATGAGCTGCCTTTGGTTTTATTGTCCAATCGCGATGAGTTTTTACAGCGTCCGACAGAGCCACTACATCAATGGGAAGATAAGCCTATTTTTGCAGGGCGTGATGCGCAAAGCGGCGGTACGTGGTTAGGAATTCACCAAGAGCAGCATGCTGACTTTTATAAGCAAAATGGTCGCTGGGCAGCAGTATTGAACTTTCGCGATGGTGTGCAGGCAAGTAATGATGAGCGCTCACGTGGTGAATTGGTCGCTGGTTTTTTGACCAGTTGCTTAAGCCCGATGGAATTTGCACGGAAAATCAGTCTGCAAGAATATGCTGGGTTTAATCTGATTATCGGCGATAGCAAACAAGCGGTTGTCGTTAACAACCGTGGTCATGCACCAACACCCTTATATGGAGGCTTGCACGTATTCTCTAATGGACAGCCAGAAGAGGGTTGGTTTAAGACAGAGCGTTTGCGCGGTAGATTACGTCAAGAAATATTGCCATTAATTAGCGAAGATAGTGATGCGAAATACTGGCAAGACGCTGCTTTTACGGTATTGTCCGATAATACTCAAGCACCAGAAGAAGAGTTACCAAATACTGGTATCGATATCAAAATAGAGCAAGCACTGTCTTCGATTTATATTGAAGGCGCCAATCTTACTGGCATTGCTAGTAAGGAGGCTGCCAATAATGCTGTGCCAAGCTACGGTACAAGGACACAAAGTATTTTAACGTTACGGCGAAATACTATTAAAGATTCAGGCATTCAAGCTGAAATCGTCAGCCGTGAATGTACTCATTAGCTTTTTATAAAAATCCAGTGAGAAAAAAATACCGTTAGTAATATTAAATATCACTAACGGTATTTGTTATTGTGCTAATTGCATTAAAAATTAGTGACTTTATTCCACCAACAAATGGTTGTTTTGTTCCGGAATAATAAGCCCTTGTTGAAGCGGTAGCTCGGGCACCAATTCTTGCAAGGCGCGACGATATACGCTGCGTTTGAAGTGAATCACTTGTCCAAGTGGATACCAGTAGCTGACCCATTGCCAGTTATCAAACTCTGGTTTTCCCTCATCAAAGCGGATGTGTTGGGTATTTGGCTCATCTAAGCGTAGCAAAAACCATTTCTGTTTTTGCCCAATACATAAAGGGTACTGTCCATGACGCACATAGCGTTTTGGCAGACGATAACGCAACCAATCTTGCGTAACCGCTAGCAAATCGACATGACGCGGATGTAGACCGACCTCTTCCCAGAGCTCGCGATACATCGCATCCATCGGCGTCTCCCCACGGTCGATACCGCCTTGAGGGAACTGCCAAGCGTTGTGACCAATACGTTTTGCCCACAGAACTTGCCCTTGTGTATTTGCCAAGATGATGCCGACATTGGCGCGAAAGCCGTCTGCATCTATCATGACGTAACCTTTTAAAATGTTTAAAAATAGCTTATTTCAACAAGGCACAGTGACAGCAATCATAATTATTATAGGGTGATTGCTATCGATACTTTGGCAAAATAAGATTCATTACCATCATTAAACCAAGAAAAGAGCAAAATGTGTAACAGTATTTTGCTATAAAATGTTTCACAGCTTTAATGATTTAAAATCAAGGAGTTATATAAAGATATTTAAGCAGACTTTTGTATATTTTTTGGCTAAGTTATTTTGTTGTCAAAGTTTTTGCTTTAGTGTCTTATCGTTATAAGTGCTTACTTAATAATATAAGTAATAATACGAGTTTTTGATTCATTAATGCGGGTTTTAGCTTATGCTACACTAGTCATATTTTGCTTATCTTAATCAACGATAAAGTATTAAATCGATAAAGTTATTCTTATATATTGAACCAATAATATCGAACAAATAAGAACCTATTATTAAATAAAACTAGGAATATTAAAAATGTCAGAATCTAAAGCAAGCGTTACATGGCAAGAGAACAAAGCCTTTATGGGTATATCGCCATCAGGGCATAATGTACAAATCGATGCTGATAAAGAAAAAGGCGCCAGTCCAATGGAGCTGATTCTACTAGGGCTTGGTGGTTGTGCTAGCTATGATGTGGTGGCGATTTTGCAGAAATCGCGTCAAAATGTGACTGACGTACGTTGTGAGCTGACTGCTCAACGTGCCGAAACCGTACCGGCTGTCTATACTGATATTCATATGCATTTTGTCGTGACCGGTCAAGATGTCAAAGAAAGCCAAGTAGAAAAAGCCATAAAACTGTCTGCAGAAAAATACTGCTCAGCCAGTCGTATGTTGGTACAAGGCGGGGTCAATGTGACGCATGATTTTGAAGTTATCGCAGGATAAAGGCGAGTATATTGATGAATTTATTCTTAGGGTTGGTCTCTGATACCGCATCGTCAGCCATTTGGGCAATGGTGGTAGCCAGTTTGCTGCCATTAACAATGGCATTGACTGCAAAAATGCTCGGCGGCTTTAGTTTGGCTGACAATTCCCATCCACGAGATTTTTCACAGGGTACGACGGGCGCTGCTGCACGTGCTAATGCCGCGCAGCAGAATAGCTATGAGACTTTACCGGTATTCTTAGCTGCAGTCTTAGCAGCGATGCTGTTTTTTGTGCCACAGCTGATTGTAAATACATTGGCTTGGCTATACGTACTGATTCGTATCGGTTTTTGCGTGGCTTACATCACTAATTTGGCGATGTTCCGCTCTATCCTTTGGGGTCTTTCTATTGCCTGCTGTCTCATGCTCTTTTATTTAGCTATTCGAGTCAGTGTATAGTAGCAGCTGATTGAAAATACTAATGCTTATAAGATAAAAGCAGCTAACGTTACTGTGCACTCATCTGTAGTGCGCTAATGATAGCTGCTTTATTTTTCTCTCTTTTAATACTGTCCCATAATATCTTCGCCTCGCTATAGCCTTTGGTGAGCATCGCTAACCATTGTTTATAACGACCGACCAATACAATATCGCTTTTTGCTGTGCCTTGCAGAAATTTAATCTGATGCGCAATCAGGTCTTGCCATAACAATATTGTTTCATTATTTAAAGTCTGACTATGTTCTCTATCAACCTGTGCAATTAAGTCGGGACGGGTAACTGCACCGCGACCCAACATCAAATGCTCTGTACCCGATTGCGTCATACAATTTTGTGCATGCTCTGCATTCCATATTTCGCCATTGGCAATGACGGGAATATCAAGCGCATTAAAACTTTGGATTTTGTCCCAATAGGCTGGCGGCTTATAGCCTTGGGTTTTGGTTCGTGCATGAACAGTTAGCCAATCAGCACCACTGTCGTTAATCGCGCCGCGAATATCATCCATGAGACTGGTATCGGTATAACCTAAACGAATTTTGGCTGAGACTGGAATGTCGGCAGGTACCGCTTGACGCACCGCGCTGATAATCTGATACATGGTTTCGGGTTCATCCAGTAATACCGAACCACCACGGTGGCTATTGACAGTCTTGGCAGGACAACCAAAGTTGATGTCAATCGCCGGCGCACCAAGCTCGGCAGCATAAGCAGCATTTTCTGCCATAAGTTGCGCTTCACTACCGAGCAACTGGATATGAATAGGCGTGCCAGAGGCAGTTTTAGCATCATGACGCAGTTCTGGAACGTATTTATAAAATACATGCGCTGGCAATACGTGCTGAGTCACACGGATAAATTCGCTAACCGACCAATCATAAGGGCGACCCAAGTCCGATGCAATTTGCGTGAGAATTTGACGCATTAATGGGTCGGTCAAGCCTTCCATTGGTGCAAGGAGGCGGACGGGATTGGCGAATAACTGACGGATGGTATTTTGACGTATTTGAAATTGCTGATTAGTATTCATGCTTGTTGTTCACTGCTACAAGGGTGCTATTAAAGGATTGCCATAAAGACAGGTAGGCTAGAGGTTTAGAGTGGCAAATACAAAGATTGATTAAGTTAGGAAGATTAAGTATTGCCAAAAATCACTTTTTTGCCTGTCTGTAAGCCTGATATCAAGTCTTTGATATTATGGATGTCCAAATTGCTCTGGGCACGTGTGCAAGCGACGTAGAGCAAACGCAACTCTTCAGGGCTTATTTTGACTGCATTGGTGGTGACATCATAATAGAAATCATCATCTAACTGTACCTTTCCCCATTCGAGCCCTTTCGCCTTATGGGCAGTGGAGATAACATAGTCGGCATTTTCGATACTGGTAAGACTATTGACAGCTTGGCTCAGGACATTGGTGCCATGATCATCGACCAATTTCACCAGTGTTTTTAGATCGCTGCCTTCATTGGTTTCAGAGTACTCTTGTACATCGCCCCAATTATAAAAGTATGCCAGTTCAGGCACGCCATAAGCAGACTTGCCATTTTTTAAGTTTTCGGCTGCCTGACAAAATTTAAGCATACGATCGGTATCAGCTTGTAGCGCCACGCGGTGACCGAGCTTGAGTCCAGTCAATAGTTGCGACATCGCAGCAGCATTGGTGCGACATAGAATGGCGTCTTTTTTACTGTGTACCATGCCTTTGTCAGTAGAGGATTGCTTATTAGGATTGCCTTTTAACGGGACATCTTCTTGTAAGGCTTTAAGTAAGGTATTAGCGATCTCAGCAATAGGTTCGCCAAAGCGAAAAGACTGCGTCAATAATGTTTGCGGTAAGGGTAGTTTTTTCATCGCATTGACTGCGCCGCGCCATTCATAAATCTGCTGATGAGCGTCACCCACATAAATGACCTGCCGTGGCTGCTGGGTCAAGATTCCCATCATCAATGGATCGGCATCTTGCGCTTCATCAAATAAGATAAAATCCGCTGGAATGCTTGGTTTTGATAATGCCCATAATTTAAGATAAATATCATGCCCGATACCAGCTGGATGGCGTGCATCAATTGACTGTAGCCAGCGTTGCTCAACGGCAGGGTAGAGCATTTCACGCAACTGTTCGGCATCTGACTCATCGAGCCAGCTTGGAAATTCAATATGCCTTGGTGCAGGGTAGCTGGCATGGGTGCTACAAAAATTGCTGACAGCATCACTGACAAAACGCGATAATCGGGCTGGGGTGAGCGTAATGTATTTATTTATACCATCCATTTGCCGACGTACTTGGACGGGCTGCAAACCCAAATCATCACCCAGACGTTTGGGTGAAAAACGCGGCAACGACAGCTTAGCAGTGATATCACGGGCGACATGCCGATAAGCAAGCGAATGAAAGGTGCGACATTCCACATGTGCTGGAAACTTTGAGCGAGCATCATTAGCAATCGTTTTGTTAAAAGCTAAATATAAGCCGCGGCCACGCAAACGCTCACCAATCAGTTTTAAGGTCGTCGTTTTACCAGCACCCGCATAAGCCACCACTTTAAATGACTTGTGATCCATTGCCATGTTGAGCGCGCTCAGTTGCTCATCAGTGGGATCGCTCATATAAGCTGGCATAGATGCGGACATAAAAAATTACCTAAAAGAGTAAAACGGATCAAAATGACGGGGGTAAAAAAAGCCACTGCATAGACAATGGCTGGCTCGTCATATGAAATTGCAAAATACTTGCAAGTGCACATGACAATAATAAAAAAACTGATAGGAAATAAAGGTAGAAATAAGCAAGTTATATTAACAGATTAGCGCGTTGGCTGTTTTTGGAATAAGTGTCTGATAAGTGATGTTATTCTTTATTTAACCCTGTATCGCTTGCTAAAGCAGGACTGTGCTCTTCTTTAATTAATATTTTCGCTAAAAATAATCCTAGCTCAAATAGTAACCACATCGGAATGGCGAGCATCAACATCGACACCCCATCAGGCGGTGTAACGACCGCAGCAACGGCGAAACAGCCGACAATAATATAACGGCGTTTATCTTCTAAGCTCTGAATGGAGACGACGCCAGTCAATATCAATAGCAAGGTGACGACTGGAATCTCAAAGGTTAAACCAAAGACCATAAAGAGTTTAAGTGCAAAACTTAAATAACTGTCGATATCTGTCATCGGCAAGACGTTCTGCGGCGCGAACATAATAAAGAACTTGAGAACCCCTTTAAGGACAATAAAATAAGAGAAAGCCACACCCGCATAAAATAAAAATATAGAGGACATCAAAACGGGAATCGCGATTTTTTTCTCTTTTTTATATAAACCGGGTGCGACAAACGACCAGATTTGATACAAAATGTAGGGCATTGCAAAGAATGCAGCGACAAAAACAGTCAGGCGTATCGGTGCCATAAAGTTGGAAGTGATATCCGTCGCGATCATCGTTGAGTTGGCAGGCAATTGGGCAACCAATGGGTCGGACAAAAAATCATACAGCTCGCGGGAAAATCCGACCAATGCTAAGAATATTACCAGTACGGCAACACATATCTTAATCAAATGACGACGCAGCTCAATCAAATGCTCGGTAATCGGCATATCGCCAAGTGAGCTTAGGATATCGCCAGAGTCGTCAGTATTGCTGTCGACATTATCATTAATGGTAGCTGTTGAGGTCTCGATATCTGAATCCGCAACTTTTTCTTGACGGCTTTTTTTACGTTTAAATAAGCCCACTAATTACTCTCCTGCTTATTAACAGAAGTCTGTTTGGGTAAAGGACTGTCTAGATGGCTGTTTAGTAAGATATCGGCTTTATAGTTTGGCAAGTAAGGCGGTTGCGGCAAACGACGCGCTTTATCATAAGCACCAAGACGAAACCACATGTTTTCCCACGGTCTAGTTGTGATGGTTTGAATCACTGGATTGGCGTTATCATTAAAATCAGTTTTTAGACTGTCGTTATCACCTTGTGCCGATGGCTGCTCAGAGCTTTCTGGTTTCTCAGCCTGTCTATTACTATCGTAGGCATAGTCAAAGGATTTTGGGCTCACTGGTCGATTATCATCATTCTCACTACTGGCTTGGCTACTTTGCCTGGGCTTAGCGTCATCGACTAGATCACGCGATGCCTTTAAATGCTGGTTTTTCGAGGATTCAAACTCTTGCATACTGCCGCGCATTTCTGCCATTTCACGGCGCATTTCTGCTTCAGTCTGGCGAATTTTGGCCAGCTCTTTTTGCATTTGCTGGCGCGTCTCAGCTAAGTCAAGTTCCGCTTCGATTTCAGATTGCAAAGTAGAAACCGTGCGGCGAATTTTGGCATACCATTGCCCAGCGGTACGCGCGGCTTGCGGTAGCTTTTCGGGGCCTAAGACAATCAAGGCAATCACCCCAAAAAGGAGTAGTTCAGAAAACCCAATATCAAACATAATGTTTCGATGTCACTGTCTAGATGCTATACATTATGCGTGTCATCAACCTTAGTGGTTGTTGGGCGCTCTTCAGTGTGTGCGTTGCCATCATGGTCGAGCACCACTTGCTTTTTGGCATGTTCAGTATTTTCATCTTTGACGGCTTCTTTAAAACCTTTGACCGCGCCGCCCAAATCTTTACCGGCATTTCTTAGTTTGGAGGTGCCAAATACGACAACCACCACCACCAATAAAATCAGCCAATGCGTAATGGAAAAACTGCCCATAATGCTATCCTTATGTCTTGGTTTTCAGTCTTTATAGGAATACGTTGAGTGTATAGAATATTGTGATCGTACACAAAAGCTATCGACCGCTTATGCGAAGTAACACGTCACTATATTATAACCTGCTGTTATGACAAAAAGGTGAAAGCAACAATAATCAAACAGGGTAATGGCTAATCTTATAAAACGCTATCGAGCCGCCTTTTCATCAATACCTGAGAGACCAAAGCGTCGACCTAGCTCATTTAATACTGCCTCTGATTCGATATCGAACCAAGCCAAACCTACTAAGGTATGGAACCAAACATCAGCGACTTCATAGATAAGCTCATGACGCGCTTCGTCATATTGGGTTTTATCCGTATTTTCATTGCAATTAGCAAAGTCTTTGGCAGCGATGATGCTCTCTGTACTTTCTTCACCAACTTTTTCTAAGATTTTATTGAGACCTTCGGCGTATAAGCTTGCTACATATGAGCTATCGGCATCCGCTTGTTTGCGTTCTGCTAATACTTTGTCAAGCTGCTGCAAGATGGAGCGAGTGATGGGGCTGTGGTCATTCTGATTGGTATCTGAATCGACTATATTTTCCGCCGCTTCATTAATTTCAGGCGTGGCTTGTGTTGCTGTATTTGAATGATAAATATCAGCAGGATCCTTTAATACTTTATCAACCGTTTGCCACTCAGGCGTTTGCCCTGATAAATCCAAACGCTGATAGAAGCAAGACTCGCGACCAGTATGGCAAGCGATACCGCCAGCCTGAGTGACACTAAGTACAATCACATCTGCATCACAGTCCAAGCGAATATCATGTACGGTCTGAGTATGACCCGATGACTCGCCCTTATGCCACAATTTGGCACGTGAGCGCGAAAAATAAACCGCTGTCTGCGTTTGTGCGGTTAATTGTAGGGATTCGGCATTCATCCACGCCATCATCAAAATACGCCCAGACTTATGATCTTGAGCAATTGCAGGAATCAAACCATCATCATTAAATTTTATGGCAGCCAGCCAAGCAGGTGAAGTCATAATCTTGTTGCCATCTTATAGGTAGAAAATAATAAAAAGTCGCTAAATAATAGTTATTCAGCCTATCTGTCATTTATGCGAGCGCTTTATCAACACGCAGTCTCTACTTAAACACAGCTTAAGCTGACATTCAATATGTTAAATCAGTAAATACAGCACAATTATACTCGAGCTGAATTTTGATACAGCAAGAATTGCAAATTAACAGTGTTTTTAATTCGCCTAGTTTGTTTTCAGCTAGCTATCGCTTGTGGCTGCTCAATTTTTGCTGCTAAGCGTGTGCTTTAAGTGGCTAATAACCAAGTTTTGGAAGACGAAAATAAGCAGCAAGGTATTTGTGATTAGAAAGAACAACATACGCTAAACAGCGTTAAAACTTTCCTTGGCAAAACAGCGCACGATCTGTTAAAATGTCGCCTCCCACCTCGAGGCAAATAGAGGTTTGGTGCCTGTTTTTACAGCCACTAATCATTATTGACTATTTGACGACCAGGTTCTAAAACAGAAAAAGAGGCAAATCATCATGAAAAATAAGATGAAAACCAGAAGCGGTGCAGCTAAACGCTTCAAAAAAACAGCGAACGGCTTTAAGCGTAAGCAAGCATTCAAAAGCCATATTTTGACCAAGAAATCACCTAAGCGTATTCGCCAGTTGCGTGGTCTTAAGTTGGTGCACAAGTCTGACGAAGCAGCAGTTCGTCGTATGTGCCCATACATTTAATAGGCTATCGTCATTCATCTTTAATTAAGCGCTGTTTAATGAATAGCTACTGAATTAAAAGTATATGACTTTGCAATTTGATAACGATGTCTATTATCTGATGACATCGTGATTCGTTTAATAATGATTAAAAATATCTTGGAGTAATTTATGGCCCGTGTAAAACGTGGTGTACAGGCGAATCGTCGTCACAAAAAAATCTTAAAGCGTGCAAAAGGCTACTACGGTGCCCGTTCACGTGTTTACCGCGTAGCGGTACAGGCAGTGACCAAAGCTGGTCAATATGCTTATCGTGACCGTCGCAACAAAAAACGTACTTTCCGTCGTCTTTGGATTGCACGTATCAATGCTGGTGCACGTTTAAACGGCTTAAGCTATAGCCGCTTTATCAATGGCATGAAAAAAGCTAACATTGCAATCGATCGTCGCGTACTTGCTGACATCGCTATGCATGATGCAGCGACTTTCACAGCGTTGGTCGAAAAAGCTAAAGCGGAACTGGCATAAATATTAACCTTCCTTTAGGTAGGCTGCTTTTTAAATCATTATTGATAAGTAGTTATCTACATGGATAGGAATAATATTGATTAATAGGTTGATATTAATAAAAGCTACCGCTGGTCGGTGGCTTTTTTTATATCACATTGTCTGACTGCCTACTTTTAGTACCAGAATCACATACGCTGTTATAGGATAGCGTTTATCATCGTCTAAATATTCAAGCCATTCATATCATTGAAATTATCGTCACATGAATGGGTAAATGGTTTGCAATATTTGGTCAAATCCCTACAATTACCTATCACTATTATTAATAGTCCGTTTAAATCAGGAAGAATGCGTCTTATGACTACCCCTGCTGCTACCACCGATTTGTCGGCGCTACCGACCTTGTCCACAGAGCTAAGCGAGCTTAATGAAGCTCAGCTGAATGAATTTGCCAGTGCCGCTGAAGCCTTGATTCTACAAGTAACCGATGTACGTGCGTTGCAAGATTTGCGGGTGCAATTGACCGGTAAAAAGAGTCCCTTAACTGGCTGGTCAAAGCAGATGGGTAAACTCAGCAGCGACGATAAAAAAATCTACGGCGGCTGGTTGCATCAAGTCCGTAGCCGTATTCAAGATGCGTTGACAGAGCAGCAGCAGCAGCTAGAATTGGCTGCACTAAATGCCAAGCTTGCAAGCGAGAGCATTGATATCACCTTGCCTGCTCGCGGTGGTCAAAAAGGTCATTTGCATCCCGTGACCATGATTACCCAACGTATGCAGCAGTATTTTATACAAGCGGGTTTCAACGTTGCTACTGGTCCTGAAGTTGAGAGCGATTACTATAACTTTGAAGCGCTCAATATTCCGTCGCATCATCCAGCACGTGCGATGCACGATACCTTCTATTTTGATGCGCATTACCTACTGCGTACGCATACCAGCCCCGTTCAAATTCGCACCATGGAAAAAAATGAGCCGCCGATTCGTATTATTTGTCCCGGTCGCGTCTATCGTAATGACTCGGACCAAACCCATTCGCCGATGTTCCATCAGCTAGAAGGTTTAATGGTTACCGAGTCGAGCACTTTTGCTGAGCTAAAAGGCTTGATTAGTGAGTTCTTGGAAGCGTTTTTTGCCAAAGAGCTGACCGTACGTTTCCGCCCGTCATTTTTCCCATTTACCGAGCCGTCAGCTGAAGTCGATATCCTCGATGATAATGGTAAATGGCTTGAGGTCATGGGCTGCGGTATGGTACATCCACAAGTGCTGACCAACTGCGGTATTGATGCCGAAAAATATACTGGCTTTGCTTTTGGGATGGGGATTGAGCGCTTTGCGATGTTATATTACGGCATCGATGATTTGCGCCTGTTTTTCCAAAACGACGTACGCTTCTTAAAGCAGTTTGGCTAGAGTGCTCTTTGTTTATATAAAAAGTGCTCCTTGTTAATATAACAAGTTAATGTGCCAACCTTTACTTCAAAATATTTATTATAAAATTCTGATTCGAGATACTTATGAAAATTAGCGAACAGTGGCTACGTCAATGGGTGAATCCCAATAATAACAGTGGGCAATTGGCTGAACAACTCACGATGGCAGGGCTAGAGATTGATGATCGCTTTGCAGTCGCTCGTGCCTTTAGTGGTGTGGTCGTTGGTGAAGTTATCAGCGTCGAGCAGCATCCAGACGCTGATAAGCTACGCGTCACACAGGTCAATATTGGTGCAGCTGAGCGGTTACAAATCGTTTGTGGCGCGCCTAATGTGACTATTGGTATGAAAGTGCCTGTTGCCACCGTTGGTGCCGTTTTGCCAAGTGATGACAAAAAAGGCTTCACAATTAAAAACGGTAACCTACGTGGTGTCGACTCTAACGGTATGCTTTGCGGTGCGTCTGAGATTGATTTAACCGACAGCATCGATGGTTTACTCGAATTGCCAGCTGATGCGCCAATCGGTATTGATATCCGTGAATATCTAGGCTTAGACAATCAAATATTGGATATCTCTATTACGCCAAATCGCGGTGATTGTTTGAGCGTACGTGGTATTGCGCGTGAGATATCCGTCATTAACGATTTGCCGTTACAAATGCCAAATATCCCTGATAATATCGATTTCACTCAAAACGAAGTGATGCCAGCTGTAACAGTCAGTGCTGTAGAAGCTTGTCCACGCTACCTTTTACAGTCGATAAGCAATATCGATCGTACTATCGACACCCCAAAGTGGATGCAAGATGCGCTGGTTCAGTCAGGACTACGCTCGCACAACTTTTTGGTTGATGTGACCAACTATGTCTTGATGGAATTGGGTCAGCCGCTACATGCTTTTGATGCCGATACTATCGAGGGCGATATCGTTGTGCGTTTGGCACAGTCTGAAGAAACGATTACTTTGTTGAATGAGCAAACTATTACCTTAACCGGTGATGAATTGGTCATTGCTGATGATAAAGGCGCACTTGCACTTGCCGGAATTATGGGCGGTCAACGCAGTAGTGTGACTGATAGCACCACCAATATTGTGTTAGAGAGCGCATTCTTTAATCCATTGGCTATCGCTGCACGCGCACGCCGTTTTGGTCTGCATACTGATGCCTCACAACGCTTTGAGCGTGGGGTAGACTTTGAATTGCCAGCGCTTGCTTTAGCGCGTGCTGTTGATTTGATTACCAGTGTAACGAATTCTCAAGCGGGGCAAATAATCACAGTCGAAAGTAGCAAGCATTTACCGGCTCGTGCACCTATTACACTGCCGATTACTAAAGTCCGTGATGTCATCGGTATTGAGATTGAGCCTGCAGTCATGGTACGTATCTTGACTCAATTAGGCTTTAAGGTAGAGCAGCAAGCAGATAGCCTGATTTGCATGCCGCCATCATATCGCTTTGATATGAGTATCCGCGAGGATTTGATCGAAGAGATTGCTCGTATCTATGGTTATGACAATATTCCAAGCATCTTGCCACACCTGCAAGTCAGCATGGATTATGACGATACCGCAGACTTGACACACGAGATGAAGCTGGCGCTAGTCGATAATGGCTATATGGAAGCCATTAGCTTTAGCTTTAGTGACGCAAAAATAGAAGCCTTGCTTGATGATAAAGCACTAGGAGAAGTGTTGGCACTGGCCAATCCTATCTCTAGTGACTTAGCCGTGATGCGCCGTACTTTGCTATCAAGCTTATTACCTTGCGTGCAGTACAATCTCAATCGTCAGCAGCCACGCGTTCGGTTCTTTGAGACGGGTCTTAGTTTTGTTGGTCAAAGCATTAGCGAGTTGGTACAAACACCAAGTATTGCATTAGTAGCAGTCGGAGATGTTTGGGACGAGCAAGCGTATCAAAACCGTGCGTTAGACTTTTATGATCTTAAGCATGATATTGAGCAGTTATTACCTGCGCAAGTGGATGGTGCGCGTATCCGCTATGAGCGTAGTGAACTAGCTTTCTTGCATCCAGGTCAAAGTGCCAAGCTTTATATCGATGATCAGTATGTTGGCTGGTTGGGGCAATTGCATCCTAATACCGCTAAACAGTTGGATCTGCCAGCTACGTGGGTTGCGCAGTTGTCATTGGCACCATTACTAACGCTTGCTCGTGAACAGCATGCCATTACTACTCCAAGTAAGTTCCCGCAAGTACGCCGCGATATTGCTATATTAGTAGACAGCGATATCAGCCTTCAAACCCTAGAGTCAACTATACGTAAGGCATCAGGTGCACTCTTGACTGATCTTTGGTTGTTTGATGTATACCAAGGCGAAAAAGTGCCAGCAGGTCAACGCTCATTAGCATTTGCCTTGATATGGCAAGATAAAACGCAAACCTTATCGGATGACGCTGTAAAAACGGCCACTGATAAAGTGGTACAAGCATTAACGGTTGAGCATTCAGCACAGCTACGTGACAGCTAACCTCTAATCGAAAAAGACAAATACTCTATAGCCTCAATATAAATGAGGCTATGGATTTTTGCTATTTATAAAAATTATTAACTGATAGAAGAATTTTATTCATAGAGTAAGTTAAGTGGTTATTAATAAAGGATTTTAATGCAGACTTTATTAAAAAGACGCACAAAAACCTTTATAATAGCTAACACTAATTCTCATACCGCTAAACCATGATATTCGACATCACGACATAGCATAGGAGTCGTACTGTGAGCACCTTAACCAAATCTGACATGATTGAGCATTTGATGAATCATCTAAACCTAACGCGCCAAGAAGGTCGCTGTTTGGTAGAGAATTTTTTTGACGAACTGTCAGAGAGTTTGATTGATGGCAAAGAGGTCAAGCTTTCAGGCTTTGGCAACTTTGAGCTTAAAGACAAAAATAGTCGCCCAGGACGCAACCCTAAGACAGGGGAGCCCGTCGCGGTATCAGCGCGCCGCGTTGTGACCTTTAAAACAGGACAAAAATTCCGTCAACAGGTCGATGAGCGCCTATTTGACCAATAATAGTAGTGAGTAAGATTAAAAGTGATGGTTCGCAGTTGTCTATTAAATCGACTGTTATAGCCATCATTTTTTTATGCGACATTGTTTTAGTTATATAAAACATAAATTGCAGGCATAAAAAAAGAGAGCATAGGCTCTCTTTTTTTTAGTACAGTATTTTTATTTATAAAAATAAAAATTACTGAGCTGGTTGCTCAACTACAACTTCGTCAGCTGCGTCTACAGCTGGAGTTTCGCTAGCTACGTCAACGCTAGTAGTAGTACCGTCTACAGGTACTTCAGCATCGATTTCGTCAGTAGCAGTAGCAAGTTGTGCATCAGCGATATCAGCTTCAGCGCCAGCAACAGCAGCTTCTGCTTCAGCAGGAACAGCTTCGCCAGCAGCAGCAGCTTCGTCTAATTGCTCAGAAGCATCAGTTACTTCTTCTTGAGCGTCAGATAAATCTTCAGCAGCGTTTTCTTTGTTGCTATCACAGGCAGTTAAGCCCATAGTTGCAGTCATGATACCAGCTAGAGCAAGTAATTTTAAGTTCATAAGGTTTTCTCCGGGATAATTAAATGAGCAGTAGCAGCAAAAAAGGTTGAACATCCGAGATGTCTCAGATATTCAACTAGTCTTAGTCACAGCTACTCAGCTTTCACGCATTCTATATGATTTCTTTCTGCATAGAAAGAGGTTGTACAATTAAGTTACAATAAAATTGTAAATAGGGTTTTATTTTACTTATTTTACATAATTATCCATACAAAAAGTCAAATTAATCGACGTATAATCAACGACATCTGTTTCTTGCAGATAAATTTCTTATGTCTGGTACTTTGTATCTGTTTGCGCTATTTATGACAGCATAATAAAAAAGATAGCGGATACATAAGTAATACTAAATGGTAGTCGTAATAACTGGCTGTAAATATAAAAAAGCGCTAAGTGTTTTAAAACAGGTTGTAGTCTGTGGCAGATTAAATTAGCAAAGGTTATCAAGATATGACATCAAAGGATTGAGCTAAAAACTATATAACATGAATCATGATCGATATGAGTGGCATAAGATATCGTATTTTTTGGGAGAAGGATTATGAAATGGCAAGGCAGACGTGGCAGTACTAATGTGCGTACTAGTAGTGGTGGCGGTAAGCTAATGGGCGGCGGTATCGGCGGTATCATTATTGCTGGTATTTTATGGCTAGTATTTGGAGTAAATCCTATGACCGCATTGCAGACAGGTCAAGAGGTCGCAGGCGGTGGTAATACCTCTACTGAACCAGCTACCAGTGACGATCGGGATACACAGTTTGTCAAAGTTGTCCTAGCGGACACTGAAGAGGTTTGGCATCAAATATTCAATGAGGGTGGTAGTACATATAAAGAGCCGTCACTGATTTTGTTTAATGGGCAAGTCAGTTCTGCTTGTGGCAGTGCCAGCTCAGCGACTGGTCCTTTTTATTGCCCAGGTGATCAAACGGTCTATTTAGATACGTCGTTTTTCGTAGAGATGCGTCAAAAGCTTGGTATCTCTGGTGATATTCAAAACTCAGGGGATAGTGACAATCAGAATAAAGCGGGCGATTTTGCCCAAGCCTATGTGATCTCCCATGAAGTAGGTCACCATGTACAGACTTTGCTTGGTATTACTCAGCAAGTAAATGAAGCCAGCCGTCAAGTGACTCGGGCACAAGCAAATAAATTGTCTGTCCTACAAGAGCTACAAGCTGATTGCTTTGCTGGTGTTTGGGCGCAGCGTAATCAAGAGCGCGTACAGTTTTTAGAAGCAGGTGATATCGACGAAGCTATCAATGCTGCTGGTCAGATTGGTGATGATCGCTTAGCACGTGCAGGAGGCGGGGCGGTAGTACCTGATAACTTCACTCATGGTACTAGCCAACAGCGTGTAGAGTGGTTTACGCGCGGTCTAGAGAGCGGTAATGTGCAAACTTGTGATACGTTTAGCGGTGCTTTATAGCACTGACTATTATAAAACCAGTTATATTGATTGGTATGATCAATAGTTAATATAGTAATCATTAGACACAAAAAAGCCTGCAATCAATTGCAGGCTTTTTTTGTCAGCTAGTTGGCTAGGTAATATCTTTCATAAAATATATGTGCCAAAAGAGCTGCTTAAAACTGATTATCTGGTTTGATCATAGATATAACCACCAGCGCCGCCAATAGCAGCACCAGCGATTGCACCACGAGCGATATCTTTGCTATCGCCTTTACTTTTGATCAGTGCGCCGGCAGCAGCGCCAGCAGTGGCAGCTTTAGCTGTATTACTTAGACCAGTGCTATATCCGTTAGTAGCACAGCCACCCATGATAAGAGCAGAGCTAGTTAGAGCCGTCATTGCGATAGTTTTAGCAAGTTTCATAATATCACCTATTAAATCGTCAAGTTTAAAATACTAAGTATACAGTATATATTTCAGTATGTTCTTAACCCTTATAGTAGCCCTTATATATAAATCTGGTCGTAGTAAAAACGCTAAGCTTTGCAAGTAAGCTGTAAATTATGTTGCCTCACTGTGTCATTGGTAGTGCCTTTGCTTAGGGTTATTGTATTTATCCTGATAGTAAGCTAACTGTTTTCGACGCGAATTATTCTTAATGAGAGGGCCAATAGTAATAAAAACAAAAAGACCGCCTTATAGGCAGCCTTTATGAGTAAAACGTCAATTATTTATATAACTTTATTGTCGTAAAAGATTTAAAATCAATTTTGTGATTTACGCTTCATTTGCTCAAAAAATTCATCATTGGTTTTGGCTTCTTTTAAGCGGTCCAATAAGAACTCAGTTGCTTGTACACCATCCATCGGCTGTAGCAATTTACGCAGGATCCAAACTTTACGAAGCTTATCTTCATCAAGCAGACGTTCTTCACGGCGAGTACCCGATTTTTTGATATTAATGGCAGGGAAGACACGCTTTTCTGCCAAATCACGCTCAAGGGTAATCTCTTGGTTACCAGTACCTTTGAATTCTTCAAAGATAACGCTGTCCATTTTACTACCAGTATCAATAAGGGCACTGGCGATAATGGTCAAGCTGCCGCCTTCTTCAATATTACGAGCAGCACCAAAGAAGCGTTTTGGGCGCTCTAACGCATTGGCATCCAAACCACCGGTCAACACTTTACCTGATGAAGGAATAACGGTGTTATAGGCGCGGGCAAGACGGGTAATCGAGTCAAGCAGAATGACCACGTCTTGCTTGTGCTCAACCAAGCGCTTGGCTTTTTCAATGACCATTTCAGCCACTTGTACATGGCGTTGTGGCGGCTCATCGAAAGTTGAGGCAACCACTTCACCGCGTACAGTACGTTCCATCTCGGTGACTTCTTCTGGACGCTCATCAATCAGCAGCACAATGAGGTAGCATTCAGGATTATTACGAGTGATCGATTGTGCTATTGACTGTAGCAGCATCGTTTTACCCGCTTTGGGCGGTGCCACAATAATAGAGCGCTGACCTTTACCAATCGGTGCAATCAGGTCGATAATACGACCAGTCAAATCTTCAGTCGTACCATTACCTAGCTCAAGTTTTAGCTGCTCAGTTGGAAATAATGGCGTTAAGTTTTCAAAGATAAGCTTATGACGTGAGCGGTCTGGCGTATCAAAGTTGATTTCACCGACTTTTAATAGTGCAAAATAACGCTCAGAGTCTTTTGGTGGACGAATCGTGCCTGCGATACTGTCACCAGTTTTTAGACTGAAACGGCGAATTTGGCTTGGGCTGACATAGATATCATCAGGACCTGCTAAATAAGAGCCTTCAGATGAGCGCAAAAAACCAAAACCGTCAGGGAGCACTTCAAGCACACCATCACCATAGATGGCCTCACCGTTACGGGCATGAGTTTTTAGAATGGCAAAGATAATGTCTTGTTTACGGCTACGTGCCATATTATCAAGACCCATCTCTTTAGCGATGGCCAGTAGCTCAGCGATTGATTTTTTCTTTAATTCAGTAAGATTCATAGATAGGTCGTTAGCAGTTGATAAGATGAGAGATGCCATTATTCACAAATCACGACAGTGATTAAAACAATGTTATTAGGGCGATAGAGGGTATATATACAGAGTTAAAATTTATGTAGTTTTGATTTTATGTGTCAGTTTATGAGCTTGTCGCAAGAGAGGCAGACAAGTTATAAAAGGTGAAGATAAAGAAATCTACATAAGAGTCTGCGTCAAAAACTCAATATCAGTCATTGTGTTTAGTCATTCGGTCAGTAGTGGTATTTAATAATGACGATGGTGTTTTTGTTGATAAACACGAGGAGAATAGCGACAAGATATTTAGGAGAGCCATTAGTGTTCTCTTATCAGCAGACTATACGGGCTTAAAGATAGTATTGTCAATAATTTTTGCCAAAAAAGTAAAGTAATCTAGCTTTTTGCTCATAAAATCAACAAAAAAGCCACTATCTGTATCAGATAATGGCTTTGATGTTTACGATGTTTTCAGCGCTTTTACTAAGAATGACCAAAGCAAGCATGCGTTAATTTATAGATGCTTATCTAGCACTTTTGCCAATTCAGCTTTTGGCTGTAAGCCCATGACTGAATCCACTTTTTCGCCACCTTTAAATACGAATAGAGTAGGAATGTTGCGGATACCAAAACGGCTTGCCGCTTGTGGGTTGTTATCAACGTCAACTTTAACGATTTTAACTTTACCTTGGTACTCAGTCGCTAAATCTTCTAAAATAGGTGCGATGGCTTTACAAGGACCACACCATGTTGCCCAAAAATCAACTAATACTGGCACGTCAGATTGTAAGACGTCTTGGTCAAAGTTGGCATCAGTGGTATTAACAATAAGGTCTGACATAATTTTTCTCTCTTGTTTTATTATATGTGTCACCATTTATCGATAAAACAATAAATGTCATACCAAAATGATGACCAGCTAACGAATGTTAAGAATGTGTATAAATCTGCCATTATATTAACATGTTTG
Source organism: Psychrobacter sp. ANT206 (assembly GCF_056880555.1). NCBI lineage: Bacteria > Pseudomonadati > Pseudomonadota > Gammaproteobacteria > Moraxellales > Moraxellaceae > Psychrobacter > Psychrobacter sp. ANT206. The sequence continues at coordinate 2,781,604 of NZ_CP096271.1, read as the reverse complement.
CCTAAAGTTGACAGACGTAGACTGGTTAAATTGTTTAACAATTACGATTAGCACAATAAATCGACACATAAGGATACAGGGTTGGCTTTTATCTGTTACCTACTGTATTTATTTCTGCCTTTAACTGCTTGTTAAGATTACTTTCATTTTGATTCTATAACGGATTCTGATTTTTATATCCGAACTGATTAATATAAGTCCATTCATATAAGTAGCCCACATTTATGCCCTTTACAGATGAAAAAATCGATGCCCTTAATGCTGAAGAAAAAACCCGTTCGCCTGAGTTTTTTCAAACATTTGCAAAAAAAGTTACCGTCTATGAAGATGAAGATATCTGGGTAGTCGATAAGCCAGCAGGACTATTGAGTGTCGACGGTAAGAGCTTGAAAGTGAGCTTGCTAGCTCGCCTTGAACGTGCCAATCCTGCCGTCAAACTGATTCATCGCCTCGATATGGATACCTCTGGCCTGCTTATTTTCGCCAAAAATGCAGCGGCACAAACCAATATTAGTAAGCAGTTCATCGACCGACTACCGCAAAAAAGTTATCAAGCACGAGTGTTTGGTCAATGGGACAGCGTTGGCGCTACTGGCAAGATATCGGTACCAGTACGTTATGAGCCTGCAACCAAACCGCGTCATATCGTCGATCCTAACTGGTCAAAACATGCGCTGACTTTATATGAAGTATTGGCGCATGAAGAATGTGATGGTCAAATAGTAACTCGCGTCCTATTAAAACCAGTCACCGGTCGTAGTCATCAGCTGCGCGTCCATATGGTACATGTCGGACATGTGATGATTGGTGACCCGATTTATGCAGAAGGTATTGCATTGGATATTGCGCCAAGACTAAATCTACATGCGCAGCAACTGCGCCTAAAACATCCAACGCTTGGAGCGTGGATGGACTGGGAAAGTCCAACACCTTTTTAGTGTTTTTGAAATAAACTAAAATCTAGCATTGTTGCAAATTACTAGATAAAGTTACTAGGTAAAGTTGCTATGGAAAATTAGTAAGGCATTCTGCGCTCTGATATGTCAGCCAACTTGCAAAACAAGGATTGTATTATGCTTAATATGACTACTGCCAAGCAGGCGCTTAAAAAGCGCTTTAAAGCTAAACCTTATTCATCAGATGCTCCTGCAGATTATGAGGTACTGATTATTGGTGCGGGTATCGCAGGCATCAGCATGGCTTGCCATTTGCAGCAGCAGAGCTCGCAAAAAAGTCATCAAAGTCTTTTTGATAGTAAAAGCGTTAAGCAGAAAAAACGCCTCAAACTTAATAGCCAACGATTTTTAATCGTAGAAAAACGTGAGGATTTGGGCGGTACATGGGATTTGTTTACCTATCCCGGTATTCGTTCTGACTCGGATGCGCTGACTTTTGGCTATAGTTTCCGTCCGTGGCTGGATCATAAGATGCTTGCAAAAGGTGCAGATATTAAAAGCTATATTGCTGATACAGCACGCGAGTTTAAGGTGGTAGAGCATATTCGCTATCAGCATGAAGTACAGCAGTTATTATGGTCAAGCGACAGTCAGCAATGGACGGCGATGATTAAAAATCATGCTACCGGTGAAGTAATGAGCTTAACGGCAAACTTTGTCGTTGGAGCGACCGGTTATTATGACTATGAAACTGGTTATAGACCACATTTTAAAAATGAAGAAAATTTCAAAGGTGAAATAGTCCACCCGCAGCATTGGCAAGACACACAATACGACGATAAAAAGGTCGTCGTCATTGGTAGTGGCGCGACGGCGATGACACTGATACCGGCATTGGTCGATGAAAGTAGTAAACAATGTGCCCGTCATGTCACCATGCTGCAACGCTCACCGACATATGTTGCAAGCGTACCAGGCGATGATCATGCGCTTGACTGGCTATCAGGTAAATTCTCACCTTTATCAAAAGCACAGGCGTACACCTTGCTGCGTACGCGCAATGTGATGTTTCAACAAGGTGTTTATCGGGTGGCGATTTATGCGCCAAAGGTGATGAAAGCCCTATTAAACCATAAAGTCAGAGAAGAGCTTAAAGGTAGTGGCGTGGATGTTGCCCATTTTAATCCGGCTTATAATCCTTGGGAAGAGCGTTTGTGTGCGGTACCTGATAGCGATTTGTTTCAAGCTTTGCATAGCAAGCGCGCTGAAGTGGTAACCGATAGCATCAGCCAGTTTACCTCAACGGGTATTGCATTAGCATCAGGCAAGCATTTGGACGCAGATATCATCGTTACTGCGACGGGTCTAAAATTACAGATGCTAGGCGGTGCAGCTTTATATGTCGACGGGGAGCCGATCGATGTAGGCGCACGAATGACCTACAAAGCAGTGATGCTTGAGGGTGTACCAAATATGGCAATCATGTTTGGCTATACCAATGCGTCTTGGACATTGAAGATTGATTTGGCCTGTCAGTATGTGCTGCGCTTACTGAGTTATATGAATAAAGAAGGATACAAAACAGTATGTGCGCAGGCTAAGACTGAGCACGAACAAGTGAAAATGCAGGCAGATACGGTGCTTGGGGCACTATCGGCAGGGTATGTCAGCCGTGCCAAGGATGAGCTGCCAAAACAAGGTGATGGCTATCCTTGGCGGGTGAACAATAACTATGTCACCGATCGCATCATGCTCAAATACCGTAAAATCAAAGATGAGTGGCTACAGTTTAGTCGTTAGAATTTGCTAATTATTAATATTACTGAGCTTGATTGATAAAATCACTGACTTGTTTACTAAGCATCTGCCACAAGGTTTCTTGCGCGCTTTTGCTGCCCCACGCATTGTGCGGACTAAATATCACGCGTGGATGCTCGCCAAGAGCCAGTAAAGGATCATTGGCAGCTATGGGTTCTTGCTCAAAAACGTCGCTGCCATACCCTAAAATCTGCTCATTGTTAATGGCATCAGCAAGCGCTTGGCTATCCACAATACCACCACGAGCGACGTTGACAAGTAGAGGTTTTTTAGTCATTTTGGCCAAGGTGTCTGCATTGATAAGGTGCTGAGTTTTCTCATTTAACGGGCAATGTAAGCTAATCACATCAGCACAAGCGAGCACTTCGTCAAACGCTGTATAGTCATCATTACGTGGCATACGCCCTTGATGCTCCGCCCACAATACCGTCATGCCAAAAGCGCGCGCAATATCAGTGACGCGTTTGCCAATGGTACCAATGCCAATAATACCCAGCGTTTTATTTTCCAAATCTATAAGCGGGATATCAAGTAGGCAAAAATTACCATTATCTGCCCACGTGCCATCGATGACTTTATTGTGATAATGCAGACCGGCACGCATGGCATTTAGCATCAGCATAAAGGTATGCTCAGGCACGCTTTTCACCGCGTAACCGGCGACGTTATAGAGCGCTATATTATGCTCAGCACAAGCATCTTGGTCAACGTTATTCATACCCGTAGCGGTCAGTTGAATAAGTTTTAGCTTTGGTAACTGAGCAATCACTTCAGCATTGATTTGCACTTTATTAGTAAAAATAATATCGGCGTCTTTGCAGCGCTCAATAATCAGCGCTTGAGGCGTATCATCGTAAGTAATGTAATCAGTAACGCCAGCGGGTGCTGGCAAGTCGACGTTATCAGAAAAAGTGCCTTTATCTAAAAAAACTGCTTGCATGATGATTCCTTATCTCGTTGTTATCGTAAATGGGTTTTGTTTATTATCGGCTTAATGTAGCACGTTGCTGCATTTAGTCAAAAAACATGTCAAAAACCACAAAGCAAAAAACCTCTACTTCAAGCTGAAATAGAGGTTTTATTTATTGAGACACCAGTTTCTTGCGCTCACTTATTTTTTTGCGCTTATAAAGAAAAACGCTTACGCAATTTACCGATCAGACTACGCACACGACTGCTCAAGTCAATGCGCACATCGTTTTCAGGATCGTGCTCGACTTCATAACGTTTGACCAATTCAGGGCTGGCTTTTAGTTTTGCATGGTGCTGGAATGCACGATTGACACTAATTTCAAGGAGGCTTGCGCGCATTGGCTTCGGTAGGCAGCGATAGACCTGACCTTTATTAATCAAATCAATCAGCAGTCCTGCATCTTGGAATTCGGTCTGTACCAATACGACTAAATGCGGCGCATCTTGTTTTAAGGTAAAGATAATCGGCGCGATATTTTCGCCGCTGACATTGATGTCGGTAATACAAACACCGATATCTTCATTCGCTAAATAATCGTAAGCTTCCTCTAAACCTTGAGCGTGCAGCACTTTATAGTTATTAGAGAATTGCTTACGTATTTGCTCAATCAACTCATTGGTCTCATCAATGACCAATAAAGTCTGCTTATTGCCTGAACTATCGAACTGCTCGGCGTCTTCGTCTGGGTTATAAGTCAAAGCGATTTCAGTGGCGCGTCCGACGACAGCGAGCAGTTCTTCAGATTTACACGGCTTGGTTAAATAACGGTAAATTTCACCATCATTAATAGAGCCAATAATCGCGTTTAAATCAGCATAGCCGGTTAATAATATACGCATGGTAGAAGGTGATACGTCTTTTACTTCGCGCAAGATATCAACGCCAACCCGCTCAGGCATACGTTGGTCACTGACTGCAACGTGTACATGGTTGTTTTTGATATAGTCGATGTATTCAGCCGGGTCAGTGGTAATAAAAACGTCATGCGTTTTACGAAATAACAGTTTCATAGAACGTAAAATACGTTGTTCATCGTCAATGAACGCCAATTTCGGTTTCGCTTCAACCCCTAACTCAGCGGTACTGATGTTATTACTGGTGTCATTTTCTAATTCATTCATGATGGTATCCTTATGATGAATAACAGTGATATAGCTTTATATAATCATTAAAATAGCAATTAAAATAACAGCAGAACCTAGCGATTATGCCGCTAGGCTTTTTTCTGTCAGATCATTATTAATGGGTAGCGTTAAGGTAAAGGTTGTGCCAACGCCTACAGTCGATACGGCTTTAATGTCGCCATTATGCTGCTCCATAATCTGCTGACTGATTGCCATACCAAGACCAGTACCTTCGCCTGCGCCTTTAGTGGTAAAGAACGGCTCAAATATCTGACTGAGCACTTCTGAGCTCATGCCTTTACCGTTATCAATGACATCAACATAAACATTGCTGTCATCGGCGCGGGTACGTACTTCGATTTTGCCATCAGATTTTTCGCCCATGGCTTGCGCGGCGTTATTGAGCAGATTGACCAAGACTTGGTTAATCTGTGACGGTGAGCATTTAATTTCAGGTGTCGGCGCAAAATCAGTGACAATCTCTTGATGTCTGATAGAGTTACCCGCGATTTTCAGCGAGGCTTCGATACATTCGCGCACATCAATGGTCTTCACTTTTGACTCATCAAGACGGGCAAAGTTACGTAGGTTTAATACCATCTCAGTGATTTGCTCGACGCCAAATAGCGAGTCTTTAATCAGCTCTTTTAGCTCAGCGGACAAATCATCTTCTTGAATTTCATCGGAAGCACGGACGATATCTGCTAATAACTTATCAATTTTGCCATCGGAAGCCGCGTCAGTTTTAACGCCTTTTAAACCTTGTACCAGTTCAATCAGCTCTTCGTATTGCTCAGTCAACTGACCGATAATCTCGAGGTTATTCTGTACATAAGATAATGGCGTGTTTACTTCATGGGCAACACCAGCAACCATTTGCCCCAACGTTGCCATTTTTTCTGAACGGATCAATTGTAGCTGCGAGCTTTTCAGCTCTTTTAGTGTGTCTTGCAGCTCAGCAGTACGTTCTTCTACTTTAATCTCTAGCTGTTGGTTAATATTGGCAAGCTTACCTTCGTTAGATTGGATACGATCTAATAGGTCGTTAATAGAGCCGTTTACCAGTCCAATCTCGTTGCGACCTGTCTTGAATTTAACTGAGCTTAGCTTGTTGTACTGCTTGTTATTAATGATGTTTTCTGCCAAAGAAATTTTATCAGTGGTTTCTTTCAATGGCTTGAATGCTAAGAAAGTTAGCATAAAGTAGATAATACCAGCGGTGATAAGGAGCGCTAATGCAATCCAGTTAATCAAGTTTTCACTTAAATTGTCGGCAATGGCGTTAATCTCAGCATCAGGTTGGACAACGATAAGTTTCCAATAGGTTTCAGGAATCTCAAAGACATAGGCTTGACTGCCGTTATAAAAGTCATCATTGGTCAGCTCAAAGCTTTGTAGCAAGCGACTATCCATAGCATTTTGCTTGTTTTCACCGTTATTTAGGTAAGCAGCATAGTTGACCAAATAATAACCTTTGGAATCACCTGTTTCTGCTTTATCAATTGTATTCAATACTTGCTGAACTTGCGGTGACACGCTAGCTGCAACTTGCTCGATAATCTCGTTACGCTGAGCTTCCAAGAAGTTTAATACTGGATTCCAAGCAGGGTCAGAGTTGATAACTTGTTTGATATCAAGTGGTGTACCGGTTGCTTCATCAATATAGCTTAAGCGTTCAGGGTTAGATGAGGCGATTACCTTATCACTGTTATCTAATAATAAAATGTAGCCTGAACCAGAGCTCTCACTCAACTTGACGATGTTCTCTTGCAACTGGTTTAGGGTAAAGTTGACCGTACTGGCACCCCAAAACTGATTGTCACGCTCAATTGCGACACCGCAGCTCATGGCAAGCTCGCCTTTGGTTTGGCTGGCGCGAACATGGTTCCAGATACAGCTGTCAGGTTTGAGTAGTTTTAAGACGCTAAACCAATCTTCTTGATAATAAGGATTGGTTGGGTTTGGATCGCTTAGTACCGCTTGATAATCACCGTTTTGGCGTACCATCAAAAACGGATGGGTTGCAGTATTGGCACCAAGAGCGCCTTTTTCTGGCCAAATGCCGCCACTACCCAATAAGTTATAGTCGCGTTTATCGAATGCATTGGCGGTACTGACTTGCAAAATATTCTCTTGCGGTGGCAGCGTTTGCGCGCTTTGCTGTAACAGCAAGGCACTACGCATGACACGATTGATGTCGGCTGAGATACTATTAACCGCGGTATTACCACGTTCAGCGACCAGCTTTGCTGACTCAAGACGGATTTTATCATGGCCTTCTTTATCAACGACATAGACAACGACCGCAAGTACGACCGCAAAAGCAATGAACAAAATAGTGGTAACTTGGGTACTGACTTGATTAAAAAAGCCAACTTTTTTAGAGGCACTCATGACGGGATTTGTCCTTGGGAGTAGGGAGCACAAAAAGAATTGCCAATGGGATGGATTGGCTACAACGAAATATATGGTTAATTTTCATCAAAATAGCTTGTTAACACTAGTCATAAACGTCAACTGAAAATAGTGTTAACATAACTTAAAATTATGATAATAAACTTAACTTATAACTTAATGGACTATTACGGACAATAGCATACTCATAATCGCTGATAAAGCATCGATAACGGTTATGAGGTCTATGCTATTTTTTATATAAGTAGTAGTTAGCTAAAAGTCTAATGACTTAGTTAAATTGAATAGCTTTGGTATTAAGAGAGATGTTCTATTGCATTTTTTAACAATACAGTAACAATTTTACGATAACAATATTTTTTGTTTACTTGCGAGTCGTTATCTTATTGGTTTATAAGCCCAACTTATGCTTAGCCTTGACTTTATCTTGCAGAAATCTGCTCTTGAAAAGTGAACTTAACGCACTCATCTAAGCGCTAACGTTATATAATGATCTGTTTTATCGACGGATTTGGCTTACAAGCTGATGTGCCTGATATATCTCGTGACAATATACTGAATGACCGTATATTGAATAAACGTATATCCAATAATTATCAGTTCGTCTATGTGACTGATCCAGCAAGCATGGCTTGCATCGTAAACTACCTATTTTCTTATCATCTGAGTACAAAAAGACATCGCCCTATGACTATCTCTATCGCTTCATTGCACAGCACCGAATTCGCCGTTGGTCAACGCTATTTATCTGATACGGAGTCCGAGCTGGGCTTAGGTGTGGTCATCGATGTAGACGACCGATGTGTGCACATTTTATTTCCGCAAAGTGAAGAGACGCGCGTTTATGCAAAAAACTCTGCGCCGTTATCTCGTGTGGTGTTTAAAGTCGGCGATAGTATCTCTGATCAGGCAGGTAAGAGCTATACAGTAAATGCTGTTGAAGAAGTGATGGGCGTGCTCAAGTACAGTGTAAATGAGCACGAGAAAGCCATCATGGAAACCCGTCTGGCTGCTAATATCACTTTGGCGAAACCACTTGAGCGTCTGCTGGCAGGTCGTATTGAGCGCAGTGATTGGTACGATTTGCGTCAAGATATTTTGCGTATGCAGTCAGCGCTTGCAGGCCATCCGCTTAAAGGCTTGATGGGCGCGCGCGTCGATATCATTGAGCATCAGCTCTATATCGCTCATGAAGTTGGCAAACGTATCGCACCGCGTGTGTTGCTTGCTGATGAAGTTGGCTTGGGTAAAACCATTGAGGCAGGTTTGATTATTCATCAGCAGCTGCTGACTGGTAAAGCTGAGCGGGTATTGATTCTTGTACCAGACAGTCTGCAATACCAATGGATGATTGAGCTGCGCCGCCGCTTTAATCTCAACTTTGCCTTGTTCGATTTGGTGCGTACCGCAGCGATTAAAGAGCACGACCCTGAGCAAAATGTCTTTATGACTGAGCAATGTGTCATCGCTGGTATGGACTTACTCCTTGACCATCCTGACTTGTATGATCAGGCGATGGAAGCAGGGTTTGATTTATTGGTCGTCGATGAAGCGCACCATTTGCACTGGGATGAAGCGCAAGGCGGCAATGATAAGTACGACCTCATTGCAGATTTTGCTGAAGAGACGGCAGGAGTCATGCTATTGACAGCGACACCTGAGCAGCTTGGGGCGCAAAGTCACTTTGCCCGTTTGCGTCTATTAGACCCAGATCGCTTTGATGACTTGGATGAGTTTATCGATGGTCAAGATGCCTTTGCAGAAACGGCAGCCGTTGCCAGCCTATTAATAGAAGATAAACCTTTAAGTGATGGACAAATTTCCGCACTGAGCAGTTTACTGACGATTAGTATCGATGAATTAGCAACGATTAACGAAGACGAAAAACTCCGTACTTATGCCCTAAATGAATTGCTAGATCGCCATGGTACGGGACGTATTTTATTCCGTAATACCCGTGAGAGTGTGAAAGGTTTTTATGGTCGTAGTAGCCAGCCTTATCCACTGCCATTACCTGAAGCATGGGTCGACAGCTATCAAACCAATGGTAAATTGCGTGAACAGCTATGGGGCGAAGAAAATCAACCTGATGGTGGCTGGTTGGAAGACGACCCACGTGTGCCTTGGCTGATTGATATCTTAAAGGGTGAGCTTAAGCACAAAAAAGTACTGTTAATTGCCCGTAGTGGTGCGACCGTTGAGAGCTTGGAAGCAGTATTGCGTCTGCATGCAGGTATTAAGACTGCTATCTTTACCGAGCAGATGACCTTGCTTGAGCGTGACCAAGCCGCGGCGTTCTTTGCTGATAGTGAAGGCGCGCAGATATTATTATGCTCAGAGATTGGGTCGGAAGGTCGTAATTTTCAGTTTGCAAGCCAGCTGATATTATGGGATTTGCCTGCCAATCCAGATACCTTGGAGCAGCGTATCGGTCGTCTAGATCGTATTGGGCAGACGCAGCAAATCATGCTACATGTACCTTATGTGCAAGGTACCGCGCAAGAGCGTCTGTATCAGTGGTATAACAATGCGCTAAATATGTTCAATCAGATCTCACCAACAGCGCAGAGCGTACAAGAGCAGTATATTCAAGAACTAAAACCGATGCTTGAGGGTGCCGATAACGACGTCAATCGTGCAATATTGGCAGATATTATCGCAGAAGCAGCACAGACACGACTGGGACTTGAAACACAATTGCAAGCTGGTCGTGATCGTTTATTAGAATACAACTCATGCCGTCCGCGCGTTGCTGGACGTATCGCTGATGCCATGCGCGATTTTGATGGGCACAATCTATTGCCGCAGTTTATCGAGCGCTTTTTTGCCTCAGCCAATATCGAGCACAATATCCAACGCGATGGCTCGTGGGTGATTTCACCGATTGACAGCACTGAGATTAGTGATTATATCGATGGTCTGCCACTCGGTGATGAAGACGGTATGACGTTGACTTTTGAGCGTGAGCAAGCGCTGCAACGTGAGGATATTGCTTTTATTACTCATGAACATCCATTGATGCAGGCGATTTATGAGCTAGCAAGTACCAGCACCTTTGGTAATACCACGGTTGCAATGCTAAAAAGTGCTGCGGTACCACAGGGCATGGTGATGTTAGAAGTGAATTTCCGCGTTGAAGCCATTGCGCCAAAACTGCTTAACTTGCCTGCAACCTTGAGCACGCAAAATATCCGCGTCTTTATCAGTGAGCAGGGCAGCGATTTGTCAGCGCGTATCAGTGCCGATATGATCATGCCGCACATTGAGCGCCTAGATAAAAACCGTGCCCGCCAAGTGATTAAAGTACGCGGCGATGTCATCGAGCAGCGTTATTATGAAGCGGAAGATATTGCTCGTCAGCAGTTGGCTGAGATTGGTGAGCAAGCAAGTGCCCGCTTTAGCCAGCAGTGGTCGCGTGAGATCAAACGTCTTAAGCATCTACAAACTATCAATCCAAACGTACGTCCAGCAGAGATTGAGCGTTTAGAGCAGCTAAAATTACAAGGCGAGCAAGCATTGGCGGGCTTGTCATTGGTGCCAGATTCTATCCGTGTATTGGTGGCAGTAAAACCATAAATTTAATACAATAGTAAAAACGAGGTGTATTTAAGCATCTCGTTTTTATTTATGACTTTTTATCATGAGTTTTCGATAATCCATTTATTGCTCATCTAAAGATTTATCTTGTATATTACTGCTATTGATTTCATATTATTTAAATTAAAACGCCATATCGGCTCAAGCCATATCGTCTTGATATTCTTTGGCGCTTATATCTAGATGCTTGGCGTTATTGATAAAAATAAGGAAAGTAATCGTCATGTCTGATTATTCACAACTAATAGATGAGCTATTGGCTACCGTCGCGCTCATCGAAGTCAGCCCTGATGTATTTGAAGGTAAAAGCCATGACTATGTCGGTGCCCGTATCTTTGGTGGGCAAGTGCTCGCACAAGCGATCATGGCAGCAGCGCATACGCTTGATGAAGACAAGCCTTGTCACTCCTTGCATGGGTATTTTTTGCGCGGCGGTGATATCAACCAGCCGGTGATTTATCAAGTGCGCCGCTTACGTGATGGGCGTAGTTTGTCCGCGCGCGAAGTAACGGCGATTCAGTATAAGCAAGTACGTGGTAAGCCGCCGGTTGAGCAAGTGATATTTTCTATGATTGCCTCTTTTTCACCGATGGAAGAGGGCTTAGAGTATCAAGAAGATATGCCTGTCTATCCACCGCCTGAAGACTTACTTGCGGAGCAGGATCTAAAAGAAGACTATGTTGGTAAAGTCCCAGAGGCATTAAAATCTCGTTTTATGCGCCGTCGTCATATCGAGATTAAACCAGTGAAACCGCGTGACCCGATCCATCCGGAACCAATGAAACCTAAGCAAGCGAACTGGCTGCGTATCCGCGAGCTTGGCAATCAACCCGTCGCGATTCAGCAAGCATTATTGGCATTTTCCTCTGATTTTTATTTGGTTGGCACGGGGCTGATGTCACATGGTATTAGCTTTATGACCAGCGGCTTGCAAGCTGCTAGTATCGATCATTCAATGCATTTTCATCGTCACTTTGACTTGAACGATTGGCTGTTATACGACATGTGGAGTGATACGACATCCAATGCGATGGGGCTCAATCATGGTCAGTTTTGGCAAGATGGGAAGTTGGTCGCGACCGTACAACAAGAAGGCTTAATGCGTTTGCGAGTGCCGAAGTCTTAAGTTTTTATATTGCTATAAATAAAAAAAGCGACTTAGAATTATTCTGAGTCGCTTTTTTATGGCGTATACAATCGTTATTTTAAGCGGATTTTTTAGTGATTATATATGTAATCCTATTCTAAAATTTTCACCATCGCTCTTGGCAATCCTAACGTTGCTTGTGCATCATCAGCGTTTAACCAATTAATATTAATTTGTGCAGATTGCAAGGCTTCGGTTATCTCAGTCACCTGTTTATCGTTTAAAGTTACTGATTGCGGGGTTAAATACCAATGAAAATGGGTCAATGAATGTTTGATAGGCGAATCATCGAGTAATGTGTTGCTGATTGATTTTGTAACCAATTGATTCTTATCTAACCACTCATTAATAATTTGCTCAGCAGTAGTAAATTCTGTCTCGTATATTTTTTCATTACTAGCTACTTCTAAAAGCTGATTATCATTCGCTGCAATTGGTTCCTTATTTTTATTCTTGTCAGCATCCTTCACGGCAACTTTTCCGCTAATTTTTTCTATAAATGCTAGCGGCAAACTCCACAGTCCGCCCCAAATGCCATTATCAGGGCGCTGTAACCAAAGTATTTCGCCATTTTCGTTTTCAATAAGCAGTGCATTACTAAATTTACTCGGTTTAGGCTGTTTCTTCGCCTTGACTGGATAGTCCGTTTCACGACCTTGCGCATGCGCTAAGCAATCATCTTGTAGTGGACATAGTAGACAAGCAGGCTTACTACGCGTGCACAAAGTTGCACCCATATCCATCATCGCTTGCGCAAACAATCCTGATTGTTCTCTAGGCGTTAAACGCTCTGCCAATGCCCACAGCTCTTTAGTCGTCGCGGACTTAGTGATGTCACCATCAATTGCTGCCCAACGCGTCAAGACACGTTTAACGTTGCCATCGCAGATGACGCCATAACGATGCAAGCCCATTGACATAATCGCCCCAGCGGTCGAAGGACCAACACCTGATATCGCTTCCCAACCTGCCAAGGTTTGCGGAAAGTCGCCAGATTCGTCAATCACAGCGACCAATTGCTTCGCGCCTTTATGCAAATTACGTGCACGCGCATAGTAGCCAAGTCCCGCCCAATGCTCCGCGATGGTGTCCCATTCTGCTGCTGCTAAATCTTGCACTGTCGGAAAGGAGTCCATAAAACGGGCAAAGTAGGGCAGCACAGTGGTCACTTGTGTCTGCTGTAGCATGACTTCTGATAGCCAAACAATATAAGGGTTTGGCGTATCGGTCTGGTGCTGTTGCCAAGGTAAGTCGTGGCGACCGTTTTCGGCAAACCAATCTAGTAGGCGGGGTGCGAATGCGTCTAAAGAAGTTAATGAGTGAGAAAATTGAGTATGCAAGAGTATTCCTTGTAAATTTAACAGGGATATATAAAATTTGGGATTAAAGTTATTTATGGGGTGTAATACGATTGATACAAGACAACAGTAGGTGAGCTTAGTTGTGAGCATCATTGGATAAAATGGCAATTAACTGTATTGTTTGCCAAGTGAGATTGTGAGGATTTTCAGATAAGTTAAAGGTGAATTATAAAGATAAAACAGGTGCGCTAGGCGCACCCTACGAGCTATGTTAATTAGTATCTACTTCCGATTCTTCCGCGTTTTAAGGCGACGTAAGCGTTTCTCTTCTTCTTTAGCGACTCTTTTTTCTTCTGACGCGATACGTTGCTCAGCGACGACAACTTCTTCAGCCTCAGTCATAGCAGGCGTCTCCAAAGTGATACGCCCAATCTTACCGCTACGCAGCTCATTCACTAGGATTTCAGACATCCGGTACGTATCGACTTTATTGCCCGCGCGCACGCAGCCACGATTGCGACCAGCTATTTCAAAGAACTCCCAATCGGTCTTAGGCAGTTCTTCAATTTTATAGCGGGTTTTTAGCAGCTCAGGATAGGCGGTTAATAAATACTCAGCGGTATAACCGGCAACATCCGCAAAATCAAACGCCGTATCACGAATGCCGCCTGTCGCCGCCAAACGATAGCCAGAGTTTTCGTTTTCAACTTTTGGCCACAGCATGCCGGGCGTGTCATAAAGCATGATATCGTCATCAAGTTTAATCAATTGCTGAGACTTGGTGACCGCTGGCTCATCACCTGTTCTAGCCACGGCGCGCCCAGCCAAAGTGTTGATCAAAGTCGATTTACCGACGTTTGGAATGCCCATAATCATGGCTTTGATTTGGCGACCGGTACCAACTTTATTGGGGACGAGTTGTTTACAGATAGCAATGATACGTTTGACATCATTGGCTTTATCAGTATCGCAAGCAATGGCTTTAACACCATTTTGCTGCTCAAGATAGTCCATCCATGCTTGGGTCAGCTCAGGATCAGCAAGGTCAGCTTTATTTAAGATTTTGATGACCGGTTTTTCACCACGTAATGCAGCGACCATCGGGTTTTCGCTGCTATAAGGAATACGCGCATCAATCACTTCGATAACCACATCCATCTGCGGCATAATTTCTTTGATTTCATTGCGGGCTTTGTTCATATGCCCAGGGAACCACTGAATACTTACTCTCTTATCCATCTGCTTTCATAACCTTTTATAAAAAATGCTCAAAGTAAGACGATCGTCATTTACTTTTCATGGTGTTCAGTTTACTACATAAGCCGCGTACGGATGCTAAAAAGTAATAATGCTAACATTGCTTACGCTATAATTTCAATTTGCTCTAATAAGAAACTATGATTCGACCTGTTCTGCTGTTCCATCACGCGCTGGTGGCAACGGTGCCAAATAACCAATCAATAAAATCAAGCTACCCGCACCAAGGAAAGAAATCGCTCGCCAAATCGCTTCGGTCTGTGACAAATCAACTAAGACCAATTTTAAGACCACAATACCCAATAAACCAATGCCCATAAACCAAAGCGCGCGCTGGAGGTAACGACTGGCGATAATGGTGGCGACCAATGCCAGTAGCGTCCATAAAATCGTCAGACCCGTTTGCACTTGCTCACTATCCCATGCGCCGCCAGTATGGTAATCATATAATTCCGCTATCCACAGCGGTGTATTAATAAAAGCGTGCAGCGTTCTGACCAGCATACTAGAGAGTATCCAAAAGCTAATCAGCGCTAGTACGATCAACAACGTGTCACTCTTACGAATGGCGCTAAATAAATTTTGCGAGTGCGCGCCACGTTGACGCAATAAATAAATGCCCAATCCATAAAACAACACCAGCCACAACGTCACATCATACAAGTTAAGCAGGGGCAAATAGGGCAGTCCCCAAATCACGCCATCATAGGTGAAATTGGTGAAAATGACCCAGCACAGTGTTAATGGCACAAATATTTTGGCGCAACCTAATAGTGCACGTTGCCAGTCAAACCAATACATAGGGGGCGGTGAAGATGAATTTTTCGTCAGATTATTATTTTGCTGACGGTACGTCAACCAGAGCCCAGCTAGCATAAGCGCAACCGGCACAAGGATGGTCATCACGCCTTTTGAATCGGGCAATTCATAATGTACAGCCTCAGCCAAAATTATAATGCCAGTACCAAGCCAGCTTGCACTATCGTGACCTTTTAATTTTGCACCGTTATTGTTGTCGTTATTAGCATTGTTATGCCACGTCTTTAGCCATAATTGACCAAGAATCAGCCAGCCAATGAACAACGTTGTAAATATCGGCCAATAAAAGGCTGTCCATTGATAGTCAAATTCATATTGTTGTGGCAGTTGTAAGATCAGCATCGCATAAAATAACAGCAGCATACCATGGCTAAATTGTCTGATTTCTCGCCATGAACGATATTGATTGATAAAATGATAAATAATCATGGTAACGACACTTGCTAAGGCAATAAGCGTCGATGTTGCCAATTGCCAGTTGGCAAGCCATTGGTCAAAATCGAGGACTAACACATACAGCAGCCAACCCACCGCAGTGAGCGTTAACAGCCGTATCAAAGAAGGACGTTGCCAAATGATTTTAAACGCGATACTTTGGTTGTTGATACTTTCAAACCATTGCTGAGTTGCTGTCTCGCTAAGGCCTAACGCTTTGCCGTATTCGGACAGCGTATTATTGGCGTTAAGCTGATTTTCATAATCGTGGACAGATGGCATTGAGCCTTGCGTCGCTGTCATAGGCGATGAAATAGGTAATGAAATAGGTAATGAAATAGGCGAATTGCTGGCACGTAAGATAAAGACGCTGGCAATTGCACTGATGGCAGAAATGGTTAATGCGAGCGTTGGATAGTAATCAAGGGTAATGACAAAGGTATTTGATAACATACCAATGCTAATTAGCTGCAATACTAAACCCAATAATACTGACCATGCACGAAGAGAACGCCTGCCAAACCATACCAATGCTAATCCTTGAACCGACCAGCCGAAGGCAATCCATTCTGCATTTAATGCCAGCGGAATCACTAATGCCAAAAAGCCAAAGCCTAATGCCAGCATCCCTTCCATAATCAATGCATAACGCTGACTGCGCTGAATAAACGTCCAACCAAGCCCCAAATAAATTACTGCTAAAACTGCGCTAGTGAGGGTTAAAGCGTGATTGATATCGTACAGTAACGCTGAAAATAAACCAAATGCCATTAGCGGTACAGAGAACAGTAGCCCAATATCAATAGGAAACACATAGCTGGCATGCTGACTCTTAATATCAGCAGTCTGGTCGGTATCAGTAGCCATAACGGTAGTGGCGTCACTATTGTCATAAGAAATAGTATCATTGTAAGCAATGATTTGCTGTGCATAGCGAATGACGACGAATAGATACAGCAGTACATGTAGCGCGACGAGTAATACCAACGTCCAACGCTGATTATCAATAATTACCGCTAAATTTTCAGTCAATCCCCAGTAGTATGCCAAACCAAATGTGACGCTCGCGCCAAATAAATTGAGCACCTTCCATGGGCGATAATGGGCAATAATGGCAATGGTAATATTTAATAACAAGTAATAGCTAAAGAGTATCGTTAAGCTGCCAGTATCTTGACTGGTCAAAATCGGTGCAAAAAATCCACCGGATAATGCTAATAATGCCAAAGGAAAAGCGTTTTGGCGTACCGCTAAAGCGACCGTGACTGCTGATAATATGCCAAGCGCTATAAAGCTTGGCAGACTACCAATCACCTGATAGACACTATAGGCAAAAAATGTGGTCAAATAAGCAATGGCTAAGCCAGTACCTTGCAAGCTTATACCATACGCAAAGCGTTTTGCCGCCAGCTTTAAGCCTAATCCTGCCAGCCCTAATCCTATGATAATAATGACTGTTAGCTTGACGCCAATAGGCACTTGGATTAAGTCACTTAGTAAGCGCAGCAGTAGAACCACGCCGATTAGTAAAACCAATACTCCAACACGCACTACTAGGTTGCCACCTAAAAACCAGTTTTGAATCGAATAAAGAAGTGAGGTAACAATAGGAAATGAGTGCTCGTCAGGTTCTATCGGCGCATTAGCGGATTTATCGGTCAAAGGCTGACTATTGGAAACTGATGATTGTTTTGCAGATGTTGATACAAAGTTATTTGATAGAGGATTAGAGGATAAAGCACTAAGTGGTAACGGGGGCGGCATTGATTTTTCTGTTGATGACAATGCATTATCACTAGGTAATTCGATGTCAAATATACTTTTTACAGCAGCATCTTCTATAGCAGTGGTAGTATTCTTTTGCTGCTCAAGCTCGCTCTTTAGCTGCGCCATGTCTTGACGCAGTTGTGCCAATTGCTGATGTAGCCTAATATAAAGAGCAATCATAATTACTATTAAAGTAATTACAACCAGCCAACCTAAAGAACCCATCAAAAAATATAGCATCATTCCCACTCAATCTGTCTGTCCATTGAGTGATAATGACGCTATTTGATTGTAAGCACAAGAGTGACGCGGCCAACACGCCACAAATGAGCTTATTCAAAGAAATTTAAAGGGCTTAAATAAGCTTATTGAATGTCAAAGTAGTATAAAAGCTATTATGCCAAATTATCTTTCATAAACTCTAGCATATTGTCCCAGCTCTGTTTAGCCGCCGTCTCGTTGTAACCAAGATCTACTTCATTTTTCGCTGCACGCTCATCGGCATGTGGGTTGGTAAAGCCATGCTTAGCACCATCATAAACATCAATAGTGTAATCAACATTCGCCGCATCTAGCTCTGACTTAAGACCTTCTATCGCATCCATAGATACCATAGAGTCATCACGACCATGAGCAACCAATACTTTAGCAGTGAACTGCTCATCGGCAGGCTGCTTCGGTGATGGGTTGCCGTGGAAGGTAGCGACTGCTTTTAAGGGCATACCTTCGCGCGCCATATCAAGGACGATTTTGCCACCAAAGCAATAGCCAATTGCACCTAACTTATCGCTATCAACGGCTAGTTGATCACTAAAGTCATTGAGAATCAAACGGCAGCGCGCCATCAGCATCTCTTGATCGGCTAATACTTGCTCCATCCACATATTTGCTTGTGCAGCATCTGAGGTTAGCTTACCTTCACCATATACGTCCATAGCGACCGCGGCGTAGCCTGCTTTTGCTAAGCGTTCAGTGACATTCTTTGGATGCTCAACTACGCCCCACCACTCTGGTGCGACCAAAATACCAGCGACAGGATTATCATCTGTCGCATTTTCTGGTAATGCGACATAGCTAATCAATTGAATACCATTTTCAGTGGTACTGATTAATTCAAACGTCTTAATTGACATAGTATTGTCCTTTTTTAGGTAATGAAATTTACGTTATAAGTATCAGATATCTGTATTTTTTGAGTGATCTATTTGCTGACCTTTACTACCATAACGCCCAACTTAGTCAAAAACAGCTATAATACTGTAACGCTCTTTGTCAAAATGATACGGCAGTTTTATGACCCTAAACTTGTTAAATAACGATAAATCTCACTTAAGAGCTGCTACGGACACGCCTTTATTGTTTGAAGGTGGCTCGACTGAATCACTGCGCTCGCAGTTTTGGTCACGCTATACGCTAGCAGAATTAAACCCTAGCGAATGGGAAGCCTTGTGTGATGGTTGCGGCAGTTGCTGCTTGATTAAATATATTGATGAGGACGAGCAGGGTAATGTTGATGAAGATTTGGTAGAATATACTGATGTAACCTGCCAGCTAATGGACTGTGCGACTGGCTATTGCACGCATTATGCGACACGCCAAGAGCATGTGCCAGATTGCATTCAGCTGACGATTGAAAATCTACCGAATATGATGTGGCTACCGTCGCACTGTGCCTATAAACGCTTATATAAAGGGCAAAGCTTGCCAAATTGGCATTTATTATTGACTCAAGATACGGTGGCAACTCAGCAACAAATGCGCGCTGCCAATGTCGGCGTAGCAGGGCGCTGCGTGACTGAGATCGGTATGGATGATGAAGAGATGGAAACGCGCGTGGTAAATTGGGTAAAGCCTTAATAAGCTCTGATCTTTTTATTGTTGAAATCTTTAATCTCTTGTAGCAGTGATATCAATGTGAAGCTTGAGCGGCAGATTTAGCATTTGCTTCGGCAATATTTTGCGAATCAGCCAATGGCGGAATAGGAATGCTTTGTCGAATTTGTCGTGAAAATTCGCTGCCATGAATATCGCTGCTATTCTGAAATCCTTTAGCCTTTGGATTGATATGGGTGCGCTCATACCACGTATCCATCGACCAAGGTTGTCCTCTATTTTCGGGATTGGTATCTAGCATACCAGCATCATAAAGATAATTGGGCAACCAACCAGAGACCCAAATCCTGTAGTCCCATGGCAGACGATCATCACTGACCAGACGCGCCATATAAAAGATGATATTGGTACAGTTGCTGGTTAAAGTGTTGTACCACGCAGGCTTGGCATTGAGCTCATCAGCGGCTGTCAAATATGACTCAAACAATGCTTTGACTTCATGCTGCTGTAGATGGCTAATGGGGAATAAATAGACTTGTTCACCGCGTGCGTTAGTACGTGTGTAGATAATATCGCGCTCTTCAGCGGCAATCAGGCTCAATTCAAAACGTCTAAAAAATCCTGCCAATGCCGAAAACGATTCGCCATTCTCTTTACGAATCTCAAATGAAAAGGCAAGTGGTCGCTCATCTTCGAACCGAAAGCTTACCAAAGTATGAGCAATCAGTGGTCCCATCCAATACGAATTACTAACATCGATACCCGATAGTTTAGACATATCAATCGTGCGCGTCTCCCAGCGCTCTGTCGCTTCTGTGTCGGTATGCCAATCAAAATTTCGTACATTGGTGAGTGTAATCAGATTAGGATTGCTAGGATCGCGCCTATAACTGACTCTTTCAGAGACTTCTGGCATCCAGTCACGTGATTGCTCTGCTTCAATAGAGAAAAACCAGCCAAGACCGATTAGCCAAAATGCAATATAAGTGGCTATAAGGCTTTTAGCAACAGTCTTTGCAGAAATACGTTTACTATTCACTTTCCTTGTACCAGTGAGCCTGTTTATCAGTGTCTCAGCCATGCTTGTCCGCAAGCGAATAGCAAGCAGTGCTGCCAGTAGCCCAATGACAGTAATGGTTGTGAAACACGTGATAACTGATTGACCACCGAATTGATACCAAATCGCTAGCAATAGCCAAACCGCTGACAGTAACAGCGTTAGCGCAATAAAAAATTGCAGCAAATAATATCGCCACTTGGGTTTGGTCGACTTAGTTTTTAGTGGCTTACGATTTGATGGTTTATTCAATGTGCTATTTGCCTTGTCATTATTTAACTGATGATTGCCTAAGCCATTGTCTGAACGATGACCAGTTGAGTGCGACGAAAATAGGCGAGAAAAAAAGGCACGTAGCGACATAAGGTTTATTTTGCCTTTGTGTTGGCTTTTATTAAGAAAGAAACAGGCTTTGACCATAGCAAAAATTGCAACACACTGACAATACAATTTGAGTGAATTTGACGTTGAATGTCGCCAAGCCTTGCGATAAAGTAAACCTGATTAAGATGGATGATTTGTGCTTTAATATCCTCTTAATGATAAGCGGACTGTTTTATTTAGCCTTTTTATCCCCATCTATCATTTTTATGATTCTAATTGCCATTACATTAATTAAAGAGGTTAACTCACACCATCATGTCTGAAGATGCTCCAAGCCCGAGTAGTTGGTCGATGCGCGGCTTAAAACGCTGGCTATCGACCGCCCCCGAAACCCGAGATGAACTGATACGTTTGGTGCAAGACTCGCGCCAATTTCTAGAACCTGACACCGTGGATATGTTAGAAGGTGTGCTTGATTTGCCTGCAACACAAGTGCGTGAAATCATGACGCCGCGCCCGCAGGTGGTTGGGCTACACGAAAGCGCCAGCCTTGCTGAAGTCATGGACATCATCCTTGAAACCACCCATTCGCGCTATCCGGTTTTTGATAGCCAAGATGACGATGCGGTCATTGGTATTCTGTTGGCAAAAGATTTGATTCCTCTGTTGGTGCACATGGTGCGCGATGAAGAAGAGAAAATCAGTAGCAAGCGCTTAAGAGATTTGGTGCGTCAGCCACTCTATATCAGTGAAAGTGCACGCTCTGATACTTTGCTGCGCTCATTACAGCGTACCCAAGTTCATATGGCGATTGTCGTCGATGAATTTGGCAATTTTGGTGGCGTGGTCACGATGGAGGATTTGCTTGAGGAAATCGTCGGTGACATCGTCGATGAGCATGATGACTTCGATGAAGACAGTGACATTAATAATATCGTCGCTGACCCTGAAAAGCCCAATACTTGGCGTGTCCAAGCGTCTACCGTCATTGAAGATTGTAACGATGAGCTTGGCTGTCATTTTGATGATACTGATGTCGATACCATGGGTGGCTTGGTCATGCAGACCCTTGGTCATGTCGGAGATTTAGAAGGTGAGAGCGTGGTCATAGACGATTGGCAAATCACTATCACTGATGTCGAAGGGCGTTTTATTCAAAATCTTGAGCTGACCAAAATTAATCCTGAACAACAAATCTTGATTGGCAGCCATTAAACACTTTGTTGAATAAGTTGAGCCTATTGATTAGAGCTATTAAAGATACGCTTAATAAGGGTCATAACCATACAAAAAACACGATTGCGATCGTGTTTTTTGTTTTTTAGCATTTGTAATCACTCTTTGGTCGATAAATTGATCGATAAAACACGCAAATTTACCCATTATTTTGGACAGACTGGTATTATGAGCAAGTTTGATTTTTGACGGCTGTATTGAGCATAATATGCCTGTTTTTATATGAAACGTCGATTGAATCATCAATATTTGAAATTACTGAATAATAAAGTTTTGGATAACTGCTATGCGTCTGTCTACTGTTGATTTGCAAAAACGTCTAAACCCTGAGAAGCCAAAGGGCTTACCTCTGGTGCTGACGGTCTTGATTGCGTGGCTGGCAGGCGCAATATTTATCTTTGCACTCGCGCCTTATGGCTTTTGGCCAGTGGCTCTGGTCTCTCCGGCGATTTTATACGCTTTATTATTGCCACAGATGAGTGGTAAGCGAGCATTTTTCATTGGTCAGGCTTATGGCTCAGGGCTTTGGTGTGTGGGGGCGTTTTGGTTATATACGTCCATTCATGTGTATGGTGATACGCCAGTATGGCTTGCGCTGATTATGATTGCGCTAATGGGTCTGGGCATGGGGTTATTCCATGGCTTTTTGGCGCTGACTTTTAATCGGCTGGTTGGCAAGCAGCCGTTATCATTTGCCGCGCTATGGATATTGCAAGAGTGGATGAAGACTTGGTTGTTTACAGGCTTTCCGTGGCTGTTTGTCGGTTATGCGTTTACTGAGCAGTATTGGCTGTCGTCATTGGCACCAGTCGCTGGCGTGTTTGCTGTATCATTTGTGGCCGTATTATTAGCAGCCAGTATCGTGGAGCAATTTCGCCGTCGCGGTGGTTATCTGATTGCCACGTTTGCGCTATTAATCATTAGTACTTCTTTATGGCTCATCAATCCACAATGGACGAAGCCAAAGGGCACACCTGATTTGTCGGTGTCGTTAATTCAGGGCAATATCCCCCAAGACTTAAAGTGGCTGACTGAATACCAAGTAGAGACGCTAAAAATATATGCAACTTTGACCAGTACAGAATGGGAACGTGATATTGTCGTATGGCCGGAATCTTCTATTCCTATGTTTCAAGATGAAGCGGTTGGTTTTATCAATGAAATGGTAAAAATGGCAAAAGAAACCGATACCACATGGGTCACAGGTATTCCTTATCGAGATCAAGCAGACTTTGATCCAAAAATGGATAAGTACCCGCCGTTTTATAATAGTGTGATTGCGCTTGGTAGTGATGCGGAAGGGATGTATAAAAAGCAGCGTTTGGTCCCCTTTGGCGAATATATTCCTTTTGAGGGTATGCTAGATATCTTGCCAAATCTTGCTGGTAGCCAAGATATCATGAGCTATAGCCGCGGTAGTGATAACCAATCACCGCTGCGTGTACGTGGGCATAATCTGGGCGCGGCAGTATGTTATGAAGTTGCTTATCCTGATACCACGCGCAAAAATGCTATCGATACTGACTTTTTATTGACCATCTCAAACGATGCATGGTTTGGCACTTCAGCGGGTCCGCTGCAACATCTGCAAATGGTACAGATGCGCGCGCTAGAGAATGGACGCTGGTTTATGCGCGCGACCAATACGGGTGTGACTGCTATTATTGACCACAAAGGGCGTATCGTTAAACGTGCCCCGCAGTTTGAGCGTACTGTATTACGTGGCGATGTTCAGGCGCGAGTCGGTAATACCCCTTTTATGCGCTTTGGTAATTATCCTATTTTATTCATCATTGCGCTGCTGCTGTTATTAAGCTATCTTGGCAAACGATCGACGCCTCAAACACGTACGATTGATTAATTACACCTAAATATACGGTGGCTATCATATTTTTCGATAATAAAACCTTTAATTAGTTGAGGGTTTTAACAAATCGACATAAATTGCGATATAATAGCCCAATATTTTAAATATTTTGTGCAAGGTGGATAAGGTATGTCAGAACATATTGTCGAAAACAACCCTAAAAAAGAGCTATTGTTGACTTTAGGCGGTGTCGCCTTATTTTTAGGTATCGTCTTATTGATCGGTATTTCTGGTTTCTTGCGCCCAGCGGGAGAGCATATCACTGCTGAAACTATGTCAGCAGTTGAAGCAGAAGCACCTGCAACCGCAACTGAAGAGGCAGCAACTGCTACTGCCCCAGCAGCAGATAATACCGCAGTGGCGACTGCTACTCCCGCAGATGCGACAGTGGCCCCAGCAACTGACGCTGATAGTGCCGTTGTTAGTGCAGAAGCAGGTACAGCTACTGCTGAAGGTACAGTAAGTCAAGCGGCAGTTGCCGATGCTGATTTAACAGCAGAACCTGCTGATGGAGTAGCAGCGGAAACTACTGAAAAAGCGCCTGCTGCACAGTAATTTTGCTGTTTTAGAGTGATAGCATAAATATAGCGATGAGCAAGCTGTCTATAATTAAGTCTCTCAATGTAGCGTTCAGTCTCTACTCAGCACACCCATAAAAACCCCGTTCTCAATCATGGAGAGCGGGGTTTTTTTATGGTTGTTTGTGTAATTATTGACCAATTCTCTCTTTACTTGCTTCCGAGCAGGTGAAACAATATTGCGCCTATAAAACCACTGACTAAAAGAATTAGGAATTGGGGCATTATCTAAGTGGAATTTAAGGGAATAGATTTATGAATATAGAATCAAAATCAGAGGTGAGTGCTGCCGAATTGGCATCGCTAGAAAACGGCTTTATGGGACATCCTAAGCCGCTACGCCCGTTATTTTTCACTGAAATGTGGGAGCGTTTTTCTTATTATAGTATCCGTCCGCTACTCGTCTTGTTTATGGTAGCGACTGTCGGTAGTGGGGGTTTTGGCTTTGATGAAGTGACTGCCTCTGCCATTTATGGTATTTTTGCCGGTTCGTTGTATTTAGCAGCTGTACCGGGCGGTTGGCTAGCTGACAATTGGCTCGGTCAAGAGCGTGCGCTATGGTGGGGCAGTATTATTATTGCCTTGGGTCATTTGTGTATCGCGCTTTCTGCTATGTTCGGTATGACGCTGTTCTTTATGGGGCTCATCTGTATCGTCTTGGGTTCAGGCTTATTTAAAACTTGTATCTCAGTGATGGTTGGTGCCTTATATCCTAAGGGCGATTCGCGGCGCGATGGTGGATTTACTTTATTTTATATGGGTATCAATATTGGCGCGCTATTGGCAGCACTGATTGTGGGCGTATTTAAAGAAAAAGGGATGTGGCATATAGGTTTTGGCGTTGGTGGACTTGGTATGTTGGCTTCGCTAATCATTTACCGCTTTTCTGCTAAAAAGACGTTAAATCGTTATGCCAGTGCCAAAAACATCACCCCTGAATGGGAGCAAACGACAGGACTGTTTAAAAACGTCGGTCAGTGGGTTACAGGATTCTTAGCTTTGCTAGTTGCCATCGTGATTTTAGTATCCACTGGTATCATGCCATTTAACCCTGAAATGGTCGCAGAATATATGACTTATGTCATTGCTGCAGTGGTCATCTTATATTTTGCAATAATGGCTATTTCTCCAAGACTGGATAAAACAGATAAGCTGCGTTTGTTGATTTGCTTTATTTTGATCATTGGCTCGACGCTATTTTGGTCAAGTTTTGAGCAGCAACCAACGTCTTTTAACTTGTTCGCCGATCGCTATACAGATCTAAATGTTTTAGGGTTTGAAGTACCCAGTATCTGGTTTCAATCATTGAATCCGTTGTTTATCTTAATATTAGCGCCTATAGCTAGTATTTTATGGGTCAAGCTTGGCAATCGAGGTCTTGAGCCAAGTAGTATGACAAAGTTTGCGCTTGGTATGTTGCTTGCGGCTGCCGGTTTTGCCTTGATGATATTTGCATCAAAAAGCATCTTAACCGCTGATGGCGGCTTGGCATCACCTTTATGGTTGGTTGGTAGTCTATTACTACTGACGCTTGGTGAGTTGGCACTGAGCCCTGTTGGGTTGTCTGCTATGACGAAGCTTGCGCCAAAAGGTATGCAAGGGCAGATGATGGGACTGTTCTTTGCTTCTGTTGCACTTGGCAACTTAGTTGCGGCATTCTTTGGTGGTCATGTATCAGCAGATAAGATTGAAGGATTACCCGGATTGTTTACCACTATGACTGTCTTTTTGGTAGTAACGGCAGTTATCTTGCTATTATTGGCAAAACCTATCAATAATATGCTCAAACAAAGCGAGCATGAGGATCAAGCCAGCTAGATAACCAGTTATTGATTAGAGGAGTGGTCCAAGTCAGTGACTGATGATAAGACGTGTTACCATTATGGGTAGCACGTCTTATTTCTTAATTTGGTAAGATATTTACCTAAGGCGATTGAAAGCTGACTGTCTGCCCAAACATCTAAGGGTATTGTTTTTACTCTTACGCTTCATCAACCTTGTCTGATTACTATGCAAAATGACTTTGCCTAATATCATTTGCCTAATCTTTGTTATTTTTTAATTCACATGAAGAACCAAAGCAATTTCTCAAATAAGACGGCTATCCATAGTCGCCTCACGTTATTTTTTAAAAACTGTTTTAAACATTAATTTTTAAACACTCATAAGGAATTACCTAATGAATAAACAAGCCATTCATGATCGTATCGAGAGCTTACGTCAAGCCCTAGCAGCACAAGACCTTACTGCGATTATGGTCCCTTCTGCTGATCCGCATCTGTCTGAGTATTTACCAGAATATTGGCAGGTGAGGCTTTGGTTGTCAGGATTTACCGGTTCGGTCGGTACATTGGTCATTACCGCTGACTTTGCTGGTCTGTGGACCGACAGCCGCTACTGGGTACATGCAGCTGAGCAGTTGGATGGCACGGGTATTACTTTAGAGAAGCTAGCACCGGGTCAGCCAAACCATATCGATTGGCTCGCTGCGCATTTGGCGGAAGGTGATAGCGTGGCAGTCGATGGCAATGTACTGTCTATCGCTGAGCAAGATCGCTTGCTTGATGCCTTTGAAGCCAATGATATTACCTTAATTACTGAGCGTGATCTATTGACGGAAGTATGGACTGACCGTCCAGCATTGCCAGCAGCCAGTTTATATGTACATGATGCACAGTTTTTAGCGCAGTCTGCTATCGACAAACTTGCCGCCATCCGTGCGGGTATGGCAGAGGCAGGGGCGACGCATCATTTGCTCTCGAGCTTAGATGATATTGCTTGGCTGACCAACTTACGCGGCGCTGATGTTGATTATAATCCTGTGTTTTTGGCACATATGCTCATTAGCGAAAACGACGCGACATTGTTTATTGATAATAATAAAGTCAGTAGCGAGATAGCACAAAGCTTGAAAGATAGCGGTATCGCAATTGCTGATTATGAGGCAGTGCAAGACGCATTGGGTACGCTCACAGCCAATGACTTATTGCTATTAGACCCAAGTAAAGTGGCAGTGGGTACGCTATCTAAAATGGCCGATGGCGTAGGTTTTATTGAGCAAATGGCGCCAAGTACTTTGCTAAAATCGGTTAAATCTGACGCTGACATCGATCATGTACGTGAAGCGATGCGTCAAGATGGCGCAGCATTATGTGAGTTTTTTGCCACCTTTGAGCAGCGTTTAGCAGACGGTGAGCGTTTAAGCGAGCTGGATGTTGATAGTATGCTGATTGAGGTACGTAGTCAGCAGCCACATTATGTGTCGCCAAGTTTCCCGACTATCGCAGGTTTCAATGAAAATGGTGCTTTGCCGCATTACCGCGCAACACCAGAAAAATTCAGCTATTTAGAGGTAAATGAAGGCGAAGGCGGACTGCTACTGATTGATTCAGGTGCTCAATATCAAAACGGCACCACAGATATCACCCGGGTGGTTGGCATTGGTCAAGTAAGCACCGAACACAAACGCGACTTTACCACCGTACTTAAAGCACATGTTGCTTTAGCAAAAGCACATTTTCCTGATGGTATTGCCTCACCACTGATTGATGCGATTTGCCGTGCGCCACTATGGCAAGCTCAAATGGATTATGGTCACGGTACGGGTCATGGCGTTGGCTACTTCCTCAATGTCCATGAAGGTCCACAAGTTATTGCTTATAGCGCCAGTACGCCGAAAGAGCGTGCGATGAAGGAAGGTATGATATCTAGTAATGAGCCGGGTCTATACCGCGAAGGCAAATGGGGTATTCGTATCGAAAACTTGATGGTCAATAAACGTATTGCTCAGCCAGTAGAGACGGAATTTGGTAATTTCCTTAATTTTGAGACTGTTACTTACTGCCCAATTGATACGCGTTTGATTGAGCCATCATTATTAAGTCAAGTAGAGGTTGATTGGCTGAATGACTATCATCGCCAAGTATATGCAGAGCTAAAAAATCGCGTCGATGGCGCAGCACTTGACTGGCTAACGGAGCGTACGCAAGCCATATAAACATTGCTCATTTTTAAGCAAGCATAAAAAAGCCCCGTAAATATTTATGGGGCTTTTTTTTGTTCAGAGAATGCGTTTAGTTTTTTGGAGGATTACCGTTAGAAAGATTTTTGTCTTGCTCGCTTAAATGTTGAGTCATCTCAGCACGTAGCCAAGATTTTAGGTTTTCAGACATCAGCATCATCTGATCGCTCAAATAATCGTCAATCTGCATTTCAAGCTCATGAATTAAGTCTTTATGAGTGACGCTGAGTTTGGCATCTTTAACGGCTAAGCTGATCGCTAAACTGGCTTTATTGTTGATGGCGTTAATACTGTTATCATTTTTAATACTGCTGTCATTTTTGACGCTGTCATCATCAATTGCATTAGCATGTTCGCTAATGGTTTTACTATTAACAATATGTTTCTCATTATCAGACTCATCATTGATGATAGTATCAACTTTATCGTCGATTTCTGTTTCATCTGCATCAGCTGTCTCTAGTTTTATAGCTGTTTCTAAACGATTTTTATCATCAGCAAACAGTGTCTCTTTTTCTGCTTCTTTTTGAGTATTTTCAGCTTCTTTATGCTTATTTTTTTCTTCAAAAGCTTGTTCTTTTAACCTGCTTTCCTTTGTTAAGTGAGCTTCTTCTTGACGTTTGGTCTCTTCTGCTGCTTTGATTTTTTGTTCTTCTTCTAAACGCTGTTGTTCAGCACTTGCCTGTTCTGCCGCTTGTTTATCAGCGATTGCCTTGGCGATAGCTTGCTCAGCTTCGTGATTCTCATAGAGATCATCAAGGTGTGCATCTAGGTCATGGGTGCTAAAAACAAAAGTTTCAAATGGCGTTTCAGCTTTCAATAAATTCGTGATATCGGTGAGTTCTTGGATGATTGAGGCACGGATAGGCTCTGGTGCACACGTCCAGCGCTGATAAAACTGATGAGAAAATGAATAGCTTGACATGGTATCGTCCATAAATGTTGCAAAAATTACCCCTTATCATACGCAAGGATGATAAGGGGCTGCAAGTAGACAATCGTAGTAAATCTGCCACCAAGGTTAAAAGGCCTCACTCATAAGCTTAATGTTTTAATCATTGAGTGGCCAGCGGGCAAATATCAATGAACCATTGGTGCCACCAAAACCAAAGCTATTGGATACGGCATACTGCAAGTTCTCAACTTTGCGCGATTGGTTGGCAACATAATCCAGATTACAGTTATCCTCAACATTGTCCAAATTAATCGTTGGTGGTACTTGCTGATGTTGCAAAGCAAGAACAGTAAAGATGGCTTCAACGCCGCCCGCAGCGCCAAGTAGATGACCGGTCATTGATTTGGTGGAGCTGACCAAGATGCTATCTTTTACAGGGGCAAATACCGTTTCAATGGCGATAGATTCGGCGACATCACCAGCAGGTGTGCTAGTGCCATGAGCGTTGACATAGCCTACGACTGACGGCTCAATACCGGCATCGTTTAAAGCATTACGCATCGCTTGTGCTGCACCACTACCGTCTTCTGGCGGCGCAGTAATGTGACTGGCATCATCACTCATACCAAAGCCAACCAATTCAGCCAGTATCGTCGCACCGCGCGCTTTTGCGTGAGCAAGACTTTCTAGTACCATGACCCCTGCGCCATCACCAAGTACAAAACCATCGCGGTCTTTATCAAATGGGCGTGAAGCGCGAGTTGGCTCGTCATTGCGAGTTGAAAGGGCGTGCATGGCACCAAAACCTGAGATACCAAGTGGGCTTGAGCCTTTTTCACTACCGCCTGCTAGGATTACATCGGCGTCGCCATAAGCAATCAAGCGCGCTGCCAGACCAATTGCATGAGTCGCTGTAGTGCAAGCAGTGGACGTTGCAAGGTTTGGACCTTTTAAAGTATGTTTGATTGCCACCAGTCCTGCTGCCATATTGACGATAGAGCCTGGAATGATAAAGGGAGAGACTTTACTGGCACCTTTCTCACGTAAAGTATCACGGCTATTTTCGATGTTTTGAATACCGCCGATACCTGAGCCTATAATGACACCAAAGCGCTCTTGATCAACACCTTGTACCGGAGCGTCAGCAGCGCTTACTTCATTGATAAAACCTGCTTGCTGTAGCGCCATCGAGGAAGCAGCAACCGCATAATGCATAAAATCATCATAACGGCGTGCGTCTTTGGCGTTCATATATTGCTTTGGATCGAAGTCTTTGACCACGCCTGCGATTTGCGCACGATAACCAGATGCATCAAAATGACTAATAGCGGTGATGCCGCTTTCACCTTTGAGTAGTTTCGCCCACGAGCTTTCGACATCTAATCCCAATGGCGTGACCGCGCCCATACCTGTCACGACAACACGCATCTCATCAGTGCGTTCAAAATGTGGCGGCTTATGACGTTTTTTTGTCTGAGCGGTGGCAATAGGGTTATTAACAGTACTATTCGTAGCTTGGTCGATAAGTGAGTCGTTCGGTAAACTGCTGTGCTGGCTCATTCGCTATATCCTATACTGACAGATCCTAAGAGGAGTGTATTTCTAAAGCCATTATAAAACACATAGGTGTACGCATGTAAACTAAAATTTGACCGCTCAGGCAAAACATACTTGTCCCAATACCACGCCTTTACTTGCGCCTGTCACGGCGGGCAAGTTACCGGTTTCACCCATAAGTGTTTGTCTTGCTAACCAAGCAAAGGCAACGGCTTCTACCCAAGTTGGCTCAAGTCCCAAGCTGGCTGTCGTTTCTACTTTGCATCGTGGCAGATGTACTTGTAAGCGAGTCATTAAATAATTGTTTAACGCCCCGCCGCCGCAGACATAAACAGCATTATTACTACTAGCATTGATAAATAGATTGATTTGCGCACTGGCACTGATGGCGGTCAGCTCAGTAAGCGTTGCCTGTACATCGGCGGATGAGTAGCGAACATCAGCAGAAGCTTGGTCGAATTTTTGTAACTCATCTTGTAGCCATGCTAAGTTAAAATCTTCACGCCCCGTACTTTTTGGGTAGTTTTTCTTAAAAAATGGATGCTCTAATAGCTGATTCAGTAAAGGCTCAACGACTTGACCTGACTGTGCCCATGTACCGCCCGCATCATAATCCTTGTCCGTGTGCAATGTTGTCCACGCATCCAATAATAGATTGGCAGGACCGGTATCATAACCAACCACGCTATCAGATGGCTGATTTTCTGAGTGTTCATTAGAATCTACAAGGTTATTAGAAATCGCTGGCAAGACAGCGATATTAGCAATACCGCCTAAATTTAATAACACGCGCGTGCTATCAGGCACCGCAAACAATGCTTGATGAAAAGCTGGAACCAAAGGCGCACCTTGACCACCAACTGCCATATCACGGCGACGGAAATCACTGACGACGCTAATGCCCGTACGTTCAGCAATGATATTGGCATCGACCAATTGCAAGCTAAAGCCCATCTGAGGGCGATGGCGTACCGTTTGACCATGACAGCCAATCGCTAGTACAGATTCACTATCAGTATTTGATTGCTGCAATAACGTATTAACCACGTCGCTTGAAAATTCAGCATATTCTTTACTTGCCCAGCCAAACCAGTCTAATTCGCTATTTGGTTCATCATCGGATGGCGTTAATGCTTGAATACCATTAGGCTGACACAATGCTAATAGCACTTCACGCAGACGCGGTGGGAAATCTTGGCTATGAGTCGCTAACACGTGCATCGGTTGTTGGGTATTATCTTTATCACTGAATTGACAAAGAACCGCGTCCATACCATCTAAGCTAGTGCCCGACATCATACCTATATATAAGCCATCATCGAAGTTTTCAAACACCGTTTGTTCGAGCGCATCGGTCAAGGTGGCATAGTTTAAATCGTCCATATTATCTAGACGGCTATCAAAATCATCATCTAAACTCAGATTTGAAAAATTATTATGCTGACTATCAGCAAACGATGCAGGGTTGGTCATGGCAATTTACCTTAAAAAACGCTAGTATATCTGTCAAATTCTAACATTTTTTGATGGCTACGAGATTCTAAATAGCCCAAACGCTTTACCCTTTAAATAAAGACAATAAAGAGAGCATCATGACCACCCAAACTTACACCCTAGAAGAACAACTAGCGATAATCCAACGCGGTACACAAGAAATCCTATCTGAAGAGGATTTGGTTAAGAAGCTAAAACTCAATCGTCCGCTGCGTATCAAAGCAGGTTTTGATCCTACCGCGCCTGACCTACATTTGGGTCATACCGTGCTGATTAATAAGCTGAAGCATTTTCAAGATTTGGGTCATGAGATTTATTTTCTAATCGGCGACTATACCGCCAAGATTGGTGATCCTTCTGGCAAAAACAGCACGCGTCCGCCATTGACCGATGAGCAAATCAAAGTCAATGCTCAAACGTATGCTGAGCAAGTATTTAAGATTTTGGATAAAGAAAAAACCAGGATTGTCTTTAACTCTGAATGGTTTAAAGACATGTCAGCAGGCGATATGATCCAGCTTTCTAGCCAGTTGACCGTCTCACGTATGCTTGAGCGCGATGATTTCTCTAAACGCTACGCAGCGCAAACCCCAATTGCCATCCATGAGTTTTTATACCCATTGGTGCAAGGTTATGATTCTATCGCACTAAAAGCCGACGTCGAGCTTGGCGGTACTGACCAAACCTTTAATATCCTAATGGGACGCACCCTGCAAGGTCGTTATGGTCAAGAGCCGCAAGTTTGTATCACGGTGCCAATCTTAGAAGGGCTAGACGGCGTTAATAAAATGTCGAAGTCACTTGGCAACTATGTCGGCATTTATGATGCTCCGGGTACCATGTATCAAAAACTGCTGTCGATGCCAGATACCTTAATCCGTCGCTACTTTGAGTTTTTAAGCTTTAAGCCGATGGAAGAAGTCGACGCGTTGATGGCAGAGATGGAAAACGGTCGCAATCCACAAGAAATCAAACGCATTCTTGCTGAAGAATTGATTGAGCGTTTCCATGATGCTGACGCTGCTGCCAATGCACACAAGTCAGCGGGTAACGTGCTTGCTGATGGCGAATTGCCAGTCGATTTACCAGAAGTGACCTTAGATTTAGAAGGGCAGGACGCATTATTTATCACGCAGATATTAAACCAAGCAGAGCTTGCCAAAAATAGCTCATCGGCTAAAGACATGATTAAACGCGGCGCGGTGAAAGTAGATGGCGAAGTCGTCGACGCGGGCTTTAGCTTAACCTCAGGTCAGACGGTTGTTATCCAAGCAGGCAAAAAGGCTTATGCGAAAGTGACAGTAGCTTAATAATTTATTGAGACAAGCTATTGATAATAAGAATAAGGTCGACATGATGGTCGACCTTATCTATTTTTGCGATATAAGTATAATGAGAAAGTATTTGATTCGTGCATTTATAATAGAAATTAGGGTGCAATCATGACAAAACCTATCCCCCAAGGTATCTACCGCCATTACAAGGGCAGCCTTTACCAAGTTTTGCATACCGCGCAGCATTCAGAAACGGAAGAGTTGCTGGTGGTTTATCGCTGTCTCTACGGTGAGTATGGCGTTTGGGTAAGACCGTTAGCGATGTTTTCTGAAACTGTCACGGTAGATGGTAAGCAATTACCTAGGTTTGAGCTTATAAAAGAATTGGCTGATTAAACCTAAGAATTTTCTGATAACTTATAATCAAAAAAAGCGACCATTCAAGGTCGCTTTCTTGTTTATATACAAAATTCATTAGCTGTTTAAAAAAGCAATTAAAGCTTCATTAAATTCTTTAGCATGCGTCACATTGATACCGTGCGGGCCGCCTTCAACGATATGAAGTTGACTATCTGCAATCATTTCGTGCGAACGCTGACCACTGACCTCTAACGGTACGATTTGATCTGCATCGCCATGAATGACCAAAGTTGGTACATCAAATGCTTTTAGGTCATCACGGAAATCGGTATAGCTAAAAGCTTTGACACAATCATAGCTAGCTTTGGCGGAGGCAAATGCAGCAATATCACGGTTATATAAGCGTAATGGTTTACTAACTAATAATGTGCCATCTTTTGGGGTAAAAAACTGCTTAGTAAAATCATTTAGGAAGGCAATACGGTCACCGCTGACACCATCTAAGAATTGCTGAATATCTTGCTTTTCTAGACCACCTTCAGGATTGTCATCTGTTTTATATAAATAAGGCGGCACAGCAGAGGCTAACACTGCTTTACTGACACGTTCAGAACCATATTTCCCAAGATAACGCGCCACTTCGCCGCCGCCCATAGAGAAGCCGACGATAGTAGCATTTGTTAAATCTAGCTCATCCATCAAGGCTTTTAAATCTTGTGCCAAAGTATCGTAATCATAACCATTCCATGGCTGGGAGGATTTCCCGAAACCACGTCTATCATACGTAATCACTTGATAACCAGCCTCAACCAGCGCAGGAAGTTGTGACTCCCATGCCCGTCCGCTTAATGGCCAACCATGAATTAACACGACAGGTTTGCCGGTACCTTGGATTTCGTAATACAGTTCGACAGGTTGCTCGTTTTGTGTTGCAACTTTTACATATGGCATGTTCAGATCCTTTTTATATTATTATAAAGTTTTTATAATGACGCACTTTTTTGATTTGGTTTTTTGGTTAATGAAGGCGAACGTCAGCTTTTTAGTATAAAAGTAGGTTTGAGTAATTACTATGACGTGTTGTAAAGTTATAGTGTCGATTATAGAGTTTTTAAGTGACATCGTAATGTTATGCTTAAGTTTCCAAAAAACTCTTTAACACTTTATAAAACCCAACAGGTTCATCCATCGGTACTGCATGACCTGAGCGCGGCAACACGACCTCAGTTGCATTGGGTAGCATCTGGGTGACTTTTTGCTGCCACTTAGCATCGTAAAGTTTAGAGCGACCACCGATGAGGTTAACCACTGGAATAGTTACCTTTTCTATCGCGCCGCGAAAGTCATAGGGTAAGGTCAAATAGGCTTGTAAGCAGCGCATTTTATGATGCCAAATACTGTGGTCATAAAGCGCAAGTTTAGGGTCATTTTTATAGGTCATCACCTGTATAAAAGCTTTTGAGCGCGTGCGATTGACGGATAACAGAGAAAATAGCCGTTCGACATCCGTTGCACGGCGTTTCAGGGCAAAAGGCAGATGGGTAAAGCTTTTGATGTCAGCATAAGGCAAAGTCTTATCAATCACCTCATGAAAGATATCGAATACTTCTTGCTGGCGCGTGCCAAACAAGCCACCTTGCCAATCAGGTTGATTATGAATAGCAGGACTTTGGTCAATATTTAAATAGCGGCTGACTCTTTCGCTGCCATAACGCTCAAAATACGCCCACATCACTTGCGCGCCCATCGAAATAGCGGCAACTGGCAAGGATTCTATATTGCGTGCTAAGCAAATTTGCTCAATGACGACACTAATATCATCTGCATACTGACGCACAAAATCAAACTGGGTCAGCTTGATATCTTTTGCCGCCCCAAACCCTCGCAGATGCGGTAGATAAAACGCATACTTACCAACTAAAGGTAAAATAAACGGCAAAAACTCACGTGCATCCATGCCATAAGCATGTAGCAGCAGCACGGGTTTGCCATTGCCTATGACAGATACGGGTAGTAATGTACCGTCAGTCAAAGCGATATCAATCGTTTTCAACTGATAGTTAGCAGGCAAGTTAATTAAATTTTTCTTCATAAGGCAGTATACCTTGTTTTCATTAAGCAATTTTATAAAGTCGATTTAGCCAAAATGTATCGTAGCAAAAGTCTTTATCTCATTTCTAAAAGACTGCTATATTAAAATAGGTAACTGACCATAACATAAAAGCTGTTTAGGGTTAAAAGCAGTTAAGCGGTAAAAGTAGCGACTTGTCATAGACTGTGATCAATCGAATCAAACGTCAGCAAGTAAAATATAAGGATATTAAGGTATGAACAAGTCAAATTTGCCATTGCTTGATAGCAGCCTATATCCACAAATCTGGCAGCAGCAGAACTTTGCTAGTCCACAGACATTATTGATGGAGATGTTAACAGCAGATATCACACTAGACGCCGATGCTTTCACCAAGCAATTGCTAGCCAATGATATTTATCAAGACTGGATTAATAGCAGCGTGTTTGGACGTTATTTACATCGTAATTTTACGGCGTTTTCTCAGCAAACAGAAGACAGTTTCAATATTGATATGCCTTCGCTGTTTCGTCAGGAACTAATGCGTCACGCGCAGTATTTACCATTAGAGCAGGTATTGTTTTTTGCAGGGGATTTACCAAAAAGTGTACGTCAGACAAAGGTGTTAATTACAACTATTAATCCTGTTACCGCCATCATTAATGCTCAGAAGCTAAGTGAAAAAGCTACCATCAATAATTCAACCACGATTATCAATCAGATAGTGATTAAAGGTAAGCAAGTCTTAGGATTTCCGATACGGCACAATAAACGCACTAGCGAGCGCTTGCGTAATGAAGTACTGATTTTGGATTTTCAAGAGTTGCGCTTGGTCAATGAAGAGAATGTCAGTAGCAAAAAAAGAAGCAACATAGATGCGACTATATTGCTTCGGTCTTATGAATTACGTTAATAGGCCAAACAGTCAGCTAAAATTTTAAGAGTCTTGCTTAGCAATCGTTAGTCCGTTATAAGTTTGCGCGACAGGCATGACTTCCAAGCGATTGACATTAATATGGGCAGGCGATTCAATCAACCATAATAAAATATCGCCGATATCATCGCCGGTCATGGTTTTAAAGCCGTCGTAAACCTGAGCAGCTTTATCGTCATCGCCGTGGTAACGCACGTTTGAAAACTCAGTTCCGGCAACATTACCGGGCTCAAGGTTGGTCACGCGCACTTGCGTACCGATTAAATCCGCACGCAAATTTAAGCTAAACTGTTTGACAAAGGCTTTGGTCGCGCCATAGACGTTACCACCAAAATAAGGCCAACTTCCGGCAATTGAGCCGACATTAATGATATAACCGCTATCGCATGCGACCATGGCTGGCAAGACCGCGTGAGTCAGCGCCATCAACCCTTTAATATTGGTATCGGTCATACGCATCCAATCATCAAGACTAGCCTTGTGCGCAGGCTCTGTACCAAGCGCCAGTCCAGCGTTATTTACCAAGACATCGATTTGTTTAAAATCAGCAGGCAAATCTGCAATGATTTGCGGGATAGACGCTGTATCACTCACATCCATGACCACAGGTAAAAACGCCTCGCCCAAAGTTTCTGCTAAAGCATTGAGTTTGTCTAAGCGTCTGGCACAGCCAATCACGCGATGACCTTTGGCAATCAAACGCTCAGCCAGCGCTTTACCGAAACCCGCGCTTGCCCCTGTAATCAATACGTTCATCTTATATCCTTATCATTGATGTTTTGTACATATGTCATGTTTTTTGAGACGACAGTTTGTCTTAGTTTATCTGCTTTGGCTTACTTATTAAATAATTGCTTACCAAAGATTTTATCACCAGCATCGCCCAGACCCGGAATGATATAACCGTGCTCATCCAAATGACTATCTAATGCAGCAGTATAAATGGTCACGTCAGGATGTGCTTCATTGACTACACGGACCCCTTCAGGTGCCGCAACTAACACTAATGCTTTAATATTAGTACAGCCATTTTTCTTAAGCATTTCGATAGTTGCAACCATCGAGCCGCCAGTGGCTAACATTGGGTCAATGATAAGGGCTGGACGTTTGTCCATGTGGCTAACAAACTTTTCAAAGAACGGCACTGGTTGTAAGGTTTCTTCATCGCGCTGTAAACCAACGACAGAGATTTTTGCCGTAGGAATCAAATCGAGCACCCCATCAAGCATACCAATACCCGCGCGTAAAATCGGTACGATAGTTGCCGTCTTACCGATGATCTGCTCACCAATGATTTCACCACACCAGCCTTCCATCGGAAAGGTTTCAATTTCAAAATCGCGGCTTGCTTCATATGCCATCAAGCGCGCAAGCTCTTTGGTTAATGTACGAAACTTATAAGTACTACAGTCTTTTTCTCGCATAAGGCTGAGTTTATGACGGACTAACGGGTGATCGATAACAGTGATTTTTAAGTCGCTCATAAGTATTCTCTTGGTTTTTTGGTCTGATGCTTGATTAGTATAAAAGCTACAAACACTTACTGCACTTCAACCCTATATTTAGCCTATCAATAGTAAGCTTAATCCTTTAATAAAAAGTAAGCCAAAGGCATTTACAACAAGATCGGTTTTATTTAAGCCGACTATGTTTGACTATATAGCGCTATAACAAATGAAGTAGTGTTTAGGCTTGCTATGATAGCAAAAAAACCGCTTTTCTGATGAAGAATCTTATGACCAAAACCTCACCGAATAATCCTATCCATCCACAAAAAGCTGCTAACGACTTTGTGTGGACACAGAAATTAAAGACCGATAGCGCAAATATCGAAACCCATCCTTTTGGTCCTGTCCTACCACCTGATGCCACCGTCATGATGATGGGCAGTTTTCCGCCCACTGCCGATAAATGGGCAATGAGGTTCCATTATCCCAATTTTCAAAATGACATGTGGCGCATTTATGGACGCGTATTTTTTGATGATGCGGATTATTTTAGAGTAGGGGACGAAAAACGATTTGATCCTGAACGTATTCGAGCCTTTATGTTTGACCGTGGTATAGCCTCTTGTCCCACGGTAGTACAAGCGATTCGTGAAACAGGCAATGCGTCTGATAAAGACCTTACGGTCGTGACCACCGTCGATCTAGACACAATTTTGCCGCAAGTACCGAAAGTACAGGCGCTATTCACGACTGGTGGTAAGGCAACAGAGGTCTTACTGAACTTATTAGCTGAACCACCTGCCAAATCAAAGCATCCTAAGACCAATCAAAGTATGGACTATCCTTATAAGTGGGAGGATAAAGATAATAAAAAATCTGATGTTAATAGTTTAACCTTATATAGACTGCCTTCTACTTCGCGCGCCTATCCTTTAGCATTAGATAAAAAAGTCTCTGCTTATAAAGACTTCTTCAAAAAGATAGGTAAGCTATAAAAGTGTTATATATAGAAGAAGCTATGAGGCTATATATAAGCACTAACTAAGGACAAGAATTGATTTTGGTAAAGGTAAAAGTACTTTCAACCCTAACTGACTGATAAATGGATGGTATTGATGATAAGGATAGATAATCGCCAAAATATCGGGCAAACCCCCTTGACCCTCTATAAAAAGCGAGTATACTGCCACCCAGTCGGAGAGGAAGGCGGGTTGGAGTGGTTTACCGCTTAGACAATTTAGCCAACCGAAAAAATTACTTTTAAGTTAACTCAAATTAAAATAATTTACTTCTTGACTTACTAATTAAAGCGTCTATAATACGCACCTCATTAAGACGAACCGGAAGCAGCTACTGTGTGATTACACAATAACTAACCAGTTAACTTAAAGAAACAAATTAAGAAAAGAAGTTGACAGACTATTAAAACATGATATGATGGTCAGCTCGCTAAATAGGATAAGCCAGATTGGTTTAGCATATTTAGTCAGAATACTCTTACTGGACGACAGTAGAGACATTATTTAAAAGCATAACTAAAGAACAACTTGTGTGGATTTTTGCTGATTCAGAATGCTAAAAAATAAAGTTGGTCGACTATCTTTTCGATAGGATTCTAACTATAAAAATTATCATTTAAGACAGTAAAAAAACTCAAAGTTAATTCATTACGAACATAATTTTTAGCGATTTTGCCAGATTAGATGAGCCAAGTTTAGAAGCTTCTTTAAAGAGCTTCATAGCAAGATTAAACTGAAGAGTTTGATCATGGCTCAGATTGAACGCTGGCGGCAGGCTTAACACATGCAAGTCGAGCGGAAACGATGATAGCTTGCTATCAGGCGTCGAGCGGCGGACGGGTGAGTAATACTTAGGAATCTACCTAGTAGTGGGGGATAGCACGGGGAAACTCGTATTAATACCGCATACGACCTACGGGAGAAAGGGGGCAGTTTACTGCTCTCGCTATTAGATGAGCCTAAGTCGGATTAGCTAGATGGTGGGGTAAAGGCCTACCATGGCGACGATCTGTAGCTGGTCTGAGAGGATGATCAGCCACACCGGGACTGAGACACGGCCCGGACTCCTACGGGAGGCAGCAGTGGGGAATATTGGACAATGGGGGAAACCCTGATCCAGCCATGCCGCGTGTGTGAAGAAGGCCTTTTGGTTGTAAAGCACTTTAAGCAGTGAAGAAGACTCCGTGGTTAATACCCACGGACGATGACATTAGCTGCAGAATAAGCACCGGCTAACTCTGTGCCAGCAGCCGCGGTAATACAGAGGGTGCAAGCGTTAATCGGAATTACTGGGCGTAAAGGGAGCGTAGGTGGCTCGATAAGTCAGATGTGAAATCCCCGGGCTCAACCTGGGAACTGCATCTGATACTGTTGAGCTAGAGTATGTGAGAGGAAGGTAGAATTCCAGGTGTAGCGGTGAAATGCGTAGAGATCTGGAGGAATACCGATGGCGAAGGCAGCCTTCTGGCATAATACTGACACTGAGGCTCGAAAGCGTGGGTAGCAAACAGGATTAGATACCCTGGTAGTCCACGCCGTAAACGATGTCTACTAGTCGTTGGGTCCCTTGAGGACTTAGTGACGCAGCTAACGCAATAAGTAGACCGCCTGGGGAGTACGGCCGCAAGGTTAAAACTCAAATGAATTGACGGGGGCCCGCACAAGCGGTGGAGCATGTGGTTTAATTCGATGCAACGCGAAGAACCTTACCTGGTCTTGACATATCTAGAATCCTGCAGAGATGCGGGAGTGCCTTCGGGAATTAGAATACAGGTGCTGCATGGCTGTCGTCAGCTCGTGTCGTGAGATGTTGGGTTAAGTCCCGCAACGAGCGCAACCCTTGTCCTTAGTTACCAGCGGGTTAAGCCGGGAACTCTAAGGATACTGCCAGTGACAAACTGGAGGAAGGCGGGGACGACGTCAAGTCATCATGGCCCTTACGACCAGGGCTACACACGTGCTACAATGGTAGGTACAGAGGGCAGCTACACAGCGATGTGATGCGAATCTCAAAAAGCCTATCGTAGTCCAGATTGGAGTCTGCAACTCGACTCCATGAAGTAGGAATCGCTAGTAATCGCGGATCAGAATGCCGCGGTGAATACGTTCCCGGGCCTTGTACACACCGCCCGTCACACCATGGGAGTTGATTGCACCAGAAGTGGATAGCTTAACCTTCGGGGGAGCGTTCACCACGGTGTGGTTGATGACTGGGGTGAAGTCGTAACAAGGTAGCCGTAGGGGAACCTGCGGCTGGATCACCTCCTTATAGATGGCATTCGGTCAGCAAGAATTCACAACAAGTTGTTCTTTAGTTTAAGCTAGTTTATTAGCTAGAGGTATATGCCTCGCACAGGCCTGTAGCTCAGCTGGTTAGAGCACCGTGTTGATAACGCGGGGGTCGGCAGTTCAAGTCTGCCCAGGCCTACCATTATTAGGGGCCATAGCTCAGTTGGTAGAGCGCCTGCCTTGCACGCAGGAGGTCAACGGTTCGACTCCGTTTGGCTCCACCACATAATAAACTATTCTTTAGATGCTAATAAATAAATAGGTATCAAATAGAAACAAGTGATTCGTCTTAACAAAGGCAAGATTACTTCTTTCTGTTTTATACAGAATCTGTGACTCGACGAGAGCACAGAGACTATTTAAAAACATAGATATGAGTCTGGGTTAGGAACACGTGTTCACGCGTTGTTTCTAACCTTAATAACTCACTACTTAACGACATCAGTTGTTATCCCAGTAGTGAGTTATTAAAAAAGTAAAGAGAACTGAATCAAGCGTATAAAATTAGGTGATATCGTTATCATAATTAGACTTATATAACACTTAGAAATCTAACTCTATTTATAGAGAAAGACTACTTGGGGTTGTATGGTCAAGTAATGAAGCGCACATGGTGGATGCCTTGGCAGTCAGAGGCGATGAAAGACGTGACAGCCTGCGATAAGCTTCGGGGAGGCGGCAATATCCTGTGATCCGGAGATTTCTGAATGGGGAAACCCACCTACCATAAGGTAGGTATCTTGTACTTGTACAAGAGGCAAACGAGGGGAAGTGAAACATCTCAGTACCCTTAGGAAAAGACATCAAATGAGATTCCCCAAGTAGCGGCGAGCGAACGGGGAGAAGCCGATTAATGCTAATGTAGAAGAACAGCGTGGGAAAGCTGACCGTAGTAGGTGATAGTCCTGTATTCGAAACATTAGCGTTAACATATTAAGTAGGGCGGGACACGAGAAATCCTGTTTGAAGATGGGGGGACCATCCTCCAAGGCTAAATACTCCTGACTGACCGATAGTGAACCAGTACCGTGAGGGAAAGGCGAAAAGAACCCCTGTGAGGGGAGTGAAATAGAACCTGAAACCGTGTGCGTACAAGCAGTGGGAGCCTTAATTTATTAGGGTGACCGCGTACCTTTTGTATAATGGGTCAGCGACTTATGTTCTGTAGCAAGGTTAACCGTTTAGGGGAGCCGTAGGGAAACCGAGTCTTAATAGGGCGTTTAGTTGCAGGGCATAGACCCGAAACCGAGTGATCTATCCATGAGCAGGTTGAAAGTGCCGTAACAGGCACCGGAGGACCGAACCCACTATCGTTGAAAAGCTAGGGGATGACTTGTGGATAGGGGTGAAAGGCTAATCAAACTCGGTGATAGCTGGTTCTCCCCGAAAGCTATTTAGGTAGCGCCTCGGACGAACACCATTGGGGGTAGAGCACTGTTTCGGCTAGGGGGTCATACCGACTTACCAAACCGATGCAAACTCCGAATACCGATGAGTGATATCCGGGAGACACACAGTGGGTGCTAACGTCCATTGTGGAGAGGGAAACAACCCAGACCGCCAGCTAAGGCCCCAAATTCCTAGTTAAGTGGGAAACGAGGTGGGAAGGCATAGACAGCTAGGAGGTTGGCTTAGAAGCAGCCATCCTTTAAAGAAAGCGTAATAGCTCACTAGTCGAGTCGGCCCGCGCGGAAGATGTAACGGGGCTCAAACTAGGAGCCGAAGCTGCGGATTTGAATTTGTTTTCAAGTGGTAGGGGAGCGTTGTG
The DNA here is from genome assembly GCF_056880555.1 of Psychrobacter sp. ANT206. Classification (NCBI taxonomy): domain Bacteria; kingdom Pseudomonadati; phylum Pseudomonadota; class Gammaproteobacteria; order Moraxellales; family Moraxellaceae; genus Psychrobacter; species Psychrobacter sp. ANT206. The sequence continues at coordinate 2,738,030 of NZ_CP096271.1, read as the reverse complement.
TAAGCCTGTGAAGGTGTGTCGTAAGGCATGCTGGAGGTATCACAAGAGCGAATGCTGACGTGAGTAACGATAATGCGAGTGAAAAGCTCGCACGCCGGAAGATCAAGGGTTCCAGTCCAACGTTAATCGGGGCTGGGTGAGTCGACCCCTAAGGCGAGGCCGAAAGGCGTAGTCGATGGGAAATCGGTTAATATTCCGATACTTGTTTATAATGCGATGGAGGGACGGAGTAGGTTATGTCAGCCTGGCGTTGGTTGTCCAGGTGAAAGGATGTAGGCAGACAGTTTAGGCAAATCCGGACTGTCACTATGCTGAGATCTGATAGCAAGCTGTACTTGTACAGCGAAGTGGCAAATACCATGCTTCCAGGAAAAGCTTCTAAGCAATAGTTATAAACGAATCGTACCCTAAACCGACACAGGTGATCAGGTAGAGAATACCAAGGCGCTTGAGAGAACTCTGCTGAAGGAACTAGGCAAAATGGTACCGTAACTTCGGGAGAAGGTACGCTGCCGATGGTGATAGGACTTGCTCCTTGAGCTGTTGGCAGTCGCAGATACCAGGCTGCTGCAACTGTTTATTAAAAACACAGCACTCTGCAAACACGAAAGTGGACGTATAGGGTGTGATGTCTGCCCGGTGCTGGAAGGTTAATTGATGGGGTTAGCGTAAGCGAAGCTCTTGATCGAAGCCCCAGTAAACGGCGGCCGTAACTATAACGGTCCTAAGGTAGCGAAATTCCTTGTCGGGTAAGTTCCGACCTGCACGAATGACATAATGATGGCAGCGCTGTCTCCAGCAGAGACTCAGTGAAATCGAAATCGCAGTGAAGATGCTGTGTACCCGCGGCTAGACGGAAAGACCCCGTGAACCTTTACTACAGCTTTACATTGAACTTTGACCTGACTTGTGCAGGATAGGTGGGAGGCTTTGAAGCAGACACGCTAGTGTTTGTGGAGCCAATCTTGAAATACCACCCTGGTCATGTTGGGGTTCTAACTCAGGTATAACAATACCGAGGACAATGTATGGTGGGTAGTTTGACTGGGGCGGTCTCCTCCTAAAGAGTAACGGAGGAGTACGAAGGTGCGCTCAGACCGGTCGGAAATCGGTCGTAGAGTATAAAGGCAAAAGCGCGCTTAACTGCGAGACCCACAAGTCGAGCAGGTACGAAAGTAGGTCTTAGTGATCCGGTGGTTCTGTATGGAAGGGCCATCGCTCAACGGATAAAAGGTACTCTGGGGATAACAGGCTGATACCGCCCAAGAGTTCATATCGACGGCGGTGTTTGGCACCTCGATGTCGGCTCATCTCATCCTAGGGCTGAAGCAGGTCCTAAGGGTATGGCTGTTCGCCATTTAAAGAGGTACGCGAGCTGGGTTTAGAACGTCGTGAGACAGTTCGGTCCCTATCTACCGTGGGCGTTGGAAATTTGAGAGGATCTGCTCCTAGTACGAGAGGACCAGAGTGGACGAACCTCTGGTGTTCGGGTTGTCACGCCAGTGGCATTGCCCGGTAGCTACGTTCGGATGGGATAATCGCTGAAAGCATCTAAGCGAGAAGCCCACCTCAAGATTAGATTTCCCTAAAGAGCCGTTGAAGACTACGACGTTGATAGGCAGGGTGTGGAAGTGCAGCGATGCATGTAGCTAACCTGTACTAATTGCTCGTTTGGCTTGACCATACAACACCCAAGTGGTTTGTATGAAAGCTCTAATTAATCTATCTTGTATAGCCTAGGCTATAGAATATATAATTTCGATATCACCTTTAACCTTGATTCAGTTAGGTTACAAGTTGGTCGACCAATAGATAATATCTTGACGTCAAAACAATAATAACAGACTCATATCTAACCCCCTTTGCTGACGACAATAGCACGATGGAACCACCTGATCCCTTCCCGAACTCAGAAGTGAAACATCGTCGCGCCAATGGTAGTGTGGTTCGCCCATGTGAGAGTAGGTCATCGTCAGCTCTCTATTCCTAGATAAACCCCCAACGTTAATTCGTTGGGGGTTTTCTTTCGTGTAACGTTTGGAAATAAGAGGATTTATTTGTAGCTGAAAGGCTCAAATAAGCTTTTTCTGTTATGAAAATCGCTATACCTTATATTCAATATATTACTTGTTACTCATTTAAAATGATTTGACTTATATCGTTATAGCTGCTAATTTTAAAGAGTATTTCAACTTTAGTTAATTAAAAGCATTTATAGAGTCTATACGGAAATTGACCTTATAATTAACTTATTAGTAAATACTCATACCCTATCCATGGTTATCAAAAGGAATTGATAATGAAGTTAGCTCCTCTTTTTTCAATAGGTGCATTAGCAGCTATTAGCCTTCTAGGTTGTTCTAATCAAGCTTCTGATAGTACTGATGCTTCTGCAGCAACTTCTCAAGAAACAACCACATTGCGCTTTTCTCATTTTTGGCCAGCAACCTCATCTATCAGTACAGAGGTCTTTGAACCTTGGGCTAAGCAAATAGAAGCAGATTCTAATGGTCGTTTAAAAGTAGAGTTATATCCTTCAGCTGGTCTTGCTAAAGCAGACGTTACTTATGAATCTGCTGCCAAAGGCACGATAGATATTGGCTCACAAGCACACGGCTATACCAATGGTCGCTTTCCTTTAACTCAGATTACTGAGCTTCCTGGTTTATCAAACTCAGCGACTCAGATGGGTTGTATGCTCCAAACTCTATATGAAGATGGTACTTTAGCTGGTGAATATGAAGATACGCATATGTTGTTTATGTATGGTGCTGGACCGGGTGCGTTGCATACAACGAACAAATTAATTCGCACACCTGAAGATATGAAGGGTATGCGTATTCGCCGTCCTTCTGCCGTCGCTGGCGACATTATTGAAAGTGCGGGTGCCTCACCAGTCGGTTTGCCTGCCAATGACATGTATACCTCTTTACAACGCGGCGTCGTTGATGGTTTAAGTTTTCCATGGGAAGCTGTTACCGCCTTTAAAATTGACGAAATTACCAAATACCATACCAATATTCCTTTTTATAGTTCAGCGCTTATGGTGACTATGAATAAAGATAAATATGAGAGTTTACCGGATGATTTGAAAAAGGTACTGGATAAAAATTCAGGTATGGCGCTTGCCAATAAGGTTGGTGAAGTATTTGATAAACATGATGATATGGCAATAGAAGCAGCTAGGAAAAAAGGTGATGAAATCGTTGAAATCCCTGATCCATTAAATGATCCTAACTGGAAAGGACCGCTTGAGAAAGGCACCAATAAATATCTTGCTGATGTTAAAGCGCTAGGTCTAGATGCAGAGGGCGTTTATGCTAAAGCAAAAGCCGCCAGTGCAGCCTGTAAGGTCTAACCTAAAGGAGTTTCGCATGGTATTTTTAGTTAAACTGAGCATCCTCATTTCAAGGTTATGTCAATTCATTGGTGGTATCAGTCTCATTATCATTGTACTGACCACCATGCTAGATGTTATTGCCCGCTATGTATTCAAGCTCACCGGTGGTGAGTTTGGATTTACGGTCAAAGGCAGTGTTGAGATTGTCTCTTACTTTATGCTCTTTGCTTTACTTGGTGCTTTTGCTGCTTTTGTTGAACGCTCACAAATTATTGTCGATGTATTCACACAAAAGATGTCAAAAGCCGTTAAAGGTTACATGATGGGCACCTTTATGATGGGGTTCTTTATCATTGGTATCGTGTTCGCATGGGGTCTCTATGAAAGCGCTTTTGATGCAATAGAGTACGGAAAAGTCACCCAAGACCTTCGAATATCTATGATGCCCATTTACGCTATTAGTGCCTTCTTAAGCGTTTTACTTGCCATTCGCTCATTGATCGAATCCATCAACATCTTTAAAACAGGCGAGTTCTTTGACGCTGAGGAGACAGGCGCATGAGTCCAGAAATTATTGGTGCCATTGGTTTGTTATGTATGATTGCGATGGTCATGCTGCGTGTTCCTGTTGCGCTTGCGATGCTTGGTGTTGGTTTGGTTGGCTTTGGTGCCGTGACAGCACCGATTGGTGCGGTGCAGATGCTCAAAGACTTACCCGTTGATGTTTTAGCGAAATATGATTTTAGTGCTATTCCATTGTTCATACTTATGGGTGTCTTTGCTTCTCATTCTGGTATGGCAGGGAAGTTATTTGATGCTACTCGAACTATCTTTGGTGGCGTTAGGGGTAGTCTAGGTATTGCTGGTATTGGTTCATCGGGTATCTTTGCATCCATTTCAGGGTCATCATTGGCGACAGCGTCTACCATGACCAAAGTAGCATTGCCACAAATGGAGAAGTACGGTTATCAGCCAGGCTTTGCCTGCGGTATTTTAGCCGCTGGTGGTACTTTGGGAATCATGATTCCGCCCAGTATTGCACTGCTGGTTTATGCCATCCTAACCCAGCAGTCAGTTGGTGATATGTTTATCGCTGGCTTCTTACCGGGTATGCTCGGCATGGTGATGTACTCAATCACTGTTATGATCATGGTACGCTGGAAGCCACATTTAGCACAACGTGGGGAGCCTACTTCTTGGAAACAAAAGCTAATCTCTTTGACAGGTCTTATTCCCTTTAGCTTTATCTTCATCGTGATTATCGCGGGTATTTTCTTTGGGCTATTTACCCCAACAGAAGGCGCTGCAGTTGGGGCGTTTGTCTCTTGGGCTTATGCTTTTGCCAAAGGCATGCGAATGATGGGGCTTAAGCAATCATTAATTGAGACGCTTGCCCTCTCTGCGGTGGTCTTCTTTATGTTACTTGGTGCTGAAGCACTCGGCTACTTTATCTCAGTATCGCGCTTGTCTTATAGTTTGGCGACGTGGATTGGTACATTGGCAGTTAGCCCAATGATAGTATTGATCTGCATTTTGATTATGTACTTTCTGTTAGGCTTGTTCATGGATGCCCTAGCGATGCTGGTGATTACGATTCCGGTAGTGTTCCCAATCATTGTTGCGTTAGGTTATGATCCGGTTTGGTTTGGTATTATTGCAGTATTAACCGTAGAGCTCGGACTCATTACACCGCCTATGGGTATGAATATCTTTGTGATTAAGGCAATGGCACCACATATTAAGCTGTCCGATATGTTCAAGGGGGTGATGCCTTTTATTGTCTCTGACTTGATTCGCTTAGTCATTTTGGTCGCGTTCCCAGCGATATCTTTAGTGCTACTAAGTTAATTCCTACATAAAATAACACTGGAGCATTGTTGCGTACTATGTATAACGCTAGAATAATTGAGAGACATCGTTTTGAAGTAGCATCTCTACGATAAGCTTGTCTTAAAACACTCATTTTAGAATCACATGGATGCGAGAAATACTATGACTATTGCTAAGAATATCGAGATCAGTAGTACCTCTGAAAGCAGTTTTGAAGATGCTATTCAACAAGGTATTGAGCGGATTTCTAAGACCGTCAACAATGTTGAAGGCGCTTGGATAAAAGAGCAAAAAGTAGGGGTTACTGATGGAAAAATCAGTAAATATCATGTCATTATGATTGTAAGCTTTGTTATTAATGATGGTACTGATATTAGCTAAGTGTTGATTGAAACCTAAAAAAGACTGCGATTGCAGTCTTTTTTTTGTCATAAAAAAAAATATTGAGGATTGTTGTGATTAGCAGGAGTAGCCACACGGCTTGCCTAAATATGTAGTAAAATAAAACGCTACCATTTTGAATATTTAGAATAGAAGTAAACATTTATGGCTGTCGATTTTAGTAACACGCTCATAGTCGCGATTTCTGCAACCGCTTTATTTGATTTGTCAGAGTCTGAGAATCATCTCATATCGCTTTTACAGCAGCGTCCCCACGATGCCGTTAAAGAGTTCCGCAACTATATGACTGAGCGTGAAAATGAACCGTTGACTATTGGCGCAGGTTATCCGCTGATTAAAGCACTATTGAATTTAAATCATTATTGTCATGATTGTGATAATAAGAATGACGGTGTCAATGCACCCTTGGTAGAAGTGGTCATTGTCTCAAAAAGTAGCCCTGATACAGGTATTCAAGTCCTAAATGCAATACGTGAACATGGGTTAACCATTTCGCGCTCAGCATTTATATCTGGCAGCCCTATTGCACCTTATATCAAAGATTTTAATGTAGATTTGTTTTTGACGACCAATCTTGAAGATGCGCAGCAGGTTGCAGATGCTGATATCTGTGCTTGTGCGATATTAGATGCCACGCCAGTCAATACTTATGAGTTGGATACCAAGCAGTTGCGTATTGCCTTCGATGGTGATGCAGTGTTATTTGATGATTCAGGCGAGCTGCTTTATAAGCAAAAAGGGTTGCAAGCGTTTCATGACCGTGAAGCCAAAATGCGCGATTTACCGATAGAAAAAGGCCCTTATGCAGAGTTATTGATTAAGCTGTCCAAAATGCAAGAGCGTCTGCCAGCAAGCCTGCATTCTTGTCCGATGAAAATAGCCTTGGTGACGGCTCGCAATGCCCCAGCTGACTTACGAGCGATAAAAACATTGCGTAATTGGGGCGTAGATATTGATATGGCGTTTTTTTTGGGAGGGCTTGAAAAGACTTCAGTACTTAAAACATTTGCGCCGCATATTTTCTTTGATGATTCAGTTAAGCATATCGATGCGGCTCGTAGCTTTGTACCAACGGCGCTCGTGCCTTATCATTCAACCTCACTATTACACGCCAGTAGTATATTAACTGCCAATAAAGATGCGTCATCGCTATCTTTTAAACCCGTAGAAACGACGATTTTATCTACCAGTCATTAACATGCGTTTAACAAGATAAAAAGGATAAAACAGTAGATGAAGTGGCAGCAATTGGCAACGCTTGTAATCGTACGCATTAAGCAAGTATTTGGTCTATATGCTTTTGTACTGATACCAATGTGGGTGATGTTTTTTCTTAATGACACCGTATTTTTTGGTCTATGGAATATTTTCGGTATCGTACCAAGAACATTGGATATTGGCAGTATGATAGGGGTATTTGCCTCATGGACGATGCATAGTAATTTCTCACATCTAGTGGGAAATTCGCTGACACTGATGCAGATTTTGTTCTTATTTGGTTTATTTGAGAATAACGCTTATCGTACTATTCTTAAGCTTATCATCGCCTCAGGTATAATGACTTGGATAATAGCTTCGCCACTGACGATTCATATCGGCGCTTCAGGGCTGTGTTTTGCGATGCTTGGGTTTATGATAGGTGGGGCAGTGTTCGCTAGGCGTTGGGGCTATTTACTTGCCTGTATTGTGATGGGTACGGGTTATTGGCTGACTATCAAACAAGGTTTGATACCGCAGCAAGGTATCTCATTTGCGGCGCATTTTGGTGGTCTATGCGCCGGATTGTTGTTGGGTGCCAATTCTAAACATGCTTATACGAAAGTGAATAATCGTTATTAGCCTTATTTTTCGGCAAATATATTTAGACAGACTGTTCAATAATTCATAAAGATAACGATAAGTCAGCTAACAGTGGCTTCAATGATTGAGTTATTTTTTATTAATACAAACATTGATATATAGCGGATCATTTTTTTCTAATGGACGCCAAGCAGTCGTTTGTTTCACATGCTCATCGATACTCATCTTACTGTCTTTTTCTTGTAATACATAGTCTGCACGAGCAGGGGCGGCACAGTCGATCACTTGCGGTACTTGCTGTACACTTCTACGTCTCTCAAACAAATACAGATTGACCAAGTAAACCTCTGGGTTATCAGCGTTAGCACGAGCGTGTCCGCTATCAGCCGCTATAAAGCGTAACGTCTGTGGTTTAACGTACGACCACGGACGAAACCACGTACCTTCTTCAACTTTTTTGACGACATGAACGCCTTCAGGAAGCTGTGCAAGCTGTTGACCAAACCAGCTATATTCTTGACTTATTTGGAAGCCAAAAATACCTATCGCACCAAATAATGGAATAAGCCATCTTGGCGCTTTCTTACCTGCAAGTTTGCTGAGGTGAGTGATAACTAGTGCTATCCCAGCTAGACCAAACCCAGCCGCTATGGTTGCGATAAACTCAAAAAGCATAAGACTTTTCCTTAACGCAATCAGCGCATTTCATATCAATTATTAAAAATAAAATCATGTGTACAGCCTTTTTAAGCACATTTATTATGGCGCTTATGCTTAACTTTCTCATTATTTTTACTTTTAAGAGGGGTTAATAAAATTATCATGATTGGACGAATAGTATGTAAAAAATATCCCATGATCAGATTGGGATAAAAAAATCACTCACAAGCAGCTGCTGCCTGTGAGTGATATGTTATTGTAAAAAATCATACGTCATTTGCACTTCATTTGCTAGCTTGTATCGAAGCTTAGTGATCTACTGCAGCACCAGCGCCACGTGGAGAACGTACACTTTCAACCAATTCTTGAATGTGTGCTGGTGGTGGCGCAGTCGCATAAGACACTGCGAATGCTACGATAAAGTTAAGCAAGGCACCAATCACACCAAATGATAATGGTGAGATACCAAACAACCAGTACTCTTCAGTATCAGGGAAGTTTGCTGTACCTGTAACGAAGAACCAGCCTTTAAAGATGAAGATATAAACTAAGATACTAATTAGACCTGTGAGCATACCAGCGATGGCGCCAAGGTTGTTAATACGTTTAGAGAAAATACCCATCATCAATGCAGGGAAAAGTGAGGCACCAGCAATACCAAAGGCCAATGCAACGACCTGTGCAGCAAATCCTGGTGGATTAATACCTAAGTAGGTAGCAACCACAAGCGCAACAGCCATCGTGATACGTGCGACTTTTAGCTCGCCTGCATCAGTGATATTTGGATTAAGGTTCCGTTTAATCAAATCATGACTGATCGCTGATGAGATGGCGAGTAGTAGACCAGCTGCTGTAGATAGCGCTGCTGCCAAACCACCTGCGGCGATAAGACCAATAACCCAACCTGGTAGCTGTGCGATTTCTGGGTTAGCCAATACTAAGATGTCAGCGTTGACATCAAGCTCGTTACCTGCCCAACCTCTATCAACAAACACACCATCACGCTCTAAAGCATGTTCAGCTTTTGCTTTTTCAACAGTAGTCGTTGCAGCAGCAACATCGCCGCCATCAGTAGTAGCGGCAGCCAATGCTAGCTCTGCTGCACCAAGTCCACTATCACTATACAACTGGATACGACCGTCGTTATTTAGATCGTTATACTTAATAAGACCGGTTTCTTCCCATGTTCTCATCCAATCTGGACGTTGATCATATTCGATAGCAGGAGCGTCAACACCTTGTGGATAAACAGTATTGATTAGATTTAGACGCGCCATTGCACCTACTGCTGGGGCAGTGAAGTATAGGAGCGCGATAAATACCAACGTCCAACCAGCTGTCCAACGCGCATCCGCAACTTTAGGAACCGTGAAAAAGCGAATAATAACGTGAGGTAGACCCGCGGTACCAATCATCAGTGATAAAGTAAATAGCACCATATTTAGCTTGTTCGGTACGTCAGCGGTATAAGCGGTAAAGCCTAAATCGACGACGATTTGGTCAAGCTTGGTTAGGATAGGAATGCCTGATTCAACATGGTTTGAGAACAAACCAAGACCTGGAATTGGGTTACCCGTCAACTCAAGTGAGATAAAGACGGCAGGAATCGTATAGGCAATCATAAGAACCACATACTGCGCAACCTGCGTGTAGGTAATCCCTTTCATACCACCAAGTACGGCGTAAAAGAATACAACAACAGCCGCAATAATCAGACCAGTGGTACTGTCAACTTCTAAGAAGCGTGAGAATGCCACACCAGCACCGGTCATCTGACCGATAACATAAGTGGTTGATGCAATAATCAAACAGACGACTGCGATCATAGCAGCGGTTTTAGAATAAAAACGGTCACCGATAAAATCAGGAACCGTGAATTTACCGAATTTACGTAGGTAAGGTGCTAGGAGCATGGCGAGTAGAACATAACCACCCGTCCAACCCATTAAATAAGTTGATGCTGCATAACCGCCAGTGGCGATAATACCAGCCATCGAGATAAATGACGCTGCACTCATCCAGTCAGCGGCGGTTGCCATACCGTTAACAACAGGATGTACACCGCCGCCAGCAACATAAAACTCACTGGTCGAACCTGCACGTGCCCACCAAGCGATACCGAAGTATAAAGCGAAGGACAGACCTACAAAAATGATATTAATCGTAAATTGACTCATAGGGCTATTCCTCGTCTACGCCATATTGTTTATCTAGTTTATTCATGCGCCATGCATAGAAAAAGATGAGGGCGATAAATACGATAAGAGCACCTTGTTGTGCAAACCAAAAGCTTATATCAGTACCACCTATTCTAATACCTGACAATAATGGACGTAGCAAGATGCCAAAACCATAAGAGACTAAAGCCCAAATGACGAGGCTGACTTTAATGAGACGGAGATTGGCGCGCCAATAACCTGATGAATCGTTGTGGTTCTCCATAGGACAACTCCTTTTGCCTAACATAAAAACAAGGTCACTGATCTGAGTCTGACAAGTCCCTGTGCTTTAGTGTTTATCTTATTGTGAAAACAGTGTCTTACAACCATAAAAACGGTAGATGAAAGACTAAAGCAGAGCGATCAATCAAGATAAGTAACCCAACATTATTAAAATATGAACCAACTTTTCCAGTGTAAACGATACAGACACCGAGGATAAATTACTCGATATGACTGTTATAAAAGTTAAAGGATAAGAGTCGAGGTTAGTTGCTCAAAATCTAATCATTCAACAATAGATATTGAGACAGTCGATTAAATTTATTATATGGAAATAATGATGTGTAAAGAGGGAGGGGTCGGTATTCGCTGACAATCCTCTGTCTTATTATTATCATCTTCCCGATGACATTATTTTAATAATTAGAAATACATTCATGCCGATAAGTATTGCAAGCAGCTTTTATAAACTTATTAGGAATATATACAATATTGACTTATTTAACAATAAATAAATTTTATTTACTTTATGTAACTAAATATGTGTCTTGTAGAAACTATAACTAACTTATGTTAGTAGAAGCCAATAGATATCATAACTCTGAGACAATAGTATACTAAGACCTTAGTTGTATTAAGGATTTGTTATGTTCATTAGATTAATTGATAAAACCAAAAAATGGCATTTATTTTAAAAATAACGGTTATATAAATAACTATTTTTATTATGAATAAGTATGACATCAATATAATTTCAATATCATAACTATTGATTAGGTATAAAATTTTTTCATAAACTATAAATAATAATTATTATTTTATTCCTATTAGCTTATTACTAAGCAAAAGTTTATAAATAATCAATAATTAAAAAAAAGCATAAAAACAGCTAAATTGTCTATAGTCAGTTAAAATACCTGCCATATGATATACGTGATTTCCTTGTCATTTTATTGCTCAAATAGGTAATGATGATCAATAAGCAAAGAGAGAACGAAACATCATAAAAAGCCATTAGTTACATCAATTTATAACATATGCTAAAAGTATAGAATGTTAGTGAAGGGGATATAGTATGAACGAAGGCGTAGCAGGTTGGTTTAATAGCATCGTAAACTATGGTGTGAGTATCATTTGGGGTAATAATGATTGGTTGATTGCCAGCAATCCATGGTATGGACTGCTGATGTTCGTCTTAATTGGTGCAGGTCTATATTTTACCGTGGCGACCCGCTTTATCCAGTTTCGTCATTTCGGTCATATGTGGCAGTTATTACGAGTATCAAATCAAGGGCGTAAAGATGGTGGTATTAGCTCATTTGAAGCACTGATGACATCACTTGCTGCGCGAGTAGGGACGGGGAATCTAGCAGGGGTGGCAATTGCCATCTATTTGGGTGGACCGGGTGCTGTATTTTGGATGTGGATGACAGCGATTGTGGGTATGTCGACCAGCTTTATCGAGTCAACCCTTGCGCAAGCATACAAAGTACCGCATAACGATAATGTTTATCGCGGTGGACCGGCTTACTATATCGAAAAGGGTTTGGGTAAACGCTGGCTTGCCGTATTTTTCTCGCTATGTTTGCTGGTCGCTTTTGGCTTGGCGTTCAATGGTGTGCAATCCAATACCATTGCACAGGCGACTAATGAGGCGTTTGGTATTCCAACTTGGATGACCGGCTTGATATTAGTAGTGCTAGTCGCACCAGTAGTATTTGGTGGATTACGCTCTGTTGCCCGTATTGCTGGCAAAGTTGTACCAGTGATGGCGATTCTTTATATTCTGCTGGCACTCTATGTCATCTTGACCAATTTTAGCGAATTTCCAGCGGCAATTGCTTTGATTGTAAAGTCAGCATTTGGCTTTGAACAAGCAGCAGGCGGTGTGATTGGTTATGGTATTGCGCAAGCGATGATTAATGGTATTAAGCGTGGTCTGTTTTCGAACGAAGCAGGTATGGGTTCAGCACCTAATGCTGCAGCGACTGCAAAAAGCCATCCTGATCATCCGGCAGTGCAAGGTTTTATGCAAATGTTGGGTGTGTTTTTGGACACATTAGTTATCTGTACAGCGACAGCTTCAATTATTATTCTCTCTGGCGTGGTTGATCCTAGTGTTGAGCAAGAAGGTATTCAATTAACACAGCTAGCATTGTCGCAATATGTAGGTGATATGGGTGTAATTTTCGTCGCGATTGCCATCTTCTTTTTCTCATTCACCTCTATCATTGCAAACTATAGCTATGGTGAATCGAATCTTGAATTTATCTCTGGTGAGAAAAATGCCAAAGTGATGATTATGATATTCCGCTTTATGGTCTTGGGCATGGTATTTATCGGTGCTGTCGCCAGCCTGCCAGCTATTTGGAACTTTGCCGATTTATCCATGGGTCTGATGGCATTGGTCAACTTAGTGGCTATTATCATCTTGTCGCCAGTAGCGCTTAGAATATTACGTGACTATGAGCGTCAGATTAAAGAGGGCAAAACTGCTGATCAAATCAAGTTTAATCCTGATGATTTTGTGAAATTAAAAGATGAAGCCAATCGTGATGCGTGGACAGATTAAGCTGAAATCCTAGATATAAGCGATTAAATCTACTTATAACAAAAAATCGCCCTTCTGAGGGCGATTTTTTTGCAGCTTATTTTAAATAATAACCATCTAAACAATATATAAATAACAATCTACATGTTTGGATAGTTAGGACCGCCGCCGCCTTCTGGCGTTACCCACGTGATGTTCTGTGAAGGGTCTTTAATATCACAAGTTTTGCAATGGACACAGTTTTGCGCATTGATGACAAATTTAGCACCTTCCGCGTCTTTTACAATCTCATAAACACCAGCTGGGCAGTATAAACGCGCTGGCTCAGAATAAAGTGGTAAGTTGATAGTGACAGGCACTGTTGGATCAGTTAACTTTAAATGTACTGGTTGATCTTCAGTATGGTTGGTATTTGAGATAAATACTGACGATAATTTATCAAATACCAATTTGCCGTCCGGTTTTGCATAGGTTGGCTGATAGGCATGAGCCGCACGCTCAAGCTGATCATAATCTTTTTTATTGTCATGAATGGTCAAAGGCATTTTGCCGCCCATCAGATTTTGCTCTAAAAAGGTAAACGCGCCGCCCATCCATTGACCCATACGGTGCATAGCAGGAGCAAAGTTACGTGCTTCATAGTTGTCTTTATACAACCAAGACTCTTCAAACATCGTAGTATAAGCCAGCACTTCATCATGTTGACGACCTTCTTGCAAGGCTTCGAAAATTGCCTCAGCCGCTAGCATCCCTGACTTCATTGAAGTATGGGTACCTTTGATTTTGGCAGGATTTAAGAAACCTGCGTCATCACCAGCTAATACACCACCTGGGAAGGTGAATTTTGGCAAGGAGTTTAAACCGCCTTTAGTTAACGAGCGTGCGCCGTAAGATATACGTTTACCGCCTTCTAGAACATTACGAATAAGCGGATGTAGTTTTAGACGCTGCATCTCATCAAATGGTGACATATATGGATTAGAATAGGAGAGATCAATAACAAGACCAAAGCTTACTTGATTGTTTTCAGCGAAATACAACCACCAGCCTCCAGTTGAACCCGTATCAGTTAAAGGCCAACCTGAACCATGCATGACCACACCTTCTTCATGCTTAGCAGGATCAATATCCCATAGCTCTTTTAGACCAATACCATAGTGTTGAGGGTCACAGTCTTTATCAAGATTAAAACGACTGATCAAGCGCTTGCCTAAGTGACCACGGCTACCTTCGGTAAATATAGTATATTTAGCAAGCAGCTCATAACCTGGCTCAAAGCTATGTTTCGCTTCGCCACTGGCAGCCACACCCATGTCGCCTGTCAATACGCCTTTAACTGAACCATCATCATTATATAAGATTTCATCAGCGGGGAAGCCTGGGAACATCATGACTTCTAGCTCTTCAGCTTGTTGAGCCAACCAACGAACGACGTTGCCTAATGAGACAATATAGTTGCCTTGGTTATGCATGCTGGCAGGAATGACCGAATCCATTAATTTGATAGATTTGGTCGCTGAACCCAGCATATAGACGCGATCTTCAATTGCAGGAACGTTTAGCGGTGCGCCTTTTTCTTTCCAATCTGGAATCAACTCATCCAAAGCGCGTGTTTCCATGACCGCACCAGAGAGAGTATGAGCGCCAAATTCCGAGCCTTTTTCGACCACACAAACCATGAACTCATCGTTACCTGCTGCGATGGCAAGCTGGCGTAGACGGATGGCAGCTGAAAGTCCGGCAGGTCCACCACCAACGATAATGACATCAAATTCCATTGACTCACGTTCTACTTCAGGCTCTGCTGCAACAGGTTCTGGCGCTTTGTCGACAACGACCGTTTCAGCAACTGGCTCAACGGCTTGCGTATCTACAATAACGGGCGTTTCTTCAGCGAGCACTTCTGGTGTCACCACTGTTGGCTCTGAATTTGCTGTGTCTGTCACGATTGGCGTGTCGATATTTACAGTATCACCATCAATAACTGGCGATTGATTGTCTTGCTCTTGCATACCTACTCCTAAACTTGTAGTGGCTTATCTCAGGGCATCATTAGCTTAACAATTGAATAATAAGGCTTGTGGCGCTAACTTTACTCAGACATATGGCTGCCCGATAAAAAGGGTCTTTACGGTATCAGTTGACGACGTTACGATGAAAGTGTTTTTAAAAACCTTCAAAACATAACGTAAAATGTGTCGTTAGTACAACGCCCACCAGACTAGTTCAAATAAAAAATCGTTACTTATTATAAAAGAAAAGTCCCACAAACACGATACGCATTTCACAACATCAGTGTTAAGGTAAGATTAAGACGGTGGGGGTACAATGACGATATTGTCTTATCATACCCGAAACTAAAATTTATAGTAATAACAGATTTGCCAAACTTTGATTACTACGTGAAGGATTGTACGATGACAGATAATAATAAAGATATCGATGCCACGACTGTAAAAGATGCTGAAACCTCTAATGACAAGCTGTCTGAGCTAAATACTATAGACAATTTGAGCCAATATTTAAAGTCTGTGGCAGGGACACGTGAAGGACGTGCCATACCGCCACTAGAAAGTTGGCATCCTGAACAAATTGATGATATGGACTTGGTCATCAAAGCCAATGGCGAGTGGTGGCATGAAGGCGGACACATGACCCGAGAGTCATTAGTCAGTCTGTTTGCCACTATCTTATGGAAAGAAGAAAAAGAAGGCGTGACTGAGTATTTTCTAAAGACGCCCGTACAGAAATTGCGTATCCAAGTGGAAGATGCGCCATTACTAATCAATGATGTCGGTATCGTCAACGAAGACACTAATAGTTGGCTTGAATTTACCACGACAACGGGTGATGTCGTACGCTTAGATGATGAGCATCCTATTTTTTTACGTCCTTATGACTCTGTTAATGTAGAGGGTAATGAAAATAGAAATGATCACTCTAATGATATGGATGCTGTTCATAATAGTCACGGAGAGGAAAACCAACAATTAACATCTGAGGTACAAATGCGTCCTTATATGCTGGTTCGAAATGGATTGACGGCACTTATTGGTCGCAATGTATTTTATCATCTAACCGAGATTGGCGAATTGACAGAGCAAGATGATAAAACCACGCTAACCCTGCAAAGTGGGGGTCATGCTTATACATTGACGATGACATCTATTTAACGGTCAATAATGAGCTATAATTAGGCAGTGATTGCTATTGATCTTGAGCAAATCTTGTTATCTATCTTATAGCCCTTTTTATTTATGGGTCTATAGTGAATTCAGTATTAAAGCGATACAGTAGGACTGGGATGAATTTTACGCAGCCTCTGTAGGCGTAGGCACAGCACGCCAGAAAAATTTATACCAGTACTGCGTTGAAACATAACGTATCTGTTTTATTTGGAATTGACTATATTATCGAAAGTAATATTGGTTAAATTTATTAGTAGGGTCGGTATGACAGTATTTTTATCAAAATGGCGGTGAAATAATATGAAAGTTGCCGCAAGTGCTGTTACTAACACAGTTAATACTTACTTAATAATTTCTGATAATAACACTGCTGAAGAAGCGATGGTCGATAGTCTGATATACAATCATAATAAAGGGACAAAGGCAGATCCAGACCGTAGCGCGCCTATTGGCTTATTTGATTCCGGTATTGGTGGCTTGTCTGTTTATCTCCATTTAGCCCAGCAACTGCCCAATGAACGTTATATTTACTATGCTGATACCCTGAATGTGCCCTATGGCAATCGAGATAGTGATGATATTAAAACATTCACATTGACGGCAGTAGAGTGGCTATATCAGCAAGGCTGCAAGCTTATTGTCATTGCGTGTAATAGTGCTTCAGCCTATGCGTTGCAGACAGCAAGGTGCCATTATCCGCAGCTACCCATCGTGGGTTTGGTACCAGCATTGAAACCTGCGGTATTGGCCAGTAAAAGTGGTCATGTGGCGGTACTAGCAACCAAAGCGACTCTAAACGGTAAACTCCTAAACGATGTCATTGCTACGATAGCCAGTCCAAGTGCAACCAGAGTGACCAAATATTTTGACCCGCAACTTGTGCCTTGGGTAGAATCAGGTATGCCGGAAAACAGTGAAACGGCGCAAAATCTTCGTCAGCAATTGCAAGTGTTCGCAAAGGATGGGGTAGACCAGCTGGTATTAGGCTGTACACATTATCCATTCTTTAAAGATTTTGTGATGCAAGCAATTGAATCGCAAAGACTATCAATGCAAGTGGTTGATTCAGGTCAAGCAATTGCAGAGCGCGTTAAGCAATTGTTGATCGCCAATAATTTGTCAGCATTGCCTATAGATGGATTAGATAGAAATGGTGTTTTAGATGCCAGTTTGAGTGACAATCAGATTAAGCCACCGTTGATATTTTATGCGACCAAATACGATAAGCATATGGATTTGCTGCTATCACGCTTACTTGGCGAGCAAACGCATTTACAATACCATCCTCATTTTGAGTATTAGCCTTAGGGGCTCCTAGGATTAATTTCGATACAGCTGTTATAATCCCGTAGTATATTAATGGAATTGGAAATAAAGTAAACGTATTCTAGCAATATTATGCTAGGCTTGTATTTACCAAACAGAATATTTTAATTGCTTGTTATTATAATTTTTCTGAGAACTCTGAGAACGTATCTTTTTCGACCAGCTAATAGAGATTAGAGGTGATCGTGCCAAACCGTCGCTACCATATTCATATTGTATGCGCTGATAACGACCAGTTATTGGTATTGGATAGTATTGCGATATTTTTTCAAGGCCGTGCCTTTTTAACCTATGATGCTTCCAGTAGATTACCCAAAGCTTCGTTATATGGGCGTCAGTGTATTGATGCTTGTGATTATGCTTTGATGGTCATTGGCGATAGCTACGGTACGACGCAAAATAACGGTGTTAGTCAAATGCATTTGAGCTATCTCAATGCTAAAGCGAAGCTCAAACCTTTACTGATACTAATAAAGAAACACCATAACGGTGCCAATATCAGTAGACAGTTGCAAGAATTTACCAGTGCAGTAACGTCAAAAACGGATAAGATTTATTATTACGAGACAGAAAACGACATCGAGCAATTGCTTATCCAAGCCTATTACAAAATGGTTGCTAGCCATAATATAGCTGCGGGATGGATCAGGGTTGATGAAGAGGCGATGAAGACTAACAAACCTTCAGTATCTGAGACTCTAGCGGCTACTTTAACAAACAATAGAGTGACAGGGCAAGAGACTACTGTCGTCCCTAGTCAGAGTATGGAC
Source organism: Psychrobacter sp. ANT206 (assembly GCF_056880555.1). Lineage (NCBI taxonomy): Bacteria > Pseudomonadati > Pseudomonadota > Gammaproteobacteria > Moraxellales > Moraxellaceae > Psychrobacter > Psychrobacter sp. ANT206. Next base: position 2,719,722 of record NZ_CP096271.1, on the reverse strand, counting down.
GATAATGTCAGTAAGCCAATCGTATTGACAGAGACCTTTGAGATTCACTATAAAGCCCAAGCTTATGAGGGTGGTAATTTAACCGATGTGACAAGACCAATGGTATTGGCATGGCAAGACGTATTAATCACTCTGATAAAAATGCCAGCTACTTTTTCAAGCTATGGTCTACAAAGTGGTATCAACCGCTTAATCGCTGCGCGAGCTGAGATCGATATCAAGCGCGAGATGCCAAATGTCCATGCTGTAGCACGTTGTCAAATCTCTCAAGATGATCTCAATCATCTACAGCGGCAATTGGTTGCTGCTAATTGGATACAGCTAACTACCTATGGAACACGGGTCACACAGGAGCTTTGGAAGCTGACTTTTTATGCAAAAAGTTTACTTGATGCAAAAAAGCCATCGATAGAAAATCCTGCTATATCAATCGCCACTAGCTAAATTATCGCCTTCGCTATTATCAGTCATTATCGTTGCTACCAATCTTAGAACCTCATACAAATCATGATTGACTAACACGTTTCTTGCTAATGGCTACGTTTTGTAATACAAAGTATACGTGGTACTCGTTGTGAATCCCTTTGATACTCGTAATAATGATCAAGATGAACACATAATAATACTGAGCAATTAAGGAGAACAAATAATGAGTAATGCTAAAAATGACGCGTTAAAAAGTGAGTTGGATAGCTTAGAGCAAACCATGCATGAGGCAAGTCAGTTTCATACGTTAGAAGAGCAAGTAGCAGATATGAAGCGCCGCGGTATCGATCCGACCAAAGTCTATAAGGAATTGGATAGAAAGGAAGAGGATGCAGATTGGGGTAATGCCACGTGGAAAGAAAATGGCAAATGGGAGCCTAAGACGCCAGCAGATTTAGATGATAAAGCTCGTGAAAATTGGGATGGTGACAATGGTAAACCGAATCCACCACCTATCGTTTAATGTCTAAAAATTAGATATATCATGTAAACTGTGACAAGTCATAAAGAGTGTCAGAACTGACATGATCAAAAAGCCACGCTAATTAGCGTGGCTTTTTATTTTTATTAATACTTAAAAGACATTACGTAATCAAGAGCCTTCATCAATACGTACCAGTTTTATAGTACCATCAGCACCCGTTACACGGCGATATCGCGTTGTGCTTGAGTTTGATGGGCTGATCGCTGTACGCTGCGAGTAGCTATTAGGTGTGGTATTTTGCTGTTGAATCAATTGTCCCATACGATCAGCAGACGCGGGGTTTAAAGGACGACTGTTTGTTGGCTGGTTATATGGATTGCCGTATTGCAAAGTATTAGGCGCCGTATTACCAACGATGGCACGATAGAATTTCTGCCCTGCACGTCCATCAGCTGGAAAAATGCCACGACTAGACTGGTACTGCTGGATAGCAGTACGAGTATTATCACCGATAATGCCATCGACGGCGCCGATATCATATCCTGCATTTAATAATGCTTGCTGAATCGCTCTGGATTCTTGGCGACCTATACCAGGATCGTCAGTTGGCCATGCCGTGATAAAGTCAGTTTTACTGCTACTCTCGCGAGTAATCAAATCTGATAAATGGGCAATCGCCAGTGCATAGCTTTCTGAGGCATTATAAGAATAGAATGTATCAAAGTTTTTACCGACTAAGAATGCAGGGCCGTCAGGACCTGCTGGTAATAATAATCCAGCACTACTCAAGTCAGAAGGCAGTGGGCTGCCATTAGCAAGGGTTAAACCTTGATTACGCCAGTGGCTCATTGATTTTTTATCTTTACGGTTAGACGCTGCCCAAAATCCACTTGGCAGTTTTACCTCATAACCCCATGCTTCGCCTGAACGGTAGCCACGTTTATCTAAGAAGTTTGCCGTAGAGGCAAGGGCATCGGGGACGCTATTGACCAAGTCGCGGCGACCATCGCCATCGAAATCGACTGCCAACTCTAAAAATGTACTTGGCATAAACTGCGTCTGACCAAACGCGCCTGCCCATGAGCCAGTCATGTCGCTTGGCGCAATATCACCGTTTTGGACGATTTTTAGTGCATTGGCATATTCGCCTTGGAAATAGCTTTGGCGGCGATCAAAGCAAGATAGGGTCGCTAAAGATTCAAACAAAGGTTTTTTGCCCAATGTCTGCCCAAAGTTAGACTCTACGCCCCAAACGCCTAATACGTGCTCGGCTTTAACGCCATAGCGCGATTCAATTTTACGTAACGTATCCGCCCATTGACGCTTGGCACGGATACCATCTTCTACGCGTTCGGTATCAACAAGTGATGACAAATAATCCCAAACGTCTTTTTGAAATTCAGGTTGATAGTTTAGCGATTGAATAACACTAGGGTCAGGCTCACTGGGACGATAGTTATTAAAGGTATAGCTATCAACATCACGAAATTTGCTAGAGTTTTTTAGACCATCTAGACACTGCTGAAACTGAGCATTAGACAAGTTTGGGGCGTCTGGCTTGGCAGCTTGAGCGGTGCTGGCAAGACTTAAGCCAATCGCTGCCGTCAATAAAGATAAGGTGGATAAGTGATTCAAGCGCATAAAAATATCCTATAAGCGTCGAAGTAGCTGTTAAAAAAAACAGTTACTAGAAATTAGTTATTAGAAAGTAAAATAAAGCGATTAAAAGTCGATTTTACTTAGAGTAACCAATCTCAATAGTAAAGAAAAGGTATCGTAGCACTCGGTTACTATAAGCTGACGTTGGCGTGAGGTTAGGATAGGGTTTTAGAAAAATATAGCATTACATAATTTTAGGAAAGTCTTTGGTTTTAATGTGGGTGATTAATTTTACAGGTGTTTTACAAAGCTATTTCGCTAATATGATATCCAACTCCTCAATAAAATCATGAATACGTGCTGCGTTTTTACCCAAATCGCTACCGCCAACTCGCGATTTACTACGGATATCAACCAGACGCTCGCTACCATTATCATTGATACGTACAACGACATCATCTTTAAAACCAAACCACGCTGTAGTATCTGTTGCTTCAACAATACCTTTATTAGCATCGATATTGACAAGCTCCCAACCTAAATTTTTAGCAACTTGTTCGGCAGCGTTCACCAATTCAGCTTTTGATTGTGAATAGACTAGCGTTTTTAGTTCCGGATAGCCTTGACGTTGTTGCTCGGCAGTTGCTTCACCAGCATAAGCGATTGGATTGGGTGCGTCAGCGCGTAGCGGAGCAATAGCGACAAACTCAGGTGGGTTGATTAAGTCAGTTGAAATATCATGAATAGGCGCTACGCTTTTGCTCTTACTCAGCATACTAAGTGGTAATCCGAGAGCAACGGCCGATAACGCAATGGTGACTACCACATTGGCAAGCGTTAGTGTATTTCGCTTAAATATAACTTGTAATATGAGCAACACAAGCGCTGTAACAGCAGTCAATATGCCATATTTAAATCCTGTAAACACCGTACCTAATTCAATGATGTCACACTTATAAAGAGGTCCTGTCAATACGACTAATAAGAAAGCAATGAGACTTACGAAACTCACTAAAAATTTCATTAGATTTCTCGCTTATGGTTTATTTAACAACCAAACATGCTCTGTCACCGCCATCTCAGGCGCGGCGTTCAAAGTCGATGATTCGCCCTCGAGTTCTTGAATTTGATAGTGAGCGCTATGGTACTGCTGGATTTGCTCATGACTGATTGAAAAGGGCGGTCCTGCTCGCTCATTTTGGTCGTAATTGAGTGTCAGTAATAACTGAGGAGCGTTTTGACTGAGGTCGATGACTTGCTGGCTATATTGCGGGCGCAACTCTGCTGGCATCGCAATTAATGCTGCTCGATCGTAGACCGCATCAACGCGACCAACATCATTAGTACGTAGCATAAATATATCTGCAACCCATAACGCTATTGTTTGTCCTGATAACTGCCCTTGATAGCATTTAATATTTGAATTTTTATCATGCACTTTTATCGTGTAAGAAATATTATTTTCAGCAAAAAATTCCTGTACGGCTGACTCAACCAATTCCACGCCGACCATATCAAAACCTTGATTGGCTAGCCAAATCATATCAATAGATTTGCCACATAAAGGGATGAATATACGGCTTCCGGTGGCCATCTTTAAATCTGAAAAGTATTTAATCAATAAAGGATTCACCTTAGGCTGATTAAAGCCGATGCGTTTTTCCTTCCAGCGAGCCTGCCAAAATTCTGGATTCATTGCTTTAGCCTTCAGTTATAAGAATTTCTATTATCAGTTATTTTTTACAGTCGATGCATTATCATAACTTGTCGCATAATATTGTCAAAGTCATTAACTCCAATAAAATTATCAGAAATTAAAAAAGCCAAATACTTATATTATAAGCATTTGGCTTTTACGAGATTAAAAGCTGGGCATTGAATTCGAAAACTCTGTAATCAGAAGATAATATTTAGCTCACCATATATTGACTGAATTCTTTACGCAGTTTGGCAAGTTTTGGTGGTATGGCAAAGTTGCAATAAGCTTGTCCTGGGTTGCGATTAAAAAAGTCTTGATGTGTCTCTTCTGCTTGATAAAATTCGACCGCAGGATGTACTTCGGTCACCACATTTATACCCATGTCACGCAGCTTGTTAATGGTACGATCGATGGTCGGTTTTTGCGTTTCATCAGTGTAGAACACGACGCTACGATATTGGCTACCTACATCATTACCCTGACGATCCATTGTGGTGGGATCATGAGTCGCAAAGAAGACATCAAGTATCACTTCTAATGGGACAATCGATTCGTCAAATTCGACTTTAATCACTTCAACGTGACCAGTATCCCCACCGCAGACTGCTTCATAATTGGCTGATACCGCATCGCCGCCCATATAACCTGATATTACAGACTGTACGCCTTTTACGGATAAAAATACTGATTCGGTGCACCAAAAACAGCCACCGCCTAATATAATGGTTTGCATAATTTTTCCTATTCTTATCATTATAAAATATGAGCCAAGCATGTTTTGCAAATCTATTTTGCTTGGCGATATACATTTAGCTTAACAGTGCAGTTGCCTGCGATAAGTAACAAATAGTAATGTTATAATGGGCTTTTGCTACGCTAAGAAGCTCGTTATTATCAGCTGCTTCTTATTGATAGTGTCGGTCAAGATGATTACACACGTTAAAGTTTAGTTTAATTACCAAAGAATGAGTCACATTATGAGCCAATCTCAGCCTACCACTGTTAAACATGACACCTTATTCACCACGCCACTAGATAAGGCGGCGCGCTTTTCATTTGATGAGCAAGTGGTGGCTTGTTTTCCGGACATGATTCGTCGCAGTGTTCCAGGTTATGGTCAGGTATTGGCAATGCTACCTATATTTGCCCGTCGTCATTGTAAATATCGCCAACAGAGTGATAGTGGGCAGCGTGTGAGCCGTATTTATGATTTGGGTTGTTCACTGGGTGCTGCAAGTATGACCTTGGCTGGCGAGTTTGAGCCGCAAGATTTGCAAATTAAAGCGATTGATATTTCACCTGCGATGACCACTGAAGCGACTACTTTACTGAATGATAATTATCCTGAGCATGACATAGAGGTCATCACTGCGGATATTCGCGATATTGAGCTTGAGCCATGTGATATGGTGATTTTGAATTTAACCTTACAGTTTTTGCCCGCTGCCGATAGAGTGGCGGTACTCGAGAAAATTTATGTAGCACTTAGCGAAGGCGGTATATTGGTATTGACCGAAAAGACTCATGCTTTTGATGAGCAGTATGATGCGTGGTTGGTTGAACGTTATTACGATTTTAAACGCGCCAATGGCTATAGCGAGATGGAAATCAGCGGCAAACGAAATGCACTAGAAAACGTCCTTATTACGGATACTTTAGATGAGCATCACGCACGATTGAGTGATGTTGGCTTTCAGCGTCATCTCACGTGGTTTCAATTTTTAAACTTTGTCTCTATTGTGGCGTTTAAATAATTCTTATTTTTAACACAGTTGTTTTTTGATCAATACGGTAACCTGCTTTTATGCTTAACGACACTATTGCCCACGCCGAACGTGAACTGTATTTAACCCTGCTAGAACTAGCGCAACAACAGCCAAGTGCTTATGAATGGCTTACGCGCTTGCCAACATGGTTAAATGATATCAAGGACAAAGCCAATTATGCGCATGCGCCTGCCTATCAAGCATCGGTTGCGCGTTTACCAAATATAACTGTCAATCATGTCGATCTAAACAGTGATGTCTTGACGATTGAGGCAAATCTTAGTGAGTCTCAGCGCAAACAAACAATGGCATTATTAAAGCAGCTCATGCCGTGGCGCAAAGGGCCTTTTCAAATTGGTGGTCAGATCAGTAGTCGTCAAACTGTTGATACTCAAGATGACAGCGATACCAATGCGCCAATATTGATTGATACCGAATGGCACAGTGATTGGAAATGGCAACGAGTCGCACCGCATTTGAGTCCTTTAAAAGGTCGCCGCGTCTTAGATGTTGGTGGTGGTTCTGGTTATCATGGTTGGCGTATGGCAGGAGCAGGCGCCGATACGGTCATCATTATTGATCCGTCGTGCTTGTTTTACCATCAGTTTATGGCGATTCGGCATTTTGTAGATAGCGCCGATGCTCATACTCATGGTACAGAGCGTTATCGAACTCATTATATTCCAGTGCCGCTTGAAGCACTACCGGATAATAGCCAGCTGTTTGATACCGTGTTTAGCATGGGTGTGCTCTATCATCGCCAATCGCCGTTTGAGCACTTGCAACAGCTTAAAGGGCAGTTGGTCAAAGGCGGTGAGCTGGTACTTGAAACTTTGGTAATAGAAGGCGATGCCAATACGGTACTGGTACCGCATGACCGCTATGCTCAAATGAATAATGTGTACTTTTTACCTTCGGTTGCCGCATTAATAGGCTGGTTAGAGAAAGCTGGTTTTAGTGAGGTGCGCTGCGTCGATGTGGCAGTCACCTCGACGGAAGAACAGCGTAAAACGGAATGGATGACCTATCATTCGTTAGCAGATTTTTTAGATCCTAATGATTCTAGCAAAACTCTTGAAGGCTATCCTGCGCCGATGCGTGCTACTCTAATTGCCAAAAAATAATTGGCAAAGCAGTAAATCTTCAATGCTTTTTAGATAAACCACCGTGTAAATGCCATTTCTAACAATATTTTTAAGATAAAACCGATAAAACCAGCACCAAGTGCCAAAAACATCCAGAATGTACCAGCGCGACCAGCACCAGACTGTTTTGATAAGTCCCAAATGATAAAGAATAAAAAGGCAATAAAAATGGGCAATAAGATGTAAAGCCCCCAACTGGTAACGGTACTGGCAGCAATGGCAAACATAATTTTATCCTATATATAAAGTCATAAAGTACCACGTTCTCTGTTCGTTATTTTATTGCTTATTAATGAAATATTTACAAATAGTTGAATAAATATTTAAGCGTCACGATATCTAGAGAAAGTAGCCAATAAATGGCGTTATTATAACGTGGAATAGGCTAGGTATGAATGTTTCATCAACCTTGGGAAACAGGAACGCTACAATAACTCTGACCTATGAGCCATCTGCCAATTATAATAACCCTTAAACGTCAAATAAACCCTAGCACCTTGCTGTAAATAGCATTTTATCGCTATTTTTGGTCCAAATAGTGCAATAGTAGGTAAAGGTTGTTATATTTGCAGGTTACTTATCTTTTTATCATATTTGATATACCACCACTTTTATTGTTTATTTATCCGAGTTTATAGTCCTATGTCACAAGCCCAAATCGATACGCTTACCTCACTGTTTGACAGTGCGATTGCAGTCCTAAAAAATGACGGCGAATTACCAGCTGATTGGCAAAATAATAGCCAAATTACGCGTACTAAGGATACCAGCCATGGTGATTTTGCCAGCAATATTGCCCTGACTGCTGCCAAAGCTGCCAAAGCCAATCCGCGTCAAGTGGCTGAAAAAATCGTTAATGCATTGCCTGAGAATCAAGATATCCGCCAAATAGAAATCGCGGGTCCAGGGTTTATCAATGTGTTTTTGAATACTGAAGCCAAGTTTGCAGTGTTAGATGATATCTTCAATTTGCAAAATGGCTTTGGCTTAAGCAAGCAGTTTGACGGACAAAAAATACAGGTCGAATTTGTCTCTGCTAACCCAACTTCTAGCTTACACGTTGGTCACGGTCGCGGCGCTGCATTTGGTATGAGCGTATCAAACTTGCTTGAGGCGATTGGCTATGATGTCACGCGTGAGTACTATGTCAATGATGCCGGTCGCCAGATGGATATCTTAGCGACCAGTACTTATTTGCGCTATCTAGAAACCAATGGTGAGACTGTCACCTTCCCCGTCAACGGCTATCAAGGCGACTATGTCAGTGATATTGCTCAGACATTAAAGACGCAGCATGCTGATACTTACGTACATCGTTTCGCAGATATTGCCGAGAACGTGCCAGAAGATGCGCAGTTCGAAATAAATGCCGATGGCGAAAAAGTACTGCTATCAGGTGATAAAGAAGCCCATATCGATGGTCTAATTGCCAATAGTAAAGCTTTACTTGGTAATGGTTATGAGCTGTTTCTAAATGCAGCATTAAGCAGTATTTTGGCTGATATCAAAGACGATCTAAATGACTTCGGTGTGAGTTATGAATGCTGGTTTAGCGAAAGATCAATTGATAGCGAGATTGAGCCAGTCTTACAGATTTTAGAAGACAAAGGCTATCTCTACGAAAAAGACGGCAATATCTGGTTTAAATCGACGGATTTTGGCGATGAAAAAGACCGTGTCGTACGCCGCGCTAATGGGCAAAGCACCTACTTTGCCTCTGATATCGCCTATCATAAAAATAAATTCGATCGCGGTTTTGACAAAGTCGTGAACGTTTGGGGTGCAGACCACCATGGCTATGTACCGCGCGTAAAAGCGGCTTTATTGGCGCTTGGTATCGATGCCGACCGTTTAGATGTGGTATTAGTGCAGTTTGTCGCATTATGGCGCGGTGATGAAAAAGTACAAATGTCATCACGCTCTGGCAAATTTGTGACCTTACGTGAGCTACGTCACGAAGTTGGCAACGATGCAGCGCGTTTTTATTACGTCGCGCGTAAGCCTGAAGTACATGTTGATTTTGACCTAGAGCTTGCCAAATCGCAAAGTAAAGACAACTTGGTTTATTACATTCAATATGCACATGCCCGCGTTTGCCGTGTGTTAGAAAAACTAGAAACCAGTGGTTTAAGTGTGGATGATGCGATAGGTGCGGCGCAGCAAGAATTACTTGTTGCACCAAGTGAAGAGGAGTTGATTAAGCTGCTTGCCGCTTATCCTGCTACCTTGATGCGCTCAGCGACAGGTTATGAGCCGCACATCTTGACTAATTACCTTAAAGAGTTGGCAGCGTTATTCCATGGTTGGTACGATAGCAATCGTATTTTGCCTGTGAGCCTGACTTCAGGTGAGACACCAAGCGCCGATGAAATGGCGATGATGCAAGCTCGTTTACGTTTATCTAAAGCAGTACGCCAAGTTATCAGTAACGGGCTTGGTCTATTAGGGCTGTCTGCACCGTCTAGCATGTAATAAAGCTAGCAACTGATAGTAATAATTCAATAATGACAGATAGATTCAGTAGGGAGAATGCGATCCATGTTAGCCAAAAAACCAAGAGGTGCCACTGAAAAGCGCAAAACAAGTAGTGCGTCAGGCTTATTATGGATGTTCGTTGGCGCAGTGTTGACACTGATGATTGGGGTATTCTTATATCTGTCACCATGGTTTAATTTTAGTCCCGCTGATACGGCTGGAGATCCTAATAAGCAAATACAGCAACGAGTGGATCCTGATGCTGACAATGGTGATTATGAATTCTATGATATTTTACCCAATCAAGAAATGGCAACCGTCCCTGATGAAGAATTTGACAAGACCGACAATGACCAGCTGGGTGAAATCATAGATTTTGAACCGGATGTGATTGTCAATCAAACTGACAGTAATGTGCCTAGTGCTAATGATGATACGGGTAATATTTCTGAAGGTACAACCAGTGCGCCAAATGCTGGCGCAGCTACTGGTAATGATGATATCGTTATTATTGAAGAAGATGCGACCTACGATGGTACGCAAGCGACAAGCAATCCGGGTACTAATGCAAACAAACCCAATGCTGGCAATGCAAGTATTCAAGCTGCTAAGCCTGCTGCTACGTATATCCTACAAATTAACAGTTTTGGTGATGCTGATGAAGCCGACCGTCGCCGTGCGCAAGTACTGATGGCAGGTGTCGATGCGAAAGTCGTCAAAAACACGACTGGTAATGGCTTGCCTATCTATCAGGTGATTTCACGCCCGATGAATAGTCGTCAAGCCGTTGCTACTGCTCAGCAGCGCCTGCAAAATAACGGAATTGATTCTATTATCGTTGAACAACGTCGTTAGTTTTAGATTGATTTGATTGTTTAGAAAAAAAGCGTCACAGTGGCGCTTTTTTTATACGTTTTTTTTTGCTAATAGCGGCGTATTTTTTCTAAGCTTAACCCACTATATTGAAATTTTTTATTGCCACACTAACCGAGAGTATCGCTATGACGGTATCTAATTCAGCAGTAACCACGCAAAGTCCTTTTAAAGCATTTTTTCAAAAATACTTTATTGATGCATTTACTGGTATGGCTTTGGGGCTTTTTGTCACCTTAATAGCGGGTCTTATCATCTCGCAAATCGGTGGCTGGCTAAATCTTCCAACACTGATTGCCGTCGGAAAATTGGCATCTGTGTTAATGGGCGCGGGCATCGGTGTCGGCATTGCTTATTATCTAAAAGCGCCAACTTTGGTAATGCTTAGCTGCTTGGTCGCTGGTATGTTGGGCGCTCACTCTGAAGCATTAATGGCAGGTAATCTATTTATTGCTCAAGAAGCAGGTCCGGCAACCTTTGCTGCGCTACCGGGTAATCCAATCGGTGCATATTTGGCGTCAGTTTTTGCCTATCGCGCTGGTACATGGGTTGCAGGCAAGACCAAGCTCGATATTCTACTGGTACCTTTACTGGTCTGCGCGGTGGCATTAGCGGTATGTGCGCTGCTCAATCCTCCTGTTGTTGCTGCGGTCAATGCCATTGGTCAAGGGATTCAAGCGGCAACCACATTACAACCGTTATTAATGGGAATCGTGATTGCTGTCGTCGTTGGCATATTGCTAACGATGCCGACATCGAGTGCGGCGATTTGTATTGCTATTGGACTTGGCGGAGTTGCAGGTGGGGCGGCAGTGGTAGGCTGCGCGGCACATATGATTGGCTTTGCCGTCGCCAGTTTTAAGGACAACGGCATAAGTGGGGTTGTGTCTCAGGGTTTAGGCACTAGTATGCTACAAATCCCTAATGTGCTCAGAAAACCCATTATTTTATTACCGGCTGTTATAGCAAGTGCTATCGTTGGTCCGATAGCGACCGTCGGCTTTGAGCTAGCATGTACGGCTACAGGCGCAGGTATGGGAACTGCAGGACTGGTTGGCGTATTTGGCGTGATTGAAGCGTCAAAAGATATTATGAGTACTGGTCAATTATGGACGGCGATTATTTTATTGATGTTTATATTGCCTGCTGTGATTGCTGGCGTTGTGGCTTATATGATGCGTCGATTTGGTTGGTTGGTCGATGGTGATATGAAACTGCCTTAACATTCATTAAAAAATAAAAAGCATTCCTTAAAAAGTAAGATTTAAGGAAGAACTCAGGAAAATCAAAAAGCCCAGTTATCTAAAGTAGCTGGGCTTTTCATTCTTCTAGCATTTATAACATTTTTAAATTAGCGACGTACATCTTTAGGGGCGTCGCCTTTTGGCCAATCTTTGTCTTTATTGGCTTTTACCGGACGTGGCAAGTGAGTAAAGTAAGCAGCAATATCGACGGCTTCTTGGTCAGTTAACGTATTGCCTTGACCAAAGGGCATTTTGCCTTTGATAAATGCCGCAGCCGTATAGGTACGTGCCATACCAGCACCATCATTGAAGGACTTTTCACCAGCGACAGCAGGATAAACGTAGGTGCCATCGTCGTTATACTGACCTTCACCAGTGGCACCATGACAAACGCTACACTTCTCTGCAAATAGCTTTTTGCCATTATCAGTGTTTGGCTCGAGGTTTTTATCCACTTTGACAAAACCGCGACCTTCAGGCGATACGCCAAATGGCATGTCTTGTGACAACCAGCTCATGTAAGCCACCATCGCGTTCATATCATCTGAACCAAGATCAAGTGCCTTACCGTTCATCGAACGCTCAAAACAGCCGTTAATACGTTCTTGTATCGTATTGACACGCCCTGCGCGCGTACGATAGATAGGATAGACACTGGGCATATTGTTCCAAGGCGCAGCATAAGCCTCTGAACCATTGCCAAGGTGACAGCTGGTACAGTTCAGCTGATTACCAACGTTATTTGGCATCTCTTTATAAGTGTGATTGGCAATTTGTAAGCCGCGACGCACAGCGGCACCAAACTCATCATCTGGAATCGTAGATTCATCTGGCATCTTAATAGTAGGCTTGCCACTTGCCGTATCAGTGCCACCTGCGGTCGCAGTTATGTCATTGGCAGCTGGCATGTTACTTTTGATCGCTTCAGCGCGTGCTTCGAGATCTTTTACTCGTGCCAATGCTGCCGCTTCTTCGACACGGTCAACGGCTTTGGTTTCAGTGTGATCGCTACAACCAGTAATACCGACAGCACTAATGGCAAACACAGTGGCTATCAAAACGGAGCGCTTAGGATATGGGAGCGTTTTCATAGGAATATCCTTATTTTAAAAAGTAATATAGAAATTTAAATTTATATGCTAGTTTAGATGCCATAATGGTAGAACCAACTCGATATTTTGTGTCAGTAAAAGGCTAAGAGCAGCAAAAACAAGGATAATCTTTAGAACAGCATAAAAATAACACGTAATATCGAGTCTTTGAGGCAATCTTAGTTGCTCAGCAGCCTAACTCTAGCGCTTGAAATATAACAAAGAATGAAGCAGTAGGTTGCTAGTAACATTAGTGTATCAAATACAAATACGTAAAGTGTTTTAAAATTGAAAACAGAAGCCATAACATTAGTGTTTCGTTGCTTCTTTTAAACTGAAGTCCTGGTATGTAGCATAAAAAAGCGCTCAAACATAGATCATGTTTGAGCGCTTTTTTTAAATTTTAGCTAACTGCTCGCTAATTCAAACGAGTGATGTAGCAAGTTAACAGTTAAGCAATTTCAGGCGTCTTGCCTTCGTTAATCACTTGCTCATCAACGAGTACGGTCTTAGCATCCTTCATAGAAGGCAGCTCATACATCGTTTCTAACAGAGCATTTTCAACGATAGAGCGCAGTCCACGAGCACCGGTTTTGCGTGCCATCGCTTTTTTAGCAATCGCATCAAGCGCTTCTTTGGTAAACGTAATGTCAGCGCCTTCCATATCAAACAGATACTTATACTGCTTAACCAAGGCGTTCTTAGGTTCCGTCAAAATCTGAACCAATGCATCTTCATCTAGCTCTGTAAGCGCAGCAAGTACTGGAAGACGACCGATAAGCTCCGGAATAAGTCCAAACTTGATCAAATCTTCAGGCTCTACTTGTTGCAGTAGTTCTGAGCTACGACGACTATCATCTTTTGAGCTGACATCAGCATTGAAGCCAATGCCTGTCTTTTCAGTACGCTGCTGAATGACTTTATCAAGACCGGCAAACGCACCGCCAACGATAATCAAAATATTGCTGGTATCTACTTGGATCAACTCTTGCTGCGGATGCTTACGACCACCGTGTGGTGGAATAGCCGCGACCGTACCTTCGATAAGTTTTAGCAATGCTTGCTGTACGCCTTCACCCGATACATCACGCGTGATAGAAGGGTTATCACCTTTTTTGCTGATTTTATCAATCTCATCAATATAGATGATGCCTTGCTCCGCTTTACTAACATCATAATCTGATGCTTGTAATAGCTTTTGTACGATGTTTTCAACGTCTTCACCGACATAACCGGCTTCGGTCAAAGTCGTGGCATCCGCCATCGCAAAAGGAACATCAAGTAGACGTGCGAGCGTTTGCGCAAGTAAAGTCTTACCAGAACCTGTTGGACCAATCAGCAAAATATTACTCTTTGCCAATTCTACCATTGCATCATCAGCACCAATTTTAGCTTTTTTGCTATCATTGGCTAAAGTTTGGCTAACTTTTAGACGCTTATAATGGTTATAAACGGCAACAGCCAAGGCTTTCTTAGCAGCATCCTGACCGATGACGTATTCATCAAGCTTGGCGCGCAATTCTTTTGGTGTTGGTAGTTTTTTATTGACCCAAGAGGTATCAATATCGCTATCGTCATCACCATGTTCGTCACTGTCGGCGATAAGGTCTGTACATAGCTCAATACATTCATTACAGATATTGGCATCGTCAGCGGCAATCAGCTGCTTCACTTCACTTTTTTCTTTGCCGCAAAACGAGCACTGCGGGGTGTTATCTTCTGCCATATACAGGCACTCCTAAAATTTTATACTTATAAATATTCTGATGTGTGTATCAACGTTTAAGTGTCTAATATAGAGCACTTAAGCATAAGCAGCGCTACTAGCTACATCGATACAGCTGCTCATAGACTGGCTATTATAAAGAAGCAGGACGACGTTCTAATACTTCATCGATCAGACCATATTCTTTGGCTTCTTTAGCATCTAACCAATAATCACGCTCGACGTCTTTTTCAATTTTGTCTACTGGCTGACCCGTACGCTCAGCCAAAATCTCGTTTAAGCGCGCACGAGTTTTTAGGATTTCACGTGCATTGATTTCGATATCTGTTGCTTGACCTTGTGCGCCGCCTGAAGGTTGATGAATCATGACGCGAGCATTGGCTAAGGCATAGCGTTTGCCTTTTTCACCAGCAGCTAGCAAGAATGAGCCCATGCTATACGCACCGCCCATACAGATAGTTGATACTTCAGGTTTGATAAAGTTCATCGTATCAAAAATGGCCAAACCAGCACTGACCGAGCCGCCTGGTGAGTTGATATATAAATGAATGTCTTTATCAGGGTTTTCGGCTTCCAAAAATAGCAGCTGCGCCACAATAAGATTGGCCATATGGTCTTCAACTTGACCGGTCAAAAAGATAACGCGCTCACGTAGTAGACGCGAGAAAATATCAAACGAGCGTTCGCCGCGAGCTGATTGCTCAACTACCATAGGAACTAATGCTGCTTGGGTTGCGCTTTGATTATACTGTGCGCTCTGGGCAGTAGTGTGTGCGCTCATCAGCATATCAAAATGCGGGTTGGCAGTGATGCGATCATAATCTGTCATAAAAATATCCTGTTTATAAAGATAGAAGATAAAAAGTAGAAAATCGTTAAATTTTTATTGGTGTTTATCATTGTAAACATTGTCGGTTTATAATAAAACCTATTACGCTAAATGAGACGGGTATCGCATCAATAGTTGATAAATAGCGGTAATAAAGGCTATTAGCTTAAAATAATTGAGCCAATGGTAACTTTTTTATCAGAGTAATAGTAACTTTTTAATGTGACAAATGATAAATGACTTCCTATTAATAGGGCGTTTGTGCGTACTTATCAAGGGTGCTGTCTATAATCTATCCATAAAGATAGCATATAAGCCACCAATAAAAATGCCCTAACAAATTTGTCAGGGCATTTTTAGAGCAATCTTAGCAGTCAGTACCAGTTAATGGCAAAGATTTAGCTAGATTACATTGCTTGCTGCTGTTGTTGCTGAGCAGCTAATAGGTCTTGGTAGCTAACTTCTTTGTCAGTTACTTTACCTTGCTCGATTAGATAATCAACCACTTGGTCTTCTAATACAACAGACTCAATGTTCGCGCGCTGTTGCTTATCAGTGGTGTAGTACTCGATTACCTCACTTGGATCTTCGTAGTTTTCAGCCGCTTCTTTGATGAACGTCTCAACGCGAGCTTGGTCAACTTCTAAGCCTTTGGTATCGATAACGCGAGCAACGATGATGCCAAGACGTGCCGCACGTAGTGCTTGCTCTTCAAATAACTCATTTGGTAGCATATCTTTATCGAAGCTATCCGCGTTTGCACCGAACTGCTGAGAAAAACGTTGCATCATCATGTTGCGTTGACGCTCGATTTCTTGCTCTAGCATAGCATTAGGTACGTCAAACTCGTTCTTTTCTAACAAAGCATCAAACGTTGCTTGCTTGACTTGGCTACGAGCAGCATTTTTGATTTCGCGTTCCATGTTTTTGCGAACGTCGTCTTTTAACTTCTCAACGCCGCCTTCTTTAACACCGAATAGCTCAAGGAACGCATCGTCAATTTCTGGTAGCTTAGATTTTTCAACCAATTTTACATTGATTTTGAACTGAGCTTCTTTACCCGCTAAGTTTTCAGCTTGATAATCTTCTGGGAAAGTCACGTCGATGGTTTTTTCTTCGCCAGCTTTCATGCCTTTGATGCCTGCTTCAAAGCCAGGAATCATCTGATTGCTACCGATAACCAATTTGAAGTCTTCAGCAGATCCGCCTTCGAACTTCTCGCCATCGATAGAGCCTTCAAAGTCAAAAGTGACTTGATTGCCTTTGTCCGCTTTACCTTTTTTCTCAACGAATTCTTCACGTTGTTTTTGTAGGTTTTCAATCATGGTGTCAACATCAGCTTCATCAACTTTGGCTGTATGACGCTCAACTTCGATCTCATTGATACCTTGTACATCAACTTCTGGGAAGATTTCAACAGTGGCTTGATAAACCAAGAAATCGTCTTCAAGTTTTACGTCGTCGATATTCGGCATGCCAACGGCGCGGATGTCTTCAGATTTGATCGCTTCAAAAACGGTATCACGAATAACGTCGTTGATCACTTCTTGTTGAATGCCAGCGCCGTATTGTGAACGGATATGTGACATAGGCACGTTACCTTTACGGAAACCGTCAATCTTGGCAGTTTTCGCTACTTGGCGAATACGGCCTTCAACTTTGTTTTGAATCTTTTCAACGGGTACTTTAACCGTTAACTGAGTTTCTTTGTTAGATAGCTTGTTGGTTGTGACTTGTAAATCTGTAGCCATGATCATTACACCTTTAGGATTAAATAATAGACAACCATGCCTCAAAATACGGGCGTTTACGACTGGTTGCCGTTGGAATAAATAGGGGATAGTGATAGCAAGTCATTCTCAAATCAATGCCTTTAGCAATCGCTGCTGGCTCTGAAAAACGACATATTTAATCTTAGTCGATACTATCAAATATCAATAATAAACCGTCAATAGGTCGCATAATAACGCTTTTTGGCGAATAATACAGACAATTAACGGCTTTCAACAAAATTTTAAAAGTAGAACAGTATAATCTATCTGTTTATTAAAGTAAAAATTATCTGTTTTGTCGTTTACGTGGTATCAATTTACTATATCAGTGATCTTATTTAAAGTACGTCTTGTATGTCTGCGCCTGATTGACTGGTTGAGGATTAAATGGCATCAAATTGGATAACTACAAGAGATAAGCGTCTTATAAGGGCAATTGCACCAGTAACTGCTTGATCGCCTGACCGCGATGGCTGATGCTATTTTTATCCGCAGCGCTGAGGCTTGCCGCCGTCGCCTGCAGCTCTGGTAACCAGAACAATGGATCATAACCAAAGCCACCATCACCATGTGGCAACTCTAAAATCTCACCGTGCCATAAACCTTGCGCGATAATCGGTAGCGAGTCATCAGCATGACGCACCATCGCTAGTACGCAAACGAACATGCCCTTAATAGCAGTATCAGGCTGCGCTGCGCGAATAGGCTGCAAGTCAGCGATAAGCTTTTCATTATTCTTACTATCGTTACCATGCTCGCCGGCATAGCGCGCAGAATAAATACCGGGTGCATTACCCAATACTGGCACACAAAGTCCAGAATCGTCGGCAATCGCAGGCAATCCACTAATACGGCTGGCATGACGGGCTTTTATAATGGCATTTTCGATGAAACTCAAGCCATCTTCAATTGCATCGTCGATATTGAGCTGACCTTGAGGGACAATCGTCACATCCAAATCTGCTTCCGCAAATAGTCTTGTGAACTCAGCAAGCTTGCCTTTATTATTGCTGGCAAGTACCCATTGCTTGTGAGATGTAGATTGGGTCAAGGGTCGCGATGTGTGTAGTGTATTGATAGCACTCATAGAGAATATTCCATCGTGTCGTTAGATCTAAACAAAAAATAGTGATTTATATTAAGGTACTATTTTTATAATTTTTTTGTTTGCTGTTCGCAAGCAATACTGATTGCGCTTTGCATAACATTTGGTAACTGATATTTGTCGCCACTATTGCTATAATAGCTGCCAAGCTACAGTGAATTATATCTTATAGCTTGTGAATATTTGGTTAATAAAGGCTGACAAAGTCAAGTGTTTGGCTTTTGAGCCAAGAGCAAGAAAAAAATAATAGTTAATTTTGGATTCATAATAATACGTGATACTGTGTTCAGCAATACAATGTATTAATCGATAAAATTCATTTTAAACAATAAACTCAGCCAATTTAGCCAGCTATTTTATAGGGTTTTTTGCGTGTTAAAAATAGCGTAAAATTCAGTTTCCATAAAATAACAGCTAAAACAGCAAGGATAAAATAACTATGTCAAAGATTACTTTACCAGACCTACCATATGCAAAAGATGCTTTAGAGCCGCACATCAGTGCTGAAACTTTAGAGTTCCATCATGATAAGCATCACAATGCATACGTGACTAAGCTTAACGAGTTGCTACCAGGTTCTGGTCTAGAAGACAAAACGTTGTCAGAAATCATCGTAGCAACCGCTAAAGATGACAGCAAGCAAGGTATGTTTAACCAAGCAGCCCAAGTATGGAACCACACGTTCTATTGGAACTGCATGACGCCAACTAACGGCGGCGGCGAACCTACTGGCGATCTAAAAGCTAAAATCGAAGAAGACTTCGGTAGCTATGACAAGTTCCGTGAAGAGTTCAAAAATGCAGCATTGACTCAATTTGGTTCAGGTTGGGCGTGGCTAGTCGCTGATAAAGTCGGTGGCAAATTGTCTATCGCCAAAACAGCTAACGCTGATACACCACTTGCACATGACCAAATCGCGGTATTGACTTGTGATGTATGGGAACATGCGTACTACATCGATTATCGTAACCGTCGTCCTGATTATGTCGACACGTTCCTAGACAAGCTAGTGAACTGGGACTACGCAAACGCAAAATATAAAGGTCAAGATGCTGGTGTTGAAGAGTAAGTCGCTTTTTTTAAGTGCCTTTTCAATAACTAGATTGTCTCGACTTTATAAGTAGAAAAAAGGATGCCGTTGGGTGTCCTTTTTTTGTGGGTTGAAACTCTACTAAAACTATTGCTTATCTACTGTTTCAAACACTAGATTCCTATATTGTTCAGTAAATGTCAGCAAAGAAAAAGTATTATTAAAGCGCTTGTTTCTACTTATTTCTGGTTCAATTTCGTCCCATGTATTAATAATAATTCGCATGTATTCTTTGCCTCCAGTTTTATTAATAGTCCCAGCGTGAAGAAATTCTCCCCATTTTTCCGGCACTATTAAGTGTTTTCTCGACCAAAATAGACCAACAGTGGTAGCAATTTGGTCACATAAGTGAACTAATTCAGAACGACTAATGTTAATTCCTATTTTAGATTGGAGACTTGGCAAACTAAATATTTCCCATATTTGAGGTAGAATATGTTCCAATCTTACAACAGGAGGTGGGTGAGTACCTTCAGGTTTTGGGTTAATAGATAATGATTCAGTACCATGAATTTTATAAATAGCACAAGAGAGAGCACAGACGAATGTTCCTACGGAATCCTCTAAATCATTTCCTTTAAAATGTCTTATTAGTTCTGTTATACAAGTACAGACAGCTTCAAAATCCGCAGCCATCTCTGTTGTATGACTTATAGCAGCAGCTTCTCCCTCCAGCATTTTTGAGTTATTAATATTGCATTCATGTATTAGGTAATTATCACTTTCAAGTACTTGACTGCGAATATGTCCATGTTCCTGATTAAGATGTGCTAATTCATGGAAAAAAACCTAAGTTAATGAACTTATGAAAATATTTTTTCTATAGTCTGCTTTTGCGAAATTTGAAGGTAATATTTCTTTATATTCAGGGTCGTCCTTAAAGAGTTCATCAAAAATAGCTTTATCACACTCACTTTCGACATAATCACAATACTCTTCAATATCGCGAAATAATTGACGTACTAATTCAAAGTGCATATTTATACGATGAACAGGAGGCTGATTGACTCCCGAAATTGACTGTGCCGAAGCATTAAAGTTACCATCTCTTACCCAATTAACTGACAGAGTTCCGCTAATATTAGAATACAAGCTTTCGTTTAAATCTCTAGTTATAGATGAAATAATATCCATAGCTAAATTATTTATTGCAATATCGTCCATTTTATAAACCCTACTCGTCTAATCTAAATTAAATTAACACTAAGTCTATTTTTCGTAGTTAATAGTGAAGATGATGATAGCTACAACACTTCAAACCCAAACTTACCCAACGCTTCCCTTAACATCGCAATATTATAATAAGCGTGCGCGTTGACCGTATTTTGGAAGAAAACATATAACGTATCAAAATGCTGACGCTGATTGGCAATTGCTTGCGCCCAATCCTGCATTTCCGCCTCGCTATAACGATAATCATGACGGTCAGCCGCACTCATCGCATCCCACCAGTTTAGATTATTGCCATGCATACGCAGGTAGCCCGTACGCTGAGTGAATATCAGCCGTGATGGCGGTAAACCGCTAACTTTGGGGTAGTCAACGCTACACCAAATTAAGCCTTGTTTGACAAAACTATTGACTACTTGAGGGGTGTGCCAGCCGTTATGACGAAACTCAATAGCGAGTGGGTAGTCCTTAAACCAACTGACAAGGTTTGCGAGATATAGACGATGCTCGCGAGTACGATCAAAACCATGTGGGAATTGCAGTAGTAATGGCGCGAGCGCATTGGCTTCAATAAGTGGTTTGAGGGCAGTAAGGAAAGCTTGCGCGTGATCACTAGTGCCTTTACGCGCATGAGTAAAGTCTTGATGCAGCTTGACGGCGAACTTCAATTCACTGTCTGCTTGCACATAGGCTTTATCGACCATACCAGCAAAGGCTTTTTGTCCAATGGGTGCATAAAAAGTACTATTAATCTCAACTGCGCCATATTGCTTGGCGTATTCACGTAAGAAGTCCGTTTTTTTGGTACCCGTTGGATAAAGCGTACCGAGCAAATCGGTATCGCTATAACCGCCAGTACCGAGGTAAATACGCGGAGTAGGGGCACTATCCATGTTGATCACCCTTTGCTGTTTTCAATGATTAAAAGATTGGGCTTGTTGTTTCTAAGCTTATTCCTTATTTAGCTATTTCTTACGTGCCCAAAGCCATTCGATAAGTGCCATCAGCGCATCAGTGTCTGAGCTGTCATCAAGTTCACGAGAAATGGCTGCACGCCCGTCATCAAATAGTGATTGCGCATAGCTTGTCGCATTATTGACACCCATCAATTTTACATAGGTAGATTTGTCTAACTTTTCATCACTGCCAGCAGGTTTGCCAAGCGTATCGGTACTGGTGGTGACGTCTAAAATATCGTCTTGTACCTGAAAGGCTAGACCTATATGCTGCGCACACTCTTGTAGAGCCATGCGCTGCGGAGCCGTCGCGCCAGCACAGATACCGCCCATCAGCATAGCCGCTTCAATCAGCGCACCAGTTTTATCACGGTGGATAGCTTCTAAATCGTTTTGTGAAATACCAGTAGTGGCTTCGGCATTAAGGTCAAGCATTTGACCCGATACCATGCGCCGTGCACGCGGGGCAAAGATAGCAAATAACTGACTTGCGATAGCTGAATCAAAAGGCGCAAAGGTTGGCAGATCCGCCGTCAATACTTCAAAGGCTAGCGTCTGTAATACGTCACCTGCGAGCAGGGCGGTCGATTCTTCAAAGACGATATGAGCGGTTGGTTGACCACGGCGCAGCTCGTCATCGTCCATACATGGCAAGTCATCATGCACCAGCGAATAAGTATGCAGCAGCTCCACCGCCAACGCTGCACGGCGGCACATATCATAATCTGAGTCGTTTTCTAACAAAGATGCCAAGGCATTGTCTTTATCGGCGATTGTGTCATTATGGCTATAAGTGCTGGAAAAAGCGCTGGCAACCAGTAGTGGACGTACCAATTTCCCTGTACCTGTCATTACATAGCGGCAAGCGTCAAGCAGCGGGCTTGGCAGCTCAGCGTAATCAAATAACACTTCGATATCTTTGGCTAATTGCGCGCGCACCTCATGGTGAAACTGCTCTGTGCTATTAAAAGGGATAAAGCTAATAGGAACAACGCTCGACGTAGAAGAAACAGACATAACCCAACCTTCTATCAGGTGAATAATAAAAATATCGTTAGTGTAACATGATAGATTATATTCCTTATGCCACATACATAATCCCTAATGTATTTTTTAAAGTTGTATATTAAAAATAGAAGGTTTGAGATCAAAAACAGAAAGCTTAATATGAAAAGCGGCATGAAATAATGCAACAAGCCCTCGTTACGCATTGGCGATTTAACTTAGTGGTTAAATATGTTTTGATAAGAGGCTGCATTTAAAGGTTAATCACCACGGTCTGATTCCAGTATACAAACAATCACTTAAGGCAGATTGCTAGTCAGGTAAAGGGCTGCTGTGGATTTAAGAGTGACTTGCGAGTATGGTATTAGCTTGTGACAGTCGGGGGCATAATCCCCTACACTAATTGGCGTGAAATTGGTCTAGCGATTGATAACTGAGGTTTTACACTATTTATCAATCGAAAAACGACTATAAAATCAAATCTCAGTCAATAGCTATAATAGTAGTAATATAATATAAGTACATAGCTATAAAGGTACAAGCATAAGCGCTAGATAATAAAGATATCTTCACCGTTTAATTTGGCTCACCATTATCACAATGACGTCATTATTGTTGATTAGGATGAAAGGGCAGGTTAACGGTGCTATTACCCATTTTTCTAACAATAACTGGCTATTTATTTTAATTTTAAAACGTAGCTTTCGTTATATAGCAAGGAGTTCCAAATGGTATACCAAGGAAATCGCATTACGGTGACAATGCTAGAGGATGGCATCGCCAACATGCAATACAACGCCGAAAATGAGAGCGTGAACAAGTTTGACACTGAGACCAATAAGCAGTTTGCTGAAGTTGTTAATGCGTTAGAAAAAGCAGATGACATTAAAGGCTTAATCGTCACGTCAAGCAAAGGCGTCTTTATCGCTGGGGCGGACATCACAGAGTTTGTGGCTTCTTTTAAGCAATCAGAAGAAGAAATCAAAGATTGGGTTATTAATATCAATGACGCCTTTAATCGCTTTGAAGATTTGCCTTTCCCGAAAGTAGCTGCTATCAATGGCGCAGCGCTTGGCGGTGGTTGTGAGATGACCTTAGTTTGCGAATACCGCGTCATGAGCGACAAAGCTATCATCGGTTTACCAGAAACTCAATTGGGTATCTTCCCAGGCTTTGGTGGTACGGTTCGTAGTACGCGTGTCATTGGTATTGATAATGCGCTTGAACTTATTGCGACTGGCACACCAAAGAAAGCACTCGATGCACTAAAACTAGGCTTGGTTGATGCGACTGTTGCTGCTGATGACTTGCAAGATGCTGCCATTGATTTGGTCAAAAAATGTATCTCAGGTGAGCTTGATTGGCAAGCGAAACGAGAAGAAAAGCTCGTTCCTGTTAAGCTAAATCAGCTTGAACAAGCGATGGCATTTAACAGCGCAAAAGGTATGATCTTTGCCAAAGCCAATCCTAAGCAATATCCTGCGCCAGCATTAGCTATCGCTGCTATCGAAAAACACGTTAACTTACCACGTGACAAAGCGATTGAAGTAGAAGCGGCAGGTTTTGCAAAAGCGGCGAAAACCCCACAAGCAGAAAGCTTGGTTGGTTTGTTCTTAAGCGACCAATTGGTTAAAAAGTTAGCCAAACAGCACAGCAAAAAAGCACATGACATCAACGAAGCCGCTGTATTGGGCGCTGGTATCATGGGCGGCGGTATCGCTTATCAAGCAGCCAGCAAAGGCTTGCCAATCATCATGAAAGACATCAAGTCTGAGCAATTAGACCTTGGTATGGGTGAAGCCAGCAAATTACTTGGTAAAATGGTCGATCGCGGCAAAATGACCCCAGCAAAAATGGGTGAAACCTTAAGCCGTATCCGTCCAACGCTTAATTATGGTGACTTTGCTGAGACTGACATCGTTATTGAAGCGGTCGTAGAAAATCCAAATGTGAAGCGTGCGGTACTAAAAGAAGTAGAAGGTCTAGTAAAAGACGATTGTATCCTAGCGTCAAACACCTCAACGATTTCTATTACTTTCTTGGCTGAAGCCCTTGAGCGTCCAGAGAACTTCGTCGGTATGCACTTCTTTAACCCAGTAAACCGTATGCCGCTAGTAGAAGTTATTCGCGGTGAGAAGTCATCTGAAGAAGCGATTTCAACGACCGTTGCTTTGGCCACAAAAATGGGCAAAGTGCCTGTCGTCGTGAATGACTGCCCAGGCTTCCTTGTGAACCGCGTATTGTTCCCATACTTTGGTGCCTTTGATTTGCTGCTTAAGCAAGGCGCTGATTTCGTCCATGTTGATAAAGTCATGGAAAAATTCGGCTGGCCGATGGGTCCTGCTTACCTAATCGACGTCGTTGGTCTAGATACGGGTGTACATGGCGCAGAAGTCATGGCAGAAGGCTTCCCTGACCGTATGAAGCCTGATTATAAAGGTGCGATTGAGCTTTTATATGAAAACAAACGCTTAGGTCAGAAAAACGGTGTTGGTTTCTATAAGTACGAAATGGACAAACGCGGCAAGCCAAAGAAAGTTGCTGACGAAGCCACTTATGAGCTACTCAAAACCACGACAGATAGCGACAAGCAAACCTTTGACGATCAAGCGATTATCGACCGCACCATGCTGGCTTTCTGTAATGAGACTGTCCGCTGCCTAGAAGACAATATCGTTAGCACGCCATCTGAAGCTGATATGGCGATGATTATGGGCGTTGGTTTCCCGCCATTCCGCGGTGGTCCTTGCCGTTATGTCGACCAAATGGGTCTAGATAACTACTTGGCATTGTGTGAAAAATACGCCCATCTTGGCAAAGCCTATGAAGCGCCGCAAAAGATTCGCGACATGGCAGCCGCAGGCGAGACCTTTTACGCCACAGCGTAATAGGCAGTCACTACTAGGATGAAGTGCCGTACGTTTGCTATTTAGGCTAAGAGCAATTGAGACATGAATCGTCTCCAATAGTGAACGTACGATTATAGTGAGTTTCATTTAATGCTAGTACGAGGAAATCGAGTGCAAATGTACGTATTGTACTTTAAGCGAGATTGACGAGGTAATAGCACTAAAGTGGACTGACTACACTGACAATAAAAATTGAAAAGGAAGATAGTATGACAATTTTAAGTCCAAAAGACGTGGTCATCGTAGATGGCGTACGCTCAGCGATGGGTAAAACCAAAAACGGTATGTTCCGTCACGTTCGCGCTGATAGCATGTCTGCTGAATTGGTACGTGCATTGGTTGAACGTAACGATTTCGATCCACGCGACGTTGAAGACATCATCTGGGGTTGTGTCAACCAAACGCTAGAGCAAGGTCTAAACATCGGTCGTAACATCGGTCTGCTGGCTGGTATTCCAAAGACTGCTGGCGGTCAAACCGTTAACCGTCTATGTGGTTCTTCTATGCAGGCGCTACACACTGCTGCTGCCCAAATCATGACCAACCAAGGTGATGTGTTCATCATCGGTGGTGTAGAGCACATGGGTCACGTCGGCATGATGCATGGTGTTGATCTTAACCCTGAAGCATCAAAGCATTATGCAAAAGCTTCAAACATGATGGGCTTGACCGCTGAAATGCTGGGTCGTATGAACAACATCACCCGTGAAGAGCAAGATGCCTTTGGTCTTGAGTCTCATCGCCGTGCATGGGCTGCGACCACTGAAGGTCGTTTTGACAATGAAATCATCGGTATCGAAGGTCATGATGCTGCTGGTCGCTTGCAACTATGTACCGTCGATGAAGTGATTCGCCCTGATGCTACGATGGAGCAAATGCAAAATCTACGTCCAGCCTTTGATCCTAAAGGTGGTACGGTGACTGCTGCAACGTCATCTGCATTATCTGACGGTGCATCTGCAATGCTAGTGATGAGCGCCCAAAAAGCCAAAGAGCTAGGTCTTAAGCCGCGTGCTCGTATTCGCAGCATGGCTGTGGCTGGTTGTGATGCCGCTATCATGGGTTATGGTCCTGTACCTGCTACGCAAAAAGCACTTAAGCGTGCTGGCATGAGCATCGATGATATGCAAACCATTGAGCTAAACGAAGCATTCGCAGCGCAAGGCTTATCAGTACTAAAAGCCTTGAACTTGACGGACAAGCAAGACATCGTCAACATCAACGGTGGCGCGATTGCGCTGGGTCATCCACTAGGGTGTTCTGGTGCTCGTATCACGGTTACCTTGCTAAACGCGATGGAGCAATCAGATACTGAAATCGGTCTAGCGACGATGTGTATCGGTCTTGGTCAAGGTATTGCGACTATCATTGAGCGTGTTTAAGCCTATAGTATTGCAATAATTTTAAAATAGTTAAGCGCTCTAATATGAACCCCTAGTTATCATAACTGGGGGTTTTTGTATTTATGAATCATAGTGGTTTACTTAGAATAAAAAGGTCATAAGTTGTTACTATCACTTATCTCCATTGACGCATTCGCTAAACTGTGACTAAATAAGAGAGTAATTAATCATTATAATTTTAAGTCTGATATTCATTCTAAATCAGTTTAGAGCCGTCAGCTTCAGCCGTACAAGGAGTGTACTATGTCCACCATGATTACTGATCGTACCTACCGTATTGACCGTGAAAATACCCAAGCGATGATAATCGACGTCCAAGAACGTCTGACTCCGCATATCTATGATCATGAAAATATTCTCAAAAAAATAACGACTTTGATTAAAGGTCTGCAAGCGCTTGACGTTCCCATTATGCTTAATGAGCAATATAAAAAGGGCTTAGGCGAGACATTGCCTGAAATTTGTGAGTTATTAGAAGGCGATAATGCCAAAGGTTTTGAAAAAGTCACCTTTAGTGCCTGCGACAATGACGATTCATGGAATCATCTTGCGCAGCAGAATCGAAGCATCATTTTATTATTCGGCGTAGAAGCACATGTCTGCGTGCTACAAACCGCGCTTGATTTGCTAGATAACGGTATGCAGCCGGTTATTATTGGTGATGCCGTCGGTTCGCGTTTTCCGTATGATAAAAAGCAAGCAATTCGCCGTATTCGCCGTGCTGGCGGGGTGATTACCACGGTTGAAACCATTCTGTTTGAGCTTTGCCGCAGTAGCAAAGACCCTGCTTTTAAAACCATTAGTAACTTGATTAAATAGTCTTTTTACTCGATTTAAAATAAAATAGCGCTTACTAACATAAGCGCTATTTTATTTTTATGGTAACGCTAATTAACGCTAATTAACGCTAATTAACGCTAATTAACGATAGGTTAGCGTCTTCTTTTATAGTGTTTATAAAATGTATAATAATTGCTTATGCGTAAAGGTAGAATGAAGCGCTATACATTAGTAGAAAAATTAAGAGAATATTTATGTCATCAGCTAATTCCATGTCATTCACTAACCCAACGCTTGCCTCAAACATTGATATAGATCATGTCACTCATTATCTGTTAGAGCTTGATGCTCTTAAACGGGTAAATCGCCGCAGTTACGTGACGGGTACGACTCGTCTAGAAAACTCTGCCGAACATTCTTGGCATCTCGCTATGGCATGTTGGTCAATCGCTGAATTGTTTGAACTTGATGTCAATCATGAAAAGTTACTAAAGCTGGCGCTAGTACATGACTTAGGCGAGATTGATGCCGGTGATACTTTTTTATACGCTGATACACGCACTGATGCGCATCTTGAAGAACGCGCTGGCATTGCGCGCTTACAAGCTGAACGTGGTAATGGCATTAAAGATTTAAATGAGATTTGGGAAGAGCAGGAAACTGGCAGTAGCAAAGAAACCCAGCTGCTGAAAGTGGTTGATCGCTTGTTGCCGTTTTTGCTTAATTTAAATACCAACGGAAAAACGTGGCTTGAGTCTAGTGTTACGCGCTCGCAAGTAGCTGGCGCGCATGCCTTTATTAAAGACAGCTTTCCGAGTATTTATGAGTGGCAGGCACGGCAGATTGAATTTGCCACCGCGCAGGGCTGGTTGATTGATGGTTAAATTTATAGCAGTATCGCATTACTAAAAGCGTGTATTTTTTATTTTGAACGGACTATGTTTTAAACGGACCATCGTGTGCGATAAAGAAAATGCTATTTAAAATGCTATTTAAAATGTTATTTATTACTACCAGCATCCGTGGTTTGCTGGACGATTTTTTCCACTTGCATAAAATTTGTATGCCGCACATCTTTGCCGCTGGTGCAAAAAATAACCAGCTCAGCAATGTTTTTAGCATGATCGCCCACACGTTCTAGGGCGCGCAATACCCAAAGTATATTCATCACTCTGGACACGTGGCGGCTGTCTTCCATAATATAGGTCAGCAAGGCTCGAGTGGCAGATTGATACTCTTCATTAACCGCCACATCACTTTGCAATACCGAAAATGCCTGCTGAGGATTCATATGCGAGAAGGCGTCAATCGCATCAAGTAGCATCACGTGCACCTTATTGGATAAATGCTGAACCTCTGAATATCCTCTTGGAGAAGCGCCGTCTTTAATTAATTTGCAGGCCATACGAGCGATTTTTTCGGCTTCATCACCCACCCGTTCAAAGTCAACAATACCTTTGCTAACCGCCATCACTAAACGCAAGTCATTTGCTGCAGGTTGGCGCTTGGTGACTAACAAAATAATTTGCTCATCGATTTTAATATCTAGCTGATTAATCAGCTGGTCGTCTGCAATCACTTTTTTCGCGGTCGCTTCATCTGCAGCTATCAAAGCGCGGGTTGCAACCATGACTTGCTCTGCTGCCATGTAACCCATTTGCATAAACAGCTCAATCACATCATGTAAGTCATTATCAAAACCCTTTGATAAATGTTTTTGCGTTATTAGCATGGCGGCTTCCTTACTCTTATAGATTTAAATAGGGGTACAAGCATAAAATAGATACTAAAAAATTAGTCTGTCAATACAAACTGTTTTAACCATAGCGACCAGTAATATAGTCTTCAGTCGCCTTTTGAGCGGGGTTGGTAAATATCTGATCCGTCTCACCCATCTCTACCATATCACCCAGATACATATAGGCGGTATAGTCAGAGACGCGCGCCGCTTGCTGCATATTGTGGGTAACGATAGCAATCGTATAGTCGTTTTTTAAATCGGTAATGAGCTCTTCAATCGCGCCTGTCGAGATAGGGTCGAGCGCTGAGGTTGGCTCATCTAGGAGCAGTACTTCAGGTTTTGTCGCCACACCGCGAGCGATACAAAGACGTTGTTGTTGACCACCGGATAACGACAATCCTGATGCACGAAGTTTGTCTTTTACCTCAAGCCATAAAGCCGCCTTTTTGAGTGCCCATTCGACACGATTATCCATCTCAGCTTTGCTTAGCTTCTCGTAGAGGCGTACGCCAAATGCCACGTTGTCATAGATGGACATTGGAAATGGCGTCGGTTTTTGAAAGACCATGCCGACTTGTGCGCGTAGCAAGTTCACATCGATGTCTTTGCCCAAGATATTTTTGCCATCGAGGTTGATATTACCTTCTGCACGCATACCGGGATATAGATCATACATACGATTAAACGTACGTAATAGTGTGGATTTACCGCAACCTGAAGGCCCGATAAAGGCAGTCACTTTTTTGTCTGGAATATCAATATTAATATTTTTTAGCGCTTGAAAGTCACCATAATAGAAATTGAGATCTCGAATACTCATCTTGGCAGGCGGCATATGCTGAGGGATATCTGCTACTGTTTGCTGAGTCAAAAAGGCACTGTCAGGCTGCTGCCCTTGATGCTTCTGACTTCCTTGATCTATATTAGAGAATGATTGACCAAATAAACCACGTTGGCTGACGTTTTGCTTATTCTCTTGCTTAACCGCTTTTCTTTCTAGTAAGTCTGTCATCATCATATCCAATTATTTTAGAATGTTGTCAATATAGGTGCTGAACATAAGTACTAAACGTGCGCTATAAATTGGCTGCTTAGTCAATTCTTAAATCAGCTATCTTGTATGATCTTTACCGCCAATAAAGCGCGCGAGAATATTGACTATCAGTACTGTCATGGTAATCAGTAATGCTGCCGCCCATGCCAATGCATGCCAGTTGTCATAAGGGCTCATCGCAAACTGATAAATAGTGTTCGGTAAGTTTGCCATCGGTTGGCTCATATCGGTACTAAAATACTGATTGTTTAACGCAGTAAATAGTAACGGCGCGGTCTCGCCAGTGATACGGGCAAATGCCAATAGCACCCCTGTAGTCAGACCTGCTTTAGCCGCTTTAAGCGTGACCGTGCTGATCAGCTTCCACTTTGGCGTACCGAGTGCATAGGCCGCTTCACGTAAAGTATTTGGTACCAGATTGAGCATATTCTCAGTGGTGCGCACGACAATTGGAATCACAATCAAAGCAAGCGCAACTGCACCAGCCCAGCCGGAGAAGCTTTGACCTTTCACCATCAATGCATAAACAAAAAGACCAATCACGATAGAGGGCGCTGACAGCAAGATATCGTTTAAAAAGCGAGTAACTTTACCCAACAAGCTGCCTTGTGAGAACTCCGCTAAATAGATGCCCGCCATCATTCCAACCGGCGTACCAATCGCGAGACCTAACAAGGCGATCATCAATGAACCAATAATAGCATTACGTAAACCGCCGTCGCCCATAGGCGGTGGTGTATCTGCCATAAATACCGGCATCTCGATTAACCCTTGAAAACCCTCAACAAAAAGCGTCAGCAAAATCCATGTCAGCCAGAACAAACCAAAAGCGATGGCTGAGATGGCAAAACCAAGCCCCAATCTATTGATCAGGCGACGCTTATGATATAAACGCTTGTTGTAGCGGTCTTCAAAGCGTGAAGTCGGCTGGCTGGTTTGGTCGTTATCAGTCGTGACAGTCGCTAAAGTCATTAGGCGTTTGTCCTTTGTTGGTCGAAGGATTGGGTTAAGTGGTTGATTAACATGCTTGCTTTATAACAGGATATTGGCGCTACTTAGTGACCGGCTTTTTGGTCGATACGCATCAGCATTAGCTTAGAGATGGACAAGACAATAAAGGTAATAACAAATAGGATTAAACCCAAATGTAGTAGGGATGCCAAATGCAATTCACTTGATGCTTCGGCAAATTCATTGGCGAGCGCAGAGGTAATCGTCACCCCAGAGGTAAACAGACTTGGGCTGATATTAAAGGCATTACCGATTAAGAAAGTCACAGCCATCGTCTCGCCTAATGCGCGTCCAAGCCCTAAAATCACACCACCGACCACGCCAGCTTTAGTATAGGGTAAGATGATTTTGAACATCACTTCCCACGTCGTCGCACCCATGCCATACGCAGATTCTTTTAATAAATCAGGCACCACAGAAAAAACATCCCGCATGGTGGCGGCAATAAAAGGAATAATCATAATTGCCAGTACCAAGGAGGCGGTAAACATGCCAAGCCCCATCGGTGCACCAGTGAATACTTGCCCGATAATAGGCAGAGGACCAATGTTTTCAATCAACCATGGCTGAATGTGTTCGCTAAAATACGGTGCAAAGACAAACAAACCCCACATGCCATAAATAATAGAAGGAATACCTGCCAACAGCTCAATAGCGATACCCAATGGCTTTTTTAAGAAGTTAGGACACAGTTCGGTCAAAAAGATAGCAATACCAAAGCTCACTGGCACAGCAATAGCGATTGCAATAAGGGAGGTAACAATCGTACCGTAAATAGGTGCAAGTGCCCCATATTGATCGTTCACTGTATCCCAGTTATTGCTGGTATAAAATCCCAGTCCAAATTCAGTGATACTGGGCCAAGCGCCCACGATTAATGAGAGCAGGATGCCACCAAGTGACAATAGCACCAAGATTGCAAATGCTTTGGTCGCATTGACAAAGATAGCATCGTAACGTTTTTGTTTAGCCAGTTGGGACCTTAAATCATTCATAAGTGTCTCAGCGTTGAATAGAATCAAGTCAAAATAGTAAAAGAGGTTTTATCACAACAAACTTAAAAAAATCTTTAAATTTTCTGTGATAAAACCTCTCAAACCCCTACCGGAGAATAGTGGTTTGAGAGGTTGGCTCGACAGTGATTATGCAATCACTAGGATAAACAGGTTACTGTGCAGGCTTATAGACAGGTTGGCCGTCGCTGCCTTTGACCTCACTCCATTTTGCTTTAAATAAGGCAACTGCAGTATCAGAGAACGGTACGTAATCAAGCGCCATAGCGTCGTCATCACCTTGCTCATAAGCCCAGTCAAAGAACTTCAGTACACCAGCGACTTGTTTGGCATCTTGTGGCTGCTTATGTACTAAGATAAAAGTGGCTGCGGCGATTGGCCAAGCTTGCGCTGTTTCAGAGTTGGTAATGACTTTATAAAAGCCTTCTTGCTGTGACCAATCGATGTCACCTGCTGCTGCAAAGGTTTTGGCAGAAGGTTGTACGACATTGCCCGCAGCATTTTTCAGGGCGACGTGTGCCATACCGTTTTGCTTAGCGTAAGCATATTCAACATAGCCGATAGAGTTTTTCATACGCGTGACATAGCTCGACACACCTTCATTACCTTTACCACCCGCACCGGTAGCCGACGTTGGCCATTTGACGGTCTTATCGACGCCTACACTGTCATTCCAGTCGCTTGACACTTTGGCTAGATAATCAGTGAAGTTAAACGTTGTACCAGAACCATCTGAGCGAAACACCGTGGTAATGGCAGCATCTGGTAATTTAAGTTCAGGATTCATAGCCGCGATTGCAGGGTCGTTCCATTTGCTGATTTTACCCAGATAAATATCAGCAAGCATTTTGCCATCGAGCTTTAACTGACCGGGCTCAATACCATCGATATTAACAATAGGTACCACGCCACCGATGACGCTTGGGAACTGTATCAGACCGGCTTCGTTCAACTCTTCTGGTGTCATCGGCGCATCAGATGCCCCAAAATCTACGGTCTTAGCAACGATTTGCTTGATACCACCCGATGAGCCAATAGACTGATAGTTCACTTGACCACCTGTGGCTTTATTGTAGGCATCTGACCACTTAGCATAGATAGGCTGTGGAAAAGAAGCACCAGCACCGGTAATACTCATCGATGCACTTTCAGCTGAGCTAGCACTAGCGTCGCTACTTACAGCAGTGTTTGATGGTGCTACTGTGGCTGCTTCGTCGGTTTTATCGCTCTCGTTGTTGCTAGTCGTTTGGTTACAAGCGGCTAATGTCAAAGTGCTAGCGATTGCTACTGCCATGAATGAATAACGCATTATTTCTCCTAAAATTAATCAATTTTGAGTATCAAGCATTTATAAATAACAATGACAATGGTTTTCTGGGGTTGGCTGAAATGATGCTCTGCGGTTAATAAGGAGATTGTGCCAAATAAATATGACAGTTTGATGACATAAAGCCTTGCTATCACAAAAAACGACTGAAAAAAGACAGTGTTAAAAAACATAAGAAAGGAGCAGGCACAAAAAAAGCATAGGCAGTATTCTAATTACTGTCTATGCTCATTTTTTTCAATATTACTTATTACACATGTTTTTTACTTAGATAAATGGTGTTAGATTTTAGCGCTACCTAACAATTGCCCCATTTGAACGATTGAGCCATGCTGCATGGTATCTTGCCAATCCGTTTTTGCTGCTTTTGGCAGTACTACAATTGCGGTTGAACCTAAATAAAAACGACCAAGCTCGTCACCTTTTTTAAAGCTCATATCATGGTCTACTTCTTGAATATCATCGGTACGGCTAATTTTACCCGTCGCGACCGTTTCAATCCCAGCGACAATCATTGCACCGACCATCACTACCGCCGCTTTGCCATAGGCAGTATCAAACAGACAGACGAGGCGCTCGTTACGAGCAAACAAATCCGGTACATTAGCAGCCGTGGTATTATTGACCGAAAATAGTGTACCAGGTACATAGCGGGTTTTGGTTAATATACCGTCAAATGGCATATGCACACGGTGATAGTTGCTTGGAGCAAGATAGACCGTAGCAAAACTACCATCCGCAAAATAATCGCCATCTGCGCTATCAGCTAAGAGCTGACCGATATCATAGTCACGACCTTTGGCTTGCAGTAGCTTATGGTCATGAATCTGCCCAAGCTGCGAAATCATGCCATCCGCAGGACTGACAATACCATTGATACTGGCATCGATAATACGGGCATTGTCTTGGAGCTCACGAGTAAAGAAATCATTAAAGCTCTCATAAGCGTTTAGGCTTTGACGCTCATATTCATCTAAGCTAACATCATACGCTTTGGCAAAACTGCGGATAAACGTACGCTTAACCCAAGGGTGGCGGCTGGCAGCTAAGCGCCCTGCGACTTTACTGATTTTTTGCTGCGGGACAAATTGCTGTAAGGTAGTAAATACATTCATAATAGATGACCAAAGTAGGGATTAAAAATAGTTATTAAAATAAAAAGTTGTATTAAAAAATCATAGATAGGCAGTTTTATAGCTAGATTTATTTATAAACATAATCATAAGTACCTGCACAGATAATTGTATTTTATCATGGTCCGCAGCAGACTGTATGACCATAATCGTTAAAGGAAGTAAGCAATGAGATCTCTTATTCAGCGAGTCAAATATGCCAGTGTCAGCGTTGATGGGCAGGAGGTTGGTGCTATTGAGCAAGGTGTGCTGGCATATATCGGCTTGGGACACGATGATAACCTACAAAGTGCGCAGCGGATGATTGATAAAATCCTCACCTATCGTATTTTTGACAATGATGATGATCCAGCCAAATACGGTAAACTCGATAAAAATATCCAGCAAGTCGGTGGTGGGCTATTATTGATCTCACAATTTACTCTGATGGCAAAGACGGATAAAGGTCGCCGCCCTGACTTTGGTAGCGCAATGGCACCTGATAGGGCTCAAGCTTTATTTGCACAATTGGTTGATTACGCAAAGACGCAGTATTTAACGGTTGCAACGGGTCAGTTTGGCGCTGATATGCAAGTATTGAGTGTCAATGATGGACCATTAAACTTTTTATTAGAAGTGCATTAAGTCATTAGCATGGCTACTAAGTATTATAAATTTAAGAGTAAATGTCATTAAGCTGTCATAATTAAACCCTTTAATAAAGAAACGCTTATTTGCGTTTGTTACTGCTTTTATAAACTCTATTTTGTCCTCTAACATTAAGAATATATTAAGAATACATTATGTCTAAAGAGCAAATTTTGATTGTTGAAGATGAAGACGCCATTCGTGAGATGGTCGTCATGACCCTAGAGATGGCAGGCTTTGATAGTTTGCAGGCAGCGGATGTGTCAGAGGCGCACCAACAAGTGGTCGATCATCGTCCAGCGCTGATTTTATTGGACTGGATGTTACCCGGTGATAAAAGTGGTATCGATTTTTGCCGTATGCTAAAAAGCGATACGCTGCTCGCCGAGATACCGGTTATTATGTTGACCGCCAAAAGTGAAGAAGACAGTAAAGTGCATGGTCTTGACGCAGGCGCTGATGATTATATGACCAAGCCTTTCTCGACCCGTGAGCTTATCTCAAGAATCAAAGCGGTATTGCGACGTAGTAACGCGCTAAGCGGCGACAAACCTATCAATATAGGCAGGCTAACTTTAGATGCCAAAAGCCAACGCTTTATGGTGGGTGATGACATTATCGATATGGGTCCGACAGAATATCGCTTATTGGCGTTTTTTATGAGCCATCCTGAGCGCGCTTATACCCGTGCCCAGCTGCTCGATCAAGTATGGGGCGGTAACGTCTACATCGAAGATAGAACCATTGATGTTCACGTAAAGCGTTTGCGCACATTACTACGTCCACATGATTGTGATACATTGATACAAACGGTACGCGGTACAGGTTATCGATTTTCTAGCCGTATCGAAAAAGGTTAATCGCTAGCAATATGAATATTGTATAGTGTCGCCTTTTATCGGGAGCGGCCAATAGTAGAAAAATTATAAAAAATAATGGATAAATAAAAATGCCTATCCAAGATAATGAGCAAGGTGCCACAAATCAACTTAAAAAAATCAGAAGTGCTTTACGAGCATTACGTGATGCCGTGATTTTGCTCAATGACGATGATGGACTTGAATGGTGGAACCAAGCGGCGCAGGATTTATTATTGTTGCAATCCTCAGATAAAGGCAGGCGTATTTTTGACTTCATTCAAGTTCCTGAATTTATTAAGTATTATCAGGAGGCAACGACGCTTAATGCTGATGCTGATGCTGATGCTGACGCCGACGAGAGTGTGCATATCGTCTCTTGGCAAGACCCAAATCGTTATCTAAAGTGTGAGCTGACGCCATTTGGCGATGAAAAACTACTGATCATTTATGATGTGACCCGTTTGCAGCATTTAGAAGCGATGCGCCGCGACTTTGTGGCCAATGTCTCGCATGAGCTACGTACACCATTGACGGTCTTGATGGGATATCTGGAGAATTTCTCTGATCAGCCAGATATGCCTGCGAATTGGCGACGCGGTTTTGAGCTGATGACTCAGCAAACGGCACGCATGAATAGGGTGGTCAATGACTTATTGCTACTGTCTCGCATCGAAATCGAAGAAACCCATGCGTTTAATGATATCGATATGACCAAGCTGCTCACTCATGTCTATGATGATGCGCAGGCGTATAATCAAGAATATAAGCATACGATTCACTTGCATATTGATACCTATGATGGACTATATGGCTCAGAAATGTACCTAAATAGCGCACTGTCCAATCTAGTGATTAACGCGATTAAATACACACCAAAAGGTGGCAATATCTCTATTAGTTGGACTAAGACTGCTGAGGGCTGCAGATTTGCTGTTGAAGATAATGGTATCGGTATAGCGCCGCAGCATCTTGCCCGTTTAACTGAGCGTTTTTATCGCGTTGACAGCGGGCGCAGCCGAGCAACAGGTGGGACGGGGCTTGGACTGGCGATTGTAAAACATGTCTTATATCAGCACGAAGCGAGCTTGCAAATTGAGTCTGTAGAAGGCATTGGTTCGACATTTAGTGCCGTGTTTCCAAATAACCATGTACGATCTGCCGCAATGAATTAATGCTTAATACACTTTAATCCTTTTGCAAAAGTGGATAAGGGTTTACCGCACTACCATTAATATAAATCCCATAATGAACATGCGGCGGTGTGCCTTTAGCATTGCCGCTATCACCCACGTAACCAATGGTATCACCAGCATTTACCCAGTCATTGGGAGAAATGTCAGCATAGTCTTCCAAATGCGCATAATAGTGTCCTGCGCCGCCTGGTCCCACTATCATAACGACGCGACCTCCTAACGCATTTTCGCCTACCTTACTGATGATACCTTGGGTCGTCGCTTGTATCGGCGTGCCGCGCGCCGCAAAAATATCAATCCCTTCATGTGAGCGACCTTGACTACGAGCAGCGCCCCATGTATCAGTCAGATGCTGCTTGGGTAGCGGATTTGGCAGGCTATTCTCTGTTGGTAGCGGGTGTTGCAATAGGCTAAGCTGCTGCCATTTTGCTATGAAAAATGATTGAGTTTGTTGGCTGATACTCGGTAATAATCTGTCAAATACGAATAATAGCATCAGCAATACTACGGCCTTGATAAGTACGCTAATTGCACGGCTGATAAACGTAGGATTTGGTTGTTCGTGATTGCCATCTGGTCGCATCGACATCTCTTTGTCTTATTATTGCTTTCACTAATATTATATAGATAATACCTTTGGCTCTTCGTATAGCATTGTTATATTTGACTTTTATCCCCATAAATGAAAAGCTACTGAATCTAATTGCATCTATTATGTAGTTGGTCCTGAATAAAAGAAGTACAAATGATTATCAATCACTACTGGGGTTAATTTTTCTTGCTTGCTGTGCCTACGCAGACAGAGGCTGCGAATAATTAACCCCAGTAGTGTTTTGCTCCTTCAAAAGTAGATTAATTATAACGCTCCTTTTAAACGAGCAAAACTGCCTGTCATTTATGTCCAACTTGCTATGGTTAAATTTTTATGGCTGCTGCTTTTAACATGGTCGATACTGCGCTGATTATCGATACCGAAACCGATCAAGGTCGTGATCCACGACCTATCCAAGTGGCAACGATTAACGTAGCTACGGGCTTTGAGTGGATGAAATACTTTAATAGTGGTCGCTCAATATCGCCAGTTGTGATTAGAGTCCATGGCATTACCGATGACGATGTAGCTGGGCTTGAGCGTTTTGAGCTTGAGCAGTTTGAATTGCCTGGGTACCTTATCGGTCATAATGTACGCTTTGACTGGCGGGTGATTGGTAGTCCTTCCGCTAAGCTAATTTGTACCGTTAGGCTGGCGCGCGCCGCGTTTCCAGAATGGAGCGCTTATGGTCAGTCCAAATGTATTGAGCAGTTATTGGGCAAGGGTGAGGCTAGTAGGATGACGATTGCCGCTCATGATGCGCTCGGTGATGCTCGTATGTGTTATGTGCTGTATCAGGCTTGCTGCGAGCGCTTAGCGATTGCACCAACTGATTTTGCAGCAGCGCATGCTATTGCCAATAAAGCCAATCCAGTTAGTAAAATGCCCTTTGGTAAATATAAAGGTATGCCTATTAAAGACGTCCCTATTAGCTATATTAAATGGATGCTTGGTAACATCCATAATATGCAGCCGTCGCTTTATTCTGCATTGACCAAACGCATCAAGGCAGAAGCGGCAGCAAACGCAAAAGAATCAATAGACGAATCCGTAATTAAATAGGCTCTGAAGTCTATTGATTATGTAACCAATCAACTGCCATTTGCCATAGCTTAGGCGCTTTAGCATTGGTTCTGCTGCTAAAATAACGCATATGACCGATGCTACTAACACCAAAATCTTTGGGATCTAAAAAGCGTTTTTCTGCTGGCATTTTGGTAAAAACGCGAATCATATCATCCATATTTTTGCTATTGGCAATCTCATCATCACTAAACCCTAGCCATAATGCTGGCATATCGATCTCATCATAAAAATGCGTGTGTATACTTTTCCCAAAAGCAGTCTTGATATAACCTGCGCCATTACACCACTCACGCCATTGACGAGCGACGCCGCGCGGCAGCGGCTCGCCCATGCCGATTTTATCCGATGGCGTATAGCCTAACGTCAAATTAGTGAGAGGAATAAATGCCTCCATAAAACCTATGGCCTTAAGCTTATAAGGCATGTCCATGTTTTTGATGCGACCCGATGAGCAGGCGACATTAAATACTGAAGCAATAGACTGGGAATTTGGCATCAAACCAATGAGCTGACCGCCAGCGCTATGACCAATCAAATGATAAGTGGCATCGGTAAATTCATCTTGCAAGGCTTCAAGGACGGCTGGCATGTCGTGGCGACCCCAGCTGATTAGAGATGCGTCACATTTTGCCAAGTCAGTTGAGAGTGACTCACCGATACCTTCATTATCGAATGTCAGTATGCCAAAGCCATGCTCGGCTAAGTGAGTGGCAAAATTGTGATAAAACTGACGTTTGATACCTGTTGCTGGTGCTATCATGACGGCTTTTTTTACAGGCGTTTTGGGACGATAGACAGTCGCTGCCAATGCCTGATTGCGATCGGTCATAATGCTTAATGAATAAGCCTCTGTTTGAGTAATAGTAGGGCTGTTTTCCATGGTTGAACCTTATTATATTGTTATCGTTTTTATAAATGAGCTTTGCTAGTAAATATAGAGTGTTAATTTGCAATAAGCTGCCAATGTGTAGCCTTAAAAATGTAGTAATTGCGTAGTGATAAATGGTTGTGACCGCGTGATAGCATTGCTTATGTTAAAATAAATTTCAGTAGGGAAGGCGCTCAAATATGACTTCTAAGTTCTATCCCAATTTACCTTGCATGATATGATCCATTAAGACTGGACTGAATAACTATCTTGACTATTCAACATGCACGGATAAAAATGCTTTAACAAACAAGTTCTTAATAAAAACAATTGATATAAAAGTTAAGGAAGCTATATGCAAATGAAAATTAACAATGACACGTATGAAGTGATTACCAGTCAAGATATTACTAATATCGAAAAAGCCGTGGATAAATCAGCGTTAACTATGCCGCTAGTTGCGGTCTATTGTGGGTCGCGTTTGGGTAATGATGTCATATATGAGCAAGCCGCACGAGAGCTTGGTGTGGCATTAGCAGACAATGGCATGGGTTTAGTATACGGTGGCGCGAGTATCGGGCTGATGGGCGCAGTGGCTGATGAAGTGATTCGAGGTGGTGCAGAAGCAGTCGGTGTGATCCCAACCTTTATGCTCAAACACGAAATTGCTCATGAGCAGCTGACCCGTTTACATCTTACAGATACTATGCACACGCGTAAAACAGTGATGGCAGAATATGCTGATGCCTTTATTACTTTACCGGGTGGACTTGGTACTTTAGAGGAAATCATGGAAATCGCCACATGGCGCCAGCTATATCAACACGAAAAGCCAATGATTATTCTGAATATTAATGGTTTTTATGATCGTATGATTGAGCATTTAAAATATACCACTGAGCAAGGCTTTATGAAGCAAGAAGATCTTGAGCGCTTGGTAGTATGTAACACGATTGGTGATGCTATTGATTTACTGCAGACGATGGTCAAAATAGATGCTGCTGTCAATACAGAAAAGATGGCAGGCAACTAAAGGCAGATATATAAGCAAATATGAAAAAAGGGAGAGAATGGCTAAAAAAAGCAATTCTTTCCCTTTTTTTGTCCGTTAATTAAAAACGTCTTTCTTAAGTTCTATAATTATCTGAACTATTATTAATATTTAAATTCTTTAACGCTTTCTCGCGAATACCACGATTGACGCCTGCCATTGCCTGCGGAAAGCCACGCTCTTTTGCCAAATCACGGGCGACTGTCTCAATAGCCAGACTGTCGTTGTGCGCCAGATACGCCCACTCATGAGCATAGCGATTACGGTTCACGGGCGTATCAAGTTCAATCAAACCAAGCTTACTCAATTCATCAACGATTTGATCTGCCGCAATTAGAGTTGAAGATGCTTTGACGTTTTCAGCACGGGCATAGCGAATATTAGAGTATAAGCTCACATCAGCGACCCGGAGTGTATCATCCTCACCAGGAATTTGCTGCCCACCGTATAAAGCATTGCCAACAGTACGGGCACTATGGAAGGTCGGTACAAATTCTGCCACATAATCGATCGCTTGTTGGCTACGCGCTTGTAGTGGTGCTTTGTCCCAACCATCTTCGATATAGTGCACATATTGCGGCGGCAATTTTGGTTGGGCGCTATCTTTACTTGAAGCCACCAAGCCATCATTAAACAGCGTGATAAAATTACTCATGCCATGTATCTGAAAATAACCACCCGGATAAGGGGTTAATTGCGCCATCCCTTCAGGTGTACCGCGATTACCATAGACAATAATCTCTGGTATCTGTCCACCGGTATCTTCCCAATGAGTAATATAAGAGGATTTAAACTCTACCATACGCGTGACTTTGACACCGACCATATCATCAATCACCCCTGTACGAAAACCACAGGCATTGACGAGGTAATCAACTTCGATGGACTCGATTTTGCTATTAGATTGCGCTTCAGGATCTAAACCAGCACCTTGCTGATAATCAATACGCCATTTGGTCACATGATGATCAGCGTTTGAGCAGTTTTCACAATCAACTGGCATGACCTGCTTTACTTGAGTATCAGTAAAGACATGCGCATGCTCATAACCATCTAATGCCAATTGCGCCGATGCTGCCAAGCGAAAAATATTCCAGCCATATTCTTGTACCACAATCAGCGGAAATTTAACTTTATTTAAATCTAAATACTTAGCAACCGGTATCATCCATTCATCAACGGTAGTTGGCACAGTCACTTGCTCACGCTCAGACAATGCAATCAGTTGTTCATGACTGTAGAGCTGATAATAATCTTCCGGTTCACCCAGTACTTTGTTATTGGCATCTTGAGCAATCATCTCACGATAGGCATCGGTCAATATCTCAAGCCGCGGTAGCAAGTCTTCCGGCATGCCGTCATCACGAGTCGGCACCGCAAATACCGTTGGGCGTACATCAATGGTATAAGGATAAAGACGTAAAATATCGATGCACTGTTTGAGAAGGGCGACGCAGTCCTCGTCAGGGATTTCGCGGTAGAGATTGCCACCTGCATGCAAATGGCACATAGGCGGACCATCAATCAGCGATTTGTTTTTTTCGAACACATAAGTTTCAAGCCCTAACGCTACCAATCGAATGGCAATGGTTGCCCCCGCCGTACCACCACCGAGGATACCGACACGTTGAGTAGCAATTACTTGATTATTCATAAGAGAGTGAGTCATTGTCGAGGTTATATCCTTAATAGCATTTGCATCAAGTGGTACTTAAATCAGTATTTAACGGGGTACTTGGCATAGGCATGAGGTGGCTTATGGATATTGATATGTGTGCAGAGGCAGTCAAGTTCAACAGTGATCATA
This sequence comes from Psychrobacter sp. ANT206, assembly GCF_056880555.1. Taxonomy (NCBI): domain Bacteria; kingdom Pseudomonadati; phylum Pseudomonadota; class Gammaproteobacteria; order Moraxellales; family Moraxellaceae; genus Psychrobacter; species Psychrobacter sp. ANT206. Next base: position 2,676,812 of record NZ_CP096271.1, on the reverse strand, counting down.
AATCTCAATGGTCACATTCGCCATTGTGTAGTCATGCTTAATTTCTATAGCGCTATTCTACAAAAAACGTTGGGGAATAGAACGGCAAATTGGTAAGTGCATACATGATTTTTGTCAACGTTTAACCCAAAATTCTATTGGGCATAAACTTACTCAATCAAGATAATATTTTTAATTCAATTTAAAAGTGTCATCCTATTATTACCATAGGGACGAGCAGATTGAATTCCTCTTAAAACCGCTAATTACTGATGGTATTAAGTATTTTTGTTTGGCGAAATTGTAATGTTTATGGGCTTTTGTAAATTTATATGAGGACAAGAATAACAGCTATAAATCCTATGCTATATTTAAAATCTCAATAATGGGTTTAAGATATTTGCTTGCAATTTATTATGGCTTAAATCCTAGAGTGATAAGAACGATCTAATAACAATTAACAATCTATGATGACAATGACAAGGAAGTTATTATGAAACATATTTTAGTTTTATCCGCTCTTAGTGGTGTGTTGGCTCTTAGCGGTTGTTCAACGCTAAACAATATGGTCGGTAATGACGACTCTGGTATGCATGACGTGCAAGCAACCAATAAAAATACTGCGCCTGTCATGAGTAAAAACGGCATGTTGGTTGATTCTCGTAACCATATGACTTTGTATACTTTTGATAAAGATTCGATGAATAGATCAGAGTGTGGTAGCGCTTGTATGCTAGTTTGGCCGGCATTTATGGCACCTAGCAATGCCAAAGCCTCAGGGCAGTTTGCTGCCTTCCAACGTGAAGACGGCAAGTATCAATGGGCCATGAACGGCAAGCCGCTGTATTTCTATGCCAATGACACCAATGTTGGGGATAAAGATGGCGACAATAAACTTGGTGTTTGGCATATCGTTAGAACCAAGTAAGGTCTGAATATAAAGACTAAGTTTTACCATAAAAAAGCAGCCATCATTGTGGCTGCTTTTTATTACGATATTTTTAACTGCAAACTTACTTCATAAAAGCATAACATTGATATGTATAAAGCTATTTTGCTTTATTCTTCGTAGCCGCTTTTTTCTCAATCAGCTCACCGTCTATTTGAATGGGTACTTCAGTCGTAATACCACTTGCAAAAGCGGTCATGCCGTAAGCAGCTCGGTCAATAATACCGGTTGCACGAAAACCAATAACTGGCTCTTTGGTCATTGGGCTATTGGCTATTTTATTCAAAGTCACATCTAGGGTCAGTGGCTTGGTTTGACCCAGTAGAGTGAAGTCACCTGTGACTGTGGCTTGTTGTGGATTTTTAAAGGTGATGTTAGTCGATTTAAAAGTCATGGTTGGATGTTTTGCCACATTAAAAAACTCATCTTTTTTTAAGTGAGCATCGCGAGCATCCCAATTGGTATCGATACTGTCAGTAACAATAGTGAAATTCATATTGGCTTTATTAGGTGCTTTAATATTGTAATTGACCATGCCTTTGACATCATTAAAGTGACCCATGGTGGTCGAAAACCCTAAGTGATTGACTGAAAATCCGACACGCGTATGTGCATCATCTAGCTGCCATTGAGTTGGCAGCGCCGCACTTGCCAGTGTTGTCATAGCAATTGCTGAGCCAAATAGAACAGCTTTTATACTGTTTTTCGCTATTGTATTTTTCATTGTCTTATCCTTATTAAATGTTAGTATTCAATCAATATTGATAATTAAATCACCAATACTAATTGAATATTATTCTTAAATTAATCTTAATATATTAATAGTTATTGATTATATTATCTAATGAATAATTATACGCAGCTTGTCTATCTGCCTCAATACTATCGATGTTGCAGTGACAAATTAGCACTGATAACCCTAACAACTTCTGCTTGCATCAAACCCCAAAAACCGGTAAAATCGCGGTTTGATTTTCCCGCTGGGGAAAGGCTAAGTGAGCAGAGGAATGGTGTTGGGTGCTGGAATAAGCCAGTGACGCAGCTGCCATACTTATCAATGTTCTTAGTGCCTCAGTTACGTATGTCATCGTTTGCTGAACGCATCGTTAAAAATGCTGTTTTGCAAAGTCGTTATACATACATCGGACATAGAGAGTTTATTATGCGTAAAGATATCCATCCTAATTACCAAGAAGTTTTATTCCACGACACTAACGCTGACGTGTTCTTCTTGACTCGTTCAACTGTTAAAACCAAAACCACTCGTGAATACGAAGGTTCAGAATATCCATACTACCCACTTGATATCTCAAGTGCGTCGCATCCATTCTATACTGGTGAGCAACGTAAAACTTCTACTGAAGGTCGTGTTGCAAGCTTCAACAAACGTTTTGGTGCGTTTGGTGGCCGTAAGAAAGCTGCTGATACTGACGCTGCAGAATAATTCACACGTATTGTGTGATATTATTTTGAGCATGTGTTCTCTCAAGCATGCATAGTGATGGTATTAAGAATAAAAAAAACCGCTGACTATTCAGCGGTTTTTTTGTGCTAGCTTTTGGCTAATGGGTTGATGAATCGAGCAACTCTACAATCAGCTCCGACAATTGCTGTGCCCAATAGCCATACATCAGGCTACTTGGATGAAAGCCATCGCTCGCAAACATTACCTTGATATCGATCGGCATACCGTTAGAGTGCTCAGCGATCATGCGTGGGAAATCCGTTGCCATATAAGTGACGTTATCATGAGCCATACAGGTTTGCTGCAATATTCCATCAAGAATAGACGCTTTTGCGCCAACAAAGTTATTTAGTGGAGCAGGTATTGCTGGCATTTGTGCCATAGGGGGTAGACTTAAAAAAACCAACTCGCGCACGCCAAACTTACGCTGAGCGATGGCAATAATATCTTTGACTTGCTGTTGCCACTTGTCTACAGCAACACTCGATGTCGTATCATTGACCCCAACACTTAGTATCATCACATCGATAGGCTTGTTTGGTGCTGGCATAATATATAGCCTGCGTAGAATATCAAAACTGGTGTGCCCCGTTGTCGCTTGTAATGACCAGTTCAATACCGCAAACTGCTCATTAATAGTGGGCTGCTGCTGCAAGATTGGAATGAGCTTACCAACGAGCGCCTCTTGCTGCGTTTCACTACCGACTCCAGCCGCTGCTGAATCACCAACGATCATGATATGTAGTTCGGGTTTATTCTGAGCGGCTGACTCGTTACTGGCATGATCCAGTTGCACAGACCCATGTCTTTCTCCATTTGGCTCAGGCAAACGGACCGTATCTCGTTTGATTTTTCGACCTTGATAAAGGTATACAGGAGCAAATAAAACATCTTTTGCAGCAGCGGCTATTTTATTCTGTATTTTGCTAGTAGCTACCATCCTGCACGCTCTCTAATAATAGTTAGACTCTCGTCTATAAGTAATTTTCCATCAACATAAATATCACGCAGTAGGTTATCGCTCTCAGCAGTAAGCTCATCAGCCTTAATCGTTTTTAGCTGTCCATTACTGTGTTTGATTAATGCCAAACGCCCTTTTTTCGAGCGCTTTGAACGACTGGTGATCGGGTCTTTACAGATATCTTTCCATATACCATTGATAGAAATGGCACTGGCTTTCATTGCCCAGCTCATGGTATCGCGATTGACTTGTTGTAGCAGTCCACCACCCATACCGAAAGTCACGTTATCAGCGCTAAAGCCTGCTTTCATGACCACATCGATAATCTTACTCAAGCTTTGTGGACTGATGCCATCACCTTGGATAACACGCACATAATCGGGCAAGACTTTGTAGCCTTTACTGTTGACTGTCGTACCAAACTTTACTGCCAGACGCTCCAAGGCTTCACGCACGACTTTGGCCGGGTCGCCACTGTCTGGTCTGATAACTAAGGTACCGCCCATATTTTTGACATCGTCTTTTAGGCTGCCGCCCCAAATATTGTCAATGGCATTCCATAAGTCATAGCTGTCAGAGACCACAGAAAAGCTTTTACCTGCCCCGCCAAACTGTTCAATCATATTGGCAAAGGCGGCAGTTTCACCGTCGCGTCCCCATGCCGTCATCGTGCTATGCTCAGCGGCAGGGATAGAAAATGCTGGCATGTCTTTATCCATCTGATACCACCGGCTGGCAGCCACCAAAGCCGTCATCGAATCGGTACCGGCAAAATTGACTAAATGTGCAAGACTACCGAGGGCGACAGACTCTTGGCTAGATGCCCCGCGCGAGCCGAAATCATGCAAACGAAAGGTTAGTGACTCTGTATTGTCCGAAGATTTCTCTAGTGCTTGACGAATGATGTTTTTACAATAGTGCGAGACACTAGCGACCGTTGATGGATACCAAATTGCGCGCAGTAGCGCCGTTTCGATATAGCTTGGTAGCCAATAAAACTCAGGGTCGGTATTTATGATTTGGCAGACGACATTGGATACAGGCACGATACTACCTTCAGGTATGGCTTCGATACGTAGTGGTAAATAACCACCATGTTTATCAACCAAGCGTTCCCAGCCAGCACGGTTAAAGGTTAAGCCATGTGCTTGAATGACCATTTCGGCTTCATCGATGTCTTGATGAGTGATTGGCGTGCTTAGATATTCTTTGATAAACGCTTGTAGCCCAAAAAACACCACATCGTAGTCGCCTTTACGTGCCTCAATATAGCTCGATAGATATTCACTACCGCTTGGATATTGCACCCAATGTGAAGTTTTGTAGCTGTCGCTATTTAGGATTAAATTATTTAAATTACTGGTGTACATCACAGAACTCCTCTGCTTTGAGATGCCGCAACGATGGCGGCGCGAAGCCTTTACCGTCTATCGGTTTAGGAAATTATTAATAAAGGATCGCATAGCCGTCTGATAAAATACTATAAGCCGACCATTTTGGTGATAATGGCATAATGATCTTCAAACATCATTTTGGCATCAAGCTCGGCGAGCGGTAACCAAAACGCTGTGGTTGCGTCATCGCCGCCTTTTACTTTTGGCAGGCCTTTTGGGTCATTTTTGAGCTGAAAATAAAATGCTTGAGTAATCGTACGCCCACGCGCTGAGCGGTAAGGATCGTCAAAAGTATGCTGACTATGACAAGAGCCACGCAATACGGGCTCAGGGACTTTGAAGCGAGTCTCCTCACGGAGCTCACGGATACAGGCGTCAAATAGTGTCTCTTTTGGATTTAAAAATCCACCCGGCAGTGCCCACAATCCTTGCCCTGGCATACTACGGCGCTCAACCAGCAAGATATGTCCTGACTGTACGACTAAGGCATCGGCAGTCATGAAGGTTGGCGGATAAGGAGCAGACTCCCATTGTCTTTTATACTTATCAACAAAATCGGCTTCATCGTGCAGTTGTTGATATTCGCTTGTTTTCTTGAATTCATCCAATACGTTGCGCGTTGACTCAGGGGTACGCTCAGGCGTCGGCGTAGCACCCATTAAGTAGCTGTCACGTATAGGCGTGGCGGATAAGTTATGATAATTGGGTACGGAGACAGATGCCCAGTTAGGGAACAAAGATAAATAATACGATGAGCTGTCTTTTGAGTGACCAATCAGACCGATATCAGTCTGCAAGTCACCAGTGACGGATTTGACGCCAGCTTGTACATATTGTAGCCAACGCGTGTCATTGTAGAGTGCATCATCGAGTCCAACGCAGTGGATACGCCCCGCTTCCTCTGCTGAATAAGCGCCCTTAATCATAGCCGCGCGCTCAGCAACACTAAATGGATTTCGCAAACTACGTGGCAGATTAGCAGAACCGATGAGCATAATCACATTGTCAGCCCGCTTGAGTGCCTCATCAATAACTGCTTTATGACCACAATGAAAGGGCTGAAAACGCCCGATAAACACCAAATAGCGATAGTGTGTATTGTTTTTATTTGAAGTTTGCTCTGATGCTTCACTCATAAACGCCCAGCTCCTGCCGTACTGCTATCAATTATTAATGGGGATTTTTTAATTATTGGTTATTAACTAGGATTCAAAATATTATCAATTCAAAATAATTTAAAGACATCAATACTGACACAGGCTGCAACTGGCTGGCAAGTGTAAAGATGTTTAAGGCTGTATCTATATTATTGAGCAATCAAGCTAGAGGTAAATATATAAAGTTAGTCGCTATGCTTGTCAATCCACGCCGCAACTGTTGGCCAAACCTCTTTGGCAGCATGGCGGCTATTTAAAATGCGGCTATGCGTATAGTCGTCTAAATTGCCATTGCTGAGCGAGTACTCACAAAAGATATTCGCATGATTGTTAAAATCATTAAACAGTGCGCGACAACCCAAAGTGGGGGAGATAAACTGGTCACCTTTGGCGCTAATAGCATATATGGGTATGGTAATCTTTGGCATATGCTGTCGGTAATCAAAAGGCCCAGGATCAGCAAGTATATATGGCGTCCTGTTCTTATTCACATTGCTTTTATTCATATCGCCTTGCTTGATAAAACTACTGTGAAAGTTTTGCTGTAAGTTCCAGTCGTACCACTGCTTCATTGTATGGTAGCTTTCATTGACAGGACCCAGTTTGAGTTTTTGCGCAGGAATATAGCCCGATAAGCGATTGAGATATTTGGCGATAAATATTTTGACACGGTTAATAGGGTGCAAGGCGGCGCCATAGGCTTGGCAGGCAAATAGGCTGATACTGTTTATTTTACCGATATAGTTTGGGTTTTGAATGAGAAACATGGTTAAGCCGATACCGCCGCCGCTATGAGTGACGCAGTGCAGATTATCGAGGTCTAATTGATGATATAAATAATCAAACGTCGCAGCAAAATCATAAGTGGCAATGGTTTCAAAGTTAAATTTATCTTTTGATGCTGAGCTTGCACCATGACCGCGCCATTCCATGATATAACAGTGATGTCCGAGTATTGCTAAGTATTCAGCGATTCTTAAGCAGGTTTTTTTGTCTGAAAATGTACCATGAGTTAAAAAGATATTTTGGGCTCTATAAGTAGAGTTGTTAGATAAATATTGCTGTTTTTCACTAGAAAATATATGCCAAATAGCAATTTGTACATTATCTTTTGTGCTCACAAATTTTAGATTTTCAGTCAACATACAGGGCTCTCTTAAGACTTAAGTTTTCTGAGCAAATTTCTTTAGCTGCTCTCATTGCTTGTAACAGCTTTTAACTACACTGAATGCATCATAGACTTGATAAGTCAGCTTACTGTCTTTATATACAATGAAGATACGGTCAGCTCACTATAAGTGAGGATCATTACAGATAGCCACTGCTAATTCACACCGCTGCAGTCGGAATAGTCGACTAAGTGCGCTATAATGAGCCGTATAAATAGATAGCTGTCATGGTCAAAGCAACAAGCGATAAGCATGATAGTCACTGACACATATTCCCTTGCATTGACGACACAAGAAGCGGGTACACAGCACGCTGGTGTCATAACACAGATAGGACGCATTATGAGTGAACATAACCCAACGGATACTCAAGTAGAACCTGCTACCGATTACGAGTCAGCGCTTGATACTGAGCAAACCGAAGCTAAAAGCAATATTACCATCACGGAAGCGGCGCAAGGTTACTTAGCGGATTTGTTATCGAAGCAAGACACCGATGGTATTGGCGTACGTATTTTTGTTGAACATCCGGGTACACCACGTGCTGAGTGCTGTATGGCTTATAACCAGCCAGGCGAAGAGGATAGTGCTGACCTGAAATTCAGCTACGATAATTTCTCTGCTTTTATTGAAGCGGCATCAGTACCTTATTTAGAAGATGCGGTGATTGACTATAATAAAGACCGTTTTGGTGGTCAGTTGACCTTCCGTGCACCAAACTCCAAAGTGCCAAAAGTGGGCGCTGATGCCAGTGTGGAAGAGCGTATCAACTATGTGTTGCAGTCTGAGATCAATCCAAGCCTAGCGGCGCATGGTGGTGATGTGCAATTGCTTGAATTGATTGATGAAGAAGGCGTTGGCTTGACTGCCGTATTGAAATTTGGTGGTGGTTGCCAAGGCTGTTCAGCAGTTGATATGACTTTGCGTCAAGGTGTTGAAGTGCAACTAAAACAGCAAATACCAGAGCTTACTCAAGTGATTGATGAGACCGATCATACTCGTACTGAAAACGCGTATTATAAATAAGAATGCTTTGATTAATAAAACCTAATCGGTGATTATAAGTACGAATAGGATGCTTGTTTTTTATTGCTTATGAATTTTTGTCATTAAGCGATGGATAATTTGCTATTCTTTTCATAAAGAAGTTGAGTTATGATTAACTCAGCTTTTTTTATGCCTATCGTTTAGCGATAGCTATTTTAATCAACAAGTATTTTTTGATAGCGAATAAATATATAGGAGCACAACATGAGTGACGGACAACCAGCTAAGCAAAATAATCAACGCCTTGAAACCTTGGCGATTCATGCCGGATATACTGTAGAACCGACTACCAAAGCAGTCGCCGTACCCATTTATCATACCAGCTCATATGCCTTTGATAATACTCAGCATGGTGCAGACTTGTTTGATTTAAAAGTTGCTGGCAACATTTATACCCGTATCATGAACCCGACCAATGCGGTACTAGAAGAGCGCGTTGCTGCGCTTGAGGGCGGTATCGGCGCGCTTGCTGTGGCTTCTGGTATGGCTGCCATCACTTATGCGATTCAAACCATTTGTGAAGCAGGCGACAATATCGTTGCGGTATCGACACTATATGGTGGTACTTATAATTTATTCGCTCATGCATTACCACGCCAAGGTATCGAGGTGCGCTTTTTTGACCATAAAAATCCTGCCGCGATACGTGATTTAATCGATGATAAGACTAAAATGGTCTTTGCGGAAAGTATTGGTAATCCACTCGGCAATATTATTGATATCCAAGCACTCAGTGATATCGCGCATGAATATGGCGTGCCAGTGGTGATTGATAGCACCGTTGCGACACCTGCATTATGTCGTCCATTTGAGTTTGGTGCGGATATTGTCATTCATTCATTGACCAAATATATGAGCGGTACCGGAACCTCGATTGGTGGCGCTATTGTCGATAGTGGTACTTTCCCTTGGGGCGATTATCCTGAACGTTTTCCGTTATTAAATACCCCAGATGCTAGCTATCATGGCGTAAACTTCGTCAAAGACGTTGGCGCTGCGGCATTTATCGCCCGTGCTCGTGTGGCACCGCTGCGAAATACTGGCGCAGCGTTAAGCCCGCTCAATGCCTTTAGTATTTTGCAAGGTTTACAGACGCTAGGTTTACGTATGGAGCGTCATGTTCAAAACGCACAAGCGGTTGCAGAGTATCTACGTGATCATGATAAAGTTGCTTGGGTAAAATATGCTGGTCTGCCTGACCATCCTGAGCATGAACTTGCCAAAAAATACATGAAAGGGACGCCATCTGCTATTTTGACTTTTGGGGTGAAAGGTGGTCTTGAAGCAGGCGCGCGCTTTATCGATGCACTGCAACTGATTACACGCTTGGTGAATATCGGTGATGCTAAATCACTAGCTTGTCATCCAGCAACGACCACCCATCGCCAGCTCAATGAGCAAGAGCTCGAAAAGGCAGGCGTCAGCATTGATATGGTTCGTTTATCAATTGGTATTGAGCATATCGAAGATATCAAAGCCGATTTAGAGCAAGCATTGGCTGCGGCTTAATTAAATAATAGTTTATAAAGCAGAAAGTCCATATCAAATCGATATGGGCTTCTTTTATTCTCTAAACTATATTTTCTAAGCTATCTAAACACTGCTAAGTATTAGGCTTCATTTTTTAAGCAGTCAGTACACGTTTGGCAATATTCTGATAATCTTCTGACGCTAAACGTGGACCGAGCTGTTGAATCACTTGCGCGGCAACTGCGCTGGCAAGACGACCACATTCTGGCAAACTATATTGCTGTGACAAAGCATATAGAAATGCGCCCGCATAGTTATCACCGGCACCATTGGTATCGATGACACTATCGACTGCTGGCGTAGGGATATCATGAATTTCAATGTCGGACTCATCATTTGGCTGATGTGCAATCACCGCACCATTAGCACCGTCAGTGACTACTACAATTTGACAGTATTCAAGTAGCGCACGCGCCGCTGACTTGTATTCTTTTTCATCTGTAAATAAACGTGCCTCTTCACTATTGCAGAATATCACCGCAACTTTATTGCCGAGCATATTTAGCAAACCTTCTTTAGCGAATTTCACAACGGCTGGATCAGCAAAGCTAACGGCAATCTTGGCACCGTTTACAGTCGCTTGCTGACGCAATTGATCCATCGCTGGCTGAATACCTGCAGACATAGCAAGGTAGCCTTCCAAATACAACCACTCAGCTTGAGTTAACGCGTCAAAGTCAACGTTATCAGCGGTTATATCGCTTGAAGTACCTAGGAACGTCTGCATAGTACGCTCGCCATCTTCAGTTACTGCAACCACACATGAGCCGGTTACACCGCCTATATGAATGGACTGAGGTGAGGTGACAACACCTGCTTCATGTAAGTCTTTTAAATAAAATTCACCTTGCTTATCGTCGCCCACGCGGCAGGCATAAAAAGGTTTACCGCCCAAACTTGAAAACGCATACATGGCATTGGCAGCTGAACCGCCACCCGCTTGTTTTGATGGTTCTATTTCTGCCAGCTTAAAATATGCCAATAATTGCTGTTGTTCTTCAATACCTGCCAGCGTCATATTACCTTTAGTCAGGTCAGTTTCTTCTAGTGCAGCATCTGATAACAGATATTCGTGGTCAACCAAGGCATTACCTATCGCCATCACATCGTACATTGCTTATCTCTCCTCAAAGAATTTATAACTGCGTCTATTCGGTTGGAATGTCTAAAAATTATTGTGCTTGTAGCTCAAGTAAGCGCTGATAGAGCGCATTCTTTTTAACACCGGTAATATCAGCACCTAAAGCGGCAGCTTTTTTAACTGACAAATCCTCTAGTAGCCGTTGCAGTAATTTATCATGAATACTGATGTCATCATCGTCTTGCGCAACATTGGCTCCAGCGACCACCACCACTATTTCGCCGCGCTGCTGATTGTCATCCGCTTTAACAAATTCAATCAATTCGCCAAGCGTACTTTTATTTACGGTCTCAAAGGTTTTGGTCAATTCACGGCAAAACGTTACTTCGCGCTCAGCACCAAATACAGTCGCCATATCTTCTAAACTGGCAATAATACGGTGCGGCGCTTCGTAAAATATTAAGGTTTCAGTGCGAGAGTGCAATGCTGCCAGCTGCTTTTGACGACCATGTGTTTTTGCTGGTAGAAAACCAATAAAGCTAAAGCGGTCTGAGGGCAATCCTGCAACAGACAGTGCGGCAATAGCAGCAGAGGCGCCAATAATAGGGGATACACGAACGCCAGCAGCATGTGCTGCTTGTACCAATTGATAACCTGGGTCACTAATAAGTGGCGTGCCAGCATCACTAATCAACGCAACAGAATGACCTTGCTCAATCATTTCAATAATTTTGGGTGTTTGAATGGCGCTATTGTGCTCATGATAAGCCCAAAGCTTATTATGACCTTTTTGTTTAGCCGTGCTATCAGAGTCGTTCTCGCCATCATTCTTATTATTGTGTACTGTTACCTCTTCAGTATCATCATCCTTACTGCCTTTGGTGTTAATGCCAAAGTGTGACAACAGCTTACCTGAGGTGCGCGTATCTTCACAGGCAATGATAGCGACTTGCTTTAAGACGTCAATGGCATGCGGTGTCATGTCGCTCAGATTGCCAATCGGCGTGGCAACGATATATAGACAAGCTGGCATCGCGGTAGGGCTAGACATGAAAACCTCGGGTCATTAAGATAATAAATAAAGGGATATGGCGCACTGACTGATAAAACCGGCTAACAACATTCAACATTAAAGGCAAAACTGCCTTATCAAATAAAGTTTAAGCACAGCCTAAAAAACCACACCAGTATCTGCACGCGAAAGTGGTTAGTTTAGCATGATGTGCTATGATAATTCTGAAATGTTGAGCAGACTGATAGACGTCATGGCAAATGATAAACCTTTAATGCTAACCTCTCCAAAACAGCGCCAAGGTAGTTATTTTGAGCAGCAAGCGTGTGAGTTTTTGCAAGAGCGAGGGTTGATTTTGGTTGCGCAAAACTGGCAGCAGCCTAAAGTTGGCGAGCTTGATTTAGTGATGTTAGAAAAAGGACAAGCATGGTCTACACTGGTATTTGTGGAAGTACGGCAAAGACAGCAATCACATTTTGGTGATGCGGCACTCAGCGTCACAGCAGCCAAGCAACGTAAAATTATCAAAGCAGCGCGTCATTTTTTACAGCAAAACCCTCAATATCATAAATATGAATGCCGGTTTGATGTGATTGCTTATAATACAATGAATAAAAAAAATAAAAATGAAGCCAATATCATGTTAGACAATCAACCAAATCAACGGTTAAAAATTAATCAGCCTGAATGGCTGCAAGGCGCATTTATCGCGTCAGCTTGGTAATAAAACTTGTTCATGATTTATTTAAGCGTGGCTAATTTTATAATGTCAAAGCAAATTAAATGAAGTTGTCGTTACCAAAAGCCTAACTGTAAGCAGTAAAAATTCAGTAGAGTAGCGGCACTAAAATAATTTTATTAAATCAGGTTTTTGTCATATTTGTTAAAATTACAACCATTGACTGTTGCTATTATTTATTATGAATACTCATGTACTAAAGAGGTAAATCATGACACAGATGAATCTGCGCACTGCTATTTTTGGCTCACCGCGCCGTAACGCGATAGGCATTATATTAATATCGAGCATTGTCACGACTGGCTGTACCACCAATTATTTGACCAATAGTACAGAAGGTACTTATGGCGTGCCCATGACTGAGCGCACTATTCCGCAGCGTCTTCTTGATCGTAGTATTGAGCATACCGTCAAGATTAACGTTTATGGTTTGCAGGAAAATTTGCAGCAAACCAGTCGCATGAGTATTGATAGCTTTAATAGTATTGTATTACTGACCGGTGAAGTGCCGACTGAAACAATTAAGGCAGAAGTCAGTAAAGTCGTAGGCTCTATGCCAGATGTTCGTCAAGTCTACAATGAGTTGACAGTTGGTGCTTCAAAAGGCTATAGCCAAACTGTCCATGACGGTTATATCACTTCAAAGCTGATGGCAAAAACAGCCGCTGCTGATGGGGTGAAAGCGTCACAAATTAGAGCAGTGACCAATAATGGCGTGGTTTATATCATGGGTCGTATGACACCGACGCAGCAAAGCCACCTGATTGATATTGCCAATAGCACGGTTGGTGTTACAGAATTGGTACTACTGACTACTGTCGTCGATGATCGAGGCGTAAAGCTGGGTAACGATGACATCATGTATGAGGCCAATGCTGCAAATTCAGCCCATCCAACTAGAGTTGCAGTCGTGAATAACAGAGCAATATCTAATACTAGTGGTTCTGCCGCAGCAGATGCGACTATCAGTGCCACACCTATTATAGTGACCGAAGATGGCTCACCAGTTACCGAGCCTTCATCCAGCCCTTACATTGACCTGTATCAAAACCCATAGATCGAAGTGAATTAGATAAGTGATTAATCTTGATAAGATATTGTTATCTAATGCTAGTTTTATCTTAAAGTAGCCCAAATATCACTCACAAGAACACTAAATACCCATAACAGTAGAAGCACGATAAATTCCCTGTTATTCCGTAAAATATGTACAGTCAAAAAATATTAATCGCAAATATAGTTAATGCAGTGTAGGTAAGATTATAAATCTACAACTGACTGACATATAACAGGAATACTGCTATGAAGGCTTTAAATAATGATGTACAGCGACCTAAGGTAGGTATGTCCAAACTCGTACGTGTAGGGGTTACTACTGCGTTGGCAGTGGGCAGTATTGCGCTGGCGACGCAGCAAGCACAAGCGTTATCAGCGCTTGCTATCGTTAACGGTATTACTTCAAATGGCGGCATTGGGGTTAGTAAAGACATTCTGTATGGTGACGAGCCATTACAAGATTTGGATATTTACTATCCAAAACCTTTAGCGCAGGCTATGAAAACGAATACCACCATCAAACAAGATTATCCGATGGTGGTATTCGTCCATGGCGGCTCTTGGGAGAGTGGTAGTAAGGAAGAATATGCTTTTGTCGGGCAGAGTTTGGCGCAAGCAGGTTATGTGACTGCAGTGATTAATTATCGTAAAGCCCCTGAGCATGTCTATCCTGATTATGTCGAAGATACGGCGCAAGCGATTGCGTGGAGCTATAAAAATGCCAAGCGTTTCCATGCCAATCCAGAGCGTTTTGCAGTCGTTGGTCATTCTGCCGGAGCGTTTAACGCTGTTGCTGCGGTCGCCAATGAGGATTTTTTAAAGCCTTATGGTATTAAGCCAAAAGATATCACTGCAGTGATTGGTATTGCAGGTCCTTATAGTTATGACTTTCGTAAATTTAGTAGCGTCACTGCTTTTGCTGCCGACGCGACACCTGATGAGGTAATGCCAGATCGTCAGATCAAAGGGCAGCAGCCGCCGTATTTATTATTGACTGCTGAAAAAGACAAAGTTGTCTATGCAACCAATACCATCAAAATGACACAGGCGTTAAAAGCGGCAGGTGTTACCGTGCAGACAAGTGAAATTGCCGGTGCCAGTCATGCCACCAGTATTGGCGCGATGGCACCACCTCTACGCTGGGTCAATGATGTACGCGCACAAGTATTAAGTTATTTGGATAAAACACTTAAATAAGGGTTGCAATTAATAAGTCCGACATGGGTATTGATTCTATTTTAGGCTAATAATGGTTAAGCATCGTTGTGTAAGACAGTGCTGTAAGATGGTCAAACTCTTGTTATAATGTCGTCACTTTACCTCTATACCCTATCTAAAACCTTAAGGCAGAATATTCTATGAGCATGAACGCTGACGATTTGATTGCATTTTTACAAACGCATTTTCCAGATGCCTTTATTCAAGCTGCTAATCAAGGAACTAAATTTGATGTGCGTGTGGTTGATGCCAGTTTTGAGGGTAAACGCGCCGTTCAACGTCAGCAAGCCGTTTATGCTTTGGTCAATGATAAAATCGCCAGTGGTGATATTCATGCGCTCAATATTCAAGCGTTAACGCCTGCTGAATGGGATGTTCAATCGCAAGGCTAGAGTAGGTTAAAGCTTTTTATTTACGACTGGATTGTTTATTACGAGCAAGTATTTTTGTCATTGATAATTGATTCGGTTTCTCATTGTTTTTATACTTATCGTTAGGTTGTCACCTTTATGGATCAATTTTTAATCACTGGTAGTAGTCGTATCGCAGGGGAAGTCACCATTTCAGGCGCTAAAAATGCCGCGTTGCCGTTGCTTGCGGCTATGATATTGGCTGAGACGCCGACGACATTGCACAATGTGCCATCGCTACAAGATGTGCGCACTTTGATTGAGTTGATCGGTGGCATGGGTATCAAAATCCAAAAGCAGGGTGATACCGTCACTTGCGATACCAAGAGTATCGATAATTTTTATGCGCCTTATGATTTGGTTAAAACCATGCGCGCTTCAATCTTAGTATTGGGTCCATTATTGGCACGTTTTGGTGAGGCAGAAGTATCCTTGCCGGGTGGTTGTGCGATTGGTTCGCGCCCCGTTGATCAGCATCTTAAAGCCTTTGAAGCAATGGGTGCTAGTATTACAGTGGAAAACGGCTATGTAATTGCGCAAGCACCAAAGGGCGGTAAGCTGTTAGGTTGTAAGTTCTCATTTGACATGGTGACGGTAGGCGGTACTGAAAACGTCATCATGGCAGCAGCACTTGCTAAAGGCACGACTGTTTTGGGCAACTGTGCGCTTGAGCCAGAAGTGGTTGATTTGGCTAATATGCTGGTCGCAATGGGTGCTAAAATCAGTGGTATTGGTACAGCAACCATGACGATTGAAGGCGTTGAGCGCTTGCATGGTTGTGAGTACTCGGTCGTGCCAGATCGTATCGAAACAGGCTCTTACCTTGCAGGTGCTTTGATGACACGCGGTGATGTATTGACTAAGAATACTTCTGCGCTACTATTAACACCTGTGCTAGAAAAGTTTGAAGACATGGGTGCAATTATCACTACGGGTGATGATTGGATTCGCGCACAAATGAAAGGTCGACCAAAAGCGGTCGATATTCGTACCCAGCCGCATCCAGGTTTTCCAACGGATATGCAGGCACAGGTGATGGCGATTGCTTGTTTGGCTGATGGCACCAGTACCTTTATCGAAAATATCTTTGAGAACCGTTATATGCACGTCCCTGAGCTTAATCGTTTGGGTGCCTCTATCCAAGTAGACGGTCATACGGCTGTGGTAAAAGGGGTTGAATGCTTTACAGCCGCGCCTGTGATGGCGACTGATTTGCGTGCTTCGATGTCATTGGTAATGGCAGCCGCAACAGCAGAAGGCGAGAGCTTAATTGACCGCATTTACCATATCGACCGTGGCTATGAGCACGTTGAAGACAAATTGCGTGCGCTTGGTGTCAATATCGAGCGTATTAACAGCAACGATTAATATGGCTTGCTAAAAGTTATAACGCTAGTATTAACACTGGCGTTATAATCAAAATAAATTTTAAGCCTAGTGTAATATTAAAAATGCCCTTTGACGGCGACAACTTTCAGCACCATCAGCACACGGACCAGCGTCACTATGACTGAAGTAACCAACAGCTTACCAACCAGTGGTTTATTAAACGAAGTAAATGATGAGTTTTCAGGCTTAACACTGGCATTATCCAAGGGTCGTATCTTAGAAGAGACGATGCCACTTTTGCGTGCCGCTGGCGTTGAATTATTGGAAGATCCTGAAGCCTCACGCAAGCTTATTTTTCCAACCTCAAATCCCAATGTCCGAGTATTAATTTTACGCGCAAGCGATGTGCCAACGTATGTTGAACACGGTGCAGCGGACTTTGGTGTGGCAGGTAAAGATGTGTTGCTTGAGCATGGCGCCAATCATGTTTATGAATTATTAGATCTGAAGATTGCTCAGTGTAAGCTCATGACCGCTGGCGTAAAAGATGCCCCATTACCAAACCGTCGCCTACGTATTGCCACCAAATACGTGAATGTTGCTCGTGCTTATTTTGCAAGTCAAGGACAGCAAGTTGATGTGATCAAGCTGTACGGCTCGATGGAACTTGCGCCCTTGGTTGGTTTAGGTGATTTGATAGTCGACGTGGTTGATACGGGCAATACCTTACGTGCCAATGGCCTCGAAGCGCGCGATCATATCTGTGATGTCTCCTCCCGTCTTATCGTCAACCAAGTCAGTTATAAGCGCAAGTTTTCATTGCTTGAGCCGATATTAGATAGTTTTAAAAACAGTATCAGCAGTACTTCATAAATCAGTACATGATAAAAGCTTATCGTAGATTGATAATATCAAGCATGGTTATACAAAATTCCAAACCAGTTTAGCGCTCTAAGGAGAACATAGCGTGCTAAACTGGTTTTATTGTATTTGCATGTCAGCTAATAAAAGCACCGTATAGTCTGAATGTGATTACTATAAATAAGCTGGCATCTAAGCCCTCATATTATCCTTTTTACCGCCGTATTCATGCTCAAATATAGGACAAAGCCATGCGCCAATTAAGTACGCAAGACGCCGATTTTGACAGTCAGTTGATAGAACTGCTTGCTTTTGAAACCGTTAATGATGCCGATTTACTCAAAACGGTAGATGACATTATTAGTAAAGTGCGTCATGGCGGGGATAGTGTGGTGCTAGAATTGACGCAGCAGTTTGATCAACATCCAGCAACGACGATGAAGGCTTTAGAATTATCCAAAGAGGCACTTGCTGAAGCATTTGCCAATCTTGATGATGTCGTGAAAAGCGCTCTGACCACAGCAGCGACGCGCGTGCAGAGCTTTCATGAGCGCCAAGTACAAGAGTCATGGCAGTATGAAGATGAATTCGGCAATCGTTTAGGTCAAAAGGTCACGCCGCTTGATCGTGTCGGTATTTATGTGCCGGGCGGTCTGGCATCTTATCCTTCTTCAGTATTAATGAACGCTATCCCTGCCAAAGTTGCTGGTGTCAAAGAAGTCATTATGGTTGTGCCAGCGCCAAAAGGTGTTCTTAATCCCTTGGTATTAGCGGCGGCGCATTTGGCACAAGTTGATCGCGTTTTTACTATTGGTGGTGCACAAGCGGTAGCGGCATTGGCATATGGTACTGAAACGATTCCGGCAGTAGATAAAATCACTGGACCAGGCAATAAATATGTTGCAGCCGCCAAACGCGCGGTATTTGGTCAAGTCGGTATCGATATGATTGCCGGACCTTCTGAGGTACTGGTTTATGCAGAAGGCACGGCGAAAGACCGTGCTGATTGGTTAGCGATGGATTTATTATCACAGGCAGAGCATGACCGTATTGCCCAAGCGATTTTTGTGACCACAAGTGAAAAACAGCTTAAAGAAGTCGCCATTGAGATTGAAAAAGCCTTGGCTGAATTACCCAAGGCAGATATTGCTCGTGATTCGCTAAAAAATCGTGGCGCGCTTATCTTGGTTAAAGACCGTGCAGAAGGCATGGCAGTGATCAATCGCGTTGCGCCTGAGCATTTGGAGCTGTCTGTTGATAATCCAGACGCGTTGCTTGGTAGTATTCGTCATGCAGGTGCTATCTTTATGGGACGTCATACGCCAGAGGCAATCGGTGACTACTGTGCAGGACCGAATCATGTGCTACCGACATCGGGTACAGCACGCTTTTCGTCACCGCTTGGCGTCTATGATTTCCAAAAGAAATCATCCATTATTTATTGTAGTGAAGCGGGCAGTAAGCCTTTGGCTGAGACGGCAGATATTTTAGCGCAGCATGAGGACTTAGAAGCCCATGCGCGTTCAGCCCGTTATCGTTACCAGTCCTAATTTTCTCAAAAACAATGATTGGAATAACAGGTCTTCGGATAACAACTTTTAGAATAACAGTTTTAGAAATAACCATTTCTGTGATTAATAGTAGGATAACTTATGAGTGAATCAAAGATAGATAACAGACTTTGGTCATCTAAAGCGCGTAATTTATCGCCGTATGTTCCTGGCGAGCAGCCCCAGCATGACGACTTGTGCAAGTTGAACACCAATGAAAATCCATTTCCACCTTCACCAAAAGTAGGTGAGGCGATTATTGAAGTCTTAGCGCAGCAAGCGGATGATTTGCGCTTGTATCCTGCACCTGAGTCTGAGGAATTGCGCGGCGCATTGGCCACGCTTTATGATCTTGATATCAATCAAGTGTTCGTTGGTAATGGCTCAGATGAAGTATTGGCACTGGTATTTGCCAGCTTCTTCTTAAAAGAGCGCCCAATTTTGGCGCCTGATATTAGCTATAGCTTTTATCCCGTTTATGCCAATACCTTTGGTATAGAGCTTGTGCAAATCCCATTAGAAGCAGATTTTAGTATCAGTCCTGATGCCTATCGTCGACCTTGCAGTGGTATCATTATTGCCAATCCAAATGCGCCAACTGGTTTATTATTGTCGCTTGCTGATATCCGTAAGCTTGCAGGCGAGCACTCAAACTCAGTGATTGTGATTGATGAGGCGTATATTGATTTTGCTCAGCTAGAAGAGAGTAGTCCAGACGTAGAAGTATCAGCAGTTAGCCTTATTGATGAATTTGATAACTTGCTAGTTACCCAGACCTTTTCAAAATCGCGTTCGCTTGCTGGACTGCGTGTCGGTATGGCATTTGGTAATGCCTCGTTGATTGAAGCATTAACGCGTATGAAAAACAGCTTTAATAGCTATCCACTTGATAAGTTGGCACAAGCTGGTGCAACAGCTAGCGTCTTAGATGTTGAATACTTTGAGAAAACCCGCCAGCAGGTCATTGATTTGCGTACATCGTTGACGGTTGAGTTGACGGCCTTAGGTTATGACGTACTGCCATCACATGCCAACTTTGTCTTTGCGCGTCCTCATGATGGTGCTGCCAGTCAAATAGCAGAAGTATTACGCGAGCAAGGTATCATTGTTCGTCATTTTGATAAGCCGCGTATTAATGAGTATTTGCGCATTACGATTGGCACCGCTGCCCAGAACGAGCGTTTAATTGATGCGTTAAAATCGCTACAAGCTGTAGCGGATGTCGAGGCAAATTAATACCTAGCTCAACTATAGTACTAAAACAATATTTCATAAGTAATAAAAAGAGCCTGCTAACATGATGTTAGCAGGCTCTTTTGCGCCGCTTTAAGCTGTTTTTCAATATAAAGCTCAATGGTTAGCTGTATTAACAAGGACAGATAATAGGTTGCCGACTTTATCTAGGCACTCCTGATATTCAGCATCGCAGTCAGAGGCAACGGTAATACCTCCGCCTGCCCATAAACTGACTTGTTTAGTGTTGTCTGTTGTGCTGGTTATTTGTAGTGTGCGAATCAGTACATTCCACTGACCGCTACCATCAAAGTTCATATAGCCCATAGTGCCACAATAAGCACTACGTGGTGCCCCTTCCAATTCTGCAATAATCTCCACCGCCCGTTTCTTTGGCGTGCCAGTAATTGATCCTGCAGGCAAACTGCCAAATAAGACGCTTAACGGATGAGTATCTGTCTTGAGCTCGGCGGTAATGGTGCTGACCATATGATGTACATTACTAAAGCTCTCAATCGCAAATAGCTGTGGCACTTTTACGCTACCGATTTTGGCGTATTTACCCAAGTCATTGCGTAACAAATCCACAATCATAACGTTTTCTGCACGGTCTTTTTCGCTGTTGATTAACTGCTGCTTGTAGTCATTATCTTGTTCGATTGTTAAGCCGCGCGGCATGGTTCCTTTGATTGGCTTGGTACGTATATGATGCTTGCCAGTCTCAATATCTTTGCTAAAGGTAAAAAATAATTCAGGCGAACAGCTTAATAATTCAAACTGATGGTTTGATGTATTTACTTTACCTTCATGATTATAGCTATCAATGGCTATATATCCTGCAAAAGGCGCTTGGGTATTAGCGTGCAAAGCAGGTAAATAGTCAATGAGGCTTGTGACTGAATTATCTTCATAAGCGCTTAAATAGCCACTCCATGCTTGGGTTAAATTAATCTGATAACAATCGCCTTGTTGCAAATAATTTTGCGTTTGATGGAACGCCTGCTGATAGTGTCGTTTGCTCCATTGAGCTTCTAGTAATAAAGGCGGCGTTTTACAGGAGTATTTTTCAGTGACATTCTCATTCGATAGTTGATTATCCAAACTATCTAAATAAGATGTCAGCACTCTGATTAGTGCATTTGTATCCTGCTGGACTGAGCTGCTGTCAGAGTTATTATTGTTATCATTTTTTACCTTTAGCTGCCAACTGCTTTGACTGTCTGAATCAGCGGTTAGGTAAATATCATAATGCCCCAATAACGCGCACGGCTGTGCTGCCATCTCAATATTGGCAGTTGGACTTAATTCATGAGCGCCAATGTCATAACTGATAAAACCTATCAAGCCATGCTGATAATTCGGCGACTGATTATCCTGACTTATTAAGAGTGAGCTAGCACTGTTATTTTCATGAGCCTGACTATAAGCAATTAATTCCTCTTGCCAGTCGCTATAACTCATATAGCTTGTAATAGCACTATCACTGGAATTACTATAAAGGTGAACATGCCCACGCCGTGTTTTCTCGACTTTATAAAGGCTTGCCTGTTTAGTAGCATGCAGCGTGTCATTAGTCACAGGATAAACGCACCAGCTCGTCTTTGGTAATAAGCCAATCACAGGTCGCCCATCATTATTGAGCCAAACCAATTGCCAGTTTGCTTTGCTATTTTGTTCTAACAAATGTCGTTGCAGGTGCGGCATTAATTCGGCAGCAGATAAGTCACCAAAACGCCAGCTAGTTTTGCTAGCTGGCGGTAGGGCAGAATCTGTCTGCACAGTGGTATGAGTATCTATTACAACCATAGTTTAAGCGTCAAACTTTTTGATGATTAGTGTTGCATTGGTACCGCCAAAGCCGAAGCTATTGCTCATAAGAGTTTCAAGCTCAACATCGCGTTTTTCAGTGACGATATCAAAGCCTTCGGCAGCCGGATCTAATTCTGTAATATTGATACTTGGTGCAATAAAGCTGTCTTGTAACATCAGTAAGCAATAAATCAGCTCTTGTGCACCAACAGCACCTAAGCTATGACCTGTCATAGACTTAGTCGAGCTAATGGCAGGCACTTTACTGATATCGTTATCAAATACTTTGGCAATAGCTTTAAGCTCAGTGATGTCACCAAGTGGCGTACTAGTACCATGGCTATTGATATAATCCACGCTTTCTAAACCCGCTTCAGCAAGTGCTAGCTTCATGCAGCGTACTGCGCCTTCACCGCTTGGCGCAACCATTTCTGCGCCATCAGAGCTGGCACCATAACCAACAATTTCAGCCAAGATATTGGCACCACGTGCTTGGGCATGCTCAAGACTTTCAACGACTACCATCGCGCCACCTGCCGCGATAACAAAACCGTCACGGTCTTTATCATAAGCTCTTGAGGCAAGCTCTGGAGTACCGTTGTATTGAGTGCTGACTGCACCCATGGCATCAAACATACAAGACTGAGTCCAATGTTCTGCTTCACTACCACCAGCGAGTATCACATCTGCTTTACCCAATTGAATAAGCTCGGCAGCATGACCGATACAATGCGTTGACGTGGCACAAGCCGAGGTTAATGAGTATGAGATACCTTGGATTTTTAGACCAGTAGCGAGCGCCGCCGATACTGAGCTGCCCATTGTTTTTGGTACAGCCATCGCACCAACGCCGCGTAACCCTTTTTCTCGCATGGCGTCTATTGCATTGGCGATATTTTCTGTTGACGCGCCGCCTGAGCTGGCGACTACGCCCACACGCGGATTGTTATTGATGGTTTCTAAAGAGAGTCCAGCGTGCTTAATGGCACTTAACGCACTGACATAAGCATATAGGCTTGCGTCACTAAAAAACCGTTTTAGTTTGCGGTCAATAGCTGAGGTATCAAGCTGTGAGTGATCAATACTGCCGCTGACGTGTGATTTGAACTCGTGCTCAGCATAAGATTCGTTGAATGTGATGCCAGAGCGTCCTTGTTTAAGAGCCTCTGTGACAGTAGCCAAATCATGTCCGATACAAGATACAATCCCTGCTCCAGTGATAACAACGCGGCGCATACAATATTCCTTATTAGTAACGATTTTTTTGATAATTACTTTTAATCATCGTTTTAAAATATCTACTTCTACCATATCACTTCATCTCTATCTGTTTTTGATAACAAAGGTGTTGTTATACCAAGGCATTTAAGTGCTAACAGCGGACGCTAACGTTATCATGGATTCATAGAGAGTTGAGAGAAATAGAATGCAGGTAAATAATGGTACAAGTGTACTTTGAATTATGGCATATGATACCGTATCGAGGTGGCAAAATGTTTGAGTAAATGCAAAATAATAATAAAATAGGGCTTATCAGCAACAATGGTTATTCTATAGTTTTATGCAGTTTGTTATTAAGAAGCAAACAATAAGGGCGATGCATGCCATGGTACAAGCTTCTTTAATATGAGCTGATGTAATAGATATACTATGATGGTTAAGTTGTTATCGATAAATGACACTTTTAGATACAAAAGGGCTGATAGCGATAACATTGTTCGCACTGACACTCACAGTAGGGGTTCGCTAGAATGGCAAACAGCGTATTATTATAAAAAGGGTGTTAGAGCAGCATTTTAACAATAGTAATTTAACACTTAGTACTTTAACCATATTACTTTATAACAAACATCATATTAAGGATATCAAGATGGGAAAGCGTAGCACTTTATCGAAAGGTATTAGTACGGTTGGCTCTTTTACGCGTGGCAATCTAGAGCGTATGGGTGCCATGATTGATAGCGCGAATGCAAAAACTGGCAAACCGCGTCAATTTAAAGCGGTGAACTTAGGCGATGAAGATTACCAACAAGATTTGTTCCGTGAGCAAACGTTAAAAGCCACTCAGCAGTTATTGGGCACACGCTTTGCTGCTTATGGTAAATATGCCAAAAAAGTGGTACCGAACAGCTTTTTTGAATCGACCGTTGATGGCGCTTTTGCTCAAATTGCTAAGCTTGCCGACAACTGGAGTCAAATTGATTTACCGAATCAGCATCGCTTTGCCAATATTGTGAGCTTAGACGACGAGCAGCGTTACGCGTTAGCGACCGATATCGCCAATCAAAACCGTGCATTAGCGACGCTTGGCGGTGTTACAGGTTTGGCAGGTTTGCCGGGCTTGCTTGCGGATACGTTATGGTTATTGTTGGTTTCTCTACGCACGGTTTATCAATTGGGCGCTGTTTATAATAAGCCGTTAACTGGTAAGCAAGGCGTCAAAATGGCCTATGAGTTACTTGCCAATGCAGATCTCAGCAAAATGCAAGAGAAGCAAGCATTGCTAGCAGGTATTGGTATTGGTAAAGGTTTACTGGATAGCGCCCAAAGCAGCGGTTTACACAATGAGCTCAAAAACTTAGGCTTGCAGAATAAAAAAGTTAATTTTTACGCAGAGCAAGTGGACAGTATTGCTAGTCAGGTCGGTGTTGATTTGGATCAAATTAACTTAACATGGATACGCCGATTCCTACCAGCCACTGCCGTTATCGTTGGTATGCGCTATAACAGTCAGCTGATTGATGAGGTCATTGGCGTTGCTCAAGCAACTTTTGCGCCAGAAGCTAAGCTTGCCAATCGCGCTATTACTGATGACAGTAGCAGCGAAGTAAAGGTTAGTAAGGCAACGGGCAGCACTGAGCAGAAAGAAGACAAAGCTCAAGATGCCGCACCACTAGAGAAGGAATCTAAAGAAAAAGAATCAAAAGATGCAGCATCAAAAAACATAAAGTCAGACGCTAATGCTGCAAAAGAGGATGAAAAAGATACTCAGAAAAAAGCTGACGATAAAGAAAACGATGTTGATACTACAGCTGACGAAAAGAAAGTCGACAGCACTAAGAATGATAAGCAGAATAGTGCAGTTAAATCTTCTGACAGCAAAACAAAAAAAGCCGCTGCTAAGTCGAGTAAATAATAAGCTATTAAGGTTTATTTATTATTTCGTTTTAGAATACTGAAGCTCTACGTAATTGCTATTTATCTTTAATGTTGGCGATATCGGCTTACTTCTATTGAAAATTAAACCGATATCGCCATATAGCTCAGGTAAACGACTGTTTTTTATCTCTAAATATCTTATCTAAATGATGTAAGCATCTACTTTTGATACCGTATTTAGTTAGCTGTTTTTTCGGTTATGCCGTTAAAAACAGATAAAGTGGTATAGTAGTAGACCGAATACATATCTATCCGCTGCTGTAAAGTCCAACTGCTCATAAGTGGTTGAAATAGCAGCAACAAGTCTTTATAATACACTGTCCTAAAAATGGGTGTGCCAAAATCTGTCGTTAAAGTCAGATCGATGGTGCGTTTCCCTATTTTTTTGTTTTTTACCAAACGGGAGAAGGATGCCTCATGGCAACAACTAACCAATTGATTCGTAAAGGTCGCAAAACCATCAAGGAAAAGTCAAAAGTTCCTGCGTTGGAAGCGTGCCCACAACGCCGTGGTGTATGTACTCGCGTATATACTACTACCCCTAAAAAACCTAACTCAGCCATGCGTAAAGTATGTCGTGTACGCTTGACTTCAGGTTATGAAGTATCAAGCTACATTGGCGGCGAAGGTCATAACCTACAAGAGCACAGTGTTGTTCTTATCCGTGGTGGTCGTGTAAAAGATCTACCAGGTGTACGTTATCACACTGTTCGCGGTGCACTAGATTGCGCAGGCGTTAAAGACCGTAAGCAAGGTCGTTCTAAATATGGTGCTAAGAAACCTAAAGTTTAATAACTAACCGTTATTAAATGAGTTTCTTTGTATCAAACATTAACTGTGCATGGGTCTGATGTGAGTAATTTTTGACCAAATGAGTCATTAACCTTTATCACACACCGCCATGCAGTAAGGCTGACTGACAACTCGATATAACGCCATCCAATATTAATTGGTGCGAGATTGTGAATGTCAGACACTCCTGAAGAAAAGGATATTTATTATGCCAAGACGTCGCGTCGTTGCTACCCGTGAGATCCTACCGGATCCTAAGTTTGGTAGCCAAACTGTTGCAAAATTCATCAACCATGTCATGAGTCATGGTAAAAAATCTACTGCTGAGCGTATCGTTTACGGTGCACTTGAGACAGTAAGCCAAAAGCGTAACATCGAAGATCCAGTTTCTTTCTTTGAAGAAGTATTGGAAAATGTTCGCCCAATGGTCGAAGTAAAAGCTCGCCGTGTTGGTGGTGCAACCTACCAAGTGCCAATGGAAGTACGCCCCTCCCGTCGTACCGCCTTGGCTATGCGTTGGTTAGCTGAAGCTGCTGCAAAGCGTTCTGAAAAATCAATGGCTTTGCGTTTAGCTGGCGAATTGAATGATGCTGCTGATGGCAAAGGTAATGCTATGAAGAAGCGTGACGAAGTTCACCGCATGGCAGATGCTAACAAAGCATTCTCTCATTACCGTTTCTAAGCTACTCTTAATTAAGCTGTTCTTTTAAATATAGCTTTTTAAAAGTAGTTTTGGATGACTGGTGTATGCCAGTCATCTAGATATAATTTATTTATTCTATTGATTGTCGCCATTGTTAATAAATGATTTGCTTGTAATTATTGAAAGATAATAACAGACACACTCATTTTAGATGGCGGACATCTGTCAAGATGCTGTTCTGAAAAGGGATGCTATTCTGTAAAGAAAGTCTCCTGAGTTTGATGCCGCACTATTCTTAGTAGTTACTCTTTTTTGCCCGTATTAGGTTCAATGATTAGTAATATTGCAGGGCTGAATGGCTTTGTCATAGAGTAGAGGTAGAGACACAACACATTAATATATACACGAATTTCCCTAGGAAAACACTATGGCTCGTAAAACTCCCCTAAAGCGCTATCGCAATATTGGTATCTCTGCGCACATTGATGCTGGTAAAACGACCACTACTGAACGTGTTTTGTTCTATACCGGTGTTAGCCACAAGATTGGTGAAGTACATGATGGCGCAGCCACTATGGACTGGATGGAGCAAGAACAAGAGCGTGGTATTACTATCACCTCAGCGGCGACAACTTGTTTTTGGTCAGGTATGGCAAAACAGTTTGACGAACACCGTATCAATATCATTGACACCCCAGGTCACGTTGACTTCACGATTGAAGTTGAACGTTCTATGCGTGTTCTTGATGGCGCTTGCATGGTTTACTGTGCAGTAGGCGGCGTTCAGCCACAGTCTGAAACCGTATGGCGTCAGGCAAACAAATATAAAGTTCCACGTCTTGCATTCATTAACAAAATGGATCGCGTTGGCGCTGATTTCTACCGCGTAGTAGAACAGATCAAAACTCGTCTAGGCGGCAAGCCAGTACCATTGGTTATCCCAATTGGTAAAGAAGACGACTTTGAAGGCGTTGTAGATCTAGTAACGATGAAAGCCATCTATTGGGACGAAGCGTCTCAAGGTATGGAATATGATGAGCGTGAAATCCCAGCAGAATTACAAGAAAAAGCGGAAGAATATCGTGAGTATCTAGTAGAAAGCGCTGCTGAAGCGACTGAAGAATTGATGAATGAGTATCTTGAGAACGGTGAATTAACTGTTGATCAAATTAACTCTGCTATTCGCCAGTTGACTATTGATAACGAAATCATTCCACTTCTTTGTGGTACTGCCTTTAAAAACAAAGGTGTACAGAAGATGTTAGACGCTGTTATTCAGTATCTTCCTGCACCAATGGATGTACCTGCTATTAAAGGTATCCTTGATGACAAAGATGAATCTGAAGGCACTCGTGAAGCGTCAGACGAAGCACCGTTCTCAGCTTTAGCATTCAAAATCATGAATGACAAGTTCGTTGGCAACTTAACCTTCGTTCGTGTTTATTCAGGTGTTCTAAAGCAAGGTAGCAGCGTTTATAACCCAGTTAAAATGAAACGTGAGCGTGTTGGCCGTATCGTACAGATGATGGCAAACTCTCAAGAAGAGTTGCAAGAAATCCGTACTGGTGATATCGCAGCCTTGGTTGGCATGAAAGATGTAACCACTGGTGATACGTTGTGTGATGAGCAAAATGTTATTACGCTTGAGCGTATGGAATTCCCAGATCCAGTTATCAGTCTAGCGGTTGAACCTAAAACCAAAGCTGACCAAGAAAAAATGTCAATCGCTTTAGGTCGTTTGGCGAAAGAAGATCCATCGTTCCGTGTACATACTGACGAAGAATCTGGTCAGACTATCATCAGTGGTATGGGTGAGCTGCATCTTGAGATTCTTGTTGACCGTATGAAGCGTGAGTTTGGTGTTGAAGCTAACATCGGCGCACCTCAGGTTGCTTATCGCGAAACGATTCGTAACACGGTTGAGCAAGAAGGTAAATTCGTACGTCAAACTGGTGGTCGTGGTAAATTTGGTCATGTTTGGTTACGTCTTGAGCCTATGGATCCAGCTGGCGACGTTCTTTATGAATTTAAAGAAGAAGTTGTTGGTGGTACGGTACCAAAAGAATTCCACGGTGCGGTTGATAAAGGTATTCAAGAGCGCATGAAAAATGGCGTACTTGCAGGTTACCCAATCGTTGGCGTGAAAGCGACCTTGTATGATGGTTCTTACCATGATGTTGACTCGGATGAGTTATCATTTAAAATGGCTGGTTCTATCGCATTCCGTAAAGGCTTCATGGCTGCAAACCCAACGCTACTTGAGCCAGTAATGAAAGTAGAAGTTGAAACACCTGAAGACTATATGGGCGATATCATGGGCGATCTTAACCGTCGTCGTGGTATGGTTCAAGGTATGGAAGACTTACCTGGCGGCACTAAGCAGATTCGTGCTGAAGTACCATTAGCGGAAATGTTTGGCTATGCCACACAAATGCGTTCAATGTCACAGGGCCGTGCAACTTACTCTATGGAATTCCAAAAGTACGCTGAAATTCCAAAATCAGTTGCAGAAGCTATCATCTCTAAATTCAACAATAAAGATGATGACGAATAAGCAAAAATCTATCGATAATGGCAATATAGGACATATCTTTATATTGTCAGTAGATAATCGAGCAATAATTGGTTAAAAGACTTGTTATTGCTCGTGATTTTCTTATAATATCTGCACATTAGTATGTGCACCCTTTTAACAGTTATCTTAATGTGGTCAGTATTCACTTAATTACTTTATATAAATTAAGCAGTTGACCCTAAAAAAAGAGGAAATACCCATGGCAAAGGCCAAGTTTGAACGTCTAAAACCACATGTTAACGTCGGTACCATCGGACACGTTGACCACGGTAAAACCACCCTTACCGCTGCTATCGCAACCGTAGCTGCAATCACTTCAGGTGGCGAAGCCAAAGACTACGCGTCTATTGACTCAGCACCAGAAGAAAAAGCACGTGGCATCACCATCAACACCTCACACGTAGAATATGACACCCCATCACGTCATTACGCTCACGTTGATTGCCCAGGTCACGCCGATTATGTTAAAAACATGATCACCGGTGCGGCTCAGATGGACGGCGCAATCCTAGTTGTATCAGCAACTGACGGCCCTATGCCACAAACCCGTGAGCACATCCTGCTTTCACGTCAGGTTGGCGTACCGTACATCGTCGTATTCATGAACAAATGCGACGTTGTTGATGACGAAGAATTGCTTGAACTCGTAGAAATGGAAGTTCGTGAATTATTAAGCGACTATGACTTCCCAGGTGATGACACCCCAATCATCCACGGTTCTGCGACTGAAGCCCTAAAAGGCTCACAAGAAAAATATGGTCAACCAGCCGTTGTAGAACTATTAAACGTTCTTGACACCTACATCCCAGAGCCAGAGCGTGACATCGACAAAGCATTCCTAATGCCAATCGAAGACGTATTCTCAATCTCAGGTCGTGGTACTGTTGTAACTGGCCGTGTTGAATCTGGTATCGTACGCGTTGGCGACGAAATCGAAATCGTCGGTATCCGTGACACGCAAAAAACCACCTGTACTGGTGTAGAGATGTTCCGTAAACTGCTTGACGAAGGTCGTGCAGGCGAAAACTGTGGCGTACTATTACGTGGTACTAAGCGTGAAGACGTACAACGTGGCCAAGTACTAGCTAAGCCAGGTTCAATCACTCCTCACACCAAGTTTGACGCTGAAGTATATGTATTGTCAAAAGAAGAGGGTGGTCGTCACACACCATTCCTAAACGGCTATCGTCCACAGTTCTACTTCCGTACCACTGACGTAACTGGCGCAATCCAATTACAAGACGGTACTGAAATGGTTATGCCTGGTGATAACGTTGAGATGGGCGTAGAGCTTATCCACCCAATCGCTATGGACAAAGGTCTTCGCTTTGCAATTCGTGAAGGCGGCCGTACTGTAGGCGCTGGTGTTGTTGCTAACGTATTGAACTAATACTTAATGCTGTCAGAGTAATCTGATCGTTGTTAATAATTAGTCAAAAGCCATCCTCGAAAGAGGGTGGCTTTTTTGTGGGTATGGTTTGCTAAATCACAGAAGTGCTAATCAATTTAGTATTTATAAAAATAAGGTCTGTATGTTTAAAAATTTAAAGCAATAAATCTATCTCAGATTTTGACTTCTATTTTTGATTTTAAACAGAATTTTCTGACTTTTATTAATTAAAGTAATGATTCATTGTATTAAGTAAATAAAATATCGTCTTAAAACTTGCATTCTTAGTAAAACCTTGTATAATTATCAGCCTTAACACCCCTAGGCGATTGGCTCAATTGGTAGAGCATCGGTCTCCAAAACCGAGGGTTGTAGGTTCGAGTCCTACATCGCCTGCCATCTTCTTATCACATCTTTGTTATACCCCACCATCTCCGAAGTGAGTTCTTTATGAGCAATAATCAAGATAACCTCGAGACTAAGTTATCTGATGCCAAGGCAGTTGCTGGTGGAATGCTGTCCAAAGATAAGCATATTTCAGCGGGTAATCAAACGACTGCTGTTGAGATTGCTAAGACGGGTTCAGTAAAAGATGTGATTTTGTGGTTACTAGCCGCAGTTGTTTTAATTGGTGCAACGTTAGTTAATCAATATCTGCCCGGCTATTGGCAACCTGCTAATGACCTTTGGGTACGTATTGGTATTATCGTTGCGCTTTTTGTATTTGCACTGTTATGTCTTGCAATGACGAATCAGGGCCGTGCATTTAAAACTTTATTGAAAGACGCTGCTGTAGAACTACGCCGCGTTACTTGGCCTGGCAAAGACGAAACTTTCCAATATACATGGCAAACGATTGTCATGATTGCGGTTGTTGGTTTATTAGTTTGGCTATTAGATAACTTTTTTAATTGGTTCGTTGGCATATTTATTGGTTAATGGCGCGTATTAGCGACTGTTTAGCCAAGATTTATGGATAACGACTTACTTATAATGATCAGGAGCGTGATATGCGTTGGTATATTGTCCAAGCATTTTCAGGATATGAAAAGCAAGTACAGCGTTCATTAACTGATCGTATTAATCGTAGTGAATTCGCTGAATTTTTCGGCGATGTATTGGTACCTACTGAAGAAGTCGTCGAAATGAAAGACGGCAAAAAACGTAAAAGCGAGCGTAAGTTCTTTCCGGGTTATGTATTGATCCAGATGGATATGAACGACAATACTTGGCACATCGTTAAAGATTGCCCACGTATTATGGGCTTCGTTGGCGGTACGCCAGAGACGCCTGCGCCGATTACGGAAGTAGAAGCTGATCGTATTCTAAACCGTTTGAATCAGACTGAAACTGACCCGCGTCCTAAGACTCTATTTGAGCCGGGCGAAGAGTTGTTAGTTATCGATGGTCCATTCACTGACTTTAAAGGGTTGGTTGAAAAAGTGGATTACGAAAAGTCTAAATTACATTTAACCGTAAACGTATTTAATCGACCGACTCAGGTTGAGCTTGAGTTTAGTAAAGTTGAGAAGCTAGATTAAATCAGCAAAAGAGTTCATCAACCGGGGAGCTGTTAGTCAATAAGGTTTATACCACATTGATTTGGCGCTATTACCCATTTAGGAGAGTATCATGGCTAAGAAGATTGATGGTTACATCAAACTGCAAGTGCCTGCAGGCAAAGCAAATCCTTCACCACCGATTGGTCCAGCATTGGGTCAAAAAGGCGTGAACATTATGGCGTTCTGTAAAGAATTTAACGCTGCGACCTCAAACCAAGAGCCGGGTTTACCGATTCCTACTGAGATCACTGTATATAGCGATAAGTCTTTTACCTTCATCATGAAGTCACCACCAGCTGCTTACCTTTTGCGTAAGGCTGCTGGTATTGCTAAAGGTTCTGGTACACCTAATACCGCTAAAGTCGGTAAAGTTGACCGTGCTCAGTTAGAAGATATCGTTAAGACTAAAGATGCAGATTTAACTGCTGCTGATCTTGATGCTGCTGTTCGTACCATCGCTGGTACTGCACGTTCAATGGGTATTACCGTGGAGGGTGTGTAAATGAGTAAACTTACTAAGCGTCAAAAAGAAATCAATAGCCGTATTGAGCACGAAAAACAATACACGATTGAAGAAGCGGTTCAAATCCTAAACGATTTGCCAGCTCTTAAATTTAAAGAGTCTATTGATATCGCTGTAAACTTGGGCGTTGACCCACGTAAATCTGATCAAGTTGTACGTGGCGCAACTAACCTACCTGCGGGTACTGGTAAAACCAAACGCGTTGCTGTATTTGCTCAAGGTGCTGCTGCTGAAGCCGCCAAAGAAGCTGGTGCTGACATCGTTGGTTTTGAAGACCTAGCAGAATCAATCAAAGCCGGTAACATGGACTTTGACGTGGTTATCGCTGCTCCTGATGCAATGCGTGTTGTTGGTCAATTAGGTACTATCTTAGGCCCACGTGGTCTAATGCCTAACCCTAAAGTCGGTACGGTTACGCCTAACGTTGCTGAAGCCGTTCTTAACGCTAAAGCTGGTCAAGCACAGTATCGTGTAGACAAAGCAGGTATTATTCACACGACTATCGGTCAAGTTGGTTTTACTGCTGAGCAAGTAATCCAGAATGCTGAAGCACTCATTTCAGATTTGAGACGTGCTAAGCCTGCTACTTCTAAAGGTACTTTCATTAAGAAAATTACCTTGTCTAGCACCATGGGTCCTGGTCTAAGTATCGATCCAG
The DNA here is from genome assembly GCF_056880555.1 of Psychrobacter sp. ANT206. Lineage (NCBI taxonomy): Bacteria > Pseudomonadati > Pseudomonadota > Gammaproteobacteria > Moraxellales > Moraxellaceae > Psychrobacter > Psychrobacter sp. ANT206. The sequence goes on along the minus strand of NZ_CP096271.1, from coordinate 2,643,561 downwards.
TTCCATACCGCACAGCGAAATAATTAAGTATGATCTGTTATTCAACGATTTTGAATAATGGGACAAAATATTTTAAAGAATTAGGTCAGCGTAGCAAACGCTATGCTGTCTAAGACCGTAGGTAGACAGCGGTTTGGTAAAATGGATTATGACTCTTGTAGATCAAAATTCATTACATTGAGCTGCTGTTGTTAATCGATGACAGATGAAAATCTTAATTGTCCTACGCAGACGGTGGCCCACCCAGTTGTTGATAAGAGCCGATAGGGCAACCTATCACTTGATGTCATTCTGATAACGGTGCCGTAATCAGTCGTTATGAGCACATTTGTTTTTAATAAATATACTCGTAACGTGTCGTATCAAGTCAATCTTAGTTTGTGATTTAGATTACAGGATGATTGATTAGATTAAAGGAGTCAACTTATGGCATTAACGCTAGAGCAAAAACAACAAGTTGTGGCTGAAGTGTCTGAAGTTGCTGCTAATGCTTACTCAGCAGTAGCTGCCGAATATCATGGTATTGGTGTTGCAAAGCTTACTAAGCTACGCGAACAAGCCCGTGAAAAAGGCGTCGTTTTAAAAGTGGTAAAAAATACCCTAGCAAAACGTGCGTTTGAAGGCACTAAATTTGAGAGCATGTCAGACCGTATGACTGGTCCATTACTTTTGGCTTTCTCTATGGAAGATTTGGGATCTGCCGCTCGAGTCATTTTTGACTTCAGCAAAGATCACAAAGCTTTAGAGACCAAATTGGTATCAGTTGGTGGTGTTGTTTATGGTCCAGAAGAGCTAGAGCGCGTATCGAAGCTACCAACTCGCGACGAAGCAATCTCTATCTTGATGGCTACTATGAATGCACCAGTGACCAAGCTTGTCCAGACTATGAACGCAGTTCCTGGCAAGTTCGTTCGCACTGTTGCAGCAATCAAAGACGCAAAAGAAGCTGCTTAATTGCTTGTTTTAACGTAACTTTGACATCGCCGATTGCACTTTATTGCCAACAATATTTGAAAATTTGGCAAGCAATCCAAGCGATTTTAAAATCAATTAATTTTTATCAGATAACGGAGAGTTCTCATGGCACTATCTAAAGATGACGTGTTAAACGCAATCGCTGAAATGTCAGTAATGGATATCGTTGAATTAATCAGCGCTATGGAAGAAAAATTCGGCGTAACAGCTGCTGTTGCTGCTGCACCTGCTGCTGCTGGCCCTGCTGCTGCTGCTGCTGAAGAAAAAGACGAGTTTGACGTAGTTCTTGCCAGCTTTGGCGAGAAGAAAGTTGGCGTAATTAAAGCCGTACGTGAAGCTACTGGTCTTGGCCTGAAAGAAGCGAAAGATTTGGTTGAAAGCGCTCCAGCTCCAATCAAAGAAGGCGTTAACAAAGCTGAAGCTGAAGAGTTGAAAAAGAAACTTGAAGAAGCTGGTGCAACTGTTGAACTAAAATAGTTTAACGGCAGTACGAAAAAAAGCTGGTAATGCCTTGCATTATCAGCTTTTTTTTACTATAATTCGTAGCTTGACCTTTTGTGTCTGCCAACAGTCGTAAGCAACAACACGGTGGATACCCATCAAAAGGACAGACGATATACATGCAAGCACACTTAGTAGTTATTGAAATCAGATAATGTGGCTAAACGTCAATAGATGTTTGGCATTTTTTTGTGTCTGCACGTTTTCTATTAACATTATCACTTATATTGACTCTGAATATTATTATTTATAAGCATTATAATTGTCCTATTTATTACTAATTAAAAACTATTGAATAAGCTTTCTAGCGTGATTTTACTGTCAGTATATAGGCTCGTAGACGGTATACATCAGCGACGATATTGATTTTGGCAGTAGCCAGTTTGGATGTTAAATCGTTTATACACAATGTTAGTCGCATTTATATTTAGATAAAGCAACTGTCACTTAAGCTTTAAAAGTGACATATTGGCAACACTTTAAGATTGAAGTTTTCGCTCTGAGCAGTCATATAGGCTGACTTAAATGACGATAGCAAGATCGTATTTAGAGTGCAAAGCAAGCACTGATTGTTAAGATAGTAATTGATACAACGCCCTAAAAAGATTAACTATGCTTTAAAAAGAACACCTGTTTTATATTATCGTTTACGTCGCTTAGTTTGCATAGTATTTATGCACGCCAGCCGCGATTTTAATTTGTTTCCACGTTTACTGTAAGGACTCTCGATGGCATATTCTTATACTGAAAAAAAGCGTATTCGCAAAAGTTTTGCTGAATTGCCTACTGTGATGGACATTCCCTATTTGTTGTCTATCCAAGTAGATTCTTATGAGCAATTTTTGCAAGAGCATAAAAAGCCAAAAGCTCGTGAGAATACTGGCTTGCAAGCTGCATACTCTTCTATTTTCCCAATTGAGAGTCACTCTGGTAACGCAGAGCTACAATTCGTTGAATACTATTTAGGTACGCCTGAATTTGATGAGCGTGAGTGTATCTTACGTGGTTCGACATTTGCTGCGCCTATGCGTGTCAAAATTCGCTTAATCATCAAAGACAAAGACAGCAAAGATAAAGACAGCAAAGCGGCTATTAAAGATATCCGTGAGCAAAGCGTCTATATGGGCGAGATGCCACTTATGACTGCTAACGGTACCTTTATTATTAACGGTACTGAGCGTGTAATCGTATCTCAGCTACATCGTTCACCTGGTGTGTTCTTTGACCATGATAAAGGTAAGTCGCACTCAAGTGGTAAGGTGCTTTATAACGCGCGTATCATTCCTTACCGTGGTTCATGGTTAGATTTTGAGTTCGATGCTAAAGACTTGGTTTTTGCTCGTATTGACCGTCGTCGTAAGTTATTGGCGTCTATTATTTTACGCGCTTTAGGCTTAAGCACTTCTGAGATCTTAGATTTATTCTTTGATAAAGTGCGAGTTTATAAAGGCGAAGAGCAGTTCGAGATTGATCTAGTTGCTGATCGCTTACGTGGCGAGATGGCACAGTTCGACATCGTGACTCCTGCAGGTGACGTGGTGGTTGAGCAGGGCAAACGTATTAATGCTCGCCGTATCCGTCAGCTTGAAGAAGCCGGTATGACGAAAATCTCGATTCCTGATGAATACTTATATGAGCGCATTTTAGCCGAAGACATCATCGTTAATGATGAAGTTATTGCTCGTGCTAACACGCTGATTGACCATGAATTATTGGTTAAATTAAGTGCGTTTGAAGCCAGTGAATCTATCAAAGAATTTAGTATTCTGTTTACCAACGATATCGACCAAGGTAGTTATATTGCTGATACGCTACGCGCTGATAGTACGTCAAGCCGTGAAGAAGCTTTGATTGAAATTTATAAAGTCATGCGCCCAGGTGAGCCACCAACGGTTGAAACTGCTGAGAAACTTTTTGACAGCATGTTCTTTAACGCGGATCGTTATGACTTATCGAATGTCGGTCGTATGAAGTTTAACCGTCGTTTAGGTCTTGATTTTGTAGATACCGATGACGCTGATATCCAGCGTGAACGTAGCGTATTGACCAATGCCGATATCGTTAACGTTCTAAAAGAGCTTATCGAGATTCGTAATGGTCGCGGTGAAGTCGATGATATTGACCATTTAGGTAACCGTCGCATTCGTTCAGTAGGCGAGATGGCAGAAAACCAATTCCGTGTTGGTCTAGTACGTGTTGAACGTGCCGTCAAAGAGCGTTTAAGCTCAGCAGAATCTGATAACTTATCGCCACAAGATTTGATTAACTCAAAACCTGTTGCTGCTGCGGTCAAAGAATTCTTTGGCTCAAGCCAGTTATCGCAGTTTATGGATCAGAATAATCCATTGTCTGAAGTCACGCATAAACGCCGTGTGTCTGCATTAGGACCCGGTGGTCTGACCCGTGAGCGTGCAGGCTTTGAAGTACGTGACGTACATGATACCCATTATGGTCGCGTATGTCCGATTGAGACTCCTGAAGGTCCAAACATTGGTTTGATTAACTCATTAGCAACTTTTGCTAAAACCAACAGCTTTGGCTTTTTGGAAACACCTTATCGCCGTGTAGTAGATGGTAAAGTAACGGACGTTATTGAATATCTGTCAGCGATTGAAGAAGTCGGTACGGTCATTGCACAGGCTGATTCACCAGTAACTGCCGATGGCGCGTTATCTGATGAAATGGTTAGTGTCCGTAGCTATGGTGAATTCGTCCGTATGCCGCCAGAAAAAGTGACGCATATGGATGTGTCGCCAAGTCAGGTTGTATCGGTAGCCGCTGGTCTGATTCCATTCCTAGAGCATGATGATGCTAACCGTGCCTTGATGGGCTCAAACATGCAGCGTCAGGCAGTCCCTACGCTACGTGCTGATAAGCCATTAGTAGGTACCGGTATGGAGCGTCACGTTGCTCGTGACTCTGGCGTTTGTGTTATTGCTAAGCGCGGCGGTGTGATCGAAGACGTTGATGCCTCACGTGTTGTGGTTCGTGTAAATGAAGATGAGATGATTGCTGGTGAAGCCGGTATTGATATCTATAACTTAGTTAAATATACGCGTTCTAACCAAAACACTTGTATCAACCAACGTATTATCGTTAACCAAGGCGATGCTATTGCTGTAGGTGATATCTTGGCCGATGGTCCTTCAACGGATCTTGGTGAGTTGGCATTGGGTCAGAACATCCGCATCGCATTTATGCCGTGGAATGGTTATAACTTCGAAGATTCAATCTTACTGTCTGAAAAAGTAGTTAAAGAAGATCGTTTCACTACTATTCATATCCAAGAATTGACTTGTGTGGCACGTGATACCAAGCTTGGAACCGAAGAGATTACTGCGGATATTCCAAACGTTGGCGAAGCAGCTCTATCAAGTCTCGATGAAGCTGGTATCGTTTATATCGGTGCTGAAGTTGATGCTGGTGATATCTTAGTTGGTAAAGTGACGCCAAAAGGTGAAACGCAACTAACGCCAGAAGAGAAACTCCTGCGGGCTATCTTTGGTGAAAAAGCGGCTGATGTTAAAGACACGTCGCTACGTGTACCAACATCAAGCAAAGGCACGGTTATTGACGTTCAAGTCTTTACTCGTGACGGCGTTGAAAAAGATGCACGTGCAAGAGCAATTGAAAAATCACAGCTTGATAGCTATCGTAAAGATTTAAAAGAAGAGCTACGTATCTTTGAAGAAGCGGCCCGTGGTCGTATTGGTAACTTATTAGATGGTCAAAAAGTCAGTGGTGGTTCTGGTCTAAAAGCCGGTACAGTGATGGCATTGGCTGATATGAAAGATATGAGCCTTGAGACTTTGCTTGATATTCAGCCTGTTGAAGAAGAAATCTCTGAGCGTCTAACGCAAATCGCTGAGTATTTGGTTGATAAGCAAAAAGACATCGATGTGAAGTTTGCTGAGAAAAAACGCAAACTAACCGCTGGTGATGACTTACAACATGGCGTACAAAAAATCGTTAAGGTATATCTAGCGGTTAAGCGTCGTATTCAGCCAGGTGATAAAATGGCTGGTCGTCATGGTAACAAAGGTGTTGTCTCGCGCATTATGCCAGTCGAAGATATGCCTTATGATGAAAATGGTAATACCGTCGACATCGTCTTGAACCCGCTTGGTGTACCATCTCGTATGAACATCGGTCAGGTCCTAGAAACGCATTTGGGTATGGCGGCAAAAGGCTTGGGCGAGAAGATCGATGGTATGCTTAAATCGCAAGCAGCGATCAAAGACTTACGTGACTTCTTAGACAAAATCTATAACCAAGTCGGCGGTGAGCAAGTTGATCTTGATAGCTTGAGTGATGATGACATCATGGCGCTAGCAGACAACTTGCGTGCTGGTGTTCCAATGGGCACAGCAGTGTTTGACGGCGCAAGAGAAAGCCAAGTTAAAGATCTGTTAGAGCTTGCTGGTATGGATCGCGATGGTCAACAGACGTTGTATGATGGTCGTACTGGTCAGAAGTTTGACCGTAAAGTAACGGTCGGTTATATGTATATGCTTAAACTTAACCATTTGGTCGATGACAAAATGCATGCGCGTTCAACAGGTTCTTACTCACTAGTGACGCAGCAGCCACTCGGCGGTAAAGCTCAGTTTGGTGGTCAGCGCTTCGGTGAGATGGAAGTCTGGGCACTAGAGGCTTACGGCGCGACATATACGCTACAAGAGATGCTGACTGTGAAGTCGGATGACGTTGAAGGCCGTACGCGTATGTACAAAAACATCGTCGATGGTGAGCAATATATGGATCCAGGTATGCCTGAATCGTTTAACGTATTGACCAAAGAAATCAAATCACTGGGTATCAATATTGAGTTAAAACAAAGCAACTAAATCCGTTGTTTAACTTAGTTGTCAACTAAAGGCAGTATGCTCATTGCTGCTGCTTTTAGTAATTTGTCTCAACCCTATTCATTGCCTTCATTCATCGTGGCCGCGCTCATAATACGCTGTCAGATGATTATAAAGATAACGGAGAAGCAACTTGAAAGATTTACTCGATATCATGCAAAGCCCTACCAGCAATGGTAACCATGAGTTTGATAGCATCCAAATTACCTTGGCATCGCCTGACGTTATTAAGTCATGGTCGCATGGTGAAGTAAAAAAACCTGAAACCATTAACTATCGTACGTTCAAACCTGAACGTGATGGTCTTTTTTGTGCCAAAATTTTTGGTCCAGTAAAAGATTTTGAATGTTTATGTGGTAAATATAAGCGTCGTAAGTTCCAAGGCGTTATCTGTGAAAAATGTGGCGTTGAAGTCACGACCGCTAAAGTTCGTCGTGACCGCATGGGTCATATCGATTTAGCGAGCCCTGTTGCGCATATTTGGTTCTTAAAATCATTGCCAAGCCGTATCGGTCTATTGCTAGATATGACACTCCGTGATATCGAACGCGTTTTGTATTTTGAAAGCTACATCGTGACTGAGCCAGGTCTGACCTCTTTAGAGAAGTATCAGCTGCTTGATGACGAAGATTATTATAAAGCCCTTGAAGAATTTGGCGATGAATTCACTGCCAAAATGGGTGCTGAAGCGGTTCAAGACCTTTTAAAAGATATCGACTTAGATTTAGAGATTGATGAGCTGCGTGAAGCGATTCCGCAAACGGGTTCTGAAACCAAGCTTAAAAAGATGTCTAAGCGTCTTAAATTATTAGAAGCATTCCGTGATTCTAATAACAAGCCTGAGTGGATGGTAATGAATATCTTGCCAGTACTACCACCAGATTTGCGTCCGCTAGTACCACTAGAAGGCGGTCGTTTTGCAACATCAGATTTGAACGATTTATATCGCCGCGTTATTAACCGTAATAACCGTTTAAAGCGCCTGCTTGAGTTAAGTGCTCCTGATATCATCGTACGTAACGAAAAACGTATGTTGCAAGAATCAGTAGATGCCTTGCTTGATAACGGTCGCCGCGGTCGAGCTATTACTGGTAGTAATAAGCGTCCATTGAAATCTTTGGCCGATATGATCAAAGGTAAGCAAGGTCGTTTCCGTCAAAACTTACTAGGTAAACGTGTTGATTATTCTGGTCGTTCGGTGATCGTTGTTGGTCCAACCCTACGTCTACATCAGTGTGGTCTACCAAAGAAAATGGCACTTGAATTGTTCAAGCCATTTACTTACAACAAACTATTGTCTCATGGTTTGGCGACGACGATTAAAGCTGCCAAAAAGATGGTAGAGCGTGAAGAGCCACAAGTTTGGGATATGCTGGCCATGGTTATCCGTGAGCATCCAGTACTTCTTAACCGTGCACCAACGCTTCACCGTTTGGGTCTACAAGCGTTCGAACCAGTACTAATTGAAGGTAAAGCGATTCAGCTCCATCCTCTAGTTTGTACCGCATTCAACGCCGATTTTGATGGTGACCAAATGGCCGTTCACGTGCCATTGACACTAGAAGCTCAGCTTGAATCTCGTGCGCTGATGATGTCGACCAACAACATCTTGTCTCCTGCGAACGGTGAGCCAATCATCGTACCATCACAGGATGTTGTATTGGGATTGTATTACATCAGCCGCTCGTCAGTAAATGCCAAAGGCGAGGGCATGATTTTTGCTACCGTTAATGAAGCATTGCGTGCGATTGGTTCAAACGATTTACATGTTAACGCCAAGATTAAAGTTCGTGTCACTGAAACGCATATTGATGATGATGGCAATCGTACTAAAGAGACGAGTATCAAAGATACCGTTGCTGGTCGCTTGTTAATCTGGAACATCATGCCTGTTGGTATGTCGTTTGACGAATGTAATGAAGAGATGACTAAGAAGAATATCTCTAAACTGATCAACTCTTGCTACCGTAAAGTGGGCGTAAAAGAAAGTGTTATGTTTGCTGACCAATTGATGTATCTTGGTTTTGCACAAGCGACACTATCTGGTGTGTCTATCGGTATCGATGACATGGTTATTCCACCACTGAAAAAGCAAATCATCGAAGTCGCTGAAGCTGAAGTGCGTGAAATTGAAGACCAATTTGAGCAAGGCTTTGTAACGGCTGGTGAGCGTTATAATAAAGTGGTCGATATTTGGTCACGTACCAATGACAAAGTCGCTAAAGCGATGATGGACAACTTAGCGACTGATAAAATTATCAACGCTAAAGGTGAAGAAGAAGAGCAGAAGTCATTTAACTCTATCTTTATCATGTCAGATTCTGGTGCTCGTGGTAGTGCCGCCCAGATTCGTCAGCTTGCTGGTATGCGTGGTTTGATGGCTAAGCCAGATGGCTCAATCATTGAAACACCAATTAAAGCGAATTTCCGTGAAGGTTTGACCGTACTTCAGTACTTTATCTCAACGCATGGTGCGCGTAAAGGTCTTGCGGATACGGCATTGAAAACAGCTAACTCAGGTTACTTGACGCGTCGTTTGGTTGATGTAGCCCAAGATTTGGTTATTACCAGTGATGACTGTGGTACTGAGCAAGGTTTGCTCATGAAGCCACATATCCAAGGTGGTGAAATCATTGAGAAGTTGGGCGAGCTAGTACTAGGTCGTGTAACGGCACGTGATGTCACTTATAACGATAATGCTGAAAAAATCTTGATTCCAGCGGGTACGTTGATCGATGAGCATTGGGTTAAAGTACTAGATAACAATGCAATCGATGATATTTGGGTACGTTCAGTGATTACTTGTAATATCGAACATGGCGTTTGTTCACAGTGCTATGGTCGTGACCTTGCTCGTGGTCATAAAGTGAATATCGGCGAGTCTGTTGGTGTTATGGCGGCGCAGTCTATCGGTGAGCCTGGTACTCAGTTGACCATGCGTACTTTCCACGTTGGTGGAGCGGCAAGTTCTGCTTCTGTGGACAACAGCATTTCAGTTCGTAGTGCTGGTCAAGCGCATTTTGAAAACATGAAGACTGTACAGCATACTGATGGTCATTTGGTTATCGTATCGCGTTCAGCTGAAATCGCCTTGACTGATGAGCTTGGTCGTGAGCGTGAGCGCTATAAAGTACCTTATGGTTCAAGCGTTCTTGTAAAAAATGAAGACCAAGTTGAAGGCGGTCAAACCATCGCTAAGTGGGATCCGCACACGCATCCTATTATTACAGAATTCGCGGGTACCGCACGTTTCAGTGAAATCACTGATGGCTTAACGGCTACCGTAAAAGTTGATGACGCGACTGGTATGAGCTCGTTTGAGATTCTAGCAACTCGAGATCGTTCAAGCTCAGCAAAAGACTTACGTCCGGCGATTATCTTGAACACAGACGAAGGTAAAGAAGTCGTTTACTTCTTACCTGCTGAAACCATCATTCGCGTCAGCGACGGTGAGAAAGTTGCAGCCGGTTCGATTCTAGGTCGTGTACCACAAGCGTCTTCAGGTACCAAAGATATTACCGGTGGTCTGCCACGTGTAGCTGATTTATTCGAAGCACGTCGTCCAAAAGATCACGCTATCATGGCTGAAATGACGGGTGTTGTTAGCTTTGGTAAAGAAACCAAAGGTAAAAATCGCTTCATTATTACTAATGAAGATGGCGAGATTCATGAAGAGCTGATCCCGAAATGGCGTCAGATTAACGTCTTCGAAAACGAGACGGTAGCTCGTGGTGAGGTTATTGCTGATGGTCCACAGAATCCGCATGATATCTTACGTCTGAAAGGACAAACCGCGCTTGCTGACTATATCGTTAACGAAGTACAGGATGTTTATCGTCTGCAGGGCGTAAAAATCAATGACAAGCACATCGAAGTTATTATTCGTCAGATGTTGCGTAAAGTTGAGATTACCGATGGCGGCGATTCAAACCACTTTAAAGGTGATCAAGTAGAATATGCTGATATCAAAGCATTGAATGCCAAGCTAGAAGCGGAAGACAAATTTCCAGTTCAGTTTGAACGTCAATTACTTGGTATTACCAAAGCAAGTTTGGCAACCGAAAGCTTTATCTCAGCCGCATCGTTCCAGGAAACGACTCGTGTCCTAACGGCTGCTGCGGTCACTGGTAAAGTGGATGAGTTACGTGGTCTGAAAGAAAACGTAGTCGTTGGTCGCTTGATTCCAGCTGGTACTGGTCTTGCTTATCATAAAGCTCGTAAAGAAAAAGCAGAGCAAAAACTGCAAGATAAAGACTTAAATGCGGCGTTTGATATGTCAGCAACGACTGATGCGACAGACTTTGCAAGCTTCGATGAAGCCTTTGCTCAAGAGTTGAATCAAGGTAATCATTAAATTAGATAGCGTCTAGTTATTTGAATAAATAAAAAAGCTAGCCTAAGTTGCTGGCTTTTTTTGCTTTAAAATTCCATCACAACAAGTTTTTTCTTGGGAAATGATGAGATAAAATAGTACACTGCATAACTTAAATAGTTAGAGATTTTGGCTCTAGTATTCATAAGTATTCGTAATTTCCGATTATTTTTAGCAGTACTCACTAAAAAGGATAAGCGCATGGCAGATAAAACTCGCGTTGCCAAATATCAAGCTGACCGTACCAATCAAAAGCTATATTTTTGCCGCCTTGCCTGTCAAGCCGCTGCAGACACGACTGACAAGCAGTTATATCAAGCACATTGTGAGACCGCTATTTTTCATCTATACGGTACGTTTTTAGCTTTTTTACAAGAGCTTGGTCACTTTTATAATATAACGCTGACGACGCCGACGTTGCTAGATATCGAAGAAGCACTGATCGAGCGTACGCAAGTATCACCTGAAGTGCAGCGTCTAAAGCAGTTACAGCAGCAAGGATTTCTGGCTGATATAGAACATGCCTATCAGCGTTGTCTATATGCCGTGATATCTGAGCATTCGGTGGATAAAGCGGCTGATGACAAAAAACAAGTGCCTGATTTGATTGTCAATGTAGTGACACTGTCCAATCAATGGTTGCCAGATGATGCGACCATACGTGAATGGCGTCAGCAGTTTTTGGAGCTGATTGATCAGCTACGTGCTGGTATGGTGGAGTTTTAGTTCTTATGGCTTAGATTATATTTTCAAAGCTTCGTTATGAGTACTTAATGATTAGCTGCTACCTTTAAGCTGAGTAGGGCATAAAATTAAATGCAATTGAAATATGCCCTATAAAAAAGGCTGGCTCAGTGTTTACTGAACCAGCCTTTTTTAAATGTATCAATATAGAAAGCAGTCTATTACTCAGGCATCGCTGGCATACGTTCTACAGGCTTGACTACTAATGGTTTTGGTTTCTGCGCTGGGCTATTAGTAATACCATTATTAGCAGGTTTAACAGCGGTCGTAACTGCCGGCGTTTCAACAGGTTTTGGAGCAGGTGGCTGGCGCTTCTGAATAGATGTCTTTACTGGTTTTTCCGATTTGCCTGTATCAGTATCTTCGCCATCAAGTTCAGTGACCCCTTCATCCATCATCTCTATAATGTTTTGCTTTTGTTTCTTGGATTTGGCACGGTTGTTAATAGAGACCCATTGGCTAGGCGTGTCGTTAAGTTGGGCTTTCATAAAATCCATCCAAACGGGTAGGGCTGCCACACCACCATATTCGCGACGACCCATGGTTGATGGTTGGTCAAATCCCATCCAGACGACGGTTGCATTGGTAGGATGGAAGCCTGCAAACCAAGCATCTTTCGCTTCATTGGTGGTTCCTGTCTTGCCGCCAATATCATCACGTCCCAAAGATCTTGCTTTAAACGCTGTACCACGCTGTATTACATCACGTAAGATATCTGCCATCTCATAAGCGACTTTAGGCTTTAAAATACGCGGAGCTTGTTCAGCGCGTACGTACTGTACAACAGGTGCTTTTAGGCGATCTGATTCTGGGCTGGCATCATAAATACTCAAATCAATCTTGTTACTGTCTTTAGTAGGGGTGCTACTCTTGTCAGCCTCTATATCAGTTTCTGTATTTTTACTTGCCGGCGATTCTTTAGCGTCGCCTGTTTTATCGTCTTCAGCTACTTTTTTACTATCCTCTATTTTTGCATCATATTCTTCAGTTAGTTTTTTATTGACATTGTCGAGCTGCTCATTGAAACATAGGGCACAAGCTTGCTGAGGATTGGCTTGAAATAAAAGTTTATTATTATAATTATAAATTTGTTCAATAAAATAAGGTTGAATGCGATGCCCGCCATTGGCAAAGGTGGCGTAAGCGGTTGCCATTTGTAATGGGGTTGCTTGACCTGTACCCAACGCTAAAGACAAAGTAGTTGGCAGCTTTTCTTTATCAAGACCAAATTCATCTAATAAGTTGCGAGCGTCAGAGATGCCAATTGCTTGCAGCAAGCGAATAGATACTAAGTTACGTGATAAATAAAGTCCGCGGCTTAACGTGATATCACCTAAGAAGCGACCATCAGAGTTTTTTGGTTTCCAGTCACCTACTTGAAGCGGGCGATCCGAAACTATACTATCTGGACGATAACCTTTTTCTAATGCTGCTGTATATACAAGGGGTTTAATGGTGGAACCCGGTTGACGCCAGCCCTGCAGAGCACGGTTAAATTTACTATGGTTAAAATCAAAGCCACCGACCAAGGCACGAACGCCACCGGTATCAGGATTCAGAGAAACCAAACTACCTTGTATCTCAGGTATTTGACCAAGCTGCCAGCCACCACTAGCAGTCGGTATCAGGCGAATAATATCGTTCTTACTCACTATTTGGCTGGCATTGCTTGGAAAATAACCAATGCGATCAGCAGAGATGTATTTACGTGCCCAGCGCATACCAGACCAATTAACGGTCACGCTTTCTCCTGAAAGCATGGTTGCCTCAAAACTACTGGTATTCACTTTAGTGACTTTGGCAGGCGACATATTGCTATAGCGACTGAAATTCTTTAGCGGTTCATCATTTGCTTCGGCGCCACGCCAGCCATGGCGATGCTCGTAATCAACCAAGCCAGATAAAATTGCCTTTTCTGCATCTATTTGCGCTTGACTATCAACCGTCAAGCGTACACGCCAGCCGCCATGCATAACTTGCTCACCATAACGATCAACCAGAGCTGCGCGCGTCATTTCGGCCAAATACGGCATATTAACATCCAGCTTTTCTTGATAAAGCTTAATACCAATGGGCGCATTAATGGCTTCGTCATATTGGGTTTTGTCGATGTAACCCAATTCATGCATGCGACCAATAATCCAGTTACGGCGCGTGAGCGCACGGCTTGGATTGGCAACAGGATTGTATTTAGAGGGCGCTTTCGGCAAACCTGCAAGCATTGCCATCTCAGCAATGGTGAGATTTTCTAACGATTTACTATAATATTTTTTGGCAGCCGCACGAATACCGTAAGCGCCTTCACCTAAGTAAATTTTATTGACATAAAGGGTAAGAATATCGTTTTTACTCAGCTCGTCTTCAATCTTACGGGCTAAAAATAATTCCGTTAGTTTGCGATTTAACGTGCGATCTGAGCTTAGAAAATAGTTTTTGGCGACCTGCATGGTGATGGTCGAGCCACCTGTTTGGCTTTCATCATCCGTTACCACTTCGGTGACCGCGCGCCCTAATCCTTTAATACTAATACCGCTGTGCTGAAAAAATGAAGAATCTTCTGCTGCCAAAAAAGCATGGGTCAAGTCTTCCGGTATCTCTTCAAAGGTAATAGGCAATGATAAACGGTTGCCATATTGCCCAATCAATTTGTCATCACTACTATATATCTGTAATGGCATCTCTAAAGTTGCCGTTTTAATCTCTTGTGTGCTTGGCAACGTTGGCGATAAATACATCGCCATACCATAGAAGCCAATAGGAACGGCAAGCGCTAATACAACCGCCAACGCTAGACAGGCAATGAAAAGCCCCACCAAAAAGTGAATGAGACGAACGGTGGCATTTTTTTTGGTCATAGTCAGACTTATCGATTAAGGTTTGCAACAGATAAAAAACATTATACCTTGAACAAAATAGCCAAGTAATAATAAATGTGTAAGTTAGCCTCTACAGGACATTTAAATGCTTGAATCTATCTGTTAAGTAAAGTATTGTACTAAATTATTACAAATAACTATCAGATTGTACACTTAATATAAGGTATAGAGTTTGTGAGGCTATTTACTTCTAAGAGTCGACATTTGATTGGCGTGGATATTTGTACCACCTCAGTGAAGTTGGTTGACATACAGCGCCAACAAGGCGTTTTTCACCTAAGATCTTATGGTACTGAAATATTACCTGAAGGCGTAGTCATCGACAAACTCATTGTAGACACGGAAGTGGTAGGCAATACTATAGCAGGCTTAGCAAGGCGTTGCCAAGCGGCGGGTAGTAGTGCAGCCACAGCAGTCTCAGGGTCAGCGGTGATTACTAAAATCATCGATATGGATATGGTGCTAAGTGACGTTGAGCGTGAAGCCCAAATTCGTTTGGATGCTGACCAATACATACCTTATCCGCTAGAAGACGTCAATTTGGACTTTGAAGTATTGGGTCCCTCTCATATTAATGAGGACATGGTGCAAGTACTGCTTGCCGCCTCTCGTTCAGAAAACGTTGACCAAAGAGTTGATGCCTTAACCTTTGGTGGTCTGCAAACCAAGGTAATGGATATTGAGTCGCATGCCATTGAGCGTGCTTTTGGCTTGATGGCAGACAGTCTGCCAAACTTGCCAGATTTGGTGGCGCTGGTTGATATCGGACACAATCAAACAACATTGTATGTCGCCAAAAATGGCGAGTTTATCTATAGTCGTGAGCAGTTATTTGGAGGCAGTCAGCTGACAGAAGCCATCCAAAACCGCTATGGCTTGTCTGCTGAAGAAGCTTCTATTAGTAAGCGCGAGCGTGCTCTACCTGATGATTACTATACCGATGTCTTAACACCATTTATAGAAAATACCATCCAACAAATCACTCGCTCTTTACAGTTTTATTTCTCCTCAAGTCAATATAGTAGTATCGATCATGTGGTTCTTGCTGGTGGCAGTAGCTCTATTGCGGGTCTTGCTGGTATGGCGCAGCAGCGATTGGGCGTGCCTGTGAGTATTGCAAATCCGTTCATTAATATGACTATTGCGCCGCATATCGATCATGAGCAACTGGCGATTGATGCACCCAGCTTAATGGCCGCTTGCGGTCTGGCGTTAAGGAGCTTTGACTAATGGCTCGTATTAACCTACTGCCCTGGCGAGAAGAAGAGCGTGCCCGCCGCAATAAAGAGTTTATCACCTTGGTGGTGGCAGTGACACTGTTGTCTCTGCTTGCAGCATTTGCGACGTGGAGTTATTTTAATAACGAACTTGCTGAACAATTAGATGCCAATGCACTGATTGAACAAGAAAACGCTCGCTTGGATAAAGCGTTGGTCGAGATTGATAGCTTAGAGCAGCGCCGTGAAGATATCATCTCACGTATGCAAGTTATTCAAGACTTGCAAGGTCGACGTCCTGTACCTGTACGTCTATGGGATGATCTTGCTAAAGCCATTCCGCCAGCGCTTTATTTGAATAATCTAAAGCGTGAAGGGGATGTATTAACATTGACAGGTCTTGCTGACAATCCAAACGTGGTATCAAGCTTGATCCGCAATCTTGATAGCAGTAAGTGGATGGGCGATTCAGCCGTAAGTAATATTCAGCAAAACATCACCGCTTATCAAGCAGCCCCTGTTTTAGAAAATACGGTCACTACGCCAGGTGAACAACCGCGTCCTATTTATCCTGAAGACAGCTATGTGCAGTTTGTAATCACGACTAAAGTACAGTCTGAAACGGCCGTTCCTGTAGAAGGTGCTGATGGCGCTATTGTACCTGGAGGTGAGTTATGAAACTGACCCGTAAAAAAACCCGCATTAAAATCAAAAAGACGGTGATAAGACAAAGAAAACAGTTTGATTTAAATGAGTTTCGCCGCAGTTTTGAGTCATTGGATTCTGAAAACTATGGCAGTTGGCCGCTCCCTGTTAAAGTCACCGTCATTGGTTTTATTATTGCTTTGATTGCTGCTTTGTCATGGGCATTACCAATCAGCAGTAAAATCGATGAAATTACAGCAGCAGAAAGCCAACAACAAACCTTGCTCGATAGCTACCGCGAAAAAGAATCGCGCGCGCGCCATCTGCAAGCTTATCAAGCTCAAGTGATTCAAATGGAAGCGGAGTTTAATACTTTGCTTGACCAGCTACCAAAAGATACCCGTGTATCAGAATTGGTTGAGGGTATCAATATGACGGGCGTGGGCAGTAACATACGTTTTCAGGATATCTCTGTTGAGCCTGAAATTGAAAATGAATTCTTTATTGAGCAGCCTATTCGTATTGCAGCGTTGGGTGACTACCATCAATTTGGTAGCTTTATCAGTGGTTTGGCAGCTTTACCAAGGATTATCACCATGCACGACTTCGAAGTCAGTAATCCGCAGCCAACCTTGGATGTTTTACCCGAGCTAAATTTGGTATTGCAAACCAAAACCTATCGCTCAAAAGAAGCGCTCCCTGAAGGTGATGCAGCGGCGGCTGAAGTTTTACCCACCGATGCTGCTGCAGGAGGCAACTAATGACTAGCCACAAACTGCCTAAGTTAAGGTTATTGCTGTTAAGCGCTACTGTTTTATCTCTAACGGGTTGTACGGATCGTATCGGTTTAGCAGAACAGGCAATGGCTGATATCCGTAACCAGCCTGCGCAGCCGATTGAGCCTCCTCCTCAGGCCGAGCTGGTAGAAGATTTTGTCTATAGCGCCAGTGCGCAGCGTAGTCCATTTTTGCCACCGAGTTTAGTGAACGTACAAGGTCCGACCACCTTTATTGATGGGGTACGCCCTGATATAACCCGAGTCAAAGAACCGCTTGAACAGTACGAGCTGACACAACTGATTTTTCGCGGTGTGGTTATCTCGCCTGAAGGTCAACAGTATGCTTTAGTACAGCGTCCTGATGGCTCAGTTGCTAGTGTTAGAGTGGGTAATTATCTTGGATTGAATGACGGTCGTATTGTTGAAATCACACCGACTCAGATTAACTTGATTGAAATTGTGCCAGACAGCCGTGCTGGGTTTGTTGAAAAACCCCAGTCACTGGTGTCCCCTATAAGCTAAGTCGGCAGATTTTTTGAGGAATAAATAATGACAGTACGCAATAACAAGGTAATGACGATGAGCAACCGCGTATCTTCTACTTTTGCCATCTCTGCATTGGCAATGAGTATGATAGCTGTAAGTAGCATTGCCCATGCCGAGCAGCGCATCAACAATGTCTCTGTGGTGCAGACTGCGCCAGCCGTAACGCAAATGCGTTTAGGGTTTTCAGGTGCGCCAGTATTACCAGCCGCTTATCAGCTCGACAATCCTAGCCGTTTGGTGCTGGATTTTGAACAGGTGCAAAACGGTCTTGCTAGTCGCTTTAAAGAATATAATATCGGTATGGTCAATGAGGTCACCACCTTAAACAGTGACAATACCACCCGTCTTATCGTTGGGCTAAAAAAGACGGGCAACTATACCACCGCGATTGATGGCAATGAATTATTGCTGACGATTACGGACCCTAATCGTCCAGTGATTGCTCCGGTGGTCACGAAAGTCATTACCAACGACCCTGTACAAGATGTCCTAAATGGCAATTCGGCTATTACTACCACGGCTGTGGTTACGCCCATTGTTGAAACCAGTAGCGTTGCTGTCGCGCCTATTAGAACCACGGTCACAAAAAACCAAGTACCTGCTGACACCATGGTCGTACGTGTCAACCCTTTATTAAGCCCACAACTTGCCTCTGCACAAGTCAGTAAGCAGTATAGTTATGATGGTTTAAGCGCTGTGAATTTTTCAGCAGGGAATGATGGCGGTGGTAGCGTTAGTATCTCACTTGCCAATGAAGCGATTCCTGTAGACGTTCAGCGTCAAGGTAATAAGTTAGTTGTGCGTTTGACAGGCAGTACCGTACCTAGAAATCTGCTACGCCGCTTGAATGTTAATGGTGGTTTGGTAGACAGTATTGATACTAAAAACCAAGGTCAAAATGGTGTTATTACCATCAATATGAAAGACGATTTTGAATATCAAGCCTATCAATCAGGCAGTCAGCTAAATATTGGTATCAGACGACCTGAGCTGCTACGTGAGCCGACGCTTGAAGAAAAAGTCTATACTGGTGCAGCGCTATCTATGGAGTTTCAAGATGTTGAGATTCGTAGTGTCCTAGATATCTTAGCGCAGTTTACAGAGATGAATATCGTTGCTAGTGATTCGGTCGCCGGTAATATTACCTTGCGCCTTATCAACGTACCTTGGGATCAAGCACTTGATATCATTCTTAAAAGTAAAAATTTGGGCAAACGTGAAAACGGTAACGTAATTTTGGTTGCGCCTTCAACTGAGCTTGCTGAACAAGAAGCACGTGAGCTTGAAGCCCAGCAAGCGGTTGAGTCTTATGCACCGTTACGTACTGAATATATCCGTCTAAGCTACGCAAAAGCGGCAGATGTCCTAACCCTGATCTCTCAAGGTAGTGGTGGAGCCTCTGGCGGTAGCAATACTGGCAGCGCCAATGCTAATACTAACGATAGCAATAGCTTGCTCTCTAATCGTGGGACGGTAACAGTCGATGAGCGTACCAATACTTTGATTGTTAAAGATGTGGCAGCCAGCATTGAAAATATCCATAAGCTGATTGGTAAAATCGACATTCCTGTCCGTCAGGTCATGATTGAAGCGCGTATCGTTAGCGCGACTGATAGCTTTAGTAAAGAGATTGGAGTGCGTTGGGGTATCTTGTCAAATGGCGCTGCCAATAATCGGAACTTGTTGGTCGGTGGCAGTAACCAAACTTTATGGGACTTAAAAGATTTTGATGTGCAGACCACGACTATTAATGGTCAGACCGTTTCTTATCCTAAATACGATATTACTCGTCCTGAC
Organism: Psychrobacter sp. ANT206; assembly: GCF_056880555.1. Lineage (NCBI taxonomy): Bacteria > Pseudomonadati > Pseudomonadota > Gammaproteobacteria > Moraxellales > Moraxellaceae > Psychrobacter > Psychrobacter sp. ANT206. The sequence goes on along the minus strand of NZ_CP096271.1, from coordinate 2,624,245 downwards.
AATCTAAACGTTGACTTAGGCGTTGATAATCCAGCAGGTCGTATTGCCTTTGGTTTGCTAGGTATTTCTGATTTCATGCTCGATCTCGAATTGTCAGCCATGCAAGCAGACAACCGCGGTGAAGTGATTTCTACGCCAAAGATTTTGACCTCTGATAAGCAAACGGCAAAAGTATCTTCTGGTACGCAGATTCCTTATCAAGAAGCATCAGCAAGTGGTGCGACTACTACTAGCTTTAAAGAAGCTGCTTTAAGTTTGGAAGCCACGCCAAATATTACTCCAGATGGTAAGATTGGTTTGCAGCTGCTAATCACCAATGGCACACCGACCATTATTAACAATCAGGTTGCCATCGCTGAAGACTCGATTTCTACCAACGTTATTGTTGAAGATGGTCAAACCATTGTATTGGGCGGCGTCTTTAAAAACCGTACTAATAATGGCGTCGATAAAGTACCTTTCTTAGGTGATTTGCCTTATATCGGTCGAGCCTTCCGTAAAGACGTGCGCAGCAATACCAAAGAAGAGCTGCTGATATTTATCACGCCGAAACTGATCAATGATGGTATTAGTCGCTTAGATTAGTCAGATTTTAGTAGGTTTTGAGCCATAAAAAGCAAGCCTTAGTGCTTGCTTTTTTAATGGTTGGTTTTTAGGCTGGCAAGGATTTTACTAACAATAATCACAGCTCATTACTAGCCAGAATATCAATGACGTTGTATCATACCTAATTTAGCTGAGTGAGTACTATGGTTGAGGAATTACCGTCGGTATTTTTGGTAGGGCCGATGGGAGCAGGGAAGACCACAATCGGCAGATTACTGGCAAAGCAGCTCGGGCGCTCGTTTGTAGACAGCGATTGGTATATCGAATCGCAGACCGGTGCCGATATCGCTTGGATATTTGCCAAAGAAGGTGAAGCGGGCTTTCGAGAACGGGAAACGCGTGCAATCGATGAGCTAACACAGCAACCGCAAATTGTTTTAGCGACTGGCGGCGGTGCTGTGATGGCAGCTGAAAATCGTGAGTATTTAAAGCAGCGCGGTATCGTTATTTATCTCAACGCGCCTGTCGATGTACAAATGGCTCGTACTGCGAAAGACAAATCGCGTCCTTTATTACAACAGCCAAACCCCAGAAAAATACTGCAAGGTTTATATAGCGCGCGTGATCCATTGTACAGGGAAGTAGCGCATATCATTATGCCAACAGGACATACGTATCCACGGCACATGGTCAATCAATTATTACAGCAGCTTAACTCATTTTGTATTTCTACGTCTGTCGATTCAGAGCCTGAAAAAGACTGATGTCAAAAAATGACTAGTATGACCAATATTATCGAATACCTATTTAGTTAAATTTTACTCGTAAGAATTAAGGAGATTTTCATGGCAACGCCACTGTTTCATGCTGACTTGACAGTACATACGCAAAGTCATGACTATCCAATCGTCATTACTGAAAACGCAATAGCAGAAAATAGCAGTATGGCTAGACAAATTGTCCCTTATGTTACGGGTCACCAGGTATTGATTGTTACCAATGACACTATTGCGCCGATTTATCTGCAGGCCTTACAGAAGCCGTTAGAAACCCAATTTACCGTGCAGGTGTGCGTGCTGCCAGATGGCGAACAATATAAGAACCAGTCGAGTATCAATCAGATTTATGATGTGTTGATGGCAGTGCATTTTAATCGTGATGTTACTCTGATTGCGCTTGGTGGTGGTGTCATTGGTGATATGACGGGATTTGCAGCGGCAAGCTTTATGCGCGGCGTCAATTTTATTCAGATACCAACCACCTTGCTATCTCAAGTGGATTCAAGTGTCGGCGGCAAAACCGGTATCAATCATCCGCAAGGCAAAAACATGATTGGCGCATTCTGGCAGCCGCAAATGGTATTGGCAGATATGAGCACACTCAAAACCCTGCCAGCGCGCGAGCTGTCAGCAGGGCTTGCTGAAGTTATTAAATATGCGCTGATTATGGATGCCGAGTTCTTGACTTGGCTTGAGCACAATCTGCCTGCAATGATGGCTTTAGATCTAGCGGTACTGGGTGAAGCGGTCAAGCGCTGCTGCCAGTACAAAGCTGATGTTGTCGCCCAAGATGAAAGAGAATCAGGTGTACGTGCTTTATTAAATTTTGGTCATACGTTTGGTCATGTGATTGAAACTCATGAAGGTTACGGTAGTTGGCTACATGGTGAGGCAGTCGCTGCGGGCATGGTACAAGCGGCTGAGCTGTCGCAAAAAATCGGCTGGTTAACGAGCGATGAGGTTGCTCGTGTTAAGCGCATATTGTCATTAGCCAATTTACCGATCACGCCGCCGCCTATTGAAGTTCAGATTGCTTTAGACTTAATGGGGCATGATAAAAAAGTGAAACACGGACAAATCCGCCTTATTTTGTTAAAATCATTGGGTGAAGCAGTATTAACCAATGATTTTGACCCGCATCTGCTCACCGACGTGCTAGCCACGCATGCACCGTAAGCTATAAAAGAACATATATTATAAATGACTATAAGCAGTTAATTTTTCAATATAGAAATAGCACGGTACTAAAAGCGATTCTCGTTTATTTTGAAGTGAGTATAGAGCGCTTGGTTTTATCTGTATAATTTTTACGACCCTATCCTAAGCATATCTTTACCAAGGACACCTCCATGGCAGCATCTAGCTCGACGACTCGCACCGCGAGTCAATCCTATCGCCGTCAAGCGCTGATTTGGCTGATAGCGACTCTGATGTTGGGTGTGACCACCGCTTTGGTATGGATGTTTAGCCAAACGCCAGCGATGGGCGCCAAGATAGAAAATGCGCCCATAGCAGCGCCGAAAACACTGAGTGCGGAGCTTGAGCAGCCATTGAAAATTGAATCGCTGCATGAGCTTGATACTGACGTACAACCGATAAGTTTTGATGAAACGGTTCGTGATTTGCGCAGCTACCCTGATGAATTTAAAGATAAGCGTTATCTGCTTGCCAACAAAGGCAAGTGGACAGTACAGGTCATGAATGTCGCTGAAAATGAGGTGATTGTCAGTTATCTAGAAGGACGTGAAGACCGTAGCAAATTTACATATTTCCGCTACCTTGATGAAAACGAGCAAGTCCGTTATATGCTGACTTATGGCTTGATGGGTAGTCCACAAGAAGCAGTTGGTGCGGCTAAGCTGATAGATTTTAAGCTGCCTGCCAATGTGCGAGTATTGCCTGAAGAGATTAATCGCTACGTCAGCATCATTGATAATTATGAGCGCCCTGATCCTGTAAAAGATTTGAGTACAAAACGCACCCGTGCCGTCAATCTGAGACCAACCAAGCGTGAAGTGCCGCTACGTCAAAAAACACCTACGGTAAATAACAGTGAGCAAGCCGCAAGCAATGCGACCAACCGTACTCCTCAAGAATCGACCAATAGCAGTGCGACTGAAAGCATTCGTCAGTCCGTTGATACCTCTGATACCTTGACAGTTAATGAGGAGCGTATTTTCGGTATAGAAGAGCAATCTCCTACTACCTCAGCCCCTAAAAGTACTGATAATAACCGTAAGCCTGAGCAAGAAAGCAAAAAGCCTGTTGTATCTGGTGCTGATACTAATTCAGCGAAAAAACCACCAGTGGTTGCCACGCCTAAGGCGCCGAATAACACTGCCAATCCCAACAGTACAAATTCGGATAATAAAAATTCAAATGCAAGCTCGGCGAATAAAAATGCCAATAATAGCTCTAACAATGCGGCAGCGCCAAAAGCCAAAAACGACAGTATAAAAGAGCTTATCGAAGAAAAGAAAGACTAATTTTAAGTAAGCATATACGTTAAAAAGCCCACTGAAAAATACAGTGGGCTTTTTTATGAATCATTTACTTATGGGTTATGATATCTTATATAACCAATAGCAATATAAACACTTACAAAATCTGACGGATGAATCGGCAGAAAAGACTAGATTTTTTGTCGATCATTCACTAATATAAGGATGGGTGACGTTCTGTATAGTTATCGTAAATAGTCATTTGTTAGCTTCTAATTTTATTAGATCTAGGATAAATGATTAACAGAAAACATCATATCTCAAGCGCTGCTACTTGTTAGCTGGTTACTAGTTATCCGCTACGATCAGCATATCGCAAGTGGCGCAACTTCTCTTACTATCATCCTTATTAGGATTGTTAAGGCGCTTGAATATAGGCGTCTTATATTCACATTTGATGGATAAACTGCGTTTTTTCAGCTATTTACTAGTTTGGTCATTGAAGATTATAAGATTCATATTGGAACCTATAACCAACATAAGATCGACAAGTAGTCACGTTGAAGTGCTTAATATTTTGATTTGCGACGATTGACATTGAATACTTTCACCAAGTTATCCTATCAGTCCGCGTTAAATTGATGGCTCAAATGTTGCTAGCATACAGGGTACTTTGATAATTGTTTTTATCATACCCAGCGCACTGGCAATAATTTTTCTGCTCGCGCTTTGTTAATCCGGATGTGTAAATATAATCCAGCCCGTTCTGCTTGCGGAAAACGGTTTGTGCATCACATTGGTTGCATAAACTTCCGCTTACTTAAAAGGACCAGCTATGTCAATGATTTCCTCCCATACGCATTTGGCCTCGCCAGATGACTTTTCTGACAATTGCGGTTTTGGTTTGATTGCTCATATTGAGGGTCAGGCCAGTCATGACTTGGTAAAAACAGCCATTCACAGCCTAAGTTGTATGACCCATCGTGGCGGCGTGGCAGCTGATGGCAAAACCGGCGATGGTTGTGGTTTATTATTAGCGACGCCCGTTGCCTTTTTTAGAGACATTGCAGCAGAGCAACAGTTTGAGATAACGGATAACTTCGCGGTTGGTATGGTATTCGTCAATCCAGATACGGCAACGGCTCAGCATAGCCTACAAGTATTAAATGAAGAGATTACCGCACAAGGCTTAGAAGTAGCCGGCTGGCGCGATGTACCACTTGATTTAAGCATTGTCGGTGAAATTGGGCGTCAGACATTACCAGATTTTAAGCAAGTATTTGTCAATGCGCCGGATGGTTTAGCGGCAGATGATTTTAATCGCAAGCTGTTTGTGGCGCGTAAAAAATCTGAGCAACGCTTGGTTGATGATGAGCTGTTTTATGTCTGCTCATTGAGCTGTCAGACTATTATTTATAAAGGTTTGGTGATGCCATCAGACTTGCCAGCTTTCTTCTTAGATTTACAAGATGCGCGTTTGGCGTCGCATATTGTGGTATTCCATCAACGTTTTTCAACCAATACGCTACCGCGCTGGCCACTAGCCCAGCCTTTCCGCTATCTGGCGCATAATGGTGAGCTAAATACCATCTCCGGCAACCGCAGCTGGTCTGAGGCGCGTACGCCAAAATTAAAATCAGATAAACTACCCAATTTGAATGAGTTAACGCCATTGGTCAATAGCACTGGCTCAGATTCATCTAGCTTAGATAACATGCTAGAAGTACTGATGTCAGGCGGTATGAGCTTGTTTCATTCAATGTCGATACTGGTACCACCTGCTTGGCAGAATGTCGATAGCATGGATATGGATCTGCGAGCGTTTTATGAGTTTTACTCACAGCATATGGAAGCATGGGACGGTCCTGCAGGGCTTGTGATTCAAGATGGTCGCTATGCGGTCTGTATGCTTGATCGGAACGGTTTACGTCCATCGCGCTGGGTGACGACGAAGAATGGTTATATTACAGTCGCCTCAGAAGTAGGGGTTTGGGATTATAAGCCAAAAGACGTGCTCGCTAAAGGTCGTGTTGGACCGGGTCAAATGCTGGTCATTGATACTCAAACCGGTCAAATAATGGATACCAAAGCCATTGCGACCTTGCTTAAAAAGGCGCATCCGTATCGTAAATGGTTACGTGACGAGGCGACCCATATCCGTGATGATGAGCGCTTAGAAGAAGAGATAGCTGCACAGGCATGTCGCGGTGAGCCGTTAAAAGCATTGCAAAAAATGTATCACATCACCAATGAAGAGCGTACAGAAATCATCCGCCCTAACGCTGAAAATGCGCAAGAGCCAGTTGGTTCGATGGGTGATGATACGCCAATGGCGGTACTGTCACAGCAGATTCGTCATGTCGGTGATTTCTTCCGCCAGCAGTTTGCACAGGTGACCAATCCACCGATTGATCCACTACGTGAATCTATTGTAATGTCGCTACAGACCTGCCTTGGCGCTGAAACCAATGTGTTTGCGCCATCAGCCCGCGACGCGCATCGTATTATCTTGTCATCGCCGGTGCTCTCAGCAAGTAAGATGCAGCAACTTGAAACTGTGAATGATCCTGCTTTTAAGATGGCACGTATCGACTTAAATTATGACCGTACATTAGAACTTTCCACTGCCATTATCTCTATCTGCGAGCAAGTTGCCAGTAGCATTCGTGCTGGTCATACCTTGATTGTCTTATCTGATAAAGACATTGCGGTAGATAAAGTCCCTGCCAATGCCATAATGGTCACAGGGGCGGTGCATCATTATCTGATTGCACAAGGTATACGTACCGATGCCAATTTAATTATTGAAACCGGTCTGGCACGTGATTCACATCAAGTCGCGGTATTAATTGGCTTTGGCGCGACCTGCGTTTATCCTTATCTAGCTTATGACGTGATTGATGATTTGGTTGCGACTGGCGAGCTGCTTGGTGATCCGATTCAGGCACGGGTAAATTTCCGTAAAGGCTTAGATAAAGGTCTGCTAAAGATTTTATCAAAAATGGGTATCTCTACCATTGTATCTTATCGCGGTGCGCAGTTATTTGAGGCGGTAGGTCTTTCTGAAGAAGTGGTTAATCTGTGCTTTAAAGGCGTGCAAAGTCGTATTAAAGGCGCAACCTTTGCTGATTTGGCAGCAGATCAAGCGCAGCTTGCGGCAAATGCCTTTAAGCGTCGCGCCCCACTTGATCAAGGCGGCTTATTAAAATTTGTCTTTAATAAAGAGTATCATGCCTTTAATCCTGATGTGATTAATAGCCTACATTTGGCGGTACGAACTGGTAATTATGACAATTACCGTCAATATGCAGAAATTGTCAATAGCCGTCCGGTCGCTACTTTACGTGATTTACTACAGCTTAAAACGGACAATCCACTTGACGTTGATGAGGTTGAAGATATCTCAGCCATTTTGTCGCGTTTTGACTCTGCTGGTATGTCGCTGGGCGCGCTGTCGCCAGAAGCGCATGAAGCCATCGCTATCGCTATGAATACTATTGGTGGTCGCTCAAATTCAGGTGAGGGCGGTGAAGACCCTGTACGTTATGGGACACTGCGTAACTCAAAAATTAAACAAGTTGCCTCTGGTCGTTTTGGGGTAACGCCCGCCTATTTGCGTTCAGCAGAAGTCATGCAGATCAAGGTTGCTCAAGGGGCAAAACCTGGTGAAGGTGGTCAGCTGCCAGGCGGTAAAGTCAATGCGTTAATCGCGCGCCTGCGTTATTCGGTGCCGGGTGTGACGTTGATTTCACCGCCGCCGCATCATGATATTTACTCGATTGAAGATTTGGCGCAGCTTATTTTTGATCTTAAGCAAGTCAATCCAGATGCGTTGGTGTCAGTTAAGTTGGTTTCGCGTCCGGGTGTTGGCACGATTGCAACAGGTGTGGCGAAAGCCTATGCTGACTTGATTACTATCTCAGGTTATGACGGCGGTACGGCAGCATCACCTCTGTCGTCTATCCATCATGCTGGCTCGCCTTGGGAGCTAGGTCTTGCTGAAACTCATCAATCATTACGCGTTAATGGCTTGCGTCATAAAGTCCGTATTCAAACCGACGGCGGTCTAAAGACAGGACTTGATGTGGTCAAAGCCGCCATTCTTGGTGCTGAGAGCTTTGGTTTTGGCACCACGCCGATGATAGCTGTCGGTTGCAAATACCTACGTATTTGCCATTTAAACAACTGCCCAACGGGCGTTGCCACTCAAAAAGCCCAGCTACGCGATGATCACTTCATCGGTGAAGCTGAAATGCTGATTAACTTCTTTAAATTTGTCGCAACTGAAACCCGTGAATGGCTTGCAAAGCTTGGCGTGCGCACGATGGAAGAGTTGGTTGGACGTACTGACTTGCTTGATATATTAGAAGGCAATACTGCTAAGCAACAGCATCTTGATTTATCGCCTCTATTATTTAGTCATCCTGCCAGTAGCGGCAAAGCGCAGACTTGTCAAGTTGAGCGCAATGAGCCATTTGATAAAGGCTTGCTTGCTGAGCAGATGATTAGTGATATGCTGCTGAATATTCGTCAAGGCAATGGTGGCGACTATAGTTATTACGTTGGTAACTGTGATCGCTCGATTGGTGCGCGTATCTCAGGCGAGATTGCAGAGTTATGGGGCAATCTTGGCATGAGTGACAAACCTATTAAGCTGCATTTGACCGGAACAGCAGGACAAAGTCTAGGTGTTTGGAATGCTGGTGGCTTGCATATTGAACTTGAAGGCGATGCCAATGATTATGTTGGTAAAGGCATGGCAGGCGGTGAGATTGTGATTTATCCACCAAAAGACTCAAGCTTTGTGACGCAAGATACTGCTATTGTAGGTAATACCTGCTTGTATGGTGCAACAGGTGGCAAGCTATATGCTGCTGGTACGGCAGGGGAGCGTTTTGGCGTTCGTAACTCAGGTGCTCATGCTGTTATCGAAGGCACAGGCGACCATTGCTGCGAGTATATGACGGGCGGTATCATCACCATACTTGGACGTACTGGTCTTAACTTTGGCGCAGGCATGACAGGTGGATTTGCTTATGTACTCGATCTGGAAGGTGATTTCTTTGATCGCTGCAACCATGAGTTGATTGATTTAAATCGTATCTCAAGCGAGCAGATGGAAAGCCATCGTATCTACTTACAGCAGGTCATCGAAAGGCATGTCGATAAAACGGGTAGCGCATGGGGGCAGACCATATTAGCGGACTTCGAGCATTATGCGCGTAAGTTCTACTTGGTTAAGCCAAAAGCAGCAAACGTTGCAACTTTGCTTAAAACCACGACCGCTGATCCGCAATAATTGATCTGATTTATTGATAGCGTTGTGTACCATAATATATAGATATTAGAGGTGCACGACGTTATTCTAAAAATGAATTTATAGATGTTTTGAGCAGGTAAATGACAGCCTATATAAGTAAATTTGCCTCATTGAGGCTGCCTATATCGACTGTCGTTAACCACTATAAAAGACCCCTATATAAAAGAGACAATACCATGGCAAAACGCTTAGAAAATAGTTTTCAGTTTTTAGATGTGCCACGGCTTGAGCCGATCAAAAAAGACATCGCCACGCGTTCAACAGAGTTTGTTGAAATTTATCAGCCGTTTGAAAGTGAATCAGTCGCTCAGCAATCGCATCGCTGTTTAGAATGTGGCAATCCGTATTGTGAGTGGAAATGCCCCGTACATAATTACATTCCTAATTGGTTAAAACTAGCCGCTGAGGGTCAAATTTTCCAAGCTGCAGAATTGTGTCATCAAACCAATACTTTGCCTGAAGTCTGTGGACGTGTGTGCCCGCAAGACCGCTTATGTGAAGGCTCTTGCACACTCAATGACGGCTTTGGTGCCGTGACGATTGGCAATGTCGAGAAGTATATCAATGACACCGCTTTTGCCCTCGGCTGGCGTCCTGATATGTCTAAGGTTATTTGGACAGACAAGAAGGTTGCCATCATTGGAGCAGGACCTGCAGGTCTTGGCTGCGCAGATATCTTGGTCAGAAATGGCGTCAAACCCGTTATCTTTGATAAACGTCCAGAGATTGGTGGTTTATTAACTTTCGGTATTCCAGAGTTCAAAATGGAAAAAGACGTCATGCGTAATCGCCGTGTCATCTTTGAAGGCATGGGCATGGAATTCCGCCTCGAGACAGAAATTGGTACCGATGTCAGTATTGATGAGCTGCTCGGTGAGTATGATGCTGTATTTATGGGTATGGGTACTTATACCTATATGCGTGGTGGCTTTGCTGGTGAAGAATTGGAGGGTGTGTATGACGCTCTGGATTACCTGATTGCCAACGTCAATCGCTGTAATGATTGGGAAAAAGACTCAGGCGAGTATATCGACCTAAAAGGCAAAAAAGTCGTGGTGTTGGGTGGTGGCGATACCGCAATGGACTGTAATCGTACCAGTATTCGTCAAGGTGCTGAGCAAGTATTCTGTGCTTATCGCCGTGATGAGGAAAATATGCCAGGCTCACGTCGTGAAGTGGTCAATGCACGCGAGGAGGGGGTTGAGTTCTTATTTAACCGCCAACCGACTGAAATAATTGGCTTAAACGGTAAGGTCAATGCGGTAAAAGTAGTAACGACGCATCTGGGCGCACCAGACGAAAACGGTCGTCAATATCCTGAGCCAATTGCCAACTCAGAAGAGATTATACCCTGTGATGCAGTGATTATGGCATTTGGTTTCCGTCCAAGCCCTGCGGATTGGTTTGACGCGCAGCAAATTTCTATGGACAAATCTGGTCGAGTATTGGCAGCGGAAAAACAAACCTTTAAGTTCCAAACCAATAATCCTAAGATCTTTGCCGGCGGCGATATGGTACGTGGCTCTGATTTGGTAGTCACTGCCATTTGGGAAGGTCGTGAAGCGGCTGAAGGGATTTTAGATTATTTAGAAGTGTAGTAATTAGACTGATTGACACCCAAATGCTCACTTAACTTTGCCTTTTTCTGGTGATGTGCGAGCTTGTTTTGACACTTAACGTCTTTTATCTTTTAATAGGTAAAAGGCGTTATTTTTATGCTTTTTTTAATTTTAATTCTCATTAATGATAAGAGATGTGCTGCGTGAAGCCGACTTTTTTACAACGATTTACCGCTCCTGTGATAGAGCCATACGCTCGCTATCAGCATGCTGATGTGCTGCATGCTATACGTTTGGGCGTGGCAGTTATACTCGCTTTATTAGTCAATAAAGTCACCAATTTTCCACATGGAGAATGGACGACTATCACTGTTTTTATTATTCTAGGATTGCTACAGTATCAAGGTGCAATCTATACTAAGGCTAAAGAGCGAGTACTTGGTACTTTATTAGGTATTGGTGCTGCGCTCGGTATTGTATGGTTTAGTCAAGGTGTAGGGACATGGTTGTGGGTAGATTATGTCATCATTGGACTGATGAGTGGTATTATTGGCTATCTGGCGATTAGGAATCTTGGCTACACAGGGTTATTGACTGGTATAACCATGTTGATGATTGTCTCAGATCTGGGTCAAAGCACTATCGGTCAAGATGGTATCTACCGTGCCCTTAATATTTTACTTGGTACAGGGCTTGCAGTTGCAGCGACATTGATTTTGCCATTGAAGTCCACATTGATGTGGCGATTCTTACTGGCTAGTAACCTCGATGCTTGTAGTAATCTTTATGCTAGGGTAGGCAATCATATCGATACTGCTGAAGAATTGATTGATGGTGATGTTCAGTACGTCAATCCAACAGTCTTTGCCGTACCTGTTAACAAAGCCTTAGTGATAGAGCTACAGCAGATCAATAAAAGACTCTTAGCGGTACGCCCCCATTTGGCAGCAACAACGAGCGAGTCTGGTATCGATAAAGAGACAATTGAGAGTATTCAACGTACCCACCGAAATATTATTGGTACGATTGATCTGCTGCTAACGGCAGCACCGCGCTTAGCCAGTATCGAGATCGATGAGGATAATCATATCCTGCTCATACATTATCAGCACGAATTAACCCAAGTGATGCAACATATGGCAGCAGTGTTGCGTAGCCCAAGTGATGAGGTGTTTCGTCCCATTACGCGTATTACCTTATCAGAATATCCAAGCGTAGAAAATTTAGGCTTTGAATGGCAGGGCTACTTTTGGTTGACACAAACTTTACAAGTGCAATTACAGCAGCTCAGTGACTTATTACAAGAGACTAAGCCGCAGTGGTTTGCGGCTTCTGGTCTGCGCTACCAGCGCCGTGAACAACGACGTATAGAGGAGCATGGTGGTGAAACAGATTTGCATTTATAAATAAAAAACGCTGACTCTATAAAGTCAGCGTTTTTTTACGATCATAATTATTAAAAACAGCTATCAAAAATCGGCCATTAATAAACAATGATTAACGACCAGTTTTTAGCTTATCCCAATACTGTTGATACACCTGCAATGCTTCATCACCGACATCTTCTTGGAATTCAGCTTTTGCCAATACGTCTTTACTAGGGTAGATGGTTGGATTATTTTTGACGTCATCTGGCATCATTTCACGTGCCGCACTATTAGGCGACGCATAACCTATCTCTTCACTAACAATTTTGGAATTCTCAGGACGCAGCAGATAGTCTATGAACTTGTGGGCTGCATCGACTTGTGTGGCGTTTTTAGGAATGACAAAATTGTCCATCCATAATATCGCACCTTCGGTTGGGTATTTATACACCAAGCTAGTGAGACCTTCACTATTAGCGATGACTGCTTCTCCATTCCACGTCATACCGACGCTGGTTTCACCTTCCATATATGGCATACGTGAAGCATCTGAGTTAAAGGTTTTTACATTCGGCATCAAGGTCGTAAGTTTCTCATAAGCGGCTTTAATTTCGTCAGGATTTCTACTGTTGCCAGAGTAGCCTAAGGTTAATAGCGCCATGCCAAACACTTCGCGCATATCATTCATCAGCATCACTTGACCTTTATACTCAGGACGCCATAAGTCATTCCAACTCTTGACCGTGGCTGGATCAACCGTCTCGCCATTGATAGCAAGACCGGTGCTACCCCACATATAAGGAATCGAGTATTTGTTTTCTGGGTCAACCTTGGTATTGGTAAAAGAAGTATCAAGGTTTTTAAAATTGCTCAATTTAGACTTATCAAGCTCTTGTAGCAGACCTTCTTTTGCCATTTTTTCGACATAATACGTCGATGGAATCGCCAAGTCGTATTGGCTAGAATCATCAAGCAGCTTTAGCTTGGCATACATGGCTTCATTAGAGTCAAAGGTGGTGTAATTGACTTTGATACCGGTCTCTTCAGTAAAGCCGTCAAGTATTTCTTGCGGCATATACTCTGACCAGTTATAAAGGTTCAACGTGACATCGCTGGTAGTAGAACTATCGACAGGCGCGTTATCAGATTTGCTACAGCTGGTAATAGAGAGCCCGATGGCGGCACAGAGCAATGCCTTAGGCAGTATTTTGATAGAGGCGCGAGTAGACCAATTGGATGAAGATAAATGGGACAAAATGTCTCTCCTAAATTAGGGCAAAAGGTGAAAAGCGGGCGCATGATCCGTCATAAAATTAATTCATTATACGGTTATGATCATGGTAAGTCGAAATTTACAGGGCAGTGATTTAACTGAGTTCAGCACTAGCCAATGCTAGGAGTACTGCTCATGAAATGATAGCAATCAATCATGCTATGATAAGCGTGACTTGGTATTTAGCCAGAGCTCTTTAAGTATAGTCATACTCTAACCATAACATAATAATAAAGGATAAAACATCATGGCTCAAACCGTTATTCCGGCACTTCTTACTGATAAAGTTGCTATCATCACAGGCGCCAGTCGTGGTCTCGGCGCTCAAATCGCCATGCAGATGGCAGCAGCAGGCGCGAGCGTTTGCGTGAATTATTTGCATAGTAAAGAGGCGGCTGAAAAAGTGGTTGCTGATATCGAAGCAGAAGGCGGGCGTGCTTTTACTTATCAAGGGGATGTAACCGATTTAGCACAAATGCAAGCAATGGCAGCAGAAGTTATAGAACGTTTTGGACGTATTGATATATTGGTTAACAATGCCTTGCCGAGCTATCAGTTTAACCCGAGTGCTGATTACACCAGTATCGAGACTGTGAAATGGGCACATTTTTCTCAGCAAATTGACGGCATTGTCCAAGGTGCCGTCAATACAGTACAAGCGGTATTACCGCAAATGAAAACTCAGCAGATGGGTAAGATTATCAATATTTCAACCAACTTGGTTTACAATCCGGTGGTCACTTATTATGACTATACCACTGCAAAATCTGCATTGATTGGTCTGACACGTAATCTAGCAGCGGAGCTTGGGCAACATGGTATTCGTGTGAACTTACTAGCAGGTGGACTATTAAAAACGACTGACGCTAGTAAATTAACCACTGAAGAAGTGTTTGATTATATCGCCACGACGACGCCACTTCGTCAAGCGACCTCAGTTGCCGACTTTGCAAATTCAGTACTATTGATGGCTTCTGACTTAAGCTCAGCTATTACTGGTCAATCTATTGCCGTTGATGGCGGTTTAACGATGCCTTAATAATGGCATTATTTACTAAATAAATTGACTTGATTGTACAAGAGAGACGAGATGACGAATCGTAAAATCGCTGGCATTATTACTGCTATTATAGGACTGTGTGCCATCATCGCTTTTTTCAATGATGGTATGAACACGCCCTTGTTAAGCTGGCCATTGGAAGCTTATCTTGGCGTGGCATTCACTATTGGCTGGTTGACCAATTTACCCACTTTTTTGGCTTATTTAATCGCTGCATTGATCTTTGTTTTGATCGCTCTCGCACTTTATAAACTAGGTAGTTGGCTTTATGGATTAGTATTTAAACGCAGTTAAATGTAGTGATAGATCAGATGAATGGTTCAACCTGCCTATTTGCAGACCATTCATCTGCTTGACTAAACTGATAAATGACCCTATTCAAGCCCACACTGTCACGATGCTATATGCAAATGATCGAGTACCGCTTGTATTCCATATTCTTCAATTGTCCCAGTGACAAAATCCGCACGCGCGATCAGTTCAGGCTTTGCATCGCCCATTGCCACCGCATAGCCGACCAAATCAAACATCTCTAAATCATTTAGCCCATCACCAAATGCCATACAATCCTTTGCATCAATATCGTAATGCAGGCATAAATCGATGATACCGCGTGCTTTAGATGCCTCGATTGGTAATATATCTGCGCCAATATGATGCCAATGTACCAGTTTCAAATCATCTTGGGCAAAGTCAACTTCCTGCATTTTCTCTTCTTGAGTGTTAAAGAATACCGAGCATTGATAAACCGTATTTGCCTTATGATAATCTGGGTCAAGGATAGAATTAGGCGTTATCGCATTGTATTCACGCAGGCGCGCGTTTTCATGTGACCATGCAATATGCGTTGCGGAGTCAAATTTGTGAATGAGTTCACTTTTTTGGCATAGCATTACAATCTTGTTGGTCTGCGTATCGGTTAAAGGATAATGACTAATCATGCCATCTTTATTAAAACTATATTGTCCATTCATACAGATAATGGCATCCAATACATCAGCCTCAAGCAAGGCTAATATATCAGCAGGCAATATGGCTTTGGAACGTCCGGTTGAAATCACCAGTTTAATGTCAGTTTGGGCAAGCGCTTCAAGCGTTGCTTGATTGTGCGCGGCGATAATACCGTTACGGCTTAAGGTATCATCGATATCAAAAAATATGATTTTTGGGGTGGGGGTTTTATTATTCATAGTGGCTTTCAAAGTCCTATTATATTAAAGATTAGCATCGCTACTGATTTGAAACGTATTAACTATAAGGAAGTAGCAGGGTTGTAATAAAATGAATTCATGTAGTTTTGCTAATGTTATGGAGCTATCCATCATATGCTATCACTTCTACCCAGGATAAATTTTTGCTAAAGCATCTAAAAAATGTCCGCTCTTGGGAGTAAGCATATTCAAACTTCTACCTCCATCATCTTCAACATTTATATTGAAATTACCATCACTTAGTTCTTCTATTAGCCAAAATAGAAAATCACTAATACTTTCGTTGGCTACTATTTTTCTATTTTCATCGCGACCAAAGTTTATTACTTGCCCAACTATGCCAAGTTTATCTGGATCTAAATCTATTCCTAAAAAATTTCCACCATAGTCGTAGGCAAATGGAATCCAAAATTGATTATTACTAGCTTTTTTGACAAAACCATCGGGAGTTGATTTCATCCATTCACTCATTGAATTAATTACATCTTTTCCTATCTCTTTTATTATCTGTTTTATTATCTGTTTTTCTAACTCAATATGACTAATAATTCCTTTGATAGACATAAACTCTAAGCCATACCAAAGTCCAGTAGGCGCATTACCCATTTGTCCATTATGCCATTGATATAACGAAATAAAATCTTCTGGTAAGCTCCTACCAATTGTTTTCTCTAATAATTGAATTTCTTCCATAGTAGCAGGTGGATTCAAATCTTTCACAACCTCAGGTAAATGCTTTTCGAGCCAGTTCTCAAATATGGTTAAGTCTTCCATGATAAGTCCTTAATTAAGATTCATTCTTTAGTAGTTATATCACTCTAACTACCCAACAACCTCTACACTCGTCACATTCTGAAAGCCCCTTGGTAGCTGACCACCACGACTGCCACGTTTAGCAGTATAGTTTGCTAAGTCCATTGGCTTTAAGGTTACATGACGCTTGCCAGCAGTAATGATTAAGCTGTCTCGTTTACTGAGTGGCGTGATGGTAAGTACTTCTTCATCACCTTTTAGAGTAATCATCTTATTGCCCTTACCGCGAGCTTGTTCCGGTAAGTCATCAAGCGCAAAGATTAATAAATAGCCAGCATTGGTGACCACAGCGATATGATCGAGAGTAGAGCTATTTTCGCTAGCAGGGATGCCATTATTCTCAGAGCTTACAATCACCTCAGTTTGAGCATCAATACGGGCGATAGGTAATAAACGACTATCAGCAGCTAGGTTAATGATATTTTTACCGGCTTTTTGATTGCTATCTAGATTACCAATGGTGTTAATAAAACCATAGCCTTGCGAGCTGGCTAAAATAATACGCTGGTCATTGTCGCCAGTAAGCAATTGCTCAAAAGTCGCCCCTGCTGGCGGTTTTAAGACGCTGGTCAGCGGATCACCTTGACCACGAGCAGAAGCGAGGCTATGCGCATCGATACTATAGCTGCGTCCGGTACTATCGAGCACGTAGATCTTCTCATTAGATTTAGCGCGAACGTGGGCTTGGTAGCTGTCACCTGAGCGATAAGCCATGCCAGCAGCATCGACGTCATGACCTTTAGCCGCGCGTATCCAGCCGGCTTTCGATAGGATAGCGGTGACAGGCTCGCTTGGTACGAGGTCAGATTCTTTGAGCGCTTGCGCTTCTTCGCGTTCTGCCAATTGCGATACGCGCTCGTTGCCATGTTCTTTCATGTCAGCGGTGAGCTCATCAATCATCAAATTGGTCAGGCTATCTGGATTGTCCAAGTATTCTTGAATGATAGCGCGTTCAGCCGCCAGCTCATCTTGCTCTCGGCGTAGCTCAATCTCCTCTAACTTTGCCAACTGACGCAGACGAATATCCAAGATAGCATTGGCTTGTATCTCAGTCAGGTCATAATCTTGCATTAATGATAATTTTGGGTCGTCTTCTTCACGAATGATGCGAATAACTTCATCGATATTCAGATACGCAATCAGCAAACCTGCAAGGATATGCAAGCGTTTATCAATTTTATCAAGGCGATATTGCAAGCGGCGCGTGACCACAGAGCGGCGACAGACGAGCCATTCTTCAAGGATTTCCTTAAGGTTTTTAACCTGCGGCTTACCATTTAAGCCAATCATATTCATATTGACGCGGTAATTGCTTTCAAGGTCGGTACTGGCAAACAGATGGCTCATTACTCGCTGCACGTCGACGCGGGTAGATTTTAGCTCAAGCACGATACGGCAGGCATTTTCGTGGTCTGATTCATCATGAATATCAACAATCCAAGGCAGCTTCTTATCGGTCATCAGCTTGGCGATTTGCTCTTGAATTTTATTGCCTGAGACTTGGTAAGGAAGGGCATTGATGATAACAAGGTTTTTCTCTTTCGGATCAATATGGAAGGTCGCACGCATTTTATAGCTGCCACGTCCAGTCTCATACATCGCTTGTAAATCTTTTTTACTGGTAATGATCTCAGCAGGCGTTGGCAAATCAGGTGCTGGTATCGATTGGGTGAGCTGCTTAACCGATAGCTCAGGATTTTTTAGCAAGCGAATAGCCGCGCGTACCACCTCATTCAGGTTATGCGGTGGAATATCCGTTGCCATACCGACGGCGATACCAGTTGTTCCATTTAATAGAATATTGGGCAGGCGGGCAGGCAGGGTGGTTGGCTCCAACATCGTACCATCGAAGTTATCTTGCCAATCAACCGTACCTTGACCAAGTTCCGCGAGCAAGGTATTGGCATAAGCAGACATTTTGGCTTCGGTATAACGCATGGCGGCAAATGATTTCGGATCATCTGGGCTACCCCAGTTACCTTGACCAGTGATCAGCGGATACCGATAGCTGAAAGGCTGTGCCATCAGTACCATCGCTTCATAACAAGCGCTGTCGCCATGCGGATGATATTTACCCAATACGTCACCGACTGTACGCGCAGATTTTTTCGCCTTCGCTGTCGATTTTAGCCCAAGCTCGCTCATGGCATAAACAATACGGCGCTGGACAGGCTTTAGACCATCAGCAATATTTGGCAGCGCCCGATCCATGATGACGTACATGGCATAATTAAGATAGGCTTGCTCAGCGAACTCTGCCACTGAGCGCGTATCCATGGGTTCATTTGCAAGGATTGGGTCAATCGTGTGATCGATAACATCGGACATAAAATAGGGTTCACTTATCAGTTTTAATAGGCATAAAAAATCGGTGCAATCGTGCAAATAGGATAGTGCTATCCTAAAGGATATTGATGCAATTAAAAAGCCACTACTTAGTATAAACGACAGTGCATGACGTGCTTAAGCTAATGGTCTTATTAAGCATGATGATCCTATAACGTTTTGGTCGATAGTTTTTAGAATATAAGATGAGTGTCGTTCATGTTACTGTTTTTATTCTCTTACTTATCACATTAACGTTTTCATCCATATAGCCTTAATAATGCTCATAATCATAAAATCGATACAGGCAAGCAGTGTACAGGCTAAGCGCTTATCGTTTTGCTCAATGTCACTTCCACATTTTAATGGATTCTATCTACGAATAGACGATAAATACTTATCAACAAAAAGTGGGTTATTTGCTCGGAATCCTAATTAACTCACTGATATAAATGTAAATATTGACCGTCAAGTTACTTTACGAACTCAAGTAGCATTTTTTTGTATTGAGTAGTTTGTATAAAGTGTGTATGTTAAACAATAAAGGGCTATTTACCGCTAAATTGTTGACTCATCACAATATCTTTGCACCGCCAGCCTTGCTTGCCATCACTGTGGTGAGCTTGCACACCGATTTTTTGTACGTTTATCACATTGTGATAATTATGGGTTTACAGTAGCGCATTATTTATTAGGAGAAGTAAGATTATGGAAAATCAAGGTAACCAGATCCGTCGTAACGATAAAGTATGGGTAAAAACTTATGAAAAGCTTGGTATTCAATATGATATTGATATGCCCGCCGCTAATACTTCTTTAATCGATATATTTGAACGGAATTTTGTTAAACATGCTGGTAAAACAGCGTTTGTGTGTATGGACGTCAAGCTTTCCTACGAAGATTTAGATCGCTATAGTAAACAAATTGCTGCCTACTTGCAGTCACTTGGGCTGAAAAAAGGCGATAAAGTCGGCGTTATGATGCCAAATATTTTGCAGCTACCAGTTGCAGTATTGGGTGTGCTGCGTGCGGGTATGACCTTGGTCAACGTCAATCCGCTTTATACCTCAAAAGAGCTTGAGCATCAGCTAACAGACTCTGATACCAAAGCATTATTTATTTTAGAGAACTTTGCCAAAACCTATGAAGAGATTGGTAAAGACTTGGTTGACCATGTCGTTGTAACCTCGATGGGCGACTTGATGAGCCCGTTGAAAGGCTTTATTGTCAATATGGTCGTGCGCCATGTGAAAAAACTGGTACCTGATTATAATCTTAAAAGCAGCACCAACTTTAAAACGGCACTGAATCGCTTTCCGGCGAAAAATTATAAACGTCCAGATAATATCTGCCTTGATGATATTGCTGTTCTGCAATATACCGGTGGTACCACAGGTGTGGCCAAAGGCGCGATGCTTACCCATGGCAACTTAGTTGCCAACCTGATTCAGTGTGATACCTATCTTGGTGACGCTTTCGATAAATTTGACGGTATGGCTGAGCAACCCGTTATCATGACGGCATTGCCGCTGTATCATATCTTCTCATTTACCGTTTGTGGCATGTTCGGCTTATATCGCGGCTGTATCGGTCTACTGGTACCGAATCCACGTGATGGTGCAAGCTTAATCAAGGCTTATAAAGATTACCCACCTGCATTTTTCCCAGCAGTTAATACGCTGTTTAATGCATTGGCGAACAGTGAGGTATTTAAAGCCTTAGATCATAGCAAGCTTGAGATGTCTATGGGCGGCGGCATGGCGGTTCTAAAAGATACTGCTGAGAAATGGCAAAAAATTACTGGTAACGTGATTGTACAAGGTTATGGTCTGTCAGAGACTTCTCCGGTTGCGTCTGCAAACCCACAAGGTAATGGCGAATTCTCAGGCAATATCGGTCTGCCGATGCCAGCGACTGACATGGCTATCTTGGATGAAGAAGGCAATGAAGTAGATCTTGGTGAGCGCGGTGAGATTTGTGTTCGTGGTCCGCAAGTGATGAAAGGCTACTGGAAACGTGATGATGCTACGGCTGAAGTCATGACGTCTGACGGTTATTTCCGTACCGGTGATATCGGTGTAATGGACGAAGAAGGCTACTTTAAAATTGTTGATCGTAAGAAAAACATGATTTTGGTCTCAGGCTTTAACGTGTATCCAAACGAAGTAGAAGATGTGATGTCAGCCCATCCAAAGATTCTGGAATGTGGTGTCATCGGTGTCGAAGACGAAAAGAGTGGCGAAGTACCGAAGATTTATGTGGTGCGTAGTGATGACAGCTTGACGAAAGAAGAAGTGCTTGCATATAGCAAAGAAAACCTAACCGGTTATAAGCGTCCGCGTTACGTTGAGTTCATCGATGAGTTACCAAAATCGAACGTTGGTAAGATTTTACATAAAGATCTACGCGTACTTGAAGAAAAGAACCGCGGTTAGAATATTTACCATCAAGTTCAAAGCGCTTTTTATCTGCTTTCATCTTTATCTGTTAGTAAGAAGCAGGGATGAAAACCGCTTAATAGTTGATGTGGCAGTTAGTAGAAATAGCCAGTAAAAATAGCTATGATATATTGTTGTAAAAGATGGTTATCAATGATGATAAGGTCGCTTATATAGGGCCTTATCATTTTTTTGTTTTCCTATTATGATTTGGTGGTATTCATAGAGAATTCTCCATAAAGCTGATATAGTCCGTATCGATATTTTTTGCACTTAACGATAAAAGTGTGGATTTTTTAGCCCAGAGCTTTCACAGAATGATCACTATAAAGCACTGTAGCTGTGTTAGCTTTAACGGTTTTATAGTAAATAATAGAGTGGAGTGTGAAGGTGATAATTTTGATTTAAAAGATTTGTGAATGATAAGATCTGTTTGCTTATGAGCGAAAAGACTTCTTATTCACAAGTTTTTGATTTTGCAAATGAGTGACTAACGACCACGGTGATTTAATTAGACATATTCTATATTTTAACGGCCACATTTAAGGAAAATTATGACTGATAATATCAATAAAGAGATGACAGACCATAAAGCTGCGAACAATACTCAATCAAAGGCTGGAACGAACACGTTTCCTACTATGCCGACGATAGCGAGTGACAGTCCATGGTTAAGTGCTTATGAGCGCTATGGCATTAATGCTACCATTGAGATGCCAGATGACAGTACCTCTTTACTTGATGTGTTCGAGCGTAATTTCAGCCGTTATGGACAGAAAACTGCCTATATCTGCATGGGTGCTTCTATTACCTTTAAGCAATTGGATTTATACAGTCGTCAAATTGCCAGTTATTTACAGTCATTAGGGCTCGTAAAGGGTGATAAAGTCGGTGTCATGATGCCCAATATCTTGCAGTATCCTGTGGTGGCTTTGGGTATCATTCGCGCAGGTATGGTGCTGGTCAATGTCAATCCTTTGTATACCAGCCGCGAGTTATCGCATCAGTTGCATGACAGTGGCACCAAAGCATTATTTATCGTCGAAAACTTTGCAAAAACTTATCAAGATGCGCAAGATAAGGGTCAAGTGAAGCATGTGATCGTCTGTAAAATTGGCGATATGTTAGGCACGATCAAAGGACCCGTGGTCAATCTGGTCGCCCGCCATGTCAAAAAAATGATTCCCGCGTATCGTTTGCCAGAGAGCACGAGCTTTAAGCAGGCATTAAGTGCCGTATCAGCTAGCAAATATCAGCGTCCTGATTTGAACTTAAGCGATGTGGCATTATTGCAATATACCGGTGGTACAACTGGGGTAGCTAAGGGTGCGATGCTGTCTCATGGTAACTTAATCGCCAATATGTTACAGATTAGCGCGCTCATGGATAGCGCTTTTGAAGAGGATATAGACGCTACTGATGTGCTTTTGACTGCGCTACCGCTATACCATGTGTTCTCGTTTATGGTTTGCGGGATGTATAGTATGTACCAAGGTTGTGCTGGTTTGCTGATTCCAAATCCGCGTGATCTTGATGGTTTGATTAAAGAGATGGGAAAATATAAACCGGCCTTTATCCCTGCAGTAAATACTTTGTTTAACGGCTTGGTACATAAAGAAAGTTTTGCAGATTTGGATTTCTCTAGTTTAAAAGCCTCTATCGGTGGCGGTATGTCGGTACTACCAAGCGTGGCAAAAGAGTGGCATAAGATCACTGGTCTGCCTATCGTTGAAGGCTATGGCTTGTCTGAAACCTCACCAGTAGTTGCCTTTAACCCAATGACCATTGCTGAATTTACCGGGAAGATTGGTATCCCTGCCCCTAGTACCGATGTCATTTTGATTGACGATGATGAAAACATGGTGGCTATCGGTGAGCGTGGTGAAATCTGTGTCAAAGGTCCACAAGTCATGATTGGCTATCAAAACCGCCCTGAAGAAACGGCTGAAAGCTTTACTGCCAGTGGTCATCTTAAAACAGGCGATATCGGCATTATGGACGAAAAAGGCTTTATCAAAATTGTTGACCGCAAAAAAGACATGATTTTGGTTTCTGGTTTTAATGTCTATCCAAATGAAATCGAAGAAGCCATGAGCGAGCATCCAGGGATAGTAGAGTGCGGCGCGATCGGGATTCCAAATGATGATCGCGGCGAAGACCCAAAGCTGTATGTGGTCAAAAAAGGTAATGTGACCGAGCAAGAGCTGCTTGATTTTGGCAAAAAACAACTGACCGGCTATAAGCGTCCACGTCATATTCAATTCGTTGACGAATTACCAAAATCAAACGTGGGCAAAATCCTGCGTAAAGAATTGCGTAAGATGGAAGGTCTAGAATAACTTTTACAGCTATTTTTAATCAAGACAGCGGTGCGATAGCTTGTGTGAATCTTGCTATTGCACCGTTGTCACGTTAGGATAACCTAACATTTAGCCCTGCTAGAGCATTCAGCTGTCATTTATTTTAATATATAAATTTGCTGGAAATACTGATTGGCTAACCACATAACCATAAATTTAAATCTAAACCTCTTATTTTATAACACTGCTTTTACAACTTCGTACTAGGGAATTTTATGCGTATTGACAACCGTGAGCTTAATCAACTTCGCTCAATCAGCTTTGAGCGCCATTACACTAAGCATGCTGAAGGGTCAGTATTGGTCAGTTTTGGCGACACCAAAGTACTGTGCACTGCAAGTGTAGAGTCTGGCGTACCGCGTTGGCTCAAAGGTAAAGGCAAAGGCTGGATCACGGCTGAATATGGCATGTTACCACGCGCGACCAATACTCGTAATCAACGTGAAGCGGCTCGCGGTAAGCAATCAGGTCGTACTCAAGAAATTCAGCGTTTAATCGGCCGTAGTTTACGCGCCATGATTGATTTGAGTAAGCTTGGTGAAAATACCATTTACCTAGATTGTGATGTCTTACAAGCGGATGGTGGTACTCGTACTGCTAGTGTGACCGGTGCCGCGATTGCCCTTATCGATGCCTTAGAGAGCATTCAAAAAACTAAGAAACTAAAAGCGGATCCATTGATTGGTTTGGTTGCTGCCGTTTCTGTTGGTATGAAAGATGGTAAAGCGTACTTGGATTTAAACTACGAAGAAGATGCCAGCTGTGATACGGATTTGAACGTGGTGATGACCCAAAAAGGCGAGTTCATTGAGCTACAAGGGACGGCGGAAGAAAAGCCATTTACTCGTGCTCAAGCTGACGATATGCTTATTCTAGCCGAAAAAGGTATCGCTGAGCTGATTGCTATGCAAAAAACCGCCTTAGGTTGGTAGTCATATAAGACCGCAATACGGCTTACTATTGATATTTTTATAATACTTTCACTGCTTTTCTATAGGTAAACGTGCATGCTTAAGCTGACTGATGACGGCGCCAAAATTACCTTACAAGGACAGCCCCAAGCATTAGACAATGGGCTGTTTTGGTTTGGTGCGGCGTTATTGGTAGGTGCAGTATGCGTCGCGCTGGCGATGAGTTTGTTGCCGGTACGATGGTCAATTGGTGCGCTTGCACTGCTAATTATCGGTAGCTTCTTTTTTAATCGGCAGCGCCAACAGCATAAAAAAGCGACAGCAGGTAATATTAGTAGCGGCATCTTATGGGTGCGTGCTGGTGAGCTGGTACATGACAACCAAGGCAAACGTATGCCTATTCAGCTAACTGACAGCGATATGATAAGTCTAGTAGGCGAGCAATTAGAGATTACTGATGGCGATTCTAAACGTAAATATTGTATTAGTGGCTTTGATAATATCCAAGAAGCCACTGCTACCAAAGCCATTCTACAAGGTCAAACACTGACCAAACGTCATGTTAATATCAAAATGAGCAGCGATTAAGACCTTTATTATTAAAGTTTTTTTAATGTTAAAATTTTTTAACCCGCTCATCTTGCCTCGTTTGTGCATCGCTTATCCTTATATTTATACCTTTTATCGTTTATTTAAGCGTGATAAGGCTTGCAGAATCCTGTCCAAATGGTTTATAAGTAAGATTGAAAAAATCTCATCATACTTATAATGAATACGGTTATCGCTACTATGGTTATTGATACTATATTGACAAGGAGCTAGTCATGTCGCGTTTGCCCATTTGGTCAATCACAACGTCGTGCAGTGCATTATTACTTACTCTGGGTGCAGTCGGTCAAGTTCACGCCGATAGTATGAGCAGCTTGATTGCTCAAAAATCTTCTCTAACTGATTATAGCGCCCGCTATACACCATCGTACCCCGCTGTCCCTGCTGCTAAAATCAGTACGCGATCCACTATCCAACGTGCTGGTACTTCTAATAGTTATCGTTCGGATACAAGTAATACACAACCAAGTTATTCTAATAGTAGCTATGCTAATAAAACCTACTCTAACCAAAATGATTATGTTAGCAATAACCAAACTAATTATCGCTATCCTGAAGTACAACGCCAAGCATCAACAGTTCTGCCCGCATTTTTATCAGGCAACTATGATAATGTCGATAGCGAGTATCTACCGTTACTCAGCAATGCCGAAACGCAAAGTAGTCTGGCTGCCCGTGAAGTCATCAGCACTGCCCGTAAAATGGCGCTGAACGAGCGTACGATTATTCAAGGCGGCTGCTGGGATTATCTGAATGCAGTATTTAAACGAGCAGGGGTGACGCGCGATACTATCCATAAAGGTACCTATGGTCAAGGTCCTTATGCCAATAGTGGTGAAATCGAAGTTGGTGACTGGCTCTACTATATCAATCATGGTTATAACGGTGTCGAGCACAGCGGATTGTTTGTCGGCTGGGTTGATGAGCAAGCAAAGCAAGCGCTGATATTAAGCTATGCTGGTGAAAGCCGCCGCGAGCCTGCGCGCTATCGTGTTTATGATTTGAGCAATGTCTATCAAATTATGCGCCCAAACGTTTAATATAGACCTTCTTAATCTAGTTTATTCAAACATAAAAAAGCGTCCCTCACTTGATGAAGTGAGGGACGCTTTTTTATTAAGCATTGCCTATACTAGAGCAAATTTTAGAACGGTTTAACCACCACTAGAATCACAATAATGACTAAAGCAAATACGGGTACTTCATTAAACCAGCGCCAAAATACATGCGACTTATATTGCGGGTTATCGACCAGCTTTTTACGATAAAAACCACAGGCACCATGATAAGCGGACAATAGAATAACTAAGAATATCTTTACGTGTAGCCAGCCTTGGGTTTTATAGACGTCCCAACCCAAAAACACCATCCATAACCCAAAAGCCCACGTCGCTATCATAGCTGGCGTCATGATGCCGCGATAGAGCTTGCGCTCCATGATAGTAAAGCGCTCTTGACTGATCTTGTCATCGCTCATTGCATGATAGACAAATAGGCGCGGCAAGTAGAAAATCGCTGCAAACCAGCACACCACGGATATAATGTGTGCCGCTTTAATCCAATTAAAATAATCTGTCATGCTGAAGTCTCTTTGGTTATTTTAAGCAATGATAAACGCGGGCAAGCTTAGCGCAGATTATCTGATAATGGTAGCGTTAAGCCAAAACAACTTGTGATTGATGACCGCTCATGGCGTCCATGACGGGCACTTGCTTTGGTGCACGAGGGGCGGCAAACTGCTTGGTTAAGCCAAGCTCGCGCATGAGTCTATCATCGCCTGATTGACTGGCGTTGCCGGTTGTCAGCAGTTTGTCACCATAAAAGAATGAGTTGGCACCTGCCATAAATGCTAATGCTTGCTCAGCGTCAGATAAGCTTTCGCGACCAGCAGATAAACGTACATAGCTACTTGGACAGCAAATACGTGTCACAGCAATGGTACGAATCCACTCAAGCACTGACAATTGACCTTCTGCCAAGACCTTATCACCGATTGGCGTGCCTTGAATCGGCACCAATAAGTTGACTGGAATAGACTCTGGTGCTTTAGGCATTTTTAGTAGCTCGTGCACCCAGTCAATGCGGTCGTCACGGCTCTCACCCATACCGACGATATTGCCGCTACAGACGTTGATACCTGAATTGCGTACGTTTGTAATGGTATCTAGACGCTCATCGTAGCTGCGCGTACTGACTACTTGCTCATAGTAGCTTCTAGACGTATCCAAATTATGATTATAGTAATCCAGTCCTGCATCTGCCAGTTGCGCGGCCTGGTCAGTATCTAGCATACCTAGAGTCATACAGGTCTCAAGCCCTAAGGCTTTGACTTCTTTGACCAGCTCGACCACATAAGGCATGTCTTTGGCACTAGGGTGCTTCCATGCTGCGCCCATACAAAATCGTGATGAACCAGTAGCTTTTGCGCGTTTGGCAGCGGCAATCACCTTGTCCACCTCTATGCGCTTCTCAGCGACCAGCTTGGTTTTATCGCGGTGGTGACCGGATTGTGAGCAGTAGCCACAATCTTCAGGGCAGTTGCCAGTCTTGATAGACAACAAGGTGCTGATTTGTACTTCATTGGCATTGAAGTTCTGACGATGTATGGTTTGCGCTTGTAATAATAAATCCATCAACGGTAAATCGAACAATTGGGCAATCTGCTCGCGACTGTATTTGCCGGCAGTGGCTTGTGGGGCATCGGTCGGTAGTGATGCTAAAAAATCGTTGTCATTGCTATCAGTGTTGTTATTTGGCTCTGTGATATTAAGCAGTGCTGACATAATATAAATCCTTTTATAAAGATATTAAGCATGGTCATAGAAGATAAACATCGGATGTCGCTCATCTGTTTTAATTTTTTAGTAGTACGATCTACAATAAAAAAGGTTGCGCTATAGTATAGCGCAACCTTTTTAGAAAATCAGAAACTAGCGAAGCAGTCATTCAGCTATCAGTAACAGCTAGCTAGCTATCGCTTCTGATTATTCGATTATTTACCCAACTTGTGCTTAGCAACGCCGACCCAATGGTTGGCAAGTTTTTGTGCTTTATAAGCATATGGCTTGGCTTTTTGGATATAAGGTTTACATTCTTCTGGAATGGCTGGCACGATATGCTTAGCAAGTTTATTGAACCACATCATTAGGCTGTAATCGCCTTCGATGCTTAAGTTGCCTTCTTGTACGGCAGTCATAAAGGCAGGAAGGCTGCCTTTAGTTAAAAGCTTAACGCCTGTCATAGAGTCTTTAAAATTGATAGTCAGGTCAGCTTCTTTAGCATGACCACTATGTTGGCTAAATTCACCATTATCAAAGCTATAATAACGTGCCACATCTGCTTCAGTGCTAGCAAGCTCAATGATAACCTTGCGATCTGCAAGTATTTTTTTAACATCTTCATTATCGCTATCAGCTAGCATAGACAAACGATAACCAATCACAGCTAATAAAACATCTAATGGATCAGACTTAATATCTAAAACCGGTACAGTAAACATAGACAAACTCCTAAAAAATGAGACGCAAATAATGCGTACTTTATAACAATTTTTGTGACAAATATATAAGTAGATTATAAACGATTGCTAGGTGTCAATTCTTTAGGAGTTACGTAGAGAGCCTTAAGTATCTTGTAACATTCGATGACAGCAATATAATAGGGCAGTGCTTAATGAAAGCGTGGCTGATAGTCGTCGTCATAGACGGGTGTATGCTCTATATAGCGCGCTGCTTGCAGCTCACGCTCTTGTATCATGCTGCGACTGACATCCTCATAACGTAACGCTCGATATAAGACCCATGCGCCCAAAGGCAGCCAACTGATACCCATAGCAATTACATAATTGTGCCATTCTGACCATAAGAACCAATGTGTCACTAAACTATGAATCATTTCTACGGCTAACCAGTATCCCATGCCGCCAAACAAATACCAAAGCAACCAGCGCTGTGATGACACAGCAATAGCAACAACTGCGATTAAAAATAAACCATAGCCCAATATGGCACTTGTACTCAACGCCTCGCTACCAAATGTAGAAAATATTGTTAATAACATTGTTCATCTCGCTCTTCATAAGGTGAATTCCAACAAGGCTATTATGGAAGTTTGTAGCAGAAAGCTAAAGCCTCTGAAGGCGACTTTGCGACAACAGCTGACGTTTGATTTTTTAAAAGTATTTAGCAAAATAAATGGCAAATCTTACAGTTTTAGACAACAAAAAAACGCCTTAATCTGGGCGCTTTTTTTTAATGGTAAGATTTAATATAGTGGGTTAAATATAGAAGAGTTATGTTAAGAATAGCATTATGCTGGTATAAATTTCTCTCGCTTGCTGTGCGCTTTGCACTCCAGAGGCTTCGCAAAATTTATCCCAGCAGTACTGTATTCTTTTTAAATTGAATCGACTATAGCAAGAGTAGACAGGTATTAAGGGCGAGGGCTACGGCGACCCCAAAGCGATAAGGCAGTCACTAGAATGGCACCTAATAGCATCAAGCTCAAGGTCGTTAACCACTCTGCGCCAGTAGGGTAATGCCATGGCATGACGTTATAAATTGCTTCACTATTTAATGTCCCTAGGGCATCTGTTTTCCAAGGCCAGACTTTGACTAACGAGCCTGCGATAAAGCCGATAAGTAGCGCTAAAGTAGCTTGATAATAACGGGACAATAACCATTTAAGCATACGGGTAAAGAGCAATAATCCCGTTGCCATACCAGCCACCAATGTAAAGATAATAGCAAAGTTTAAAGTATGAACCGCTTCGAGTACCGTGTCATAAGCACCCATCAACAATAAAATAAAAGATCCTGAGATGCCTGGTAATATCATCGCGCAAATAGCGATAGCACCGGCAACAAACAAATACGGCAAACTTGGCGTCGTATTCATCAGAGGCAAGCTGCTAATGATAACGGCGCTGGCTACTCCAAGCAGGAACAAGAGCGCCCGTCCGATATTCCAGCGCTTAATCTCACTTAATAACAGAAAAACAGTTGCAATGACCAAACCAAAAAAGAAAGACCAAATCATTAAAGGCTGATTGTCTAATAAATGCTTAATAACACTGGCAAGCGTTGCAAGGCTGGTGGCAATACCCATCAACAAAAACAATAAAAAAGTGGCATCGACTTGTCGCCATACTGCGATTAAACCTTTGATACCACCCTCTTGGCGAAAGACCTGCCAAAGATTGGGACCCACACTGCTCAAAGCGTTAATTAAGCGCTCATAAATACCTGCAATCAATGCAATCGTACCACCAGAGACGCCCGGTACAATGTCAGCCGCGCCCATTGCCAACCCTCGCACATAGACACCCAGTAATTCCTTGGGGCTATTTTTATAAATCGGGCTGCTTTCGTCAGCCGCAGGTTGGTTATCTAACTGGGTGGAAGATGACTGGGCATCTGGCCGTGGTGATTGTGATGCCGTCATGGACAATCCTTTTTATTGGACAAGATAAAGTTACTGGATAAGATAAAAGTGGCAATATGAAATGACAATCGCGTATGGCAGTATAGTAGCGCCAAAAAACACTGTAAAGCAGAGAATAAACCATAAAAGCTGGACCAATTAAAATGTATCAGCCCAGCTTTTGGTTCGATATCTTTTATAATTAGCTAAACTTTGCTGCGTTCACTGCTGAGTACAAATGCAGGATAGCCTAGCGCATAGAGCACCCCTTCAAGCCCTGTGACATTCACAGCGGCATCGGCGCGAGCTTGTACGATAGGTTTGGCATTAAAAGCCACGCCCAAATCGGCCAGTGCCATCATCGGTAAATCATTGGCGCCGTCACCGACACAAACCACTTGAGACATTGTAATACCTAGGCGCTCAGCCGTATGGGCGACGATAGCCGCTTTTTTAGCACCATTAACGATAGGCAACTGTATATGACCAGTGACTTCACCTTCTTCGATATCCAATGAGTTGGCGTGTACTTCATCAATACCCAATTGCTCGGCGATATAGCGAGCGAAGTACGTAAAGCCACCGGATACAAGTACCGTATGATAGCCCAAAGCTTTTAAAGCGCTAATGGTAGCCAAGGCACCTGTCGATAATGTTAAGCGATTGCAAATTTCATCAAGCACGCTGGTTGGAATACCTTGCAATAACGCCACGCGCTGCGCGAAAGATTCATCAAAATCCATCTCGCCCCGCATGGCGGCTTCAGTGATGGCTTCTACTTGCTCGCCAATACCTGCCGTTTTTGCCAGCTCAACGATGACTTCTTGTTCAATCAACGTAGAGTCCATATCAAAGCAGGCAAGCTTATGAGTGCGCAGCATATGACCGACCGATAAGATATGACAATCGACGACATCCAAATGATCGCTTACGACGGCGTTTTGAGCGTTGTTATAAGCTTCAGTCAAGTCGCGACGCAAACGCGTGGTCAATTGGTCATCAATGATATGTGCGGCGGCAGTTTTTTTGGCAGGATGCATCAGGGTATCAGTCACTGGCACCAATAAATAACGGAATACTTGCACATCGATAAATGAACGTTTGGCAAAAGGTTGCACCGTGTCTACATCAGCAATTTCAACATCTACAAAATTGGCATCAGCATCTTCTGCAACCGTGACCAGATGCCAATTTGGCTGCTCATCAACCCATGATTGTACATACTGGTGGATATCAAGTGAAGATACATGCGTCGGCAATACCACAATCAAAGCAAAAATAGGCAAGGATTGTAGTGCATCAAAATCCTGTAAATTGGTACCCTCTGGTAATAACGAGGCCACGGAATCAACCGCCTGTTGCCATGCTTTGCTGTCTTTTGGTAACGAGTAAGAGGTATTGTTTGGCATCGCTCAATTGTCCCTTGTATGCTGATATAAGATTAGGAATAATAACAGCTTTAGTAAGCAGCGACTATAGATGAGACGCAAAGTATCAGTAGCAAATAAAACGGCGACTGTTGCAAAAAAATCTCAGTAAAATTGAAATGACTCATTACAAAAAAATTATGATACTCGCTAACGCCATAACCCTTACTATGGTGATATAGTAGATGTCAATGAGTGAGTAAGCGAGTCGTAAATACTGCTTAAATGATTGCGCCACACATAATTGCACAACATAACTACTGTATGCTGGCAGCGTTAAATAATCAGTCTTATAAAAAAAGATTATTTAGACAATGCGGTATTGAATTGAACAAATATAGCTGCATACTCTTG
Organism: Psychrobacter sp. ANT206; assembly: GCF_056880555.1. Taxonomy (NCBI): domain Bacteria; kingdom Pseudomonadati; phylum Pseudomonadota; class Gammaproteobacteria; order Moraxellales; family Moraxellaceae; genus Psychrobacter; species Psychrobacter sp. ANT206. The sequence continues at coordinate 2,592,030 of NZ_CP096271.1, read as the reverse complement.
CAAAAATGAGCGAATGAGCAATAGCCTCGTTTTTTAACTCCATTTATCCAAAAAAGTTTCCCATATCATGACCTATTTAGCGCCGCGGCAAGGGTTGTTTGCCATCATTCTTCTGGTTAGTTTTTGTTTGCAAACCCTATTATTGGTCATCAGTACCGATCAACAGCTGAGCAACAGTCGTGCGCAAAAAGGCGAGCAAATGGTTGCTCAGCTCATTGATGAAGCGCGCCTGTCTTTAGAAAATAAAGACCGCGTCAGCTTAAGCGTTATTGCCAATCGCTATACCAGCGAACAAGACGTGACTCGCATCCTGATTAAAGACAATAATGGCGATATCTTGGTGCCTGTCGGCAATGCGCCGATGCAGCAGGGTGATACCATTAGCCAAATTGCAACCAAAGGCGATGCAGTCATCGGTAGTGTGGCATTGACTCTAAAGGATATTAGCAAGGGTGAAATCATCGCCATGCAATGGCCATTTGTGATTGGTTCGATGGTGCTGCATTTATTGCTGTGGCTGATTTACAGCTATATCGCTCGTCCAACCAGAGAGCAAATCAACGCCATCAGCCGCGATGTTCAAGACTTGCATCGTGAGCAATATACGCAGCTCGATCAGCGCGGTTATGCTCGTGAGCGAGAACGTCGTCAATCAATGTCTGCTGCTGATGGTGATAGTGGTGAGAAAGGTACTAGCCAAAGTGATGGCTTGGTCCATGATGGTCAATCTAATGGTCAAGCAGCTGCCAGTACAGCGTATAACCAGCAACCTAATACACGTAAATTAGATATTCATAGTGCTGTCAATCAGTATGTCAGAACCCAGCAGAATCAAGATTCGACGCTTGATGATAATACTAACGGTACAACTGCGGATGCTGCCAGTAATATGACAGACAGTGATGTCAATGATCATACTGCTTATAAAGCTGAAGACAGTAGCCAGCACGCTAACAATCATGTCTCTCGATTGTCTGCCACCAGAGCATTTGATAGTGTCAGCGTCCAGATTGTCTTTCATGATGAGTTTAATATGCTTGAGCGCTTGGCACCTTCTCAACGTCTGCCGTATTTGGCACTCTGTACGCAGCTACTAAACCAAGCGGTGACTGAATTACTGAAACAGCCATTGTTGTTGGGTGTAAGCGCACTCAATGAACCACACTTTGATGAAAGTGGTGCTTATGTAATGCTTAAAGCAGAAAATAGCCATGCAAAAGTTGCATTGGCAGGCGTGATGCTAGCCAAGCTATACTTGATGCTGAATAAAATTATTCATGATAAGCATATTGAGCTGTCACGATTTGCCTTGCCAGCCAAAGCTGGTGTGAGTGACAATGCCCAAGTCGATGCCATGACGCATCTGCTAGATAGCGTCGGCAAAAAAGAGCAGATGCTGATTTTATTGCCAAATGGTGGTCTTAAACAAATCAGTCATCATGTACAAGTACAAAGCGTCATGCGTCCAACGACAGTTTATGAGCGTGAGTGTGCAATATTCGATGGTGGCAATGATGCGATGATTCAGCGTTTGGCCGATGTGCGTAATGCGGTATTGATGATCGATGACTCAGAAGAGTAGGATTAGATACTCTATTTAACTTGCAGAAATTGTCTACAATTGCCTGCGCGATAATGACCAATAGTGTCTTGTTGTTGACTTGTAAATGCGTCATAGTAATAAAAAGCATTGACAAGGCTTAATAGAGACTTTATAAGGCATATATATATTGATAACTTTTCAGTAATTTTGCCAAAAAAGATAGGAGTTGGTCATGAGTGATGCTGATATTGATGACGATTTTGATGATGATTTCGTTGATGATGATGATGCAAAGATGGTTGAAGAAGCAGAGACGAGTGTACGTACACGCTTAAGTAGCCTTGAGAAGCGTCGTCTAATTGATAATCTGCTAGAAGAAAAACGTTTGGCTAAAGAGCTAAAGGATGATCTAGACGATATCGATAATTTTGATGAAGATGGCGATGATTGGGATGATGACGAACTTTAATTCGTCATCGCTATAATAAGGCTATCACGCAAATATTTTGCGAATAATTTTTAAGTGTTGATTTGCACTCTTATGGCTATTAGCTAACCATCGTTAACTAATTATCCTAAGTGTGCTGTGCTAAGCTGGTTGGGTTCTGATTTTGATAGTATCAATAGTGAACAGCAGCTATTTCTCACAGCTGTACTTTAGCAATGATTGATTTAAAAAATCTTTGGGTAGATTGACTTATTCAAGATAATCGTCATCTTTATACCTCTCGTTATTTTATATAACTCTTATTTATTGCGCATGGCGCAATCCATCTTTTAAGGACAACGACACCATGACCAACCAACTTAGTTTCGATGAACTACTCGATTATTTAGACAACGAAGAAAGCGCATTTGTACTTGATAGTGTTGCGACTCATGGTTTTTTGACTGCGACGGTTATTGGGCGTCCACTGCCTAATTGGTTAGAAGCACTGTTTGAAGATAATGTGAGCGAGATTCCAGCAAACGTGATTGATGGTATTCAGCGCTGGCGCGAGTCGATCATCGCTGAGCTAAAAAACGAGACGCCTATTGAGCTACCATTTGGTGAAGATGCGGGCAATGAAGAAGTGGCGGTCGATTTTTCTGATGATTCAGACATCGTTGCTTGGTCGATTGGCTTTGTGGATGCAATGTATGGTGATGAAGCCAGTGATTGGATGGAAAACGAAGAGACCGCAGAAGATGTGGCCGTTTTGACCTTGCCGATGATTGTGCTGAGTGGTATCGATGATGAAGATCCTGAGCTTGCTGAGATGCGTAAAGATCAAGATAAAATGGTACAAATGGTAAACAGCATCGAAGGCAACTTAACTGAGCTGTTTTTGTTGTTCCATACTAACGACTAAAGAGTTTGCTCAATATAAATTATTTGAGCAATGTGCTTTTTAATGCGTTTTAAAGTATCGTGCTTTTATCTTGAACGGGCGATACGTTTTTATCATTCTGTAAGTCACTAATTCTTTAAGTCACTAATTCTGTAGGTTACCAATAAGGCTGTACTATGACTGTCCAACTCTCCAATCTTGAGCACTTGCCCAACTATCAGATTACTGAGCGCTTGGATGTGGTATACGGCAGTACCGTGCGCTCAAAGCATGTTGGTAAAGATTTATTTGCGGGTCTAAAAAATATTGTAGGCGGTGAGCTCACTGCCTATACGGAGCTGTTAGAAGAATCGCGTCAAGAGGCGATTGATCGTATGATCGTCAAAGCTGAGGCGTTGGGCGCTGATGCAGTGGTTGGACTGCGTTTCTCGACCTCTAGTATTGCACAAGGTGCCTCTGAGCTATTTGTTTACGGTACAGCGGTCAAAGCCGTACGGATGCCACAACAGCCTGTCTATCAATCAACGAATCAGTCATCAAATCATCATTCTCAATATGAAGAGCCTGTGGCGTCAGTTGCTCAGCCTTCAACAGTAAAGTCACCTGATGATTTACCACGCTTTAATCCTTTTGGTGAATAAGACTACGCTCAAGTACTGACAGGTAGCTTTTTTGATGATAAGAGACGTTCCATGAATCAATCGTTCAGCCAAATGTTGATGAACTATGCGCCGCTGCTGGTCTTATTTATAGTTGGCTGGTTTTTTGGTGCGCGTCATGAGCGTCAGCATTTGGCAAGATTGACTATTGCCGAAGCTGAGTTGAGCCATATTATTGTCTCAAGTGAGCGTTTTTATGTATCAAAACTAGTGTCGCAGTCTGAGGGTGAGTTGGTGCTTGGTAGCGTCGTTATTGCGCAAGATTATTTTAAAATGGTAATTGCCAAAGTGCTGAGTTTCTTTGGTAAAAATCTCACAACCTATGAGACCTTGCTTGATCGTGCCCGCCGTGAAGCTCTAGTACGTATGCGCACCCAAGCGCAGGCGAAAGGCTATAATCATATTTATGGTTTGCGTCTTGAAGTCAGTAACATCAATCAATTGGGTAGTATGGTCGAAGCGATCGCTTACGGTACGGCAGTGCTTAGTACTGAAAATTCTACTAAAGCGTCCAATAACGCTTTCAGCAATACTCCTGCCAAAACCTCAATCAATACTTCCAAAATATAACTTCTTATACCGTCATAGCTATTTAACTAAAAGTATTTAACGCCAATTATCAAAATCCAAATTATCCAAAAGCTCACGTTAAACACTCTCATTTAATCTCGTTACAATCCCTTCTACTCCTACTCAATCTCTATATTCTGCATTTGACTGGCGAGTTGTTGAATAAAACAGCTAAACCTAACTTTTGCCCTATATACTCCCCTTATCAATTCTTAATTATTGTTGATAGTTAGCAATAGCATGCTATGAGATATGCTATAAAAGAATGGTTTAAAACGGGTGATGTCCGTTATCTATAAGCATTAGCAGGTAGTGACAATCGTATTAGCAAGGATTGCTAATCAGGCATCATTTAATCATTATAAATTGACCTAGTATTAGGTCTCATCTACAGGGATGTAGTTATGGAAAGTCTGGCTCTAGTCACCTTAGTAAATACCGTTGTTATTCCTATTTGCTTGTTTTTAATCATGATGGGTATGGGTTTGACCCTGATTACCAATGATTTTAAACGGGTATTAAAATACCCAAAAGCCGTTGGTATTGGCTTGACCAATCAGCTGATACTGTTGCCAATTATTGGCTTTGCCCTAGCTAATATCATGCCATTACGCCCAGAATACGCCGTCGGAGTTATGCTCCTCGTTCTGTGTCCGGGCGGCACTACCTCAAACTTATTTACCTATTTGGCTAAAGGCGATGTGGCGCTGTCGGTGACGATGACAGCGATTGCCAGCGTTATTACGGTATTTACCATTCCCATTGTACTGAGTTTTTCATTGATTTATTTTATGGGCAGCGGTAGTGAGTTTGAATTGCCGGTAGTAAAAACCGTGCTTACCTTAGTGGTGCTGACCATTGTACCTATTAGCATTGGGATGCTGATTAAACGCTACGCACCAAAAGTCGCCGATCGCTCACAAGTCTATGTGTCTCGATTTGGGGTGATATTTTTAACGTTGTTAGTGCTGTTTTTGTGTTATGTACAACGCGATATCATTGTCGACGCCTTTATCGCTACTGGCCCTGTATCGGTATTATTAAACGTCTCAACCATGGCGCTCGGTTATTATAGTAGCAAATGGTTCGGTCTTAACTTAGCGCAAAGGACTTCGGTGACGCTAGAAGTCGGTCTACAAAACAGTACCTTGTCGATATTTATGGCATTAACGCTATTATCTAACTACGATATGTCGATGATGCCAGCTATTTATACCTTGGTAATGTTCCTAACGGCAGGCATTTTGGTGCGTATATTTAGCGCTCGGCACAATAAGTTAAGAAAGTCTGAGATAGAAAGTAGTGTGTTGGCAGCGCGTATGCTGTAAATAGGGATGAGTTATTTGTATAATTACTCAGGCATAATTGCTCGATTATAATTTTTTAGTTATAAAGCTGCATAACCGCTTTCGATATAGTCAGTGCTAAATAAAATAAGTACAAATGTTATAAAAGGCTACTGTGGTAAATTTTCCTTGCTTGCTGTGTGCTTTGCACGCCAGAGGCTGCGTAAAACTTATCCCAGCAGCCTTGTACTGTTTTTCAATGGAATTATTATAGTTAAAAGCGGTTGTGGAATTTACGCGCCCGATTTAAAAATACCGTACTAATTATCTCTAGTAAGGTCCACGGATATTGTTTTGTGCTTCTAACTTATCCTTAGCTGTTTCTTCCTTTACTTTGGCTAATTCAAATAGGAAGGTACGGTTTTTAAGTATCGCGACAAATACCACGCCGCCGACGGTATTGCCGACCAACACCACGGCTAAAAACAGCAAATAACGCCCCAAGCTGACGGTATTGCCATAGAGCAAGGCTGAGAATACTTCGATATTACCCACGATACTATGATGTAAACCCAAAAAGCCGATACTGCCAGTAATAAGCGTCACCAAGACGATGCGGCTAAGGGTATCGCGCGCTGAGGTCACAAGCCACGCGGTGACGCCCATCATCCAGCCTGCCAAGATGGCACTGCCAAATATTACCCACCATCTAAACCCTAAGATATGCTCGGCGTAAATATCAATGTCGCTGACGCTAAATAGCTGCATATTTAAACCTAAACCTATCATTAATGCCGCAAATAAACAGCCACCAACGACGTTGCCAGCGATGACAATGCCCCACAGGCGTAACAGCTTATTGAGCGGTTCGATTTTATTAAGCACAGGTAGGCTTAAGAGTGAGGTTTGTTCGGTGAATAATAGCGACTGACCGATGACGACGATGATAAAACCAATCGGGTAAAGTAGGGAGGCGAGTACAACCGCATAATGGCTCGGTAGCACGCCACTCAATAGCGCAAAAGCCGCTAAAATCATAAAGAAGCTGATGCCAATCTCAAGGCCAGCGGTAAAAGCACTGGTAAATAGTGAGCCAAGTGAGCGCTCAAAAGTTTCTCTGGCATCCATCACTTGCTCAACTAAGATACTGGCATAGCTTTTTGCTTGACTTAAATTGTCATCATTAGCGACTTTTTTGATGGTTTCTTGGTCTTCTTTGCTAATATCCTCAGAGAAGTCTTCGTATTCCAAGTTTTCTTTTGCATTAGTGTCGTCTGGCGTATCCGCATCGCTAATATCTTTATTTTTAGTACTAGATAGATGATTAGCGCTCTCATCTATCAAGCGCTGATCATCTATCTTGTCAGCTTTAGAGTGGCTGTTATTGTTGTGCTCAGTATCTTGGGACACAGTTGGCTCGCTATTTATCAGGCTATCATTTTAGGATAAAAACGCCATTTATTATGCTATACGATAACTATATAAGTTCTCGCATCACCTGTATTTTATAACACGACTAGGATTTATTTTGTGGGAAGTTCAGCCGATTGGAGTTGTTTATTGGTATTTTCTGCTATTTGCTGGTGTTAGGGGCGCAATGACGCGCTGTAAGGCTGATAAATTACCTTAGCATCTAACAAAATCTGCCTATCTGCGTTAAAATCACTCTATTCATTATTTTCCTAATTTTTAACGTATTTATTTGACCACATTCATTATTCACAAAAGACCTTTTTATTATGAGCACTTCTGATATTCAAAGCAGCAAAACTAACCTGACCCAATCTATCCAAGCGGCACTTAGCCAACTTGAAAACGCCTATAATCCTGCGGAAGTCGAAGCAGGCATGTATCAGGGCTGGGAAGAAAGCGGCTATTTTCAGCCGACGTTTGACAAAGACGAGTCATTTTCTATCGCACTTCCACCGCCGAACGTCACTGGCTCGCTGCACATGGGTCATGGTTTTAACAATGCAATCATGGATGCGCTTACCCGTTATCACCGCATGGATGGTGACAATACGCTTTGGCAGCCAGGTACGGATCATGCGGGTATTGCCACCCAGATGGTCGTTGAACGTCGCCTAGAAGCACAAGGTATCAAGCGCCGTGATATGACGCGTGAAGACTTCATCGATAAAGTATGGGAATGGAAAGAAGAGTCGGGCGGCAATATCACTAGCCAAATTCGCCGTTTGGGCAGCTCGGTTGACTGGTCGCGTGAGCGCTTTACCATGGATGATGGTCTATCTAACGCGGTAAAAGAAGTGTTCGTACGCCTGTTTGATGATGGCCTTATCTATCGTGGTAAGCGTTTAGTCAACTGGGATCCTAAGTTCCAAACCGCGCTATCTGATTTAGAAGTAGAAAACCATGACGAAAAAGGCAGCTTGTGGCATTTCCGCTATCATTTCACGGATAAAGACCTAACCACTCAAGATGGTAAAAACTATCTGGTCGTCGCCACCACACGTCCTGAGACGCTACTTGGTGATACGGCTGTCGCCGTCAATCCTAGCGATGAGCGTTACGCGCATTTGGTCGGCAAAACCATTACTCTGCCAATTACTGGTCGCGTCGTGCCTATCGTTGCAGATGATTATGTCGATATCGATTTTGGTACTGGCTGTGTTAAAATCACCCCAGCGCATGATTTTAACGATTATGAATTGGGTCGTCGTCACAGCTTGCCATTGATTAACATCCTCGATGAGCGCGCCAATATCTTAGCATCGATGGAAGTTTATCCTGACTTGCAAACACGTGAGCCAGAGTTAGAAACCACGCCAAGCGAGTATGCAGGACTTGAGCGTTTTGCCGCGCGTAAGTTCCTTGTCGAGCAAGCAGGCGAGCAAGGTTGGCTAGAAGATATCGAAGACTACGCACTAAAAGCCCCGCGTGCTGAGCGTGGCGGTACAATCGTTGAGCCATGGTTGACCGATCAGTGGTATGTCGCTGTCAAAGAGCTAGCCAAGCCTGCGATTGATGCAGTAGAAGACGGTAGCATCGAGTTCGTCCCTGCGCAGTACAAAAACATGTATATGTCGTGGATGACCGATCTGCAAGACTGGTGCATCAGCCGTCAGTTGTGGTGGGGACATCGTATCCCTGCATGGTATGACGATGCGACGGGTGAAATCTATGTCGCCCGTGACGAAGCCGAAGTACGTAGCAAGTACAATCTCAGTGATGATGTCGTATTGCGCCAAGATAACGACGTGCTCGATACGTGGTTCAGCTCTGGTCTTTGGACGTTCAGTACGCTTGACTGGGCAGACGTCAACGCTGATCCACGCGTGATGGACACCTTCCACCCAACCAGCGTGCTCGTGACAGGTTTTGACATTATCTTCTTTTGGGTTGCCCGCATGATCATGATGACCATGCACTTCGTGAAAAACGAAGATGGCACGCCGCAAGTACCGTTTAAGACTGTCTATGTACATGGTCTGGTACGTGATGGCAATGGTCAGAAAATGTCAAAATCGAAAGGTAACGTCTTAGATCCGATTGACCTAATCGATGGTATTGATCTAGAAGCGTTGGTAGAAAAACGCACCAGCAATATGATGAATCCAAAAGATGCGGCCAAAATCGAAAAGCAAACGCGTAAAGAGTTCCCAGAAGGCATCCCAGCGTTTGGTACGGATGCACTGCGCTTTACCTTTACCTCTCTTGCCAGTACCGGTCGCGATATCAACTTTGATCTAAAGCGTGTCGAAGGCTATCGCAACTTCTGTAATAAAATCTGGAACGCCAGCCGTTTTGTACTCATGAACTGTGTCGATAGCGAAGGCGCTGCCAAGCCTATCGACCAAGCGGCGAATCCTGACGTTTGGGAATTGCCAGAAAAATGGATCATGAGTCGTCTGAACTCTACTATTGCCGATATTCATCATCATTTCGCCCAGTATCGTCTCGATATGGTCAGCCAAGATATCTATGAGTTTATCTGGAATGAGTACTGTGATTGGTACGTTGAGCTTGCCAAAGCCAGCCTAAATGATGACTCGGTGTCTGACGAGCGCAAAGCGCAAATCCGCTATGTATTGCTGCATGTGCTAGAGACGGCGCTACGCTTTAGCCATCCAATCATGCCGTATCTGACCGAGCAAATCTGGCAGACGGTCGCACCGCTACTGAATCGCAAAAACACTGACAGCATCGTAGTCGCTGACTATCCAAAAACGGATGATGCACAAATCAGTGAGCAGGTTGAGGCGGATATGGCGTGGCTACAGGAGCTAATCGCTAGCGTCCGTAACATCCGTGGTGAGATGAAACTGGGCAATGCCGTACGTTTGCCAGTGCTACTACAAAATATATCTGCTGATGAAGATGCGCGTCTATCACGTATCAAAAACCAGTTCAAAGCGCTTGCCAAAGTCGAGAGCTTAGAGATCGTTAAAGAAGGTGATGAAGTGCCATTGTCATCATCAAGTATGGTCGGTCAGCTACGTGTACTCGTACCGATGAAAGGGCTGATTGACCCAACAGCTGAGCTGGCTCGTTTGGGTAAGTCATATGATAAGTTGAAAGGTCAAGCCGAAGGCATCGCACGTAAGCTAGGTAATGAAGGCTTTGTCAGCAAAGCCCCTGCAGAAGTGGTCGATGCTGAGAAGGCTAAACTGGCTGAGCTAGAAGGGCAGTTGACCGCGATGACAGCGCAGATGGAGCAGTTAAAGAACCTGTAATTGTTACAACAATAGCTGTATAAATAAAAAACGCTGTCACATTTGTGATGGCGTTTTTTATTGTCTACTGGTTAGTTCTTTAATTAACTCTTATTTTTTCATATAACTGAATATTTGTGTGCTAATATTGTTTTTTATTTTTAAGATATTCCTGTTTTTACGCGAAAAGAAGTAATAATTTTAATAAATGTAGTATTTTAAATAAAATATAAATTTGGAAGGGCCGAATATGAGTTTTAATATTACTAGAATGACAGCTTATGCTTTAATTTCTGCAATAGAAACCGATTTAAGAGTCTTGATAAAAGACTATATACAAGACGAAAGTAATATAAATGAAACTATACGTAGTAAAGCAATAGAAAGAATTGAAAAGGATGTTGGGGTTTTATTTGATGATATTGTATTCCTAGAGTTGATTGATTATTTTGATTTAGGCGATACGTTTCAAACTATAAATAAAAACAAAGATATTTTTCCATCTCATGTAATATCAACCATAAAAAAGTTAAATAAAGATTTTGAAAATCTCATACCTATTAGAAATAGAGTTATGCATATACGCCCTTTGAACTTTGACGATTTACCTATAATTTCAGGTTTTTGTGATAGATTATTGAAAGAAGACAGTTCAATTGCTTGGGATAATATTTCAGAAACAATGCAAAAAATTGATAGAAATCCAAGTTTCGTTCTATCTTTGAATTTTAAAAACTATGATGAGAGTAGCGGTATTAGTCATAACTTACCAATACCTGATTTCGATGAGACAGGATTAATTGGTCGTGACTCGGAAATTAAGAAAATCAAGAAGCAATGTTTTGGTGGATATCCTGTTATATCAATTTTAGGTGAAGGAGGTGTAGGTAAGTCTGCTTTAGCATTGAAAGTTGCGTATGAATTAATAGACCATGATAGCCCATTTGATGCCGTAGTTTGGGTTACGTCAAAAACTACACAAATAACATTACATGAAATTCATGATATTAAAAATGCAATTAAAACTTCACTTGGAGTAATTGAAGAAATTGGAAATCAACTAATTGGAGATAGCTTTGATGGTAATACTTTTGATGAAGTTATCGAATATCTAGATACATTTAAAATAGCATTGTTTATTGATAATCTTGAAACTATTTTAGATGAAAATATTAGAAACTTTGTAGAAGCGCTACCGTTTGGCAGTAAAATTATCATAACTTCACGAATAGGACTAGGTGCATACGAATATCCTATAAAATTACAAGGTATTGAAGAGTCTTATGCTTCTACATTACTACGAACAGTTGCTAAAATTAGAGGGGTTGATTCGATAAGTAAATTGCCAGAGCCGATATTGAGAAAATATGTTAATCGGATGCATAGAAACCCAAGTTATATAAAATGGTTTGTTAGCTCGGTTCAAACAGGGCAAAGTATTGAGTCAGTACTACAAAATTCTGGAAATTTTTTGGATTTTTGTATGTCAAACGTATATCAGTACCTCTCAGAAGATGCCCAAAAAGTAACTACTTCTATGCAGTGCTCAAATGGATACAAAGATTTACCTGAATTAGCTCATTTGAACGATTTTGATGCGCTACAAACACAAAAAGCAATTCAAGAGCTAATGTCTACTAATATGCTTTCTCAAATTTCTGATACAAAAGCCTCTAGCGTTAAAACAATGTACCAATTATCAGAGTTAGCTTCATCATATCTCGGAAAGCACCACAAGCCATCTCAATCTTTTCAAAAAAGAATTCGTGATAAACGAAATAAACTTAATGCTTTGTTTGAAAAGCAAATGCGCGATTATATTGCTAATAAATATAATCCGATCCATGTACAATTTAGAGAGCGATCAGATAGAGTTATCGTAAAAAAACTTCAAGATGTCCAAAAAAATATAAATAATTCAGAGTATGACCAAGCTTATGAGGAGCTAAAAGAAGCTCATAGCTTAGCTCCAGATTATTTTGAAGTTGCAAGATTTAAAGCTTATTTCTATCAAAAAACAGGCAAATACTCTGATGCTAGGGAGCAATATAGACTAGCAATAGTTCTGTCACCTGATACACCCCAGTTGCATTTTTGGTATGGAAAGTTTTTACTGATTCAAGAAGAAAGTATTGAAGAAGCAGTTGAACAATTTGAGACAGCTTATAAGTTGGATGAAAGTTCAGCGGAGTTGGCAGTAGCTTTAGCGCGAGGATATTTACTTCAACAAAGGTTTGAGGAGTCTCAAAATATTTTAGACAGTATTTCCAGTACAATTGATAAAGCTGATCAGTTTCCACAAAAGATGTTTTACGATGTTAATGTTCAGATTAAGTATAGGACTGCCGATAAACTAGCGAAGAGCAATCCTATTGATTCTTTATTGGCATTAGAGCAAATGAAAGATAGGTTTGACAGCGTTCCAGACAGTTGCAAAGATAAACATATGAGAAGAAAGTTAAGTAAGTGCGACTATGTTACTAAGCGACTTGATAAGGAACTTGACTCAGAATATCAGCAAAGATTAAGGGTTTTACAAGTATGGTTAGATGAGGAATCAATTAGCTAATATCATACTATCACTATCAAAAGATTCCACTCAAGGTTAAGGAACACCATGAACCATCTCACCGTCGGACAACGCGCGCTTCTAAGTAACCTTGCTATTGATGACACCGCACCAATCACGCTTAAGTTCACTCGCCAAAGCCCGATAGAGATGGACATCAGCTGCTTTGCGTTAGATGCAGCGGGCAAGCTGATCAATGATGATTACATGGTGTTTTACAATCAGCCAACCTCACCATGCGGACAAATCAAGCTTACCCATTACGAGTCGCAGCCAACGACGAATAAAGGCATCCAAGCCGAGTTTGAAGTCAATCTATCCAAACTGGCTGCGAATATAGACAGCTTGTTTTTTGTGTTATCAGCCGACACGCCGCTCAATCAAATTCAATCGTTAGAGATTGGCATTTGGCAGCAATCACAAAAGGTGCAGGCAGCGTATCAAGCAGCAGACTTTGCTCAGCAGCAAGCCAGTATGTTGATGCAGCTGTATCGTAAGAGTGGCGTTTGGCGAGTATCCAACGTCGCGCAAGGCTTTAATGGTGGACTTGCCGCTATCGTGCAGCATTTCGGTGGTGACGTAGAAGAGAGTAGCCCGCAAGTACTCGAGCCGACCGTAACGCCAGTTCAAGCAAAACCGTCGTTAGAGAAAGTCATGCTAGACAAAGCGCCAAAGCTGGTCAATCTGGCCAAAAAAGCCACGATATCGCTTGAGAAACGCCAATTGCAGCAATTAACCGCAAAGGTAGCATTGGTGTTAGATGCCTCAGGCTCAATGAACAGACAGTACAAAAAAGGCCGCGTGCAAGAGGTAGTCAATCGCATATTACCATTGGCAGTGAGCTTCGATGACGACCAAGCGCTAGACTGCTGGGCGTTTGCCCGAGATCCGCAGTATTTGGGCGAGATTGGACTGAGCAATTATGACGGTTTTATCAGTAATGCTCATGGCGGCTGGCGCAAATGGGCACTTGGCCCACGTGTCAATAACGAAGCAGAAGTCATGAAAGCGGTGACGGAGTTTTATCAAAAAGATGGCTTGGATGTGCCTATCTACGTGCTATTTATCAGTGATGGCGGGGTGAATGACAATCGCGGTATCACGAGAGTCATGACGGAAGCGGCGAAACTACCGATATTTTGGCAGTTCGTGGGTTTGGGTGGTCGTGGTTATGGCATCCTAAAAAAATTAGACGATATGGAAGGGCGCGTGATTGATAATTGCGACTTTTTTGAACTCGATGATTTGGATGATATCAGCGAAGAAGCCTTGTATGAAAACATGCTAGAAGAGTTCCCAAGCTGGCTAAAAGAAGCGCGTAAGATTGGATTGATACATCATAACTGAGGAGTAACCGCCATGTTTACTGTGAAAACAACATTAACTACAAAAGCCCTCACTTTAAGTGCTTTGTTTTTAAGTCTAAGCGCTTGCGTCTCTTTACCTACCAATGAAAACACCTTAACAGATGCTGATCTAATTCGAGCTGCCCAGCAAAAAGAATCAGCACCAACCGAAGGCGCGCAGCAGAGAATCATTGGCGTGCATAACGGTATTGCAGTGGTCAAATCATTCCAGTGCTCAGACCTATGTCCGCAGAATACCTTGCGCGTGATTTATTATGACGTACCTACCGATGCCACTTGTGACAGTATCGGCGGTGTGACCAAATCCATATTAGTACCCATCGCCATTACTGTGATGCCAAAAGGATACTGTTTTCCAAAGGCAATCGCAGACTACTGGGAAAGCTATCCTGCCAAACCGTAGTGAATAACGACCGATATTTACCTAACTGCTAAACAAGCTACGTATCGGTAGCAAAACCGTGCAAAATCAGTCTTGAACCTAGGTTTCAATTTCTTTATCTTTGATAACTTATATAGGTAGTCCATACCTGATGACCTAATGTCTCACACTGACTGATAAAACTATCATGACTCAATTAAAAAAATCTTTTTATTACCGACCTAAGACCAATCAACATAACAATCCAACGGTGCGTTGGATGTTTTTGATATTTGGTTGGTTGTTTTTTGCCTTGGGTATCATTGGCGTATTATTACCTGTCATGCCGACCGCACCTTTTATCTTACTAGCGGCAGGGTGTTGGGCGCGTAGCTCACGACGCTTTCATTTTTGGCTGATTAATCATAAATATTTTGGTAAATTCGTCCGAGATTGGGAAGACCGCCATGCTGTACCTTTATATGGCAAGTGGCTAGCGACGATAATGATGGCAATTTCAACAACAATGTTATTTTTTAACATTCCTGCAGATATAATGTGGGTAGCTTGGCTGGTAGCCACGGTCTGTACTGGGGTAGCGGTCTATTTGTTCCGTTTGCCAAATGCCTAAAATGTGTTGATGTTAGGGCGAAAAACAGCCAAAAAGCGGCTTTGGTTACATGAAACCTAAGATAATACTTGCGAAAATGGGATCTTGCCCTTATAATACTTCCAAGCTTAAGAGCAGTTCTGCACCAAATCATTACCTCGTAGTATTAGTTATAATCCTTCGTTTTAATATTTATCGTTCAGTAGCTATTTGCAAGCGTTACCGGTCACTAGACCATTAATAAATTTAAAAGTAGGATTATCAATATGTCAGATACTCAAAAAGGTACAGTTAAGTGGTTCAACGAAGCTAAAGGCTTTGGTTTTATCGCTCCAGAAACTGGCGCAGACGTTTTTGCTCATTACAGCGAAATCACTGGTTCAGGCTTCAAAACTTTAGCTGAAGGCCAAGAAGTTGAGTTCACTGTAACTCAAGGTCAAAAAGGCCCACAAGCCCATAACATCGTTGCTATCTAATCTGTCTTTATAGACACTTAGAGCAAGATGAAAAAAAAGCGAACCTTCGGGTTCGTTTTTTTTCGTCTACACTTTAGTATAAGCTATTTGCAATTAATAGCTTAATACCTATAACGTGCGCTTTATGTTGATTGGCTTTTAAATCAGACAATGAACCAAAAATGCCGATGACTACGCTGGTCGTCGGCATTTTTGATCTATATAACTCACAGCAATAATGATAACGAGCGGCAAGGATGTTTGGTAGTTTACTTTAGCCAATCAAGCTAATACCAATATTAATCAATCCACCTCCAACGATCAGCCAAGCAAACATAATCGCCCCAAGTATTAAAGGTTTAACGCCAGCTTGTTTAATAGCGCTCAGATGCGTAGTTAAGCCCAGCGCAAACATCGCCATCGTGAGCAGCACATCGTCTAGCATGACCATACTACGCTCAAAGCTTGCGGTCATCGGCACCCAAGTGTGCAGTAAGACGATGGCAATAAATATAAAGGCAAACCAAGGGACTTTGACTTCTTTAATACGGCTCATAAATGAAGCACTTTCACCATTTTCACTACAGCCTTTGGTCAGAGAAAAAGACAATACCAGTAAGAAAGGGGCAAGCATCATTACCCGAATCATCTTGGTGACAACAGCTGTATTACCCACTTCGGGACTGACTGCGTTACCAGCGACGACGACTTGCGCCACTTCATGAATGGTTGAACCCGTATAAACTCCGTACTGCTGAGCACTTAACCAAGGTTGCAACCAACCAAGATGATAAAGAAAGGGGTAGAGCAGCATCGCAATGGTGCCAAATACTACGACCGTTGCGACTGCAATAGTGACTTTATGCGCTTCTGCTTTAACGATTGGGTCGGCGGCGATGACGGCGGCAGCACCGCAAATACTGGCACCTGAGCCTATCAATAGCACGGTTTGTTTATCGACTTTTAATAATTTGGTACCTATCCAATAGGTCAATAAAAAAGTCGATGTTAGTACCAGTGCATCCGTCATAACTGCTGGCATACCCACGCTAGCAACTTGGGTCACTGTTAGTTTAAAACCATAAAACATAATGGCGAGTCTTAAAATCTGCCCTTTAGCAAAACAAACTCCTTCATTTAAACGCTCAGCAAAATTGGTATAGACCGTATTGCCAAGTATCATCCCGATCAAAATCGCTAGCGTCAGTGATGACAGTCCTACGATGCGCCCATTTGTCCATGTGTTTACACTAGTATTGAGCCATAAACAAAATAAACTGCCAATCAGCACGACGATGAGCCCTGCTAGATGGCCGCTGCGTGGAAAATAGTTGTTCACTGATTGGGTCAAGGCGTACATGACTGACTGTCCTATTATCTATAATCGAAATAAGCATAAGCTTATGAATAGACATTATAAGATAGACCAATCTATAATAAAAACAGATTAATTAGATACAAATTATCGATTTTATAGGTTGATAGAAAGTCTTAGGGTTAAAAAGATAGTTTTTTAGATAATAGAGGGTTTTTAAAATAACAGATGGTTTTTAGATTGTATCAATAAGATAGGATGTCAGAGAAATTATGAAAAAAGCCATGCAGGGATTACCAAAGATTACCCTCAAGCAATTATCGGTGTTTGTCAGTATTTATCAAACCGGTAGTACCAGTCGTGCCAGTGAAGCGCTGCATTTATCGCAGTCGGCGGTCAGTAGTGCGTTGACAGAATTAGAAGCAAGGCTGCAAATGCCATTGTTTGAGCGCGTTGGGCGTAGGCTCAATCAGCACCCTAATGCCCATCCTATTTATATACAAGCTCAAGCTATCCTAGGGCAGTCGTTGACACTAGAGCATTATCATAAGCACCAAGCAGGGCAGATCCATATTGGTGCTAGTACCACCATTGGCAATTACGTACTGCCGCCGCTGCTTGCTAAGCTCTATGAGGCGCTGCCAGATGCAGATGTTGATATGTATATTGCCAATACTCAAGAGGTAGTAGCAGAGGTTAAGCAACTAAATATTGATATTGCTTTAGTCGAAGGTATGCCGCGCCCAGTAGATATGAAGGTGATTGAGCAGCGCGTGTGGCGCACTGATACATTGATGATTTTTGCTAAGCACAACAGCAAATGGTTGACCGATGTGGGTTATTATAACGATGCAAATAATTGCTATGAGCTGAGTATTGAGCAACTATCAACGCTACCACTATTGGTACGAGAAGCGGGGTCTGGTACGCGGCAGATCATCGATGAGCAATTATTGCAGCATTTGCCCAATGCTGAGGTAATTATGGCAATACAGCAGTCGGAGGCGATTAAGCATATGGTGAGCGCTGATATTGGACTCGGGTGCCTGTCACAGCACGTCATTGAAGCAGAGCTTGCAACAGGGAAGCTGGTACAAGTACAGGTTGCAGGAATTGATTTGTCACGTACATGGTGGCTGGTATGGCATAAAGCGCGCCATCAAAGCCCGATTTGGCAAAGCTTTATTGATATTATTCAAGAGGATCGTGTTTAAAGGTAGCTATAGTCAATTCCGTATTAAAAAATATAGCGAAACTGGAATAAATTTTTGTAGCCTCTGTCGGCGCAGCCACAGCACGCAAGAAAAATTTGTACCAGTTTTGCCCTATAATAAAGTGCATTCACCTTATTTAGTATCGACTGTATTAATTCTATGCTTATACTTATTTATTGACCGGCTTATCAAGTCTCACAACTAAGCTGTCACAAGGTACATTTGGCAAGATATTATCTGCCGTTGCGCCACTAAGCCAAGCTGCTATCCCATGACGTTCATGACGACCAATAACCAATAAATCAACGTCATTCTTATGGCAATAGTTGACGATGCCTTCACTATTTGAGATGGCAGTTGTCACTTCAGAGTTGACCACATGTAAGTCATTACGATCCAAAAACTGCGCCAGTTTTGCACGCGCTTCTTGGCAACGCTCATCATCAATCTCATCATATAAGCTTGAGGCAGGCACCAGCTCGTAGCCAAAGCCAACCATGGTATCTTTTACGATATGTAATACCGATAATTTGGAGTCAGGACGATTATCAACGATACGCTTGGCTTTTTGAGCAACCAAGTCAGCGTCGGATAGTAAGTCGGTGACCAATAAAATATGTTGGTAACTCATGAGCGGCTCCTTCCTTGTGGCAGATGATTTTAACTATAGCACTACTAATGACTGCTGTTAAGTAGGCTTTGTTAAATCGGGCGCTATCTTTATCCATTATTCTTGATGACTTAGTGTTTTTCTCCACCCACTGTCTTGACTTACTAGCGTATTAGCCCCATCTACTGTCGTTAGGCAAATTCTTTTTAGCTGATAAATGCCATTCAATTCGAAGATGACCTATGAGGCTTTGATAACTTTAATTGTTTATTCAAAGCGATCTTTTTATAAATATAAATTTTACTATTTTAATTGCTGATATCGATTTCATACCTTGGTTATTGGCTAAGATGATACTGAAGTAATTAATGCATAAGGATAACCATGACCGACACGCTATTTACCGCTGATTTAACCCTGCATCCTGCCTTTGAGCTGATTGAGCACCGCCATATCGATGCATTATCGATGGATGTGCTGATCAGTCAGCATATCAAAACCGGAGCGATGCATTATCACTTGGCGCATCCGAGTGATGAAAATGCCTTTTTGGTTGGCTTTCGTACCCAGCCGATGGATTCAAAAGGTGAGGCGCATATTCTAGAGCACGTGGCTTTATGTGGTTCTGAAAAGTTCCCCGTACGCGACCCGTTTTTCTCAATGATTAAGCGTTCGTTAAATACCTTTATGAATGCGATGACAGCGGCTGATTGGACAGCATATCCATATGCCACGCAAAATAAAAACGACTACTTTAATTTGCTTGCCGTTTATCTTGATGCGTCATTTTTCCCCAATATTCACCCGCTTGATTTTGCCCAAGAAGGCATCCGTGTTGAGTTAGACGAAAATGACAAGCCGCAATTTAAGGGTATCGTTTTTAATGAAATGAAAGGCGCAATGAGTGGCGAGATTGACCAGTTGTATCATACGGTCGCCCATCATCTGTTCCCAACAACGACCTATCACTATAATTCGGGCGGTGATCCTGCTGATATCCCAGACTTGACTCATAATGAGCTGGTTGAATTCCATCAGAGCCATTATCATCCGTCAAACAGTGTGATTATGAGCTTTGGTAATATTCCAGTCGCTGAAACGCAAGCAAAAATCCATGACGATGCTTTGATTCAGTTTGAAGCAGGTAAAAAACATGTTTCGCGTCCAGAGCAGCGTCTGTCTGCACCGATTAGTGCGGTCGATACTTATACTGCTGACGAAGCCGGTCCTGACCAAACCCATCATGTGGTTGCGTGGTTATTACCATCGATTACTGATCCGAAGCAGCGTTTAGCACTGCGTCTCTTAGAAGGCGTATTGATTGAACATGCTGGCTCGCCGTTACGTGCCTATTTAGATAGCCACCCACTAGGCAAAGCGCCAAGTCCGCTACTAGGTCTGGATGACAGTCATTATGAGATGGTCTTTTATACCGGTCTGCGCGGTTCAAACCCTGAACATGCTGAAGCAGTAGAGCAGGGTATTATTGATTTGCTTAAGGAGGTTGCTAGCAAACCGATTGATGATGAAACCATTGAAACTATCTTGCATCAAATCGAGATTGATCAGCGTCATATCGGCGGCGATAGCATGCCTTATGGTCTAAATCTGATGCTAGAAGGATTTAGTACCGCGATTCATGATGGTAATCCTATCGATGTCTGGGAAGTTGATGAGCATTTGCAGTGGCTACGTGAGCAAGTAAAAGATGCGCAGTGGCTGCCAAATTTAATCAAAATCCATTTGCTTGATAATCAGCATCGTGTGCGCGTGACCATGACGCCTGATAGTGAAAAAACAGCCCGTTTGGCAGCAGCCGAGCAAACCCGTCTTGATACGATTGCGATGGATTTGACCGCTGATGATAAAGCTATCTTAAAGCAACAGGCTTTAGATTTGGCAGCGCGCCAAGCAGCACCTGATGATTTAAGTTTATTGCCAAAAGTTGGCTTAGAAGATGTCCCGACCGATATCAGCTTTAAGCAAGGCACGCAAAAACAAGTGAATTTAAGCGGCAAAGAAAGTACGTTATTTGAATATGAAGCGGGCACTAACGGCTTGTATTATTATCAAATCATCGTACCGTTAACCGATGAGATTGGTAATCAGGATACAAGCGAGCTACCGGTTAATGAAGTGATTAATCATCCATTATTGCCTATTTATTTAAGCTTGTTATCAGAGCTAGGTACAGATTCTCTTAGTGCCCATGAAATGCAGGCCAAACAAGCGGCGCATTCATCAGGTGTGACGGCTCGTATCAGCCAACGTACCAATGTCGATGACAGCCAAGCGATTAGCAGCTACTTTGTGGTGGCAACGCGCGCGCTGAATCGTAAACCTGAAGCGATTGATTTGCTGAAAGAAGTCATGGAACATAGCGTATTCACTGAACATGACCGTATCAAAGAAATCTTGCAGCAGCGTCAAGCAGGTTGGCAATCAAACCTTGCTGGTTCAGGGCATTCTTATGCCATGCAAACGGCTAGTCGCGGCATGAGTCGTCAAGCGCAGTTAGAATATGTACGCAGTGGTCTACCAGCATTGAATGCGCTAAAAGACTTCTTAACCCATGCCAGTAGCGATGATGCACAGTGGGATAAGCTTGCGACGAGTTTGATGGACTTACATCAGCGTTTGATTAGTTTGCCTAAGCACGCGGTTATTATTTGCGAAGCCGAACAAACTGAACGCTTGAGTAATTTAATCGTTGAGAGTTGGAAAGACAGCCAAGCGCCAAAAATTGCAGCGCAGTTAAAAAATGTTGATGCGAGTATCGAAGCCAATATTCCAAGTGAGTTTGCCGAATTGCAACTTGATACAGCGTTAAATGGGGAGAAAGACGCGGTCAAAGCTCTAGAAAGTGATGTGGCGCTCGATGTTGAAGACTTGGCATGGCTGGTTCCAACCAATGTCTATCATAATGCCAGTGCTTATACCGTTCCTACGGCTGATCATCCTGATACGGTAGCCCTGATGGTATTAGCGCCTTACCTGCGCAATGGCTATCTGCATAGCGCCATTCGTGAGCGCGGCGGTGCTTATGGCGGTGGTGCGGGCTACGATGCCAATGCTTGTGCCTTTAAGTTCTTTAGCTATCGCGATCCACAGTGTGCTGAAACTTTTGCCCATTTCGATGCCAGTATCGAATGGCTGTTGAATGAACCGCAAACCGATGAGCAGTTAGAAGAAGCTATCTTAGGTATTATCTCAGGAATGGATAAGCCAGGCTCTCCAGCAGGTGAGGCAATTAAAGCCTGCTTCGCTGATTTGCATCATCGCGGTGTTGACTGGCAACGTAAAATGCGTGCAGCAATTTTGGCTGTAACAGTAGCTGACTTGCAACGTGTTGCTAAGCAATACCTGCAAGGGCAAAAGCATGTCCGCGCGGTATTAGCGCCTTATGATAAAGAAGCAGCAGTACAAGAGCTTGGCTTTAAAGTCTGTAAAATTAAAAGCTAGCTTTTAACTTGTAAAAAATCAGTATCTATATAAAAAACCGCCGCTTTCACTAAAATGAAAGCGGCGGTTTTTATCTTTAGGCATTATTTTTAAAAGGCTTACTTTTTAATTAAGTAATTAGCGACTGCTTTATAGGCAGGTAGCGAAGTTGGGTCGATTTTACCATTACTGGCTTCAGGGTATGAGGAAAAGCGAACGATGACCATATCGGCTGCTGGATCAACATAGACCGTTTGACCGTGGACGCCACGTGCTGCATAAATAGGCGTGGGATTATTAAACAGCCACCACATACTTTTATAGCTGCCATTATTGAGCTGTTTATAGCCCGCTTTTGCAAATGCGCCTTTGTCACCGCCAGCTTCGATATTATCGACTACCGCTGTTGGGAATAAACGCTCACCATTCATCTCACCTTTATTGAGCATCAAGCTGCCAATACGTGCCATATCATGCAAACCTGCACTGATGCCACCGCCAGCAAACGGCGTACCCTTAGCATCTACCGTCATATAGGCGCTTTGTTCGGCACCGATTTTCTGCCAGATACGTTCAGAGAGCAAATCATCGATTGCCTTGCCAGTGGTGCGTGAAATAATCCAGCCGAGCGCATCACTATTGATGGTTCGATAGTTAAACTCTACACCATGTTCGCCTTTTTTCTCAACCGTTTGCAGATATTCGAAATAGCCATTGGGTCCGCTATAGCCTTTGGGTTTTGGTAACGGGCTTGCCGCTTCTGAATACTTCCAGATGTCTGCGTCAGGATCGGCATAGTCTTCACTATAATCGAGCGCCGTGGTCATATCCATCACTTGGCGTACGGTGGCATCGCCAAAGCCACTTTTTGCCAGCTCAGGAATAATAGAGGCAACCAATGCCTTATCATCAAGCTTACCTTCGGTGACGAGGATTTCTGCTAGCAGTCCTGTCATCGACTTGGTCATCGACATTGCGGCGTGATTACCCAGCTCATTGAGGCAACCATTTTGACGCTCATAGACGACCTTGCCATGATGCATGATCATAATGCCGTCTGTATAGTTAGCATCAAGTGACTGCCGCCATGTCATAGGACGTTTGCTATTGGTTGGGGTAAAGGTAATGGCATCAATATTTTTATCGAGTGCATAGTTAAGTTTGGATGGTGCACCGATACCGCGACTGACTTCGGTAGTGGGCATTAGCTCTCGAATATAACAGACTGTCCAACGCAGTTTGGGAAAACTAAAAAAGTCAGACTGTGGCTGAGTGATTAGCTTGTCTTTTGGAGGCGGGAAACCTTGCATCCAGCCGAGCGTTTGCGGGTCTGATTCTTTGGCGGTTAAAGGGGTGCTTTCAGCATGACCGCTTACACTCGTCAGCCCTAGGGCCAAAGTTAGCGGTAATAGGGCAAAAGAATGTTGTAGTGTCAGCATGGTATCCTCGCGACTTAGCTTAAGCGGTTAACATTAGGCAATAAAAAACCGTTGATAAGATTTGAGCTTAATTCTTATTAACGGTCTTTACTACTTGCTTTTGTAAGTCAGCTTTTTAGCGAGCTTCGTTATTAATAGCGCTTAATGGCTTGGTCTTTGCCAATGATCTCTTGATGAATTGGGAATTGATCATAATTGTCGTAATGTTGACGGTCTGCAAAATAGCTTTTTAGGGTACGGCGTACCGCTTCAAATGCAAGCTTATCCCAAGGAATGTCTTCTTCTGTGAATAACGCACAATCAAGACTTTCAGAGCCGATACCATAAGCACCGTCTTTTAGTTCGGTGATATAGATGCTATAGATTTGACCAATATCTGGAATGTCATACAAGCAATATAAATGTGGATTGATCACGACCGCGTCAGCCTCTTCAAAGCTCTCACGCGCGGCACCTTCGGCCATGGTTTCGCCGTTTTCCATAAAGCCTGCAGGCAACGTCCATAAGCCATACTGCGGCTCGATTGCGCGTCGACAGAGCAGCACCCGATGTTTATGGACGACCAGTGAACCACAAATTATCTTTGGGTTTTCATAATGAATATAATGACAGTTTGGGCATACCAAACGCGGTATATTATCCGTAGCTGGTATTTTGCGTTCTGCTTCACAACCGCATTGTAGACAATAGCGCATATCGACTGCCTTATATAATGAAATGAGAGAGATAAGGTTACTTTAAGACGTATAGCTTTAAGACGTATAGCTTTAAGATTTATAATTGTTGTTGTATCAGGTTGTTGTATCAGATACTAGGGCTATCGAATATCAGATGATTATCTGACAATCGCCCTTTATATTAAGATAACACAAATCTTCCTCATACTGGCAATGATAATAACAGCGTATTTTGTGAGTTGAATCACCGTTGGAACTCCTTGTGTGCTAACAGAATAGACCAAGCCTATCAGTCACACAAAAGGTATGCAGTTATTATCAGATTGCGCTAGGCTATAAGGGACTCTACTTTAAATTGACTATGTTACCAATAGCGCGGGTAGTGTCTGCCACGACCAATGTTATTGTAAATCAGCGCTACCACTACTAAGGCAAGGGCACCTACTAGCGTCGGAGTGAGCAAAAAATGCCACTTTACGCCGCCGAGCATCACAATCAATGGATTGGAGCCTGCAGGTGGATGCGGTACGCGCAGCAGTAACATGAGAGCAATTGCCGTACCAACGGCAAGGGACAAGCTCCACCACTCAACCCCAAATAAAGACATAAAAGCTAAGCCAGTAAAGGTAGTAATAAGATGACCACCGACAATGTTTCTTGGCTGAGCAAAAGGGCTTTCTGGATAAGCAAAAATAAGCAGGCAGCTGGCGCCAAATGAGCCCAAAATCATCGCGATATTTTGCCAATTTCCCAGTAATGCCAATACAGCAGTGGCAAATGTCCCGCCAGCCCAAGCAATGGCAATGATGACTAATGGCAACCTTTGCGGGCAATCATCAGTTTTGCCCTGCATTTTATGTAATGAAAAAATCTTATCCACGAGCATTTCCTAAATAATATATTAATGACACCCTTGATCCATGAGGACCAATTGTAGTCGTACAATGATAAAAGACCAAGTCTGTCTGACGGTTGTCGCAATCTGCTTGCTGCAACTATTCAACGTTTTGATGGCTAATACTGATAAAAATACAGGGCAATTATAATGCTAAATCCCTCACAGTCCGTACGTTTTGATGAAATGACAGTCGCTGTACCAGATTTTATACGTTATCCCACGATCAGAAAGTTGGCTGAACGGGTGCAGCACGAGACCTTAAAGGCTATTGCTAGTCCCGCGCTTTATGACTCTCACGACCATTCGCGCAGTGCCCGTATTTTAAATAGTCTTTATCAAACCCCAATCGCCGATGCCTCTATCTTGGTCGCTATCACTCATGAGCGCCATCCTAAGCTGCTGCTGACTCGCCGCGCTGCTCATATGAACAGTCATGCTGGCGAGGTATCCTGTGCTGGTGGCAAACATGAAGTAGGCGATGGTAACAATGTCGTTACCGCCCTACGTGAGGCTTGCGAGGAAACCGCGCTACCGCCTAATAAAGTTCAGCTGCTTGGTCAACTGCCTATCCAAACCTCTAAAAGTGGTATGAGTGTACGTCCTATTGTGGCGCTGATTGCGCCAGATCTGCTTTTGGTGCCAGAGCTTGGGGAGATATCACGCATTTTTTGGGCAGATTTTGAGACTTTATTAACTCAGCCGACAGTCGAATATTCTATAGAATATACATTGCAAGATCAGGCAGCAACGCTTCTGACACCGAGCTGGCAAGTAGATGGCGAAACGGTGTGGGGTCTGACGGGACGAGTCATTGCCAGTTTATTAGAAACAGGCTTTGATCGGCAGCTAGAGTGGTATTACCGCATACAAGATACTCGATCATAGAAGTGTTAGATACTCGCTAATAATCATGTTTTTGGCGAAGGAGGATCGTTATTATAAACGTTAGTGATAATGAATGAATGCATTCTATTTATAATAATCATCATTCTTCTTTAACCACCAGTTCATATTGTCTTGGCGTTTAGCACGAAATGCTTCTAGCTTGTTGGCGACTCTGCTATTGTGTTGACGGGCAGTATCGAGGGCAAATAGAATCGGCACGGATGACAATACGCCAAAGCGTATTTTTGATTTTGGTAGGTTTAGCCCATCGCCAATATCATCACCAACCAAGGTACGGGTCACGCTGGCATTGACCATCTCAACGAAACGCCCACGGCGATTGTCCTCACCCATCAGCTGACGTGGCAAATCATGCAGGGCTTTTGCCAGTGGTCGTCCCATTTTAAAATCAAGCTGCTGAATCGACAAATAGGTATAGAGCCATTCCCAACAGGCGGCTTCATCTTTTGGCAGTCGCTGCAAATCAACTCCCATCCAATAACTGGCAAGATTCCATAAATGCAAAATGCCTTCTGCTTCCTCAGTGCTAATACGGGCGCCAAGCAATCTTAAGCCGCGCATAATCAATAGTGAAAACTGCAAATGAGTAGCAATCATATCGGTTTGATTGATAGGAATACCCCAATATGCAGTATTCCAGCTGCCATCTGGGTTGTGATGTTGGTTGGCATCTGGTATGACGCCTTTAGCAGCATTGCCTTTACCTTTGAGCAAGTTCTGTCGTACTGAGGTATGTATTTGACGTACTTTAATGGATTGCTGCCAACCTTCAGAGCCGATAGCCAATACTCGTTCAATATTAGGTTTGCTATGCTCTGAATCTAAATGCAATTGAGGGTGCTCAGAGACCGCCAAGATATAGGCGTAGGTACGCATCAATCTTGGTAAAGCGTCATGCATCAGTGCGCCAGTCTGAATCAGCGGTAGCGATAAGGCAGGGATACTATAGCCTGCCATGAGGGCCACATTACGCAACAACCAAATCAGCATCAGTGGATAACGGCGATAGGCAACCGCGCCGATTTGGGCAAGCTTAGGATCAAACCAATCGGGATGGCGACTAAATTGTTCAGTTAATGCGTTGAATGAGGAATTATTCTTGAGGTTAGAGTCCGCTTTCTCATCAATAATAAACTGCTGTAATGGCTTGGCAAAACGAATGCCATCAGAGGCTAGATCATCTGCTATTGGATCGCCAATATCGTAGCCTGCAACTATTTCCTCTAACAAATCTTGCGATATGACAAAGTCTTTTGGCAGTAGATAGCGCTTAATGCGTTTTAATACTTGCAGATCACTATGGTCATCAATGGCAGTGGTGCGTCCATGACGCTGATAAGAAACAGGCGCTTGATGACAGCCTGCACCTTGCCGAGCACTGGCGGTACTTGTTTTAGCGATTTTTTTAGAGATGTCGATGGAATCCATATTTATGAGCAACTCTGTATCAACTGCTTTTTATTAAGTTGATTGAACTACTTTGGGATAAAGTAGCTCAATCTTTTATTAAGAATGGCGCGTTAAGTCTACAGAGGTTACATTAACCTCATCTTTTAAAGTGGCTTTGAGCATCATATAACCTGCGATACCAGAGACGATTGAACCCATAATGATACCCAAACGCTCATCAAATAATGGCGTCTCACCGGCAAATGCAAGCCCACCGATAAACAAACTCATGGTAAAGCCCACACCACATAACAATGCTGCGCCGTAGATTTGCTTAAAATTCATGCCTTTTGGCATAGTAGAAATGCCCAGTTTAAAGATTAACCAGCACATCAGCATGACGCCTACTTGTTTACCGATGAACAGTCCGGCGGCAATACCAAGCGGCACAGAATGAAACAGCTCACCAAACCCTGCGCCCTTAAGCGAAATGCCCGCATTGGCAAAAGCAAACAATGGCAGGATACCGTAAGAAACGGTGTTTTGTAGGTCGTGCTCAAGCTCTTCAAGCGGGGAATGCTCAGGGTCAGTGCGATCAAATAAAGGAATAAATAGCGCCAATACAACCCCAGCTAATGTTGCATGGATACCGGATTTGAGTACGGCAACCCACATGATAACGCCAATTAGCAAATAAGGAGTTATGCTAGTAACGTTACGGCGATTAAGCAGATATAAAAACGGCAGACATAAGCCCGCGATAGCCAGTGAACCAAGCGATAAATCATTGGTATAAAATAAAGCAATGATAATAATCGCGCCGATATCATCAAAAATAGCAATCGAGACTAAGAATACTTTTAATGAGTTGGGTACGCGATTACCAAGTAAACTCAAAATACCAAGAGCAAAGGCGATATCGGTTGCGGCAGGAATCGCCCAACCTCGCCAAAACTCAGGTTCATTATAGTTAAAAAACAGATAGACGATGGCTGGCATGATCATGCCGCCAAGAGCCGCCCCTGCTGGCAAGATAATTTGCTTTACATTGGACAGCTCGCCGATTAACACTTCACGCTTAAGCTCAAGTCCCACTAAAAAGAAGAACACTGCCATCAAGCCATCATTAATCCAATGATGCGCATCTTTAGCGATTGAGAAGCTGCCAATTTGAATAGCGACAGGTGCATGAATAAAGGATTCGTACCACGTATTTAGAGAAGTATTAGCAATAATCATTGCTGCGATAGCTGCCAGCGCTAGGACGATGCCGCCCGAAGCCTCGAGATTAAAAAACGCTCTGATTTTATGTATTGCCATATTGTCCTCATTAACTAAATAAAACGTGCGAAAGTATTCAAAAGCTCAAGTATTTTTGTATGTCTGTAATGGCTCCGCCTTAAGTACGCGACCACATATGGGGACAAGTCTTTGTTAGCACTGATGTTTATAATACCAGTGTAATAGACGTATATCCCTAGTTTCTCATATTCTTATTCATATAAACAAATGAAATAGGTTACTGGGTTTACCTTTTAACTTGAAAGCTTCATGACGAAAAAAGCTGTTTTTAAAGTACCTTGTGCGATAAATCTAGCAGACTTTGCTAGGGTTATGGCTTTTTTCGCAGTTTTATCTTTATAATAAGCCGCTTTACGTAACGGTTAGCATCGAATTTGACTCTTATAGCATTAGCCGTTATCAAAATAATATACACATTATCTATCCATATTTTTTGCCTGATATTCATTCAACTATTTTTAAATGAGCGTTTTTAAAAACATACTATCAAAAAGTTTTGCTAAAAAAATGCTGCTAAAAAGTAGAATTGGTTGAATCTTTTAAGGCTTGTGTCTCTTATATCATAAATTTTGCAGGTCAGTGTCATGGACGTATCCCTTTCTATTGAAGTTATTCTAATGTTGACCGCTGTAGCCGCGTTGGCAGGTTTTATCGATGCTATTGCTGGTGGCGGTGGTTTGTTGACTATTCCTGCCATGCTACTTGCCAATATTCCGCCTGTATTGACATTGGGTACCAATAAGCTACAAGCAGCATCAGGGGCACTAGCAGCGTCTATTACCATGATTAGAAAGGGTGTGGTTAAACCCAAGAACATTAAAACAGCGATTATTGCGGCTTTTATTGGCTCTATCTTTGGCTCAATCGCGGTGCAGTTATCGCCACCTGACTTGTTAGAAAAGCTGATTCCATTTTTGATTGCAGCCATTGGTATCTATACTTTGTTTGCCCCCAAACTTGGTGAAGTGGAAGCTGCCCCTCGTATCTCAGAAGGTGCTTGGCAAAAAATTGCCGCCCCTTTAATTGGTTTTTATGACGGCTATATGGGACCTGGGACAGGTATGTTTTTTGCGCTTGGCAATGTGGCATTACGTGGTCGAAAAATTATCCAAGCAACTGGTGCGGCAAAGGTACTGAATTTATCGACCAATATTGGCTCATTAATCTTCTTTATATTGGGCGGTAATGTATTGTGGACAGTAGGGCTGGCGATGATGGTAGGGCAAACTATAGGGGCGTATTTTGGCTCGCATATGGTAGTAAAAGGCGGCAGTAGACTCATTCGTCCCATGATTGTATTGGTTTGTCTTGTGATGGTGACTAAATATGTACTTGGTTAGTGGAGGGTAGATTGATCAAGAAGAATGCAACTCTTGGTCTAAAAACGTACTTGCTGCATAAAAAAACCTCAGACCAATCGGCTGAGGTTTTTTTATGACTTATTTATAGGCAATCACTGATCACGATTAGCCGCGCTTAACATCATCATACTCGCTGCCCATAATGCCATCGCTAAAGACTTCAGAGAATTCGCGTTCGCTGTTCTCATCGATATGACCGTCAAAGACATCTTTTGAGCCAGCATCAGGATCGTTATAAATCGCTAAATCCATTTTACCTTCTGATTTTGCGACGATAGCGGTCACCGCAGCATCACCGCCGACATTGACTGCTGTACGTAACATATCAAGGATACGGTCGACCCCTAAAATAAGACCAATACCTTCAATCGGTAGACCGACTTGGGCAAATACCATTGACAGCATGATTAGACCAACACCCGGAACACCTGCCGTACCGACAGAGGCGAGCACTGACATCAAAATAACGGTCAAATACTCAGTTATACCCAAGTCAATACCATAAATATTGGCAATAAAAATGGTCGCTGTGCCTTGCATGATGGCTGTACCATCCATGTTGATCGTCGCGCCAAAAGGGATAGTGAATGAAGCAACTGAGTTATTAACACCCATGCGCTTGGTGACCGTACGCAAGGTAATTGGAATCGTTGCATTCGAGCTTGAAGTACTAAAAGCAAAAATCTGTACTTCGCGCATTTTTGCCAAAAACGTTCTGACTGACAAGCCTGAAGACAGCTTGAGGACAATCATCATGGTCACAAAGAAATGGAATGCCAGTGAACCAACCAGTACCGCAACATAACCAAGTAATGACCAAATCAGGTCTAAGCCAAGCTCTGCCATGGCTTTGGTCAATAGCGCAAAGACACCATATGGTGCAAGATTCATAATGATAGTCACCATTTTTAAGATGACTTCATTGATTAGCTCTAAACTTTGAACCAAGCCTTTAGCGGGTTTTCCTACCATCAAAATACTAATACCAATCAAAACGGCAAAGAAGATAATTGATAGCATGTCGCCATTTGCCATCGCACTGATAGGGTTAGAGGGAATAATATTGGAAAATACATCGAGTAGTGGTGGCGCTTTCTCAGCTTCAAACGCCGCCTCTGTTGCTATATTCATGCCTTTGCCGATACCAAACAGCACGCCAAGCCCAATAGCAGTTGCAATCGCCAGTGCTGTCGTCACCATATAGATGAAAAAGGTTTTGGTACCAATACGTCCTAATAGACGAATATCACCGATACCGCATACGCCGCAGATCAGTGAAATCAAGACCAGTGGCACGACGAGCATTTTTAGCGAGTTAACAAACAGCTTACCGACAATGGCAAGAAAACCGTTGGTGACATAATTATTAACAAAGCTGCCTTCCGTGTTCAAGCCAGAGTAGTTTATAAATAGACCCAGTATAATACCGAGCACCATGGCAACAATAATTTTGCCGGTCAAACCCATATTTTTCCACATAAACGCTATCCTTGGTGTCCGTTACGCACAGCAATAGACACAATAGCGCGCTCAATATGAGTGCAAGATTGCTGTCATGACTGTTACTGTGACGTCTATAAATATATGAACTGACCTTTAAGTCAGATTTTGGGGGACAATATAAAAGAATAGCTAGGGATACTGCAAGATTTTTTTATGACTTAAATAACGTGACATTACAATATTAGTATGTTCGGATTTTTCATCTGTCAAAAATTCATATGAATTTGACTGAATGAAGCGTTGTTGAAGGAGCATAAAAAAATAATATGAGCGGTAAAATAAAAAAGCGAGATGACTCTGATGAGACCATCTCACTTGCTTCAATCAATATAGATAAATGGCGATAGGTAGATCAATCTTAGTTAGACATTGTCGTTTTCGTCACGGCGCAAACCATCTTGCCATGTAGGGTCACTGGTTTCTGTTTGCTGCTCGTGATTGTCTTGCTCGCTACTTGTGCTAGCAAATTTATCTTTGTTTAATCTATGGTTATAACTCATACGTTCATTTAGATGCGATGCTGCATCACGGTGACGCGAGCCAAGGGCTTCTATTTCAGGATGTGAATCCTGAAAATCAGTCTGTGCATTAATTTCCTTGGCAGTATCTTGTTCATTGACCATTTTTACATCACCATCACTCTCATAGCCATGATCAGGGTTAGTATCTCCTGTTGGTTGGTTATTGTCTGGCATTGAATCAACTGATGCGATATTCTCAGAGGTCTGCTGCAGATTATCAGGGTTTAATGCCTCATTTAACTGAGCATTGTTTTTTAACTGAGCCTCGCTTTTTAGTTCAGCATAGTCAGTTAGCCTATGTACAGCGTTCTCTAAACTGTGTGGGTTAGCACGTTCTTGCACTTTTGATAAATGCTTATCAAATGTATCGGTCAATAAGGAATCATAGCGTATCGAATTATAGGTTATTAACTGTTCAGCTTCTTCTTCAGTAATGTCACCATTTTGACTGGCATAGACCACATGATCTTCAAAAGTTAAACCTTCAAAACTGTCTTTATGCTCTGCTTTTTTAAATTTCTGCCATAAAGGTTCGACTTCGAGCAGTATTTGATAAGCATGCTCCATACGCCCTGTGACATCATCCGGCTCAGTATTATAATAAACCATGGTTTTAAGATAGTCGCGGAAGGGATTTGCTTCAAAATCATCCATAAACGTATCACCCAGTTGGCGTTTTAATTCATCACTCACTGGGGCAAAGATACGACCACTGGGAAAAGTCACAAAGCTCACTAATTTGGCTGCAAACTGATTTGGAAAATTGGCAAATAAAGATAGGAATGCTTCTTGGATAGTATAAAGGCTATTTTTTAACGCCACTTCAGCATGCAAGCGCTCAGCGACTGATTTGCTGCCATATTCATAAAACTGCAAAATAGCTGTACAGATAAATAGATGAGAGTGGATGTCTGCTAAGCGCCCAGATAGCATCTCTTTGCGTTTTAAATCGCCAGCCAATAACCCTAAAGACATGTCAGCAGTTAAAGCAAAGCCTGCGCTTAAGCGGTTAATGTCTTTGTAATAGGGACGGGTAAAATTATCTGCAAAATTTGGCGCATCATTGCTGCCACCAACATAGCCTGCGACGAACGCTTTCGCACCGCGATTAAAAGTATAGCCCAAATGCTTAAAGAATAAATTATCGAACTGCTTGAGCGCGCCTTCTTTATCTTCGCTTTGTAGTAGTTGCAGTTCATCGAATAGATAAGGGTGACAGCGCATCGCCCCTTGACCAAAAATCATCAATGAGCGCGTCAATATGTTGGCGCCCTCAACGGTGATTGATACTGGGATCGCTTGATAAGGAATGGCTAAAAAGTTACGCGGTCCCATTTGTACTGCGCGACCACCAACGACATCCATACCATCATTAATCACTGAACGCATGGTCTCAGTGGCATAGTATTTTGCCATTGCTGTCATCACTGATGGCGTACCACCTTGGTTTAGACCACAAGTCACCAGATGCCTAAAAGCTTCTAACATATAAGTATTACTGGCAATGCGGCTGGTGGCATCTTGCACGCCTTCAAATTTTCCGACGGAGATTTTAAACTGCTCACGAACCTTTGCAAAGGCACCAACCGACAAATAACTCATTTCACTGGCAGAAGTCGATAGGGCAGGCAATGAGATCCCGCGACCGACACCCAAGCACTCCATCAGCATACGCCAGCCGCGTCCTGCATTTTCCACTCCACCAATAATATAATCTAGCGGTATAAAGACATCTTGACCATCGACTGTCCCATTCATAAATGGCGAACCGATTGGATTGTGGCGCGGACCGATAATAACCCCTTTGTGGCTGGCTGGAACCAGCGCACAAGTAATACCGTAATCGGTTTTTTCAAGATCACCAAGTAAACCTTCGGGGTCGTGCATTTTAAATGCTAAACCTACTACTGTTGCGATAGGGGCTAAAGTAATCCAACGCTTAGAGAAATTCATGCGTAGACCAAGCACTTGCTCACCTTCATGCATGCCATAACAAACTACCCCAGTATCCGGAATCGCACCGGCATCAGAGCCCGCTTCTGGACCTGTCAAGCCAAAGCACGGAACCTCTTCACCTTTCGCTAGACCCGGTAGCCAGCGCTGCTTTTGCTCATCGGTACCGTAATGCATCAATAGCTCACCAGGACCGAGTGAGTTTGGTACCATACAGGTCACTGCAGCAGTCGGCGAGCGTGAGGCAATCTTACTCATCACGCGACTTTGGGCATATGAGCTAAATTCTAATCCACCATATTCTTTGGGAATAATTAAACCCAAAAAGCCATTGGCTTTGATAAATCGCCACGCCTCTGGTGACAGCTCTTTATCTTCATGATGAATTTGCCACTCATCAAGCATTGCACAGAGCACTTCTACTTCATTATCTATAAAGCTTTGCTCTTCTTCTGACAATTCTGGATAGGGGTATTTTGCAAACGTATCCCAATCAGGCGCGCCCATAAACAGCTCTTTTTCCCACCAGCTAGTACCTGCATCAAGTGCCTCACGCTCTGTGTCACTCATACTTGGCATGGCACCGCCCAAGGCTTTATAGACAGGCTTGGTAAGCAGGCTTTGACGAATAGGGGTAATAAGCAGCACTAGGCAAAGTAGCGCAATGGGTAGACCTAGGATAAGCGACCATGGACTGATGAAAGCAGTAACGAGGACAGTGATTAAGGCAACGATACTGCCTGTGACACGCGATAATGACAACAAAAAGATGGCCAAGACCATGGCTAATTGAATGATGACTGCCAAAATAAATAAGCCAATGGCCATAACTGCCTCCTTTGCAACGCTTAATAAAAAAGCGTCAAAATATAAGTGAATAAGAAAGTTTGAAATAACTATGATTGTTGTTTTATATTCCAAGCTTCCTTCTTTATAGTGAAAAATAGTTTTAGTTGTTTGACATTAGTGATTTCAAATAGAGCTGATATAAAATAAAAACTTCGCATCGGGAATAAAGGCTCTCCCAAAAATGAAGTTAACTACCAATATGAAACAGTTGTTTATAACTATCAAGAGCGAAAACGCTACGCTGTGTCGATAATATGTATCAAGATTTGTGTATATAACCAAATGCGAGTCATTAAACGTTAGTTAAAAGGCGCTAAACCGTTTTCAGCATAAGATAAAGTCTCATTGCGCCCAACGATGACATGGTCAATCAAAGACAAATCTATTAGGTCACAAGCTTTTTTGAGCTCATAGGTTAACAAGTTATCCGCCGTTGATGGCTTGGCATCGGTATGCGGATGGTTGTGAGCAATAATGAGCTGGCTTGCAGCATGGCTTAACGCATGACGTAGCACATGCTTTATACAGACGGAGCAAGAAGAGATGCCGCCTGTAAACAATATCTCAAAATTGATTAGATTCAAGGCATTGTCCAAACATAGCACGGCGAACACTTCTCGCGGCTCACCGCGCAACTGAGTGCTGATATAGTCTTTGACCATTTGCGAGCGTCCAAGTCCTTGACCCGTTTTAAGCTGACTGTCCAAATAGCGTCTGCCCATCTCAAGTGAGGCGAGTATCTGCGCGTATTTGGCAGGACCGATGCCGTGACAAGCAAGGACAGTTTCTTGCGGCGCGGCTAACAGCTCTGCTAGGCTACCAAATTGCTCAATCAAATGACGAGCCAGCTCAATGGCTGACTGCGACTGTGTGCCCGTGCGCAGAAATATCGCCAATATCTCAGCGTCGGATAAGTGCGCGACGCCAAATTTTAATAGCTTCTCACGCGGTCTATCATCCTCATGCCAGTCTTTGATTGCCATGCTTATTCCTTAAGATGCACTTGCGACGAGATAAATTTAGAAAACTTTCCCTAACTTATCGCATAATTGCTACTATAAGCGCAATTTTATCTTTCAATTTTTTGCTGATGCCACGCTTATGTCAAATATCCTGCTTGCTATCACTGGCGGTATTGCCGCTTATAAATCTGCTGTATTTGCCCGTCTATTAATCAAGGCAGGCTTTGAGGTGCGCGTCGTTATGACGTCAGGTGCACAGGCTTTTATCACTCCACTAACCCTACAAGCTTTGACGGGTAATGAGGTGCATATCTCGTTACTCGATGAAAAAGCGGAAGCGGGCATGGGTCATATTGAGCTTGCAAGATGGGCAGACCTTATGGTCATCGCGCCGGCATCTGCCAATACGTTAGCGCGGCTGGCAATGGGTATGGCAGATGATTTACTGACCACGGTCTGTCTTGCAACGACAGCGCCAGTCATTATCGCGCCTGCGATGAATCAACAGATGTGGGCGCATCCTGCCGTTCACTTAAATGTGCAAACCCTGCGTGATATGAATTATCAAATCATTGCGCCTGCTAGTGGTGAGCAAGCTTGTGGTGATGTGGGTGCAGGACGCTTACCTGAGCCTGAACAGTTATTAGAAGAAATTTTACTGTTTCAAGCAATGCAGACGACGCCTCAGTTATTGGTAGGTAAAAGAGTCGTGATTACCGCAGGACCGACCGTTGAAGCCATTGACCCGGTGCGTTATTTGTCTAATCATTCTACGGGGAAAATGGGTTTTGCTTTGGCGCGTGCCTGTGTTGCTGCTGGTGCAGACGTTATCTTGATTGCGGGTGGCAAAGTGGCACTGCCGACACCGCTCAATGTCACGCGCATTGATGTGTTGTCGGCTAAAGAGATGCTGATAGCAGCCCAGCAGTGCGTGGATGGTACGCACAGTGCGCTACAGTATGTGCCTGAAGATGAGCACGACCATTCTCACGATCACGATCATAGCCATCAACATGAACATCATGGCGAGTGTGATTGCGGCGATGGTCATAACCACAGCCATGAGATTGATGATAAGGAGCATGCTCATAGCGAGAATCAAAATGTAATGGCGGATATCTTTATTGCCACTGCGGCGGTTGCTGATTATCGTACTGAAGAAGCGGCCCCGCAAAAAATTAAAAAAACCCAAGATGCCATGACGCTGAGTTTGGTTAAAAACCCCGACATTTTAGCCACTATCTCGCTTGCTCATCCTGAGTTGTTTGTCGTTGGCTTTGCAGCAGAAACTCAAGATGTTGAACGTTATGCTCGTGGTAAGCTGCTTTCTAAAGATTTAGATTTGATTGCTTGCAATGACGTCTCACGTGCTGATATTGGCTTTGCCAGTGATGACAATGCAATGGAAGTTTTTTTCTCAACACATTATGAGCACGATAGCATCATACTTGATAAAGCAAGTAAGGATAAAATTGCTGAGCAGCTAACGACGATCATTGGTGAGGCGATTTGGCAACGTCACAGTATTTAGTAATGTTTAGTGGTACTCAATGCTGCTCATTACAGCACGCATTGTAGTGACGATTAGTATGATTACTTGTTGCATAAGCATAATACATATCGAAGAAGATATGAAGTTTTGACTAGTAGGGCTAACATGATAGATGGCGATAGTACTCAAACGTTATTGCTTATTGCGATTTTTGCTCTGGCATCCTTACTACACGGCATTAGTGGCCTAGGTATCACCTTGGTGACTACTACCGCGCTTGCCAGTATGTATCCTTTACCACATGCTATTGTATTAGTCATTTTTCCATCGTTATTACTCAATGCGATGACTTGGCTGGCAGGTGGTGGTCGCACGATTTGGCAAAATTTCATCTATTATGGCAGGCGCTATTGGTTACTGGCATTGACCAGCTTACTCGGTAGTATTCTAGGCGCGAAGCTCTTACTATGGGTCGATAGCGCATATATTTTATTGTTATTGGCAGCCGTTATTGGCTTTTACGTCATAAGCAGCTTGCTTGGTAAGCAACTTCGTCTACCTGCGACCAAGCCTGTGTTAATCATCGTTGGCTTTAGTGCAGGCGTGATTGGCGGCGCGACCAATGCTATGTCGACCATATTGATGATGTATTTATTGTCTGCAAGCAACGATAAGCATACTATCGCTAAAGTCGGCAATATGTGCTATTTCTTGGGTAAAATTGCCCAAATCATTGTATTACGTGAGCCTATCATGGCACTAAGCAGTGGTGAATGGCAACTGATTGCTTTACTTAGTGTTATGTCAATCACCGCGCTCTTAGTCGGTATCCGCTTGCGACGTTATTTACCACAAGCACGCTTTCGTCAGCTTATCTTAGTGATCCTCACAGTACTTGGTATACGTATCGGCTGGCAGGGAATTATGTCGTTTATGGCTTAGCAGAAGCCAGAATAGAATTGATGCTAAATTTTAGTCAGTCGCCTCATCAAAGAATATCTGCTGCGCCAGTCGAAAGGTATTGCAATGCGCTTCAACCACATCATTAATATCTTCTGAATAACCGCCGCCCATGACGATAGCGATTGGAATATTGGCAGTTTTGGCTTGGCGTAGGACATATTCATCACGCGCCTTGCAGCCTTCTATGGTTAAACCTAGCTTGCCTAATTTATCCGTCGCTAGTACATCAACCGCCGACTGATAAAAGATCATATCAGGTGCAAAATCCGTTATCAGTCTGGGCAAGGTCTGCGCTAAAATCTGCAAATATTGCTCATCACCAGTATCGTTATCTAGCTCAATATCTAAGTCTGATACTTGCTTGCGAAACGGATAATTCTTTGCGCCATGCATACTAAAGATAAAAACGCGTGGCTCATCTGCCATGATACTGGCATTGCCATTGCCTTGATGGACGTCTAAATCAACGACCAATATCCTTTGTGCTTGTCCGCGATTTAATAGTAAATTGCTCGCGACACAGACATCATTAAAGACGCAAAATCCCTCACCATGATCGGCAAAGGCATGATGGGTACCACCCGCGACATTCATCGCGACGCCGTATTGCTGTGCAAAAAGTGCGCATTCATAAGTCGCGTGAGCAATATAGCGCCCACGCTCTACTAACTCAGGCGTCATCTCAAAGCCGATCGCTCGTGCTTCTTTTCTTGGTAGCGTTTGGGTCTTAAGTTGATACCAATAGTCAGCAGTATGCGTCGTTAAGATTTCATCTTCGCTTAAGCGTGTGGGCGCAAAAAAGTTATTTGCACTAATAGTCTTTTCCGCTAATAAGTGCTCAGGAATCATGGTGTATTTTTGCATCGGAAAACGATGTTTTTCGGGTACTGAATAACGAAAAATATCAGAGTAGGCAATTTTTAACATAGGATTTTTAATATCGTATTGAAGGCTTTCTGGGTAGAGTGTTTTCTAACATAGTAAGTTTGAGCTGATGGTTTCACTGGAAAAACAATCCAGTCTCACTGTACAAATTGAGTGGGCAAAAAGAAGGTTCTTGAATCGGATTGTTGACGTAGCTGCAACAGAAGGTCTGGTAATTCTTCAGCAGGGTATTGGTTATTGACCAAATCACTAAATATCTCATGAGCAACCGTCGTCATTGCAATGATACTTTGCAGTAAATGCTCAAGGATATCGTCGTCAAGTCCGACCGCTTCAACATCAATGGCGTTTTTATAGCGTATTTCACCATCATTGATATCCATCTCTAAATTGCCAATCATCATGTCATAGTTGATTTGAGTAATGAGTAGCATAGCGGCGCTTTGATGACTCTCTGGTATCAAAAATGGCAAAATACCATAGATTGCCAGCAGTTTATTTTTTTCTTGTACTCGAAACAGATAACCACAATCAAGCTGCTTATTGCGCATTCTTAAAGACAAATAATGAGATTTTTGGCTGTCTTTTGCTTTGGGCTGATAATGATTATAATGCCATCCTTTATCGTCGAAGTATTGCTTTAGATAATCGACAATGGATAAGTCGCTCTCACTTTTTTGCTCCGCACTATTTTCGAAATCTTTGCCAATATCTGTATCAATATCGATAGGTTTATTCGTAGTATCGATGTTATCGGTGACATTTGCGTCTGTACTAGGGGCATTTTTATCGCTGACAGTGC
The DNA here is from genome assembly GCF_056880555.1 of Psychrobacter sp. ANT206. Classification (NCBI taxonomy): domain Bacteria; kingdom Pseudomonadati; phylum Pseudomonadota; class Gammaproteobacteria; order Moraxellales; family Moraxellaceae; genus Psychrobacter; species Psychrobacter sp. ANT206. Next base: position 2,552,124 of record NZ_CP096271.1, on the reverse strand, counting down.
TGTCAACATTGTTAGAGTCAGTTTCTTTATGATTAGTATCAACATTATCCGTACTAACATTGTCAGTAGCTACTTGTGAAGCACTCACCTGACTATCAATCTCATCAAAGTCAGCGCTTGTCAAATCCTTCGACGATTTGATCTTCTCAATAACAGAGCGCACAGTGGATGTGGTTAGCAGCTGCTTCATTTTTTGCCATAAGCTGAGTTTATTACGTTGACTCATAAATAGTGTGCTAACCAACAAATGAAATATAAAGATTAAGAAAAAATACACATAAAAAAGCAGGCAAAAATAAATTACTGGTTGCTGAAACTCAAACTGTCTTTGATATTGGGCTGGCTATAAAACGCTTGTAGCATTTCACGCAGATGCGCGGTCAACCATTCGCTCTCAAACGCATCATTGATGATAGGCATTAGGGTAGTGGACAGCTGCATCATTGCTGCCTCATTAATATGTAAGCTTTCTGCCACCTGTGCTATGGTATCGGACTGATGGTTGCGATACCAAGTATCAACGCTCGCTGCTACAAGGCTATGTAAATAAGGGGAGATGCGTAAGCGGTTATAACTCTGCTGAATACTGGCTTCAATATGATCGATACTGCTATCATTAGGCTCATCACGTAAATAGGTTTGGAGATGGCTAATCGGCTGCGCTTTAATGCGCGCCCAACCAGTGACCAATAATCGAGCCACCTCTTCATTGGATAAATGTTCTTGAGCATTGGCTTCTGCGCGATGCGCCAAATCTTTAATATTACGATGCAGGTACGTCTGCAATTTTTCATCAAGATTTCTGTTGGTTGCCTTTTCAAATGAGCTACGCCCAAGCTTCATCAGTTTGCCAACACCGCCCGCTTTTTCTAGCGTATTTTCCATAAAGTCGTTGATGGCGTGGTATAGCGTTTGGGTCAACAAATCTGCAAATGTATCGTTGCCAACCAAGGTATGAATCAAGATATTACGCTGCTGCTCATGGCTGCCGACATAGTTCGCTAGCGTTTCAACTTGTGTATCATCGATAAGCTCTGATAACGGCACATTGTCATTGGCTGGATGATAAATAATGCTATGCAAGATATCACGGATATCGGCACGCATCATCTCGCTTAAAGGATGGTCTAGTAGCCAATCATTAAGTAGGCGCTGTAAATCATCGCTACTGATATATTTGTCCAATGGCTGCGCACCAAGCCACTGCCAAGCTTCCATGCTCAGCGGTTCAGCTTGCTTACGTAACCATTGCTGCATAAACGTAACTTGTGCATCAATTAAGCTGTTTATCGTTAGCATAGGCATGTCTGATTTTTGAGCTGGGGTTTGAATATCTTTTGAAGTCTGCATAGGTTTTGAGGTCATAGTAATCGACAATTTGTTATACTGTATGGTTATGGGGCATAAAGTATTATGCCACGAACATCGTCTTGGTTTGTGATGAATATTGACTGCGGGTCAATAAATAATAAGAGGTTGTAATGACGGCTCTGAATACCGCCTTACTTGCGCTTGATGAGCTGACCGTTCAGCGTGGTGAAATCCCTCTATGTGAAGGGGTGTCACTCAAGTTGTCTGCAGGCAGCATTTGCCATCTAATTGGTGCCAATGGTACTGGCAAGACCACGTTGCTTATGCAGCTGGCTGGATTATTGCCAGTGCTAACAGGTGAGACTTATTATCAAGGGGCTGTTAGCTTACCGATTCAGCCTTTGTATGTATCGCACCAATTGGGCATTCATCCCAATCTCACCGTTGCTCAAAACCTCACCTTTTTGCTGAATTTATATGGTATCACACCAAGCGCTGCTGATATTGATGACGCCCTCACTTGGGTAGGATTACAAGGGTTTGAAACCATCAGCTCAAGTCATTTATCCGCGGGTCAAACTCGAAGAATTACCCTTGCGCGGTTATACTTACTGACGCCTGAAGTGACGCCATTATGGTTACTTGATGAGCCATTCACCGCACTCGATGTTGATATGGTAGCGCGCATGGAAGATCGATTGCGCGATTTTGCTCATGAAGGCGGGGCGATATTAATGACCAGTCACCAAGCAGTCGGCGTTGCCAATCAAGTGCTTGATTTATCCGATTACATAGTATGAATACTATCAATATCAGTGCGATAAGCATCAGTGGAAGAGCGTATAAATGATAGAAACAGACAGTTCATTATCAATCATAAATGCTCATACAGCTGATGTGCGCAGTATCAGTTTTATGCAGCTGTGGCGTCGTGAGTGGCAAGTAAAGCAGCAGGGAGCGGTACAGTGGTTATATCCGTTAGTGCTGTTTTTGGTGATTATTACCTTGTTTCCGCTAGCAGTTGGAAGCGAGCCTGCACTATTACAACGCCTTGGGGTGTCGGCAGTGTGGATTGCCGCTTTATTGTCATTGGTGATGGGTGTTGATGGTTTGTTTAAGCCGGCGCTTGATAATGGCACACTTGCGCAATTGGTTGTCGCCAAAGCGTCGCTGCCGTTATGGGTGCTTATCCGTTTGGTGATTCACTGGATTTTTAGCAGTGGTATTGTGGCCGCATTAAGTTTGCTTGCTGTGCCTCTATTTCAGCTGAGTTGGTTTGAAGCATGGATATTGATGGCATCAATTGTTGCGGGTAGTCCGATGCTGTTAATGCTGTCAGCGGTTGCTAGTAGTTTGACGTTATCATTGAAGAATGGCGCTGTGCTAGTGCCTTTAATCGCTTTGCCGATGCAGTTGCCGGTATTGATTTTTGCCACCGGTGCGGTTGATTTATTTGCTACGGGTCTTAACGGTCTGCCTATTTTGGCGTTGTTGCTGGCAGGTAGTATTATCTCAGTGCTAGTGATGCCATGGGTGATTGCTATGACGTTAAAAATGTCGTGGTTGAATTAAAGTTTATACTGGTATGGTGTTCATTCTCTTATTAAAGCCTTTTATATTAACAACATGATGAAAACTGGCAACTTTGCTATAATAGTCTATTAAACACATACTCACGTGTAGATTCTATCCAGCGTTTAACGCCAGCAGGTTAGCGGATAATTGTATGAATCATGCGTTTAACTTGATAATCACTAGCTGCGTAATAGGTTTATTTCCATGCCCAACCTAAATAATGTCTCATCTCCTAGCCTGTGGCAACGCATTTGGCAAGTTTTCCTGACCACGGTGGGTACCAAGGAATTCTTTCGCATCTTTTCGCCTTGGGTCAAGTGGTTGGCGATACTAGCAAGTCTTTGCCTACTCATCGGTAGTATCTGGGGGCTGGCTTTTGCGCCGCCTGATTACTTACAAGGCAATAGCTATCGTATTATCTTTATCCACGTACCGGCAGCAAGCCTTGCTATTTCAATTTATTTTTCCTTAGCGGTACTTGGGGTGATTTACTTAGTCTGGAAAATCAAGACCGCCAGCCTTGTGGCGCAGGCACTTGCTCCTCTGGGGTTTTTATTGTGTGTGATTAGTTTGCTGACGGGTTCTATTTGGGCAAAACCTACGTGGGGAACCTACTGGGTTTGGGATGCGCGGCTGACATCGATGCTGATCTTGGCATTTTTATATGCCGGTGTGATGGCATTGTTTGCCGCCTTTGAACATACGGCGAATCGCGGTAAAGCTGCCGCTATTTTGTCTATCGTTGGCGCAGTGAATCTGCCGATTATTAAGTATTCAGTAGAGTGGTGGAATACGTTACACCAAGGCTCGACCTTTACCTTGACTGCGGCACCTAAGATGTCAGCAGATATGTGGCTGCCATTACTACTGATGATTATTGGTAGTTACCTGTTGGTCGCAACTTTAGCGATTTACCGTACCAACACTTTAATCTTGCATCGTGATCAAGGTAAAGCGTGGGTGAAAGAATACATCCGTGGACAAGCCAAATGACTGTAATGACTGTCGACCAACTAAATAACGGCTAGGGAAATATGATGCAGCCTTACTTTTATAGTTTTTCTGAGTTTATTGCAATGGGTAAGCATGGCGTTTTTGTCTGGTCATGCTGGGCGATTACCGTTGGCATGATGCTGGCTTTTGTATTTTATAGCCGTCGTCAAAGACAAGCCCTTATCAAGCAGCTGGCGATTCAACAAGCCCGTCAGGCACAGCGCACGACCAAAACGCCAACACCGGTGACTAAAAATACTCACTAGAAATCATTTTATCTCATACCCTTAATATCTGGATTTGATACATTGCGCTGATACATAAATGAGCAGATAAAGGATTTCTATAAAGGCGGGTAACCTTATTGAGTTATGCATAAAATGCTACCATATAGTTATTAGAAGAGTACGATTAGAAAGACATTTTTAGGACGTTTTTCTAATGGTAGTTTCTTTAATATTTTCTGTTTTATAGATGGATAATGTCTAAAACAGCGACTCATCAATGAGGTAGTAGTATGAACGCAGTTCGTCGTAAAAAACTGATGTGGGTTATGTTTACGCTTGCAGGGGCAGCCATAGCCGTAGTGTTGGTGATTTATGCTATAGGGCAACAGACCGACTACTACTTTGACGCGACCGCCATTGCGCAAGGTGAAGCGCCACAAGACAAACGTATTCGTGCTGGTGGTATGGTGGTTGCTGGTAGTGTACAGCGTGCGCCAAACGACCCATTGAGCGTTGAATTTGCCATCACAGACTTTCAATCGACCGTCCCCGTGACTTATCAAGGTATTTTGCCAGATTTGTTTGCTGAGAACTCAGGTGTTGTCGCGACGGGTAAAATGCAAGGTGATACCTTTGTCGCAGGTGAAGTGCTGGCAAAACACGATGAGAACTATATGCCGCCAGAAGTTGCTAAATCGATGAAAGAAAATAATCGCAATGGTGCAGTCCCTTCTTCTGAGCAATACAATCCTGCTGAAAAAATTCATGAGACCAAGACTTTACAGCAGTAATTGCGCTGGCAACAATAAATGATAATTATCGTAAAAAGCGTTAAACATAAAAAAAGCCAGCGATATCTTATCACTGGCTTTTTTTTGACGAAACTCATACTTAAATAAGTATGAGTTATTTATTAATCATCCCATTCTGGCGAATAATCTGGATGCTTAATTTTACGCCCGTCGCTACGCGCTAAGCTGCCGATTTTCTCAAGTTCATCCGCACTCAACTCTACTTTGATGGCATCTAAGTTGCTTTGTAAGTGCCCAGGATTAGACGTTTTTGGAATCGCAATACGGTGCTTATCGGATAGAATCCACGCCAGCGACACTTGTGCGGCGGTGATACCGTGTTTATCAGCGATGTCTTTAATGATTTTATGATCAAAAACATCTCCGCGGGCAAGCGGCGAATACGCTTCTAATAAAATATGGTGATTATTTAAAAAGGTCTGCAACGTTTTTTGCTTAATAAAAGGATGAAACTCAACCTGATTGACCGCAATCGGCACGTCAGCATATCTCTTGGCTTCGATGATATTAGCGATATTAAAGTTAGACACGCCAATATTGCGAGTCAGCCCTTGTTTTTGCAGCTCACAAAGCGCGGGGATAGTCTCAGATAAGGGCACGCGATCATCAGGCCAATGTAGTAGCAGTAAATCAACGTAATCGGTATCTAGATTTTCCAATGAGCGCTTAGCAGCGGCAACGAGTTTTTCTGGCTCAAACTTCATGTCATCAGGGAATATTTTGGTCGTTAAAAAGAACTTATCGCGAGCGACACCTGATTGCTTAATACCTTTACCAACCTCGACTTCATTGCCATATGCTTGGGCCGTATCAATGTGTTCATAGCCCATTTTTAGACCTTGGCTGACGACATCGATACAGTCTTGACCGGTTGATTGCCAAGTACCCAGTCCTAGTACCGGAATGTTTGCTTGTCCAGCGGTGCGAATATTATAAGTTTTAGCACGCATGTTATTGTCCTTGTTATTCATGTATTTATTAATAGCCCGTGTATATATTAATAGAGGGTTTAATCAGAAATATAGTGTTCTCAATCTCTATTAAGCCTCAATCTCTATCAAGCTTAACCACTATAAAAAGAAATGGCGGTAAGTGAAAGAGTAGGTGACGCTTTCCTACAAACGACAAACAGGCTGTAACGTCATTTAAATTATTTCTTGCTTATCATTACTAAAATACAGATCAAAAAAAGCCCATTATTTATCAATAATGGGCTTTTTGTTATTACTTAAAACGGAATCATTTGAATAGATGAGTCGTATTAAATCTATTAACTATTCATGACTGTTTTCACTATTTAGCAGCTTCTACAGGTGCGGTACTTGTAGTGTCAGCACCCCAAATCTTTGGATATTTATAGCCAGGGAAGCTGTCGTGAGCATATTTTTTAAAGGCATCTGAGTTATAAGCGTTAGTGACGTCTTTTACCCATTTCTTGTCTTTATCCGCAGTTTTGATAGCAGACCAGTTTACATAAGCAAAGCTTGGCTCTTGGAATAGCGCTTCAGTCAGCTTGATACCTGAATCGGTCGCGTAGTTACCGTTAATGATAGCAAAGTCTACTTCGTCACGCGCACGAGGCAACTGCGCCGCTTCTAGCTCAACGATTTTTATGTCGTATTTGCTATTATCAGCGATATCAGTTTTTGAGGCAGTCAATGGATCGATATTGTCTTTTAGCGTAATCCAGCCAAGCTCATTCATCATGACTAATGCGCGAGCAAAGTTACTCGGGTCATTAGGCGCAGAAACGCTCATACCTTTATAAACGTCTTCGATTTTGGTTTTTTTACCAGCGTAAATACCTAATGGGGCAGTAGGAACTTGGAAGACTTCTACCAAATCAAGGTTATTTTCTTTTTTGAAGGTATCTAGATAAGGCTTATGTTGAAAGATGTTGATGTCTAAATCGCCATCTGCTAACGCAACGTTTGGACGGACATAATCAGTAAAGGTTACCAGTTCAACTTCATAGCCTTGTGCTTCTAATGAACTTTTTACTTGGTTACGAACCATATCTGCAAAGTCACCTTCGGTCGTACCGATGACGATTTTGCTATGTTCAGGATCAATATCACTGGTCGCAGTGGTTTCTGTATTGGTAGTTTCGGTTGCGCCTTCAGTAACTGGCTCTTTGGTGGCTTCTGGTGCTGATGAATTATTGCAACCGACCAACACTAGGCCTGATACGCCAACAGCAGCAAATGCAGTCGCTACTTGACGGCTGATATCTGTTAATTTCATGGAACTTCCTTAATAAGGGTAGGAGTCAAAGTATAAAATCCTGAGATTAAAAATAGAATTAAAAAACCGCATTAAAAAAGCAACATTATGAATAGTAATGCTGCTAAGTTAACGAGTGTTAAGATAGTATCAAAATTAAAGGGAATCAGTTACAAAGTCAAGCATTTGCTTAGGATGAATCAACATTAGACCCTGTAAACTATTCATATCAAGCATCACTCAGTCATCAATATCTAATTTTAATGAGCCAAGTGATCACAGGTTTTTAACGTTTATCCAATCGAGTCGCGACCCAATTTCCTAAGGCTTGAATACCGATGACCATGATTGACAGCATAATGACGATGAATACCATCACCTCAGTCTGATAACGATAGTAACCATATCGAATTGCCAAATCACCTAAACCGCCGCCGCCAATCATACCAGCCGCTGCTGAAAAAGAGAGCAAGCTGATACAAAGTATGGTCACGGACAAGACCAAGCCAGAGCGTGCTTCATTAAGCAGTACTTTGATGATGGTAAAGGGACGGGCGCCCATCGATTCAGTTGCTTCAATAATACCGCGCGGCACTTCACGTAAGTTTTGCTCAACCAAGCGCGCAAAGTAAAATGAGCCAGCAATCGCAAGCACCAATGATGCGGCGATAGGACCAATACCAGTACCGACGATAGCCTTGGTAAAGGGACTCATGGCAATCATCAAAATGACGAATGGAAAGGCACGCATAAAGTTTGTGATGCCACCAAGTACAGCATAGAGCGTTTTATTTTGTAAAAACTGCCGATCACTAGATAAAAATAAGAAGACGCCAAACAGACCGCCGATAAGAATGGCAACTGTCGTTGAGATACCAAGCATAATAAAAGTATCTAAAAATGCCTGCCAAATCTCTTTACGCAGGGCGAGTAGCTTGTCTATCGAGGCGGATAATTCTGCACCGGTTATCATGTTTATTTCTCCTGCCTCATTAGTCTTCGTGGACTAAGCCTTTGCCAATTGGGGTGGTGGCCTGAATGAGACCATCGCGGATGTCTGCTACTTCGAGCAATTGTCCTTGATGTAACAAGGCTGCACGGTCACATAGTCTACGAATGACGCTCATCTCATGAGTTACAATGACGATAGTGACGCCAAGCTGCTCATTGATATCACGCAGGCAAGTCAACAAACTGCGCGTAGTGGCAGGGTCGAGCGCACTGGTTGGCTCATCAGCAAGGAGTACTTTTGGGCTTGGCGCAATCGCACGGGCGATACCAACACGCTGTTTTTGTCCGCCTGACAACTGCGCAGGATAGTGGCTAGCGCGGTCGATTAAATCAACGATTTCTAGACAATCCATGACACGCTTATGAATATCAGCGCGAGGGTAGCCTGCAACCGTTAAGTTAAAAGCAACATTGTCAAAGACGGTGCGATTAGACATCAGATTAAATTGCTGAAAAATCATACCGATATTATGACGGGCGATACGCAAGTCACTGGCAGACAAAGAAGTCAGGTCTGTACCATCGATAATTACTTGACCTGAATCAGGACGTTCAAGCAAATTAATCAGGCGTAAAAGCGTTGATTTACCCGCACCTGAATAGCCCATCAAGCCAAAAATCTCACCTTGCTGGACGGTTAGTGACGTCGGCTCGACAGCAGTAAACCAATGCGGCTTGCCGTTTTTATCTTTTATAGACCGGTCACTCAAAAAACTCTTGGTCACATCGTTTAAGACAATCATGTCACTCATGGAAGGCTCAAAATTCAATAAATGTTTTAGTGGTTATGAAGTGGTCGTCGTCTCTCTGACTGCTGAGCAGTTGAGTTAAAACCACATTCGATAACCCCATAATAAGGGGCGCTAATATAGCATATTATGGAAGGTTTTTGATACAGGCATCGATGATTGACTTTGAACTTAGCTTAGTCAATATCAAGATATATAGAATGAAGTAGGTAGGATGTCGTTATGGTATATTTTTCTGACTTATTGATCGCTATGCACGCTAAAGGCTTGTAGTTCTTATGCTATAGCACTTCTGAAAGTTTGTTTATGATATGAATGAATAAAATCAGTCACGATTGTCATGATGATGGTAATGCGGATCGAGTTTAACAGGCAACACTACCAAAAATCGCGTGTGACCATTGATAGTGTCAGTAGTGATTCTTCCTTGATGGGCGGTGACAATTTGTGATACTAAGGACAAGCCAAGACCTGAGCCTTTATTTTTTTGCTGCAAACGCACAAAGGGACTAAAAACTTCTTCACGTTTATTTTCAGGGATGCCATCACCCTCATCAATCACTGCCAATACCACATACTTCGGAAGCAGACGTGTTGGCTCCGGTTTAGATTTTTTGAGATGTTTGCTAAATAGGCTTTCTTTACGGGTGGTATTTGACGTTTCAGGACTTTCTTTATCAATTGCTTTATCACTTTCTTTTATCGCCACATCACTATTTTTATTCACTTTATTGGCATCTTCTTTATTGCTATTGATAGCATTTTTACCAGAGATGTCATCAATAGCATGGTCAGGATCTTCAGAAGACCGTTGCTTCTCAGGCACGGCACGCCACATCACTTTCTTTAGCTTATCGGTCAAATCTGATGTAAAACTATGATAATTATCAAACAATGAAGAATTACCAACCTTTTCAAGTGTCTCGCTCGTATTCGTAGGCTCTACTTGCTCTAAGATAGTACTATCGCTATCTTGATTCACAGTATTATCAGATTCATTGTCAGTACTAATATGAGCATCATTCACCAAATTTTCACCATTTTGATAAATAGCTGGTGCTGGTAATATCACTACAGACTCACTATTTGCTGCTTTTGGCTTTGGAAGCGCTGCGCTAATAGAATTATTCGGCTCTGATACTGTATCTTGCTGATGAGCAAGCGGATTTGTACTATAAGATGACTCATCAGAATAAAAGTCTGAGCTGTTATAGTCTATAAAGCTACTGCATAGGACTGTCTGCAATAAAAAATCAGGGATGTCTTCAGCTTCTTCAAGGGTCTGCACGCCATACAGTAGCACAGTGACTGGGGGTTTTCCATGCAGCATGGCATTGGTTAATAGATTGCGAATTAGATGGGTGAGCATTGATGATTGACCGTCAATTACAATGTGCTCGCCAATTAACGTTGCTTCAGGATAGTGTTGGCGTTCTTGATTCACCAAATCATATAAATCTAAATTTTCAACTTGCTGTAAGGCATGACCGGCATCCAAACGGCTCACTAATAGAATACTTTCAACCAAATCATTGAGACCTGAGAGGTCGCGATTAATGGCTTGAGCGCGCTTATCAAATTTGGCTTTGTTGTCACTTGGCAATGGACCTGTCAGCATGTCCATCATCTCAATCTGTAGGCGAATACGTGTTATGGGTGTACGCAGCTCATGAGAGGCATGTGCCAGTAATAAATTATTGGCATCAATAAGGTGTTCAATCTTTTGTGCTGCTTGATTAAATCCACGTGCCAGTGAGGCGATTTCATCATTGCCGCGTGCATTTACCCGTACCGTAAAGTCACCATCGCCAAGCTGAGCCATCTGTAGACTCATCTGATTAATACGCCAAGTAATGGTCCGGGCAATCCACCAAAGGACGCCTGCCATAATGAGTAGCAATAAGAGCGTGCCAGTAAATAAGTTAAGCGCCGCAGAGAGAACCGGCTTTTTGGGTGGCAAGCGTGACTCATATAATAGCGTATAGCCAGTACTGCTATAAACTTGAGCTTGCTTGGTTGGTGACGTTTCTGCAAAAGAGGGGAAAACACGTGAGAACAAAGAAGGCGTAGCAGGAAGTTCTAGCGGCAAATCGCTATTATCTGTTTGCATCAGCAGATGACCTTCGCTGTCATATAAGCCCATTTTTGCCTGCAATGACTCATCAAAGATATCGAAGCTTTTTTTGACTACGGCTAGCATAAAACGCGATTGTAGGCGATTTTCCTTACTAACTGCAATATTTAGCTCATGCAAAAAAGGATCGATCTGTCCTAAAATTTGCGTTGCCAATACCTCTGAGCGAATGCCCGCATCTTTATCATGTACCAGCTGTGTCAATAATACCATCGCAACAGCAAACAAGATAAGCGCCAGCATGACACTGGCAAATAGCTTGGCAAATACGGAACGAAAACCCAATTGCTGCATTAAATAATCTCTATTATCAAAAACTTAAGCCACTTTGTATGGTCAAACATAAAAGGGGTTATCATACATATGATACCCCTTTTAATGAACTATTTTAAAGCTGTTTGACTGTTTATTTACCAACAGTTTACTACTGACTACACTTGGTCAGTGGCAAATTGATAACCGACGCCGCGCACTGTAATAATACGCTTTGGTTGACGTGGATTGTCTTCAATCAACGCACGAAGACGCGAGATATGTACGTCAATGGCGCGATCAATATTGTCTGAGCTGTCATCATTTGGCATAGCTTGCCACAATTGCTCGCGGTTTAGTACTTTGCCTGAATGAGTGGCAAAATAATGCAGCAATTGAAACTGATGCGTTGTCAAACGTACAGGTAAATCATCGATAGTCACTTCATGACTGTCAGGGAACACGCTCAAACGACCAAAAGTTAAGCTATCTGACTGACTGTCCGCTTGATTTGGCTGCTCATGGCGGCGAATAACCGCACGAATACGGGCTAGCAGTTCACGCGGCTCAAACGGTTTGGCAATATAGTCATCAGCGCCCATCTCAAGACCCAATACGCGGTCTGTGGTATCACCTTTTGCCGTCAACATAATGATCGGCACTTTATTGGTCATATTGTTTTTATTGCCACGGATTTTTTGGCAAACTTGCATACCATCCATGTCGGGTAGCATGAGGTCAAGTACTACCAAGTCAATATCACGCTCTTTGGTGTCTAATAAATCCAGACCTTCTTGACCAAGACCTGCATGATGCACATCATAATAATTCATGGTCAGATAATCACTGATTAATTCTGCTAAATCTGGATCATCTTCAATTAACAAAATCTGCTTACTCATAATGTTTCCTCTAGTTGTTGTTATAATTTGTCTTAATGCACTTTTACAATTTATAAAAGTGGCGTCTGCCCTTAGTTTTCAATTATCCCAAATGCTCATATAATAAATATGTAAATCAAAAGTAGCTATCCATACAAGCCATGCTTTAATGCTATGCAATAAAAGTATGCAATCCGTACTATCCATAATACGCTATATTGCCTAAACAGGATGTTATTAAACAAGGCGTGCTTTGTTAATGTTTCTACACAATGTAACTGCATGTCTCTGTACTTATGACACCACTACTTTTTTGCCTTTAGATTCAATGGGTAAGTTCGCCAAACAAATCAAACTGTCACTACTGATACCTGCGATTAAATATTGTTTGGTCAGTGGATCGTACTCAATCACTTCAATAGGCTGGCGGGTTAAGCGTTGGTCTTGTCCTATAATCCAGATATTGGCAGTCAAAGAACGCAGCGGTTTGTAAGGCGGCACCTGTATTTGTGTCAAGTCAACATTATGTAGGGCAATTTTAGGCACAATAGTACCCACTTCTATCTGCCCGTAGTCAACCCTGCCAGTGACTTGCATATCAGGCGCTAGCTGATTGCGACTGACTTCATTGTTGATCACATTTACATAGACCAAAAGCTGCATCGGTTGTTTTACCGCCTGCACTTTACTGACCTGACCGGTAAATTTATCTACTCTATCTTCGGCAGTAAAGTTGACGGTTTGACCGACAGAAATTTGCGATTCAGCTTCAATCGGCAACGTTGAGATAAAATGCAATTCCGTTTCGTCACTGAGCTTCAATAACACTGTTTGAGCTTCTATCTTTTGTCCAGCTTGCACCGACAGATTCTCTACGCGTCCTGAAAAGCGGGCACGCAATGTGATTAAATCAGAGGACTGCTTTGCCGTTGTTCTGCCTTTGCTATTACTAGCAAGCTCGGCTCTATTATTATCATTAATAACATTAGATTTTTTATTTAAGACGAAGGTCTGGCTAGTATTGTCAGAAGTGCTAGCTCCATCAGCATTACTAGCAGTTGTATTTAATTCTGCTTCTATATTGGTTTCAGTATTATCCGAGCCTATTGCTTTGTTTAAAATTTCCTGACGTCGAACCGTGACTAGCGGCGTACCTTTTTTCACCCACTGGTTGTCACTGACTAATACTTGCTCTACCGTCAGAGGCTGTGCCGCCATAAGGTTGATTTGCTTGATAGGTTCGATACGACCTTGTAAGCCAAGGCTGGGCTGATAACGGGTGGGTTTGATGCTTAAAATATGATCAGGTGTGATGGTGACACTATCGGCACTAATGAGTGGTATATCAACTGGCTCATTATTGTCGCTACTTAATGCTTCGGTAGGAGATGTTGGCTGGCAGGCGATAAGAAATAGGGCGCTCAATATATAGACGCTCTTTTTTAACGGCGCAGTCTGTAAGCATATAAAACGCATGTAATGCAGCGAGCGCATAAAAAATATCATACCAATCACCATCATAAACGATTTTTTATTATATAGGGAATTACAAGTATGGGAAATGGTTCTACCATATTGTATTTAACTGGTTTTTTTAAGCGCTAGATGAGACGCTGTAAAATGCCGTTTTTATATAGAGGATATTCGTTAAGTGGCTAAATTTAGAACATAATTTCACTAATTACTGGATAATGGCTGGTAACTGTGCTAAAACGAACATATCAAAATATATTGATACATTTTTATCACAAAGGTAAATTATTCAGTAAGATGAATACTGGTTCTATATAATGGCTACGATTGGAAAGACGACATTTAACAACGAAGCTATTCACTTGCAACTTGGTTGATTTTTTCGGTTTTCAATATAGTAGATTTTTGATAAGACTAGATATTCAGCTATTTTTATAGCAAGCAATATTGAATAAGAGATACTCGTTTATTGACAGAGGATTCGATTACATTATTCATTAAATTTGCCTGCGATAATTAATGGTTGCAGAGTATGAGTAATCATTGAATTTATGGCTATAATAACGCTGTAAGAAATTTAGCATAACGCCCAAAATACTAAGATAATTCATTGTGAGTAAACAGTACTACGTGTAAGTAGTACTGTGAACATATCGCATAATGAATAAACAGTCGTTAATAGGACAATAAGAATGGAAAATAATTTTGATGGTTTAAAAGTAATGGTTATTGATGATTCAAAAACCATTCGCCGTACCGCAGAAACCTTGCTGCAAAAAGCGGGTTGTGAAGTTGTCACTGCCATTGATGGATTTGATGCTTTGGCTAAGATTGTCGACCACAATCCAGATATTATTTTTGTGGATATCATGATGCCACGTTTGGACGGTTATCAAACTTGTGCCTTGATTAAAAATAACCCTGACTATGCCAGTAAACCTGTGATTATGTTGTCATCTAAAGATGGTTTATTTGATAAAGCTCGTGGACGTATTGTAGGTTCTGATGAATATCTGACCAAACCGTTTAGTAAGGATGAGCTTTTTGAGGCAATTAATCAGTATCGTTAATCTGTAAAATGATCATAAAAATGGTCAAAAATTTTTCATATAACGATAAAATATTGTTGTCATAATCAGTAATGTGCATTCAGCTAGCATGAAATATTACTTCAATCGGTTTGTTTTAAAACTATATATCTAACAGATATCATCAAAAATAAAGGAAATAACTATGACTACTGTATTAGTCATTGACGATTCACCATCTGAGATGGCGAAATTTCGCGACATGCTTTCTAAAAATAACTATCAAGTATTGGAAGCGACCAATGGTGAACAAGGCTGCCAGATGGCCATTGCTCATCTACCAGACATCATTTTGATGGATGTGGTTATGCCTGAAATGAATGGTTTTCAGGCAACTCGTAAAATCACTCGTGACAAGGCAACAGCACATATTCCTATCATCATGATCAGTACCAAAAATCAAGAAACCGATCGTGTATGGGGCAAGCGTCAAGGTGCAAAAGAGTATCTTACCAAGCCTATTGATGAAAGCGGTCTGGTCCAGATTATTCGTAAAGTAATGGAGTAGCTTGTGGCATCGAGAGGATTTATTGAGCTTCTGCGTATAGCAGATATGGCACGTTCGCGTAAAAGCGGACGCCGCGGCGGACAAGAATTTGACTGGCAAGGGGTAGTATTTGAGATTGGCGGTCAACGCTTGGTTGCGCCAATGGGTCAAGTAGCAGAAGTATTATCCATGCCAGAATATACCAGCGTGCCCTTAGTAAAGCCTTGGATGCTTGGTATTGCTAATATTCGTGGGCGTTTACTGCCATTGACCGATTTGTCTCGATTTTTACAAGTGCCGAGTCGGTTAGCGCAAATGAGTCAGCGTAAAGTTATGGTTATCGACCATGATAATGTGTTTTCAGGGTTACTTGTTGACCAAGTGATTGGTATCGAGCAGTTTACTCAAGACCAATATCGTCCAGAAGCCATTGAACCGAATTCGCCATTTGCACCTTATAACCATGGCAAATTTTTCAAAGATGAACAAGATTGGTATGTGTTTATGCCAAGCTTACTGACACAGGACCTACAGTATACCGATGCTGCAATATAACTGTCTTTAATGACCCGTCATGTTTGATCATGAGGGGTTCATTAAAACGATGGCAGAAGAATCATAGCTGACATGATCCGGTGGTGTGTCAGCATTCATACAGGCTTTGTTCATCACGGTTGTTTTGATAACACTATGATTTCAGAGTCAGTCACAATAAGACTTTGATGATTGTTTGAAAGGAATAAGTGCGATGAGTGATGTTATAAATAACCCTGTAAGCGGTGTAAATAAAGCTGCGACAAATGCAAACAGTCAATGGAAACTATTACTAGGCGGTTGTGCTCTAGTGGCTATGGGTGCTCTATTGGCGCTGATCAATGCCATATCCTCGGTCAGTGAGTATTTAACCGATTTCAATCAAGCTGTCATAATACCGGTAGTTGTCTTTGTGCTCAGTGTACTGGGTATCTTTTTCGCTTTTTATAAGTTGCTACAGCAGCGCGGTGGCTCAGAACGTCTCCTTATTGAAAAAGAGACCTTACGTCGTCGTCAAGAAGCGGAAGCTGAGTCTGAACGTGCGCGCCAAATCCAAGAAGAAAACGAGCGTAACCAGATTGCTATTTTGCGCCTACTTGATGAGTTGGGTGATTTGGCAGACGGAGATTTGACGGTCAATGCAACAGTATCAGAAGACTTCACTGGTGCAATTGCCGACTCTGTCAACTTTGCTATCGACCAACTACGCCAATTGGTACTGGTTATTAACAGTACCGCAGATCGCGTTTCGCAGTCATCAGAGCAAACACAGATGAATGCAGTCGAGCTTGCGGCAGCCTCTGAGCATCAAGCACAAGAAATCGCTGGTGTATCTGCGGCTATTAATGAGATGACGGTGTCTATTGACCAAGTTTCAAATAACGCTGCAGAATCTGCAACGGTTGCTCAGCGTTCGGTTGCCATCTCTTACAATGGAGCAGAAGTAGTACAGCGCTCTATTGAAGGTATGAACGTTATCCGTGATCAGATTCAAGAAACCTCGAAACGTATTAAACGTCTTGGTGAGTCTTCGCAGGAAATTGGTGATATCGTTGGTTTGATTAACGATATTGCAGACCAAACTAACGTTTTGGCATTAAACGCAGCGATTCAGGCATCGATGGCAGGTGAAGCAGGACGAGGATTTGCGGTTGTTGCTGATGAGGTTCAGCGTCTTGCTGAGCGTTCGGCAAATGCAACCAAACAGATTGAGACGTTGGTAAAAACCATTCAAGCAGATACCAGTGAAGCGGTCATGTCGATGGAATCAACGACGTCTGAAGTCGTACGTGGTGCGCGGTTGGCAAAAGATGCGGGTGAAGCACTAGAAGAGGTGCAAACCGTTTCTAATACTTTGGCGGATCTTATTCAGAATATTTCAAATGCTGCTCTGCAACAGGCGGAGTCGGCAGGTCATATTTCTCATACTATGAACATTATTCAAGATATTACCTCTCAAACGTCTTCTGGTACGATGGCGACTGCACGTTCTATTGGTGAGCTAAGCGAAATGGCTGCAGCACTACAAGAATCAGTCACCGGCTTTAAAATATCAAATGATGATGAGCAGTTGAATCATGAAAGCATGGATCATGAATATCTCGATATGGATGAGAGAGTCTCAGCCAGTATGTAATAACTGTCGATAATAGCTATAATTTTTCCTATGGAAATGTTAACCAAATTGCTGCTCTAAATAGACATTATAAAATTTGGAGCAGCAACATTAATAGCAGGTCACATGAATCATCATATTAAAAAAGGCAGTAATAGCATTCATATAATTGAAGCTATATCAGTAGACAGCCTCATGCAAGATAATGTGAAAATGATACGGCATGACGATTATTTTGATACTAGACAGTGGCAACGCTATATAGAGTGTGAGATTGGTTTTATTTTACCTAATATTCAATGTAACTGGTTGGAAAATGCGGTGATTCACACGGCATTGTTTTATGGATTGACTACCGTCCAGTTGTGGCAGCAGTTGCCGTTTAACAATGAGCTACGCCAGCATTTGCTTGATAAAGTATTGATACATGAAAGCCGATTTTTCCGTCATCTGCCTTCTATCAATTTTGTCACAGAATGTGCAGAGCAGCATCAGCTTCGCAAGCGGATAGCTACTGATACTAGTGAGATGTTTCACATATGGAGTGTGGGCTGCGCGAGCGGACAAGAGACTTGGTCTCTGGCAATGAGTTTGGCTGCAAAGCAATTGAGCAATTACACGATCTTGGGTACAGATGTCAGTCAACAAGTACTAGCAAAGGCGCGATTGGGTCAATATGACGCTAAACAGCAATCATTAATCCCGCCATATTGTCAGCAGTTTGTGCAACCATTATCACCAGCAATCATGGCTGACGAAGCGAGTATTAGTAACACTTATCTAAATAGAACCACGGCAAGTAGTAGCTATGGCTACTGGCAGGTCGCAGCAACGTTAAAATCGCAGGTCCGTTTTGCTTTACACAATATTATGGATGAAAAACCGCCTACCGCACATCTACAACAGGTGATTGTTTGTCAAAATATGCTGCTATATTTTCGCAAGTTTGATCAGCGTGATATTTTAGCTCGATTATCAAAACAATGCGCCTTGGGTGGTTATATTATATTGGCTCCAGGTGAGGCGCTATTTTGGCGTCCTTCAAATATGCGCCGTATTGCGCACCCACATCTCAATGCGTGGCAAAAAATCAGTACCTAAATTAGCGCCTAAAAGAGTCAGGATGAATCTATGAAAAACCAGCCCAATGACATGGTAACGCTTGAGTGGTTATTGCCACTGTTTAATCAGCAATTAACACAGGTAGCTGATGGCTGGCAATTAGAGACAGCACGTACTAATGACGAGCAAATGGCACAGTACTATTATGAAATTGCTGGTGCCCTGATCATGATTAATTTGCCTGCTCTAGCAAGTTTAGCGAATAAGCTTAGCCTATTAGCAGAAGCCACTGTTTTTGATGGTTTGGATAATGGCAGCTTAGATATAAATTTGGCTGCTGAGAAACTCAGAATAGGGCAGATTGCTCATAAAGTGTTACAGCGTGAGCTGGAACATTATGTGCGCACAGGTAGATATCATAGTGTTTTAATGAATAAAACGCTGACTGATCTAGCGCAAGTCTTATCGCAGTTTGATATAGTCACAGAGCCGCTTGCAGATACCTTATCCTTGACGACAGACAGTCATTTGGCTAGCTTATCGGATTATGATGATATTGACATAACCCTACCTGTGAGTAGATCAGTGTCAGATTTAGATAGTCAACAGCATCGGCAATTGCTATTAGTGTGGCGCCAACAGACGCAAAAATTGCTCGCTGCCAATATGAATAAGCCTGCTATCCTGACTGTGCTACAAAAGGTCAGCCATTATTTATGGCAAACGGCGCAAGAAGCTGATTTGCAGCGCTTGTGGTATCTGGCTGAGCTGTGGCTACAGGATCTTGGGCAAAATGAAATACCACTACCTAAGCAGTATGCAGGAATATTAAGTCAGCTGGATCAATTGATAGACAGTCATCAAGATCAGATTGAGCCATCTATAAGCGAGATTCAAAGTCTCATTAGTCATATTTATAGCGAATTAAGTAGCCTTATTCATAACAGTGATAATGCTGAATCTTTATTGAATGGCGGTGTACAGATAGACGCTGAAGTAGGTCTCTTACCTCGTATATTGAGTGAGATTGAGACGATTATTTTTGCACTTGATAAGCCTCATACTTTGCTAAAACCTTTAGCGAAAATACATAACCAGCTTAAAAGTCGTGGCTGGACATTATTTGCCTCACAAATTGATGCTATTGCGACGAATGTAGAGCGTAGCCTCTCATCAGAGCAGGATTTTACGCAAGAACAATGGCAGATTGAACGTCAGCTACAAGAGTTGTATAGCGCTGTCTATAATACAGAACAAATGATTTCTATCAAGATTGGCGATACATCTGTTTCTACTGGCATTGATAATGACTTGCAACCAGCAAACAGTTTAGATGTTGGTTCTGTTAATGTGGATTTACGTGAGTTACGTATTACGGCTGAAGAAGTTAAGCAAGATTTTCATAACTATATACAACGCCAACAGTTAGAATTATTGCCAGAGCAGGCAAGTCTTGCGAGCATGAGCCAGACTTTTAACAGTATGGGGCTGCCAGCGATTGGTGAAGTAGTTGACAAGATAGCTGATATATTTGTACAGATACGTACTCATAATATTGCCATATTGAGCTGGGACGTTATCGAAGCGTTGGCAGAGAGCTTGAGTGCCATTGAGCTATTATTGGATTATCTTGCGCAACAGTTTGTTGATCAAACACTACTAGAAAAAGCAAATACTAATGTTGATACGGCAGCCAAGCTACTTAATGCATATATCGATGCGCCTGAAGCAGTCAACGATACTTTCCTCACCCAAAAACCAGCCGCCAATGATGTATTGCGCTATGACGACAGCGGTGAGATTGAGCCTGTCACTGAACCGTCTTTCGATACTGAGACTTTGACTGGCTTACTGTTAGACAATAAACAGTCTATAGAGACAGGGGCAAGCGAAGCTTTATTGAAAATGCGCCAACAGCTAAATCCTGATACCTTCGATATCGATGAAGACATTCGAGAAATATTCATTGAAGAAGTTGAAGAAGTGATTGGTGATCTAGAAGACTTTTTACCAATATGGCAGGAAGATGCGCAAGATTTAACACCATTAACGGAACTACGTCGCGGTTTCCACACTTTAAAGGGCTCGGGACGTATGGTTGGTGCTGTTAGCATCAGCGAGATGGCATGGTCTATCGAAAATCTACTCAACCGTTTATTGGATAAAACCTTATCCGTAACGGACGATGTAGTAACGTTGATAACAGAAACCACCAAACGCCTACCCGTTATGCTATTTGACTTTACAGCACAACAGCCACCAAGCTTTGACCCTGCTATTACTCTTTTGCAAAGTCATAACTTGATGACTCAGCAACCACTAAATGCAGGTTTACCAGTAGCTGCGCCTACGTCATTAACAGCTGATATTGAGGAATCGGACCTTGCATCAGATCGTTATGTACTTGACCATAATTTACACGTGCAAGCCATAAGCTCAGTCTCTGAGCCAGCTAACACTTTGGATGCATTGTCAGATTTAGAGCTCCCTTTGGTATTGCAGCCATTTATTTTGGAAGCAGAGTCGCTAGCGGCAGATGCAAACGATGCTGATCCTGATATTAAAGAGATATTTATAGAAGAGGCTAATGAAGTCTTAGATGAAATCATCCCTTTATATGGACATTGGCAGCTTTCACCTACTGATTTGACTGAACTGAAAGAAATACGCCGTGGCTTTCACACTCTGAAGGGCTCTGGTCGGATGGTCGGTGCTCATTACAGTGCTGAATTAGCATGGTCTATAGAAAACATGCTAAACCGCATTTTAGATAAGAGCATAACTGCCTCAGCGGATATACAGCAGCTGATTGGTGATGTATTGACCGTATATCCTGAGTTACTAAGCACTTTCGAGCGTGAAAGCCAAGATTATCCTGCTATGATGCCATTGTGGGTTGCCTGTGCTAATGCTTATAGCAAACAATTAGGTGATGAATTCAGTTACTGTGCATTATATAATCAATGGTTACAGCCTGCTAAGCAGACGCCAAGTCACATTGATTTAGACAGTCGTATTCAAGATTTGGAGAATGATGAAGCCATTGATCGCACCTTGCAGACGATTTATTCGGTCAATGAAAAAATGGCAGAAGCACCAGTTATTGTGATGCCTCAAAGTGAAGAAGAACAGGCGTTCTTTGACATCTTTATTGAAGAGGCAGAAGAGTTGTTAGAAGGCGTTAATGACTTTGTACGTCATCATAAAAATGAGCCATATGTCGAGGTAAGTGACGAGATTGTGCGCGCATTCCATACTTTGAGAGCAGCTTCTGGCTCTAGTGCATTGACTGCCATTAGCGACGTGAGTGCGACGATAGAGCAAAGCTTAGAGCTCCTACAGCAGCAGGATATACCGATGAATGCAAGCCATTTAACAGCACTGGCCCAATCTGTCACGCTTATTGATGGTTATCTCCATAACTATAAACAACATGCAAACCAGCAAGATATGTCGGCAGAGCATATGCAAAGCGAGCAGGATATCGCCTCGTTACAGGCGATGCTTGAGGAGCAAGATGACGATAGTGAGGCAAGCACTGAGGATAAACCAACGATTAATGACTTGTTAGATGGCAATATTGATGAGTTATTAGACGCCGAGTGGCAATTAGATGAAGCGCTTAACAGTGCTGATATCGAGCAAATCCAAGCCTATATCGCTGAGCAAATTTTACAAATTAAATATTTAACTGACAAAGCACAAGCCTTTCCAAAATTCGTCTCTATTCTTGATGCCTTACAAGATGCTTATCATTATTTGAGCCAGTATCCAAAAGAAGCGTCAGATATTGATATCCAAGAAATCCTACTTGCAGGTCATGCGCAGTTAGTTGGTTTATTTGATGCTTTAGCAGGCAGTACGTCATTAAAAATTGATGAGCAAGTACTAGAGAAGTTAGAGAGTATCAAGCAATACAACACCGTGCAAGCTAGTATCGTGCAAGACAATATCGTGCAAGATAAGAATGAAAGTGATGAAAATATAGCCGATGAAGAACAGGCTACTGTACAAAGTATTGCCGCACCTGAGCTAGAGCTTGAAACTATCGATACGGATATTGAGCTACTAGAAATCTTCTTAGAAGAAGCGCAAGAGCTTGATGATGCGCTGGTCGATAGTTTCAGTAAGTGGCGTGCAGACATCACCCATATCAATACCTTAAAGGTGCTCCAACGCCATCTGCATACCATCAAAGGTGGTGCGCTTATGGCGGGTATCCGCAGTATTGGCGACTTGACGCATGAAGCAGAAAGCGTTTATGAGGCGTTTGTACAATCTAAACGCGAGCCAACCGCGCAGTGGCTTGAGATTATGCAAGTGGTACAAGATACTTTATCGCTGCAGGTAGCACACATTGTACGTTATCAAAAATCTTTTTTTGCGCCTGAGCTCATGGCTCAATTACAGCAGTTCTTAAAAGCACAAGCATTGCCAGAAACGGTACAGCTTATTATTCCTATGCCAAATAACCATGTGGCAGCTGAGCCTCAAATCTTTGCCAATCAAGATACCCAACATGTAGCAAATGAGGCAGATGCGTTAAGTTTAGATAAAATCATTCAGCAATCGTGGGCGCATGGTTTACCTGATGCCGATATTTTAGAAGTGTTCTTAGAAGAGGCCACAGCGCTCACCAATCGTAATGAATATCTACAGTTGTTCTTAAATGATGCTGGTGACATGGTTGCGCTGCAAGCACTACAGCGCGACTTGCATACCTTAAAAGGTGGCGCACGTATGGTTACTGCTACTGGTATTGCTGATTTAGCTCATGAAATGGAATCAGTTTATCAAGACTTTGTTGCTCAGCGCCGCCCTGCAACCACGAAAGTGCTGGAGTTGCTGGCTGCTTGTTATGACTGGCTAGCAGATGCTGTTTTTATCCTATCGCAGCAAGTGAATCCGCCAACACCTAGTTTACTAATTGAGGCATTACAGCAATTTAGTAAAAATCCTAATAGCTTAAAGCAGATACCAACAGAAACCCTGCAAGCTCAGCGTGAAACGATTTTAATTGCCAAAGAAAATCAAGAAACAACCTATATCCAAGAAGATATCAGCGCCATGCCGCTGATGGTTAACGATGCGACTGAACAAGAGCAAAATGCCAATAATAATGAGATGATTCGTATCTCAGGCAGTCTGATTGAGCATATGATTAACCTGTCAGGTGAGTCTGCGATTAACCGTGCTCGTATCGACATGGGTATCAGTAGCTTGACCAACAGTATTGAAGAGATGGGTACTACCGTACAGCGTCTAGCTGATCAGTTGCGCCGTATGGAAATTGAGCTTGAGGCACAGATTTTATCGCAGATTGATGAAGAGCTGGTCAATCATGAAGGTTTTGACCCGCTAGAGATGGATCAATACTCTTCTTTGAATCAGCTGTCAAAATCTTTGTCAGAGTCGGCATCGGATTTGGTCGAAATTAACCATACTTTATTAGAAAAAACGCGTGATAGTGAAAGTCTATTGCTCCAGTTATCTCGGACGCAGACTGAACTACAAGATGGTTTGATGAACTCACGTATGGTTCCTTTTACGCGATTAACACCAAGGCTTGAGCGTATTGTCCGCCAAACGGCTAATGAGCTGAATAAGTCGGTTGAGCTAAAAATTATCAATGCTGATGATGAGATGGATAGAACCATTCTAGAGCGTATCACCTCACCGCTTGAGCATATGTTACGTAACGCAGTCGATCATGGTATCGAAAATGTGGCAGCAAGGCTGGCAGCAGGTAAAGAGCGCAGCGGTCAAATCACGCTAGAAGTACTACGTGAAGGAAGTGAAATTGTCATTTTGCTCAATGACGATGGACAAGGGATTGATGTAGAGGCGGTACGTGAAAAAGCCATTTCTCAAGGTTTGATCGACGCCAAAGATAGGAATCTTAGCGACCTTGATATCATGCAATATATATTTAATGCCGGTCTTAGTACCAGCAAACAGGTCACGCAAATATCAGGGCGCGGCGTCGGTATGGACGTTGTTATCAGTGAGATTCGTCAGCTAGGTGGTGCTGTATCCGTGGTATCAGAGCTTGGCAAAGGATCGAGCTTTACCATCCGTGTACCATTAACGGTAGCTGTGTCCGATGCTTTGGTAGTTCGAGCAGCTGATCGTTACTATGCCATACCTTTGGTGCAGATTGAACGCGTTGTACGTATCAATCCAGAAAAAGTTTATGACTATTATCAATCGGGTGAGGCTACCCTTAATTTTGAAGACACTGACTATCGTGTCCGCTATTTAAATGAGATTTTATCTGGTAATAAGCTCAATGAGCTGGTCGTTAATACCAATACCAGCGTGCCGCTTATTATCATCAAAAATCGCAGTGGTCAGAATATGGCCCTACAAGTCGATCAAATAGCAGGCTCACGTATTGAAGTAGTGGTAAAACCTTTGGGGCAACAGTTCTCAAATTTATCTGGTATCTCAGCGGCTACCATTATGGGCGATGGCTCAGTGATGCTCATTCTAGACTTGATAGCCTTGATGCGTAACGCGGCTTTAGTCAAAGACGTCACGCATTCTAAAGCTACTGAACAAAGAAATATGGATTCCAATACCACGATTCTGGTCGTTGATGATTCAGTCACAGTCAGAAAAGTAACATCACGATTCTTAGAGCGTCAAGGGTTCAATGTGGTACTTGCCAAAGATGGTATCGATGCGCTTGAGATACTACAAGAGATGACGCCTGACTTAATGCTGCTTGATATTGAAATGCCGCGCATGGACGGTTTTGAAGTTGCTACCCAAGTCAGACATAATGGACGCTTGCAGCATTTGCCTATTATCATGATTACCTCACGAACCGGTGAGAAGCATCGTGAACGTGCCCTTGAGATTGGGGTAAATGACTATATGGGCAAACCTTTCCAAGAAAACCAGCTGCTTGATAAAATCCAAAGTTTATTGGATGAAAAGGTCCACCTAACTCATCATGGGTAACATACGTGCCTTGGCGTTAAAAGATAAAAATGAGATTAAAGTACTGGTGGTGGCAGAAGACCATCAGCAGCGGATGGCGTTCTCTGATACAGTGCGGAGCTGTGGCTTTCATCTGGTGGATTGCGTTACACCATCGCAGTTGAAGGATAAGTTTGATGGTTATGAAAGCGCTATTGATATCTGGTTGATAGACAGTGATTACGATGAGCATCTAGCGACCATGACAGCTGCTTCCAATCCTGTAGCGATGTTGGTCGGGTTTAGTCAAGCGCCTTATCTTAATGAGGCGCAGCAGTACGCTAAATGGCAACGTAAATTCAAACGTAAGCTTGCGCAACTGCTGGATTTGCCAAATCTTATCGATAATTCTGTCTATAAGGATGATATTAGTGATTGGCGTTATGTGGTGTTCTTAGGGGCATCTATGG
The DNA here is from genome assembly GCF_056880555.1 of Psychrobacter sp. ANT206. Taxonomy (NCBI): domain Bacteria; kingdom Pseudomonadati; phylum Pseudomonadota; class Gammaproteobacteria; order Moraxellales; family Moraxellaceae; genus Psychrobacter; species Psychrobacter sp. ANT206. The sequence continues at coordinate 2,526,303 of NZ_CP096271.1, read as the reverse complement.
GTGGTCCTAGTGCGGTTAAAGCGTTCTTAGATCACCTATCGCCAACACTGCCGATAAGTATTTTACTAGCGCATCATTTTAATCAAACCATGATTAGTACCTTGCCACGTATATTAAATCGCCATAATGACTGGCACTGCCAGATGATTACTTCCTCGCAGCGCATGCGTACAGGTCAATGTCTGATCGTACCTATCGATCAACAGATTGTCTGTGACTCAACTGGTCGCATTATCTTATTAGATCAGGCTTGGGTAGGGGATTATAAACCTGCTATTGGTCAGATTCTCAAAAACACCAGCGATGTTTATGGTAGCGAGCTGATAAACATTATCTTTTCAGGTATGGGCAATGATGGCACGCAGTATTTAGATTTGATACAAGATAATGACAGTCAATTATGGGCACAAGACCCAAGTTTGAGTACTTGTCCCAGTCAGCCACAGGCTATCATTGACTCAGGATATTGTACCTTTATCGGCAGTCCTCAAGCATTGGCAGAAAAGCTGACCAACTATATTGCTAATAAAGCGACAAACGACACTCCACATTCATTTATTGTGAGCGACTTATGAGACAGATGTTAAAACATTCATTTGAGGCAGTAAGCTTATTGACCACCACTAATGGTATGCTCGATGTGACGATCATTCCAGCGCTTGATCAGCCGGATTGGCTTGTTCCTAGTGGTTTGATTTTGAGTATAGATGAGTACAGCGAATATACACAATTTTATGAGTGGCAACAGCAACAAATCGCTGTGTTCCATATGTTACCGAGCCATCAAACGCCAGATAAGATGGTTATATTGGAAGGAAATACATCAGCGCATCGTATTGCTTTGCAAACTTCAGGTGAGGTGCGTCAACTACAGGCGCGTATCTCTGATGTGAAAGATGTTGAGCTGCCTGAGCATTTTATCAAGTCAAATAGCAATATCGATACGGTTCATGAACGTGTACAAGAAGAGGTTGTGCTATCCTATCTTTTTCAGACGGTCATGATTGATAATATGCTATATTTGGTGCCAGATTTGGATAAAATTGCGCATCAATTGGTAGATTTAGACGACTAGTTTGCTCATTAGATAGTCACTGTCTATATCTATGCCTAAGCGCTTATTAAGCAATCAGTAGCGACAGAGGTAACACAGTAAATTTATGAATACTACTCATTCCAACCTAAAAAAATGGTCCTTTGCTAGTCGATTTTTTCACTGGATTAGCGCGATTTTATTGCTGATTACATGGACCATGATTTTTTTATATGACAACCTAGATAGCAATCTCTATATTGGGCTACATAAAGCCTTTGGGGTTAGCCTGTTATTTTGGATGATAGCACGAGTCATTAATCGCATCTTTACCAAAGCGCCACCAGCAGTATTGATGCCGAAATGGCAAATGCTGCTTTCCCGATTGTCGCATTTTGTACTTTATGCTCTGTTGATTGCGATGCCAATAGCAGGGTTAATGATGTCTTTGTATGGTGGCCGTCCGGTTGATATATTTGGTATATTTCAAATACCTGTACTAGTAACCCCAGATAGAGGGTTGGCTCGACTCTTTAATGACTGGCATGTAGATATCATTTGGCCAATGATTATCGCCTTTACTGTGCTTCATATCGGGGCGGCTTTGTATCATCAGTTTGTGAAAAAAGACAACCTCATAGCACGTATCAAGTAATAGACTTTTAATATCGTTACGACATATCAAAAATGCTGCTTATAGCACTTTTGTATTAAGAAATGGCATCTATTTCTTAATTTCCACAGTGTAAAATATACCCGTAAAAAAGCCCTGCGTATCATACACAGGGCTTTTTTTGATGATCAAAATAAATATGGGCTAACTATAAATTTACTTTTTATGCTCAGGTAAATTAATATTCATTTCAAGCACGTCCAAGCTATCTTCAGAACGATGATTGATATTGACATCATCAATCTGTACGCCATTGACATACTTATTGACCACTTCTAATATCTCACGTTTCATTTTTTCGATACGGTCTGCGGTCAAGCGATTGTTTAAGCGATTTTCACTTGCGACAATAACCTTTAAGCGCTCAGTTGCCATATTGGCACTGCCTGCATTGCTGTCGTCAGTACCAAATAAGCTACTCCAAAATCCTTTTTTCTTACTCATTATTAACCCCCAAACCAGCGCTGTAATAGACTCTTTTTCTTCACATCAATATGACGTAATGGACGTTCTTCTCCTAGGAAGCGAGCGACAATATCATCATAACATTGACCAGCAATAGAGTCGGTATAATGAATCACGGGCTCACCGTGGTTAGAAGCTTCCAGCACGGAATGGCTCTCAGGAACAACGCCCAGTAATGGAACTTTTAAGATGTCATTTGAGATGGTTTCAATATCCATCATCTCATTGGCTGCTGCGCGCTCTGCATTATAGCGTGTGATAATCAGATGCTCACGTACAGAACCTTGGTTTTCAGCCACTTTTTTCGTCTGGCTTTGCAAGATACCAATGATGCGATCTGAGTCACGTACTGATGAAATCTCAGGGTTGGTAACGATGATAGCTTCATCCGCATGATACATGGCGAGCTGCGCGCCGCGTTCGATACCTGCAGGTGAGTCGCAAATAATGTAATCGAATTGCTTAGAAAGCTCTTCCATAATCTCTGCCACACCGTCATCTGTTAACGCATCTTTATCGCGCGTTTGACTGGCAGGTAGAATGTAAAGATTTTCCAATTGCTTATCTTTGACAAGCGCTTGTGATAGGCGTGCATTGCCATTGATTACATCGACAAAGTCATAAACAATTCGATTTTCGCAGCCCATAATCAAGTCTAGATTACGCAAGCCTACATCAAAATCGATAACAACTGTCTTATAGCCACGTAATGCTAAACCGGCGGCAAAAGAAGCACTGGTCGTGGTTTTACCCACACCGCCTTTACCCGAAGTGATTACAACAATCTTCGCCACAATGGCACACTCCTATAAATTGATGAATTGATGAGATATATTATATATAAAGCATTATGCTTTCTGGTCGTCCATACGCTGTATATATACTCTCTGCGAGCGTAAGCCTAGCATAAATCTAGCAGAACTTATAGCAAGTCTCTATTAAAGCATACAAACGGCTAAGATATAAAATTAAGCGATTACCTAACTGATATATAAGGACGTAGGTGTGGTAAATAGTGGCAGAGCTAATAATTCATCATAGCGCAGTTTTGTTAAATAAACTTACTACAATATGAATTAAAAGGGTTTCTGACATATTTACTTTTTAACCTTAACAATATCTATATAAATGACTAGGGTTTAACGCCTTTATTAATCTGAGATTCATCAATGATCGTAAATACCAAACCTTGACCTTCTAAAAACCGCACTTCGACCGATTTATCAATCACATGCTCAGGCAGACTGTCGCGTAAGCAATAAGTACCGGCGACTGACACCAGAGAGGGGTTAAAAACTTGGCAAAAAATGCGTGCGTCTTTATCGCCCGTAGCACCTGCGACCAAGCGACCTTGAGCACGACCATAAACGTGCAAGTTATTATCAGTAATAGCTTCAGCACCACTATTGACACTGTTGGTCAAAATCAAATCGCCACCGACATGATTGAGACTTTGTCCTGAACGTAGCATTTGATCATAGATAAGACTGGTAATATGCTCAGTACTGATAAGAGTTTCTGCTGTTTCTACAGATAAATCAGCTTGCATTTCTGCGCTTGTTTGTAGCGCTTGCTGAGCACTCACGTTATCCGTCTTAGATTCACTATTATCAGTAGCAGCCGTTGTAGAATCAGCAACTTGGCTTAATTGCGTTACTGCTTTTTTACTGGGTAAAATGCGCTCAATACGCTTGCCATCTGCTGGAAATATTGCCAAGCGTAGCTCACGTGCTTGCGCGTCAAGTAGCCCCGTCACGACGCCGATAGGCTGTAAACCCCAATACCATAGCAACTCGACCAGTGCTGATAGATCTTGCTCAACCTCGCTATCAATCAACACAGGAATATGACTGCTCTTATTGCTCAATGTGGTTTCAAGTTGGCTTGCAATCGCCACAAAGTCATCGGTACTAAACTGTACCCGTGAAAAGGTCAGCATTTTGCCATAAAAGGCTAAAGCAGGTGTGGCTGACGAAGTGTCGGTATAGTTGTCGGCAATGGTCATAATCTACATCCTCAAAAGGTAATCGTAATGCTATATTCGTGGTGATATTTTTCTTATCAAATCATTATTTTAAAGCTTTAAAGATTCTATAATTTAAGCAAGTCTTGATGCTTCCACTGTTGAACTTTTATTTGCGCTTCAAATTCTGTCAGACCATCATCGATCATGCTAGCAATGAGATGGTCTAATGCCGGATTGTCTGTATCGATTTGAGCGATACCACTAGCGATAGCGACCATCAATGCGTCAAGGCGTTCGGTGTCAAGCAGACGCTCGTTGAGCGCATAAACCACATTTTCACCAATATTTTGCCCCACATGTTGTAGCTGTGATTCAATCAAGCTACCCGCAATAGGTATCATACGCAGATAGCGGCGCAATTCTGGCGTATTGGCAAGCCCATCTTGGATCGCATTGCCCACTTCACTAGCGATGATAGCGCCACCACCTGCTGACTCAGTTAGAGCTTGTAGTTTTGGTGTCATCTCTTTACGCAGTAGTGACAGTATAGCGGCTTCAATCTCATCACGATTGCGCGAGATGGTAGAGTCGATAAACGATTTTTGCATCTTCGGATCAGTAAGCTCCTGCCGAAAGGTCTGAATGGTCGTTAAAATAACTCGGTCAGACAACTCCTCTAATACTACATCGATATAGAAGTTTATTCTATTGATCCATGGCTGAGGCAATACTTGATAGCCTAGTTGATATAGGCGTCGTCCGATAATAACAACGCGAAATAATCGCAGCGCACGCAATTGCGGAAAACAGCCTAATACCTCGTACCAATGCACAAAAGGAAAAAAGAACCAGCGGTAATAGATTTTTTCTTTGATGGCAATCGCCCAGCGTAATAGCAGCTCTGCAATCAAAAACAAGGTAAAAAAGCCGCCCACGGTACGTAATGAGTCATGGATATTACTTTGATACCAGATTAATTGATTGGAAATTCCAAGCCAGTTTGCCGCGTCACTACTAAAACTACTCATCAAAATAGCATCAGTACTGATAACCAATAAATCAATACTGATGGCGATAATCATCACGATATCATAAGTAAGCTTTAAACGATTTGGTTTAGGACGATTTGGTCTTGAAGGCGGAGTCTCTGGTGACCCTGTTGGTGGCTCTGACCCTGCTAAGGACTGATTGAGCGTGGACGTTGACTCCATGGGCGGGCAAGTAGTGGAAGAGGCGGGCACAGTCAGTCCTTATAAGTAATAAATGGCAGCAGTCATGAGAAGTATTACAACAATCACAACAAAATCAACACAGCGTTCTAACGGTCATTCACATTATCAATGAATAATGCCAAAAAACAACCCATCGACCATTATAATTTGGTATTTTGCCATTTATATTCTTTCAAACAATCCTGTCATTTTAACTGCTCGAATTATCAACCTAAGGATTGGTTTCAAACTCAGCCAACATAGTGGTGATACGCTGATCTTTTTGTTGCCAAACATGCTCTACCCAATCAAACATTTGTGCTTTTATATCCTCATCGTTTTCATAGCCACCTTCTTTGATTCCAGAAAATAAATCATCAGGTATTTCAAGATAGCGCACATCAACGCCTAAGCGCTTGATATTGCCTTTCCACAAATCCCCGTAAGTTGGTACCCCATCAGGATAGACAATGGTCATATCTAAGATACCATCGATGTGTTCACCTAAAGCACTAATCGCCAGCGATAAACCGCCAGCTCTTGGTTTTAGCAGATGGGTATAAGGCGAGTTTTGCTTATTATGCTTTTCTTTGGTAAAGCGTGTGCCTTCTAAATAGTTCAGCAAGGTAAAAGGTTTGTCTTTTAATAACGCGCAAGCACGCTTTGCTTCTTCGATATCTTTACCTTTTAAAGCAGGGTTTTTGGCAACCGCTTCTTTAGAGTGACGACGCATCATCGGAAAATCTAAGAAATAAAAAGCCTGACCGACAATCGGGATATAAATCAGCTCAAATTTCGTAAAAAATCGCGTGAGGGGTAAGCGTTTTTCGCTAATGTATTGCACAATACTGGTATCAACCCAAGATTGATGGTTGCTGACGAGCAGATATTTGCCATGCACATGTACATCATCAGGTAGCATGATACGCCAATCTTTTCTTGGTAAGAGGTTTTTTATTAAGGCATTGTTACTGCTAATCCAGTGATTGGTAATTTTAATCACTGTTTGATCTGCAATAGGTGCGCCAGTGATAATCTTGCCCATACCCATCAACCATAAGGGAATACTACCACCAAAGCTATTGGCAGCAATGACACCCGTTGCCGTTGCTAGCGAAACCGCCTTGCCCAATTTAGGGGCACGCTGATGGAGTTTTTGCATGGTGGCATTTAAGCGCATGACCCATTCCTCTCTGTTAATTTTACAAATATATCAATAGTATGTTTTAAGTATTTCTAACACTGCATAGCCTCGAAGGCTTAGCTTGCAGGTAATAGGACAACACATAATAAGTCTTATTTTTACCCATTTTGACTTTGCTAGACTCTTGATAGTATAGTCATATTCACTTAGCCTACAAATACTTCTAACATTAATAGTTAACGGCAGCCTTATATAGATAAGGCTTTAATAAGTAAAGAGTCTTCTATGCAGAGTGATTTCACTTTTAGACTTTCGCACTGGCTGTTAATAAAAGAGCGTTTAAGTGATAAGACCCTTACTTTTATTCTTGTAATGTTGCTGAGTGATTTTAGCAGAAAAAAATAGAGTGTACGGCTGTAAACGTGACTTGCGATAGCAAATTATGCATTTAACAGAGTCGTATTTATCAACACTTATGCACTTCTCATACATAGATGTGACAAAATATTACACAGAATTAGAATGAGATTGCCATAATACTTTTAGTGTCGATAAACACCCAAACAATATAGTTAATGGCTAATTTGTCGTTAGCGTCTTTTATAAAAGTACGATTATTTTTTCAACTTAAGAGGACATATTATGCGTAATACATTAATGGTTGCAGCAATCGCTTCAGGTTTGGCTCTTACTGGCTGTGTCACTGATCCTAACACTGGACAACAACGTCTTAACAAGTCTGCTATCGGCGCTCTAGCTGGTGCTGCAGGTGGTGCGACTATCTCAAAAGCGACTGGTGGTGATAAAACTGGTCGTGATGCTGCTATTGGTGCTGCATTAGGTGCTGGCGTTGGTTACTATATGGAGCGTCAAGCTCGTCAGCTTGAGCAACAAATGGCTGGTACTGGCGTAACGGTTAAGCCAAACGCTAACGGTAACATTGATCTGGTTATGCCAGGTAGCATCACTTTCTCGTTTGATGATGCGACTTTGAACAACTCATTTAAGCCAACGCTTGATAAACTAGCTGCGACAATGAATGAGTATAACCAAAACACCATCACTATTGCTGGTCATACAGACAGCAAAGGTACTGATGCTTATAACATGAAGTTATCACGTGACCGTGCTTATGCAGTAGCGAACTACTTGAGTGCCCGTGGCGTAGCATCTAACCGTATCAATGTTGTTGCTTATGGTGAGTCACGTCCTGTTGCTGATAACAATAGCGAATTTGGTCGTCAACAGAACCGCCGTGTTGAGCTGACAGTTAACGCACCACAAAGCGTTCGTTAATTTTAAATGATTAGCTAATAGTTAATATCAAAAAAAGGTCAGCATAGAGCTGGCCTTTTTTTTGGCTTAAATTTTGTCTTTCATTAAGAAATTATATTTGATAATAGTTATCAATAACATTATAATTCCCATGCATTTATTTTGCGGATAGCTATTTTTTCAGTTTTCAATAGCAAACTGATCATTGCTATTATCTATAATCAAGCTGTTTCAATGCCCGATACAGTGCTGGTTTCGCCTATTTTCATTACTAGTATCGATGTGAAAGATTTATCTTATCTCTTCTTTATTTTGTAGCCCATCAAGGACATCTATGAATATCACGACAGTGACAAGCCGTAAAATCTTACCGACTACTTTAGCTGCTGCACTGACAGGGATATTGATGGTATCAGGTTGTAGCAAACAGTCTGATGAAAAAGCGACCACAGATGCACCAGTTGAAACCGCAGAGAAAACAGCTAGCAAAACTTCATCAGCTGCTGATAAAGCTCATATGGACCGCTTGCTTATCAGTTATGCGGATATGGCACGTGCTGCGTACAAAGATTCGTTAGAGATGGCAAAGCTTTTACAGGGCGCCGTCAATACTTATGTAGAAACACCAACGCAAGCAAATTTGGATGCTGCAAAAGCCGCTTATAAAGCCGCGCGCCAGCCATACTCACAGACTGAAGTATTTAGATTCGATGAAGGTTTTGTGACTGCCAACGACAATCGTAATATTGGTAGTACGGACAGCTGGGAGGGGCAGGTGAATGCTTGGCCTTTAGATGAAGCATTGATTGACTACGTAAGCGCTGACTATGAAGGCGAGTACAATAGTAAAGACAACATCATTAATAGCGATAGCATTAGCGTTGGTAGCCTCAAGCAAGATACCAGTACCATCACGCCTGAGCTACTCGCAGAGATGAATGAGATTGGCGGTAGTGAATCCAATGTGACCACAGGCTACCATGCTATTGAGTTTATGCTATGGGGTCAAGATACCAATGGCGTCGCTGAAGGTGCTGGCAACCGCCCGTTCAGTGATTATCTAACGACTGATGGTCAATGCACTAGCGGCGAGAGTGTCAATCCTGACGCTAGTATCTGTGAGCGCCGCGGACAGTATCTAAAAGCAGCAACTCAACTACTGGTTGATGATTTGACCGCGATGGAAGCGCAGTGGCAACCTGACAGTGAAAACACCTTGCGTAGCGACATGATGGCACGTAGGGATAGCAATAGTTTGCGCCAAATTATGTATCAAATGGGCAGCTTAGCACTTGGGGAGCTTGCCTCTCAGCGCATCCAAGTAGCGTTCGTCACTGGATCTACTGAAGATGAGCATGAGTGTTTTAGTGACTTGACACACTTAAGCTATGCCAATAATGCTCGCGGTATCCAGAATGTCTTTAATGGTAGCTACAAAACAGTCGCGGGCAAAACCGTAGGTGGTTATGGACTGAAAAACTATCTTATCGATACAGGAAATACCGAAGCTGCGGATAAGCTAGCGGCTGATTTTGCAAAAGTAGAAGCCGCCTTTAATGTCATTGTTGAAAAAGGTGAAAAAGAAAATATCAAGATTGATCAGATGATTGCCACTGTAGGACAGGCAAGTAAACAGGGTGTTTCTGCTGAAGAACAAAACAAGCGTCGCGGTTGGATTGAAACCAGTATCACAAGTCTGCAAGAGCTGACAGCTGGTATTGAAAATGCCGCAAAAGCCGTCGGTATTGACAATTTAGATGCAGATGCAGGTTCGCAGTTTTAATTGCTCACTAATCTACTGTTTTAACAGCAAGCATAGCAGTGATCGACATAGCATTGATCGATAATGCCTAATGAGTCGCTAACAGTGAATGAGACTTATTTTCATAAGAAAACAATATAGGTATAATAAACACGTTGTCAATTTTGCTTGGCAACGTGTTTTTTCATAGCGTATTAAAATAGCCAGATAAATCAGCGTGTCGCTGCCACTTATCGACTAGCAATAAAAAATTTTATAGCATGCGATTTTAATGGTTCTATACCAGAACTAAGGTACTCTATGCACGTCAAGAAAGGTTTTATCAGCAAACCACGCCCCATACTCCACTCTTCTCTTATATCCCAGTTTAAAACTGCATCTGTCGGCATGTGTGCGCTATTTACCTTATCACTGGTATTAGTAGGTGCCTTGTCACTCAGTGCCTGTCAGCCAGTCAAAGACACTGATGATAATGCAGTCAATAAAGACAGCTTGCAATCAGAAGTGTTGACTCCTGAACGCCTCAGAACCATCGAAACACTCGCTGGCGTACCTATGCAGCAGCTTGCAAGCTTTGATCCGCAAGAAATCAAGCAAGGCGGTGATACTGGGATTAGTATTACTAGTAGTGAGAGCTACTCTAAACCTTCATCGAACATTACCGCATCTCGCAAAGGCTCGTTCTTTATTGGTAATGCGTTTTTCCGTCAGCCGTGGGTAATTGCGCCTGCCAGTACGGATAGCCGTGATGGTCTTGGTGCGTTATTTAACGTCGCTGCCTGCCAGTCATGCCATGTCAAAGACGGTCGTGGTCATGCTCCTATGACTGCTGAGGACGATGCCGATAGTTTTCTGATTCGTTTGGCGATGCCAGCGACCACGGATAAACAGCGTCAGCAGTTAAAAGATTCACTTATTGAGAAAGTTGCTCATCCTATGTATGGTGGTCAATTGCAAGATCGCGGTATTCAAGGCGTCCCAGCAGAAGCAAGAATTGCCGTGCAGTGGACAGATAAACCAGTTACCTTTGCCGATGGACATATCGAAACCTTGCGCGCACCAACCTTTAACTTGACCAATCCGGGTTATGGTGCGTTTGATGATGATATGATGGTATCGCCACGTGTTGCTTTACCTATGATTGGGCTTGGGCTACTCGAACAAATACCCGATGCGGATATTAAAAAACAAGCGGCTAGCAATCATAAAAACAGCAATGATATTAAGGGTAAATTTAACTGGGTCATGGATCCACAAACGGGTAAAGTTGCCTTAGGTCGGTTTGGCTGGAAAGCAGGGCAAACCAAGCTGATTACTCAAAATCAAAGCGCCTTTAATGAAGACATGGGTTTAACTTCAAATATCCGCCCACATGAATCCTGCATGCCAACACAAACCGCTTGTAAGAATGCGATAACGGGCGCAGATGAGCAAGGCAATGGTAAGCCTGCGGTTGAAGTCAACGATGAAGTGGCAAAATTTGTAGAATTTTATACGCGCAATTTGGCAGTACCGCACCGCCGTAATGCAGAGGATAAGGTGGTATTAGCAGGCAAAAAACGCTTTTACGATATGGGCTGCCAAAGCTGTCATACGCCAAGATATCAGCTACCAAAAACCGCTGATGATCATCTTGAGCAGCATGGACAAGTGATTTATCCTTATACAGATCTGCTGTTACATGACATGGGTGATGAGCTTGCGGATCGCACCATCGCTGGCAAACTGCCGCCAAAAAATTGGCAAGTTGAGTTCTTAGCCAATTCTTATGAGTGGCGTACGCCCGCTTTATGGGGAGTTGGACTTGCCCAAACCGTTGATCCACAAGCGACGTTTTTACATGATGGACGTGCCCGCACACTGATGGAAGCAGTATTATGGCATGGCGGCGAAGCCAAAAAACAGCAGCAAAAAGTGCTGATGCTTGATAAACAAGGACGTACTGAATTGAGTGCGTTTTTACAGTCATTATAAGCGTCTGACTGTGTTTTTTTAATCTTTAAATGACAGATAGATAAGGTTATCCGCCTGACGGCTCTATCACTGCGATACTGATACTCGACGATAACGATTGATAATATTACTGAGAACTCTATGAAGATAAACCATGCGCTAGCAATGGCGCTCTCGGCATTAAGTGCTGGCATACTTATTAGCTGCGTCAAACCTGCTGATGACAATAAAGCGGCTGAAGTAGATAGCCAAGTTTCACAAGACAGTGCTGAGCCGAAAGCTGGCGAAAATGCTGCAGTTGATGGCAATACAGATAAGAATGTTGAAAAAATAGTCGCTGTCGATATCAATGCTGAGACTGAAAAAACCTATTTAACCCATGTAGCTAATGAGATTGTCATACCTGCTTATGCTGACGCGGCGAAACAAAGTGATTTGTTGCATGATTTGGCACAAAAACATTGTCAACAAGCGCCAGTCAGTGGTGATGAATTGCAAACGCTACGTGACCAGTGGCTAGTATTGGCACAAGCATGGGCAAGTGCTGAAATGGTCAACTTCGGTCCTGCGACCGCCAGTATGAGTAATCTTTATATCAATTATTACCCTGACGAGCGCGGTTTGGTACATAGCGGAGTGGCGGACCTTATCGCTGCCAATCCAAAACTGACCGCTGAACAACTTGCTAACGAAAGTGCCGTTGTCCAAGGTGTGCCCGGTTTAGAAGAGGTGCTTTATGCCAATGACAGCTTGGACGCTGGTCAGTGTGCGTATGTTATAAGCGCGAGTAGTGCGCTGAGCACACGCTTAAAAGCTATTGAGAAAAACTGGCAACAAAATGCGACTAAGCTATTAGCAATTGATAAAACTGCTGAAAGCGACCAAGGATTGAACCAATGGATTAATTCCCTACTGTCGTTGGTTGAGACGATGAAATCTAACGCCATTGATCAGCCATTAGGCTTGAGCGGTAAAGCCAAAGGTCATCTACCTGCAGCGACCGCAGAGCAAAGCCGCGCGATTATCAATGCAAAATTAGCGACTTTAAATAAAGCCATGACCGATCCGGTACTGACTGCTATCTTGGGCAGCAATAGTGAAAATAACGTGGCTGACAATCTATCGACTGCGCTCGCTGATACCACTACGTTATTGGCACAAATGCCAGAAGATTTAGCCACTGCTGATAAAGCCACGCAGCAAGAGCTGTATGATCATCTTACTAGCGTTACGCGCTTAATTAAGCGTCAATTGATTCCGGCACTTGGTCTCCGTGTCGGCTTTAACAGTAACGACGGTGATTAAATAATGGCTATTATCAAAGCGAGTCAAAAGGTCTCAGTGAATAAAAATCATAGGCAGTGGTATGCGCTAAAAGCAAAACCGTTTAGCCATGAGCTGCTGACAACCTCATTATTGACAGCGCTTGGTACGGCAACATTCGTCGGTATTCATCATCGTTATCGTAAGCAACGCCTAGTTGATGCTCGCCTGCAAGATTATGTGAGCGGTATTTATGCTCAATTGAATGCTGTGCAATCAGCTGCTACTGGTTCCAAGTCAACGCTTAGACGTTTGCGCTACGCCTGCAAGCAGGCAGCGTCAACGTGGCAACAAGCGTATCGTCTACTAATGGATGATAACCAGCCTAATAGCCGGGATTTGTCTGCGAATGATTTTAGGTCAATGCATACCACTACTATGCTGACTCACCCTGTATACTGGGTCAGTGGCGTGGCTTCTATGCCAAAAGACATCTCACTGCTAAGTGAGAGTGATGAAAACGATTTTGGTGTAGTCGGTATTGATGCTGATAGACAAATCGTTTGGCAAACGACCATGCCTGAACGTGTCCATGATATTGTCGTCCAACCTGCCTTTGATTCTCAAAACACCTTTGTTAATCACAACCAAAATCGTGACGTTGTGGTCATAGGTCGTCGTCCTAGTGAAAAATTCTGGGTGCTTGATACTGCGACAGGACAAGTGAAATTTGTGATCAACGCTGCAAACAACCGTCATTTTTATGGTCATGCTTGCTATAGCTCAGATGGCTCAAAGTTATACGTGACTGAAAATGACACGCTAATTTTAGACGGAAAAATCGGTGTTTATGATGTTAAAAATGGTTATCAAAAAATAGCAGAATTTGAATCGTATGGTATCGGTCCACATGAGCTCATTATGCATCCAGACGGTAAAACGTTGGTAATTGCTAATGGCGGTATTAAAACCGAGAGAGCATCGCGTGAAGAGCTTAATCTCGATACTATGTACCCATCATTGGTGTACCTAAACTGCCATAATGGTGATTTACTTGAACAAATTATGCCTGAGCATAATCAAATGAGTGTGCGTCATCTAGCCATGCACGATGATGGCACAGTGATGATAGGCATTCAGTTCCAAGGTGAAAAGCATATCAATGTGCCATTAGTATTGACGCATAAGCGCGGTGATATTGACTTTAAACCCCTTATTATGCCAAATAACCAATGGCAACGCTTCCACCAATATATCGCTAGCGTCGCGGTTGATAGTAAACGCAATTTACTATGTGTAACCACGCCAATGGGTGGCTGTGCAGCAATATTTGATTTAACGACTCGAGCTTTAATCAACTCTGTCAGTTTGCCAGATTGTGCAGGTGCTTCCGTTTATAGCCGTAATATATGCAGTGGTAACGATGTTGTTAAGACTAATATAGAGCAACAATCCGGTTTTATTGTTAGTGATGGGCAAGGTCAATTAACCAGATTAACTGTCAATGATTTAACAATATTAGACTCAGAACTAAAATCAGACGCTATCACCAAAAATCACAATATCGGCACAGATAGCAGACGCCATACAATGTCTTTTGATAATCATTTGCAAGCACTATGATATGAATGTGACACCTGAGTACCATAGTCCTTTGTTGCAAAACACTATTCAATGTTTGTCAGAGGCAAGCATTGAATTACAAATAAGCAAAAAGCGGGTTAAAAATATTAATTTTCGTTTAAAGCCACATAAGCTAATGGTGTCTGTACCATCGTTTATTAGCTCAGCACAAGTCGCACAGGCTATAGCGAAGCGTGTACCATGGGCGATAGAAAACCACCCACAAGTCTTAGAACAACATAAGCGGCAACAATTTCCTTCAAAGGAATCTTCAACGGCTGACAGCACCTTACTGTTGTGGGGTATAAAACAGTCGTTCACCTTAAACCACGATAAAAAAATTGCCTATTATCGGCAACATCTTTCTGAAGCAATGCCTGCATTATTTGCAAAATGGCAACCGATTGTCGGTGCGACAGCCAGTGAGATACGCCTAAAAAAGATGCATACGCGCTGGGGCAGTTGTAACACGCGTGCGCGCCGAATTTGGTTATCTGTGTATCTGCCTGCTTATCCTATTGAATGCACCGAATACGTCATCGTCCATGAGCTGTGTCATTTACATCATGCCAATCATAGCCGCGCCTTTTGGCAAACCGTAGCGACTGCGATGCCTGACTATCAGCATTGGCACGATATGCTAGCAGGTAAAGGTGGTCAGCTCGATTAGACATAATACTTAGGTGGTTTCAGTAATGTCGATAAGCCTGATATGATAAGACATAACGGTACGAATCGTGTCGTTTAAATAATAGATTTATCTACAGGGATGTCATATGGAAAACGTCAATCAAGCGCAGTTTTGGCAGCAGCGTTATGAAGAGGATAGTATCGGTTGGGATATGGGACAGGTGTCGCCGCCACTAAAAGCTTATATTGACCAGTTACCTGAAGCCGCTAAAAATCAGGCTGTTTTAGTGCCGGGTGCAGGTAATGCTTACGAGGTAAGTTATCTACATGAGCAAGGGTTTACCAATGTCACCTTGGTTGATTTTGCCCCTGCGCCGATTGCAGCGTTTGCTGAGCGTTATCCTGACTTTCCAGCTAAGCATCTAATCTGTGCCGACTTTTTTGAGTTATCGCCTGAGCAATATCAGTTTGATTGGGTGCTTGAGCAGACGTTTTTTTGTGCGATAAATCCATCACGCCGTGACGAGTATGTAGAGCAGATGGCAGCATTACTGAAACCGAATGGTAAGCTGATTGGTTTGCTATTTGACAAAGATTTTGGGCGAGATGAGCCGCCGTTTGGCGGTACAAAAGATGAATATCAGCAGCGTTTTGCGACTCATTTTAACATTGATATTATGGAGCCGAGTTACAATTCACACCCAGCACGGCAAGGCAGTGAGCTTTTTATCAAGATGCATGTAAAAGACTGATTTCACGCTTGATATTGTCTCGAGCTTGTACTTCGAACTGGTTATGATAATACGCTGTCAAATAAAGTACTGGGTGTGCGAGTAATTTCTGCAAGACTGTAATACGCCCAGTACGATAATCCTCGTTTGCTATATGGCGGTACTCTTGACGCACCGCTTGTGCGTAGACCTCATATTCAGACCAAGGCGTACCCAAAATACTTAAATCCATATCTAAGAGATAAGCCGCATCACTGACAGTATCTTTATCTAGACATTCATGCAGCTCATGAGTGGCTGTCATCATAATCAGTGCGTAGATATGTTGGCATTGCTCAGCACTCAGATATCCTTTTAATGCTTCTACCGCATATTCTGCACTTTTTAGTTCATTATCTGAGCGCCTTGGATCATAAATGACATCGTGATAATAGAGCGCCAAAGCAATGATATGCGGCTCATTCAAATGATGCTCAATCTGTTCGAACTGCGAAAATAATTGCTGAATATGCTGCAAGCTATGATAAGCACGCTGGGTTTCATCATAGCGCACGGCGATATCTTGCCAAAGCGCATTAACTTTCGCGGGCTTAATAGCATTATTAATAGCTATTAAATGCCACTCAAAAACCTTACCAAGCTCAGTCTCTATTTGTGACAATCCGTCCATATTCAACCTTCGTTTGATGATTGTCTATCATTTAGAAATTGTTACTTACTTCTTATTGGTAGTGTCTTCAAATGCCTGCTTAAACACTTTGCCAAGCAAATTGACATCATCGACACGGGCATAATTTAGACGGGTGACAAAGGCAATATGACGATGAGGGCCTTTTTCTGCCAGTGGCACAGCGACAGCATTTTGGTTCTGTAGATGCAGCTGGTCTAACGCCATTTCTGGCACTAACGTCGTACCCATATTAGCAAGTGCCATTTGAATAAGTGTGTTTAAGCTGGCATCTGAAAAGCTGGATTTCATCTGCGCACGGTCAAAATGGCAGACAGATAGCGTTTGGTCAGTCAAGCAATGCCCTTCGCCAAGTAACATGAGATTTGCCGTTGCCAGCTCATCAGCGTTGATCGTTTTGAGCTTGGCATGTACATCATTTTTTGGGAATACGGCAAAGAAGTCTTCGCTCCAAAACTCAAAACTATGTAAACCATCTACCGCATAAGGTAGGGCAATAATAGCGGTATCAATATGTCCATAACGCACTTGCTCAAGCAAGCGTTCTGTTTGTTGCTCAACGATGGTCATGCGAAATTCTGGATAGTGCTCACGCAGCGCAGGCAATACTTTTGGTAGCAGATAAGGTGCAATTGTTGGAATAATACCAACGGTCATAGGGTAGGCAAGGGGCGATTGATGGCTATGCGCGCGGGTGGTCAAGTCGTTGACTTCAGAAAACACCCGCTGCGCCCGTACCAAGATATCTTCACCGATAGGGGTGATCAAGACTTGTTTATTATTTCGCTCAAAAATCTGTGTATCAAGCTGTTTTTCCAACTCAGCGATACCCAAGCTCAGCGCTGATTGCGAGATATTACAATCTTCTGCTGCACGTTTAAAATGACGGTGTTTGGCGACGGCTAAGGCGAACTCAAGTTGACGTAAAGTAATCATAAAACCTCTCTATCAATGGGTTTGTAAGGCGATTTGTTTTACTTATTTATCTTGTGTACACTATCAATGTTCACTGATGTATAGATATAAAAAGTAGAGAGAATAGTTTAACAAGTTTAATAAAACAAAACATCACATTAAAAACTTTTAACTGGATTAACCATAGAATTCGCGTATAGTTTGTCAGGTAGCCCCGATAGTGTAAGGGTTAATAGATGCAAATCTATAAATAAATTTAAATTAATGAAACTTTAATCAATCAAAAAAGGAGCCACTCATGGCGTCTATCATCAATCAAGAAATCCCAGAATTTTCAACACAAGCGTTTTACAACGGTGAATTCAAAACCATCACCTCTGAAGACGTAAAAGGCAAGTGGTCGATTTTCATGTTTTACCCACACGACTTTACCTTTGTTTGCCCAACTGAACTTGAAGACATGGCAGACCATTACGAAGAGCTAAAAAAGTTAGGCGTAGAAGTGTACTCAGTATCAACGGATACGCATTTCACCCATAAAGCATGGCATGATTCTTCAGAAGCAATCTCCAAAATTCAGTACCCAATGATTGGTGATCCTACTGGTCGTATCACGCGTGGCTTTAACATTATGATTGAAGAAGAGCACCAAGCTGAGCGCGGTACATTCTTAGTAGATCCTGATGGCTTTATTCAAGTTGCTGAGATTCATGACCTCGGTATTGGCCGTAGTGCAAAAGATATGCTGCGTAAAGTAAAAGCGGCACAGTATGTTCGTGAAAACGACGGCGAAGTTTGCCCAGCCGCTTGGGAAGAGGGTCAAGAGACTTTAAAACCAAGTCTTGATCTAGTAGGTAAAATCTAAGCAACTATTGCTTGGATAGTATGACAGAAGGCAGTATCTGCTTATTCAGCATACTAAATAAAGTATAAAGAAACCCCATTAACTTATGCTAATGGGGTTTTTTCTTATCTAAATTTTATCATTTTTCATGATAGCTAATGGTCTAAATAGCTATTAGTTAGGCATGAGATCCTAATTTATTTTTATCGATTATTTTATAAATCTCATCTTTTAGATGCAGCTTGCGACGCTTCATCTGCTCGATTTCTTCTTCACGGCTAGCGTGCGTGACCATATCTTTATCAAGCTGATTGATTTGCTGGTCTAGCTGGGTATGCTCATCAAAGATAGTCGCAAAGTGACTGTCTTTTTGTTTAAGCTCAGCAATAATATCTTTGTTATCTTGCCATGTATCTGTCTTTCTCATCTTGTCATCCTTGTTATGAAGCGCAAGCTTGTATAAGCATCCGCGCATGGTCTTAAGATTGTTTTGATGGATTACTATAATTATGAGACTTAGATTTTATGGAACCGAACCGTTATTTAACTGAATAACGATGAGGCTTAATGCCAGCGAATCTACTTTTAAAAAGTATGTTTGATAAACAGATTTATCGAATACTTATAAAAGTAAATCTGCCATAACACGCATAGAATTCTTCTATCCGCTTCACTCGATTGTAGCGAAAAAAATACTTAGATACTATAGTTAGTATTGATTATCATTTAGAAGTAATTTTGAAATTAAATAAAAATATTGATTTATGATAGGTTTTATAAAACATAAGGTTTGAGTTTATCCGCTTGCTCAAAACTCTCAAACCTTTGATAATAGACGTATCAAAGGTTATATGCCGCGCATAAATAGCAGTATTGGCATATGACTCTTACTCATTTAAACGCGCAGCACTGATGCTGACGTTACATATTCGATAATAACAAGGAACAATTATGATAGACCAAAGCTTATTAGATGCAGTAAAGAGCTATAGCGTAAATATGACCCGCCCAATCAGCTTTGTCTTAGGTAATGGCGAGCATAGCAAGCGTGCTGAGTTGATTGATTTTTTGAGCAAAATCGCTGGTACGACAGATAAGATTAATTTTGACGCACAAGCTAACGATGACAGTTTGCCAAGCGCAATTAGTTTTGCTGTGCGTAGTCACATCGATGGTGCTTTGACGGATACAGGTATTGTCTTTAGTGGTATTCCAGGCGGTCATGAATTTACTTCGCTGATATTGGCAATTTTACAGGCTGGTGGTCATACCTTAAAACTTGACGAAGGCATTCAAAAGCTGATTAAACGCTTTAATAAGCCACTACAGTTTCAAACTTACGTGTCACTTTCTTGCCACAGCTGCCCAGAAGTTGTGCAAGCGCTAAACCAATTCGCGCTGCTAAACGATGACATCAGTAATGAGATGATCGATGGTGCACTATTCCAAGAGCAAGTAGAAGCGAATAATATCCAAGGCGTACCAGCAGTATTCTTAAACGGCAAGCCATTTGCTAATGGTCTGATCGACACGGCTAAATTGATTGAGAAGTTACAAGAGCAATTCCCTGATTTGTTAGCAGAAGCTGAAGATGATGCTGAACAGTTAGAGCAACAAGATGTGACGATTATTGGTGCAGGTCCTGCTGGGGTTGCTGCAGCAATTTATACCGCGCGTAAAGGCTTAAAAGTCACCATGGTGGCTGACCGTATCGGTGGGCAAGTAAAAGATACGCAAGATATTGAAAACTTAATCTCAGTACCTTTAACCACAGGTGGTGAGCTATCGGTGAATTTCGAAAAGCATTTGCGTGAATATAATATTACGCTTAAAGAGCACGTCAGTGTCAAAGAGATTAGTGAGACAGCTGATGAAAATTATCGCATTCATCTAAATACTGGTGAGACCTTTGAGACGCGCAGTATTATCTTGGCGACTGGTGCTCAGTGGCGTAAGCTTGGGGTCGCTGGCGAAGAAGAAAACATCGGTAAAGGCGTGGCTTTCTGTGCGCACTGTGATGGTCCATTCTTCAAAGGTAAAGATATTGCCGTCGTCGGTGGTGGTAACTCTGGTATCGAAGCGGCATTAGACCTTGCTGGTATCGTGAAGCATGTGACCGTGCTTGAGTTTGCTGATGATTTGAAAGCGGATCAGGTATTGATTAATAAAGCCAAAGAAAAGGCAAATATCGATATCATTACCAGTGCAGCGACCCAAGAAATTAAAGCGACTGATGGTAAAGTATCGTCTATCGTCTATCAAGATCGCAATAGCAGCGAGAATAAAGAGCTTGATGTTGCAGGGGTGTTTGTACAGATTGGCTTGATACCAAATACTGGGTTCGTTAAAGGCTTCGTCGATTTAAACCGCTTTGGTGAGATTGAAATTGATGAGCGCTGCCGTACGGATCGCAATGGTATCTTTGCTTGTGGTGATGTTACGACTGTACCCTTTAAGCAGATTAATATTGCGATGGGTGAAGGTAGTAAAGCGGCATTATCAGCGTTTGAATATTTGGTTATGCAGTAAGCCAGTCTTTAATATTTTCTAAAATAAAAAGCTCCGATATCCTAATAGGTATCGGAGCTTTGTTACTTATAGACGTTAAGTAAATGCTATTTAGCCAATATCCCTGCTACAGATAGTATCTCACCTGCCTCATCTTCTTCAATGATACGAGTTTCTTTAAGTGCTGACTTTTGCCATGCTTGGACATGGGGATTGTTTAGAAGAGTCTGGCAATATTGTTCAGTAAGCGGTGTTAAGATGATTCCTGAAGCCTTAGCATAGGTCTGCAGCCGTAAAACAACAGGAGCAAAAAATGCATCAGCGGCAGTAAAATCACCAAACAAATAGCTATCTGGTGATCTGTTTGTTAAACAATCTGCAAAGATATACTCAATACGGGCAATATCGGCTAAGCATGCTGCACTCGGACGTATTTTAGCAGTCGCTCGAATGTTCATTGGCATCTCACTACGGATACCTATTAGCCCTGAATGCATCTCAGCAATGATACTTTGACAATAAGCACTATTTATTCTGTTGCTATTATTACTCTCAGTATTAGATTTACTCAACCCTGTCCAAATATCTAAGTCTGTCAGATAATCATTGGCA
Organism: Psychrobacter sp. ANT206; assembly: GCF_056880555.1. NCBI lineage: Bacteria > Pseudomonadati > Pseudomonadota > Gammaproteobacteria > Moraxellales > Moraxellaceae > Psychrobacter > Psychrobacter sp. ANT206. The sequence continues at coordinate 2,505,007 of NZ_CP096271.1, read as the reverse complement.
TGAATAGCAATCGCTAAAGTATCCCATATCGTAACTTTTTCATCACCTTGACCATAGATCAAAACCGGCACTTTTCTTGTTGGCGCATGTTCATTGAGAATGGGTGTCGCTGATGGATGAAACAGCTCAATCAGTTGCTCATCGAAGTCAATATTGAAAGCCTTGAGTAGTAGCCAAGCTCGCAATGACCATGATGAATAATTCTTATTACCGATGATGAGTAGCGGTTTTTTCATAATCATACTCTATAGTTTTTTAAAAAGTAGCACTTATATGCTACTTGAATTAAACGATTTTGTTATTTAGGTATTTCATTGTGCAAATGCCCATCCGATATAGACGGGCATAGCTTATAGTCTCATTAAGGCTTACTTATTCAATCAGTTTTTATTCCTAATCAGAAAAATAATCGGCAGTGTAATCACATACATTAGTACGCCATATAAGGCAGCAGGTAGGGCAATAACTGGCAATGTACTCACGCCCATAATAATAGGGGCTAAGGTAATCGCGGTCGTACTGTTTTGAATACTGGTTTCTATAGCGATGGTTTTGGTATCAAACCAGCTTAGCTGTAACGCCTTTGCCGTCAAAATACTGATGATAAATAAGGTGACAATAATCAGCACAAGCTCAAGTCCAATAGAAGCCAATTGCTCCTGTAATAGCTGCCAATTAGTAGCAATAGCAGCAAGGACGATTAAGACAAAAAAGACACTGGCTAAGCCATTTAAGATGCCGCTTCTACGCACCATAAAATCAGTGAATTTATAACGGGCGAGCATACCTATTGTCACTGGCAAGGTGGTCAATAAAAACATGACAACGCCGATTTTTACTGCACTGATAGAGCCTGCTTGGTCTTTCATAAAGTGATTGAAAGCCAAGGTGATTAAGATAGGCAGGGTCACCACTGATAATAGACTGACTACGCCCGTGAGCGCGACCGACAGTGCTACGTTACCCTTGGCGTAGTAGGTGAGCATATTACTGGTCACGCCGCCGGGGCAAAAGCTAATCAGCATTATACCAAAGGCGATGGCAGGTGGTGGCGACATCAGTAAGACGACTGCTAAAGCCACGAGTGGTACAAAGACAACTTGGTTAATCAACCCTATGAAGAATGCTTTGGGGTGACTTGCGATAACCTTAAAGTCACTGGGCTTAAGCCCTGTTCCTAAGGTAAACATAATATAAGCAAGGGCTAGTGGCAGCAGAGCTAATGCGGTATTACTCATGGAACATTCCTTGTAAAGTTAACGGTTATACTTGCATTATATTTATAACGCCCATTCCTTGTGGCGATATATTGCTTTACAGCATCTAAAATATAGTCTTAAATATTATAAAAGCCCATATGTTTATATGGGCTTCTTGGTTTATTGCTTTAAATTATTGATTATGATATCAGTCGTCTAGCAAATCCATACGCTTAGCCGCTTCATAGATGCCAGTTGAACGATTGCCCGTACGGCAGAATATCAACATTGGTTGCTCAGCTTGATTAAAAAAGTCAGCAAACTCTTCAACGTGGTTCTGATTGAGCTCACTACCAGCAAAGGACACTTCTTTATAAGCAAGTCCTGCTTTTTCGGCGGCAGCAGCAATCTCAGCACTGGTTGGCTGGTTCGGCTCTTCACCATCCGGACGATTATTAATAATGGTTTTAAAACCATTTTCTGCAATCATCGGTATTTGGTCGGGGGTGATTTGTCCGGTGATACTTACTTGATGGCTCATAAGAGCTCCTTTTATTTTTTATATTAAAATTAAATGGATAGTACGAGAATACAAAGCCTAAGCGCAATGGATAATTTTCTAAAGATAAAGTATGTAAGCTTTATTGCCTTTTTATATCAACACTTATAGCAGCCCTTGCATCAATGCGCTTTGGTACAACAGTTTGGCACGTGCGCCCGTACCACAAAACATCAATATGGGTTTTGGCATCGTACGATAAAAAGCAGCAAACTGCTCCACAGTCGCCATACTCAAGCGCTCATCATCAAAGGGTAAATGCTGATAATTCAAATTGGCTTTCGCCGTTGCACTACTAAAATCACAGCTATTAGGCTGCGAATCAACCTCAGCGTCAGGACGAATATTGAGCACAGAGCGGTAGCCAAGCTCTGCAATTTTGATACATTGGCTTGGGTAAATTTGCTTATAAATAGTTAAGTCATCGGTCATAAGTAATATCAATAAAAGTTATAAAAAAATTAGAGGATATAATGAGTTCAAAAAAAGCGCTACAGACTAGTAGTTTTTTTAGTAATCCTAATAATTTAGCATAACACAGCTTTTATCATATCTATATGTTATAGATAGCCATTAATTATTCTTAGTCTAATAAACAGTACAAATGACATTAATGAGTGTCTTTTAAACCATTAACTGCATCCATAGTGCTTAAATAAACGTGTCCTGATAAATCAGTAATCACCGGTGTGTGCTCAATGATGTCCATGACAGGTCCTTTAATAAAGCTAAAGCTCAAATGCTTATTTTGATTTAATAGCTCTTGGTTTAAGCTAATAAGCATCTCTTGTCCGGTCAAATCGATATGATTAACTGCCGACATAATAAGAATAATCTCGCTTGCCTCTGGATATTGACGCGTGGCTTGTACCACGTGACGATGCACTGATTCGCTATTACCAAAAAACAAGCTCTCATCAATACGCAGCATCAATAGATTGTGAAAGGTCACTACATCATGACGATTGATATTACGAAAATGACCTGTCCCTGCGAGCTGCCCAACGATAGCGACATGCGGTTTGCTTGACTGCCAAATTAAGCTAGCAAATGACACCATAAGTCCAATCACGAGCCCTGTATTTAACCCAAATATCAATACGCCGACAAACGCGGCGATAAAACTTGCTGCATCTAAGCGGTCGCGGTGCCATGCCGACTTTAGCGTCGCTATGTCAATAAGACCTATGATAGCTGCCATGATGGTTGCGCCCAAAATTGCATAGGGCAGCGGGGCAAGCAGATACCCAAATGCTATCAAGGCAGCTATCATAACTAACACTGTGACCAAGCTCGCTAAAGGCGTTTTGGCACCTGAATCGACATTGATAGCCGTACGCGAAAATCCGCCAGCGATAGGAAAGCTTTGAAAAAAGCTACCGGCAACATTAGCCAGTCCAAGCCCTGTCAGCTCGCGATTGGCATCAAATAGCTCACCGCGCAAACGCGCATAAGTGCTAGCAACAGAGCTGCTCGATACAAACGCAATCAGCGCCATCAGTCCTGCAGTCGGTAATAAATTGAGCGCTTCATGAAAGTCTGGCAGATATGGCGCTGTAAAGCTTGGCAGTCCTTTCGGTACATTACCAATCGTTGCCACACCGCTTGTCGTCCAATGTAAAACGATACTGAGAGCGATTGCAGCGGTCAGCAGTATAAGAGGAAACAGGCGCTCTGCCCATTTCGCATAAGAGGCGGATAACCAAGACTGCCAAACCCATTTTTTACCATAGCGATTAAGAAGCATGAGTGCAAAGGCGCTGATACCAATTACTAGCGTCAACGGATGCAGCTGATTGGCATACATCTGCATGCTCGATAAATAACCGATTAAGCCATCGCCTGAAATGGGTATACCAGTTAGATATTTAAGCTGGCTTATAAAGATAAGCACAGCGGCACCACTGATAAATCCAGCAGAGACGCCGCGGCTGATAAACTGCATAATCCAGCCCAATTTCAGCTGTCCTGCCAGCCACAAAATCGCACCCATCATGAGTGCTAGTAGGGCTGCCATCAGTACATACTGCTCAGCGCCCTTATCCGCATAAGGATGCAGCGCGCTTGCAGTCATAATAGCGGTCACAGCAGCAGGTCCGACGGCTTGTACATTACTAGAGCCGAGCCACGCATATACCGCCACAGGCACGATAGCCGCGTATAAGCCATAGACCGGAGGCAAGCCTGCCAAGACCGCATAGCCCAAGCTTTGCGGAATAACGAGCACACCAACGACTATCCCTGCAATGATATCGGTTGGCAAGGCAGACAGCTGATATTGACGTAACCAAACAGGTATCAGTCGAGTGGCAATAGAGGGCATGGCAGTACGTCCTCACAATAAAAAATGTTCATGAACATCAGAATTTAATCAATGAGATTTAGCCAATCATCTATGCCTCAGCAGGGGCACAAAAACGCTGATATAACAGCTCTAGTATGGCTAATGCATCATCACTAGCGATACTATAGTAAATCTGCTTGCCTTCACGGCGTGTCGTCACTAGCTCATCTTTACGCAAAATACCAAGCTGCTGCGATAAGCTTGGCTGCCCAACACCGACTAAGCTTTCAAGCTCACTGACGCAGTACTCTCCTTGAGTTAGCTGACAGAGGAGGAGCAAGCGATCAGGATGCGAGAGTGACTTAAGCAGTTGGCTGGCTTGCATTGATGCTTGCTGCATTTTTTCAGCAAGGTCTTTTGGCGCAACGCCGTCATTGCTGTCACCATTGGTATCAAATGTGCTCAGTACTGAAGTAGAAGTGATCAGAGCGAGCTCCTTAGATAAGAGATAAGAGATAAAAATATAAATGAAAAAATTGTATATAACTGTATAGGGTCAATTATCAATCATATCGCCATTTATAGCAAGTTATCATTATTTACATTATATAAATTGATATATTATAAAATAATTGCTATATTGATGCTTATAGCCAATTGATAGACTTATTTTAAATACGATAGATATCGTCCTATTATACGTAACAATTCATCGAAAATTAAAACATTCATATAAAAATGGAGAGTAGTCATGCAAGTTCATTCATTCTTACATAGCGATACAGAAACCTATACCCATGTGCTCGCCGACATTGAGCAGCAAGTGTGTGCGATTATTGATCCCGTATTGGATTTTGATGCCAAGTCAGGACGTACGCGTACAACGAGCGTCGATGAAGTAGTTGAATTTGTCAAAGAGCATGGTTGGGAGCTGATCTATATTATCGAAACTCACGCCCATGCTGATCATGTATCGGCAGCTATTCATGTCAAAGAGATACTTGGCGGGCAGTTAGTGATCGGTCAGCACATCACGGAAGTACAAAAAATATTTAAGCAGATTTTTAACTTTGATAGCAGTTTTCGCACCGATGCCGGTCAGTTTGATGTTTTGACCGATGATGGCGACACTTTAGCGCTAGGCGGCATTACTATTACTGCTATGTATGTCCCCGGTCATACGCGTGCTGACATGGCTTATCTTGCCACTGACGACGAAAAAACCGTGGTGTTTGTCGGTGATACTTTATTTGCCCCTGATGTGGGTACGGCGCGCTGTGACTTCCCAGGTGGGGATGCGAGAACTCTATACCAGTCGATTACAAAATTGCTCGAATTGCCCGAAGATACGATGATGTATCTTTGCCATGACTATCCCAGTAAGGGTCGTAAACATTGTCCAACTACGACGGTCGCTGCGCAAAAATTAGGCAATATTCATGTAAAAGAGGGTATCAATGAAGCTGAGTTCGTAGAGATGCGTGAGCGCCGTGATGCCAATCTTGAGATGCCAAGGCTTATTATTCCAGCAGTACAAGTTAATATCGATGCTGGTCATTTTCCGAAACCTGAAGACAATGGTACACGTTATCTAAAAGTACCTATCAATGTCCTTGGGGAATAAACACCGTATTAGTACAGTGTTATCTAATTCATAGATTTTTATGATAATTTAACGGAGTCTTATTATGAGTGAAAAAAATGCTCATGTAGTATGCCCACATTGCCAAGCAACGAATCGTGTACCAGATTCCAGACTCAGTGCTGCACCAAACTGCGGTAAATGTGCGAAGCCTTTACTGACTGCAACGCCGCATGAGTTGAATGCGCAAACGGTGAGTAAAGTCATTCAAAAAAATGAAGTGCTGACCATCGTGGACTTCTGGGCTAGTTGGTGTCAACCTTGTCTTATGATGGCGCCGGAGTTCAAGATAGCTGCTAGCCAGTTGCCACAAATCGTGTTTGCTAAAATACAAACCGATAAATATGAGCAAGCAGCGGCGCCTTATAATATTCGCAGCTTACCAACGATGGTAGCATTTAAAAATGGTAAAGAGATAGCACGGCAGTCGGGAGCGCTATCAAGCCATCAAATTGTGCAATGGGTACAAAGCTTAAAGTAGTTATTGCAATAAATGCTGTCTTATAAGTCTGAATTTATTGAACCCAACAAAAAGCCAATACGTGTATCGCGTATTGGCTTTTTTATTATGCTGGATGAGTTAAAGCAGTTTTAGCCTACTCACCATAAATCTTGATGCCATTAGCAAAGCTACAGCGCTGAATACGTGCTGACTGGATAATCGCATCACGTTCGCCGTATAGACGCGATAACTTGGCATCACGCGCTTTATTATTATTGCTTTGACCAACCCCAAAGCTGATATTAGGGGAGATGCCCCAGCGCCCTGCAGATATTCCAACACCCACACCTGTCGATGCTAAGGTTGATTGCTCGTTACGGGCAGCATTCACATAACTATTAACACGGATATACTCTTGATTTAATGCTTGGCAATCATAGCTCTGATAGGTGCTTGGCGGGATATATTGCGGCGTAATATTACCCGTAGAAGCACAGCCTGAGAGACCAAAAATGCCAGCGGTTGCTAGTAATGCTGTTACAGTAAGAGTTTTCATAGCGGCTCCAGTAAGCTAATATTGCGTTTTTATTTATTTAAGATAGCAAAAATAATCTCATTAAGATATTGAAAATGCATAGAATATTTCGTCATTTTCATTGCAGGAGTATTTGTGCTTATCTAAGTGCTTATCAGAATAAGTTACCCGGTTTGGTAAAGGCAAGTATCACAATACCCACATATGCCGCCCCAGCAATGAGAATACCAGTTTTTCTTTGACTCGGTGTTGCAGTATTATTGAAGGCTTTTATACTGGCGCTGATAGCAGCCACAAGCAAAATGATTTTGGCAAATACCCATTGTACAGGTGCATTGGCGCTCATCAATTGCATCAGCATACCAACGCCCGAAAGAATCATAACAGCGTAGAGGACATGCGACGATATCTTGACCACACGTGGTGCTTGCTTATTTGCGCTTAATACCAGATAGCTTTGATATAAAAACAGCACAATCAACAGCACGGCCATGAGCATATGTAAATGTTTCATTAAATATGGTTCCCTTTAAAATTATATTTTTCATCGATAGCATTTGATTATTTACTGCAAAAAATAAATAGCATTTAGCCTTTATTTTGTCCAGCACATAACGGGCTATCAGGGTTTTGACCTTGCCACTCTGTCGGTGTATAGGCATGAATCGCTAAGGCGTGGATTTGACCACCTTTTGAGGTTAATAATGCATCTGCCAAATGATAAACCATTTGGTGACGGGCAACCAAGCGCTTGCCTGTAAACGCTTCGCTGACCATAATAAGTTTAAAATGACTTTCTTTACCGTCAAAGTAACCGGCATGATTCACTGATTCGTTAACGAGTTGCATATGCAGCGGTTGTAATTCTTGCAACTGCTGACTAAGTGCGTCGGCAGTAGGGGTGCTACTGGTGGTAGAGGTAATGGTAGTCATAACAATCCTTTATTCTATTAAGCTTCATTGTCGTTAGACAATATATCGTCACCATTATAGCAGACGCTGATATCGAGTCTGCATGGTATTGATGGAATGCATTCTATGAGTAACAGGTATAAAAAAGCAGAGCGCCACATGATGATATGGGCTCTGCTTGTCATGACTTATGAGTGTCTACTTCAAAAATTCTGCTTAAAAAACACTATTAACGACGTGCTCTTTGATAGAGCGGCATTACTTTTGGCATCAGTGACTGCAACTCAGCGATACGATTGCTACTGGTTGGGTGAGTGCTTAAGAATTGTGGTGGCTCGCCTTGGCTGGCGCGCTGCATTTTTTGCCACAAGGTAATAGCGGCTTGTGGGTTGTAGCCTGCGCGTGCCATTAGCTCAAGACCGATTTGATCCGCCTCAGCTTCTTGGGTGCGACTATGCGGACGGCTCAAACCTAAGTCACCAGCGACGTTTGCAAGCTGAGCTTGTCCTTGTGATAGACCAAAAATACTGGCTGCGACACCGATACCGGTCTGAGTTGCATATTGACGCGATAGGCGCTCACGTGAATGCTCACGTAAGGCATGAGACATCTCATGCCCCATAATAGCAGCGATTTCATCATCACTTAAGTTCAGACGATCGATAATGCCTGTGTAGAACATGATTTTACCGCCCGGCAGCACAAAAGCATTCAAGTCGTTAGATTTAATCGTATGTACTTCCCATGGCCATTTTGCCGCATCAGGGCGATAGACGCCAACTTGATTGACCAAACGATTAGAAATATTTTTTAAGCGATTCAGCTGAGCGGTGTTGGTATCAAGCAAACGTTTCGATCGTGCTTCTTGTATCGTTTTATTATAACTCTGAGCGGATAGTTGCAATACTTGCTCACTTGATACGAGTAGCAACTGCTGACGATCAACGCCAACGGCACCCGTACTGGTCGTGCTAGTACAACCTGTTAATGCCAGTGCTGACAATGAAGCTGCCATAACTGTCGTGGTAAGTAGTTTTTTCATAGTAAATGTCCTCGCTATAAATAAGAAAATTAAAGTAAATAACAGCAATGTTGATGCAGTAGAGGTAAGGGAAGCTTATTATTGACGTTCTACTACCTTCTCTCAATCTACTAAAACAGTAAAATTCTACCTGAACCGTCCTTGTGCATAAGTATAATTATGTTAACTATTAAAAACCAATAGAGCAAAAGTAACAATACAAGGTAGGATTGTAAGTGGCATTCATGTATAAATTGCGGATAAATCTGCTTAAATAATCAAAAAATATGTTAAAGAGAACATTTGAGCAATTATTTATAAAAATAATTGGATATCGATGGTTAGAAAAATAAACCATAAAATCAATTGTATATGAGAATTATCGTCCTAATAAACACCTAAAAGTTGTGATATCTATAAGAAAGTTAAAAAAACCTGTTGACACGCTCAGAATATTTGCTAAAATAGCCAGCCTATCGAGACGTAGCTGTTAGCAATAACGCTATAGATTGATATTAAGCGGGAATAGCTCAGTGGTAGAGCATAACCTTGCCAAGGTTGGGGTCGAGAGTTCGAATCTCTTTTCCCGCTCCAAATATGGCTTGTAAAAGCACTAAAGCCTCACTTCTTATAAGAAGTGAGGCTTTTTTTATGTCTGAAATTTGGGTTAGCAATCAGTTAGCAGCATCCACAGCCAATGCCTATAGTGGCATGATACTCAGTCAAATATAAATCATTACAAAAACTGCGTGAACTTAGCACATTAGAACAAGCTATCCCACGCATAATTATTTCTAGTCAGCGCTTCGATCACAATCGCGTTGAAATAGTCGTACTGGCAACTGCTTATTCTTAAGATTAATGCAGGTATTAGCCGCACGCTTTCAATGGCTATGCATTTAATAGTGCTGTAAACGAGCTGAGCACATTTATATTTGAGCACATCTATATTGAGGAATCATTATGCAAGAATTTCAACATAAAGCATTTAACGAACTATTCGATTTGTCAGGTAAAGTTGCCATTGTGACGGGCGGCGCAAATGGTATTGGTAAAGCCACAGCGCTACGTTTGGCAGAAGCGGGTGCTAACATTGCTATTGCTGATTTAAAACTTGAAGATGCACAGGCAGCAGTAAAAGATATTGAGGCGCTTGGGGTAAAAGCACTTGCCGTAGAATGTAATATTCTAAAAGACGATGATTTGGTCACTATGGTCGATACAGTAGTCGCTGAGTTTGGGACTGTTAATGTCTTAATCAACAATGCGGGCGGCGGTGGTGGCGGTCGTGAAAACCCAACCACAGCATCGATCGATGACATTCGCCGTGATTTTGAGTTAAACGTCTTTAGTGGCTGGCGCTTAAGTCAACTGTGCGTGCCGCTTATGAAAAAATCAGGATATGGCTCGATTGTATTTACCACCTCGATGTCAAGTGTTAATAAAAGCCCGAATATGAGCGGCTATGCAGGCTCAAAAGCGGCTGTCAATCACATGGTAGCAAACTTGGCGCATGACTTTGGTCCTGAAGTACGCGTCAATGCGGTAGGTCCAGGGGCTACGCGTACCGATGCTTTGAAGACGGTACTAACGCCAGAGATTGAGAAGAAAATGCTAGCAAATACGCCTATTAAGCGTTTGGGTGAGGCAGATGATATCGCTGGTGCTATGTTGTACTTTGCTGCGCCAATATCGACTTGGGTCAGTGGTCAAACCATATTTGTGAATGGTGGCGGTGTACAGACTTTAGATTAATAGACAGTAGCTTTTATGATATAGGTGATCCACTTTTAAAAGAGTACAGGACTACTGGGTTTAATTATTCGCAGCCTCTGTCTGCGTAGGCACAGCAAGCAAGAAAAATTAACCCCAGTAGGGCTTTATAAAATTTGTATTTCTTTTATTTAGGATTGACTATAGGAACGGCACTTAATAAGAGATTGGGTGCCGTTTCTTTATTGTATAGTCGCTTCCATTTAAAAATAATATCGACTCATTATCTGATTTAGCTATGATTCACTAGCTCGCTTACGTCCCATTAAGCTATTTGCAACCCATGCCGGACCAATCAACAAGAATTGTAAATCTTCAAAAAAAGAAGGTTTTTTACCTTCAAGCTTATGACCGATAAACTGCCCAATCCATGCCAACACAAAGACAGCCGCCCAAACTTTAAAACCCCAAGGGAATAGAGTCATTACTGAAAGACAAATAAGAATAAAAATACCCATTGCCATAAATAGTGGCGTTGATAAGCGCATATAAAATAATAATACCAAGGCACTCATTATTAAGGTAAACCAAACGGATAGCGACATCCCCATCCCAAGTAGACTGACAAAAATAGCCGGAACACAGAGCCAATGGATTTTTTTATTGATAAGATTTTGATGACTGACTGAATACTCACTGAGCCATTGCTCAAGCGTGCGCTTGGACATTCGTTTTTTCTGAGTGACAGACATACCAACCTCCTTGTTAGTAAATGAATGACTGATTAATTAATAGATAAATAAAGTTACTTACGACTACCAGTTGTAGCACTAATCTGAGTAATTCGCCATTTTATCTGTTAGACCGTAGAGTCAAATACTCTAATCTAAAACCCCTTCATCTACTCAAGCTGAAGTGCCACACTATTTTTCATATAGAATCGGTCTATTGGTCTTTATTTTCTGATGTGTGTTGGTGTCTCGACCGATTCTTGCTCGCTGCGGTACCATTCATAGAGCCCGACAAACGAGTTTACTTGATAGACCATGGTCTGAATGGCAAATATGTAATTGCCTGACATCAAGTTTACGGTCAACCAAACGAAGTTGGATAAAATCCATAACCACCAGTTAAACGAATAGCGCAGAATCATTGCTGCCTGAGCGGTAATAGACAGTATAAAGGCAATGACATTAATCCAAAAGAAAGAGATAAGGCCTAAAAATTTACTATTATCATCTTCAACGACCGCATAACCATAGCTTGCTAGTAAATTATTTACCGTTGGGAATAAGGCAAGTCCAATCACCATAAAGCTAATGGTCAGTAGCCAAATCCATTTGCTCGCAGATTTGGGCACCATATCACCATCAGCATCAGTATGCTTTGACCAATAAAAAATACCATAGACGTGGGTAAAGAAGTTGAACAAAGGCGCAAGCATCAGACCAACAGCACCAGAGGTCGCTTGTACGACCACTTCACCGGCTGTCGCACCCATACCAAAGCCATTGCCTAAGATGTTTTTACGAAAGGATAATGAAACCACGCATACCAGTCCGATAAAAGACACGCCTAAGTAAAACCAATCGAGCGTGGTATGTTCGGTGGTGAGCCAAAACCCTGTAGATAAGGCAAGCACACCGCAAATAAACCAGATGACAATCCATTGTATGGCCCATTTCCCAGTGATATTGTCTAGTAGCTGAATACGCATGGCGTTATATTCCTAAAATAAATAATAGTGTCAGTGATGCTTTTTTAATTTGGGTTATCTTTTACGGCTTTTGACCATAAACATACTGGTCGATAAATAACAATGCTTGCTGGTAGCGCGCCTCATAATCTGGTTGATCAATCATGTGCGGCTTAATATCATGACGGGCGAAAATATCCAATAGACGCGCCTCAAAACGACCACGTGCCTCAGGCGTACCCAAAGAGCGCATACCATCATCAATCCAAGGCACATTGTTATCGAGCATAATCGTATGGTCTAAGCGAAACTCATCAATGCAAGCGGCCACAAAAGGATGGGTGCGACCCTCGTACTCTTCACAAAACGCTTGGGTCGTGACAAAATCGGTATCAATTATCGTCACTGGCGCCGTGGCTATGCTTGTTGCATCACGAATCACTTGCGCATGGTGCAAGGCAATCGGTCCATAATCGCTATATTGTAATCCAATTTCGGTGCCGCCCAAATCTGTAACGACATAAACCCGTCCCATCTCAAGCGCAAAGCTAGCACCATAATAATTGGCAAGCTTATGCACCAATGTCGTCTTACCTGAGCTTTCGCCGCCGACAATAGCAACCGTCTTAGTATAGTTACTGCGTGCTTGCGGATGTAGCGCTGACCAATATGCGACCGGATTTCGTGCAATGGCATAAGAGTCAAAGTCAGGCTGTAATGGTGTTGTGACCACCTGCATGATTAGCTGCTTACAAATATCAGACTGTGCTAAAGGGTGGTTCTCTGCGACAAATACTACGGTTTCAGTAGGCAAGTTTAACGCATCTATCAAATGTTGCAGCTTAGCGTTACTGGCAGTGATATCAATCGTCACATCTGCAAAGCTGTCATGTACTGGCAGCTCAATCTCATCAGTGGTATGAATATGAATAAAAGGTAAATCAGCACAAGCCATCTGTAACCAACGCGCTTTATCTTGCAACGTGATTTTAAAATCTGGATGCGGCGATGGATGCGTCATAATGACAAGATGTAAGTTTTTTGCTTGTCCTGCTGCGTCCAATATACTGCGCATTTGCCCCAAATGTAGCGGCTCAAAATGTCCAATCATCAATCCTGACTCGTACATAGCTGTCCTTAGTCACACTTACTGAGTGCAATTTATTTTTAGTTGTCTAGAGTTTTTATAAGCATGGTATAAAGGTTCGTGAAGACTTACCCGTAGATTATTGTAAATAGTCCCTATTTTATGATGTATTCATCAATAAAATAATGATTTATCTACTTATTACGTTTTCGTTTTACTAGATTGTGACTCTAATAAATAAGCTATTATTTTTAGGATAGAATAATAAGGTCTAAGCATTTGGTTTCATTAAAGAATATAGCATATGTAACAAAAGGTGTAATATGCGAGAAACAAAGCTACCTTTGAAACAATTTGAAATAACTATTTAAAATCAGAGGTTTACGGGTGTTAATGAGAGGTTAGAGTAAGCTTAAGTAGCATAAATTCACAAAGCACGTCTACACAGCCAACAGATAGAAGAGAAATAATTGTTATACTTATTCATAAGTTTGAAGGCAAACGTAAAACGTCTTTAATGTCTTTAAAATAAATCATAAAGCAGTTCATAAGAGTAATACTAAAATAAATAATAAAAAGAGGTATTTGATTTGGCTAAGCTAGCAAAATTACATCGTTCACAGAATAATCGCATGATAGCGGGCGTGATGGGTGGCATTGCAGAATATGTCGGTTGGTCACCAATCTGGGTGAGATTACTGTTTTTTATTGTCTCAACTTTGAGTGCCGCAGTACCTGGTATTTTGATTTATATCATATTATGGATCATTATGCCGAAGGCAAATGGTCAGTCTTATCAGTAAAGCATTGATTTATAAGAGTAGTGATAAAGTAAAATAGTTCAATAAGAAATTGCAATACCCCAAAAAACAAAAAGCCTGAACAATCAGGATGCCCAAGACATACCTTTCCTCCTGCCCAAATGCTCACGCATTTGGGTATTTTTTTATCTATACCATTGATTGCTTTTAAAATTAGAATTCACTCATAAATCTACTTATTGATGATCCATACACTGAATATTTCGGCATAGGGTGTAAATTTAGTTCAGGTAAATATAGATAAAATAGTCAATTTTTAGTAAGGTGAGCAGTCAAATAGACTCGTTGCTATATAGGCGCTACGAGCGCTATCAATATTTTATTTCATAATACTAATTCCACAGTGGCTTTATTACGATGCCCCAAACTATGACAATCCAAACTATGACATCACAAGCGACAACCTCGATGACACAAGAAAAAGACTCTCAACCGATGACATTTCAAGATTTAATCATGACCTTGCAGAATTATTGGGCGGATAAGGGCTGCGTGATCTTACAGCCTTATGATATGGAAGTCGGCGCAGGTACGTTTCATACCGCGACATTTTTGCGCTCATTAGGTCCTGAGCGCTGGAACGCGGCCTATGTGCAGCCATCACGTCGTCCAACCGATGGTCGCTACGGTGATAACCCAAATCGTTTACAACATTATTATCAGTTTCAAGTGGTGCTTAAGCCCAATCCGCCTAATATCCAAGAGCTGTATTTAGGCTCACTTGAGGCAATTGGTATTGATCCATTGGTGCATGATGTGCGTTTTGTGGAAGACAACTGGGAGTCGCCAACGCTAGGTGCATGGGGACTTGGTTGGGAGATTTGGCTCAATGGTATGGAAGTCACACAGTTTACGTACTTCCAGCAAGTGGGCGGTATTGAATGCTTCCCTGTGACCGGCGAGATTACTTATGGTCTTGAGCGCTTGGCAATGTATGTGCAAGGCGTCGATAGCGTATATGATTTGGTTTGGGCAGATGGTGAGTTTGGCCGTGTCACTTATGGTGATGTTTTCCATCAAAACGAAGTTGAGCAGTCTACCTATAACTTTGAACACGCAGATGTGCCAATGATGGGTCAGATGTTTGACTTTTATGAGCAGCAAGCGGATAAATTGGTTGCTGAAGGTTTGCCACTACCAGCCTATGAGATGGTACTAAAAGCCTCACATGCCTTTAACTTGCTTGATGCGCGCGGTGCCATTTCAGTGACTGAGCGTCAGCGTTTTATCCTACGTGTGCGTACGCTTGCTCGTAAGGTTGCTATTGGTTATGTCGAAGCACGCGCTAAGCTGGGCTTCCCGTTGGCGGATGAGGCGCATCGTCAAGCGGCGCTCGATAAGTATTTGCCAAAAGAAGACACTGACATGGCAACTGAAGAATTAAACACAAACCAATCAACTAACAATAATAAATAGGAGCATCCCATGAGTACTATTCTATTTGAACTGGGGTGTGAAGAGCTGCCTCCAAAAAGTCTAAAACCTTTACGTGACGCATTACAAGAAAGTGTTACCGAGCAATTAGCAGACGCTAATATCAGCTTCGATAGTATCAAAGCCTTTGCGGCACCGCGTCGTTTAGCAATACAGATTCAAGGCATTAGCGATAAACAGCCGGATCGTACTGAGGAAAAACGTGGACCTGCGATTAAAGCTGCCTTTGATGCTGATGGTAATCCTACCCGTGCGGCAATGGGCTTTGCAAAAGGTTTGGGTATTGAAGCCAGCAAGTTGACCACTATTAATACCGATAAAGGTGATTACGTCGGTTATGTGCAAACGATTCAGGGTCAAGCGACCACTGAGCTGCTACCTGCTATTTTTCAAACCGCACTTGATAATTTGCCGATTGCTAAACGTATGCGTTCAGGCGCGAGCCGCAATGAGTTCGTGCGTCCCGTACAGTGGGCAGTCTTGATGCAAGATCATGCTGTCATTGATGCCACTATCCAAGGTCATCAGACAGGGACGCAAACTCGTGGTCATCGCTTCCATAGCCCTGATTACCATAACATTGCGCACGCCAATGATTATGAGCAACTGCTTGATGGTTTAAAAGTAGTGGTAGATTTTGATAAGCGTCAAATGCTGATTAAAAACCAAGTCAAGGCATTGGCAGATGAGGTTAGTTCTGACGCTATCGTACCGCAGAGTTTGTTAGATGAAGTCACCGCATTGGTTGATTTCCCGATTGCCTTAAGAGCAAGCTTTGAGGCGCGCTTCTTACAAGTGCCACAAGAAGCGCTTATCTCTACCATGCAAGCGGATCAAAAGTATTTTTGCTTAACCGATAAAGCAGGCAAATTGCAGCCATACTTTATTTTTATTACCAATATTGAGTCAAAAGACCCGAACCAAATCATTGAAGGTAATGAGAAAGTCGTGCGTCCACGTTTGGCTGATGCAGAGTTTTTCTTCTTACAAGACCAAAAGCAGCCATTATTTGCGCTGACAGAAAGCCTAAAAACTCGTGTGTTCCAAGATAAGCTCGGTACGATTTGGGAGAAGTCTGAACGCATTGCTAAGCTTGCTGCCTTTATCGCTGCACTAATGCAACAGCAAGGTCAGCAGATTGATATCGATGATACAGTGCGTGCCGCAATTTTGTCCAAAGCAGATTTAGCAAGCTCATTAGTTGGAGAATATCCTGAATTGCAAGGTATCGCTGGTACTTATTATGCGCGCCTGAATAATGAGCCAGAAGTAGTCGCGGCAAGTTTAGAAGAGCAATATTTGCCTAAGTTCAGCGGTGACGTATTACCACAGACGCCAATTGGTATTTGCTTAGCATTAGCAGATCGTTTGGACACGCTCGTCGGTATTTTTGCGATTGACCAAGCACCGACAGGTTCAAAAGATCCATTCAGTTTACGTCGCTCAGCCATTGGTATTCTGCGTATTTTGATTGAGAAGCAGCTGCCAATTAATCTAGTGGCTCTCGTTGAGCAAGCCATCAAAGGCTATAGCACGGCTGACGGTAGCAAGATTGCCAAGATGGGCGATACATTTACCCAAGTGATGGCATTTTTGAACTCGCGCTATCGTGCAATGTATACGGAGCAAGGCGTCAGCGTTGATACGATTCAGGCAGTGCAAGCGATTAACCCGCATATGCCGCTTGATTTTGATCAACGTATTCGTGCCGTTCAAACGTTTAGCAACTTACCTCAAGCGTCGATGTTAGCTGATTCAAACAAGCGTGTTGCCAATATATTAGCCAAGTCAGAAGTGAGCGTTGCTGACACTGTTGATGAAGCTCTACTATCTGAACCTGCTGAGCAAAATTTATATGCGAGTGTGAAGCAAGCGCAGACAGTGGTACAACCATTACTTGAGCAAGCTGACTATACGCAAGTATTGCAAACGCTTGCTAGCTTAGATGAGCCATTGACGCAATTCTTCGATAATGTGATGGTCAACAGTGAAGATACGGCGCTTAAAGCCAACCGCTTAGCGTTGCTTAAGCAAGTACGCGCATTGTTTTTAACTGTGGCTGATATCAGTGAGCTACAGTTATAGTTTGGTCCCTGATAGCTTAGTCACTATGACGGCTAAATAATGTATTCTATAAAATAAAAACTGGCTCACTGTAGCCAGTTTTTTATATGATTATTCTGAAGCGTTGCGTTTATAATGTATTCAGCCATATTTGAAGGAGCGCTGCCGTGTTAGCTGTTATTATTATCATCATCATTATCTGGGTTTCGATGTGGGGATTTTATAAGTTCATGTACCCGCGTGCACCCAAAAGCATGATGCCCAAAAAAGGCGATGTTATTACACCGCGTCAGTGTGACTTTTGTGGCAATAGCTTGGCTGAATATCGTGGCGTGCTTGAAAGCAATATTAACGCTAAAACGATTGATATCAGCGTTGATGCTGATGCCAACATGGCGTCAGAGATTACGGATGAACCAACATCTGGTGAGCTTTTCTTTTGCAATTATGAGCACCAAGCAGATTTTCATGCAGGTAAGGTTCATCAGCCATAAGTCTAAAAACAGCATTATCTAATGACCATAAAAAACGCTTAGTTTCATAAACTAAGCGTTTGATATATTTATAAGTATCAAGAAATGCATTGGCTTATAAAATAGAATGAGCATCTTGGATAACTTTGTTTAGCAAAGCCATAGATTGCTTATCCTGTTGCCCGCGATCTTCTTCACCTCTTTCATGAGTTTGGATTTTTTCATATAAATTTAGGCAGCATAATACCAGTAAGCTTTCTTGACTAAGACTTGGTGCGTCTCTTTTTAAATTTAAAGCAAAATCGTTTATATAAGATACCGCTGAACGCAATTCTTCTTGTTCATGTACTGGGCAGTAGATAGGATAAGTAATGCCAGCAATCGCAATATCGACTTTCTTGATTTGCGGCTCAGGTGCGCTATTTACTTTAGCAGTGGGGCTGCTTTGCGTATTTGCATTAGTTGATACAGTTTTCTGTGCCTGACTATTTTTTACTTGGTTGGTTTCTACTTGAGCATTCTTTACTGAGCTGTTTTTCTGTTTTTCAATGATTTTGTTATGGTTGTCGGTCATGATAAATCCTACAATGTCTGGTCAATAAAGTGGAAGAGGGATGCTGTCATCGTGAGCGTTTGTGAGCTTCATTAACGAAAATAGTGCTAACTTTTGACTATAAGACACTACTGGCTTTCTGTTTGATCAATACGGGTTAAGCGTTGTAATACTACTTGTGTACGCTCCGCTGCCAATTCATTCTTCTTTTTTAAGTCACTGTTTTGCTGCTTAATATCGCTATACTGCTGCTTTAATTCATTATTATGCTGTTTTAGGTCATGGTTTTGTTGTGCTAGCAGCTCAATCTGCTTATGAAGTTTATCTTGCTCTTCACCGATCATATGGTGCGCTTCAGCCAAGCTTTGGTAGCGTTTATCAAGATCATTAAATTGTTTTTTGGCACCATCGCGTTCTGTATAGCTGCTATCTAACTTAATTTTTAGGGCGCTAAGCTCTTTCGGGTCGGATAATGGTTGTTGCTTGAGACTGCTAAGTTCAGCACTGACAAGCTGATACTGTTTTTTGATGTCGAGTATCATTTTTTCTAATATTCTAAGTTGGTCATACATAGTCAGTTTTTATCCTTAACAAATAAGCGTAAATGAATGTTGTTGTCTGCGTTTAATAATGCCATAGGTGACCGCATAATATCTATACCAACAAAGTAATTACCAGCATTGGGCTCGATCTCTTTATTTTTTATGAATCGCTGCCTCATCGATAACATTGTACTGATTTTATTTTATAAGCAATCATTAACCATCAATTATTAGGATATCTATTATGAATGACAATATCTCTGGCTGGAATACGTGGCTAAAGACTTTTGACGACTGGACTGATGTGTCTATCAGTGAGGTACATGGTCTAATGACCGGGCTGATGACTGCTTGTGACGCGCCTGATGAACAGGTATGGGCTAAGGTATTTGAAGAACTGAGTTTTGCGCCATTACCTAACGAAGCGTTGACCTTGCTGACTGAAGAAGCCGAAGACACCGTATTTCAGCTAAAAGATAAGGATGATGCTTATTCCTATACGCCGCTTGTGCCAGATGATGAACATGACCTATACGAGCGTGTAATGGCATTGAAACAGTGGGCAAATGGTTTTATGACCGGCTTTGGTATCACTGATTGTCGTCTGAGCAGTGAAGAAAATGAGATGCTTACTGATTTGGCAAAAATTGGTGGCATTCGTTTAGAAGACGATGAAGATTTTGAAGGCGGCGAAGAGTCTTATTTGTACATTTATGAATTTGCACGTATGGTACCAGTGAGCTTTGCCACTCGTCAGCGTAAGCCTGTGAAAGACATTGCGTTGATTGCGGGACTGGCTATCGATGCCAAAACCACTAAAGAGTTACAATCAGAAGGTAAGGCTTCTAATACTAAGCCAAAACCTATGCCGCCAGTCATTGATGTGATGAATCAAAACCATCCATCGTAAGTCAGATCCGTCATAAAGGGTTTGGTAAGATATGGAGTAATATAAAGCCTAATAAAGGACTGTAATTTGCTATAAGGTAATAAAAGGGAGATTGAGATGATAACTGGGAATGATGATAAAGCAGATGATATGATTCATTTGCGCCGCTCTATTGAGCTTGCTACCGAAGCCTTAGAGGCAGGTGATGAGCCATTTGGGAGTGTGTTGGTCGCTGGTGATGGTCAAGTGTTGCACGAAGACCGTAATCGCGCCAATAGCGTCGATGCTACTTATCACCCTGAGATTGCTGTTGCCCAATGGGCAGCAAAGCATATGACGGCTGAAGCGCGTGCGCAAGCAGTGGTTTATACTTCCGGTGAGCATTGTGCTATGTGCTCCGCCGCTCATGCGTGGTCAGGGCTTGGTCGCATTGTTTATGTTAGCTCCTCAAAACAGTTGGATGAATGGATGCAGGAGATGGGTGTAAAATCTTCATCACCAATCAATTCATTAAGTATTCAAGAGGTAGCACCAAATGTGCCAGTTGAAGGTCCGATTGCTGGATTAGATGCAGAAGTAAAAATGCTGCAACAACGTGCATTTCAAAGACGCTAAGCTCTTTTTATCTTTATCGTATTAAGGATTTTTTATGACTGTATCAACTCGTACTGATGGCTTATCTCACGCTGTAATGGATACTGATTATCCATCGAATAGCATTGACTGGCTTACAAGGCTGATTGCTTTTGATACGGTCAGTCGCCATTCAAATTTGGCATTGATTGAATACGTACAAAGCTATTGTGAGCAGTTAGGCTTAAGCGTAGATTTGACCTTTAATGATGCCAAAAATAAAGCCAATTTATTTGTCACCGTAGCAGCAGGTGGCAATGCTAATAACAGTGCTGATATCATCAATCATGGTTTGGTGCTATCAGGGCATACTGATGTGGTACCAGTTGATGGTCAAGCATGGACATCAGAGCCGTTTACTGCGACGATTCGTGGTGACAAGCTATATGGACGCGGTGCTTGCGATATGAAAGGCTTTATTGCGTGTGCGCTAACTTTATTACCAAAAGCGGTACAGTTATCGAATAGTGGTCAGCTGAGTCGTCCTCTTCATTTGGCATTGTCATTTGATGAAGAGGTTGGCTGTCTAGGTGCGCCATTAATTTTGGCAGACTTAAAAGCTCGCGGTATCACTCCTGATTATTGTATCGTCGGTGAGCCCACCAATATGGCGATGGTCGTGGCGCATAAAGGTATTGCTGTTTATCGCTGCCGCGTCCACGGCAAATCTGCGCACTCATCATTGACAGCAACAGGTGTGAACGCCATCAGTTATGCCAGTCGTTTGATTGACTATGTTGATACCTTGGCAGAAGAAATAAGCAATCGCGATGATAATGATGCACTGTTCGATGTCCCTTATTCGACATTGTCTGTGGGCACCATACAAGGTGGTACAGCGACCAATATTGTGCCCAATCTGTGTGAGTTCACCTTTGATTATCGCAACCTGCCACACATGACACAGGACGACATTCTGCTACCGATTCAAGCAAAAGTTGCAGAACTAAGCGCACAAATGCAAGCGCGCGCTGCCGATACCGGCATTGAGCTGACACAAGAAGAAAGCGTACCGGCAATGACAGATAATGATAGTGCCGAGCTACAAGCATTGATAGCAGCACTGACAGGTGACAATCAACGCCATAAAGTTGCTTATGCTACTGAAGGCGGACAGTTTACTAATAGCGGTATCCCAACGATTATCTGTGGTCCTGGCAGTATTGAGCAGGCGCATAAAGCCGATGAATATGTTAAGTTAAATGAGATTGAGCGCTGTGATAGCTTCTTACAGCGTCTATTAGAAAGTTGTACTATGGATAAATAAACCGCAAGGTTTAGGTCGTGGTTGGTATAATAAACACCGTCTTTATGGCGGTGTTTATTTTTTCGTTTAGTCAGTTTAAAATAAAAAAGTAGGGGTTGGTTGATGTCTTGGCATCTGTTTGTGGTATTTTTTGCAAGTACGTTTTTTATCTCAGCGACACCTGGTCCGAATATGCTACTGGCATTTCAGTATGGGATTAATTACGGGGTCAAGCGGACATTATGGACGCTGGCAGGTCTCAGCCTTGGGCTCTTTATCCTGTTGCTCTCGACGCTACTAGGCTTGGATGTCATTAGCCGTCAGTCGCCATGGTTATTGACGGTCATTAAGACAGTCGGTGCCATTTACCTTATTTATTTAGGTGTTGCTTCATGGCGTGATAGTGGCAGCAATAGTAGCTTAATGGATGACGCCAATGCCATGAGCGAAGAAATTAGCGCAGAGTTAACAACAAGCTCAAATCGTCCTGATAGCATTCATAAATCTGAGACACTCAAGCCGCGCTCGCTCTCTAGTGCTGCAGTCAAGAGGGCACCTAGTAATGCTATGCTATTTCGCACAGGGATGTGGGTATCACTTTCTAACCCAAAAGCAATTTTATTTTTTGCAGCCTTCTTTCCTAAATTCATTAATTTTAGTGCGCCACTATGGCCGCAATATATGGTGCTTACCTTAGGACTGTTTCTCAGTGAGACGATTTGGCAGATAATATATACATTAGGCGGTAAAAAGCTTGCAGGGTGGTTAGATGTTGGTAAGCGTTTAGCTTGGCTCAATCGTGGTTGCGGCATTATATTTATATTAATTGCTGCCGCTTTATTGGCTGATGTGTTCAATAGTTTTATGATTTAAAAGTCGCTATTAGTTATAGTCAGTCCTAAATAAAATAAGTACAAATATTATAACGCGCTACTGGTATAAATTTTTCTTGCTTGCTATGCCTGCGCAGACAGAGGCGGCGCAAAACTTATCCCAGTGGCACTGTGTTTGATTTATAGTGGCTTGACTATAGTCATATAAAGGCTAATATTTAGTTATAAAAAAGCCGTTCACTATTGAATAGTAAACGGCTTTTTTGGCTGTTTTATTTGCACCAATGATTAAGCTAAAACTGCTTCAATCTCGCCTTTTACCATGTGTGGACTCACAAAATCAGTAATGCGTACGGTCACAATTTTACCCAACATCTCATCCATTTTATCTATTGCATAAGGGAACATTACGGTACGGGTATTGTCTGCTGTACCAATTAAACAATCAGGATGACGATTGGCGACTTGCTCAACTAATACGCGAGTCGTGGTGCCGACCATCTCATGGGTTTTAGCAAGCGTTGAGTCGATAATAACTTTTTGGAATTCTGCCAAGCGCTCTTTCTTAGTTTTGAAGCTCACATCGTCCGGTAGTTCTGCTGCTGGCGTACCTGGACGCTTAGAATAGATAAAGCTATAAGAGTGATCGAAGTTTAACTCTTTTGCCAAGTTCAGCGTATCTTGGAAATCTTGATCTGTCTCACCTGGAAAGCCAATAATAAAGTCGCTTGATAAGTGAATATCAGGGCGTATGGCTTTGAGCTTATTAATTTGATTAATATAAACATCAATCGTATGATTGCGCTTCATTGCTGCCAATATCGCATTTGAGCCGCTTTGTACAGGCAGATGCAAGTGTGATACCAGCTCTGGCAGTTGCGCGTAAGCGTCAATGATATCATCAGTGAACTCTAGCGGATGGCTGGTTGTATAACGAATACGCTCAACACCATCGACGTGTGACACATAATGTAAGAGTTCTGCGAAACGGCAAATACTGCCATCGTCTTTTTCGCCGCGATAGCCATTAACGTTTTGACCGAGTAGATTGATTTCACGCACACCTTGTGCCGCTAAGCTGTCAATTTCAGCCAATACATCGTCCAGTGGACGTGACAATTCTTCACCACGTGTATAAGGCACGACGCAGAATGAGCAATACTTAGAGCAGCCTTCCATAATGGAAACAAAAGCTTTAAATCCTTCTACTCTTGGCTCTGGTAAAAAATCAAACTTTTCGATACTTGGGAAGGATACATCCACCGTACCAATACGGTTCTTAGGCGCAATCTCACGTTGCTCGTGCGATTGGTCATACAGCTCTGGCAAACGGTGCAACGTTTGCGGACCGAATACCATATCGACATAAGGCGCGCGCTTTTGAATGTTATCGCCTTCTTGCGAAGCCACGCAACCACCAACACCAATAACAAGGTCAGGGCGTTTTTCTTTCAATTTGCGCCAGCGACCCAATTCTGAAAAGACTTTTTCTTGGGCTTTTTCGCGAATGGAACAAGTATTCATCAGCAGTACATCGGCTTCGTCGATATTATGCGTCACTTCCATACCATGTGAGTCACCAAGCACATCAAGCATTTTTCCCGAGTCATAGACATTCATCTGACAGCCTTGGGTGGTGACAAATACCTTTTTGGTAGCTGATTTTACAGGAGCTTGTGCTGAACTTAGTTCATTGAGTGCAGTGATCGCAGGCGTGACAGCGGTAATGTCAGAGGCAGCAGCGTCATCGATGCGGGGATTGAATACAGTAACACTCATAAGGATAAGTCCATGATTGACCAAAAATATAGCGGGCTAGCCGATTAACAGGTGGCGTATTTTATCACAACCCCGCGCTAATGTGAAAAGTTAGTGTCTGCTCATTATTATAAGTAAATTGAATTATTTATAATAGTATCAATTGCTTATCGATGATTATTTGGTTATAACTAAGATGCATAATGATTGATGCCGATTTGTACGCAATAACACCTTCGTGTTACGCGGTGCTATCCAATTTATTAATGAAAAGTAAAGCTTATGGTTGAAAGTGCAACGAGTATAGTATGATGAATGCCATCCTATTAGCGTCATTGAATAAATCCTGATTTCTATCTGTCTAAAATATCGATTTAGGAATGTATTTTTTAAACCTGTATTTTAGAATCATTTGATTAGAGTCACTTTTTTAAAATATTATTTAAGACCCATTATATAAGACCCACTATAAAAGAGAGTCAGTATGAAAAAGCCGCAGGTTGCTCCTGATATGATTGATAAAAATATATATCAAAATGATACGCATAAGAGTTCTAAAAAAATGACGCTTAAAAAAAGTGCGCTGAGCTTGGCAGCGGCAGTCGGTGCTTTGGGCTTTTCGCAAGTAGCCTGTGCAGAATTGACATGGGGTGAGAGCGGCAGTTCTGAGCAACAAGGCAAATATCAAGTAGAGCGCTATCAGTCTGATGGCTATCAACCAAACAGTCAACAAAGTACTTTTCAACAAAACACTTCTCAACAAAACAGTGCTTATCAACCAGATAATGGCGTGGGTTCATTCACCGCAGCAGCCATTGCGGCAGAGCGCGGCGATGTCAATGCGCTTTATGATTATGAGCAAGCTATGAGCGGTGGCTTATTTGCCATGTATCCTACTTACTGGCGGATGAATGTAGATTTGAATTCGCAAAGTCCTGCAGCAGTGTCGCAGTTTGTGCGCCAATATCCAGATACGGTCATGGCAGAAAAGCTGGCTGCTGATTTTGCTGAAACCAAAGCAGGTTCAAATGATTATGCAGCAGTGCGACAAGTGGCAAATCTGATTACCAATGCTGATGACAGTGAGAAGTGCGCCGTTGCGCTTGGGTTTAATAATGGCGGCGATACCATGCGTGCTATGGCAGCGAAGTCTGATGTCTGGTTGACGACCAAAAAACAGCCAGCTCTATGTGATCAACTAGCGCTTGAGATGAATAATAACGCCTTAATTAGCAATCCAGAGAGAGTTTCCCGCCTCAAACGTATGCTGCGTAAAGGCAAAACCGGTGATATCATGGCGTTATCTTCGCGCTTAGGTATGCCCATTCCTTATGCATCACTGAGTGACATCCAGCTTAATCCATCATCGTTCTTTAGCCGTTTCGCCCGCGAACCTGCCAGCCAAACCAATCAATATTTGTATCTTTATGCGATGGGACGTGTCGCCGAAAAGTCTTATCGTGAGGCGGCGTTGCAGTTAGAGTTTGATATCAAGCAAGACAATCAGCGTTCAGCCAAACTGTTAACCGATGATACTCGCCGCGCAGCTTATCGTACTCTTGGTGTGCAACGCATGAATCACAATACCGATGATGGCTTTAACGTTGAAGCCGTCGACTGGTTCCGTAACAGCTTAGACAATGACTTTAGTTTTGAAGAAGCAGAATATTATGCCATGGCAGCGATTCGTTTTAGTCGCTGGGATGATGTGGTCGAAGCCATCTCAAGAATGGATGCCGAAACCCAAAAAGCCAATCAATGGCAGTATTGGTTGGCACGCGCTTATGAGCAGTCAAATGATGGCAGCAAGCGCAATACTGCTAAGAAAATGTATCAAAATCTCGCTAAAAGTAACGAATATTATGGTTTGATGGCAAAGGAAAAAGTTGGTCAACGTTTTGATGCCAGCCGTTTGGGTGGTAGTAATTTACCTAATGTCAGTAGCGCGGATCGTGCGCGCGTCGTGCAAAATCAACATTTTGCCCGTGCATTTGCGTTATATAACGCTGATGCCAGCCGAGCTTATGCCAATCGTGAGTGGAACTGGGCGGTCAAAAAAGCACGTGATAACCGTGATGAAAAATTAATCATTGCAGCAGCGCGTCAAGCCTATGATATGGGCTGGCTAGACCGTGCGATATATGCCATTGACAATACTGACAACGTCAATAGCCTTGCGATATCGCATCCGATGCCGCACCAAGATGCTGTAGTACGCTATAGTCAGTCGGCTGGTATCGATCCCGCTTGGGCATATGGCATTATGCGTCAAGAGAGCCGATTTGTAGCCTCTGCGCGCTCAAATGTCGGGGCAAGTGGACTGATGCAAGTCATGCCGGATACCGCAAAATATATTGCCCGTAATTTGGGCGAGACATATAGCGCAAGCCGTGCCAATAGCGGTGATACCAATATCCGTTATGGTACATGGTATATGGGTGATATCTTTGGGAAGCTAAACAGTCAGCCTGTATTAGCAACAGCAGGCTACAATGCTGGTCCAAACAATGCCAAGCGTTGGCAGCCAACCTATGGCTCACTGGCAGCGGATCAGTACGTTGAGTCTATTGCTTTTCCTGAAACACGGAATTATGTCAAACATGTGATGGAAAATGCCACCATCTATAGCAGCTTATTGGGTAATGGTCAGCCAATCACTCAGCGTATGGGTACCGTACCTGCCGCATTTTAATTTGAGTAATAGCAAAAAACCATTAACGATAAAAGGTTAATGGTTTTTTTACAGCTGTAATTTGTTAGCTTAGCAATCGTATTTTGACGACCAAATTTTTTCAATAATGACAGTGGTTAATATAGATGATTCATCTATCATGCATGTTTACGTTTTTGCTATAGATTAAAAGAGGGTTTTTGCTACCATTGCTGTCATTATGAGTAATTTTTTCATAAAGTGTTTTTGAGGTAATCAATCTTTGCTTTGAGCTTAATTAGCCAATTTGAGTAATACTATCCGAATCTAGAAGCTATTTTGCAAAAGCTGATCCTTATCATTACTCAATACTTTACCTTTAATATAATAAAAAACGCCTCAATCCGCCTATATCGTTGCACGCTAGGCATCGGTGAACTCTTTAAACCAAACTGGGCTTGATGCCAAAAAACAGTGATATCAGAGTACGTAAGTGACAATATGACAAGTAAACAGTATAACTATAGCGGTTGGACAGCTTTTAGTATTGCCACTTTGCTACTGTTGCAAGGGACAATGGCTATGTCTGCTCAAGCGGCTAACGCGAGTAAAAGTGGTCATCGCGTGCTGATGATTGAAATGACACCAGCATTATGTAATTTGCAACCAACGCGTTCGCGTATGCGTCAGTGTCTAGAAGGCTATTCCTTGACTGTGTCTGGTTTGGACATGGGTTATGGAGAACGCTGCGGACGTGGTAGTGAACCGCGTATCACACCGCTACAGCTAAAAGTCGTCAACCGTATTATGCCCGATACCACAGTGCGTACCCAAGCGTGGCAACGTTATGGCGCTTGTAGTCCATTAAGCTCCAGTAATTACTTCCGCCAAATCACTAACTATGCGGGCGCTCTAAAGCTGCCAAATGAGCTAAACACGGGCAATAGTTATACGGTATTAAAATCTCGTTTTATCGGTCAAATGACCAGCTTAAATAGTGGTATGACTCCTGCTAGTGTCGATCTGATTTGTCAGTCAGGTACGCAACGTCAAATGATATTAACGGATGTACATGTCTGTTATGAAGGCAGTGAATTTGGCAACTGTCATAATGTCGTGGACAATTGTGGCAGTAAATTCGTTATTTCAGGCGGTAAATAATCCGTCTTTATCTGGTTTGATTATCTCTTCTTTTACATCGCACATCTTACGCTTAACCTATTTCTATCCTGCTATATAAATTGCCAATATATCATCGTATAAAATGTAACAATATAGTTAGGGATAGGTTTCTTGCTTTATCTAGACGCTTAATAGACTGAAGTGCTACACTAGCTCTCGGTTTATGACTACTATATTAATCGAGTAAGCATTCAGCGAGTAAATCGCTATCTAAATCGATAATCACCAATTAGAATCGTGAATATCTAATCAATAATTAGGGAGTATTCAATGTCAATGAAACAGCCTGTACGCGTTGCCGTGACTGGTGCCGCTGGTAATATCAGCTATGCTATGTTATTTCGTATTGCTTCTGGCGAGATGCTAGGTAAAGATCAGCCAGTGATTCTGCAATTACTTGAAATCGCTCCAGCACTCGACGCCCTAAAGGGTGTGGTCATGGAATTAGAAGACTGTGCATTCCCATTATTGGCTGGTGTCGTCCAAACTGACGATGCGACCGTGGCTTTTAAAGATGTCGATTATGCGTTACTCGTAGGCTCACGCCCTCGTGGTCCTGGTATGGAACGTAAGGATTTGCTAGAAGCCAATGCTGCGATTTTCTCAGCGCAAGGTAAAGCATTGAATGATGTTGCAAGCCGTGATGTTAAAGTATTAGTAGTAGGTAATCCTGCTAACACCAACGCTGTTATCGCTCAGCGTAACGCACCAGATTTAGATCCACGTAACTTTACTGCCATGACTCGCCTAGATCATAATCGTGCAATGGCACAGTTAGCTGGCAAGACTGACAGCACGGTTAATGACGTAAAGAAAATGATCATCTGGGGCAACCATTCATCAACTCAGTATCCTGATTTGACGGCGAGCACTGTAAATGGCAAACCAGCGTTAGACTTGGTTGATCGCGCATGGTATGAAGGTACTTATATCCCAGAAGTGCAACAACGTGGCGCTGCAATCATCAAAGCACGCGGTGCATCATCTGCTGCTTCTGCTGCCAACGCGGCTATCGCACATGTACGCACGTGGGTAATGGGTACTGATGAGAATGATTGGGTATCTATGGGTGTCTATTCAAACGGTGAGTACGGTATTGCTAAAGGTTTGATTTACTCATTCCCAGTGACTTGTGCTAACGGCGATTGGTCTATCGTAGATGGCGTTGATGTGTCATCAGATTTCTCAAAAGAGAAAATGGCAGCCACTGAGCAAGAGCTGAGCGAAGAGCGTGATGCAGTAGCACACTTATTACCGTAAGCTTTTAGGCTATTGTCATATTAGGGCTGTTTATATTCAGCACTAAGTAAAAGGCCCTCATTTATCATGAGGGCTTTTTTTGTTTGAATTTTAGCGTGCTGTCAGCGTTATTTATATTTCATCGATAAATAGCCTACTTATGATGCCTATTTCCGCATAATGCTTAAAGGTTAATACAATTGATAACGTTAGATAAACGTTGATTAACAGCTATTACTATAAAGCTTGCTACAATAATCAGGTTCATTTAAATAATAAGCATAAGTAAATTTTGCCATTTAAGGAGAAAATGTATGTTAGGCGAACCTGAATATAATATGAATGATCTGTTTGCTCAGTTGGGTCTTGAGAGCTCAGACGAAGCGATTGATCGTTTTATTGAAAACAATCAATTAGCAAAAGAAGAAAAATTGACAGAAGCCAGTATCTGGAATGACAACCAACGTATGTTCCTACAAGAAGAGTGGGAAAAAGATGCAGCGTGGGTAGAAGTGATTGATGAATTGAATGTACGTTTGCACCCACAGGCGTAAGTTATCAGTTAGGCAATAAAAAATATCCTGATAATAAACCAGCCATTAAAAAACCCACAACTTCAAAAGTTGTGGGTTTTTATTTATTAATGATTTGCTTAAAAGGGTCACTACTTAACCGTCCGTTTGCTTGTCTCGCCATTCAATCAATTCTTGTACATCATGATGAATGCCTTCTTTTAGCGCATCCAAACTTTCATAATGACGTTCTCCATGCAAATAATGCAAAAAACGCACCTGCAAGGTTAAACCATATAAGTCGGCTTGCAGTTGTGGAAAGTGTACTTCCAAACGCCAATCATGGGTTTTGTTGACGGAAGGTCTAGTGCCGATATTAGCAGTACCAAACAAACTGTGTGCCTGTAAACCTGCTATGCCTTTATGACCCTCATCTGCACGTTTGACTAAACCGCTTGGTATAACATTGCCATCATTATCTAGGCTAACCACATCGACCGCAAAAATACCATGTAAGGCAGGCTTAATACGTTTTAGGTTAATATTAGCAGTCGGGAAGTCCATGGTGCGACCAATTTTATCACCGCCAACGACCGTGCCAGTAATAGCGTAATCTCGTCCAAGTAATGCATTAGCCGCATCGATATCACCTGCCAGTAAGAGATCCCGAATACGAGTGGAGCTGATGCGTGCTGCTTTATGATTATCGTCAGTAATCGTATCTAGATTGGTCACATGCAAACCATAATCGCGTAAAAACTGACTGTCACCAGTACGATCATGCCCAAATTTAAAATCATCACCCAATACCAAGGCTTGTACATTTAAACGCTGTGCTAAAATATCTGCAAATGCCTGCGCTGATAATGAGCGAAATTCGTTGTCGAAGCCTGCCACAATCAAGGTTTCAACGCCATATTCTGCTAGCAACGCTTGCTTTTCAGCAAGATTGGTTAAACGGGCTGGGGCAGCAGCAGGAGCAAAGAACTCTCTTGGCTGTGGCTCAAATATCATCACGGCAGAGCCAAGATTACGCGCCTTTGCAAGTTCGCGCACTTGAGTAAGCATCGCTTGATGTCCCAAATGCACGCCATCAAAATTGCCAATAGTGAGCACACAGGGCGCTAAAGCTACTGGGTTGGTATTGGTAGGCGAAGCGTCTGAAGACGCCAGCAGTTGCTCAAGAAAATAGGTATTCATAAATGTTCAGCTATGATAGATGAAACCAGATAAAAAATGAAAAACACATTTGGATATAAAATCGATGTGTTTAAAATCAGCCATTATAAAGTAAAATAGCCAGACTAACATCCTATAGTCTGCTGATAATGGCAGAACGGTATTGTCCGTTTTATATCACAGTTATTTTACTGACTGAAGCTTGTTTGACTACCTAGATATCGCTTTATAGGGTGATCAAACTATTAACGATGAATAACCCATTACGGAGGTGCTATGTCTGCAATAACAGCTAACCCACATTCTAAACCTATTTTTGATCGGACTAATTTGCCTATATTGACGAATAAGTTTGGCGATACATTTATGGTGCAGTATGCGACTGCAGATGATTTATCTGAAGTTTTAGCCATTTATAATCAAAGTATTGCTGGTAAGCAGGCAACAGCCAATCTAGAACCAGTGACCTATGAAGAGCGGGCAGCTTGGTTTGTAGAACATATCGAGAGTGCAACACGACCTATCTATGTCGTTAGAATGATAGATATAGCTGTGGAAGACGATATGCATAAAAAACACCCGTCAATTGTCGCATGGGGCAGCTTTAGTGATTTGTATGCGCGTCCGGCTTATCATATTAGTAGCGAGATCAGCATTTATATTCACAACAACTATCATAGTCGAGGTCTAGGCAGTTTATTGCTTCGCTGGATGTTACAGCAAGCACCAAGCCTCGGTATTCGTAATGTTGCAGCGCTTATTTTTGCCCATAACCAGCCAAGCTTGGGGTTATTTCGTAAGCTTGGCTTTGAGCAATGGGGGTTGATGCCACAAGTTTGTGATATGGATGGATTTATCGCTGATGTGGTGATGCTGGGTAAACGGGTGCTAGATAATGACAATAATATCTAAGATAACTATGGTTACATTCCTGCTTTAAATAAGCATTTTTTACCCCAAAATTTTCCATTCACCATTGATTTTTTGCAGCTCATAAGCCAAAGGCGCAGGCTCACTTTGACCTTTTAATCTTAGCTCACCTGTGACCGTGGCTTTTGTTTTATCGCTATTGTATTTGGTATCAATAATAGTGACCGCTTCAACCGTCTGCTTAAAGGCAAACTGAGTGTTTTTTAACTCTTCAGCGAAATTCTCCATATCGACTTTATAGTATGACGCCGCTTTTTTAACGTCGCCATAATATAAGGTATCAAGCGCTAGTTTCACTGTATTTTCTGGTGTACCTACTTCGGTTCGATTGGTTAGTATACTTGGCTCTTTTACAGCTGCTGCGATAGGGCTGATATCTTGACTGACGATGTCGTTATCTGTCTTAGCCGTATCACTGTTAGCTATGCTATCAGTCTTATTAACATCAGGTGTACTATCGACATCATCCGTGCTGTTAACAGTATTTACGGCAGATGAGCCGTCTGTTGTCTCGTCTGCTGGCTGGTTCTCTACCTTGTTATTGTCGCTACAACCGCTTATTAATAGTCCAGCACTGAGTAGACCGGTCGCAAAAATCATAGGTAAGCGTTGAGCTGCAAGCTGCTGAGTAATCATATAAAACCTTAATATTGAGTAATTTAACAATAAGCCATTATGGCAACTATCAGCAGTATGCACTGTCAATTCTCATATTGAGCTTGTTTTGGTTTGGTAAACCAATAATTTATCACACCCTTTTAACCATGTTTGAGCTGGCGAGGACGGAAGCCTGTTGCCAATAATACTCCGCCGTAAACCAGCGCACCGACCACACACATAATCAGCAGCGCAACCAAACGTTGCCACTGTGCCTTATCGGTTGGAAAGTACGGTAGCATGACATAAAGCACAGCGATCATAGCACTGGTAGAGATTGCAAACTGCGCAAACAGTTTTTTCCAGTGACTACCAAAACGGAAAATATCACGCTTATGCAAGAAGTAATACAGTAAGCCTGCATTCACAAATGATGCGCCAGTTGTCGCAAGTGCCAGGCCGCCATGCAATGGAATCTCAAGGAAGTAAAATATCCCAATGAAGATAACACTAAAGATCATATTAGCAAAAACGGAAATAATACCGATTCTGACGGGCGTGCGGATGTCTTGACGAGCGAAGAAAGCAGGGGCAAAGACTTTAATCAACATAAAGCCTAAGATGCCACCTGCCATGCTTTTTAGTGCAAGCGAACTCATTTGCGCATCACGTAACGTAAATTCGCCACGTAAAAATAGTGCTTGCATGAGCACGTCAGACAGAATAAACAGTGCTGCCGATGCAGGTACACCGACTAAGATAATTAAGCGAGCTGCCCAATCGATGGTCTTTTTAAAACTGACATCGTCTTTTTGGGCTTCACTTTTTGATAGGCTTGGTAAAATGACTGTACCAATTGCCACACCAATTAAACCAAGAGGTAACTCGCTCATACGCTCAGCGGCATATAGCCACGAGACTGAGCCGCCAATCATCAAAGAGGCAAAGATAGTATTTAATAGCAGATTAATTTGAGTAACCGATACCCCAAAGATAGCAGGTAGCATCAGCTTTAATATGCGTCTGACGCCTTCATGCTGGAAGTCGATTTTGGGCATCACCAGTAGTTTTTGCTGGGATAACTGTGGCAATTGCAGTAGGAGCTGTAATAAACCAGCGATAGCGACCGCATAACCGAGCGCCATAATGGGCGTCTCAAACATAGGTGCAAAAACCAGCGCGCCACCAATCATACACAGATTGAGTAATACAGGTGCAAAGGCTGGTGCCGCAAAACGTCCGTAACTTTGTAAAATGCCACTGGCAAAAGCGGTCATTGAGATAAATAATAAGTAAGGGAAGGTTAGTCGCAACAGCTCAGCGGTAATCGCAAACTTATCAGGTTGATCAGCAAAACCGGGCGCAAATAAAGTCACGACCCACGGTGCCATTAAAATAACCACTACGGTAAGCATCGATAAAATTAACATCAGCGCGCCTGACGTGCGACTGACTAATATCTGTACTTCTCGTAGACTATATTTTTCTTTATATTCAGATAAAACAGGTACAAAGGCCTGACTAAATGCGCCTTCAGCAAACAGGCGTCGCAGAAAGTTCGGTATCTTAAAGGCGACCAAGAAAGCGTCCATCAGACCGCCAGCGCCAAAGACGCCTAATAACACAATATCGCGTACCAGACCTAAAATACGCGACAGCATGGTCATGCTACTGACCACCATGGTTGAACGAAATAACCGACTTTTTGCCATGAGAACCTATTATGCCAATTTGTTTAGTGATGGTTGCTTGCTGATTTACAAGAGTCAAAAAAACTGACAGATTATAGCACTTTCATAACCTAGGTAAATGCATTGAATATGGAATATCAAGTGTTAAAAAACGTTGATAAGATGTGCGGCTATTTTTTATTGCGAAAAGTAAATTGAGGATTAAATAGTTTTATAGATTTCATTTAGGAGTCTAAATAGCTCAGAACGTTTATCAATCATAGATTTTCTATAATTGGCTGTATCATTATGGTCGAAAGGTATATCTACAGACTCGACTCTCTTTTTAAGAGCTATAACTGTTTCGCCATATTCTCTAAGCTTAATTTGAGCACTACCATAGCCAAATAGTAGTAATAAAGATTCTGCTTTCGTTAGCTCACTAAAGCTATCGAATAATTCGCTTTGTGCATCTAATAACTTATTAGTTGGGGAAATAGAGTTGTCTAATGAGCCTTTGAAACGCCAGTCAGTAGCGAGTGCCCAATACCGCAAGGCAATCTGATTAAAAATCTCGACTTTTTCTGCGACTTCTTTTAGCATCTCAAACTCGCGTTCTATTTTAGCTTTTTTAAGCTCGTTACGATGCTGTGTTGAGGATAATAGAAAAGCAATAACGCCTGCTATCAATGCGCCCAAACCTATTTTTACTGCCGAATCAACCACTTCAATCCAAGTCATAATTTTTCCAATTAGTAAATAGTCATTATTAAAATTAAAAACCCATCACTTTGATAGTACAGCTACCATTTCACGCAATCTTGTCCATTCAAAACAATCACCGGGGTCAGTCTTGCGACCGGGTGCAATGTCACTATGACCAGTCAGATGCCGACGGGTTTTGGGATACGCGTCATAGATTGCGCCGATTGCGTTTGCCAATGCCTCATACTGCGCCGCGCTAAAGGGCACAAAATCTGACCCTTCAAGCTCAATGCCAATGCTATAATCATTACATTCGGCTCGACCAAGATAGCTCGACCTGCCGGCATGCCATGCACGTTCGTTAAAATTCACAAACTGGGTGATAGTACCGTCACGCTCGATAAATAAATGTGCGGAAACTTCAGCGCCTTTTATCGTCTGAAAATAAGGATGGGCGTCCCAGTCTAATTGATTGGTGAACAAAGCTTTGACGTAGTGGTTGCCATCAGAACAGTACGTGCCAAACTCGTTAGGCGGTAGGCTGATATTGTGAATAACAATTGTATCAATGCTGATATGTTCAGGTCTTTTATTAGTGTTTGGCGATGCAAGCCACGTGGCGGCAGATAATTGACCCTCGTTGATAGTCATTGATGATGCTATAGACATAATGCTCTCTTTTATCGTGGTTATTAATCAGCAGAAGAATGCGTTTTATCGTAAATTTTGTATAAATAAATAGCAAATATATCGTCATTTCAGTATAAACAAGAGAGACGTCAATAATATTTTGCTAAAAGTCTATTGTTACTCATAAATGTTCAAATTTTTAATGAGCGTCCATCACGTGATAAGCGTATCACCTTTACAGTGCGAGATTTTACTTATGTCTATACACTCAGTTTCAAATCGTATTGCGCTAGATGGTACGCCAATACAGCTTAGCCGCCGTGCACGTTTGTCATTGGCGATAGCTGGACTGCTGCTAACTGCGCAAGCACAGGCATTTTTACCAACGCCTGCATCACTGGTTACGACTGGTGAGCTTGCACTTAATACCGATGCCAATACCAATACTAATAACAATGCTAATAACAATGCTAATAACAATGCTAAAGCCGAAACAGATGCAAATCAGCTGCTAAATCTATGGCGTGAGCAGGCTAAGACAAAAAATCTTGCCCAAGATACGACGTGGCGCCGCTTATTATATTTCTCTGATGAGAAAAAAGGCTTGTTTGGCAAAAATAAAAATATCAGTACGGTCGATGACGCTCGCTTCTTTTTGAGCTCAAATGGGCGTGAGGATGCAGGTGCTGAGCTTGATGCGATGCTTGTTGCCTTTGCTGATGAAATGGCTAATAAAACCAATAATTCTAAAACTAATAATACTGCTCAAGCTAGTAATAGCAACTCTGCGCTATGCCGTTTCCCAGCGCGAGCAAAATGGCTAAGTGATACCTTAGCTATTGATAAGTCAGCCATGCAGGTAACTTGTCCAGAGCTGACGGAATGGATGCAAAAGCTTGCCCCTGAGCAGCTGTCTATTATGTTTGCGCAAGAGTACTTAGACAATCCTCTGTCTGCTTTTGCTCATACCTTACTGCGTATCGATTCAAAAGCAAGTGTGGCTGATCCAAGCCAAATTCATCATGCTTATGCGCTAAATGATACGGTCGATGGCGATACCAAAGATAACTTTGTATTGTATGCCATCAAATCTATGACGGGTGGCTATAACAATCTGATCGAGATTGACCCTTATCCAGAAAAGCTTGCTAAATATCTGCAAGACGATGAGCGTGATGCGTGGACATATCAATTGGATTTGACCCCAGAGGAAGTACAGCAAATCATATTGCATGTTTGGGAAACCAAAGAGTTAAAATTGCCTTATTACTTTACCTCTGACAACTGCGCCTCTGAGATTTTGCGCCTGATAGATGTGGTACGTCCAGAGCAGCATTTATTAAGTCAGCTGCCTTATGCAGTTATTCCATCAGATGTGGTACAGCTGCTGAACAAAGAAGGTTTTCTTGCTAGCACCAATTATACGCCGGCTGATAGTACCTTACGCCAAGCGCAATTGAACAAAGTCAAACAGGAGCGTAAGCAGCTCGGCTACCATAACAACCCAAAACAGACGATTAATGAGATTAAGTCGGCCCAGCTCAATAAAGTTTCGAGCATGTCAGCTGATGGTCAGGCGTTACTCACTCACCAGATTGCGGTCTCAGATACCAATCCTCTCAATCGACATTCGCTGCAAATGGGCAGTATTGGCATCGGTCAGCGTGGCGATAATAATTACATCGATCTTGGCGCACGCGCAGGCTATCACGATACCCTTGATAATCCATCTGGTTTTCCGCAGTTCTTTGATTTAGAAGGTGCTTCTGCGACTGTGCGTTTGTATGACACAGATAATGATAAAGCCAATCAGCCAAAAAGTGTGGTGTTACAGAATTTGACTTTGATTAAAGGGCGTTCTTTTAACCCTGTCAATTCGGCTAAGAAGGGCAAAACCTGGGGCGCGAGTATAGAGGCCACGCGTGTAAACGATGGCTCGCAGCAAGACAGTACTGACCATTTAGTTGGTAGCTTGGGCTATGAATCAGGATGGTCATGGGCATTTGGTACGCCTAGTGCAGGGACGGGCGAGATGCCGCCGCAGCTTTGTTATACCTTTTTGGCAGGTACCGCCCAAACGGGGCGTGGTATTAATAAAGGTTTTCGTGTCGGCGCAGGCGTAAACGCTGGCTGCCGTTACCAGATTAACAATCAGTTACGTGCGCAGGCTGAATTGCAATTGCCATATTGGTATCATGGCAGCAGCGACGACTCTAATGTGCGCGGTCACTATTGGCAGCCGATATCAAGCTTAGGGTTGCAATACGATATCGATAAAAAACAAGCATTACGTATCAATGCCAATTATGAATGGCAAGATCGCATTGATGCCAATGACGATGTACAGCTGTCGTATCGACGTTATTTTTAGCAGCATCTTCAAAGGCAGGAATTATGATGAATACGCATAATATATTAATTATCGGTCAAGGTGACATTGGATTACCAGTGACCAATAAGCTTGCGCAAGATGGCTTAAATGTCACAGGGCTGGCACGTAATGAGCGACAGCATTACGCACTGGATGATAAAGCTAAATTTATGCAAGCAGATGCGTTGACGCTTAGTACTGAGCAACTGCAAGACTTTACTCATATTGCTATCATTGTCACCCCTGATGAGTACTCAACCAATGGTTATCACAATAGCTACTTAGCGATTAACCAGCATTTAGCGTTGCTTGCGGATAAACTATCCAATCTTCAGCGCATTGTTTTTATTTCTTCAACTGGGATCTATGGGCAAGATAACGGTGAATGGATCGATAAAGATACCGTGCCGATGCTGCCTAAACGCGAAGCATCACAGGTGATATTGCAAGCAGAGCAAATGCTGAAACAAGGTTTTGATGATAAAGCAATTATCATCCGCCCAAGTGGTATTTATGGGCGCGAGCGCTTAATGCGTGTGCGTAAAGCTAAAGAGTCAGAGAAAAAGCCGATAGTAGCTGGCGTGTGGACCAATCGCATTATGGACTCTGATTTGGTCAATATTATCGCCAAAGTACTGACGATAGAGGTACCAAAGCCTGTTTATATTGCAACCGATTATTTGCCAGTGACGTCCTTTACGCTGACCACTTGGCTATGTGAGCAACTGGGTGAAGCGCTGCCAGTACTTGATGATAAGAATAGCGCCATGACCGGAAAGCGCCTACATAGCAATATTCCGTTAGCGTGGCTGACGTATCCTGATTGGCAAATGGGATATGAAGATATTTTGCATCATCAAGACTCATAAGTTGCTATAGCGCTTAAATACGTTTTCAAATATATTGTTCATGGATGCTGTTTTATAATAGCACTCACTTAGGGAGATTTCATGACCCAGCCTTTTACTTCTGATGAGGGTTTATTCAGTGTTGATCTTGTGGCAGAGGGTCAGTTTGCAAATAATAATGCGGCGCAATCAGCCGTTTTATTCAGTAGTGACCAGCCTGCGATTGTCCATCCTAATTTTGATCCGACGCAAGTGCCATTAGATCCTGCAAGACCGCTAACGGATATTCCAGAACCAGCGCGACGCTTAAATGGGCAATTACGCCGATTATATGGCAATGCTGCCCGTTTTTATCAGCCTGATAAGGACAGCTTGTCAAAATGGTCGCTTATTGCGTCAGAGGCATTAGCAGAACATTTATCATTACTAAACGCTGCTAAATTGATAGCGCTGCCTGATAGTTTTTATCACAATCAGAGCGAGCAGCCATTAATGTCGTCGTTAAATGAGATGGTTTTGCTAGATATGTCAGATATTCAACAAGCAATTCGGGCGTATCCAAGATTGAATCGTTATGGATTTTCAGAGACGGAGAGCGAAGAGAGTGATAAAGATATTAATGCTAAAACCAAAGCGTCTGCTGCACTATCTCTGCGCACCCTGACCAAACGCTATAACCCTGATGAGCTTTTAAATAGTATGTATGCTGATGACTGGCACGTAATACTGCAGCCGCAGCAGTTCGAGTTAGGTGAAGGCAGCTTAGCGACTGATATTATGGCGTGTAGCGTTGCTGTTCATGCTTTAAAGCAGTGCAGCCGCCGCAAAAGTATCAACCATAGTTATAGTGCCGCGCAAATTTGCCAGCATATACGCAGCTACTTACTCAGTCAGAGTATCTGTGAGCCTGCTCAGCGGCATGCCTATCGCCAAATTCGAATTTTTGCAGGGCATGTGATCATAGCCGCTCATCATTTGGGCTGGAATATTCAAATGAGTCGTGATGGTCACTGTTATTTTGACCTCTCCTCACGTTGCGGTCTTCTGACCCGATATCCCAATATACAAGATTATGATATCAATGGTTGGTCAAGTTAAGCGCCAACGCCTATAATGCGCGTCATGATAATCATTTTTAAACCTTTCTTTTTGTTCATAGGAATTCTCTAATGCCCCATGCCCAATACGCTAACAATGCCCCATTTTCATCTCATGCCTTTATTCAACTGGCGTTAGACAACCAAGTCTTAAAGTTTGGCGAGTTTGTCTTAAAGTCTGGTCGCATTAGTCCGTATTTTTTTAATGCAGGTTTGCTTGCATCAGGTGAGATGTTGTCGCTATTAGCACGTGGTTATGCAGATGCCTTAGCTGAACAGATGGCTGCTACAAATGAGGGTAAAGGCGCACAAGAACTGGTTATCTTTGGTGCCGCTTATAAGGGTATTCCCTTTGTGGCAGCAACTGCACAGGCTTTATGGTTACATCATGGTATCAATGCCAACTGGGGCTATAACCGTAAAGAAGCCAAAACGCATGGTGAAGGCGGTAATTTGGTCGGCGCTGATGTTAATGGCAAAGCCGTTTGGGTATTGGATGATGTCATTACCGCTGGTACAGCGATGCGTGAAGTGGTTGAGATTTTAGAACAAGCAGGCGCACATGTTGCTGGTATTATTGTGGCGCTTGACCGTAAGGAAAAAGGCTTAGCAGAGCGCTCGGCGATTCAGGAACTGGCGGCAACGTTAAACGTTCCAGTGCGTGCCCTTGTCGATATTGACGACTTAATCAGCTATCTGGCAGAGGGTGGTCATTCGAATCAAAATGCAACCCAACTTGCAAAAATGCAGCATTACCGTGCTCAATATGGCGTATAGTTAAGCGTAACTATTGCTATCTATACTTGCCTATATTGGCATGCTGATATGTGATTTGTGTGTATTTTATCTATTAATAACATCCTGTAAATGAGTATTCTTATGAGCCTAGAACAGCCAAAAAAATCTTTGAACATACTTGTGATTATGGATCCCATTGAGCAAGTTAATTATAAAAAAGACACCAGTCTGGCTATGATGTGGTCGGCGCAAGATCGTGGACATCGTTTGGGTTACTGTCAGATTCATGATTTATGGCTTGATCGTGGGCAGTTGATGGTCGATACGCAGTCAGTTGCTGTCAAGCGTGATCCTGAGGATTTTTATACGTTAGGGGATAAGACGACAGGTTCGGTCAGCGATTATGATGTGATTTTGATGCGTAAAGATCCACCGTTTGATATGCGCTTTATTTATGCAACTTACATGCTTGATCATGCCAAAGCCGCAGGTGTACTGGTCGTCAATGACCCACAAGCCATTCGTGATTGTAATGAGAAATTGTTTGCTACTTGGTTCAGTGACTATATGAGCCCAACGATTGTGACCAGTAAACAGGCTCACATTCGCAAATTTATCGCTGAGCAGAAAGACGTTATTGTCAAGCCATTAGATGGTATGGGCGGTACGGGTATATTTCGTTTGACTGCTGATAGCCCAAATATTGGCGTAACGCTTGAGATGTTGACTGAGCTTGAAACGCTGCCAATTATGGCGCAGCGTTATCTACCAGAGATTAAAGAAGGCGATAAGCGTGTATTGATTGTTGATGGCGCTGTGGTTGACTATACCTTAGCTCGTATTCCAACGAAAGGTGAAACCCGTGGGAATCTTGCTGCTGGCGGTAGCGGTGTGGCTATGCCGCTGACCGATATCGAACGCCAAGTAGCAGAAGTGGTCGCGCCTATTGTCAAAGCAAAAGGTTTAATGTTCGTTGGTTTAGACTTAATTGGTGGACGCATTACGGAAATTAATGTCACCAGTCCAACCTGTGTGCGTGAGATTGATGATCAATGTGGTACAGACATTGCGACCGATTTTATCATCGCAATAGAGCGAAAACTTTTAATCTAATAGGCTGCTAAAGCTTGTTAGTTAAATAAGCTGTAAGGATAGAGTAATGTAATGCTCATCTACTGGCACAATGAGTAAAAATAGTTGTGCTAACATAGATCGTTAAAACGTCAGGGTACTAGCGTTTTGATAACGATTTCGCGGTATTTACCAAAGCCAAGTCGCGATTATTCACGGCTTGGATTTTTGTTATTGGTCGGGCAGAAATGACTATATATCAGACCACGATTTACACTATACTATGCGGGCTTTTAAACAGCTCTAATGACCCGATGAGTAAGATGGCTATAGGACAATAAGTCCTTCATATCAATACAAAAAAGATAGGCAGGCGTTTCATGAAGACACCGCACATATTAATGATGGCTGCTGGTACTGGCGGGCATGTATTTCCAGCACTTGCGGTTAGTGAAGAACTGACTAAGCGCGGTGCGGTGATTCATTGGTTAGGCACACCAAACGGTATGGAGAATGGTTTGGTGGCGCCAACCGGTTATCCTTTTCATGCGATTGAGATGCAAGGCTTACGCGGTAAAGGGATTGGGCGTTTGCTTAAAATGCCAGTTACATTGCTTTCTGCGACTATGGCAGTGATCAAAATCATTCGTGGTAATAATATTGATATAGTGGTTGGCTTTGGCGGATATGTCAGCGCACCCGGCGGTATAGCAGCCCGTTTGACCAAGACACCGCTTATTATCCATGAGCAAAATGCCATTGCTGGCATGAGTAACCGCTACTTAGCGAAGATGGCGACCAAAGTCTTGCAAGCGTTTGAAAATACCTTTGGCAATAGTCAGCTTGATGCAAAACTTGAAACAGTTGGTAATCCAGTACGTAATGCGATTACTGGTGTTGCTGAACCTATAGCGCGTTATGATATAAATGACTGCTCAGCATTAAAACTGCTAGTGGTTGGCGGCTCACTGGGTGCACAAGTGCTAAATGAGACCGTGCCAAAAGCACTGGCGTTAATAGAAAGTCCGTTTGAGGTACGTCACCAATGCGGGCGTAATAATGAGGCTGCCACACAAGCAGCTTACGATGAGCAAGATTTGAGTATGCACAAGTTTACCGTACAGCCATTTATCGATGATATGGCAGCGGCTTATAACTGGGCAGATATTATTGTTTGCCGTGCTGGTGCGTTGACCGTTACTGAAATCCAAAATGTGGGTATTGCCGCGATTTTTGTACCATTGCCAAGTGCAGTTGATGACCATCAAACGGCAAATGCGCGGACGTTGACATTACATAAAGCGGCGATTCTATTACCGCAAAATGAATTGACGCCCAAACGCTTGAGTGAAGAGCTTGCAGCCCTTGATCGACCTGCTTGCTTAGAGATGGCAAAAAAAGGTCATACGCTTGCCAATCGCCAAGCCTGCCAACACGTTGCCAATACTATCTGGCAAGCTTTATAGATAAACAAATAAATACCCGATATTTTTGCCTTATTATATTTTATCCGTCTTATAAAAAGAGAAACCCTTATGCCAACCTCTGCTAAAGCCTTAACCAAACGTTTGATTGAAATACCAGAAATGCGCCGTATTCAGCATCTACATTTTATTGGTATTGGTGGTTCAGGGATGTGCGGTATCGCTGAGGTTATGAATAATCAAGGCTATCAAGTCAGTGGTTCTGATATTACTGAGAGCTTAGTGACCAAACGTTTGGCGCAGATTGGTATTGATATTGCTATCGGTCATGATTCCAAAAACATTGCCAATGCCGATGTCATCGTTGTATCGTCTGCCATTGATCGTAGCAATCCTGAAGTAAAAGCAGCATTGGAAGCACGTCTTCCAGTAGTGCGCCGTGCGGATATGCTTGGTGAATTGATGCGTTATCGTCACGGTATTGCTATTGCTGGAGCGCATGGTAAAACCACCACGACCAGTTTGCTGACCACTATGATGGCAGAAGGCAATTTAGATCCTACTTATGTGATTGGCGGTAAGCTTAATGCTTCGGGCAAAAATGCCGCGCTTGGTAGCAGTCGTTTTCTAATTGCCGAGGCTGATGAGTCTGACGCCTCATTCTTGTCATTGCATCCGATGGCGGCGATTGTCACCAATATTGATCAAGATCATATGGAAACTTATGGCAATAGTTTTGATAAATTAAAGGCAGCTTATATTCAGTTTTTACAAAACATGCCGTTTTATGGTCTGGCAGTGGTCTGCGGTGATGATCCTGAGCTGTACGCGATGATTGATGATATTGGGCGTCCAGTATTGACCTTTGGTCTTGAGCCATTTAATGATGTACAAGCCGTTGATTTGGTCACCGAAGGTACAAAAACCCATTTTACAGTGCTACGTCGTGATCATGAGCCATTGCGTCTGACACTGAATATTCCGGGCGTGCATAATGTCTACAATGCGCTTGCAGCCATTACTATGGCGACTGATGAAGGCGTCGATGATGCTGCAATCACCCGTGCGCTACAGAAGTTTGAAGGGGTTGGTCGTCGTTTTGAGCAACATGCTTCTGTGGAGATAGATGATGGTAATGTGCTGCTGATTGATGATTATGGTCATCATCCAAAAGAAGTTGATGCCACCATCAAAGCGGCGCGTCAAAGCTTTCCTGAGCGTCGCTTAGTGATGATGTTCCAGCCTCATCGTTACAGCCGTACCCGTGACTGCTTCGATGATTTTGTCGAAGTACTCTCAAGTGTTGATGAGTTATTATTGTTGGATGTCTATTCTGCTGGTGAAAGCCCTATTGCTGGTGCGGACACCAAAGCCTTAGCACGTAGTATACGTTTGCGCGGTGCCGTCGAGCCAACGATAGTGGATAAAGATAATATTGCCCCTGTCATGCAGCGATTATTGAAAGCAGGTGATATGCTGATCACCCAAGGCGCGGGTAATGTTGGGCAAATAGCTATCGATCTCGCCGCC
Source organism: Psychrobacter sp. ANT206 (assembly GCF_056880555.1). Classification (NCBI taxonomy): domain Bacteria; kingdom Pseudomonadati; phylum Pseudomonadota; class Gammaproteobacteria; order Moraxellales; family Moraxellaceae; genus Psychrobacter; species Psychrobacter sp. ANT206. The sequence continues at coordinate 2,460,298 of NZ_CP096271.1, read as the reverse complement.
AATAATCTTTATATCAAATAAGCCTTAGAAGCATTAGAAGCATTGCTTTAAAAATATTAGGAGCACTAACGATGACCATGAATAATACTAAAGAAAATAATAATATTGATAAAGATGGCGTTAATGTTGAGCAAAACGCTACAGATAACAGTAAAAACAACATTAAAGGCAATGTTCAAAATAACGCTGCCCCTATTATCAATCCAGAAACAGCTTTAGCAGCTGCTGCACAAGCAGAGCAGGATAAAGTAAATAACAATAGCCAAAGCGCTAATACGTTACCCGCTATTAAAGAAAGTAAAGTAAAAGAGGCGAGTGAGTTTGGTAGAGTTGCTGTCATTTACGGTGGTAATAGTAATGAGCGTAGCGTGTCTTTAGACAGCGGTGCAGCTGTATTGCAAGCACTACAAAACCAAGGGGTTGATGCCACGCATTTTGATCCTAAGCATCAAGACATTACTGAACTACGTCAGTATGATCGTGTATTTAATGTCTTACATGGTCGTGGTGGCGAAGATGGTCTGCTGCAAGGCGTACTACAGTGGTTTGATATTCCTCAAACTGGCTCAGGTATTTTAGCGTCAGCACTTGGTATGGATAAAGTACGTACCAAACAGCTGTGGCAAGGCTGCGGATTATCGACTGCACCGTTTTCACTGCTAACCGCTGATACCGACTGGCAGCAGGTGGTTAATATGTTAGGACTACCAATGATTATCAAGCCTGTTCATGAAGGCTCAAGCATTGGTATGACTAAGGTTAATAACCTTGATGAGCTTCCTGCTGCCTATGCAACCGCCGTACAATGTGGCGATGTAGTGATGGCGGAGCGCTGGATAACTGGTCGCGAGTTTACTATCGTTATCATTGATGATGAAGCTTATCCTGTCATTCGCCTAGAGCCTGCGGATATCACCAATTTTTATGACTTCGAAGCCAAGTATAATCGTAACGATACCAGCTACTATATCCCTTGTGGTTTAAGTGCTGCGGATGAAAAGCATTTGCAAGATCTAAGTTTATCGGCGTTTCGTGCCGTTGATGCAAAAGGCTGGGGACGTATCGATGCGATGCAAGACGAAGCGGGCAACTTTTGGCTACTTGAGATTAATACCGTACCGGGCATGACCAGTCATAGTTTGGTACCCATGGCAGCCAAAGCTCGTGGCATGGATTTTGAGAGCTTGTGCTGGCATATTTTGGCGCAAACGGTGTAACACTTTATTAAATAAGTCACTGCCTACATAAAACAAGCTGTTCTTAGTAATTATACAAGAGTGATTATTTCAATAAATGAGGTATTTAAACTATTTATCATTGTTGAATAGTAGCTTCTCATTATTCGTAATGTATCGCTATAGCTGCTATACCACAGCTTCATGTAAACTTGTGTAAATTCGTTAGTAGTAGTAGGGGTTAGGCTATTGTTTGAAGGTAAAATGCGTTAATATTGTAACTATCTAGTGGTTTTGGTGATAGTTATGCAACGCTTTGGTAAGTCCTTCATTAAATAAGAGAAATGTTACATTTAAAGGCCGACAAGCACACTTTATATTGCCATTTAAAGTTACGAATTGATAGCATATCTATTGAATGGATTTTACACCTGCATAATGGTGATAAGCGCTTTTGCATAAATAAAAAAGATCATCGATTTACGTAAATATGAATCGAATGTATGAAATATACAGATTATTTTGATTAAATATAGGGACGAAGTTTAATATGGCTCAAACTGTCAATGACGTCGCTGACTTGATGAGTGATAAAACCCGTCACCCAAAATCAAACTTTCAAGTACCCACTGCGGTTAGATACTTTTTTACCGTATTGGTGCTTGGGTTATTAGTGCTGATATTGATAATGGGCGGTAAGGCTTTACGTAACGCACCTCCAGCAGCTATTCATGTCGATCATCAAGGATTGACGGTTGCCGAATATCGGGCGCTACAGCATGTTATGAATCAGCAAAGTGTGAGCAGCTTTTTCACCTCTGATTTGCAAGCGCTGAGAGATATTACCACTGGTTTGGCTTGGGTTGATCAGGTCAGTATCAGTCGTAACTGGCAAAAAGGTATTGTGGTTACTGTATTACCTAAGCAAGCAGTGGCAAATTTTGGTACTGAACGTCTAGTGGATGCAACGGGCAATGTGTTTGTCCCTGCTGATAGTAGAGATTTAACGCAAGAGAACTTTGCAACTTTGCAAGGCAATATGACTCAAGCGCCAGTCATTATGCAACAGATGCAGCAAGTCAATGACTGGTATGCTCCGCTTGGCTTACAAGTTGAAGATATTATTTTGTCGCCAAGAATGACGTGGCTGATTCGTTTTGATAATGGGTTACGTATTATCGTTGATAATGAGAATACGGCGCAAAAGCTACTGAACTTAAGCCAGCTGCTGGGTAATCAATTAAAAAACCGCCGTGATGAGATACAATCAGTAGATCTTCGTTACAAAAATGGATTTACGATTGCATGGAATATAGCAGTGCCAAAAGATAATGATACACCCGTAAAAGAAAAACCAACAACTGAAGCACCTCTATAAGTAATATATAAAGTAGCCAACACGCTAAACTTGTCTGCTTTATTTTTTATACAGAGTATACATACGCTATTATCAGCTGATAATAGACTTATTTTAATGATTTAATGGAGACATCATTTGTTCTCCTGTTTAGCGATAATTTGTCTGGTACCATGAAAAATACTGAAAATTTGGTTGTTGTCCATTTAAGTGCCACGGCAGTTTATGTCGTCATTGGTAGTGTTGTGTCTGCAAAAGACATCCGTATTATGGGTGTGGGGCAAGTTAAGAATAGCGACTTTTATCAAGGTCAAATCAAGCATCGCGAACGCTTGCAAGGCGCTATCAAACAGGCTATTCAAGAAGCGGAAGATACCGCTAATTGCCGTGTGCATAGTGTGTGGCTGACGCTGGCGACTCCTGAGCTATTGAGCAAAAATAGTGCGGGCGATGTTAGAGTAGAAGATGAATTCGTTCGTGCTAAAGATATGGTGCAAGCGCTCTCAAATGCCAAATCGCAAGATTTGTCATCTGACTATTATTTGATGCATTGTTGTCAGCAAGGTATTTATATCGATAACCAAGAGTTTATGGTTGATGATGCCATTGATATGGTGGCGCACAATATAGCTGTGATGTATCACATGATGATGATGCCAGTTGCTGGTCGTCAAAATATCCAAAAACTATTGCAAAGCTGTGATGTGGGTATTGATCATATTGTCTTCGATGCGGTAACCAGTGCCGAATATAGCTTGATGAGCGAAGAGCGCCAACAAGGCGTTTGCTTGGTAGATATAGGTGCCAGCACCACAAGTATTTGCGTTTATAAAGAAAATAAGCTGATTTTTACCCATTGTATCGCAACGGGTAGTCATGAAGTGACGATGGATATTTCAGCAGACGTTGGTATTTCAATGATAGAGGCTGAAAAGCTGAAAAAATCGCATGGTACAGTGGATGTGAACAGCGTAGATCCAAGCTCGTTTTTCCTGTTTAAACCGCAAGGGTCAGGTGATGAAATCAACATTGGTATCTATAACCTTGCGCGTATTATCGAAGCCCGTTACGTGCAGATTTTCACTGAAGTAGTACGCCAGTTACATGAAGCGGACTTATTAGGCTATATTGATAAGGGCATTGTGCTCACAGGCGGCGGTAGTGCGATTAAAGGCATGATACCGTTTGCGAAAAAATTATTAAAAATGCCAGTGGTATTAACCAATACGCATCCTGCGATTAGTGCTTATAATCATTTTGATAATGATGAATCCTTTAAGCAGCTGAATCTTCAGGTTAATGATCGGGCTTATCAAACGGCATTTGGTACACTACTATATAGCCAAAGCGAGCAGTTTCGGCGCAGTGAAAAAAGCGAGCCTGAAGCGATTCAAAAAAATCGTGTGACGGGTGTTTTTCAAAGTGCTGGTCAACGTTTTGCCAGTGTACTAAAAAAGATATTATAATTGTCCTATAATCCTGCTGACAATCTACTTACCGTAATTAGATAAGCGGTTTGTCAGCAAGACCAAGCAAGCATATTAAAAGCAATACCCTGTATAATAACGGCATATCTTGGTTAAGCATTACTATTTAAGCCATGGCCCTGTTTTAATCAAATACATTTATATATAGTAAGTCGATAGCGCGCCATATGCGTGTGTTACCACGTATCGACCATCACGCTATCTGCAACTGGAGAAACTTTTTTATGTCAAAATACACCATGCCAGATGATAATCAGCTTCAAAATAATGGCCAAGCAAGCTTCACTGTATTCGGTGTAGGCGGCGGCGGCGGTAATGCAGTTGAACATATGGTACAGCAAGGGATTAGAGGTGTAACATTCGTCTGTGCCAATACGGACAAACAGGCGCTTGATCGTTTGACCGCACCGCATAAGCTACAACTTGGTGCAAAAACCAACCGTGGTCTTGGTGCAGGAGCGAATCCAGAAGTGGGTCGTGAAGCAGCAGAAAGTGACGAAGAAGCAATTCGTGCACTGCTTGAGCATTCAGATATGGTCTTTATCACTGCTGGAATGGGTGGTGGTACGGGCACTGGTGCTGCACCAGTCGTAGCACGTATTGCTAAAGAAATGGAAGTACTGACCGTTGCTGTAGTTACCACGCCGTTCAAATTTGAAGGCGGCAAACGTATCAAAGCTGCCAAAGCGGGTATCGAGCAGCTGACTAACTTTGTAGATTCTATCATTACGATTCCAAATGATAAGTTGATGAGTGTCTACGGCAACATCTCTATGCAAGATGCGTTTAAAAAAGCAGATGATGTGCTATTGCATGCAGTCCAAGGTATTGCAGAGACCATCGCTAGCGAAGGTATGATCAACATTGACTTTAACGATATCCGTACCGCAATGACCGCTAAGGGCCATGCGATGATGGGTATCGGTCGTGCCAGCGGTGATGATCGTGCGCGTCAAGCGACTGAAAAAGCCATCAGATCGCCATTACTTGATGATTTGCGCCTAGAGAATGCCAAAGGCTTACTCGTCAACGTGATTTCATCTGAATCCTTATCTCTAGATGAGATGAGCAAGATCAGTGTGATCGTCGAAGAAATTACTGATATCGATGAAGCGCATATCTTCTATGGCTCAGTGATTGATGAAAAAATGGGCGACGACTTGCATGTGACGGTTATTGCAACTGGTTTAACCTTAGATGAAAACGCTGGTGAAGAGCCTGAAGTGGTGGAGCAACCTGTGCCTTCTGTAAATAGTACGCAACCTGTTGACCCAAACTTGCATACCAGTGCATTGAACAGTCAAAAACAGTCTCAAGCTCAGTATCAAGAAAACCCAATTCGCTCTAATACTGTGCCTGAACAGACTAAAACTAAGACCAATAGCATTCAAGATTATCTAAAGCGTCAGCAGAACAAATAGATCTCATTCGTATAAATATTGCTCTCTAAAAAAGCCAGCGTTCAAACGCTGGCTTTTTTGTGCCTATTCATAATTTCTGCTATTTACCAACTACTTATATATTGGTTATTCCTATTTATCAGAAAATGTTACCTACTCATACCAATTTAGGCGGTATTTTCAAGAGAGGAAGCCTTTCAAAGCCCGATATTTCATAGCCGTCTGTTGGTGATTGCGACTAAACAGTCACCGATAATAATGCTTCGATAAGTGTTATCAATCAAAGAGATAGGTAAATTAACGCTTTTTATCGCTAGCGAACAGGGTTCGGGTAATGATACACTATGGCAATTGTAACAAAATATGTGAGAAGACAGCCATGAATCAACGAACCATAAAAACAGCAATTGCTGTTACAGGTACTGGTCTTCATAGTGGTCAACCTGTTGATTTAGAATTTCATCCGCAACCAATCGATACTGGAATCGTCTTTGAGCGTTCTGATATTACTGGCAGCATGCCAATTCCTGCCAGTGCCTTTTTGGTACAAGATACCATGATGTCATCTAATCTGGTGTTTGGTGGTACACGTGTCGGCACGGTTGAGCACTTGCTGAGCGCGATAGCGGGACTTGGCGTTGATAATCTATTAATTCGTGTATCAGCATCAGAGATACCTATTATGGATGGCAGTGCTGCGCCTTTTGTAGGACTGTTATTGCAAGCAGGTTTTTGCGAACAGGATGCTTCAAAGAAATTTATCAGGATTGTACGTACGGTACGTGTCAAAGTTGACGATAAATGGGCAGAGCTACGTCCTTATAATGGATTTGAGCTTAATTTCGAGATTGATTTTGATCATCCTGCGATTGATAAAAACTTTCAGCATGCCCAATTGCAGTTTTCAACCCAAAACTTCATTGAGCAGCTGAGTTCAGCACGCACTTTTGGTTTTTTACGTGATATCGAAGCCATGCGTCAGAACAATCTGGCATTAGGCGGTAGCATGGATAATGCGATTGTTATCGATGAAAGTAATATTTTGAACGAAGAAGGTCTGCGTTTTAATGACGAATTTGTTCGTCATAAAATTCTAGATGCACTTGGTGATTTATATCTGATTGGATATCCCATTTTGGGTCGTTTTAATGCTTATAAATCCGGTCATGCTTTAAATAACTTATTGGTACGTGAGATTTTATCTGACCATAATAACTTTGAAATTGTAACTTTTGATGACAATGTAACATGTCCTATCGAATATTTACCTTTGAATGGTATAACTGTCGAAGGATGAATACAGGAATATACATGAAGTATCGAAACATTTACGCAATATTACATAAAATGGTTATAAGTAGAGTGAAATTATATTCATATAAGTGGATATATATTTCTTTATTTTATGATAACTTGTCTGTATAGTAGATGAGATAAAAGCTGTAGCGAATAGCAAAATCATCTGTCAGTGAGGTTCACAATGTGAATAACACTGACAGATGATTTTTTTTGTTTTTGGAATTACAAAAACCCAGCCTGAATCGTATCATTTACCGGATTAGTTTACATAACTTTACATTATCTGCAGGGGTTTTTTAAGGATTTATAAGGCGTAATAGTGCTTTTTTGAGGTTTTCATCAGTGGTGACATGCTCTGCTGCCTGTGATATAGTCCGCTTTGTGTTTTGGCTAAGAGCCTGATTTTCATGGGCTTTAACGGACATTGAGCGTAATGCTGACAAGCCTGATGATGATTTAGAATAATTATTATTGGTAGATTTATTGGCTATGACGACGCGAATTTGCTTGAGTTGTTTAAATGTAATTGACTGCTCTGTTAACACTTGCAAATACGCGCTCTGCAAATAGCGAATATGATTGGCAGCAGTGACGGACTCGACACTGAGTGTCAATTGCTCAGACGTTAAGCCTACGACCCAGCAGTTATTGAGGATTTCCTCAGGTAGACAATCTACCAAAAGCGCTTTTATTTCAGTGGTCGCTTGCACATATAAACGCATACTATCAGATAGGCTTTGAGGTAGCGCACTACCAGCAAAAGCTTGATGATCGATGAGAGTGGCAAGGCGGTTAGGGTTTTTTTTGGACATCGTAATGACTCATCTAATAGGTGAAAAATCGATACTCATAATAAACAGGCTCTAAACGCTCATTTTTAAAGCAAGGTATGACGTAGCAAACGATTTATGTAGTAGATGATTAAGCTGCTAATGATATCAGCATCAGCTACTTAAGAAGTAAAAGAGCGATTGTACTAAATATTTTATCATGTTTATTTCATGATTATATTCTCTAAACTAATTCATGCTTTGTCACGGATGACGAGCAATTCTGTTTTCACAATAGGTAGTAAATTTATGAAACAAGCTTTATTAATTTTATCAGTATTGGGAATGGGCGTAGCACAGACAAGTGGTGCTGCCGAAACAACCTTTCAATCAAATAATACCTTGAGTCATACCATCACCAATATCACTACTTCTGCGAACTATGGTTCTAGTCGTAACATCTACAGCACCAACAGCGGTGCATATGTTTCTAGCAATGATGAAATCAGCCAAGCAATCGATAATTTAAGCGCGCATGCAAAACAAAAAGAATATCAGCTTGCTTCGCTAACCAATCGTTTGTCTTATGAGCAACGTCAGCAGAAAGTAAGTTCAGTGCCAGATCGTTATTCGGCGCCTGCTATTGCAGCAGCGAATGCTTCACGAGTCGCTTTATCTAGTAGCACAGGCTATTGCGCTCGTTATGTCCGTAAAGCGTTACAATCAGCGGGCTACGAATTCACGCCTAATCCTTCAGCGTATCAATATGCGTCTCGTGGCACACTGTCACAAGCGGGTTTTACCAAAATCAGTAATAACATGGAACCACAGGTTGGTGATGTGGTTGTTTATGACCGTACCTCAAGTCGTCCTCATGGCCATATTCAAATATTTGATGGTAATGACTGGGTGTCTGACTTCCGTCAAAACAGCATCAGCCCATACAGCGGTCATTACAACTATACGACGTGGCGCGATGCTAGATACGTCGATGATGCTTCAGATCGTGGTATCTACCTTGCTATGGCTGACAAATAAGTATCAGTTAAGCGCTCTCTCCGGACTCAGTAATGCTCTTTATGACATTACTGAGTTTTTTTATGTCTTAAATAAGGCTAGCTATTAAGTTGATATTTTTACTTGGCAAGGGCGGATAGCCTATAAAATGGTGTCCAATACTGACTATTATGAAAGTCGGGTGGCGATGCATGTTTGGGCGCAAAGTATAGAATCGTAGCGCCAAAGGATAAAATAACACAAGGATGTATGTATTTGATAAGGGCATCATTACTGTAATCTGACTTGCGATTCAATGATGTCAATGAATCTAATGGCATTCTAAAGCTGCGTTGGTAGTGATAACGTTCATGTGTTGATATTGGGTAGTCTATTAGCAGTTTCAGGTTGTTACCGTCTATCCAATCGATAGCAGCACGTGTCTGTCCGTCAGCGTACATAAGAGGTCTTGGCGGTAGTGTTGTAGGAGAGCGATAGCTGTCAAACGCATAAAGCGCATACTGACCTTCAGGACTGGCATTGATTTCAATATAGGACATTGTCATATTGGTTTTGGGGGACTTATCACTATCTTCTGAACGGCTACTTATTAAAGAACCTGCTAAAAAGCACTCAAGGCAGGTTTGTTCCCACAGATAATCCTTAAAGCCTACTTTATCTGCTTGCCACTTTGGCCAAGTCAATTGAGCAGCTAAGCACTTAAGAGGTAACGTCACACGATATTCTAGCTGCAAATAAGCTTCTGGCTGCGCTACAAGCGTTGCGCTTACCTGTACGCTAATTTGCTGTAAAGCTTCTGGCGTCACGCCAAGTTGCTGCGCGTCATCTGCTAAGGTTTCAGTTGCTAGGTATAAATCAAAACTCTGGCTCATTATCTTATTATCTCAAAAAGTATTAGCATCATAAAATATGATATAGCTGCTAACGAATATTGCATGTTAAATAGTGAACTATAAATGACATAAAAGCCGCGAGCAAAGTTGCATCGCGGCTTTTATTATTCACCGTCATCATCTGTCTAAAAATAAATCAGCAGGCTATTTTAAACCACTTTATATACAACAGACGATATAGACTTAGCAAGTAATGAGGCATTACACATTACGAGCAAGATTTGAAAGCTTAGGATTGGCATTTGGATTTTTGCGTAGCAATAGCGCCATACGACCAATTGAGTGAATCAAAGTTGCCTTTGCAGTAGCAGCAAGCTCAGCACCGATGACATCACGCTCTTCCTTGGTACCAGCAGGCAATTTTACTTTAATCAGTTCATGATCTGATAAGGCGCGATCAATCTCTTCAGTAATGCTTGGCGTAACACCTTTATTGCCAATCATGACAATCGGTTTCAAATCATGACCAATGCCTTTTAAGCGTTTGATGGTTGCGTTATCAAGTTGCATAGAATTCCTAGGGGTTGGTAAAAACAAAATATAATAAAATTGAGAGCAATTGATGACCATTATAATTAATCTATGATCATCTTGCATGAGATCAGCAGGATTTTGCACGATTTTACGTGATGAAAATGTTAAACTGCCATTATGGGTACATTATAAACGCTACGCTCTTATAAAGCAGTGTTTTCACTAAGAAAAATTAACGGTTTAGTCTTTTGAAGCTAATAAATAGCTTGATAGTATTGAAAATCATAGTTAATAGTGTTTTTGATTGCATGGTTGTAGAAAGTGACATAAAGCAAAAAGTATATTAAGACATTAGTTAATAAATACATATGCGCATATAGAAAAGCACGTTATAGGAGCAGGAATTTTGGCCACACGTATTGAAAACAAAAAGTTGTCAAAGAGCAGTAGTGCTTGGATGAAAGAGCACATTGATGATCACTATGTGCAAAAGGCCCAAAAAGATGGCTACCGTGCCCGTGCTGCTTATAAATTATTAGAAATAAATGAAAAAACCAATCTGATCAAAAAAGGTATGACCGTTGTTGATTTGGGTAGTGCCCCTGGCAGCTGGTCTCAAGTGGCTGGTCAATTGGTTGGGGAAAAAGGTATCTTGATTGCCTCTGATATTTTGCCGATGGATACCTTGCCGGATGTTACCTTTATCCAAGGTGACTTTCGCGAGCCAGAAGTTTTTGACCGTATCATGGCTGAGGTTGGTGATAGACAAGTTGATGTGGTGCTGTCTGATATGGCGCCCAATACAGCAGGTAATAGTGCCATTGACCAGCCGCGTATGATGTACTTATGTGAGCTGGCGGTCGATTTCGCGCTGGCAACCTTACCAGAAGGTGGCGCGCTTATTATGAAAGTGTTTCAAGGCGAGGGTACACAAGAATTACGCAAGCAGATGCAGGCGGATTTTAGTAAAATCCGTAGTATTAAGCCTGGTGCTTCTAGACCGCGCTCAAAAGAGATATTTTGGATTGCAATCAAGTAATATGAAATGAAACTCTCACCTCAAAATTAGCCAGTTAAAATCATTGAATGAAAACGGCTACAATCGTTAACTGAATAAATGGGAATGCTGCTTGAATTATTCAGGTTAATACCACATATCATGATATATTAACTTTGTTTGAAATCAACTCTTAAGCATTTTTCTAAGTGCTTATATGATATTTTTAGCAAAGTCGTCTGACAGTAAGCGCCTTATAAACTCAGTTATTTATCGTTATTGCGCGGCTTATTTCTCTAATAAAAATATAAGGTTGTTTTATACCTTAAATTTGCAATGAGAAATGATAATTCGCCAATAGACTTTGAATAGCGAGACATACGTTTATATATAGACGTCACGTGTTTAGTAAACACACCAATAAGTATGGGATGGGAATAACTAGTGAGCGACATGGTAAAAAATACCTTATTGTGGCTGGTGGTAATCGGCGTTTTAGTGCTGGTGTTTAGTGGCTTTGATAAATCATCTGAGCCCGATAACCTTAACTACTCTGAATTTGTGACCGCTGTGTCAGAAAATCAAGTAGCCAGTGTTGAGATCGATGGCGAGCAAATCACCGGCGAGAAGAAAAATGGTTCTGAATTTGAAACCATTCGTCCAGCTGTGATGGATGACGAGCTGATGCCATTGCTGCGTGAAAATAAAGTTGAAGTCCAAGGCACTGCACCGAAGCGCCAAAGCGTATTGATGCAATTGCTGATAGCCAGTTTCCCAATTTTGCTGATTATTGGTCTGTTTTTATTCTTTATGCGTAATATGCAAGGCGGCGCGGGCGGTAAAGGCGGTGGACCGATGAGCTTTGGTAAATCAAAAGCCAAAATGCTAACCGAAGACCAAATCAAAGTAAATTTTGAAGACGTTGCTGGTTGTGAAGAAGCCAAAGAAGAAGTCGTCGAAGTCGTCGAGTTCTTACGAGACCCGGATAAATTTACCAAGCTTGGTGCGACGATTCCACGCGGTATCTTGATGGTAGGTCCTCCAGGTACGGGTAAAACGCTATTAGCAAGAGCTATTGCTGGTGAAGCTAAAGTACCTTTCTTCTCGATTTCAGGTTCTGACTTCGTTGAGATGTTCGTCGGTGTTGGTGCGTCACGTGTCCGTGATATGTTTGAACAAGCGAAGAAAAGCGCGCCATGTATTATCTTTATTGATGAGATTGATGCTGTCGGTCGTCATCGTGGTTCCGGTATGGGCGGCGGTAATGATGAGCGTGAGCAGACATTGAACCAATTGTTGGTTGAGATGGATGGATTTGAAGGCAACGAAGGTGTTATCGTCATTGCTGCCACTAACCGTGCAGATGTTCTTGATAAAGCACTATTGCGTCCGGGTCGTTTTGACCGTCAGGTACAAGTTGGCTTGCCAGATATCAAAGGTCGTGAGCAAATTCTTAAAGTGCATTTAAAGAAACTGCCTAATACTATTGGTGTTGACGCTCATGCCTTAGCCCGTGGTACGCCAGGATTCAGTGGCGCCCAGCTTGCTAACCTTGTTAATGAAGCGGCATTGTTTGCCGCGCGTCGTAACAAGCGCAGCGTCGATATGAATGATTTTGAAGATGCTAAAGACAAGCTATATATGGGTCCTGAGCGTAAATCAATGGTCATACGTGAAGAAGAGCGCCGTGCTACTGCTTACCATGAAGCAGGTCATGCGCTAGTCGCCGAGCTGCTACCGGGTACCGATCCTGTGCATAAAGTCACTATTATGCCGCGTGGATTTGCGCTTGGTGTTACGTGGCAGTTGCCTGAGCACGACCAAACCAGTATGTATAAATCAAAAATGCTGAGTGATATTGCGATTTTATTTGGTGGTCGTATCGCTGAAGAAGTCTTTATCGATCAAATGTCGACGGGTGCCTCAAATGACTTTGAACGTGCGACCAAAATGGCACGAGCAATGGTAACCAAATACGGCATGTCTGATGCGCTTGGTATCATGGTCTATGAAGATGATGACAGCTCACAAGGTTACTTTGGTGGCGGTGGTCGTACGATTTCAGAAGCAACACAGCAAAAGGTTGATGAAGAAGTACGCCGTATGCTAGAGGAGCAATATGATATCGCTCGTGAATTAATTGAAGGCAATCAAGAAAAGATGCATGCTATGGTAGATGCCTTGATGAAATGGGAAACCATTGACCGCGATCAGCTGCAAGATATCTTAGCGGGCGAACAACCTCGTCCACCAAGAGTCTATCAGCATCATGAAGTGAACTTATCAAAGAATGATGTGAAAACAACCGGAATGACTCCTCCGCCATTACCAGCGATGTAAAAGTTACTCTTAAGTTTTGAATAAAAAAAGCCCTTTTAACAAAGGGCTTTTTCTTTATTACCAATTTAGAATGACATCAGATTTACTGGTATCATAAGCATTATAAGTTAGAGCTAAAATCAATTTTACGAATTCAAATTATCATGGATAAGTTATGTCACTATTCCAACCCTTAACTGCTTATACTGTGACCAGTCGTGATAAGGTTTTAGATTTATCACAGCCTCATATTATGGGCATTTTAAATGTCACGCCAGATTCGTTCTCAGATGGTGGGCAGTTTGATGCAGTTGATAAGGCAGTAGCACGATGTAAAGAGATGATCGATGCAGGTGCTACCATCATCGATATTGGCGGCGAGTCTACCCGTCCAAATGCTGAAATGGTGGCGACTTCTGATGAACTACAGCGTGTGGTGCCAGTCGTGACAGCGATTAGGCAGCAGCTAGGCGATGACATATGGCTATCCATTGATACCAGTAGTCCTGAGGTTATGCACGCAGCGTTTGAAGCAGGCGCGGATATTTGGAATGATGTACGGGCACTCAAGCGTGAGGGCGCTGCGCTGATGGCAGCTAAGCTTAACATTCCTGTTATGCTCATGCATATGCGCGGTGAGCCAACCACGATGAATAATCTGGCACAGTATGATGATGTGGTTAAGGAAGTCATGACAGAGCTAAAAGTGCGTATTGATGAAGTGACAAGTATGGGTGTCATGCGCGAAAATATTATTATTGACCCCGGTTTTGGCTTTGCTAAAAACTATCAGCATCACTGTGCATTATTGAGTGAGCTTAAGCGCTTACAAACACTCAAACTGCCAATGATGTTTGGTATTTCACGCAAGCGATTTTTAGCAGAAGTGCTGACCAAAACAGGTCTAGAAGCGCTTGCTACCACCCAACCGCTTGAGCGTGATAACGTGGGTACTGCTGCAGGTCTTTTTGCATTGCAGCAGGGGGCAAGTATCATTCGTACTCATAATGTCGCTATGATGCAGCAAGCCATAGCGTTATGGAGCCAGCTATCTGCATATGATAAAAGCTAATAATGGTGATTATGTCTATAATTAAGAACTTATAATCAAAAATAAATTTATCGATGATAATAATTGTGAACGATAGAGTTTTGGTGCTTTATATTTATTTACATACCTTTTAAACGAATGAGAATACCTTTATGACCATTAATAACCAGCCAGAGCCCACCAATGAGCAACGCCGTATTATTTATCAAGCCCGCCGTGGTTTGAAAGAGTTGGATTTTTATTTTGAACCCTATATTAAAGAGCTTTATTTAACGGCAGAAGCTGCCGAACAAGAAAGCTTTGCGCAAATGCTGACTCATGAAGACCCAGATTTATTAGATTATTTTACCAATCAAAACCGACCAGAAGATGAGGCGATATGGGAGTTGGTTAATAAGATTAAGACGTGGCGTCACAGTAAAAGTCTGAGTTAATTGTTTAAATGGCTAGTTTTATTTTTTGATTGTTAAAGTAGTATTGAGTCTTTTCTATTAATCAGAAATATTCTTTGGTAGCTCACTATGACAGCATTAACCTCGCTACGTATCGATACTGCTATTAAACCTATAAGCTATTTATATCTGATATTTTATATTGCATTATTCAGTATCGTTATGGTATTGGGGGCGCTTGCTTCATTAGCCTTATGGCAATATGTCGTTATACTCCTCATCAGCGCTGCAGTCATTGGCTATTTAGCATTATCACGACCCATACTATTACATCTAAGCCAGCCGCCACTTGATAAAAGTGTTTATCAAGATTGGCAGTTATTAATACGTACGAGTCGTGGGGATGCCTTGTGGCAAGCAAAGATCAATACGGTCAGTCAATCTCATTGGGTTATCTGTTTTGATTTTAATATCGTAGAGCCTTATAAACGCCGATTTTCTGTAGCTATATTCCGTGATCAGGTTAATACCGAGCAATGGCGCGAGTTGACCATCTTGTCAAATATGATTGCAAACAAAACCGTTTAATTGAACTTAGTTTCAATTGTAGATGCTTAACTGCCTTATCTTACCGTACTAAATTATCTACTACATCTCATAACAAAATGCCTATCTAGAGAGGCAAATAGATTTGCTATATTGGAATTTATATTTATAGGTCGGTTTAAATAGTAGGTGATGGTAGCAGTCGTTACTTTGCTATACCAAAACCTGTATCGACGAATTTTATTATAATAAAAAGGATAAAGTTATGAGTTTGCTAGGGAATTTAGTGAGTCAAGTAGCACGTAGTGCCATGGATCCAGAGGACGCACAGCGTAATCCAGTTAATCAACGTATCAATCCGCGTCGTACTGGCGGTCTTGGTGATATATTGGGGAGTGTGCTTGGCGATGGCAATCAGTCAGCAGGCTATAATCCACAACAGTATGAGCGCCGCTCAGCAGACAATGGTTTTGGTTTAGACGATATTATCGGCGGGTTAACAGGTGGCAAACAGCGCGGTGGCATGAGTTCAGGTACTGGTGGACTTGGCGATATTCTAGGTAGCGTACTTGGTGGTCAAACGACGAGAGGCGGCTTTGGCGGTAAAGGTATGCTTATCGCTGCTCTTATGCCTATGGTACTGAGCTGGATAAAGCGCAATGGTGGATTAAGTGGTGCTCTCTCGAAAATTACCGGTATGGGCTATGAAAAACAAGCACGCTCTTGGTTGAGTACTAATGAGCTTAACGATAATCTTGATCCCAATGATATCAATCGATTGTTTGATGATAGTGAAATACAGCAAGTCGCTGCTCATACAGGCGCTAACGAGATAGAGGTGCGTCAAGGGTTGGCTGAGCTATTACCGGAAGTCATGAACCAATTGACGCCAAATGGTAATTTAGATAACGAACCTGAAGCCAATGAAGAAATTGACCAAATTATCAGTCAGCTATCAAGTCGTCTAGGGGCACTGAAATAATTAGGTTATCATTTATAGCATTTAAAACGATAAAAAAGCGCACCTGATTAGGTGCGCTTTTTTATATCTAAAATATAATAGCGAACGACAAAGGTTAAAATTTTTGCATTAAAAATTGCTAAAAACGTTCATCTAAAGTATCTAACGTATAGTTCAAGGCCCCAAAGCAAATATCACTATTAAAGCCGCGATACTGTAAAAAGCGCAGCTGCCTTGCTTTGTCTTTCTGTTCAGTGGGTATGTCATCACCGTATTTTTTGATACGTGCTGTGACTGCCAGTTTGAGCCAGTCTATGCCTTCGACTAAATTATCTGCGTTATCATCTATAAATTCACTAAACTCGTCAGACTCAGCATTGGCCATATCGATAAGTTCATCTATATTATCGGGCATCGCCATCTTTTTATGATGGAATTCTTGCTTGATACGACCTCTGCCGCGTCCTTTTCTGATATTTTCACGAATCAGCATTAGAGTAGTGCGGTAATCACTTTGATAGCCTTTTTCTTCAAACTCATCGAGTAGGGCATCAATTTTAGCCACTTCTTGCTCTTTATCTAGCAATTTTTGCTTAAGCTCAGCCTTACCGTATTCGCGGCGTGACAAATAATAAAATGCCAACCAACGTAAGCGACTTTCTGCTTTGATTGCATCCATTTCCGCTTGGCGCTGCTCAGGCGTGCGCAAATATGCCTTTAGAGCAGCTGGTAGGTTGTCGATTTGGCTGTTTTGGTCGCCTCCCTGAGTATCATGAGCAGCTACCGATTCAAATGCTGGTTCTGAGTTCATCAAAGCTGAATCAATGCCAGTCTCATTAATAGAGACACTATCTTCTTTATTGTCATGAACCGCATGTTTAACTTCAGCCAGCATCTCTTTGATACTTTGCGCAGCAGGTGGCTGATAAGTAGGTACACTATTAGGCTCAGCGTGAAAGGTAGCAGCTGGATGAAAGTGTTTTTTACGTTTTTTGGATTTGGATGAAACTTTTAAAGAGGAAGAGGCGCCAATCGAATCTGCCGTAAAGTTAGTATGGTTACCTACTGTGCACTTCTCATCTAAATCATGTGTATTTAGATGCTGAGAGCGCTTGCCAGTTTTACTGGTACTTTTAGGCTTGTCTTTATATGAGTACCTAGTAGATGAATGTTGTTCAATGGGTTTCTGGTTTTTATGCGTAGAACTCGCTGAATCAGTATCCGACTCAGCGAGTATTTCAGCTAACGTTTTAATTTTCATAAGACATCATAGTTGCTGATAACGGTTTGAAAATATACCGTTATTGTACAGGTTCAGAAGCTAGTTCTTCGTTAGTCTCAGCCACGACCGCTGCTTTGCTGTCATCTTTTACGCCGAGTTTTTCAGCACGGATTTTGGCTTCTATCTCTTCAGCAATAGCAGGGTTCTCTTTTAAGAACAGTACAGAATTGGCTTTACCTTGACCGATTTTCTCATCGCCATAGCTGTACCAAGAGCCTGCTTTACCAACTGCACCAATCTCAACACCCAAATCAATCACTTCAGCTAAGTGATTGGTGCCTTCACCGTAAGTAATCTCAAATTCAGCTTGGCGGAATGGCGGTGCCATCTTGTTTTTGATGACTTTAACGCGAGTTTGGTTACCGATGATTTCATCACCATTTTTGACTGCACCGATACGGCGAATATCCATACGTACCGAGGCATAGAACTTAAGCGCATTACCACCAGTTGTGGTTTCAGGACTACCAAACATCACGCCGATTTTCATACGAATCTGGTTAATAAATAACACCATACAGTTTGAACGTTTGGCGTTACCAGTGATTTTACGTAAAGCTTGGCTCATCAAACGGGCTTGCAGACCCATGTGTGAATCGCCCATCTCGCCTTCAATCTCGGCACGCGGCGTCAAGGCTGCGACCGAATCAATAACGATCATATCGATTGCACCTGAGCGTACTAACATATCGGTAATTTCAAGTGCTTGTTCACCATTATCAGGCTGTGAAAGTAGCAAGTCATCCGTATTCACACCAAGCTTGCGGGCATATACAGGGTCCAAGGCATGCTCAGCATCGATGAAGGCACAAACGCCGCCCTGTTTCTGGCACGCTGCAATTGCCTGCAATGTCATAGTCGTTTTACCTGAGCTTTCAGGGCCATAAATTTCAACGATACGACCTTTTGGCAAACCGCCAATCCCGAGTGCAATATCTAAACCTAATGAACCAGTCGATACCACGTCGACATCAAGCGTTGCTGAGTTGTCACCCAAATGCATGATGGTATTTTTACCAAACTGCTTTTCGATTTGAGCTAGTGCAGCTTTAAGTGCTTTGGCTTTATTGTCGTCCATGTAGGACTCCTTGTTATCAATCATTTATAAGAATAAGTTGTATTAATATCAAAAACGGCTTGTTCAATGTTATCAATGACAATGTAAGCTATCGCTGATAGCATTTTGAACTAAGCTTAGAGTAGGTAATGAGATGAGTCTTGTAGATCGCGATGTCAGTTACATCACGCTACTATACAGTAAAATTAGATGCTGATAAAAGCGAAAAAAAGTTTAGAGATTTTAATGAGGCTCGTAGGGCTTGCAACTTATATCACCAGATTATGTCTTCCTCTAACTTTATATCATTGTTTATTAGATAGGGTAATTATAACAAAATCCAAGGCATATATTGAGCATAACTGAATACTAGGCGACAATAGATGTCGTATGGGAAAACAAAAATATTTGTATATAATTCTCAAAATTGCTGTTCATATTTGAACCTGATGAGCATACTATTTGTCAATAGTTTTGGAAGTTATCCACAATAAATAAATAAAGTTTATTTAGCCAGTGTGAAACATATCATAGGATAAAATTAATATTAAAAATTTTATAAATAAATTATTTTACTTTTAAATTATCATTAACCTATTGATTTTAATAAATTTTTAAATCGTACAAAAAATGAACGATTTTACCTAAGCCTTTAAGCTATCTAGGCAAATGCTTGTCAAGTAGCGACTTATGCACAGGGTTATCCACAGCTTATGGGGAGAACTCACCAAGCCCTTACGGTATCAATGATTGCGCAGACAAGAGTTATCATTTAATTTACAAAACTTGGCTATTTCTGATTTTACAAGTTTAAATTTAGCAGGATTTTAGTATGGGCAATGCCTATGTTTCACATCTGTGCTGATAATTTTTTTTCGAATTGAAAGCTATTGATACTCATCAAACATATTTATAGTCAGTTATATCAGTCTTTAACCCTTATGAGTAAAAGGTTTGAAGACTGATAGATATAAAAAAGCGGCTAAGATACTGATAAATATCTTAGCCGCTTTAAAGGAAGCCGACGTAATGCGTTTGGTATTAGTCTTTTAAATAGATTAAATCCCAAACCCCATGTCCGCTTGCTAGACCGCGGCGCTCAAATTTTGTCATTGGACGAAAGTCAGGGCGGGAAGTGAAATTGCCTGCGCCTGCTTGATTGCTTAAGCCTGCAAAACCATCCAAAACTTCTACCATCCAAAAGGCATAATGTTCCCAGTCAGTGGCGGTATGGAACCAGCCGCCTTGCTTTAGGCTGCGGGTGACAATCGCCATACGCTCAGGGCTAACAAAGCGGCGTTTATGATGGCGCTTTTTTTGCCATGGGTCAGGAAAGTAGAGCTGAATGCGATCGATATGGTTTTCTGGTAGCTGTTTGAGTAGTTGAATGGCATCACCATTGATGATTCTGACATTACTCAAATTTTGAGTACCAGCCATATAAGCGCATTTGCCGATACCCGGCTCATGGACTTCAATGCCAACAAAATTACGACTTGGCTCGGCTGCTGCCATTTCAATGAACGAATCCCCAAGTCCAAAACCAATCTCAAGGGTCAAGGGTGCCTCACTGCCGTTTGGCAATCCAGCAAATAGCGCGCGCAAATCGTCAATACCTTCAAGATTACCATCACCAAAGCTGTTATTAACCAAGTAATGCGCAAATTCAGGCGCCGTCAATGCCAGCTCGGCATTTTTATTCATGTGCGTACGGCGTTTCATAAAGGTGTTGACGATACGAATATGCTTACTGCCGTCAGGTGCGACCTCATTGCCACTAGTAGCATTAGTGTCTAAAGATTTTTGATCATCGGTAAGGCTGGTGGCGTCGACGTTGGTATTAATATCAGGATGTTGACTCATAGGATTAACAAGGCTTAATAAATGGGTAGTGCGCTTATTATAAGTGAAATCTGTACGGCTGTGAATGAACAATACTTTTTTAATAATGTTAGCGCGTTTTGTAATTTAGGTGCACTATTTATCTAGTGTTTCTCTGGCCCATACAATGCTATTAGCGTTATCATATAATCCCAATAGTTAAGTTAAATGTCTTTTTAATCGCATGTAAGGCTTGTCACTATGTTATTTATTGAGACGGATTCGCCGCCCCCTTTTTACCAAGAAAAATTGCCTCCTGCCAGACGCACACAACTGGATAAATGGTTTATCGGGCATCGTAGCCAACGCTATTATCTAAAACGCTTTAAGCAATTTGATGAACAAGGCTATCTGTCGCCAAAATGGCATTGGGCAGCATTTTTTGTGACCTTTCCATGGTTGCTCTATCGTAAGCGTTATATGGATGCGCTCGTCTACAGCGTGGCAGGATGGTCGTTTATTCAGCTTAATATCGCGCTAGTCTTGGTAGCGGTTGAGTTCTTAGTAATGCCTTATATTGCTGATGCTTATCAGATGACGATACGCGTTAGTATTGCCGCGCTGATTTGGCTGTTTTGGTCGTTTATGGTGGCACGTTGGACGGATGCTTACTATTACCGAATGGCACGACGTGAGATTGCCGACGTGATTAATGACTATCCACAAGATGCGCGCTTGCAACAAGCCCATCTAAGCCAAGAGGGCGGGGTGAGCTTATTTGGGCTAGGATGGGGTTTTGGATTTTTTGCCTTTATATTAATGGTCATTAAAGTGCAGTTCTTACCCATTATCGCCAAACCAAAAGAAAACGAAGTGCTGTTTGATGCGTATGATACCGTTAAAACCACGCAAAATTATGTGGCGCTAGCGTATCGGCAAACAGGACAATGTCCGCTGGATCTGCCTATCGATAGCGGTACTGAGAAGGTGCATATTGAGATCGATCGTAGCGCAGCTGGTGTTGCAGAAACTGATTGTGTAGTGATTGCGACCATTCAAAATGTAAAATTTCCTATACGCTATCTCAATGATCAAACACTGGTCTTTTATCATCTGCCAAACAGTGATGATTGGGAATGCATCAGTTCATTGAATAAAAAACAAGCGCCGGAAAATTGTAGCCCTGATTAGGTGGCTACAAAGATTGAGAATTATTTTTGACAACTATTTCTATAGTTGAAAAAATTAATGCTTAGATTCAGTCGTATTATTTTCATCATCGACTGGTATGGCTTGGCTTTTTAGCGCTTCATAAAAATCGCTCAAGTCCATCTTACGCGCTTTGCCAATATCTTCATCAAATAAGCTTTCAAGCTCCGCCATCGATGATTGAGCCGACTCAATCATACTGGCCTCATCATCATAAATAGCTTGTTGACGTTCAATCAGATCATCATCATAATCACGGAAAGTTTGCACTGTCTCACGCGCTTTTTCTGGTGAGATGCCAAGCAATTGTAGCGACTCACGCGACATATCTAGCGAGGACAAATACGTCTCACGCCAGATATGACGAACCCCAACCTCACGTAATCGGTAGTAATGCTGGCGGTCACGTGCCCGTGCTAAGATAATTAAATCTGGATAGTTTTTACGTAAATATTGGGCGGTAGTGATAGAACGCTCTAAATCATCGATGGCAAGGATAAAGACACGTGCTTTTTTGATACCTGCTGCACGTAGGATTTCAGGGTTTTTTGGATCACCATAATAGACTTGGTTACCGAATTTACGGACAAAATCGACGCGGTTTGCCGAGCGCTCAATCGCGGTAAATTCAATATTGTGCATACGTAGCACACGACCGATAATCTGACCGACTCGCCCAAAGCCAGCAATAATCACCTGATGCTCATGATCTGGAATCGTGTCGTATTCGCGGCTTGGTTTGCTTTTGGCAAATAATGGCTCGCCGACTTTTTCTAATAACAAGAATGCCAAAGGAGTGAGTGCCATAGAGATGGTTACGATCAGGTTTAACGTATTGGCAAGTTCAGGTTGTAAGACGTTTTGGGCACTCGCAACACTGAACAAGACAAAAGCAAATTCACCACCTTGAGCCAGTGTAACCCCCAGTCGAATGCTGGTTGGCCAGCGATTACCTGAGATTTTTGCAATAGCTGTAATCACTCCGAACTTGATAAACATTAATGCCATCGCACAGCCGATGATAAAAATGGGTTTTGCTAATATCAATTTCACATCGGTCAACATACCGACTGACATAAAGAACAGACCTAATAACAATCCTTTAAAAGGCTCGATACTGGCTTCAAGCTCATGGCGGTATTCAGAATCCGCCAACAGTACACCAGTTAAAAATGCGCCCAACGCCATTGAGAGCCCGATTTGACCCATCAAAATCGATACACCCATTACGATAAATAGCGCGACTGCCGTTAGTAATTCTGACGCACCACTTGAGGCAACAAATTTAAAAAATGGACGAACGACGTAGCGACTGGCAAAGATAAGCCCAGCAAAAACCGCAAAAACTTTACCAAAATAAATCAAATCATAGCTTTGTTCACGCACCCCTGATAAGAAAGGAATGACCGCTAATAGAGGGATAACCGCAATGTCTTGGAATAATAAAATCGTAAAGGCTTCACGGCCATGAGTGCTCGATAGCTGCTGTTTTTCAGTCAGAATTTGTAGGACAAAGGCGGTAGATGAGAGCGCAAGCCCGAAGCCAACGATAAAAGCAGTATCGAGCTGCAAGCCAAAAATCTGATGTAACAGCCCCATCAATAAGACACCAGTCAAACCAACTTGCAAACCGCCAAGGACGAATATTGAGCGCCTGAGTGCCCAGAGCCTTGATGGCTGCAGCTCAAGCCCAATGATGAACAGCAGCATCACCACGCCAAACTCAGAGAAATGTAATAAGCTCTCAGCGTCACCTGCCACGTCCAGTACACTTGGACCTAATATCAATCCTGTGATCAGATAACCTAAAACCGTCGCAATACCAAAACGTTTACCAAGGGGTACAAAGAGCAGGGCTGCTCCCAAGAAAATTGTCGCTTGTAACATTAAATTTGGTGAGCTGGCGGCGGCAGCGAACATCTGGAATCCTTAGCAATGACGATAAATGGGCAGTACAACAGCAGTATTAGAAATAAAAAGCAATTTTATAACGATTATTTTTTACGATAAATTTTCCACACGCCATTATCTGCCAGCGGATTGTTATAAGCATCGTTACGGCGCTTGCGTGGTGTCTGTCGACTGTCTACGATTTTAAAATCGGGTAGGGCATGGACAATAAGTCCCGTTCGATAAAACCGTACCCGTTCAGGCTCTAGCATCTCACCCTTATTATCTCGGCAAAATACATAAGCACGCAAATCAATAAACTCACGGTGCGCGACCAAACGCGTCTCCTCATCCTTATCAAACGCAGCAGTCATACGTGCAATGTCATCAGCACTATAATCGCCGCATTTATCCGTAAGTGCCCCGACCGAGCCGAAACTCTTGGATTCTTTTGCATGGGTTTTGGTCAGATGTAGGCGCTGCACATGATATATAAACTGCGGTATCTCAAGGCTGGCAGGCAGTGGCAAATAGTCAGGCGGCAGATTGGCAGCAGGATAAAACGCCATGGCGCGTTCAAGCAAATTGTGCCAACGTTGCTGATAGGCTTGGACTTCTGCTAAGTTACCTTCATAGATAGGCATGTCACGAATTTGACGTAAGATATCAGGTGGAAACTGTACGTCTCGAAAGCGAGCAATGTCTTCTTGCAGCGTGGATAATAAAACTTTGGCGTGTTTTTTGCCATCCTTTGAAATCGGGTCATCGATATAGCTTGGGGCGACGAATGGCGCTGAGCGTCTAGACATAGCAGAAGGTCATCCATTGGTGGCAAATGTGGCGTTTCAATTTTCAGTATACAGAATTTATATTAAAAATATGACAGTGAGGCTAAATTTCTCATCATTTTTAACATGTGATTACATTGATAAAAGTCAGTGTGATATTGGTATATGCGGTATGGAGATATTTCATTTTGCTATATTTGATTACTATTAATCGCAAGATAGGGCATTAAATATGGCTTAAATGAAAAAATAGAAAGAGAAGACTTATGAATAATACTCTAGAAAATAAGCTTGCTATACTTAATCGCCTTAGCTTATTAAAAAATATTGGAAAGATAATATTAAGAATTATAGGTGCAGGATTGGCACTTATAATTGGACTTTGGCTAATAATGGCATCGAATATGGGACCCGCTTATTTGCCTCATATCATGAATGGTGACTTGGATTTTTGGATTCGCATGACTTTGCTAGGAGTGGGATTGGGTGTTTGGATAAGCATTGCCGTATGGTTATTGTGGCTTATACTGTGTTGTTTTTATGATTTCATTAGACGTCATTAACAATTGACGATATTTAAATAATTAATGACGTCTAGATGACTGGTAGCTTTTTTTAAACCAGACTTTTTCAATGACAAACTATTTTAATGATTGTGCCCGATATGGTTATTCTCTGCTGGTCGCTCTGAGATATTGCAGACTAGGGCATCGCTATGGGTACTCGTTTGTGGGTGTGCCGCACTTTCTACCTGAATAGTAGCGTGATGGATGCCGAGCTCAAGCAGGCTTTGTTCTAGACTGCCAATCAATATACTGGACTCATGAATACTCATTTCACCATCGACGACCACATGACAAGATAAGGCGTTTAAACCACTGGTAATACTCCAAACGTGTAGGTCATGCACTTTTTGCACCTGCGGATGAGCAAGGAGTTTTTCCTCAACATTAACTAGAGAGATGCCTTCTGGCGTCCCTTCCATTAAGATATGTACGGAATCCCGTACGACACGGTAGCCACTAAATAAAATAAGTATCGCTACAATTACGGACGCTACCGCATCTGCCCATACCCAGCCAAAACTCATCATTAATAATGCGGCGATAATGGCAGCCACTGAACCCATTAAATCACTTAATACGTGTAAATAAGCACTTTGCATATTGAGATTGACCGGCTCTTTATCATCCGATGTTTTGACCGTTGCTGTGCCTTCATTGGCTCCATGATCATGACCGTGAGTATCGCCACTACGGCTACCTCGGTGCATAAGCCATGCAACCAAAATATTGATCAGCATACCGATAGTGGCGACGATAAGCATGCCTTGGGTCGCAATTTCAGGTGGTGAATTAAAGCGTTTAATGGCCTCATAAAAAATCATTAGCGCAATAATGACAAGTGTAGCCCCATTCACAGAGGCAACTAAAATCTCAAAGCGTTTATAACCGAACGTTTTTTGATGAGTAGCTGCTTTTTCCCCAATTTTAAATGCCATTAAGGTGGCGCCAAGTGCTATCGCGTCACTCAGCATGTGACCGGCATCGGACAATAATGCCAAACTGCCAGTGAGCCAACCGCCGATTGCTTCTACAAACATGTAGCCTGTAATAATCAAAAAACTTATCAGTAAAGTGCGCTGATAGCCTTTGGTATCTCGCGTGGCGACTGTTTGCTCTAGATGTTCATCATGATCGTGGCTTTCTTGATTCTTATAAGCATTATTACTTTTTCCACTACTTTCCTCACCTTCCTTAACGTGTCCATGCGTATCAGCCGATATACTCTGATGAGCATGGTCATTTTTTTTAGAGTTTGGATGGTCTGGATTCATAACAACACTCAATTTTGCTGATAATGGATTTAATGAGCAATATCTACTCTACATAAGGTAGGATGGTTTTTGATAACAATGATCAACTTGTTATTGTAAATTTATCATAGTCAAATATTAGAAACTGTACTGACGAAGTAAAGATAAAAGAGTAATGCGACAAATAATTATGCTAGCAATAACTCGCAAATTTCCATTACCAGCCGACAGGATCAATATCTAAAGTAAGCTTAAGATATTTAGCGCTCGGTAGGGTAAGGACGGGTTGCCACCAATGATTTAAAACATGATGCAGTTGCTGCCGATCCTTGGCCAATAGCAAAAGCTGGGCATGATAGCGACTGTTCTTTTTACTCATGGGCGCATCGATAGGACCAAGAACGGCTAAATTGTGCCCTGTTGGCAGAACGGCAATGGCATCTTTGAGTGCTTGTGTGGTGGCAGCAAGGGTTTTACCTTCGCAGCGTATCAGCGCAGCATGACTATGAGGGGGCAGTCCCATCATTTTACGCTCTTGCAACAGCTCACGAGCAAAAGACAAATAACCATCTTTCACCAATTTTAATAATAACGCATTGTCCGGTTGCAGCGTTTGAATCAATACCCGTCCTGATTTATCCCCGCGTCCTGCACGCCCTGCTACTTGGATCATCAATTGGGCAGTATGCTCTGGCGAACGAAAGTCTGCAGACAAAAAGCCACGATCAGCGTTGGGTAAGCAAACGAGCGTGACATTGGGAAAATGATGACCTTTGGCAACCATTTGCGTACCGACCAATATGGCAGGATTGCCTTCATTAATACGCTGATAGATATTTTCCCAGCTGTCTTTACGCCTAGTGGTATCACGATCAATTTGAATAATGGGATAAAGCGCTTTACTGGTTTGCGGATTGGCAAAGATAGCGTGCAAATTTTCGCTTAGCCTTGTTGTTCCCATCCCTTTGGCATCTAGATTTTGACTGCCACAATCAGCGCATACAGTCGGAATATAGGCTTGCCAATCACAATGATGGCATTTTAAATAAGAGTTGCTGGAATAATTGCTACGCTGGGCTTGATTATTATAATGAACGGTTAAATGCGCGTCGCAGCGCGGACAATCTGCCTGCCAACCACACGCCTCGCATAATAAAACAGGCGCATAGCCGCGACGGTTTAAAAATATCAAAACTTGATCGCCAGCTTCTAGGGTTTGCCTTATGGCGCCGATAAGCGCATCCGTCAGTCCGGTATCATAGCGCGCGCCATCATCTTGCGTTTGCTGATGAGTACTTTGCAAGCGCGCATCAATCAGCTGCATGGGCGCAGGTTTAGCATTGCCAGGGCGCGTCGATAATTGACACTCTACTAGCTTGCCCTCATCGACTAATTTTAAATGTTCAAGAGAAGGGGTAGCCGTACCAAGGACCACCGGTATTTTAGCTTGGAATCCTCGATAAAGTGCGACATCAGCAGCATGATAGCGCAAGGTATCCTGCTGTTTATAGGAGCCATCATGCGCTTCATCAACGATAATTAAGCCTAAATCTGCAAACGGATATAGTACTGCCGAACGCGTACCAATAATGATTTGTGCGTGACCCGTACGGCAATCTTGCCAACCTTGCAATCGATGAGTGTTATTTATACCAGAATGTAGCAAGACGATATGCGCAGCGAAGCGACTGGCAAAACGCGCACGCGTCTGCGGTGTGAGTCCAATCTCAGGTACTAAAATAAGCACTTGCTTGCCAGCCTCTAATACTGCTTGCATGGCTTGTAGATAGACTTCAGTCTTGCCACTACCGGTAATGCCATTTAATAAAAAGCCCGTGTAGCATTTGGATTCATGTGCAGCAACAATCGCTGCAACGGCAAGCTGTTGCTCCTCATTAAGATCAAGGGGCATTTTTGCCAATTTGACAGGAGTAGGTGCTTGTTTTGGTTGAATATAGCGCTCAATCAAACCCTTATCTTCTAGTTTTTTTAAAAAAGCACGCTCCATACCTTCTAATAGTAGTACATCTTCACTTGCACCATGTTGACCATGTAGCTTTAGCATATCAAACTGCTGCTTTTGCTTTTTGGCGTTAGTACGAAAGTCGTCATCAGTGATATGTGGCAGAATCCGCCAATGGGTAATGAGTAAATCTAGTGGTTTACCTTGACGAACCAACGTGGGCAAGATGACCGCTAACACCTCACCAAGCGGATAATGATAATAACGAGCAAGCCAATAGGCGAGCTTTAGCATGCTGTTATCTAAAATAGACTCAGCATCTAAACACTTATTAATGGGTTTCAGCTTATTGAGTGGTACGCTGGTATCCACTTGCGCAATATGAGCAACTACGATTCCGATTAAAGTCTGACGACCAAAGGAGACCTCAACACGACTGCCAATTTGCGGCAGTTGTATTGAGCTGTTGTTTGGCGAAGCATTTGGCAAAGCACTTATATCGGACGGTAGGCTATAGTCAAATACCCGATAAAGGGGCACGGGCAGAGCAACTTGTACCAACATAAAAAGGCTTCGCAGTTTGATTAAGTCAATATGGAATAAAAATAAAGAGGGAGAGACAAATAAGCTTAGCATGAGGCTAAGCTTATGGTGATCTAATATGAAATATTGTTATTCAAGCAGTATTGAATATCTAACTTATTCAATATATAGAATAGACTCAATTTCGACCACGCCACCTTTAGGCAATGCCGCTACTTGCACCGCTGCGCGGGCAGGGTAAGGTTCAGTCAAATTAGCCATAAATACTTCGTTTAATGCTGCAAAATCATTTAAATCAGTTAACGATACATTGAATTTGACCACGTCATTTAAGCTGCCACCAGCAGCTTCACAGATGGCTTTTATGTTTTCAAATACTTGCTTCGCTTGTGCATCAAACCCTTCTTTTAATTCCATGGTGATAGGGTCAAAACCTAGCTGACCTGAAATATAAACAGTATTGCCAACTTTTACCGCTTGTGAGTAAGTGCCAACGGCTGCAGGTGCTTTATCCGTTTGGATGGTTTGACGTGTCATGATATATCCTTATCATATTTTTTGGTGTTTGATGTGCTAAAGCTATTTTCTAAAAATTAATAGAAGCGTTTAGCAGGATTAAAAGTTTTACATATTTCAAAATCATCTATGTGTTAAGAGATAATTTAAAAGGCATATATTTTAACAGTTATGATTATAAAAGTATTTATAGTTGATATAAACGCATAATATTGGGGAAACCAAGTAAGGAGCGTAGTTCACGAATACCTTGGGCTAAGTGATTGCGACTACGAACCACAATATGAATGATAGTATCATTGCTACGTACGTCGACCTTTTCAACCCCTATATTTAACTGCCGCAGATTATAAATAACTTTACTGATTTGCTCGTCGCTCAGTGCTATAGACAGTTTTAAATAAGCAGGAAAACGAATTTTATTATCGTGATCTTCTGAGTCACTTTGCTTGATCGCCTTATCGTTGCGCCAACGTAATTGGATGACTTGATAGGGATTGTCTTTACGAATATCGTCTAGTGAAAAGCACTTATGTCGATGCACGACCAGACCATGACGGGATAAATGTCCAACGATAGGATCACCATAAATCGGATGGCAACAATTGGCAAAATCAAGCTCAACGCCTGAAGCATTGACGATCAGTTGCTGTGGTTGGGTCATGTCATCGATACGTTCTTGCGATTGGATATCACAGACTTCATCGCTAAACAAACGCGTGACCACGAGTTGCGGTAATAACGTACCGGAGCTTATTTGCTCAAATAGCGCTGATTTCTCAGTCAGTCCACGCCATTCTGTTAGATTTTTCCAATCACTATCGGTCAAATCATCGAGACTTTTTTGATAGGTTTTTAGCGCGCGATCTAGTGCTTGTCTACCATGGTGCTGCTTATCAGCCGCCGATAAATCTTTGAACCAACGCAAAATCTCTACACGGGCTTTATTAGTAACCACAAACCCAAGCCATTCTGCTTTTGGCTCAGAATGGCTATTAACCTCGATTTCTACTAACTGTCCATTTTTGACTACAGTCCCAAGCTTGGCATGTTTTTTATCAATATTAGCGCCAACAGCGACATTGCCAACCATCGGACCAACAGCATAAGCAAAGTCTAGCGCTGTGGCACCTTGTGGCAACTCATAAGCGCGACCTTGCGGGCTATAACAGATGATTTTGCTAGAATGCAGGTAATCCATCAGCTCATTAATAGTCGATACCGCGGCGGCAAAATCAGGGTTGCCTTCGTTTAAACAGTCCTCATCGACCAAATCTTTCATATTGCGTAATGACGCCTGAATGACTGATTGGCTGACATCAGAGGCATGCTCTGCACCAATGACACCAAGCCTTGCCGCACTTTGCATCTGCTTAGTCAAAATCGTTACTTTAACAAAATCATTGTCGCGCTCGTAGATAAGCGTCAGCGATTGATTGCCGCCAGGTAAAGGTCTGCGGATATTGTCCGCGATATGACTGTCCGCAATTTGATATTTTTTAATGAGATAGTAGGCAAGTTTGTCACAAGCTTCGATATTATCTAGCACAATCTCAAATGCGTAATGGCGTAGCAGTGCATTAATCTCGCCGCGATTACGGAAAAATTGTCGGAAGATAACCACGCGATTGTCTAAGACTTTAACCATGCCATCAAGATCAAGATTATTGAGAACAATACTTAAATAACGATGAATGGCTTCTCTCTGAAAATTGCGCCCAAGCCCATGTTGTAGCAATTTATCAGAGATCTTGTTATACATCTCAGAGTTAAGATTGCGATAACAAAGTACCTCGATATAATCAGCAATATCGTTGAGACCCATGAGCCGTGCAAAGGGCACATAAAAGTCTAAAGTTTCTTGAGCGGTGGTACGTTGTTTTTCAGGACGTACCGCATCTAGGGTCGACATATTGTGCAAACGGTCAGCAAGCTTGATAATCAATACACGTGGGTCTGCGAGGGTAGCCGTTAGGATTTTATGAAAGGTCGCCGCTTTATTTTCTTGTTTATTATGCGTCGATGATTTTAATTTGGTCACACCATCGACCAGCCTAGAAACCACTTTGCCATAACGCTGCTCTATCTGCTCATCGCTCACTTCCGTATCTTCAACCGTATCATGCAAAATTGCCGCAATGATGGTATCTCGATCTAAGCGAAAGCCGGCTAGTATCTCAGCGACCGCAATCGGATGCGTGATATAAGGCTCTCCTGACTTGCGCTTGTCTTTAATATGCGCAACATCACCGAACTCACAGGCATCAACAATATCACGGCGTTCAGCGCCCGTGAGGTAACCTACTGAACGCAGCAGGTTATATTGAGCGTCATCAACTAACGGATGACTGAGTTTGGGCAAGTTTTGAATCATAAAGTCACGATCCTATGTTCTTTTACCTGCTTAAATGATGATTTAGCAAGGTAAAGAATGGCTGAATAAATGCTGAGCTATTGATATAGAGCTTAAGAATAAAGCTGAAAATTGGGCAGACTACCCTCTAATTAATCGTAAATCGCCGCCAATGTCAACCGCTAAGCAATAAGCTAGTGTAAAAACTGGAGAATTCTTACTTAAGGTTAGGCTTTAAGCACCAAACGGTTACTAAAACAGTAAAGCCAGTATCATTACAACCAAAAAACCACAGCCTATGCTGTGGTCTCTATCGTCAGTCAATACTCGTATGCTTGCTAAATTCATACTTTTTACGGTAATTTATTAGAAGCTATGATCGCCTGACAATGCTAAATCTAACGAGCTAGTAGCAAAGTTATGCTCTGGCTGATTTAAAATATCACGGGTAATTTTACCAGCAGCGATTTCACGTAATGCCAATACTGTTGGCTTGTCGTTATCAACATCAACCAACGGCTCTGCAATGCCTTTAGCCAACTGACGTGCGCGCTTGCTTGCGACTAGAACCAGCTCAAAGCGATTATCAACATTATCCAAACAATCTTCAATCGTCACTCGTGCCATAAATAGCTACCTCGGTTGTTTTTACTGGTTGCGAGCATGGCGCGCCACTCAATAAAAATAATATCAAAAATATAAAGGGGGATAGCTAGACATTATAGCATTTTTTGCTTGCAGGCGTAATTGCTTTTTGCTTGTCTGCTGATAACTATTTTCAAGATGAAGCATTAAGGCAAGTCAACGCCACATTTACTCGTCTACTGTATTGTTAAGTAGATTGGTAATCGTGCGCTGATAACGCTGCTGTTGACGCTTTAGCGTCTGTCTATCGGCAACGATAATTGCTTTAAGCTCAGTTAAAGCAACCTCAAAACTGTCATTAATAATGACATAGTCAAAATTGACGTACTGCGCCATCTCATTAACAGCACCAGCCAAACGCTGCTCGATCACCTCCATACTGTCCTGTCCACGCGTTGATAAGCGTTGACGTAAAGTGGCGATACTTGGCGGTAAAATAAAAATCATGATGGCATCAGTAAAGATTTTTTTGACTTGCAGCGCGCCTTGCCAATCAATCTCCAAAATGACATCGACACCAGCGTCCAGTTGCGCGCGTACACTTTGCTCTGAGGTGCCATAATAATTGCCAAACACTTCGGCATGTTCTAAAAACTGACTTTCACTGATGGCAGTCACAAACTTATCAACGTCAGTAAAATGATAATGATGACCGTCAATCTCGCCTGGGCGCGGCTCACGAGTGGTGTGTGAAACACTGACAGTCAAGTCATTGGTGGTGGCAAGTAGCTGCTTAACCAATGAGGTCTTGCCTGTGCCAGAAGCCGCAGTGATAATAAATAATGAACCTGTCATACAGTGTGTCCTAGTGAATTGTATCTTGATAAATAAATAAAAGTATTCGAATTAATATAAAAGGCTGGTAAAAATAAAAAATACCATCATGTATGCTGACAAAAGTAGTAATCGATGCCTCATTATAAACTGCTTTAAAAGCAAATTATGCTAAAGTAGGGTATCGATTTTATCCCAACTTTTGAATAAAAGTTTCGGTGGCTTAAGCTTTAAGCCTAGGCTTTTATATAAATTATCTAATGATAGGTCTTCTTATGCAAATTTATCTTGCCAATCCACGTGGATTTTGTGCTGGTGTGGATCGCGCGATTGCGATTGTCAACGAAGCACTGTTACGTTTTGAGCCACCCATTTATGTCCGTCATGAAGTGGTACATAACAAGTTCGTGGTATCCGACTTGGCCAATCGCGGTGCTGTTTTTGTGGAAGAGCTACATGAAGTGCCAGACGGCTCTATTGTTATTTTTTCAGCTCACGGGGTTTCAAAAGCTGTAGAAGATGAAGCAGAACGTCGTGATTTGACGGTGTTTGATGCTACTTGTCCTTTGGTCACTAAAGTACATATCGAAGTCGCTAAATTTGCGCAGGATGGTATGGATGCGGTATTGATTGGACATGCGGGACATCCTGAAGTAGAAGGCACTATGGGACGCTTTAACCATCGTCATGGCGGACAGATTCATCTGGTTGAAAACGAGAGCGATGTTGAAGCCTTGAGCGTACAGAATGCTGAGCGCTTAGCATTTGTGACCCAAACGACCTTATCGATGGACGATACCGCGCGCGTTATTGATGCATTGAGAGAAAAGTTCCCACATATTCAAGGTCCACGTAAAGACGATATCTGTTATGCCACCCAAAACCGTCAAGATGCGGTCAAGGATTTAGCGGGTCGCTGTGAGGTGGTTTTGGTCGTTGGCTCACCAAACTCATCAAACTCAAATCGTTTGCGTGAATTGGCAGAGCGCATGAATTGCCGCGCGTATTTGATTGATAATGCCACTGAAATGAATAAGAGCTGGTTCGATGGGATACAAAGTGTGGGCGTGACTGCGGGTGCTTCAGCGCCTGAAGTATTGATTCAAGAGGTACTACAGCAGCTGCAAGATTGGGGTGGTGACTTGCCAAGTGAGCTGTTGGGTATTGAAGAAAATGTCACCTTTAGCTTGCCAAAAGCTTTACGAATTCCAATGACGCAAGTTGGCAAATAAAATAAGCAGGCTTTGTATATAGCGCCAGATAGGTAACATAAAATGAAAAAGCAGAAAAAAAGATTTGTCTTGGCAGAAGCTAGCCTTGATGAGATCAATAAACAATTAAAAATTAATACGTTTACGATTGTTATCCTGATAGGGATGCTGATGTTAAATGCAACCCAGTTTATGAGAGATTACAGTCTGTTATATGGCGCGCTTATTGCCATTATGGCTTTCTTTCTATTTGTAATGGCTAAAAGTCGCACACTGCTGACGGTACAAAAACAAGCCCTTATGCGCTAAACAAAGAAAGCTTACCCTTCTTTTATACCTAATCAATCTATTTTAAAAAGAATTCGAGGACATTCATGTCAGCTTATTACACTTTTATAAAACGTGAGCAGCAAGCAGATGGTAGTAGTGTTGCTTGTTATCAGCCAACGAAGCATGCGCAAGGCGCTTGGAATGAGCATGAGCAACATATGGCGCCAGCCACCGGCTTGCTCACTGCCGAATTACAAAGTTTTATACCACAAGAAAATATGCGCATTGCTCGTATCAGCTTGGATATTTTAGGGCTGATACCGCTTGATGATTTTATCGTGACTACGCGATGTATCCGTCCGGGTAGGACTATTGAGCTTATCGAAGCAGTGATGAGCAGTCGTGGTCGCGATGCCATCATTGCGCGTGCATGGCGCTTGATTACTCAAGATACCAGTGCCATTGCAGGGCTTGAAGATCAAAAATCCATACATAAGCCTGAAGCGTTACCCGCTTGGGATGGTATGAAAGGCTGGCCCGGTGGTTTCATTGAAAGCGTACGTTTGGTGGCTGAACCTAATCGCCGTCCTGGTAAAGGTATGGTATGGATGACCAATGATATTGACATGGTAGAGGGTATGCCTACCCATGACATGGTGCATTTATTGGGTATGGCCGATACTGCCAATGGTGTTGTACCAAGGCTTGGACTGGGGATGGCAAAATTGGAATGGATGTTCCCCAATACTGATTTGCAAATTCATATGCACCGCGCGCCACAAGGTCGCTGGCTTGGCATTGAGGCAGTGCAGCAGTACGGTGCTGATGGCATAGGGATTAGCAGCGCGATATTACATGATACGCAAGGACCTTTTGGTCGTAGTGAGCAAATTCTGACCATTCGTCCCATGCCGCGCTAGTGCAAAGATGTATCCAATAGGTAGTCATTGTTTGAGATCGCTCTATGAATGAAAGGCATTTGGATGAGTTAGACAATATTTTGAGTAATTCTGAAAAACAAAACGAAAGCATGTAATTAATTAATTATACAAATCAATGCTAATCGGTTGTAATGGTGTCTAACAAGGCAAGATTACTGTGTTTACAGGTTACTATGAATAAAAATAGCCGTTTTTCAGAAACATTTACAATTATTCTGGATATGTTATTAGAGGCTTATTCAGAATAGGTTTTGTACTTTCATCCATTTGCTATCCAAAGGAATATGATTATGAGCGACAACAACAGTAATAATAGCAGCGATAAAAAATGTCCTTACGCCCCGACCCAATTGACTATGAGCAACGGCGCACCAGTTGCAGACAATCAAAACAGTCTCACTGCAGGCAAGCGTGGTCCATTATTAGCACAAGATATCTGGCTAAATGAAAAGCTAGGCAACTTTGCCCGTGAAGTGATTCCAGAGCGCCGCATGCACGCTAAAGGCTCAGGCGCATTTGGTACTTTTACCGTAACCAATGACATCACTAAATATACCCGTGCGGATATTTTTAGCGAAGTGGGTAAGCAAACTGAAATGTTCGCGCGCTTTAGTACCGTCGCAGGTGAGCGCGGCGCGGCTGATGCCGAGCGTGACATTCGCGGCTTTGCTTTGAAATTCTACACCGAAGAAGGTAATTGGGACATGGTGGGTAATAATACGCCTGTGTTCTTCTTACGTGATCCGCGCAAATTCCCAGACCTAAACAAAGCCGTCAAACGTGATCCACGTACCAATATGCGTTCGGCGACCAACAATTGGGACTTTTGGACTTTATTACCTGAAGCATTACATCAAGTTACCATCGTTATGAGTGATCGCGGTCTGCCAGCATCGTATAGAAATATGCATGGTTTTGGCTCGCACACGTATAGTTTTTGGAACACCGCCAATGAGCGTTTTTGGGTCAAATTCCATTTCCGCACGCAACAAGGCATCAAGAACTTAACTGATGCAGAAGCGGCGGAAGTCGTTGGTTCGGATCGTGAAAGTCATCAAAAAGACTTGTACGATGCCATCGAAAATGGTGACTTTCCAAAGTGGAAAATGTATGTGCAAATCATGCCAGAAGCTGAGTCTGATACCGTTCCTTATCATCCGTTTGACTTGACCAAAGTATGGCCAAAAGGTGATTATCCACTGATTGAAGTGGGTGAGTTTGAATTAAACAAAAACTCTGACAACTACTTTGTCGATGTGGAACAAGCAGCATTTGCCCCAAGTAATTTGGTACCGGGTATCAGCGTTTCACCGGATAAAATGCTACAAAATCGCTTGGTTAACTATGCCGATGCTCAGCGTTATCGTGTTGGGGTCAATCATCAGCAAATTCCGGTGAATAAGCCGCGTTGCCCTGTGATGAGCAATCATCGTGATGGTCAAGGACGTGTCGATGATAACTATGGCAGTCGCCCGCATTATGAGCCAAACAGCTTTAGCCAGTGGCAAGAGCAGCCTGATTATGCTGAGCCACCATTAAAAATTGACGGCTATGCGGCGCATTATGATTTCCGTGAAGACGATAGCGATTATTTCAGTCAACCGAGAGCGTTGTTTAATTTGATGAGTGCTGAGCAACAACAAGTGCTATTTGAAAATACAGCGAACAATATGGCGGGTGTGCCGGACTTTATTCAGTATCGCCACATTCGCAACTGTAACTGGTGTGATGCCGCTTATGGCGAAGGCGTTGCCAAAGCATTAGGCTTAACGGTTGAAGATGCAATGGCAGCCCGTGATTCGGATCCAGCGCTGCATTTGCCTAGCTGCTTATAGTTGATAGGTCTATCTAAAAACGTATTACTAAATATATTTGCTAAACCTATTATCGATATAACGACACCACCTCAGGAAACTAGGGCGGTGTTTTTTATTGAATCAAGTTCTTACGCTTGAAATTTTCTCCCGCGCCCCTATTAGTATAAACAGCTTAGCAGTGTTCAAAACGTAAGCTCTCTAATATTCATTGAGTAAGTTTCGTTTGAGTACTGCTATCTTATAATAAGTTTTTAACATAAATTGAAGGAGTTTTTTATGAGTGAACAGAACCCAGTTGATAACCAAAAAGTTGATAGCATCAATGTTAATAAAAGCAGCCCAGAATTAAAAAAACATACCTTTGAAGCAGAAGTAGCTCAATTATTACACTTAGTGACGCACTCGCTATATTCTAATTCCGATATTTTTGTCCGTGAGCTGGTTTCAAACGCCTCTGATGCCTGTGATAAATTGCGCTTTGAAGCGACCAATGATGACAGCCTTTATGAAGACGATGGCGAGCTAAAAATTCGCATTGCCGTCGATGAAGACGCTAAAACCATCACCTTTACTGACAACGGTATCGGGATGAACGAAGCTGATGCCATCGAAAATTTAGGCACAATTGCCAAATCTGGCACTAAAGCATTTTTAGACAAGCTGTCTGAATCACAGAAGCAAGATGGTCAGTTGATTGGTCAATTCGGGGTTGGCTTTTATTCGGGCTTTATCGTTGCCGATACGATCAGTGTTGAAACCCGCAAAGCTGGCGAACCTGCGGATAAAGGCGTACGCTGGGTATCAGATGGTACGGGTAGCTTTACCGTTGAGCCTATCACTAAAGAAACTCGTGGCACCGCCATTACTTTGCATTTAAAAGAGCAATATAGTGAGGGTGAAGACAGCTATTTAGACCGGGGAAAAATTAAGCAGTTGGTTAATAAATACTCAGACCATATCAGCTTGCCGATTCAGATGCGTAAAGAAGTTTGGCAAGAAGATGAGGTTGAAGAAGGAAGCGACACGCCTGCCAATGGTCAAATGGTCTTAACAGACGAATGGGAAACTATCAATAAAGCCAGTGCCTTATGGACACGTTCAGCCTCTGAGATTGAAGATGAAGAGTATATCGATTTTTATAAAAATATCACCTATGACATGGACGTGCCACTAGCATGGACGCATAACCGTGTCGAAGGTCGTGTTCAGTATACTCAGCTATTGTATATTCCTAAAAAAGCCCCTGTAGATTTGTACACTCGTGAGCAGCAGCATGGTCTAAAGCTTTATGTTAAGCGCGTCTTTATTATGGACGAGGCAGAGCAGCTGTTGCCAATGTACCTGCGTTTCGTTAAAGGTGTCATCGATTCAGCAGACTTGCCATTGAACGTGAGCCGCGAGCTATTACAAGAGTCGCGTGATGTGAAGTCTATCCGCGATGGTAACGCGCGTCGTATTTTGACTTTGCTTGCCAGTCTAGCCAACAGTGAAGACAGTGATAAGCAAGAAAAATTTGCGCAGTTCTACGCTGAATTTGGTGATGTTATCAAAGAAGGCGTTGGCGAAGACATGGGCAATCAAGAACGTATTGCCAAATTGTTGCGTTATGCAACCAGTACTCAGGATAGTGTGACGACCAGCTTTGAAGACTACAAAGCACGTATGAAAGACGGTCAAAAAGCCATTTATTATCTAACGGCTGACAATCTAGCGGCTGCTAAAAATAGCCCACAACTTGAGCTATTCAAAAAGAAAGGCATCGAAGTTATCTTGATGACCAGCCGTGTTGATGAGTGGGCGATGAATTTCTTGACCTCATTTGATGAGACACCGCTACAAAACATCGCTAAAGGTGCAGTTGATTTGGGCGACTTGCAAGACGAAGCTGAAAAAGCTGAAGCTGAAAAAGCGCAAGAAACCATGAAGCCAGTCGTTGATAAGCTAAAAACGGCGTTAGGCGAACGTGCCAAAGACGTTAAAGTATCGACGCGTTTGGTTGATAGTCCTGCTTGCTTAGTCGTTGGGGAAGGTGAGTTATCACCACAAATGATTCAGATGCTGAAGCAAATGGGTCAAGATGTGCCAGAAAGCAAGCCGACACTTGAGGTTAACCCTGATCATCCACTCATTAAAAAGCTTGAAAGTAGCGAGCAGTCAGCCGAAGATTTTGATAAATTGGCGCAAGTTATTTTCGACCAAGCATTACTAGCAGATGGCGGTCAGTTAGATGATCCAGCCGCTTATCTCAGACGTGTTAATGAGCTTTTGATGAGATAGTAGTGAGTCTCTGATACAGTCATTATTGAGATAAAAGGAGGTCTTAAGTTTAAGACCTCCTTTTTTGATGGGTTTTTAAGCGAATTTTACAATTCAGCCTTATGCTCTCGACCGACAATCCGTTACAATCGCGATAGATTAGCGAGCTAAAATATTAGTCAATAATATTGATGTGCGCTATCCGTCTCTTATATCCATTTCATAATGAATTAAATATAAAATTGACATTCGTGTGCCTTGCAAAAGAGTTAATTGAAAGACAGTAAATGGCATGGATATCAAAATATTTTATCATTGATTTGTTTTATTTCTCTCGACTGGCTAGAGGTCTAAGTCTTTGTCACTTGCGTCGTTAAAAACCGTCTCACTGCAGCGCTTTTCGCTTAATTTCGCTGCCAATATTATTGCAACCTTGTGGATGCTAGTAGGCTCAACACGGGCATTCTCTTGGGTTAAACCTACCTTTGTTCAGTTCGCTGTATTTGCGCTATTGGCTTTGGGTAGTAATGTCCTATTTTCTTGGTTAGCCGCTCCAGATGGCAGTATTTTTAATGAGCAAGGATTGGTCAGCTATCTCATATGGCCGATGATTATTCTGCTTGGCGGTATTATTCTGGCACGGCGCGCAGGCAATCAAGCACTGGTTTTTGTGCCTGTTGTACTGTGGTTGGTTGCTGATACTTTATCGGCTCTATTACAAAGCTTAGTACAGTTTTTAGGCAGTTATAGCTGGTTGCCCGATTGGAGTTATTCGTTTTTACCAACGCTATTTTTGGTGCTGTTTTTATGGCAGACCTTGGCATTGTTATGGATATTTTCTCGTCGCCTGCGTATACCGTGGTGGGAGCGGATCATCGTCCTCATCGGTGCCGTTGCACTATTGACGATATGGCAGCGTAACGTCGCTGACCAGCCCATATTTAAGCAGATACCGGTAGAGCCGGTGTTAGAAGAAGCGGCATTATATGAGCAGCCGCGTTTATTACAAGAGGCGCTGGCTCGTATAGATCCTAGTATACCGGGCAAAAGTGATTGGTACTTTATGGGTGTGGCGGGATTCTCTGATCAAAACGTCTTCCGCTCTGAGATTAATAAAGTACGTGAGCTGTTTGATGTGCGTTTTGGTACTAGCGGGCATTCATTGGCACTGATTAATAATAACTACACTTGGCTAGATGAGCCAATTGCCACCAAAACCAGTATTTTACGCGGCTTAAAAAGAATTGGTCAGCAGATGAACGCTGATGAAGACGTGTTATTTATGACACTATCGTCGCATGGCGATCAGGATTTTATCCATTTATCTAATCCACCGCTTGCGATGGATAATCTGGATGCAACATGGCTGCGAGAGTCGTTAGATGCCTCAGGTATTCGCTGGCGTGTTATCGTGGTATCGGCTTGTTATTCAGGTTCGTTTATTGATGAATTAGCGTCGCCGACGACAGTGGTGATTACCGCTTCGGCAACAGACAAGATGTCATTTGGCTGTACCAATAGTGCTGAAATGACCTATTTTGGGCAAGCATTTTTTGCGGAAAGCTTAAGAGAAAACACCAGTTTTTCTGCCGCGTTTAAAGACGCTGCGTATCGAGTAAAAGAGCGTGAGCTTTATATGGGTTTTGAGCCATCAGAGCCGCAAATGGTGATCGGTAGTTTGATGGAAACGGCGTTGCCAGCATTTGAGCAAGTGTTATTTGATAAAACACGACCGCCGCTTGCTAGTATTATAGATACTTCGAATGCGACAACGACTATCAATATTTCACCGGATACGGGCGCAGATACAGTTGTAGATGATAAGAACACAGCGAACTGATTTTTATCCCATTTTTAATCTGATGCTTTTTTAAATAAGCATCTGTTTTCCACTATTTTATCTTAGCTAAAAAGGATAATGCTTATGAATAATTCTTATAACCACAGTCTCTCAGC
This sequence comes from Psychrobacter sp. ANT206, assembly GCF_056880555.1. Lineage (NCBI taxonomy): Bacteria > Pseudomonadati > Pseudomonadota > Gammaproteobacteria > Moraxellales > Moraxellaceae > Psychrobacter > Psychrobacter sp. ANT206. The sequence continues at coordinate 2,419,052 of NZ_CP096271.1, read as the reverse complement.
CAGCACCCAGCTTACGCAAAAAAGTGTCAATCGCTGTTTTGATGGTGAGCAGCGTTATTACAGTCATCAATCAGCGGCTACCAAGACGCCGATGACCTTTAGTATTTATCTGCCTGATGAGGCACTAGCAGGGCAGCGTTGTCCGGCGATTTTATATTTATCAGGTCTCACTTGTAATGCTGATAACGTGACCCACAAAGCGCATTTTCAACAAAAATGTAGCGAGCTTGGTATGATATTTATCGCGCCAGATACCTCTCCTAGAAGTAGTGAGGGTAATGAGGTGGCAAACGACGAGCGTTATTTTGTTGGTCAAGGCGCAAGCTACTATGTCGATGCGACGCAAGCACCTTGGGCTGAGCATTTTAATATGCAAAGTTACATCGTTGATGAGCTGTATGATTTATTACGCTCAGAGTTTCCAATTGATAGTATTGGTATCACGGGTCACTCGATGGGTGGTCATGGTGCCTTATTATTGGGTTTTAAATTCCCAGGCAAGTTTGTGAGTGTGTCAGCTTTATCACCTGTGTGCGCCGCCAGTGAGTCGGCATGGGGTCAAGCAGCTTATACAGAGTATTTTGGTGATGACAAGAGCTTGTGGGCGCAATCAGACGCTTCTCAGATGATTGAACAAGTCGGTCAGCAATACTCAAGCATCTTGGTTGATCAAGGCGAGGCTGATGAGTTTTTAGCCGATGGTCAGTTGCAAACGTCAAAATTACAACAGGCGTGTACAAAGGCCAAGCAACCATTAACATTGCGCTATCAAGCCGGTCACGACCATAGCTATTATTTTATTCAAACAGTGATCAATGAGCATATTGAACATCACTGGCGTATGGCACAGCTTAGCTAAAATTTGCTCTCATATTGTTCGTTATAGTGTTTCAGATTTAAAAGGTTAGGTCTATGGCAAGTTATCAAGATTTAAGTACCGTTACTGCCGATACCCAGTCAGCAGATGTTAATTCTGTTGCTGCTAAATCTACGCTTGCTACCATGCAAGCGGATATGGATGCCGCTTTAAAGAATAAACAGCGAGACCCTACCAGTACCAATTTAAATAATCCTCAAAATCATGCAGTAAAATCAAGCCCAGCTATCGCAGTTATCGCCGCTTCCATCAATGATATGACTACTCACGCCCTGGAAGAGTCACAAGTGTCGCGTGTGATAGAGATGGCGTGGGAGGATAGAACACCGTTTGAGGCGATAGAGCATAGCTATGGTCTCAATGAGTCTGGCGTCATTACACTGATGCGTCAGGTGCTAAAACCATCCTCGTTTCGCTTATGGCGTCAACGTGTGAGCAATCGCGCTACCAAGCATGAAGCGATACGAGGTTTTACGGTAGGTCGTGCTTATTGCAAAACCCAATATAAACCGCGCTAATTGTCTGCATATGTCTGCATATGTCTGCATATGTCTGTATCTGCTGAGTGCAGCTATAATATCGATACTCAGTACCCATTATAGACCCTGATTATCCGTTATAATAGACATACGTATTATTCGTGCTATGCACACATCTATACATTAAATCCTTAGTCAAATATCCATTAGGTAGCTCAATTATGATCAGTCCCTCTAAGCCGTATCTAATCGCCCCTTCTATATTATCTGCTGACTTTGCCAAATTAGGCGAAGAGGTAGAACGTGTATTGGCGTCTGGTGCTGATGTCATCCATTTTGATGTGATGGACAACCATTATGTACCCAATTTGACGTTTGGTAGCATGATTTGTAAGGCACTGCGTGATTATGGGATTGATGCACCAATTGACGTGCATCTAATGGTGAGCCCTGTTGATAGTATGATTGAGCAGTTCTTAGAGGCAGGTGCCAGCATCATCACATTTCATCCGGAAGCAAGCTCGCATATCGATCGTTCTTTGCAGTTGATTAAAGATGGCGGCGCTGAGTGTGGTTTGGTATTGAATCCAGCAACACCATTGCATTATTTAGACTATGTCATGGATAAAGTGGATCAGGTCCTACTGATGAGTGTCAATCCTGGCTATGGTGGTCAGTCATTTATTGAAGGGACGCTAGAAAAGGTTCGCCAAGTACGTCAGCGTATCATTACTAGCGGTCGTGATATTAGATTAGAAGTAGATGGCGGTATCAAAGCCAGTAATATCCGCGCCATTGCTGAAGCAGGTGCTGATATGTTCGTCGCCGGTTCAGCGATATTTAATCAAGAAGATTATAAAGCAGCAATCGATGCCATGCGTGCAGAGCTTGCCTTGGCAAATGGGGAGTAACGCCCCATATAGTAAGTTATATACTATTAAATAGTAAAGTTACCTATTTAATAGCCGCTGTATGACTGATTATATTAAGCGACACGTCAGCTAAAGGTAAAATATGAATATGCAAAATGCAAAACATCGAGCCGAGTCCCGGCAAGCCTCGCAATCACGTAGCTTAGTGCCAAAAGGTATTACTATTGGCTTAGCCATGTTCGCCCTTGTTCTGAGTCTAGCTGGTTATGGCTTTCGCCTGATGGTTGGTGAAGATGCCGGTGAAGTATTACGCCACGCGGCGGTGATCGTACCCGCATTTATGCTAGGCATTCCCCTTTTATTTTGGCTAGGTTCACGCCTACTTAACAAGGTTAAAGATATGCATATAGAGAGCTGGAATGCCATTAGTTTGGGGTATTTGACCTCTTGTATCTCAATGCTGTGGTTAATGGGTACTTATAGTTAAATTTTTATTAGTAAAGATAAAACTTCTTAATGAAGATAACCTTGTAATATTTTTATAAGTTGTTTTTTGATACACTTTTTCACCGTTAAGTCATGCTCTATAAGCTTGACTGGAATTCTACATGAGAATCATACCGACCAGTATTGCCAATATCATTTATCCAAAAGATTTACCAAATGGTTTATTTACCAGCTTAATTATTGCCTGCCTGCTGCTAGGACTGTCTTCACTTCGTCATGGAACTGATTTGCAAGGTTGGCTACACGTCTTTGAAAACTGGCTGCTCATGTTATTGATACTGCCAACCGCGACTGCGACAGTAGCGTTACCGTTCAAATATCGTGATCCGACATTAGAGTTAAAGCTCATGTACTATCTCGGTATGTTTGTTGCTTTCTTATTTACCCTAGCAAAACTGCGTTACTGGCGTTAAAGGCTGGTAATTTCTATAAAACTAAGACTATCGAGCCTGAGTTGTGCAAAAGACTTATAGAACAGCCCTTGAATTATAGCGCCAAAGCGTCCATTGTATGAATAAGATAGTTTTGCCCGCATGACTGTAAGACAGTAGCTTTAGTAAGTGGAATCAGCGCGTTTTTTACAGGTATAAATCGGGATAATAAGGATACAATGAATGCCATACGATATCGATAATGAGATTGAAGTAGATAATGACAGTACCGATCAGTTTGCAGGGTTTGCCAAAGAGACGACCCTTGAGCTGGTAGAAGCAGACGATGGCAAATTGCTCTTACGTGATGCTGAACAAGATGATGCGCCGCTGATGACCATTGATTTTTCTGATAAGTTAAAAGAGATATTAGGTAGTGATACCCAAGCGATTGGGCAGCATATGATTCATGCTGCAATCCAAGTTATTATGCAAAAGCAGATGAGTCAATGGCATGCGCATGTCTATGACAAAGAGCCGACGCACTATAGTTAATGATGTATAAATCAATAGCAAATAGATAAATAGTAGTCAGTCTAAATAACAACAATAAAAAAGGGTTTATCAATTGATAAACCCTTTTTTTGTTCAAATAAAACCATTTATAAAAATGGAGATTATTTGATTTTTGCTTCTTTAAAGATCACATGCTGGCGTACTTTTGGATCAAATTTTTTGATTTCCATTTTGCCAGGCATAGTGCGCTTGTTTTTGGTAGTGGTATAGTAATACCCAGTACCAGCTGTTGATACTAATTTAATTTTATCTCTCATGATGGCTTTCCTGTAAATGAGCGGTCTTCAATCGATAGGTATGGGTCTAAAGTATTAAGTGGCTGTAGATAGTATCCAGTCATAAATATATGGGCTGGTAAATATTCAGCATAGCAGCAGCCTAAATAGCGACATTCATCGATAAATTAGACTGCCAATATTTACTTAAACTTTTTGACCTTGTGCGCGTAGATCTACTAGCACTTTATCGATACCCAATTTGTCAATGATGCGCATACCTTTGGTAGACACACGTAGACGTACAAAACGATTTTCAGACTCTACCCAAAAACGATGGTTATGAAGGTTTGGTAGAAAGCGACGACGGGTTTTGTTGTTTGCGTGCGAAACATTATTACCCACCATAGGGCGCTTTCCAGTCACTTGGCAAACTCGAGACATGGCGAACTCCTAATCTATGAGGTATGAGTTTTTCTCATACCAGTCTGGGCAAGTTGCACGTTTTTGCGGCATGGACACAGCAAGCGGCAGCTTTGCACCAAACAAAACTATATGAATGTTGAGTTGATATTACTGTTATCTAAAGGCAAATAACAAGCATACCAATTCAGAAAATTTTAAAGCCGACATTTATACCATAAAAGAGATGAATACTCAAATATTTTTGTGATAACTGTTGGATTAAAGGAGGGCTATTATACCCTGAAATGAAGGCACTATGTTGTTGATTATTTAATAATAAGGATTCACTTTTTAGTTGTAAGTTATGACAAAAGTCAGTAAAGTCTCAGTTATATATTTAATACAATCTGTTAATACTACTGGCATTATTGTAAATGTATGTATCATTACCAATCCATTAGGATTCCGTGTAATGATTTTGCCTGTTTACTTATATAAATGATTGCCGTTGCGGAGTTCCAAACATGTCATACAGCTCATTACCATTCACTTTTAAGTTATTTCAGCTCACTACTTTAACTGGAGCCTTGGCATTAGCAGGTTGTGGTGGCGGTGATGGCACAGACATAATTGCGCCTGCACCTGATTTAGGTGTTAAGCCAGATACTGGTGGTGGTAATAATGGCGGTGGTAATGGCGGGGTACAGCCTCCAGTTATTGAACCGGATTTTTTTATCCAAAAACTTAGCACAGCACCTACCATTATTGAGTTATCAGATGAAGAAGCTATCTTTACAGTTACTGTCAAAGCTGCTGAAGTGGGCTCTGGTGGGGCAATGGTTGGTAAAGCAGTCAGCTTACAAGTAAAAAACTCTGAAACCAATGGTATTACGATCGAAGGTCAAAGTGTACAAACTACCGATAATGATGGTAATGCTGTTTATAAGCTTAAGTTAAATCCAAATGCAGTTACTGATAAGGCTGCCCTGATTGAAAGTGGCTTTACATTAGTAGCAAGTGCTAAGAAAGCTGATGGTACTGCTATCGCACCACAAGAACTAAAAGTTTCTGTAAATAGAAAAGGCAGCGGTGATGGCACACAGGTAATAGTGAGCAAGCTTAGTGTGAAGACTAACATCAAGACGAGCTCTGTCTCTAATGGTATTTTAAATCCTTTTGGTGATACAGGCTCATTTAGTGTTGAAGTCCAAGATGAAAAAGGTACTTTGACTCCTGATGTAACAGTAGGTTTAGGGATTATACCTTTAGAAGGCATATCTATTAGTCCTTCTAATCAAGTAACTGATAGTAAAGGTATTGTAAATTTCAATATCAAAATAGATGAGAATTTATCAGAAACTGCACGCGAAAACCTGTTAAAAGGTATTACTTATACTCTTAATATTCGAGAAAAGAGTGGGGCAAGCAAAAGCGTCACTAATAGCTTAAAAGTAGGGTTGCCTGTTTCTGACTATAATTTAAAGGTTACAGGAAATTCAAATAAACTTAGTGCTTATGGTGATAAACAAAGTCTTACGATCACGGCTGCTGCTATTAGTGCAGCTGTTCCTACCAAAATTGAAGGCGCTAAAGTCGTTTTTAAACTGAATAATGCTCCTACGGGCGTAAGCTTAGCAAGTAATCAGTTGACTCTAGATGGTAAAGGTCAAGCAGTTGTTACTTTGTCTCTAGCACCAGGATTAAGTGACGTTGTGCGAAAGGAGCTTGCAGAAAACGGCATTAGCTATACTGCTACTCTGTCAGAACCTAATCATTCTGTGACAGCCAAAACATTTGAAAGCTCAGTTGAAATACCGCTCGCACAGAATATTGTTAGTTTCGAAGGGAGTGATAAGAAACAAATCTCAAGCTCTGGTGGTAGTGCAGTTATTAGCTTTAGGGTAAATAACCAAAATGGTGGAGCAGTAGCCAATCAATTAGTTTCATCAACTCTACCAACTGCCTTGACAAGTAAAGGCTTACTAACTATTGATGGGAGTACTGAACAGACTACTAATGACAAAGGTGTTGTAAGCTATGTAGTACGTGTGCCTGCAGGACTAAGTGAAGCACAGAAAGCAGCATTAGAACAGGCTAGTAATTTTGTATTAGCTGTAAAAGCAGTTGAAGCTTCTGGTGCTAGTAGTATGGCGAGTAGCAGTCTAATTGTTATTGGTTCAGAGATTGGTCAAAGTGAGATTACGTTAACGGCCCAAAGCATTCCTACTACTGTAAATATCTTAGAAAACCAATTTAAATTGCAAATTGCAGCCAAACGTAAAAATGGTAGCGCTGCAGATGGCAGAACGGTAAAACTGGTTCTAAATGAAGATTCGAGTACTGGTGTTACTATTCAAGGTAATCAGCAAACTACTAACGGTAGTGGTATAGCAGAATTCAATATTGGTATTAGCCAAAGTCTAACCCAAGCCCAACGTGATCAACTTATCAAGACAGGCATTGGTTATACTGCTATCGTAACTGATCAAGATGGGACTCAGTCTAAAATTATTCAAACTATTAAGGTAGAGCAACCGTTAAGCGCCATCCAATTTGCATCTATTGAAACACCAACTATTAGCGAGCTTGGGGGTAAAGGCACCATTAGTGTCAAGCTATCGACCAAAGATAAGCAATTACCTGTTACAGGACAAGCAATTGCTATCCAGTTAGGTAAAGTAGCGATTGACTATGGCGTTACCATTAATGCAGTATCGGCAATAACTGATTTTAATGGTGAGACAACCTTTATAGTTAGTATTCCTAATACACTAACAGCGGAAGAGCGGGCGAAGCTTAAGCTTACTGGTATTAACTATCAGCTTTCCTATGTCGAAAAAGGCATTACCTACTCTGAAATCGGCAAAGTTAATATTTCAACTCCCAAAGTTGACTTAAATATTCTTAATGCAACTAATAACATTGACAATCAAGCTGGCTACATTCTTAACAACGTAGGTAGTAATGTTACGATACAAGCCCAGCTTAATAACCAGTCAACTGATGAGCAAATAGCCAATCAGCCAGTCAAATTAATATTTGAAAACAAATCACTAGCAAGCCTATTAATAGTAAATGAGCAAAATGGTTCGTCAAATATTATTGCTACTACAGATAAAAATGGCTTAGTTAACTTTAATGTTGTCGTCCCAAACAATTTAACCGATGCGCAAAAAGAAGCGCTTAGCAAGGAAGTCTTAACTGCTACCTTGACCGAGACGTTAACAGGTAGGCAGCAGCAAGTTAAAATCAAAGTACAGTCTATGACTGCTGCAATCTCTTTGATTGCTAAACAGACAAACCCACTGAATCTAAATGGTGGAGAAACTCAAATTGAAGTGACTGTTGCAGACAAATCAGTAGAGCCAAAAGTTGTTGCAGGCCAAAAAGTATTCTTGGCGCTGCCAGCAGCTATTGCCAGCCAAGGCGTTACACTAGTATCAGGTAATAGTCAAACTACTGATAATTCAGGTAAAGCTATTTTTACTGTCGCTGTACCTAACAACTTAACTGATGCACAGAAAGCAGAGATTGCAAAAAATGCCAACAGCTTTTCTATTGGATTATCAGCAGCTGATGCTAATGGTAATATAGTAACCCAAGCCAGTTCAGTGACTACAGTGACCCCAGATCCAAGTGGTACTAAGGAAAGCCTTAGTATTGGTGCAAATAAAGTTGTCAATACCAAAGGTGATACATTTAAGGTATTCGTTCGTTTAGAAAATAAAGATGGTGCTATTGCTAATCGTGCTGTTCGTTTAAATGTGGACGATCCAATAAAAACTGGGGTTAGCGTTTCTAATGGCACTGTTAACACTAATAGCGACGGCGTAGCAACTTTTGACCTTAAACTTGAAGCCGGTGCGAATGTTAACCAAGCGATATTAAAAGCAGGTATTCGTTTAACAGCAACCACGACGACCGTAGAAAATATCAAGTTAGAGCAAAACTATATCGTTGCTGTAGATAACGCAACAATCGATAGTTATCAGCTCATAGCATCTTCTGATAAATCTACCTTAAATACTGGTGGTGACCAAACGAATGCTATCTTCCGTGTGACTGATAGCAGTGGTGGCATACTAGTAGGGGTGCCTGTACAATTTAGTATTGAGAATCTAGAAGCAAGCGGCGCAGCTTTAACGACTCCAAGTATGGTAACGACAGATGCTAATGGTCAGATCGATGTGGGTGTTATCTTAGCGGCCAATACGGTCAATGCTCGTCTAAATCATAGTGTAGTGATTAATGCTAAAATCGTCACGCCACAGTACGATGCAGATGGTAAAGTCAGTATGCAAGTACGTGAAGAAAAATCTCTCAGCTTGTCAGCGGTAGGTACTGAAATTACCCTTGCTGCTACAGAGACTAAGCTGAAAGATGGTGGACTAACTACTATTAGTACCACTCTGGTAGATGGCGCTGGACGTGCTATTGCCAATGCTGGTATGGAATTGATAGGTGAAGACGGTAATATTATAGCCACTACTGCTACGGCGATTACCGGTGCAGATGGTAAAGTGAGCTTCAATATCAGTGAGGATACCTTATCGTTTGATAGTAATGGCAACCTACGTATGTATGCCCGTGCCTTCGGTGAAAATAAGGTAAATAATCAACGTAGCTTAAACAGTATTGATTTGGTCAAAGTCTCACAAGCAGGCATCAGTTTTATTGACGTTAAAAACGTTTATGATGTAAACACGCCACAGGTTATAAATATCCAGATACGTCGTGATACAGCGGTACAAGCGGAAGGTCTGATTGGTAAGCAAGTCGAAGTGCAAACGACGCTTGGTGAATTTGCAGATGGTAGTGCTGCTAGCAACAAAGTTATTGTTACAAAAACCATTGAAGCCGCTAATATAAATGGCAATATTATTACGATACCAGTTACTTTAACATCGCAGCTTGCTGGCATTACTGCTTTACAAGCGACCATATTGGGCGATACATTGCCAAATGGTGAACCACGTTATAGAGCTACTGTTGATACGCGATTCCGAGCTACCACCCCTGCTAGAATGCTATTCCAAGCAGTCAGATCTGTTATTACTCCAGGTGGTAGCACTGAAGTTATTGCTACGGTCAAAGATAAAAATGATGTACCGGTAGAAGGGCAAACGGTAGTATTTAGTCGCGCCTCAGACTCATCGGCAGGTCGCTTATCTGCTGCCACAGCAGTAACAAACAGTAGAGGTGAGGCACGAGTTATTTATCAGGCTAATGCTAGCTCTCCTATTGGTGGCGTGATTATTAATGCACGTTTATTAGAAGACAATGCAGGTATTGGTATCAAGACTGCTAATATCACCGTCTCAGAAGAAGCGGTATATACTACTTTGGCATTCAGTAATAAATTATTATCTGATGATATCTATTATACGATACGTGGCTCAATATCTGTCATGGATGGCTCAGGACGTGCTGTACCGAATCAGGAAGTTTCGGTTAAGTCTTATGCTACTGAATACGCACAAGGAAAATATTGTTTATTAGATAGTACCGTAACTTATCAAGCGGCTGATATTAAGGAGTTTGATGAGAATGGTAAGCTCATTAGTGTGACAACGCCTGAACCAAGATCTTTCTCTGACAAGACTCCAGTACCTCTAAAGTCTGGATGGTATCCTACAGAAGATGCAAACTATAATTATACTCTAGATAAAGATACTGACATTATCTTGAATGAAGATAAAAATGCTAATGGTACACTGGAAGCGATTAACCCAGTCGCTATTATTGGTGGAACAGTATCGGATGACAGTTATACCTTCGTTACTAACAATGAAGGTCGCGCTGATTTTGAGATTCGCTACCCATTGCGCTATTCGAACTGGATAAAAGTGCGCTTTGACGCTTCTACTGTCTTAAACGGTAGCGAGAACACCCAAAGTATCAATTATCAGTTACCAACTTCAGTAGATGATTTATCAGTAAATGGGTCAACTCTAATAACGCCTTGGATTAATAATACTAGCCCATTTGGCGATGGTGGAGCGACTTGTACCAATAGTATGAGTGTAACTATTAATGAGAATACATCGCGTACTAGAGTTGCTTTATCACCTTATTCTCCAAATTACAGTGTTTCTATTAATGGTGAGACTTCAGCCAACGCACCAACTGCAGGCTTTAATTCTTATATTATAGATTTTGGTAAAGCATTTGAATTAGGTTCAACTGTTGATGTAAGTAACAATGGATTCGGTTTTTCTAAAACCCTAAAAGTTGAATAAAAGCGCAGTAATTTTTTAATTAGCATTTTACAACCCTCCCTCAACCCTGCGTTGGGGGTTTTGGTATTTATAATCTCAATAATTAAATATAACCAACTCAATCAGCAAATTCTTGCAAAAACGATTAGAATAGTCGGTTTCCTATGCTGTTAGCTATATTCAAAGTGAGCAGCAAGTTTTATTTTTAATTGAGCGTACTATGTCAGACACCGCAACGATTGCTTCACCAAAAACGTCACTTCAAATGACACCTAGAGAGATTCCTACTATTACTGCTACAGCGACCCTATTGATTAAATGCCGTGACCAAGCCGGTATCGTACAAGCCGTATCTGAGTTTATTCATCGCTATGGCGGCAATATCATTACGTTAGATCAGTACTCAACTGCCCACGAAGGCGGTCAATACTTTATGCGTTTAGAGTTTGCCTTAGCGGGATTGAGTGAGATTATCGATAACTTTGAGGCCAGTTTTGCGCATACCGTTGCCAAACGCCACAATATGGAATGGCGCTTACATGACAATGCGATTAAGACCAAAGTTGGTATCTTGGTATCTAAATTTGATCATGCCTTATTAGACTTACTATGGCGTCATCAGCGCGGCTTGCTCGATTGCGAGATTACCTGCGTGGTGAGTAATCATATTGCTTTACGCCAATCAGTAGAAAATTTTGGTATCGCTTTTTATCACGTTCCAGTGACCAAAGATAATAAAGTAGAAGCAGAAGAGAAGATCCATACATTGATGGCGGGTAATGATTTATTGGTGCTAGCGCGCTATATGCAGATATTGTCGTCAGACTTTGTTAAGCGCTGGCCGATGCAGATTATCAATATTCATCATTCGTTCTTGCCTGCGTTCGTTGGTGCTGACCCTTATCGTCAAGCTTATGATAAAGGGGTGAAATTGATTGGCGCAACCGCCCATTATGTGACTGCTGAGCTCGATCAAGGACCTATCATTGAGCAAGACGTGCACCGTGTGACACATCGTCAAGGTGTCACAGAGCTACGTGCTATTGGTCGTGATATCGAGCGTAATGTATTGGCTCGCGCAGTCAATTGGCATGTACAAAATCGCGTGATTGTCGCAGGGAATAAGACGGTAGTATTTAATTAGGTTTTCATTAGAGTGGTTTGAAATTGAGAACAGAGTATTAAAAGATATTTAATAAAAAAGCTGCGAGTATTATTATTTAATACTCGCAGCTTTTTACTATATTACTATTGTGGAACTGGTTCTATAACAGCATCTCTAATACAAACTTGCTACCGACAAAGCCAATCGCTAATAAAATAAAAGCATAAATAGTCATATTAGCGGCACGTTTTCCGCGCCATCCAGCACGCCAATTACCGATAAGTAACGCGCCAAACAGTAGCCAAGACATCAGGCTAAAGGCTGTTTTGTGCACAAGATGCTGCGCCATCAAGTCATCTACGTAAATAAAGCCAATTCCCAGTGCAACGCTCAGCAGGACAAAGCCGACCAATAGCATATCGAATAATAGGCTCTCCATGCTTTGAAGAGAGGGCAGCTTGTTGACCCAAAAGCGGTGAATCGATTGATGCTTAAGCTCACGTATTTGTAGTCGCAAAAATAGCGCTTGTACCGCTGCCATCAGCAGCACACAATATGCGGCAAGCGACAGCAAGATATGAGACTCAAGACCAATGCTAATATCCGTAATCGGACGATAAGGCGCGCGTCCAATATAACCGATTAGCATACCTACAAGAGCGGTCGGTGCCGCGAGGATACCCAGACTGACAATAGGTCGATACAGAGAAAACATGACGTAAAAAAACAAAAAGAATAAGCTGATCAAGCTGATGATATTAAACAGATTGAAATTTAGCCCATAGAGTGTGACTATGTGTGGATAAAGTAGCCCTGCGTGTGCCAACATGCCCACAAATAATAAGCCTAAGCTTGGGCCTTTATGGACAGGTTTATCTTGAATCAGCGCCCAACCAATATAGATGCTGACTAAGAAATAAGCCATCGCAGCAAGTAAAAATGCAAGTTGCAAGATATAAAACCTCATCTCATAATGCGCGCAAAATACGCGCTTAATTTCATGCTAAAGTGGTATTATTAGAATAATTACCCAATTTATCATAAAATGGCACTCAATTGAGCACCGTCTTATGTATTCCTGATAAATGCTTAGTAATTGAGCTTGAATACCTGCGATCGCATACCCTAATAGTATTTATCAACTCTTTCATTTATGAAGAGTTAAGCTTAATCCAGAATTATTTTAACTGAGAGTTATTTATGTTTGATACCTTAACAGAACGATTGTCGTCTAGTCTGCGCAATATCGCAGGCACGGGGCAATTGACCGAAGACAATATCAAAGACACTTTACGTGAAGTACGTATGGCGCTGCTAGAAGCCGATGTGGCATTGCCAGTCACTCGTGATTTTGTGAAGCGTGTCAAAGAGCGAGCGCTTGGCGCTGAAGTGCTTAAAGAGTTAGCACCAGGACAGGCATTTGTCAAAATCGTCCATGACGAGCTGACTGAAATGATGGGCAGTGCCAATCAGCAGCTTGAGATGACAGGTAAGCCGCCGGTTATTTATCTGCTAGCAGGTCTGCAGGGTGCTGGTAAAACGACGACTGCCGGTAAATTGGCCAAGTTCTTACAAGAGCGCCATAAGAAAAAAGTCATGCTGGTATCTGCTGACGTTTACCGTCCCGCAGCGATTGCCCAGCTTGAGCAAGTAGCAGGGCAAGTAAATGCCAAGTTCGTCAACTCAAGTAGCGACGAAAACCCGATTGATATCGCCTTGCGTGCTATCGAAGAAGCTAAAATTCAATATCAAGATATCTTGATTATTGATACAGCGGGTCGTTTGGCTATTGATGAAACCATGATGGATGAAATCAAGGCGTTAACCGCTGCGGTCAATCCTTCTGAGACACTGTTTGTTGTTGATGCGATGACTGGTCAGGATGCGGCAAATACTGCCAAAGCCTTTAACGATGCGCTGCCATTAACGGGCGTTATTTTGACCAAGACTGACGGCGATGCTCGTGGCGGTGCGGCGCTTTCTGTACGCGCCATCACAGGTAAGCCGATTAAATTCTTGGGTCGCGGCGAGAAACTAGATGCGCTAGAGCTGTTCCATCCTGAACGTATTGCCCAGCGTATTCTTGGTATGGGTGACGTCTTAAGTCTGGTTGAAGAAGTTGAGCAAAAGATTGACCGTGATAAAGCCGAAAAAATGGCGAAAAAGATGCAAAAGGGCGGCGAGTTCGACCTTGAAGATCTATTGACCCAGTTTCAGCAAATGAAAAGCATGGGCGGCATGGCAGGCTTCTTAGATAAGATGCCAGGTATGGGCGGCTCTGATATGCAAAAAGCCGTCGAAGATGCCAAGCCTGAAGAAAAAGTGCGTGAGATGGAAGCACTGATCAATTCGATGACACCATTTGAGCGCAAAAATCCTGATAAAATCAATCCAAGTCGTAAGCGCCGTATTGCTGCAGGCTCAGGTCGTGAGATTCAAGACGTCAATCGTTTGCTCAAGCAACACAAGCAAATGGCAAAAATGATGAAAATGATCTCTAAGCCTGAAGGCATCAGTAAAATGATGAAATCGATGCAAGGATTGATGGGCGGTGGCGGTGGAGCAGGCGGCGGCGGTCCATTATTCGGCGGTGGCGGTCAGCAAGGTGGTGTTAAAGATGTGAACCCACAGCAAATAGCAAAGCAAATGGGACTTGACCCAAATAACATGCCAAGCACTGAAGAGATGCAAAAACAGATGCAAGAGCTACAAAACCAAGCGCCGAAGAAGTTTAAAACACGTTTTTAAATGATTTAGTGCTACTGGGAAATATTGATAATAAAAACCTCAAAGCTAAATGAGCTTTGAGGTTTTTTCATATTTTGGATATTTGAGTGAATTCTCACAAAGAATGCATGAAAAATATAGAAAGTAAGTCAATTAATCTGTCCTAAATGCTATGATAGGCGCTGTTTTACGATGTCAAGAGAATAAGCCGAGGTTATGATGTTTTTAGCAATGGATACCGTGTTCGATCAGTGTTCGATCGCCATTTTAGATGCCAGCGGTCAAGCGTTATCGAGTCATACCGAGACAGGTAAGCGCCGGCAGACCCAGCAAATCTTACCGATGATTGACGCGGCATTATCTGAGGCGCAGCTAAAACTGGCTGACATACAAGCGCTTATCTTTAATCGTGGTCCTGGTGCCTTTAGTGGTATACGAATCAATACGGCAGTGGTACAGGCGCTATCTGTCGCGCATGATATTCCTTGTGTGGGTGTTTCTAGCTTACAGGCGATTGCGCAAGCGGCGTATCAGCAACAGAGTTTAAGCTCAGTATATAGTGCCCTTGATGCGCGTATGCAGCAGGTATATTTTGGGCATTATGAGGTAATAGATAATATCATGCAGCCCGTTAATCACGACAATGCCGAAGATACTGAGCAGCTACTTGATTATGATAGCCAGACAGCGCTAGAGATTCCTATCGTTGGCAATGGTGCCGGTTTATTAACTTTGCATGACGGTCAGATTATTTATGCTGATATCCATCCTGATGCGACCGTGATAGGACAACTGGGTATGGCTCAGTTTATGGTCAATGGCGGAACAGAAGCAGCGCAAGCTTTACCCAAATACTTACGCAATCAAGCGTGGAAAACGCTCAAAGAGCAAGGTAAGGCATAGCTATCATAAGTTATTACCAACTACTATTAGCGGCAGTTAAAATATAAAAATACTTTAAAAACCATCTCAAACAGACAGTTGGTCTGTGTTTAGGAAAGCCATCGTGGATATTATTTTATTAATTCAAGCTGTCATCATGGGTATCGTTGAAGGTATCACTGAGTTTTTGCCCATCTCTAGCACAGGATATCTCATTTTATCCGCTGATTTGATGGGTTTTTGGACCAAAGAAAAAGTCGATTTGTTTGTGGTGGTGGTGCAGTTTGGCGCTATTTTAGCGGTCATATATGACTATTGGGGCAGACTCTGGCAGGCACTGATGGGTTTGCTGACGGGTAAAGCAGAAGGGATGAGTAATCCTCGTCAGCTGGGACTTAGCTTAATTGTCGCCACTATTCCGGTGATGATTGTTGGTTTTACTTTTGCTGATGAGATTAAAGCCTATTTATTCAATCCTATCGTCGTGGCGATTATGCTGATTATCGGTGGTTTGCTGATCTTTTATGTTGAAAATCGCCCGAAAGCCATTATTGCAGAAGAAGCAGAAGACGTTAGCCTAAAAACAGCTTTGATGATAGGTTTGCTGCAATGTTTGGCATTGATACCCGGTACATCGCGCTCAGGTGCGACGATTATTGGTGCGTTGTGGCTTGGCGTCTCACGTAAAGCCTCTGCTGAATTTTCATTCTTCTTGGGTATTCCGGTTATTATTGGTGCGGCTCTACTAGATTTTATTAAGCATCGTGACGTTTTAACCAGTAGTGAAGATTGGTTAGTGCTAGGCATTGGTACTGTCGTATCGTTTATCGTTGCCTTGCTTTGTATTCGCTTATTGGTCGCTTGGGTCAGTCGCCGTGACTTTAAAATTTTTGCATGGTTGCGTATTATCACTGGTGTGTTGGTTTTAATAGCCGCTTGGGGTTTTGGTTATCAGATGGCAGGCTAAACTTCATGATGGAATGGTTTTTAATAGAGATTCATGATGTTATAAGTATTAAAAAGGAATGGCAGTCATGACCAATTTGAAGCAAGTGCTGACTGCTGATATAAGCTGCCAACTACTTTATGTTAATGAAACGCAGGCAAGTCAAGTCGAAAGCTTGCAGGCACTCATAGCTGAGCATAAGCTACCCATCATCTTGAATACTGAACTGGTGACAGAGAAATTAAATCAAAAACGTCGCCAGCAGTTAAGCCAGATAGCTACCCAACCTATATTGCTGTTAGATGAAAAAGATAAACTTTCATGGTTGAGTGAGGGGTTAAGCGTTGCCCCTGAATGGGATAAACTGCAGCGGCGCGTAGTTAGTGCAGGGCGTAAGTCTGAGCTTTTATTACAAGCAGCGAAATTGACCGCAGATAGTGAGGTCATTGATGCAACTGCTGGTTTTGGTCATGATAGTCTGATACTGGCGAGTACTGGGGCTCAAGTTACCATGCTTGAGCAGCAGCCATTGATAGCGTTATTGTTACTTGTAGAGCAGCTGCGTATGAGTACGCTGCCAAATTGGCAAAAGCTGATGTCACGTTTGCAGATTATTAATACCGATGCGCTCACTTATTTTGCAAGGTTTAATAACTATCTAGGGGCTGATAACGAGCAAGCCATTGATGTGATATATCTTGACCCTATGTTTCCAGAAGACAGTTATCAAGATAGCAAGACGGGGAAGGGCGCGAAAGTCGGTAAGCATATGCAAGCGTTGCATCAATTAGCGCATCCGCCAACGTTAGATGAAGAGCAGCAATTACTACAATCTGCACAAGCCGTTGTCAGTCAAAACGGTCAAAAACAAGGTCGCGTCATCGTTAAGCGTCCACAATTTGCGCCGTTACTTGCTGATCAACAGCCAAGTGAAAGCTGGAATAATGAAGCAGTACGTTTTGACGGTTATTTCGTTTAATAATATCAAATAAGACAGCTTATAAATTTAGGAGCAGGGAATGTCTGTATTAATTATTTGGGTGATGGGTGCGGCGTTATTGTTAATCAATATTATGCTGCGTACCAGAATCTTGCGCCTTGAAGCACGTCTAAAAGAGTTAAGTAATCCTAAAGAGCAATTGGCATTTTTACGCCAGCAAGCTGCACAAAAAGAGAAAGTTGCTGCGATTAAAGCCTTACGCAAGCAGTATCCCGAGCTATCACTCATTGAAGCCAATAAGATGTGGCAACAAGTTTAGTGACATTATTAATGTCAAAAAAAGTATAGTCGATTCAATTTAAAAAGAATACAGTACTGCTGGGATAAATTTTACGAAGCCTCTGGAGTGCGAAGCGCACGACAACCGAGAGAAATTTATACCAGCATAATGCTATTCTAAACGTAACTCTTTTATATTGAACTCACTATAGCGTACGCCAAGTTCCATGTACTAAATTGCTATACACCCAAATCATTATTTACTATTTTCTATCCATGATAATTAAAACGCCATGACATTTAACGACAAGCTACAAGCTTATATTCAGCTGACACGTTTTGATAAGCCAGTAGGTATTGAACTGCTACTATGGCCAACATTATGGGGTGTATTATTCGCTGCGATGGGGCAGGCGCAGCAACAAGGCGCAGGCATTACGGCAGGACTACCCAGTTTCAGTATCTTTGTGATTTTTGCCCTTGGAGCGATATTGATGCGGGCAGCAGGCTGTGCGATTAATGATTTTGCCGACCGTAAAGTCGATGGTCACGTAAGCCGTACTAAAGGTCGTCCGTTAGCTGATGGCCGTCTGTCTGCTAAAGAGGCAATTGCAGCTTTTTCAGTATTAGTATTATTGAGTGCAAGTTTGCTTCTGTTTTTACCCATTCAAGTATTCTATTGGTCGTTTGGTGCCGTCATATTGGCGTTTATTTATCCATTTATGAAACGTTATACGCATTTGCCGCAAGTGTTTTTGGCAGCTGCTTTTGGTTGGGCGATACCGATGGCATATGTGGCGATACAAGGCGCGCCTGATATATGGTGTTGGTTGTTATTCCTTGCCTATATGTGTTGGACAGTCGCTTATGATACTCAATATGCAATGGCTGACCGAGAGGATGATATAAAAATAGGGGTCAAATCAACCGCGATATTATTTGGTCGTTATGATGTGATTATCATCTCGTTACTACAGATGTTGTTTTTAGTTATCATGGGCGCAGTCATGTGGCATTATTTTGCGCCAACCAGTTTAGGTATTACGCCAGTCTTTGGCTTGGCGTTAGTCGCGATGATGTTTGCTAAGCAAAACAGTGCGTGTGCCAGTCGTAATGCTTTGGCTTGTTTTAAAGCATTTTTAGCCAATATATGGGTAGGACGTTACGTTTTTGTTCTTATAGCCATCGCTTGTATCTGGACGACTTTTAATGGATAAAATCAATAAATTTTCGAGACTAAAGACCAAGAAATCATCTGCGCATAGTGCTTCTAAGATAGATTATGAGGCGAGACTGGCTGAGAATGGTTTGACGCGCGAGCAGGTGATTGAGACGGAGCGTAAATTGGCAAAATTTGCCAATACCATGGATTCGCTCGTACGTGTGCCTTTCACCAAGCAAGGCATGGGCGCAGATGCTGCGCTTTCGACCATTCCGCTGGCAGGAGATTTAGCAGGTCTGGCATTAACAAGTTATGCATTTATATTGGGTCGTCAGCTCGGTGTACCCGCACATAAAATGACGCCCGCTGTTAGATTGGCACTGA
Source organism: Psychrobacter sp. ANT206 (assembly GCF_056880555.1). Taxonomy (NCBI): domain Bacteria; kingdom Pseudomonadati; phylum Pseudomonadota; class Gammaproteobacteria; order Moraxellales; family Moraxellaceae; genus Psychrobacter; species Psychrobacter sp. ANT206. Next base: position 2,400,107 of record NZ_CP096271.1, on the reverse strand, counting down.
TTGATATGGTGGTTGGTATCGTACCGGGTATCGGGACGCTGCTTGACATCTTTATTCGTCCTAGTCGTAAGACCTTGGGCATCGTGCATGAGCATCTACAAAACGAGTATGGCATCACCGAAACCATCCATATGGATCGACCGTTTTTGCATCAATCACTTGAAGATAAGCAGCAGAGTCGTTTTGGAGTTTTTTGGCGCAATCCAATAGTTGCTTGGCTGTATCTGCATATTCCTGATATGTTGGGGCTCATTGTCATTGTTATTATCGGTTGGGGTTTGTGGTCATTGATGAGCTGGCTGGTGAGTCTGTTTGGTAAAACTACTGGATTTGGTTAAATAATAGAAAAATAGGTCAGTTAGGCAATAAAAAAGGCAGCAACGATATCAACGTTTGCAGCCTTTTTTATTGCCATTTCCACTAACTTTACGACATACTTTTATACTTATAAAGCTTACTCAGTAATCACTTCTGCATCGGCACTAATGGCATCAAAGCTTGTCATTTTATTATTTTGAATAAAATCTACCGTACCACCGCCAGCATGACTAACTAGCTGAACATTGCCATCACTTGAGCGATAGGTAGGATTATTACCTTGACCCTCAGGCGCGCTCAAGGTCATTTTAGGTTTGTTCGGTAAGGTGATGATGGCATTAAGCATGCCCGCTGCTGAAGTCTCAAAAACGACTGATAATGATTCGCCCGAGGCACTTCGATATTTGACATCCGTGATTTGCGCGCCTTTAATGGCTTGCTCTGGATTGGGCGCTGGAGCAGGGTCAATGACTGAGGTATCCGTTGTGCCAAGATTATCCTCTAGCTCCGTTAAGTTCACATCTTGTTCTGGATTCGCAGCAGACGCGTTGGTTTTAATATCATCAACAACATTGGGTGCATTAATGTTGGAAGTCACAGGGGTCGTTTGAGTTGCCAGTTCTGTGGCTGTTTCATTAGCTGTCTCAGGCTCTGGTGTTTTTTTGCAGGCAATCAACAGTGTTAAGCTTAAAAAAATGGCAGATACAGCCTGAAAATATGGTTTTGATTTTATGAAGGTAAAGGGAAGAGTTTTCATAATAAGACAGCTATCCATTAGTGAGGGTCATAATTAGGCATATAGCTAAGGTATTGAACCTAAATTAATGATTGACGTGTTTTATGCTTATGTACTTTATGTAGCCGCGCCCGATTGGGCGATAGGCGCGCCAACATAGCGGCAGATAAAGGTGTAAAACAGCCTAACATCATATCTGCTAAGGCTTCGGCACATATGGGTGCAATCGCATAACCTTTTGCACCCATTGCTGACATGGTCCATAAACGCTGACTTTGCGCAAGTAATCCGACCAATGGATGATAATCCATCGTTTGAGTACGAATGCCAGCACGCGCATGCCATGTACTGATATCATTTGGCAAGACGCTGCTTAATTCAGGCATATCTTCAATCAACTTGTCATAATTTTGCTGATTTTCTTCATCTCGGACATCGATATTGGTATCGCCATCGATAAAGCTTGCACCAAGTAAAAACTGTGGCTGATTTTCGCTAATATGGTTCAGTTCCGCATCACCGCTCTGTCCAATGAATGGCGCACAGTAGCCACTGTATTTGAGCGGCAATTTAGGCAATTGAATCAGTTGCTGCGCAGTTGGCGTAAACCAAGACAGTTGCCCGCGAATCGTACGGCACTTAACGATACGTTTATCCAATTGATGGCTTTCATAAGCCGCGCAAATCACAACATGGTCAGCTGTGATAGTCAAAGAGGATTGGCTCGCATTTTTATCCTCTTTAGAACCTGTCAAAATGATACTGTTCTCGGTTTCCTTAATATTAACAATATTGAGCTGCCGATAGGTGATATTGGAGTGCGCAAGAATAACAGTTTTCAAGGCTTGTGGATTGACCAAACCGGACTGTGGCAGATACAAGTTATGAGCTAAGTCTTTATCTTTTAAACCAATGATATCTTGTGCTTTTTCGGGGCTAACAGTGGTTGCCATAGCATCTGGATAATCTAAAATCTGCTCCGTACCAATATTGGTTTTTACCAATAAGTCTAATGTGCCGGTCTGCTCAAGTATCAGCGGCGATTTTTGGATAGCAGCTTGCTGATTAAAGTATCGATATAATCGACCACTGTATAAATAGCCAATAGAATGCAGATGCTCATAAACATGATGAATAGGCGTCATATTTGGGGCGAGTAGGGCACGCGGATTACCGGATGCACCAGCCAGCGGTGCGTCTTTATCGAGCACTGTCACTCTTATACCACGATTGGCAAGTGACCATGCAGTCAGTAGTCCTGCCACACCAGCACCAATAACGACTGCATTATTAGGATAGTTGGACAAAGGCACCTTATTAGATAAGGTTGAAATAGGCTTATCTAAAGATGACATCTCGCTCATAACGGCCGTGAGCATCTCACGCTTAGACCCAAGCACTTTGCTCTTTTTAATGACAAAACCCTGCGACTGTAATCCACGTTTGATGATACCTGCACAGCTATAGGTAGCAGCAGTCGTGCCAGCACGTGATAGGCGTTGCATGTGGCTAAAGATACGCTCTGTCCATAAGATCTCATTGCAAGAAGGCGCAAGGCTATCTAGAAACCAGGCATTGATATACGGACGCTGAGTAGCTACTGCACTATCTAAACTTGCTAAGCTATCACTAGCATCACCTAGCCAGATATCAAGGGTTAAATTATCCTCAATAAAATTTAGCCGATGACAACCAGCGATAAGAGGAGGATAACTGGTTAAAAGTTGCTCAATCAACAGTGCCAGTTCAGGTGTACGTTGTCCCAGTGGGGCAAGTATCTTTGTTAAGTCATTAAAGGGGACGGGGTGTTTTTCGGTAGTAATAAAGTGCAAACGGGTGCTTGCTAAGTGCGGATGTGTTAATCGAAGCTGTCGCCACAACTGCCAAGTCGCGAGTAAATTAAGTCCTGTACCAAAACCCACTTCGAAGACCGTAAAGCATTGTTTCGCTGAAAGATTCGCTAGACGTTCTGAAAGTTGATTGTTCTCCAAAAATACATGGTGAGATTCTGCTAAACCATCTGCTTGCGAAAAATAGGCATCGCCAAACTCACCTGATACTGGCACTTCATTACCAGCGTCATCAGTTTGCCACTCAATGTTGGCTGGAGAGATAACATGTGCTGGTGTCGTGCTTTTGGTTGTATTAATAGCCATAGAAGCTGGTTTGGGCATAACTATTTATCAACCCCACAGTGGTCAAGCAAGTAGGAAGTGGCGCATCAAATCGGTAGACATCAATCCAATAGATGATTTCAATCGATAAAAATGCAACTACCAGCGTTCACGGCGGACAAACACCAGCCATGAGATGAAAATACCGACCAATAGGCTAAGCAAAACAGTAAATGCACCATATAAAAATAATTGACCTTGACTTTCATAAACCAAGACGTTTGCTTGCGTCTGCAAATCATTGACTTGGCGTTGTAGCTGGGCATTACGGCTTAGTAATTCTTGGTTGGCAGCCGATAAAGCTTTATTTGATGGTTGCAGCTGTGCCGCCAAGGTATCGTTAATATCGGTAGCAGGCTTTGCTGCGGTAGCCATTTCTATGACCGGAGCAGTTGTTTGAAGGTCGGTCGATTGAGGAGCGTTGCTAGCTGCAATTAGTGCTGGCACAATCCCTGCTGCGGGCTCGGTTTGAGTAGTCAGTGTTGGCGCTGCATGTACTGACATTGACAGGGAAGTAATGGATACTATGCCCGCAAAAGCAGTACTTGCAAGACCAGTTTTACGACTTTTTAATGAGAGTAACCGCTGAATCACGATGATGCTACCTCATTTGTTGTGCTGACATTCACTGCTGGTAGGGCTTGAATAAATGGCTTGATATCGACATGACTGTAGACACCGTCACGCAGATACGGCTCAGCGCTTGCCCAGTTCTGAGCTGCCTCAAGCGAGTCAAAGTCCGCGATAATCAGGCTGCCTGACATCTCGCTTTTCCCGTGCTCGATAGGGGTTGGACCGGCGATAATCAAGCGCTGCTCACGATTCAATACTTGTAAGCGCTCAACGTGCTCTGGGCGTGTCAGCTGACGTTGCGCGCTACTGCCTGCTACGTCATGACCAATAATGGCGAATAAAGACATGTTGCTTCCCCAATTAATAATAAAAATAGAGCGTTAGAATCAATAACTATCATGCGTCATTTTGTCTTATCAGACTTTATAAAGCATGATAGTTATCAGTGGCATTCAGAGATAACAAAATATCTACTATTAAGTTATCAGCTGCTATTTGACTTTTATTTAGCTGACTTATCCGTTAATGCAGGGTTCAGATGCTTTTTTAATAACAAAAACTGAGCAACTACGAATACCAGCATAAGCGGAATCCAGCCATAAGTTTTAAAGTTAATCCAAGCTTCATCAGACATGGTAAATGCCGTGATATAATGTAGGACCGCCATCATCGCAAAAAACAATGCCCAAGCAATGGTCAGTTTTTTCCAACCACTCATCGTGAGCGAAAAAACATCTTTCATTGCCAATTGCATCAAAGGTTTATTGATTGCGGCACTGACCAATAGCGTTAGCGCAAAAATACCGTTAATAATCGGTGATTTCCAGCGCAAGTAAATATCGTCACGCAACAGCAGGGTACCACCGCAAAAAACGATGGTTAACAATAAGACGACCCATTGCTGTTTGTCGAACTTGCCCTTTTGACGCACAAAGTGAATCGCATAGACGATGATAGTAGCAACGAGCAATGCGCCAGCTGCTGCCAAAATACCATTGTAACGAGCAGCAATAAAAAACGCGATCAAAGGAATGAAGTCTAATAAGGCTTTCATAGCAAATAAAATGTCCAACTAAAACGTATGCGCTAGTTTACACGTCTACTGCGCCAAAAAAAAGCAATCAACACTATAATCCTCTGATATGAGTTGCTTTGGCGCTTTTAACCTGATTTTACTCAAGAATACTCAAAACTCTAAGGCTTGCTTTATGAAAATCGATTTACATTGTCATAGTACCTGCTCTGATGGCACTTATGCGCCGGCAGAAGTGGTACAGCGCGCCCATACGGCTGGCATTAATGTATTGGCTTTGACCGATCATGATACTTTGCTAGGTATCGATGAAGCACGCGCCGCGGCGGAAGCTTGCAATATACAACTGATTAATGGCGTAGAAATCAGCTGTGAGCATACCTTGAGCGGCGGCTACGGTAAAAATAAATCTACCAATAAAATTATTCATGTACTTGGTCTTGATTTTACCGACCGCGAGAAAATGCACGCCACCCTACAACAGTTGCAAGACAGCCGCGCGACTCGCGGTCAACGTATTACAGAAAAACTCAGTAAACTGCTTGGTATCGATTATGATGAGCTGTGGCAAGCTGTTCTTGCTAAAGCTAGTGGCAACCCGCAAGCAGTTGGGCGCGCACATATCGGGCAAGTGTTATTTGAACGCGGTGAAGTAAAGACGGTACAAAAAGCCTTTGATAAGTATTTGGCAGACAATAAACCCGCTTATGTGGCGATCGAGGCGCTGACGATGCAGCGCGGCATTGAGCTGATACAGGAATGTGGGGGCAAAGCGGTGTTGGCACATCCAACGAGGTATCAGCTGTCAGCGACGCGCGTCCGTAAGCTTATCGAAGAATTTGCGCAGCTTGGTGGTGATGCTTGTGAGTTACCTGCCAATAGTGAGCCTGTCAGTACGCGTAAAATGGTTGACCGTAGTATTGCTGAGCACAAGCTTGCTGCATCGATAGGTAGTGACTTTCATGGGAGTAATATGCCATGGCGACGCTTGGGCGATGTCCCCAACATGCATCCCGAACAGCAAGGTATCTGGCAATCTTTTGCGGCTTTATCTTAAATAGAAAACGGCTGCACTTATTGACCGATGAATCAATTAAACGGATTGATAAATAGATCAAAAATTGCCACACTCAATGATAAGTTCAGATTTAGTATCAATCATGACACCGGATGGATTGCTCTGGTTTTAACTCAATCACTTTCATTGTTTTCGGTAGCCCATTATGGCTTTTTCGATATCTCATCTAGGCTATAGAAAACTCTCTCGAGTGATTTTCGAGTGGCAGGCTGCTGATAGAGCATTGCTGCTAGCATTGTTTGTGTTGATGGAAATTACCTTACATTGGTTCTGGTGCTTGTATGTTTGGTTTCGTAGAGAGACCTATAGCTCCTATGTTGACATGTCGCTGTTGTATCCTTTATGGATTGGCATTACGCTGCTTGGACTCTTCTTTTTATGGATGATCAGTCGCTCATCGCCTATCAAAACCGGTCACGGCTCGCTACATACGTGGCAGGCGGTATTAATCACACTTTATAGTACTTATATTGCGGTGGTTATTTTGGTAATGGGGCATAGCAGCTTGGTTGCTGGGGTGTCGCTGGTGGGCGGGGCGATGCTGGGTATGATGCTTATACGGCGGCGTTATGTATGGAAGGCTTTTTTGGCTCATAGTATGCTGATTTTTTCGGCTACATTAATTCCCTATTTCGGCTTTACGATTCCCAACCTGCAACAAATGACAGCGTCCTCTTTTCCCTTGGATAGCTATAACTATTTGACCTATAGCGAGACCACGGCTATCGAAAATGCCATCTCTGCGTCCATATTTCAAAATGGGACACTTAGCTGGGATACGTTTAATCAACTGCGTTTTTCTTCCGCTTTTTTTTGGCGCAGCACACATATTTATATGTCGCTGCCAAAAGCGATTTTTATCATCTATATGTTTCGCACGCTGCTGTTGATATTGGATAACAGTAAAGCGGAGATTATGCAGTATGCCAATCATGACGAATTGACCCAGCTGAAAAGTCGCCGTTATGGCTTAACGCAAATGCAGCAGGCGCTTTTGGCAATGGGAGATCAGCAGGACGTCAGTATTATATTATTAGACTTAGATTGGTTCAAAAACATTAATGACAATTATGGTCATGATGTTGGCGATCAAGTATTGTCAGAGGTTGCACAGACCTTATTGAATTCATTGACAGAAGAGGCGATTGTGAGTCGGTATGGTGGAGAAGAGTTTTTAATCGTGCTCCCAGATACCTCGCATGATAGCGTCATGACGATTGCTAAACAGCTGCGACGAGATATTGCTGAGCAAGTCATCAGTGGCGACAACCATACAGATTTTAATGTTACGGCAAGTTTAGGGGTTTATACCTTGACGCATGCTGAGCGTATTCATATTCAAAGTGAATATAGGGCTGATGAGGCAAAAGAAAATGTACAATCGCCAAATAATTCAAAAAAAGACCGTTTATCTATTAAAGAATTGCAAAAAAGTAGCCCAATACAAAACAGCTCGCAACGAAGAATTGCTCACAGAAGAAAACGAGTCGCCACAGAAATCGCGAAGGCACAATTGCCCATCGACATTTGCCAGCGCTTGATTTGTATCGCTGATAAAGCACTATACGAAGCCAAGGATCGCGGACGTAATCAAGTCGTTAGTGCCAACGAGATACTAGCAGCAGAAAATAGCACGGTTATCTCATTTTATACCGCTAGCAAATAAATCAGTACTTTAACCTTTTAGGTCCTTAACCGGTTATGACATAGATAATGTCTAGGTATTTAATTCTTGTACCAAACTTGCTAATACGCTGGTCGCAAAGCTACCGGTCGTCAAAGTAAAGTTTAAGATTAGTATCTGACTACCTTCTGTATCCTGCCATTCCCAGCTTAATGCTTCAATAGGTAATCGTAGTGCTCGCCTTTGCGCCTTGATATCACGCTGCTCTAGACCTGTGGCTAGCTGTGTTAACAATGCACTATGCGCTACGATATCAGTTTCCATGGCTGCCGCTTTGCCGCTGACCTTCTCATTACCTGTGCCCCACAGCACGGCGGTCGGATGGATATCGCCTGATTCAAGACGGGCTCGTAAGGTATCGTCTATCTCGTCGCTTGCAAATATCGAGCCTGAGCCATCTAGATTAAATACTTCACCTGCAAGTCCGTTGTTCCAACTACCATCACGGACACGTGCTGCCAATATCTCATTGAATATCAAACTGCGTGCCGCCGATAGCTCCATAGTGTTTTGCTCGCGTGGCACGCGTTTACGTTTGCCTTTATTAGACGGCGGACGGGCCTCAGGTACAGGACGCGCAAACAATGACAATGCTTCTCTAATATTGTTGCCACTGCGACCAAAGCGCTGCGGGCCAAAATAATTGGGCACGCCCGTTGTGCTGATATTGGCTAAATGCTGCTCGACAGCACTTTTGTCACTTTGTTTAGCCGATAAATCCTGCTCGGACGCTGTAACTTCTAAATCAGCAAACTGGATATCTCGTAAAGTAATGGTAAATTGATTGGCTCTATGCGTGCCGCGATTGAGTTTTTTATTGTGCCACTGCTGTTCAAGGATAGTGATTGACTCATTAGCACCGATATCTACGGGCGCAAACTCAGAGTCTGGTAATTGCTTCTTTGGTATGCGCAAGCTAAACCACTGCGTTGTTAGCGCATGACGGTCTTTCAGTCCTGAGAAGCCGACATCACGTAAAGGAATATCCGCCCATTCGGACAATAATTTGGCAAGATACGCCGTGTTCATCCCTGACTTTTGGATATGTAGCCAGAGATGCTCACCCTCACCGGTGAACTCTAATGGTAGCAACTCGTTAACAATAAAATCCGTGGTATGAGCCTTGTAAGTAGCATGCTTTAACAGCGGCTGTATCGGCTGCGGTAAATTGGCAGTATCAGTAGCAGCGGTAATATCATGGTCTTGAACAGTCATAAGATAGTCTTTTACGTTTTATAGAACATTAATAGGGATTAAAAAAGCAGTCATTACGTTTTGCAACGTGGTCAATATACAAAAGAACAGCATAAGTGAAGGAGGCTTGCTACTATCGATAAGTCTCGACACGCTTTAAACAGGAACCATTATAACCGTTAAGGATGACTTATGAGTAAGGCAGCTACTATAAATACAGTCACTATCAACAAAGCTGATATTGTCAGCGGCGGCATGAAATCGTATAAGCAAGATGACGATAGTATCATTTTAATTACCCGCGACGACAGCACGTTTCGTGCTTTTGATGGCAAATGTCCGCATGCTGGAGCAGATTTGGGTACAGGTTTGCGTTGTGGTAATCGCGTTATTTGTCCTTGGCATCATGCAACTTTTGACAGCAGCGACGGCGCATTACTGGAGCCAATCGCGACAACAGGCTTGACTCAATATCAAATCATAGATAATGGCGATAGCCTAACGGTTGATACCTCAGCCAAGATAGATAAGCAGGTTGAAAATGATAAGCTGACTGATACTCATACCATTATCGTTGGCGGCGGTGGTGCAGGGTTTATGACTGCCCATCAGCTGCGCAATACTGGCTACGGCGGCAAGATTACCTTGGTGAGTGCCGAGGACAAAGCCCCTTATAATCGTCCTTTATTATCCAAGGCTTTTTTGGCCGGTAATATGCCAGAAGAAAAGCTATTACTGGGCGGTACAGATTGGGCAAGCAAACACGATATTGAACTGCGCTTAAAGCAAACGGTCAGTGAAGTGTTGCTCAATGAGCGTAGTATCGTGATAACAGATGAAAAGGGTGATAGCAACAAGCTAACAGCGGAATTTTTGGTTGTGGCAACCGGCGCTGAGCCCAAGATTCCACCTATTAAAGGGGCAACGCTTGATGGTGTCTATACCTTGCGTAGTATGGATGATGCCAAATTAATCAAAGCCGCCAGTCATGATCAGCGCGTAGTCATCGTCGGGACGGGCTTTATCGGTATGGAAGTTGCGTCAGCATTGGCGCAATCGGGTACTACTGCTTCTATCACTGTTATCGGTCAAGACCATCGCGTGATGGGCAATATCGTCTCAGAAACGGTCAGTAATGCGCTGATTAAATTGCATAAAGAAAATGGTGTTGAGTTCGTGTTTGATGCCAGCGTCTCTGAAATCACTGCAGCTAAAAATACTACTGACAATAACGAAGATAACTTCTCACAAGTGTCTGGCGTCAAATTAGCCAATGGTGAGCAAATCGATGCTGATATCGTCATTTTAGGAACAGGTGTCGCACCGCGTATCGAGTTATTACAGAATACAAATCATCCAGATGGCGTACAAGTCGATGAGCATTTACAACTGCGCGATGGTGTCTATGCGTTGGGGGATATTGCCAAAGCGCCCAATCAACTGGGGCGTATGCGTATTGAGCACTGGCGGGTTGCATTGCAACATGGCATGGTGACGGCAGCTGCTATCTTAAATGACGATAACGTCAAATCGCTTCAGGAGCGTATTCCTTTCTTTTGGACGATGCAATATGGCAAAAGTTTGCGTTATAGTGGACATGCTGCGACGCCAGATCATGGCATTCTAATGGGTTCGCCAGATAGTTTTAACTACATAGAATACTACTTCGATGACGAAGATGAAAACATGCGTGCCAGTGCAGCAAGCTCGCTTGGACGTGATAAGGAGCTTGTGGCATTCTCTGAGTTATTACGCCAAGGTCATGCGCCAACACGGGCACAGATTAACGCAGGGTTTGATATCATCGAGCAAGCGCAGGCGTTATCGCGCTAGTAATGAAAACGGATAAATATTACTATTAAAGCTGAGCTATTTATTTAGGTCAGCTTTTTAATCTAGGATAGGTATCACATAAAAATCTCACGTATTTTATCAATACATAAGGCAGATAGAAATTTTCTTGCGTGCTGTGCCTCCGCCGACAGAGGCGGCAAAAATTTCTATCTGCCTCTTTATGAGCTTTTTGTAATGAACTGAACATACGGATAATAAAAGGACAAAATAATATGAATGAAAACCAGGCTAATAACGACAATATTAATAACGAAAATGCCAATAAAGAAACTGTTTTCTTACGCCAAGCAGAAGCTAGTGATATCGACGCACTTGAGCAGCTATTGAATCGTTGTTATCGGCAGACAGAAGGCTGGACCAACGAAGCAGACTTAATCGGTGGTATTCGTATCACTCAAGATGAGCTGGCTAGTACCATCACTAATCCCACCCATTATCTTTTCGTTTATCCAAAAACCATAACAGGTGAGCGTGATGGAAAAGAAACGGGTGAGCTGTTAGGATGTATCGGAGTAGATATGCAAGTTAATGCTGCTGGTGATAAAAAAGCCTATATCGGCATGTTTGCCGTCCATCCTGAGCTACAAGGGCAGGGCGTTGGCAACGTGATTTTGCAAGCAGCTGAGACATTTGCAGGTCGTCATTTGCAATCAGATAAGCAAGCCACTGATAGTCAAGCAACCAATAAAAAGCCGGCTCGTTTGACCATGTCTATTTTAAGCCATCGTCCTGAGCTATTGTCTTATTATCAGCGCCGTGGTTATCAGCTAAATGGCAATAAAATGCCGTTTCCAAATGATGGTAATAATGGCGAGCCAAAGCGTCAGGATTTGGAATTACTAGAATTAGAAAAACCAGTCAGTTAAAAAATATGTAAAGGCTAATATTATCGACCCCAAAAGTATTTGAAAGTCATAAACAGTCCTATACTCAGCAGTAAAAATGCCACCACAATTAAGCGCTTAAACCAGTTAAATGCTGGTAAGCGTGTGGCATTGTCATTAGAGGTGATATAGGCAAATAAAAATATCAGACTGACAACCAAGGTTAAAATGCCAAGCCCAATCGGTAATATAAAAAAATACGCCTGCCACATGATTATCTCGCAACCATCATTATTAAGCACATCATAGCAGCATCCCGATTGTACTGTCTGAATTATCCGCACCTTAAATTTTATAAACATATCAGGACGACGACGTGAGAAATTTCAAAAAATCGGTATTCATTATAGTATTCATGCCGTTTTTTACCGCGTGTTCTAATGCGCCTCCTGAAAATACGGTTGAAGGGCTGATCGAAGCGCAATATGAGCAAACTACCAAGATAGTAGAGGACGCAAAGGCTAACGCAGGCAATGATAAGATGGCAAAAGCCATAAGCGGCATGATGGAGACTATGATGCCAAAGCTTGAGCGCATTGAGAATATCGACTGCGATGCCATTGAGGGTGAAAACGCCTATCTCTGTAGCGCTGATGTCACCCAAACGATAGCGGGTAATAGCCAAACCAACAAGACGGGATTTAAAGTTTATCTAGTCAATGATGAGTGGGTATTGGGTAATTAGAGGCTTTGATACTTTTTAATAAATAAGAGCCAATAAATAAGGGCTAATAAATAAGCACTTCTATTGGTTGCTGATAATAAAAAAGGATACCCAAACGGTATCCTTTTTATATAATAGATAAGACTATTACTAATATTACCTAGTCCATTGCTAGCGCATCGTCACAAACTCTTCTGCGCCAGTTGGATGAATGGCAACGGTATTATCAAAGTCAGCCTTAGTCGCGCCCATTTTTATCGCTACCGCAAAGCCTTGAATCATCTCATCTACGCCAAAGCCAATGCCATGTAGACCGATGACTTTTTCATCTTCGCCTAAACAGACCAGTTTCATGCGACATTTTTGTCGATGTGTGGTCACCGCGTGATACATAGGGGTAAATGACGAGCTATAACATTTGATATTATCTTTGCCATATTGTTCGACAGCCTTTTCCTCAGACAAACCAATCGTGCCAATAGCAGGGTGAGAAAAGACAACCGTCGGTATCAAGTTATAGTTTAGATGCTCATCAGGCTTATTATTAAACAAACGCTCCGACAAGCGGCGACCTGCGGCGATAGCCACTGGCGTCAAATCAACTTTGTTCCCGGTAACATCGCCGACCGCATAAATCCCTTTAACATTGGTATTTTGGAACTTATCGACTTTAATATAGCCCTTCTCGGTCGTCTCTACACCCGTCGCTTGCAAATTGATATTATCAGTAGAAGGCGCGCGACCAATCGCCCAAATCAAACAATCTACCGTTGTTAGGCTGCCATCCTCGAAACATAAAGTCAGGCTACCGTCGTCATTTTTAACAACTTCGGTGAGCGTGGTATTAGTATGCAATTGAATACCCGACTTCTCCATCTCTATCGTCAAAGTTTCCGAGATCATGGGGTCAAATGAGCGCAGTGGCGTATGTCCACGTACGTACTGATGGACTTCAGCGCCAAGACTGTTTAACACACCAGCGATTTCAACAGCAATATATCCAGCGCCGACGATAGCGACACGTTTTGGCAACTCATTTAAAGCAAAAAAACCATCAGAATCGATACCGTATTCTGCGCCTGGGATATCTGGGCGAAGAGGGTGACCACCCGTCGCAATCAAGATATGGTCAGCGGTAATAAGTTCGCCATTGACCTCGACCGTGTGTGCATCAACAAATTTAGCAAAACCTTTTATCACCTCGACGCCGTTTTTTCCCAAGTTATTGTCATACGAGCGGTGAATGCGTTCGATATAGGCTTGGCGACTATTCACCAGTTTTTGAAAGTCAAAGCCTTTAAACTCGACGTCAAAGCCATAATCTGGCGCATATTTATGAATGGCTTCGGCAACTTGCGCGCCGTACCACATCACCTTTTTAGGTACGCAGCCCAAATTCACGCAAGTGCCGCCCAATTCGTGGGCTTCGATAATGGCGCATTTTTTGCCATAGCTTGCGGCGCGGTTGATCGAGGCAATACCGCCGCTACCGCCACCAATGGCGATATAGTCATAATGTTTTGTCATATTGAGTCTCTTTATTAAGGGGTTGTTAATGTAATTTTGAACGTTAATTGAAAACAGTGCCTAGCTAAGAACAGTCCACCATCTATACGATGGCACGACGTCTATAGAATAATAGTCCAGGAATAGATAAACCCAGTACCAATCCTGAGGTCACAAATAGGGCCTCAAATAAATACACCATCATTTGGCTAAATAACTCGTCGGAAAATCCAAAATAGCCAATCTGTACCATACTGACCATTGCTTTATAAGCAGCGATACCGGGCATCATACAGATGACACTGGGCGAAATTAATGCTTTGGGCGGTAGCGTGTACTTTTTAGAAAAGTAGACGCCCAAAAAGCTGGCAAGCATCGCCCCAAAAAAGCTGGCCACAACGAGATGGACGTGTTGATAGACAAGCGCTGTTTTTAGCCCGAATCCAAACGCGGTCATCAGCAAACAAGGCAAAATGTAACGTTTGGGAACGCTAAACATCAGCGTCCAACCAAGGGTGATGATACACGACAGCACCACGGTTTCAATGAACCACATGTCAAAACCCCCAGTGCTGTATTCTAAGTAATCCCAGCGCCATTACGATACCAACGCACGCGGACAAAGTCAGCATATAGGTAAAAACGGCACGCCCAATCCCAATATTGACATAGCCTTTTAGGATATCTGAGAAAGAATTGATCAAAGGAAAGCTTGGTACTAATAAGAGTACACTAGAGGCAACAGCAATATCGGCATTATTACCAATATCAAAATAATAGGTCGTCGACCCAATTAAAGAGGCAATAAAAGCGGTCACAATGACCGCTATAAAGGGATTGAAATGGTGTTTGGACAGATAAATACGGGTGAACATCGCTACCATACCCGCGATAAAGGTCACGGCGGTAATTGACCAACTGCCACCATTTAGATAAGCAAACGCAGCACAAGATGCGCCAACAAACACAGCCACTAGCCACGTCGGGTAAACGGTCTTATCTAATTCATCAAAGGCAAGTGTGGTGCGTTCAGTCAGCTCAGGCTTCAGTTTGTCATTATCATTATCTGTGAGGGCTTCGGTTTTATTGACGATTTGCTGGATTTGTACCAATAAATTGACATTAATACTCTGATTGATCGTGTCTCTGGTGGTGGTGATACAGCGCTCATCACAGATAGTGGTTAAGGTAATGGCATTAAAATTCAGCGAACATTCCACGCTGTTCATCCCCAAAGCAAGCCCCAAGCGTTTACATAAGTCCACCACTACGGCAGACTCAGCGCCATATTGCATAAGGAGTAAGCCGCAACGCACGCATAATCGAGTAATGTGCTGTTGCTGTACGTAGCTGGTAGAGGTCATTGAGGGTGTACGCATGTTGGCTATTGTGATATTTGTGAATGGTTATAATGTATCGATGAGGCAAGGTAACGATAGCATAACTTGCCGTGCTTATTTGCTACTATTATAAAGCGTAAACCACTGTCGCAAGGAGAATAAAATGCATATCGCTATCTTAACGCTGACTTTTGCTCTGCCCGGTTGTAGCTCATTAAAGGAGAAACGCCAACGTATGGGCGGCTTGCATGCACGCTTTGGCAATACGCCAAGCGTCGCGGTATGTGAGAGTGGTGAGCGGGATCGGCATGATGCCAGCGAATGGACGTTTGTGATCGTCGGGCTGTCTAAACGTGAGGTCGAATCGCAGTGTAGTCAGATTGAGGAAAAAGTAGAACGTACGGTAGATGCGCGGGTGATGAATGTTGAGAGGGAGTTTATTTAGTTTATGGTGTCTTCGTAGAGAGCCAATCCCACTTTTCGCTAATATCTTGGTTGCCCACTAGAGCGATGACTAATAGCCAGTAGTATTCCTGTTGTCTCGATATTGCTCCTAGCTAAGTCACCGCAATCTAGTGGTTAACCAAGGATAAACGCTACAATCGGGGCTAAAATGCTTATAAAGGTAGATATTGTAGTTAAGGTTTGATTGATATTGTTGCTGAGTGTCGCAACCTTTACCCACTGTGCTATTAACTTAAAAATTGCATTTTTTAAAGAACGTTAAATGGAAATTGTATATGATGAAAATGAACTATGACAATAGTGTGGAATTAGCATTAGCATTAAATTTTAAAAGAGTAGAGGATACTGATGCTTTTAACGGAGAGTACTTTATAAAAGAGAATAAAAAGTGGATTCACTGGATTCACAAGTTAAAAGCCAAGTTAGGAGTAGAAGATGAGGAAGAGCTCAGAGAACATGGCTACGATTTAGACAGTTATTATAAATATAGAAGTTATACAAATGCTATGGCAAGAGAGTATATAAGTATGCAGATAAAAGAGAGCATTTATAGTCAAGATTCTGTTCTGTCTGGTAAGATAGATATACTTGATAATGGACAGCTTTTACAGTCTATTGTTTCTCTTAAAGAAGAAGGTTTTGATGACGAAGTATTAGCAGATTTTCATTATCAAATGTCTAAAAGATGATCTGTAGGGTGCGTTCTACGCACCTTTAAAACCCCTATATTAAAGAGTGCGTAGAACACATCCTATGGAGGATATGATGGCTAGAGATGCTATAAAAGAAATCATGGATTTAAAATCAAGAAATGAGTTTGCGGACAGCCATCAAGTTTACTTAAGACTTTACTCATTGCAAGAATTACTTAAAAGTAATGCTGGTGACGATCATATAAGTGAAGAGGTTTTCAAATATATACCTATAGCTCTTGTTGCTTGCATGGAGGGACTTTTTCGTTCTTTATATGCAGAGATTATAGATTATGGAGAACCCTACTCAAATAATGTCGAAAAATTCAATAACTCAAATAAAAAATTTGATTATAGTATAGTTAATGCTATTCAGAGTAAAAAATTGACAATTGGAGAGTTCATTTCACATACACTATCTTGTAATAATATAAGTGATATTGATAATAATATCTCAATATTGTTAGGAATAAAATTCTTACATGAACTAAATAATTTTGAAACTCAAAGTATATTTGATGAACAGAAATTGATTAATAGTAGTTTTAAAAGTAATGCTAATGAGATTCTAAAGAGTGTTGTTACTGTATTCGAATTAAGGCATATATTTTGCCATGAGTTTGGAACAAAAGTAGAAGTCAATGAAGATTTTATTCAGGAATTGTTTTCAAACACTAAAATATTTTTAGAAAATACTACTGATTTCATTCATTCTAAATTATATCCAGATGCTCCAGAAACACAAACTGACATGAACGTTCAGGCACATAACGAGTTCGATAAACTTGATATAAAGCTTGAAAGTTATATCAGTAAATTAAGAAACAAAGATTTTACTGACATGCTGGATTTTGATAAATATTTATTTAAGGAGTCTATCCTCAAATGGAAGAAATATCGCGAAAGCGAGGCGCAATATAAGTCTAGCGTAGTTGAAGGTGGTTCTATGCAGCCTATGATTTATTCTATGAGTATGCATACTACTACATTGCGGAAAATTAAAGAGTTAGAAGAAGATTATCCTGAGTTATTCTAACTTTAACTAATTTCGTAAACGTTGCGTCGAGAAGCGAGATTAGCTACATCTTATTTATAATCAGAAAATTATAGATTTTCTCCTGCATTGGTGCAAAGTATTGCTTAACTATCACCCAACGAAAAGGCCGCCCCCTAAAGAGTAGCCTTTCATCAATAATTATCTAAACGCTATTAGCTGACTTCTTTCATCGCTTGCTTAAGCATCGGCTTCAAGAATATACCAGTGTATGATTCTTTGACTTCTGCCACTTCCTCAGGCGTGCCTTCCGCGATGATCAGTCCGCCACCTTTACCGCCTTCAGGACCAAGATCAATCACCCAATCCGCCGTTTTGATGACGTCCAAGTTATGCTCAATGACCACGATAGTATTACCTTTGTCGCGTAGTGCATGAAGGATATGGAGTAACTTATCGATATCATGGAAATGCAACCCAGTAGTTGGCTCATCCAAGATATAGAGCGTCTGTCCGGTATCACGCTTGGCAAGCTCACGTGCCAGTTTCACTCGCTGTGCTTCACCACCTGATAGCGTCGGTGCAGACTGACCAAGACGGATATAACTGAGACCAACATCCATTAAGGCTTGCAGGCGACGATAAATCGCTGGAATGGCTGAGAAGAACTCAGTGGCATCTTCAACGGTCATATCAAGCACATCAGCGATGTTTTTACCTTTATAGTGAATCTCTAAAGTCTCGCGGTTATAGCGCTTGCCTTCACAGGTATCACACGGCACATACATATCAGGTAAGAAATGCATCTCAACTTTGATAAGACCATCACCTTGACACATCTCACAGCGTCCGCCTTTGACGTTAAAGCTAAAGCGACCGGCTTTATAACCACGAGCGCGTGCTTCTTGAGTTTGTGCAAACATTTCACGAACTGGTGTAAACACGCCGGTATACGTCGCTGGGTTTGAGCGCGGCGTACGACCAATCGGGCTTTGATCGATATCGACCATTTTATCCAAATGCTCAAGACCGCTGATGCTGTCATGCTTATCCGCGATGAGCGTTGAAGCATTGTTTAACTGAGTCGCGGCAAGTGGCATTAAAGTACGGTTAATCAAGGTTGATTTGCCAGAACCTGAAACACCCGTGATACAAGTCATGATACCGATTGGTAAAGACAAATCAACATCGTGTAAGTTGTTGCCTGATGCACCTTTGAGCTCAATAGTCATCGGTACTTGTTTCGGCTTGGCTTTACCTTTGACTTCCATATCGATCGTTTTGGCTTTATGACGAATGCTTGGAATCTCGATTCTTTTCTTGCCAGACATATATTGCCCAGTCAGCGATTCTTTATTCGCCATGATGTCATCGACCGTACCCTGAGCGATGATATGACCACCATGTATGCCAGCGCCCACTCCGATATCGATAACATGATCCGCTTGACGAATCGCATCTTCATCATGCTCAACCACCAATACCGTATTACCTAAATCACGCAAGCGCGTTAAGGTTTTTAGCAAGCGGTCATTGTCACGTTGATGCAAACCAATCGATGGCTCATCGAGCACATACATCACGCCCATCAAGCCTGCACCAATTTGGCTAGCAAGACGAATACGTTGTGCTTCACCGCCCGATAGCGTTTCAGCAGAGCGGGCAAGGGATAAATAATCAAGTCCGACACTGACGAGGAAGTTGAGACGCTCATTGATCTCTTTAAAGATTTTTTCCGCAACTTCGCCTTTATGACCGCCAATTTTAATGGTCTTATAATATTCAGCCGCATCACCGATAGACAGCTTCACGATTTGAGCGATGGTTTGATCATCGACGCGGACGTTGCGTGAGATCTCATTGAGACGCGCGCCATCACAGACATTACAAGTAGTATCAGCCAAGTATTTCGCTAGCTCGTCACGGACGAGATTGCTTTGGGTTTTGGCATAACGGCGCTCTAAGTATGGAAGCACACCTTCGAATGGTACGGTCTTGTTGGTTTTACGACCGCGTTCATCAGTAAAGTTAAACGTCAGCTTCTCTTTACCAGAGCCTTGCATAATAAGGTCTTGCTGTTCTTTTGGTAAATCTTGCCACGGTGCATCCATGTCAATTTTGAAATGATTGCAAACGGTTGATAGCAGACCAAAGTAATAAGCATGACGCTTATCCCAACCATTAATCGCGCCTTGATTAAGCGATTTTTCATGATGCGTAATCAGTTTCTCAGCAGAGAAATACTGACGTTTACCGAGACCATCACAACTTGGGCAAGCACCATACGGATTATTAAAACTGAACATACGCGGTTCAAGCTCAGAGACGGCACGATCACAGACAGGGCAAGAGTGCTTGGCTGACATCACTTGGTTTTCATCGCCGCCTTCTTTTGGATTGCCATCCATAAAGTGTAGCGTAACCAAACCTTGGCCTAAACGTAGAGCCGTCTCTAAACTTTCAGCGACACGGTTACCCAAATCATCACGAACTTTAAAGCGGTCAACGACTACTTCGATAGTATGCTTTTTCTTTTTATCAAGTGTTGGTAGCTCATCAGTATCGTAGACATCACCATCGACGCGTACACGTACAAAGCCTTGACCAATCAGTTGCTCAAGTAAGACCGTATGCTCACCTTTACGCTCACGAATCACAGGCGCAAGAATCATGATTTTGGTGTCATCTGGCAATGCCATGACTTGATCGACCATCTCAGTGACCGACTGCGCGACCATTGGCTCGCCATGCTCAGGGCAAAACGGCGTACCAATACGCGCATAGAGCAGGCGCAGATAGTCATAAATTTCGGTAATCGTACCGACGGTTGAGCGCGGATTATGGTTAGTCGATTTTTGCTCGATAGCAATCGCCGGCGATAAGCCTTCGATACTATCAACGTCAGGCTTTTCCATTTGAGATAAGAACTGACGCGCATAAGCCGAAAGACTTTCAACATAACGGCGTTGCCCTTCAGCATACAGGGTATCGAATGCCAATGAAGATTTACCAGAGCCTGATAAACCCGTAATGACCACAAATTTATCTCGTGGAATGTCTAAATCGATATTTTTTAGATTATGAGTGCGTGCGCCGCGAACCTTAATATACTCGTGTGCCATCGGTGATAGGTTTCCTATTTGCTAAATGATATTTTCAAAAAAATTAAAAGGAGCAATCAATATGAGTCAAATGATTCATCAAAAACGTGGATAATTTTAAAATTGCTATTCAAATTAATACGGCTTTATAAAAATATGCAGTTTTCACAAAGCGATAGTAATGGCTGTCTATATTAGAATATGCTTTTAATACTTGAAATGGATAAAGGTAATCTAAATAAAGATTAACTAATATGAGTGGTTTGTTATAGATTTGGCAGAATAACGTCGTTTTGTAAAAAGATTATTATAAATTTTTTCAGACCACAACGTTCTCAACGTCTTACTTTATTGTCATGATAGCTGCATTATTCAAGGTGTAATGACCCATCAGATGCACTTGGTAACAAAATTATCGCGTAAAATGAATGGCTTAAGTCGGTGGCCGCTATGATGCTGAAGTGGGAGGGCAAAAGTCTCGGCAAGCAAACGGCGAATGTCTTATACTAGTGAGCTTAATTTGTAGGCTAAAGCCTTGATACGGTCGTAATAATACAAGCAGAGCTGCCGTGATAAACCAGCAATGATGAACCAGTGAGGCAAGTATGAATAGCGTAGAAAAACGGGCAATCCTCGGGGTCGGTGGCATCTTTGCCTTGCGGATGATTGGTTTGTTTATGATTGTGCCAGTATTTTCTGTGTATGGTGATAATTATGCGCATGCGACGCCGTTTCTGATTGGTTTGGCAGTCGGTATTTATGGGTTAGGACAAGCGATATTTCAGATTCCGATGAGCCTTGCCGCGGATAAGTTCCCGCGTAAGCCGATTATATTTTTAGGTCTTGTCTTGTTTGCCATCGGCGGTATTATTGCTGCCAATGCCACAGATATTTACGAGGTCATTATTGGTCGAGCACTGGCAGGTAGTGGCGCGGTCTCTGCGGTATTGATGGCGTTACTTGCCGATGTAACTCGTGAGGAGATGCGCACCAAAGCGATGGCGACGATGGGTTTGACGATTGCGACCTCTATCATGCTTGCTTTTGCCTTTGGGCCTCTATTAGTAGGCTCGCTTGGCATCTCAGGATTGTTTTGGTTGACTGCAGGCTTTGCAGTTTTGGCGATGTTATTGTTACTGTTCGTCCCGACACCGCTACGGGTACTTAAGCACAATTTAGACAATAAATCGATTGGTCAGCAGTTGGCAACAGTTCTAAAAATTGGCGATCTAAATCGCTTGCACATTGGCATATTTGCTCTGCATCTGACCATGACCGCTATCTTTGTTATTTTACCGCATCAGCTTAATGACGTACTAGGATTGTCGGTACGTCAGCAAGGCTTGGTCTATTTGCCTTTATTGTTTATCGGTTTTGCCGTCGCGATACCTTTTATTATTATCGCAGAAAAGAAACGCAAAATGCGCCAAGTATTTTTAGCCGCGATTGCACTGATGACGGTTGCCTTAGCATTATTGGCGCTCGGTGGTCAGGTTGGCGTCGGTATTATATTAGGTTTATTGCTCTACTTTATGGGCTTTAATCTACTTGAAGCAACGATTCCTTCATGGATATCCAAGCGCGCACCAGTCGCCAATAAAGCCACTGCGATGGGGTTAAATTCATCCAGTCAGTTCTTTGGTGCTTTTGTTGGTGGCGCAATGGGCGGGTTGTTATTAAGTCAGCCTAATTTGTTGGCATGGGGCATATTGGCAATTATAATGGCCGCCTCTTTACTGCTGATTATTCCTATTGCTGATCCACCATATTTGTCAAGTACGACTGTGACGATACCAAAGAATATCGATATTCAGGACTGGTCACGGCAAATGCTGGCAGTAGAGGGTGTTGATGAGCTGGTGGTCATGGCAAAAGAACAGGTTGCTTATTTAAAATTGGACAAGACGCAGCTCACAGATACTTCGCGACAGGAGCTGTCGCATTTGGCGCAAAGCCCTCTAGATATTTAACAGAAAAATGGTTAAAGTAAAAGTATATTACTGCTAAGATTGAGGCTTTATATTAAAGACTCGATTAAAGCTGGTAATAAAATTATTCATAAGTAAAAGGACGATATCATGCGCGGTGTTAATAAAGTTATCATCATCGGTAACCTCGGTGCAGACCCTGAGGCACGTCAATTCAATAACGGCGGTAGCGTGACCAATATTTCGGTTGCGACGTCAGAGCAGTGGACAGATAAGCAAAGCGGTGAAAAAAGAGAAGCAACAGAATGGCATCGTATCTCACTATTCAATCGCTTGGGTGAAATCGCTGCGCAGTATCTTCGTAAAGGCAGTAAGGTATATATCGAAGGCAGCTTACGTACCCGTAAATATCAAGATCCTAACGGACAAGACCGTTATATCACTGAAATTCGTGCTGAACAAATGCAAATGCTAGATGGCTCGACTGGTGGTAGTAATGATGCTGGTGGTGGCTTTGGTAGCAATAACCAAGGTGGTCAAAGCAACCAAGGTGGCTATGGTAATCAGGGCGGTGGATTTAGTAATCAAGGTGGCCAGAACGACTATGGTCAGCAAGGAGGCAGTCAGCCCGCTCAACAAGGCGGTTATAACCAAGGCGGCAGTGCGTCACAGGGTGGTCATCAAAATAGCTTTAACAATCAGAATGCGCCCGCTCAGCAGAATCAATTTAATAAACCGACTCAAGCACCAGCGCAGTCGAAGCCTACAGCAATGCCAGATGGCCCTGTAGACGATGACATTCCGTTTTAGGATACATGATTAAGTAAGTGTAAAGAAATAAACTTAGAGCCTTGCTAAAGCAAGGCTTTTTAGTATGTACAGATAATGAAAGTGTAAGGAGTAATTCATATAATTAAGTCATTTTAAAATCGATATGACAACAGAACCTGTGCATCAATGTGCCTTATAACAACTATACAGCCTTAATCATTACGGAGGCTATTTAAAGAGAGATTAATAAGTAATGCTATTTATTTAATATCATTGATTGTCATCGAATTAACCACCATTTATTGATATTAGTAGAAAATAACGATAAGTCATTGTTATTGTCAGTATTTTTGTTTATATTAGCGTTGCTTATAATTTTAAGCATTCACACCATATTTATCAGTAGACAATCAAATTTTTATCAATATTCGAAAGATTTGTTATTTAATAATTACTGTATTTAGTAATTCTTGATAAATCTATTTTTAGTATAAATGCTATTTATTTATACCCTTTATTTTAATGTGGAAAACACTATGAACAAAAGTAATGTTATTGATTTAAACAGCTTAAATGTTGATGAGCTACGTGCTATTACTGAAAATGCGCAGCAGCTTATTGCTCAAAAGCAACACCAGCGCTTGTATGATGCTTATACGCAGTTTGAAAAAATCGCTGAAGAAAGCAATGCCAGTATCGAGGAGATTTTACAAGCGGGCGAAAAACTAGAAAAGAAGCGTAGCATTAAATACCGTAATACCGACAATGACGAAGAAACATGGACTGGTCGCGGACGTAAACCAACATGGTTAGTAGAGGCATTAGCCGCAGGTCGTCGTCTTGAAGATTTTGCTATTTAATTTTCTAATGGATAGTTGCTGTTATATTTAGCAACGAACGCTCTGTCTATAAAATTCTGTTTGTTTAACAAGTAGATCGAACCTTTATAGGCAGATAAAAGCCAGTATCTTTTTACCAAAATAGTGGTAAAAAGATACTGGCTTTTTTGCTGTCATCTGTATGCTATTGTTTGCTATGATAATGACGTTTTTACCTGATATAAGAGTTATGCCATCGTGCCCCAAGTATCTGCCTCGTCTCATAAGCATCCCCGTAAGCTGTGGTGGTTGATTGGACTTGTCTTGTTCGCGCTATTTGCTATTTTGCAAATGCCGGCAGCATGGCTACTTGAAAAGTATGCACCAGAGACGCCTTATGTACAGCATGTGTCCGGTAACGTATGGCAGGGCGCTGCGATTTGGCAGATACCTCTGTCAGCGACGCCATTGATCGGGGCGGCTGAATGGTCATGGCAGCCGTGGCATTTATTATTGGGTAAGTTTGGTGCGAAGATTGATATTTTATCAGAGCAAACTCGCCTCAATGGGCAGGTAAAAATAGGCGCAAATTCTTGGGAAGTAAAAGACATGAGCGGTAAAATTGCGCCTGAGACTTTGACTCGGGTTGTCGATTGGCAATTACCAAATACGCCAATTCAGGTCAATAATATCTCGCTCAAACGTCAGTCTGGTTCAAACGATGGTGACTCAAACAGTGACTCTAATAGAAACACGTCGGGCTTTCGTCAAGCGTCAGGTCAGCTGACATGGATTGGCGGCGAGCTTGGCTATCCTAGCGGCGGCAAAATATTTTATCTCACCATACCTGCGCTGCGTGCTGAGCTGAGCACCGAGCAAAAAAATAATAAAAATCTGCTGCATATCAATCTTGTCAACAATCAAGACAAGCGTTTAGGCGACTTGTATCTTGATGGCGATAATATGTTGGATGTCAGCTTGACCCAGCGTCTGCTCGAGAGTATGCCTGAATACAAGGGGAAAGCGCCGCAAGATACGCCTGTGGTTAGTGTACGTCAACCACTGTTAAATGGGCTAGGGACACGCTAGATGATGACGCTCCCTACAAGCTTAAAACCTGTGCTAAATATTTTTAACCGCTTTGCCGTTTGGCTGCTATTATTGGCAATCACTTGGTTAAGCTGGACGGCAGCGCGACTCTTATGGCTACTGCTTGCGCCACCGTTAGCACCGGCATTACCACTGGTACCTTTACAGGATGACGCCTTATCCGCTCCAGATTATAGTAGTCTATTTGCTATTTTTGCCGACCCTGATCCTATCGCTGCTGTAGTGCAGCCGCCGCCTAGTATTGTGCTAAAGGGTGTATTGCTGGCCATTCCAGAGAGTTTGTCTTCGGCACTTTTAGATGTTAATGGTGAAGTCAAAAACTACCGAATTGGTGATAACTTAAAAGATAGCGATTACACGTTGGTTGCGGTTGCTTGGAACGAGATTATTATCGCTGATGCTATTGACAAGGAAACGGTGATTCGTATGCCACAAGCCATGCCACTTGATCAAAGTGCGATGATCGCAGGCGGGGTCAGTAATCAGCGCTTGCAAGATGGCAATATGCTACCTAATGCGCCTGTGCCTGACCTAAGCAATACTGGTAATCAACCAGCTGCCGAAGCACCTAGCGACAGCGCGCCCAAATCTGCAATTGACGAAGCAGTAACTGAATTACAAGAAAACCCTGCCAGTTATTTAAGTAGAATGGGTGTAATGGCAGGAGGCGATAACTATCAAGTCACAGCAGCGATGCCTGCTAATATACGCAATCGCTTGGGACTTGAATCTGGTGATCGAGTACTGAAAGTCAACGGGCAAAGCGTCGGTAGTAATCCTGCTCAGGATGCTCGCGTATTACAACAAGTGAAGCAATCAGGGGAAGCACAGATAGAAGTACAACGTGGCGATCAAGTTATTACGATTCGGCAGCAGTTTTAGCATATATAAGTGACAAAAAGGATTCTTCAAAATAAATATTTGTTGGTTGATATGATTGGCGATATGATGGCCAACATAACTTAGTATCAATTAGAACTATGACTTATCAAAAGCATTAAAGAATCAGGACTTATCAAATCCAGTAACCATTAAATTCAACATACATTGAATTCAGTACATACCAAGCGCCATCACTGTAGGTAATCATCAATATGGTCAGTTCTTATAATTTGTCAGTCACACCTTTGCATCATATTTTGCAGCGTTTGATGCGATTGTGCCGTCCTCTCTGCTTAGCCATACCACTATGGGCGGCTAGTACTGGGCTGGTGAGTGCTGAAAGCTGGAAGGTCAATTTGCAAGACGCTGATATCAAAGCCTTTATCAATGAAGTGGCGACGATTACCAATCAAAACTTCGTCCTTGATCCGCGCATCAACGGTAATGTGACTGTGATCTCCAACAAGCCTTTGTCGCGTGATGAGATTTATCAGCTGTTTTTGAGTGTGATGCAAGTCAACGGTATTGCTGCTATCGATTCAGGAACAACGATTAAACTGGTGCCAGATAACGTCGCCAAACAAACCGGTGTTGCTGTTGATTTACGTGGTGAGAGCGTCGGTGAAACCTTGGCAACGCGCGTGATTTATCTGACCAATACCCAAGCAGCAGAAGTCTTGGGCGTTATCCGTCCGCTCATGCCACCGTCTGCACATGCCGCTGCTGTGCCTGGAGTCAATGCATTAGTGCTGTCAGATCGTGCTGATAGCCTAAATCAGCTGACAGCGCTTATTCGTGATTTAGACAGTAATGTGAATGACAGCTTACAAGTCATACCACTACGTCATGTCGATGCCGAACGTATGATGGAGTTGATTAGCGCGCTGGTGGCGAGTGCTGGTAGCGGTCAAGCAACTGGCAACAATCAGCTAAAGGTTATCGCCGACACGGCGAGCGACAGACTGTTGGTTAAAGGCAGTCCTGAGATGATTGCTAAAGTTCAAGAGATGGTCAATCAGTTGGACACAACGCCTTCAAGGCGCTTAAGTGGTCTGCGTGTTTTCCGCCTAAAATATGCCAGTGCCGGTCATATTGCTGAGATGCTGCGCGGTCTCCTTGCCAGCCAATCCATTAATAGCTCTGGTGGTTCTTCAACATTAGAGTCAGCATCATTGAATGATGCCGCTGCTACAGGGTCGTCGCTAACTGGTGGCGCTAATAGTAAGGTAGGTAGCAATAGTATCGGTGGTACTGCTGCTATGCCTTTACCGAATAATAGTTCAGCGGGTACAAGTATCGGTATCGGTGGTCGACCTTTTAGTATTATCGCTGATGAAACTCAAAACGCCGTCATTGTTAATGCAGCACCTGAGCTGATGTTTGAGATCGAAGACGCTGTCAATCAGTTAGACAGCCGCCGCTCGCAAGTATTGATTCAAGCAGCTATTGTTGAAGTGTCGGGCGATGATGCAACGCAGCTTGGGGTTCAGTGGGCACTGGGTAATGCCAATAGCGGTTATGGCGTGGTGAACTTTAATAACGTGGGCGCAAGTGCAGTTTCGCTTGCTGCTGCTGCTTTATCAGGTGGTACAGGGATAAGCGCGGCAGCAGGATCCATTGCTGGTGCTTTGTTAGGTATTGGCAGTAGTAGTAAAGACAGCAAAGGCAATGCGCAGTTCTATGGTGCTATCTTGCAAGCGCTTGATTCTTCTACCAGCGCCAATCTGCTATCTATGCCATCGATTTTGACCTTGGACAATGAAAAAGCCAGTATCTTAGTGGGTCAAAACGTACCGTTTGTGACAGGCTCCTACACCACGGGTAGTGACTCTTCGACCAATCCTTTTCAAACCATTGATCGCCAAGATATTGGTATCAATCTAAACGTCATCCCGCATATTGGTGCAAACGGCACCGTACGTTTAGAGGTATCACAGGAAGTTTCTTCAGTTGTACCGGGTAGTGCTGGGAATGCCAGCGGTCTTATCACCAATAAAAGCCTGATCAATACCACCATTTTAGCAGATGATCAGCAGACCATTGCCTTAGGTGGCTTGATGCGTGACAACTCCACTACGCGCCAACAAAAAGTGCCAGGTTTGGGTAATGTACCCCTTATCGGTAGACTGTTCCGCTCGGACAATGACAATAGCCAAAAAAGCAATTTAATCATATTTTTACAGCCGACTATCCTCCGTGATGGCGGCGCAGTAGCAAGCGTGACAGAGCGTAAATACAATCAGATGCGCGTCCTTCAGCTGGTTATTGATAAAAACGGTACGATTAAACAGCTGCCATTAAGCGGTACCGAAGGTTGGAATGGTGATATTAGTGCTGATTATGAGCTTATGCCACTCAATCCTTTGATTCCTAAACGGGATCAAAAGCCAAAAACAACTTCCAAAGGTTTTACTCGTGTTGATAGTCCAAGCACAGGTATCACAACTTATCCCTTAAATCGTTAAGCGCTTTTATGGCTGTTTGCTAATAGATTATCTAAGATTTTAGCGCTTACCAAACTCTGCTTTCATATCTCTCTCAAAGTTTTACTATACTTAAAAGTACGGTGTATTACATACACCGTACTTTAGTTTGCGTATTCATATAATAGATAAACATATGCCTTGGCTATACGCGTATAATAAAAACAGATAACATGGGTATGTCACGCTTTTGCTGATAGTACGATATCTTTGTTAAGATAGATAAAGATCATCTATAAAGCCGTATTTATCAGATATCGGCTAAGTACTATTCGTCAGTTAATTTTAAAAGGTAACTATAATGGCAAGCACTAATAATAAGAAAAAGTGGCTGGCATTAAGCGTAGTGGGTATTGCATTGGTACTGATACCAAGACGCAGCAGTCAAAAGGCGCACAAACCAGTGCCTGAAAATTATGACCCTATAGAAAAAGCTAAAAGTACAGATAGTGAGTAAAATGATTATTTAGAAAGTAGTTAATGGGAAAGCTGACTTATCATAGCAATGATGAATTTTGGAGTTTCTTGATGACGGGGATTGATACATCAGCTATCAATAATAAAGTAAGAACGAAGATTTTTCCTTTAATTGATACTCATACGCATTTTGATGCTCCTGTGTTTGATAAGGATAGAGGTAAGCAGGCGCAATTTGCCTATGATAAAGGTGTGCGCCATTTAGTTTTGGTTGGTTACTTGCACCGATATTTTGTACGGCTTTATGAGAATCAGCAGCAGATAAATGATCTTTGTCAATTGGATAAAAAAAATTGTTTGAACCAAAAAAAACGTTTTCCTAAAGTACATATTGCACTAGGTTTACATCCTTTTTATATTGAGCAGCATACAGAAGCCCATTTGGAAGAAATGGCGCAAATGCTAAATGAACAGCGTCCATTGGCCATTGGTGAAATAGGTTTAGATACTTTTACCGATGCCATGAAGCAGCCTGAAACGTTTGCCAAACAACAGCGGTTTTTTATTGCGCAGTTAGATATGGCAGTGGCACATCAGCTACCTGTTATGCTGCATATTCGTAAAGCACATGCCGAAGCACTGGCTTTACTAAAAGCACATAATTATGACGCGCGTAAGCTTGGCGGCATTGCCCATAGTTTTAGTGGTGGTGTACAAGAAGCCAAAGCCTTTGCGAAATTAGGGCTTAAGCTTGGCGTGACTGGGCAAATAACCAATCCCAATGCGAAAAAACTGCGCCTTGCCATTCAAGCTGCGGTTGAGAGTTATGGTATTGACTGTTTGGTTATCGAGACAGATTGCCCCGATATGATGCCTATCCTAGGCCAGACGCTAGATAATAATTTAGAAGATGCGTCATCTAATAACGTGTCTGTGCTTGGACGAGATAAAAATAGCGAATGGGATGATACGTCTATGCATAGTAGGAATGTTCCTGCTAATTTGCTTTACGTACTACATAGCTTAAGCGAATTACTAAATGTTCCTGCGGCTATCCTCGCTCAGCAATTGTGGCTCAACAGTTGTAATGCTTTGCAAACTAAGTGGTCTTATACGCTTTGAAGTTTTTAGCGCATACTAATTAATATATAGATGGTTTAACATTAAAATTTTTAAAAGAGTTTCCACATTGTTATGAATGAAGACACACAGATGCAGTCAGATATTATCCAACCAGAGCCTATCGAAGAGCAAATGTTTGTACCTGAAATATTAGAGACACCTGATAGAGATAGAGGTGTCGAGCAGTATGAGCGCCGTTTTAAAGGTACTCAGACACTGTATGGTAATGCTGCAGTAGATACATTTTCTGCTGCGCATGTTTATGTTATTGGGGTAGGCGGTGTAGGTTCCTGGGCAGCAGAGGCTTTGGCGCGTACAGCTGTTGGTACTATTACATTAATTGATTTAGATATATTGGTAGCATCCAATGTCAATCGGCAGCTGCCCGCTTTAGATAGTACCTTTGGGCAAAGTAAAATCGAGGCGATGGCAGCACGTATTCGTGAAATCAATCCAAAAGCTACATTGCATTTGGTTGATGATTTTTTGACTACTGAAAATGTCGCAACATTGCTACCCAGTCGTGAAGAAGCAAAAACGGCGGCACAAACCGCTCCGATTGTGATTTTAGACTGTATCGATGATATGGATGCCAAGCTTGCCATTGCTTTGCATTGCCGCTTTAACAAACTAAAATTGGTTTGTGCTGGCGGGGCAGGTGGTAAAATAGACCCTAGTCAGATCAGAGTCGGCGATTTACGAGACACTTATCAAGATCCATTATTGGCCAAATTACGTAATAAATTGCGCCATGAAAAGGGCATTAATAGTGCCTTAAAAGAGAAATTTGGTATCAAGTGTGTTTATTCGACAGAACCACCGCGCGTAGACAAGAGCTGTCAAACAGGTGGTTTGCACTGTGATGGTTATGGCTCGGCGGTCGTCGTCACCTCAGTGGTTGCCATGCTTATGGTGAGTGAGGCATTACAATTATTGCTTAAGCAGGCGGCTGTTAAACCAAGCCTCTGATATGAATTTATGGAGTCCACCTTGTCTATATCCAACGTACCAGACTTTGATTACCCTATCGCAGAAGATGATGCGGAGCGTATCAATAGGCTCAAAAAATATCAGGTATTTAATACCAATCAAGAGTCTTCTTTTGCACGTTTGACTGAGCTTGCGAAACTGTTTTTTAATGTGCCGATGGTGGCGATTACTTTTATAGATGAAGAAACTCAGTACCTAAAATCTGGTATTGGTTTTGACGAGGTATGTACCACGACACGTAATGTGGCTATTTGTAATTATACTATATTGTCTGATAGTATTTTTGTGGTAGCTGATTTGGCAAACGATGAGCGCTTCAATACATATCCATTTGTCGCTCAATGGCCTAAGATACGCTTTTATGCTGGTGCACCCATCATCACGCATGAAGACGGTAAAAATTATCGTTTTGGCTCTTTATGTTTGATGGATATAGAGCCTCATCATGATTTCAGTGATGAAAAAGCCAACATACTAGCCCAATTTGCGACGATGGCAGCCGACGCTTTAAAGCTACAAGAGCAGCAGCGTAATGCCAAATATGCCAATGAGATGAAGTCAGCGTTTTTGGCCAATATGAGTCATGAGATACGCACACCGATGAATGGTATCATCGGTATGGTTGAGATGCTCAGTGACACCATGCTGAGCGTTGAACAAAGAGAATATATCGAGAATATAAAAGTATCAAATGAGCATTTGCTCGCGATTATCAATGGTATTTTAGACTTATCAAAAGTCGAAGCCGGTAAAATGACTATCGATTCTATCCCGATGAATCTATCTAGTCTCTGTAATGAGGTCGTTAGCTTATTTGCTATCAAAGCTCGCCAACGCGGCTTAGTTTTAGACTATCACTATACCGAGTCACTATCGCCTTATGTTAAAGGGGATCCCGTACGTCTTAAGCAGGTCATGGTAAATTTGGTCAATAATGCGATTAAATTTACCCGTGAAGGCGGGCGTGTAACGATTGATGTTAAACATATGCAAGACAATCCTTGTCTAGATAATAAGGATTGCGATCAGACTAAAGGCAGTAATGATAGTCGTTTAGATTTTGCCATTGATGATAAAAATAGTACAACGATTCATCAAGAAATGACTTTATGTATTGAGGTTACGGATACGGGCGTCGGTATTAAGTCTGAATCATTAGAGGCAATATTCGATGCTTATGATCAAGCAAATAAATATACCCACAGGCTTTATGGTGGTACCGGACTTGGATTGTCTGTCTGTAAGTCTCTAGTGGAGCTAATGGGTGGCTATATTGAAGTAGATAGCGTAGTCGGTATTGGCACGACCTTTAGAGTATTATTGCCGCTACCGTGTATTGCTACAGAAGATTATGAGATATGGCAAGCGGACAATGACTTTACAATAACGTTGCCGAGTGATGAGCTGGTCGGTCATATCTTGTTGGTTGAAGATGACAGTGTGAACGCGATGATTGCTAAAAAAGCCCTTAATAATGGTGGTCATACGGTCACTCACGTCAATGACGGGCAGCAAGCTATCGAGATATTTGCCTTATATCCTGAGCGTTATGATGTGATTTTGATGGATCATCACATGCCGATTATGGATGGGGTACAGGCAACCATCAAACTTCATGAGCTCTATGCTCCTCAAGACTTGCCGCCTATTATTGCGTTGACTGCCAATGCAATGGATGGCGAGCGCAAAAAATACCTTGATGTGGGTATGCAGGATTATTGTACAAAGCCTTTCAAACAAGAGCAGCTGAATGCGTTGGTGCAATATTGGTTGATGCATAAGCAATCATTAGAACAATAACTGGCAGTCTAATTCCACCCTTTATTATTCATGACTTATTTGCTAGCCATTAAAAAAGCTTAACCTCTCTCTGAGCGGTTAAGCTTTTTTGTTTTTACAGACAGACTAGAGCTATCTATTAATAGCTTTAGCTAACGCGCGTTTGATAATCGCCAGTACGAGTATCTACACGTACTACTTCACCTTGCTGCACAAATAATGGTACACGTACCACAGCGCCAGTCTCTAACGTTGCAGGCTTGCCGCCGCCGCCTGAGGTATCACCACGTACACCCGGATCGGTTTCAGTGATTTGCAATTCAACGAAGTTTGGCGGTGTTACTGAAAGAGGAGCACCGTTGAATAAAGTGATGGTACATAGTGCATTGCTGTTTTCTTTTAACCACTTTATTGAATCGCTCATCGCTGTTTTGTCCGCTTGAATCTGCTCAAAACTCTCAGGATGCATGAAATGCCAAAATTCACCATCGTTATAGAGATAGTTCATTTCAGTGTCCATGACATCAGCAGCTTCTAAGCTATCGCCTGACTTAAAGGTTTGTTCCAATACTTTACCACTACGAAGATTGCGCAATTTAACACGGTTAAAGGCCTGTCCTTTACCTGGTTTGACAAACTCGTTTTCAAGAATGGCACAAGGGTTGCCATCGAGCATGACTTTGAGACCAGATTTAAATTCATTGGTAGAAAAACTTGCCACGGAAGACTCCTAAGGGTTTAGAAAAAGGGTTTAAAAAAAGGATGGTAAATATTTTTAGTGAAAATGGAGTGCCAGATTTACCGTGCTAAAAGATATGAGCCATTCTGGTACATAAACGATAGGACGTTTGCTTTGATAGGCGACGCCCTAACAGCGTATAATATCGGCTTTTGGGCACAGGTATTAGGTTGTCATGATAAACCATTTAATCACACAAAAAAACTGGCAAACGCAATTATCCGAAGCCATTACCTCTATTGATGAGCTGCTTGAGATATTAGAGCTACAATCTCTGCGCTCAGAGGTCTACGTGCCTAAACATTTTGAGCTGCGAGTACCGCGTGCCTTTGTGGCAAAAATGACCGTTGGTGATCGTGATGATCCTTTATTAAGGCAGGTACTACCCAATCATAAAGAGCAAATGGCAGTGGCGGGCTATGTGGCTGACCCACTAGCCGAAAATGCGCATAATCCTGTCAAAGGCGTGCTGCATAAATATCAATCAAGACTGCTATTAACCATTACTGGTGCTTGCGCGATTCATTGTCGTTACTGCTTTCGTCAGCATTTTGACTATAGTGCCAATATGCCAACTGCCAGCGCAAAACAGGATATTATCGATTATATCAGCGCCCATCCTGAGATTAATGAAGTTATCTTAAGTGGCGGTGATCCATTAAATGTGACCAATAGACGTCTATTTGCTTGGCTAGATACTTTGGAGGCGATTGGGCAATTGACAACCATTCGTATACATACCCGTCTGCCGCTCGTGATTCCAGCAAGGCTTGATGATGCGCTATTAGAGCGTTTGGCACAAAGCCGCTGTCAAATCGTCATGGTCATTCATGGTAATCATGCCAATGAGATTGATGCGTTGACAGCAGAGTATTTGCAGCGCGCTCGTGCCGCAGGAATTACTTTATTAAATCAAGCGGTACTTTTAAAAGGTATCAATGACAGCGTTAGTGCGCAAACGGCTTTGAGTCAGCGTTTATTTGCAGCGGGCGTGTTGCCCTATTATCTACATGTACTAGATAAAGTAGCGGGCGCGGCTCATTTTGACAGTGATGAGAAATTTGCCATTGAGCTTTATTGGTCGCTATTGGCTAAATTACCGGGCTACCTAGTACCCAAACTGGTCAGAGAATTGCCAAACGAACCTTTCAAGGTACCAATTAATGTTTACAATAATAAGTAAATTGTGCACTATGATAGGGTTTTTATTTTGGTAAATACATAACAAGAAATAGATTTGAGAAAATTATAAATAAGCAACATATATAGAGGAATGGTTAGGTATGATAGCAATATTCTTTTTTAAGAATATATCCTTCTACATTCATGGATAACTTACGCAATTACTAAGGACGGTAATGGTAAATTTATCGACGTTTCAAGCGTATTTAGCGGCTGAACCCCCTTTGTTAGAAGCTTGCAATAAGTCTAAGAGTAGCAATGAGCCGCACTTGCATAAATGGGCGGCACTATTGCCAGCGCAAACAGAGGCCCAGCAAGTCGAACAAATAGAAAAAGTATTAACAGAATTGCGTCTGATTCCTACTGATGATAGGCAGCGTTTGAGATTGATTAAGATTGTCACTAATGCCGCCAGTCAGCTAATTGCGGCGCTACGCCAACAGTACATTTATGAGACAGGGGCGCTCAATGAAGCTCAGCTTGGCTATGTTGCTCAGGTGAAGTCGCTGTACTATTCATTGATTATGACCTATGACGGCGTGATACGCCGCGAAATTACCCTTTTAAAGGATAAGCAGCAAGCACCTTCAAGTAATCTGTTGCAGCGCTATTTTACCAGTGAAAAATCATCTCCTGTTACCTTGGCGATTGCCACTTACCAAACGCTACTGATGTATCAAAAACTGCTATTTGAAGATGGCTTTTGCTATCAAAAGTCGCCAGCCTATATATGGGCTAATGTAAATAACTTATATCTTAACGCATGCCAGCAGCGAGCCTCACATATCGTACTGAGTGCTTACA
Source organism: Psychrobacter sp. ANT206 (assembly GCF_056880555.1). Classification (NCBI taxonomy): domain Bacteria; kingdom Pseudomonadati; phylum Pseudomonadota; class Gammaproteobacteria; order Moraxellales; family Moraxellaceae; genus Psychrobacter; species Psychrobacter sp. ANT206. The sequence goes on along the minus strand of NZ_CP096271.1, from coordinate 2,364,792 downwards.
TTCCAGCGCAGCAAGGTGATACTATCCATGACTTATATTGCCAAATATGCTTGCATGAGTTGCTAAATGTACGTGCACTGCGTCGACCTCATATCTTACTGCTACAGCGTCTGCTGCCAGCGTGGAGTGCACATATAGTTGCTACCATAGAGCCACGCACAGCAACGCGAGTGTTCGTCAATCTACAGAGTAAAGAGCCGCCTACTTATTTAACTGCATTATCTACTATCAACCCATATGATGCTCATCACATCTGCCTATTTATAGAGCTTGAACCTTTAGTGACGTATTTACAATCGCGTATGAAAACCTTAATCGATATTGATCGAAGAGGGGTTGAATATTTTCTGATTAATACCGTTTCAATGGCGATAAGATATCGTTATATTAAACCAAAGCGCATGCCTCCTATTGATCACAATACAAAGCAGCCGGCGACGATAATATCGGGTTTTAATGAAATACATTACCGTATTAGTAACGGTGAAGCTTTCAGCAGTTTAATAGCATCTAAAAATCTGCCCGAGTATCAGCAGCCGCGTTATGATACCTTACCAAAAAATAATGCTGCCCATAAAGAATCATTAGCGGAAATATTTGAGGGTAATAATCAGTTGTCACACTTTCGTACCCTACGCTTGTTTCTAGATTCATCTGAGACAATTGATAAAATTGATGATCTCACTTCCATCGCACCACCTTTACAAATAATGAGCCTTTTTTTATTGTGTCGCAAAGATAAGGCTACTGCGTCTAAATGGTCCATGGGAGTGGTGCGTTGGCTTAATTTGGATAGCGCAAAACTCGAGCTTGAATGGCAAATCCTTGGTCATAAGATAATCGCCTGTGGAATTTGTCTACAAGATAGACAGAATCGCAGTCAGCATTTTGTGCCAGCGTTTGTCATCGGAGCTGATGAACACCTACAAACGTCTTATAGTCTATTGTTACCGACCTCTCATTTTCAAACAGATGATAAGGTTCTCATGCGTATTAATGACCAACAGAAATCTTTGCGCTTGGGTCGTAGTCTAATGGTGACTGATGAATTTAGCCAATATGAAGGGGTGCAGGGTTAATGACGTTAATCTACATAAAAGCCGGACCTCTAAAGACCTAGTTAGTCGTGTCATATAAAATTGCTGTGTCGAATTATTTAACAATTACCATGATAAGTTAAGCAACAGTCGGCTAAATTATTGTTTATAATGACAACAATAACTACGACGCTGTTTCTTAATATTCTGCTATCTTTTATATATTTGACGACAGCTCAGCGGCGATTCATATTATTTTTTAAGATTAAAAAGGCTTTCTATGCGTACTCAGTCTCTCTTGAACTTATTGGTTATCGATGCTGATCAGCTTTATGCTGAGCGCCTTGTAGACTTGCTCGGTTCATACTATGACAGCGTGAATTTAGGTTTTTTGGACGATAAAGATGAGTTGCTAAAATCATTGCGCCAATCATGGGATGTGTTGGTTTTTGGTCAAGCGTATGATATGAGTTTTACCGACGTGGTTGCTATCATTCAAGAGCAAGATATTGACTTACCATCGGTTTGTTTGATAAGTAAAAATACGGTAGCCAACGCTCACAATGACGAAGGCTTACCGTCTATTATGAATGGTACGATGGTTAAGGCACTCTATGTAGAGCAAGAAACGGCAGTCATCATGGCTATTCGCTTATTGCACGAAAACTTGCACAGTCGCCAACAGCTTAAGACATTGCAGTCTGTTCTCTCTGAGGCAGAACAGCGCGCAAACGTATTGATTAAAAACTCAAAAAGCGCAGTCGCATACATTGATCAAGGGATTCATATCTTTGCCAATGATCCGTATCTGCAGTTATTTGGTTTTGAGGCAATGAATGATATTATCGGTATACCTGTGATTGATTTGATTGCAGGCGGTGATAATGTTAAAGCTGTTAAACAGTTTTTACGTCAGTTCGATAAAGGGAACCGTAAAGATGTTGAGTTTAATTTTGAGAGTAGACGTAAGGATGGCAGTACGTTTGAAGCAAAACTACAGTTGGCAATAGCGACACTAGATGGTGAGCCGGTCACCCAGATTATTATTCAACAAAATAATAGCAATAGCATTGAGGTCGCCAAACGTTTGGCTGAAGCTGAGCGTAAAGACAGCTTGACGGGCATTGATAATCGACACAGCTTTGAAGAGCAACTGGCGGCAGCATATGAACAGGCAAGAAAAGGCGCTATGACGGCGGCACTCTTGTATGTGCAACTCGATAATGTCGGAAAAATTAGAAGCAGTTTAGGTCTGCAAGGTATTGATAGCACGGTGAAACAAGTCGCTAATACCTTAGATGAGCTGGTAGTCGATGGTCATGTCAGCCGCTTTAGTGATACAGCATTTACTATTTTGGTAGAAAATCAGACGACAGCTGCGCTTGAAAAGCTGGCTGAACAGATTGGCATGAGTATCAGTAAGATGCTTATTGAAGTGGATAAGCGCACAACCAATACGACAGCAAGTACTGCTATTGTTAAAATTGAAAAAAATACGCCTGAGCCTAGAGTGTTGCTTGAGCGCGCTATGGATGCTATCAATCAAATCATGATTGAGACCTCCAATCATGGCGGTCGTTATCATCTATATGATGCAAGTGAGCACGCCAATAGTGACGATCATGCGCTAGCAGAATCTCTGGTTGATGCCATTACCAATAATCGCTTTGAGTTATTGTTCCAGCCCATATATGACATCAATAATGACCGTAGTGACTTCTTTGAAGTATTCCTGCGGCTACCGCTAGCAGATGCTGAGAATACCGTATTGACTCCAGAACAGTTTATGGCGGTTGCAAAATCTCATCAATTATTAGAAAAAATAGACCGCTGGGTATTAATTAATGCCTGTAAGAGAATCAATGAAGTGCGTAAAACCCATCCAGAGGCACGGTTACTGGTACAGCTAACCAATGCGTCTTTAATCGATAAAAAACTGCCCAGTGTTGCAAGCCAGCTCATCAATGCCATCGGTGGTAAAGCTGGGGCGTTGACACTGCAGTTCAATGAAAAAGACATCTCAGATTACTTAACGGTAGCGAAATCTCAATTTACCGCGCTCAGTCAGGTAAACTGCCAGCTTAGCATCAATAATTTTGGATCATCTATAAAATCTGTGGAGCTTGCCAATTTTGTTCATCCTAATATGGTACGTTTAGCCCATAATTATGTCGAAGGAATTGATGCCGCTGACAATTTAGAAACGGTCAAATCAATTATCGTACGTACCAATGAGATTAATGTTGATGTATTGATGCCTTATATTGAAGATGCTGCAACCATGTCTGTTGCATGGAGTGTCGGCGCACGCTACTTACAAGGTAATTATTTAGAAATGCCGAGTAACAGTATCAAAGTCTCTAATGAGAGTTAAGTCTTATTTTATATTCATGAATACTATATAGATACTCTGCATTTATGGTCTACAGACGGCTATCGATGTCTATCAACCTTTGCATTATAGGATGTTTGATGTAGACTCATCGACATCAATACCTATTAATTAAAGATGACACCATGTCTATAGTCAATAAATATCAACTGGTCGGTATGCTTGTCGCCGCTTTGCTGCTAAGTGCTTGCGAGAAAACGCCGCCTGATTATCGTGCTACTGTCACGCTACCGCTTTACATTGAAGGCGATGCCGATAATGGTGCACTCATATATCAAGATGCTTGTGGTCAGTGTCATCAGTTAAACCCCGGTCTCAATAAAAAAGGCCCACAGCTGATGAATATTTACGGCGCGCCGGCAGCAGAACTTGCAGATTATACTTATAGTGAAGGACTTAAAGCCTCGGGTTGGATATGGGATTCTCAAACCCTTGATACTTATATTGCGGATGCTGAAAAAGCCATGCCAGATTCGAAAATGCTGTCAGACCCGATGCCAGATTCTAAAGAGCGCGCTGATGTGATTGCCTACTTGTCTACCCTTCGCGCAGCTGCCCCAAGCGTTGAAAATGACAAATAAACCTTACTTGATACCTTTTTTTCCTCACAAATTAAACCCATAATCGCCTTAACGCAGCCCCTAATATGCCCCTTTCATCGAAACATCAGCTGATATCAGAAACGCGTACTCAAACGGTGCCTAGTGCTGCTGATTATAGCCATAATCAGCAAAAAATTGCTCAGTTAATGTCGCAATTGAATCAAATCGTATTGGATAAATCGCAAGTAGTTAAGCTTGCGCTTAGTGGTATTTTAGCAGGCGGTCATTTATTGCTACAAGACTTGCCGGGTATGGGTAAGACGACCTTGGCACAAGGTTTAGCCCAATTATTAGGCTTGAGCTTTAGCCGTGTGCAGTTCACCAACGATATGCTGCCTGCCGATATATTGGGCATGAGTATCTACGATCAAAATAAGCGCCAATTTGAGTTTCGAGCAGGTCCTATTTTTACTCAGCTGCTACTCGCTGATGAGATCAATCGCTCAAGTCCCAAGACCCAAAGTGCGTTACTTGAAGCGATGGAGGAGCGGCAAGTGACACAAGATGGGCAAAGTTATCCCTTACCCAAGCCATTTTTTGTGATAGCCACTCAAAACCCTTTACAGCAAGCAGGTGTTTACCCACTTCCTGAGTCGCAGCTAGATCGATTTTTATTGTGCTTATCGCTTGGTTATCCATCAGCTGCAGCAGAGCGGGCATTGTTAAAAGGTCAAGATCGCCGCGAGCTTTTAAACAGTTTGGGTGCGGTGCTTGATACAGAAGCCGTGTTATTGGCGCAGCAAGGGGTAAAGCAGGTACACATCGCAGATGTGGTCTTGGATTATCTGCAGCGATTGGTCGCAAAGACGCGGGCAAGCCAAGAGTATCATGGGCTGTCGCCGCGCGGTTTATTGTCGCTACAGCGCGCCGCGCAGGCTTACGCCTATGTATCAGGACATATGGAGGTCACGCCTGAAGATATTCAAGCGGTATTTGCTGCAGTCACCGACCATCGTTTGGGTCAGCGTTTTGTGCCAGCGCATGTCACTGGCGGGCAAGCTACCCTGACCATTTCTCAACGTATTTTGTTAGAAGTAGCAGTTATTGTTTAAATGTTTATGATTCGATAAATGCTCATCTAAAATCATTTAACACTGAAGGTGATTCTCTAAGTAATTATTCAACATATTGGTATCGAACGCTTTCTCTGAATATCAATGATATTGTCAATTTTATGGTAACGATAGGGTAGCCATGAGCCTTTTGCCAAAAGCTTTCACCGTAACAGCCGCCTCAGCAGCCAATCGATGGTTCGCTTCGCGTGCGCCCAAAAGTGACAGCGCCACCCTCAATTTGCGTAATGTCTATATATTTTTTAGCCGGGAAGGCATGCTATTTGCGGTGCTGCTGATCATTACTTTTATTGCCGGCATCAACTATGGCAATAACTTGGTGTTAGGTTTATGTTTTTATTTGATTAGCGTTTGGCTGATCAGCTTTCATGTAACCTTTGCGCACATTTCAGGTTTGCAAATACGTTTACTTGAGGTGACTATGGCAGAAGCAGGTGCGCCTGTTTGGGTGACTTTGCAGCTGCGCAGTGAGAGCCGTCAACCAAGACGGCAGTTGTTATTTAGCTTTGAGCAGACTGATGGCAAGGCTAATAGCAAGAAAGATAAAAAAACCAGTAAAAAAATTAAACATAACGCTGATAATAAACAGTCAATACTGGTGACACGACTGCAAAACGAGCAAATTATTCGCTTGCCTGTACCGACGCAGAATCGTGGGCAGTTTGAATTACCACGGTTAAAAATAAAAACGGTTTACCCTTTGGGTATCATGCGGGCATGGTCCTATGTTTATTTTGCCCGTACTGCTTGGGTCTATCCAAAACCTGAAGTGTTTGATTGGCAGGCGCAGTATGCAGTTGCCAGTCAGGAGGATTTACCAACAGGCGGGCAATATCGGCAAGGTCAAGATGACTTTGAGCGGATGGATAATTATATCGAAGGAGAGTCGCTGGCACGGGTTTCTTGGGGACATGTGGCACGCGGTCAGGGTATGCTTACCAAGCATTTTGCCGATCCTGTTGGTCACGAGCAAACCTTGGATTATGCCGATATGCCAGCGGCGAATCATGAGCAGAAGCTGGCACAACTGGCTCATGGCACGCTCATATTAGGGCAATTGGGTGTGCCGTTTAATATGTGCTTACCAAATGAGGCACCGTCTGAATATTCCTCTGCGGTAATGACGGGCGAGGGCGACAGCTTTGCAAAGGCTTGCTTACTAAGATTGGCAAAAGCGCCATGAACAATTCTAAACGATCTTCCTCGAATGACATTGAAAATGTATCGATCGATTCTCTTACTAAAAACTCTACAGAGACAGCCATTTTTGAGCAATTGGCAACGGGTCAAAGCACCCGCGCTAGTGTTGAACACGGTTACGCTAGAAAATGGTATCGCAATTTTTTAGCGCTACCAGCCTATTATTGGGTATTAATTGCCCAAGTCATTGTTATTTTACCTCATGCGGCACACTTACCATTATGGCTAATGGGTTTTGCTGTCGTCAGTATTATTGCCCAATTGCCACGCATCAAAGTGCGGTTTAAAAAAATAGCATATTTAAAACGCGTCTATCAAGGCATGCAAATGCTTGGCTTCTTATTGGGGCTGGCAGGATTGTGGCTGACCTACAATACTGCATTTGGACTGGATATGGGTGTGGCATTTTTAGTGCTCTGCCTTATCAGCAAACTGTGGGAGCTTTACAAGCGCCGCGATGCTTATGTGGTGTTGAATCTTTCACTGTTTGTACTTGCAGCGTTGTTTTTGATGGATCAAGGGTTAATAACGACTTTAGAAGTGATTATTGGCACGATTATTGTGTTGCTGGCATTTATCGCGCTAAATGATGATGGGAATAGTCGCGGTGATGGTCGTGTGCGCACCTTGGGAGTATTGGGTATTGGAGCATTGCCATTATTGGTGGTGCTATTCCTATTCTTTCCGCGTTTGCCCCCACTATGGTCAGTACAGTTATCAGGTCAGCAAGCGACCACAGGCGTCTCTGATAGTATGTCGCCAGGTGATTTTGCTAATTTAGGTCAGTCAACCGAATTGGCTTTTCGGGTAGAGTTTACAGACAATCGACCCCCGCAGCAGGAGTTGTATTGGCGAGGCTTGGTATTTAGCGATTTTGATGGCATTACTTGGCGTCAAAGCCCTCAGCAGCGAGCATGGCAGCCTACGTTACCTATACCTACTTGGATTAAAAATGCATTTTCGACTGTTCCTGATGCGGTGAAAGCTGCCCCCAACACTTATCAGATTATCTTAGAACCTACTCAGCAGAACTGGTTATTTGGACTCGATTATCCGTTTGCCCAGCAGCAAGATGTCAGTGTCACCTCAGACTTTACCCTGTTAAAAGACCAGCCTGTTACCCAGCAATTACGCTACGATGTAGCACAGTTTACGCCGATGCAGATTGACCCTATACTCACTGACGAGGTGCGACGACTAAATCTTGCCTTGCCTAATAAAGGCAACCCACAAGCACGAGCATTAGCCCAGCAGCTTTTTGCCCAGTCAGGCTCAGATCCTCTACGCTATATGGCAGCTATTGAGCGCTGGATTCATAAAACAGAATTTCGTTATACACTATCTCCGCCACGGCTGAATAATAACCGTATTGATGAGTTTTTATTTGAGACCAAAGCGGGGTTTTGTGAGCACTATTCTTCCAGCTTTACCTTTATGATGCGCGCCGCTGGCATACCTGCACGGGTCGTGGCAGGCTATCAAGGTGGCGAGCTAAGCCGCAGTGGGAATGTTTGGGAGGTGCGACAAAAGGATGCACACGCTTGGACGGAAGTTTGGCTTGAGGGTCAAGGCTGGGTACGTGTCGATCCGACAGCTTTTGTTGCACCTGAGCGCGTCGAGCAAGGCATGGATGCGCTGACGCAGTCGCAAGGAGCAGCGATATTCGGCGATGGCGCTAGCGCGCAAATCAGCTATCAGCAGTATCAGATGTTACAAACCTTGCGCCGCCTGTCAGACCAAGCCAGCTACTATTGGCAAAAAGACGTCGTCGGTTATGATCAAGACAAGCAAGCGGACTCATTACTTAAGTGGTTTAACATCCGCTCAGTGATGCAGCAAATTATTTGGCTAGCGGTGAGTGCTATTACCATCATGGTGACTTTGGTTTTTGTCATTTGGCAATGCCGCCGCAAGCGCTGGCATCCAGCAGATCTGCCACTTGCACAGCTATCAAAACGTATTGGCAAGAACAATAAAACGTTGGCTAGGTTTGAGAGTGAAGGGCAATTGGCATGGCTTGAACGCTTGGCAATGTCACTTGATACAAGTGCTCGTCCAAAACCTGAAGCAAACACAGGGACAAATACTCAGAGTAGTAGTCCTAGTCAGTTGGTAGACAGCAATGATTTAACAGTGGCTCAAATAAAAATAGAGCAGATTAAAAAGGATTATCGTCAGCTGCGTTATGGGCGTTTGAGCACGATAGATATGAGTAATAATGAGTACCAGCAAGTACTTAAGCAGCTAAAGAAAAACGTAAGGGAATTACCAGGGTTATACTGATTTGTGTGTGGTAGATGCACTAAAGTAAAAGTACTTAGATTATTTTAAAGCAATAAATAAAGGGATAGCTCTATGGCAATATACGTCGATTTTATGCAGATAGAGTTTAAAGGCTATAAGTGGTGCCATCTGCTGGCAGATACCTTGCAAGAGCTGCATGATTTTGCTGCGCTGATTGAAGTGGATGCACGCTTATTCCATCGTCATGCCAGTTACCCGCACTACGATGTCACCGTACAAATGCGAGAGATAGCGATTGAGTATGGTGCTATCCCTGCCGATCGAAAAAAGATTATAGAATGTGCAAAGAAATTAAAAGTAGAGTTGCATGAGCAAATAGCACGCTCTGAGCATTGCTAATAAATAAGTTAATATTCTAGAGATAGAAAAAAGGTGGGTTGCGATTTGGCTACCCACCTTTTTATTTATTAAATTTTTTGCTAGAAATTTACTTGGCAATAGCTGCCTTACTAACACTGTTGAGCGCTTTTGAGATATTAGCAATCTCGGTATCGCAGCCTTTGATGTTATGACGTGTCTTTAAGTATTCAGGATTATTGTATGATACCCATACTTTTTTATCGGCATCTTCACTGATTAGAATTTTTTGCGGTAAATCGATGGCGACGCTTTGCTCGCATTGCATCAATGGCGTACCCGCTTTTGGATTACCAAACATAATGACTTGTGTTGGTCTTAATGTTAAATCGACACTTTGTGCATTTTTTTGATGATCGACGCGTGCGAATACCTTCATACCTTTGCTTTCAATAATCGCTGCCAGCTTATCAGCGGTATCTTGCACGGAATGAGGACTTTGCATCGTAACCAAACCTTTTTTAGCATTGATAGCAGTCATCGTGTCTGGCGTTGATGGCATCTTATCAGGCGCATTTAAAATATTTTCAACACTGGCGCAAGAGGATACAGCCAAAGCTAAGGCAGCAATAGAGATAATCTTAAGCATAAAAATTCCTTTTTTATGGTGGTCGTTTGTTCAATGAGTGATGATTGGCAACATCGAGTCCTTATAGTGCATCATTACATTGTGCGTAATAAACGGTGCATAGTAAAGAGTCACATTGCAACAGGCCTTAACGAATTATTAAGCCAAATGATCTGCTAGATAGTCCACCAACAGCCTAATTTTTGGCGATAAATGACGATTGTGCGGGTAGATTGCCCATATCCCTTCTTCTTGCTCTCTATATCCGTCCAATACCGTCATTAAACGACCGGTTGCTAGATGTTTTTGTACATAATAATCTGGCAATTGTACGATGCCAAGCCCCTTTAGCGCTGCATCAACCAAGCTATAACCGCTGTTATAGCGTATCTTACCGCTCACGCGTATATTGCGCTCTGTATCCGCTTCTTTAAAATGCCAATAATCAAGTGTACCTAATAGGCAGCTGTGTTGACTGAGTTCATCCAAGGTTTTTGGGCGACCATATTTCTCAAAATAAGCGGGCGATGCACAGACAAAGTTGGTACGATGACTGAGTTTTTTTGCCATCATCGTAGAGTCGCTGAGCTTACCGATACGTATTGCCAAATCATAACCACCTTCAATCAAATCAATCTTCTGATTGCTCAAAAAAGCCGTCACTTCGATATCACTATATTGCACCATAAAATCATTCACCAGTGGCAATAGCTGCTGCTCTCCATAGGTGACAGGAGCTGTCAGATTGATTCGACCTTGCGGTTTGGACTGCAAATTACTGACCGCTTGCTCTGCGGCATCGAGTCCATCAAGGATGCTGCGGCAATGCTGATAAAACACGCGCCCTTCTTCTGTTAGCGACACTTTGCGTGTCGTTCGATACAGCAGCTTAGTATTGAGCCGCTTCTCCAATGCAGTAACCTGACGGCTCACTTGCGCTGTCGAGATGGCAAGCTTGGACGCCGCTTTAGTAAAGCTCTCAAATTCTGCCACGTAGACAAACTCACTGATACCATCCCACTTCATGATTATTACCACTGTGTAAAAGATATTTTCAAATATGCTATATTATCATTAGCAGGGAAGTAATATAAAATAATCACACTATTAAAATTCAACCATTAAAAAGAGAGACTTTTATGTCAGATAAATTTATCAAATCAAAAGCCGCCATTGCTTGGGGCCCTAATCAGCCATTATCGATTGAAGAAGTGGACGTCATGCTACCGCGCAAAGGCGAAGTATTGGTCAAAATCATCGCCAGTGGCGTCTGCCATACCGATGCTTTTACTTTATCTGGTGAAGACCCAGAAGGCGTATTCCCAGCTATTTTAGGTCATGAAGGTGGCGGTATCGTTGAGAAAATCGGCGAAGGCGTGACTAGCGTGCAAGTGGGTGACCATGTCATTCCTTTATACACCGCAGAGTGCGGCGAATGTAAATTCTGTACCTCAGGTAAAACCAACCTATGCTCAGCGGTACGTGAGACTCAAGGTAAAGGCTTGATGCCAGATGGCACCACCCGTTTTTATAAAGATGGTCAGCCAATTTACCATTATATGGGTTGCTCAACCTTCTCTGAATATACGGTATTACCAGAGATCTCTTTAGCCAAAGTTGACGCCAATGCACCGTTAGAAAAAGTTTGCTTACTTGGTTGTGGTGTGACTACAGGTTTGGGCGCAGTCATGAATACCGCTAAGGTTGAAGAAGGCGCGACCGTTGCTGTTTTCGGCCTTGGGGGTATTGGCTTAGCGGCTATTATCGGTGCAAAAATGGCAAAAGCCAGTCGTATTATCGGTATTGATATTAACGAAGATAAATTTGAGCTCGCCAAAAAGCTAGGCGCAACTGATTGCATCAACTCTAAAGACTATGACAAGCCTATCCAAGAGGTTATCGTTGAGATGACGGATGGCGGCGTAGATTACTCATTTGAGTGTATCGGTAATGTCGATGTTATGCGTTCAGCGCTTGAGTGCTGTCATAAAGGCTGGGGCGAGTCGGTCATCATCGGTGTCGCTGGTGCCGGCAAAGAAATCTCAACCCGTCCATTCCAGCTAGTGACTGGTCGCGTCTGGCGCGGTTCAGCTTTTGGGGGCGTCAAAGGTCGTTCAGAACTGCCCGGCTATGTTGATCGTTATATGCAAGGTGATATTCCATTAAATGATTTTATCACTCATACGATGCCATTAGAGGACATCAATGAAGCGTTTGATTTGATGCATAAAGGCGAAAGTATTCGTACGGTTATTCATTTTTAACTTGTAACAGTTATAACATTAGCATCATAGAATACGAAAAAGCCGCTCCTATCATAGGAGCGGCTTTTTTCTGTCTATCTTTTAGTCCTTTCTAAAGCTATGCATATCTTCTAATATACCCGTAAACCTCTCGTATAGCCATGGCTCCATATCATCGACCACTTGATTATAAAAATGCGGACCTACGGTTTCGATGATAAAATCCAATAAGAACTTAGCGGGCAAATTGCCAATATCGATATCGAATTCATCATTCATATAAACCCGTAGTTGATCTAAGATAAGGATCTCAGTTTCATCTGATAGGGTGATTAGTTTGTCTTTATTCATACAAATGGTCCTACTAAAAAATCTTAATTTATTCTTTCATATTGGCTAGCTGCTCTAAAATATTGACATAATTATCTACGCCTTGCGCGCCACTAACCAAGTGCTGCTCATTAAAAATGATAGCAGGGACACTTTGAATACCTTGCCTTTGCCAATGCTGCTCTACCTCACGTACATCATTGGCAAACTGCTGGTCTTCTAAAACCGTCAACGCTTCTTTACCATCTAATCCAATCTCTGCAGCAATATCGGCAAGTATTCTGATATCAGAGAGGTTTCTATTATCGGTAAAGTGCGCGATAAATAATGCCTGCTTTAACTCATGCATGCGCCCTTGCTGCTCAGCCCAATGCAAAATCTGATGCAGATTAAAGGTGTTGTGCATACGCAAGTCATCATTAAAATTAAACTCAAAGCCGACCTCAGAACCTGCCTCGGCTATTCTGGCGCGGCTAGTATCTGACTCGGCTTTGCTTGAGCCATATTTCTCCATGATATGCTCACGCATGTTTTGACCCTCGCTTGGCATATTAGGATTTAGCTCAAACGGATGCCAATGTATCTCATGATCAGTATTGGTTTTCTCTAGTGCTGCTGCTAGTTGGCGATAGCCGACGACACACCAAGGGCAGACCACGTCTGATACGATATCGATGCGTAGTGGCTGCTCTGATGTTAACTGCTTTGAGTTTTCCATATGTTTTACCTAATTTATTGTCTGTTTTTTATCTAATGAAGTACCATTTGAAGTAAGCTTTCTTACCTGAAGCTGACTGTAATCAATATGCTTATTAAGCGATACTTATTAAGCGATACTTATCAAACGATACTTATCAAACGATACTAAGAGAAAGGCTAGGTGATTACAATGGCGGATAAGTTACTAATGATAACTACCAGCCATAATCATAAGCCGACTATTGATTATGGCGGCTTAAACTGGGTAGCCATCATAAGAATGACTTGAGAAATTAGGTAAATAGGCAATTTAATGAGTTTTATAGAGTACCCAATGAAACCTTATATAGAAACAGAGCGTCTTTATCTTAGACAGTGGCAAGCAAGCGATTTTGAAATATTTGCTGCTATGAATGCCGATCCAGAGGTTATGAAGTATTTTCCCAAGCTTTTATCAGCTAAAGTGAGCGATATTATTGCGAGTAAATGCCAGCAGCTGATTGAAGATAATGGCTGGGGATTTTGGGCGCTTAGTCTAAAAGACTGTTCAAACAAAAATGATGCCTTTATGGGTTTTGTTGGCTTAAATCAGACGCATGCTGATATGTCTTTTGCTCCTTGTGTCGAGATTGCTTGGCGACTGCGTAAGGAGTTTTGGGGACAAGGCTATGCAACTGAAGCTGCTCGCGCGTCTTTAGATTTTGCTTTCAACGAGCTAGCGCTTGAGGAGGTAGTTGCATTTACTGCTGTGATTAATAAGCGCTCTCAACTGCTTATGAAGCGTATCAGGATGACTGATACGCAAAACAATTTTTATCATCCTGCACTTGAGTCAAATCATCTACTCGCTGAACATGTGCTATATAAGATCACTTGGCAGCAGTGGCAGGCAGTTTGAGTAGCTTTAGAATGAGCGTTGCCACATCAGATGCCTTAATGTATTACCATCTCATTGTGAATGGCTATTTCCATTACTTAAATGTACTAACGACTCATTGCATATAAACAGTGTGCAATGCCTTAAATAATTTTTATAAGACAAGGTGCCTATTTTCATTTAAAGTGTTATTGATAAAGCGATTGATAGCTAGATGAGGTATCAAACAGCGTTGATGGTTCTTTAACACCACTTATCCCATTAATTTCATCAATGCCTCCAAAGCACATTCAATATCTAAGAATATTAAGCCAAGTTTGGCATTCAGTTTAGCCCTAATATTCATTGCAGTCTTATAACCTGATGAAGTCATGATTACATAGTTTTTCACACTTTGAATCATGATACGGTCGGTGCTACCACAAGCCAATTCGCGGCCTATACGATCACCCAGTGACAATAAAAGCTGCATAGCTCGAATGCGCTCTTCATCGACGTCTTTTGATAGTGCTAATGAAATCATTATTCATTGTTAAAGACAAATGCTTCAATATTTGCTTTAGTTGTCTAAAGCTTTCTAAACTAATCACCTTTTTTTAATTATTAAGTTTTTACTACGCACTATTTTCAGATATTTTAATGATAAAAACTTATCCATAACTTTTGATGATGCTGATATTTACTAGACGTATACATCAAAAAAATGATATACAGTTGTGAGATAAAAATAGTCTGGGCTTCTTTATCATAATTTAGCGACCCAAACCGTTGGATTCTAATCCCACCAGTTGTCATACCAAATAGCGTATAGCAGCGACATCAATCCTACATCTGTGTTCACCATCCTATCATTTTCGGGTATGCGATAGTGCGCCGGTGTAAATCAGCACGATTACAATTTCTACCCTAAGGAACCTATATGAGTATCAGTCAGGCAATCGAAAAAGTTGAAGCACGTTATGCCCATCAACCTGAGTTTATTCAGGCAGTAAAAGAAGTTGCAATCACGATTGCGCCACTATATGACTCTCATCCTGAATATGATGCTTTCAAAGTTTTTGAGCGCTTGGTTGAGCCTGACCGCGTGATGGGTTTCCGTATCAACTGGGAAAACGATAAAGGTGTAGTACAGGTCAATCGCGGCTGGCGTGTCCAATTTAGTAACGCGTTAGGACCTTATAAGGGCGGTATTAGATTTCACCCAACCGTCAATCAATCGGTCTTAAAATTCTTAGGATTTGAGCAAATTTTTAAAAATGCCTTGACCGGTTTGCCAATGGGCGGCGCTAAAGGTGGTTCTGATTTTGATCCAAAGGGCAAGTCAGACAACGAAATCCGTCGTTTTTGCTATGCTTTCATGCGTGAGCTGCATCCCTATATCAATAAAGATACGGACGTACCGGCAGGTGATATCGGCGTTAGCGGACGCGAAATCAGCTATATGTTTGCCATGTATAAAAACCTGACCCGCGAATACGGCGGTGTATTGACTGGTAAAGGCGTAGGATTTGGTGGCAGTTTGATGCGTACGGAAGCGACGGGCTATGGCGCGGTTTACTTCTTAGAAAATATGCTAACGGCTCAAAATGAGCGCATAGATGGTAAGCGAGTACTGGTTTCAGGCGCGGGTAACGTCTCTCTACATGCTGCTGAAAAAGCTCATATGCTGGGCGGTGTTGTGGTCACCGTATCTGATTCGCAAGGTACCTTGTATGATGGGGCGGGTCTAAATCAAGAAAAAATAAACTGGTTAAAAGCAAAAAGCCAACCATTAGCAGATTATGTAGCTGTCTATGGCGGTGAATGGTTTGCTGGACAAAAGCCTTGGCATATCAAAGGCGATATCGCTATCCCATCAGCCACGCAAAACGAAGTGAATGCAGACGACGCTAAGCTGATGGTTGAGAACGGCATTAAGTATGTGGTTGAAGGTGCTAATATGCCATTGACTGCAGAAGCAATTGATCATATTCGCTTGCACCGTGTGCATTATGCTCCAGGTAAAGCGGCAAATGCAGGAGGCGTGGCAGTATCTGGTCTTGAAATGTCACAGAACTCAGTACGTCAGTACAAAACTTTTGAAGAGATTGATGCGCGTTTAAAAGTTATTATGAAAAATATTCATGACGGCGCTGCTGAAGCCTCAGAAAAATACCATCAAACTGATAAAGGTTATATCGATTATATGACTGGCGCTAATATCGTCGGCTTTAAACGTGTTGCCGATGCCTTAGTTGCTTATGGTATCTTGAACTAAGAGCAGTTTAACCCTTAGTGGTTTATAGATGGTATTAAAATATAAAATGCGAATGTGATAAGTTTCTTTCCTAAACTAAAAGCCCCAATCATTCATTGATTGGGGCTTTTTACGATTTAAAAGAAAATGGTGAGGCTATAAGGTTTAGCGCCATTCACCTTTAGCCATAATACCTTCAATAGGATTTAGCCCCATTTGATAGGCTAAATCAGCAGGGCGAGTGATATCCCAAAGCGCCAAATCCGCATCACAGCCAACTTCTATACGCCCTTTATGCGATAAGCCAAGCGCTTGAGCAGCATGAACCGTTGCCCCTGCCAATACTTCTTCAGGGATCATATAAAATAGCGTACAGCCCATATTCATCGCTAGCAATAGTGAAGTAAGTGGTGACGTACCTGGATTACAGTCAGTCGAAATTGCCATTGGTACTTGATGTTTACGCAGTTCTTCGATCGGTGGCAACTTGGTATCACGTAAGGTATAAAACGCGCCTGGTAATAGCACGGCAACGGTGTTGCTTGCTGCCATTTTTTTGATATCATCTTCTACTAAGTGCTCAAGATGATCGCTTGATAACCCTTTATATTCTGCTACTAAAGCGCTAGCGCCTATATTTGATAGCTGTTCGGAATGCAATTTAACTGGCAGACCTAACGAACATGCAACCTCAAAGACGCGCTTAATCTGCTCAGCATTAAAGGCGATATTTTCACAAAAGCCATCGACTGCATCGACCAAGCCCTCGCTATGCAAGATTGGTAACCACTGGCAAACTTGCTCAATATAGTCATCGACACGATCTTTGTATTCAGGTGGTAGGGCATGAGCAGCTAAATAAGTGGTGCTAACATGAATATCGTACTTTTCGCCAAGCTTGCGCGCCACAATCAGCATTTTGCGTTCAGTTTCTAAGTCTAGTCCATAACCAGATTTAATCTCGATACTGGTCACGCCTTCTTTGATAAGCGCCAGCAGGCGTTTTTCACTTTGTGCAAACAATTCTTCGATATTGGCTTCGCGAGTGGAACGAACTGTTGAGACAATACCGCCACCTTGGGCAGCAATATCTTGATAGTTGGCACCATGCAGTCTTGCTTCAAACTCATTGCTACGATTGCCGCCATAGACGATATGAGTATGGCAATCTATCAATCCAGGCGTTATCCAATGACCATCAGCGTCAGTGATTTGCTGACTTTGATAATGGGTGAGAGAGGGTGTTATTTGCGTATGCGCCCCAATCCATGCAATTTTGCTGTCTTTGATGCCGATAGCAGCGTTTTCTAATTGACCATAAGGCGTGCTTTTTGCGGCTGCGGATATACTGTCTTTATTGTCAGCATAAGTATCGAAACCATATTGCGCTGAAAAAGTCGCAAGATTGGCATTGATAATAATATGGTCAAACGTTGTTAAGGCATCCATAGCATCGGTAGTATTGATAGAGTCGGCAAGTATCTGTTCGCTAGAGTTGTTCATAATAAGCTCCTGCTTAACACTGATAATCAGGTAAATATATAAAATTCATTTCTAAAGTTAAACTTATAAGCCTTTATCTATAAATTCAGTAAATGCTGCTCGATAATAGTCGCCAAAAGACGAGCAGCAACTTTGCAGCTACGACCATCAACGTCAAAAGTAGGATTAATCTCAGCAATATCGGCTACTTTTACCTTACCTGAGCACAAGATAAGTTTGACTGCACGCTCAACGAAACTGAGCTCAATACCGTAGGCGGCTGGCGCACTAACACCAGGGACAACGCTTGATGGTAAGCAATCCATATCAATGGTTAAATAAATAATATCGACGCTCTTGATAAAATCTGCAATTTGAGCTGCGATTCTCTTCCATTTTTTATTGGTACAATCTTCATCACTGATGATATGCACGCCCAATTGCTCAGCACGATCAAAGAGCGCTGCCGTATTGGAAAACCGACTGACGCCTATACAACAATAGTGAAAAGGCTGATCGTGTGCATCAAGGTGCTCGGCAATTTGGCGAAACGGTGTCCCAGAGGTAGCGACATCAGACTGACGAAGATCAAGATGAGCATCAAAGTTAATAATGCCAATACGCGGCGGCGCATCTGTATCACTATTAGTGTCTGTCTGCTGTAGAGCTTGCCACAATCCTAAAAAGCTACCATAAGCAATAGCATGACCACCGCCAAGACCGATGGGTAAGCCACCTTGCTTGATAATCTGGCTTACCTTATCGGCATAATTGAGTTGTGCTTGTTCTAGCATGTTTGCGGCAAATTCATCATGATCATGGCAGTGAATATCACCCGCATCACCCAGTAAGGTTGGCAGTTGATTGTCAAAGCGCTGCTGTAGCTCAGCGATGACTGGCAGTGCAGCAAACGCCTGACGAATCAATGGCGGTGCGGCTCTTGCGCCCACACGTCCTTGATTGCGCCTGACACCTTGGTCACAAGCGAAACCGACCAGCCCAATACGCTGGCCGTTTTGCTGACTGGTGCTATCAAAGGCATAAGGCTGAGCCAACTGATACCAGTAGCGAGCGCGAGCTGTCTCAAACGGCTCCGCACGTCCTGTCCAGCGACTCATATCAGCTACCGTGTGGCTCACGGCTTCTGTATGGGTAATCGTGCTTGCTGCTTTATTTGTTAGAGATGTCATCGCCAGATTCCTTTTTGCAATCAGCCTTTATTTAGACTCGCACCAGTCGCTGCGTAGTGACTGCCAATGTTCGGCAAGCGTACCGTCTAATACTAACTGCTTGGCCGCTTCGATATCAGGGGCTAGATAGCGATCTTTATCATAGAAAGTCACTTGTTCACGTAGTTTCTGATGTGCCACAGTCAAAGGCTCTGAGGTCTCTAACCCACGATGGAAATCGATACCTTGACCAGCAGCCAAGAGCTCAATACCGATAATGGTGGCGGTATTTTGCGCCATCTCATATAAGCGACGGGCGCAATAAGTTGCCATCGACACATGATCTTCTTGATTGGCAGAAGTTGGAATGCTGTCGACACTACCGGGATGGGCGATAGATTTATTCTCTGAAGCGAGCGCTGCTGCAGTGACATGAGCAATCATAAAGCCTGAGTTGACCCCAGCATTATCCACTAAGAATGGTGGTAAACCACCTGACAAAGTAGCATCGATTAGCAAGGCGATACGGCGCTCAGACATAGAACCAATCTCAGCAATCGCTAAGGCTAAAATATCAGCAGCGAAAGCGACTGGCTCAGCATGGAAATTACCACCTGAAATAGCAACTGGACCGTCTTCATTGTTAAAGATCAGTGGATTGTCCGTGACGGCATTTGATTCAATCAATAGCGTCTTGCCTGCTTGATTGATGATATCGAGACATGCACCCATTACTTGTGGCTGGCAACGCAGGCAGTAAGGATCTTGTACTCTGTCGTCTTGCTCGCCATCGTGTGAGGCGCGAATGGCACTGCCTTTAATCAGCTGACGGTGCGCTTTAGCGATTTCAATTTGACCATGATGACCACGTACTTCGTGAATACGCGCATCAAATGGCGCATCTGAGCCTTTAGCCGCATCGATAGACAGTGAGCCGACGATGGTTGCCGTCTCAAGCAAATCACGTGCTAAGAAATAACCACGTAGTGCCAGTGCGGTGGATACTTGAGTGCCATTAATCAGGGCAAGACCTTCTTTTGCCGCAAGGGTGATTGGCTCAAGACCATGCTGTGCTAACGCATCAGCGGCCAGTACTTTTTTACCATCAACATAAACATGACCTTCGCCCATCATCGCCAGTGTCATATGCGATAAAGGTGCGAGATCTCCTGAAGCACCAACTGAGCCTTTGGCAGGGATATTTGGGGTAATTTGGTTATTAATTAAGCCCAGTAAGCTGTCGACCACGGCGCGGCGGACGCCAGAAACACCTTGTGCCAAACTGGTGACCTTCATTACCATAATCAGTCGAACCACGTTGGCTGGTAATGCTTCACCAGTACCCACCGAGTGAGACACGATAAGATTACGCTGTAATAGTTCTAACTGATCATCGCTGATACGGGTTTTTGCCAACAGACCAAAACCGGTATTGATACCATAAGCGCTTTTATCACGGCGGATAATCGTTTGTACATCTTCGTGTGAGGCGTCTATTGCCTCATAAGCGCTATCAGGCAAGGTCAATATGACGGGCTGTTCATAGATATCGCGTAGTATCTCAAAGCTAAGCTGACGTGGCTGTAGGGTTAATTTTTTGATAGCAGTCATGATGGTAATCCTAGTTTTAAATGTTATTAGCTGTATTTATAATATGGTGGGGGATTGATGTTGTGCTTGTATTAATAGGTGCAATCTATCCTAACTTATCCAACCAAAAGACATTGCCAAATGTCCAAAAGCTGCTGCCAGTAAGATACTAAGTGCTACACGCTGGAACCAAACGATGACCATTTTCCCAACAGAGATAGGAATCTCAGTTGCTAGGACACAAGGAATCATGGCAGAAAAGAACAGCACACTGCTAATAGAGATGACGCCTGCGACATAACGGGTCAACATATCCGCTTCACTGAGCAATAATGCGGGCAAGAACATCTCAGCCAATCCTGCAGACATGCCTTTGGCAGCGACGAGCGGCTCTGGCAAACCGCCCAACCAAGTAAAGGGGTAAAGCAGTAAACCTAAAGCGTCAAATACTGGCGTGTACTTGGCCAATAATAAACCAGTGAGTCCAACGGCGATAATAGAGGGCACAATAGCGGCTGCCATTGTCAAGCCATCACGAAAGTTGGTCCATAGAATCTGTTTAAAATCTGATGCACGGCGTGACGTGGACAAACCTAGCTCATATGCCGCTTTTAAACGCGTGCCTCTTTTATAGTCTAAATTTGGACGCTCAACCTCATTATCAAACTGACTAATTGGTGGAATACGGGCAGTGATAGCGGTGACAATAAAGGTAATCACTAGCGTTGACCAAAAAAACAGATTCCAAAATTCCATCAATCCCAGTGTTTTGGCAACAATTACCATAAACGCGGCTGATACAGTCGAAAAGCCGGTCGCAATGATAATGGCTTCACGCGCAGAATACTGCTTTTGCAGATACACACGATTGGTAATTAACAGCCCAATCGAATAACTGCCCACAAAAGAGGCAACTGCATCAATCGCTGATGCGCCCGGCGTTTTCCAAATCGGCTTCATAATCGGCTGCATCAGCACGCCAACCATCTCAAGCAAACCAAAACCCACTAAAAACGCCAGAATCAAAGCCCCAAGCGGCACAATCATACCAACCGGTAGCGCCAGTTTTTCAAATAAAAACGGCAGCATATCCTTTTCCATCATAAAGGCTGGAGCGTTACCAGTGATATACATCACGGCTAATACCAGTCCCAGCACTTTAAAGACAGTTAGGATTTTATGGGTGATGTTTTTGCGCCATGAGCCATCAATAAACGGTTTGCTTACCCCAAATACCATCAGCATAAATAACAAAGGTACAGATAAAGTATGTTGCTGATTGACCAGATAAGTTGCGCCATGGTCGAACAAAATCGTGCTTTTTTCACCAATGGTAAATGGCACAAAAAACATCACCAAACCGATCATACTAAAGACAATCAGTTGCAGTAAGGCAATGGGTTTTGACAGCAATGTCTCTGGCGTTGTCGTATCGAGCATGGTGTTAGCAACTTGCTCAGTTTTCCCTAGTTGTAGGGTATCTTGCTTGGTCATATTATCTTCCTTGATAAAATTATGTGATCTATGTGTCTATGGAGAATTACTTAATCATAGGAAGGTTCAGACCGTAATCCTTAGCAGTTTTGATTGCCAACTCATAGCCAGCATCCGCATGACGCATAACGCCAGAGCCACAATCGTTGACCAGTACTCGCGCCAAGCGCTTGGCAGCGGCATCAGTACCATCGGCGACGATGACCATGCCAGAGTGCTGCGAGTAGCCCATACCAACACCGCCGCCATGATGTAATGATACCCAAGTAGCACCGCCTGCGACATTCAGCATACCGTTTAATAATGCCCAATCCGATACCGCATCTGAGCCATCTTTCATGCTTTCTGTTTCACGGTTTGGACTGGCAACAGAACCGGTGTCCAGATGGTCACGACCGATGACGATTGGGCCTTTTAGCTCGCCGTTTTTGACCATCTCATTGAAGGCAAGACCTGCTTTATCACGCTCACCTAGACCTAACCAGCAGATACGGGCAGGTAATCCTTGGAACTGAATGCGCTCTTTTGCCATGTCTAACCAGCGATGGATATGTTGGTTTTCAGGGAATAGCTCTTTGATTTTTTGATCGGTCTTATAGATATCTTCTGGATCACCTGATAATGCGACCCAGCGGAAGGGACCTTTACCTTGGCAAAACAGCGGACGAATATACGCAGGGACAAAACCTGGGAAATTAAAGGCATTTTTTACGCCTTCATCAAACGCCACCTGACGGATGTTATTACCATAATCAGTCGTTGGGATGTCCATTGCCTGCAAGTCTAGCATCGCCTGTACATGTACGGCACAAGACTGAGCAGCGGCTTTGGTTAGATCAGCATGTTGCTCTGGGTTTTCTTGAGCGGCTTTCCATTCTTCAACCGTCCAACCACTTGGTAGATAGCCATTAATCAAATCATGGGCGGAGGTTTGATCAGTAACCAAATCAGGTTTGATTTCGCCTGCATTGGCACGCTTTACCATCTCAGGCAAGATGTCTGCTGCATTACCAAGTAACGCGATAGAAACGGCTTCACCAGCTGCAGTATGTTGCTTAATGAGCTCATAGGCATGGTCAAGATTGTCAGCTTGTTTATCGACGTAGCCCGTACGCAAACGGAAATCAATACTAGATTGTTGGCATTCGATATTTAGAGAAGTTGCGCCAGCAAAGGTCGCCGCTAGTGGCTGCGCGCCGCCCATACCACCAAGACCAGCAGTCAAAATCCAGCGACCTGCCCAGCTACCGTCGTAATGCTGACGACCAGCTTCGACAAAGGTTTCATAAGTGCCTTGAACGATGCCTTGGGTGCCGATATAAATCCAGCTGCCCGCAGTCATTTGACCGTACATAAACAAGTCTTTACGATCGAGCTCGTTGAAATGCTCCCATGTTGCCCAGCGCGGGACAAGGTTGGAGTTGGCAATCAATACGCGCGGCGCATTTTCATGGGTTTGAAAAACGCCAACTGGTTTGCCAGATTGCACCAATAAGGTTTCATCGTCTTCTAATTCTTTGAGTGACTCTAAAATTTGATCATAGCTTTCCCAATTACGGGCAGCGCGTCCAATACCGCCATAGACGACCAAGCTTTTTGGATTTTCAGCCACATCAGGATGCAGGTTATTTTGTAACATACGATAAGGAGCTTCGGTCAGCCAACTCTTGCAGTGTAGTGTGCTGCCAGTTGGCGCCGCAATATTGCGACTCTCGTCACGGCGAGTATATTCAGGGGTTTTGTTCAATCCATTATCAGTAGTCATGATCCTATCCTTATGATATCTGTTGAGGCAATATGGCAATCAAAGTGAGTCTTGTACGGTCAGTTTGCTAAATTTACTAATACTGCCGTAAAGTTGTATATACAAATTATCAGGAATCATTTTTTCATGCAAGTTTTTTTTCTTTATTGCTGCATTGTTTTTGTGAGTGATTAGACAAACATGCAGCTGCCATATGGTTTTGCTGAGGTTTGTATGATTATCTCGTGTTACTATGACGCTATTCTTATTGGTAAAACTAACGGTTAAAAATGGATACGACAAAGACGATTCCGGCATATCAACGCATTAAAAATGCGATATTGGACAATATCCATTCAGGTAAATGGCAAGCGGGCAATGCGATTTCTACCGAAATGGCGTTGGCAGAAGAGTTTGGCGTCTCTCGTATGACGGTCAACCGTGCTTTAAAGGAATTGAGCGAAGAGCGAGTATTGGAGCGCCGTCAAGGGTCGGGGACGTTTGTTGCGCAGCAGCAGTTTAATCATACATTTGTAGAAGTGCGTAATATTGCCCAAGACTTAAAGTCTGCCAATCGTGATTATCAGGCAAAAGTTGTCAGTAAGCGTGGCATTACTGCTGCTATGCTCAATGATGAGCTACGGCGTAAATTTGGTCTTGAGAAAATGGTTGAAACTTTTGAATTGAAAAAAGGTAAAAGTATTGATAGCGAAGCCGCTGTTTTATATGAGGTCAAGATTATCCATTTTGCAGATGGTCAGCCGATACAGTTTGAAGAGCGCTGGGTAGATGCTCTAAAGGTTCCAGAGTTTATCGAGCAAGATTTTAGCGTGGTCAATACCAGTGATTATCTCATTGCAAAAAGCCCACTGGAGCGCGGTAGCTATACTATTCGAGCACTAGCCGCACCCGATGAGATTGCAGCGTTACTACAGATTACCGCGCAGTCGCCTACATTGGTACTTTGTCGTCAAACTTACTCAGCGGGTCAAGTACTGACTTTTGTCAAAATGTGGCATGCAGGTGAGCGGTACCAGTTTTCAGGTGAACTATAACAACCTTACGCATATTCACTATTTTTGTACGTTTATTCTTTCTAAATTGCGTTAATATACACATGAGCAGGTGATTAATTGGCAGATTTAGAATAAGTATTTGTCATAAAACGCCTCAAATTTTCAAGAATAAAATAAAACCAGCATTGAAAAATATGCTGTGTATCCTCAAATTGAGCAGTCACAGTCAAATAATACCAAGCAGATATTTATGATGATATCTGCTTGTTCTTCAGTACGATTTTATTGGCAGGACATATTTTGCTTTATTTGACTCAGTCACTTTTATTTACTCACTATGATAAGGACGTCTTATGAAACGTCGCACGCTTTTAGCCCTTGCCGCAAGTACCGTATTGCTTGCCGCTTGTGGTCAATCACCTACCAATGATGCTGAAACCAAGGCAACTGATACCGCTGCAAGTGGCGGTTCTGATTTGCTACAGCGTATCAATAACGGCGGCACTATCAACGTCGGTACCGAAGGCACTTATCCTCCATTCACTTATCATGATGAGAGCGGCAAACTGACCGGCTATGATGTAGAAGTGACGCGTGCCGTTGCTGACAAACTTGGCGTTAAAGTTGAGTTTCAAGAAACCCAGTGGGATGCAATGCTCGCAGGTTTGGACGCCAAGCGTTTTGATATGGTTGCCAACCAAGTCAGCTTGACCACGCCTGAGCGTTTAGCAAAATACGATAAAGCGCAAGCGTATAGCTGGTCGGGTGCAGTGGTTTTAGCGCCAAAAGATGATAACCGTTATAGCTCGTGGGAGGCTTTAAAAGGTCTGCGTAGCGCTCAATCACTGACCAGCAACTATGGTGAGCTTGCAGAGCGTTATCAAGCTGAAGTCATCCCTGTTGATGGTATGGCTCAAGCGATCCAGCTGGTCAAACAAGATCGCGCTGACTTTACCATGAATGACAATCTTGCCATTTTGGATTATCTAAAAAAATTCCCAGATGCGGCGCTTGAGATTAAATTGACGGCCCCTGTCAGTGAGCAAACCGGTTCGGGATTGGTATTGATAAAAGGTGATGATGCGGTATTGGCAAAATTAGACGAAGCCATGGCAGCATTGGCCGCTGATGGAACGCTCACCAAACTGAGCCAAGAATTCTTTGGTGCTGATATAAGTCAACAAAAATAATGCTAGCTTCTATAACGTCAGTGTTAGCAGATTTATTGGCATTATTGCCGTTTATGACTCCTGATCGGGCGCAGATTGTTATCTCGTCTTTTTGGCCGATGCTTAAAGGCGGTATCTATTATTCGATACCGCTGGCATTGATATCGTTTGCGATCGGTATGGCAATTGCGCTGACCGTGGCACTTATTCGTATCGTGCCGCGTGCTGGTTGGGTTCATGAGATTGTCTATAGACTTGCTCGCATCTATGTGTCTGCCATTCGCGGCACGCCGATGCTGGTACAGCTGTTTATTATCTTTTATGGTTTACCAAGTGTTGGGGTCAAGCTTGATCCTTTTCCGTCAGCGATCATCGCTTTTTCGCTCAATATTGGTGCTTATGCGTCAGAGACGGTGCGCGCATCCATTTTGTCTATTCCAAAAGGACAGTGGGAAGCCGGTTCGACTGTCGGCTTGACGTATTTGCAGACCTTTCGCCATGTTATATTGCCGCAGGCACTGCGCGTCTCCGTACCGCCGCTATCTAATACCTTTATCAGTCTGGTAAAAGATACTTCGCTAGCATCGCTCGTATTGGTGACTGAGCTGTTTAAACAAGCGCAGATTATCACCGCGCGTAACTATGAGTTTATGTTGGTCTATATCGAAGCGGCCGTTATCTATTGGGGTATTTGTTTGTTTTTGACCTTTATCCAAGGTAGGCTTGAAACGCGTCTTGATCGTTATGTTGCCAAATAATATCGCTATCAACCCATGATATATTTCTCGCCCCTTTAACCCATGTGTTTTTTAATTTGCAAGTGGACGTCTTATGATTCAAGTCACCAATATTCATAAAGCCTTTAGGAGCAATCAAGTGCTTAAAGGTATCGACTTGACCATCGAAAAGGGCAAAGTGGTGGTCATATTAGGACCATCAGGTTCTGGTAAGACGACGTTTTTGCGGTGTTTGAATGCGCTTGAAATTCCAGATCAAGGTATCATCGCTTTTGATGATGGCAGCCTGACGGTCGATTTTGCCACTAAACCTAAGAAAAAAACCTTACTTGAGCTGCAACGTAAGTCGGGTATGGTGTTTCAATCTTATAATTTATTCCCACATAAGACAGCCATCGAAAACTTAATGCTTGGACCTACGGTGGTACAAGGGCAAAGTAAAGCGCAAGCACGTGAGCAGGCATTAGCATTACTTGATAAAGTGGGTTTGTCTGATAAGGCAGATCTCTATCCGTTTCAGCTATCGGGCGGTCAGCAGCAGCGTATTGGTATTGCTCGTGCATTGGCAATTGAGCCGTCTTTACTGCTATTCGATGAGCCAACGTCTGCGCTTGATCCTGAGCTAGTACAAGATGTGCTTGAAACCATGAAACAGCTGGCATCAGAAGGTTGGACGATGGTTGTTGTTACTCATGAAATAAATTTTGCCCGCGATGTCGCTGATCATGTGGTTTTGATTGAAGATGGTAAAATTGTCGAAGAGGGCAGTGCTAAGCAGTTATTCGAGGACTCCAAGCATCCGCGTACGCAAGCGTTTTTACAGCGTATTGAACAGTAATAAGTTTGAAAGATGCTAAATAAAAAGCCCCAACTATATTCATAGTAGGGGCTTTTTTTTGATTCAACAGAAAGGAACCTAAGGCTATTAAAAGTGATTATAGGATATCGACTAAATCCTTTGCCGTCTTTTTAGCCAACGTGGTACGCGAGTAGTAGTACCATTTAGCACAGCATTAAATAAGGCTGCTAGCAGAATGAGTATGACGCCGACATATTGAATCCAAGATAATGATTGATGCAGTAATAGCGTTGCCAAAGCAATCGCGGTTAGAGGCTCAAAGATAGTAAACACTGATGCACGGGTGGCAGGGAGCTTCTCTAATGCCTTCATATAAAGTGCAAAGGGTACGACGGTTCCAATCAAAGACAATCCTAATGCATAGCCCCAAGTAGATAAGGGTAAGGTTAGTAATTGTCCATAAGTGTTATAGGTTTCAGGTAGTAGTAGCAGTATGCCAGCACTGATGATAATAGAGGTAAAAAATACTAAAGGAGCAGGGTGCGCGTCATGCATAGCGCGCTTACCCAATACCCCATATAGGGAATAACATACGCCTGATAATAAACCCAATGCAATACCCCAGTTGACTTGCGCCTGCTCACCTAACATCGTCAAGCCGACACCAAATACTGCCATGAGTGCCAGTAGGGCTGACTGCCGAGTAATGGATTCATTAAGCAAGAATGCTGAAAATAATAAGCTAAAAACGGGCGCAGTATATAGCAAGGCGACTGCAGGACCAGCACCGACATAGATAACGGCAAAAAAATAGCAAACCGACATGCCGAGTACACCAATCAACGACTGTAGTGCCAGTCCGAGCCACTGTTTTGGACGCAACTTTATTAGCTGTGGCCATAGTTTTGGTAGCATAACGAGGATGATAAGAGCAGCGGTCACGATACGTAAAATGGTCGTTTGCCAGCCACTAAAGCCATTTTGGTTGAGATAGGTTGAGAATATCCCTAAAGTACCCCAGCAGACAGCGGCTGTAATGATTTGAATGGTGCCTATCCATGACTGCCGTGCTGACATTGCGCTATCGGTATGTGCCATATCGCTCTCTATTTTTATTTGTTACCAAGTTCAAAGAATAAGCGGTCCAAGCCTTCTGGCTGATTACTTAATAATATGCTGAAATAACAAAAGACAACCTGATTAAAGGCTGCCTTTTGTTTGTTTTTTCAGTCTATCATTAAAGCGTTAATTAAGTACTAACACAAGTCAGTTAGGCATAAAATGCAATTTATTTGAGTTAGATGCAGGCTTCACTTCAGCTTATTACTCTTTAGCGTCATATCCTCCAAACCAGCTTAAGCATCGTGATTTACACCTGAAGTAAAAAATTCGTCAATAAACGCTTGGCACCTTCGGTCGCAAATGACTCTGGGTGAAACTGCACGCCTTGAATCGGATAGTCTTTGTGCTGCACACCCATTATCTCATCACCAGCCAGCGCCGATTCAGTCAACTCTAAATCGTTATGTTCATCATTAGCGACGACAGCTGTGACAGTCAAACAATCCGGTAGCGTATCTGCTTGTACCATCAATGAATGATAGCGCATGATTTCTAACTCCTGTGGCAAATCATTATAAATGCCCGCACTATCATGACGAATGGCTGAAACTTTACCATGCATCGGCACACTGGCGCGTATCACGTCACCGCCAAATACATGAGCAATGCCCTGCATGCCTAAGCAAACGCCCAGTAGTGGCGTCGTTTTGCCCATCACTTCAATCACTTCGGCACAAATGCCAAAATAGGCAGGATCATCAGGTGACCCTGGACCGGGTGAGATAATAATACGGTCAAGACTCATCGCTTGTACGTCTGCTAAGGTTATTTCATTATTACGCTTGACGATGACATTTGCTTGTTTATCATTGTCCATCGTCTGCAAGATCTCACCGATATATTGATAAAGGTTAAAGGTAAATGAGTCGTAATTATCGATAATTAAAACATTCATGGGTAGCCAACTCTTTGATAAATTATATGTGGTTATGGGTTCATAAAGCTGTCTAGTACCACTTTCATAGCAGAAAGCTTACGCTGGATTTCTAGATATTCATCAGCAGGATTGGAGTCGTACACATTGCCGCCACAAGTCTGTGCATAGGCCGATTCACCATTGATAAATAAGCTGCGAATAGGAATGGCAAAAATACAATCGCCGTTAAAGTTAAAGGACCCTAATGCGCCGCCATAAGCACCACGACCATCTGGTTCAAGCTCATTAATCACTTTTATCGCTTCAACTTTTGGTGCGCCTGACAAGGTGCCCGCAGGGAAGTTGCTGGCAAGTGCGCTAAACATATCCTCATCGGGATGCAGAATACCGACGATTTCAGAGGAGATATGCTGTACGTGTGAGAAGCGTTTGATATCCATCAAATTACGCACTTTTACCGTACCAAATTGTGCGACGCGTCCGATATCATTGCGATGCAGATCGACTAGCATATTGTGCTCGGCAATCTCTTTGGCATCATTCAGTAGGGCACGCGCAAGTTTGCGGTCTTCAGCAACATCAACGCCACGCTTAGCCGTACCTGCGAGTGGATAGGTTTCCATCTCTCCCTGACGCAAGCGAAATAGCAATTCAGGTGAGGCACCGATGATACATTGCTGAGCAAATTTCATAAAATACATATGCGGTGATGGATTGACTGCCCGTAGCTTTTCATAAATTGGCATCTTATCGCCCGCAATACGATATTTGGATTTAAAGCCGACTTCACATTGAAAAATACGCCCAGAGATGATGTCCTCTTTGACTTGCATAACGACTTTAGCATGCTCTTCTTGACTCATACCATCACCTAAAAACTCTACGGTGGGCGGTTTATAGCTTGGGATAGGTACATCAAGTAAGGCTTTGATTTGCTCGATGCGATTGTCTTGCTGAGCGGTTGGGTAATAAAAATAGAATATCTCACCAGTCATTTTATCAAGCGTCAAGCCATCTAGATAGACACCAAATTTGAAAGGTTCAAAATCATCGCTTGGCTTGGCATTGAGACTTGGCTCAAAGAAATTGACACAGTCGTAGCCTAGATAGCCGACAAGACCGCCACTTTGCTCACGGGCGATGACGTGCTGCGGAGTAATAGTACGTAAAAGCTGATAAGGATTGTCAGTCTGATAATTTTTGGTTTCAGCGGTTTTATTATCGGTAATGGCAAGGGTAGTGCGGTCGATGGCAGCAATAGTCATCACCGGATCAAAACCAATGGCATGGTGACGTGACATATGGCTGTCTTCACCCAAGGATTCGAGCAAATAACAGGTATCGAAAACCCGTTCAATACGTTTGAATAACGCAAAAAAATCGATATCTTGCGTCAGTTTTATCCGCTGCGGCTTGCTTGGAATATCAATAGTAGCAGGCTGGTCATATTGTAGTGTAGGAGAGGTCATAACGAGGTCCAAAGTAATTCAAATAGGTCTTATAAAATAAATTCAGCTAACATTCTTGGCGTTAATTGTCTTGTCTGTGGGTGGCTAGCAGTGCACTTACATCGTGAATTTGCATGGCTTTGGCACCGCGAGAGACGGTTGCTATACCAACGCCCAACTGTTCGGATATGTCACGCTGGGTGATGCCACGCTCGAGCAAATCAAAAATACAGATACGATTGGCAATCTCGTGTTGCTCTTTAGTCGTTAGTAGCGCTGTTAATAGCTCATCGATAGCATTACTGTCATTGCAATGGGCTAAATGCGTCAACAAGCTACGATAAGGGTCAGTGCTCATAATATTTAATCTTAATAAAAAAAAGGTAAGTGGCTATCTTGTTTCAGTATTCTAGTACAGTAGTACATAAAAAACAAGTAAAGTGATGAATGTTTTAGCATTGCTTGATTAAAGTACTGTTCAAAAATATCAACTTCAGCATAAAAATAAAAAGCCAGCTAATCGTAATGAGCTGGCTTTACTATTAAAAATTTTGCTGGTGTTCTAAAGAACAATGAATGATAGGTTCGAATGAACGATTATGTCTTTATATTGCTTATTTTACTGGACGAATAAACGGCATATGTCTATTCACATCTTTATATAGTAAGTATCTAAATGGACCCGGTCCGCCAGCGTAACAAGATTGTGGGCAGAATGCACGCAGCCACATAAAGTCACCTGCTTCAACTTCTACCCATTCACCGTTCAAGTGATAGACGGCTTTACCTTCTAATACATACAAACCATGTTCCATAACATGCGTTTCATCAAATGGAATCACGCCACCTGGTTGAAACGTCACAATATTCACATGCATGTCGTGACGCATATCAGACTGCTCGGTAAACCTGGTGGTTGTCCATACGCCATCAGTACCTGGCATCTCAATAGCTTCAACATCGTGATCGCTAGTTACAAACGCTTCAGGCACATCAATACCTTCACAGTGCTGATAGGCTTTACGTATCCAATGGAATTTAACGTGCTTATCGCTATTGTTTTTCAGCGTCCATTTGCAGCCAGGTGGTAAAAATGCATAACCACCGGCTTCAAGATGATGCGACACGCCTTCAATAGTCATATCCATTTCACCTTCAACGATGAATACGACGCCTTCGGCATTTGCATCTAGCTCAGGCTTTTCTGAGCCGCCATTTGGTGCTACTTCGACGATATACTGTGAAAAGGTTTCAGAGAAACCGCTTAAAGGACGTGCAAGCACCCACATGCGCATGCCTGTCCAAAAAGGTAAATAACTAATCACGATGTCGGTTAGTACACGTTTAGGAATAATCGCATAAGCTTCGGTGAAGATAGCACGATCGGATAGTAATTGTGTTTGTGGAGGCAATCCGCCAGTTGGTGCGTAATAAGTACTTTTTGTTGTCATGGTTCGTGTTCCTTAGGGTTTTAGTGCCGCGATAAATTTGTGTCTGAACCTTTGATTTTTTATGTGATTAATGCTCTGACATTAGCATAATTATTCATCAGTTGACGATAACCATTAGGCCTGATCTTTAGCTTGCTCAGCAGAGATATCAATGCAAACTTCCCAATCATCAATCTCGAATTCATGGCAGTTGTTACCCTCGCCATTGATGCGATCAATCACTAAAAAGTCACAATCCGCTTTTAGCGCCAGTAGCGGATGATGCCAAACATTGGCATCATACTGTACACCTTGATGCGAATGAGCATAAAACACTTCTAAATCATCAGCTGATTTAGGCGCATCGCCAGCTTTTGCCACAACGACTATATAGTCTGTGCCATTCATAGAAAAGAACGCTTGCGTGCTAAATGGATGGTATTCCATGACCGATAACGTAATAGGGCAGTCACGTCTTTTAGTACGGAAAATACTAAAACCGACTTCTCCGCCATCATGAGTGACTTTTGAGATGGCATTATGACGACAGGCAAAGCCACGATTGATATCCCAGCTGTTTTCAGGACACTTTTCTTGATCATCATAAGGCTCGATTACTGAGCCGTAAGGAGCAAAAGCAGCTTTAGTTAAAGGTTTAGCAATGATTGTAGTTTTCATAAGTTCACCTTTAGATTAATTAGCAATATTATTTATTTGTTCTAGCAACTTATTAAGTGATAGCTCGATTTGAGATAAGAAAATACCGGACATAAGATGTCATTTTTAAGCAATTACAGCACTCAGGTATCAACCACCTTGAGCGTATCATCCGTTAGCTTACGTGGTTGCTACTACGTACGTGCTTATTAATATGATGATACGTCTTATGATTGTTGTTACGTCTTATGATTGTTGTTACGGCTACATCCAGTTGGCGGTGTTATCAGCCGTGGCTGGATGATTTTCATACCAGTGCTTGGCGATTTCATCGCGGCGGCAGATCCAAACGTCGGGTTTACTGGTGATATATTGTAAAAACTGTTTAAGCGCTTTAATGCGACCAGCACGACCAATGATGCGGCAATGCAAACCAATGGTTAGCATCTTGGGAGTGTCTTGACCTTCTTCATATAGAGTGTCAAAGCTGTCTTTTAAGTATTGATAAAAAGGTTCAGCATTGGTGAACCCAGGACTTGAAGAAAAACGCATGTCATTGGTCTCAAGCGTATAAGGAATGACCAGATGCGGTTTGCGAGCAATTTTGTTGCCTTCTTCTACTTTAACATTGAGCCAGTACGGCAGCTCATCAGCATAAGAGTCAGAGTCATAAATGTAGCCGCCTTGTTCTGCGACCAGCTCGCGAGTATTTGGGCTATCGCGACCGGTATACCAGCCAAGAGGCTGATTGCCGACCATCCGCTCAAATATTTCAGTGGCGCGGCGCACATGTTCACGCTCGGTCTCGCGATACATATATTGATAGGTAATCCAGCGCAGTCCGTGACTGGCAATTTCATGACCATCTTCTAGAATGCGCTCGACAATATGCGGTGTTTTTTCGGCAGCGGCTGCACAAGTAAAGGTAGTAATAGGTAAACCATATTCTTTAAAAGTATCTAGTACGCGCCAAACACCCACTCGGCTACCATATTCAAAGGCTGACTCAATCGACTGATGGCGGTTGTTAAATTCTGGCGTACCTAAAACGTCTGATAAAAAACGTTCTGACTGACCGTCGCCATGCAAGACACTGTTCTCTGCGCCTTCTTCGATATTTAGCACAAACTGTACGGCAATCTTAGCGCCGCCCGGCCAATTGGCTTTGGGTGGATGGTCGCCATAGCCTTTTAAATCGCGTGGATAAGCGGCTTGATCAAAGTCGCTGGTTATCTTTTTTTTCATGGTGTTTTATCCTTTATAAAAACAGAGTAATAGATCTGTTAGACATGTAATAACTATTTTTTATTCTACTATTGCACTTCATCTTTCTGACTTCACCGCCTTATTCTACTATGGTGTCAGGATCTACTGCATAAGGGCGCATCAATACCCAATACACGATGCCACCTATTGCCGCGCCTAATAAGAAACCATAACCTTCAAGCTTAGTCAGTGCGGGTATCAATACCGTGGCGATAGAGAATAAAGCGCCGATTGCAAAGGCGATAAGCGCACGGATGTTCCAGCCTTTGTAGTAGTAATAAGCACCAGTTGGTTGAGCGGAAAATAAGTCATTCATATCGATATGTTGACGTTTAATTAGGTAATAATCGATGACTAAGATACCAAAGAATGGAGCGATGACCGCACCAATAGTATTTACAAAACCGACAATACCGATCTTACTGATGAATGATAGCCACAATGCACCAACGAAAAAGGCGATAACAGCAGTAATTAAACCGCCCATGCGAAAGTTAATATGCTTAGGAAATAAGTTAGCCAAATCGTAAGCAGGGGGAATAAAGTTTGCAACCATATTGATACCGACGGTTGCGGCAAAGAAGGTCAGCGCTGCAATAATGGTCAAGGGTAGAGAATCCACACGATCAACAATATCCGATGGATTGGTCAATGCTTCGCCAAATATTACTAAGGTTCCAGCGGTAATGACCAAAGCAATGAACGAGAAAAATACCATGTTAATCGGCAAACCGAGTAAGTTACCCAAGCGCATATCGCGCTCACTACGCAAAAATCGTGAGAAATCACCGAAGTTTATGACGACTGCTGCGAAATAAGCAACCATCGTACCGACGATAGCAGTAAATGCCTGTATGGAATTTCCACTATAATCGCTGCCACTAGCGAAGATAGAGTTAATCGCAGGTAACAACTCAGAGCCTGATTGATACCAGATGACGGCCATCAGGATGACCATAACGACATAGACTAGCGGTCCTGCCCAATTCAAAAAGTGCTTGATCGGCTCGATGCCTGCCCAAAACAGTAAAATCTGAAATACCCAAACGATGACAAAGGCAATCCAAGCGGTACTATTCAAGCCTAAAAATGTCGTATCTGGGCTACCTATGACAATAGTCAACAAAATGGCAACTGCAGTTGAGGCAAAGTAGGTCTGCACCCCGTACCAAAAGATACCGATAATAGCGCGTAAGATGGCAGGTAAGTTAGCGCCATTGATACCCATGCTGGCACGTATCAAGACTGGAAAAGGGATGCCATATTTGACACTGGGTTTACCAGTTAAGTTGACCATCAGCATGACGATGAATCCTGAGCAGATAATCGCTGCCATGACCCACCACCCATTCAGTCCATAACTCAAAAATAAGGAGGCCGCTAAGGTATAACCGAATAAGCTCTGAATATCATTGGACCAAACATTAAATATCGCAAACCAACCCCAATTACGCTGTTCAGGCTGTAGTGGGGCAAGATCTTCATTATATAATCTTGATTTTTTGCGTTCTGGATTAAAGGTATTGCAATCATAGAGCGCGCTATTGGATTGAGTACTGAGCTGACTTCCTTGCTTATTCGCAGTGGACATCCTTTTCTCCCTTTAGATTGGAATCAATCGAAATAAACATTGTTAACACTTATTAATGTTTATTGTTAACACTTTAAGGATGTCTAGGTCATTGGTCAAGATAATTGTTTGATCAGCGTTTACTCTTCTTTGTCTAGAATGCTCATTTATAACCCTGAAGCATAAGCGACCAGTTGTTGGCGCTCTTCATCGCTCAGCTGAGTGATATTACCCAGTGGCA
Organism: Psychrobacter sp. ANT206; assembly: GCF_056880555.1. Taxonomy (NCBI): domain Bacteria; kingdom Pseudomonadati; phylum Pseudomonadota; class Gammaproteobacteria; order Moraxellales; family Moraxellaceae; genus Psychrobacter; species Psychrobacter sp. ANT206. Next base: position 2,329,063 of record NZ_CP096271.1, on the reverse strand, counting down.
TATAACCACTTTGTACGGCAGTCACAATCTTAGCTTGATGAGTTTTTATGTCTGCAGGGGTTTGGATAATAATACCCGCTGGCGGCGCATTAAATCCAGCTTGGGTTGGTTGTGCCGCATGGCAAACGCTACATTTCGCTTCTACTACTTTCATGATAGCATCGTCAGCTGAAGCAACAACAGGTACTACTTCGGTAGCGGCAGTTTCGCCAGCAACTGCATTGGGATCAGCCTCTGTAGCAGTAGCAGGTGCTACCGTATTCGTATCTTGAGTGACAGCAGCAGGCGGTGTATCTGTCGGTGCTACTTCAGTGACAGCAGGCGTCTTGATTGGAGAAACTGGTAATGGCTCAATCGGTGCTGGACGCATCCAGATAATCAATAGTACGGTTGCTATCGCAGGAATCACTAAGAATTTTGGTCTATTGCGACCTAAGTGTTTTTCGTTAAAATAATGACGAGCCGTTGCAGTGATGACACCAATGAATACCAATATCAACCAACCATGTGCATGTGAATACATCATTGGATAGTGATTACTAATCATGATAAAGATTAGCGGTAGGGTAAAGTAGTTATTCATTAATGAGCGGTTTCTGGCCATCAATGCCAAATCTGCTACTTCTGGACCTGGTTTGACACCGCGGCGTACACAATCTACGAGTGCGCGCTGAGCTGGCATAATACCAAAGAAGACATTACCTGCCATGATAGTACCTAAAATGGCACCGACATGGATAAAGGAAGCGCGATCACTAAACAGTTGGTATGAGCCCCAAGTGGCAATAATCATGAGTACAAAGATAGTGATACTGAAAGCCAGTTTATTTTTGCCGACATTGCTGCGTACAATGACTTCATAAATAAAATAACTACCGAATAAGAACAGTAAACTGGTCGATATAGCACCAACGCTGCTACCAAAGTCAACTTTGCTCGGATCAATCAAGTAAGCCGTGGCATTGATATAGTAGACGATAATGAGCATCGCCATACCGGTCAGCCATGTGGTATAGGCTTCCCACTTAAACCAATGCAGCGTTTTTGGCATCTCTTCAGGTTCAAGCTTGTATTTGGCAATTTCATAGAAACCACCACCATGTACTGCCCAAAGATCACCTGAAATGCCTTTTTTGGCTTTCCATTCTGGTGGCTTCTGAAGACTCATATCTAGCCATACAAAGTAAAATGATGCGCCAATCCATGCTACACCAGCGATAACGTGAAACCAGCGGAAAAATAAGCTTAGCCAATCGAGAAGATATGCACCCATGTTGTCAATGTCCTTTTATATTATTATATCTTGGTAACTCGTAACGACTTTTGCTCACCTTCGTTATTATAAAAGATTGTGATACAACGTAGCGATACCAGCATTATTCATTTGGTCTTAAATCACTGACCTCATTGTCAGGTGTTTAAAGTTTCTAGCACTCGTTTAGCCTTGTTTTTATAAGGTTTCGAGTCATAAAGCTATGGAATCATGATCCGCGATAAGTGCCGTAGCCGTGTGCGCTAAGCAGTAGCGGTACATGGTAGTGACCGTTATCTTGTATCATAAAATCGATGACCACTTGCGGATAAAATACTGTAAGGTTTTGCGTATCAAAATATGCTTTGGTATCAAAGGTCAGCGTATAGCGACCGATATCTAAATGATACTCGGCAATATCAATCTCTGGGTTAAATGCCCAGCTATCTGGCGTCACGCGACCATCAGCGTTGGTGACACCGTTTGCCAATAATGACGGCTCGCCACTGGCACTAATACGATGTAACGTCACTGCGATGTCAGCGGCAGGCTTGCCAAGATGGGTGTCTAAAATATGTGATGAAAGAGTACCTGACATAATAATTCCTTTTATGTATGAGAGAGACAAAGCAAGATTTAAGCGTCGCCTAACAGTTTTTGTAAACGCAAACGCGTGATTTTATTTTGTTCAGTAGCCGCATTGAGCAATTCAGTCTCGCGATCATTTGGCAGGCGTGCTTGCAATAGATCAAGCATTTGCTGCGCGCTTTTACCAGTTGCAAAGACAATAAAGATAAAGCCGAATTTATCGAGATAGTCTTGATTGCCTTGTGCTAACGCTTCAAGTACCGCATCTTCAGCGTCATTGGCGCCTGATTGCTCATGAGCGGCACTGTCTTGCGTATTGCGATACTTCTCTTTTAATGAGTCGACATTGCCAATCTGTGGGTGACCATCAAAGGCTTCTAGCAAGTTAGCTTCATCCGCTTTAGCTTGTTGCCATGCGTCATCGCTTACACTCAGTAGCGCTTTTATATCTGCAAACGGACGTGCGTCTGCCAAGGTTTGCGCCCATTGGCTACTGGTACAGCACGTTAGAAATTCTGAGGTCGCATCGGTTTGCGAGAGGGCGTTCAGTTGCGCTAGTGATAAGCTCACAGTGATATCCTTATCTGTTGACACAAAGTGTTGACGGATACACATTTATCATTTGAGTGATATGAATTTATAAGGTACAGACAGTATCGTGTGCTGATATTAGTCTGTTGATTACTTAACTCAGGGAAAAACTCAGGTGAAAGTAGTATCGATTGAGTCATAATTGGTTAATATATATCCATTCTGCTTAAACCTGACTAAATGGTCAACTACTTTATGCAAAATATTTTTATTTTTTACTAGATATGCTAATAATCGGTGTGTTTATTCACAGTTTATCTTAAAGTCACGCTAGAATATGGTACTTACTGATATAAATGTCTAATGGTGCAACCTATGACTCAAATTTCTAAAGCAAAAGCTTCATCCGCCTCTGAGAGCGTGGTTCATCGCAATCAGCATGATATTCGTGCCCAAAACCAAGCGGTGATTTTGACTGCCGCTGAAGAAGAGTTTGTGCTGAAAAGCTATCGCGGTGCCACCATGCAAGGTATCGCTGATCGAGCAGGGCTGCCAAAAGCCAATGTGCATTACTATTTTAAAAGTAAGACCAATCTGTACAAAGTAGTTTTGCGTGCCATCATTCAAGAGTGGAATGATGGCTTGGTGACGATGACGGTAGACAGCGATCCAAGAACCGTTATCGAAAAGTTCGTCCGCACCAAATTGCATCAAGCATTTGCAAACCCAAATCGCCATAAGCTATTTGCGTTAGAGGTCATCGGCGGTGCCCCGCATTTACATGATTTTATGTCGACTGCGATGAAAGATTGGGCACTGGATAAAACACAAGTCATGAAGATATGGCATGAGCAAGGCAAAATTGCCATTGCTGACCCTTTACAGCTTTTGATTTTGATTTGGGCAACCACGCAGCGCTATGCAGAGTTTGAAACAGAAATCGTCGGCTTAATGCAAAAGAGCGCGTATGATGAGACAGACGAGGCACGCGCTGCTGACTTCTTAATACCTTTTATACTACGAGGTTGCGGACTCGAGTAGGGGTAGATTGGAACAACTGCTATTAATGAATGGCTTGACGCATAAAGGATTGCTTTAACGATATCGCTGCTAATTAGCGCTTTATCATTAAGGCAATCCTTTTCTTTTGTCACTCAGCAAAGTCTTTTACATTGTCTTAGAAAATCATCTAACCCTTCACTTTTAAGCGGCTTCACGAGCAGGCTTCACGTCATCCTCGGCATGCTGGTCAGCCGTATCAAACTCCGCACCAAAACTTTTTGGTAAAATCATATCAAGCGTAATCGCGATAATACCCGATACGGTCACTGCTGAACCAAAGATATTACGGAACATCTGCGGCATTTGTGCAAATACATCAGGCACAAAGGCAACACCCATCGCCAAACCTAGAGAAGTGGCTATGATTAAGATATTACGATGGGTAAAGTTTACGGTCGAAAGTATGCGAATACCAGCAGTCGCTACGGTTGCAAACATCAACAGTGTCACACCACCAACTACTGGTTTTGGCAGCTGAGTGAAGATAGCACCTAGGATAGGGAATAAACCCATAAAAAATAAGATACCGCCGACATAGAAGCCCACATAGCGACTAGCGATACCCGTCATCTGAATAACGCCATTATTCTGGCTAAAAGTAGTGACTGGGAAGCTGTTAAAGATACCAGCAATGGCAGAGTTGACACCATCGGCTAGTACCCCGCCTTTGATACGTTTCTCATATAGTGGACCTTTGATAGGCTCACCTGAGATCATCGACGTCGCGGTCAAATCACCAGCAGTCTCGATACTGGTAATGATATACATAAAAGCAATCGGTATAAACGCTTGCCAATCAAAACTAAAGCCAAACTTGAAAGGCACAGGTACAGTCAGTAGCGGGGCTTGTGAGACTAATGAGAAGTCAATACGACCCATAAATGCTGCTACCAGCAAGCCTAACATCAGACCAATAAAAATAGCGCTTGAGCGAATAACTTTGTTAGGTACGATACTAATAAGCACGACACTGATTAATACCCCGCCACCCAGTAGCAAATTCTCCATGCTACCAAAATTCTCTGCACCAACACCGCCTGCTAGATCGGTTAGACCCACTTTGGTTAGGGACAAACCAATAGTGACAATGACACAGCCAGTGACGATAGGGCTCATCAAGGATTTAAGTTTAGTAATAAACTGACTCAAGAATATCTCGACAAAGGCGCCTAAGAATGTCACGCCAAAGATTACAGAGAGAATCTCCTCAGGACTACCACCTCGGTTTTTTACTACAAAACCTGCTGCTAACACTGCCGCTAAAAAACCAAAGCTGGTGCCTTGCAGAGCCATCAGCCCTGAACCGACAGGACCAAATTTACGGGTTTGAATAAAGGTTGAAACCCCAGATACCATTAGCGCCATACTGATCAGGTAGGGAATATGCTCACCTAGACCCAAAGCACCGCCAATAATCAATGAGGGCGTAATAACACCAACGAAAGCGGCGAGTACATGTTGTACCGCACCTAGAAATGCTTTTGCAGGCGCAGGACGGTCGTGCAGTCCGTACAATAAATCGGGATTTCCTTGAGTATGCTCACTCATTTTGGCTTTCTCCTAAAGTGACTTTTAGTCCAAGCTCTGTAAAGATATTTAGAGACAGCGTTACGTTGATAAATAGGAGACATATGAGGGTCTCTATAAATCCTTATCGCACTAGCTGTTTACACAGTATCAAACACAGAGTCGCATGATCCTTATGCAAATACATGCAAGCAAATAACCAGTCTTTCTCAGTCTGACCGATAGTCGTATGTACAAACCTGACTAAATAGTCAACTATCTTAGGGTATATGTAATTGGCAGTATATTGCAATACTTTTTTTTGATATTCAGCGTTTATAAATAATCACTCTGTCGCTGATAATCGCCTCCGCATATAGTTAGAACTTATCTAGACAGCAATAGACTAAAGGTATTCATCAGATGTGCAGGTGCTGATACAAGCGTACAAAGATATTAAAAGAAAATTTTTCAGTTTAAATATTGCCAAATTGTTAATACTTCGTTATTATGCCTGTCAATATTTAAACGCTAATCATTATCATTAACATTAATAATGTCATTCTTATATGAAACTTAATAATTATTAAAGCATCAAGCTTTTTAGAAAGTGATTTTGGGCAAAAATTACTGATTATTGGTTTCCTAAACGAGTTTTAAAATTCTTATACTAGATAAAGTGAGTATGTTATGCGCGAAGTAAAATTAGCAAGATTTTCTAGTCGATTGACCGTATTGTCTATGGGCATAGCAGCAGTATTAGGGGCACAAGCGGCGAGTGCTGGGACCTCAGCAGATATGCCGAGCACTACCTTACAGACCATCACAGTGACGGCAAACAGCTCAGTACGTGAAAGCGTGCAAGAGGGCGATGTTGATGTTGAAGGCTATACCCCAGCTGCGCAGGCAAGCCACTTAAGTGATTTTTTAAATGTCGTACCCGGTGTTACGGTAGGTGGTACGTCAGCAGTTAATCAACGCATTCGCGTACGTGGACTCGATGATACCAATCTAAAAGTCACTATTGATGGCGCTCGCCAAGAAGGCACGCTGTTTTATCATATGGGCGATGTGACCATTGACCCTGATTTGCTAAAACAAGCGGAAGTATCGGTCGGTAATAACTCAGTGACACTAGGTAACGATGCGCTAGGTGGCGCAGTTGCTTTTAAAACCGTTGATGCCGCTGATTTGCTAAAACCGGGGCAAAAAATCGGTGCCAAATTGCATGCAGGTTATGCTAGTAATAATGATGAATTGCTCACCTCAGCGACTGTGTTTGCTGCGCCAACGGATAATATAGACTTACTGGCTTATTATGGTCAGCGTAATGCCAATGCGGGTGAAGATGGCGAAGGTCGTAAGATCCAAACGGAAGATAGCAAAGGCGAGAATATTTTATTAAAGGCAGGTGCGTATATTGCCAATGACCATCACATAGGGGCTAGCTTTAGCCGTACCGAAAACGAAGGCATGTTCCCATTACGCCCAGATTTCCCAGCAAGCCCAGGCGTTGGCAGCTGGAATGAAATTCTGCCGCAAAAGGTTAAGCGTGATACCTATGGTTTAGACTATAGCTACAATCCTGCCAGTAACTTGGTCAATGTCGATACCAATGTTTATCAAACCGAAACGCAGATTTCACGCGATACCGACTATACGACAAAGCCAGGTTATAACTGGGAAGCGGGCGTAAAAACCACCGGCGTAAAAATTCAAAATACTAGCATCATTGATACCAATGTCGGCAGCCATAAACTAATTGCCGGTATTGAACACTATAAAAAAGAATCTGAGCTAGAGCGTGACTTTGTTAAAAAAGGCACCGATGAAGCCAAGAATACCTCTATTTATCTAGAAGATCAGTGGAAAAATGGCAAATTAACCTTAACGCCGGGCGTACGCTACGACCGTTATGAGTCGCCTGAATTTGTTGCTGGTGGCAAAACTTATGACAATGTCGTTGGTGCGCTTGCAGCAAGCTATGAGATTGCACCGTTAACGCAAGTGTTTGCCAGTTATACGCAGTTATTTAACGGTCCTGATTTGAGTCAAGCGATCTTTAACTCAGATGGCGACAAAACCTACGTCAATAGTGACTTAAAAGCAGAAGAAGGGTCAAATGCTGAGATTGGTATCGTAAAAACCTTGCGCGATCTAACGGTAGCGGGCGATGCACTGCAACTTAGCGGAAAATACTTTGAAACTGATATCGAAAACTTTATTGAATTTGTCCGTTCTGGTGGTACTCGCGTTGGCTTAGACTGTACCACTGGACAACTTGGTGGCGCTTGCCAAGGCGCGGTCAATAAAGATGAAGATTATAAAATTAAGGGTGTTGAGCTCGCTGCTGACTATAAAATGGATAATTTTAGCATGGGTCTAAGCTATGCCCATGCACGTAGTAAAGGTGATAAAACGGGCTATAGCATCCCATCAGTGACTGGTGGCAGCGCCGACTCAGGCGATAAATATATGGTGAACTTGGCCTACGTACCAACAGACACTACTGAGCTGGGCTGGCGCAGTACCTATGTGGCTGCCATCACGCCCAAAACTGAATCTGCCCAGCCTGAAAAGTCTAACTATGATGTGCATGATATTTTTATGAGCTATATGCCAAAACAAGTCGATGGTTTAAAAGCGACTGTTGGGGTTTATAATATCTTTGATGAAACCTATGCCAGCCATGCGTCACGTTCGCTTGCAGAACAAGCAGATGGTTTGCGCACCGACTTTGAACCCGGTCGCAATATCAAAGCATCTTTAACCTATCAGTTCTAAATTTATACTGATCATGCGTAAAAAATGAGTGTTAAAAAAGCCAGCTGCTTTGTATAAGAGCTGGCTTTTTTATGTCGAAACCTCTTTTTTAAACCATATGTCTTTTTTAAACCGTTTTATGCGTCTTTAACACATCAGCATTTAGCGCCATTCTAACGCTAAAATTAACAAAGAATAATAATCAATGATTTCATTTAACCCACGCCAAACTTGCTTATGGATTCACCGTTATACTGGACTTGTGATGGCCGCTTTTTTACTCATGGCTGGTATAACGGGCGCACTATTGGCATTTCACGATGAGCTGGACGCGGTATTTAATCAGCGTTTGGCGGTTGTTGAGAAAGCGCAGACACCGCCATTGTCTATCGCCACCTTGCATGACAAGGTGATTAGCCATTATCCAGAATACAGTTTTTCAACTATGCCAGTAGCAATCGAGCCTAACCGCGCCGTCGTCTTTGCGGTTGATAAATATAAAGGCGATGTAAAGGTAGAACCTGCGCCTTTATTTCAAGAGGTTTATATCAATCCCTATACTGCGGATATCATTGGGGCACGTGATAAAGACGAGTGGGCATGGCGCAATAGCATGTGGAAGGTGTTCTGGCTGCATCGTGAGTTGTTGCTTGGTGATATTGGTAAGTTAGTACTAGGTATTATTGCGCTTGTTTGGACGATTAATTGTTTTATTGGATTTTATTTGACCTTTCCAAGAGCGGTTAAAAAGAATCAGGTACCGCCCCAATATCCTGCTAAAAAACGGGCTTCTTTATTAAAACGCTGGCTGCCTGCGTGGAAAATCCGCACCAAAACCAATGCCTTTAAGCTTAATTATGATGTGCATCATGCGTTTGGTTTATGGTTGTGGCTGATGCTGTTTGTGATTGCTTGGTCAAGTGTCGGTTTTAATTTGCAGCAGATCTATAAGCCGGTGATGCAAGCGGTGGTAGGGCTTGACAGTAAAGCAGGTAACAAAGGCAAAGAAGATAAATTGAATAAAGCAGATAAATCTAGCGCGCCAGTTAGCACTGAAATGATCACCGCTGATGTTGTTAATAAAGTCAATAGTATCGATTATTTAAGCAAGCAAGCAACTATTGCCGCGCAGGAAAACGGCTTAACCGTACAGCAATTATTGGGTATTCGCTGGGTTGAGGAAGATAAGCAGTGGCAGATGCGCTTTAAAACCAATCAAGACATCGGCAAGAAAAGTGGCGCGTCTTCAATTACAGTCAATGCAAGAGATGGTAGCGTTGAGAAAATAAATTTTGCTTATCAAAACGCCTCATTTGGTCATAAAGCTGACCAATGGTTATTCACCTTACATATGGGACATATCAGTCATGGTGTCGGTCATCTGGCATATCAAATATTCTTGGCATTGATTGGCTTAGCCGTTGCCGTCTTGTCTGGTACTGGGGTATATCTGTGGTGGAAAGGTCGACAGCAACGCTTAAAATCTTTGCGAAAGCTAAGATAAAGTTGGGCTAAAAGTGACAAAGCCGCTTACAAGTACGATTTTAAGCCGCATCCACGATTACCGGACGACCTTGATGATTGAGTACGGTAACGTCAACGTTATAGAGATCTTTCATGGTTTGTTGGGTAATGACATCGACAGGACGTCCAATAGCTTGTACTTGACCGTCCTTCATGGTCACCACCGTATCAGCGAACTGGGCGGCTTGATTGATGTCATGGAGGACAATGACCACGGTTTTTTGCTGACTATGACTTAACTCACGCAGCTCACGCATCAAGCGACCTGAATGATACATATCGAGATTATTTAGCGGTTCATCAAGCAATAAATACGGTGTATCTTGGCAAACAATCATCGCAATCAGCACCCGTTGCCGCTGTCCACCCGATAAGGCAGATAAAAAACGCTCCGCTAATGGCTCTAGCTCAAAGCGTTCGATAATCTCAGCCACTTTTTCCTGATCGCTTGCCGTTGGACGACCTTGATGATACGGATAGCGCCCAAACATCAGTAATTCATGCACCCGCAGCCGCCCTTGTACTTGATTGTCTTGACTGAGCATCGCTACCGTTGTCGCAAGGGTACGCGCATTGCATTGAACAATATCACGTTCCTCATTATCTACAGCAAAGCTAACCTGTCCGCTTTGCAATGATTGCAACCGCGCCATCACCGAAAATAACGTCGATTTACCGGCACCATTGGGACCAATTAAAGCGATGACTTGTGATGGTGGCAATAATAAGTTGATATCGTGTAAAATCTGCTGCTTGCCAATATGATGCGATACATCCGTTATTTTTATCATAATGCTTCTTTTTTAGCTGAATGTTTAATAAGTTTTTTAATTCAAGCGCCGCTGGCTCATAAATATCAATGCTAAAAATACCAAGCCGCCTGCCAGCTCAATAACGACTGATAATACGCCTGCCATACCGAGCACTTGTTCAAAGAGCGTTTGACCGAGTACCAAGCAAATCATCGCTACTAAACTCACTAAAATGAGCCGTTCGCTATGATACATATGGCGCGCCAGTCGATTGGTTAGAGCACAGACCAATAAACCGAAAAAGGTCACTGGACCGACCAATGCCGTAGCTGTAGCGACCAATACCGCGATGACAGTTAATAGCCCAAATGCCAAACGTTGATAGTTAATACCGAGATTAGTTGCCTGCGCTTTACCCAACATAAGCACATCACATTGATACCGCCAGCGCCAAATAAATAGCGCACTCACGACACAAATAAATAGACTGATGACTAATAGCTGCGGATTGACCGTATTAAACTGCGCGTAACTTGCTGATTGCACCACCACAAAATCATCTGGATTAATCAGTCGCGCAATCAGGGCTGATAAGCTGCGAAACAAGACGCCAAAAATAACCCCTACCAATATCAGCCGCGTTAAATCCTGACTGCTTTTGGAAAACAGTAATTTAAACAGCAATAACGACGCGCCAAACATCAATACAATCTCAAGCGAAAATTTGGCAACTGGATTAAGACTGGTGAAGCTAATCGCGCCTAAGAAAAATACCAATAGACTTTGTAATAATACATACAGCGAGTCAAAGCCCAACAATGAGGGCGTGAGGATAGGGTTATGGGTTAAAGTCTGGAAAAGCAGAGTAGAGACGCCAATTGCGTAGCCGACCACCATCAGCGCTAGCAATTTCTTAGCGCGCAGTGGTAGAGCAAAGTCCCAATGCCCATGGACATTGACGGTTAAAAATAAAATGGTGGAGATTAATAAAACAAGAGCAGCAACAGATTTAGGATGTTGACTGATAGTTAACCCTAGCCTTGCCCAGAATTTTGCTAATGGGTTCAGATTGGTGGTAGCACTCTTAGCACTATCAATAGTAGCATTAGTCGTTTGACCAGACGAGGCAGAAGATAAAAACATACGCTAATCTTATAAAAGAGAATGGCAAGTAAAACAACGATAACTTAGATAATCTAACTCATTTAGGACTCAGCAGGCGCACGTAATAATAGCCATAGAAACACCACCGTTCCGACCACGCCAAAGACGGTCGCTACCGGAATCTCGAACGGATAGCGAATCGAGCGTCCGATAATATCGCAAAGTAATAACGCTGAAGCACCCAATAACGCTACCGCTGGCAAGCTGCGCCTGAGCTTATCGCCCATAATGCGACTGACGATATTCGGCACGACCAAACCAATAAAAGGAATCATGCCAACTGTCACGACGACCACGGCACTCATCATGGCGACCATGCCAACGCCAATCCACGTCACATGACGCTTACTAATACCCAAATTTAAAGCAATATTATCGCCCAAACCAATAATGGTCAGCTTATCGGCGATAATATAAGCAATAATACACAGCACGCCGGTCAACCATAACAGCTCATACCGTCCTGACAACACGCTTGAGAAGTCACCAAATTGCCAAACGCTGAGCATCTGTAACGTTTCCGTTTGATAGGCAATAAAGGTAGTAATAGCGTCAATAATCCCGCCAAAGACAATACCAATCAACGGAATCATCAAGAAATCTGTCGGCGGAATACGATGAATCAGCAGCATAAAGAGCATCATGCCAAATACCGCCGCAATGGTTGCCACACTCATCTTTACAATTAGCGCGCTGGCCGGAAAGAACAGACTCACCACCAATAAGCCAAGGGCAGCGCTTTGAGTTGCGCCCACCATAGACGGCTCTACAAAGCGATTCTTGAGTACCACTTGAATAATCATTCCAGCCACTGCCATGGCAATACCGGTCAAAATAATAGCAATCGTTCGCGGCAAACGACTGACCAGCATCAGGGAGCTGTCCGAGTTGGCACTATGATTGATGAGGCTATGAAAAACACCTGACCATGAAAAGTCAGCAACCCCAATAGATAAACTTAGCAATATCAACATTCCCATGATGGCAAAGCTTGCAGTATTGATTAACCAAGGTGCTATTTTTGCGTGGCGTGGTTTAGAGTTTAACTGACCATTTACCTTCTGCTGCCATCTTGAGGGTACAGAAGATATAGATTTATCACTATTAGCGTTATCAATATTAGTAGCGTGATTAGAAAATAGGGGCATAACGGCTGCTAACTTATGGCTGGCGTAAAGGGTAGACGCAAGAATGGGCACTTACGTCTGTTTTTCAACGAATAAAAATATTTACTTTGCTTGGCTAAATGCCGTTTTGATCGCGGTCAAATCTTGCATCCACTGATAATAACCGCCAAATGCTAGGTATGAATCTGGGCTTAGATAGACCACTTGAGATTTTTTCCAAGCCGTCGTTTGCGCGACTAATGGATTGTCCAAGACGGCTTTTGCACCAACGCTTTCTTCACCGATAGCCGCGCTACGGTCAATCACAAACAACCAGTCAGGGTTGGTTTTTTGCAAGTATTCAAAGGAAACCGGCTGACCATGATCGGCGTCTTTTATCTGATTATCTACCATAGGTACGCCAAGTACGGTATGGATAAAGCCAAAACGTGACTTATCACCGTAAGCAGACAACTTATTACCATTAACCATGATGACCAAGCCATTGCCTTTATCTTTGGTCGCTGTTTTCGTCTCATCAATAAGACCGTCGATATCCTGTTGCAGCTTCAAGGCTTGATCGCTTTTGCCAAATAACGCACCCAAATCATGCAAGCGCTGTTTGCTAGACTCATAGATATTGGCAGTATCAATACTCATATCGAGCGTTGGGGCGATGCTTGAGAGCGCATTATATTTCTCTGCCATACGCGAGCCGACCAAGATAGCTTGTGGCTGCATTGCATTTAATGCTTCAAGATCTGGCTCAAATACCGTGCCGACTTCTTTCGGATCTGGTTGAGTTTTTGAATGCAGGTTATTCAATTTTAGACCGCTTGGCATGCCATCAACAGCGACATCGAGCGCTGCCAAATCCTGCATCAAGGTCATGTCATAAACCACTAGCGGCGATGGGTTGATTGCCAAATCAACAGATCCCTTGATGGTATAAACGCTAATAGTGGTCACAGAAACCGCCTCGTTAGTGGCGACATTTTTGGCTTTATCAGCGGTTTTATTTTCGGTGTTGCTATCTGCGGGTTCTGAGTCATTAGATTCAGGAGCGCTACAGCCAGTTACGGTAATACTAGTAAGCAGTGCTGTCATGAGTGCAGCTATTAAGGGACGTTTAAAAACAGGAGTAGCGCGGTGACTAGAGAATGAGGTAGTAGACATAGATAACTCGGTATAGGACGGGTTTTGGCAGTTTTATACAACCTGCTCGATAAAAATCTTCATTTAACGGCAGGTTAAATGAGTCGGTGTTTTATTATAAATTGGGTAAATAATTCAGCCGCCATCATAAAGTAATTGAGACGTATTATCAATAAAGATGATAATGATTTTTATTAACTAAGTGTATTCAGGTTATAATAAACTCGCATACTGACCTAGATTGAACTTAAAAAATTCACAATAACGCCTGAAATATTAGAAATTTACTATTGATAATAATTATCGTTTGCATTATTATCACCACCATTCTATGACGGTTAAATGCTAGAGTATTATGAGTTCAACGGATTTAGAGACGCCCCCACTTAAATCAATCTTGATAGCGATACTAGTTGTAGTAGGCCTTCACGTGCTTACGGCAGTGGCATTGGTGGCAATGAAACCGTCTGCACCCAAAGTCGCGCTGCCCAAACAGACGCCGCCTATTGAAATAGAGCTGGTATCATTACCTGCTGCGTTACCTAAAGAGCCGGAAAAAGTGGTGAAGTCTGTTGAAAAAGAAGTGACTAAGGTTGTGATAGATAAAAGCACGCCAGCGCCAAAACCGCAGGCTATAATAAAACCAAAGCCGGTCACAGAGACGCTAAAACAACCAGTGGTACAAGAACGCAAACCTGATATTACACCGCTAGTCAAAAAAGAAAAGACAACGTCGATTGCTCAAGAAAAGCCGTCACAAAAACAGACTAAGCAAGAAGAGCCGCATCCCGCCATTGATAAAGCCATATCTGAGCAGCTTGCTAATAACCAAAAGGTTAACAATCAGCAAGCTGAGCAACGTCGACTTGTAGCAGCACAAGCGGAAAAAGCAGCGCAAGAAGCACAGAGGCAACAGGCGCAGGCTCAGGAAGCGCAAAGAGTAGCAAATGCTAAAGCGAGTGCCGAAGCAGCAAATGACGCGGCTCAAAAAGCAGCAAGAGCGGCTAAGCAAGCAGAAGAGGCCGCTAAAGCAGCTGCTGAAAGTAATGAGCCTGTCAATTTTACCGCCAGCTCGGCAAATTGGGTATCAGCGCCAAACTTCAGTTTCCCTGAGCGCGTTGCACGACGAGCAAATTCGGGTGATACGCTCAACGTAGTGTTGATACTGAGGGTAAACAAGCAGGGCGGGATCGATAATGTGCGTATCGCTCAATCTTCGGGGAATGCGGCATTGGATAAAGAAGCGACGCGGCAAGTGCGCTCAGGCAAGTTCAAACCCTTTACGAATAATGCTGGCGTACCAGTGGTTGGTAATGTGACCTTGCCTGTGAGCTACGCAGTACCTTAATGATTATCCATCTATAAAAACATACATTCTACTCTTTTCACGATAAGCATAAATGCGATAGTCGCTGCAGGTTTATGTGATGGCACAACTTACTAGGGAGTCTGACATGGACTTTACAACTTACTGGCAATATAGCGACATGGTGACTAGAACCTTGTTCTTTTTACTGCTCGCTTTATCTATCATCTCTTGGGTCACGGGCATCATTCGGGTGCTACAAAGCCGAAAATTGGTGACGACTGTTGCTGATGATTTGAGCCAGCAGATGCAGGCAAAGCGCTCAGATCTAAGCGTGGCAGATGCAGCGACGCGGCGTTTGATTACTGAGCAAACCTTGCTAAAGCACATTGGTCGCTACCGTTTTGCTAGCGAGCGTGGTTTGCCTATCCTTGGTACGACAGCAGCGATTGCACCGTTTATTGGTCTGTTTGGGACAGTATGGGGTATTTTCCATGCCCTACGTAATATTGGTATGAGCGGACAAGCAGGACTTGGGCAGGTAGCGGGACCGGTCGGTGAGGCACTTATCATGACCGGTTTAGGAATAGCCGTAGCGATTCCAGCGGTAGTGTTCTATAACCTTGCTGTACGTATTAATCGTAGCATCATGTACCATGCAAATGATCGCGCCCATGATTTACTGGCGCAATCTGCTGAGCTAGCAGTCACACAACAATCATCAATAAATAATGAACATGCCGTGACTCAAGCTCAGTTAGTAAAAGGCAATCATACAGAGACGCAAGCCCCTCAACAAACAGAACATTATCATAAATCAGCGCCATCACAGCCGTAACTCTATTTATTGATAGGGTTTTACATTAAAAGAAAGCGAAGCGACAGATAAGCTAGAAAGTAATAGCTTTGATGATTATACAAAACGTATTGAGAATATTATGGCATTTCAATTGGGTGATGATAGTAGTCAAAGCATGAATGAGATGAACCTCATTCCGCTGATCGATATCATGCTGGTATTGATGATTATCTTTTTGTTGACGGCGAGCGTATTGAATCCGGCAGTGCCATTAGATTTGCCAAAGACCAGTGCGATGTTAAATGAAATCCCGCCCGAAGCGATCCAAATCAGTATTGATAAAGATGCAGGAATATTTTGGGACAGCGATCCTATTAGTATGGAAGAGCTAGAAGTACGCTTGCAGCAGCAAAGTGCCGCTGGCAAAGATCCTTCCGTACAGCTACGTGCTGATAAAGACAGTAAATATGATACCGTCGCTCAAGTGTTGGCAGCGGCGAGTGAAGCGGGACTAAGCAAAATAGCCTTTGTTAATGAATAATCGTTAAAGCCATAAACCTACTAAAAATATCAGCAAGCTTATTAACAGAAAAATCAGTAGAATAATAATAAGAACCATTAAAATAATAAACTTTCTCTCCGGCCTCACAAGGTAATCTTGTGAGGTTTCCTTTATTTTATTAATGTATTATTTAGCTTTTATTCTTGATAAATGCTTACCAGCCGTAGCCAAATGGGCGATAGCCGTAGCCGCCATAGCGTCCAGGACCATAACCAAACGGATAAGGCGACCGCAAGTAATCAAGGTCACGTTGGCGGATATGATAATAGCGACCTTGCGCGTAAGCTTCTTCGAGCTTTTCAATGCCTTCAAGCGGGCAGACAGGCTGCCAGTCATAGCCTTCACGACCACGCTTATAAGCATTTAGCTCAGTACAGTATTTTTTTAGCCCCAGCTGACGACCCTGTTCCCATTGAATACGGTTTGGCATGGGAGCGCCAGCACTAGCACAGCTATTAGCATAATGACCAAAATAATCCCCCGAGCGCCCATTGATACCATCAGCATAGCCAACTTCTTGCCAGTTGCTGCTTTGACATTGCTGCGGCGTTAGGCTTTTTTGGGTGGTGGCACAGCCTGATAAAGTAAATAAGGCAACACCGATTAGTGTTAAGGCAACGCTGGACCTACTCATGATTGGACTGCGCGATTTTTGAGTAAAATTGGCACTCGATGAGTTTCGCTTAATAAGATTATTCATAATAAACCTGCGCGCGTTTAAAATTATGGTTTATCATAGCACCTTTTTATAGGCTCGACTTTTTGTATCTTGTTATCGAACGAGTAGCTTTCTGTACTAAGTATTTGATATGCCACTATAAATATCAGCGATATTGTAGATTAGCTGGTGGCTTGTCTCATAACAATAGATAATCTAGCATGCGGTAATTTGTGTACTTGCGCTCTATTCTTCTTGATTTTTGAGAGCTGACACGCATTATAAATACAGTTATCAAGGTCAGTCACGTATAAAATAATCGCTGTTATGAGCGAACTTATTAGCTAAAAGGTCAGATTGTCATGGGTATGTGGATTGCTATTCTCATTGTACTATTCGTATTAGGGAGTATGATGGCGCTCAAGCCGAGCGGTATCGATCAGCGTTTAGATAAGCTGCGTATGACCGCGCGCCGCTTGCAGCTCAATCCAAAGCTGGTCACTTGTCCTGACTGGATAAAGGGTAAAGACAATGAGTATGGTCGCGGGATGATGGGGCAGTATTGCTTAATATTAGAAAATACCAATCTGCCGTTTACCCGCTATCAAGTGATTGATGGGCAATGGCGACCAGATAGTAGTTTTGTCGATACGACTACAGATGATAATAAGCTTATCGTGCCAACAGCTATTCGTGCGAATCAAAGCAATACCCATACGGCAATTAAGAAGCCCAATGTCAGTTTGGACAAGATGCCACTTGATTTGCCAGTCAGTATTGAGCCCTATGTAAAGGGGCTATTGACTAAGGCAAATAGTATCGTAATTTATTGGGAAGATATCGCTTATGTACGCCCTGCGACCAATCCTGCTTATCAGCAAAAATTGATTGAGAGCGATTTATTAGCGCTCAAAGAAAAGCTTGAAGAGTGGGCGCTGCAGATGCAAGAGACCCTATAAAAATCGCCACAAGGTAGCAAATTGTTTTTTCGTCTCCATAAACGAGCGATATGCAAGTGCTTTTGGCAGACGCTTAGTCATTTTCAGTTGACAGTTTAAGCCTTAGCAGTGTAACGTCTTTATAACTGAAACCTTTCGTTATGGTTATCATTTGTTTTATAACCGATTTTACTAGCAGCCATTACTACAATAATTTGCCACGCCCTTATAACCAAACCTATAAATGGCATGCTGCTAGACAATTCTTATTTTAATTTACTTATTATGGTGTCGTCACCTATGACAAAACCCGCAGCTAAAAAAAGTGCAGCGCCCGCTGCTGACAAACCTAAAGGCAGCCCAAAAGCCAGTCCAAAGGGCAAATCTTTGGTGATTGTTGAATCACCCGCCAAGGCAAAAACCATCAATAAATACTTGGGTGATGATTTTATCGTGCGCTCAAGTATCGGTCATGTCCGAGATTTGCCAGTCGGTGCAAGTAAAAGCGCAAAGAAACCAGCAACGACCAAAAAAGATGACAGCCTAAGCAAAGAAGAGAAAACTCAGCAAGCATTGGTACGGCGTATGGGTGTCGACCCTGAGCATGATTGGGCGGCAGTCTATGAAATCTTGCCAAATAAGACCAAGGTCATCAAAGAGCTGAAAGCTTTAGCCAAAGACGCTGACAAAATCTATCTGGCAACGGATATGGATAGAGAGGGAGAGGCGATTGCTTGGCATCTTAAAGAAGTCATTGGCGGCGCTGACAGTAAGTATGAGCGTGTGGTTTTTAACGAGATTACCAAATCTGCCATTCAAAATGCCTTTAAGCAACCGTCTAAACTTGATATTGACCGAGTTAATGCACAGCAAGCGCGTCGCTTCTTAGACCGTGTCGTTGGTTTTATGGTATCGCCACTTTTGTGGCAAAAGGTTGCTCGTGGTCTATCGGCGGGTCGCGTCCAGTCTGTTGCTATGCGCTTGGTTGTTGAGCGTGAGCATGAAATTCGCGCCTTTATTCCAGAAGAATATTGGCAGATTCATGCCGATACCCATATTGCTGAGAGCAAAGCCAAAAAAGCTGCAGACGCTGAGCAAATTGGTATTCGTTTAGAAGCCACTAAGCAAGGCGGCAAAACGCTAAAGCTCGTCAATAAAGAGCAGACTGATAAAGTATTAGATGTCCTAAAAGCAAATGACTTTATCGTCAAAGAACGTGAAGAGAAGCCAACGCAGTCGAAACCAAGCGGGCCTTTTATTACCTCGACTTTGCAACAAGCCGCCAGCACGCGTCTGGGATTCTCAGTTAAGAAAACCATGATTTTAGCGCAACGTTTATATGAAGCGGGTCACATTACTTATATGCGTACCGATTCGACCTTTTTATCAGGTGATGCGCTTGCTGCGGTACGTGGCTATATCGAAGACAGTTATGGCGCAAAATACGTGCCAGAAAAGCCGAATTTCTATGGTAATAAACAAGGCGCACAAGAAGCGCATGAAGCCATACGTCCGTCTAACGTCAATATGAAGTCAACGCAGTTGAAAGCCGTTGAGCGTGATGCAATACGTTTGTATGAGCTAATCTGGCGTCAGTTTGTGGCCTGTCAGATGCTACCAGCAAAATATCTATCAGTGAATTTATTCGTTGCTGCTGGCGACGTTGAGTTAAAAGCACGCGGTCGTACCTTGGTATTTGATGGCTATACTAAAGTGATGCCACCTGCCAAGACTGACGATAACTTATTACCAGATGTGAAAAAAGGCGATAAGTTAATAGTAGATAAGCTTGATCCGAGTCAACATTTTACCAAGCCGCCACCGCGTTTTACTGAGGCAAGCTTGGTCAAAGAGCTTGAGAAAAAAGGCATCGGTCGTCCATCGACCTATGCTTCTATCATCTCGACTATTCAAGATCGCGGTTATGTGAAGTTAGAAAACAAGCGCCTGTTTGCTGAAAAAATGGGTGATATCGTCACCGATAGACTGACAGCAAGTTTTCCTGATTTGATGGATTATACCTTTACTGCCGCGCTAGAGGACAAGCTTGACCATGTTGCAGAAGGCGATACAGATTGGAAAGATGTGCTCGATAACTTCTACGGTGAGTTCAAAACGACTCTGGATCGTGCTAAAGAAAAAGACGGCATGCGCCCAAATGATCCGACCGACGTACCAGATGTCCATTGCGATCTTTGTGCTCGTCCAATGCAGCTACGTACCGGTTCAACGGGTGTATTCTTAGGTTGTACTGGTTATAACTTACCACCAAAAGAGCGCTGTAAAGGTACTAAGAACTTAATGCCAGTCGAAGCTTTTGCCAATCTTGATGATGCCGAAGGTGATGACGAAGCGGCCGAAGTCAGAGATTTGATGGAGAAGAAACGCTGCCCGAAATGCGGTACGGCAATGAATGGTTATATCGTTGATGGCGGTCTGAAGCTGCATGTGTGTGGTAACAATCCTGATTGTGATGGTTATGTCTTAGAAGAAGGTAAGTTCGAAGTTCCTGGTTCTGATTCTCCAACCATTGATTGTAATAAGTGCGATGGACAAATGGAGCTAAAGACAGGACGTTTTGGTCCTTACTTTGCGTGTCAGCAATGTGATAACACGCGTAAAGTGCTGAAAACAGGCGAAGCAGCACCGCCGCGCATGGATCCTATCCATCTACCAGAGTTAAAATCTGTTAAGCATGAAGATTACTTTATCTTACGTGAAGGCGCAGCGGGCATGTTCTTAGCAGCCTCTAAGTTCCCTAAAGTACGGGAGACACGTCCGCCAAAACTTGCTGAGCTGCGAGAGATTAAAGATAAAATGGAAGACAAGTTCCAGTATTTGTTTGCAGGACCAGATGAAGATCCAGATGGTAATCCGACGATTTTACGTTGGTCGCGCAAGAAAAAAGAGCAGTATATCGGCTCTGAGAAAAATGGCAAAGCCACACGTTGGGGCGTTTACTGGCGTAAAGGCGAGTGGGTAGAGGAGTAAATTTCTTTTACCTTTAATCCGTCAGTAGTTTCAGGCTATAAAAAAACCTCTTAGACAATCTAAGAGGTTTTTTTATGATTTAAAATCGAAGCTGTGATTATGGATTATCTTTTTTCGATGATACCGCAAGCGACGCGATCACCGGCATTACCAGCTGGCTGACTGGTGTAATCATCAACGCCGCTATGCACGATAAAGGCTAGGCGATTGACGCTGTATTTACCAGCATCAGCGGCAGAAATTTTCTTATTCACATAATTGATAGTTGCGACACCATCTGCATTAGCCGTTAGATTAGGTAAGTCGCCTGCATGGCCATTCATGTCATCTGGGTTAGAGTGTGGCTTATTATCTGGATTAAAATGCCCACCTGCTGCTTTACCCATATTGCCACAGCTTCCTGTTTCATGAATATGTAGCGACACGGTCTGATCCGGCTGCAAGTTCATCAGCTTACCATATACTTGTACACCGCCATCAACGGGACGTAAAAACATTTGCCCGACTTCATTTTTATCACCACTAACAGCATTAATGGTCGATTTTAAAACAGGTTGGTTTAGAGGATTGCCTGTTTGCATCTGACCTTCTACCGTTTGGCAACCCGTCATTGCTAAAGCAGAACCACATAATAGAGCACTTGCAAGTATTGTCTTATTCATTATTATCTCCGTTTTAAATTTTTGTTTTTGATATCATCAATGATTTACTGTATCAGTATAGCTAGGCGCCTGAAGGAGTTATTCACTAAAAGCGCAACAATCGGTTAATAAATGTAAGTATCATATGATTTTTAAAAGAAGGTAACTTAAGTAGGATATCTTCCTATCATATTTGAAGGGATTTAATCCAAGAGAAAATAAATAGCAAATTTAAAAATCCTGAACAAAAAAAAGACCGTAACTAATATTACGGTCTTTTTCTTACGTTAACTTATTAATTGTGTAGCGCTTTACCTTTGGTCTTATCAACCGTTACTTTGGTAGGTTTAATTGGTACTGGCATACTGACCAACGCTACTTTTAATATCTCATCAATCGTCGCGACTGGCTGAATGGTTAAGCCTTCTTTGACGTTATCAGGGATATCGGCTAAGTCACGCTCGTTAGTATCTGGAATCAACACATGCTTGATACCACCACGATGCGCTGCGAGCAGCTTCTCTTTAAGACCACCGATACGTAAGATTTTACCACGCAGGGTAATCTCACCTGTCATGGCAATATCTGGACGAATAGCAATACCAGTTAATGCAGATACTAGCGCTGTCGTTAGCGCACCACCAGCAGATGGACCATCTTTT
This sequence comes from Psychrobacter sp. ANT206, assembly GCF_056880555.1. Classification (NCBI taxonomy): domain Bacteria; kingdom Pseudomonadati; phylum Pseudomonadota; class Gammaproteobacteria; order Moraxellales; family Moraxellaceae; genus Psychrobacter; species Psychrobacter sp. ANT206. The sequence continues at coordinate 2,307,103 of NZ_CP096271.1, read as the reverse complement.
GGAGTGGCGCCTTCTGGCATATGTACGTGGACGTCAGTCGTTTTAAAAGTCTCATAATCAATGCCTAAGCTATCGCCACGAGCACGTACCACACTCATCGCTGCACGGATAGATTCTTTCATCACGTCACCGAGTGAACCGGTAAAGATAAGCTCACCTTTGCCTTTCATCGCAACCGCTTCGATAGTAAGTAGCTCACCACCGACTTGTGTCCAAGCAAGCCCAGTAATACGACCAATCTCAGGCTCTTCTTCCGCTAGACCATAGTCATACTGATGGACACCTAGATAGTCATCGATGTTTTTGTCATCGACCACGACCAGCTGACGTTCTGCTTTTTTCGGAGCGCGGGCGCCATGCGTTTCAACCGAACCGCGAACCACTTTACGGCAGATTTTATTCACTTCACGCTCAAGGTTACGTACACCGGCTTCACGTGTATAGCTACGCACGATGCTATGCAATGCCGCTTCTACAATCTCAATCTCGCCTTCTTTGAGACCATTATTTTTAATGGCTTTTGGCACTAGATACTTCTGCGCGATATTCACTTTTTCTGCTTCGGTATAACCCGGTAGGCGAATAACCTCCATACGGTCAAGTAGCGCGGCTGGAATATCCATACTGTTAGCGGTACAGATAAACATCACTTGTGATAAATCTAAGTCCATATCTAAATAATGGTCATTGAAAGTATCATTCTGTGATGGGTCTAGCACTTCAAGTAATGCTGATGCTGGATCACCGCGGAAATCATGCGCCATCTTATCGATTTCATCCAATAAGAATAGCGGGTTTTTGACTTCTACCTTTGCCAGTGACTGCACGATTTTACCTGGCATTGCACCGATATAAGTACGGCGATGACCACGAATCTCCGCTTCATCACGTACGCCGCCAAGCGCCATACGCACAAACTTACGACCGGTTGCACGAGCAATTGATTCGCCCAATGAAGTTTTACCAACACCCGGAGGACCGACTAAGCAAAGAATCGGACCGCGCAGTTTTTTCACTCGAGACTGTACAGCGAGATACTCTAAGATGCGATCTTTGACATCTTGTAAGCCATAATGGTCTTCGTCTAGGACAGTTTTAGCTTTATCTAAATTGATAGAAACTTTAGTCGTCGCATTCCACGGCGTGTCCAAAATCCATTCAATATAGGTACGCACTACTGAAGATTCGCTCGAAGCCGGTGGCATCATTTTGAGCTTTTTCATCTCTTGCTCGGCTTTTTTGCGCACATCTTCTGGCAAGTCAGCTTCATCAAGACGTTGTTCAAGCTCAGCCACGTCATCTTCACCATCGAACGCACCGTCATTCATATCTGACAGCTCGTTTTTAATGGCTTTCATCTTCTCGTTTAAGAAGTATTCGCGCTGATTGTCTTCCATTTGCTGACGGACAGCTTCTTGGATATCTTGTTCGATATTTTGCTCAGCACTTTGCTTGACCAAATATTCAGTCAAAGTGTTGATATGGGTTTTGATATCATTTTGCTCTAAAAATGACTGTTTGATATCAAGATCCATCGACACACGAGTTGAGATAAAGTAGACCAACTCAAGCAAATCATCGATACGTTTTGCAACGCGCGTTAGCTCACGCGCATTACGTAGACGTGCATCGGCATAGCTTTCAAACAGCGAGGTTAAAGCTTGAATCGTGTTTTTCTGCTGGCTTTCATCCATGCTGACATCAAGGTCTGCACGCTCAAAGCTTGCCATCAATAAATCATCATGACTCTCTATCGAATCAACACGAGCGCGATATTGACCTTCGATCAATACTTTGATGCAATTCTCATCGCTATCATGTGGCATGGTGCTGACGATACGACATACTGTGCCGTATTGATATAAGTTATCGTGATCAATGTCTTCGGTGAGCGAGTCTTTTTGAGCAACGACCAAAACCTTATTGCCGTACTCAGCTTGCGCCAATTCAACTGCTTTGACTGAAGGCTCACGACCGACAAACAAGGCAATTTGCATATGCGGATAAACAACGACATCGCGCAGTGCCAATAATGGCAGATAATCTTCAACAGCATCTTCTTTACTGTCTTTCGCAGTGTCATCTTCTTGAGCAGCGTCAGACGCTGACTTGTTTTCTACTGCGTTATCAGAAGAGGTTTCTAGCTCGTTCTGTTGCTCGTTTTCTAGTTCACGTTGCTGCTTGTTGTCATCAGCAACGTTAGGTGATACGTCGACATCGATGTCGATATTGTCTTTATCAATTTTATGTTCACTCATATATTCTTCCTCGTTCACCAGACTTGTAAAGTCAAGTTAGTGGTTCATGTTTAGATAAATGGTGCTGCTATATAAAATTGCAAGGCTCTGTTATCAACAGTTGAGAGAATATTGTGCCTTTATCTACTTTTTCTCTTCAGGCTATTTGGTTTTGCGCGTGGGTTTTAGTCATAAAATCAGGTAAAATAGCGCGCGTCTTAATCGCTCCGTTCAAATAGCAACTGTGTGGATTAAAGTGCTAGGGTTAAATAAATAGGTCAGCAATGTTGTCAATGGCAGGCTAAAAAATATAGGGTAAAGGGCGAGAATATGACCATTAATGCGGTACTACTGGCAGTTGTCATCATGCTAGGATTGTCACTAGCGCGAGTGCACGTCGTGCTCAGTTTGTTAATCGGTGCGCTGGCAGGTGGACTCATCGCTGGTCTCGGTATGACTGATACCTTGAACGCCTTTCAAGAAGGGATTAAAAACGGCGCACAAATCGCGCTGTCTTATGCGCTGTTAGGTGCGTTTGCAGTAGCAATTGCGCATTCCGGCTTGCCACAATCTTTGGCAGGGGCAGTGATTAAGCGCATTGATGCAGGCGGCACCAGTGGCATGATTAAATACATGCTGTTTGCAGGCCTTGTCACTATGAGCTGCTTTAGTCAAAACTTAATCCCCATTCATATTGCCTTTATTCCCTTGCTTGTGCCGCCATTATTATTGGCATTTAACCGCATGCATATTGATAGACGCCTGATTGCTTGTTTGATTACCTTTGGACTTGTCACGACTTATATGTTTATTCCTTATGGCTTTGGTGATATTTATCTCAATCAAATCATGCTCAAAAACGTTGGTGAAGCCGGTATTGATATCAGTAATATCTCGGTGACCAAAGCCATGGCGATTCCTGCTTTGGGTATGTTCGTGGGCTTACTGATTGCTGTATTTATCAGCTATCGTAAACCGCGTCAGTATCAGCAGCTAGCAATTGATAAAGCTGCGCATGATGAAGTGTTAGAAAGCGACGAGTTAAGCAAAACTGCGGCTACTGCACAAACACAAAGTAAAATGAAGACGCTAGTGGCGATTGCAGCGATTGTCACTGCTTTTGTCGTGCAGCTATATACTGATTCGTTATTGCTAGGTTCGATGTTTGGTTTTGGCGTCTTTATGGCGACAGGCGTCGTCAAATGGCGTGATGCCGATACGGTCTTTAATGACGGTATCAAGCTGATGGCGATGATTGGCTTTATTATGATTACGGCGCAAGGGTTTGCGGAAGTCATGAAAGCGACTGAGCAGATACAGCCATTAGTTGATGGAGCGGCATCGTTGTTTGCTGGTAACAAAGCGATGGCCGCATTTATTATGTTACTCATTGGTTTGATTGTGACCATGGGTATTGGCTCATCCTTTTCGACCATTCCAATTTTGGCAGCGATTTATGTCCCACTTTGTATTTCGCTTGGGTTTTCGCCATTGGCAACAGTAGCTATTATTGGAACGGCTGGTGCGCTTGGTGATGCCGGTTCTCCAGCGTCAGATTCAACATTGGGTCCCACCTCTGGTCTAAATGTTGATGGACAGCATGACCATATCAAAGACAGCGTGGTGCCAACCTTTATCCATTACAATATTCCGTTATTGATCTTTGGTTGGATTGCAGCGATGGTGTTGTAGGTGATTTGGTCAGCCCTTTAACTCAATCCAAGTACCCAACAAAAAAGACGCTTATCGGTAAGCGTCTTTTTTTTGCATTAGTTATAGGACTGTTAGAATAATTAAATTAGACGGTTATCTTAAGTACCGATATCTTGCTTTATACTTTCTATATTTTTGCGCAACAGGTACACGAAAAACAGCGTAATGAAGGGGTCATAAACACGATCTAGTCTCAAATCGCCATTGATGTATTCAACAATAGCCAACGCAAACAAAGACAGCAGAATAAAAGAAAAGCATTGAGATATAGGAACCAAAAAACGCAGAAAAGATGTGCTGCTAGAGGGCTTTATATGACGTATTTCAATATGGGTGCTAAGCGCGAAGGTATAAAATGCTGCAAGCGCTAGCAAAAAGGTTCTTAGTTCAGCAAAATCAAAGCCGTTGTAATCATAAATATAAGCCGCAGGCGTGGCCAAGAGTAATAGCACGAACAGATAAAAACAAACTTGTAGCGAAGCGGGCGACATAAACTCTTTTTTTACTTTGTCCACGATCAACGACCTATACTGTAATGATAATTATTTGCGATAAGTATAGTTTATAGGCCATGTAGAAACAATAGTTTGGCAATAAAAAGCAAGCGTCGATCAAATCAAACCACTCTATAACCGCGTTTCTTCAAATTGTGCTCTATCAGTTATATATGTGTTATTCATCGAAATCTTTTATCTCACCATTCAAGCTACTCAAAAACGCATCGCTTTGCGCGAGCAACTCATTTAAGCGTTCTTCATTGACCAGCCGTGTCATCTCATCAGAGCTAAACGGTTGCTCTTGACTGTAGTAGCGTTGCTCTCTAGTGTCCTCATTGCCTAATGTTTGCAAATACTCATCCACATGTTCAGCGCTAGAGTCTTTTTCAAACTGTTTATCGTCTTTCATTAAAACCACCTTATGCCGTTTGGCGTAATCAAGCCATCTAATGGCACATCCCACGGTTGACGGGCTAATTGTTCAACCACTTGAAAGTCATAACACCAGCCAATTTTTAATGGCTTTTTAGCGCCCGACCGATAGCTTTTGCCAAGCGTCGTATCATAGAACCCACCACCCATGCCCATACGGTTGCCGTTTAGGTCGACCGCCACCAGTGGGCAGATAATGACATCCAATTCGCGCGCCCAAAGTAGTCGACGATGATGGTTTTGCCTCATGCCCAAACGATGAATGCGAGTCGGTACGTTGACGAATTTAGAATGGTAAATTGGTACAAAACGTAATCGTTTGTCATTAGTGCCATCGCTAGTACGACCGAGCGAGCCGACGACTGGTAAATAAGGTAAATAGCCTAAGCGTTGACACCAATCAAGTAGTAGCTGGGTAGGTAGCTCGCCAAAGCCATCGTAATATAAGCCAATACGTGCGTTTTTTGGTAAGCGCTGTTGTAGTTTGCTCAAATGCAAGCTCGCTGCTTGCCCCATATTCCTACGCGCACTGCCAGTTAGTTGGCGTCGCTGGCGAGTAAAGTGTCGTCTGGGCGGGTTGCTAACGGCTGATTCCTCTGACGCTGCGTTTTTTGGTTCAGGATGCATATCTATACTATCCGCTAGTTTGTGAGTTTGATGATGACAGCTGCTTTTAGACGTTAGCAATGGCTATTTGTCAATATTCAACGGGTCGTAGTCATGCTATCATAACGCCACTTTACATCGTATTCTCCTTTATGTGCAGCAGCTGTTGCACTTTTTATCGTTCAGTTATTTAACAACAAACCAGTAAAGAGGGTAGTTATGTCGACACAGAATCAGGCAACTCGTACCGAAAAAGACACTATGGGCAATGTAGAAGTCCCAGCTGACGCTTATTGGGGTGCACAAACCCAACGTAGCCGCGAAAACTTTAAAATCGGTGGCGAGACCTTGCCGCGTCCGATGATTGAAGCGATGGCACTGGTCAAAAAAGCCGCTGCGATTACCAATGCGAGCCTTGAGCGTATCGAAGATGATAAGCGCGATTTAATCGTACAAGCTGCTGATGAAGTCATCAATGGTGGTCTAACCGACCAGTTTCCGCTAGTCGTTTGGCAGACCGGTTCTGGTACGCAGTCAAACATGAATATGAATGAAGTGCTTGCCAATCGCGCCAACGAAATCGCAGGGAACGCACGCGGCAGCTATACGCCGATTCACCCAAATGACCATGTAAATCATGCTCAATCTACCAACGACAGCTTCCCAACGGCGATTCGTGTTGCCGCTGCTCGTGAAATCAACGGTTTATTGATTCCAGCAGTAAAAGCCCTGCGTGATACGCTAGATGCTAAAGCAAAAGAATTCGATAGCATCGTGAAAATCGGTCGTACGCATTTACAAGACGCCACGCCTTTGACATTAGGTCAAGAGTTTAGCGGCTATGTTAGCCAACTTGATCATTCATTGGTACGTATTGATAATGCGCTACAAGGCTTGTATGAATTGCCATTAGGTGGTACGGCGGTTGGTACTGGTCTAAACGCCCATCCTGATTATGCGGTAAAATCAGCTGAGCAATTGGCGACATTGTCTGGTCTTCCATTTGTGACGTCACCGAATAAATTTGAAGCACTAGCTGCTCGTGATGCTGAAGTATTTGCTTCTGGCGCACTAAAAACGCTAGCAGGTAGCTTGAATAAAATCGCTAACGACGTACGTTGGTTGGCATCAGGTCCTCGTTGTGGTCTTGGCGAGTTGACGATTCCTGAAAATGAGCCAGGATCTTCTATCATGCCGGGCAAAGTCAACCCAACCCAGTCAGAAGCGATGACCATGGTAGTTGCGCAAGTCATGGGTAACGATGTCACTATCAGCATGGCAGGCGCGTCAGGTAACTTTGAGCTAAACGTTTATAAGCCAGTTATCGCGTTTAACTTATTGCAATCTATCAAACTGCTTGGCGATGCGTGCAACAGTTTCAACGAAAACTGTGCTGTTGGTATCCAGCCAGTAAAAGACAAAATCGATGACTTCTTGCATAACTCATTGATGCTAGTCACTGCATTGAACCGTCATGTTGGTTATGAGAATGCCGCGAAAATCGCTAAGACAGCTTATAAAGAAAATAAAACTTTGAAGCAAGTTGCGGTTGAGCTAGAACTGCTAACTGAAGCGCAGTTTGATGAGTGGGTTATTCCTGCTGATATGGTAAATCCTAAGTAAGCAGTAGACCAAATAATGACCTGCTACGGTGTCACACTTGCTTAATGTACGATAGGTACCATTTGTACTGCTAGTAGCATCATATTTGTTCCACTGAAAATTTAGAATAAAAGAAGACCTTATCACTTCTTATAGGAGAATGTGGCAAGGTCTTTTTTTGGTTTATATTTTTAAAGCTAGATCTACATCTTATATAGTGAATGTGATCTCAAAGATTGCTTATAGACTACTATAACTATTATCATATACATGCAGAATTTTGGAAAAAAAGACAATAACCTAAATCGGAGTAAACAATGATTACCCATGTACCTGATATGACTTTTAAAACTCGTGTTCGTGATGACTCTATTGGAGGAGACAACCCGTTCACATGGTATGATCTAACCACAGATGAGTTATTTGCCAATAAAAAAGTGGTTGTGTTTTCTCTACCAGGTGCGTTTACGCCAACTTGTTCGACCAGCCATCTCCCTCGTTATGAAGCGCTTTATAATGAGTTTAAGGCATTAGGCATAGATGAAATAGTTTGCATTTCTGTCAATGATGCGTTCGTCATGTACCAATGGGGTCTGAATCAAAACCGTGAAAACGTTTTCTTACTTCCTGATGGTAATGGTGAGTTCACTCGTAAAATGGGGATGCTTGTTGATAAGAGTAATGTTGGCTTTGGTATGCGCTCATGGCGTTATTCGATGGTTGTCGACAATAAAGAAGTTAAAAAAGTGTTTAAAGAAGCTGATTTTGGCGACAACTGTCCAATAGACCCATTTGAAGTATCAGATGCAGACACTATGTTAGCGTATTTAAAAAGTAATGCTTAGATTCTATTGAGAAGTTAGAAATAAAAAAGACCTTGTCACGTTATGTGGCAAGGTCTTTTTTTTACTATTTTAAAATTGCCTTAGAGATGATAAAAACCTAATTTTATATTTTCTAGTATTTTTATGAGTGAGAAAAATATGTTGGAATACTTATAAGAGAGTTTCCGCTTGCATCTGTTGCAGTATATTAAAGTTTTTAAATTATGAGGGTGGTAATATTATTGTATTAGAGTTTACTTTTACAAGTTATGAGGAAGATTGAATGGAAAGTGCATGGCTTGGTTTAGCGGGGGTACTAATTGGCGTTTTACTTGGAGAGTATTTCCACAGGAATAAACGGATTGAAATTTACTCTCAAAAAGTGTTCGATAAACGATTATCCGTGCATGAAGAGCTATATACAAGATTTGTTGAAGGTGGTGAAATAGTTTCAGAAGTAATGACAAACACAGCTTTGAACGAATTAGAAAGGAAATCTTTAGTTAGCTCAGTAATACATTCTCTTTGCACATTTATGGATGCAAATAGTTTCTATCTGAATGAGGTTATTATAGTTCAGGTCGCAACTGCGTATATGGGAGCTGAAAATGTGTTGAACTACGATGATGAGCTAAGTATCGCAACAGCAAAAGAAAATATTTATAAATCTTCCAAAGCCACAAAGGAAATAATACTTCAAGAGTCGGGAGTTACTGAAGTATTTAAACATTTCTCGACAGTGTCAAAATCTAAGCCTGATTCTGCTGTAATTAGATATTTCAGAAGCATCAAAAAATTAAGAGGATGATAGTTTAATGTTGGGTATGTTCAAGATTTTTTTATTTAATATGAAAAAGTAATATACCTCATATACTAAGGTGCCTCTCATGTGTTGATTTAAAGAGATACTCGTTTTATCGGTGCCCTAAGCACATCCTACATTTAAAGCTATTAAATAAAAAAGACCTTGTCACATAATGCGACAAGGTCTTTTTTAATAATAATCTAAGCTCAACTAGAACTTATATAGCAAACCAAGCGTCGTCGTAGCATCAGTACGCGAATCAACCATTGGACTGTCATATTGCTCATTTGGCAGATAACTTAAGCTTTGATTGGCAAAGCCCGCCCAGCGTTTACTGAAATCATAGTTGGCACTAACATTAATATAAGGATTCAAGCTTGAGTTGGCGGTATAAGCAGCGACGCCTGTTCTAGTTGACTCTGTATCACTTACCCCATAATAGTATTCATTGTAGTCGGCATCATTGTACTCAAATCCAACGCTTGGATAGACCGTTAGCTTGTTTTTGCTAATTTTACCAATATAGCTTAAGCGGGCAGTATTACCGCCGCTACGATCTAAGATATCTGTTGCGTATTGGGCACGAAAGCCACCAACCGGCGTCAGACGCGTATAGCTTAAGCCTGCAGCAGCAGAGGCTTTACGCTCATCAAGTCCTTTTAGTGCGCCAGTAGCATCATCAGGATCAAATGAATTGCCAGCAAGCTGAGCATAAGCAGCTAGCTGATTGCTGCCGTCATTGATAAGGTATACACCCGCTTGAGCACCGCGTGCGTAGATTTTATTATTGTCATAGAATGCGCCTGGCAATACTTTTATCTCGGTGCTTTCTTCCAAATCATAAGCAGATTTGACTGCCATGACGTTGACGCCGACGCTTAACTCAGCATCAGGATCTTTCGGTAGGTTTTTATTGAAGAGTGCTGCATTAGATAGGCTAGCTGCGCCAAGCATGGCAGTAGCTGTCAACGTGCTAAGCAAAGCACGCTTAAAAGTAGGGGATAGCGATGATGATGTAGACATGATTTGCTCTCATAAGTGGGTGAAACAAAGGGATAAAAATAGTAAAACTCGTAAGGATTTTTTACGTTATAGTCGATTCATCTTAAAAACGATACAGTGCTATTGGCTATAAATTTTTTGCAGCCTCTGTCACGCCTGCGAACAGCAAGCAAGAAAAAATTATAGCCAATAGCACTTTATTACAATCGTATCGCTTTTATTTTGAACTGACTATAGAATCCGTTAAATATAAAAGAGATATAGTCTAAACAGTACTTTGCTCAATGGCATTGAGCACTTCTATTAATTGCTGATGGATATCTTGCCACCACCACATAAAGCCAATGCTAATAAATAACATCACAATCCACGGCAGCAATTGCCAAATAAGCGCAGGTTTAATGGCTGCGCTTTTTTCATTCAGGGTTTCGTTAAGAGTAGGGCGAATAGGATTGGTAGGGTTAACAGTTACGTTTGAGTTTACACCACTATTATTATCTACATGACTCTCATTATGCAAACTGGCGTTATTTAAATGAGTGTTATTTAAGTGTGTATCATTATCAAAGTCAGTGTCGCTATTCACTGGCGTATTAATATAAGTGGTGTGATATTCGTTTTGTTGCTCACTTTGATAATGGGGTAAATAATCATTCTCGTAAGTGGCAATATTCTGTATGACAGCTACCATACGTTGACGATAGGCAATCGCAAAAGGCAGTGCAATGATAAGACCGGTAATCGCACCGCCAATGTGACCAGCATTGTCGATACCCGGCACCGCAAAACCATAGACTAAGTTGATGCCCATAATAAATATCAGGCTTTTAAGATTCAGCACCATACCGTTGACTGATATCTTAAACAGCGCGGCGATTAATAACGCTGCGCCAATACCCATGATACCGCCCGATGCGCCTGCAGATAATCCGGCTTGTCCTGTCCCATCCACAATACCTTGCCATGTGACGTAATTATTTAATAAGTTGCCACCGATTGCTGCCAGTAAAAATAGCGCCAAAAACTTCGCGGAGCCAAACATCGGCTCGGCAATTTGCCCAAAAAAGTACATGGCAAAACCATTAAACAATAAATGCATCAGCCCAATATGCAAAAACGCACTGCTCACCAAGCGCCATGGCTCATTATCCATGGTAAAAGGTAGGGCGTTGGCACCCCATTTTATCAGCGCTTCAGTTGAGGGATTATTGGCATCGACACCCGTTAATACCTGCATGATAAATAGCCCGATAAAGCTGACTAATAACAGGGTAGTGACGGGTGCTGTCTTTAATAATTGTTGAATGGTCATAACATTTAATTATCAATAAAAAATTATAAGTAGAGTATAAAGGGTATGGATAGTATAAAGAAAGCGACCAATAAGTCTAAGTAGCTATATCGTCTACGCTTACCAGCGCATCGGTGCTACGTATGGCAAGGCAGTTTTGAGATGCTCGTAGGTACCTTTGACTAAGATATCATCGCGCACTTCATTGATATCGGTATGACCGCAAAACGCCATGCTGATATCACATTCGTTATAAATCAGCTCAAGCGCTCGGCGGACACCATCTTCGCCATAAGCGCCAAGACCATAAAGAAAAGCGCGACCAATCATCGTGCCATTGGCTCCTAATGCCATCGCTTTGAGTACATCTTGCCCAGAACGAATACCGCTATCGAGCCAAACTTCAATCTGACTGTCTTCGGCACGCACGGCTTGTACAATATCGGCTAGAGATGAAATGGAAGAGGGCGCACCATCTAACTGTCGTCCACCATGATTGGAGACCACTAGCGCATCGGCACCGCTACGAGCTGCCAGTACAGCGTCTTCTGGCTCCATGATGCCTTTGATAATCAGCTTGCCACCCCACATATCTTTAATACGAGCGACATCATCCCAGCTCAGTGCCGGATCGAACTGCTCAGCTGTCCATGCGGATAGCGATGAGATATCCTCGACGTTTTTAGCGTGACCAACGATATTGCCAAAGGTGCGACGCTTGGTACCCAGCATATTCATACACCATTCTGGCTTGGTCATCAGATTTAAGATATTGGCAAGCGTCGGCTTTGGCGGCGCAGATAGACCATTTTTGATGTCTTTATGACGTTGACCGAGTACTTGTAAGTCGGCGGTCAGGATGAGCGCTGAGCAATTGGCCTCTTTTGCACGGCGAATCAAATTGGCGATAAAGTCCATATCACGCATCATATATAGCTGAAACCAAAATGGCTGGCTGGTATGGGTGGCGACATCTTCGATAGAGCAAATACTCATGGTCGATAGGGAAAACGGTACGCCAAACTTTTCTGCTGCCTGTGCCGCGAGGATTTCTCCGTCTGCCCACATCATGCCAGTAAAGCCTGTTGGCGCAATCGCAACCGGCATTTTTACTGACGTGCCCAGCATTTCGGTGGCAAGCGAGCGTCCTTCCATATTAACCAATACCCGCTGACGCAGTTTGATACGATCAAAGTCAGTTTCATTATTGCGATAGGTGGTCTCGGTCCATGAGCCTGAGTCGACATAATCATAAAACATGCGAGGTACTTTGCGCTCAGCAACCCGTCGTAGGTCTTCAATTTCAGTAATTTTGCTCAAATTTTTCATAAGGTCTTCCTTGTTGCTTATTTGGTAACCGTTTATTAATTATGATGCTGCGGTCATTCATTTTTTGTCGTTAATTATTAGATAATATTATCTTAACCATGACATAAAACTGACGCTATCATAGTTAGTATAATAGCGTCAGTTCAAGTGCTGATTGTGGATTCACATATTTGCTAGTACAGCTAACTCATGTTAAGCAACGGTTTTTTTACTCGTCATTGCCATGATGCCAAAAAATGCGATTGGCCAAATGACAGCCAATATCCACCACCACATTTGACCGAAAATAATACCCATACCGATCAATCCTGCCTGAATCACATAGTATGTCATTGCGACTAAGGTTTTGCGAATAACATAGCCTTCTTTATCCATCAGACCAACCACCGCGCAAGCAGCAACGACGTTATGTACCGCAATCATATTACCCGCTGCGCCACCGACCGCTTGCAGTGCTACTACTTGTGCAGCAAGATTGACATCTAAGCCAATTTGACTAGCGGTTGACCACTGAAAGTAAGCGAACATCATATTACTGACGGTATTTGAGCCTGCAATGAACGCACCCAGCGCGCCAATCCACGGAGACACGAGTGGCCATGCATTTTGAAAGGCACCAGCGGCACTCTCAGCCAGTAAGATGGGCATAGCGGGTAGCGAATTTGCGACTTCAGCAGCTGACCCGGAGTTGATGAATACTTGTACCATCGGTACCGAAAACAGCAAGGCTGGTGCGGCGGCTACCATGGTTTTTGCAGAACTACTCCAACTACGTTTGACGGCTTGTCCGTTCATTTTGAACAACAAGATAGAGATTAAGGCAACAATAATTAGAATGATACCTGGAGAATAGGCAAGTTGGATTTTACTAGAAATAGTTGTACCAAAAAGATTGGTAAATTGTATAGTGGTCAAATCTCCAGTCAAAAACGCCTTCAGCGGTGCAATGACTCGAGTGATGATTAGTAGACCAATAACGATGAGATAAGGAGAAAATGCCCGAACCAAAGAAAATCTTGGTGCAATAGAATCATCAAACTTTTCTTCAGGTAACGAGCCGAGCCAGTCTTTATCCCATTTAGCGCGGGGCGCAAAATCAAAAATCTCTTTAGGCATCAAGAAGCCGCGCTTTGCTGCAGGAAGCACAATCATAAGACCGATAAAACCGCCGACCAATGATGGGAACTCAGGACCTAGGTATCTAGCCACTAAATAATAAGGAACGGTAAAGCAGAGACCAGCAAAAATTGCAAAAGGCCATACTTTGAGCCCTTCAACGAAGGAGCGATTTTTACCAAAGAACCGAGTCAAAAATCCACTCAAAAGCAACGGAATTAGAAAACCCACCAGCGCATGTATCAGACCGATGTTACCCGCAATTTGTAATAGATAGTTTTCAGTTGAGAGTGGCGCAATCGCTTGCGTTATATCTGGCTTATCATTGATACCAGTCCAAACGCCAAGTAATACTGGCGTACCAACGGCACCAAATGATACGGGCGTCGACTGAATAATTAACATAGCCATAACTGATGCCATCGCTGGGAAACCTAAAGCGAGCAACAACGGTGCACCGATAGCAGATGGCGTACCAAATCCTGATGAGCCTTCTATCAGCGAGCCGAATAACCACGCCACAATGATAACTTGAACGCGTCTATCGGGCGAGATATCCATAAAGCCTTTACGAATAGCGACAATAGCGCCCCCTTCCTTCAAAGTATTCAGCAATAAAATAGCCGCAAATACAATAAATAAAAGCGTGAGTGCGACGATGATGCCGTTTACAGTCGCGGCTGCGACTTGGGCGCCACTGGCTTGCCAAACGAACAACGCTAATAGCGCGGTTACTAAATAGGCAACGCCCATAGAAATCTTGGCAGGAAGCCGCAACATTACAAGCAAAACGAGTACTACCAGAATAGGCGCTAAGGCCAAAAAAGTGTACATAATAAACCGTCCTTGGTATATGTAGTTGAAGTCATCTTTGAAATATCATTGAAGGATATTTCTTTTTTGTTTATCAGTATTAAGCCAAAAGAAGCCCGTAGTTTTTTGGTGCTGCGGGCGTCATTCAAATGGCAGTAGAGAACTTATTTCAAAAATTAGCTGAGACCTTGTATTCTTTATTAATGTAGTTAAGAGCTGATTATGATTGTCCTTTACAATCCGCTTAACTCATTATAGTTGGTTTTATTGTGGGTCTAACAATTCGATCCAATGCTTGACTGGGACGGACGCATGGCTGCCTAAATGCAATTGGCATCCGATATTGGCTGTCACAATCTGATCTGGGTTATCGATGGTAAGATCATTGATTTTATTGGTGAGTAGTTGCTGGCTAAGCTTAGGCTGAAGGAGCGAGTAAGTACCAGCAGAGCCGCAGCATAAATGTCCGTTTTGGGTTTTAGAGAGCTCAATCCCAGCGCGTTGCAATATCTGCTCAACATGACCGCCTAACTGCTGAGCGTGCTGTAGCGAGCATGGGCAGTGGACAGCGGTCTTACGATTCGTCTGTTTTACTACCAACTTCTCTAAGTCCTCTTTGATCAAAATTTCACTCAGGTCTCGGGTCAGTGCACTGATACGCTTGGCTTTAGCTGCATAAGCGTCGTCATGTTTGAGTTTTTCGCCGTACTCCTTGACCATCGAGCCGCAGCCTGAAGCGCTGATAACAATGGCTTCAGCCCCAGCCTCAATATATGGCCACCACGCATCGATATTGCGCCGCATAAACGCAAGCCCTTCTTCATGAGCAGGTATGTGATAGCTCACAGCGCCGCAACATCCGGCATCTGGCGCAGCAATCAAGCTGATGCCTAGTTTATCAAGTACTCGGGCGGCGGCATTGTTGGTATTGGGGGTGGCAGAAGGTTGGGCGCAGCCCTCTAGCACCAGCATTTGACGCGAGTGTTGCTGTGAGGGTCGCGGGCGGGTGATTTGCTTAACAGGGACTTGGGCTTTTAAGTCGCGAGGCAAAAAGGAGCGAAACAGTTGTCCGAGTCTTAAGAGAAACCCAAATCGGTGCGGATAGGGCAACACCTTTCTGATAAGCCAGCGTTTAAGACTTTGATCGGCAGGTCGCGACAGCTGTTCTTCCATAATATCGCGGCCGATTTCAGCCAAGCGGCCATATTTTACCCCAGAGGGGCAAGTGGTTTCGCAGCTACGACAAGTCAAACAGCGGTCTAAATGAAGTTGGGATTTTTCGCTAACCTCACCAGTTTCAAGCATTTGTTTTAGTAAATAAATACGACCGCGAGGACCGTCACGCTCATCGCCAAGCTCTTGATACGTGGGACACGTGGCATTACAAAATCCACAGTGAACGCAAGTGCGCAAAATATCGTCGGCTTCTTGAATATCTGGGTGATCCAGATATTTTATATTGATTTGAGTTCGCATTACGACTTCCTTGTCATCGAGCTAATTTACATCCAGCTGTATAAACGATTGGGATTGAAAACACCATTCGGATCAAAGGCGTGTTTGAGGCGTTGGTGGAGCTTTTGGAGCGCCTCAGACTGAGTATGAAAGACCTCCTGACTCCTGTCACCACCGCGATAAAGGCTGACCTGACCACCTGCAGCCTCAGCGAGCGCTTCTAATTTGTCCACGGTAAAGTCGCCACGAAGCCAGCGCTGTGATCCTCCCCAATCAATCAGCCAATCTTCCTCTGGTAGCATATGCGCCGCGCTACTTTTTACAGAAAACCGCCACAATGAGGACGCGTCTAAGAAATAATCCAATTGCTGCTCACGAAGCATTGACCAAAACGCATCTGTATCCTCTAATATTGCGCCTTGCCACTGGTTGACAGTGCTGTCTACCGCACTTCGCGCGCCGGCCAAGCGCAAATACAAATGATTGTCAAACCAACAAGCCCCTGTCAAGGGTTTGGATTTTCCTGAGAGACGGTTCATGGTCTCAATAGCCTTTGCAGCGTCCATTTCCTGCTTAATAGTCACAGTGGCAGCAGGCTTAGGCATGACTTTTAGACTGACTTCAGTGATGATACCCAGAGTGCCCATCGCGCCTGCTTGCATCCGTGAGACATCATAACCGGCGACGTTTTTCATTACCTGACCGCCGAAGCGCAGTTCTTCTGCATGCCCATTAATCAGGCGAATGCCTAAGACATGGTCTCTTATTGAGCCGCTCCAAGGTCTTGCTGGGCCTGATAAGTGGCAAGCCAATGTACCGCCCAAGGTTGCTTGTCCGTCAAATGTCGGTGGCTCAAATGCTAAGCACTGATTGTGTTCTGCTAAGGCGCTATTAATCTCAGTAATTGAGGTTCCAGCACGAGCAGTCAGCACCAATTCGATCGGCTCATAACTGAGAATACCTTTGTGCTCGCTAAGGCTGATGGGGTCGCCTATTGGCTCACGTCCCATAAACTGCTTACTGCCCCCGCCCATGATTTGTAGGGCTGTGCCGTCATGGCTGGCTTGCATTACTCGCGCAATCAGCTCTTGACTGATGTCTGTCATGCCAGATCTCCTTGCTGTGGTTGAGAGTCATGGTTGTGTTGCGTTCTGTCAAGGGTACGGTACTCTTGACAGCGCTTGAGCACTGGAATGCCCTTACCTGGATTTAGCGTACCGATTGGGTCAAAGGCGTGCTTGATTGCATGAAATTGTGTCAGCTCTTGATCGTTAAACTGAATCGTCATTTGGCGGATTTTTTCGACGCCAACCCCATGCTCACCAGTTATGCAGCCGCCTACCTTGACGCAAAGCTCTAAAATACGGCTGCCGAACTCTTCAGTGCGCTCAAGCTCTCCTGGGACATTGGCATCAAATAAGATAAGCGGGTGCAAATTGCCGTCCCCAGCATGAAACACGTTGGCGACGCGCAGACCGTATTCATCTGAGAGTTTTTGCATTTCGGTTAGAACATGGGCAAGTTGGCTACGCGGAATAGTGCCATCCATGCAGTAGTAGTCAGGGGATATTCGTCCGACAGCGGGGAATGCAGATTTTCGACCTTTCCACAATAAGGCACGCTCCGCCTCACTTTGTGAGACACGTGTTGTGGTTGCGCCAAGATCGATAAACAGCTGCTCAACCTCTGCAATCTGTTCTTGAACTTCCGCCTCGCTGCCATCTAACTCACACAGCAGCAAAGCTTGGGCGTCAATTGGATAGCCTGCATGAGCAAACGCTTCGGCGGCTATGATGGCAGGGCTATCCATCATCTCAAGTCCGGCTGGAATAATACCTTTGGCAATCACGCCGCCGACCGCATCCCCTGCGGTCTGAACATTATCAAAAGCGGCCATAATGACCTGAGCCTTTTCAGGGCTAGGTAGCAGCTTGACCGTCACTTCAGTAATCACCCCAAGTAGACCCTCAGAGCCAGTAATCAAAGCCATCAAATCAAAGCCGTTGCTATCAAGACCTTCACTACCAATGGTAATGAGATCCCCCTCGACTGTGACCATCTCAACTTTTAATAAGTTATGAGTGGTCAGACCATATTTGAGACAATGGACGCCGCCTGAGTTTTCGGCGACGTTGCCACCGATGGAGCAGGCAATCTGTGAGGAGGGGTCTGGGCCATAATACAAGCCATATTGTCTAGCCGCCTCACTAATAGCAAGGTTACGGACACCTGGCTGCAAACGTGCGCTACGGGCAAGTGGATCAATATCAAGGATATGTTTAAATCGTGACAACACCAATAAGACGCCATCAGGGTTGGGCATTGCGCCTGCACACAAACCCGTACCGGCACCGCGCGCAACCACAGGGATTTGATAGCGATAACAGATTCGCATGACCTCACAAACTTGCTCAACGGTTTGTGGGAGCACCGTAATGAGTGGCATATCGCAATATACCGATAAGCCATCACACTCAAAAGGCTTTTGAGTCTCCTCATCATTGATCACGTACTGAGGCTCAATAAAATCGCGAAATAGCTCTACTAAAGCAGCTTTATCAGGTCTTTGGCTCTGATTCATGGTGGCATTCCTTTGCTCACTAAATTGTCGACACTCACTGCATTATTATACAGATGACCTTAAGCTTATAATAAAAAGGGAAAGATTAGCTATCAATATATTGGTTAAAACTGAATAAAATGATATGTAATGTTTTGAATTAGTAAGAATTAAGCTTGTTTGCGGCTGTATTGAATAAGCGAGCAGGGGCTGTCAGGGTTACAATAAACGCTGTAAATCCAGTACTGAAAATGGATAATCTAAGCGTTTTGTCGGTGTCAAGATGACGGGAATAGTCGTCGCAAAGGCCATCATAAGCGGCTCAGAGAAATCGGCAATATCGACAGGCTCGTAAGTAACGCGTTGCACCACTTGTAGCTGTGTTATCAGCTGTGCAGCAATATCACATAAATGACAACCTGAGGTGCCGAGTAGCCACCATTTGGTTATATTTTCAGGAGAACCAAGCTCAGGTTTTTCTTCAATCATATGAGCACGCAATGTGCTTATATTATTATTCTCGTACATAGCTACTCTCTTATATTAATCCTAAAGGCAAAGCTTACAAATCCAACGTTCATTTTTGCTGATTTTTCACGTGTACTCATATGACATGATAAAGAAGTGGGGTAAATAATGACAGCGATTGTGAGATTAGGTAAGATGAGCTGCTATTTATAATTGCTGACCTATATTGCTAGGCTAAGCGCTCCTTACTTCCTCTAACTATCTTATCAATCACTTGGACAACACGCATGACAAGTTTTGGCAAATTTATCAAACGACTCTTATTGGCATTGATGGTGTTGGTCGTCGCATTCCATGTGTTGGTTGCAGGGCTGCTGTTAATTTGGAAAACGCAGCCGATTAATAACAGCATGTTTATGCTCACCCATCGCATTACGGGCGGTGATGTTAGCCAAACTTGGGTTGAATATGACGCGATTGCCAAATCTGCGAAGCAAGCTGCGATTGTCAGTGAGGATTCAACGTTTAGCCAGCATAACGGCTTTGATATGAAAGGCATTAAGGCGGCACAGAAAAAGAATGAAGCGACTGGCAAGATGTCGGCAGGCGGCTCAACCATCACTCAGCAATTGGCTAAAAATCTGTTTTTGACTTCGCATCGCTCTTATACGCGTAAAGCTGAAGAGGCTGTTCTCACCATAATGATTGAGACATTGTGGGATAAGCAGCGGATTTTGACCGCGTATTTGAATGTAGCAGAGTTTGGCAATGGTATTTATGGTGTTGAAGCGGCAGCGCAGTATTATTTTGATAAATCAGCTGCTAATCTCAATCGTGATCAGTCAGCCTTATTGATTGCCATGCTGACCAATCCAAAATACTATGAAAGTCATCAAAGCGACAAACGCCTGCGTAATAAACAACGTATCATCAAAAAACGTATGAAAAATGCTGTATTGCCACAGTCTGCTTAAATGTAGCTAGAATTAACGGTAACAATAGAATAATAATTAAAAAGTATAGTATAAAAGTGCTGATAGGATAAGATTGATATAAAAATGATAGCAGTTTGATAACAGTCATAGGAGTGGAGCGTGGTAGAGATGGATAATAAGCACAGTAATAGTGATAAGACCGCTGATGTTATTGAGACATATATTGATGCGAATAATGATGTCAATATAGAGAGTGACACAGATAAAGTAGACGGTGCCATTAATACCAGCAATCCTCCTACCGATGAAAGCCTTATTAATCCGTATGGTAACCAGGCTTTAACCGAGATTGATTGGCAACGCTCGGAAGATGGCAATTATTCACCCAGCAGCTATATCAATCGTGACTTGTCTTTATTGCAGTTTCATCTGCGGGTCTTAGCACAAGCGGCAGATCCCCACCATCCTTTGCTTGAGCGTTTATTCTTTTTAATGATTTTTTCATCCAATATCGATGAGTTTTTTGAGATTCGCGTTGCTGGTATCATGCAAAAGCTCAATCTGGGAGATGTGTCGACCAGTGTACATGGTATGCGTCCTAGTGAAATTCTTAATGAAATATCAGCGGTGACTCATGATGCCATCGCTGAGCAATACCGTATTTTAAATGAAGATATCTTGCCAGCACTGGCGCTTGAGGATATTCGTTATTTAAAGCGTGATGAGTTGAATTCCGAGCAATCCGCATGGATGAAGCGCTATTTTACTGAGCAAGTATCGCCGGTATTAACACCTATTAGCATTGATCCTGCGCATCCATTCCCGCGCTTGGTGAATAAAAGCTTGAACTTTATTGCGACTTTAGAGGGCAAAGACGCCTTTGGTCGCGATATCAATTTGGCTATCGTACCTGCGCCGCGTAGCTTGCCGCGCGTGATTCGTCTGCCTGATGAATTGACTGGTGGCAAAGAGCATCATGTGATGCTATCAGCGATTATCCATGAGCATATCGGTGAGCTATTCCCTGGTATGAATGTCACCGGCTGTCATCAGTTTAGACTGACGCGTAATGCGGATTTGGACTTGGCAGATGATGTTGATGACATTGCCAAAGCCTTAGAAGGTGAGCTTGAAAACCGCCGCTTTGGTGATAAAGTGCGGCTTGAAGTCACTACTGAATGCCCAACGCCAATTAGTGATTATTTGCTTAATGAGTTTGAGCTGCATGACAACCAATTATACCGCGTCAATGGACCTGTCAACTTAACGCGGCTGCTTTTCGACTTCAATATTCCAGCCTTGCGTTATCAGCCCTTTACGCATGTGATACCAAAACCGTTTCGCCGCGAAGTCGACAAGCTTGATAAAGCAACCAGTATGTTTGCTGCCATGCGTAAAGGCGATGTATTGGCGCATCATCCGTTCCATGCGTTTTCGCCGATTATTAATTTACTTTGGCAAGCTGCCAGTGATCCAAAAGTATTAGCGATTAAGCAAACGCTTTATCGTTCAGGTACCAATTCAGAAATTGTCAAAGCGCTAGCCGCAGCAGCACGTAATGGTAAAGAAGTGACAGCAGTCATTGAGTTACGCGCGCGTTTTGATGAAGCGTCTAATATTGCTGTTGCCAACTATTTACAAGAGGCAGGGGCAGTAGTGGTCTACGGTATTGTTGGCTACAAAACCCACGCTAAACTTATGCTCATCGTGCGCCGCGAAGAGGGGAAAATGCGCCGTTATGTGCATTTAGGCACGGGTAATTATCACGCAGCAAATGCTAAAGTCTATACCGATTATGGATTATTCAGCGCGGATCCTGATATCTCAGAAGACGTCCACAAGATATTCCAAGAGCTGACCGGCATGGGTAAACCTGCTAATCTCAAAAAGCTATTGCATGCACCATTTACCTTGCATGATAAATTGATGAGTTTTATCGATGATGAGATTACTCATGCCAAGGCGGGCAAGCGCGCTCATATTATTGTTAAAGTAAACGCCTTAACCGAACGTCGTTTGATTGATAAACTATATGATGCGTCACAAGCAGGGGTCAAAATTGAACTGATTTTGCGCTCCATATGCTGTCTGCGTCCGCAAGTGAAGGGTCTGTCTGAGAATATCACCGTACGTTCTGTTATCGGTCGTTTTTTGGAGCATACTCGCATCTATTACTTCTATAATGATAGTAATGAGCGCTTGTACTGTGGCAGCGCCGATTGGATGGATCGTAATTTGTTCCACCGTGTAGAGGTAGCGTTTCCGATTGAAGATAAAAAATTGTCTAAACAAATTTATCAAGATGGACTATTGAGTTACCTCCAAGACAATAAGCAAGCGTGGATACTCAGCGGTGACGGTAACTGGCAACGAACCAAGCCAGCGGCGGATGAAGCGCCTCACATTGCTCAAGAGCATTTATTAAAGGTGATTAATCGTGTTGGCGAGCCGGTATAACTGTCTTGTTTATTAGCGGTTATTAAGTTGGTTAATCTCATTTAGTATTTTTAATGTTATCCAATTTTTTCAACAAATATAACAGCCAAGCATAGGGATTACTCTGTGCTTGGTTTTTTTTGCCTACCAATCCTGCTTTCTGGTTACAAACTGTCTGGTAAGCTCACACTTATTCACATATTTATACGGCAGTACACTGGTGAGCGTATCAAATTTATTCTTATAATTAGATAGATAGATATAAAAATTCACCCTTATGACGTATCTCAATAAGAAAACAGGATTTCACCATGAGTCACACCAACAATAATAGCTCAGATATCAAAAAAGCCGCTGAGGAATCAGACAGCCAGCAGATTGAGAAAAATTTAGAAAATGGCAAGCCAGTTGATGCACCAGAATTATTAACAGAAGAAGAGCAAACTTCTTTTATCAACGATGATTTACGTACAGACAAATAGTTAGCAAAAAATTATTGAACTCCATACTACTAAAGCGAGGGAAATGCCATGTCACATGATAGTCAGTCAGACAATATTCAAACTAACAACATGCACCCAAATAATGAAAAGCCCGTATCCGTCAACGATCCAGCGAAGCTGCATCCAGATAATCCATCGGACAGTTATGAAGGTCGTAAGCACGAACCCGAAATTGATGGACCTCAGCAGGAGTCGCAGGAGACGGATGAGATATACGCTGACCCACGCAAAGAAGAAAATCTGCCTCCAGGTGGAAAAAATGTTGGCGATCTAAACGCCTATGATTTATCGCAAAAAGGCAATGAATAGTTTTTCATCGTCATGACTATCTAAACTCACATACAAATGATTATTGTCAGATGTCAGATGATAAAGAAATAACAAGAAAGATAAATTAAAAATAAGGATATTACGATGGAAACGAAAGATCCGGCATTAACCAAAACGCTTCTCAACAGTAATGATGGTCATATCGAAAATACGCCTGCGCGCACGGTCGACACCAGCGCAGCTCATGATAATACGGAAAAAAGCACCGAGACATTTCAAGAAACAGTCATTGGCACTAGATATGCGAGCGATGATATCCAGCATGGTGACCATACACATGAAGACATTCATCATCATAGTCATAACGTGATGTCTACCGATGATAGTATTGAAAATCATACCACTATCAATAAAGGAACAGATACGTTCCAAGAGAGTGTGGTAGGCTCAGAACATGTTAATGATGGCGATAATGCTGCCCGTCAGCCAGACCGCCGCGATCAAGAGGGCAATGCTTTTGATGATGGTATCAATGAACATACCACTATTGATCAAGGGGCTAAGAGCGAAGGCATAAACGATTTAAATCGCTATGCAAATATTGATAATGCTCAAACCCGTGTGTTAAATCCAGATGAAAAAGATATTTAAAACATTCAGTCAATTCAGATAACTTGAAAAAGGTGCTGCAAGTAATCACGTATGATATGTCGCTTGTAGCACCTTCTTTTGTTTTATTGATAACATAGTCGATTCAGTTTAAAAAGAACACCGTACTGCTGGGATAAATTTTACGAAGCCTCTGGAGTGCGAAGCGCACAGCAAGCGAGAGACATTTATCCCAGCATAATGCTATTCTGAGCGTAATTCTTTTATATTGAACTCACTATAGATTTAATAAATTAGAGAGCAATAGGATCGCCGCTATGAAAGCGCAGCTCAGTATCTGGAGTTGATATCAGCTCTGCTTCTACTTCTTTAAAGAATGCCACACGCTCATCGATACTGTCATCAGACAATGACTGCGCCAGTGCCAAATAATCCTCAAAATGACGGCTTTCTGATTTTAATAAATAACGATAGTATTTTGCCAAACGCTCATCATTGATAACCTCAGAAAGTGCCGCAAAACGCTCACAAGAACGTGCTTCGATAAATGCACCAATAATCAGCACATCTACCATTGCAGCGGGTTCATAAGTGCGCTTGTGTTTTAGCATCCCTTTGGCATAGTGTCCAGCACTTAGATATTTCCATGCTTGCCCGCGCTCATTCATAATGCCGAGCACTTGCTCATAGTGCAGCATTTCCTCACGTATCAATTGTGCCAATTTACGCTGTAAATCATAAGAGAACCCATAGCGAAAGATGAGATTCATCGCGGTACCGGCGGCCTTTTTTTCACAATTGGCATGGTCTTGAATAATCAGCGGTAAGTTATTAACAGCGGCGTTGACCCAAGCTTGTGAGGTTCGTGCGCCCAAGAAATCAAAAATAGGCGATAAATCTACCTTTAGTGGCGTGCTGAGTTGGGTGATAGAAATGATATCAACGCTATCATTACTACTGCTATTTTCAGAATCTATTACAGATTGACTCCCTACTGTAGTTGAAGGCTCAGATTGCAAATTAGAAGTAGTTTTAGGTATGGATGTATTTTCTTGGTTTATGGTCATGGTTTGCTTAGACTTTATCGATGAGTGGATGAATAAAATAATGAAAAAAAGTAGATATATACGCGCTATATGTATTTAAATTCTTCAGACTACTTTGATATGATAGATAACCATTATGCATAAATTAATATCGTAATGATTACTTACAGTTTATACTTGTGAGTAACTCAGGAGGATAGGATAGCAAGATAATCGCTGCTAACGTATATGGTATATAAACTATCATTTATCTACAGCATAAGCATTTATTTACTAAATGGGGTTTCCTTGTTTATTGCCTTATTTGGTAGTAGGATAATATTTTGCTTTTAACGTATTTTGTCTTACTATTGCTTGTCAGCTGATAGCAGGTAGCCAATAGTATATCAACTATCAATCGCGTCTCAAAATCTAAGGTTTATAGCCTATCTTTATGTAAAACCTATCTAGATAATACAATGTTAAATACCGCTCAAATAATGACAGCCGATGTAACGCAGCAGTAAATTTACTTGGCTTGTCGCTTATTTATTACTTTGCAACCCTGCTTTATGCGCCCTTTTGCATGGCTGTGTACATGGACGAGGTATGTTTTAGCAGCCCAGTATCAACAAATCTAACAAACAGATAAGGATAACAGTATGAGCCAGTCTTCTAATGCCAATCGTGTTCAAAAAGGCATTCTTGCCATTGATCAGCAGCTGTTCGATTTTATCGAAAATGAAGTGCTGCCGAAAGTCGGTATTGATTCAGATGGTTACTGGTCAGGTTTCGAAAAGGTCATCAAAGAGTTTACGCCACGTAATAAAGCACTGCTTGCAACGCGTGCTAAGATTCAAGGACAGATTGACCAATGGCACCTGCAACATCCTACCAAAAATGGCAATATTGATTATCCAGCGTACAAAGCATTTTTACAAGAAATTGGCTACCTATTACCAGAAGGCGAAGCGTTCAGTGTCAGCACAGAAAACGTCGATGATGAGATTGCCCGCATTGCAGGACCTCAGCTGGTAGTACCAGTACGTAATGCTCGCTATGCGTTGAACGCCAATAATGCGCGTTGGGGCAGCTTATATGATGCTTTATATGGCACCAATGTTATCAGTGATGAAAATGGTCAAGAAGCAAAAGGTGGCTACAATCCAACACGTGGCGCAGCCGTCGTCGCTTATGCCAAAAAATTCCTAGATGAAAACTTTGCCTTAGCATCAGGCTCCTATAGCGATGTAACAGGTTTTAGAGTCGTTGATGGTAAGCTTGAAATTGCGCAAGGCGATAGCAGCGCGCAACTAAAAGATGCCGGACAGTTTGCAGGTTTTGTAGGCGACGCTGATAGTCCTAGCGCTGTATTATTAAAGAACAATAACTTGCATGCTGAGATTCAAATTGATGGCAATCATCCCATTGGCAAAGATGATCCTGCACATATTAAAGACGTGTTATTAGAGTCGGCGCTGACTGCGATTCAAGATTGTGAAGACTCCATCGCTGCTGTTGATGCAGAAGAGAAGGTTGAAGCGTATCGCAATTGGTTTGGCTTGATGAATGGCGATTTGCAAGAAACCTTTGAGAAAGGCGGCAAGACCCGTACGCGTAAACAGAATCCTGATCGCGAATATACTACGCCAGAGGGTGATACGCTGACCTTGCCAGGTCGCTCGCTTTTATTGCTACGTAACGTCGGACATCTCATGCAAAATCCATCGATTTTGGTAGATTTAGGCAATGGTCAAGAAGAAGTTTTCGAAGGTTTAATGGATGGTCTGATTACGCCTTTATTATCATTGAATGATTTAAAAGGTAAAACCGAGCTATCAAACTCACGTAAAGGTTCAATGTATATTGTGAAACCAAAAATGCATGGTCCTGATGAGGTGAAGATGGCAAATGACTTGTTTAACGCCTCAGAAGACCTACTGGGCTTAGAGCGTTATACGATAAAGATCGGCATTATGGATGAAGAACGCCGTATGACGGTCAACTTAAAAGAAGCCATTCGCCAAGCAAAAGAGCGTGTTATTTTCATCAATACTGGCTTCTTAGATCGCACAGGTGATGAGATGCATACCAGTATGAATGCAGGTCCATTTGTCCGCAAAGGCGATATGAAGTCGCAAACGTGGCTGCCTGCTTATGAGCAATGGAACGTCGATATCGGTCTTGAAGTAGGCTTACAAGGTCACGCGCAGATTGGTAAAGGCATGTGGGCAAAACCTGATGAAATGCAAGAGATGATGGACACCAAAATTGCCCATCCACAGGCAGGTGCTAATACGGCGTGGGTGCCATCTCCAACGGGTGCTACCTTACACAGCATGCACTATCATAAAGTCAATGTTGCTGAGGTTCAAGACAGCCTGAAATCACGTGCGCGCGCTAGCGTAGATGATATCTTAACCATTCCATTGGCAAAAAACACCAATTGGACTGAAGAAGAAAAACAGCAAGAGATTGATAATAATGCTCAAGGTATCCTAGGCTATGTCGTACGTTGGGTAAACCAAGGCGTTGGTTGCTCTAAAGTACCTGACATCAATGACGTCGGCTTGATGGAAGATCGTGCGACATTGCGTATCTCAAGTCAGCATATTGCCAATTGGTTACACCATAATGTTGTCAGCGAGCAGCAAGTGATGGACGCTATGAAACGTATGGCTAAAATCGTCGATGAGCAAAACGCTGGTGATGCTGATTATCAACCAATGGCGACTGACTTGGACAACTCCTATGCTTTCAAAGCCGCTTGTGATTTGGTGTTTAAAGGTCGCGAGCAGCCAAGTGGTTATACTGAGCCATTATTGCATCAAGCACGTCTAGATCTAAAAGCCAGTGTTGGCTGCTAAAAGTTAAAACAAGACTGAATTTAGCAATAAGTACCCTTTAAGCGAGGTCAGTGACTGCCAATAAAAGAGGTAAGTACCTGTCAAGTTTTCACACTGCTAATTGCCAAAATTTTTAGCGTTTCTGATTTCCTTTGTAATTCTCACCCTTATTCGTTTTAAACGAGTAGGGGTGTTTTTTGTCAAAATTTTCTTTAAGGTAAAACCTTATACAGAGGGTGGGTTTGAAAGTTTTTCCCAACTAAAGCTTCAAAAAAATGTTGCAAATTATGTCAAAGTTGTTATGCTTGTAGCTGAAGTATGAGTTTGGTAACGGATGTTACGCAACAGAGCGATAAAGACCAAAGTTTACATGGCAGTTACTTTTTTAATCCCAGTTATGTAAGTCATGGTTTTTTTCATCTTACGGTAATAGAACTTCGCCACACTTGTTTCTGACTAATCTCGGTAGCCAGTTACACATTATATCTTTGAGGATTTGTGACGATACCATTTGGGCAACGGCTAATAATAGCTCGCTCATTACTAAAATTGTAAAGTGGAGATACCCCCATGAAAAAACTACTTTTAGCTACAGCAATCGCTGCCCTATCTGTATCTGCAGCCAATGCAGCACCAACTGTTTATGGTAAAGCTTTCGTTGCTATGGACTATGTTAATGCTGAATTTGATGGCCCTGCTGGCAACATGTATGATGAAGATACAGTAGAGATCAACTCTCATGCTTCACGTTTAGGCTTTAAAGGTTCTGAAGCTATGACTGCTAACACTGATGTTATCTATCAGTTAGAGTATGGCACAAAGATTGATGGTGATAAAAATGGTTTTACTAACCGTGATACATTCCTTGGTGTAAACAACAAACAATTCGGTGAGTTCCGTGTTGGTAAAAACCAATCAACGCTTGCTCGTATTGATAACGTCGTTGTTAACCAAGGTTACTTTGATAACTTAGGTACTACTCAAAATGAGAATGAAGTTATTGATGCATTAAACATGGCTGATAGTAACCGTATCGCAAGTTCAATCATCTGGACTGCACCTAAGTATAACGGTCTACCATTACAGTTATCTGCTATGTATAGCTCTGATGACGTAAATGGTAACAACAATGCTGGCTTTGGCGTAGCAATGTTGTTTGATCAAGGTACTGGCTTCACTGCTGGTGTTGCTTATGACAAAGATCAAAACATCGCAGGTGATATCATCCGTGGTACTGCTACTGTAGATCTAGGTAAATATATCGCAGCTCCAGTAACTTTGGGTGCACTATATCAAGTAGCTGATTACGACTATGGTAATTCTAAAGAGAAAGGTTTGGTTGTAAGTGGTGAGATGGCTCTAGCTAACTTTGCTCGTCCAGCGTCTATCTATACTCAGTACAATAAAACTGACAATCTAGATGGTTGGAATAATTCTGATTCTGATCAGATCGTTGTTGGTGGCAAATACATGTATAAAGACAACATCATTGCTCATGCCTATGCTGGTATGAACAAAGCTGATAATGTTCGAGCTTATGATTTATCTGGTCCTAACACTACGGACATCGGCGATGCAGAAGTATTTGTTATCGGTACTGGTCTAGAATACAAATTCTAATCTAACCATTAGAATCTGAATAAAAAACTCATCCTTCGGGGTGAGTTTTTTTGTTATGAATTTTTTAACGCTGTAGTGAGTTATAATAGACATGTGCTAAAAATGAAGAGTTTCAAATAGTTTGTGCTTTTGCCCTATATTTTATGGCGTATTTTTAGTAAAATCCTTCTTTACCAATTACCGACAGAGTACTATGACCAAGTTTATATTTGTGACCGGTGGGGTAGTGTCCTCACTAGGAAAAGGTATTACCGCAGCTTCCCTTGCTGCTGTCTTAGAAGCACGTGGCGTAAACGTGACCATGACCAAAATGGATCCGTATATCAACGTTGATCCAGGCACGATGAGCCCGTTTCAGCATGGTGAGGTATTCGTGACCGAAGATGGTGCCGAGACAGATTTGGACTTGGGCTATTATGAGCGTTTTTTACGCCATTCAAAGATGAGCAAAAGTAACAACTTCACCAGTGGTCGCATCTATCAAAATGTCTTAAATAAAGAGCGCCGTGGAGAATATTTAGGCGGTACGGTGCAGGTGATTCCGCATATTACGGATGAGATTAAGAGTAAAATTCTTGCCAGTGGCGAAGGCTATGATGTCGCTATCATCGAGATTGGCGGTACCGTAGGTGACATCGAGTCGTTACCTTTTATGGAAGCAGTACGTCAAATGCAAGTCGAGCTTGGTCGCAATCGTGCCATGCTGATGCATCTCACACTGGTGCCTTATATCGCCAGTGCAGGTGAAACTAAGACTAAACCAACTCAGCATTCAGTCAAAGAGCTGCGTTCTATCGGTTTGCAGCCTGATATCTTGATTTGCCGCTCTGATCATCATATCTCACAAGACAATCGTCGCAAGATTGCACTATTTACCAACGTTGAAGAGCGTGCGGTCATTATGTGTGAAGATGCGCAAAGTATTTATCAGATTCCACGTACCTTACATGAACAAGATCTCGATGATTTAATCTGTGAGCGTTTTGGTCTTGATTTACCAGAAGCAGATTTGAGCGATTGGGATAAGGTTGTCGAAGCGCAGCTGAATCCTGAGTCGACGGTAACAGTAGCCATGGTTGGTAAATATGTTGAATTACCAGATGCCTATAAATCAATCAATGAAGCATTGTTACATGCCGGTATTACTCATAAAGCCGACGTCAAGATTGATTATATCGATGCTGAGCGTTTAGAAGACAATGACAGCTTACTAGCGCAACTGCATAATGCTGATGCCATCTTGGTGCCAGGCGGCTTTGGTGAGCGCGGTACTATGGGTAAGATCAAAGCCATTACCTATGCTCGCGAAAACAACGTACCTTATTTAGGTATCTGTTTAGGTATGCAGCTGGCAGTGATTGAATATGCGCGTAACGTGCTACATATCGATGCCAACTCTTCTGAATTTGATCGTAAAACAGCTGAGCCTATTATTGGCTTGATTACAGAGTGGTTAGATGAGCGCGGCGAATTGCAGATTCGTAGTGATGATTCAGACCTTGGTGGTACGATGCGTTTAGGCGCGCAGCAAGCTGAGCTGGTCGCTGGTAGTAAGCTTGCACAAATCTACGGTGCTAACAATATAACTGAGCGTCATCGCCATCGCTATGAGATGAATAACCGCTATATCGAGCCATTAGAGCAAGCAGGAATGACGGTATCAGGTTATTCTGCTAAGCAGCACCTAGTTGAGTCAGTTGAACTTGCTGATCATCCATGGTTTGTTGCGGTACAGTTCCATCCAGAATTTACCAGCTCGCCACGCGGTGGTCATCCATTGTTCAATAGCTTTGTAAAAGCGGCGAAGAATTATAGTGAAGCGAAATAATCGTTAAGTTATAAGTGCTTTTGATATAAAAAGACTGATCTTCGGATTGGTCTTTTTTTTGGCTGATTTTTTGGCAGTGGTTTGCATGCTAATTTTTCTAATGGTTTGCCGCTAATTACGCTTATAGCCTTTTTTTAATTGACCTATCGGTTACAATAAGAGATAACAATAAAGAGGATACCTACTCGATGGAAAACCTACTAACCGCGCAGTCGCATATTCAGCTTAATACACCTGATAATAAAAACATCAGTATCGGTAATGATCAGCCATTTGTCTTATTCGGTGGCATGAATGTTTTAGAGTCTAAAGAGATGGCATTTGAGATCGCTGAACAGTATGTCGATATTTGCCAGCGTTTGGATATCGGCTATGTGTTTAAAGCCAGCTTTGATAAGGCCAATCGCTCAAGTCTGACCTCGTATCGTGGTCCGGGGCTAGAGAAAGGTATCGATTGGCTTGGGCAAATCAAAGAAAAATTTCAAGTACCGATTATTACGGATGTCCACGAACCTTATCAAGCGGCACCAGTTGCTGAAGTAGCTGATATTATCCAGTTGCCTGCGTTTTTATCCCGTCAAACAGATTTGGTGCATGCGATGGCGAAGACGGATGCGATTATTAATATCAAAAAAGCGCAGTTTTTAGCCCCGCATGAGATGCGTCATATCGTCAATAAATGTCTCGAAGGCGGTAACGATAAGCTTATCCTGTGTGAGCGCGGTAGTGCCTTTGGTTATAATAACCTAGTGGTTGATATGTTGGGTTTTGATACCATGAAGCAGATGGAGATACCAGTGTTCTTTGATGTGACGCATAGTTTGCAGCAGCCAGGCGGCCGTAGTGATAGTGCAGGTGGTCGCCGTGAGCAGATCACCACGCTGGCACGTGCTGGCATGGCAACAGGGATTGCAGGATTGTTTTTAGAGGCGCATCCAAATCCAGAAGTGGCAAAATGTGATGGTCCTTGTGCGCTACGTATGAGCCAATTAGAGCCGTTCTTACGCCAGCTTAAACAGCTTGATGACTTGGTCAAAGGCTTTGAGACCTTGGATACTCATTAATATCATAAGTAATGTGAGGATAAGACAGTGGCAATTAAAGTGGCACAAGTAAGCATTGAAAACATCAATGATTCAGAAGGTTTAGATAGCATCATGACCGCTTTGAAGAATATAACGGGCGTCACCGCTATTGAGTTAGATGCTAACAGTCATATGGCATTGGTGCATTATGAGGATACCAAAACCAGTATCCATGCCTTTACCGCTGCGATTAGTATGGTCGATTATGTCACTCAGCCATTTCCTATCGATGCCCCGCAAAATCCACGTTATCATGATTAGATTTATAAAAGTATAACCAAACTGACTTGTGGTCAACGCCAATAGCTCTTATGCTGGTCTTGGCTATTTTAATAAAGTCTTATACCATTAAAGTATACAAACCATTTATTCACAGATAAAAATAAGGAGCCTCTCATGGCAAACCAAACCCGTATCATTAAAATTGACGGCATGACTTGTGGTGGCTGTGTGGCAAGTGTCCATAACGCCACTGCTGATATCGATGGTTTAGATGACATCAGTATCGAGCTTGCAGACAATCAAGCGACAGTCACCTTTGATGATAGCAAAACCAGTGCAGAGACGATTGCTGCTGCTATTGATGACGCAGGCTTTGATGCCACTGTTACCAACGCTTAATTTTATGCTTTGTTATAAACAAACCAGCTATTGTGGCTGGTTTTTTAATGGTTAAAAACTATGGCTATCAGAGTAGTGTTCTCAGCTCTCTTATTTCTGCAACATGTCCTTTTAATCTGAAATAATTGGTCGGCTGAAATAGTTGAATTGGCGCTAATCATGACCATTTAATATATAGGTTGATACACTAAGATGACTACTATTTAGATGCTCTGAAAAACAATATGATATTAATATTTAGAATGTACTGCTTGTTTGATTTGGATTTTTATTCCTCCACTGATAGATTTTTATAGCTCATACAAATTTATAAACGCCATAACGAGTTTTATTTATGAATGATTCTACCCGTACCAATACCCATAATTCTTATGATGTGGAGACTGATATTCAGTCTAATACCTCGCTTACGCCGCAGCGTGCGCACTTGCAGCTGGCGATAGAGGGTATGACGTGTCAGGCCTGTGCATCACGGATTGAAAAGGTTTTGAATAAAAAGCCATCAGTCTATGAGGTCAGCGTGAACTTCGCAGGCGAGACCGCCAATGTGGATTATGATCCGACACAGACGACGGCAGAGCAGGTGACGGAATGGGTCAACAAAACGGGGTTTGTCGCCAATTTACAGGCGGCTGATAGCTTGTTTGCTCAAAAAGATGAGGATGCGAGCACTCAGTATCCATGGCGTTTGATTGGACTATGGGTCTGTTTGGTACCGTTTTTAGTTGGTATGGCTGGCATGCTTTTTGGTCAGAGTATGGCGTGGATGCCGCCAGTTTGGATGCAATTTATATTAGCGACGATTGTACAGTTTGGATTTGCTTTACCATTTTATAAAAGTGCTTGGGCGTCTATTAGAGGCGGTCTTGCCAATATGGACGTATTGGTCGTTATCGGTACGGTAACCATTTGGGCGTATTCAACGTATCTGTGGCTGACCCATGGTGATGGTAGCTTAAATAGTCTGTTGCAAAGTGGGCATACTGGTGGTCATGGTGCGAGTGGCAGTCCTGCGGTGTATTTTGAAGCAGGCGTGATGGTCATTGCTTTTGTGCGCACGGGTAAATACCTTGAAGAGCGCACGAAAAAGCATAGTCTGAATAGTATTGATTTACTATTATCGCTGACACCAGACGAAGTTGAGCAACAGCAGCTAAACGGTGAGTTTAAAAATATCGCTCTCAAAGAGGTACAAGTAGGTGACATTCTACGTGCCAAACAAGGTAGCCGCGTTGCAACCGATGGTACGGTCATCGATGGTGCTGGCTGGTGTGTCGAAAGTCATTTAACCGGTGAGTCAGTACCGCTTAAGAAAGAAGTAGGCGATGGATTATTAGCGGGTGCCTTGGTCGAAAACGGTAGCTTGTTATACCGCGTCAATGCCAAGGGTAGTGATACAAAGCTTGGTGATATGGTACAAGCATTAAGCGATGCCCAAGGCTCAAAAGCCAATTTGGCACGCCTTGCTGATAGAGTCACTGCGGTCTTTGTGCCCGTTGTGGTAGTGATTGCACTGGTTACCTTTGGTGTGACGTGGTGGCTGACCGGTATGCTCGATACTGCTTTGATGCATGCGGTATCAGTTTTGGTCATTGCTTGTCCCTGTGCGCTTGGTTTGGCGACACCAGCCGCAATCATGGCAGGTATGGGCGTGGCTGCGCGTCACGGTGTTTGGTTTAAAGATGCGCAAAGCCTAGAAGCGGCAGGCAATATCGACACGGTGGTACTTGATAAGACGGGTACTTTGACCATTGGCAAACCGACCATCGTCGATGAAGTTATGGTCGATAAATCAATAGCGGTTGATGATGTACTACAGATTGCCGCAAGTATTGAAGTACATGCCAGTCATCCGCTTGCAACTGCTTTGGTCAATGCAGCGACAGCACGTGGTTTATCCTTATTCGATGTGTCTGATATCAGCGTTATCAAAGGCGCAGGTATACAGGCAAATATTGAAGGTTTAGGTGTGGTAAAGGTTGGCACAGCAGAGTTTGCCAATCTTGTATTGCCTAAATTGATGCCAAAGGTATGGCAAATTGCTAGTACTGTTGCGATTAGTATTAACGATGAAGCACTAGGCGCATTTGCATTAGCGGATGACTTAAAATCAGATACACCGCAGGCGATTACTGCGCTACAAGATGCGGGTATTAATGTCATTTTGATGAGCGGTGATAAACAATCTGTCGTCGATCACGTTGCCGGACAGCTTGGTATCGAAAAAGCGTATGGCAAGATGAGTCCACGTGACAAGGCCAGCCAAATTGCTCTATTGCAAACAGAGGGTCATAAAGTCGCTATGGCAGGAGATGGGGTCAATGATGCACCAGCGATGGCAACGGCCGATGCCAGCTTTGCCATGTTTGAAGGCACAGATGTCGCCCAACATAGTGCCTCTGCGCGCTTGATGGGTGAGTCACTGATGCATATCGACGCAGCGCAAAAAATTGCGAATGCCACGCTGCGTAATATCAAACAAAATCTGTTTTTTGCCTTTATCTATAATTGTCTTGGTATTCCGCTCGCTGCTTTTGGCTTTTTGAATCCTATGATTGCCGCTGCCGCTATGGCACTTAGCTCAATTTCTGTATTAATGAATGCGCTGCGTTTAACGCGCTTTAAGACAAAGGTTGAGCTGAATAATACTGTATCAGACTCCCACACTAAAGCAGATCGTCTAACAAAAGCGTAAGAGTTATATGACGTTTGATATCATAGGTACTGAGATAAATTGATAGTGACTCATTTGACTATTGATTGGCGATTTTATGACCGTCCGTTGCTTTAAGATAAGGGAAGTTTGGCAAAATTTATGCTATGATACCAAGCACTATAGCTAATGGTTAAGGGATGAAATAAATCTTTGATTACGTTTAAAATGAGCCGATTGTATTAGTCACTAAAGCTTTTTTTGCGCATTACTATACGATATTCTGCTTTATCTTTTTTGTATTCTAGTTGCCGTTATTTATCTCATAAACTTGGCATGACCAAAGGAATTAACAGACATTATGTACGCTGAAGAAACCAACAACGTCACCGCAATTAAAGACATTCGCGCTCGTGAGATTTTAGACTCGCGTGGTAACCCAACGATTGAAGCTGATGTGATTTTAGCTGATGGTACTATTGGCCGTGCTGCTGCTCCAAGCGGCGCATCGACTGGCTCACGTGAGGCGCTTGAGCTACGTGATGGCGATCAAAGCCGCTATATGGGTAAAGGTGTCAAAAAGGCGGTAGCTAACGTTAATAGCCAAATCCGCAGTGCTTTGATGGACAAAGATGTTACTGCTCAGCAAGCCATTGATGATGCAATGATTGCGCTAGACGGTACAGAAAATAAAGACAATCTTGGTGCCAATGCCATACTTGCGGTTTCACTTGCGGTTGCTAAAGCGGCTGCTAAGTCACAGAGTCTGCCATTACATCAGTATATCGCTGATCTGCGCAACCAGACGTCGCTTACGATGCCTGTACCGATGATGAATATCATTAATGGTGGCGAGCACGCGGACAATACCGTCGATATTCAAGAGTTTATGATTGAGCCGGTTGGTTTTAGCAGCTTCTCAGAAGCATTACGTGCTGGTACCGAAATTTTTCATAGCTTAAAGTCTGTTTTAAAGTCGCAAGGCTTGAATACTGCTGTTGGTGATGAAGGCGGCTTTGCGCCAAATCTTCGCAGCAACGAAGAAGCTATTACAGTTATCATGCAAGCGATTGAGCAAGTAGGCTACACAGCTGGTAAAGATATTCACTTAGCTTTAGATTGTGCTGCTACTGAGTTCTATAAAGATGGCAAATACGTCTTGGCAGGCGAGGGCAACAAATCCTTTGATAGCCAAGGCTTCTCAGATTATTTAGTGGGTCTTGCGCGTCAATATCCTATTATCTCTATCGAAGATGGTCTTGATGAGTCAGATTGGGATGGCTGGAAATACCTAACTGAGCAAATCGGTGATAAGGTACAGTTGGTCGGTGATGATTTGTTTGTCACCAACCCTGCTATCTTGCAAGAAGGGATTGATAAGAAAATTGCCAATGCGATTTTGATTAAGTTTAATCAAATCGGCACCTTATCAGAAACGCTAGATGCGATTTATCTGGCGAAGAAAAACGGTTATGCGACGGTTATTTCGCATCGTTCAGGCGAAACGGAAGACAGCACCATTGCTGATTTAGCGGTAGGTACTGCGGCTGGTCAAATAAAAACTGGCTCATTATGCCGCTCAGATCGCGTTGCAAAATACAATCAACTACTACGTATTGAGCAGCAAGTACGTGCAAGCTATCGTGGTCGCGAAGAGTTTATCGGATTACGTGGTTAATAAGCCAAAATTGTCGCTTACGCTGGGCGATATATAAATATATCGCTCAGCAATTTTATATTCTCTTTATATCGTTTGGCGTTATTATATTATGAAATACTTTAGCCAATTTATACTACTTGCGTTAGCCGTTGCCGTGCTGTCAGGACTGCAATATCAGTATTGGCTGGGTGAAAATGGTCGCGTCGAGCACAATAAGCTTCTGACTGAAGTGGATGAGCAGCAGCGCTTAAATGACAACCAAGTCTCAGCAAATAACTTACTGCGTACCGATGTCAATGATCTAAAGACTGGTCTCGAAGCGGTAGAGGAGCATGCTCGTTTGGATTTGGGTTTGATTAAGCCAAATGAGACTTTTGTACAAGTATCAACCGCGCCTACTACTCATAGTCGTTATTGATTCATAGTCGTTATTGATTTTGACGTACAGTCGGTATTGATTCTAAAGTCGTTGCAATGAGCTATTATTGATAATAATAGTTTTTTTTCATTTTTATACCTCTTAATTCCCATTTTTCTCTTATCCTATTTTCATGGAATCAACCCATGAGTACTGCCTTATGAATACCACTCCTAATATCCATGCCATGATCGTTGCTGCTGGACGCGGTAGTCGCTTTGGCGCGTCTATTGCTAAACAATATACCTTACTGCAAGGTCAAACCTTATTACAGCACAGTGTGGCACGTCTGGCTGAGAGTAATTATATTGATCAATGTCTATTGGTTGTGGCTCAAGATGATAGCACTGCCCAGACACTGAGCTTTGCGCTTCCTATCTATTATGCTATTGGCGGTACTGAACGTTGGCAATCGGTGCAGGCAGGAGTCGAGGCAATGATTAATGCGGGCGCAGATGAGTCGGATTTGGTTGTGATCCATGATGCAGCTCGTCCTGCCGTACCAAGTCATGATATTGATGCCGTCATTCAAGCAGCGATGCTAGAGCCTTATGGTGCTATTTTAGCGACACCGGTTGCTGATACCCTAAAACAGTCTTACATAGCATCTAACACACTATCAACGCCAGCATATGAAGCTCCACTATCTCTTCAGCAACTGAATACTCAGCCGGAGCTTGCTAATAGTCAGAGTGGTTATGACACGCTTCATACTTATGCTCAAAAAACCATTGATCGCAGCCATATGTGGCAGGCACAAACACCGCAAGTATTTAGGCTTGGACAATTGCAACAAGTCTTGAACTATGTCACTGAGCATAATCTGGCTATTACCGACGAAGCCAGTGCTTTTGAGCATTTAGAACTGCCAATTCGATTGGTAACAGGCAGTCGTCAAAACATCAAACTGACTTATCCTGATGATATTATTTTACTGACAGCCATTCTCAAGGCTCAATTCACCTCTAGCTCATAAAATTCTTATCACACTCTGATTTCTGTATTTTTTAACTTTATAAATTTTATATAGCTTTTTTATTCTGTCATAAAAATATCGAATATTCATTGTATCTATCTCTGTAAGGCTTATCTTGCAAGCTCTATAGCTAGTATTAAATTTGAGACATGAAATTATATTCATAGATTTTTATTATTTATATTTACTAAATAGCCGTTTATTTTTCCTATAATATTTTTTATAGCTGTAGATATTTTTTATATGAATATTACCTAAATATTGTTCAATATTAACAACTTGTTATTTGCCATAAACATATATTGCTTTGATCACTAAAACAGCCTATGATGTAACCAACTTAATACAATTAATATAAATATTTATAAAATCAATAATATACCAAGCCGATTTGTGTTTAGAAACGTCTTGCTTCTATGTTTTTTTCTAAAAATGAGTATGGTTGTCTTAGCTACATTTACCTAATTATAGGGAGAAGCTGATTGTCACCAACGATTGATTCTACAAACCCAGTAATGCCAGATCTATGCCAGCTTGTATATCTGAGCCACATTACGTCTACTGGTCTATCCAACTCTAGTACGCTTAACGATATCGCAGAAGTCGCAAATAAGCTGAATAAAATTGATGATATTACGGGTATTCTTTGCTACGGCAATGGTTACTTTTTTCAATATGTCGAAGGTACTGAGCAAGCACTGACCAACCTTAAAAATCGCTTGTTAATAGATGATCGCCACAAAGATTTAAAAATATTAGATTTTTCAGCGATTGATGAACGCCGCTTTGAAGGATGGTCATTACGCTCTATTACGCTTGAGCGCTGGATGGTTAATGAGCCTAAGCTAAAAGCCTTTATGCCTTTTAGACCTGATAGCTGGAAGTCAAACGAATGGCAGCAGTTTTTAGATATTCTGCAAGGCTATTATGAAGCGCAGGAAGTGACTGGTGATACTGATTCTCAGCCGATAAAATACAGCACGCTAGGGTTAACATTAGGCAAAGTAGTAGGGCAACACCAAGCATTTTTCTTGATCCAAACCATATTGGGTGGATTGATTGTGTTAGCGCTATTGTGGCTGATTTTATCCGATAAGATTTTCTAAATATCTATATATGTATTCATGAAGTCAGCATAAATTGCTGGCTTTTTTTGTTTTTACAATCAGGTATTAAGTGGTTGTTAGGCTGCACGAACAAGGCGTAATAGATATATTTTATGCTGAAAAGCAGAAACTAATCCACATAAAAAAACCCTATCACAGTATGTTGTGATAGGGTTTTAGTGGTACGCTTATTAGTCTTATCTAACGCTTAACAAGCGTATTTGCTAATAAGTGACGCCAAATAGTGGCGTCCCCAGGGGGATTCGAACCCCCGTTACCGCCGTGAAAGGGCGGTGTCCTAGGCCTCTAGACGATGGGGACTAGTACAACGCTTCAGCTGCTTTCACCTTTATGCTGAAGTGGTGCGTATTTTAATGGGGTCTGCGTTTGCTGTCAAGCCTTTTTCTACGTCTTTTTAAAATTAAATATCTTTTTTTAAGCGCGCGACGTGGATGCAGGTCATTACGCTTCAAATGATATCGAATCCATAACGAAGTACAAGTACTGATCGTTAGTGCAAGCAGCATATAACCGATGATCGTCGCCCATAATTTAAACTGTGGTTCCATCATAAAGTCCCTCATAATAAGCTTTAATCGTCTATAACAGACGCTAAAAGCACAATAGGCAACTTAAACCATCTATAGATCTAATCATCACTTGAGCAAGATGTACGCAAATGATTAAATCGTCCTATTAAATTGTAAGGTTAAAGTTAGCAGACCTTACAAATAGCACTATTATGGGTAGCGAGCAACACGTACTCTGTAATAACTGATTTATTTGCTATTATCAGTCGCAGTTTCTGTGATTTCAGGCTCGCTGTGCATGGCATTAGCGAGCATAGGATAATTATTTAAGATATAACAAAACAGCTCAGCGGTTTTTTGCGTGTCATAGAGTGCAGAATGAGCGTCGTTACCATCAAAATCAAGTCCTGCGGCTTTACAGGCGCGTGCTAGCACCGTTTGACCAAAGGCAAGTGCTGATAAAGTCACCGTATCAAAGACTGAGAAGTTATGGAAAGGATTGTGGCTCTTATTATTGGTACGCAATACCGCGGCATTTAAAAATGCCAAATCAAAATGTGCATTATGCCCGATTAACACACATTGACGACAGTCTTCAGTACGGCGTACTTCTTTTAAACCTTTAAAAATACGACGTAGCGCCGTTTTTTCGTCTTCAGCAATGGCTTTACGTAGTGGATTGTTGGGGTCAATGCCGGTAAAGGCGAGGGCACTTGGCTCAAGATTTGCCCCTTCAAAAGGTTCGATATGAGCATTAAATGCCTCACCAGGATAAAAAACACCCTGCTCATTCAGTAGGACAGGAATACAGGCAATCTCTAACAAGGCATCAGTTTGCGCGTTAAATCCTGCCGTTTCAACATCCACTACTACTGGTAGGAATTTCCGAAAACGTTCTTTTAGTTTCATAGGTGCTAGCGTTTCTGTGGTCGAATCTATAGGAATGGCTACATCTATCTTGGGTAAAGCGGTATCTTTTTTAATGGTCATATCAGGTTAAATCGCTTTTATCAGTCGGGCTATTGTGTTTAATAAAAAAATAAACTTCCTATGACACTCATACTATTTTTCAATGGACAGATAGCATTGATATCATAGGATAAAATACAGATAATTTTACTTTATAAAAAAGGGTTTTAATTAAAAAGTATCAAAATTATCCTTTGATCGACCAAGGTAATGTCTCGCCTGCCATCAGTGGAGTCAATGAGCTACCATCAAAGTAAGGATAATTTGCTGGTATTTGCATCGGCGTATTGATAATTGTAATAGTGCTCTCGTTAACGGGTAAACCGTAAAATTGTGCACCAAAACGACTGGTGAACCCTTCTAATCTGTCAATTTTACCAACACTATCAAACGCTGTGGCATATAAAGGTAGTGCAGTCGCCGCGCTATAGCAGCCAGCACAGCCACAAGCCGCTTCTTTTTTATCGGTTGCATGAGGCGCAGAATCAGTACCTAAAAAGAATTTTGGGTTGCCGCTGGTAGCGACATCAAGCAATACTTTCTGATGGCTTTCACGCTTTAAGATAGGCAAGCAATAGAAATGCGGCTTAATACCGCCAAGCAATAGGTGATTGCGGTTAAACATTAAATGCTGCGGCGTAATAGTGGCAGCAATTTGATTGCCTTGTGACAAGACAAAATCAGCCGCATCACTGGTGGTGATATGCTCCATCACAATTTTCATGGTTGGGAACTTTGCGATGATTTGTACCATCACTTCATCCAAAAAGCGCTTTTCACGATCAAAAATATCGACGTGGTCGTGAGTGACTTCGCCATGTAGCAGTAGGGGTAGATTATATTTTTCAAGCGCTTCAAATACATCAACACAGGCATTGATATTGGTAACGCCATCAGCAGAGTTGGTGGTAGCACCAGCAGGATAGAGCTTGACCGCTTGTACGATGCCAGACTTTGCCGCCAGCTCAATATCTTGTGCGGTGGTATGATCGGTGAGATACAAGGTCATGCGCGGGTCAAATGATGCTTTACGCTCAGCGCTCAGATTGCTGGTTTCTAGATGTTGCATAATACGCGCGCGATATGCTTGCGCGTCGTCGACGTTTTTGACTGGTGGTACAAGGTTTGGCATACAGATAACGCGATTAAAGCTCTCTGCCGCATGAGGGACTGTGGTTGCTAGCGCCTTATCGTCACGCAAATGAATGTGCCAATCATCGGGTTGTAGGATGGTCAATTCTCTAATTGAATCAGTCATAGTATCGTCGCGCTCTATATCGTCATATCTGGGAGTAAAAGGGAGTCTTGCTGTGCGGCTATCATAACAGATTTGCTTACCTGACTAAATATGTGGCTGAATATCTATACATAATATCTCTACAGAAATGGTAGGTAATTTATTCATCTGTAGAAGTAAGATGCCATGTTCACTCTATTATTGGCGAGAAAATTATTGCTTTAGTGGCAACTAAACTTGGGCAAAAACCTCATGCCTAACGGCAGTGCCACTTTTGCCAATGGTAAATATGATGTACACTGAGCGAGCAATCTATCTTCCTCGTGATATAGTCGATTTACCTATCATTAAATTCCTCATACTAGGAGTGTTTCATGGCTCAGCTTGATCCAAAAACTATTAATAAAATCGTATTGGCATATTCAGGGGGTCTTGACACCTCAATCATCGCTCGATGGCTACAAGAAACCTATGATGCAGAAGTGATTACTTTCACTGCGGATATTGGTCAAGGTGAAGAAGTTGAGCCTGCGCGTGCCAAAGCTGAAGCCATGGGTATCAAACATATCCATATTGAAGACTTGCGCGAAGAATTTGCTCGTGATTACGTGTTCCCAATGTTCCGTGCCAATGCCATCTACGAAGGGGAGTATCTGCTTGGTACTTCTATCGCGCGTCCACTCATCGCTAAGCGTTTGGTTGAAATCGCTAAAGAGCATAACGCTGATGCGATCAGCCATGGTGCAACCGGTAAAGGTAATGACCAAGTACGC
This sequence comes from Psychrobacter sp. ANT206, assembly GCF_056880555.1. Lineage (NCBI taxonomy): Bacteria > Pseudomonadati > Pseudomonadota > Gammaproteobacteria > Moraxellales > Moraxellaceae > Psychrobacter > Psychrobacter sp. ANT206. The sequence continues at coordinate 2,264,253 of NZ_CP096271.1, read as the reverse complement.
TTTGAGCTTGGTGCCGTCGCTTTATCTCCAGATGTCGTGACTATTGCGCCTTGGCGTGAGTGGGATTTATCGAGCCGTGAAAGCTTGATGGAATATGCTAAAGAGCATAATATTGCCATCGACTATGCGGGCAATAAGAAAAAATCCCCATACTCAATGGACGCCAACTTATTACATATCTCTTATGAAGGCGGCATTTTAGAAGATCCGTATGCTGAAGCAGAAGATGACATGTGGCGCTGGTCAGTAAGCCCAGAAGAAGCACCAGATGAAGCCCAATATCTGGAATTAGAGTATGAAAAAGGCGACATCGTTGCCATCGATGGTGAAGTGCTTAAGCCATATGAAGTAATGATTAAGCTTAATGAGATTGGCGGTAAGCACGGTATCGGACGTTTGGATATCGTTGAAAATCGTTACGTCGGTATGAAGTCGCGCGGCTGCTACGAGACGCCAGCGGGTACCATTATGTTAAAAGCGCATCGCGGTATTGAGTCATTGACACTTGACCGTGAAGCGGCCCATCTAAAAGATGAGCTGATGCCACGTTATGCTAAGACTATCTACAATGGCTATTGGTTCAGCCCTGAGCGTATGATGCTACAGGCGCTGATTGATAAGTCACAAGAATATGTGAATGGTACGGTACGTGTCAAATTATACAAAGGTGCTGTGAGCGTGGTTGGTCGTAAATCAGATGATTCGTTATTTGATGAAAAAATTGCGACTTTTGAAGATGATGCGGGCGCCTATGATCAAAAAGATGCAGAAGGTTTTATTCGTCTGAATGGTCTACGTTTGGCAATTGAAGCCAGCCGTGGTCGTGATTTGTCAAAATAAGTATTTTTGACTAAAGGCTTTTTTTAAATCATTTTGTTAAATGACCGATCAAAAAAGAGGTGCTATATAAATAGCGCCTCTTTTTTATTATCAATATTTTTTATTGGCGATATTTCTTATCAAACTATTTTTAAATGTATTTGGATTTTACTTTGCTTTTGATTTCGTATTCTCATTAGATATATCGTCATCAGCGATATCATCGTCTACCATAACGATAGCCACATCTTGCTGTTTCCGCTCTTCCGTTTCAGAGTCTTGCGCTAACACTTCATTGGTAGCAAGTACGACGCCGTTGGCTTTTTGCGTTTGATACTTGATGGTTGCCAATATTCCAAGCCCACCAATCACGAGAATAATCAGCAGAATGACGGGATTCTTCCATAGGGGGACTGATGCCTCGTATTCAATCGGCTTTTCGCTAAGTGTGCTTGGTGTATTATCATTGTTGCTATTACTGCTCAGCAATCCTGAGCTAACCAACGGCGGCTTTGGTGGGTTGATAGGTTCAGAAGTAATGCGTAATCGATTACGCTGCAAATATATCTCTGATATTTTAGCCAGTTGTACTAGCCAGCGTTGATGTGGCAAGCCAATAGCCGTCATCGGTGCAAACATCAATAAGTCATTGTATTTACCTTGTTGAATGTTTTCAGCTGAGCGTCCAATGGCTTTTAAGTAGTTGCCAGTTGCCAGTTGCATGTCTTTTACTGGCTCAAATTGTTCGGGTATGAATGCTGTCAGCTCATACCAGTAAGGATCAAAAGCTGGCGGGTTATCTGTCAATTGCTCAGTGATTAATAAGTAACGCTCGTCGCTAGCTACTGACTCTATTTTTACCGCTTCTACTGCTGACAATATAGTTTGCACCTCATCGCTATCATCAGCTGATTCGTTAACAGCTAAATTTGAGACAGGGGTAGCAAAACGCGCTTTGGACAAAAATTGTGGCTGTAAGGCGAACCATTTATTCACCTCATCATGATCAAGTTGGCTATACTCAACCAAAATAGCAATCTCACGTAGCACAATGACGCATAGGGTAGTAAGCAAGATTTGTACTTGTGGCGCCTTCGCGTCAATCTGTGCTGCAATATACTCACTGGCTTTGCTCACCCGTGCATTATCATGGAATATCGCATCGGCGGCATCATGGCGATGGTATAACGTTGTATTTAGAGTGGCAAAATTCATAGAATTGTACTGGCGCATTTCTTTGACGGCACTGCGACCAAATAGCTTTTTGCTTAGAGCTTGTCCTTGATGGCGCTGCTGATAAGCGAGAAGGGCGCTGATAATCGCCTGCAAGCTGGCATCCATTGCCAAACGCGCTTGCGGCAATGACAGCGCTGCTGCATCTGCTAATAATGACACCAATGGCTTGGTATCTTGATATAGAAAATCATACATCGACACCCGTGTCGGTGAAATAGTCGTCATAATCTGCTAGCATCAAAAAGTGTGCCCCTATATTACGGTGTCAAATGTCTTGATACAATCCCTTGACAATAGAAAGACTCACTCATTTTTATGCTGCTATGGTGAGTTCAATATAAAAAAGTTACGTTCAGAATAGCATTATGCTGGGATAAATTTCTCTCGCTTGCTGTGCGCTTCGCACTCCAGAGGCTTCGCAAAATTTATTCAAACAGTACTATATTCTTTTTAAATTGAATCGACTATAACAGCCATCATCGAAATAACTGCCGGGAAATTGCTATGACAGATAACGAAAATCTTACGACCCAGATAGTGATTAGCATTGCTCAGCAAACTTTGACCGTTTATAGGCGGCAAAAAGTTATTGCTGAATATCCTATATCAACAGCCAAAAATGGGATAGGCAGTCAACAAGACAGTGGTTGTACACCACTTGGTCAGCATATCATTGCAGAAAAAATAGGCGGCAATGCGCCAAGTCATACGGTATTTATTGGACGTATAGCGACGGGAGAAATATATAATGCTGAGCTTGGGGCATTGAACCCTAAACGTGATTGGATACTAAGCCGCATTCTTTGGCTAAGTGGTGTTGAGGAAGGCTTTAATAAAGGCAGTAATAGTCAAGGTGGCTGCGATACTTATCAGCGTTATATCTATATTCATGGAACACCTGACAGTGAGCCGATGAGCGTACCACTCTCACATGGCTGTATACGTATGCGCAATCAAGATATTATCGAATTGTTTGAGCAGGTTGAGGAAAGGACACCAGTGACTATTATTGCCCAATAAAAGTAGTATTAAGTAGCTGTAGTAGTAATGTATGGATTATAAATTGAGTCGACGATATAAAAAAGACAACCCTTATTCAGTGAGCTGTCTTTTTCTCTAATATTGATAAACATAAAATGACAATATACTCAATTACCAAAATACAGAGCAATCATAAAATTTATCCAAATGTTTTTCTGTGGCTTTTTCTATTGGTATCGAAGCAGCATTCAACCAGCCTGCCGCATATAAAGCAGCAGAGTCAGATCTGGCTTTACTTTGATAGTACTGCTGATAGTCAATCATATCGAGCTGTTGACCCAGTGCTTTCTGTGCTTTTACGGCACGTTTTAGCCAACGCTTGGTTTTCTTTTTGCTATACAAAGGTGCTACTAATTCGCTGATAGAACATAGGTTTTTTAGATGAGCATGTAGGTTATACAATGCTTTTATGATGGATTCTTTCTCTAACTCACTATCTGAATCATCATAGCTGTCCTCTAAATATTGCTCAGCTTCAAGTAATTTTTCATAGTATTTAATAAGTACTTTTTCAAGCTTATTGATAGCCAGCTTATCTGCTTGAGGCTCAAGGCTAGGGTCGCTCATAGTAAAGGCGATGAGCTCAAGCAACATGATCTGGAAGTCGTTAGCACTGATTGCAGTCATTGGTGTAATTTTGATAGCATCAATATCCGCTGTCCAATCAACGATAGGTGCACCGTGCTGTTGTAACATTGGTTCAATATGAGTACTAAGATGAGCAAGCTTACGATAATCAGCGAGTAAAGTAGCAGTTTGCTGCAATATGGCTGACCAATCCGGATTGATCTCATCTGAGAAGCTATCAAATGCTTGTAGTACAGTGTGCAAGCGCTCTATACCGATAGATAGCTGTAAAATGTGATCATTGTCTTTACTGCCTGCCACGATGGCGCTGCTATTTGGGAGTATGTGCAATAAGCAGTTATGCACGACAGCGCGTAAAAAAGCAGGCATAGTGATTTTTTTATTGATACTAAGGGTGCTCAAGTCAGCAGCAGTGGCTGAGCTATAATTTTGTCCCTTAATAAGCAAGCCGCCACGCTCTGCTTTGGTCACGGTAGAGAGACACAGTTTATGACGTTGACACCATGTTTTAGCTGTCGTAAATAAAAAATCTAACTCACCGGATATGAGCTCAAATTCAACTTCTTGAATGGCGTCTCTTTGAGTATCATCAGTACCATGGATAATTTCTCCATAGTCGTAAGCCATCTCAATACTGTTAACGACTTCATCGCTCGTATCTTCTATCAATAAGCGGGTAGTACGCTCTACATCAGTCACATATAAACGGGTCAGTTTTTTAGCCAGTTTTTTGAGCTTAAAATCTGTCAATGCTGGGGCAATAAGGCTATCTTTATAAATCGTTAAATCAGGCATCAGCGCGTTATTTTCGAGCATGGCTTGTACCTGCTCATTATCTAAGGTGGCATTGTGCTCTAAACGCGCTGCGATACCATCGCCACCCGCTTTGATAGTCTGCACCCAAGCATTACCCTCCTGACGAATACGCAGGCCAATACCAGCCTGTGCAAGCTGCTGGTCAGGGGTGTCATAATAATTCGCAGCCAGTTGTGTTACTTGTGATGATTTGACTTTCGCTTGGCGCATAAGCCCTTTTAATCGCGACTCTGGTACCAAGAATTTCAGCTCTATTTCTTGCATGATGGCTCCTGATTGTTTTAATAAATTTATATTATTACCATCGTATGAAAGCTATCAGTGAATAACAAGTAAAACTTTCGTTCTGGTTGGCTAAATCGAGCCAAATAATTATTGAGTAAATGAACATCAGTTAATTAAAACAGTGACTGAATAGCTCTGTTATTTGAGTAGATATCATTATTTATAGCCCACAAAAAAACCGCCCTACCATGTAGGACGGCTTTTCTCAAAACTTTTACTTATAAAATGTACTTATAAGTGGTTAGACATTAGAACTGGTTCATCGTGTTCTTGCCGCCGCCAGCTTTAAGGGCGTTTTCACCAGAGAAGATCTCTTTATGATCATCACCAAGGTCAGAACCCGCCATTGCTTGGTGTTTAACACAAGCGATGCCTTCACGAATTTCTTTACGTTGTACGCCAGCTGCATAAGCAAGCATACCATCTTCACCGAAGTAGCCTTTAGCAAGTTCATGTACGCTAAGAGCTGTGGTGTGATAAGTAGGTAGCGTGATTAAGTGATGGAATACACCTGCTTCACGTGCTGCATCGCGTTGGAAGTTTCTAGCCGCTTCGTCAGCTGCTGTATCAAGCTCAGTACCATCGTAATCAGCACTCATCAAGTCAGCTTTATTATAGGCAGATAGGTCTTTACCTTCTTCTTCCCACTGAGCGATGATTTGTTTACGGAAGTTCAGCGTCCAGTTGAATGATGGGCTGTTGTTGTATACAAGCTTGGCTTTTGGCTGTTGCTCTTTAATACGGTCAACCATCATTTTGATGTGTGCGACGTCTGGAGTCGGTGTTTCGATCCATAGTAGATCAGCGCCGTTTTCTAGAGCAGTTACACAGTCAAGGACCACGCGATCGATGTTCGTGTCTTCACGGAACTGATAGAGACCGTTAGGCAAACGAACTGGACGTACTAATTTGCCGTTATGCTTAAGTAAGCTGTCATTCTCTTTGGCGTTTTCTAGCGTGACTTCTTCCATCTCGATAAAATCGATGTACTGAGAAGCAAGATCACCTGGCTCATTTGATACTGGGATTTTTTGCGTTAGTGACGCGCCTTCAGAGTCAGTACGAGCAACGATAACACCGTCTTCAACACCAAGCTCTAAGAATGCATAACGAATAGCATTGATTTTTGAAATGAAGTCTTCATGCGGTACAGTTACTTTACCAGCCTGATGACCACATTGCTTAGCATCAGATACTTGGTTTTCAACCTGAATGGCACAAGCACCCGCTTCAATCATTTGCTTAGTTAGCAAGTAAGTCGCTTCTTCGTTACCGAAACCTGCATCGATATCAGCAATGATTGGCACAACATGCGAATCAAAGTTTTCGATTTTTTCTAGAATGGCTGAGGTATCTTGACCAGCTTCTTCAGCAGCGTTTAGCTCACGGAAATAATCGTTCAATACTTTTGCATCTGCTTGACGCAAGAAAGTGTAGATCTCTGCAATCAGCTTAGGTACAGACGTTTTTTCGTGCATAGATTGGTCAGGCAAAGGACCAAACTCAGAACGTAGAGCTGCTACCATCCAACCAGATAGGTAGATGTAAGTTTTAGATGTTGTGCCAAAATATTTTTTCTTCGCATACATGGTTTGCTGTGCAACAAAACCATGCCATGCACCTAGAGACTGGGTGTATTGAGACGTGTCATTGTCATACTCTTCCATGTCTTGACGCATAATTTTTGCGGTGTACTTAGCAATATCTAAACCTGTTTTGAAGCGGTTTTGTGCCATCATACGTGCCGCATCAGTTTCGCTGATGTTCTGCCAGTTACCGTGTTTCTGTTTTAGTTCACGTACTAAATCGATCGCTGATTTATATGCAGTTGACATCTATAGTCTCCTTGGTGGTGAATAAATAAGTAAATTAAAATAATTTTGGTCTATATAGAAAGATGCTGGCAGAAGTAAAAATTTGAAATATAAGCTTCTTCCGTGAGCAGTCTCTACTAAACTATAAGAAAATGGTGATAAAAGCAATTAAAACCTGTCTCTTTGGTCAGCTTTTATTTTTAAGTCTCTTTTATGAACAATTATTTCAGAGTTAATTGGTTGTTTTATAAGTATGTTTTGCTACTGAAGTAACTATTGCCTTAAAGCGTATAAGATATTTGTCCAAGCCTGAAAAATAAGCACAAAAAACTAAGTTTCTATAAGATGCTGTTATAAATTTTATGTCCGTATTTCAGCATGAAAATACGATAAAATGCACTTAGTTACTCATTCATTGAAATATGTATTAACAGTCTAATGTTGAATAGTCCCTAATGAGCGCTTGCTAGCCACTATAGCTAGGTTACCTTGATTTATCTAGTTTATGATTATTATCTTGGGTATTTCGTTTAATTATAGTATATATAAAACAATGGCTTGTGGTGGGTAGATTCAGTTATAATAAGCATATTCCAAAATAATTAACATAAAAATATCCTTATATCATGCTGTTAGGGATGAATTGTAATAAATGATAGGATAGAAAATATCACGTTTATGATGATATTTATTCTAAGATAAAGAGACACATATATGAATTTGCAGCGGGTTGATTTAAATTTATTGGTACATTTGGATGTGTTGTTGCGAGAAAAAAACGTAACGCGCGCCGCTGAGCAGCTAGGCATTACTCAACCGGCGATGAGTAATATTTTGCGCCGCTTGCGTAAGTTATTTAACGACCCTTTATTGGTGCGTTCATCAGAAGGGATGACACCGACCGAGCGCGCCCTTGAATTACAGCCTCGTATCCGTGAGATACTTGCCGATTTGACACAAGTGTTAGAGCCACGTACCGAGTTTCGTCCTTATAGCACCTCACGCGTTTTTCGGATTATGACATCAGATTATGCTGAGGCGACCTTGGTACCAAAATTGGTGAAAGCGCTACGCTCAGAGGCACCAAATGTCATTTTAGATTTCTTAACGCCATCGGATGTGTCTTATCGTGATATGGAGCAGGGGCGTGTAGATTTGGCAATCAACCGCTTTAACGAGATCCCGCAAAGCTTCCATCAAGTGTTGGTATGGCGTGATACCTTTAGCTGCCTATTATCTTCTGAAAGTCCTTATGCTCATCGCTTTAATCTTAAGAATTATCTTAAAGCGCAGCACGTTTGGGTCTCTAAAACGGGTATGGGAGTGGGCTTCGGTGTCAATCCAGAAAAATCAGGTGGCTTAGGTTCTATCGATCAAGCTTTACAACGTTTAGGTCAAAAGCGCCAAATCAGCGTTTTTACCCGTCACTATCAAATGCCTGCTATGCTGGCAGCAAACAAAGATTTGATTGCAACCTTGCCGACTCGTGTCGCAAAAATGCAGGCCAATAACGACAGCATTATTATGGAAGAGCCGCCTTTTTTTATACCAGAATTTGAGCTAACGATGGCGTGGTCGCCGTTATTGCAGCATCATCCGGCGCATCGCTGGTTACGTCAGCTGATTATGCACGTAGCACGTCAAATCGTTAATGATGAAGAAAATCCACCACAAGAAATCCCTGTGATCAATCACTTGTTTTAGGTTGTTTATTGTACAACTGTATATGGTCTTATAAAGCTCAATTATGTATCAAACCAGCCATCGTGCTGGTTTTTTATTTGTCTAAAGGTGTCAAAACTCTCTGCATGAGAGGCCCTATACAGGATTTAGGTTTGCTTAATAACACCGTCACATTCTTAACATCTTACGCACAATTCTTTATAACTTGTAAACCTACTCACCAAGCACTTTGTTATGATAGTCAAACATTAAGAAAAATGATGAATAAAATCTCTATTGTTAAGTTGTTCTATAAAGTTTAGCTGTTAGCAATAGGTTGTTTTATAGACTAAAGACATTCTAATAAATAAGGATAATAATCATGGCAGATATTACTACTGTAAACCCAGCAACAGGCGAAGACATTAAAGAATATAATTATATGAGTAATGATGAGGTCAACAACATTGTTGAAGCCTCGCACCAAGCGTTTCTAGAATGGCGTAAAACTAGCCATGAAGAGCGTGCGAAGGTTATTAACTCTATTGGCGAGACCTTGATGAGGTACAAAGAGGAGCTGTCCCGTCTTATGACTGAGGAGCGCGGTAAACTATATAGTCAGAGTCTACAAGAAATTGATCTGTGTAAAGCGATTTGTGATTATACGGCAGAGAAAGGTGTGGCAGCACTTGCTGATGATGAACGTGATATCGAAGGTCTCAAAAAAGGTATTGTCACTTATCAACCCATTGGCGTTATCTACGGTATGCAGCCTTGGAACTTTCCAGCTTATCAAGTGTTCCGTTATACCATCGCCAATTTGATGGCAGGTAACAGTATTTTGCTTAAGCACGCAGCAAATGTGACTGGTTCTGGCTTATTAATTGAAAAAATCTTCCATGAGTCTGACTTACCGAACGATTTGTTCCGTACGATTCTCATTGATCATGATCAGTCAGAAAAGTTAATTGGTAATGATAAAGTACGCGGCGTGACGCTTACTGGTAGTGATGGTGCAGGTAGCATCGTCGGTCAGCAAGCAGCAAAAGCAATCAAAAAAGCAGTCTTAGAGTTGGGTTCAAATGATGCATTTATCGTTTTAGAAGATGCTGACTTAGAGCTTGCCGTACAAACCTGTACGCTAGCGCGTCTTATAAATAATGGCGAAACTTGTGTTGCTGCAAAACGCTTTATCGTTGTTGATAGCTTGTATGACGAGTTCCGTAAGCGCATCGTTGAAGAGTTTGCAAGCAAAAAAGCTGGCGATCCTATGGATGACAGCTCTGATCTTGGTCCATTAGCGCGTAAAGATCTGCAAGAAAAATTGCATGCGCAAGTAGAGGAAAGCGTAAGCAAAGGCGCTACTATCTCTGTTGGTGGTAAATTGCCAGAGGGTAAAGGGAGCTTTTATCCAGCGACTATCTTGGAAAATGTCGAAAAAGGTCAACCAGCTTATGATGATGAGCTGTTTGGTCCAGTAGCATCACTAATACGTGCTAAAGATCAAGACGATGCGTTACGTATTGCTAACGACAGCCGTTATGGCTTAGGTGGCGCTATCTTCTCTAAAGATGAAGACAAAGCTATTCGTCTAGCCAATGAGCAGTTTGATACAGGTATGGTCTATATCAATGGTTATGGCCTTGCAAATCCGGCATTACCCTTTGGTGGCGTGAAAAACTCGGGTCATGGTCGCGAGCATGGTGGTTTCGGTATCAAAGAGTTCGTGAATATCAAAGGTGTACATGTTCATAACAGCTAAGACTGTATACAGCTTTTAAAGCTATAACGCTTTAAGTATTAAGTAGCGAAAAGCCCAGTCATTCATAAATTGAGTGACTGGGCTTTTTTTGGTCGATAGTTTGAAATGAGTGCTATCTTTCTGTGCTTGTTGCTATTGCTTTAACTGTTTAAATATAGCTTCAAAGGTAGCGTCGGCATACAGGTGTGTTTCTGATTTAATAATCGCTCGTTGTTCAACGACAATACACCTTTGGCTAATAACAAAATTGTCCAAGGTAACAGCTGATGCTCAAGCTTTTGCACGCGCGTTTGCAAACTGTCAGCAGTATCTTTTTGATGCACTTCTAGCCAGGCTTGGGTCAAAACAGCACCTGCATCGAGCTCAGCGGTAACGACATGAATGCTACAGCCGTGCTGACGCTCACCTGATTGAATGACACGCTGATGAGTATCCAAACCTTTATAAGCAGGCAAGAGTGCAGGATGCAGATTAATCATTGGTGCTGGCGTGTTATCAATAAATCCAGCACTTAAAACACGCATAAAACCAGCTAACAAAATCAGGTCAGGTTGCCATGTGGTTAGTTGGGCGCTGGCATGACTCTCAAAAGTTTTGATTCCCATGCGTTTGCCACTAGCAACGTGAGATAAGACTGCCACTGGAATGTCAGCATCTTTTGCCCGTGTGATGGCATAAGCGTCTTCACGGTTACTAATAACACCGACAATCTCAATTGGTAGCGCACCAGCTTGCATGGCATCAATCAATACTTGTAAGTTGCTACCGCTACCAGATACCAGAATAGCAATGCGTAATGGCTTGTTGGCATGACTGGTATTATTGGCTAGCATTAACGGTACACCACTGCATCCGCTTCACGCTTGACCATTTCACCTAATTTCCATGCTTTTTCGCCAGCATCATTCAAGGTTTGGATAGCAGCATCTGCTTTATCTTTGGGTACGACGATGACAAACCCAACGCCGCAGTTAAAGGTACGATACATCTCGCTTTGCTCGATATTACCTTGGGTTTGTAACCAAGTGAACAGCTCTGAGAACTGCCAGCTATTCGTATCGATGCTAGCGGCTAGCGTTTCAGGTAATACACGTGGCAGGTTATCGGTTAAGCCGCCGCCAGTGATATGTGACATCGCATGTAGGGATGAGCTACCAAGTGTATCTTGCAATGCTTTGATCGCTTTAACATAAATACGTGTCGGTGCCATTAAGGCATCTTGGATAGACTGACCATCTAGCTGCTCATTGCTACTAGTCACATCCACACCGCTGACTTCAATGACTTTACGTACCAATGAGTAGCCATTAGAATGCGCGCCACTTGAAGCAAGAGCAATTAATACATCGCCTTCTGCAACGTTTTCGCCAGTGATGACTTCCGCTTCTTCAACCACACCGACGCAGAATCCCGCTAGGTCATAATCGTCGTCCTGATACATGCCTGGCATCTCAGCCGTTTCGCCGCCGATAAGCGCGCAATTTGATAATTTACAACCTTCACCTATACCCGTAACAACAGTAGCTGCAACATCGACGTCAAGCTTACCAGTTGCATAATAGTCTAAGAAAAACAAAGGCTCAGCACCGCAAACCAATAAGTCGTTGACACACATAGCGACCAAGTCGATACCGATGGTGTCATGGCGGTTTAGTTGTAATGCCAGTTTAAGCTTGGTGCCGACACCGTCAGTACCCGAAACTAATAACGGTGAGGTGTAACCAGTCGGAATGCGACAAAGCGCCCCAAAGCCGCCAAGTCCGCCCACCACTTCAGGACGTGAGGTGGCTTTTGCCACGGATTTAATACGTTGCACCAACGCATCGCCAGCATCAATATCAACGCCAGCATCTTTGTAGCTTAAAGAAGGCTTGTTACTCATGGTCATCTCACAAATTTTATAGGGAATGAAGGTCAGTCAGTAAAAACGCGTGTCGGTCATATGAATTTTGCAGATTGTGCGCGCATTATACCCAAAAATCACCCTTACTCGCAAAACAACTTGCTTTTATTTGACCTAAATTTGCTTGATATCTATCTAATATTTCAGAAAAACGGCAATAAAGATGACATGAAAATTAAGAAACAAAAAATGACGGCTTTTTTATAGGACTCTGCGATAATAGAAGGCTAAAATTATGGTCAATAACTGTTTGCTATTGGAATGTTGTCGTTCAATAAGATCTATCATCAACTTTAAATCAAATCACTCTTTTAAATAAGCCCATTCGTAGGACTAGCCTTCATGACAAACCAATCAATAGACCCCTTTTTTCGACGCCTATTTATCGTCGTTGCTATTGTTGTGGCTATGGTTTTATTGTATTTAATGATGCCGGTCATTGTGCCGTTTGTATTTGCTTTTGTATTGGCTTATTTGTTTAATCCATTGGTTAAACGCTTATCAAAATATATCAAACGTTGGATTGCCATTATTATTGTGTATTCGACGATTACGTTGAGTATGGTGCTACTACTCTGGTGGTTGATACCGACATTGTGGCATCAGCTGCAAGCAGCATGGGATTATCTGCCACAGCTTTTAACTTGGTATAATGAAGTCGTCCGTGAATGGTTTGCTAGTAATAGCCGTATTCGTCTACCAGAGCTTGAGTCTAAGGGCTTCTCTGAGACCTTGGTTGAATACATGCAAACCAATTATAAATTTGAAGATGCCGGTACCATGATGAGTCAAATACTGGCGTCTAGCATGAACTTTATCAATAATGCTGGGCTGATTGTACTGGTGCCGATTTTGACCTTTTATTTCTTATTTAATTGGGATCAACGCTTACATACATGGAAAATGGCGATACCTGCGCCATACTGTAAAAAAGTGATTCAAATTGCGCAAGAGTGTGACCGTGCGTTGATGGCTTTTATTAAAGGTCAGCTATTGGTGATGGTATTACTAGGTGCTATTTATGCCGTGCAATTGCAGCTTATCGGGCTTGAGCTTGGGCTGATTATTGGTATGGTTGCAGGTATTGCTAGCTTTGTACCTTATTTGGGCTTTGGGATTGGCTTCGTTGCCGCGATTATCGCCTGTCTGTTCCAGTTTGGCCTAGATTGGACGTATTTATCCTTGATTGCTGGCGCATTCTTGATTGGACAAGCTGCCGAAGGCTATATCTTGCAACCGCTACTATTGGGCGACAAAATTGGTCTATCGCCATTATGGGTAATATTTTCGGTACTGGCAGGTGCAAGTTTGCTCGGTTTCGTTGGTATGCTGATTGCGCTGCCAGTGTCTGCTGTCTTGAACGTGTTATTCCGTCACTTTTATACTCATTATCAAACGACTGACTTTTATAAAGGTCGTAAGCAGTTGGCATTGTTTGAAAAAAAATAATGTTGTTGTATGTATAGCTGCCATGAAGTTCTCGATGTAACAGGGCATATCATAGTCGTTTGCCTGCGTGATAAAACAGGATTGATTGGGTGTTATGGGTAAAAGACTTGTCAGTCATTTTGCAAATATGTTATATATAGGCGCAGTAGTAACGGTATTGACCTTTACTAGGTTGGCTTTGGTTAAAATGAATTTTACCAAAGTCAGTTTATAAGTATATTAGTCGTTTAGCCTTTTTATTGATTGTGCTACGCAAACCGAGTTGATGATTCATGGCAGAAGCACAGCTAAGTCTCAATCTGGACATAAAGCATGATGCAAGTCTCAGCGACTTCGCCGGTCCGGGTTGGATGTCTATTATCGATGCAGTACGGCAGCTCCATGTCGGCCTGATAGGTCAGCTGTACCTATTTGGCAGTCCTGCTACTGGCAAATCGCACTTATTATCCGCTATTTGTGAGTCGTTTATTGAGATGGACAAGTCAGCGATTTGTCTGTCGTTAAACGAGTTGATTCATACCGATGTCAATGTATTATCATCGCTAGAAAATTTCTCTTTGATTGCGATCGATGATTTGGAAGTCATTGAACAAAACAGTCAATGGCAAGAAGCTTTATTTCATCTGATCAATCGTAGCCGCGAAGGGCAGCGCCAACTTTTATTTGCCGCTAATAAGCCTGCATCCGAGCTGCCGTTTCAATTGAGAGATTTGCTCACCCGTTTGGCACAAGCGCCCTCATTCAAAGTACCGACAGGACATGATTTTGCAGACCGCGAAGCATTATTACAGTCGATATTGCGCAGACGTGGTTGGCAGTTTGATGAACGTATTACCAATTATCTGCTCACTGAAGGACCGCATCGTATTGGTGCAATGATGGAGGTGCTCAATTACATTCAACCCATGTTCTCCAACTTGGGTCGTAGTAATATATCAAAAGCGGTCATTGCTGACGCGCTGCGTACGATTGATGAGCAGACGCTTGCTGCTGAACTTGCTGATATCGCACAGGAGTCGCAAGTAGACAATGATGCCGCTGATCAAGACCATCATACTCAGCATACGATGCCACTTGATTTTTAGCAGTCAGAACACAAATTTTCTATCCGAAATGCTCTTTACTACTATTGGAAAACTTATGAAATCAAATGCGTCTTTGCTAAAAAAACTGTCTATCAGCGCTGTGTTTATTAGCGCAGCTTCTGTGTCTATGCTGTCTCAAGCGGCAGTTACTTTAGTGGTCGATGATCATATCAAAGTGACGGCAATTAATGGTCAAGAGCTGACACAGAGTCTTCTTCAGCCATTGACCAAGTCATTTACCTTGCAGCCAGGTAAGCATGTGATTACCGCTAAATATGATCGTCTTTATGATCTGCGCCGTGATGAGCATGATTATTTGCGTTCAGGTAACGTCAGTGTGGCCGCTGAATTGGCAGACAATCAGACCTACCGCTTAACCATGCCAAATCAGCCAGAAGACTATGCAGCTGCCAAGAAGTATGCTGAGCGTCCAACGCTTGCGATACAAAGTAATAACATCATCATTGCCAGTCAAGAAAGTGTCGGTGGCAATAGCAATAGCTTATTCTCAGGTCTTGGTAAAGCATTAGGTGGCGTATTCGGTGGTAGCGGTGATGCTGAGCTACAAAACCAACGTGCGATAGCTGCACTCGATCAGCCATCCGTGAGTACTAACAAGTCAGTAACTACAGGTGCTACTGTGACGCAAACGACAAGTGTCAACGCATCTACCAGTTCACTTGATCAGTTTATGCAAATTTGGCTACAAGCCACACCTGCTGAGCGTGAAAAAATGCGTCAATGGATGCAAAAGTAAGCTTTGAGATAAAAAAGTAAAAAGATTGCACATAAAAAAAGCACCTATATTAGGTGCTTTTTTTATATCTTAGATTTTGTGACTATTCAGCTTTTAGCCCAAAAAAGCATTATACATCCATATTAATTTTTCTTGCTCTTGTACATAAGCATCAACAAGATCGGCTGAACCCTGATCTTCTGCTTCTGCTGCTAGAGTCGATACTTGACGTTGTTCTTCAATGAGCTCTTGTAAACCTGTCACAACGCCTTTAACACAAGTAGTGCCGTCTTTAACGTTCTTATCTTCTTGAATGCTGGTATGCTCAGCAAAATCGCTATAAGCATGTAACGGTGTGCCGCCTAGGGTCAAAATACGTTCAGCGATTTCATCGATTTGGATTTGCAGCGCGGTATATAGCTCTTCAAACTTTGGATGTAAAGTGAAGAAATGCTCACCTTTGACGTTCCAATGATAACCACGAACATTGATATAAAACATATGATAGCTAGATAGCAGACCATTTAACTTGCTGATGACTTCGCTCATATCTGCTTTTTCTAGACCGATCTGGTTAGTGTCGTTATTATTGTTACTCATTATATTATCCTTTTCATTGAGTGTAGGGTTCAAACATCAAGTTATTAAACCTTTAAACTTAAGCAATTTATAGCGAGCGATTATTAAACTAAAGCCTAAATAACCGCTTACTACGCGTTACTCAACCTTTGATGCTTGCTATTGTAGCAAGCATGCAAAAATAAGTTAAATTAATCAAATTAAAATTTGTAATATATTTTATAAAACAACTAAATCCTTGGTCTAACAGAAAGCAATAAGCCTATTTAGCAGGTATCTGTAAGCTTTCAGAGTTCAGACCTTTTACTGCGACTACTTCTAATAAATGCTGGCGTACTGTATCGATAGGGAATTTTTGAGCTTGCAAGCGTTTAGGAATAATCTGACTGCCTTGCTGACCTTTCATCTCAAACATCATAAAGATATAGTCGTCGGTCTCATCCCAGCTCTTCACAGCGCTCCAAGGAATCACCGCTTGTTGGGTGCTGCCTGCACGCATCTGCATACCGCGCATCTGATTGCTACTAAACATATCTGACTGATTGACCGGCACTGCCATTACCAGACCATGCTTCTGTACACCTAGTTTCATTTGGCGCATCTCATCAGGCATTTCTTGCTCAGCGACTTGCTTTTCAAACTCTCTTTTCACATACCATTTAAAACCAAGCGTACGAACCAGTAGGTAAATAACAACGGCTGCTAGCATCAGCCAAAAAATAATGGTCGAATAACCGGTCAAAAAAACCAGCCCAGCAACGGCTAAAACTACAGCGACTGCCATGATAATCCATTCTTTAAGCTTGATACTCAACAGACCAAATGACGGGCTGGCACTAGAAAATAGCTCATACTGTGCTTGGTGGAATTCTGCCTCGGTTAGGTTTAAGGCAACAGGTTGCAGCGTGTAGGGGTACAGAGCCATAAAGGTTTCTCAAAGACTTATAGTGAAAACGTTAAATTAAAAGCGCCAAACGTCGACAACAAGGTAATATTTGGCTGGAAATAGAATAAAGATATACGCTTATCTTACCGAAAATCGCCCTTAAATGAAACATATAAGCCACTCTGTTCGCTAATAGACACCATATTTAAGCCATTAGTAAAGGTAAGTCACATTTATAGAGAGCTTGCGACCTTAAGTTATATTATTAGCACGTTAATACGAATAACTATTTCCTATGTAAAGATTAAGAGAATAGAAGTTCAAAACTCAGTCAAGAGATGAGCAAAAAACTGCCAAAACATGGTCAAAACAGCCGCAGCTTGGTATTATAGCGGCTACCACCTAATTTTAAGCAAAATCAGGCTATAGAGCTCAGATTTTCATTATTTTCACACCTTTTATCCACTTTTAGCGCGACAGGCACCTACTATGATAGACCCAAAACTCTTACGCGGCGATTTGACAGATTTACAGCAGCAATTGGCCACCCGTGGTTATACGCTTGATATAGCGTTCTGGCAAAATATTGAGAACGAACGTAAATCGCTACAAGTAAAGACCGAAGAGTTGCAGTCGCGCCGTAATACAGGCGCAAAACAAGTTGGAGCGCTCAAAAAATCTGGCGAAGATGCTAGTGAGTTGCTTGCTGAGATGCAAAGTGTCAGTGGTGAGATTAAGACAGCTGAAGACGAGCTACGTACCTTACAAGAGCGCATTAGCCAAGCGGCAATGCAAATTCCAAATATCCCAGCAGCAGATGTGCCAGTTGGTACATCAGAAGACGATAACGTCGAAGTACGCAAATGGGGCACACCGCGTGAGTTTGATTTTGAGATTAAAGATCATACGCATATTGGTGAGACACTTGGTATGCTCGATTTTGAAGCAGCAACCAAGCTTACAGGAAGTCGCTTTAATGTCTTAAAAGGACAATTAGCGCAGATGCATCGTGCGTTGATTCAATTCATGCTCAATACCCATACGATGAAGTATGGCTATACTGAAACCTATGTACCGTATATTGTTAATTCTGAAAGCTTAAAGGGCACGGGTCAGCTGCCAAAGTTTGAAGATGATTTGTTTAAGCTAGGCAATCATACGAATAATGATGACATGGATTTTTATCTGATTCCAACTGCAGAAGTACCGATGACCAACTTGGTACGTGGTGAGCGCTTGGACATCAAAGAGCTGCCATTAAAGTTCACCGCTCATACGCCGTGTTTCCGTAGTGAAGCCGGCTCGCATGGTCGCGATACCCGTGGTCTGATCCGTCAGCATCAGTTTGAAAAAGTCGAGATGGTTAATATCGCCACAGCTGAGCAGTCAGATGAGTTGCTTGAAGCGATGACTGGACAAGCAGAATTTATTTTACAGCAGCTTAATTTGCCATATCGTACTGTCAAATTGTGCACTGGTGATATGGGTTTTGCCGCGCAAAAAACTTATGATATCGAAGTCTGGTTACCAAGCCAAGATACCTATCGTGAAATCTCAAGCTGCTCAAACTGCGGCGATTTCCAAGCACGCCGTATGGGTACACGTGTTAAGGATGGCAAACAAACCAGTCTTGCACATACTTTAAACGGTTCGGGTTTGGCAGTCGGTCGTACATTATTGGCAGTGATGGAAAATTATCAAAATGCTGATGGTAGTATTACGATTCCAGAAGTATTGCGTCCGTTTATGGGCGGTGCTGACACCATTTTATTATAGTTTTTTGATATGTGGGTTTTTGACATATAGTTATTTGATGAGTGATGCAATTAGTGAGTTGGTATTCAGGCTCGCCGATTGTGTTTTATTGCAGTAAGTATCGGTCAAATTGATAAAACTGATACAAATTATTATTAAATACGAACGGTTCTGTCAGCGCATTTTTGCGCTAGATAGAGTGCAAATATGTTAATATTACCCCTGTATTTACAGATTATTCGTTAAGGGCGCCCATTGCGTCCTTATTTTATGACCCTCTGAGTAAACTCTCCTCTTATCCTCCATACTTCTACCCGAATATTAGGACACTCTATGCCAGCTCCAATTAGCGAACGTAAATTAGCCAATGCCATCCGCGTACTGTCATTCGACGCGGTTCAAAAAGCCAATTCTGGGCACCCGGGTGCACCAATGGGCATGGCTGATATTGCCGAAGTTTTGTGGCGCAAGTTTTTAAAGCATAATCCTGCTGACCCAAGCTGGCACAACCGTGATCGTTTTGTCTTATCAAACGGTCATGGCTCGATGCTGATCTATTCGTTGCTACATTTATCAGGCTATGACGTTAGCGTTGATGACCTAAAAGGTTTCCGTCAATTACATTCGAAAACGCCGGGTCATCCAGAGCTTGGCTATACGCCAGGTGTTGAAACCACCACTGGTCCATTAGGGCAAGGTATTGCCAATGCGGTTGGTTTTGCAATTGCAGAAAAAACGTTGGCAGCGCAATTTAATCGTGATGGTCATAATATTGTCGATCATCATACTTATGCCTTCTTAGGCGATGGTTGTTTGATGGAAGGCATCAGTCATGAAGTCTGCTCATTGGCTGGCACGTTAGAGCTTGGCAAATTGGTATTTTTCTATGATGACAATGGCATCTCAATTGATGGTGATGTCGACGGCTGGTTCACTGATGATACGCAAGCGCGCTTTGAATCTTATGGCTGGCAAGTTATCAAGGTCGATGGTCATGATACCGATGAGATTACGCAAGCGACTGAGCAAGCGATTAAAGAGACGACTAAGCCAAGCTTAATCATTTGCAAAACGACTATTGGCGCTGGTAGCCCAAACAAACAAGGCTTAGCAGCCAGTCATGGTGCGCCACTTGGCGATGATGAAATCGTTTTAACCCGTGATGCATTATCTTGGACGCATGCGCCGTTTGAGCTAGATGATGAAATCTATCAAGCGTGGGATGGTAAAGCGAAAGGCGACGTCTTACAGAAAAACTGGAACGCGAACTTTGACGCTTATAAGAAGGCTTATCCAGAGTTAGCAACTGAGTTACTTCGTCGTTTAGAGGGTGAATTACCAGCTGATTTTGAGCAAAAAGCGCAAGAGTATATCCAGCAAACTCAAGAGCAGGGCGGTGATGTTGCCAGTCGTAAAGCCAGCCAAAATGCCATAAATACCTTACAGCCATTATTACCAGAATTGCTTGGCGGTTCAGCAGATCTTGCAGGCTCAAACCTCACGCTATTTAAAGACGCCAAAGGTATCCAAGACGACGACGCTGGCAACTATATCTATTATGGCGTGCGCGAATTTGGTATGACGGCGATTGCTAACGGCATCGCGTTACATGGTGGCTTTGTTCCTTATGTTGCCACCTTCCTGATGTTCATGGAATACGCACGTAATGCGGTACGTATGGGCGCGCTCATGAAGCAGCGTGTGATCCATGTCTATACCCATGACTCAATCGGTCTGGGTGAAGATGGTCCAACGCATCAGCCAGTTGAGCAATTAACCAGCTTGCGTACCACGCCAAATCTACGTACATGGCGTCCTTGTGATGCGACCGAATCAGCAAGCGCTTGGGTTGAGGCAATTAAATCAGAAAATAATCCATCTGCCTTGATTTTCAGCCGTCAAAGCTTGCCACATCAAGCACGTGATGCTGAGCAAGTTGCTAATATCACCAAAGGTGGTTATGTACTTGCAAAAGAGCAAGGCGAGCTACAAGCGATTATCATCGCAACTGGCTCAGAAGTCGGTCTTGCTATGCAAGCTTACGCGACCTTGAGCGAAAATGGCGTCGGTGTACGTGTGGTCTCTATGCCATGTGCAGAAATCTTCGTCGAGCAAGATACTAGCTATCGTGAAGCGGTATTGCCAGCCAATATCCGTGCCCGCGTCGCTGTAGAAGCGGCACATGTCGATTACTGGTATAAGTTCGTTGGTTTAGACGGTAAAGTGATTGGCATGACGACTTATGGTGAATCAGCGCCTGCTGATGAGCTATACAAAGAGTTTGGTATTACTACTGAAGCCGTGGTTGATGCGGTGAATAGCTTGGTGTAAGTATTTAAAACTGCTCAAACAAAAAAGAGTTGCTAGGATTTCTAGCAACTCTTTTTTTTATGTTCTTTTAAGTCTTTCAGAGCTTAATTAGCAGCAATCAGTTTCCCTGATATCTCAAGTGGGATGATATTGCTAATCACTTTTGGAAAAGCAGTAACCCCGTAGTTGTAACGATCTACCAAGCCCGTCGCGCGAAATTTTAAGGTAGGTCTAGAGGTGATAGGATCATTCTCTACATCTGATAACGTTACTCTCACCGTCAAAGGTTTGGTTTGACCCAACACTGTAAAGTCGCCGGTCACATTGGCTTCCTTAGCATTTATCATGCTGACTTTTTTAGAAACAAAAGTCATCGTCGGATATTGTTTCGTATTCAGCAATTCTTTTCGGCGCAAAAATGAATCTCTCAAGCTACGATCAGTATCGATACTATTGGTAAAAACGGTAAAATTAATGGTCGTGCTTGCAGGTTTATTGACGTCATAATTGATGGCTCCATTGACCTTATTGAACCTGCCGTCAGTCGTGGCTTTACCCAAATACTTGACCTCGAACTCGACATTGGTCTTTGGGACGTCTAGTTTCCATTTTTGCGGAACGGTCGCCGCCAATCCCATGACTGGTAATGATAATAGTAGGCAGCTGCTGAGTGTGATTTTCAGCAAAGAGGTGACAGGTGTGGTCATATGTCTGATCCAAAGAGAAATAGGAGGTATATCAGTAGTTAAAATAATTTAATTTAAGTGGTTCTATAGTAATTAATCCGTGCTCTATTCTTTTTAAAATCAATCGACTATAGTAAGGCGATATCCTACTACAATTAAGCGATTTCAATGTACTATTAAAGTTATAAGCGCTTGAGGCGTGTTAGGTAAATGGTTTAAGACAGACAGCATACTATTTTAATTATAAGTATTTTTATCTTTTTTATTGGAAGACGATTATGTCCCTCATGTCCAGCTTCAAAGGTGTCTTAGGCGAAACAGTCATTAATGTTGCCATGTGGTTAAAGCTAGAAAAAGACCTTTATCACCGTTTAAATAATATCACTTTGCCATTAGCCAATGGTGGTAGTACCCAAATTGACCATGTCATTGTCTCTAAATACGGCATCTTTGTCATCGAAACCAAAAACTATAAAGGCTGGATATTTGGTAATGAGGCGCAAAGACAGTGGACGCAAGTCATTATGGGTCGCAAGTATAAATTCCAAAACCCATTACGTCAGAATTATTTGCATATTAAAACGCTCGCGGATTTATTAGCATTAGATATGAGCTACTTTCATTCGATGATTGCGTTCATCGGTGAATGTGAGCTAAAAACTCGCGATGAGTTACCGGAGCACGTATTGACGAGTGGGATGGTGTCTTATATTAAAAGAAAGCAGGATGAGATACTTACTGAAGACGAGGTCACATCCATCGTTGCTCAGATTGAAAGCAATAGATTTAGTAAGTCGTGGCGCACCAATCAAGCCCATAAAGCGTACTTAAAGGATAGGCATAGCAATCCAAGCAAGTCGTCTAGCAATAACTCGAATGGTAAGTCAGTTGCTACAACTATTGATAAGTCTACATCTGAACCGATAGTAAAAGAAACGGCTAAACGAGCCAGGCTGAAAAGCAGAGAAGTGCATCGATGGTCTGGTCAAACTGAGATTGAATCTAGCGATTTACCAATTGATAGTTTGAGTACTCAGCAGATAAGTTCGCCGCATGATATTACTGATAAGGTTTTTCTCACACCCTTTGAGGTTATAGAGACTGAGCCACAAGTGCATTACCCTGCGACACTTGTGGCGATAGACAATATAGCTAATTTCATCCAAGCACCAACTTGCCCGAGATGTAATAGTGAGATGGTCAAACGCGTTGCAAAAAAAGGCGCACATCTTGGGCAGACCTTTTTTGGTTGTAGCCAATTTCCAAAATGTCGCGGAGTAGTCAATACAAATTGAGCCCAAATGAAACTTGATTTTGGGCTCAATTAATCATCTTAAACTCTGTTAAGCAGGGACTGACTCAGCATGCACGTGATTCGCCTTGATAAGGTCTGCTATTTTTTCAGCAATCATAATCGTCGGTGCATTGGTATTGGCACTGATTAAGGTTGGCATCACTGAAGCATCGATGACCCTTAATCCATTTACGCCACGTACTTTTAATTCTAAATCAACGACTGAATCGCTGTCTGAGCCCATACGGCAAGTGCCCACAGGGTGGTAGATAGTATCTGATTTATTACGGATATAGCCAAGCATACCGTCTTTTTCGATATAGGGGGCAGGGTAGTCCTCAGTGATGTATTCAGCCATTGGCGACTCTTGCATAATGGCGCGCGTACGCTCTGCACCAGCAACCATATACTCTACATCTTTCGGATGCGAGAGATAGTTTGGATCAATTAATACGGCGTCAGAGGGATTGGCAGAATCGAGTCTGACCGTACCACGGCTTTCAGGGCGTAAATAGCAGGTATGACAAGAAACGGCAAAACCCCGTCTAAGATCACGTCCGTGTTCAATCACGCGAGATATCACAAAATGCAGCTGGGTATTTGGCCATTCTTGTGGGTCGTCACCGACACTAAAGAACGCGCCTGCTTCTGCATAATTGGTAGATAACAGACCTGTGCCATCTTTTCGCCATTGCCGAATACTTTTGGTCAAGGTTGAAATAGTTGCTATACCAAGACCGATGACATCGGTAGTATTGACCTCGTAATCAAAGACGACATCTAAATGATCTTGTAAGTTACCGCCAACGTCGGGTGCATCTACCAATACATCGATGCCATGAGACTGCAAATGTTCAGCAGGACCAATGCCTGATAGCATCAGAACTTTGGGTGAGCCAAAAGCACCACCTGATAAGATGACTTCGTGACGTGCCATCACGGTATGGTCGACACCATCCTTTTCATAGACCACACCAGTCGCTTGCTTGCCATCAAAGATGACGCGATTGGCTTGTGCGTGGGTGATAACGGTTAAATTAGGTCGGCTTTGTACTGGATGCAGATAAGCCGCTGCCGCAGAGCAGCGTTGACCTTGTTTTTCCCCATGAAAATGCGTGACTTGATATAATCCTGCACCGTCTTGTTTTTTGCCGTTAAAGTCATCATTTTGATCTAAACCATTGGCAATAGCAGCTTCTACAAAGGCTTTTGAGATATCTCGTGGACTTAGTAAATCACTGACATGCAGTGGTCCACTATCACCATGCAGCTCGTCCGCGCCGTGGATATTGTTTTCTGATTTGATAAAGTAAGGCAGTACATCATCAAAACCCCAGCCTGTGCAACCTTGCTCAACCCAGCGTTCATAATCAAGCGCACTGCCACGCGTATAAATCATGGCATTGATAGCGGAGGAGCCACCCAAACATTGACCGCGCGGTTGAAAGCCGCGTCGGTTATTGAGATGTGTTTGCGGAGTAGTGTGAAAGCACCAATTGTTTAATTTTAGTGGCTTGCCCGGCACCATCAAAATCAGTCCAGCAGGTACGCGAACTGCCAAGTCTTTGCCCTCACCACCATATTCTAACAAGCAGACACTGATGTCTGGGTTTTCTGTTAATCGGCTGGCAAGCACACAGCCAGCTGAACCGCCACCAACGATGACGTAATCAAAGTTTCCATCAAGTTCCATTTTATATTCCCTGTAGCATCCATGCTCATTAAAACGTATTTATTGAAATAGCTTACGCTTTAGAGTATCTATTATTTTGCTGCAATAATGAAGTAAAAATGACTACAAGGTATAAGGTTGTTATAAATTTTCATATATATCAATTATTTAGGTAATAAAAAGGGTAGCGTAGTAAGTCTGATATCTTATTGTCTGTTATTAAATGTTAGACCGCACAGACTTCTGAACGCACAATGAATCGCTTGCCTTCGGGTATCTCAAGTGAAAAACTGGCACCACGTCCATTGACAACATCGATGGTCAGATCGGTATGCTGCCACAATTTGTATTGAGGTTTGCCCATGTAAAACAGACAGCCGCTGAGCTCACCGACCAGCACATCTTGTCCGCCTACTTTAAATTCGCCCAATGGATAACACATAGGTGAGCTGCCATCGCAGCAGCCTCCTGATAGATGAAACATCAATTCGCCATGCTTGGATTTTAATAGTTCGATTAGCTCTTTACACGATTCTGTCGCCGTGACGTTCATAATAATTTCCTTATCATTTATGGATAGCTCATGCTTTACTAAAGCGAAAATGCAATCTACCTTACGATAGATTGCATTTATTTATCTAAAATCAGTACATGTTTTTAGATTAAAAGAAGCCCATCGCTTTAGGACTGTATGATACCAGCATATTTTTGGTCTGCTGATAATGATCGAGCATCATTAAATGGTTTTCGCGGCCGATACCAGATTGTTTGTAACCGCCAAACGCTGAATGCGCAGGATAGAGATGATAGCAATTCGTCCAAACGCGACCGGCTTTAATACCACGACCGAAACGATAAGCGCGAGTACCATTACGTGTCCAGACGCCAGCACCAAGACCATATAAAGTATCATTGGCGAGCGCCATCGCTTCTTCGTCGTCTTTAAAGGTGGTAACAGCTAGCACAGGACCAAAGATTTCTTCTTGGAATACACGCATATCATTGGTGCCTTCAAAGATGGTTGGCTGCACATAATAACCGTTTGCCATGTCACCATCATGTTTAGCAAGCTCACCACCGACAAGGACTTTTGCCCCTTCTTTTTTACCGATATCAAGATAAGATAGGATTTTCTCTAACTGATCTGAGCTGGCTTGTGCGCCAATCATGGTGTCGGTATCGAGCGGGTTGCCCATTTTGATAGCTTTTACGCGGGCGATACAGCGTTTCATAAATTCATCATAGATGCTTTCGTGTACGAGCGCGCGTGATGGGCAAGTACAAACTTCGCCTTGGTTTAGCGCAAACATTACCAAACCTTCGACGGCTTTGTCTAAGAAATCATCGTCTTCATCCATGATATCGGCAAAGAAGATATTCGGACTTTTTCCACCCAGCTCTAGAGTCACCGGAATGATATTTTCACTGGCATATTGCATAATTAAGCGACCAGTGGTGGTCTCACCGGTAAAGGACACTTTATCGATACGGGGATTAGAAGCAATTGGTTTACCAGCTTCAACACCGAAGCCGTTAATGACGTTAAGAACACCTTTAGGAAGAATGTCCGCTGCGCCTATTAAATCAAGCATATACAAAACAGAAGCAGGAGTTTGCTCGGCAGGCTTAAGAACGACACAGTTACCCGCTGCAAGAGCAGGAGCAATTTTCCAGATCGCCATTAGAATAGGGAAGTTCCAAGGAATGATTTGACCGACGACGCCAAGTGGCTCATGAAAATGATAGGCGACCGTATCTTCATCAATTTGGCTAATGCCGCCTTCTTGCGCGCGAATCACACCAGCGAAGTAACGCAAATGGTCAATGGCGATTGGAATATCTGCGGCTAGAGTTTCACGTACTGGTTTACCGTTTTCATAGCTTTCGGCGATAGCGATAGCCTCTAAATTGGCTTCGATACCGTCGGCAAGTTTAAGTAACATATTAGAGCGTTCAGTGACACTGGTTTTGCCCCAAGCATCTTTGGCAGCATGAGCCGCATCTAGCGCTGCTTCGACATCTGCTTCTTTTGAGCGTGCGATCTGGCAGAAGATTTTACCGTCGATTGGACTTGAGTTGTCAAAGTACTCGCCATCGATTGGCGCGACCCACTCACCATTGATAAAGTTATCATATTTTTCGCGGAATTGGACGAGA
This sequence comes from Psychrobacter sp. ANT206, assembly GCF_056880555.1. Taxonomy (NCBI): domain Bacteria; kingdom Pseudomonadati; phylum Pseudomonadota; class Gammaproteobacteria; order Moraxellales; family Moraxellaceae; genus Psychrobacter; species Psychrobacter sp. ANT206. The sequence continues at coordinate 2,237,718 of NZ_CP096271.1, read as the reverse complement.
CTGTTTTCAGTATTGGGATAAGCGTATAACATGAACGATTCCTTGTTGTGTATTATGGTTGTTTTAACATAAATACTTGGTCATCCCGACCAAGCTATGACTCTATCGTACTGAGCTTTGGCTCCAAGCGATAATGACTTTTTATAATGATATGCTTTGTATCACATAACTTAAAGTTATGCGAGGTAGGACGGTTAAAGTGGTTCGCAAAATGGATGTAGCTGTTATAATTAAGGTCAAATACTTTTAGCTCGTCATGGTTATGAATTTAATCCTGTCAGCTTTCTTTCTTATACTCTTGGTTGGTTTGGATATATGCGTCAATCTTCTGCTCTTGATATTTTAAAAACAGGTCAAAACGTCTTTTTGACGGGCTCAGCAGGTTCAGGTAAGACTTATACACTTAACCAATATATCGATTATCTACGCGCGCGCCGTGTACCTGTTGCTGTGACTGCGAGTACAGGCATTGCCGCCACTCATATGAATGGCACGACCATTCATAGTTGGTCGGGCATTGGTATTAAGGATGAACTGTCTGACCGCGACTTGACCAATTTATCACGTAAGCAGTTTTTGGCAGATAGATTAAAAGACACCGCGGTACTTATCATCGATGAGATATCCATGCTGCATGCCAAGCAGATTAATTTGGTCAGCCAAGTGCTTAAGCATGTACGCAAAAATGACAAAGCTTTCGGTGGTATCCAAGTCGTTGTTGCAGGCGACTTTTTTCAGTTACCACCGATTGGTAGCAAGGGCGAGAGCAATCGTGAGAAGTTTGCTTTTATGTCGGAAGCTTGGCTCGATGCCAAGTTTCACATCTGCTACCTATCTGAGCAACATCGACAGGTCAGTGAAGCGGCGAATGGTGGGCTTGATTTGGACGATATTCTCAATCAAATCCGTCGTCAAGAAGTGACTTTTGAGGCGATTGCTGCCTTAGAAGCTACCTTTGATCAAAACGTCGATATTAAGCGTACGCGTCTTTATACGCACAATCTCAACGTCAATAAAATCAATGACAAAGAGTTGGCTGATTTATCTGGCGAGATGATGCGCTTTGAAGCCACGTCTGTTGGCGATAGTAAACTGGTTGAGACGCTAAAGAAGACGGTTCGTACTCAAGATGACTTGGTATTAAAAGTTGGCTCAAAAGTGATGTTTATCAAAAACAATACCGAGCTTGGCGTGTCTAACGGTACGATGGGTGAGCTGATTGGCTTTGCTGCTGTCAAAATTGATGATAGCAAGGACGATAGTGACGATTTAATCGAAGACGATGATATTGGTAGCGATAAAGACAGTGATATTGGTAACGATAAGCAGGCTGCCAAAAGCGCAAAAGAAAAAGCCAAAAAAGACAAAGCAAAAATTAAAAAGCCGACGACACAAAAAATGCCAGTGGTTAGGTTAAATACTGGGCGTGAGGTTATCGCTGAACCGGAAGAATGGATTATCGAGGACGAGACGGGCGATGTGCTCGCAAGCTATGAGCAAGTGCCATTATGTCTAGCTTGGGCGATTACCATTCATAAGTCGCAAGGTATGACGCTTGAAGCTGCTGAGATTGACTTGTCACGTACCTTTGAGCTTGGGCAAGGATATGTGGCGTTATCACGGTTAAAATCGCTGGCAGGTCTGCAGTTGCTCGGTATGAATGAAATGAGCTTGCAGCTTGACCCACTGGCACGCGGTGCAGATAAGCGCTTTTTAGTGCTGTCTGATGAAGCGGATGCCAATTATGCAATGCTTGATGAAGAGAGCATGACACAGGCACATGAGAAGTTTATTTTAAAATCGGGCGGTACATTAAGCAAGTCAGTGATTGACGCCTACGCAAACCTACAGACAAAGCGCCGTGAACAAAATCAAGCACAAATAGACAAAAAGCAGAAACTTGGCAATCAAGTGTCTGATAAGTCAGACAGTACCTTACTTGCCACACGAATACTTCTTGAAGAAAGTTTATCTATCGCGGAAATATCGCAAGCACGGCAGCTGTCACAGTCTACCATTATGCGCCATATTGCTGAGCTGAAATCTCAAGACCCTAGCCTCGCTTGTGATCATTTGCGTCCAGAAGATGAGGTTATGACGGCAGTGGGTAATGCCTATGTGGCGATTAAAGTTGCTAATAACCCAAATGATTTTAATGATGATGGTAGTATTAAGCTGCGTCCGATATTTGAGCATTTAAAACAAAGCGCTGATTACAATACCATTCGTTTGGCATTGATATTTATTACTCCGTAGTCATTCTGAAGTCATAAATAACTTTTTAAAAGATGACTCTTTTATCTGCAACTGTTTTATTCGCGACTGCCTATATAGTTAATTCAATTTTAAAAGGGTGCAGAGCTACTGAGGTTAATTATTCGCAGCCTCTGTCTGCGTAGGCACAGCAAGCAAGAAAAATTAACCCCAGTAGTACCTTATAACATTTGTATTTATTTTATTCGCAAACGACTATATTTTGCGTGGCGCTTTTTTGATCAGCCGATGGCATTCAATTTAAGCCTTCATTTTTTATTTCTATTACAGCGATAACTTGTTATGCCTGATTTTTCTAGTGCTACCTACCGTTTGACGTCTAATCCTGCTACAGCAGGGTTTCATAAGACCAGTGACCAGACTCAGCCTTTGAGAGTGGCTGTCAATGGTTTTGGTCGTATTGGTCGCAATGTATTGCGTGCGTTATTAGAGCGCTTTGAGGTGCTAGGACGTGCTATTCATGTGGTCGCGATTAATGATTTAGCGCCTGCCGAAACCTTATTACATTTACTTAGATTCGATAGCACACATGGGCGTTTGAGCCAGCTTGGCGTGACAGCGGATATCGTACAAGATGGCTACACCGATCATCAGCAAAAGCCCTGTGCGACAGCAAAAAATGATATTCAGCTGTGCTTGACCAAAAATAATCTTACTTACTGCATTCGTTTATTATCAAGAGAAAACCCAGAGACACTGCCATGGAAAGAGTTGCAGGTCGATGTGGTACTTGAGTGCACCGGACACTATCGCTCATATGAGCAGGCAAGCTTGCATATAGAGGCGGGCGCCAAACAAGTGATTATCGGTGCCGCACCCTTTGACCATGTCGATGCTTGTATCGTGATGGGCGTCAATAGCGATGCTTTGACGCGTGACCTGCCTATTATCTCTAGCGTCTCTTGTACCACTCAGGCGCTCGTACCGCTTATTGATACCCTTGATAAGGCGTTTGGCGTTGAGTCGGCGATGATGACTGAGATTCATGCAGTGACGGCTGATCAAACTGTACTTGACCAAGCGCACCGTGACCTAAGGCGTGCGCGCGCCTCTGGTTATAATATCATTCCAACGACTTCAAGCAGTATCGCTGCGACAGAGCGCGTGTTACCAAATATGGTGGGTAAGATAAATGGTCATTCAATAAGAGTGCCAACTATTGATGTTGCTGCGATTGATGTGACATTTGTATTTGAGGCGCCAAATGTCAGTATTGAAGCGATACGTGACGTTTTAAAATCAGCGAGTCAGGCGCATTTATCGACGATCATGGACTATACGGAGGAGCCACTGGTCTCAAGTGACTTTATCCATCAGACTGAATCATTGATTATCGATGGGCAACAACTGATGCAAGTCGGTAATCAATACAAGGTTTTTGCTTGGTACGACAATGAATGGGGCTATGCCAATCGCATGCTAGATATGTGCTTGCATCTTGCTTCAAACAAGCTTTAGATTTATGATTATAAGCCGTTTCAAAAATAATTTAATTTTTTTGACATAACTGCTTGCATTCTCATTTCAGATCGCTATAATGATGCACAAATGGAGACGTGGCAGAGCGGTTGAATGCACCGGTCTTGAAAACCGACAAGGGTTAATAGCCCTTCGAGAGTTCGAATCTCTCCGTCTCCGCCAAATTCTAAAATCCCCAATCAGTAATGATTGGGGATTTTTTATATTGCTGTTTTATATTGCTATCGAGTTTAAAACCTTTGTTTTATTTGGCTAGTAACTCGTCAAATTCGATTTCCTGCCCATCCGCTAATATCATTTTACCTTCAGTGATTTCAATGCTCACGCCTGTGTTATTTTTAATAGCACGCATAACATTGATGTCTTCGATACTGCTCTCAATGATTATCTTGCCAGATTGTTCTGGAGCGATAGGCGGCTCAAACTGGGTTAATGGCACATTGAAGCGTTTATTCTTGGTCAAACGTTTCTCTTTCATCGTGAGAGTACCTTGAAAACTTTCGATAGCTACTTTGCCATGATTTGACAGCATAAACTGTAGCTTGACTTGGTTTAAGCTATCACTATCGCTGGTTTTGACTGGTAATAGGGCAACAGGATAATTGAGGTGATTGGCAGTTTCGAGCTTTTGACTGGTTACAATGGGACTTTTCTTACCCGTTGGGTTGTTTGGATGTAGGCGCTCATATTCGCGCTGTTGCATCAAAGCTTGTTTAATAGTAATACGCGGCATCGCGCCTGATTCATAGGCGCTACTAAGCTTCATACGCAGCATATAACGACTTAGCAGCTTTCTATCTGCTTCAGGTAGACGCTCGAAGGTATCGCCCAGTGTCTTTTGCCACTGATCAGAGTTGGTCGGTATGGTTTGCTGGCTAGGATCCACTTGCGGCTGCGAGCAACCGTACAGGGCAGGAAACAGCCCCAAGCTCACAGTCAATAACACAATTTTGTTTAAACGTTTGTATAAACCCATTATTTGATACCTCCATATGAGCCGTGATAGTTGTTATCTTAATGTATTGTATCTCACAGTTGTGTATGTTTATTTATCGCTAAATAAAGGTGAGTATAGTATTATCAATCGCAAAAAAAGACCAAGCACCGTTAGGGTAACTTAGTCTTTATTAAGGCTTCGAGTATTAGCTACTCAAGCGGTTAAACACTCAAATGCTACTGCTATTTATTTTCTTGCAGATCAGACAATGAATGGGTGATATTGTTATTGTGAGTCACCACAATCGCCTCATCAATAATACGCTGGCTCACGCCTTTTTTGCGTAATGTCTCAATAAAAACTTCATCATGGGCAAGCGTATAGTCTTGATGGTCACGATCAAGACCTTGACGAATATATAGGCGAATCAAGCCTTGAATACGCTTAAATCCAAGCTCTGATGCGGTCGCCGTTAAAAGCTCAATCATCTCTTCAGAGAGGCGAATACTGATAGGACGCATGATTTTTTGCGGATGATCAGAAAACTTATTTTTTATACGTGCAGGTATCATAATAAACCATTACTATTAGTGAGTAGGAATAAAGCACTCAAGCAAAACTGACTTAGTCATATCTACCCTTACCATACAACAAAAGTCGCCAAAAGAACACCGAAGCTGCATTAATAGCCATATTAATAAAGGACTAATAAATACAAGCCAAAAAAAACCTCCATCAAATAAGTGATGAAGGTTTTTTCGTATATGGCTCTCCAACCTGGGCTCGAACCAGGGACACACGGATTAACAGTCCGTTGCTCTACCAACTGAGCTATTGGAGAATAATTGGTAATAACATCAAGTTTTACAAAGGCTTTAATATGCCCAATTGCTTGTCTTGTTTGCGTTATGTGGGGCACATTTTAGCCAAGTAGTCATGAGCTGTCAACCTTATTATGAGATTAATTATAAATCTAATCATAATTGTCTAAATATCGACCATAACACCATTATTTTATCTACTTTAATAACATGTTGATGACTCAATAATAGAACAACCACTATCTATTTGAGCAAACTATTAAAGCAAAAAAATATCCTTACCGTATAATTGATATAGATAAATATCGCGCATAAAGATAAAGGACAAAAGCAGTGACCACCTTAAAATATATTGCTCATTATTCTGAGAATATCCAAAATCAAGCTGCCATGTTGATTAGTAGTGGCAAACTGGGCGATTATTTGGATAAAAACTATCCCGAGAGACACCAAATCCAAAACGACAAAGCGTTATATCATTATATTAATGACATAAAAAATCAGTATATGCGTAAAAGCAATCCATTGTCTCAAGTGACTTATAACAGTAAGCTCACCGTGCTCAAACATGCGCTGGGTATTCATACTTATCAGTCTCGCGTGCAAGGCAGCAAGCTTAAGGCGCATAATAGCATTACGGTCGCAAGCTTATTCAAAGAGGCGCCGCCTGAGTTTTTGCGGATGATTGTTGTTCATGAGTTGGCGCACTTTAAGGAGCAGGAGCATAACAAAGCGTTCTATCAGCTTTGCTGTCATATGGAGCCTGATTATCATCAGTTGGAGCTGGATACGCGTTTGTGGTTGCAATGGCGCGAATGCTAATCTATCGTGGTTGGCATAATAAGGTGGATGAATAGGATAAGCTATGGTGTCGTCAGCGCAACAAGGGACTTTAGGCCATAAGCAAACATGGCTCCTTCCTATGCTTTGTCTGCTCGCTGGCGGCGCTTTAATCGGCATTTCTACCAATTTGGCAAAATATGCAGGCGAGATTGGTCTGACGCCACTGGCATTTCTGTTTTGGTCTATTACAGGTGCCGCAGTTATTTTATTTATTTATGCACTGTGGCGTCGTGAGCTACCGCCTTTAAATAAACCTATCCTCAGCTATTATTTTGTTGCAGCATTGGTCAGTGTTGCAGGTTCCAATTTAATATTTTTCTCAGCGATTCCACACGTTGGCGCAAGTTTTGTCGCCTTGATTATCTCCTTGCCACCGCTGCTTACTTATCTTGCCGCCATCGTGTTGCGTATTGAGCCGTTTACTAGGCTTCGCGCACTTGGCGTGATCGCAGCACTTGCGGGAGCGGGCATATTGGCAGCACGTAAGTTTTCTGCGCCAGATGCCAGTGTGTTTTGGATCGTCTTGACGCTTTGTGGTCCTGTTTTGCTTGCCATTGGTAATATTTATCGGACGCTATATTGGCCAGCCAATCTCTCTGCTAGTGCGCTTGCGCCTGGTATGCTGATTGCTGCATCAGGATTGCTAGCTCTGGTCAGTATCGTTCCTCATTACTCTTTAGCGGTTCCGATGACAGCGCTTTTACCGCTTGGTGTAATTGTGCTACAAGCATTTGTATTCGCTGCACAGTTTTTACTGTTGTTTTTACTGCAAAAAACGGGCGGTCCTGTGCTGCTGAGCTTATTAGGGGCAGTAGGGGCGGTAGTCGGTGTGCCAATTGCTATTTTTTTACAAAATGAAAGCCCACCAGAAGGGCTAATCCTAGGCGCTTCATTAATCGCGCTGGGGGTAATATTGGTCACTTATGGTGGTGTAAAGATGATGAGAGCAAAGAAAGGGTCAGTAAGTGAATGACATGCCAACCTGCCAGCATTGTTATCTGAATGTCATGTTTTGTTAAAGTCACTGTGTTAAACGCCTAACTGTCTTGATTGAGTATAAGTGTTATTTGGTATAATGCAAAAAATACATGAGATCGCATTATGAACGCCTTTACATCCGATTCTAGCCCTACCTTCAAACGTCATTCTTATAAACTCTTGCAAAGTACCGTGTGGTTAGTTGCTGCATCCGCCTTATTCGCCTGTAGCCAACCTGACAGTAGCGCGTCCAATGCAAGCTCCTTACAAAATGACAATGGCGTAGCAGTCACCGCAAATGTTGCTGAATCAAACGCTCAAACGGAATCGGCAATAACAACGCCAGCCAGCAATCCAGATTTATTAAAAAACGTCTCAGCAACGGTCTACAAAGATGCCAATTGCGGCTGCTGTAAAGACTGGATAAGCCATGCAGAAGATAATGGTCTGAGCGCCACTGCGCACGATGTTACGGATTTGGCAGTATTTAAAGAGCGCTACGGTGTGCCAACTGAGATGCGCTCTTGCCATACTGCTGTCACAACCGACGGTTACGTCTTTGAAGGTCATGTACCAGCCAAATATGTGGCGCAGTTTTTAGAAAACCCACCAGTACAAGCCCTAGGTCTTGCGGTACCTGGTATGCCAGTTGGTAGCCCAGGTATGGAGTATCAAAATAAATTTGCGCCTTATCGGATTATGCAGCTTAATAAAGACGGCACTACTGAGGTCTATGCTGGTATTGTCTCAACCGAGCAACAGCTATAAGCTAGCGCTTTTTTGCTTTGTAATACCTAAATTAAATCGTTATTAGCCAAGGCGGTACCATGAATAATAAATTAAGCACCTTTGCTCTCGCTACTAGTGTCCTATTGGCACTAAGCGCCTGTCAACCAGCCAATGATAAGGTTGACGTGACTGCCCCAGAAGATGCTGCATCGCAAAAGGCTGTACAAGAAAATACTACAGCAGACCCGCATGCGGGTCATGATATGAGTGCAGGCACTATGGTCGCTGACGGCACACCAATGGCAGCTATGCTGAAAGATTACACTGACTCAATGACCAAGATGCATGAAGAGATGATGATTGGCATGGATTATAACGATCCAGATGCAGCATTTGCTCAAGGCATGTTTGCTCATCATGTTGGCGCGGTAGACATGGCAGAGATTGAATTAAAATACGGCACCGATACAGAGATGCGTAAACTGGCGCAAGAAATAATCGACGCCCAGCAGCCTGAGATCGAGCAGATGAAAACATGGCTTGCCAACAATCCTGATGGCAAAATACCAACAGCGGATACTAAAGCCATGCAGCAAGCTTATGCTAAGGGTATGGATGCGATGCATGGTGACATGATGAAAGGTATTGCTGACCCAGTACCAGACATGGCATTTGCTCGTGGCATGTTACTTCATCATGTTGGGGCAGTCGATATGGCAGCAACACAGCTTAAATATGGTAAAAATCCTGAGATGCGTACACTGGCGCAAGAAATTATCGATGCACAACAGCCAGAGATTGAGCAGATGCAAAGCTGGATTGCAGCAAATAAAAGTTAAATTTAACACCTAAACTTTAATACTTAAACCTTAATATAATGAAATGTAGACCCTTTATTTACTAAGTATTTTGCAATTCGAAGTATAAAAAAGCAGCCTCTAGAGGCTGCTTTTTCGATGTCAGTAGCTCAAAAGGCTATGGTAAGAATAACTACTTTTCACCACACTCACAGCATTTCGAACAGCGATCACATTTATCACAAGTTGATGCCGCGCTACAGCCGCACTTTGGGCAGGTACAGCCAGTATTATAGTGGATGGTCGGTATCAATGAGTGTACGTTATCTTTAGAAGTCATTTTCATAACAAATCCTCTTCCTTGATCGTTTATTCAGTCTGGCAATAATCGCTACCGCAATCAGTGGTTTTATTGTTAATACATTATAATAAATAGTGCCTGTTAACATAGGTGCTCTGCTGATAAAACGGTAGAGATGATTTTATTAAAGTAACCGCTAGATAAGTAACTATGACGAATATTGTAGTGGCTGATGTTAGAGCACATAACTGGTTACGATTATCTAAAACCACGCTTAGTATATGACAGAAAAAAGGAGTATAAGTATTCTGGTTATTCCTTTTCTGGACCTAAGCTATGTATGTGGGCATACCGTATCGGTTATTAAATAAATTTATCGTTGTAATAAGCCTTATTGGTGTCGGTGTTGCCTTAATTGACAGTGGTTTTACATTGTCCGCATGGTTACAACAAGTGTTTCACCTGTTTTATATGAGTATCATTTTACTCAGTTTTGTCACTACGCTAAGACGTTATATACGTCCAAAAACACGCCTGACGGTCAATAAAGTAGCTGTCTTTGATTTGCTGACCAGCATTGCCATTTTAATCTTGCTCGTCCTACATTTTACTGAATTGTTTCAATCTGGATTGTCTACGCCCGCTGATGGTTTTATTGCCATCAAGATTGCCGTACTAGTCACTTTCATTCGTGAAATATCAGATAATAATTTTAGTCTTAACCGAGCCTTTTTAAACCCCGGTCAATTTTTCATCTTAAGTTTTTTATCAGTGATACTGGTCGGATCATTATTGCTGATGATGCCAAATGCTACAAATCAACCCATCTCCTTTATAGATGCCTTATTTACCGCGACCAGTGCCGTCTGTGTAACTGGATTGATTGTCGTCGATACCGCAACCCATTTCACTACCTTTGGACAAGTGATTATCCTAGGTCTTATACAAATTGGTGGTCTTGGCATTCTAACTTTTGTGACTTATTTTAGTTACTTCTTTAAGGGTGGTATCAGTTACGAGACCCAGCTCAGTATCAGTGAGATGACATATTCGCCACGTATGGGCGATATGGTGACAACCTTAAAGTCTATTTTATATGTCACCTTTGGTATTGAGGCACTGGCAGCAATACTGATTTATATAAGTGTTTATGATTTGGCAGGCATGAGCATATTTGAGCGTTTATTCTTCTCTGTATTTCATGCCGTTTCGGCATTCTGCAATGCTGGATTCTCTACTTTTAGTGCAGGGTTATACGATGAATCACTGCGCTTTAATTATCCTTTACAGCTGATTATCAGTATTACCTTTTTATTTGGCGGTATGGGCTTTTTAATTGTCGTTAACTTGCTCCGCTATCTGCGTCACCGTATGCAAAGAGCGCTGTGTCGTGATGGACAGCGCTATGCCTACCAGCCGTGGCTGTTGAGTATCAATAGTCGGATCACTTTAATCACCTCTGGCGCTTTACTGTTAGTAGGGCTGATTGGGGTGATGATGTTTGAATATCATGGTGTGTTGGCTGAGCACAGCAGCTGGTATGGCAAGCTGGTAGCGGGGCTTTTTACTGCTGCGACACCGCGAACCGCAGGCTTTAACAATATCGATATGAATGCCTTGGCTTTTCCAACCATCATGCTGACCATTTTTTTGATGTGGATTGGGGCATCTCCAAACTCTACTGGTGGTGGTATTAAAACCAGCACCTTTGCCATTGCTTTCCTAAATACGTTGAGTTTGGCGCGTGGACAGACCAAAGTTGAAGTGTTCAAACGCGAAATTGCAGATAACTCAATTCGCCGTGCGTTTTCAGTTATGTGGTTGTCCTTATTGGTCATTGGGCTGGGCGTGACTTTGATCAGTTATGATCAGCCTGAGCTTGATTTGATTAAAGTGATATTTGAGTGTTTTTCAGCCTATAGCACGGTGGGATTAAGCTTAAATCTGACGACGGAGCTGTCTACTTTTAGCAAGCTTGTGGTGTCATTCATTATGTTTGTTGGGCGTGTCAGTATGCTGACGATTTTTATTGCCTTACTCAAAAATAGACATGAGCGTAACTACCGTTATCCAACGGAAGAGATTACTATTAACTAACCCGTCCCATCACTACCACTATACTATAGAGGTGAGTGAAAAGGAGTATTATGAAATTCATTATCGCAGGTTTGGGCAGTTTTGGCTCTTCGCTTGGTATGGCGCTGACCAGTCAAGGTCATGAGGTCATTGCTATCGATAGCAGTATGCAAAAGGTTGAAACCTATAAAGAAGTGATTACTCATACCATCTGTATGGATGCGACCGATGAATATACGGTCAATGGTTTACCGATTAAAGATACTGATATTGTCGTGGTAGCTATTGGTGAAGACCAAGGTGCCAATGTCATGGCGACCGCGCTATTTAAAACGTTAAAAGCACGGCGTTTGATCAGTCGTAGTATCAATCCACTACACGAAAAAGTCCTACAAGCGATTGGGGTTGATGATATTTTTCATCCTGAGAAAGAGGCGGCAATGCGCTGGGCAAAACGGCTGTCCTTGCGTTATTTTGTAGACTCGTTCGAGTTAAGTGACAACTTTAGTATTGTCGAGATTAGTATTCCTACTGATTTGATTGGTAGAACCATCGGCGAGCTACAGCTTGAACACCGATTTAGTATCAAATTGCTCAGCACCATGCGTTATGAGCACTATGAAGACAGCTTCGGTCGTATGCAAACCAAACCAAATATACAAGGCTTGGCAGCACCTGAACAAGTACTACAAGATAATGATGTGCTGGTCATTTATGGTGCTAATGAACATATTAATAAGTTTTTACGTAGTGTTGGGGTTAAAGCCCGTTAAATAAGGAAAGAGGCCATGAGAAAATATCGAGTATCTATGCTATGTCTGACTGCCCTGATATTGTTTTCAGGCTGTGATCGGTCTATACAAGATCCAAATGTGATGTTTTCAGAGAAGCATAAGGACCCAATTCAAGAGCTGGAAAAAACGTCAAAAGAAACGGATCACAGCCAGTTTGGCTACAAACAAACGTTTTATGTGCCCATATATTCGGACATTTATACCGATCGAGACAATCGCAAAGTATTGCTTTCTGCGACACTCAGCGTACGTAATACTACGTTAAAAAAATCATTATATATCAATAAAATTGATTATTATGATACTGATGGTGCCTTAGTAAAGTCCTACTTAAGAGCTCCTATTGAGCTGCCAGCGATGGCAACTCTCAATTATATTGTCGAAAAAGAAGAGGATAAAGGGGGTTCTGGTGCCAACTTTATCATTGAAGTAGAAGGGGTGGACGACACCGTTACGCCTGTCATTGAGGCAGTCATGATTGGTAATTTTAGCAATAAAGGCTTTGCTTTTAGCACGGAGGGTACGCCTGTTGTGCATTGATAAATGTATGCCTCAGTGTGAATAATCATCAAGAGTTTCATATCTATTAAGATTTGAGTGTCGAGAATCTACTGATGAACGTATTAGATCTAAGCAAAGGTAGATCGGTTTTGTGAAAAGACTTATCTTCACTCTTGCTGTTTTCTTTTATAAGGTTATTAATAATACACGGTCACAGTTACTGTATCAGAATATTTGTCAGGCTTAACATCAGTGCTCGGTACGGTAACGTATACCGTATGGGCTTGCATTGCGCCATTTCCTTCGCCGATAACACCATTCTTTAAATCTACATAAGTGGTACCGTTGTTACCCCAAACTTTGCCGCTTGCATCAGATTGCAATTGATAAGGTAAGGCAGGCTCGCCATTGCTGCCTTTCATAACGCCCTGACCATTTTTATCCTGATTCGAAGGTTCTAAGCCAATCTTATAAGAAGTAGCATTGGTGCAGGTGACAGCGATGTTATTGTTACCAGTAATATTAGTTGCGCCTGCTGAATGTATGCCTAAATTAATATCGGATATCGCATTGATAAAACAGCTGGAAAGGACCGTTGCTTGGACAGTGAAAGTGAATTGAGTGCTACCCTGATCTACTGTTGCACAATCGGGCACCTGTAAGTCTGTTCCTATATCTACCGTCAGAGTTGTATGAATACCATCAAAATTATTAGCATGAACACCTTGTAGCGCGTTGACATTACCTTTTCCTGAAAGCAGAGAGGTATTAATAACTTCGCTACCTTGAATCTTGGAGTTTCCAGCGATAGTAAGGACGCTTGATTTATATTCTTTACCGAAGTTCCGATCGCCCCAAATTTCGCCATCTGACAATGTCATATTGAATGCTAATCTGGAGCTATTGGGTCCAGTCATATACCGCGCAGGAACAATTTGGCTCTCATTACTTCCGCTACCTGCAGCAAGACAAACTGATACTTTTGCGACCGTGTCGCTTGTATTCTCACATTCGTAGCTCAAGATAGCAGTAATGTTGGCAGTGTCAGCGTTAACAGGCGTGATAGAGCCGAGGTTAATAGAGCCACTATTCACGTTTGCTGTGCAGGTGACATTGAGAGATGTCTGAGCGTTATTAGGCGTCGACCAAACTGCAACGCAGAGAATAAAGAGTAAAGATAATAGGCGATAGCCGTAGTGAAGTATAGTAAATAGCTTTATCATTTCTGTGCCTTTTTACAGATAAAAGGACCGAGGAGCGGAATCTCATCACCTTGCTTGGTGTATTTAAAGCCCACGGTACAAATGCCATCAGCAGGGGTAGTGACCTCAAGTGTGTTGTGGGCATCCAATGTATCCAAATATACCTCACCATCAAAACCCACTACAGTGGTTGGTGTATCTTCGTTGGAGATCAAGGTGACTTGACTGCCAAGGGCAATCGGTTGCTCATCGCTATCGATTAATACAATGGTTGCTGAGCGCACGGGAGTGATATCAAAAGCGACCATAACTCCGGCACGGTCAGTTGGAGTCGCGTCCAGACTGACTTTATTAATGCGTAAGTCAGCAGGCAACTGCATGGGGTCGATAGCAATCTTATTCTCTTGATAGGCATTGAGCGGTGTCACCAAAAGTAGTCCGCGGCGGTTGGTCGTGCCAATAAGATTGTTTTGCAATAGGACGGGCACATCAGCGATACCGCCAGTCGATACCACCGCAAATCCGCTATTAATTTGGCGTGCAGGAAACACATCGCCGCCCATCATCACTAACGACCCTGTGCCACTGGCGTAAGTGGCATAGCTGTCATCATTACTACTGATGCCAGCCTGAACCCGCCCGTAGCGCCCAAGATAGCTCAGCTCAGCCAAAGCGCCTGTACTGTCTTTAGCATTACTATTTAAGCTGTCGTCTGATTGGCTAGCCGCGCTGTGGCGTACCTGCGCGCGCCAATCAATGCCACCTGCGCTTGGCGCTGATTTTGAGATATCTGCTGTGATGATGTTTTGCGCTGCGGTGTGTTGCAAGCTACTTCGCATTGACATATTGCGATCTAGTGATAGCGATGCGCCTATCGACAGGCTACTTTTTGCTGATTGGTCAAAGTCATGGTTATAATTGAGGTTCATACTTACTCGTCTGCCAAAGGATTTGGACCAAGAGACACGGGCAAATTGCGTGTCCTCTTTTTCAGCTTGGGCAACCTGATGGTAACTTAGCCCAAAATTACCGAGCGTCGGTATGCTATAACTAGTAGATATTTGCTCACTTCGATGTACAGGGGCATTGCCATATTGGGAGCCTACATCGCGATATACACCAGAAGTTCCCAGCGCATTAAAACCAATGTTAAAGCGACGATTATTCCATGAATAATTGGTGCTGTACTGCATGCCGCTTTGTCCCTGACTATGGCTTGCGGCTAGCGAGGCAAACAAAATACCACCAGCGCGCCCCAATAGCCAAGTCCCACCGACACCTGCATTGGAGAGACCGTGCGTCACTTCGGCATGGGTTTCAGCGGTAAAACGGTTGGACACCCCATGGCGCCAAGTTCCACTGGCGACAAGC
The DNA here is from genome assembly GCF_056880555.1 of Psychrobacter sp. ANT206. NCBI lineage: Bacteria > Pseudomonadati > Pseudomonadota > Gammaproteobacteria > Moraxellales > Moraxellaceae > Psychrobacter > Psychrobacter sp. ANT206. The sequence goes on along the minus strand of NZ_CP096271.1, from coordinate 2,222,615 downwards.
GCATCCCCATAATCAAAAGATTCCGTCCCATAATTTTCACGCACTGCGCCCATCTCAACTGACCAATCAGACAGTCCGGGCTGGAGCAGTAGATGGGTGTCATATAAGGAAAAGTTTAGCGTCTTGCTTTGACCCAAGGCATCGGTGACCACCAGTTGCGCCGTTCCTGCGCCACTGATACTAGGCGCGGTGTCCAGCTCAAAGGGACCGGCGGGCACCTCACCGCTATAGTGTTTAAGACCATCAATAAACAGCTCTACCTTTGAGGGTAGAGTTGCTGAGCCAAAAAACGATGGCAACGGTGTGGTCGAGCGATAAGGCTGCAGATTAAAGTTGGTGCCGATTTGTAGACCGCCCAAACGTGTCGACCGCGTCCACGATAATGCACCGGTCAGAATATCGCCTGCCCGAACCGTCAGCAGCTTATCAGGGAAGGATTGACTCCAGCTAGTATCAAGGCGCACGGTTTGACCCTTCCACTGACTGTGACGACTGTCATTAGCAGCCGTATTTGCAGTCGTTAAGGCGGTAGAGCTGACCACGCCAAGCGCATTAAAGGCGCGCAGCTCCGTATAGGCGCTCAGACTTTTAGTGCTATTCTGAGTTTGACTGCCATACAGGTTATAGTTTAATAACAGACCGGGCGAGGCGCTCGCTTTTGGGCGCTTATTGGTGCGCGTACTATGGGTAGTCATATCTAGCTTGAGCATATCGAGTGGAGCAATAAGGGTGAGTGTTTGCTGGCGTGCATCGTAGTCAATATTCAGCTTAGGTAGGCTGTCAAGGGCGATAGGGTCACGGCTTGCCTGTAGCGATGGAGGCAACACAAAGCTCAGCTGTTGCAAGATAGCTGCTGTTGCCCAAAGGCGCTCATCACGGTAGTCGAAGTGTACTAGACCCTTACTGGCACCATTCAGCGTGACGTCCAGATATAAATCCAGCCCTGCATCGTCATCATCACTATAACGGTCCAAATCAAGCTGAGCCAAATCCGCATCTATATTAGCCTGAGCAATGGTATCCGTTTGAGCCTGAATTGTAGGCTCCATAGCTTTCGCAACACGCAAAAAAGCAGCGTTGGTATCAACGCTGCTCGTAGAGATGTCTTCACTCAGTGCCGTGGCGTGGCTAATAGAGACTGCCACACCTTGCAAAAAAACGACCTTAGCGAGTGTTTGTGTCCAGCGTGACGTCTGGTGTCGTCTGAGTGCCATTCATCATAACCTTGAATTTACCGCCTGCCGTCAGTGCAGAGGGCGGCATTTTCAGCGTCCAGTTCATCGTGGCACCAGGTAACACATACCCTAGTAGCCCCGGATTCATCACCGTACTATTACCCGCCGTATCTAAAAAGCTCAGCCCAGCCAATTGGGCATGACCATTGCCACTATTGCTGACGCGGAGTTTTACCTCTTTGCCATCCGGTTGCAAGTGCATACTCCACTGCAATTTTGGACTGGTCTTAGTCACCCCAACCGGCTGGACAAAGACGGGTAAAGAGTAGGTGAGTACAAATTGTATGCCACTCTCTTGAATGGCAGACTCAATCGGCAGCTCGTTAACCAAAATACGATAAGTGCCTTCCACTGCGCCAGCGCCTTGCGGTGGTGCCTTGGCGCGGATGATGCGGATGAGTTGGTTTTCACCCGGTTTTAGCTCAATCATGGGCGGACTGGCCAGCAGTCCCCGGGAGGGGATGAGCTTATCGCCAGTGTCATCCTGTGACCACTGATACACACGCACTTGCGCATGTACCACATCATTACTCGAGTTGCTGAGGGTCAGACCACTGGCCGTCTCTCGAGCTTGTAGGCTCAAGGAGATCGGAGAGACCTGTAAGCCGCCTGCCACTGCCAAACCAGACGACAGCAGCAAAGCGGAGATAGCCACAGGTCTCACGATACGGCGTAACCAGAGACTTAACATGGCGATTAGTAGTTTACACCGATCGTAACAGTATCTTTATAAATGCCTGGTATAAGGGCGTTCATGTTGGTGCCTGTCACTTTTGCATATACTGTAAAGTCTTTGTTTCCCGCTGTAGCTGTACCTGTACCTGTACCACCTGTTGTTGCGTTATTTTTAAGTCCAGCCGCCCAAGCAGTAGTACCCTCTGCATCGGTAGTCAGCTGATAAGCTAATGTAGCTGTATTACTAGTAGTATCAGATTTCAATAGGCCCTGACTTTCACCTACTCCAGGATTAGCTGATGTCATTGAAACACTGTAAGGGGTAGTGTTAGAACAGGCTACCTGGAAAGTACTGCCTATAGCTGCGGGGGCACCCGCGTCAGACTTACCGGCTAGGGCAATAGCGGTGCCTGCTGTTACGACACAGCTTGCTTGAACGTCCATTGAGACGGCCATAGTGCCACTATCGGTAGCATTTGCACTAGAGATAGCGGCGAATCCACTAGCAGTAACTAGGGTAGCGGCAAGCAGTTTTTTGTTAAATAACATGGTAAATCTCCAAAGGATTAGGTTTTTTAGCGTTTTCAAAAATATAAAATTTAGGATTCAACTGAATACTAAAATTTACCGTAGTAAGATCTAAAATCAGATCTTTTAATAATTTGGAACCTATCCACACAGTACAATTACCTGATAATGACAATATATATACATTTATTATATAAACTAAATATATATTCAAGTATTTGTATATATATTGTAACATATATGTGTGCAACTGTACACTCGAATAGTACTTAAAACTCACATTTAGTGTGTGATGGTTAGTTGGTTAAACTTGGGTCATAGAAGGCAGTCATAAAGCTTGATATTTTTTTAATATCCAGCTCTAAGTCGCTGATGTATAGCGGAAATTGGATGCTCGGGGCGTTAGAAAGGTAATATCTTGCTTGCAGTGAAGATGAGTGAAATATGTCCGTTGTTTTTGACAAGGTTTATGCTTGGCGATAGCTATTCTTTAGCGAATAGAATGCAGTGATATCTAGAAATTAAAGTTTAGATTTTATAATGATTGAGAGGGCGATAAAAAGGTCGGCTAGCCTTAATTAGCCGATCTTTTTGATAGCGCTAGACAGATTAACGACCGCTTTGAGATACCGCTAAATCACTAGCGTAAGCAAATAAAGCGGGCGCGCCGCCAGTATGCCAAAACAGCACACGGTCCGTTTTTTTGATTTTACCGGTACGAATCATATCGAGTAGTCCGCCCATCGCACGACCTGTATAAACAGGATCTAATAATATCCCTTCCAGTTGCGCGGTCATAGTAATGGCTTCATTTTCTAGTGCACCAATCACTCCATAACCGTCTCCCACATAATCAGAATTAAGCACTAAATCTGCCTCTGGAAAGGTGTAGTCTGCCTTAATCAATGCCGCCGTGCTATTGGCAAGGGAGATGATATACTGATCAAACGGCACTTTATCGGTTTCACCTTTATCAATATTGATACCCACTACCTGATAGGGTGAATCAAAGATTTTATTACCCAGCATCAAGCCCGCTTGTGTCCCGCCGGAGCTGGAGGCAAAAACGATATGCGTGAATGAGATATCCCTCTCTTGACGTTGTAATTCAAGCTCTTTAAACGCTTCAACAAAGGCGAAAGCACCGAGCTCGCTTGAGCCGCCATAAGGGACAATATAGGGTCTCTTACCTTCTTTTTTGAGTTGTTCTACGATATCAGGAATGTCTTCCCCTTTACGGTTGCTGCCTGCCCAGTGGATATGGCAGCCAAAAATCTTATCTAACAATAGATTGCCTTGCAACTGTTCTGGTTCTTGTCCACCCAAAACCAGATGGCATTCAAGTCCCAAACTGGCTGCGGCAGCTGCGGTCTGGCGACAATGGTTTGACTGCGCGGCACCTGCTGTCACGATTGTATCCGCACCTTTAGCAAGGGCGTCCCCAATGATAAATTCAAGCTTTCTGGTTTTATTACCGCCTAATGCCAGTCCCGTATTGTCATCGCGTTTCATATAAATTTTAGGACCATCGAGTGCTTTGCTTAATCTGGTCAGCTCAATCAACGGCGTTGGGAAAAACCCTAAAGGTTGCCGATTCATACTCGGCAGGCTTGGTATAGATTTATTTTGCATCATTCATCCTCTCTGAGATAAGGTAAGTTACAGATACCCTTAAATAATATCCGACCATAATAACAATTTGAGTCATACGGACTTCCTATAATTATAAGCTATAAATTCGAATGACTCAGTCTTGGCGAGCTACTGCTATTTACTTTTATATTGGTATAAAACCTACTTTGGAAAAAGTTGAGGTATTTCAGTGATACGACCTAAAAAAATGGTGGTCATACATAGAGTATAACCACCACCGGAGAAGTATTTTGAGAATAGAGTAACTAAAACTTAAATAGCAGGCTTAAATTTTCTACGGTAGATACTACGTATTACAGGCATGAATATCATCAAAATAGCCAACAACCATAGCACTACTGTGATAGGGCTGCTCCATAAGATACTAAGCTCGCCTTGAGAGATAGACAGGGCACGTCTTAAGTTAGACTCCATGAGCTCACCCAATACATAGCCCAAAATAAGCGCTGATAAGGGGAAGTTTAGTTTACGTAAGAAGTAACCAAATACCCCAAGTGCCACCATAAATACCAAGTCAAAGGTCGTGCTATGGATGGAATATACGCCAACGAAACTGACCGCAGCAATGGCTGGTATCAAGATATAGTTCGGCACGTCAAGCAGTTTGGCGAACAAACCCACCAAAGGGATGTTCATGATCAATAAAATCACGTTACAGATAAATAGTGAGGCAATCAGACCCCATACGATATCTGGCTGCTCAGTAAATAACTGCGGACCCGGTGTGATGTTATATAACGTCAATGCGCCCATCATGACTGCTGTCGTACCAGAACCTGGCACACCTAGCGTCAACATTGGCACAAATGAGCCACAAGCTGAGGCATTATTTGCCGCTTCTGGCGAAGCAACACCGCGAAGATCACCATCACCAAAAGTACCGGTATCACCAGCAATTTTGCGTTCACTGGCATAAGTCATGGCACTGGCAATCGTTGCGCCTGCACCTGGTAAGATACCAACGACAAAGCCCATGAGACCACTGCGTAGCATGGCTCCAAAAGCAAAAGTAAACTCTTTAAAGTTTAAGAGACTGCGTTTACCTTGTTCAATAACCTTGTGTCCAGTCGTGGTTTTTTCGAGCAAGATTAGAATTTCACTCACACTAAAGAAACCAATAACAATGGTAGTAAATTGAATACCATCAGATAGGTTGACGGAATCAAAGGTAAAGCGATAAATACCCGTAACGGCATCAACCCCAACCGTTGCTAGACCAAGACCAATTAATGCGGCAATACCCGTCTTAACTGGTTGATCACCTACCAAACCACTTAAACACGTGATAGCAAATACCATCAGTACAAAGTATTCAGCAGGTCCAAATGAGATTGCCCATTTGGCTAATAACGGCGCAAATAGCACCACGCCGATTGTCGCGATAGTGGCACCAACGAAGGAGCTGACAGCAGATAAAGACAGTGCAATACCAGCCTTGCCTTGTTTTGCCAATGGATAGCCATCCAAAGTCGTCATAATGGCGCCGGCATCACCGGGTACGTTAATGAGAATGGCAGAAATACGACCACCATATTCACAGCCAAGATACACGGCTGCAAGCAGAATGAGCGCACTCTCAGGCGGTAAACCAAGGGCAAAAGCAAATGGCAGTAATATCGCCACACCGTTAATCGGGCCAAGACCCGGCAACATACCCACAATCGTACCTAAAAAAGCTCCGATTAGTGCAAGAAGTAAGTTTTTTGGGGTAGATGCAACAGCAAAGCCATGCATCAAAAAATCAAAAGTATCCATATTGGCTATCCTATTATCTCTGACAACAATCCGAGTGGTAATTTGACATCTAAAAATAGGTCAAATAAGACATATAAGCCAATACTGATTAACACTGAAAAGATAAAACTCTTTAGAGGATTACCTGCAAACAGTAAACCTACGGCGAAAGACATCAGAATAGTGGCAAGAATAAAGCCCAATACTTCAAAAATGAGACCATAGACCAATAAGGCAAGCGCACATAAAATAAGATTACGGATGATCGTTTTGTTTAAACCCAATTCAATCGCTTTAGTAAAACTGGCGGGACGAAAAGCAACGACTAAGCAGCCAAAGGCAAGCAGTGAAAAGATTAAAATAGGGTAAGGACGAGGACCAATTGGGTCATAAGCAATAGGGGCAACATAACCAATGGCTAAGTATATTAAGAATATACTGACCAGTGCCATCAGCCCGGAAAACAAACGTTCCATTGTCATAAGGAGCATTCCTTGAATTTTGGGGGCAAAAGGCTGACAAATAGACATTCTGCCAGCCCTTTGAGAAATACCAAAACATTTGATATTCAATTACTAAAAGTTATTAAATCTTAACGTAACTATTTGGTTGGTGCCGCTTCAACAAGACCATATTCAGCAGATAACTCGCGTAGTTCGCCCGTACGCTTATAAACGTAGGCTTGTAGCTCATCGCCAGTCATAGAGAAAGGTAGCAATTCTTGTTGCTCACGTATTTCAGCGAATTTCGGATCAACAAGCATCTTATCGAAAGCCTCTTTCCACCAGTTATAAGCACTAGGGCTTACGTCTGGACCCATGTAGTAACCACGAACGACTGGCCACGTCACATCATAACCTTGCTCTTTCGCAGTAGGAATATCGGTCATCGTCCCGCCCAATCTTTCATCTGCAAATACCGCTAATACACGTAATTTACCTGCATTGGCTTGTGGCATAATCTCAGCAATACCGGCACTAACAACAGTAATATGATTGCCCATCACCGCTGTGATCGCCTCGCCGCCGCCTTCCATCGCAACATAAGTCATGTCACTAGGCTTAACACCAACTGCTTTGGCTAAAATAGCGGTTTGCATCCAATCTTGACCACCAACACTACCGCCAGCACCAAAGCTGATCGCTTTTGGATCTTTTTTGAGTTCCGCAACTAAGCCAGCCAAATCTTTGATAGGAGAGTCTGCATTGACTGCAATAGCGCCATAATCAGTACCAACACCGGCTAGCCATTTCACGTCTTTTTCAGTGAATTTACCAAATTTGCCTTGTGATAAATTAAGAATAGAGCCGGTAGAGAAGGCAATAATGGCATCGCCATTGTCCCGATCATTAGCAACGATTTTGTTATAAGCAACAGCACCGACGCCGCCTGGCATATAGGTGACGCGCATAGGATCTTTTAAGATACCAGTATCTCTTAAGCCAGCTTGAGCAAGCTTACAAGTCAAGTCAAAACCGCCACCTGGTTTGGCAGGCGCAATACATTCTGGACGTGAAGGGGCAGTGAGCTCAGTTGAGCCATCTGCGGTAGTCGCATCTGTACTTGCAGTTTCGTTTGCATTGTTACAAGCGGTCAAAGATAGGATAGACAGGCCAAGAGCCAGATAGGATAGTTTTTTCACACGACACTCCTTGTGTGTATTTTTACAATAAAAATTCAATAGAATTTTGGCCAAAATATAAAGTTATTACAGGTGAAGTGAAGACTCGATTAACGAGATGACTAAACTTCGTAACAGTAGAGATTTATCACTTGCCAAAAGTAACAGAATATTTTAAAAATAACAAGAAACATATGTATGTATATATGAATTTTATAGTAATATATTAAATTGAAGGCGGCATAATATCTCCTGTTATAGCAATATGCAGGATGAATACATGATATGAATACCTTCAAAAGAAAACATTTAATTTAACTAAAACAGATAGATAGGATGATTTAGTGATGGCGGAGATGATTTAGATGTATCAAAAATCACGTTGATATCAATACCATTACGAAGCTATGACAACGATTTGAGAAGTTATGAATTTAGTGAGAAAAATAGATATATGGGGATCAAAATATAGCAGACAGGTGTAAAAATTTTAAAAAACCACGGTATATTTTGCCTATGAGAAGTTAAAATATCAGCTGGATAAGTAAAATTGCGAGTATTCCAATACCAATATCTAAGGGCACTGCCTTGAATAATAGCGCATTAAAAAGCTTGTCTTTGTTTATAACGACTTGAGAAGCGCCTAACATCAGACTACCTCCTGATGAGAAAGGCGAGAGTGATGAGCTTTGCGCCCCCACAACAATACAGGTAAATAGTAATAAAGGGCTTAGTCCAGAGGCAACGGCTAGGGGCAGGACCATAGGGAATAAAGTAGGGGCGACTACCCCGAGCGTACTAGCAAATATCGACATAATGGCGCTAATCACAAAGACTAAAATCGGTATCATCCAGATAGGTACATTGGTACTTAGCCATTCTGTCAGCTCGTAAATAACGCCTATTTCTACTCCGAGGCTGATTAACATACCAACACCACAAATCATAATGAGGGTATTCCAAGGTATTAAAGCAATCACTGCTTTTTCATCGCCTAATTTTAAAAATAAGCTCACTAAAGCAAAAAATATGGCGATAAAACCAATGTCAATCCGAGCGTTCAAAAACTGAATCGCTGATACTTGTGGCATGAGTAAATTTAAAATGGGCACGATAAGTACAATAGCCATCATAATAAAAATCAGTATAAGAGACTGTTTTTGCTTACTGTCAAAGGGTTCTGGTATGGTCGTCTGAATCGCGATTTTGCTGTTTTTGGCATTGATAAAGCTATAAGCACCCAATACAATCATAGGCATTATAAAAGTGACAGCGAATATCCCTAACACATAAGTAAAGGTATTATCATTTGCGACGCCTGCGCCGCGCATCAGCTCTCTAAAAATAACACCGCTTTGTGAGGTGATAAAGTTAGCACCCGCTAAGGCACCATAGTTCACTGATAAAGTAGCAATGACAAGATTTAAGTTAGTGCGTTTAGACAACAGCAGGATCATAGGTGCCATCGTTGCTAAGACCGTATAATAACCAGCGCCTAAGCCCGCAATAATCGTGGCCACAAGGAAAATAACCAAAGGTAAGAATGCGGGAAAGTGACGGCACTTATAGATTAAATGATTAGATAGCTTTTCTAAAGCACCGTTAGCTAGGGGAAAGTTGTAGAAAAGAGTCACCGCAAAAATAACAAAGAAAATTTTGAGAGGCCATAGCTCAACAATTTCATGTGCCTTCATCCCCATACCGAAACAACCGATTAGATATGAAAATGCAATAGCAAATAGGCCAATATTAATCTTAGTGGTATAGCCCAAAATGATACATATCACGATGGCGGCTAGAATATAAAGAGTCACGACTACTCCTTGACCTTAACTGTATGAATTCTATAAAAAACCATAGCAGTTTTTACAGAGTAAAGAGTATTACGCTAATATTGACACAGGGTTTTCTGGACTAGAAGAGCTTATAAATCTTCAAAGTGCATTTGTTTGAATAGAATGATAGCAAAAAAGTTGGCGTTAATTAGGAAAGATTAATCATAAAAATATAATAATGCTTTAATATTAATGTGATACCTAGCAAATGCGCTGAAAGTTTAAGAGAAGTTGATCAGAGATAACGTAGTTTTACAGCAATAGCAGTGCTTGACGAGATTGAAACAGTTAATAAAAACCTTTCCACTGTGGTGAAAAAAATGCTAAATAATTTCAAAGAATTTAAAATGCCACGTTATGAGCAAGTGCGATGGCATATACAGACCTTACTGACAGAGAGTAAATGGGATGAAAACACACCCTTACCTACGGAACAGGAGTTTGCAGATAAGTATGAAGTATCTGTAGGAACCGTCCGAAAAGCGGTCGAAAAATTGGTAGAAGATGGGGTGTTAATAAAGCAGCAAGGCAAAGGCACCTTCTTAAAACGTCCAGATTTTGCAAGCTCACTATTAAGGTTTTTTAAGTTTCGTGATAAAGATGCTCGCTATGTCACACCGACAGGCATAATTAAAAAAATCATGGTTATAGACGGTATTGATGACATTAATAAAAAACTAAATATAGGTAAAAACAAAGCGCTCATTTATATAGAACGTACGCGTATGGTTGAAGATAGAGTCTTGTTAAGTGAAAAGATTTGGTTACCTAAGAGTCGCTTCCAAGCTTTTGCAACCTTAAATCCTGAAGATTTCGAGAATCTTCTCTATCCGTTTTACTATACCAAGTGTGGTCAATTTGTGTCATCTGCTGTAGAGACGCTGTATTTTATAACCGATCACAGCGACGATTATTTGGGCAATACTAAGCAAGAAAACTTAGTTAAGGTATGCCGCATTGCGAAGAATCTAGAAGGCGATCCTATCGAATATAGAGAATCCTATGGGCTGGCAGAGAAGTTCAGCTATGAAATCAATATTATTTAGGCGTTTATTGAACCTATATTAATAATTAAGTGACCGTTTGAGATAAACAGATTAAAAGACAGTACCTTTAGGAAATACTAAAAGTACTGTCTTTTTTGCATATATTTTTCTGTTTTATCAATTACCCTGTATTGCGTAGACCCGCTGCCAAAGCATTAATACTACGGATTAATGGATCTTCAACGTCGAGGTCACCATGATTGGTATCGCTTGTAGCGTCTTTTTGTCTGGCACGCTTTAATAGCTCAATTTGGATATAGTTGGTTGGATCTAAATACGCATTCCGCCATTCAAGAGAAGCGGCAAGATTCTGCTGATGTTCTAATAACGACTCTTGGTTAAGCAAGGAGTTTAAACCTGAATAGGTCAGCTCGTGCTCATCCGTCACCGCTGTCATAATCTGTTCACGTAACCTCTCATCGTCACATAATTGGCTATAAGCATGAGCAATACTCATATCAGACTTGGTAAACGCCATTTCAATATTGCTAATAAACACGTTAAAAAATGGCCAGCAGTCAATCATTTCTTTCATCAGTGCTTCATCATCGATGACGCTATGCAACGCACTGCCGACACCATACCAAGCGGGCAGTGTAAAGCGTGCCAGAGACCAACCAAATACCCAAGGAATTGCGCGCAAAGTCGTCTTACTTGGTAGACCTTTATTACGATGGGCAGGGCGTGAGCCAATATTTAATAAGGAGATTTCTGCCACTGGCGTCGCTTGGGAGTAGAACTGATAAAACCCTTCAGTATGATCCGTTAGCTTGCGATAACGCTGCTCACCTGCATCTGCTAAACGCGCAAAGAGCGCTTCATAATGTGGCAGTTCAGGCGGTTGCACCACGAATCTTGAGGAGCAAGCTTTAAGCGTGCCAGTGATGCCCATGGTTAGCTCAAATACAGCGGTATCAGTGTTGGCATATTTGGCATAAAGGACTTCGCCTTGTTCGGTCACTTTGATTTGCCCATGCAGTGTACCAGCGGGTTGCGCGGCAATCGCTTTATGCGTTGAGCCGCCACCACGACTGACTGAGCCACCGCGACCATGAAATAGGCGGGTTTTGATGCCATATTCTTCTGCGATACGGTTAATGGTCTGCTGCGCGCTATAAAGCTGCCATGCAGAAGTAATGATGCCTCCGTCTTTTGAAGAGTCCGAATAACCCAGCATGATTTCTTGGGTATTATCTGAATGCTGCAACAACCCTCGATACAGCGGATTATCTAAAACTGCAGGTAAGATCTGATCGATGTTTTTAAGATCTTCTATCGTCTCAAATAACGGTGCTACTGGCAAGTCGGCAGACAGTCGCCCTTCGTCATCCACTCTACATAAGCCTGCAAAGCGCATGAGTAGCAATACTTCTAATAATTGACTGGCGTTATTGGTCATCGAAATCACATAACTGCCAAAAGTATCTTGCCCAACCAGTTTGCGTAAAGTCGCTACTGAGTGCATCAAGGCCAATTGTTCGCGTGTTTTATCCGTTAAATTATCGGTATAAATGAGCGGTGTGCCTGGTTTCTCAAGCAGGCGCGTCAACCATTCTTGGCGCTCGGTTTCATTGAGGCTTTGATAGTCAGGCAAGTTAGAAGCATTGGCAAAAATATCGGCAATCACTTCGCTATGATAAGACGACTCTTGGCGAATATCGAGCGCTGCCAAATGGAAGCCACAGGTCTTTACCAAACGTATTATATCGAGTAATAAGCCTTCGCCATGTGCAGTATCATGAGTATTCACACTTTGACGGATGATGCGTAAGTCTTCTAATAGTTCTTGTGGATTGGCGTAGGCATCTTTTTTAGCCTCAGTATCATTCCCTTTGCTTTGGATTAAAAGATTGGTGGCTTTGACTTTATTCAGGATTAAGGAGAGGAATCTGCGATAAGGTTCATTGCCGTAATCATCAAGATTGTAATCGAAGACTCGTCTGTCGAGCTCACTATAACTTTCAATCTTGGCATACACATCAGGTTCGATAGTAACAATCGTATCACTATGAATAAGCTGACGACGTAGTTTCTTGAGCAGCACTTGATAGTGACGCAATACAGTATCTGCATGCATCAATACGGCCATTTCTGTAGTGTCATGAGTGACAAAGGGATTGCCATCTCTATCGCCACCAATCCAAGAGCCAAAGCTTATGAAAGCAGGTAATGGGTAGTCTGTTAGCTCAGGATAGATATCAATAATGGCGTTTTTAATATTACGATAAACCTTAGGAATGGCGTTGAATAAACTGGCATTGAAATAATGCAGACCATTATTTATCTCGTCATAGACCAAAGGCTTACGCGTCCGCACTTCATCAGACGACCATAGCAGATCAATCGTTTGCGCCGTTTTTTCTCTGGCTTGCTCGTAGGCAAAACTGTTTTGTGCAACGTTATTTAAGGCATCGCTATGCGTAAATAAACCTTGTAATAAGTTCATCGTTGTACGTCGACGCGCTTCAGTAGGATGCGCGGTAAATACAGGGATGAATTTTAGTTGCTCAATGAGCTCTTGCATCTGTGCTGGCTCAATATTGCGCTCACGACACTCTAGTAAAGTACGGCGAAACGATCCTTCCCAGCTTTGCTCTGATTGCATACGTAATGCATGGCGCTTTTCACGTAGATAATTTTCTTCACTTAGATTGGCTAAGAAAAAATAGATAGAGAAGCTGCGGATGACATTTTTTAAGGCTTGATTGTCCAAAGAGGCAATAAAATCGATGAGCTTCTGCTTATGAGCTTCATTAGGCTCACGGCGCTGTTGAATAAAACCTTTGCGCAGCGTTTCAATCGTATGCAGCGTTTGTTCACCAGTCTGGCGAGAAATCGCATCCCCTAGGAAGGAACCTAATAAGCTGATGCGTTCACGTAATATGTCATTATCTATTATCATCCTTGACCTTCTCCTTAAATTAATTAAAAAATAGTGAAGCAGCAAATCTGTAATTTTGTATAAAGAAAAATACTGCTTAATATAATGTTTAGTAATGAGCAGTGAATAGGACTAATATTCGCTTTTATCAGAGACTTAGTGTCTTTTATAAAAGCGAATCAGCACAGTGATGAGGCGATAAAGGCTGGCAAGCTATCTTCTAAAGTGTAGCATGGGTGACTTCGCATATTAAAGAAGTTAGCGGATTAAGTTAGCGGCAATACCGAGGCGGTTAAGAGCGCGTGAGATTGAAAATTATAGGATAGGGCAAAATTATTGGAATACCTTTTATACGTGAATTGGTAGCGTTTGCTAAAAAAGATATATAATTATGATATCTAAAATATAGGCACTGAAAACATGAATATCGAAAGCGACACCGCCAATCAAATCGCTAATCAAATAGAAATCATCTATGAAGATGAATTTCTGGTGGCGATTAATAAAGAGGCTGGGCTTTTGGTGCATCGCAGTTGGCTGGATAAAGGTGAGACACGCTTTGCCATGCAGCTCACCCGTGATGCGGTAGGTTGCCATGTATTTCCGGTGCATAGGTTAGACAAGCCTACGTCAGGCGTGTTGTTGTTTGCCAAGAGCTCAGCCGTGGCGCGCAGCCTTACGGAGGCTTTTACTGAACACAAAGTGACCAAGCAATATTTAGCTGTGGTGCGTGGCTATATGTCAGAACAAGGCACCGTTGATTATGCGTTGAGCTTTCAGCCCGATGCTATTGCCGATAAGTTTGCTAATTTAGATAAACCTGCTCAAGAGGCGGTAACCCATTGGCAAAGTTTGGCACAAATTGAGTTGCCATTTGCGGTGTCAAAAAAGCATGACACGAGCCGCTATAGTCTAATGCGCTTAACCCCCGAGACCGGACGTAAGCATCAACTGCGTCGGCATATGAGACATTTATTCCATCATATCGTGGGTGATACCAGCCACGGCGACGGACGGCACAATCGATTTTTTCGTACTCAATATGGTTGCGCACGCATGCTACTGCATGCTCAGACTTTAGCGCTCAGCCATCCGGTCACTGGTGAGCCATTGTTACTAAAAGCAGGATTAGACGATCAATGGATGCGCATTATGGAAGAGTTTGCTTGGATAGAGAGTGCCAAAGATTAACCAGCTTAAAGTTTAAGGTTTATCTTCAAAAGTCATATCAAAGAAGTCGATATACAGGTCTTAGTGTAGTTAGCGGGTTTTAAAATAATAAAGACCGAAAATACGGGTGCTGCAACCGAAGGTTCAGGTTTAGGTTCATAGTGAGGACTTGAACTGACATTTGCTGTCAAATTCGTAGGCAGTAACCTGGAAGATTACCATTTCAAAAATGCTCATTTGCAGTAATAACTTCACCAGTTTTTTCAACCTCTTAACTCAAATCGCTATTTGGACTGTTTCCAAATAATCGTTTATATTCTCGGCTAAATTGGCTGGGGCTTTCATAGCCTACTTGCATGGCAATCTGTGATATTTGAAAGTCATTGGTTAGGATCAGACGCCTCGCTTCCATTAATCGTAATTTTTTTTGATACTGTAGCGGACTCAACTGTGTAATCTCTTTAAAGTGTTGGTGAAAACCTGAGATACTCATACCACATCTGCTCGCCAAGTCTCCAATCACTACAGGTTCGTCTAAATGCGCTTTTAGCCAATCGGTTGCTTGTGCAATACGGTGAGTATGACTGCCATTGATGACCAGTTGTCGCAACTTATTCCCTTGTTGTGCCGAGAGCATGCGATAATAAATTTCTTGCTGTATTAAAGAAGATAAAAAATCAGTATCATTTGGATAATCAAGTAAGTTTACCAATCGCTCAAATGCTTGCATTATAGCGTCATCTAATTGCCATTTTATTCCCAAATTACCTTCTTTTACTTGTTGTTGAGGCGGTATTCTAGCGAGCACTTCTTGAATCATCACAAGATTTAATTTCATTGATAAAACGATGACAGGATGGTCTGACGAAGCATGCTTAATATGCATACTTAAAGGAATATCGACAGGGCAAAACATCAGGCTGCTATTGTCAAATTTTTGGCAATCTTTTCCTAAGTAAATCTCGCGCTCGCCTTGTAGGACGATACAGATGCTAGGCTCTTGAATATAGCTGACGGTTTTACTTGGTCTGTCAGCGCAATAGAAAAATAAGCTTGGAATAGTAGATTCGATCGTTTTATTTTTGGGTAATAGTCTAAGTAATTGTTCAATGGTTTTTGTCTGCATGATGTTTTTCTTATTTTTAGGTTTGCTTGATAATATAAATTTTTGGATAATTAGGCAAGAGTTTCGTAGGACTGTTCTAACGAATTGTTGGTTGCGCATCTATAATAATCCTATCACGACGCATCAAGTCTGATTTCAATCATATTCAATAAATCTAAATAAGGAACGCATAATGAAAATATTTTATAAAACTCGTGCTACAGCAACTGGTGGTCGTTCTGGACATACAGGTCTTGATGATGGTTCGCTCGGTTTTGATTTGGTATCATTTCAGGAAAAAGATAAAGAGGGGGTGAATCCAGAGCAGCTGTTTGCGATGGGTTACGCTGCGTGTTTTGATAGTGCGCTAAATATGACTGCACAACAAATGAAACTACCGGTAACCGCTTCGAAAACATCTGCTCAAGTTGGTATTGGTATGAAAGCTGATCATAGCTATAACTTAGATATAGAGCTGTCTGTCGAAGTATCTGGTATTGATGAATCGCAAGCACAAACTCTAATCGAGACCGCTCATCAAGTTTGCCCATACTCTAATGCCACTCGTGGCAATGTTGATGTGCGCTTGCATGTTACGGTTGTTTAGATAGCGTTTGTTATTAAAAGCCAATAACTATAAAAAATCATACAACAATAATAAAATTTAAAATTGCTTGGCTACCTAGAGTAGCCAAGCAATTTTTTATGGTACTAAGCAATATAAATACTAAAATTCTTACACAAGCTCCAGTTTATTGTCTTCCACTGACTAAGTTACAATGGCTAGCAGCGATTAATAAATCGACTGTATAAGCACTGGGTACATAAGCTGCCAATTACTTTTAGCTCAGATTAAACTGTTTATGGGCGTCTGCTAGATATATGGTACTGACACTCAAAAGGCAGATAATGACTTTTGATGAAGTAGCGCAGACCAGTAAAGTTAGCAACTAAGGTAAGTAATGATATAATGCTCCGATAATCGATATTTTATAAAGGGTTTACCTTATGGCTCGTACAGCTAGCGCATTACACATTTTAGTAAAAGACAAAGAACAAGCTGAAGATATCCTTGCCAAGCTTAAAAAAGGCAACATGTTTGATGTGTTGGCTAAGAAATACTCAACTTGCCCCTCAGCTAAAAAAGGCGGCAGCTTAGGTGAGTTTAAACAAGGCGATATGGTACCGCCATTTGATAAAATTTGCTTCAGCGGCGAACTCCTCACTCCACACTTAGTGAAAACCAAATTTGGCTGGCATGTGGTTAAAGTGCTTTACAGAACGTAAGAGTTAGAGTCGAAGCTTTGATTGATATCAATCTAGTATTTTCCGGTACATCCCATATTGCCCTAATAAAAAAAGCCTCAGTCTTTAGACTGGGGCTTTCTTAATGTTTGATAGGCATAAGCAGACTCGAACTGCTGATAATACCCTATATCGTTCAAGGTAGATTAACCAAATATCATAATACGACAATATCTTATATGTATTGATTTTATTAGCCTACAGAATCGATTCTATAGGCTGTTTTTTATGTGTCATCGATATTGTACATGGCTATGCATTATAAGGTTTAAAAGTGATAACGCTATTTACTTTTTACCATATTCATAGTATTTCGATCACCTATCACATTTATCACAAGTTGACACTGCGCTACAGCCACACTTCGGGCTAGTTACAACTAGCGCTATAACGTATCGCTGGTATCAATGAGTTCACTCTATCTTTAGACGTTACTTTCATGATAAGTCTTCGTCTGTGATGACTCATTCAGTCTGTCACTACTCCCTAATTAAGACAATAATACCGCAATCAGTGATTTTATTGTTGGATGCATCACAATAGATAGTGCTCTTGGACATAGGTCACACATAGCTCATAAAACGCTTGAGCGGGCGGGGAAATAGATTTGTCAGCCAGTTTAAAGATGCCGATTTGTCTGTTTAAAGAAGGGTCAAGTAAGTTTATCCAAACCAGCTTGGGTTCATTGGAAGGAAAGGCGAGTTTTGGTAGGGTGGTGATACCAAGATCGTTTCTTAACAATGAGAACAGTGAGGTGATATTTTCTACTGTGTAGCGAGCTTTGCGGTTGAGCACTTCTGCGGGTGTGTTCTCGAGTAATCGACAGGTGCCATTATAAATAAAAGGCTCTGCCATGAGTTGTTGCCATTTTAGCCCTTGAGAGTGACGTGATTCATGATTCAGCGCATTACTTTTAAGACAAACCACACCGATAGGGTCTGATATAAGTGGGGTAAAATCAATATCTGTTTGATTGATACTCGTACAGTTACCTAACGCCAAATCTACTTCGCCCGTGAGCAGCCGGTTTGCAACGCCAACCGCGTTATCATCTATCAAAACAATTTCAATATCAGGATATTTCTTTGAATAGGCGACCAATACACTAGGCAGTAGCTTAGTCACCAGTGATGGTACGCTAGCAATTCTTATCTTCCCTTTATCGCCTGCTGCGGTCGCTCTTAAGTCCTCTTCAAACGCTTGATAAACACTGATGAACTGCTGAATCTTTGGCAAACAACTTTCTCCAAACGGTGTCAGTGTTGCTTTATTGCCACTTTCGAATAAACGCTGCTCCAGTGTTTTTTCCAGCTCTTTTATAGAGGCGGATAATGCGGCCTGTGTTCTATTGGCGCGGTTAGCTGCCACACGAAAACCCCCTTCTTCTACCACAAACAAAAAATGTCGTAACTGTTGTAGTTTCATAATCGTTAGTGCCTTTGTGCTTGCTGCTGTTGATCAGGTACTATTTATTATAGCGATAGATTAAATCTATCATATTTAATATTTAATTAGTTAGATTTGTCATTATTTATTGCGTAGGATAATCAATAACACAGAAATTGCTAAACCATTCATTCAAAGGATATGACGATATGACGACTCCCTCAACCAAACAAGCGGTTCAGACTTCACTTTATGCCTCAAAAGCACCTCTTGAATGGGCAGTCACGAGTAATGGCACATTATACACCGCGCAGATTCCTATTGATGAAAACGGTGATGTGGTCGCAGGTGGTATCGAAGCCCAAACTCGGCAAACCCTTGATAATTTAAAGCATACTTTAGAATGTGCCAATGTAGGCATGGACTCAGTGTTACAGGTACTCATTTATGTTACTGATCGTGAATATCTAAAAACGGTCAATCAAGTCTATGCAGAATATTTTACAGCACCCTATCCAAATCGCGCGGCTTTAGTGATAGCAGGACTTGCTCGTGAAGAGATGTTGGTTGAGCTAGTCGTATACGCGAACGTACCATAGTTTTTCACTATATTTATACAGCTCTTTAAATCATTTTATCACTTGAATTTTAATAAACTGAGGACGCCACTATGTCAGCTCAAAACACACAAAAAGTATTACAGCAAGACCCACAGCAATCACTTTATATCAATGGTGAATGGCAAGCGGGTAGCGATACCATTGCTAATATTAACCCATCTGATATCACCGAAACTATCGGCGAGTTCGCCCAAGCCAGTAGCGATCAAGTCAAGGACGCTATTGCTGCTGCCCGCCAAGCGCAGCCAAAGTGGGAGGCAACGCCGTTAGAGAAGAAGCAATCTATTCTGCAGGCAATTGGCGATGAGATGATTGCCCGTTGCGATGAATTAGGTACTTTGTTGTCACGTGAAGAAGGCAAGCCATTTGCGGAAGGTCGCGGTGAGATTTATCGTGCAGGTCAGTTCTTCCATTATTATGCCGCTGAGGTGTTGCGTCAAATGGGCGATACTGCGGATTCAGTACGTCCAGGGGTTAAAGTAGAAGTCACTCGTGAAGCAGTCGGTGTCGTCGCTATTATCTCTCCTTGGAACTTCCCAACCGCAACTGCTGTGTGGAAAATAGCCCCAGCTTTAGCATTTGGCAATAGTGTCATTTGGAAGCCTGCCAATTTAACACCAGCCAGTGCGGTCGCCTTAGCTGAAATCATTCATCGTCAAGGGTTGCCTGAAGGCACATTCAACTTGGTATTGGGTGGCGGCTCATCAGTTGGCGATGCACTCATTAATTCAAAAGATATTGATGCAGTTAGCTTCACAGGTTCTGTGCCAACCGGTCGTAAAGTTGCTGCGGCAACCGCGCCAAACTTTGTCCGTTGCCAGCTTGAGATGGGTAGTAAGAATGCCTTGGTTATCGCTGATGATGCCGATTTACAAGTCGCGATTGATGCGGCGGTTGCTGGTGCGTTTGGGGGTTCAGGACAAAAATGTACGGCATCTTCACGCTTGATCGTCATGGATGGCATTCATGATGCTTTCGTCGATGGTGTCATTGCAAAAATGAAAACCCTAAAAGTTGGTCATGCGCTTGATGACGGTATCTTTATGGGTCCTGTGGTTGATGATAAGCAACTTGCATCCAACCTAGACTGGATTGAAAAGGCCAAGCAAGCCGGTGCCAATTTAGCCTTTGGTGGTGAGCGCCTATCAATGCCGCATGATGGCTATTATATGTCGCCTACCTTGTTTACTGAGACTGATAACAGCTGGGATATCAATCAAGAAGAGGTGTTTGCGCCCCTAGCTTGTGTCATGCGCGTCAAAAATTTGGAAGAAGCGATTGCGATGACTAATGATACTCGCTTTGGTCTAACCGGCGGTATCATTACCCAAAGCTTGCGTAATAGTGCGATGTTCAAAGAGCAAGTACAAGCAGGTTGCGTCATGGTCAATCTAGCCACTGCTGGTACGGACTATCATGTACCGTTTGGTGGTCGTAAAGAGTCTAGCTTTGGCCCGCGTGAACAAGGTCAGTACGCTAAAGAGTTTTATACTATTGTTAAAACGGCTTATCAAAAGGCTTATTAAGAGTCAGTTAATGACAGGTGCTAATAGTGATGTGTGGCTGGTAAAGATTCTCCTGCCACAATGCATTCGTAAAAGTATAAAAGGAATTAACCATGTATCAAGACCATATCGTCATTGACGGCTTACAGTATAGCCATTGGGATCGTGACTATTTCAAAATGCTGCAAGCCAGCGGTATCAATGCGGTACATGCCACCTTGGTTTATCACGAGGATTCGCGGCAGACAATGACACGCTTTGCAGAATGGCATGCACGCTTTGAGCAAAACTCAGATCTTATCTTGCCGGTGTATTCAGTCACTGATATTGCGATGGCAAAGCAGCAAGGTAAAGTCGGTATCCTTTTTGGCGCGCAAAATTGTTCACCGATTGATGATGAAATTGGTCTTATCAGCGTGATGCGCCGCTTAGGACTACTGATCATGCAGCTGACGTATAATAACCAAAGCCTACTAGCAACCGGTTGTTATGAGAAGAATGATAGTGGCATTACGCGCTTTGGCCAGCAGGCGATAGCAGAGATGAATCGAGTTGGGATGATTATTGATATGTCGCATAGCGCAGAGCGTTCAACGCTTGAAGCGATCGAGCATTCTACGCGCCCGATATGTATCAGTCATGCCAATCCAACGGCTGCACACGATGCGTTGCGTAATAAATCTGATACCGTTATTAGTGCCTTAACCAAAGCAGGCGGGCTGTTAGGTTTTAGCCTATATCCGTTTCATTTGCCGAATGGCAGTGATTGTACGCTCAATGATTTTTGCAGCATGGTTGCTGATTGTGCTGATAAATATGGGGTTGATCATTTAGCGATAGGCAGTGATTTGTGCCTAAATCAACCGCAAGCGGTACTTGAATGGATGCGCAATGGACGCTGGTCAAAGGCAATGGATTATGGCGAAGGCAATGCCAACAATTCAGGTTGGCCGGATACTTTGCCATGGTTTGCAGGCAAGGATGGGATGGAGAATATTTATAACGGTCTGCTCAAACATGGCTTTAATGATGCTGATGCTGGAAAAATCATTGGACAAAACTGGTTTAATTTTCTTGAAAGTGGCATTAAGCCTTTAGTATAAATGCTAGGCACAGATGTAGCTTTCTAAAATGCTGGCTAAAACTCAAATTCACGAGCATGAAAGTCACAAGCATTAAAGTATAGATGGGTAAGACGGTTTAGATAAAACGCCAATTTAAATGACGCAACATTATCATATGGAATTACATCATGGCTGATTTAAAAGGATTTAACAGTAAGCGACATGAGCAAGGACGCTCTCACGAAACCGATAAGATAGCGGATAATGTAATGCATGTAGAGACTCCATCAGATACTTTAGGGCTAAAAAACCCAGCATTTTGGTACAGTGGCGGCTTTATTATTGCCTTTGTTCTCATGGCCATCTTTGCCGAAGAGCGCTTGGCAAAATTAATCAATATCGGATTTTCTTGGTCGGCAACGGTCTTTGGTCCTTTTTGGCAAATATTATTGTTAGCGACCTTTGTGATTGCACTAGCAGTCGGCGCAGGTCGCACGGGACGCGTCATTTTAGGTAATCTAGCGAAGCCTGAGATGGACGGTTTTAAATGGATGGCGATTTTATTCTGTACGCTGCTCGCTGGCGGCGGCGTCTTTTGGGCAGCCGCTGAACCTATCGCTCATTTCGTTAGCGCACCGCCACTTTATGGCGAATCTGCTGATATCCAACAACGCGCTTTCAATGCGCTATCTCAGTCCTTTATGCATTGGGGATTTCTAGCTTGGTCAATTGTCGGTAGCTTGACGGCTATTGTGGTGATGCATCTACATTATGATAAAGGCTTGCCGCTGAAACCGCGTACGCTTTTATACCCTATGTTTGGTGAGCGCGTGCTTACAGGTCATACGGGCGCAATTATCGACGCTTGCTGTATTGTCGCGGTTGCTGCCGGTACGATCGGTCCTATTGGATTTTTGGGATTACAAACCAGCTATGCGTTGAATACGCTGTTTGGTATTCCTGATACCTTTACTACCCAACTTATCATTATCATCTTTGCTATTGCACTTTATACGCTCTCAGCCATTAGTGGTCTTGCTCGAGGTATGCAGCTGCTCAGTCGCTTTAATGTCATATTGGCCTTTGGTCTGATGGTCTTTATTTTGATGTTTGGTCCTACCAAATTTATTGTTAATGGGTATATTCAAGGTGTTGGCACCATGGTGCAAAACTTTATCCCGATGGCAACCTATCGCGGTGATGAAGCTTGGCTTGGTGGTTGGACGGTTTTCTTTTGGGGCTGGTTTTTGGGTTATGGCCCGATGATGGCAATATTTATCGCTCGTATCTCACGCGGTCGCACGATTCGTGAATTGATTACGACCGTGTGCATTTTGGCGCCATTGGTTACCTGCTTTTGGTTCACGGTCATCGGCGGTTCGGGTCTTGCGTTTGAGATTGCCAATCCTGGTAGTGTGAGTACAGCATTTGAAGGCTTTAATCTTCCTGGAGCACTGCTTGCCATCACTCAGCAGCTGCCATTTCCTTTGATTACTTCCTTATTGTTTATCATTCTAACCATGGTTTTCATTGTTACTACTGGTGATTCGATGACCTATACCATCAGTGTCGTGATCAGTGGTGAGAGAGAGCCAAATGCTATCATTCGCACCTTTTGGGGCGTGATGATGGGGGTGACGGCGATTGTTCTTATCTCGCTTGGTGCAGGCGGCGTGACAGCGTTGCAATCCTTTATTGTCATTACGGCGGTGCCTGTCTCCTTTGTTTTGCTGCCATCATTATGGAATGGACCAAAAATTGCGCAGCAGATGGCAAGGGATCAAGATCTTTATCGCCCTAATAGCGTGGAAACTGCTCATCAACTCATCGAAGAGCAGCTTGTCGAAAAAAGTATTGGTAAAGAAGTTGATTAGATAGCGCTTTGTTATCGCTGATAGTTTATTTGCTCATAAAAACTGCAAATCTACAGTATTAAAAGGTGGTTGGTTCAACACATTATTGAAGGTGATAGTTATATGGAACATACTTTGCCAAACAACGATAGGCTAGATGCAGTCAGCTTCCGTACACCCGATGTGGTGATGCATTCTGAACGACTCGGCGCTATGCACCAAACGCGTATTAGCTTCGTCCGTACGTTATTGCGCAAAATCGACAAAGAGCATTGGACATTAAGCAAGCATCTGTGGGATTTAGATAATGACGGCTATGGACAGGTCATTTATCGTTTACAAACCCCTGAGCACGTTTATCATCTGGTGGTGTTTTGCAATCAGATTGCTGATGAAGAACGTAATGATCGTGTCATTGCGCAAAAATGGGATGTCACCTTTGCCCTCGTTTATGGAGAGATAGGAGACGAGCTACTTGCAAACCTAAAAGCCAATGTGCCATTACAAGAAGCGGGTCGTAACTCCAACATGGTGATGGTGCTGGCACGTGCCAATAAAAGCGTTCGGGTTTTTGATCATATTGTCAGCTCACTTGCTGAAGGTCAGCAGCCTGATTTGGACGTACTTGCGCAAGTGGGTTATATACTGCGTACCACGGCAGTTTATGGCAATGGCAAATTTGGTATTTATGACTTTAAACCGCTAGATCACAGCGAGGATTTTAATCAATCTTTTCGTGCCCAGATGTGTGCGGTGTATCTCATTCGAGAATTTAGCCTTGACTGGGTCGATTACTTGGCTCAGAAAAAGGGCGGTGATAAAGCGGTCAGCTTGCATCCTGAGATTAAGCAGTATCTGGGCATAGGTAATGCGACTGGTCTTGGCATGGCGCCTTATCTCATTAATCATCCTTGTGTCGTTGATCAATGGCTGAGTGCGCGTGAAGGCGCGCTACAAGCGGTGTTGGTCTGTGATATTGAAGATGATCGTAATAATAAAATCCAGCAGCTTTCACATTTAATGAAGCGCGCTATCCAGCATTTCTCTGAAGTGGTCACTATCAATGAGCCGCAAATTCTACTGAATAGTACCGTCGTTGATGAGCTGAATAAGCTACAAAACAACTTTACGAGCGAGATTGAAGGATGTGTTACGTGGGCTGATTTTTTACAGCGTCAGGCGTACCTTAGTTTTGAGAGCCAAGAGGTCATTACCTCTTGTCTGATGGAGCTGTATCCTGAGCTTGTTGATGCGTTTGCAGGGCAAGCCAATGCTGATGAAACCATGTCGCTGCCCGGTGGCAAAGTCGTACAAGATTTGATTGACGTATTAGAAGCGCGTTATCAATGGGCGATAAGTATTGATTTTGAGGCAGAAGATAATGTCTATTGGTTCTGGTATCGCTCAGAAGATAAAGAAGAGCCAAGAATGGGTGTGCGTGGACAAGAGCGTGGCGATGATAAGGAATTCCTGTTAGATATTGGTAGGCAGGCGAACACTTTATATCTGGCATTACAACAAGCGGATCCACAGCAACTGTTATCAGAATTTATCTTAAAGCAACCAAAGTATCGTTCTATTGCTCGGCGCGTCTGGACAATGGGACATAAAAAGATGGGCGATATTCAGATTAATGTGCTGCAAAAAACGGCATTACCAATGCATTTGTTACGCTGTAAATTGTCTATGTTTGGCGCGACTAAGTTCGATCCAAGATCAGATCGCTGGGTGCGTGTCACGCTATTCCAAGGTGCGCCTTTGTTTGCTGAAGTACACAGCGATGAGTGGCTGTTTCCTTTGTTACCAAATTTATCTGTACCGAAAAGAGGGTTAACCCATGATCGTATCGCATAACGAAATAGTGACCATGGTGAATAAAGCTTTTCTGGGTATGCAACGTGAAGTAGGCGAAGCTGACCTTATTGCTTCCATGGTAGCTGAGCTGCAAATGGCAGGTCTAAACGGTATTTTGCATTTTAATAATGCCAGTCCTTTTATTTTGTCTGAACGTGATGTTGCGATTGATATCATCTATCAAGGCGAGGGTGAAGTCAGATTAGATTTGCATGGGAGCAGTTTGGTCTGTCATTTACCGGCAGTAATGGATTATGTGATTGAAAAGATGGGCAGTCGAAATCATTTTAAAGTATATTTACAGAATTGTCATAACCGCTGGCTGGCTTATAGTGAGCTTGCAAAATTGGCGGCAAAAGGCATTGCTTGTTTGGCGAAGTGGGACAATGGTAGCGCACCCAAGCATACGATATTTACTTTAGATAAAAGATTTGTCTATCCTGATCTGTATTTTTTTAATGAAGCGCAGGCAAATTATAATACCAATGACATGGTCATTGAGCTATCAACGGCCAACTTTGATATTGAACAGGATATTAAGTGTTTTGATCGTAAACTATCAACAGATGAGTTGTATAAAACCCATCAAAGGGCATGGAAAGAAGGTATTTATGTTGATGATGGGCAGTGGGCAACTCTGAAAAAAAGCGCTGCAGCAATATTGGTCGAAAACAGTGAGGCTTCAAGTAAGGGGGCAGGAGGTATATAGGCTATAGAGCAAGCATTCATTGCTGCTCAAACGACCATAGATGAAATTATAATCTGTAACACAATGAAAAATAGCTCCTAACTAGGAGCTATTTTTCATCAGATAATACCATTAAATGTATGCTAATTAACGACGGTTTTGAACATATACGACTTTAGGTGCAGGTTTATGGTGTTGAGCCACAACTCTCTTATGTGCAACCTTCTTATTTGCAACTTTTTTAACTATTACTTTCTGAGGAGCTTTATGTTGCTTTGGATGGGTAACATGATGTTTTGCAACATGCGGCGCGGGTGCAGCACTTGCTTGACCAATCATAGCAAAACAAACGGTAGCAGCTACAATAACGCTTATCATTGTATTTTTCATTATCATTTCCTTCCAAATTCGTATTCAAACATGAATTATTGATTGAGAAGCAAGATTTACCATCAAACAAAATGTCTTGATGAAGCCTTACTCTGTCGACAAAGGAAATGATAAAGGATTATGACGTTGCGTAGCTTTATGAAACTTGACGAAAGGTTACGACTGTTACTAACTGCTCCAATTTTCTTTAGAGATACGACATTCTTGTATTTTGACTGGTACTGATAGAGCTAACTAGGTGATTGTAAGGTTCTTGTTGACACTGGCAATATCGTTATTATGGTTGAGCAAGATATGCAGGTTGCCATAAGTAGCGAGTGGATTATTGATATCGGTCAGGGCGCTGGTGATGAAGGTGGGAAAATTGTAGCACAAGGATCACCTGAACAAGTAGCGCAGTCGGAAATTAGTCGAACTGCGCCCATTATGGGTTCGTAGTTCAAATTACCAAAATCTCATGGTTCCGAAAAATACAACAGCAATAACTGAATGTAGTTAACAGTTAACATTTAATCTATAGACTAGTTACAAGACCTAATCTAATATTTTATTATCTTTTGCCAGCGAGAAGCCAGCATGTCTAATTTAATGTTAAAGATTAATCAGCAGGATTATGAGTTTGATAATCTTGACCCGCGAACGACATTGCTGGATGTATGTCGTCACCATCTACATATCACAGGACCAAAAAAAGGCTGCGATCATGGGCAATGCGGCGCTTGTACTATGATTATTAATGGTCGACGAATCAATTCTTGTTTGACATTAGCGGTCATGCACGATGGTGATGAGATTACCACCATTGAAGGTATCGGACTACCTGAATCGCTATCAGAATTGCAACAGGCTTTTAAAGACCATGATGCGTTTCAATGTGGCTATTGCACACCGGGACAAATTTGTTCTGCAACGGCATTGATAGAGGAAATAAAACAACAGTGGCCAAGTCATGTGACTACTGACTTGCAAAATCCTAATGGACTGTTAGTACAAGAAATTGCTGAGCGCATGAGTGGTAATATTTGTCGCTGTTCAGCCTATCCTAATATTATCAAAGCCATCTCACAGGTACTCGAAAACCAACTATCAGATTCTTCTTCAGTGATTAACGATACATGCAATGATGAGGCAGCTGCTCTAACTATTAGCGGTATTTGGTCGCCGCCGCCTAGCGAGGCACAAATTGGCGGTCATTCAATGGTAAAGCAAACTGCCAATGTTGCTAATGTTGCTAATGTTCCCAATGCTGCCAGTGCTAAGGGAGAACGTTCATGAAACGCTTTGAATATATTCGTGTCCTCGAACCGCAACAAGCCGTGATGTTTGCCACGCCTGAGGATACATCTTTTATTGCCGGCGGCACCAATTTACTAGATTTAATGAAGATTGAGATTGAGACTCCTCAAAAATTGGTTGATATTACGCGCTTAGAGCTGCAACAAATAGAGGCTACTGCTGATGGTGGGTTACGCATCGGTACGCTGGTGACAAATAGTGATTTGGCCGCGCACCCAGCGGTTACGGCAGGCTACCCTGTATTAGCTCGGGCGATGCTAGCAGGGGCTTCAGGACAATTGCGTAATAAAGCGACCACAGGCGGCAATCTATTACAACGCACCCGTTGTTACTACTTTTATCAGCCCGATAGTCCTTGTAATAAACGCAATCCTGGTTCTGGTTGTCCCGCTATTAAAGGTGAAAATCGTCCGCTTGCTGTCTTAGGAACGAGTGATGATTGTATTGCTCAGCACCCATCAGATATGGCGGTAGCGATGCGCTTACTCGATGCCACTATTGAGACGCTCAAAGCAGACGGCACCTCGCGCCAGATTCCGATTAAAGACTTCTATTGCTTGCCAAAAGACACGCCAAATATCGAAACTGTCTTAGAGACAGGGGAGCTGATTACTCATATTGTTCTCCCAGCTCCAGTGAAAGGCATGCACACTTATGACAAAGTTCGTGATCGCGCCTCTTACGCCTTTGCTTTAGTGTCATGCGCGGCAGTAATAAACGTCAATAATCAAGGAAAATTAGAAACGGTACGTTTGGCATTTGGTGGTATTGGCACTAAGCCTTGGCGTAATGAAGCGGTTGAAGCATTACTTATAGGTACAGACGGTAACGTCGACATTATTTCGCAAGCGGCAGATTTGCTATTAAAAGATGCCAAGGGTAGTGGTCAGAACGACTTTAAGATACCGCTGACGCGTCGCTTGTTAAAGCAAGTTATTGAGCGCGCACTAACGGGTAAGGGAGCATAATCATGTCACTATTGGACGCAGTACTGCCATCAGAACCCACAAAAAAACTGACCATGGATAACCCAGTTGATACTCTTTTTGATAAAACTGCCAGTCAATTGGTTGGTAAACCTATCAACCGTGTAGACGGTTCCTTGAAAGTCAGTGGACAAGCGACTTATAGCGCAGAATTTTATATTGAAGGACAGGTTTACGGCGTCTTAGTGGGTGCGACCATTGCTAAAGGCAAGGTAAAGTACATCGATAGCCATGCAGTAGAGGCGATTCCAGGTATTATTAAAGTGGTTACTGATCCCGAGCATTTTTTGCGTAACGCCCAGCAAGGCGGAGAGAAAAAAGCACCCACTCAAGGAGTCGCTGAGATTTTTTACCATGGTCAGCCCATAGCTGCCGTAATCGCTGAAACCTTTGAAGCGGCTACTGAAGGCGCAAAAGCCCTCAAGGTGACTTATGAAGATGAAACAGCAAATGCTGTGATAGATTTCAGCTCAGCATTGGGAAATGCGCATTCGGTTGATGAAAAAAAAGGCTCAGACAAGAATTATAAGCAGGGCTACCCAGAGCAAGGACTTAAAGAGTCTGAGGTTTCGTTTGATCAGATTTATCATACGCCAAGCCAGAGTAGTTCGCCCATGGAGCCACATGCTACATTGGCTTATTGGGAGGATGAAAAGTTAGTCTTGTATACGGCCAATCAGATGTTGTCATCTTGCAAACAACAAGTGGCGGATGCCTTAAATTTGGATCCAGATAATGTACAACTGATTGCTCATTACGTTGGTGGCGGTTTTGGCAGTAAACTTGGTATTGCACCTGAATCGATTGCCGCGGCCATTTCTGCAAAAGAGCTAAAGCGTCCGGTATTGATTGTGATGACTCGCCCGCAAGTCATGGAAACCACCATAAGGCGCTCAGATACGCGCCAACGGATTGGCATCGGCTGTAATAAAAACGGTATTATTAATACTTTTATCCATAATACTATTACTAGTAACTTACCCGGCGAGAGCTTCTTTGAGCCTGCAGCGCTGTCTACTCACTATCTATACCGCGGTGAAAATCGTCAGGTCGACTATCAGATGGTTGATGTCAATAAAGTGCTATCAGGTTCTATGCGTGCCCCTGGGGAAGCGGTGGGGTTAATTGCTGTTGAATGTGCAATGGACGAGTTGGCCATTCAATTAGATATGGATCCTATAGAGCTACGCCGTCGTAATGAGCCTCATCAGGATCCTAGTAAAGAAATACCTTTTTCAACTCGGCAGCTGATCGCCTGTATGGAAAAAGGGGCTGAGCAGTTTGGTTGGGAGAAGCGCAATAAGATGCCCGCCAAGAGCTTAGAAGGAGACTGGTGGTTGGGTATCGGTATGGCTGCCGCTGCCCGTGGTAATCAGTTAAAGCTTTCTGAAGCAAGAGCAACCCTACAACTCGATGACTCAAAAACGCTTGGGATCAAAGCCATTATTGAAACGGATATGACCGATATTGGTACGGGCTCTTATACCGTATTTACCCAAATTGCTGCTGACCTACTTGGTCTACCGGTTGACCATATTGAGATGAAACTTGGCGATACCAGTATGCCGCCAGCCGTTGGT
Source organism: Psychrobacter sp. ANT206 (assembly GCF_056880555.1). NCBI lineage: Bacteria > Pseudomonadati > Pseudomonadota > Gammaproteobacteria > Moraxellales > Moraxellaceae > Psychrobacter > Psychrobacter sp. ANT206. Next base: position 2,192,605 of record NZ_CP096271.1, on the reverse strand, counting down.
TCAGGCGGTAGCATGGGTGCGGCAAGCTCAGGTAGCAGTATTTATCTGGCGTGTCAGCAATTGCGTGAAATGCTGGCAGACAAAGTTGGACTATATTCCGACACCATCCAGCTAAATGACGGTCAGATCAGCGAAATAGGAGAGCATGAAGTTACAGTAACAGAGACTATCATTGAATCTGGTAAGGATGTCACCACTGAACTTGTAGAGAAGTTAGCAGAAAAAACGAGCGTGCCTCTCCCTGAATCTGTATTGGAACGCTTGCCGGAGAAGCAGGAGGCTAAACAAAGCAAATATGATTTTAGTGGCCATAATAGTTATTCCCTAGCCGATATTATCGCGCAATATGACGACCAAAAGTTAAGTGCTAAAGGCAAGATTAAACCGGGTAAAAATGAAAAAACCCATCGCCAATCTTCATTTGGTGCCAATTTTGCCGAAGTCGCTGTGCACCGAGTGACGGGCGAGATTCGAGTCAAGCGTATGACGGGCGTATTTGCCGCAGGGCGTATCCTCAATCACAAAACTGCTACTTCACAGTGCTATGGTGGTATGGTTTTTGGCATAGGTTCAGCTTTGATGGAAGAGGTTATCCATGATAAGCATGACGGTCGCTTATGTAATCATGACCTCTCTGAATACCATATTCCTGTCAATGCTGACGTACCGCAATTGGATGTTATTTTGCTAGAAGAAGATGATCGTTATACCAATCCGATGCATATCAAAGGGATTGGCGAAACGGCAATTTCAGGCGCTGCAGCAGCGATTGCAAATGCTATCTATAATGCGGTCGGTATCCGGGTTCGAGACTTCCCTATTACTCTAGATAAGCTTATTGACCAACTGCCAGATTGATTCTTATCAAATACTGTTTTGCTTAAAAAAACCCGATTAAACAGCGGGTTTTTTTAGCTTATTCTCTAAGCTTATTGATAAGTCTATAAGGAACGTTATGAATCAAGCTGCTGATATCCTTGACCTTGCTGAGCAAGCGATACAACAAAACATCGATGCCGTATTAGCTACCGTAGTTCGTACAGAAGGCTCGGCGTATCGGCAACCAGGGGCGATGATGCTTATCTGCGCCGATGGACGTTCGGTGGGAATGATTAGTGGTGGCTGCCTTGAGCCGCATATTATCAAACGTGCATTTTGGCTGACCCGTCATGGCGCGAGCGTCCAGATATACCAAACAGGGGATGACATTGGATATCATAACAATGGCGATCCTGATTCAACTGTTGTAGAAGAAGGCACTACTGTCAAAGATGAAGATAGGTCTGAAGACGATCTTTTAGAGGGCGAGCTCAATTTTGGCTTGGGTTGTAATGGACGAGTGCATGTATTGTTTGAGCGTTTAGCGACAGCAATACCGCTACTCGATTTAATTCGTCAGGTTCGTCACACTCAACAGTCAGCAACCATTGCTACGCTTATTAGGTCGGATAGTGCAAAGATTAAAGTGCCAGAAATGAAAGTTGGTAGCCGTATTTATTTAAATCAGTATTTAAGAGCAGGAAGTCTGACCGATTTATATTTGAACCGCAACATGATAAGCGATTCGAATACGTTTATAGATGATATGTTGTTAAATACCATTCAAAAACTATCAAAGCATAAGTTTCATAAAAAAAATGCTGAATACATTAAGTTAACGAGCGATCTAGAGCTACAAGCTACAGGTAATCGGAAGCATGAGAGTGAGTGGTTATTTCAGCGGATTTACCCACAGACACGATTAGTGATTTGCGGGGCAGGTAACGATGTTATACCGCTGGTGACAATGGCAAAGTTACAGGATTGGCATGTCACCGTCATAGACAGTCGACCCCAATATGCAACACGTCTGCGCTTTAGCCAAGCAGACTCAGTACTGTGCGTGGCTTTGGATGATAGCGAAACATTGCTCAATCTCAGTGCTGGCGCCGCCGTTGCTGTGATGTCTCATAGTCTGGCTCAAGACCACGCCCGACTAGCCGTACTACTAGAGCATTCTGCTCAATATCGTTATCTTGGACAACTGGGACCTCGCTATCGTACTGAGCGTTTAATCAAAGAAATTAGTGAGACAAGTGCTAACCCACATATTTTAGCTGATGGTATTCGTAAACTGCATTATCCTATCGGTTATAAGTTGGGTGGGGATGGACCTGAAGCATTGGCACTCAGTATCATGGCACAAATGAGCGCGGTGATTCATGGACACGCGCCGCAAATATCACTTCCAAATAGCTACTATAATCTGGACGCTTCAGAGCAATCAGGCTTCAATAATTATAAAAATGATTACGCCCATGACTAGCGATGTTGATACTAATAATTCTACTTTACCAACCAAAAATCCATTGCCCAATAGTACAGAAAATGATGAACAAAACCACGCTGTTATTATTTTAGCAAGCGGTCTGAGCGAGCGTCTTGGTCAATCTAAGCAACTGCTCAGCAAGCATGGCGAACCTCTCATCTGTTATATGACTAAAATAGCATTAGCCACAAAGCCTCTTGCCGTTATTGTTGTCCTTCCTAAAGATCAACCAGCAATCACTGATGCGATTAATGAGTTGGTCCGTCAAAATCCAATAATCTATACCGTGATGAATTTAATACCTAAAACGGGTATGGCGCATAGCTTGTCTCTTGGTATTGAAGCTCTGACTAACTTGAAGATCTCATTGATTAATCGAGTGTTAATCATGGGGGTAGATCAAGTATTGTTAGATAGTGAGCATTTGAAAGAATTGTTAGCGTTCAAAAGCACAGTGGTCGCTAGTCGTTATCAATGTCTAGATAAAGTGTATTCTACTAATACAAGTAAAAATAATATCACCGGTCTTCCGATAGTCATTAACGTTGAGCGTCTCAAACAGTGGCAACCAGCACTGATAGGGGATAAAGGTCTGCGCCATTTTATTAGAGCCTTACCATCAAATGAGTTAAGTACGGTCATAAACCATCAACTTAGCTATGATATCGATACGCCCAAACAGCTTTTTTATGCCAGACAACAGCATTGGCTTGATGCTTAATCATTTATAAGAAAATGGGTAGTTATAAGTACAGGAGCATATAGTTTGAGGGTTGCGATGAAAGAAAATGATAAGAGTAGCGTAGAATCAAGGGACGAACTGATTAAAAAATATTATCAAGACAGTAATTTGGGATTATTTGAATTACGCTCAAAAATCAAGTCGCATGCTTTGGGTAAGTATGAGGATCTATCATTAAATAATCTCAAGTTAATTACAAATTGTTTAATGCTATTGGAAGATTTTACTTATCAAAAAAGCTTAGAAGACAAAGAAAAAGACAAAGTAGCGTATTACAAGAGCTGCAAGTTACAAATGAGCGCACTACACGAAAAGCTAAGCGCCATTGAATTACATACAATGTATAGCGGTCTGCTATAAATGGCAACCGTGTTTAATGAGTTACAGAACTCACGTCAAACAGCACACTCTGGTCACTAGATTTTTACTGGAGCTATGGCACACTTCTTATTAGATTTAGTTGCTTAATAGTGGCCTTCCTATAGATCTATATTAAAAACGACAGTAACTTTTAGCAGCTAAATTATTTCAAACTTAGGTGGTGTTAGAGCGAAAAATGTTCTCATATTAAAAGGGAAGAAACGTGACTTCAGGAAGAAATCCCAGCATAAATAGGCGACCTATTTATATTCTGCCAAAAAACTTTGCTGACTATTTATGCCCTCAGCAAAATTATTATTTGTTTCTAGATATAGATGGTACGTTAGCTGATTTCACACTGAATCCAAAAGACAGTGTTATCCCAACATCAACCTTAACTCTTCTACAAAAAATACAAAGCCATGGTGTAAAACTTGCTGTCATAACAGGACGCAGTTTGGCTGAAGCAAGGCAAATGCTGTCTCCTTTAACATTACCGATTGCCGCAACGCATGGACTAGAAATAGCGTTTGATGATATCAGTGATCATAATGAGACACACGTTGTATCTGTTGACATCATGGAACTTGCTGTAATAAGAAAGTCTATTATCCAATCTTGCATTCCTTTTGATGACCTCACCGTAGAAAATAAACCCTATTCTGTCGCCCTCCATTTCCGAAAGAACCCTGTGTTGGCTGATGCGGCTTATACTCTCATGGTAGAAACCTTAAAAACTTATGCTAACTGGACATTGAAATCCGGTAAATATGTTTGGGAGGTAGTGCCAAAAGGAGTGGATAAAGGTAGCGCAATTCTGACTTTATTAAAAAGAATGCAGAGTAGTAATAGTGTTTTCCCTATTTTTATCGGTGATGATATTACGGATGAAGCAGGGTTTATCGCTGTACAAGGTGAAAATCAAATAATAGTCAGTCAACCACAGCCATTAAAAGGAATGGGGATTAAGGTTGGTAGTGAGGCTACGCATGCCAATTACTATGTACGTAATACTCATGAGGTCACCATGTTACTGAATAGCTTTTTAAGCTTTTGCCAAGAGCATTCAATGCTAGCAAAAGAAACAGTGAGGCACGTGATATGAGCCGCTTAATCGTCTTGTCTAATCGGGTTAAAATGCCTGATAAAAATCCAATGGCAGGCGGACTGGCGATAGCACTGCAAGACGTATTGATGGAAAAATCAGTCGTTTGGATGGGCTGGAATGGTGAAATCGTTAATATACTTGATGATGATTTCTCTCATGAATTTAGTATTACCAAACAAGCCGTCTTATCAGGCATAGATATATCACAGGGTAAGACCTCTATTACTTATATGACCACTGCTTTTACGACTAAGCAATATCAGCAGTTTTACTGTGGATTTGCCAATAATGTATTGTGGCCATTATTGCACGAGCGACCTGATTTAATTCATGAAACACCAGAGGATTACGCAGGCTATCAAGAGGTAAACCGTCTTTTTGCTAAGCAATTAAAGAAGATTATTAAGCCTGATGATGTGATTTGGGTTCATGATTATCACTTTTTAAGTGTGGCATATCATTGTAGGCAGTTGGGTATTCACAATCGTATCGGATTTTTTTTACACATCCCATTTGTCTCATTGCCATTTTGGCAATCGCTTGATAAAAGCGATGAGCTCATTAGGCACCTTGCTCATTATGACGTACTTGGTACACAAACTCATCAAGGTAGAGCCAACTGTCTTGTGGTTTGCAGATATTATTTAACAGATAAGATTTTAGAGGTATGTTCTTTAGAGCTCTCACCAATAAATGTTTTACACGACAAACATGCTGCTAGTCTATATAAATCATCTGATGTGCAGTTACTGCTCAATTTAGATTTAAAATCCCAGCATTCTTTAATGGTTAAGGCTTATCCAATCGGTGTGAATGTGGAGAGAATCCAACAACAGGTTAGCCATTTGTCTGCGCAGTGCTCAGTACAATACGTCAAAGCCCATCAGAGCAAAAAAAGCATAAAGTCTAACGCCCAACAGATTATTGCAGTAGATAGAATTGATTACTCAAAAGGTTTATTAAAGCGTTTTTCAGCATATCGCAATTTTTTACAGCAAAATCCGTCCTATCAGAATCAACTGAAATTATTACAAATCGCCTGTCCTAGTCGCTTAGATGTGCCTGCTTATCAACGACTTCATCATGATGTTAAAACTGCTGTTAATGATATTAATCAGCAGTTTTTGCCTCATAAATATACAAAAGATGCTTCTACAGGTAATTGGCAAGCTATCAGCTATGACGAAAGCGTAATAAGCCACGAGACATTAATGACGATGTTTTGGCAGAGTGATATCGGCTGGGTCAATTCGCTTAAAGATGGTATGAATCTGGTTGCCAAAGAGTATATTGCCGCTCAAAATCCTGATAATCCTGGCGTGCTATTGCTCTCACGTTACGCTGGAGCAGCGGCGCAAATGCAAGCCGCAGTCATTATCGACCCACATCAACCAAAAAGTATGACAAAAGGTTTAAGCATTGCTCTGACGATGCCATTAGGTGAGCGGCAGTCGCGCTATCAATCGCTACTGCAAGGACTGCAAAAAGATAACTTGCAAGCTTGGCAGCAGAGTTTTTTAGATGATCTGTATGATGTTAAAAGGCGACAAACAGATATTTTGAAACCTGTCACAGTCCAAATGTCTGACTCATAAGAACGATCAGGAGACCCTTATGCTACCGTTAGATGCAAAAAATCCTTTATTATCAGAGATTAAAGCCAGTATAGACAATATCATACATACTGATAATCAAACCATTAGGACGCTTGGCTTAACTGATGCATTACGTCATGACATTCTAAAAGCCTTAATCACCTATAGCAAGAAAGTCCCGCATCCGGCAAGTGGTGCTACCAATGTAAATGGTGCAATATCAAGCACATTGATCCGTTGGCAGATCTTGGCCTACGTTGCAGGAATCGATTTAACGATTGCAAAATGGTTTGAGTCGCACTTGGATGCGCTAAGTATTTTACATGAGGTGGGCTATGCTAAAGCTGATCAAGGGTTGTGGGCTGTTTGGGCAGCAGAGGGTCACTCCGATCCTATTCATTATCAGCAGGGTAAAATCAGCGGTACAAAAGAGTGGTGTTCCGGAGCCAACATTGTTGATCGCGCGCTAATGACCTATCGTGATAAGAACGGACAATCGCAATTACTTATTGTAGATATGCAGCAAACTGGCATTGAGATTGATAACGAGGAATGGCGGGCGATAGGGATGCAAGCCACTGATACAGCGACTTTACAGTTTTGTAAGGTGACAGCCAATCAAGTTGGGACAGCCAATGCTTATCTAGAACGTGTGGGGTTTTGGCATGGGGCGGCGGGCGTTGCTGCTTGCTGGTATGGGGCAACCGCTTATCTAGCAGACTATTTAATCAGCGCCTATGAGCAAAAACCAAACGATTATAAAGCCATGTATTTGGGTCAAATTAGTACGGCATTGGCAGTCACTCAGCAGTATTTTCATTATGTTGCTGGTTTAATAGATAGCCAGCCACAGCTGAGTCATGAACTTGCCATACGCCAGCTAAGATTACAAGTTGAGAAAGTCGCTCGCCAAGTAATGGAGGTTGTCGGGCAGGCATTGGGAGCAGCGCCATTTTGTCGCAATGCCCATTTTGCAAGATTGTCAGCCGATCTGCCCGTGTTTATCCGCCAAAGTCATGGCGCTGTTGACTTACAGAAAATCGGCGAATTAACTGGTATTTTAGCCAATGACTTAACTGATGGGCAGGACAATATATGGCAACTATAATATCCAATAAGGCTGTAGAACCTGCCACCAAAGATAATGCTGCTACCCATGTTGCTTTTCCTGAAGGCAACCATCCGATTGTAGGTGACCGTGTTATTGAAGGTGATGGCACCAGTCAAGATGCCTGGAAAAACTGGTCAGGCCTGCAAGACATGCCTCGATTTGATATTGCAAAAAGCTTTGCCCCGCATCAGCGTGTTTGTATCTTCGCCCCGCATCCTGATGATGAAGTGCTAGGCTGTGGCGGTCTGTTGCAACAACTGGCGGCGAATGGCAATCCTATCGTTCTTATTCACGTGACTAATGGCACACAAAGTCATCCAAACTCGCACGTTTATTCTCAAGAAAAGCTTAATATCATCCGTCCACAAGAAAGTATTAGAGCGCTAGAAGTATTGAGTGTGGCCCATCAAGTTATGACTATTGCTTTAGACTTAACAGATGGCAATGTCTTTGCCCAACAAGATCAGTTTCACCAGAAACTATCCACCATTATTAAACCTAACGATATTTTAATAACGCCTTTTATGCATGACGGGCATCCTGACCATGAAGCAACTGGACAAGTGGTGGTCTCATTTGCCAAGCATCATCATTTAGCCTGTTATCAAGTGTTGATTTGGGCATGGCATTGGGCAAAACCTGCGGATAGCCGTATTCCTTGGCACTGTGCCAAAAGAGTCGACTTAACCACTGAGCAGCTACAGCGTAAAATAAAGGCCATTGCCTGCTTTGAAAGTCAAATCACTGCTGATGACAGTACGGGCAATCCGCCTATTTTATCCGCGCAAACGATCGCTAGAATCAGCCAACCTTGGGAGGTTTATTTATATGAATCACACCTCTGAACCTAAGCCATTAATGAATGCCGATAATTTAGTTGATAGTGTAGATTATGATAAAACTGTCTTAGACGATAATTCTGCTACTAAGTGCCAATCATCTGCTTATTCAGAATCGTATTTTGACGCATTATATAATGACAATACGGACCCATGGCAGTATCAAACTCGCTGGTATGAAAAACGAAAACGTGATATTTGTCTAGCGATACTGCCCCAATCTCAATATAACAATGCCATTGAACTGGGCTGCGGAAACGGCGTGCTTAGTGAATTATTAGCTCAACGTTGTCGGGCATTAGTGAGTATCGATGGGAATCAACGGGCAGTGCAACTTACGAAAGAGCGCTTAGCAGAATTGTCTCATGTTAAGGTTATTCAAGGTGTGGTTCCTAATAGATTATTAAATTTAAAGGAGGCAATCATAGAGGCTTATCCTTTATCAAACGATACACCTACTATAGAGCCAGCCTTTGATTTAATTGTCATTAGTGAAATTTTATATTATTTATCACCCAATGATATTGATACAGTGATCGCTTGGACTCAGCAAAACCTTGCTATAGGCGGTACATTGCTATGCTGTCATTGGCGCTATGCTATTGATGGCTTTGCTATGACAGGTGAAACCGTACATCGGCGCCTGCAACATGCCTTTAACTTTGCAAATAATGAGAAGCATCAGGTTGCGTTCAATCATCAAAGCCAAGTGATAGACAATGATTTCTTATTAGACGTTTGGCAACGTTCTCCAAGCTCGGTAGCCATGCAAGAAAACTTGATATAACAGAGTGTAAGTTTTAAAAAACTGAGTAGAGAGGTGAATAGGCTATGAAAATTGGCATTGTGATTCCCGCTCATAATGAGGCAATGACCATCGCTAAATGCTTGGCATCAGTACGGACCGCTATCGAGCAATTGCCCTCAACGATTAAAGCGTATCCGCTAGTGGTGTTGGATAACTGCACTGATAATACGCAGTCCATCGTCAAAGCCGCTGGCATTGATTACTTATGCTGTGACTATCAATGTGTGGGAAGGGTGAGAGATATTGGTATTCGTCATGCGATCACAAATGGTGCCACATGGATTGCCTGTACAGACGCTGACTCCGTGGTAACTGTGGATTGGTTGGCACAGCAGATTGAACATACTAGCCACCAGCCGACAGATATGATTTGCGGCGTAGTGCAAGTTGACAGTTGGGCACGGTTAACACAGCAAACTCGAAAGGATTATATCGCTCATTACCAAGATAGAATGGGACACCATCATATTCATGGAGCAAATTTAAGTTTTAGTAGTGAGGCTTATCTGGCTGTTGGCGGCTTTGCATCTATACCTTGTCATGAGGATGTGGACTTGGTTAGTAGATTTGAAGCTCAAAACTATGCCATCACTTGGAGCAATCGTGTCCGTGTAATGACCAGTAGCCGACTACAGGCTCGAGCAACTGAAGGTTTTGCAGCATTTCTAACCCATTTAGAACAAAACAATATACATTAAGATATGCAATATGAGACTGTACTGTAGTAGTCAGATGTTCTAAATTAGTTGACCACTACAGTTGATCTACCAATACCAAGTGAGTTTGCTACATCGGGTATTTTACGTTGATGATCAACCACTAAGCTGATAGCTTCAAGTTTGACTTCTTGGATATATTGGTTGCGTTTGTTGGCCATACTATTTTCTTTCTTTGGGTTCAGCTAACCTCTTAGAAGCTGTCCAGTTTTATTATGCCATTACATCAAACCATTGATACCCTTAGCCTACAGCCTACAGCCTACAGCCTACAGCCTACAGCCTACAGCCTACAGCCTACAGCCTACGATTCAAGTCCTCACTAGGGAATTGAACCTTCGGCTGCGCTGAACCTATTTTTCTGGGTATAGCTATATTACAAACTCGAAAGCAGAACACTGGTTTCACTATTCAGAATGCCGTCAATTTCTCTTACTTGACGCAGTACTTCATCAAACTCTCTCAAGCTTGTCGTGTGTATCTCTCCTACCAAGTCCCATGCCCCATTGGTCGTATGTAGCTTAATCAGTTGCGGGATACCTCGCAGTTTCCTAATCACTTGTGACGTAGACTTTCCTGTTACTTCAATCATCATCATTGCTTTGACGGTTTCTTTGTCTAGTGCCTCATGCACTCGAATCGTAAATCCTAAAATAGCGCCGTTATGCATCAGTCTATCCAATCTGTTTTGGATAGTGGCACGAGAGACTTTGAGTTTTTTAGCAAGGTTTGAGATGGTTGCTCGACCATCTTGTCGAAGTTCAGATATCAGTTCGCTATCTAAAGAATCATAAGTGTAATACGCCATAAAAACGCTTCCTCCATTGAATTTTGACATTATGCTAAGTAACACCTAACAATATGTCAAAAATAGGCCCATATTTAATAACTTATTGACATTTTAACTGACAATTATAGTTGGTAGGATATTAATTGTCGGTTCAACAAACAATATTCATGAAAAGGAACAGCATTAATGTCTAAATTTATCGTATCACCCAAGGAAGGCGTGCCATTCGTTAGTGTACAAGCGATGGCTAAAATGATTCATGATTATGGTGTTGAGCAATGTATTAAAGATCTAGTGGATGCTTTAGAGCAAGATTTTCTTCGTTGGGATCAGTTTGAAAAATCTTCTCGCTTTGCTTCGCATTCCAAAGACGGTGTCATTGAGTTGATGCCAGTAAGCGATGGAGAGATGTTTGCTTGCAAATATGTCAATGGTCATCCAATCAATACCAAACGAAACTTGCAGACCGTAGCGGCGATGGGTATATTGTCTGACGTCGAAAATGGCTATCCTATTTTGCTGACAGAGATGTGTATCCTGACGGCATTACGTACGGCTGCCACATCAGCTATGCTGGCCAAACATTGCGCGCCAAAAAGCGTTACAAAACTGGCACTAATAGGAAACGGTGCTCAGTCTGAATTTCAAGCCTTGGGCATGAAAGCCATCATGGGTATCTCAGAAGTTCGTTTGTATGATATTGATCCAGCGGCATCACAGAAAACGGCTGACAACCTTGCAGACTCAGGTCTGAAAGTGATTGTTTGTCGCACGTTAGAGGAAGCTGTTTTAGGTGCAGAGATTATTACTACCTGTACGGCTGATAAAACCAATGCCACTATTTTACGAGACGATATAATCACAAAAGGTGTTTATATCAATGCGATAGGCGGTGATTGTCCTGGTAAAACAGAGCTAGATAGCAATATATTAATGCGAGCAGACCATGTGATTGTGGAGTTTGAGCCTCAGACACGCATTGAGGGAGAGATTCAAAATCTATCAAGCGACTTCCCTGTTACTGAATTTCATCGCATCCTCAAAGGTGAAGTGCAAGCTCGAACGTCAGCAGATGATCTAATCGTGTTTGATGGTGTTGGTTTTGCTTCAGAAGACTTTACGGCGTTGGTCTTCTTACGCGACTTAATCAGAGAGCAGGGAGGGTATGAGATTTTAGATCTAATCCCGCAACAAGCTGACCCTAAAAACCTATATTCGGTAGTGAAAGCACATAGCAAAGATCATAGCCTAGTGACGAATGAAGCTGAATCTGTGACTATATCGTAAGTGATTAATACAATAGTTATTAATACTACAAAACGACAAGCACTTCTCATTTTGTGTAGCGTTTAAAATCTGCATTATTTTTTTAAATTTTATCTATATTTAGCAAGGCTCTTGGACAGTTATGGATATGTTTATTGTTTTAAATATATCTGCTAATTTTCAAGAGCTTTAATATATAAAAATGAATTTAATTTAAATGATGTAAAAATTATTTTATTTAATAGAGAAAAAAATCATGACTGATATGATGAAAAATATAAGAATAGTAGAAGTTTATTCAGATATTGCAGGATATAAAAAAGGCGCTTCTCTAGGCATTGATGCATTAAAAGCGTCATCGAAAGAGCTTAATGCAGATTATTTTGAAAAATTGCAATTCGACAGTATTGAGGATGATAGCAACAGTGAGGGGGAATCACAATTTGCGCATGCAAAGTATGCTGATGTGATTGAACCGATTATCTCTAAGTTAGCACATAAAATAAAAGATATAAGAAATGAGAATAAATTCCCCATCGTCTTAGCTGGAGATCATTCTAGCTGCGCAGGAACGATGCATGGCCTAAAAATGGCGCATCCTGATGCTGAAATTGGTGTGGTCTATATAGACGCACACGCTGACTTTCATTCGCCCTATACCAGTGGATCAGGAAACATGCATGGAATGCCTTTGGCGATGGCGTGTGCCATTGACAATCTAGAATGCCAGCGCAATGAGCTTTCTGAAAAAGAAAAAGAGTATTGGGAAAAATTGAAATTTATGGCATCTGATGAACCCTCAATCAAGCCAGAAAACGTGGTCTTTTGTGCCGTTAGAGATTATCAAGAAGAAGAAATGGATTTAATTAGAAGACATAAAATCCCTTTATATAGCGTTGCTGAGATAACTCAAAAAGGCATCAGTTCCACAGTAGAGGAAATCTTCAAAAAATTGGAGTATTGCGATCATATCTATGTCTCATTTGATGTTGATAGCGTTGACCCTTTGTACGTGCCAGGAACTGGTACGCCTGCAATGAATGGTCTGTCGTATGAACAAGCCATGCAACTTAACATAGAGTTAATCAAGAATAAAAAAGTATGCTGTTGGGAGATGGCAGAAATCAATCCTTTGTATAACAATTCAAAAGATGACTCAACCAGAATATTTAAAATTTTAGAAAAAGTTACGCAGTCTCTTTTAAAGAATTACTGATATTAAATGTTTAAAATAAGTTAAAGCATCTAGCCTAAATATATTTATTGCAAATACTTATTTAGGTTAGTTAAAAAATGGACTGCGAGTAACAATAATATGGACATTATTAAATCTAGTTCTTCAAGTCAAGACGTTAGCAGTATCAGTACCAGACAGTTTTTAAAATTCTTTATACCCTCTATAATAGGTTTGTTGCTCTTCGTATTTCCAATTCCCTATGTAGATGGTAAATTTGTATCATATGCAGAAGGATTTACCATCCCTATCTCTGTATTAAAGGATTATATACAGGGTTACATGGGCAGCCTGTTGCCAATGTTTGTTGTAATATCCATTATGATTACACTGTGTTGTACGTTATATACTAAAATAATGAAACCTTCATTTATTCTAAATAATGCGTTTTTAAATAATTTACTGAACGTTACAACACCTTGGCTTATTATTAGAATGCTTGGTGCGTTTTTTGTTGTCGTTACCTATTTTAAATTTGGGTTTGAGGCAATATATTCAGATAATATCGGTGGGTTAATATTATATGAATTAATGCCAATACTTTTTATTGTGTTTTTCTTGGCTGGATTACTGCTACCGTTATTGCTTGATTTTGGCTTATTAGAATTTTTTGGTGTTTTATTAAGTAAAGTGATGAGACCTCTATTTGGTTTGCCCGGTAGGTCCTCTGTAGATTGTTTGACGTCATGGTTGGGTGATGGCACTATCGGCGTATTATTAACTGATAAACAATTGGAAGGTGGGTTTTATACTAAAAAAGAAGCAGCTGTTATTGCTACCAGTTTTTCAGCAGTTTCGATTACATTCTGTTTGGTCGTCATCTCTCAGGTTAAGCTAGAAAGCTACTTCCTCAATATGATTGGGGTGGTTGCTTTATGCGGGATTGTTTGTGCTTTAATAGTACCAAGGTTATTGCCTTTATCTAGAATTGACAATACGTATGTAGTAGAAAATAGTGATAGAGATCATGAAACCATTCCTGAAGGAAAAACGTTATTTACCCATAGTTTACATAAAGCCGTTCACAAAGCAGAAAAGAGTCCAAGCTTTTTTACTTTCTTAAATGATGGGTTAAAAAATATTTTGGATATGTGGATCGGAATATTGCCTGTTGTTATGGCAATCGGGACGATGGGTTTAATCGTTGCAGAAGAAACACCTGTATTTGATTATTTAGGTATGCCGTTTATTCCATTCTTAGAATTAATGAATATACCTTTTGCAGCAGAAATGTCAAAAACCATTATGGTGGGCTTTGCAGATATGTTTTTGCCTGCTATTATCGGCTCTTCAATAGAATCAGAGTTAACGCGGTTTGTCATCGCTTGTTTGTCAGTCTCTCAACTGATCTATATGTCAGAAGTAGGGGGATTGATTCTAGGCACAAAAATTCCAGTGAGCTTTTTTCAGTTGTTAATAATTTTTCTATTAAGAACCATTATTTCATTACCAATTATTGCATTATGTGCTCATATGATTTTTTAAATTGGGTTTCATGAAAACTGAATGCACTATATCTGAAAAAAAGAATATCTGAAAAAAGAATAAGCAGCAAAAGATCACTTATCAAGGTGGTCTTTTGCTATCAATATCAAGCTACTCACAAGATCATCGTTTTGCAAGGTTAATCATACATCGTGCAACAGGTATCTGACCAACTACAACTGCATAAGTTTGGTCGCTATTATCCGCGTCAAGACACCGCTTTGATACATAGAGCAGTCTGTAATGTATACCACGCTATATGACAAAAGTCACTTTGACCGCTTTAGCCTCGTTATCACACAAATCATGGGTCACCATATGCGCAAGGACGCGGTCTCTAAGAACATCAATATTACCTCACAGACAAGTATCAAGAAAAAACAGTTTACGGAGGTTGGAGATATGAATGAGTGTAAAACAGCTTTAGAAATTATGAGACGAAATAAGAATACTATAGAGGCTAGCCTGGCTTTCCATAATAATGTTGAAAAAATGAAAAAAGAGTTTGTCGGAAAGCTTAAATTAGATTTATACCTAAATGCTAAAAGTTGTCCTCAAAAACTTATTCTAAGAAATATGAAAGTAGATAATAAGTATGAAAAATTCAGCTTCGGAAGTATAGAAAATATTGGAATTATTTGTTTTGAATTTCAAGATTATTATAATAAACCAAGCTTAGGCGTAAGATTTTTAGGAAAATTCAGACATTCTGAATTTGCAAGTGAACATAAAAGTGAAATAAACAGATTACTAAACGAAAATATTAAAAATAAGCAGTTTGAAAGTTCTAACTGGTGGCCCGCTAAGGACAAGTTTGAGCCTTTCGATTGGAGAAACTCTAGTAAGCCGTGGCAAATGATGAAAGATGACACGATGGCTATAAAGATTCTAGATGAGGTTTTAGAAATCTATAAAGTATTAATTGAAAATGGTTATGAAATTACATAAAGGAATACCATGACATGGCTCGTGAACCGCACTTTTTTTCATAAGAAATGTTATGGCAAATGACTCTGGATAGAAGAAGTCGGTTTACACTGGTTTCATTGAGGTATACTTGTCTAAAATAAGATAAACGTACCTTTTCGAGATTATTACATGAAATCTGATCCAGCCTTTTTATTGATAGGGGCATTGGCAAAACAAGCCAATACGACTAAAGATACTATTCGCCATTACGATGAATTGGGATTGCTGAGATCTCGTAAGCGTCAGGCAGGGTCACGATTATATACAGAGTTTCATCCAGAATGTATTGAGCGTATCGAAATAATTAAAAACATAAAAGCTGTCGGTTTTAGTCTCAATGAAATTAAGAGTGGTCTTAATGATTATTACGATGGCAATTTCAGTATCGATAAACGAATGCTTGCCGTTTCTGAAAAGCTTGCTCAAGCGAAAAGCGAACAAGCGGCTCTTACTAATGTCATTAATCAGCTTACTACTCGTTATAGGGTATTAGAAGAAATGAAATCAAATAATAATACGCTTCTTTCTAAAGATGAATGGCAAAAACGAATAGCGGAGCTACTGCCAAGTGATACGCCGTCTTAATTCAAGTTTGCCTAACTTCACAAACTTGAAGGCTGACTGTTTTTTTCGTGAATACCTGCAGATGTATATCAAACCTATAGAAACTAACTAAGTGAAGCAGTTGCTTAGCTAAAAGAGACAGCGACTGCGCTACATAAGTAATGTCCCACTTTCAAGATATAGCGCTTCCGTTATAGAATGCATGAAATATCAGACTTTTAGTGGGCTATAAATATTGTCGAATAGTTATAGTGAGTTCAGTATTAAAGCGATACAGTAGGACTGGGATGAATTTTACGCAGCCTCTGTCAGCGTAGTCACAGCACGCCAGAAAAATTTATACCAGTACTGCGTTGGAACATAACGTATCTGTTTTATTTGGAATTGACTATACATTGATTATAAATAAGGAAATTAAGATGCAAGTAAAATTAGGTTTGTTAGTAGCTACCGTGTTGGCGTCAGGATCATGCTTTGCTGCTGATGCTTATAAAGTTTCTACCTCTGTATTTAAAGATGGTGAGTTAATTGCTTCACCTGTGATGCTTGTAAATGCTGAAGAGATGGCATCGATCGCTGTTGACACTGAGTTTCAGTATAACCTGACAGTAAAGCCCTATAATAAACATACGGCTAAAGTCGTTACGGCTCTTAAAGTTGGTGATGATGTTGCGGAACATGAAACGACCGTCGCCTATGATAAGGAAGCTACAGTTGATAATGGCAAAGACAAACTTACTTTATTGGTTCGTAAAATTACCAGTTGAAGATTATGGCATTCACAGCTATGAAGTCTATATATATAAAGAGTAAAACCTCTGATCAGTATCCATTCAATTCACCAATTAATTGAATGGATACTCTTGGTTTATAGCGATTAGATTCAGACAATAGGAAAAATATCTACCCGACTATAATTTCTGCTGAACCGAGTCGATATCTGCGTAGACTTAGGTAATGCTATCCTTATTACGCTGCATACTCTGATACGGTTCAAACTTATCTTTATACTCCATACTGGGGCTACCGACAGGCATACCCGGTACAACAAGACTCATTGCTTGTACGGGTGGATTTTCTGAAAACTGTGCCATATATTATCCCACTACACCTTGTACTGAAATTTTTTTTAGTGCTTTTTAGTATCACCGACAATCTTATCCATCAAAGCAAACAACAAGCCAGATAATACAAACGTCATATGGATAATCACTTTCCACATCAATACATCAGCATCAGCATCGCTCATCTCTTTGGGTATATCCATAAATGATTTGAGAAGATCAATGGCAGAAATGGCAACGATGGCACCGATTACTTTAAGTTTCAGACCAGAAAAATCGATTTTTCCCATCCATTCAGGACGATCTTCATGATCACCTGTATCAATTTTTGAGACAAAGATCTCATAGCCACTAAATATGATGATGAGTAATAAGCTTGCGACCAGTGACATGTCAATAAGAGCCAACGTGCCGACGATGACATCGGCTTCAGAAGCAGTAAACACATGGGTAATCATGTGCCATAGTTCTTGGAAAAACTTGATAAATAGTAGAATAATACCGATCACTAGACCCAAATAAAATGGGGCTAGTAGCCAACGACTATTAAATATTGTTTTCTCTAATGTTTGTTCAGCTTTCTTTATCATGTATATCTCTTGTTTTTGGGAATATGCGTTATAAAGTAAGATGCTTATCTTAGGCAATAGAAAGTGATCCGTGACAGAAAACAGGTCATACCAATCGCTTGATACAACCTGTCATAACTACGATTTTTTACTAAAGCGCTTTTTCTTAATTTGAACGTAGCGTTTAAACTTGAGCTAAAATTAACACTAAGTAATCGCCTTCGCTTGTTGCTTGCGATGCTTAAGTGAAGCAAGCAATGCCCAACCGATAAAGGCAATACCAATCAAACCAGTAATAATCTCTGGTACATGGAATTTCACTGATAGCAGCATAATAATTGCCAAAGCACCAATGGCATAATGCGCACCATGCTCTAGATAGATGAACTCATCAAGTGTGCCTTTGTCTACCAAGAAAATAGTCATCGAACGCACAAACATGGCACCAATCGCCAGACCTAACATAATCACAATAACGTCATTGGTGATTGCAAATGCGCCAATCACACCATCGAAACTGAATGAAGCATCAAGAACTTCTAAGTATAAGAAACCGATAATACCGCCCTTCATAATCGCGCTGGTCGCTGCGGCGCCTGAACCCTTTTCTTCATTTTCTAAGTCTTCCTCAAGGTCACCCTCGAGCATACCAGAGATAACTTGGACACCAAGATAGACCAAGATACCCCAAACACCCGCAATCAGTACGGCAGAAGCTTGCTCCGCACTGGCCCAAGATACAGCGAACATCAGGACAATTAGAGCGACAAACACGCTCATGGCATCGACTTTGCCAAGCTTTGCTAAGCGGCTCTCAAGCCAGTTAAACCAATGCACTTCTTTATCATCAAAGATAAAGTTTAAGAAGACGAGTAACAAGAAGATACCACCAAAGGCTGATATTTCAGCATGATGTGCCATCAGTCTTGCTGAGTATTCTTTAGGGTCGTTCAATGCCAAATCTATCACTTGCATCATGCCAAGGTCTGCGGTAACCGCAACGATGACAATTGGGAATACCAAGCGCATACCGAATACAGCAATTAAAATACCAACGGTTAAAAATATTTTTTTCCAAAACTCGTCCCAGCCTTTAAGGACTGAGGCGTTGACCACTGCATTATCAAAGGATAATGAAATCTCCATGACGGCCAAAATAGCAGTAATAGAAAGGGTGGTTATCAAACCGCCCATACCGCCATGTGAATATCCCCACCATGCAGCTACCATCAATGCGATAGCTGTGAAGATGAAGTCTAAATAAAAATGTCTCATGACACATCCTGTCTGGTTGCGTAAAGCTAAGGTTGTCTATTATAGACGCAGCATAAAAAAAGTGGCTATCGCTAGCCACTTCTCCATGTGTGATTTTTAATAAAATATAAAGTATTCTTAAAGAATCTTCTATATAAAATTGTGAACGTGTTTGTTATAGATAATATTCTATGGTTTGGCGTCAAAAAATATCTTGTACGTTATCTAAAATTATTATGCCAATAAAAGATGACTTCATTAGAAAAGCACTAAAATTTGATCATCTCAAGGGCTTGAAATACTTCTATAGTCAGTCTTAAATAAAATAAGTACAAATATTATAACGTGCTACTGGGATAAATTTTTCTTGCTTACTGTGCCTGCGCAGACAGAGGCGGCGCAAAACTTATCCCAGTAGCACTTTGTTCGATTTATAGTGGATTGACTATAGTAATATCAGGTTCTCTATATTTTAGTGAATCTAATATTATTATCTATAGCGCATACCCGAATGTTTGAATGTTTGAATGTTTGAATGTTTGAATGCTAATTAGGCAACCACTATTATTTCCATCAATCTAGTTTATATTCACATATTTTTAAGCACGTGCTAAATCCGCCGCTAGCGTAATTTGTTTCGCCATCAATTGATTCATATCGACACCGACTATTTGACCCTCTAATACACGCCATTTACCGGCAACCATTACCTTATCGGCTTTGGTTGCACCACAAAGTAATAGTGCTGCAACAGGAGATCCTGCGCCCGCAAAGCGTATTTCATCAAGTTTAAATAGGGCTATATCAGCTTGTTTACCTACCGCTATTTCGCCAATATCATCACGACCTAAACATCCTGCCGAGCCTATAGTTGCCCATTCAAACGCTTTTTGATGGGTTATTTCTTCAGCACCATAGCGCAAGCGTTGTAACAATAATGCTTGGCGGACTTCGCCAATCATGTTCGAGCCGTCATTTGACGCGGACCCATCAACACCAAGACCGACAGGGCAACCCGCCGCTTGCAGGGCAATGGTAGGGCATTGTCCTGATGCTAATAGCATATTTGATGAAGGGCAGTGGGCAATACCTACATTCGCTTTACCCAATCGTGCTATTTCTTCATCATTAAAGTGAATACCGTGCGCAAGCCATGTACGATTATTTAACCAACCAACGCGCTCAAGGTAATCAACGGGACGCACGCCAAACATTTTTATACAAAAGTCTGTTTCATCATGGGTTTCGGCCAAATGGGTATGTAATCTGACATCAAGCTCTTGGGCCAAATCAGCCGTTGCTCGCATTAATTCTTCACTAACAGAAAATGGGGAGCAGGGGGCTAGTGCTATGCGGGTCATCGCGCCATCTTCATATTGGTGATAGGCTTTAATCAATCGCTGGCTATCATCTAAGATTTCGCGATCTGTTTGAATGGTGGTTCGAGGAGGCAGGCCGCCCTGATCTTCACCTAAGCTCATTGAGCCACGGGTAAGGTGAACGCGGATACCCAGTTTGGTTGCCTGCTCTACTTGAATGTCAATAGCATGCTCTAAACCATTGGGAAATAAATAATGATGATCGCTGGCTGTAGTACAACCAGAGAGTAGTAATTCGCAAAGCGCTATTTGGGTAGATGTTGCTATCATTTCAGGGGTTAGTCTGGCCCAAACGGGATAAAGACTTTGTAACCAAGGGAAGAGATTTTTGTTTAAGGCGGCAGGAAAAGCACGGGTCAATGTCTGATAAAAGTGATGGTGGCTATTGATTAAGCCGGGTATAAGAACGTGTTCATGAGCATCCACTACCTCATCAACCGCTCGTAAGGGTTGTTCACCAGCCCTTATTAATTCGACAATAAGATCATTTTGAATAACGATACCGCCAGCATAAGCGGGGTCTAAACAGTCGAGGGGGTTTTTGATCCAAGTTCTTTGAGATTTAACCTGCATAGTGACTCCTATTAGTCATCAGGTTTAGAAAAGATTAAGAAAAATCTTAATCGCTTAAACCCGGATGTAGGAGCTACTAACACACAAACCGGAAAGGTGTGAATAGTAGTTGATTTAAAATCACGGCTATTTAATGATCGCCTCCAAATCATTGTTCATAAATATCTTGGCAAAAAACAACCGTGTTGTCAATTATTAAGTAACTTGTGTTCTGCTTGACCTATGTGACTTATGATCTATACCCTGTTAATCAAGAAGAAAAAAACGGCTATGGTGTTTTGCTAGTGACCTAATTGGACAAATGACTATAGAGAGTCTTGATTAAAAACAACAGACAGCTCATTTGCAGCTTCCTGTAAAAGAGGTACATGGCTTAATAACGTTTCTAAAGACTTTTTGACAGTGGGACCATGAGTAAATACGGTGGCAAATGCTTGCTGCTCACCATTTGGAATGAGTACCGCACAGGCGACCATGCCTGGAATAAACTCTTCGTTATCTATCCCTATCTGAGTATCACGCGTTTTAGCGATGGTCTGCAGTAGCTGATTTTTATCGGTCTGTGTGTTGGTGGTCAAGGCATGTATCGACATTTTATCAATAATACGTTCGCACTTATCTGTAGGTAGCTGTGCGAGAAGTAACTTACCACTGGCACTTGCCCAAACTGGAATATGAGAACCCGCAGGTAAGTATATTTGAAGGGGCCAATCAGACAATACGCGATCGACGTAAACCACGTCTAAATCTTGCATAATCGCAATGCCTACCGTTTCGCCTATTTGTGCCGAAAGCTGTTGCAAGATTGCCAGCCTTTCAGTTTTGAAATGATTGTTTTGCCATAAATCTATGGCTAGCTGATAAGTTCGTTTTCCGCAGGTTACTTTTCCAGGCAGATCTAATTGGACGAATCCGAGATTCTGTAATTGTTCTAGCAGCCGATACATACTTGGTATCGGTATGTCTAACGCTTCTGCTAGGTCGCTGACACTCATAGGTCTTTGAGACTTGGCTAACATTTCAACTATCTTCAAAACACGCTCAACGCTTGAGCCTTTTTTTTTAGCATTATTCATGGTTTGATTCATATCCTTAGCGACACAACGCCGCATAGCTACGTCAATTATAACGAGAAGGCTTGAGCATTTACATCTTGTTATGATAAATCAATTATGTTATTTTACATAACGATAATTTATCTATCGATATATGAAAATTAATGTGGCATAAAAAATATATTGGTGACATGCTAACTTCTAATTTAAGTGATTAAAGGCGAACAATCCTCTCGTTACAAATATTGAGGTTTTGTAGTCCTAAGAATATATAAGGAATAAATATGAAAGCCTTTGTAGTAGAGAAAGTAGCGGACAGAGTGTTTTCTTGCGCAATACAAGAAGTTCCTGTACCAGAAGGTGATAAAGATGAAGTGGTCATAAAGACAACTTATTCATCATTAAATTATAAAGATGCTTTAAGCTCCGTAGGCAATCCGGGTGTGACTAGAAAGTTCCCGCATATCACCGGTATCGATGTGGCGGGAGTGGTACACGAAACGACATCTGATGCCTTTGCAGTCGGAGAAAAAGTATTGGTGACTGGCTACGACTTGGGTATGAATACTGATGGCGGTCATGCAGAGTTTGTCAAAGTGCCAGCGTCATGGGTCGCCCGTATTCCTGACACAATAACTGATAAAGAAATCATGACTTTCGGTACTGCAGGATTAACCGCAGCTTTGAGTGTTAATGAATTACTAGATAACGGTGTCAAGCCAGAAGATGGTGAGGTTTTAGTCACTGGTGCTACTGGTGGCGTAGGTTCTTTAGCGGTTTCTATCCTAAACAAAATTGGCTTTACTGTCGTTGCCGTATCAGGAAAAGAGGAACAAATTGATTATCTCAAACAAATTGGCGCGTCAGAAGTCATCCTTAGAGATACTTTCAATGAGGATGCTAAAAAACCCATTATGGCTGAAAGATATGCAGGGGTTGTCGATACGGTTGGCGGTGATATTTTAGCCAATGCCCTAAAATATATAAAATATGATGGGGTTGCTACTTGCTGTGGGTTAACAGCGTCACATGAACTCAATACCAATGTATTCCCATTTATTTTAAGGGGCGTCAGACTAATAGGTATCGACTCGGTTGAATGTAAGCTTGAGAAGAAGCAAGCAGCATGGGACAAACTGGCTGGTGAGTTTAAAATAGCTACTCTAGATAGTATCACTAATGAGATTGGCCTAGAAGATATCAAAGACACCTACGCATCGATGTTAGAAGGAAAATCAGTGGGCAGGTATGTCGTAAAAATATAAAGGAAATCTATTTTCTTGTCGATATGATATGTAGTAAGAAACTCTTAATTTTTTAAAATTAAGAGTTTCTTAGTTTCTATAGATAAAATTTTATCGACTAGTAATGACTCGTATAAGAGGTCATATTTATCCTAAAGATGATCAATTGATAAAATTATAGAGTTTTTAGGAATGTAAGATGGTAACTATAATACAAGGTTTAAAACAAGACTGGTCATTTTCAGCGTCTGTTGCTGGATTTTTAGCGGTACTCATTGCTTATGCAGGGCCCCTGGTTATTTTCTTTCAAGCGGCACAAGCAGCACAAGTGTCAGAGGCCATGATGGCGTCTTGGATTTGGGGTATATCGATAGGCACTGCGATACCTGGTATTTATCTTTCTATCAAATATAAAGCGCCGATAGTGACTGCTTGGTCTGCTCCAGGAACCGTGCTGCTCGTAACATTATTTCCACAGATGAGTATTAATGAGGCCGTTGCGGCTTACATTATCTCAGCCATTGTCATTTTTATGGTCGGTGCGACTGGCTATTTTGATAAGGTTTTACAGTGGATTCCTAATAGTATCGCCGCCGGTATGATGGCAGGTATCCTATTTCAGTTTGGCTTAGCGTTATTCGTCGCCACTGACACCATGCCATTTATTATTTTTAGTATGTTGGGCTGTTATTTATTGGCCAAGCGCTTGTCACCGCGCTATACAATGATTTGGGTATTATTATGTGGCGTCATCTTAAGTTTGCTACTTGGCAAGATGAACCCTGTTGATATCAATTTTACGATGACCATACCCGTCCTCATCTGGCCAGAATGGTCCTGGCACGCAACGTTTAACCTTGCAATTCCTCTTATTCTCGTGAGCTTAAGCGGACAATTTTTACCCGGCATGGCTATCTTGAATTTAAGTGGCTATGACACGCCGGCGAAACCTATTGTCATGGCCACTAGCATTGCCTCACTAGCGGTTGCTTGCGTAGGAGGTATCACCATTACATTAGCAGCAATCACCGCTGCACTATGTACAGGAAAAGATGCGCACGAGCTCAAAGAAAAGCGTTATGTCGCCGGTGTCGCTAATGGTATTTTTTACCTATTGGGGGGATTGTTTGCTAGTAGTATTGTGCTGGTGTTTAGCTTATTACCTAAAGAGCTGATCGCCGCTCTAGCTGGTCTGGCGCTAATAGGTGCTATCTCAGCCAATATTACGGTTGCCATGAAAGATGATAGTCAAAGAGAATCGGCACTGATTACTTTTTTAGCCACGGCATCTGGCATGCAGTTTTTGGGATTGAGTTCGGTGTTTTGGGGCATCTGTATCGGTATGATTGCTCACTACATATTGACTAAAAAAAGCAGCAAGCCGGTTGTGGTATAACTGGTTGGTAAAAAGGTGATTGATTGAAAGATATTCTTAGTGATTATGGTTGGGAATTATGAGTCCAACCCTCTGCTACAATTCATTTAACCGCTTGGTTATCATATTCTGAGAGTTTTCGATCAATATAGTAAGGCGGTTCAATAATAAACACAGCACTAATCTTAAAAACTCCTCTAAATAAAACAATGCTAGTAAACGCTTAGAAATCGTGTCATAAGTAAGATCACACAACAAAGGAATGTTGTCATGAGCCAGCTTGTATTTGACAAAGTAGTATTGCATTACTACAAGCTATTAGGGACACTATTATTGCTGGTAGGTTTTACGGTTAGTAGCTTTGCCGCCACCTATAAAATTGAGCCTGACACCTCTAACGTACGTTTCGCTATTGACCACCTCAAAACCTCTGTCACCACTGGCGGCTTCTATAATGTGGCGGGAATACTCCAGTATGATCCGAGCGCAAAAACTGGCGACATCTCTCTTATTATCCCCATAAAATCCTTAAACACAGGCAACAAAAGCGTCACTCTCAAACTGATGGGCTCTGATTTTTTTAATATGGAACAGTTTCCATTGGCTCATTTTGAATCTACCAAATGGCATTTCACTTCTGACACAGAAAACCCAAAGGTCACACAAGTGGATGGCAAGCTAACCTTAAACGGTCAGACCCATCCTATTAGCTTATTGGCGACCAAATTTAGTTGCTATCTGACCGCTCTAGATAAGAAGAATATCTGCGGAGGCAATTTTACCGCCACTATTGACCGTACTCAGTGGAATATCAAAAAATATGTCTTGTTCGGTATGACTAAAAATCTGACTTTAAATATAAAAGTTGAAGCGGCTAAACAATAATCTTTTTAGCGTCGATAAATAATAAACGTGTCATAAAGTCATGGCTAAAATGATTAAAAATGAGTTTTTGCCAGCCTAGTGAGGATAGTATGAAACCAAGTTATATGCTGTTATCAGCACTTGCACTCAGTATGGCTTCCAGCGCTGTCATGGCTGATAGTGCAGGCTTATCTAATACGACGAGCCTATTCAATATCAGTCCCGCTACCAGCTTACCTAATGTCAGTCCTACCAATAGTGATTTGGTTAATCGCGGTGCCTATATTGCCCGTACTGCTGATTGCATGGCGTGTCATCGCGAGGACTATAGCGGCGGCGTCGCGATTGAAACCCCTATTGGTAATATTTACTCGACCAATATCACGCCCTCCACACGTTATGGTATCGGTAACTATACTGAGACTGACTTTAAAAAAGCCCTGAAAAAAGGTCGTGCGCCTACGCATCAGCTATATCCTGCGATGCCATATCCTTCTTATCATGGTATGGCGGATGCGGATATCAGTGCATTATTTGCTTACTTTCAAACCGTACTTCCAGTAGAGGAGCCACCTGAAAATACCACTAAGCTACCATTCCCGTTAAATATACGAACATTAATGTTGGCTTGGAATGTGCTTAACGTACCTTCTACCGAAAATCGTGCAGGGCTTACCCAAACCCAGCAGCGTGGTGAATATCTGGTTAATAACTTGGAACATTGCGGTACTTGTCACACACCGCGCAATCTCACGCAAGGTCTTGATAAAGACAAGTATTTATCCGGTGCGCCGCTTGGTAAATGGTATGCGCCCAATATCACTCCAGATAATGACAGCGGCATTGGGCGCTGGAGCGAGAGTGATATCGTCACTTATCTACGTACTGGCATGCTCGACAAACGGGCTTATGCAGGTGGACCAATGGCTGAAGCCGTCGCCCATAGTACACGCTATCTAAGCGATAGCGACTTAATTGCAATGGCGGCTTATCTAAAAGTCGTCCCTATCATTAAGACAGACGATTACGTGATACCTATAGATACATCACGGCTGCCTAATCCGGTCAGCAGCTCTATTGCTTATAATTTAATAGAGCAAAAAGACTATTTGGCACAGGCAAAAACATCTACGAATGCTCATTCTAATAATGACCAAAACTCACCAAAAGCGCTATATCTTGCTGCCTGTGGCAGCTGTCATGGGGTCGATGGTTACGCGCAGCCCGATGCTCGTTACGCCTCTATCGTAGGACTGAGTAGTATTCGTCGCGTTAAGCCAGACGCACTCATTAATGTCATTGCGTATGGTGCTAAAGGGGCGTTAAACACCGCACCCAAAATGCCAGGCTTCGAGAAAGAGTTAAGTCATGCGCAGATTGCCAGTATTACCAATTACGTGCGGGTAACTTTTGGTGGTCTACAAAGTAGTGATGTTAGTGCTGCTGACGTTAAACGCATCTTAAAGTAAGTGCCATTAACCGCACTATCGATACAGCTATAAAAATACTTAATGCAACCTGATGACATGGATGACGGTTCTATAATAAGGATAATAAAATGAATGATATGCTTCAATCGCCCACACGCCGGCAACTGCTATCAATGATCGGTAAGACCGCAGGGGCGACAGCAATGTATCAGGCGATGACTACGTTAGGGTTTGCTTCTGAATCTAGCTTTAAACAAGAGATGAATTTAAAGGGTGCGCCTGCTGGTGCGAGCATTGTGATCCTTGGCGCAGGATTGGGCGGACTCACCGCTGCTTATGAGCTACGTAAAGCCGGCTATAAAGTCACTGTTCTTGAGTTTCAAAATCGCGGTGGTGGTCGCAGTTGGACACTAAACGCAGGTGATAAATATACCGAGCTTGGTGGCGGCGAGGTGACTTGTGACTTTAAAAAAGGCAATTACTTTAATGGTGGACCATGGCGATTGCCCGTTCATCATTATGCGGTATTCCATTATTGTAAAAAATTCGGTGTGGCACTGCAGCCTTTTATCCAAACCAATGACCGCGCCTATTTGCACCGCACCACCCATTTCAATGGTGCACCGCAGCGATTGGGTGAAGTACAAAGTGACATACGTGGCTATGTCTCAGAGCTATTATCCAAAGCAGTCAATACCGGTAGCCTTGATAAGACAGTTAACAAAGAGGATAAAGAGAAGTTATTAGAAGGATTAAAAGGTTGGGGTGTCCTTGATAATAATTATCGCTATGTTAAAAGCCACGAAACCAGCAAGCATCGTGGCTATAGCGTTTATCCGGGTGGCGGTTTGATGCCTGATGCCAAACCTTCGACACCGATACCGATGGACAAGCTCTTAAATTCAGGGATGTGGTCAGATATTTATAGTAACTATACGACATATGACCATCAACCAGCGATGTTTCAGCCTGTCGGTGGTATGGGAAAAATCGGTGATGCATTCACTCGCGAATGTCGAGACATGATTACATTCAACGCTAAAGTCACTAAGATTCATCAAGATGAGACTGGCGTCACTGTCGATTATGTCGATTATGTCGATAGCATCAGTAACAATCTAGATGGCGAAACTAAAACTGTACGTGCTGACTGGTGTATCTGCAACATTCCACTATCAGTATTGACCCAGATTGGCATTAACGTCTCAGCGCCGATGAAGCAAGCGATGGCAGCGGTACCTTATGACACCTCTTATAAAGTAGGTTTAGAGTTCAAACGCCGCTTTTGGGAAGAAGACGAATGGATTTACGGCGGTATCACCTATACCGATATGCCTATCTCACAGATATCCTATCCTTCACACGATATGTTTACCACAGGCTCAGGGGTGCTACTCGGTGCCTATGGATTTGGAGAAGCCTCTTATCGATTTAATACGCTGAATCCAAAAGAGCGTATTGATGCGGCACTACAGTATGGCAAGCATATTCATCCGCAATATACCAAAGACTTCCGCTCTGGAACGTCCGTCGCTTGGCACCGTATTCCATGGTCGCTCGGTTGCTATGGCATTTGGAGCGAGTCAAGCCGTGATCAATACTACGATACGCTATGCGCGATTGACCACCGTATCGTACTAGCAGGTGAGCACTGCTCGCATATTCCAGCATGGCAAGAAGGGGCAATTTTATCTGGCATGGATGCCGCTCAGCGACTACATCAAAAGGCAAAAAAACTTGGTTAGTAGAAGTGATTATTACAGTAAATTAATCATAATAAATTCAGAGGTAATCATGGACATGATCAAACCAAACCTGCTTGCTGTGGTAATGATATTAGGTATCGGAAGCACAGTCGCGCTATCAGGCTGTAGCCAATCCACTAAAGCCAACGCTGTCACTTTCGCCAGCCAGCAACAAACCACGCAAATGGTCTTTGATAATCAAGCCAGTCGCAATAATGGTGCATGGGGTGCAGTGTATATGACTAGAGAAGCGCTTAGATCGCCAACAGCCAATATCGTCGATGTCAGCTCACTACCGAAAATGGTAGAAGATGCTAGCTTGCAAAAGTGGTTAGCAAAATTCGAAGGTAGCTCTGAAGGTAAAAAGGGGTTTATTACTACCAATGCTAAAAAGCTCTATAATGATTCTTGTGCTGGCTGTCATATGCAAGATGGTAAGGGTGCAAAGGGGGCAGGTTACTATCCGCCGCTTGCTGATAACAGTAAGATGCAATCAAAGTACTATATTATTAGTGTTGTGATGAATGGCTTACGCGGTATGCCATCCTTTCAAAGTATGATGAATGATGAACAAATAGCAGCGGTCACTCAATATGTGCATAGTGACCTTAATAAATTTACCGATACAGTCACTGCTGCCAACGTTGCTCAGCTCCGTCACGAATTTCCACCGGGTTCTGATCCGAGTGAATAATTTGATTTTATGATATCAAATCTTTAGGCACTAACTTGGGAGAGTTTAATCAGTCAGCTCGATGATAATGAACCGTGCTGTCAATGTCATAGTCATTATTTCTAGAGGAAGCTAAAAGAATTGTATTTGAGACTGAAGATATGATGTTTAGTATTACGGAAGGTTATATAAAGAGAGAAGATTATGAAAGGGCGTGTAATAACCTAAGAACCAATCTTAACACTATGGTTATTTAATACAGCAATTCATTGATGATACCGCATCACTCGCTTGCCGTATTGACCAGCTCAAGAGCAAATATCGAAGACCCACGAGTCCAACAGCTTTGGTCTGCTAATGTCACATAAAAACCATACAGAGTAATGCTTTATGAATACACTATATTAGAACATAATATATAAAAAATAGGTGCAATAACCAGTGTGTTGGGCATCATCCCTTACCTTAGACAAGGAATAATCATGATATTTCGTCAATTGTACGAACCCCTTTCGAGCACTTATACCTATCTGTTAGGGGACGAGGATACAGGTCAGGCTATCCTGATTGATCCGGTCATCGCGACCATGGATCGTGACTTGGCTGAAATCCATAGATTGGGACTGGAGTTGGTCTACACAGTTGACACGCATATCCACGCAGATCACATTACTGCAGCGTTGGAGATGAAGCGTGCCGTCGGTAGCAAGATCGCAGCGCCTGCCTTTGACCGTCTACCATGTGTGGATGTCGGGCTGGAGGAAGGAACACCTTTGCAGGTTGCTGGTATTACCCTGCACCCATTGCATACGCCGGGACACACCGATGGTCATTTTGCGTATCTCTTTAATGAGAGGGTATTCACTGGCGATGCTTTACTTATCGATGGATGTGGCCGGACCGACTTCCAGAATGGCGATGCCGATGCGCTGTATAAATCTGTGCGGCAGAAACTTTTTTCTTTACCAGACGACACGCTGGTCTATCCTGCGCACGACTACAAGGAGCGCTTTGTTTCTTCAATCGCGCAGGAAAAAAAGCGCAATCCACGGCTTGGCGGGGACATAACACTCGAAGAATTCAAGGTCATCATGAGCAACCTAAATCTATCATATCCGAAATTCATTGATTATGCTGTCCCTGGCAACCAGCAGTGTGGCGTCTGCCCAGAGGATTTACCAGAAAATTTAGCCACTTACTGTCGCCAGATGATGCAGAGCCCTCAAGGATAACGTTACTGATTTTAAAAGAGTCGACGTTTAACGATGGTTAATTTATCGGCTCTGATCTTGAAGAGATGTAATTAATGAGCATTTGATATTCCCATGCTTAGCGCGCACACTACTATTAATGCCAATACTATAATCTACGGAGAAATACTATTATGAACGGCATAATGAATGGAGAAATGATGCAGGGAACGATGATGCAAGGGATGGGCTGGGGCTGGATGATTCTCTGCCTACTATTTGCGCTACTTCTTTTTGCTATACTTGTGTTGATATTAATAGCAATTCTGAAATATCTGCGTAAACCAGATTAAAGCTTGTAATAAAGAGATGCGTGTAGTCGTCGGGAAATGGCGTTTGAGTAGCAATCTCGTAGAGTCTGAATCTATATTTTAGATAAAACTATCCAATAGAGAGTTATTGCTCTTTAAGATTAGGTGCAAATATATTATTGGATGACTGAGACCTTCGCTATACGCCTTTATTCAGTAGCCTAACAGTAGCCCAATTTTAAGTGCTATTGGTACATATTACCTTTCCTCTAGCATCCGTCTCTAACATCAAAATTAAGATTTTATCAAATAGTAATCATGATAACGGGCATCTCTTAACCATTGAGTTAGAGCGCAATCTTTACTCAATATAAGTGAAGGAGTTATCTGATGAATCCTAATAATAGCGATAAAAAGAATGGCCTTAATGGTCAAGATTCAAAGAATACTAATCAAACATATACTACCTTCAAAGAGTATAACCAAGTGCCAGCTGATTATAATGGCACCGTTTATACTTGTCCGATGCATCCAGAGGTGAAAGACGTTACAGATAGCGGCTGCCCAATATGCAACATGTCTCTTAAACCTGAAGACAGTATTGCCGAAGATAATGTTGCCGAGATGGCAGCAATGAAAGATGACCATACCAACTGCCACAGCGCGTCGAATACCGATACTCATCCTACTAAAGATAGTAAGTACGACAAAGTACCAGAGCACTATAGCGGTACGGTCTATATTTGCCCGATGCATCCCGAAGTACGAGATGTGGAAAAAAGCGATTGCCCAATATGTGGTATGTTCCTTAAACCCGAAGAAGAGGTTACTGATGAAGACAGTCATTCACATTGTCATGGCAAAGATACTGACCGTACTAAGGTAAAATCTGTCAAAGGCGGCAAATACGACAAAGTGCCAGCTGATTATAGCGGTACCGTTTATATTTGTCCCATGCATCCAGAAGTCAGAGATGTGAAGAATAGCGGCTGTCCAATATGCGGAATGGCACTTGAACCAGAGACGGCTACTATTGGTGAGGAGGACACCTCAGAGCTCGACGATATGACACGCCGTTTCTGTATTTGTACGGTGTTGACCATACCGCTATTTCTGTATGCTATGAGTGACATGGTAGGTCTAAGCTTTGACAACCTTGGTCAAGGTGATATCTCTGGACAGATCGCTCAGTGGATTCAGCTAGCGCTTGCAACACCAGTGGTGTTATGGGGAGGCGCACCGTTCTTCGTCCGTGGCTGGCAATCAATAAAAAGCCGAAACCTTAACATGTTCACTTTGATTGCAGTTGGTGTAGGTGCAGCTTTCGGTTTCAGTCTGGTAGCAACCTTCCTTCCGGATGTTTTTCCAGACAGCTTCAGGGACGCCACTGGCCAAGTAGGGGTGTACTACGAAGCGGCAGCGGTCATTGTGACCTTGGTGCTATTGGGTCAAGTGTTAGAGCTCAAAGCCAGAAGTCAGACCTCAGGAGCAATCCGTGCGCTACTCGAGCTGGCACCACCAACGGCAAGACGTGTGGATGAGAACGATGTCGAGACCGAAGTATCACTTGACGAAGTGATTAGCGGCGACAGATTGCGAGTCAAGCCAGGAGAAAAGCTTCCTGTAGACGGCACAGTAGTTGATGGTAGTAGTAGCATCGATGAATCAATGGTGACTGGCGAACCCATCCCAGTCTTAAAGGCACAAGGAGATACAGTCACCGGTGGCACAGTCAACGGTACTGGGACACTACTGATCAAAGCGGTCGATGTTGGTGATGACACTGTATTATCCAAGATCGTCAAAATGGTCGCTGAAGCTCAGCGCAGCCGCGCACCAATACAAAAACTGGTCGATAAGGTGGCAGGGTGGTTCGTGCCAATCGTCCTTATATGTTCTGTTATAACCTTTATTGTCTGGGCGATATTTGGACCTGCGCCTGCAATGGCTTTTGCGCTGGTCAATGCTATCGCTGTATTAATCATTGCCTGCCCTTGTGCGTTAGGGCTCGCCACACCGATGTCGATTATGGTTGGTACCGGAAAGGGTGCGCAAAATGGGGTGCTTATCAAGAATGCTGAAGCGTTAGAGAGCATGGAAAAAGTCGATACCATCGTTGTCGATAAAACCGGAACGCTGACAGCAGGCAAACCAGAGCTTACCGCTATCGAAGCGCTTGGCGGCTTAGACGAGGATGAGCTGCTTATACTTGTCGCAGCGGTAGAGACTGCCAGCGAACATCCGCTGGCAGAAGCTATTGTCAAGGCTGCAAAGGCAAAATCTCTCGATATGGTTAAGGCAAGCGATTTTAGTTCAACTACTGGTGAAGGCGCGCAGGCGCTGGTCAATGGCAAGCAAGTCGCCGTAGGCAACTCAAAATTTATGCAACGCCTCAATAGTTTTGATAGTACGCTTTCAGAACGCGCCGACAAGCGCAGAAAAGATGGTGAAACTGTCATGTTTGTCGCAGTAGATGGGCAAGCTGCTGGTCTCATATCAGTCGCTGATCCGATCAAGCCGAGTACCAGTGAGGCAATATCGCTGATGCACAAAGCGGGACTGCGGGTAGTCATGCTGACAGGTGATAATGAGATAACGGCTAGAGCGGTTGCTAGTAAGTTAAAGATTGATGAGGTACATGCTGACGTCTCTCCAGAAGACAAAAACCGTATCATCAAAGAGTTGCAAAGTAGTGGCAAGGTTGTGGCTATGGCGGGTGACGGTATTAACGATGCTCCCGCTCTTGCCCAAGCAGATGTCGGCATCGCTATGGGCACAGGAACAGATGTGGCCATGGAGAGTGCTGGGATCACGTTAGTGAAAGGTAATCTGATGGGAATCGTAAGAGCCCATAAACTGAGCCATTCTACGATGCGCAATATCAGACAAAACCTGTTCTTTGCCTTTATCTACAATGCCCTTGGGGTGCCGATTGCGGCGGGTGTTCTGTATCCGTTCTTCGGGCTTTTACTCAGTCCAATGATAGCGGCGGCGGCTATGAGTCTCTCGTCAGTATCTGTTATTGGTAACGCGCTGCGGTTGCGCCGTTTGAAGCTGTAATTTTGGTACGGTGAAGAGGGTTTTAAAGCACACATACACATACTGGTCTAAACAAGATCTCAAAATATAAGGATACCGTTATGGGCAGTTTTTCTATAACACATTGGCTGATTTTACTGGTTGTGGTTGTTGTCGTATTTGGCACTGCTAAGCTTAAAAATGCTGGCAAGGATTTAGGCGGTGCGGTAAAGGGTTTTAAAGAAGCGGTCAAAGATGAAGAAGCCGAGCATGCTCGCAAGAATCGTATGCTTAGCCATGAAAATAGTACGCCCGCTGCAAGTAATGATTTAAATACGCAGGTAGGTACTCAGGCTGAAGATATAAAGATTAGCCCTGTTACCACTGATGATCAACACAAAGTATGAAGCATGCCTTTTGTTCCAGTAAGAAATATTATGAAAAATGGCTTTAGATAGAAGAAGCTAGTTTTCAATGATCCCTTTGAGGTATACCCTAAAAGATCTATTCCATGATACTAAATCGCTAAGATTGTCGGGGATTCAGCATTCTGAGATAATGTAAAACGGTACACCCGAACTGAAAGCAAAGCGCTATTTGCATGCTCACTAAATTATCAGTACATCTATCAGAATAAATGAGAAGCCCTATAATGAAAAAATCCGTTCAAACTCTTTTAAATCAAGTAGGACTTACCGCTTTAGTGACAGCATCATTACTATCTGGAACCGTACATGCAGCTGACAGTGATGATCTTCTGAAAAATGCCGTTGATCAGCAAGCCAAATTACTAATGAATGAGCATAATATTTCAGGGATGGCTTTTGGTATTATTATTGATGGTAAATCACACTTCTATCATTATGGTTTGGCTGATAAGAAAGCTAAAATACCTGTCTCAGAAAACACTATTTTTGAGCTAGGCTCAATTAGTAAAACGTTTGCTGCTACCTTAGCCAGTTATTCAGAATTAAATGGCACACTTAAATTAGAAGATACCGCTGATAAATATATTCCCTACCTAAAAAACAGCGCCATTGGCAACACCAAGCTTATAAACCTAGCAACCTATTCAGCTGGTGGTCTACCACTATAAGTACCTGATGACGTCAAAAACAATAAAGAGTTGCTTCGTTATTATAAATCTTGGCAGCCTGTATTCCCTATCAACTCAAAGCGTCTGTATTCCAATGCCAGTATAGGATTGTTTGGCTATATATCTGCATTGAGCATAGACGCTGATTACACACAGTTGATGGAAGAAAAAATACTGCCGTCACTCAATATGCCCAATACCTTTATCAATGTGCCTAGCGACAAGATGGCGGATTATGCGTTTGGTTATAATGCTGCTGGCGATGCTATCCGAGTCAATCCTGGCATGTTAGACGCTGAAGCCTATGGCATTAAATCTACCATTAAAGATATGACGCACTTCATGGCGGCGAATATGGGGCTAGTACCGCTGGATAAAGATATTCAGCAAGCGTTAGACAATAATAGAAAGGGTTACTATCAGGCGAGCACTTTTACCCAAGGGTTAGGATGGGAGATGTACCCTTATCCTACTCAGCTAGATAATTTACTCGAAGGTAACTCAATGGATGTGGTACTAAAGCCTCAATCCATGAAAACAGACAATCATCCAACAGCTGTTTTAAACAACGTCTGGGTCAACAAAACAGGCGCTACTAATGGGTTTGGTGGCTATATCGCTTATATTCCTGCCGAAAAATCAGGCATTGTCATTCTGGCAAATAAAAACTATCCCAATGCAGATAGGGTCAAAGCAGCGTATACGATTTTAGAGAGTGCGATAACTCATTGATTGAGCATGAGTCACAAAGCAACTTTATAGAAAATAGCCTTTCGTAAAAAACCCAGCTAGATGCTGGGTTTTTTATATTTATTTCTTAAGAGCAGCCTTCGACCAAATAAATCGCTTCTGGTATACCGATATCGATGCTTTCTACCTCACCTTTTAATAGATTTTTATTGTCTGCTGTCCACTCAGTCGCCTTAATTGTAGAATCACTCAGCTTTTGACCGCCCTTGATATGATATTTAATTTGTAGGGGTAACTTATCCTGTTTATTATTGAGCTCAATATTTTCGTCTTTTAATGATTCTCCAAGTGGGCTTTCTTTTATTACCTTGAAATTAACATTAGCAATCAGGCTATAGTAGTCACCATCAACCGCATATTTATCGACCTCGTAGTCAAGCTCGTTGCTGTGTACTTTCATAACTGCTGTGGCTGAATCGCCAACGTTGATGTCTTTATAAAACGGTATGCTTGGATCCTGAATACTAATCAGGGCAACCTTGTTGTCTATGATTTGATATAGCACAGCAGCACGATCACCGTACTCTTTATCGATATAGCTCAATTTTGGATTACTGACGTAATAGCACTGTTCGTTATCGCCCTTGGCTTTGGTCATTCCTAGGCTACTTAGCAATTCAGGGGTAATAACCTGACCGAAGCTTAGTCTCTGATACCCTGACGGGCTGACGATTTGCTCATCAGCTATATCTGCTGCGTCGTTAGTTTGTGTCTTATCCATAACACTCGTATCTGTAGGCGCTGGATTAACAGGCATCTCATCATTCTTAGTCATGTCTTTGTCTATATTATTCGTTTGTGTAGTGCCGTCATTATTCGAAGATGAGGGCTGTGAGTCACAACCTATCATCAGTTGGACAGTACCAATTAATAAAGTAGAAACCATTGCCGTTTTGAATATCGGAAATGATGATTTTAAATGAAAAGTTAACATGGCTTAATTCCCGAATTCGAGTCATTGATATTAATATATACCTTAATGAACCTTGTATAAACTGTCTTTTTTATGCTCGATTTCATTGATGCTAAAGTTTGATTGATACGTATACAGCGAACCGATCACGAATAGTATATGTATGGCATATATATCACGAAATACACCGTAGCTATTTCAGAGAATAAAAACATTGACACCATTAGCCTACAGCTAAACACTCGAGTCTTCAATAGGGTACCGAAATCACTGAATAATGTAATACTTGTTGAAGTGCTTTAATTGGGTTCAATTCCCTATATGGAAATCGAAATTCTAGTGTTGGATATGAATTTAATGGCTATGAGGTCGATAGCATGGGTCATTATCATTAAGCTTTCTTATTAAAATTTCCTAAGTTAGTTTCTACAGTATTGCCAGCATAGGTACACTATGCAAGTCACTATGTTAAATAATTTACTCACAGACTTTTATGGCAAGCTGACTACTAAAAAATGGTCAGTGATGACCAAGTGTTCTGTAGACATAGCACTGCGTGATATTAATGATCTGATACAGAAAGGGATGCTGAAAAAATCTGAGGCTTCGGTGCGTAGTACGAGTTACGAGGTGGCTTTGTAATAAAGAACATGTGGTTCTATTACGCGTAACGCAATAGACGAGCTAGTTCAGCATTCTGATAGCTGTCTATTTTGAGTAGTCTATTAATAGGTATGAAGGATGAAATAACTGGTTCCACTGGAGTATACCCTATATTAACTATGAATTTTTTGGACAGGTAAAATAATAAGAAAGTGAGTGTATGATGCATATATTTCACATGCACTTTAAAGAAAAAATATCTTATGTTTTATATGAAATTGATTTTCCACTACAAACTATCTTAAATCGGAAAAAGCGATGATTCAAACCGTTATCCATTATTTTCTACATTTTGGTATGCCATTGGTCATCGCCTATATATTTTTTCGTGACGACTATAAACGAGTATATTTGATTCTTTTAGCAACCATGCTAGTTGATTTAGATCATTTGCTGGCCACTCCTATCTTTTCGCCCGATCGTTGCAGTATTAACTTTCATCCGCTGCATACTTACTATGCAATGGCAGCATATGCGGCTATGCTATTTCTACCAAAACCCTATAAAATAATTGGTTTGGGATTATTACTACATATGCTAACTGATTTAAATGACTGCGTGATGACTTATATTAATTGTCCGCAGTGTTTGAGTCAGGCTCCTGCCCGTGAGTTGGTAGCATGGTTAGGCAGAGCGACTAAGTTTTGATACGGCTGTGACTACATCTTTTTGTGCCTCTCTCATAGACCACCTTTTCAATAACTCCTAGAACTAGCATGTATGCACTGCTATCCAATCCTAAATAAGTCCTCGCATTAGACCGCTTGTGGTCTAATGCGAGGATTGAGTTTGTCTAGCTTGTTACTCTAAGCTTAGTGAGACAGCTCTGGCTCTAATCAGGTAATAACGGCACGAACCACTCCCTACTTTTTTACATCGTTTTAATAGTGCTGTAATCGCCACGGGTACGCAAGACAACTTGAACATCTGATTGTCCTCGGTTGCGCCAGAACCAACCATGATTACCTGTAAATGCGGCTTCTAGAACGCCTCCATCAGCGGCAATTCCGCGACCTTTTTCATAGCTAATCGCTTGGCCTGATGCGTCACCATGGGTGTCGAAGTTAACATCACCGCCTGTCACGACCCAAGAGTATTCAGTCTTGTCACCTGAATCCATTTTCATTTTAATCTCTAACCCTTCACCTGGCGTCAAGGTGAAGGGAATTTCATCGCGCCACTGTCCGTTAGCGACAGCAGTATCAGAAAGTGTGGCACTCACTGCTTGTTCAGCCACATTATCAATATCTGGTGTTTCAGACGCCAGTGTATCAGTTGCTAATAAACCAGCAGCATCGGCGGCGGCTTCTTCTGCTAATTGCTGCTTAACCTGTCCCATTTCTGTCAAACGAAGCATTTTACCAACCCCAGTTGGATCAATACCATATTCAGCTGGGAGAACCACCGTAAATAAAAGAACTATGGCTGCAATTACAGCCAGAACAGTAGATTTCATAAGCTGCTTTGAAGAGGGAAGTTCAGCCTGCAAGGGGGTATCACTGTTATACATATTAGAAATCCTTAGATTATTGAGACATTAAATAGCCAGTGAGCTGCATGCCCACTAAAATAAATCCTGCGCTCATCATGGCAACGTTGGCGGTATAGGCGTTACGGATGAAACTTGACGTGCGTCGCCAGTAGCTCATACCAATCAATATGATCGCTAGAGCCAGTAGTTGCCCAATTTCCACACCCACGTTAAATGCGAGCAGGTTAGGAAGTAGACCGTCAGGTGACATCTCATATTCAAGAATTTTAGTTGATAACCCAAAGCCATGGAAAAGGCCAAATATAAGCACTGCTATTTTGGTGTTTGGTTGATACCCGAACCATCGCTGAAAAGCACCAATGTTATCTAAAGCTTTGTAAACAACTGAGAGACCAATAATGGCATCAATCAGATAACTGTTCATACCGATGTTGAAGTACACACCTAAAATCATCGTAGTGGAGTGACCTAATGCAAATAGGCTCACATAGATACCAATGTGCTTCATGCGGTAAAGAAAAAAGATGACCCCGAAGAGAAACAGTATGTGGTCATACCCCGTTATCATATGCTTAGCGCCCAAGTACATAAAGGGTAAAATATTGACTCCTGAAATCTCCTGAATATATCCTTTATCCCCTGCGGTTACAGCATGAGCAAGCGCTTCATTGCTGCCAGTAAGAAGACAAATAAGAAGTACTGAGAACACTAACAGACGGGTCTGCCAAGTCGCCCATAGCGAGCTTGAAAGCCTATTTAAAACATGGCTATACATTAAGAATCCTGTGGTCTGAAAATAATGAATGCGTTGCGTGATGAAATGCGATAAGAACAGTTAATCCTAACCAATGGAGTAATTATGATTTGCGTTACTAAGCATTTTTTTCACGGACTATAGTCGGTCCTAAATAAAAGAAATACAAACATTATAAAGTACTACTGGGGTTAATTTTTCTTGCTTGCTGTGCCTGCGCAGACAGAGGCTGCAAATAATTAACCCTAGTAGTTCTGTACCCTTTTAAAAATGGATTAACTATAGTAAGTAAAATCGTGAATTTTTCGAATGCAAACTAAGCGATTAAGGAGTAAGATAATATCCCCTAGGGGGGGATAATGTCAACCGTAAAAACTCAAGTCTTATAGGGTATAATTGCGCTCTCTAGAGGAAGGATACTGTCATTATGAAAAAACCGCACATACACGCTTCTCATCCAGCCGTTATCACACGCCTTAAAAAAGCGAATGGTCATCTAAGCAGTACGATAGAGATGTTGGTTGAGGGTCGAACCTGCCTTGATGTAGCACAACAGTTACAAGCGGTAGAGAATGCGATTCACCAAGCCAAGAAAATTTTAATCCAAGACCATTTAGATCATTGCCTTGAAGATTTGTTAGGGTCTGTTGACAAAGATCAGCAGAATTCTATCGAGGAGTTTAAGGAGATAACCCGTTACCTATAAGATCAATCGACTGATCTAAAGAAGCATTGGAGACATTGGATGCTCAGTATCTTTGCAAACCGAATTTATCGCCATTTATTTGCCGCGCAAGTGATTGCTCTGATTGGCACAGGTTTAGCTACTGTAGCGCTAGGCCTTTTAGCTTTTGATTTGGCTGGTAATAATGCTGGGGTCGTTATGGGAACTGCATTGGCCATCAAGATGGTTGCTTATGTTGGTATTGCACCAATTGCAGCAGCCTTTGCCGAACGGCTGCCCAAACGCACGATGCTGGTAACGCTGGACGTGATACGAGCAGGTGTCGCTCTGCTACTGCCCTTTGTCTCCCAAATCTGGGAAATTTACGTGCTGATCTTTGTATTGCAAGCCGCCTCAGCAGCATTCACGCCGACTTTTCAAGCCACTATTCCTGACGTTCTACCTGATGAGCAGGATTACACCAAAGCCTTATCGCTTTCACGCCTCGCGTACGATATGGAAAGTCTGGTCAGTCCCATGTTAGCAGCAGCATTGCTGACAGTAATGAGCTTCCACAATCTGTTTACGGGGACGGTACTGGGATTTTTAGCGTCTGCCATATTGGTCGTGTCGGTCACGCTACCCGCGCATGCTATGCCCGCGCGCCGTAGCATTTATGATAGAACCACACGCGGCATTCGAATCTATTTAGCCACCCCTCGACTGCGCGGATTACTCGCGGTCAATGTTGCTGTGTCTGCCGCAGCGTCTATGGTCTTTGTGAATACAGTGGTGATTATTCAGGGTGGCATGGGACTCACTCAGAGCGCAGTGGCATTAGCATTGGCAAGCTTCGGTGCTGGTTCTATGATTGCTGCATTGGCTTTGCCAAGCTTACTGGTTAAGCTGACAGACCGTAGTGTCATGTTGAGTGGCGTGGGGTTGTTGGTGGTGGGGATGTTCGCTGGAACAGTGATGATGGGACAAAACTCGCTCATGGTCTTATGGTTCGTGCTAGGTTTGGGTTATTCTGCTGCTCAAACCCCTTCTGGACGCTTGTTATGGCGTTCCTCACATCAAGAAGATCGCCCAGCACTGTTTGCCGCTCAGTTTGCTTTGTC
Organism: Psychrobacter sp. ANT206; assembly: GCF_056880555.1. Taxonomy (NCBI): domain Bacteria; kingdom Pseudomonadati; phylum Pseudomonadota; class Gammaproteobacteria; order Moraxellales; family Moraxellaceae; genus Psychrobacter; species Psychrobacter sp. ANT206. Next base: position 2,151,513 of record NZ_CP096271.1, on the reverse strand, counting down.
TCATGTCAGTTGGTTGGTATTTTATCCGTTAGCGGGTTGGTTGGGTGCTCGCTACAGTATGACCGTAGCTTTTGCGGTATTAGGCTGTGCTGCTGCGATAGCGGTATGGGCGGCGTTTAGAGTCTGGCCGTCTATTGATTTAACAGAGATTGAGCACGAACATGCCAATCTACCAGAGGGTCATGTTCATGCTACAGGATCTCCTACACCCAACGGGATACGCCATACCCATCCTTTCGTAGTTGATGACTATCATCCGCGTTGGCCAAGTTCTGGTCGTTAGCTTTAAATCTGTACCTTGAAGGAACGGCACTTCATACTGAAAGGCACACTACTATGTACACTGAGCTACCATAAATAACTTTGACTACTGATATAGATAGCCTACAGCTAAACACTCGAGTCTTCAATAGGGTACCGAAATCACTGAATAATGTAATACTTGTTGAAGTGCTTTAATTGGGTTCAATTCCCTATATGGAAATCGAAATTCTAGTGTTGGATATGAATTTAATGGCTATGAGGTCGATAGCATGGGTCATCATCATTAAGCTTTCTTATTAAAATTTCCTAAGTTAGTTTCTACAGTATTGTCAGCATAGGTCAATAACGCAAGCTTTCATAAACACGTGCAAAAGCTAATTAATAGGCACGGCGATCGCCTGTTATTTTTTACCACCATATAGCCCTGATCTAAATCCTATCGAGAAGAAGTGGGCACGAGCTAAATTTCTACGCTAAGGATGGATAGAGAAGAATCTACCTAAACTATTTCATGACATGGGCTGTATCGATTTTATATTAAACTGACTATAGTCACTTCTCTTCTCCATGGTCCAATTTGAGTGGGCTGTCCCATAATAAGGACTGTCTCTTTAGCTATACTTTTTTCCTTATCTAAAGCAATAATGGCATTGCCAAGCCTGACGTAGGCTCGCAATAAGAGGAATGTCGTTTATGCTAAAAAAGTCGCAAAAATAAATAATGAAGAGATCATATAGCTGCTGCGCATAGACAGACAATAGCTACCATACGGTAAAACACGATTATTGTCATCGTATTGTCATAACGGCATCGTATTCTTGAGCTCACTATAAATAGCGGTTGCGTATCACTCATATCTTTAGTCATTCACTGATTTGTTGATAACAGTTAGCGCATAGATATCAGGTGTGTTTATGAAGGTTGTTGATCGGTTTGGTAGTATCTCCACCCGTATACTGATTATTTTAACATTAGCTTTTTTACTCATTATTTTGCTGGTGTACTGGGTCATCGAAACCCAAGCTAAGCCTCGCATACTGGAGATGACCTCAGAGACAGTGGTTGAAACAGGCAACGAAGCCATCAATAGCATTATGGCGAATATCAGCCACGTTGACGGACTGGCAAAGGCAACCAGTGCGATGGCGGGCGGCTTGCCAAAACAAGACGTTCTTTATAAAGAAACCTTTGGTAATCTCATGCAACAGACCGATCAACGGATTGTGGGTGGTGGCGTGTGGTTTGATCCAAATATGTACGCTCAAAACCGAGAGCGCCAGTCCTTTGTATGGGCGCGGGATGACGCAGGCAACATGCAGCCGTTAGAGCAGTATAATCAAGTGCGCCAAACGCCGAGTCCCTATTATCGTGATTGGTGGTACATTCCTGCGATGTATGCACGTCATGACCACTGTGTCTGGAGCCGTGCATATGTTGATCTGCAAAGCAATCAGCCGATGATGACGTGTGCCAAGGCATTGTATGACAGTCGCAATCAGGCTTTTGATGGGGTAGTGAGTTTTAATCTGCTCTTGGATAACCTCGATGAGGCCATGAAAAAGTGGCAAGATAAGCTGGGTGGTTATGTCTTTTTGGTAGACTTGGATAATCGGTTTTTGACCTTTCCTGATCAATCTATGGTCACGCAAGCGACTGAAGATAATCCCCAAGGAGAAATGGTAACCGCGCATCAATTGGCCGAGAAACATTCAAGCTTTGCCCCTATTGCGGACAGTCTAGATAGTATTAATCAGACACTGATAGATGAGGCAGTAGCCAAAGATGAAAGCCGCTATACGCTCGCTGCTCGTAGTATTCTAAGTACGACCAATCTGAATAAAATCAGCGAGCAAGAGTCCAAATTACTCTCAGCATTATTGCTGTTAAATATCGATCAAACGTTTAATTTGGTAGACAGTCATTTGGTCGATACCATCGCTGTGCCCAATGATTTTGTGTTGCAGCAGCCCGCCACCGCCTTCGTGTTTCGCATGCCGTTTACGTATTGGAAGATGGTCATCGTCAAGCCTGATAATGACCTGATGAGCGTGGCAAATGCCCTGTCTAATAAACTGATTCAAGCCATGCTGTTGGGCTTCATTCCTATCTTGTTGTTGACTGCATGGGTATTTCGTCGCTACTTTACGCGGCCGCTAAAGCACATGGCACAGTCAGTGGCTGACATGGGGGTGTTAATTGAACAAAAAAAATATCAACAATTAAGCGCGCATAAACTGCCTTATTCCAATGTCAGCGAGATTCAAATCATCAGTGAGCAGACCAATCAACTGATTGATCGTGTTGTCGAGAATGAAGGTGCACTTGCTGAAATCAATGTTCATCTAGAAAAACAAGTTGCTGCACGCACGCAAGACTTACAGCAAGCCATGGATGAATTAAAAGCCTCGCAAGTACATCTGGTGCGTTCTGAAAAAATGGCTACGCTTGGCCAAATGGTGGCAGGGGTGGCGCATGAGGTCAACACGCCACTCGGCTACGTGCGAAGTAACATGGAATTGGTTGGCGATAATCTCATGCGTTTTGATGAGTTGCTACAACATACTGATCAATTATTGCAGGTCTTAAAAGCGCCAACTATCAATCAAGAACAAGTCGAGCAACTGATAGAGCAAACCTTACAATGCTGTGAGGAAATTAAAGAAGATGAGGTCAGTGAAGATTTGGCCGATTTGATTAAAGATGGACTTTATGGCGTTGATCAGATTGCCGAGCTGGTAGTCAGCTTACGCGACTTTTCTCGAATTGATGAATCTAAGGTAAAGGATGTCGATATCAATGATTGCATCAATACCTCATTGATTATGGCGCGCAATAATTTAAAAACTCTAGACGTCAAAACCAATCTAGTCGAGCTGCCACCGATTCAATGCAATCCTTCACAAATCAACCAAGTATTATTGAACCTATTTAATAATGCCGCCCAAGCTATACCGATTGATTATAAAGGGACATTGCAAGTCAGCTCGTCTATCGATAAGGCGCAGCAGCACATTATCGTGAGTGTCAAAGACAATGGTGTCGGTATCCAAGAAAATACGCTGGCGAAGATTTTTGAGCCGTTTTTTACTACCAAAAAAGCAGGCGATGGCACAGGGCTAGGGTTGGCCATTACGGCACAAATCATCGAGCAACATGGTGGATATATCGAGGTTAGTTCAATCGTTGGCGCGGGCACGACCTTTACCATCAACCTGCCGATACAGTCTAGCGCTCATGAACCTAAACCTTCACAAGCCTTATTTGAAAGTTAAGAGACTTCCCATCACTTATTTAAAGAGAGCGTCATGCAAAAACCAAAAATCGCTTTTATCGATGACGAGCCGCGTATCCTGCGCAGCTTAAAAATGCATTTTCGCCAGTCACATGACGTATTTATTACTACCGATGCTACTGAGCTGATGGAGTATGTCAGCCAGAATGAGGTGCAGGTGGTCATCAGCGACCAACGCATGCCAGATAAGCAAGGTACGGAAGTATTGAGTGACATCAAAGCGGCTTCGCCAAATACTATTCGTATCTTGCTAACCGGTTATGCGGATCTAAATGCCGTGATGGATTCTGTGAATGAGGGCGAAATTTATCGCTATATCACTAAGCCATGGCAAAATGATGAACTTAAAAAAATCGTTAATAAAGCCACAGAAATTGCTCAGAAAACCCAAGAAATCACGCAAAATTCTATGGAAAAGAATGCGACTCAAAACCATGCTGATAGTGGCACTGTTAGCAATCGCAATATACTGGTATTAGATGACGACGAGAGCGTCTATCAGCAAATAAAAAGTCATGTTAAGAGCGCTTATAGTGTGAGCTGGGCTAGTAACCTTGAACAGGCAGCAAAGTTATTACAAAAAAAACGCTTTGGCGTCACTATTACGGATTCGACACTCAATAAAGAAAATATTACCCCCATTGTTTATGCCTTAAAAAACATCCAGCCAGATTTGATGGTTCTGATGCTGACTGAATTCAAAGACGCCCATATGGTCATTGATTTAATTAATAAAGGTCAAGTATATCGCTGTCTACCACGGCCGACCAACTTCTCTATCATGAGTATCAGTCTTGATCGCGCTTTTGATCATCACGAAAGATTGGTAGAACAACCGATACTGGCGGCTCGCCATCATGTCGAAGAAGTGACAGAATCGGAGGCTTTGAATTTTTCTGAAAGACTTAAGGGTTTCTTTGCTAAGTTCAGAGGTTGGCGCATTATTAGATAGAATATAGCCTCAGATATAATCAATAATGGCACTCCTAGCTTCAGCGAATGTCTGACTGGTGTGATATGCCATTTGTAGCGTCTTAGCGGTCAGCACACTGTCTGTCAGGGGAGTCTGAGACTGAGATGGTAAAGCCCACCATATGCTGGGCATATAAATCTAAAACAACGGCTAGATAGCACCAGCCGCTTTTAATACGAATATAAGTCACGTCGCCCGTCCAAATTTGGTTGAGCGTAGTTGGGCTAAAATTACGGTTCAATAGGTTCTCATGGGCTTTATACGCGTTCCTGTTGAGTGTCCAGCAATACCGGGACGGTTCAGTTGAAAGCTGTAATTAATTACAATAATTGTGATGATGTCATTAGTTTGTCACATCAGAAATCTAGTATAGCGAGTTATAAATTCTTAAGTACAAGACAGCGGGAAAGATAATGTTCGCCACAAAAAAGCAAAGTGATATACAAGTTAGTCAGCAAAGTTTTGACGCCATTATGATGTTAGCAATCACTACGGTCTCAGATGATATTGGTAGTGCACCTACCGCTGATACGCCCTTGTTTGATGAGGCGCATGAAGCTTATTGTGCCCAGCTTTTGCAGAGTATCATTGGGTGGCAAGAAGAGAACAATCAAGACCGATTAGTTGATACCAATGCTACCCAAAGTTACGATTATGCTAAGCGTGAGGCATTGATAAAAGTTGCAGAGACGAAGCTCTACAACGCACTGCATAAGGATGATTGTATTAATAAGGAGATGATGTAGTGGTATGTTAACCAAGTTAATAAACTATAAAAAATAAAGCAAGGAAGAGCGTGTTTGTCTAGGTGTTATGATATGACTTAAGCCACGCCGCACTGTAGTGTTATATTTTCTATACTGTATGAGTTCCACTAAGTATAGCTAAGCAAGTCCTAAACGAAAGATACCTCTCTGGTTCTTTCGTTTTTTTTATGTTGAGGCGATAATGATATAGTAAGCTCAGTATAAAAACGATACAGCGGGACTAGAATGAATTTTTTCCAGCCTCTGTCTGCGCAGGCACAGCAAGCTAGAAAAATTTATACTAGTGCCGCGTCAAAACATGATGTATCGGTTTTATGTGAATTAGACTGTATAGCAAACTGAGCTAATTGATGATCTACCCTAGTTCCTATAAGATTAGCAGCTTGAATCAGTCATAAATTTCTAACTTTCTTAGTTACGATAAGCTTCTGTTAATACGCTTATTTTACCAAGTTTGGTTTTACATTTTTCTGAGCATAGCTCAATTTCTACATTTTAAATTATTAATTTCGACATGTTTTTAGTGAAAAAATTCTTATAAAAATATGAATTTTTATTTAGCATTACCAATAGCTAAATCATTAATTTCACTATTATGAATATATTTATTCTGTTGTTGTATTTTATCTATTTTTTGTTGATTGCGTTTTTTTACTTCATTAATAGCATCGCTAAGTTGGTCGTTAGTTTCTTCTATTTCAGATTTTATGAGATCATACTTACTATCTGTTTGAGATCTTAAACTTCGTATAGGCGTATCTATATTAAGCAAACCTAAATCATCTTTAATATTAGCTAAATCTTCATTAGGAAAACTGTTAGGTTCTATACTAATACTTCTTTCGTTTTCTAATATATTGTTGTTTTCTTGTAAGTTTTTATTGCTTATTGTTTCTATTTTCGAGGGATAAGTAGTGGTAAGATTAATAACTTTTAAAGATTTACTAGGTATTTTCTCCTTAGTTTTACTGATTGGTTCTTTGCTTATATCTAAATGTCTCTCTTGAATTTTGTCAATGTCATGGTCTTTTTCTGCAGTATTAAGCGTTGTTATATGAGCTTGAGTCATAGTCGATAGATAATCCTTTTCTATATTAGTACGCATAGTAGTATCTTCAATAAATTCCTGACTATTAACCATATTATTTGTACGATTTTCATACGAATTTATATAGAAGAGAAAGAAGATACCTAGGTGTAGAAGTATTGCAAATACTAACGCTGCTGACCATTTTTTAAAGAATTGAGACATCATAAAAAATCCTTTTTTTCTAATCTTAGAATGTGGCAGCCATGTATATGTTTATCAAACTATTGATAAGATTTTCTAAAAATAAAACTTTCTATTGAAAGTTTTATTAATCAAATATATAAAATACAATATGAAATTATCCGTTATTAATGACTCCATATTGTACGATCGTTTATGTAATATTCAGAAAAACATTACATAGTCTAATTTAGATGACATAACAATAAGTTCTACTATGTATTCAAAGTCAAAGTATGTATTTGATTGAAATCACTCGATTGCATTATAAATATAGGTATATATAATAAAATGAACGCCGCAGTAAAAGTTAGCTATTGCTTTTTTTTGGAGGCATAATTTTTTAGGAAAATCTAGTTTAACCCTAATATCAAATATTTGTAACGCTGTTGATATTTATATGCTGGATTTTCCATTGACGGGAATAAGATGCTATGGACAGCAGAACTGTATTGTTATCAATCGTGATTTTTTCAACAATTGGTTTAGTAGGTTGTCAGACTATAAAAACCGATTCCATGTTATCTACCTCTAATAATAGCCATGAAGTTAAAGACGTTACTTGGGGAAAAACTGGCGAGCTATTTCATGTGCCTACTGATAATAATTTAGCAGCTAATGAAAGTAGGGTTGTCTTTTTCCGCGACTCGAATGATAACGAGCAGTTACATAATGTCAAAATAGGAATGGGATCTGATAACACCTTCCATGTGAGTCTTCAAAACGGATATTATTCAGATGCCGTTATCTGTAGCGGCGATCAAATCATTACTATAGGAAAACTAAATCAGGAAAGTGGTCAAGTTATTTCTCATTCTAGAAATTATCAATTTATTCCTCAAACAACAACTTATTTGCAAGTTTTCTTGTCAGCAGCAGGTAGTCCTGTTATTCAGCAGATACCAGCTGATGAAGCATTGGTGTTATTAAATCAAACGACGCGTCAAACTCATCAGATCAGTCGGGTTTTAGCGGGCTGCAATGTTTCAACATCCTTTCCAATTTTAGCTTCACCCCAAAACCCAATAGTGATCCCTGCGGTAGATAAAACGGAAATTAAAAACCCCGCGCAGTTTAATGTGCTGTTTGACTTCAATAGTACAGGTGTTAAAAGCAATCACTCTGCAGTGTTAAGGAGCATGGCTAATTTTATTCAAGCTTATCCACAGATGTCAGTTACGTTAGAAGGTCATACGGACAATAAAGGTTCTGAAAGCTATAACTTAAAGCTTTCGGAGTCCCGTGCAAATATGGTTAAAGATATTTTAGTAGACCAGTACGATGTTGAAGCTATGCGTTTAAGCACAGTAGGGTATGGGGAAACTATGCCAGTGGATACCAATGATACTGAAAAGGGTCGTCAAAACAACCGCCGAGTTGTTGCTATCGTTAGTCAATGAAATAACTAAACGAACTCATACTTCTATATGGATAAGTCTCTCATTTAGAACCAGTTAATTAAGGATGATTTTATGAGCACTATAACTGTCAAAGTCAACGCCCAAACTGAAACTATTACTAAACATAAGGTTGTGACACAAAATGGTAAACCTACAATAATAAAAGCCGTTGATAAAGTGAACTACGAGCTACTTGATGAGTCTACGGGCCGCGCTCCGAACCATATTGTTACCAAACGTATAGATAAAGCACTGCATATCTCTTTTGAAGACAATAATGAAAATCCTGATCTTATTATTGAAGGGTTCTATGATGATATCGATAGTGCTCTTATCGGTGTTGCTGAAGATGGCAGTTATTATTATTACATTCCTGATTCCGGTGAAGTTGGCGACTACGTCACTGAGCTACAAGCAGGTGAAATGCAGGGTCAAGCGCTAGGCGGCAATCCACAGGTCGCGCCTTGGTGGGTAGGTGCTACAGAGACTGAAGGTTTTAATGCGTTACCATGGTTGGTGGGTCTTGCAGGTGTAGGGCTATTAGGCGCTGCTCTAGGTGGTAGCAACAATGATAGTAACAATACCAATAAACCACCAGTTGATACCACGGCTCCGGATGCACCGACTGACTTGGTGGTCAGTGAAGACGGTACCAAGGTAACTGGTAAAGGTGAACCTGATACTAAAGTTGAAATCACAAATCCAAATGGTGATGTGATTGGTGAAGGTGTGGTTGATGCAGACGGTGAGTTTGAAGTCGAATTGGTTCCGCCACAAGTTGATGGTGAAAAGATAGAAGCTACTTTAACAGATAAAGCGGGTAATACCTCTGATTCTGAAAGTGCAACAGCGCCTGACTTAACTGCACCTGACGCTCCGACCGCTGAGATAAACCCTGAAGGCACACTAATCACAGGTACTACTGAGCCTGGTGCTATCGTTAAGGTAGATACTGATGGTGATGGCGTCCCCGAGTATACTGTTACCGCTGATAATGATGGTAACTATACGGTTGATACCAGTGGCACGCCATTAGTTAATGGTGAGACCATTACCGTAACGGCAACCGATAAAGCGGGGAATAAATCTGATCCTACTAAGATTTTAGCTGCAGACAGCACAGACCCGACAGCCCCAGAGATTAATACACCTATTGCCAGTGATGATGTGGTTAATAGTGAAGAAGCTATAGAAGGATTTAATGTAACGGGTACTGGCACTGCTGGTGACACCATTACTTTAACCAACGAAGCGGGCGCTGTGATAGGCGTCACTCAGGTGAATGCGAATGGCAGTTGGATAATTCCTGTTAATACAGATAATGTTGCTGCAATGGATCAGGGTTCAGAAATATTAACGGCAACCGCATCTGATCCTGCAGGTAACACAGCATCTACCAGCACAACTATTAATATTGATACTGTAGTACCTGACGCTCCGACCGCTGAGATAAACCCTGAAGGCACACTAATCACAGGTACTACTGAGCCTGGTGCTATCGTTAAGGTAGGTACTGATGGTGATGGCGTCCCCGAGTACACTGTTACCGCTGATAATGATGGTAACTATACGGTTGATACCAGTGGCACGCCATTGGTTGATGGTGAGACCATCACTGTAACGGCAACTGATGCTGCAGGTAACAAGTCTAACCCTGCTGACATTGTAGCAGAAGACAGCACAGCGCCTGGTGGCCAAGAAGGCGCCACTCAAGTTGCCCCTATCATTGCCATTCCAGAAGCTGAAAATGGCGTGAATGCAACAGAATTTGCTGATGGCATTCAAACCCAAGTGACCCTACCGACGGGCACCTTAATGGGTGACACCATCACTATCACGGTAACCCCAACGGGCGGCGGCGCTCCAATAAAAATCACTCATACCATTACTGACTCTGAGATCGAAGCTGGCGTCTCAGCGGTTACCATACCTAATGCAACCAACGGCATTACTGCAGATGGTGATTACAGTATTGTTGCCACTGTAACAGACAAAGCAGGCAATAGTAGTGCACCAAGTACGGTAGTGAATATTACGGTTGATACCACAGCGCCTGGCGGCCAAGAAGGCGCCACTCAAGTTGCCCCCATCATTGCCATTCCAGAAGCTGAAAACGGTGTCAACGCACAGGAGATTGCTGATGGTATCCAAACCCAAGTCACATTGCCGACAGGTACTTTAGAAGGGGATAGTATCACCCTAACTGTGACCCCAGTGGATGGTGGAGCGCCCATACAGATTACTCATACTGTCACTGGTCCTGAAGCTGCAGCTGGCTTCTCAGAAGTTACGATACCCAACGACCTAGATGGCATCACCGTTGACGGTGACTATACTATCGTAGCCACTGTCACAGATAAGGCGGGTAACAGCAGTGCGCCAAGTACCCCAGTAGATGTGACTGTGGATACTACCGCCCCAGATGCACCAACCACAGCGCCCATCGTCACAGACAACGTTGCCAATGATGGTAGTGGAGACATATTAAATCCACCAGAAATAATCCAAGCTGGTGATGTCACCAACGATAATACGCCAAGTATCACCATTCCTGCGGCGCAAGCGGCTAAAGGGGTGCCGCAGTTGATAGTTGATGGGAAAGTGGTGCCATCGATAGCCTTCACCAACCCAGATAATGGCAACGTGACATTAACATCGCAAGTAGCGCTTGCGGAAGGTAAGCATGACCTAAGTTACAATCTGAAAGATGCTGCTGGTAACGTGAGTGAGAGTGCGCCTGTAGTGACAGTAACGGTAGATACCATCGCTTCATTAACCGTCAATAAGCCGATTGCAGGCGATAATATTGTCAATGCTGACGAGGCAGCTCAAGGTTTTAATGTAACAGGTACAGGTACGGCAGGCGACACCATTACTTTAACATATGGAACAAATGGTGAGATTGGTACAGCTATCGTAGGAGCTAATGGCAAATGGTCAATTGCTGTCACGCAAATAGACGTTGCCAATATGAATCAAGGGTTAGAAACTTTGACGATCACCGCCAAAGACCCAGCGGGCAACGTCAGTTCTGAAACCGCTGATATTACTATTGTTCCTGCAGATCAATTAACCATTACCTCGCCAATTGCAGGTGACGATATCGTCAATGCTCAAGAAGCAGATACGGGCTTTAACGTAACAGGTACAGGTGTGGTAGGTGATACCATCACATTAACCAACCAAGCAGGCGATATCATCGGTATTGCAATTGTGGATGAGAATAATAAATGGAGTATACCAGTCGCTCCTCAGAGCATTGCTGCCATGGGAGAAGGATTAGAGACTCTGACTGCAAAATCTACACGCAGCACTGATGTGACCAGTGCGACGATTAACATTGATACCATTGCCCCTGATGCCAGTACTACTGAGATTATTGTTGATAACGTGACTGCTGATAACGTCATTAATGCGATAGAAGCTGAGGGGACTATCGCAGTCACTGGTAGCGTGACAGGTGATTATAATGAAGGAGATGCGATTACGATAACCGTTAATGGTATTGACTATACAGGTGTGGTGGATCTTGCTGGTAAATTTAGTATTGAGGTTCCAGGTGTTGAATTAGTCGCTGATGCTGATAAGACTATTGAAGTCAGTGTTACAGCAACCGATGCGGCTGGTAACACGGGCACAGTAAATACAACTAAGGAATATACTGTAAATACAGATGAAATCATCGCTGCTGCTGATAACTTTGTTGATTTTCAGATAACGGCGACGCCATTAGAGATAAAAAATGATACGCCATCAGATTTGAATAAGACAGGTTTTACCGTTGTCGGTGCAAGTTTAGGTCCTGTATTAGGTGCAGGCGTTGTCGCTGATGTCGTCAAAAATTCAGTGGTGCTTAATGTAGGTGAGGATCAAGTCCGTGAAGTCACCGTTCAAGGTAATGCAGGCGGCGTACAAGTCGCAGGCACCATGAATCTGAACTTATACAAATTAAATGAGTCTACCAACGAATGGGAGCTGCAGGCTGTCAAAGAAAATTGGGTAGTGTCTTATTTACTAGGGGGCGTGTCCAAAGAGGCCAACTTTAGCTTGGATGAAGGTCAGTGGCTCTTTGTTATGTCTGGTAATGAAGGGATCTCAGCGCTGACAGGTTATACCTTAAAATTCCTAGAAGATACCGTCTTAGATTACTCCCAAGCAACAGCGGTGAGTGGTTCAGTGACAGGAAATATTTTAGCAGATGATGATGCAAGCTCTAGTTATGATGAGCTACCAGTTGGTACTACGGTGACATCCATCACTTCATCTAATGGAGCACCACAAACTCTTGAATCAGGCGAGACAACGATTCAAGGACAGTATGGCACATTGACCATATCACCTGAAGGTAGTTATGAATATAGGGTTAATGAAGACTTCCGTGGACCTTATGGCAGTGAAGAGAGCTTTACTTATACTATTACCTCGCCTGATGGCAATACTGCTTCTGCCGAGCTTAATATTCAATTAAATATTCTTCCCGTTGACAAGCAAATCAAGATAGATCAGAGCTTAATTGTTGATGTTGAACCAACGATAATCTTAGATACAACCGATTCTGAGATTAAAGATGCTGTTGGCTTTGGGGTTCTTGATTTAAGCTTTGGCTCATCATCCGTGCTTGATCTTGAACTATTAGGCGGCAAGCCGCCACTTGAGTTTACGGTTGGTGACAATCAAGTGCGCGAGCTTACCTTACATGGTAGTGGGGGCGGGGTAGATATTGCAAAAACTTATAGTATGGCCGTCTACAAGCTAGATGAAAATACGGGACAATATGTACAAGTGCACTTTGAAAAAAATTGGTTCAATGTTCCATTCCTCGGTGGCAAGTCAGATCCTTTGACGCTAAGTTTTGGTGAAGGCGACTATAAAGCCGTTTTATTAACTGCAGGCGGTGTTGGGGTGCTTAGTGGTAATGGCTTATATGTGGATCGCGATATCATCTATGATTATGACCAACCTTCCAAGTTTATGGGTGAGATAACAGGAGACGCCACCCCTGATGCGGGCACAGTCATACTTAAGGTTGGCGAAGAATCTGTCACATCAGATACACCAGTGACTTACCAAGGTAAGTATGGGCAGCTCACAATAGATGCAAATGGCGATTACACCTATAGCGTAAACAATAACGCTAGTGATCCTAATTGGCAGCCGCCATATGGTGAGGTAGACTCATTTAGATTGGTGACTAAAGACGCAAATGGTAAAGCTGCTGTTGAAACCTTGAATATTAAGATTGGCACTCATACTGCGGTTGATGACTTCAATAAAGTGACAGTTCAAACGCAAAATACAGTGACAGTAAACGATATCGATATGCCAGATAAATTTGGTCAAAACTATGGGAAATCTTATTCAACGGAGTTTGACGTTGCTGATCATGATGCCGCTGCTCCAGTTGTTATAGAAGCAACAGCTAGTTCAAGCAATATAGCTTTTGGTGCTAATGTCACCATTACCTATACATTGTTAAATACCACAACTGGCGATAGCTTTACTGGATCAGTAGAAGGTACAAAGGCTAGTGCATCATTTAACGCTTCATTACCTGATTTGCCAGCAGGCAATTATGAGCTCACGATTACTACTAATAAAGGCAACTTGCAAAGCATCAACTTTAAGTCGTCGGTAATACATTCAGAAGATTACACAGCATCCTCTCTTGATCCGGTAACGGGTTTGTTGCTTGATAATGACACAGGTACAGACAATATCTCTGAACTAAAAGTTGGTAGTAAGTCAGTCTTTATCAGCGATCCAAACCAAGGTGCTAAATCGATTGATATCGAAGGTTTGTACGGAACCTTGACGGTCAATAAAGATAGTAGCTATAGCTATCTACCAAATGGCGAAAGCTTTGGGATTGAAAACTTTACCTACCAAACTATATCTGTGACTGGCGTCAAAGAAACCGCTAATTTAGAGATTAACGTTGGTAAAACAGTTACCGCCTCTATTCATAATGATGTTGCTATTAGCTCTGCTGCTAACGATAGCTTCATAATGGGTGTGGGTGCTGATACTTTAGTCTTCGATAATCTAGGTACAGCAAACGGCGGCAATGGTAATAATGGTCGGGATGTTTGGAGTGACTTTAGTGCGGCCCAAGGCGATAAGATTGATGTGACAGGCTTGCTCGATGGCAATCAAACGACTGAAAATATCGATAACTACCTGAAATATGAGAATGGCGTTCTCATGGTAGATCGCAATGGCAATGCTGAATATGAAGCACTATTACAAGTCACAGCTACTGATCTTACTGAGTTGTTAGGCAGCATAAAGTGGCAAGTGGCAGGTGCTAATATAGCAAGCTATAGCATTGGAGCTATTGGTGAAGATACTGTTTATCTGGATGATATCTATGGCTCATCCTTCCGTAACTTTGATGAAGGTTCTGATATTTTCAATGTGACTGGCTCGGGTCAGACCATTAGTTTGTCAGATTTCTTCGAGACTAAAGTGATTGATATTAGCGGTACGGGTGCAAATACCTTAAATATTGGAGAGGAAGATATTACTGGTTCTGAAATGTCGAATCCGATTTATATTAGAGGCGATGGTGATGACACAGTACATCTTCAAGGGAATGATTGGAGTAATACTGGACAAACTGTTAACGACAATGCAGGACAGACATATGATGTCTGGCAGATAGATAATAATTTCTCTTCTCAGGTTTATATTGATACTGAGATTGCCAATATTATCTGATGATATTGCGATCTAAAAAACGCTTCCCTAGTTGGAAGCGTTTTTACACTTATTGCTGAGTGGTTTTAAAAGGTAATATTTGGACCTTCATGACCAATTACTCATACCAAAATATATTTACAGAGCTAACTATCGAAACCTAATATGAAAAATCTGTCATACCAAAAAACTCTGTCTAATAGCTTGATACCATGCAGCCAACTAACAATATTAGCTGCAACCATGTGTTTTGCTATGAATACGCAAGCTGCAGTAAAAGATATGCAAATCAATACTTTGATTACACATGCAGTTCAGACTCACCCTTTGGTTGGATCAGCTCGCGCCAATCAACAGGCAACCACGGAAGGTATCAATGCGGCAAAATTGAATCTATTACCAACCCCAAGCGTCAGCTCTGGCTATGATAGAGATAATGATTTTGTCTCACAAGTTACCATTCGCCAGCCATTGTGGACAGGCGGTAAGCTCACCGCTGAGGTCAATCAAGCCATATTTGATGACAAGGCTGCAGTTGAGTATATCTATGAGCAGCAAAATCTTGTAGCAAAAACCACGATTGATGCTTGGCAGGCTTATATACAGGCCATTGCTAAACAAAGCGTTCATATTGATGGTTTAAAAGAGTTGAATGAATTTGAAGCCATGATGCAGCGCCGTGTTAATCAGGGTGTCTCTGCGCGTATTGAGCTTGATCTAGTGACTAACCGTATATTGCAGGAGCAAAATGCCTATCAAGCGGCAGTAGAGCAGCAACGCATTGCGGCTGCGCGCCTTGAGCAAATTGTCGGGGAGCCTTTGTCGCAGAGTAGTGTGATGAGTTTACCCAATATCAAAGCCCTCGTAAATCAAGCCAAACAACAATCCACCAATTTTGAGCGCATGGCGTTTGAGCAAGCCGGTTTTTATAATCCCACAGTAGTAAAAGAGCACTTTCAAATTGAGTCGGCAAAACAAGGTGTCGAAGCCCAACAAGCCTCTAAATATCCGACGGTTTATGCACAATATGAGCACGCTTACTATCACGAAGACAATGAAAATAAAGGCAAATTCTCATTAGGGTTAAATTACGCGCCTGGCGCAGGGTTTTCTAACCTAGCGCTGGCACGTGCCTCGCAGGCGCAGGTGAGCAGCCTGGTACAAACCCAAGAAGCGGCACGTCGGCGCGTTATAGAAAACGTTCAAGTACAATATCAGCAATTTGTTAGCGCTAGAGATCGAGAAACCTCATTAGTAGCAGCGGTAGCGGGAGCGCAGATTGTCGTTAGCTCTTATCGTCGTCAGTTTATTGCCGGACGTAAATCGTGGTTAGAGGTACTAAATGCCGTTCGTGAGCACAATGAGTATCAAGTGCAGCTGGTGCAGACAAGAGCAGACATGCTAGGCGCATTTTATCGTCTTCAAGTAGATTTCGGCAGCATGCCTTGGCAACAGTATGGACACAATCGTGAGCCAGTGACATTATTTAAGCCATTGGATCCAGTAAAAGAGTGGATTAACAATCAGGAAGTAAAAAAATCCGCCAAGAGCATGGGTTATGTATCGACAGTAGAAGAGGATTATATAGAAATTAGGTTGCCTGACAATGTAGAAGACAGTCTTAACAATGGTAATTTTATTATGCTAAACGAAGATTATAGTGTCACACCCATCGTTGATCAGAATACTATGATAGAGCTGAAGAAATGACTGATATGAGTGAAGAATTTAAGCTGACAACCGCAGATCTAGAAAGTAACCAGATGAGCAATATGGCAGATCAAATGTTGACGTCATCTGATTTGATGCAGACTTTGGCTGATGCTATTAGGCATTTACTGAGCCAGCAAGGTTATCCGATAGACAATGTGCGCTTACAGGAAGTGGTTGCCCGCTATGATGGCAGGTCAACCAATGATAAAGATCAAGTCATTAATGAGCTTGGTAGCGTGGTTGCAGTATTAAAAGACGTTGGAATAGATAAGACGCCAGAAATACTAGAGCAGCCAGACGCGGCTTTTTTACCCTTATTGGCTTATCGTCCGGATTTAGGCTGGGGCGTTATTGACGGTCAAACGCCACAAAAAAGCTGGAATTTTAGACAAGAAAATAATCATATCCATACGCGTGCTGATGAGCTGACATCGGTGCTAAGGATTCGTCTTAGTGATGAGCATATCCAAAAGCGTAAATCCTCTTTTACGGACTTATTAAAATCTGATTTAGGCAACTATAAAGGCGTTCTTTTCGAAGCTGTTTTGGCTACCTTTTTGATTAATATGTTGGCATTGGCCGTGTCGTTATTCTCTATGCAGGTTTATGATCGAGTTATACCCACTCGCAGTGAATATACGCTCATTATTTTAGCCAGTGGTGTCTTTCTCGTGATCCTTTTTGAAGCTTTTATGAAATTCTCACGGTCGAGAATTATGGATAAAGTCGTTGTGGGATTGGATCAATACTTGTCTCGTGAGGTGTTTCAACGTCTGCTAAAAGTTCGTATAGATCAAATGCCAGGCTCAGTAGGCTCGATGGCGGCGCAATTACGTGGTTATGAGCAAGTGCGCAGCTTTTTTACTGCCAGTACGTTATTTGGCTTGGTCGATTTACCTATGACCATTATTTTCATCTCTTTAGTTGCTTTCATTGGGTCACCACTGGTGGCAGTCGTTCCTGTTATTGCCGCCGTGATTGCTGTCACGATGGGACTGTTCGCTCGTAAGCGTATTGATACCATTGCTGCTGAAGGTGCTACTGCCTCTTACTATAAGACAGGTCTGCTGGTTGAAGCGGTTGAAGGCGTTGAAACCATCAAAGCGGGGGCTGGAAGTTGGAAATTCTTATCACGTTGGCTTGATGTGATGAAGGTCACTATCAAAAACGATTTAGACATGAAGCACACCAATGATAATCTTACCTATTTTACCCAGATGCTACAGCAGATCAGTTATGTTGGGATTGTGATTGTAGGATCATTCGTGGTGATCAGCGGCGATATGACCATGGGCGGATTAATTGCTTGCTCGATATTGGGTGGTAGGGTATTAGCACCTGTCATGATGCTACCGAATTTGCTGGTGCAATACTCACATGCCAAGGCCGCTAAGCTTAATATTGAAACCTTGTTTTCATTAGAGCAGGACAACCATGGCGTTGCTTACCCCTTATCACCCAGTCGTATTAATGGTTTTTATCAATGTGAAAACTTAGGATTTAATTATCAAGGTAATGATAGAGCTGCTGTAGATATTAAAAAATTAACGATTCGTCCAGGGGAGTGTATAGCCATTTTAGGGCCTATCGGCTCAGGTAAGTCTACATTGCTTAAGATACTTGCTGGATTATATGCGCCTACTGAAGGGCGGGTCTTATTAGATGGTCTTGATATTAATCAGATCAGTCGCGAGACCTTAAGTAAGCGTTTGGGTTATCTACAACAAGATCATCGTTTATTCCAAGGAACGCTACGAGAGAACTTATTGATAGGAATGGCGGCGCCTAATGATGATGTGATGCAAGAGGTGCTGAGCAAGACTGGACTGATAAATCTTGTCTCTAGTCATTCTAGTGGTCTTGATCTGCCTATTAGCGAAGGTGGGCGCGGACTGTCTGGAGGGCAAAAACAGCTCGTTGCTTTTACGCGTTTATTATTGACTAAGCCCAATGTATTTTTACTCGATGAGCCCACTGCCTCTATGGATAATAGACAAGAACAGCGCTGCCTTCAAGTACTCAAGCAAGAACTAACAGAAGGTCAAACTTTTATCGTCTCAACCCATAAAACGGCATTATTAGAGTTGGCTGATAGACTGATTATTATGGACAATCAACGCATCATTATTGATGGTCCAAAACAAGCAGTACTTGACGAATTGAAGAAAAATGAGCAAGCTAAAAATCCGCCTGCACAATCGCCAAATTCTAAAAGTATAGTGAAGCCTATTATCACTAAAACGCTCACAGACGCTTAAGGTAAGTAGGTATGTCAGACTATAAGTATACGCCCACCACTATCAAGGTGGGTCGCTCAAGGCTAAGTATTTGGATCGGATTAATCGGCATCATGGTCTTGATCGTATGGGCGTCCTTTGCCAAAATCGATCAGGTGACTCGTGCAAAGGCGACTGTGATTGCTAGCGCTCGTACGCAAGAGATTCAAGCTTCAGAAGGGGGTGTCCTAACAGAGTTGGCAGTGACTGAAGGTCAAGAAGTAAAGGCCGGACAGCTACTTGTGGTCTTAGAAGAAGAGCGAGCTAAAGCAGCTTTAGATAACTCTGCTTCTAAAACAGCGGCATTAAAAGCTAAATTGGCTCGACTAAATGCAGAAATTTTTGAGAAGTCTCTTGTCTTTCCTAAAGAGATAAAAAATTACCCTGAATACGTCCAAAACCAAACTGCACTTTATAATCGTCGTCGTCAAGCCATCAATGAAGAAGTGTCTTCTCTTGAAGCGATGCTGGTACTAGCAGAAAAAGAGCTGATAATGAATGAGCCGTTATTGGAATATGGCGATGTCAGTCAAGCAGATGTGATTAAATTGCGCCGTCAAGTGGCTGATATTGAAGCGCAAATCAATAATAAGCGAAACAAATATTTTGAAGAAGCACAAGCAGAAATGACCAAGGCGCAAGAAGAGCTAGACACTGAGCTTGAGCAACTGCGAGATCGCGTACAGGTTTTAGAAGAAAAACGCTTGATGTCGCCGACAGATGGCAAAATTAAAAACATCAACGTGACCACTATCGGTGGTGTCGTTAAGCCTGGCGAAGTTATATTACAAATACTACCGACGAGTAGTGATTTGATTATCGATGCAAAGGTCAGTCCTGCAGATATTGCTTATGTTAAAGAAGGTCAGACAGCCACTGTGAAGCTTGACGCTTATGACTATTCAATCTTTGGCGCAATGAATGGAACAGTGAGCTATATCAGCCCAGATACCTTAATGGAGCAAACACCCAAAGGAGAGGAGCCTTATTATCGAGTGTTAATTATTATAACCGGTGCTGAGTTTAAGGGTAGAGAAGATAGAATAGTGATTAAGCCTGGTATGACAGCTTCTGTGGATATCAAAGCAATGGAGCGGACGGTATTATCTTACCTTACTAAGCCAATTACAAAGACCTTGTCAGAAGGCATGGGTGAGCGTTAGAAATGAGTATTAGTATAAAAAGGGCTGTGAGTACATATGTGTTGGCATAATAAAATTGGACAACGTGACCCCTGCCGTCAAATCCGTACAGTTAAAATTGGGAGATTTTAGTTACGCAGCTTGACGATAAAAGTCAAACCACATCTGTCTTGGCGATCGATAGCCTAAACCCTTTTGACTCCTGATTTCACTGCGAGCACAGCTCTCATCTTGCGTCGGCGCGAAGCAGTGCTTCGCTTTATCCCTCCTCATTTAGGATCTTTCGTTCCTCTTCAACTACTTTGAGCTGTCGTTTAAGACGCTTGTTTTCTTCGATCACCGCTATGAGTTCAGGGTCATATTGAGCTGTTCCGGCAAGTTTGCCTTGATGGGCTTTATTGTGCCAATTAGATAAGGTCTGCATAGGCGATACCAAGCTGCTTTATGGTCGCTGAAATATTCGTATTGTTGTCCGCTATTTTCTTGACGGCTTCGGCTTTGAATTCTGTGCTATAAGTTCTGATTTTCTTGGTCATGGTAAACTCCTATGAATACGCTTAGTTTACCAAGTTTAGCTGTACGGTTTCTTCAGCATAGCTCAGACTTAGTAAAGATGCTTGGTGGTAAGGTCGAGACTAAAAAGGATTCAAAGTCGTTTTAATAATTGAGGAGTTTTACTTAAATGAAAGACATAGATATTGAAATTTTTTTGAATGAACTATATATGAAAGGTCAGATTAATGACTCAAAATCTACCAATAAAATTGACAAGTACCTCAATATAACGCCAGATACAGGTCAGTTCTTAGGTTTTCTGGCTCAATTCACGTCAGCAGAAAAAATATTAGAAGTAGGTACTTCAAATGGTTATTCTGCTGCTTGGCTAGCATTATGGACTGATGAAGCCGCTCAGATCACCACAATAGAGAATGATCCTAAGAAGATCAGCGCTGCAAGAGAGAATTTTTTAAGTACAGGTCTAGTGGATAAGATTAAAATTATTGAGGGTGATGCACCCATGATTTTATCAAAAATGACGGAAAGCTTTGACTTAGTTTTTGTTGATATGGATCGAAAATTGTATTTAGATATCTTGGAGGATGTAATACGGTTAACTAGGAGAAAAGGTATCATTGTGTTTGATAACGCAGTCTCTCATAAGGATGAAATGACAGACGTTTTTAATTATTTCAATGGTAATCCACAGTTTCACACCTATTTAGCTCCTATTGGAAAAGGTGAGTTCGTGGCGCTAAAAAAATGGTAGGTCGTTTCTGATTGATATTAATCGCACTTACTTAGTGCAAGCCATCAGTAAAGCGAGTCAAGGTACAGGCTCATAGGGGTTATAAAGTGTACTAAATAGATACGGTGGCTTGAACCTTGAACCTTTGACTATAGGCTAACTCTCAGAATGTTAAGTCCCAGGCAATCTGAGGTGGTTCAGATAGTTCACCACCAATAAGTCGGATACTGTTTACCTTTACCCAAATTGTTATAAATCAGCGCTACCATGACCAAAATGATTGAACCGAGTAGGGTAGGTGTTATCAAAAAACTCCAATTTACTGCGCCTAACATAACTATTAAAGGGTTAGACCCAGCAGGTGGATGAGGCATTCTAAATATCAGCATTAGTGCAATGGCAGTGCCAACAGCAGTTGCCATACTCCACCAGTGAATACCAAATAACGTCATGAATACCAGTCCTGTAAAAGTCGCAATAACATGTCCACCTATAACATTTCTCGGCTGGGCAAAAGGACTGGCAGGATAGGCAAATATCAATAAACAGCTCGCGCCAAACGATCCTAAAATCATAATAAGTTCTATTGAGCTTCCTAACATAGCAAGCGTTGCAGTGGCAATGGTGCCGCCTAGCCAAGCCACTACTATCATCGATAAAGGCAATCTCTTTGGGCATTGGTTCACTTGACCGCTTAACTTATGCCAATTAAAGAATGAATGCATACTTACTCCTATCATAAATAAAAAGGTATCACTACGAGTATACTGATTGGTATACATACTAAGTATACCGAACGGTATCAGATAATGCTATTATTGTGATTCATTGAATAACAATAACAATAACAGGAGCAGAACCAATGGAATTGCGAGATGTCATTCTACAAAAAAGTTATGAGCTCTTTTATAAGCAAGGCTTTCACGATAGTGGAGTGGAGCTGTTAGCAAAGCAAGCAGGGACTACCAAGCGGACTCTGTATGCCCATTTTGGTAGTAAAGAAGGATTGATTGAGGAGGCGCTTAATTATCGTCATCAGATGTTTATGACTCAATTAAAGGATGACTTTGATAATTTTGAGATTGAGCAAGTAGCAGATGTTGCCACTTGCTACTTAAACTTCCTCAAGAACTGGACGTTATCAGAGGACTTTTATGGCTGTATGTTTATCAATGCTTGCGCAGAGTATTCAGATAAGCAGTCTTCACCGCATCTAATAGCTAAGCAGCATAAAACCGAGGTTAGGCAATGGCTACTTGATAAGTTTGAACAGGTAAGTGCGGAAAATGCAAAGCAGAAATCTGACACTTTGTTTGTATTTGGTGAAGGTATTATCGTTGCGGCGCAAACAGGTCAGGAGTCATTAGAATTAAATGCTGAGTTTTTCAGGGCTTATTGAATGTATTTGTTTATCTGTATAGTGACAACTACTCTACTCGGGTTTTTTCTTAATCTCATTGGCGTAAAATATGGTTTTCTATTATCGGGAATATTAGTTTCACTTTTTTTTGTGACTTATACTAATAGGGAAGTCACACATGCATTTTATTTGCCGTATATTCAAATAGTTCTTGGTATCTCAACAGGATTATACTTTAAAGACTGGTCTATGGAAGTGCTGTATATAACTGCGGGAAGCATTGTTGTCATGACATTCTGTCTTATCCTTCAATCCTTCCTATCTTTTATTTGGCTTCACAAAAAAGCAAAATGGTCCAAGTTGGATTCAATCCTTGCAGTATATCCTGGCTCTCTAGCGGTAGTTATTGATATGTTTAATATCACTAAAGTGAGTCCAAAGGTAATGATTACTCATATAGTGAGATTGTTTTTATTGACCATAATTTTGACTCTTTTTGGACCAGTGCAGTACGCTGCTGTAGATACAGCGAGCCATACTTTTACTATAGAAACGTCAATAGTATTGATGATGTTATTAATCTCATGTGCATTCTTGGGTAGATTATTAGTAAGTTACCGAATACCTGCTCCATATTTATTGGTTTCAATGTTAATGACGATAGTTCTAGTCAAGTTTGGATTGTTGGCTGGTTTTACAGTTCCTTCTTTAATGATTGATAGTGCCACTATTGTATTAGGTATCCTGATAGGGTCTTTATTCGCTGGTATCTCATTTCAAGAGTTTGAAACTAGCATCAAAGACAGTGTCGTTGTTTTTTGTGTAGGTATGATCTGTACTGTAAGCTTCTCTATTTTAGCGTCAAAAATTTTAGATATAGCGTTCTCACAACTTTTCCTTTCATACGCTCCCGGTGGAGTTGAGACAGTCACGGTAATCTCAGTGGCTTCAGGACTAAATGTTATGTTTATTCTTTCACATCATTTGATAAGAATACTTATTCTACAGTTGGCGCCAGTGTTGTTTGCCTCCAAATTGCGCAAGCTGTGAAATGAGGTTTATAGCTGACTATTATTAAATAAAACATATAAAGAGAGTGAGAATGCCAAGTTTTATAGTTGTAGACAATGAAATTATTAACCTATCGGAAATAAGACGGATAACTGCGGATAAAAAGCGACTTACAATTACATTTCATTTAGGATTTTGGAATGGTAACGCATTCAAAAGATGTACTGATAGCCAGCATTTCGAAGAAGTTTTTAAGGACATAGTAACTAAGTTAGAAGCCGAGCGTATTTGATTATACCTATGGCGAACCAATCAAGTGCTTTCATTGGTTCGGTTCCCTAGTGAGGACTCGAAACTTGGGCTGTAGCCCAAGTGATTCCAATGGGTATAGGTTTATATATTGAATCAGTATATATCTGAGTGTACTTGATGAGCTTAGCTTGATGATTACTAAGATTCACCGCTAACTGCTTAGTGACCTTTGCTGTCAAATTCGTAGAAACAAACTTGGAGAATTACTATCTTAAAATAGTCTGATTAATTAAAAGAAGAAGAATACTCCCGTTCTTTTTTCATAAGCAACTTGGAACAAATCATTGAGATTTCTAAGTAGTATATTTCTTGGATTTTTACCAAGATAACACTCCATAAAATCTTCTAAATTTTTTAGCTTATCCTCTAATATTTCTTCGGATTCGTAGTCATCGATCATCAATCCTAATTTATCATTTAGTTCAGTGAAAAATCCTATATCATATAATTCATCAAATTCCTTCTCATTCAAATTATATTCAATTAAATCACTATCTGTACATTTATCATAATCTAGTCTTTGCTCCGCCTCTTTTGAGGTTGGTACGACTATTAATCTGTCCTTCATAGCATTCACTCTCTATTTGCTAACGTTTTACCGCGACATCTGTTATCGGAACAGTCGAGGAGTTTTGTATCCTCCATTTTAGACGGTAAAAAGGTAGTGATTTAACGTCATTATGGAAGCATGTTCGGTGCGCTATACAGGCGTCGAACACTAGGTCGTATACCTGTAACTTAAAGTCTTTTTGCGTCTACTATTCTAATTTAGACAAAATTATTAACAACTTTGATGTGTCGCTATTACGATTTTATAGACAATCTTGGTAATTCTGTTCATGTGAAAACCTAACACACTTCTCTATACTTCATATTTTTCAGGTTGGATATCCTCGAATTGGGGCTATAGGAAAAAATGCCATAAGCTCATCTCTCTTTCTTCTCTTACACTTATCTAAAAAATCTAATAACTCTTCTTCGTTTTTCATGAAAATATTAAGCTGCTCAAGAGATAGCTCATAATACTCTATATAATCAACATAGCTATTTCTTACTGGAAAAGACAAATAGCACTTGCCTGTGGTTATTTCTTTTCCAAGAGAGTATCTAAACTCTCTATTTATTTTTACATCTTTAAAGTCGTAACTCATGATTTCTCCATCTTATAATATTTTTCTTATTTTATAGATTCCCTTAAAATTTTGATCAGAATGTAGTTATCGAGCTATACTTTTTATCATCATGTAAGTTAATAAGGTATAACCCAAGGGAATCAGTTATTTCACACTTCAAACCTATTAATAGACTACTTAAAGCAGACTTTTGAATTATAGGGCTGGTTGCTGTGCTTTTTTCCTATCATTAGCCTATATCAAAAACATAAAACTTCTAAACGACAACCTATCTATCATTAGACTTGTTTCTGTTATTAAACGATAGGGTGGTGTTCTAATCAGTATACTTTTTGATACACCATCAACTATATTTACGATGGGCAATTTTAAGGTGAGAATATGAATGAACTTATAAAAGCTGAGTTGTTGGACTTGAGAAGACATATATTGACCGACTACCAACCTACTAAGGTATCAATACAAGCTATGAAATTTTTGCTTGATTATTCTAACGAGATATCTTATGAATTTCAGAGTGATCTGCACAGCTTGATAGCAATGGATATGGATGAATTCATATTACCTCAAGAGGAATGTATTGAAATTATTGATAGACTAATCGCTTGGCGTTCATGATAAAAAGGCTCATTAATCCATTAATAGACTACTCATAGTAGACTGCCGTAGTGGAACCACTTAATGAGCAATGATAAATTCCGGTCTTTCCTTGACCACATCAGCGATCAGATGCCGTGAGCACTTGGTCATACCTTGTATCTCAGAATAGCTATGGCCTGATTTGAGTAGACTTGCGATGATCTTGCGCTTTTCGGTATCTTTCCTACGTCCTGAATACTTACCTTCTGCCTTAGCACGAGCAATACCTTGCTGCTGACGGTTACGCCGATCTTCATAATCTTTTCGAGCAATGGCTGCGAGCATATCCAGCATCATCGAGTTAATGGCCTGCAATACACTGCTCATAAATTCAGTGCTGCTTTCAGGTTGAAGTGCCATATAGGAGGTCGGCAGCTCTTTTGATACGATAGAGAGCTTTTTCTCTGATAACATTCTTTTGAGCGTATCCCAATTAGCTTGGTTCAAACGCGCCAAGCGATCAATCTGCTCAACTAAGATAACATCGCCCTTATGAGCATCTTCAATCAGTTGCATAAGCTTGGGTCGTACCAAGATAGCTCCTGATTCGTTTTCGACATAGAAGGCAGCAATTTTGTGGCCATGATCGTTGGCAAATGCTATGAGCTCGCTTTTGGCACGTTTAGCATCTTGTTCTTTGGTTGACGCTCGTAGATACGCTCTAATAAACATAAACACCTAAAATAGTCTGTTATAAGTGGTTCCATTATATCAGTCTGTTTTAAGTAGTCTGTTAATAGATTTAGAGGGTAAAATAACTGGTTCCTTTGGGGTATACTGTTTCTGCTAGAAAATCATTCTACCGGCAAGTATTTCAATCGATATGTCTAAGCTAGTTAATGATTCTAATTCAGCCTCTAGTTTATCTAAAGTAGCTTGACTAGGTTTGCCCTCTGGAAAGAAAATCGACACATTTGTCGTTTGATTGACAGGTGTATAGCCAATTGATTGCATTTCACCACGGTACTTATTTCGAATCAAGATGGTAACTTTTTCAAACATTTTTTCATCACCATAAATAGCCACTGATTCATCCGCTGAGCGTTTATTTGTTGGTAAGATTTGAATCGGAAGGCTAAAATCCTTAGCATCACTGCTGGTAAATACATAATGATGAATTTCTGCCTTTACATTGGGTTTTGTCATAATAAACAAACGATAATCTCTAACTGCTTCTTTATCATTGACGGGTTTATCCGCTTTTCTAATGCCTTTTTGGTCAGGTGTTGCAAATCCCCAGCTTGCTGCCACTAGATCGTCACCCAGTTGATCAAATAAACCTTGCAATACACCCTCGTCTTGAACCCCGACTTGCATTGCCAAAATCCTCATCGCTTGTTCCTTACTTACTTTAGAGTCTGACATAAAGGATTGCATCATGACGTCATCAATTTGATAGCGTTGGGTCACTTCCTTAGGAAAATTATCAACAATAAGATTATTTGGCTTATCAATTTTTGACCAATCAATGGCTTTGGTCGTAACTGGCTTTGAATTGATTTTTGGTAATTCGACGACTTTAGGAATTGGTGGCTGCGTAGTAACAGCTTGACTGCATCCACTTAAAATTAGACTCATTAATGCTAAAAATATTGTTTTATTCACTTTTATTATCCTAATTCTCATAGTGGGTCTAATCAGACAGCTTAAAAATGACCCCTGCCATTAACGTCATGCACTCATAATACCTATTGTTCCCATAACAGCGCTTATGGTAAATAAAAATAATGATCCAAAAGCTCACTGCATGTACACAACGAAGTACACCGCGACTACCTAAATAACTCAACATACCGATATCATTAGCCTACAACCAAAGGTTCAAGTCCTCACTAGGGTACCAAATCAAGTTATAGTGGTTTAGAGAGTTTGTATTGAAAATTATTACAAATAGCTTTTGTAATCTCAAAGCTAGAAATTTGATTATTATCTAGGTCATGATAAGTGAAATGATACTCAACCCCTGCATTTAAAGCTTCAGGTATATCTGGCTTATTGCATGCTTTATTCGTGTTTTCGTTCTTAATATTAAATCCGATTATGTTTATTTCACTGGTATCGTAACCAGATAAATCAACTTTGTATTTATAAATAATATACAGGCCATCTAAATCAACTTTTTCTAAAGTTGTAATTTCATCAACTACCATGGGTAATTGGGCTTTAATATCACCAATTTCATTAGAAAGAATCTGGATAACACGATTTTCATTATTAGACTCAATATATGATTCAGCGGCGCTACTCCCTAAAAAACCCATAGACTTAGCGAAAACGAAGACGACAATTATTAATATAACGGAACCTATCTTCAAAGCTATTGATTTGATCCATCTTTTATTGTCCTGAATATTCAAAGAATTTCACTCCATCATTCAAGGATGAGCCATCCTAAACTATAGCTTATCTAGTAATTTAGGCGTAACTATACCAGTAAGCTTGTTTAAATTCTTGCTAATGTAAGCCAGCATTTAAGTCGCAAAAAAGCAGCAGAATCAGCCGATTATTCCCATAATGGGCGTTATGACAAATGACGTTGGATACAAAAAAATTAATCCACAGTAGATAGTTTCTCATCGGTAATAAGCATCATATGCACGAAAAATCGTAATAGCGGTGAGTATTGCCATTTGGTTTTTTTAGTGGTACTTGTTTTATTGTTTTCCGAATTGTAATTATACACTCTGTAGTCTAGATTCGAGATACCTATATGAATACTGTTCATCAAGTTTTTATCTTTCGTTTTCATACCTTGATAATCAGAAGGGAGCATACTTTCTTCAAGTAGGGCTTTATTACCTGTAATAAGCCAATTCTTATCAGGCAACAAGCGTTTTGCAATTCTAAAAAACCGTTGTAATTCATCCGTTTCTTTTGGTGAAAAAGGCACAAATGACCTACTACTAGACAGCCTTTGTTTACATATCGTGATGAACCATTGCCAATCATAATATGTCTGATGTCTGAGTTGATAAGCGTTGTTTCGTAAGATTGATAATAGCCTGAGGTCACTTTGATGTTGTAATTTCAGTGGGCTTAGCGTGGTAGTCTTTGAGTCTGTTAACTTCGTAAAGCGAGATTTACCCTTTGTGGTGGTGATGGTTGCGACCTGAATAGCACGCTCTATAAGTATTTGTGCATCATAGGTAGTGATGCTTGATAATGCGGCGGCTTCATTTAAAGGTGTTTTATTATCATAAGATTGTAGTAAAAGCTGCACACGATTCAAACCATAGCGCATAAAGAACTCTTCATTTGAGGAAGGTGCAGTATATAAAATATTTTTATGTTCACAACTCTCAATAGCGAAAGACGGCGATTTTCGAATACCTTCGAGAGATTTTTTAAATAAAAACGTACGGATGCTTGGCATACTAAGGTTTTTATTATTGATAGTGGCGTGGTTTTCCATGAACTGTTTTTTGGTAAAGCCTGTCATATTGTGTAGTGTTTGAATAGGTATCTTAATATCTGCCACGCTTAGCTCGTAGGTTGCCATTAAAGTGGCAATATGATTATAGTATTCAAAACTACGCTGCGGTGATAGATGTCCCATCAAACCCGATAGAGCATACCAATGGTCTTGCGCATCAATATGCTCACCTAGTAATCCCTTTTTTATTCGTAATACATCGCTTTTATCGTAATCAGTTAGTGTTTCTATTAGGTCTGTATGGCCTAAGAGGACTAATGATAGGTTACTGACTGCAGTGTGACGAAATGCATGAAAGGTATGGCTTATTATTTCTTTATCTGTCGATATATCCTTTAGAATACGTTTAAGCAGTTGTAGAGGGATATGATCATCGATAGGACGACGATCTACTGAAAGCGTAAAGATGAATTTATTGTTATTAGCGCCAATATTGCTTTGGATATAGTTGATGAAAAAATTCAGCTCAGCTGGTTTAAGTAGAGCAAATAAGGCAATGCGGCGAATACTACTTTGAGTCTTGGTTGAGCGATAACTGTTTGGTTTAATAATGATTGATGGTTCGGATACATTTAGACCTTCTATATCATTAAATTTCAAACCTAATAGCTCTTTTTTACGCATCCCAGTTCGATAAACCAGTATAAAAAGGAGTGCAAACATCTCGCGCTCTAAAATATCTACTGACGTTAGTATTTGCGTGATAATAGCTCTATAAGCTTGTGGGGATACCAGCTCAGCACGGACCCGTCGACCATTTTTTGAGTGTTGGATAGTAACTGCAGGTAGTCCATGCTTATTTTTAGCAAAGTCATGCATGCTTTGAAATAAGCGGGCAGAGTAGCCAATATCAGTATTACCACGCACAATAGATTTGTGCTCTAGAATGTCCTCATAGAGTGTTTCAAAATCCTCTTCTGACCAAATATCAATCGGTTGGGCCATTGTAAAATATAGCCACTCATAGCCTATTGTTCTAGCATATTTTAAGATAGTTTCATCGCTAGAAGAACTTCTCTGATTGAGCATGTCTAATACCCAGTCTAATAAGATGACCTCACTTAAGTCACTGTATTTATGACGGCGCTTGATAACCCTCTCAATAAAAGTAGGTGGTACATAGTTTAGCTTTTTATTTTTTAGCTCCTCAGTTAATTTGAAGTCTCGTGTGATCTGAGTAATTAAATCTGATTTTCTCACTTCTGCTTTTTTATAGTTGTTGCTAGTTAATGCCGTTTTTGACGTCGTCGTTGCGTTGATGGATAGCTTTAAAACATCATTTAGATCATAATCCACAGCTTTGTTTTTATACTTCTGATTTAAGAGTTGATTAAAATCTTGGGTACGCAGTCCTACTGTATTTTGATCACCGCGCAGCACAGCAACCGAAGCTTGATCGATATCAACGCCGTCAAGCATTTCCCAGTGGTAGCTGGCATAACCTAGGAGGTTAAATAGAGTAGGTGTGTTCAGTTGCAACGGTTCAGTGACGATAGATAATGTATTGGTAATATATAGCTTAATTTTTTCCTGTGACAAATCCGAAATCGTAGGCCTGTCGTCAGCTTTATGACATTGATGGTAGCGTATCAGCCAACACTGACTGACCAAATCTAAAATAATTTGCTTGGTGTTAAAAAGCTTATTACTACTTTCTAAACGCTCATTACCGTAACGTTTTTGTTCAAAGCGAGGCGATATAAGTATTCTTCGATGAATAAAGGGCTGGTATTCTTTACTAAGTAGAGCTATAAGCCATCCTTGGAGCATTTGCTTTTCATTAATACCGCCGTACACAATCCCAGAAAATAATAACCAGCCTAAAATCTCATCATGATTATAATCTGCTGTTTGATGCCAGTGCTCCTGTACCGCACGAATGACTCTGTTTAACTCTTTACCCTGTGTCACCCAGTTATTTTTAATAATTAGCGGATTAGACTTTTTCTGCTGTGGTGCAATAAGCTTAGGATAGTAATTCTCTGCAAGCATAAAATTTTGGTTTTGATAATCAATAAAGTTTGTAATGGTTTGCCAGCCCTGCTTTATTATTTTTTTCGTTTTATATTCTTGTGCTGATTTCTTATTAATATAGGTTTGGAATTTGCTGAAGCCTTTTTTGGATAGTGGTGTTAATTTCTCATTAAGTTCATAACTGAACTGACATAGTGATTGACTCCAAAGTAACCACGTTTTATCAAGAGAGCTTATAGTAGGAGAAGTAGGCGTAAATATGGAGTCGTTTAATTTAAGAAATTGTCGATAATATTTGGTAGTAGATTGAAGGGAATTACTATTACCAACATACTGTTTTCGTAGTTGCTCCCAATTAGTTTGTAGATCGGCGAGCAATAGAATCCTGAATTTTTCAGTATCGCAGCTACTATCAAGTACTGAAGGGTAAGGCACATACTTCTTTCTTCTGCCATCAAATCTTGCTAAGCCATCAATAATTTTAGGGGGCCTTACATTCTCACTCGACATATATTACCTCAGCGTTATAGTCTATTGTTATCTATACTATCTAGATGTAGATCTAGGATTCTAGCGATATGCTCAAATGCGCCGCCCACGACTTTAATCTTAGCTTTACTTAGGCTCGACAAACACCCCAATCCTTCTTGGCGAGCCTTTTCATGGCCAATAACGGTATTAATCAGTGTCAGGTCAACACCTAACTTCTCAAGTTGTGTACGTACAAAGTGACGCGTCCAATAGGGATTGGCGTTAATAATATCCTTAGTCATATGATAGGCATCACCGCGTTTAATAATTTTTAAAGTATTAAAACTATCTGATAGAAGTCTCAGTAAAGTGACATCATTATCACCTAATCTGATCTCATCAATACTTATACTGATATCGTGTTCTAAAGGGTTATTTATCTGATACCGGATAAGATAGCTTCTGTAGTCAGTTAAATAGCGCAAGAGGGTGGGACATAGAGGTATTAAACGTTGGTTTTGAACTTGTTTGTTTGGTTTGTCGTCAATCTCAAGCCATCCCATATCAAGATCGATATCGCTTATTTTTCCAACACCATTGTTTGGTCGTATGCCAGTTAACAAGCAAAATACAAACCACACAAAGATGCTGGTTCTATTGAAGTGAGTGGCGGCATCTGGGCTATCATGAACCCAGTCTTTAAGCTTCACAATTATTTCACGAACATACTCAGAAGTGAGCGCTAACCCTGAACCTAGGGTGTATTTATGCCAGGGAGTGATATAAGACAAGTCAAAGCTACCTGCTTTATTCAATACACTTAGGGCAGATTTATAGTGGCTAAGAAGTGTCTCACTGCTGTGACTGCTATAATACATTGCAGGAGCATGAGATGCGGGCGTGCGACAAATAATATCTGCAATATGATTATGACTATGAGATGTATAGCGAGAGAGAATGATATGTAGTGCAGTTTGTATTCTTTTTAGTGATAGGTAAGGTAGCCCTAGGTGGACACGTAACATAGCAAGGTAAGTATTAAAATCATCTATTGATGGAATATCAGTAGATAGTAAACTTTCAATCAGCCACAAAGGTATGGGAATTTTTACTTCATCAAACTCGTTTTCATGTTTGGCACTGTTAAACACCTCTGAGCGTTCAGTGATGCCTAAAGTATGTTTAATATAAGCCCGTTTAACACCTATGCTAAAAATACGTCGATGGCCAATGTAGCCTTTCAACATGAGTGATTTCATAGGTAATGCTGTAATCATGGATAGCAATAAAATACTGGCACATATTTTATAATTTAGTTGAGAGGCTGATTTAGTACCATGAACGAGAGCGGCAAATAATAATTGATAGCCCACTAATGATAATACTGAAGTGCTGGAATTCAGCCCTAAGTCGCGCTGAGACATATGGTGTTGCTGTAATGATATATCAATAGTTTGTAATGGAGCAGATTGTCTGATCAACGGATCTGGTAGTCTCTCATAACTTATATAGGGCTCATCATAATTATCAATGATTTCTTCAAAACTGGTTGTTAATCCTTCATAAGTCTCAGTGTTGGCGGATAAAAAATTAATGTCTACAGGTATGGCACTGTGTTCAATATCATCAAAAGGTGTGTCCCAGTAATAAGGAGTGTGTTCATTGTTGGACTGATAAGATGGTTTTTGTTCGGCTAAGTTAATAGGCTCAACTTTGGTATTATCTGTCTGAGCTTTGCACGGTTTTTTAGATTTCCTAATTTTTAAGTAGTGTGCGTCTTGATAAGCGTTCACAATTTTCTCTATTTGACCAAGCTTAGCGATTGCTATAGACATATCTTCTTTTAGTTTTATTTGAGTAATAAAGTTTTTACTGTCTAGCTCCGTAGTACTCTCTTGATTTTTCTCTAATATATTTGTCAATATTGATAATATATTATCGTGACTCATAGTTGGCATATCAGGTAATTCAGACCAGATCCATGTTCGTCTAGATGAGCCTGAAAATTGAGCCAATTTAAACTGCATCATTATATTATTAGCGTAAGTCTTTTTCTGGTAATGCGTTAGCACGACAGCAGTATGCATTGCTATAGAAAGCCAAATTAGCTTTTCTTGTGAGCGACTCTGCTGCCCTCTATTGACGATATCTTGCATGAGAATCAATAATTGCATCACGAGCGGCTTTTTTGCTAACGCAGATTTATTGATTTGCATATGGCGGTAGGAGATGGGATCTGTTTGCAGTGTATGTACGATACTTTCAATCAACTTCTGAATAGGGTTATCAGAGGATATATGGCTTTCATTTACAGCCGTAACGATTGCCGAGATGGCGGACAGAACAGCTTCTTGGTAGATAAAGTCTTTATCTTCATTAAATGTGTTAATGATATTTTTTAATATTTCAGAGCTAAGCTGCTTTTTCTGACGATAAACGCCTTGATTGTTTTTTGTCATGATATGCTCGTAGAACGAATTTTATGATAGGTTGGCTCGGTTATATTTATAAGCTGACAGAAATTAGGAATAGTAAAAATATTTTTATTAAAAAACAGCTTGTTCATTTCTTTTGTTAGGATTTTTATGAGGTGTTTATGAATTATCTTGACGTTTAAATTATTTTTGTGTTGAGCTATGATTTCAATCAGTTCATCAAACATCATCTTAAAATCAAATTGATCTTCAGTTATATTTATAATTTCTACCTGTTTTTTTAGAGTTTTTTGATTAGTATCTGGATCTTTTATAATGTGATAAAGCTCAAAATTATTTACTAAAAATAGCTTTTTTTCATTTTTAACAAATAGTGTGTGTTTAGATTTCTTAGAATTTTGTTCGATAGTCAAGGTGTGAGTATCAATAAATGGTCGAATATGGTGGCTGTAGATAAGAAAAAGATCCACAGTACTTGGAAATATGAGAATAGTGTCTTTTTTAAGTTTAGCTATTGTGGTTGTTTTCACTTATGATTCACTCAGTTGGTATCTATAAAATATAAGGAGTTAATCATATGATTTATAACCTTGGTATTTTTACATAAAATATGAAGCTAGCTCATAAAAAATATTATAGTAAATTTTTTTATGAGTACAAGCCTTCGCTAGAGTGAGAAATAAAAGATTATATGGAAAGTATCTTCATTAATATTAAAAATAATAGTCAATAATGATTAATTATATTTAGAGAATATGTGGGGTGTATTCGATATGGATATTGGTTTTTTTGATAAAGGTATTGTATGTATTGTAGACAGTCGTATTGACTTAATTCTAAGGTAGACATAAAACTTAATCTTTATTCATTTTAAATATTATATGTATACTCATTTGATTTAGATTCTAATGATTTTTTATTGTATCTATTTGTAACTTACAGTGATTTGAGAACAAGTTGGCTAGAAGCTAAGAGGTAATTAGGTGGACGTGCTATCACATATAGTGAGTTCAGTATTAAAGCGATACAGTAGGACTGGGATGAATTTTACGCAGCCTCTGTCAGCGTAGTCACAGCACGCCAGAAAAATTTATACCAGTACTGCGTTGGAACATAACGTATCTGTTTTATTTGGAATTGACTATAGCCATCGTTACTAGATATTACAACTACAGGTTTTTCCTTTAGATCGGAACAAAAGACTTCTCACAGCTGGCATCAAAACTGTTGCAGTCAATATGCGAATACATGGTAGATTTGGGATATTGTTGGCATAAAAGAAAAGGTGAATCTAAATACGAGTATATAGTTGCTTAGATGATATGACTTTGATTATATGAATAAGAGATTGGAAACTTCAAGGGCAGGTTGATTAAGACGACAACGGTTGTCGTTATATTCTGATAGATGGAGTTTTAATGGTCAAAGTGCTAGTAAAAAGAGCCCATCCCAGATTCTGTGTAACTGCCATTTAGATTAAATGCTTACTGATACGATCATCAAACATAATCATAAAGCGATTCAAAGCAGACGTCCAGTTACGAATGGGCATCGACCATTTTTTGGATGCTTGCTGGGTGGCCAGATAAACCACCTTGAATGCTGCCTGATCAGAGGGGAACACCTTACATTTATTCACCGCCGTCCGAATCACACTGTTTAGCGACTCTATCGCATTGGTGGTATAAATCGCTTTTCTGATGTCTTTAGGATACTCGAAGAACACCGTTAAGCCCTCCCAGTTATTGCGCCAAGACTTGACCACATGCGGGTACTTATCACCCCACACCTCATCAAAGTGCTCAAGATTGGCCTTTGCTATCTCAAGCGTATCAGCGCCGTAGATGGCCTTTAAATCAGCCGCTACTTTCTTTTTATCCGTCCATGGCACAAACTTCATGGAATAACGCACCATGTGTACGATACTCAGCTGAACCTGAGCGTTGGGGTAGACGGTGTTAATGGCATCAGGGAAGCCCTTTAAACCATCGACACAGGCAATTAGGATATCTTGAACCCCGCGGTTTTGTAGTTCAGTGAGAACGCCAAGCCAGAACTTAGCGCCCTCATTCTCTGATAGCCACATACCAAGCAGCTCTTTTTTACCGTTAAGAGCAACACCTAGCGCCAGATAGATAGCCTTGTTGATGATTTGTTTGTCTTGGCGCACCTTAACGACGATGCAGTCTAGGTAGACAATAGGATAGATGCTACTAAGGGGTCTATTCTGCCATGCAGTGATGTCATCTAAGATATTATCCGTGACTCTTGAGACAAGAGAGCTTGATATGTCGACGTCGTAGATGTCTTTGATGGTTTCGACAATTTCAGTGGTGGTTTGACCCTTGGCATAAAACATGATTATTTTATCATCAAGGCCACTAATACGGGTTTGGTGCTTACTGACGAGCACAGGCTCAAAGCTGCTATCGCGGTCTCTTGGGGTGGAGATCTCAAGATCGCCTGTGTCACTGCGGACGGTCTTTTTAGTGTGCCCATTGCGCTTATTAGGTTTATCGGCTTTCTCATGCTTAGGATAGCCAAGATGATCTTCCATCTCAGCTTCGAGAGCAGTGTCGATAAACGACTGCATGAGCTGCTTTTGGAAGTCTTTGATGTCATCGAAGCTGCTCATGCTGCTGGCCATTTGCTCGGCCAGTTTTTTAATGTCAGATTGAGTAGTCATTGCTTATTCTCCTGTTAGTGGATTATAAGCAGTTACACAGTTTTTAGGAAACTCCCAGTAAAAATCGCAACCTTTCTTTAGTTTTATAAAACTACTTAACTTTAGAGTCGTTTATGATTTCCGTTGTCGATAAAGCAACTCTTTATCACGATGCTTTTTGTCATGGTAGCTATTTTGCTTGATACTAAATAAGGCACTTTCAATCACTATTCATAACCGATATGAATTCAATCAAGTAATTATAATGAAAAAGATAATTATAATCTTATTTTAGCTGCCACGGCTTGTTTGACAATGGTTCGCCAAGCAAACGCTGCACCAAAATTTTCTAAGAATTATGCCGCTCAAGTAAATCACCATAAAGTAAGTAGGAAATTTGATAATAAACATACAAAAATTAAGAAAAAATCGATATCGTTACAGCAAAAATTAAAAACAATAGCGGCTGCAAAAAGAGCAAAGTATAAGTACTAAGGCAAGAATACTCATGGATACTGTATTTAACTGCTAAGTTTACTTGTATAAAAAATAGCGCCCACATTAGGCGCTGTTTTTCATTCTCATGAAAAGGATAATAAATACTGACTAATAAAAGCTACCAAACATCAAAGTTAGATCTTAGCTGTATTGGTTAATTTTGATAAGTAGCTTTAATTTGCGTTTCTAAAAAATTGGTGGCAACGTTATTGTATTGGTTACAGTAGACCTCTGCGATATTAGGGTTAGTATC
This sequence comes from Psychrobacter sp. ANT206, assembly GCF_056880555.1. Lineage (NCBI taxonomy): Bacteria > Pseudomonadati > Pseudomonadota > Gammaproteobacteria > Moraxellales > Moraxellaceae > Psychrobacter > Psychrobacter sp. ANT206. The sequence continues at coordinate 2,114,290 of NZ_CP096271.1, read as the reverse complement.
TTCTTTCTCTTGAACTCCTTTTTGGTAGTAATAAGCGTCATAAATTAAGCCTTTGTATATCACAGCTGCATTAATATCGCCATCTCCATCGGTATATCTTACCGCTTGCAATTCATTTTTGCTTCCGACATTTTCTTTGACCACATTGTTGACAGTATTACGTTTTTTCTCATTAGCAAGCCACTGATCTATCGACATACTGCCTTCGTCTTCACCGTCGGAAAAAGTATAGTAGTCTTGATCAGGGGTTTCTAAAAATATGTAACACTGAGAGCCACTAGGATAAGTAGCGTTAAAGCCGTCGGGGAAATACTCCAAATCTGTATCTATCCCCGTCTGAGCATTTTTTGGTTGCTTGCCTACGCCAGTGAGGTCGAGAGTAATAATGTCATAAGTCGAATTGACGGTACCGCTGCCTGACTGAATGTTTAGCTTGAACGTATCGCTATCTACGAAGCTGATTTTATAGAACTTACTATCGAACTCTTCAGTAACAGCGGCAAATAAATTGTTACCAACATAATACTCTAATCTATCACCGTTTCTGCTGTCTTGATAGGCAGTAGGTGAGCTGCCCACGACGGTAGAAATACTACGAATCAAGCCATTATTATTGAGCTTGAAAGCAAGCTTGCCCCATCCCGTTTTGTATTGTCCATTGATCACGTCGCTGAAAGGATCGAATGCAGTGTAGTTCAGCTCATTCTTAACAATAGGGCCACCATTGTCACCGCCGCCTGATACATATTCACCATCATCATCGCCGCCACATCCTGTAAGAGCCAAAGCACTCGTTAATGCGATACTTGCATATAGCTTATTGATTTTCATGTTGTTACCTATCGTTAGTATCCTATAAGAAGCTCAATAGTAGTCAAAGCTATTTTTAATTGCAAAACAAAGTTTTAGTTTTAACATTGTTGCTACAGTATTACTCTATTTCTACTAGTAGCGGTCGAATACAAATTGATAAAAAAGGCGCACATGCTAACCGCAGATAGTTTTTTTGGATTGGAGAGGCTGTAGCGATTTGGTTGCCCATATAGTTGGCATCTATTCAATACCTCATAAGTGTGACTAGGCTTAATTAAGTGACTTATAACTACATACTGTTAAAAAAAATCGTCTTAGTGTTATTAATAGTCACATTGTTATATAAGACATCACCCTGGGCATTTATCTTGTAGCGTTCTGTCGAAGTGCCGTCAGGGTCGTAGCTGAGTAATAAGTTTTCTGAGCTTTCTATATACAGCCATGCGGTATTATTACTCTCTCGTTTGAATAACCATATCTGCCTATAGGTTTTTATCTTGTTACGTTTACTGCTATCGCTATAAACCTCTTCAGTCAGATACATACTTGAATCATGTATGTTGGCTATTTTCGGTATAGGTTTGGGTTGCAATTGAATACTCACCTACGTCGATGGTAAAGCTATGAAACACCAGTGGCTCCAAAGTGAAATAGTTGATACCTACTGATTTATCCACCACTTGATCACTATACGCTCGAGTATAGACATTGAGCATGGCAGTCTCAACGGGGTAGTAGGTGACGATTTTATTAGGCGTATTCATTACTACGCTATTATTCACGCCCGTTGTACAAGCATTTAAGCTGAGTGTGCCTAAGATACACAATCCTAGTATTTTCATCGCTTAATCCCTTAGCTTATTTAATCTGCTTATACCTTTGTTTACTATAATCGAATTTTTAAGCAATGATATCTGCCAAGTATTTTAGACCCTGCTATCATTAGCTCACTTCTGTGATGAGCAATCACTAATAAAATGATTAACGACTTTACAAAGTGTTTAGGAACCATAAATGCCAACCAGCATTGCTAATAAAATGACCAATAAGATTAATCAAGACGATATTAATAAAGCCGTATGGAATGGCTGTGATGACTTTCTAAATCACCTGAGCGGTGATGAAGATCATCACTTAGTAAGCATTGCTTCGTGTCGTTTTCTAAGTCACCTGAGCGGTGATGAAGCTATGGTAGCAACGTCTACCATATCGATATATTTTCTAAGTCACCTGAGCGGTGATGAAGTTCCTTGTCGTTTGCAAAATATAGATGCTAACTTTCTAAGTCACCTGAGCGGTGATGAAGTGAATGATGCTGCACTTGATGCTCTCGAAGCTTTTCTAAGTCACCTGAGCGGTGATGAAGGTCTGCTCGATACTGATATTTGTTTTTGGTCATTTCTAAGTCACCTGAGCGGTGATGAAGGGTGAAGTTATGGAACATGCTGATGATAAAGATTTCTAAGTCACCTGAGCGGTGATGAAGATGGCGATGCACCTGCAAGGCATCAACTATCGTTTCTAAGTCACCTGAGCGGTGATGAAGTTAAATCTGCTGCTTCTGCTGTTGGCGTAGCTTTTCTAAGTCACCTGAGCGGTGATGAAGAAACGAAAGTCACAAATATGCTGAAAGCATTATTTCTAAGTCACCTGAGCGGTGATGAAGATCTGACCATGTGTTATATCAACATCATCAGTTTTCTAAGTCACCTGAGCGGTGATGAAGAAGCACAGTTTTAGCCGTTCTTGCCTTCATATTTTCTAAGTCACCTGAGCGGTGATGAAGTACTCGCGGTGGTCGTCCTCCTAGTGTCGAATTTTCTAAGTCACCTGAGCGGTGATGAAGCAGTCATCGAATTAGATGATAAAAGCCACATTTTTCTAAGTCACCTGAGCGGTGATGAAGAGAAGTTACTGAAGGAACATTAGTAGATGGTTTTTCTAAGTCACCTGAGCGGTGATGAAGTTAATACAAATTCATAAGCGCCATGCGTTATTTTTCTAAGTCACCTGAGCGGTGATGAAGTACTAGGCTCTTGCGCTGCCCATTCCCATGACTTTCTAAGTCACCTGAGCGGTGATGAAGGAGCGTATGCCAACAATGTCACTATTGAGTGTTTTCTAAGTCACCTGAGCGGTGATGAAGGGTCCGTCATTAAGTCGCTTGTGACCATTGGCTTTCTAAGTCACCTGAGCGGTGATGAAGAGTCGAGGCAAAGCCGATTGACCTACGTGACATTTCTAAGTCACCTGAGCGGTGATGAAGTTAAAGCACTGCAAGACAGCAAGGCATTATCATTTCTAAGTCACCTGAGCGGTGATGAAGTACAAGTGATGCAGGAGGTCGTCGCCCATAGTTTTCTAAGTCACCTGAGCGGTGATGAAGTTGATACCGACGAGGTGTTAGTAATCAATATATTTCTAAGTCACCTGAGCGGTGATGAAGAAAGGAACAGCAGGGTCTTTCGGTGGGTCTGTTTTCTAAGTCACCTGAGCGGTGATGAAGCTTAATAGGAGTATTGCATGATTATTTATATGTTTCTAAGTCACCTGAGCGGTGATGAAGTCTCGTTTGGCGAAAGCTCATTAACGATTAAATTTCTAAGTCACCTGAGCGGTGATGAAGTGGCGAGAATTACGGAAAGATTTGCATCGGTGTTTCTAAGTCACCTGAGCGGTGATGAAGTATCAGTGATAGGCGCAATATCAACTGGTAATTTTCTAAGTCACCTGAGCGGTGATGAAGGCATTAGCAGGTCAATAGCCACTCACTCGAGTTTTCTAAGTCACCTGAGCGGTGATGAAGCTATTCGAGGTTGTTATCAATATCCTAGTGGTTTTCTAAGTCACCTGAGCGGTGATGAAGGAGATAGACGGTGTTTATAGCGGTAATTATCTTTTCTAAGTCACCTGAGCGGTGATGAAGATTTGAGGGTGTCGGGCATGGTCATGATGAATTTTCTAAGTCACCTGAGCGGTGATGAAGTTGCTGCAAAAGTCATTGCCAATGCCGAAGCTTTTCTAAGTCACCTGAGCGGTGATGAAGCCGTTATATGCTGATATAGATGGTCTTGATATTTTCTAAGTCACCTGAGCGGTGATGAAGTAACGACACGAGCGCTCATTAAAGACGCTGGATTTCTAAGTCACCTGAGCGGTGATGAAGAGGAATTATAACTCAAAAAAATCAGCTACAACAAGGCTCGGAAGGCAAAATACCCTATTTTACCTTCCATTTTTGTCCTTGCTGTAACTGTTTGATTTTATTGCAAGTTTTTAAGTAGTCAAAAATAAGGGTTTTTATGCCTAATTTTTGGGCAATTCGTCATTACCCTTCAATCGGTTTACCACTGTGGCACGGTAACCGCATTTGACATACCATTCATGCCATATACATTAAATTTACCAATAACTTGCTCTTGACTGGCTTGCTGTAAGATTTGTAATGGATAGTGAGTTTTATTGCTTTCACTATACATTCTAATAAAAGGTAATTTTAACTCAGGTTTGCGTTTGGCAACGATGGCTATTGCCTCTTCATTGCTAACGCCCATTTTATTAGCCAAAGATTTTACTTGTATATCAATAGGTTTGAAGCGATAACGATGCACGCTGACATAACCAGTCGCATTATTACCTACTTCTTTGATACCTTTGATATGCACATAATCTGTTAGTCGCGTTAGCCATTTATCGAGATTTAGGGTCTCTAAGTCTTTTTGGTTAGGAGCAAAGACGCGAAGCTTTAGCCCAAGCTTGGATGACTGCTCTTTTTTATCATCATAATGATAATCAGGGAAGCTGACACCGATTGAGTCTATGCCATGCTTATTTTTTATATCAGCAAACCCAATATGCAATTGGGTAAAAAGCTTGCTCCAAATGAAGTAAGGCGCAATATCAGGGTCGGGGATGATGGTTATTTCTTGGAAATAGTACAGGCTTGTTGAGTTAGTCATAACTTACTCCTTACCGCTGGCACCAAAGACGCCACCGCGAATGAGTACGCCCATCACATAATGTTGTTGCTCAATTTCGGGTATTTTGCCTTGCAATACCCAGCTATCAAACAAGCTATAAAAATCCATACTGTCTTTTGGTTGGCGAAAAGCCGTACCCAAAGTGGTTACCGCACCATACGGTTCAATGGCAATAGGAAACTCAGCATCATGATACCAGTTGTCAATAGTACGAATGGCATTACTAACTTTTTGTGAATGCATGCCAGCTTTGTCATTGACAGTATAAAGTATTTTGCTTTTAGTCTTGCCCGTATCGAGCACTAGCTCTTGTGAGGGATAGACTTCCTGACCGTAGCCCATTACCGCAGAAGCTTTGACATAGAGTATGATAAAGGCGCTACCATTAAGCCCTTGCTCAATAAGGCTGGCAAGTTGATTCAGATCATCGCTACTTTTAGAATGGTCATCAAAGTCGCGCAGTGATATGGTTTTTGCATCAAAATTAAGACTATATGCTTTTTCACCGACTGTGCAGCTGACTTCAACCTTTACATGCTCGGCACCGACACGATTACGCCATAACCAACGAGCGTTTGCAATATTGGTGGCATAACGATGAGCCAATTCACTAACGCCTTGAGTCTCGATGTAGCCTTGCACAGCAGACACTAATGCTTTTTGATAATCTTGGTCGTTACAGACACTTGGCTTGCCAGTGAAAGGTAGTACCTTGCAGCTCCAAGTCACCACTAAAGTGTCATTGGTTTCATCTAGTGAAGCCGAATCTACTGTTTGTAAATTGGCTTTTTGGATTTCAGCATCTAGTTTAGCAGGATCGTTAGCGATAGCTTTTTTCTGACGATTGCTAATCGTACCACGAACTGATTTTTCGCTTACTTTGACGGGAATGGTTTTGGTAGCAGTATTATTGCTGTCGTTTTGAGCAAAAAAGGCATCTGAGATATCTAAGTTACGCTCAAATGCTAGTACTGAGGCAGTTGTAAGGTCTGATTTTGACATGTAATTCTCCATTTTATTAAAGGTAAATTTTGGATTTTTTTAGGATAAAGGTCTAAAAGCTAGGTTCTAAAAATACTTACGGACTACGACAAGTCTTGATTTTGCGTGACTAAATATAACGATTTATCAGCATCATAGTGATAACGCCAAAAAGCGTTGGCAATAGCGTTCTTACCATCAACATCGTTTAAACGCTGCGGAAAAACCCACTTACCGAGACTATAAATCGCTTCAACATATTGACTAGGGTACTCAGGATTGCGCACATTTTGCATTACGCCAACATCATATAACTCTGAGATACCTTGATAGCCTATAGGTATTGGCACTACCCAACCATGACCGCTTTTGCGTGACATCGTAGACCATTTGGTATCACCACTGGTTTGTAATTTAGGAATTTGATGTAGTGCGCAGACATCTATCAGCGCATCTAAAGCAGTAGCCTCAGGATTATCCTGTTTGATTTCGTTAATAATTTCTGCGAAATCATCTTGAGCATCCATCAATACAAAGGCTGGCAATAATTGCGGTGTAAGCATGCCGATATCATGTTGATCAAAATATTGAACAGGATCAAATCGGGCTAAACTTTGTACGCTGCCACCAGCCATGTGCTGCTGTTGAATCCATTGAGTGGTGCGTTTAATAAGTTGATTTTGCTGCTCAGGCATTAACTCATCATTGGCTAATACCTCTACCACGAAACTCACGACCAATCGGCATTTACCCTCTTCAATAATAGAAGCGGTTTTACCATCTTTTTTAATAGGATTGCGAGTTTGGTTAAAGCTATAATTGCTATAGCTATTTTGGCGATATATTTGCGGCTGACAGTCATAGCAGGCTATCAACACACCGCCTAATGATACGCCTGCTAATTGTGCATCCTCTGCCATCTTGCGCGACATAGCGTGAAAGCTTCCCAAAAATCCCGTGATAGCAGGGAAACCATAGGTGATAGGGCTGGAGATACTATTAGCACCTTCAATAATGACTTTTTTGAACATCAAATAGCCTTTGATACCGATACTGACTTCATTAATGACACGGCTCATAAAAATACCCCTCTGCCTGCGCGCTCATAGCGTTTTATCATATCTTCGATTTCACGCACCCATTCCAAATGTTCAGGATCACCAAAGTCATTAGCTTTTTTCTTAAACTCAGCTTGTAGTAGAGAATTTAACCAACGCGCGAAACCATGAATAATGAGTTTATGCCAATCATCATTTGCCTCACGTTCCGCTTTAAAATCCTCTTCACCCTCCAAATCAGCACGTTTAGGATCAAGCCAAAGCTTCTCAAAGCGCTCAAGCGCAGAGTCTTTTGACCAGCCAGCAGGCAAGCTGCTACGTAGCTCATCGCTCGCTGAGAATATCTGAAATAGCATCTCATCAATGGCATGCTTGCGAGCCTCTCTGATATCGACGATATTGCGAGCATCTCTGACTGATTTGAAAATATCCTCAATCGCTTCACGTGCATGGTATTGCAGACCAGTACCAAAAAGGCTATTAGCAAATTTAGAAATTTTAAAGCCCTTGGCATCTTTGACTGTAAGCGGTGGTAGAGAGGGTAGAAGGTAGTTACGACCGCCCTTTTTACTCATTAATAAACTGACGTTTTGCGGTTTAGTTCCGCCTAGTTGTAGGGTTGCTAGTTGTTTTAGGTCCACATAAGGTCTTTGTTCTGCTGTTTTCTTAAAACGATTGTCCCTCGCTGCTTTATTATCGTCCGAAAACTTCAGATGATTGATTCTCTGATAAACTTCATGGGTGAGTACAGAAGGGTAGAGTGGAACAATAGTAATGTAGTCAAGCGACTCTAAATTAATATTTTGATACGCATTGGTGACCCATAATGTTTGTTTGTTACGTTCATGAGCACTAGGTTGAGTAATGATATTTTGCAATGCCGTCTTAAAACTGTGATGATAATCGTTGGCAATGGATAGCTCGCTAGCTAGTGAGGCAACAAAATCAGCATTATCCTTTAAAATCAGATCACGAATTTTAATATTATCATTGACTTCAAAGTCAAAAAAAGCGGCAAGAGGTAGGGCAGCGGCATTACCATTGGCATCAATGTAATGACTTTCTATAGAATGGGTGCCAACTAAATTTTCTGGGAAATTTTCTGTAGCCTGAAAGCTGATATTGTCGCCTTTCGAATCGGGGTGAACCCCTTTTGAGATATGCGTACCGAAGTTGAGTTGCTTTGCCATGCGAGTTGCCGCATCAGGAATCCAACTAGCGACACTATATTTATCTTCAGCATTCGATAAAGTCTCATTTAGCTCTGAAACCTTATCATAGTCGTTACTCTCAAGAGCTTTAATAAGCTGCTTTTGCTCAGTTTCAGTTTTCTTATCGTATTGGCTGGCTAGAAATGCTTTGACCGCAGCGCTTGCCAGCTCTTTGGATATATAGGTCAAGGTTTCCTCCTTATAAATCATTGATAAATATTAATTCATTCCATGCTATTACAATTTAAAACTTACGATAAAATAAGTGTCTCAATACTATAACTACAAACTTTTAAATAGTAAATAGATTTCTTAGTCCCTTATTTAAGATTTACCAAAAGCTGCTATAATTTAGGCTCACCAAATAGGTGACTTAGAAAATGCTATTACAGTTAAAAACTTTTTTTCACCACCGCATAGGTGGATTAGTAAAATAAAAAGCACGGTTAATTCCGTGCTTTTTTATGTCTAAAATCTACTGACGAATAAAACCAAAAAACTCATGAAAAGCCCAACCACGATTGTTGTTGGTCGTAATCCTATCAAGCGATGCAGAGGAGTAGGTAATGGCTAAAGAGCGTAAGCTTTTTTCAGGTTGCATTTTTTGTAGATCTAGCAAAGCTGTAGTTAGCGAAGTGGTTAGCCATGGCTTAATCTGACTGTGAGTAAACTCAAAATCTAAAGACTGTATGACTGAGTTGTGGATGGTAGAGCGAGCTAAGCCTTTTTCAAACACATCTTCTGCGTGATAGGCGTCTAACCTTAGACTTGGCTCGTCGGTCTCTTGATCATCATGTACCATGCGCGGTATCAATAACCAATCCTCTTGCGGTGTGCCTGCTCGAAAGGGCGTGATCTGTTGCAAATGAGTATGGAAGCGATTGGCATCAGCTACATCGTGCCAATATGCATTGACATAGTTGAGCTTAGGATTATTTAACAAATGGCGCATGACTCGATGCTCAAGATCGCTTAAGGTTTCAATCGATTTATTTGAAGGGCTTATAATTCTAGGTCTAGCATCGACTTGTTGAAGCTGCTCTTTAGTTAGCAACTCATTAAGATCATAACTAGTGGGTTTAAATAGCGTAGTCTCAAAACCCGGATAAGTAAATACTGGTCGACTCCTAGCGTTTTTGAAATAACGAATATTGTATTGCAGCAGTAAGATATTAGGCTCAGTAGCCACTTTGTCAGGACGATGACGCCAAACTCGACCAGCCAGCTGAATGATAGAGCGCATGGACGACGGCTCTACGATCGACCAGTCATAATCATGGTCACGGCCCACTTCCGCTACAGGTGTGGCCAGCACCATAAAAATATGCTTCTTGGCAGGGTTAGCAGTGAGAGCTTGTTTGATTTCGGGATGATCAGAGAGTTCAATTTTATTATCACTACGATCTAAAATACAATCCAACTTGTTCTCTATAGTATTTCTTAGCAATAAAATTTGTTTGGCGTGATAACACACTACATGGATAACGGTATCGTCAGGAACATTGACTTGATCAGCCTTAAATAATTGCATGGCAATGTGATTAATATTATTGACATTAGCAATTCTGACCAGTCCTATACTCACTTGCATCTCTTTTCCAGACTGAGAGCATATTTCATGATGACGGTCATGCAAGCTTATAGCGCCATCGATTAGCGTTTTCGCTAAGGCGTTAAAGAAAGAATTTTCTGTGTCCTTAGTATATTTAGCAGAAAAAGGCAATATTTCCGCTTGTCGTCTGACAGGTTGCTTCGCTAAATAGAGCGCCCGTCTTTCACAAAATACATTGTGTTTAGCCTCGAAAGCTCCAATATCATCACACTGCTCAGACATCATCGCTTTGGGCTGCTCATCAAACCAAGCGCAAACCACTTTAGGAGACGGTTTATTTTGGCTTTGATTGAACAGCTTGCGCCCCTCCATATAAGCTTCAAACAGTCCTGTTACCAAATCAGGGGTCAAAGTTGCGGAGGACAATAGAACGCGCGTGCCAAAAAGCCCGGCAAGATGAACCAAGCGCGAAAGTGCAGGCAAGTCCGCTTGATCAAAGTCATCCGGCTCATCCAGTATCAAGTCACTACTAAGTAGGCGCAGCATAGGGGCAATGTATTTACCACCGCGTTTGCACTCAGAGGCTTGTATAATATGGTCAACGGTACACGTCACAACGGGCGCAAAAATCAAGTCACGTGCTTTAGAGTTCGCGATAACAGTGTCGAGATTTAATGCTTCGTAATCTTGATAGTCTATGTCGCTGTCTACTATTTCATCTAATAAATCCTCGCTAGATTCGCTACCAAAACTTTCGCAATCATCAGCTGGTTTATCGTCACCTGTATATTCACCAACAATGTCAGTGATATCATTGGTCTTGTTATCGTATGCCATCTCAAACAACTTTCTATTGGCTGAACCACCTACTAATATGGCTAATTGATCGCCTTTTAACTTTAAGTTTTTACGAAAGCTTAACCCAGTTTGCAAGGTCAAAATGCGTAGACCTAGCGCAATCGTAAAACGTGCCCCCTTTTTTGGGTCAGCTAAAGCATACATAATACGAGCGTTACCAATCGTTTTGCCTGCACCTGTCGATGCCATATTTACGCCAAAAAAACCATGCTCTTGGGTAGTTTCTTGTAATTCATAGGTCATCTTAAACGCTTGATTCTGCCATTTAAAACGCTCATTTCCTGTAGGCTTAGCTAAAGGATCATGATTTTTTAAAGTTGGCATGTCATTAGCAATAATAGGTAAAGCGCGGCAAAAATGTGCGGTAAAAGTGCCAACGCCTAGTAAATGCTCCTCAAGAGATTGCTTAATAGCTGATTCACCAGCCGTGCGATCAGTGTTAGCCGCTATATGGTCAAACGATCCATTAACTTTCAAACAACGGGCATCATCTTGCTTAAGGCTAGAATAATTATGGTCGCCGACCATTAGGCATAAGCGAGATAAATGGAGTAAGAAAGGATCACTGATGGCTTTTTTATTATCAACCGCTTGCTGACTTATTTGCATTAAAGTGGGATCATTTAAAGCTTTTTTAGACCAACGTTTGATGGTTTTTTGCCAAACTGTGCTATTAATGACTAATTTTTCAAACCGCCAAAAATCTTTTAACTTAGCCTTGGTCATTTCATCTACAGATTTAGGGTTTCTAATCCAATAATCGATGGGCGTGAGTCTTGAATAAAAGGTATTTAGACTTCTTTTATAATGGTCAGTATTAATGGGCTGCTGTAAATTTTGAATAGTTTTAGCAGGGAAAAATACCTGCTTGACTGGTGGCAAGCGATGATGAGTGACAATTAGCCAAGCGGTCCACTGGGCAAGAGGTGGCATGTCTTGAACCTTTACCGCATCATGATTTGCATTTGCCAATAATTTTTCAATATCGTTAGCTTTTAGCCAGTCATTAAGAGTTATAAAACGATTAAGCCAAGCGTCATCAGTTCTACAATCAGCAATTATCAATTCAAACAGCTTTAAAGATATCCATTCATGACGATAAGGATCACCTTGCTTAGTGGCTACGTGTAACTTATTTTGAAAGCCAATCGTTGACTTGCCAATATCATGTAACAGTGCAGCAATGGTAGCGACAATCTGAATACTACTGGCATAACGCCACTCATTTTCCCACTCACTGTGCAAGATGTTTCTTTTGGTACGGTTCACAGGAACAATCCCAACCTCATTAAACTTACGCTTATTGCCCACCACCCATACCAGCTCAGTCAGCTGGCGTGTCTTATTACGATGACAGCTTACTGCCGTTGACTTAGTCGCTGAGCTGCGTAATAGCTGCTTGACCGTTTTTAGACCTTCCTCAGTAATAGCCGTTTGCCAAACATTATCACCAATCCGATTAGCGAAAGCGTCCAAAATACGCCTAGTTCGACCTAGAGCTTTCTTTTCACATTGCGAGACTAAAGTGACAATCATTTATGCCTCCCAGCTTTTTGTCATAGCAATCTGCTTTATGACTTCAAACTGATAATCCAGTGCCTTATGCTTAGTAAACATATTCAGACATTCTTGACGAAACTCTTGCTCGCTCATATTTTCGCTAGCACAGATAAAGGCGAGAGGCAGCACTAAAGCATCTTTGATAATATCGGCTATATCAAACACCAATGCACCGCGCCTTGTCTTACCATGCATTACAGCAAAGCCATGCGGAATGCCTAATGTCCATGCTGTTGTTGCGCCAAGTCCGTAGGCTAAGTAGTTACCATGATTGAGAAAGCCATTGGCTTTATCGATACCTTCATGCTCACGAGTAAAGCCATCGTAGCCCGTATTCTTTGCCGCCAATTTATAAAGCTGCTTGGTCAGTCGAGCTTCTAATTGCAATAGATGCATGACTTCCATTTGCTGATTGATTTGCCGAATGTTATCCGTGAGCAGGGCTTGCACCGCATCAATACTGCTATCAAAGCCCCAACGTTTTAGCTCACTGTCTTTACTCCATACCGTTTGTAGATAAGCCAATCGTGCATGTTGCAATAGTTTCGCTGCCATCAAACGCTTGTCATCATCCCACCACCAACTCATCCACCCTTGAATATATTCTGTTGGACGATACTCACTTTGTGGCGTCATCCACTCGATAAATATTTCACGCTCCGCACCCATAAATAATGGCGAGCCACCACCACCACAAAAGCCAACCAAGACGCCAGCTTGTGATAACAATCGCATTGCCGCTTGAGTGATGGAAGTTCCTGTACCGAGTAGAATGGAGGTGGTATTAGCAATAGGAATGTTGTAGAACAGATTGGCTTTATCCTCTTCAGTTAGATAGAGAATTCGACCATCTTTTTGCATTACCCTACAATGGGAAAGGTAGTAGATATTGGCACGTTTAGAATGCAAAATAGTCTTTAGATCAGAGGACGCGAAACTATTGTCAGTATAGGCGTTGCTAGGTTTTGCCATAGTAGTTCCGTCCATTGGAATTATTGTAGAGTTTAATACAAATTTACTTTAACGGAACTATGTCGGTAAAACAACGTATAAAGAAGCCTTTACGACAACAGATGTCGTCAGTTAATTAGAGACAATAAAAAGCCAAACAACCTACGCTGTTTGGCTTTAAATATTTAAAACAATTTATCGGTTGTTATGCTCACGCCACACAGCATGCTCGCATACTTCACAACACCAACTCTGTTTTGCACGCATATAAGGAATGTCTGCTGGTATCTCTAAAGGACAAATATAGCCACAGTATTCGCATAGCACATCATCTAAATAAGCAAAACATTGACCTATTGTTTCAAACAAAACGTGTAAGCTGATCTCATATTGGCAACAAAGCGCATTTACATGTTCAATATAGCCATCATATCCGTCATTGTTTGAATATGCCCAATAATCTGCACAAACTCTTAGATCTCGAGCATTTTGAGTCATACTTGGCTGAAGCTTAACACTCATAGCATTCTCCTCAGTAACCATAGCCAGTTTGTGGCAGTAATCTATAAAGCTCGCCCTCCAGTTGATGGCACATCTCATCAACAAGATAGCCACTATTGGCATCTAAGCGCTTCTGAACCCATACACGCATTGCCATATGATTATCGAAGCAACTATCAACATTTAAGAACCTAGCTAAACCATTACCTGCTTGGATAGGAAACTCACAAATTAAACTATTGGCAATGACATTGGCATCTTTACTAACGTAACCACTAGGTTTGAACGCCGCATGCAGTTTATCGTAATCAATGATTTTCATTGTGATACCTCCTTGCTAGTAGAGGCTGGTGCAGTCTGACTGCGAATAACCAAAGCCTCAAAAGCGCTGCCATCTTGACGGGTCATATTCGGCACATAGCGACTGTAGGTATTAAACAGCATCTTAGTGGTAGAGTGTCCCATTTGACTGGCTATCCATTCAGGACTCTCACCTGCTGCTAACCATAGCGTCGCTGCCGTATGCCTTGTCTGATAAGCGTTGCGTGTCTTGAGTCCTAAAAGCCTAAGCGTGGGATGCCATACTTGTTTATTGATATTGTTATAATCAAGCAGCGAACCAGTATGGGCACAAAACACATACTCTGAGCGCTTATAAGTGATGGCTTGCTGATCTTTTAAAGCATCAAAAACCCAAGGTGATGTTTGAATCGCACGATAAGACTCTTGCGTCTTAGGGGGAACCATTTTGCCTTTAACCAGCGCCTGCTTGATCACTATTTCGCGACGATTAAAGTCAATATTCTCCCATGTTAATCCATCAATCTCACTCGTACGCATACCAGTAAAGAAGCGCACCAAGTAATAATTACGATAGTCTTCCCTAACGCCATTGATGAATTTCTAGACTTCCTCCAGTGTAAATGGCTGAATATCAGTTTTAGGCTCTTTGAGTGACTTAATGTCATCATAAGGGTTATCAAACTTGTAGCGTTTAGCGGCTTCCTTTAGTATCATACCTAAAGGTACCATTATCGAATTGATGCGTGCTGCTGACAGATGTTTGTTAGCTTTTCCGTACGTTACTTTGGCGAGCGATGAACGGAAGGCTAATACATCTGTCTTTTTTATGAGATGAATGGGTCTAGTCCCAAACTCAGGCAATAAATACATATCAATAATCTCCTGTATTTTACGTTTGTAGGTATCGCGCCACTCAATTTCTTTTTCAGAAAACCAGAGTGTGGAAAACTGCTTAAAAGAAGGAATGTTAGTATTAATACATTCCTTACGATCGTTTAATGCAACCATCTCTGCTGCTTTATCACTTTTAGGAAAGTACTCAGCATAATTAAAAATACCCAATCTGATTTTTGCTTCCATATTCAAAATAATATCTTCGAGCTTCTTACGATTTGCTGGGGTATCTATCAGGTTTGTCGTCTCCCGACAGCGTTTTCCCATGTAGTAAAAATCGACTACAAGTCTGCCATATCTAGTTCTAATGCTAGCCATCATACTTCTCCTTATTGTAGTGCCATGGCGTTAATGGTACCGGCAATGCCAGTGCGCATATCTTTTTCAATTTCTTCCCAGATGTATAAAATCTTACGCCCTCCAAAAGGACGTATATAATGAATCCCTTCAATCAGGACGCTATCCTTAAGCTCGTTACGGATAGTACGAGGGTTGTATTTGATAAGCTCAGAAAGCTCTTGGGTAGTCAGGTAGGTATGTGACATAATATGTTCCTTATATAAAGTTTAATCATAATGGTACTTTTAGATACCATAGTTGTAATTTACTATATATTTATAACTATGCAAGTACTTTTTATAACTATAATTGGAGTTTGCAAGATGATAGTTAATCACCTTCCTACTTTGTTAGCTGAAAGAAGGCTAAAAGTAGCGGATGCCGTACGAGCGACAGGAGTGAGTAAAACGACATTACATAAGATTTATAATGACCAATCGTCAAGAATTGATTTCGATACTATAGACAAGCTTTGCGAGTATTTAGAAGTAGGAGTAGGAGATCTTTTTGAATATGTAGCAGAGGTTGAGCCAAAGGATATAAAAAAATAGACGTTAATCTAAAATTCAGAGTAGAGGTCAAAAAGAGGGTTTTTGGTTTAGATATTTTTGAAGGCTGGTCACGTTTTGGTCACCATTTGGTCACCGTCGCTTTTTTGAGCAATTTTATAGAGCTTAAATACTTGTGATTATAGAGCGATACCAATAAGGATTTTCCCCTACAGCCCATATTTTACAGGCAAAAAAAAGCCCCAGTCGTTAAACTGGGGCTTTCTAAATTTGGTAGGCATAAGCAGACTCGAACTGCTGACCTCTACCATGTCAAGGTAGCGCTCTAACCAACTGAGCTATACGCCTATTTAGGTTGAGTATTCTATCAAGTTTCCACTATTTTGCAAGCCTTTTTTCTAATAAAACTGCCTTATTATTGTGATCTTGTGATTTAGCTTTGTATCGACAGTCAAATAAGGATTTTTATGTAGTTTTAATTGCTATAATAGAATTATCATTTAGTTTTTATTGTCAATAGCGATGAGTTACTTAGTACTGGGCAATCTAGTAACACTATTGCAGATAATAGAAAAACATCTCTGATAATAATCAAATAGTATCTAATAAAGTTAAGTTAAGTTAACAGTGAAAGGGTTAGGAGCACCGTATGGGCTTATTGGTCGATGGGCACTGGCAGGATAAATGGTATGATACAGCATCTAGCGGTGGACGCTTTGAGCGAGAAGATGCAGGCTTTAGAAATTGGGTAACGTTAGATGGTAGTGTTGGTCCATCGGGTCAAGGTGGCTTTCAAGCCGAAGCCAACCGTTATCATTTATATGTTTCTTTGGCATGTCCATGGGCAAATCGCACCACGATTTACCGCAGACTCAAAGGTCTAGAAGATATTATTTCGATGTCTGTGGTTCATCCCTTTATGGGCGATAAAGGTTGGACGTTTGCAGAGGGTGTAGGTGTTGTCGCTGACCCTATTATCAATGCAAGTTATCTATATGAAGTTTATCTCGCGGCAAAGCCAAATTATACGGGACGGGTGACAGTACCGGTATTATGGGATAAAAAGACCAATACCATCGTCAGCAATGAATCCGCTGAGATTATTCGCATGTTTAACTCAGCTTTTGATGACGTTGGGGCAGTAGCTGGCGATTTTTTACCATCCGATGCAATAATAGACATTGATGAGATAAATACGTT
This sequence comes from Psychrobacter sp. ANT206, assembly GCF_056880555.1. Classification (NCBI taxonomy): domain Bacteria; kingdom Pseudomonadati; phylum Pseudomonadota; class Gammaproteobacteria; order Moraxellales; family Moraxellaceae; genus Psychrobacter; species Psychrobacter sp. ANT206. The sequence continues at coordinate 2,097,580 of NZ_CP096271.1, read as the reverse complement.
TGTTTATGATGCTATCAATAATGGCGTCTATAAAGCTGGTTTTGCGAGCAGGCAAGCTGCTTATACAGAAGCGGTCGTTGCGCTATTCGCTGCGCTAGATACGTTAGAGACGCGCTTGGCAGACCAACGTTACTTAATAGGTAACACAATAACTGAGGCGGATTGGCGCTTATTCACGACCTTAGTGCGTTTTGATGCCGTTTATGTTGGACATTTTAAATGTAATATTCGTCGCATCGTTGATTATCCCAATCTTTGGGGCTATCTGTGTGATTTGTATCAAGTATCGGGTATTAAAGACACCGTGAATATGGAACATATCAAAGCACATTATTACACCAGTCATGCAACGATTAATCCAACTGGAGTGATACCGGCTGGTCCTATTATTGACTTTGATAAGCCGCATGGGCGAGCACATTTATCGAGTACTATTTTATAAAATGCTGTTTGAGTTTTTAGGATAAAGAAATAAAAAACCGTACCCGCTGCTATAAAGTCGTGGGTACGGTTTTTTTAGTATAGTCGGTCCTAAATAAAAGAAATACAAATGTTATCAATCACTACTGGGGTTAATTTTTCTTACTTGCTGTGCCTACGCAGACAGAGGCTGCGAATAATTAACCCCAGTAGTTCTGTACACTTTTAAAAGTGGATTAACTATATATATAAATATGCTGAAATTAAGCGTTATTCAGCTGTCTTGCCGCTTCTAATGCAAAATAGGTCAAGATACCATCGGCACCTGCACGGCGGAAGCCAATTAATGACTCTAAAATGACGGCATCAGTCAGCCAACCGTTTTGAATCGCTGCCATATGCATGGCATATTCACCAGAGACTTGGTATGCAAACGTTGGCACACCAAAGGTATTTTTGACTTCACGGATCAAGTCTAAGTATGGCTGACCCGGTTTAATCATCACCATATCCGCGCCTTCATTGATGTCCATGGCAACTTCGTGTAGCGCTTCAGCGCGATTACCAAAGTCCATCTGATACTGCTTCTTATGCCCACCTTTTAAGTTGCCAGCACTACCGACCGCATCACGGAATGGACCGTAATAAGCAGAAGCGTATTTTGCTGAATACGCCATGATAGCGGTATTCACAAAACCTTCGGCTTCAAAAGCATCACGCATGGCTTTGATACGACCATCCATCATGTCGCTAGGGGATATGATGTCGGCACCGGCGCGGGCGTGAACCAATGCCTGCTTGACCAACACTTCAACCGTTGCATCGTTTACGACATAACCTGAGTCATCGAGTAGTCCATCTTGACCGTGTGAAGTATAAGGGTCCAATGCCACATCGGTCATGACGACCATCTCTGGCACAGCATCTTTGACCGCTTTTACTGCACGCGCAGTGAGAGCGTTTTCATCATAAGCAGACCTACCATCAGGGGTTTTTAGTGAATTATCAATCACTGGGAATATATCGATAGTTGTGACGCCTTCGCTCAACAAGTCTTTGGCGTGCTTAATCAGTAGGTCTATCGATAAGCGCTCAACCCCCGGCATACTAGCGATTTTTTGACGCTCGTTAGTACCTTCTAATACAAAAACGGGCGCGATAAAGTGCTTGGGATGCAGCTCAACTTCACGAATCATCGCCCGTATATTGTCGTTATAACGCAAACGACGTAGGCGAGTTTCAGGGAATTGGCGGTTAAAAGTATAAGTCATATTGTTTCCTTATCTGAATGGCAATTACGGTTATTTTTTTAATTACTGAGATTTTTAATGAGGTTACTACTAAGGTTTTTAAAAAGATACGTCACACAATGTCGATACTATACCCAATACCAGCTATGAAAAGCAAAAGCACTCTCAAAAGAAAAAAGCCCTACCGACTTACTATAATGAGTCGGTAGGGCTGATTGTAGTTATCGACTATCAACGCGATAAAAGTACGTCACGCGCTCAGGGCTTTATAAAGATTTATGGCTCAATAATCTGCGTGACTGGTACTTGCTCGACATTGCTTTCAGGAACAGTGGTTTCTTCAACAATCACACCGATAGCGGCATCAGTCTTGCCATCGTTATTGACATCGACCACAGCCGTTGGCTTAAAGGTAGATTTTTCTACTAGCTGTGCCTGTTTAATGGCGAGGGCTTCTTGAGCAGAAACCACACGCGCAGAACTTGCCGCATCGATAGCATCAGTAGCTTTTGCCTTGTTACTATTGGCAGCTGCATTGACTACTTGTACCAGATTTCTATGTTGCGGTACAGGAATCACGGTTGGTACATCTAGATTGGCACCGCCACCCAACACTTGATAAAGCTCAACTTGGCTGATGATTTTCTGTAGCTCTAAATCCAAAATGCCTTGCTGTGTTGAGAACAGCGAACGCTGCGCATCAAGAACGTCTAAATAGTTTGAGATACCTGCTTTAAATCGCGCATCAGCAATCTGATACGTTTGCTCAAAGTTGTCTTGCAAACGATACTGCGCCTCTAACTGCTCGCCCAAAGTTGCACGGGTAGCTAGTACATCCGACACTTCACGGAAAGCGGTTTGAATAGAGCGCTCATAGCCTGCTAGTGTCTGTTTACGCTCGATTTGTGCCACATCATAGTTGGCATCTAAACGACCAGCATCAAAGATAGGCACACTAATGCTTGGACCGAATGACCAGCCAACAGAACCACTTTTGAATAGGTCATTTAAGCTGCCGCTGCTTAAACCAATATTACTGGCCAAGCTGATAGAGGGGTAGTAAGACGCGCGCGCCACTTCGATATTCGCACCAGCTGCTTTCAGATTATATTCTGCTTGCAACACATCAGGACGATAGCGTAGCAGCTCACTTGGCAAGCCAGCACTAAATACTTGCTGACTTGTGATATTACTGACCGCAGGCGTTGGAATCAGATTGGTTGGAATCGGTCCACCAACCAAGAACTGCAATGCATTACGTGATTTTAAAATACTGCTTTGGGCACGTAAAACGGCAAGTCGGGCATTTTCAAGTGAGGCGCTAGATTGCAAAGAGGGCAGCTTAGGATCAATACCGGCTTCAAAGCGTTTGCTAGCAATAAATAGCGATTTCTCACGGCTTTCTACAGTCGCTTCTGCCAGTTGTAGCTGCGCCAAGCTATAGCTCAAATTAGCATAGCTTTGAGCAATGTTACTAATCAGACTGATCTGGGTCGCGTCTTTTGCCGCTGTCGTTGATAAAAAGTTCTGCAATGCTTGATCTTTTAAGCTGGCAATTTTACCCCAAAAGTCGAGTTCATAATTGGCAAGACCAAGGTTAACGTTATAGTTATCACCTGTTTGTCCGCGTTGACGCGTGCGCGAATAGCCAGCATTACCATCAATGCGAGGTAGATCATTGATATCAGTAATTTGATATTGTGCACGGGCTTTTTCAATTGCTAAACGAGCACTTTCAAAGTCTTTATTGTTCTCTAAACCTAGAGCAATCAGTCCCTTTAACCGCTCGTCGCTGTAAAAGTTCTGCCAGCGTTGACCAGCAAGACTGGCTTGCTGAGCATTACTGACCGTTTCCTTATCGAACGCGCCATAGGTTTGTTCGATCGGAATATTAGGCACCGCCAATACAGGACGTGTATCAGCCTTTGGAATGGTATTACAAGCCGCCATGCTCATCGCTAAGGCTGTTAGACCTATTAAACGTCCACTATTTTGGCGAACGCGGGCAGTCAAAGAGACTGCCTTAGTTACTGAGTTGGGGGTAACAAAATAACGTAAACTCATTGTGTATTATCTCCAAAGCTTGCAGGCTGAGCGCTCTTAGAAAGCGTCATGTTTTGCATATCGTCGTCAACGTGTGTGATCGGTGGTTCATTATACTCTGTTGGTCCAGCAGGACTGTCTGGATTATCAGGGTTAGAGCCGCCAGGCGTACTGCCACCATTATTTGGCTTGTTGTTCTCATACTTGTGAGGGAACACACTGCGTATCCAGATATAGAACATCGGAATAAAGAAGATGCCTAGTAATGTTGCAGAGACAACACCACCGACCACACTGGTACCAATGGCATTTTGACTGCCTGAACCTGGACCGCTCGCCAAGAACAATGGCACAACACCTAGACCAAAGGCAAGTGAGGTCATGATAATGGGGCGCATACGTTGGCGTGCTGCTGTCATGACGGCCTCTTTTAGACTATAGCCTTCCTCTTGATGCTCTTTAGCAAACTCGATAATCAAGATGGCGTTTTTGGCCGATAGACCTACGACGGTAAGCAGACCTACTTGTAGGTAAATATCGTTGGCGAAACCTCGTAGCCACGTAAATATGACTGCCCCTAATACCCCAAGTGGAATGACCAGTAGGACAGAGAAGGGGATAGACCAGCTTTCATACAAAGCGGCCAAACATAAGAATACCACTAAGATTGAAAGCGCGTAGAGCATCGGTGCTTGCGCGCCTGACTTTTGCTCTTCTAGTGACATACCTGTCCACTCGTAACCGACACCCTCAGGTAGCTTTTCGATCATCGCTTCCATCGAGCTCATTGCTTCACCAGTACTTAGACCGGGCGCAGCACTACCTTGGATGTTCATAGACGGTAAGCTGTTGTAGCGAGTCAGACGTGGTGAGCCTGATTGCCATTCACTGGTCGAAAAAGCATTAAATGAGATCATATCGCCCATTTCATTTCGTACGTACCATTTACCAATATCATCCGGATTGGTGCGGCTACTCGCTTCACCTTGAACAAAGACGCGTTTAATACGGCCACGATCAATGAAGTCATTCACGTAGCTTGAGCCCCAAGCGGTTGAGATAACGCTATTGATATTACCTAATGACAAGCCATAAGCGGCGGCTTGCTCTTGGTTGATATTCACCTTAAGCTGCGGTGAGTCTTCCTGACCGTTAGGACGTACACCAGCGACTTGATCGTTTTGCGCTGCCATGCCTAGCAGCATGTTTCGTGCTTCAAGTAGCCCATCATGACCAAGATTACCATTATCTTGAATCATTAAATCAAAACCACTGGCGTTACCAAGTTCGGTAATGGCTGGCGGTACAATCGCAAAAACTTGCGCTTCATTTAATTGAGTAAAGAAGTAACCCATTGCTCGACCAGCAACAGCCTGAGCAGTGTTCTCATCACCGGAACGCGCTTCCCAATCTGACAGGCGAACGAATGCCAGTCCCATATTTTGCCCTTGACCTGCAAAGCTGAAGCCTGCAATGGTAAAGACGGAGGCAATGTTATCGGTTTCTTGAGTGTCGTAATAGTTTCTTACTTTATCGAGCACTTCTTGTGTTTCATCTAACGTCGAACCGGCAGGAAGCTGAACCAAGGTAAACATAATACCTTGATCTTCTTCTGGTAAAAATGAGCCGGGAATACGTAAGAATACCACCACCATGACGCCAATAATGGCCGCATAACCAATCAAATATAACCATTTGAAGCGAAAGCTTTTACCGACAAAGCCTTCGTATGAACGACTAAGCTTAAAGAATGAGCGGTTAAACCAGCCAAAAAAGCCTTTTTGCTTTTCTTCGTTGCCTTTTTCATGGCTCTTGCCACGTTTTAATAAGGTCACGCATAGCGCAGGGGTGAAAACAAGGGCGACAATGGCTGATAACACCATAGCAGTAATCAAAGTAATGGAGAACTGACGGTAAATTACGCCCGTTGAACCCCCGAAGAAGGCCATCGGTACAAATACTGCTGATAGAATCAAAGCAATACCGATAACAATCTTACTAATCTCACCCATCGATTGAATGGTCGCGTCTTTAATAGAAATATGAGGATCTTCTTCTAAGATACGTTCAACGTTCTCTACCACAACGATCGCATCATCGACCAGTAGACCGATGGACAGTACCATCGCAAACATGGTCAGCACGTTGATACTAAAGCCCGCTACATAAAGCACTGCGAACGTGCCCAGTAAAACGACAGGTACGGCAAGCGTCGGAATAATAGTTGCACGCCAGTTCTGTAAGAAAATGAACATGACGATAAATACCAACACAATCGCCTCAATGAGGGTCATGACGACTTGTTCGATAGACAAGCGTACGAATGGCGTGGTGTCATAAGGAACGACTGAGACTAGACCAATTGGGAAGTTTTTTTCTAGCTCCGCCATACGTGCGCCAACGGCTTCACGAGTCTCAAGCGCGTTAGCACCACCTGCGAGTGAAATACCCAAAGCGGCAGCTTCTTGACCGTTATATAGCGATACTACACTATAGTCTGCACTACCAATTTCGACATCTGCTACATCGCCTAAGCGTACTTGGGCGCCTGAGGTATCTGTTTTTAACAGAATATTTTGGAATTCTTCAGGTGTTTGTAGATAGCTTTGCACTGTAACGGTGGCATTGATAACCTGTTGATCGGTATCAGCAGGTGCTTGACCTAGCTGACCAGCAGATACTTGCGCGTTCTGCGCTCGTATTGCATTGACGACATCAGACGGTACCATGTTATAGCTGCGTAGGCGTGAAGGGTCAAGCCATACACGCATCGCATAGGTAGAACCGAAGACTTGAACTTCACCCACACCTTCTACACGACTGATCGAATCGACGACATTGGAATTAATGTAATCGGCAATATCCGCTCGATCCATAGTGCCATCTTCAGAAATAAATGCTTGCACCATCAAAAAGCTGCTAGACGATTTATTGACGTTGACGCCCTGACGCTGAACAGACTCAGGCAAGGAGCTCATCGCTGCTTGCAGTTTGTTCTGTACTTGTACTTGTGCGGTATCAGAATCAGTACCATTCTCAAAGGTAAGCGTCACTGAGGCGCTACCATTTGACGAGCTCGATGACGACATATACATCAGACCATCAAGACCCTTCATACGTTGTTCAATGATCTGTATGACTGAGTTCTCGACAGTTTGTGCGTTAGCACCAGGATAGCTGGCACTGACTGAGATGGTCGGTGGTGCAATACGTGGATACTGCTCGATCGGTAGGTTAATAACCGATATTATCCCGATAAGCATGACTAAAATAGCCATCACCCATGCAAAAATAGGGCGATCAATAAAAAAACGTGACATAGTAAATCCCTAAGTCTTCCTAGCTTTGAATGGAATTATTTGGCAGCTGATTGTGCAGCTTGCTGCGGTGTTTTGGCAGCAGCCTCTTTTGCAGCAGGCGCAGGGTTTGGATTTTCTAATGGCTTCGCAATAACCTCTTGTTCAGGCTTCACTTTTGCGCCACCAATAATCACGACTTTGTCGCCAGCTTGAAGACCGTCAGTGACTACCCATTGTCCTTGATAAGTACCATTAATCGTGACCGGACGAACTTGGATTTTGTTGTTTTCATCGACGATATAGACTTGCGTTTCACTCTTAGGTGTACGTGTGACTGCGCTTTGCGGAATTAATGCCGCATTGGTAATGACGCTTTGGGTTAAGCGCGCAGTGACATACATACCGGGTAATAAGATATTGCTGTTATTTGGGAAGATGGCACGTAAGGTCACTGCCCCTGTTGATTCATCGACTTTCGCCTCTGACAATGCCAACTCGCCACGTACAGGATAGGTTGAACCATCCTCTAACACCAATTCAACTGAGTTCATGCCAGTTTTTGCTTTGCCTGCAGAGATCTGCTGACGCAATTTAAGCAGTTCAGAAGATGATTGACTGATATCGACATAGATAGGATCTAGGCGTGAGATAGTTACTAAAGGAGTAGGTTGACCTGAGCTAACCAATGTACCGGCAGTGACGCTAGAGCGATCTGTACGACCTGAGATAGGCGCACGTACGATGGTACGATTGAGATCTAAAGTGCTCGCTTGTAAGCCAGCTTTAGCGGTTTGAATGCCCGCTTTTGCGCTTTCAATACCGGCTTGTGATTGACCGATAGCAGCATTGGCGCTTTGGACAGCTGCTTGTGCAGTACGCACAGCGGTTTGTGCTTGATCGTATTGCTGCTTTGAGATGGCATCAATAGCCACCAAACCTTGCAGACGTTGCAAATCATTTTGTGCTTGTGATAATGACGCTTGACGGCTGGCCAAATCCGCTTTTGCATTGGCATTATTAGCCAATGCCGTCTGATAATTGGCTTCTGCTTGGGCTATTGCTGCCTGACCACTGGTAATAGACGTCGCATAGTTATCCGTATTGATGCGATATAAAGGTTGACCTTTTTTGACGTTGCTGCCCTCACGGAACAACACTTCGTCGATAATGCCATTCACCTGTGGGCGGACATCAGCGGTTTGATAAGCCGCTGTACGTCCAGCAAAAGTCTGTACTTGTGGTACGGTATCAAAAGTAACAGTCTGAACGTTGACGACGGAGGGCGGCATTTGTTGCTGTGCCGCCGCCGCGCCGCCAGCGGCATCCTCTTTTTTGTCACAGCCAACCAGTACAGCTCCAGATAGTACAGTTGCTATTACAAGCGCAAGATAAGAGTGCTTCATCAATGTCCTCGGCAATATAAATATCATATAATAAATAGTGACAGTATAAAAAGTTTATGGATACATCTTAACGTAGAAAATATAAAAAACTAATAGGCATTTATCGTTATCACAGTGCATCGAATGATCAATAACCGGATAAGTAAATTTAATAAGAGATTATAAACTATAGGGTATACCCCACAGTCAAGGCGAAAAAAACCGTTTCTGGCGGCTATCATTGCCGTTTATGATAATAAAAGATTAGAACCTATTGAAAACACAAGCATTACGCTAAAAATGAAGGGCAAAATTTACATTGTCTAGTCAGTGATAACATTGTTAAATTTTGTTTATTTAAAAAATATAGAAGTGCATTATTAATAAAGGGAGACACATAAGAAACAATATTTAGTCTGTTCAGAAAAACATTGCTATAGCAATAATTAAGTAAAAATTTAGCAATAAAAACATTTAACTGCTTATATCAATATAAGCAGTATCGATTTGGGTCTTATCAATGTAGTAGCAATATAAATAATAACTAAGCGTTGTTATTTGATAATTATAATAAGCGAGCGCTGGCAAGTTCAGTCAACTGGTATAGGCCCTGACGATAGCGATTATCCGGCAAACTGCTGAGTGCTTGTTGGGCAAGCTTGGTTTCTTCTAAGGCCCGCTGTTTACAGTAATCTAGTGAGCCTGAATGTCGCACTAAGGCGATTAACTGTTCTGCATTGGGTGTTTTGCCCGTTTGGACGGCGATACGCAGCTGCTCATAGCCTTCTTTGTTGCTGTCTTTGAGTAGTTCGAGTGCTTTAATAGTAGGTAGGGTAGGTTTGCCTTCAGCTAGATCATCGCCGAGATTCTTACCCATCAGCGCACTATCACCGCTATAATCAAGCACGTCATCGACAATTTGAAAAGCATTGCCAAAGTGCTGACCAAAATCAGCCAATGCTTGCAAGTGCTGCGTTTGACCTTGCAAAATCGCAGCGCCTTGAGTTGCCATCATAAATAATCGTGAAGTCTTACCATCGATGATATTGAGGTAATCTTGCTCAGTTGCTTCAGGATTATGCTGATGCTGCAGTTGTAATACTTCACCTTCAGCAATATCACAAGTACCGTCTGAAAACACTTGCAATAGTGGCAAGCTTTGAAAGCCTACCAACAAATTAAAAGCACGAGCAATTAGATAGTCACCGACTAATACCGCTGTCGCATTATCCCAAGTGGCATTGGCAGTAGGCTTACCACGGCGCTGTCCTGACTCATCTATCACATCATCATGTACCAAGGTCGCGGTATGCAGCATCTCAGTAATCGCTGCCAAATGCATGGCTTGCTTCGATGGCTCATCATTAAGCATTCGCGCGCATAACAAGGTAATTAATGGGCGCATACGTTTGCCGCCTGCATTAATCACGTGCTGTGAGACATTCATCACCAGCTTAACTTTGGAATTAAGGCTGCCAAACACTTGTTTGTCCATAATATCGAAATCATCAGCCACAATGCTCTGGATATCAGCATAGGTTGGTGTAGACGATAGATTGACTGATGGCGCGGTAGACAATGGCGCAGCGGTTTTAGATAAAGGAGTACAAGTCATAATAGATAATCATACCAATAAAAATAAAGAATATTTTAATAGCGATACTTTTAATAGTGATACTTAGCAAAGCCAGCGTTTTATGCATGATAGCATAGCTGTCTAGTGATATTGTTGAATTAAGTATAGCAAAATGCGATACGGCGCTTGAGGTTCGGGCGAATATTACGGCGTTTATTATGGTAAAAATGAGCAAATCACTGGTAAGTAGCTATTAGCAGCTAAGTGATCTAAACAACGATGACTAATGAATAGATACTTATTACATGTCTATTTACAAAAAACTGTAAGTATCTGATTGGATAAGCTATAATAGCCGCTGTTGGATTTTAACCACTATCTCTGCGTGTTATTAGGCGGTCTATATTAATAGCGATATACATTGCGCTGATTAATCAATGACATTGTGTCTGATACGAGTATAGATTTTTGGTATCACCACCATACAAAAACAAGAGGTGCGGCTTGCTTTTATCAGCAAAAAGCCGTAAAATCTTGCCTTTAATTTTTCCCTGTCGTGTTCGTCGTCGAAGTGTTGGTATGATATCAGCCACGGCACACGGGTTAAACGGAGTCATACAATGTACGCAGTAATCAAAACTGGTGGTAAACAGCACCGTGTAGTCGTTAATGAATTGCTTAAAGTTGAATTACTTAAAGCAGAAACAGGCGAAACAATCAAATTTGAAGATGTGTTGATGATTGTTGATGGTGAAACTGTCAAGATCGGTCAGCCTATCGTTGAAGGCGCTAGTGTTGAAGTTGAAGTTGTTGAGCATGGTCGCGGCGAAAAAATCCGTATCGTCAAGCACAACCGTCGTAAGCATTATCACAAAGAGCAAGGTCACCGCCAATGGTATACCTTGTTAAAAATCAAAGCGATTAATGCTTAATTAACGATTGTCAGTTTATTGATGATTAATAACGCACTAAAAGCTTAAGAGTTGTCGCATTAGCGATAAGTCACATTAACAAGGAGATTTTCTCATGGCACATAAAAAAGCTGCCGGTTCAAGCCGTAACGGTCGTGATTCAAACCCAAAAATGCTAGGCGTAAAAATCTTTGGTGGTCAAGCCATCGTCGCTGGTAACATCATCGTTCGTCAACGTGGTACAGAATTCCACGCTGGCGAAGGTGTTGGCATGGGTCGTGACCATACTTTATTTGCACTAAATGACGGTGTGGTAAAGTTTGCGACCAAAGGTAAATTTAACCGTCGTTATGTGATGGTTGAAAGCGCCTAGTTGCCCATCTAGATTGTTTTATCTTTTAGATAAAATGATTTGATGACTAAAAAAGCCCTTATTACCGTTTGGTAGTAGGGGTTTTTTATGCTTATAAGCTTATGTTAACCACTGATTAAAACGGTTAAAACTACGATAAAGGCTATTTATTACTTTGTAACTGTTGTATTTACAAGCCTGTATCCCAGCAGTAGTAATGATTGCAAATCATGACTAGGCGCGTAATAAAAAAACTGGCACACTGTCCTCATTGTTTTATCACACCGGTTTTGTACTCGTATGATAAACATTTACCGAAAACAAAAATTTGATAAAACGTTTTATTTTTATGCTATTTTGCATTTTTAGAGAGGATTTATAATGACTTTACTGACTAATCAATCGACTAAACAGACAACAACGCTAAAACAAAAGATGATGGGCGGAGCATTGGCAGGCGTCTTAATGACTACGCTTGGCGTCGCAGCGCCTATGATGGCGATAACGCAATCGGCGACAGCAGCGCCAGCTGACAATATAACGGCAGCTAAGCGCTTAAATAAGCTTTTAACCAATACTAAGAGCATGACGGCCAACTTTAGCCAGACGACTAAGGGCGCTAATAGCGGTACGTTCAGTGGTACGATGAGCGTACAACGTCCAAATAATTTCCGCTGGGAAACCAAATCTCCATCAGAGCAGCTGATTGTGGCAAATGGTAGCTCGATGTGGGTTTATGATAAGGACTTGGAGCAAGCCACTAAACAAAACGTAGACAGCCAAGTGGGTAATACGCCAGCGCTATTACTATCAGGTGATCCAAGTAAAATCGATAAGAACTTTAAAATCACCCAGCCATATGCCAATAAAAACTACTATGTGCTGTATCCAAAGTCAGATAGTGCTAGCTTTAAGAGCTTATCAATGAGCTTTAGCGGTGGTAAGCCTGTGATGATGGTGTTAAATGATAGCTTAGGACAGACTACCTCTATTAAGTTTAGCGGTATCAAAATGAACCCAAGCATTAGTAGCAATCAGTTTAAGTTTACGCCGCCAAAAGGTGTTGATATTATCAATCAGTAGAAGTAATCAGTATTTTATTTATTAAACTAGCTGATTAGAATAATAAAAAGGACATACCTAATAGGTGTGTCCTTTTTTATTGAGCAAGAGTATTTTATCGGATTTATTTAGGAGGATGCTCTGATACTGTCTATCTCTGGCATGGGCGGTAGTTCATCTAAATGGCTCAGTCCAAAAGCATCTAAGAATTGAGACGTAGTATGCAGTAATGCCGGACGCCCTAAAGTTTCTTTATAACCATTTTCTTCAATCCAGCCTTTATCAAACAATTGACGCAATATGTTGCTCGATAGCGTCACGCCGCGCACATGTTCTATATCGCTACGGGTCACCGGTTGCTTGTAGGCGATAACGCTCAAAGTTTCTAGCAAGGCTTGGCTGAGACGTTCTTGACGCTGGGGAAAGACACTCTGTATTAAGGCGCTATGGCTATCAGCGATTTGCAAGCGATAACCACTGGCAGTATGATGCAAACTTAATACGCCAAGATTTAAGCGTTGCTTTAGCAGTTCTAGTGCCTGCTCTAACTTATTAGTCGTCAAGGAGAGATGTTTTTTTAAGTGATTAGTAGTTAAGGGTGCTTCTGAAGCATGAAGTAAAACTTCAATCTGTTTGCTTATGTCTTCAATAGATAGTAGGTGGTCTTTAGGGTCGTCTATATCTGCCATTTCAATATAATCTTCTTCAGTTTAATGATTTTAGACTTACTATAAAGCCAGTTAGGATTATGCTAACCATTCTAACGTCAATTTTCCGAGTAAATCGCTATGAGTCGGCAGGCTGATATCAGCGTTATTTGCTGTGTTAACACGACTGTCCGTATTATTAGCAACCACACCAATCAGTTGGCGCTTGATTAATTCAAGCACCGCGACAAAGCTGACCACCACACCTATTTTTCCTTGGGCTTTATCTAATAGTTCATAAAAAGAGCGCGTGCCGTCCATACTCAGTTGGCGACTGATACTAGCGATACGATCAGCAAGTGGCACAGCATCGACCTTGATGCTATGCATCTGATAGTCGGGTTGCAACTGCATCTTAAACAAGCTATCAATCAATAGAGTAGGTGAATAGTTTGGCAGCTCAGCATTCATGATGTCTTGGCTTGGCGGTCTGACCATCGCCAAAAACACATCGCGCTCAAGTCGAATTAAATTGTCTAAACGTTGACTGGCAGCTTTGACTTGGGCGTATTCTTCAAGACGCTCAATCAGCTCAGCTTTTGGATCACGCTCATCGGTAGGTGTTTCTGGTTTAGGAAGTAACAACTCAGTCTTGATCGCAATCAAGGTTGATGCCATTAGTAGATAGTCACCGGCCAACTCAAAATGATTGGTGTCCAATTCACTGATATAAGCCAAATACTGCTCTGTAATCGGTAATATCGGCATTCGTGTCAAATCAACGTTGTTTTTCTTAACCAAATACAATAAAAAGTCTAATGGCCCTGCAAACTGCTCAAGCCAAATAGCAAACGCTTGCGGCGGTACATACAGATCTTCTGGCAAATGCTGTACAGGCGTCTGATAGATACGCAGAGACATATCATGAATCTCTGCGCTAGACTCAATTAATCGCTTACTTTGCATGATAGCAATCTATGGTCATCATAAATAATAATTTACTTAAGTTTGGCAAGTGGGCGGATACCAATAGCGCGGCGGGTCTTATCTAGTTGCTTACGACTATGACGGCGGGCTTTTTCTGCACCCATCTGTAGGATTTCTTCTAGCTCTTTTGGATTTGCCATCAGTTCCTCATAACGTGCGCGGAATGGGGCAACTTCATTATTGATTTTATCAAACAACGCTTGTTTGGCATCGCCCCAGCCAATACCAGCGGCAAACTGCGCACGCATATCGGCAATCTCAGTAGGCGTTGAAAAGGCTTTATAAATCTCGAAAATAGCAGAGTCACCAGGGTCTTTTGGCTCAGCAGGCAACTGCGAGTTGGTGACGATCTTCATGATGGCTTTATGCATCTGCTTTTCAGCACTAACTTGTGGATTTAGATCACCAAATAGGGGAATGGTATTGCTATAGCTCTTACTCATCTTACGACCATCAAGACCTGTGAGTAGTGGGATATCGTCATCTACAACAGCAGATGGTAGCGTAAACAGTGGCTTATAGCGATGATTAAAAGTACCAGCAATATCACGAGCCATCTCGATATGCTGAATTTGGTCACGACCAACAGGCACATGCGTAGCATTGAACATTAAGATATCGGCTGCCATCAGTACCGGATAGCCGAACAGCCCCATGTTAATACCTTGATCGGGATCAACATCTTCCTTTTCCATATTAATATCGACTGACGCTTTATAAGCGTGCGCACGATTCATGAGACCTTTTGCACATGAGCAGTTCAATATCCAAGCAAGTTCTGGGATTTCAGGCACATCTGATTGCCGATAAAAAGTCACGCGCTGTGGATCAAGACCGCAGGCAATCCAAGTTGCTGCAATGGCTTTGGTCGATTCATGAATAATATCAGGGTCATAACAACCAATAATACCGTGATAATCTGCTAAAAAGAAAAATGCTTCGTCGTCACTGTTTTGGATAGACTGAATCGCTGGACGAATCGCGCCAACGTAATTACCCAGATGTAGGGTGCCAGTCGGTTTGATACCAGTAAGGATGCGTTTGGCTGCTGCTGAGCTATTAATAGTAGGTTGGCTGTCAAAAATCTGATTATTACTCATGGGAAATCCGTTATTTATTGATCAAATTATTATAAATTTATGGTTATATATCTGCTGATAATAGCAAAAAATATTAGCTGTAAATTATAGCAAATTTTGCCAGTGATTTTCGTCGGAATAAAAGCTTACTTATAGATATCTCTACGACCTTCGGGACCATTTTTAAAACGGCGATGGAACCACATCCACTGAGTGGGATCAATACGAATCAAGCCCTCTAGTACTTCATTAACGCGAGTAGCGTCAGCCACTTCGTTATCACTTGGATAGTTCTCTAGCTCTGGCGTAATCGTCAGATGATAATGGGGGCGTTTGCCACGTGGCAAATTATCTGGCGTCTGTCGATAAGTATGCAGCGCCATTACGGCTGGTGGATGCACTTTATTGCCTAAGGTTGCCAATCGCCGCGTTGCCGTCAGAGTTGCTGCTGGTACGCCAAAGAATGGCGCCATGACCCCTTGTTTTAAACCGTAATCTTGATCCGGTGAATACCAAATCACACGACCCTTTTTAAGAGAGCTAACAAGGCTACGCATATCACGGTTGGAGATTTGTTTACTCAGAATACTTGTGCGCCCATTATAAATAAACCAATCAAGCAATGCGTTATTTTGCGGACGATACATACCATCCATTGGGAAGAACTGGGTACAGAGCATCCCGCCTAGATCAAGCATCGTATAATGGGCACCCAATAAGATGACCGCGCGACCCTCATTTTGTACATTAACAAGGTGCTGTAACCCTGAGATAGACACTGTACGGGTAAAAACATTCGGACGGAACCAAGCGCATAAGGTTTCAAATACGCCAATGCCCTGATTGACAAAGACTTGCTTTGCCATGAGCTCACGTTCCACTTCTGGCTTTTCTGGAAATGCCAGTTTGAGGTTAATTAAGGTATCACGACGGCGTGAGCCTACGACACTATAGATCAAAATACCAAGCTTGCGACCGAGCCAAAATTGCCACCGTAGCGGTAGATAAATCAGCGGCAAAAAAATAGCAAATAATAGCCAAATACCCCAATATTTAGGCATTAAAAACTGCCATTCAAAAGGTTTCTTTTCTGCTTGATCGGTCTGCTTATGCGTTTGGGTAATCGTCGGTGTGCCAACAGGTAGAGCCGGAGATTTAGCAGGCGGCTGTATACTTGGTGGCGGCATGCTGCTCTTTGAGGCAGATTTGCTAGGATCGTATTGTTCAGGCGCTTTCATAAGACTGTTACTAGTAATGAAAAGTTATGATTATGATGGGGTAGTAAGCGAGACTTTGCAAGGTGATTTATCCTTTGTTAAGACAGATTTATAGGCAAGATAGTTATATATGAAAATCGTTTTTTATAAAAGCATCAGGCATAAAAAAACCTTATAAGCTGCGGACAGCTTATAAGGTTTTGCAAATCTATTCTTATATTTAATGCTGCAGCTGTTGCTCTGAGATAAAGACAGCAGTTGCAGAAATATAAGAGATAGCTTTGATTAACGTTTTGAGAATTGTGGACGTTTACGTGCTTTACGTAGACCCAATTTCTTACGTTCAACTTGACGTGAATCACGAGTAACAAAGCCAGCTGCTTTTAGAGCAGGTTTGTTAGATTCGTCAAGCTCAATCAATGCACGCGTAATGCCGTGACGGATTGCGCCAGCTTGACCACTAATACCGCCGCCTTTTACAGTGATGTAAAGGTCATAAGCAGTAGGGGTATCAAGTAATTCTAAAGGCTGACGAACAACCATGCGCGACGTTTCGCGACTGAAATACTCATCAAGTGGTTTGCCGTTAACAACAATGCTACCAGTACCTTTCGCTAAAAAGACACGAGCGGTAGAAGTTTTGCGGCGACCAGTTCCGTAATTGCGTTCCATAAGTGTATCCTTAGATGTCTAGTGCTTTAGGTTGCTGTGCTTCATGTGGATGTTCAGTACCCGCATAAAGTTTCAGCTTCTTGATCATCGCATAGCCAAGAGGACCTTTTGGAAGCATACCCTTAACCGCTTTGTGTAGAACATCTTCAGGCTTATGTGCAAGCAGTTTACTGAAGTTGGTTTCTTTAATACCACCTGGGTAGCCACTGTGACGATAGTACTTTTTATCTTGCGCTTTTTTACCCGTTACCGTGATTTTGTCAGCGTTGATGACAACAATAAAGTCACCAGTGTCAACGTGCGGCGTAAAAGATGGCTTATGCTTGCCACGTAAGCGAGTAGCGATTTGAGTGGCTAAGCGACCAAGGGTTTTGCCGTCAGCATCTACGACATACCAGTCATGGGTCACTTCAGCTGGTTTTGCACTAAGTGTTTTCATGATAAAACCTTAAAATTAGAATTCGTTGAGAGTTTAGCTGGGAACGGGGCTCTCAAAAAACAGACTGCACATTATAAGCAGTAGCGCCTACGCTTGCAAGCTGCATTGGGGTTTATTTTCGCCTTATATACATTAAACTGCAGCGTTGGCCAGTTTTTTAGCGGTTTTAAACATTTATAAATTTTATTAACAGAATTCATTAACCGGACAATTATGACGATAATAGACGATAAAGTCCAGCAACAACTTGTCCAACTTTGGTCTGTTTCAGACAATCAAAATACAATGTTTGTGATTCATCGTTTTTTTGCAGCGCTAGCGTGGTATTAAAAACCGTTGCCAGTTGGCTCAATTGCTCATCTAAATCTTTATCCGCTTCTAGGTAGATAAGCGTGTCTGTATTGATTAGATTTTGGGTAAACAAAGTGGTCAAAATAGATTGCCATAAATCCTTAGCATAAGGTGGATCTATAAACACGATATCAAAGGGACGCGGTACAAGCTGCTTTTGTTGTAGAACTTGTTCGGCTGTGCCCTGAATGATTTTATGGTTATCACTATCAAGACGTAACATCTCGGCACTTTGGCGTAGCATTTGAGTTTGGGCGGCATTCATTTCAATAAAAATACAATGAGCAGCACCGCGCGATAAGGCTTCAAAACCTAAGACGCCGCTACCGGCGCAGCTATCAAGCACTTGAGCGTCATGAATATCAGAAATCAGCCAATTAAATAAGGTCTCACGTAGCCGGTCTGGGGTCGGACGTAATCCTTCTGCATCAATAAAACGTACGATACGGCGTTTAAACTGACCACCGATAATACGTACATCACCAGCCGTGATAGATTTGGTTTTTTGATTTTTATTAGGCTTACGCGCGCTTGAAGATTTTTTCATAAAATTAGCTTAGTTATCTACTCTATACTGAATATGTTAGTCAGAAGTCGCTGTCGTTGTAGCGGTTTGAGCCTGTTCTTTTGCGGCTTCTAGTGCTTTGTCTTCTTTTTCACGTATCGCATCACGCATGGCTTTCTCAAATGTTTTTTGCCGTTTAATAACCTTTAGCTGATCAGCAGTGGGCGGCAAAATAGGATTGGTGTCGCGCTGTAATACCCAATAATCAAACAAGGCTCGCCCAATAGGAGCAGCAACGACACTACCACCACCGCCGTTTTCGACCAATACCGCTAGGGCGATTTGTGGATCTTCTACTGGCGCAAAGCCATTAAACCAAGCGTGATCCCAGTGGCGCTTATCCAGCGCGGATTTGTTATAGCTTTTACCCTGAGCAATGGATTTTACTTGCGCGGTGCCCGTTTTACCGGCGATACGATAGCGCGGTGTGTATATACCGCGTCCAGTACCTGCCTTGACCGTTTGCTCCATAGCATCATGCATACGCAGCCAGTCAGATGGTTTGCCATTATAATCAATCTTGCCATCCGGTTTGGTGATGACATCGACTGCTGCCGCACCGTCACTACTTTTTAAGAGATGCGGAGTAATATGAAGACCTTTACTCGCTGTCATGGCCGTTGCATTGGCAATCTGTAGTGGCGTCGCTAAGAAATAGCCTTGACCAATACTGACAGAGATGGTCTCACCCGGTAACCAACCCTTATCGTACGTGTCTTTTTTCCATTTTGGTGAAGGCATAATTCCGGATTTTTCATTGGGCAAGTCAATGCCAGTTTCTTCGCCGAAGCCAAAACGTACCATCCAGTCATGTAAGCGCTGAATGCCCATCTCATACGCCAATTTATAATAATAAGTATCGACTGACATCACGATGGATTTTTTGAGATCGACGGTACCATGACCACCTTTTTTCCAATCACGAAAGCGGTGGGAGTCACCTGGCAGGCTAAAATAACCTGGGTCGTAGATAGTGGTTTCCCAGTTACGTAGACCATAGTGAATACCGCCTAGGGCTTCAAAGGGCTTGATGGTGGAACCCGGTGGATAAGTACCTTGTAGGGCACGGTTATAAAGCGGCTGATCCAAATCTTCACGCAGATCATCATAGTCTTTAAATGAGATGCCGGAGATGAAGGGGTTTGGGTCATAACTTGGATTACTGACAAAGGCTAGTACATCGCCGGTTTTGGGGTCTATTGCCACAATGGCACCGCGCCTGCCATCAAGCTGCTGCTGCGCCACAACCTGCAACCCATAATCTAAACTTAAGGTGATGTCGTTACCGGCGATTGGTGGCTTAGTATCGAGTTGACGCAGCACATTGCCGTGCGCGTTGGTTTCTACTGACTGATAACCGGGTTGCCCAAGTAAAATATCTTCATAATAATCTTCGATCCCAATCTTACCGATAAGGTCGGTACCGGCATAGCGATCTTTATTAATTCTCTTCGATTCTTTGTCGTTAATACGTCCGACATAGCCAATAACATGGGCAAAAAGTTCATCATACGGGTATGAGCGTGTGAGCTTACTTTGGATGCTAACACCGCGAAAAAAGGGTTTGCGTTCACTAAACTGCGCCAATTGCGCCTCGGTTAAGTCAATCTTTATGGTTACCGGATCATTTTTACTTTTACTCACACGCGCCAAAATATCGGTGATATTTTCATCCGTCAAATCAAAGATGGGCGCGAGTAATTGTAAGGTACGCTCAGGGTTTTCGACTTCATCAGGGCTGAGCATAGCGGTAAAAACCGGCTGATTGTCAGCGAGGATAACGCCGTTGCGATCATAAATATAACCACGACTTGGTGGGGCAGAAATCAATTTGATGCGATTGTTGTCTGCTTGGGTCGTATATTTATCGTGAGCAAAAACTTGCAGAAATCCATAACGTACTATTAGCCCTAGCAAGCCCACAAATATGATTAATCCAAGAATTAGAATGCGACTGGTAAAAATGCGATTGACCTGTTCGGTATCAGGAGTGAGCGGTTTGTTCATATAAAGTCAGTACCCAAACAGTCAGTGAGACAATAAATCAAAAAGTTATCAAAGGAGGTATTTATGAAGTAGCAGTCGACCATGTCAAATATCATGTAGACAAAGCGAGGTGAGCATAAAGGATAAGCTAAGGACTTTCAACAACATAGCGTGATATAAGAAGCATTTAATATCTGAAATATTATCATCATAGATCTACAAACATCTCGCAAACGACAACGGCAAATTATAACAGATCAAAAGCGATGACGCAGTAGACAGTCATTTATTTTATCGCTGTTATAAAAGGTGGCATCATTATGCATACGACTGTGGTTGGTGACTCATTTCACAATGGATCTAATCACCAAGTAAATTCGAAAAAAGTAGTTATTAAATCGGTTACTGGTCATACGCCAGTAGATTATTTTAAGGATTTTTTGTGCCACAGTAGCAGTGTAAAACGTGTCATCTCTAGTCACAACTTGCCTAGGGTCTACATGTGCTAATGAATGGCAAGTATGCTAAAATCAGGCGATTTATTTTGTAGTAGTTATTGGGGAGAGGGCTTCTTATTGCTAAGCATTGTTAATGTGCTCAGAATATTTGGTCAACATCGATCATCACGGCAAGGATACATAAAGTCATGGATGTAACTTCATTGTGGCAAACAATCGCTGAGCACCCTGAGTTTTTTGCCATGCTTACCATTCCGCCGGTGACAGCATTTGTGACATGGGTTCATGTCTGGATGGCGCTCAAGATGTTGTTTTATCCGATTAAGTTTCGCGGTATACGCATCCCTAATTTCCCATTCTTTGGGCTGCCGGGTCTTGGCTGGCAAGGTATTGTGCCAAGAAAAGCGGGTAAGATATCTGGCGTGATTGTTGATCAGACGCTATCTAAGCTTGGCTCGCTTGATGAGTTTTTTCAGGCTATGGAACCAGATCAGATGGCGCTGTTCATCACTGAGGCGGTTGATAAAAACCTTGAAAACTTGATTGATGAAATTATGCTTGATCATTCGCCAGCACTGTGGGGCAATTTGCCTTATGCACTCAAGCGCCGTGTCTATGCCCAAGCGCACCAAGAGCTGCCAAGTATTATGCAATCTTTGGTGACTGACTTGACCTATCATGTCGAAGATTTGGTCGATATGCGTAAGATGATTGTCAATAAGATGGAAAGTGATCGTCGTTTGATGGTCAATATGTTCTTAAAAGTTGGACAAAAAGAAATCAATTTTATTTGGCATATTAGTGCTTTGATTGGGCTGATTTTTGGCATTATCCAAATGTTTATATTCTTGGTAGTGCCGCAACATTGGACAGTACCGTTTTTTGCGGCCATTTGGGGCTTTTTGACCAATTGGATTGCGATTTGGATGGTATTTAATCCTGTAGAGCCGCATTTTATCCGTTATGTGAAGTTTTTTGCGCTACAGAGCCGTTTTCCTTTTATCAAGCCACAATTACCGCATATCGCTCGATATCGACTCCAAGGCGGCTTTATGAAGCGCCAAGAAGAGGTATCTGAAGTATTTGCTGAGATTGTGGTCAAAGATTTGGTGACGCTTGAGAACATCATGAATGAGATGATGTATGGTGACCGCGCTATTGAGACGCGTGAATTGATGAAGTCGCATCTGTATAAAGTCTTAGAGTCACCAGTGATTAATACGACTTTACGATTAGGGCTGGGTCGCCGCGAGTTTGGGCAATTAAAAAATACCATCATTGATAAATCTATCGTTGCAACGATGGTGCCACTAAGGGACCCTGAGCTCAATGAAAGTCGTGCCAGTAAGATATTTGGACTGTTTCGTGATCGCATCCGAGCGCTGACGCCTGATGAATTCCAAAACTTATTACGTCCTGCCTTTCGTGAAGATGAGATGACGCTAATTGTGCTTGGCGGCTTGACGGGATTTTTGGCAGGTTGGCTACATCTGGTATTGGTGTTTTTCCCATCCATGCAGTGATGAGCACTGTTTCATGCTTTTTATACACATCGCATACAGAGTGGATACAGAAACGTGACAAGTTGACGCTAATGTACCATGTTGTAAGCTCTCTAAGCTGCAATGGCTTAGGGCGTTATTTAGATAATAATAATCGCTTAAACTACAAGCAGTAACAAGTACTGGATACTTTCAATTATCCTGCAATACCAATCCCTAAAATAAACAATGACCGTATTAAGGTAAACAAGGTTAGACCGTATGTTAATCACAGAATTGGGTTATTTTGCCGTGCTAGCCGCCTTTATGTTGGCGATTTTGCAGGTAGTATTACCAACGATAGGCGTTATGCGTGACCATGTTGCTTGGCAGCGTTTGGCACCGAGCTTGGCATGGGCGCAATTTGCCGCCATGATTACCTCGTTTGGCGCATTGATGGCAGGCTTTTATTTTAATGACTTTAGCCTTGTCTATGTGTCGCAGCACTCGAATACCTTGCTGCCTTGGTATTATAAGTTATCAGCGACGTGGGGCGGGCATGAAGGCTCGCTGCTACTATGGATGACTATCATGGCAACGTGGTGTGCCTTGGTCTCATACTTTAGTCGTGGTTTGCCATTGTCGATGCGGGCGCGTGTATTGGTGATATTAGCCGCTGTACAAATGATGATGCTGGCCATGCTCATCTTTACCTCGTCACCGTTTGACCGCACTTTGCCAAACTTGCCCGTGGATGGTGCTGATTTAAACCCTGTCTTACAGGATTTTGGTTTAATTATCCATCCGCCGATGCTGTATATGGGCTATGTCGGTATGGTGGTGCCGTTTGCGTTTTGTATGGCAGCACTGTGGGAAGGTCGCTTAGATGCGGTATGGACACGTTGGTCACGTCCATGGGCATTGGCTGCTTGGGGCTTTTTAACCATTGGTATTGCACTGGGTTCTTGGTGGGCGTATTACGAGCTTGGTTGGGGTGGCTGGTGGTTTTGGGATCCAGTAGAAAATGCTTCGCTATTGCCTTGGTTGGCAGGTTTGGCGTTGCTCCATTCACTGGCAGTCACTGAAAAACGCGGTGTCTTTAAAGCGTGGACGATTATGCTGGCCATTTTTGCTTTTGCATTAAGCTTACTTGGGACATTCTTAGTACGCTCTGGGGTTATTACCTCTGTGCATTCATTTGCCGCAGATCCTACACGTGGTTTAGTGATTTTAGCGATTCTTGGCATTATTGTGGGCGGTGGTTTATTGATGTTCGCTGTGCGTGGCTGGCGTCTGACTATTGAGAGTCAGTATCAGCTGATTTCCCGTGAGTCATTTTTAGTCATTAACAATGTCATCATTTTGATTGCGACCTTAGTGGTATTACTTGGTACGCTCTATCCTATCATTGCCGATGCCTTTAATTTAGGTCAGGTATCCGTAGGTCCTCCATATTTTAATGCGCTGTTTGTGCCACTGACTTGGCTATTAATGATAGCAATGGGCATGGGCTCCAATATCCGCTGGAAACAAGACAGTCGCCCGCTCTTAGGCGCTGGCATGGTTATTGCGGCAAGTAGCCTTGTTTTAGCTGCAGTCATTGCCTATTTTGTTAGCCCATCTGCCATGCTCAATATTGGTGTGACGCTAGCAGTAAGTTTTTGGGTATTGTTATGGATGGTGGTCGATTTTAAAGACAAAACCAAAAATGCCCCAAGCTTATTCAAGGGCTTAGCTAAGCTCCGCTTGAGTTACTGGGGTCAGCAGACCGCTCACATCGGCGTTATTATAGCGGTCATCGGTGTTGCGTTTACCAGTACCTTAAGCATCGAGCGTGATGTGGCATTAAGAATTGGTGAAACGGTTAATGTCCAAGGTTATGACTTTGCATTAACCGATTTAAGAGAGACGAGAGGCAGTAACTTTGATGCAACGCAAGCCGAGGTCACAGTAACTAAGAAGGGCAAGGAAGTAACGATACTTCATCCTGAAAAACGGACTTACATCATCAGTACGATGCCGACGACTGAGGCGGCAATTAATGCCAACCTCATGCGTGACTTGTATGTCGCACTCGGTGAGCCTATCGCTGAGGGTAGCAATCAATGGGCAGTACGTATTTATGTGAAGCCATTGATTCGCTGGATATGGCTCGGCGCTATTATTATGGCATTAGGTGGTCTATTGAGTATGCTTGATAGGCGCTATCGTCTCAAAACAACTAAGACGCCCGCTCAAATTACAGCAAGCAAGTCAGGTTTCGCGACCGTTGCTGACTTAGATGGCAACAATGCGACAGATGCCACGGCAACAATAGGGGAGAAATAATATGACTCAATCAGAGAAGTCTCCTCAAAAAGGTACTGATAAAAAAGGCAATCAAACGATGAAAAAAAGCCAAATCAGAATATGGTTTTTGATTCCGCTGATCATCTTTGCGGCTTTTATAGTCATGCTGTATTTTCGTTTAGGTCAGCCGACCGAAATCGTAACCAATACCGCTCTTGAGCGTCCAGTGCCCGCTTTTGAGCTGCCGTTATTGTCCGATACCAGTCGTATCATGACCAATGACAACCTGCCAGATCAGCCGTTTTTGATGAATATTTGGGGCTCTTGGTGCCCAACTTGTATCATTGAGCATCCTTTTTTAATGCAGTTAGAGGAACGTGGCGTCAATCTGGTGGGCGTCAACTATAAAGATGATATTGGCGACGCCCTCGGTTATTTAAACCGTGGCGGTGACCCTTTTTCGATGTCTATCCAAGACTTATCTGGTCAATTTGCCTTAGATTTGGGTTTGACCGGTGCACCTGAAACCTTTGTGGTTGATGGTGAAGGTATTATTCGTCAGCACATTGTTGGTGAGATTAATGAGAGTAATTGGCAGAGCCGTATCACGCCTTGTCTGATGGTGCTCAATGAGGCTGATAAAAGTAATGTCAGCCCTGATCTTGACCAAGTTAAGGAGGCGTGCAAATGATTATGATGCCATTAAAATCTATCACGAAAAATTTGGCAAGTTTGATCGTTGCTTGTCTTTTTGGCGTGCTTAGTATCAATGCTTATGCCGCCATTGACGTCTACGACTTTGACTCAGTGCAGCAAGAAGCCCAGTACCGTGGTCTTATCGAAGAGCTACGTTGCCCAAAATGTCAAAACCAAAACTTGGCAGGTTCTGATGCGCCGATTGCCCAAGATTTAAAGCAAAAAACCTATGACATGATTAAAGAAGGTCGTAGTGATGGTGAGATTCGCGCTTATATGCAAGAGCGCTATGGCGACTTTATCACTTATAAGCCGCCCGTACGTCCTTCAACGTGGATATTATGGTTCTTCCCGCCATTATTATTAATTGTATTAATTGCTGGCTGGTTTTGGCAAAGCAAACGCAGTCAGCGGATAGCCCGTGGTCAAAGTGGCATCTTGGTAGACAGCGCCGCCGCCTTATCAGCAGCAGAAGAAGCGGAACTTGATCGTCTGTTATCACGAGCTGATCGCAATAAAACAGATCATGACATCACAAGCATAGAGGACAAAAAATGACCCTATTTTCTACTTTTGGCTTATTTATTGCCCTAAGCTTACTGATTGCACTTGTACTGGCAGTGATCGTTATCACACCTTGGCTACGAGCTTCAAGGTTACGAGAAAATCCTGTTGACAATCAGCTACTAGACATCAATATCGGTGTATTTCGTGAGCGTTTGACAGAATTACAATCAGACAAAGACAACGGCACAATTGATGACGCCCATTATCAAAATCAAAAGATCGAGCTTGAGCGTCAGCTATTGGATGCACAGTGTGAAGTCACCTCAATGGTCGCGCCTGGTATTAAGAGTCGTTTGATTATCATGGTATGGGTGCCTGTGCTGGCAGCATTGGCTTATTTCTTAGTCGGTGATCGTACACCAGTATTTGATTTGTGGGAAGCAGAAGACAAAGTTGCCCAAGTGGCGGATGATTTGTTGACCGGTAAGATTGACCAGCCACCCGCTTGGGCGATTGAAGATGGTACTCAGTTGATCAGCGCGATGCAGACCAACGTCTATCGTCATGCCGAGGACCATGATCGCTGGATGCGTTTATCAGAGCTGTTTTTGTCGTTAGAAGCTACTGACTCAGCGATTGAAGCTTTGTCTCGTGCTTATCGTCTGTCGCCTGACAACGAAGAAATCGCCACCACTTATGCGCAGATTAGCTTTTTTGCTAATAAAGGTCAGCTTGATGCCAATAGCCGCCGTGTGCTGCAAGATGTTCTTGCCAAAAATCCGCAGCACGAAGGTGCGCAAATGCTGATGGCAATGGGCGAGGCGCGCGGTAATAATTTTGAACAAGCGCAAGGTTGGATTAAGCGGTTACGTAAGAGCATTGCTGCTAAACCAGGTGACCATACCCAAGCATTGAGCAGTCTTGATGAGCTAAGTGCCAATGTCACGGCACAAGAGCAGCAAGCATCTGAAGGGATTGAAGTTACCATCTCTATTGATCGTTCATTGTTGCCACTAGTGAAAGCTGAAGATGTATTGTTTGTCGCGATACGTGATGTGAAAGGTGGCCCGCCATTTGCCGCCAAGCGTTTACCGATTAGCGTGATTAAGCAAGGCGAAGCAACTGTTAGTCTAAGTGATTTAGATGCGATGATGCCAGAGCGCACATTAAAATCTGCGCGTGATGAAAAAGTTCAACTCGCTGTCATTGCTCGCATCAGTCATAGTGGTACTGCCATTGCCGAGTCAGGTGATCTATCAGGTAATCCTGTGGTGATAAGCGTCGAGCAGAATCAAGTCAATGTGGCCATTAATCAGCAAGTTCCTTAACTCGCTGAGTTCAGAATATCATTCTACATTTAGTGCGCGCTATTGTCTCATCTATGGCGCGCAACCTTCTCTCATGAACAGATAAGTCATCATATGTTGCTGCATCAATACTAAAAATACTTGAGGTTTTGAAAGCCACAAGGTAAGGTAAGCTCTGCAAACCACCAATCCCTAAGTTTTATTAGTCCCAAAATCCTATTTATTAAGGAGAATCGTGTAATGATGCGTATTATTTTGCTAGGTCCACCAGGCGCCGGTAAAGGTACCCAAGCTCAGTTTATTTCTAAAGAATATGATATTCCGCAGATCTCAACGGGTGATATGCTGCGTGCAGCAATCAAAGAAGGCACTGAGCTTGGCAAACAAGCCAAAGACGTGATGAACGCTGGTGGTTTGGTTTCTGATGATCTGATCATTAACCTCGTGCAAGAACGCATCGCTAAGCCTGATTGTGTTAACGGCTGTATTTTAGATGGTTTCCCGCGTACCATTCCACAAGCTCAAGCGCTTGCAGATGCCAACGTGACGATTGATCATGTAATTGAAATCAGTGTACCTGATGATGAAATCGTCAAGCGATTATCAGGTCGTCGCCAACATGCTGGCTCGGGTCGTGTATATCATATTGATCACAATCCACCAAAGCAAGAAGGCATTGATGATGTCACCGGTGAAGCGCTTATCCAACGTGAAGACGATAAAGAGTCAACCATTCGCGACCGCTTAGCTACGTATCATGAGCAAACATCAGCCCTCGTTGGCTTTTATCAGAACAAAGCTAAAGAAGGCGGCGATGCGCCTAAGTATGATAAGTTCGATGGTACCCAAGGTATTGATGACGTTAAGCAACAAATATTTTCTGCCCTAAAAGGCTAATATTTGTACTGACGCTAGAATATAGCGGATTAATCGAATAGTGTTATGAAAGACCCTGCCGCTAGTAATAGCAATCAGCAGGGTTTTTTAATGGGTCAAAAATAATGACCAATAGCAACATAAATTTAAATGATTAAAAATAAACTCTAAAAATTTCCATAAAAAAACCCCTTACTCATGATGAGTAAACGGCTTTTTTATTAAAACGTCTTACTGGTACAGCCAGTAGCGTTTAATTTAAAACTTAAGCGTTACCTTCAGCATCAACTTGTGCTTGCTGCTGACTTTGCGCAAAAGCTTGGTCAAAGTTAACTGGTGCAAGCAATAACTGCGGGAAGCTACCACGCGTTACGATATCGCTGATGACTTCACGAGCATATGGGAACAAAACGTTCGGGCAATAAGCACCTAGGATTTGACCAATCTGATCTTCTGGGATGTCTTTTAATAAGAAGATACCTGCTTGATGAACTTCCGCGATAAACGCCGCTTCTTCAGCATTTTTCGCAGTGACACTAACGGTCAATACAACCTGATAATGGTCATCGTCCAGTTTTTCGGCATTGCTAGATAGATTAATATCAAGCTCAGGGTTCCACTCTTTGGTGAATACGCCAGCGCCTGGGACTTCAAGTGACATGTCTTTGACATAAATACGTTCTAGTGCTAATTGCGGTTGTGCTTGTTCTTCAGCCATGATAATTCCTCTAAAAGTTAATCAAGTGATTGGGCAAACTGTTATTTTAGTAAAATAGCATTGTAATATAATTCGAGACAAAAGCTCGATATTTTTTATCAAAGCCCTTTATAGCTGTCCCTATCGTTACTTATATAAATGACTCACATATAGACTAGTAAAATAAATAAAGACAGCCAGAGTAGCAAGATAGTAAATTAACCCGCTAATAGCTCGTCAAGTTTGCCTTGTTGGTTCATTTGATTGAGCTCATCAAAGCCACCGACAAAGGTCTCACCGACGAAGATTTGTGGCACGGTACGATAGTTATTAGTCTTTTGCATTAAAGCACGGCGATCATCGCTGCTCATATCGTGCATGCCAATCTCTTCATAATCAACGCCTTTTGATTTCAGCAGTTGCTTAGCATTTGAGCAATATGGGCAGATAGGAGTAGTATAAACTTTAACAGATACAGTCATGATAAATCCTTATTTATAAATGTATAGAGCAATTGTTATCGGATAGGTTATAGGATGGAAAATAGTATTATAAAATTTGCCTATAGAGGCTGCAATCAAGTAAATCACAAGCCTATATTCTATTATGCTCACTATAAAGTGGGGATAGGCAGTATAAATTCAAGCCAAATAAATATAAAAGCGTCGTCAGTATCACAAATGCCACATAAAAAAAACACCCTATGAAAAGGTGTCTTTTTTATTCACTACCGATAGATAGTAAGTCATAGTTTAATAAAGCGCGCTATCAAACTACTTGTGCAAGCTCGGTTTTGCTTTGACTTTAGTCTTCGGCTTAGCATCCTTTATGCCAACAAGTGGCATTCCAGCAGCTTGCCAGCCACCAACACCGCCTTCTAAGCGATAGACGTTTTCTTTACCAATCATCTGAATGGCCGCACCTGCTTGTACGCCCATATCGCAGATAATAATTACTGGCTGTTCAATCGCACGAATTTCCTCAATGCGGTCTTTTAGCTCAGTAAATGGGATATTGCGACTGCCTTGGATATAACCGGTGACAAACTTCTTTTTGGCACGGATATCGATAAGCTGCGCATTTTGCGAGTTCACCATCATACCAAGGGTATTGGGTGAAATCTTTTTACCGCTACGTTTGTTTTCAATAGCAAAAAATAGCACGGCTAGTACGGCTAATATACCAAATAAAAACGGGTGGTTGCCCACAAATTCCAGCGCACGATCCAAACCATACCTCCAAAAAAATAAGTGTTCTATTACGCTGAGAAGACAGCCTAATGGATTGAACAAGGCGCTATTATACCGATTAGCCTATCCATAGTAAACGTGTGATGGTCATCATCGTGATTAACAGTGGATAAGAATTAATAAGGCTCAATAGGGCTTGGTATCTGCCTCTTCTCTTAGCGTCACGAGGTTTTCAACGCGTCGCTGCAATACTTTGCCATCAGCAACTGCTTCCCATAACGCGCAGCCTTTACTATTATGAGTATGGCGACAGTCGCGGAACTGACAATCACCAGATAATGGTGCAAGCTCAACAAAGCCAGCAATAATGTCATCAGGCGTCAAGTGCCAAATACCATACTCGCGAATACCAGGGGTATCGACGATGCCGCCTTGGGTCAAATCGGCTGGATTAAAGGGCAGTAAGCGACTGGTGGTGGTGGTATGTTGACCAAGTTTTGAGTTATCAGAGATAATATTGACGCTTTGTGCTGATTCAGGTAGCAGCGCATTGATCAAGCTGCTTTTACCGACGCCAGATTGCCCAGCAAAAATAACCAGCTTTTTATCTATATAGCGTTTTAGCTCGTCAAGTCCTTCCTGGTCATCGCTATCCGCGACGTTTTCAGGACAGTCAACTGAGGTCAAAACGCTCTCATAACCAAGTGCGGCATATTGCGCCAATAACTCATTGGTATCGACGCCTTTTTCTTGAGCCAATAAATCGGCTTTATTCAGCACTAATAAAGGCTTGACCCCAGCATGATGGCAAACGACTAAATAGCGATCTATAAGTGTCGGGGCGGCAGCAGGTAAGGGTGCAAATACGATCGCCAAAATATCGACATTGGCGGCGACAGGCTTGAGCTTATGATAACGGTCAGGGCGCGAAACTAGTGATGTACGCGGCTTGACTGATTCAATCCGACCAAATCCTGTATTAGAGTCAGCATTCCAGCGCACTTGATCACCTGCTGCTAGCATTGGTAGATTGGTACGTACGTGGCAGCGCCAAATATCACCGAGTGCCAACTCTTGCCAAAACGGCTCAGGGTCATCAGGTGCAACCTCAGGCTGCACAGGTATGAATGATGGTAAGCTGGTCACTTGCACTTCCAATTGCTTGCCATAATGCGCCATGACCACACCATCCATCAAACTGTCATCGATACTATCTTGACTTAATAATTGCTGCTTATCGATGCGCCGAATCTGTTGTTTCGTTAGTTTGCGTTGTCGGATTAATGCCATGGGTTGGTGACCTATTATAAAATATTGCTCAGTGTAGCGTGAAAATTTGCTAACATACAGCCTAAAGCGCCTGCACTGGGCAGAGATTTTGTAATATTTTAGTATTCATAAATTCTAAGTGAAATTCACAGCTGCCTAATTACAAATATTTTTTGCACTGAGATAGTTAGATAGGCGCATTATTTTATTCACATTGCTATTAAAGCATTGCTTGTAAGTTGTCTCAAACTTTATTGACCATAGGATATTTTATGACCACCGGCGACCATCCCAATAAAATTAAAATCAGAAACCAAGGCAAAAAAGGGCTGGTATGGATTGATTTAGAAATGACCGGACTTGATACTCTAAATGATGAGATTATCGAGATAGCGACTGTTGTCACCGATGAAGATTTGAATGTCCTTGCCGAAGGACCTGTCTTTGCGATTAAAGTATCAGATCAAAAGTTAAATGGCATGGATGACTGGAATACCAAGCAGCATGGGCAATCAGGGTTGGTTGACCGTGTACGCCGTAGTACGGTGACATTGGCTGAGGCGGAAGCTGAAACCATTAAATTTTTGAATAAATGGGTCGATAGTGGTAAGTCGCCAATGTGTGGCAATTCAATCTGCCAAGATCGCCGCTTTATGGCGCGTCAAATGCCTGAGCTTGAGCGGTTTTTTCATTATCGAAACCTTGATGTGTCGTCTATTAAAGAGCTCTGCTTCCGCTGGCGCCCTGATGTCCTCAAGAATTTTGAGAAAGGCGGCAGTCATTTAGCGTTAGATGATATTCGTGACTCAATTCGTGAGCTTAAGCACTATCGTCAGCATTTCTTTAAACTGATACCTTAAAATCGGCACCTTAGAAAAAAAGCTATCAAGAAAGCCTTCAGATGAATCAAGCGCTACGATTGGGCTAATTTGTTTGAAGGCTTTTTTGTATTAAATAATCCAAATTATAATCTAGAGGTGTTATTTGAGTCATGATTAATAAGGCTGTCTTAGTTTTTAACGCAGCCCATGCAACGCCAGTACCATGATTACCTACTATTGCAGTAGCAAATACCAAAGGTTTACCAAGCTTAGAGTCGACCGTTGCTATATCAATATCGACTATATCTATATTAAGGTGTTTTGCTAATATGCATCCTAGCGCGTAGGAACCACCTAGAGCTTTATAGGCATTAAGTCCAAAACGCTTTGATTCATCTTTTACTAAAGTTGATTTAACGCCGAGTTTAGTTGCCAGCAGTGGTAACGAGACCAAAGGTGTTGGTTGCTACCCATCAATTTAACAATGAAATGCATGAGCTGGCTTAGCAATTTTTACAGTGAATAGAGGTGAGTTCTGACCAGTATAAAAATTATTTTTAGCGACATTTAGTATAAGACTCTCTTCCATGAAAATTGACCACATCATGAGTATGTCATGTAAAAGGATAAGGATGGTCATCGTTTAATCACCGACTATTCAAATGGCGACTTTAATAATAGTAATTATTTATTATTGAAGATAGATAACGGAGGAGAGTAAGGAGCCAGTGAGCCACGGGAGGACAGAAGATTTAAAAGGCAGGGATTACCTATAATAGAGGTTTAGGTAAATAATAAACACAAAAAAACCTCAAACAATCTAATGTTTGAGGTTGAAACTTTTGTATTAAAACTAAGTTTTAAATATGGCGCAGCGGACGGGACTCGAACCCGCGACGTGACAGGCTAGACCCACTAAAATACTTAAAAAAACCTTAAGGTATATTATCCTATAACACTATATATAGCAATAGCTTAACTCATTACTGAACTACGATACTTAGCGCAATTTAAGAAACTTTATATTGGATATAACTTGAGTTTTGGTCACTAAAAATGTGTAAAAATTAAACATATAATAAAATTTAATGTGTAATATTTAAACATTAAATTTTCAATATTAATGTATTACCTGCCAATAATAGTAAGTAAGGAACATGTTTGCTCAGCAACTCTTAACCACAACTAATCGATGCCTAGGCAGTTATGAACCACCTAGGTATTGTCGAAGATTTAACATTCTTAGAGAGAACTACAGTGCAAATATAAGAGACAGTATATGCATGTGGAAGGCAGTTAAAGATCTAACTATTACGTCCTATAAAGCATTTTCATCACATGACAGGCAAATCTGGTTTTCACTAATATGATGTGAATATCTCACCTTTAAGGCAGACTCTATTAAGTACTTATACCATTGCCAATCGAGTTTGGTAACTAAAAATAATGAATCATGTTTAAAACACAAAGGCTTTGCTTTTTGAGCCTTCCCCATTATGAAGAATATACTAACGCTTTACACATTTTAGTAAAACCTAAAGAACTAGCTCTTGGCATTACTGCAAAGCTTAGAAAAGGAGATCAGTTTGGTGTGATAGCTCAGAATGAATCAACCCGCTTATAAGGTCCATCAGGCTATAGCTTAGATTAATGTAAACAAAGTCGAATGTTATTACACAGCTAAATTAATCAGATTAACGCTTCTAATTATCTTTGACTTTATTATGATTAATAACAGTGAATCGAGTCTTATCAATAAGCATTGAAAAATCTTTTTGACTAAAGTGACTTATTGGCAACTCACCTTCATTACCAAATATTTCGTTCCAGACAGTGCTACTATATTTGCTTTTCGCCCGTGATAACTCTCTAACTTCTGAATACATGACACCTGGTTTTGAGAGTGAGAGAATAGAAATTGCCCTAATATACTCCATATATATAAAGTCTATTACGTCTTGATCAAACTTATCTTTGATTCTTTTTTTAACTCTGTTTACCTGTTCATCAGTTTTATTTTTTGTATCATGGCCTTGAGATGTTGTATAACTTAAAATTATAGTATTCTCATTAGAAATATCATTTAGATCAAATATAGGGGAAAAACAGCCTCCGATGATTTCGTATGAACCATCTTTAAATATGACAGAAATATTATGAATAGGTATCTCAACTCTGCTGCCAAAGAAATTAGATATTTTTTTTAGGTAGGTACTCTTATTACTACTAATATAGGCTTTCATCAGTACTTGATGAAGCCTCCTAGCTAAAGGATGGAATTTTACGGTTGAGTTGCTATTTAAGCTAATCGTTTTAGCAGATAGTTTCATAATGTTAATCCTTGACTTGATTTTATCCTCTTGCCCATCACTATGAATACATAGTGACTAAATATTTGTATTGTCCTCACATTCCACTGCGTTATAGGCATAGTAGAGTTTGCTCTATTTTGAATTCTTGTAGCTTCAGTTTGACTAGCGAGTGATAACTCTACTCGGATCTGCCTTTGATTTTGATAAAAATTCTCTGCTCGCTCATTATCCATATTTCTTCTCTGCGAAATAGGTATATCTTTTAAAGCATTGTTCCAAGCATTCTGATCTTGTTTGGCAGCTTGCGCATAGTTGTAGTATTTCAGTCGAATATCTTTTTTGTAGATTAGTTTACGAATAATCTGAAGGTAGTTATAGAGATCTACCGCGCTATTGAATGTGATAAAATTTGTATTATATTGAGAATGAGTAAGTGTATGATATATAAATTGATGGATAGGTTTTTTGTCATCACTCTCTAGGTATAGGCTGCGAAATCTTTCCATCATTTGCATCATTATTTTTTTATCATCATCATACCTGTCCTTAATAGGTAATAAGCCTTTCTTATCATTTATATCAAATAATCTAGGATTGTCTTTTGTGGTTTGAAATTCTGAAGCATCTCTTAGTTGCTTTGCATTAGAATGCCATTTTTCGAAAGTTTCTTGACTGACATCATAGATATGCATAAGGTTCTCATAATCACCTTTCTGAGTGTAGGCTTCCAAGATTTGATATACTTCATCAAAAGAATACCTCTTAACCTTTGAAATTTCTTCATTACATATTTTGCTAAATATATTACTATGCATAGGTTGCAGAAGATAAGAAGGCTTATGCTTATTCATTAGATACTCATTTATTTCTAAATGCACACTCCCAGTTTCAAATCTTCGTCGTCTCGGTATTTTTAGTATCTGATTGTGCTTAAGAGACAGTTTGAAATTGGTCTGCGATAATAATAGTCCAACTTGAATGTCCGTAAAATGTACATATGACGAAAATGTTGTACTAGGAGTAGCGTGCCCTGCTATCCCTGCCAGAGCATATATTTTCTTGTATGCAAGATTGGTTTCGAAATGATTAATAATGCTAACAGCTTGGTCTGATTCGTAAGGTAGTAAGCTTTTTAAGAACTTTACACTTGGATGGTTATTGAATTGATGATCTTTATCATATAGAAATGACATCAATTGAAAGTTAGTTAGGCAACTATGACGCAAGTGATGTGTAGTGAGGTAACTTAGCCCAGTAACTTCCTTTATGAGACTACTGAGCATTTTTGATAGTGCTTGAGCTTTATATGGCAGCCCAGCTTGATTTGCGATGAGTGTTTGGGTCTTATAATCTGAACGTTTAATGTACACGCGTTTTATGAGTTTAACATCAGACTCTGTCAACAGTTGTGCCAGTAGGACACGGCGGCGGGCAGAGAGGCTCTTATTATTGCCAAATTTATTATTCCGAACCTCTAAATAGTTTTGGGTCTCTGCTACATCATGTATTCTTATTTTAACGATTTCACCAATCCTAAGACCACAACGATGACCTAATATGAGTGCTAAGCTTAGAGCTTGCTTTTCATCAACAGTCATAGTTAAGCCATTAATTTTGATGAGCAGAGCTTGAAACATATTTTCTGAGATATAACCCACTCTATGATGGGCTCTATCGCCAGTTGCTAATGGAGCTATAGACTCTACTTGATAGTGGTCAACTAGATACTGGTGTACCTCGTTAATCAGTGTTGCAACTTTATTCTTGGCTTTTTCGGTTTTACTAAGTTCAATCATTTCGTTATATAGAGCTACAAAATCTTCTTCTTGATAGTGCTTTAAGTCTACATCTTGTGTAAGTGCCAGCCAGCGATTAGTAACTCTATTACTATAGGTCTGGATGCTACTTACTTCACAGTTAGATGTTTTTGATAGAAGCCAGCCAACGATCGCTTTTTCATTTAATGGATAATGATTACTTTCTAGTTTTTTATTGAGATGCTCTAACTGTTCAACAAATGTCTTTTTAGCAACTTTTGCATTCTCATCCCTTTTAAATAATTTAGCAATCTCAACTGCCAATTGATGGTTTTTCTCTTTAGAACTACTATTGGATACACTAGATATTCTGCTATTCAGCTCTTCTTTTTGATCGCTTGTATGGTGTTGAATATCATAAATAATGGACTGCCAATTAGATGTTGCTAAACTATAAGTATCTTCCTCTCCAATAACTATGTACCAAGTATGCTCTGAGAGATTAAAATAAAAATAATTCTCAAGAACATAAATTGCGCCCATTAAAAAACGTTTCAAACCAAACTCTACATCATTACCTTGGTTTGCTTGTGTTAGTTGTATGCTTTGATACCGTTTGTATATCGTGAGATTTCTATCACGATTAATAACGTTATTTTTCTGCTCTTTGATATATGACAGAATAAGATGAGCTGACAGTGGAGAAATAAAGACCTGTGCTTGATGTACTGCTTTTGACGCTTTATAAGTATTTGTGTGATAAGACTCATCATTGACAATCACAGTGATAGTTGGTAAACCTGAAATTTGTTCAATTTTTAAACGTTTCTCAATGACTTGATCTAATATCTCCTGTAGTACAGGAGCCTTTAGGATTGCACTGTGAAAGATTAGAGTAAATAAGATATCACTTATAGTTATATCAACCGTTTTTTTAGTTTCTAAACCTTTAACCCAGTTTAGATAAAAATCTAATACGCGCTTGCCGTCATTGAACCATTTTTGTGTACGAAAAGATTTGGCACGAGAGGATTGAATGATAAGCTTAGGAAAGCCTATATCAATATTTGCATTCTCTACTTGATTTTGACAGTATTTTACAGCGTGATTATATGCGGTAGAATATTTTTTAACATCTTGAAAATGTTTATTAGCGGATAAATTAGTATCAAATTTTACCCACATCGAGTTAAACGATCTCTGTTGGTCTTCAGATGCTGAAATTTCTGTTAGGTCGATGTGTTTGTCTATTAGTTTATAAGCTAACGAAAAATTCTTTTCTTCTAGTTTGTCTCGTTTTCCTTTACGTATTTGAATACCAGATTTTTGACGTGCCATCTTTAGTGCTCCAATTGAATGGCTATAAAGCCAATATCTCTGATGATTCCATCTAGTATATTCGCAAACTCTCTAAGTTCAGATCGTTTCAAACCGCTGAAACGGTCATAGAAACTGAATCCTAGTTCATCAGAATGTCCCATCCAAGCACTAATAACGTCATACCCAATTGGTCTTTCATTGAAGACTGAGCTGTATGAATATTTACCGATGTCTATATTTTTGAGTGAGCGTATAAAGTGTCTATGCCAATTAAGAGGTAGCGATATATATTGTGACATGCGCTCTTTTATGAATACTTTATTTAGCTTCACCTGAATAACTGTATTAGTTATCTCATCTAATTTTAAATAACTTATCAGTCCAATATGGCTATTCAAAATATCCATGTATATTTGACCAATATTACTTCCTAACTTATTAAAAAGAATGCCATTATTTTTAATGAAATTTTTATACTCGTTGATTTGCTGGCATACGGTATGTGGAAGATAGATGAGTCTACCAATAGTGTCAGCTTGCACTTCCTTATCGCTAATAAAATAGACTCCAGTTCTGGTATCTATATCTGACAACCTGCCAAATGGCTCAGTAACAGGTCGATAGCCACTTGCAATAGACATCAAAATATATAGATAATCTATAAAGCTGTTATGTAGATAAACCAATGAACCCAAGTTATTTAACTTTAAATCTGCAGTAGCAGCTTCTACTTTTTGTCTTAGTTTAACCACGATCTCTTTTAGTCTAAATTCATTAACCGCTAATGCACTTCCGATAGTCTTACCCCAATAAGCTGTTGATTTTTCATCAGGTAGTTCAAAAAGCATATATAGTTTAGTTTCAGTTTGCTTCGGACCATATTTATCTTCAAGTAGTCCTATCAAGTGATCCATGTAATCTCGTTGACATCTAAATAAATCATATTGACTGACATTATAATAAGGTAGTGCCGAGAGATGATGAACGGCACAGTTAGTCAATACTTCTATAAGCGCTTTATCTATGTTTTTTTGAGCTAAATAGTGAGGCAAATAGTTTCTAATCTTATTTATGCTCAGTCTTATCCCAAACTCTTTATTGAGTTTACGGAGATCCTCTTTTGCTTCTTCATGAATAGAATCTCTCATTTTATCATCAGTACTTTCAATCATTTCAATATGCATCGCACCTAACGAGGACGGCATGAAAAGATACAGTCTGTCTGGCTTATTCAATTTATGGGTACATAACGATTTATCCCAGTCATCATCGATATGGCTACGTGCTGGACAAAATGTGAGTTGGTAGCGATAGCCGTTAGATCCAAGATGTAACTGTTCGGAAGTATATATGTCATGAATACCGGTCAATAAAAGCATATATAGATATAATGCGGATTGATCAGCTATATCGAATTTAAGCTTTCCTTCTTCGTATTCATGCTCATATTTGTACTCTTTATCAATAGATAAAAAATCAAGTCTACTTAGTTTGCTAGCTATATATTCGACCAATCTTTTTATTTCATCTTCATGCGCTGTATTAACATCAGTGACCTGATTCATAGCTTTTTTCCGACGACTGTTTGATTGACCCTCTGCTTTTACCAGATCTAAATAATAGTTACTTGGGTTATTTATAGTTACTTGTTCAAAGGATTCCTGCTCATTATCTTGGCGTTCACCAGCTTCAAAAGCATCTGTATTACTTGTAACTTCAGAGATGTTTGCTAGATCATTGATTATATTACCTGTCGTGTCGTCATAATATGAGGGACCCCTAACAATCTGATAAGGGATGCTAGTTACTCGAGTAATACCAGAATCATTTTTGAAGTAGTTTTCAATCGGTAGGATATATTCGTAAATATATTGGGCTATACGCTCATTAATATCATTTCTAGCATCGCTGGAAGGAAATAATGTATTTTTATTCAGCAACTTGCTTTTATATCTTTTTATTTCTGACTCAAAGGTATCAGGAGAGCTATTAAACCATCTGGTATAGTTATCGCTTTCTTGAGCTTCAATAAGATTTTCCTGCACATCTTCCAAGCTATCCATTTCTGTTAAGTCCGGTAAGAAAGGAATCAGAAATTCACGGGTTTTATTGGTTAAAAATCTGCATTCATCAAGTGTCGTCTCAACTCGACTGTCATAATCCGTTAGCTCAACCATCCTTAGACACAAGAAAAAATAAAGAGCACGAATATTATTTACCTTAGATGAGTCTGCTCGATGGACTAAAAAGGTAATAAGATAAAGATCTTTCAGATAAAGACGACGCTCTTTAAATTTTTCTAAAAACACTTTATGATCGATACCTTTTTCATATGTTTGTGACTTCTTTAACTCCACTAGAGAGCCTTCAACCTCTACTGTTTCTATCCACTCAGCCAATGATTGATATTCATTGTTTAACTCTAATCTAAATTGTTCAGGCAAAGTATCTTTTAAAAACTCTAGCTCAATTATTAAGCTTGCTACCTCTCCAATATTGGCAAAATCAAGGATATTAACCTTTAACCAATTCTTAATATTATTAGAGATATTATTTTTATCAGCCATTATTCTATAACCATTACGAACTCTTTCCTTAACTGTAGCTCCATTTATATAAAGCATCCAGCGATAAAACTGAAAAAAGACATCTAGTTGGATGTCTTTTTGTTAAGTATAGGCTTTTTCATACGTTTTGTAGTATTCCCCGTGCTATCAGTAGCTTATCTAAAGCACTTCCGTCTTGACGAGTTAGATTTGGTACATATCGCGAATACACTGTGAATAGCATTTTAGTGTTGCTATGGCCCATTTGCGCAGCAATCCACTCAGGCGACTCACCAGCAGCGAGCCAGAGCGTTGCAGCCGTATGTCTACTTTGGTAAGGATTACGTTTATCAAGCTCTAGATATCGTAGTAACGGATACCAAACTCGCTTTGTTACATTACGATGATTCAAAGGAGTACCTGCTTTTGTACAGAAAACGAACTCACTTTGATGTTTAGTTAGGCTCTGCTGTTCAATCAACGCATCATGAACCAGTTGGTTCATCTGGATGATACGATTTGAGCCTATAGTTTTAGTCTCACCTATAACACCGTTAACGACTGCTTGATCAACGATGATTTGTCGCCGCTCAAAATCTATATTCTTCCAAGGTAAGCCATCAATCTCACCTGTACGCATACCTGTAAAAAATCGTACGATATAGTAAGGCTTATAATCTGCTCTCACGTTATTGATAATGAGCATGACCTCATCTAGATCAAAAGGACTGACATTACTTTTAGGCTCACTGAGTGGTTTTATATTCTTCCAAGGACTGTCAAAATCAAAACGCTCAGAGGCTTCGGTCAGCACCATACGTAATGGCGTCATGACATGATTAATGCGAGACGCTGATAAAGTTCGTCCGTTATTACCATCTTTGACTAACCTGCCTCGAAAAGTCATGATTTTGGCTTTGCTAATGGTATTTAGCGGTAAATTGCTAAAATGAGGAATGAGATAAATTCTAAATATATCTTCCACATTACTTATTTGAGAGTCCCGCCATTCTGGCTTTTTCTCCTCTAACCAAACTTTGCTAAAACTATCAAAGCTTGAGCTTGAGTCCTTATGACTACTCCTTGACCTCATAAGCTCTAAGCTTTGAAACTGCTCAAGCTTTTTACTTTGCGGAAAATAGTTTTCATATCGAAAACTACCTAATTGCATATCAGCTTCCATTTTTCTAACGAAATTTTCTAGACGCTTTCGATTAGGCTTAGTGTCTGCCAGCAAGGTTTGCTCTCTACAACGTTGACCTACGTATCGGAAATCTATATATAGGTTGCCATTACGGCTATTGATACTCGCCATGATTATGCTCCCGCTGCAAATGGAATGTTATCGTCGTAGCCTGTCAGCATTAACTCTTCAATCTTTTGCCATATGAAAAGGATTTTTCTACCTCCAAATGGTTTGATGTAATGAACGCCCTCAATGAATACCGCATCCTTAAGTTGATTGCGTATTGTCTTGCTGTCATATTTAATACGTTGTGACAGCTCTTCGG
Organism: Psychrobacter sp. ANT206; assembly: GCF_056880555.1. Lineage (NCBI taxonomy): Bacteria > Pseudomonadati > Pseudomonadota > Gammaproteobacteria > Moraxellales > Moraxellaceae > Psychrobacter > Psychrobacter sp. ANT206. The sequence goes on along the minus strand of NZ_CP096271.1, from coordinate 2,056,305 downwards.
TTGTTAAATAGGTATAACTCATAGTAAAATCCTTACTAAAGATTAAAGTGTTATTATCTAATAGCTTTATAACCTGCTATAGAACATAATTTACACTAAAAATCATCTTTTGCAAGACATTTTTATCTACAGTAGGTTATTTTATTATGGAGGAGGTTATGGTGAAGTGTAATTTATCTAGAATTATGGGCGAAAAAAGACTTAAGATTGCCGATGTGTCTAGAGATACAGATGTCAACAGAGGCACAATCACACGTATGTATAACGAAGAAGCGACCAGAGTGGATCTAGAGGTAGTAGAAAAGCTATGCTTATATTTGGATATTGAAGTGGGTGACCTTTATGAGATAGTTAAGGAAGAAGAATAAACTTTCCTCCTTTTAAAATTCAAGATAGTGCTGCGCTTATCAGTTATTACACCAAATAATACGCAGCAATATAGTTTCTCAAATGAGTTAAATATTCTATTAAGTAACAAAAAGCTCTATAGAAGGTTATTTTAAGTTGTAGTAGCTCAAAATGTATGTATAATTTAATCTGTAGAAAGTCATTACGACCAATATAAAGAAATATTAATCTACAGGAGATTATACATGAACACATTTATTAAACCGCCGCATGCTTCAATTTGGCTAAGCGCTGAAGCGATATCGCTATCTACCAAACTTATGGTAAACCTGCAAATACAACAGGGTTCACAGTTAGCAAAGATGCTAGGCGTCAATCCGATATTTTATAATGATGAAGCGGTTAGGATATGGGTGCAACGAGAGCTAAATGAAGGATTAGCGCTGAATCGTTATACATTAACGAATCTTGAGACCAAATTTTTGACCATTATGAATCACTACGATGTCCCTTATTCGTTGTGATTAACGTTAATTATTTGGTTTGGAGATAACCATGAGCTTAAAACTTATTTTTAGCGCTAATACAGATCAGTCCGACATACAATTATGTGAAGACTATTGGGCATACGGGCATGATGGGCGATATGTAGAGCATATAGAAGTACTCTGTAGACAATACCATATCGATTATCATATTTTGTTTGGCGTATTAGCGGAGTGTCAGGCTTACTTGGATGATATACACTGTGAGTACTGTGGACGCCCATATCAACTTGATGTACCAGCGGATATACCTTATATCAGAAAACAGTCATCTTGGTTCTGCGAATCATGTATTAGTTTTTCTGGCGGGCAGCTTACAGTTGGCAGATGATAATTTAAAGATTACTTAATAACCAGATTGCTAATGCTCTCTGGTTTTTTTGCAAATGTGATTTTCTTATGAATATACGGAAATAATTGTAAAGCTCAAAGTTTAATTTTTCTCTGATTAATGATTAAACTTTACTAGATATTTTAGATTCATTTCTAACTGTTCATGAACTAAGGCAACAGGGATTTGCCACAATTCAGATAACTGCTTAGTAGCAATATCACTATCCCATGGCATTAGAGACTTTCTATTATATTTTGCAAACGGGCCATCAGTTTCAGTAAGAATCCGATCTTTTGGCATCATTGATACCAAAGCTTGCCCTTTTTTAGTATTAAGCATTGCAGGACCAACGGTGAACCAACAACCCATATTAATCGCTCTTTTAAGCTGTCCTTGAGTACCTGTAAACCAGTGAAGTAAAGGAATGCCATCAATGCTTTTTAACTCATCTAGAACTTCAGAGGCACTCTTTATACTATGAATACTCATAATCCGACCACCAGAATTGTGCGAACTCTTTAGGATATGGCGAAAAACTTTCAACTGAATGTCCCAATGCTTTTTGAAGTTAGTTCCTCCATCAAGACCAATCTCACCGATATACTTAGTTTCAGGTAGTAGAGCATCGAAAAGCTCAATTTCGTGTGCTCGATGATGAGCAAGTTGGGGATGTAGCCCCAAAGCTGTTCTAATACGAGAACTGCCATGTGCTAATAATTTGGTTCCTTCCCATGCTTTGGGAGTCGTAGTTACTGATAATAAATATATGCCTTTATCGTCACATTCTTTAGCTACTTCAAATGGGTTTTGATATAGATCCAAATGACAATGCATATCTATCTTCATAAAATACCTTCTGATTCGAAATATAGCTTAACTTCATTAAGACCTTGAGTAAACACAGTCTTATAATCTGCTAGCTCGTTTTCAGGTAAAGGCCCACTATTTAGAACCCAAGTGCTAATATTCTTACGCTCTTTTTGTGCTACAGCAATTAACATCGCCATAACATCATCCCGATGGTCAGGATCAGATAGTGCATTAGTAAGTGTTTTAAAATAAGTTATATTTTCTTGAATACCTCCTGTGTGCAGAGATGCTTTACGAATAATACAAGGCACACAAGTTCCACACTGTTGATTCTTACGTTTCCAATGGCTACAAGAGACTGTTTTATTTACTAAGTTTGCAAGTAGTGTTCTATCTTGACATTCCAAAACCATTTGACCCTTAGTTTTGAACTGATAGGGGTTAATGATAGTACATTCAATACCAACTTGATCAAAAATACTCTGAATACTTTTAATAAAGTGAGGATGGGTTGTTCTTGTACTTAACGTACCAATACGTCTAGGTGTAAGAGGCGCATTTAGGGAAATAAACCCATTTTCAGGTACGTATAAATCAACATTCTGTAAACTGTTACTTTGCTGTAGAGCGCTTGCTCCCACAACTGCAAAAGCTAAAAAGTTTATACTGCGAGTGCGCATCGTTATATCTGTTTCACCATTGGCACTAAGAGGATATGCGTTTACTTCAAAACGTGAGTACTCGCCCGACAGAATTTGGTTTATGTCTTCTTGATGAGATTTATCGCCTTTATAAGCATGACTAACTAACAACGGCTTATTCCCATCACTGAGTAAATCTATTACCCCAATAGCTGAATCTAATCCTCCTGAGAATAAACTTACGCAGTCAAGTCCATCTAGTTTAACCAGCTTAAATCTTTTACCATGGGGAATAGGAGGTTCATAGCCACCTCCTGTAAGATTTACACTCCACATATCTCCACTTAAAAAATGTAAGGCTCTCTCTAAATCCTCTTTTAGATGTATCCAATTTTCTGGCTCACAAAGCGGAATTGTGAGTGAGAGCTGCCGTGTCCATCCGTCTGCACTTTCTGACCGTAATACAAACGTATCAGCAGCAGTAACAGCTAAGGCAATTGATAAAAAATCTATTGCCTTATTACTTATTTGAACACCTAGGCGCTGAATTTTGTCAATAATTGGATTGCCTATTACACCAATATCACTACGAGAATGCTTTCCATCAATTCCGTATAATTGAACAGGTATTAGTGAGTCGTTAGCTATAGGGAGTTGATGCCAATCATGATGAAACACTAATTCTGTCATACGTAATTCTCCCATTCAGTCCAAACATCTTTAATTGTTTGTCTTTGAATATCTTTTATTTGAGCTTGGCTAATTGACTGAATATTGCTTGGAAATTTATTAGCCATATGCAAATCTACAGTTACACAAACTAAATCATTAAGCATATTCTCCATGTTAATAGCTTGGGTAGGAGTCTCTGCTTTATCAAACGCTTTGTTTGAGTCCATCATCATTTGTAAAAATATAACTTCCGAGAGATAATTGATCATAGTATGGATGATGATATCATCAGTAATACTCAAAGGATCAAAGGTTTCAATACCCTCTAAAGCTTCTGCTAAAGCCTGATTCATAGCAGATCTAATTTTTTCAGAATCACCATCGTCTGTTAAAAGTGCTTGAGTAATAATTGATATAGCAGTATCACAAGGAAGCCCAGTCAAACCATTCAAGTCGACTATCGAATCGGTTGTTCCACCTCCTCCAATGAGTAATCCAAAAAGTTGTGTACCAGCCTGAGTTGCGCTGCCCATGCGTCTTACTGCCGTTTCATTACGTCCATTAGATTTTCTTGCGTAATGTCCTATCGCTATTCTTAAGTCAGAACGACTTCCATTGGAAACTGCTCTACCTAAGGCTTGTCTGTATCCAACATATCGACGATCTGATGGTTCAGGAAGAATTTGGTCAGGACTATCATCAGCCCAAGAAGGTACTAGTGGTGAGTTGCCGCTTGGACCTGGACTAGATTGTGAAGTTCCCATTATTATTCCTTATACCAAGATTGACTTTTCAACATCATGTTCATCCAAGGCGGATTTTCATTTAGCCCATTTAAATATCTAACAAAAACTTTTGCAGCTTCTGAAGAGTATTCTGCAAGTATAAAAGCTCCTGCGAATCCTTCTGGCTGCGCATTCCAATCAGAAACATTTCTTAAATGACTAATAAGGCCTTCCATAACGGGAACCTGCTCTTCTATTACAAGCTCTTCTAGACTTTTCTTAGCAGCTGGAGATGATACTTTCTTAGTCTTACTTAAAGATTCTAATGCGACTCTACCTATTGGAGACAAACCAGTTACATAACTACCTAGTGGTATAGTCTCACGAGATAAATAAATTGCTGGTCTTAGATCGATTTCACTTAGCTTAGGCTCAAGTAAACACCACTCGTTAATGAAATCGCGTCGTTGATTTAGTGACTCTGGTAGAGATACTGATTCATTTTTGTCTTCTAAAGCTTTAAGAAAATTAGGTTTACCTTTCTCTTTATCAATTGCACTATAGAATTCCTTAGTTGCAGCTGCTCCAGCACATCTTTCGAATATTACTAGTTTAGTAATAATAGCTTCGTTAATCGGCATGTCACGCCGCTGCGCAGTTTTAACACGCATTTTTATTACATTTAGCAATCTTTTTACAGTTCTTGGGTTTCCATGAATAATTGGTGAGTTAGCTAATATTGGAGCAATACGGTCTGCTCGTTCAAATGATTTTTCTAACTCGTTATCCTCAGTAAATCCGAGCAGAGCTAATGCATCATTTCTAGTGATAGGATCATCTTTCCAAGACTGTTGTAGAGCAGCTTCTAATCCCTGTCTAAGATTACTTAGTTCAGTAGAGTCGATTCCAGCTTCAATAGCATATAGCATAAATAAGTAAGAACGAATCTCTCTCATACCAGCTTTGGGCACGCGGATAGGCACTTGAATGAGTTTATCTATGTAATCAAGCTGGTGTCTATCTGAACTGCCTTTGAAATGCTCAGCAACTGAAGATTTAATCATTTCTTCATCAGCAGCAATTATAAAAGCTGTGTTTTTAAGGAACAAAAACAATCGAATAGCTTCAAGTGTGTGGATTGCATTAGCAGGCAAACAGCGATCTAAATTATCAATAATAATAACAACAGGCTTATTCAATGCATCTAATATTTCTTCATATTCTGTTCTAAAAGCATGGATTTGTTGAGGAGGAGTTTTAGCTTCTTTAGGTTTTATCGTTTTATCAAACTCATTTTTCACATCCGCTACTACAGCACGACCTTCTGTATACTCATCCTCGTCTTGAACTCCATCGGTTGCATTACCAATAGCATTAACTCCTCTCGCAAGAAGTCCTGCTGTAGGAACACCAGCAAATAGTGCAGCACCTTCTGCAGCTAGCCCTAATACTCTAAAAATATTCACTCGCTTAAGTAAACCTTTACCTTTCTCTACTAAGTCTTTATCTCCTTCAGCTTCTTCTAAAAGTCTTGTAGCTATTACTTCTAGAAGGGCGGCTCTTGCATCATCGAAACCTTGATAAAGCCATGCATCAAAATTTATTACGATATAATCCTGCTCGTCATCTTCAAGTTTAGTTTCAATAAGCTTGAGAAGCGAAGACTTTCCCGCTCCCCAGTTACCGAAAATTCCAATTGAAATAGGAAGCATATTTTTAGCAGATAAAATATCAACTGCAAGATCCGATACTTCACCAAAATTAAGATAATCTTCACTTGATTCAACGTCAGACCACATATTTTTTATCTCATTTATATAATTTTATAAACAATAATTATAAACTATTGTGTATATCTAAACTTGAATGAATATGGTGGTTTTTGAGTACAATTAGTTTGAGTAGCTCTGAGCTATAGATATGAGTACTATCGAAATTCTCAAATGGATGAGCACGTTGCTTTTTTATAGATAATGTCATCTGGATCTCCTTATTAGTCATATTGGTTTCAATATACTTAATCTACTATGTTCGGAGATCTTTACAATAGTTAGCTAATTGTTTTGCGACATATGCTGTCGTTTATTTCTAGTTCATTATAAAAATACACAATTGTTGTGCTATATTTACTAAGCAATAATTGCGTAACATTAATTCTACTATTGGAGTGATTATGAAATCACCTTTTTTACTATCTATAGCTGTTTTAACATTTTCATCTCTTATTTCTACTGTTTCTATAGCAGCTCCTGGCTTCTCGAATGGTATTGAAGTATACGAGAGCCAAGATGGAGGAGTATATACAACGACGTGGCGAGCATATCCGATGACTATAGAAGGTTATACTGGTCCAAATTATAAAAAACCAGATAGTCTATTAATTGGTCTAACAGCAGATGGAAAAACAAGTGATTTTAGAGGTGTTTTGAGAATTACTTGCTCAAGCCCGATAAACTCAAATATAGTAAGTGATGGCGGCTATAAAAGCTTAAAAGACGCTATGGCTGATGGAACCATTCCTCGTCCAGCAGTGAATGGCTTGTTCGCTAAGTTCTGTAAATAATCAATGGTATAGTTGATAATTGTAAGAGTTCAAAGAAAATTTAAATCAAAAAAAAGGACCTTATAATACAATAAGGTCCTTATTAACAATCCCATTATCACTTACAGGTTTTTAAAAGAACCAAAATCATAACTATCAAACTTACTATCCTCATCAAAAATAGGTGAGTTTAAATAGCTTTGAGTGACTGTTGTAATATGATTCACTTGTTCTATATCGGTAGTCATGAATCCTACAGGTAGAGTGACATCGTATTGATCAGGGAGTTGAACATGATAACAAACAACAGCAAGTGTATCTTCTAATACTATAACTTCGGTATTGCCCTTCAGAAAACCTTCAGAAAACCCGTAAAGGTTATCTTGAGACACTTCTTTGAACTGATGCTTTAAATCACGAACTTCATTGCGTAGGCTTCTACTTTCTTCAGGTAACGGTAAATAAGTTTTAAAGTTATACAATCTGACCTTTTCTTTATTGCGTTTCACCATAGAACCGTTGGAAATTGAGTTAATTACTTCAATTAGCTTTGTTTGCTTGCCCCAATAAAAATCACTCGGCGCAACCCAAGTCAAGTTTTTAGTTGTCTTTAGTTTACTAGCTAGTTTAGTAATTTCATCAACTACTTTATTTTGATGATATGTTTGTCCGACAAAATATGTTTTGTCGTTACTATTTAACTCTAATTCCATAAATGTATGGACATCAAGTTTACCACCTATTATAGTTTTTAAGATATCTGAAGCCCTCATTGCCTCCATACTTTGCATGATGTCAGATAAGTTGTTTTGCCCCAATCTATGGTTGCCCAGCGTTTCAGTAATCATTTGTTGAATGTTATCGGACCTAGTAAGCTCAAGTTCGCTACGCTCTAACTGAGTGCCGTCTTCAGCATTAATTTCGAAAGGCTGGGTAAATCTAAAAAAGTCAGTATAAAGTTGTTCAATTAAATCTATCTTGTACAGCTCAATGTCCTCCGAAAGATTTTCGATTACCTTATCTTCCTTTAGGTTCATAAAGTCTGATTGAAACTGGCGTTTAGCGACATCCTTACTCTCTGATAAGTCTTTGTTTGATACATTTAATTCCAATGCATTACGATTATCTTTAGAAATCCTTTTTTTCGGTATGAAGTTTCTATCTAATAGCTCTAAATGCAAACGTTGGGTTCTCTCTTGCAAACTAGGTATTTTCGGACCTTTACTGTTTTGATCAAATAAGAGTTGTCCCTTGCTTGACAGTCCGATAGTACCATCCTCATTCCATCCAACCCATCCTTTATCAGTCAAGTCTTGTATGGCGATTTCGGCTTCTCTTTGAGTAAAGTCAAAATAATCAGCTAGATGCTTAGGTTTACACGAATTTAACTTTAGTAAACGTAGGACAAACTCTCTGACAAAAGGAATTCCACGCTCATCCATATAGGAAAATATGATTTTAAAGCTAGGTGACTTGATGGCAAAATCAATTTGATTAAAAGCTATGCTTCCTGAATTATTCATTATTTGCGTCCTCGCTTGTTAGAAGACAGTTCTATAAGATTATATTTTGAGTCGTTACCGTGTTCTTTAAAATAGTTAAGAACTTCCGCTAACGGTGTATGTTTATTTTTTGGACTTTCCCAAGTTTTTGTTGCTCCAACAATAACGAGCTTATCCATAGCTCGTGATAGCGATACATTAGTACGGTTAGGTAAATGTAAGAATCCCGTTGTCAGTTGTTTATCAAAACGTGTAAGAGATACAATAATGATTCTATTTTCTTTACCTTGATAACTGTCTACCGTATCGATCTTTATCAACTGTCTAAAGCTGTCATCCCAAGTATTTTCATTGAATTTTTTACGTAACAGTCGTTTTTGTTCTGCATACATACAGATCACTCCTATTAAGTGATCGCCTTCTTTCAAACACTTTTTGGCCGTCTCACTACTTAAAAGTTCATCGTTGTTTTGGATATCTTGTAGTAATTTGATGATGACATCAACCTCAACCCGATTAGACGAACTCCCATTAGATGCACCTGTATGATATGCATTAGGCATAGAGGATGTATCAAGCCAACTGACACAGGACTGGATCTCTTTGGGTACGCTGCTATATATATCAGGAATATCTTCTTCTTGTTTACCGTTTTCAAGCAAACCGTCGTAAAAACAGTATGAAACAAGATTACCAATAGCAGGTGCCATACGGTATTGAGTTTTTAGTGTAGCACAAGTATTTTTTCCGTATTCAGACTGGAATACACGCTCAAAGTCACTACCTAAAGCATCATCTAGCTCTTCACCTCGTTTAGGAATACCTAATCGTCGTGCTAAAGCTAACTTGTGTTCTTGTGAATAGATAGGAGGTAGTTGTTTATGATCACCAACCAATAGCACTCTCTTCCCAGACTGCATGGCGATGGCTAACTCACTAGAGATTGATCTTGCTGCTTCGTCAATGATTACCCAATCATAGACATTTTCGTTAATACCGATATGTGACTGTCCCATACCAACACAGGTCCCGACTACTAACTGACGTGATCTAGCAAGGAACTCTGCATAGTTAGTACGCTCATTTGATAATGAATCAAGCATATCTTCAGTAAGTTGAATTAACTCACCAGCTTCTGAGCTTTCCTTTGGTTCAACGGAGTATTCTTTATTGATTTCAGAAACTAACTTGGTATAAATATCTTCAATACTTGACTGCTTAATGTTGAAATCTATATTGAAATTGGTTTGAGCCATCTTAGATTCAATATCTTGCTCAATAGCTTTGAGAAGATTTGTTTCCTCTTTATTATCTATATCCTTTTCCTTATTGTCTTTATCACTCATCAATAAGTTATAACGCTTAATTTGTTTACCTATATCAAAGTGTATTTGAGCTCTTTTACGTAAGTAGTCTTTTTCGAGTCCCAATAATAAACCAAGATTTTGAATGCGTTCAATTTTTTCAGCTTTGAGTAACTCGTACTTTGAATTTTGCAAGTTCTCAGAGAATACATCCTGTAATTCACTTGAAACAGTTCTACTACGGTTACTAAAACGTACAACATCCAATTCTGTATCAAGCCGACGACAGTGACGACGTATTCTTTCAGCCGCTGTATTAACAGCCTGATGAGACTGACTCACCAGTAGTATGCTTTGAGTATTCTGTTTTTCAAATAAGTAATGTACGAATGCTGCGATAAACTCAGTTTTACCTGTCCCAGGAGGTCCCTGTAGGAGAGATACTGGTCCGTTTTTTAATAGTTTTTCAAATGCCTCTTTTTGGGGATCATTTAATCTTATCGTCTGCTCATATTCATTAATACGATCATATCGTTTGAAGTCATCTTCACCAATAGTAGAGTCGTAATGAGTAGCAGGTAATTTACAAGTTGCATCAAAATATTCATAAAGGTTATTGATTACGGCCTCACCATCTAAAATTCTAGATAGCGCATTTTTACGACGGTTAAAAGAAACCTTACTCTGTTTACTTTGTATATAAACTATTGTGTCTTCAACTATAGAGTTATTACGTCTGACACTACCTGGCTTAAAATGAAGCTCGTTTAAAGAGCTCCTTTTAACATCTATGTTTCCATATACAAAGGTCTTATCATTAGCGGTATCTTTGCCTAAAGCTTGTACAATATCGTCTTTATCGAATTGGTCTAAAGGGCTTACTTCTCCATTGTAGGGTACATAAACCTTATCCTCATCCTGCCAAATAACTGAGTCAGTGGCGGTAATATATGGAAGCGCTTCGGTTTCGGTGTTTAAAATTGCTTGCCATAACTCCTTAACTGTAAAGGAGTATGAGTTTTCCTTCTTTGAAGGTTCTTCAGTAGATTCCATTATTTCAGAAGTAACATCAGGCTCAGATTCAAGTTCTACATTTTGATTGGTAGTTTCATCCGTTATTTGTAACTCTTTAATAAAGTCATCAACTGCATTAGTAAAATGAGTGTCCTTTAATAGTACTTTGTTTAAATCAGCTAAATCATGACGATGCTCGCTAGTTAGCCGCACTCCTACAGAAATAATTGATTGGCTGTCTCTTCTATCTTTAGCTGATATATGGTCTCGGCTAATAGGCGGTAGGACATGCGTGAATTTTTTTTCTGTCATTGAGTAAAAAGCTTTAAATAAACCACCTAAACCTATAAATTTAACTAGTATGTCGTTCTTTTCTTTACTTTTACTTTTTTCAAACTGAAAAAACAGCTCATCGTTTTCTGGATATATTTCAAGAGTGTCAAAAGAATCTCTATTGCCAATACCTACCGCAATCATTTGAACTTCAGATTTTGGTTGAAGAGCGTCTTTAAAACGTTCAAGAGAAATAAAGCCTGATTTGAGGTCTAACAACTCAGTAGATACGACTTCAGCAATATCAGGAAATTCAGTAGAGTCTTCACCCCAAGCGATCCCTAATAGCTCACAACTCATTTTTATAACTGCAAAAATATCACGCATTTGAGCCGTAGCGTTTTCAGCGTGGCTAGGGGCATAATCATAATTTAAGTTGCTATTGCCATTTGAAGTAAAGTCTAGAGTATCAAGTAGATAGAGCTGATAATCGATACTATTAGAATCAATTTGACTTACTTTTATATTTTCAGGATGCAAATCACCATGCGTAATATCAATCCCATGAAGATGCTCAACGGAATGAATAAGTTGATCGATTAATCCAAACTTATGTTCAATAGTTAACTTGTCATCTGAATTATGTAACTCTGACCACGCGAAACCTTCTACAAGGTCGCTAACCATATACAAACTACCAGATTTAGTAGCAACACCAAACTCGTGAATATTAGGTATGTATTTTGGTGAAAGCTGTTTTAACCTAGAAGTTCTTTGTAGCCAATCAAATATGGCACGAGCTTTATAATCTCCATTGACTGGAAAAGTATTTAACCATGCCTTAACTATTTGACCATTAGATACATAAACTTCCTTTTCATCAGTTTCAACAATGAAATCTTCATCCTCTCTAAACTGACGAGAGTAATTAATATCATGATAGAAAGGTTCTAGCTGATCTTTATCGAACGAAAAGTCTTTCTCATCTATGGGTTTAGCTTCGTTAAATGCACCTAAAAACCCCTCTGCATTCACATAAGAATCCTCAGATAAAGCTTTCCTAATAATAAGGGAATACCACTCATCATCAGCTTCTAATTCATGTTTAAATGACTCAATACTATCGTTAGATAAACGCTTTGCTTGTAGAATATGCCAGGATAATACAGCCAAAGCTCGTACGTCTAATTGGTAGGCGGTGGGTTTGTTTATAGGGTAGATATTTTGGACCAAGTCAGTGGATACGGTGAGTATGTCTCTAATGTCTCCAACAGTTCCTTTCTTAGGAAAAAAAGCAGTGGCGAAACCGGATAGGGAAACTTTCTTGTCAGCTGATAGCCATACACTGTGTGTTCCTAAATCCCTATGAGCAATATCAGCATTGTGTAAATCGACAAATTTATGCAATAGTAATTTGACATAGTCAATACGGTCTTTAATTAGAATTTGTTTGGCTGTTTGACCGATAAATTGATTAAATCTAAGTTGAGAGGGCATCAAGTCAAATAAGTCCGTATGATCGACTGTCATCTCTGATTTTTGAGGGACTGTTTTATAGTTCAAACAGGCAGAGTAAAGCTCTTCATTAATACCCTTTAAGTGTTGTAAAACCTCATACTCTCGGCTGACTAACTTGAATCTACCATCAGGCGTTTGCGCCTCTGGATTTTTTATCTTTGAAAAATCCCAACGACGTAATAGTACTTGATCATTTTTGGAGTGCTCTGAATGAGCAAAATACTCATTATAGATTTTATTTGGATGTTGAAATGCAGGGTCATCTTCTGCTACATAGCCATTCACGCGAATACTCTTAGGTTTTATGTTGCTTCCACCAAAAACCTCATCAAATATTGCAAAATCCTTATTTAAAACCTTAGCCTCTGGATGAGGTCTGAAACGGCCATTAAACTTCTTTTCATCTTTGAGTTGTAGAAACTCTTTTAAGCTTAAAGTATGTATTTTCTCATTGTCATCTAATTTGCTATAATCTGCATTACCTGTCATTACGACTAGAAAATGTATAATTGGAGTGCGGACTTTATTAGTAAATCTATTTTTGTATCGCTTTAATATACGATCAATTAAATACTGTTTATCACGTGTAATAGAGACTGGGGATTTTCCCATATCTTTACTGCCAAGATACCAACGATTATTACTACTGGTAATTTTGTTATTATTCCAATCTTTTAATTCTATTATTAATACATTGCAATGAGTGATGATTACTAAATCAAACTCACCTTCTTTATTGCCTTTAGGATCAGCCAATCTAAATCCGGAATATCCCTTCCATGGAAACATAGGATTGCTAGGTACGCTTTTTTTAAATTCAGCCAAACTAACATTTTTATTGCCTTTCTTATTAAGCTCAGCTAGCGCATCTGATGCTTGAAAGTTTGCTTTAATTTTTTCAATAGCTTGAACTTCATGCTGTGTAAGCCCGCCACCCCAATCCTGTACTTCCATTATTTATCCTTAGATTAATATCTATTCGAATCTATAAAAACTAATCATTATTATATTATTTCGAAAAAGTCTTTAGTTTATTGAAGATCTATATTTTTTTAATGTTTAATACTATGAGTAGCATTAAATTTTAAGTAAGGTTAGAAGCATCTTCACACTCACTCTCATTTACTGGCTCTGCGATAGCTTGTACTCTTCTAGTCTCAGTATATAAACTACTAAGTGGTTGTGCAGTCGAAATAGGGTGAATATTAAGCTTAGTAAGCTCACCTAAAAGCTCATCAATGATAGCTTCTTTATGCATGACGAATGTTGAGGCAAAGCAACGCCAGAATTTCCAACCAGCTCTTTCAAGAATACGTTGTCTATGTATATCGCTTTCCCATTTATCAGGACCATGATAGCGATCACCGTCACATTCTATTGCTAAACTATTATCATCTTCTCCTTCAACAACCATATCTATACGATATCGACCAACCTCTACTTGTGGTATCACCCGATATCCACGCTCTACCAAAATATCAAAAACTTCAATCTCAAAAGGTGATTCACATTTGCTACGCAAGTCATCTGCTTGCTCTTCATCCTGCATAAAAGGTTGTTTAAAGTGTTGAATAAGCTTTGATCGATAAACATCGGCTTTACTTAATTGATCCAATTCAATACTGCGCACTAGATACATTCTATCGCGAGCCCTTGATGCAGCGACATTTATACGTTGTGCAAATGACTCCGTGGTTAATGCGTGGGCATCTCCAGGCGAGACTAATAGGGACAAGAACATAATATCTCTTTCTTTACCCTGAAATGTTCTAGCATCACCGCAAGCTATATCGAAATCTGTAATAGCTTTTTCTCCCAGTTCTCGAGACAGCATCTCCATGATTTCTCGGGATTGGTAATTGCCCAGTAAAGAAATTACACCAATAGTTCTACCAATATATACAGGGTCTTCTACGATATTTTTTATTTCATCAATGATAAATCTTGCTTCAGGTAAATTAACTCCCTTTGTGTTTCTATGACCGTCAGTCACATGAACATCAATTAGTGGAGGATCTAGTCTCTCTGAAGGTTTGGACTTACGTAGCGGTTTGAGCTCATGATCATAAAACTCACGTTTAGAAAACTCAATAATAGCTGGTGCACAACGGAAGTGTTCTTTGAGCATAACTGAGCTACCAGCAAAAACGACTTTAAACAAATCATATATTGAGCGATCAGGTGACAATTGTGAGCGATAAAGTTTGACTTGATCTCCTAAGTATTGATTCATCAAGTCTTTTATCTTATCCTCTTTTAACCCAACAGTATCAGGAGAAACCTGCTTGTCATCGCCTACGACTAGGACTTTTTTTGCACGTAAAAGCGCTGGTAAAGCAGTTAAGTCAGACTGTGATGCTTCATCAATGATAACTAAATCAAAACTACCGAAATTAGCAGGTAATGACTCGCTGATACGGTAGTGGGGCATAATCCAACAAGGAATAGCAGCGCTTGCTTGTTCAGAAGCTTCTTGAGCTTCGCGGCGATAGCGTGGGGCACGTTTTCCTGTACCTTTACCAATTCGAACGATAGCAGCTCGGTATTTTTCTAGTGCCGCCCTAACGGTTGGAGTAGCATTTTCTGATAGTTTTAACCACGTTTTCTTAGTGATTACTTCCTGATAAAGACGTGCTAAGTTGTTCTCTAAGTCTTTACGTCTTGTTGCCAATTCGACTAGTTCTTGACGAGCATCAATACGATTGACAAAACTGACCAAGCGGTTTAAGCGCCAAACTTTTCGCCAGTTATCTGGTAATAATTTATCTTGAGTATCAGACGGTGGTTCTTTTCTAAGGCTGTTTGCCCAATTTATTGCTCCCGAGTTTTCGATGGCTTGGGTCACGTCATTTACAACTTGAAAATCATCTGTCAAAACACGAATACGTTCTAGCTCTACCATTAAGGTCAGCCATTCACTTTCAATATATTGTTCAGAGTGGATTTTATTACCAATATTATCCGTAATAAATGTAGTTAATTGTTCTGTAATAATTCCTGAGTGTTCTAAGAGTAAGTTTTCTATATTTTCTTTTGATTTCCAAGTCTTGGATAAAGAATGCTTCGTCAAATGTTGATTTAGAGTTTGCTCAATCTCAGTTAATATTTTTAGCGAATAATAACTATCGTTATTGGCTTGCAAGTTTAGAAATATTGAGTCGAATGATGATTGTATTTCTTTTTCTAGCTGACAATTTGACTGAATAATCTCACTCATTTCAACTGCTGACTTTAAAGCAAGTAAGCTATCAACATTAGGCTCAAAGCTTGGTAAGGATATTTCAGCAGATAAAGCATTCCAACGGACGATAAGCACTTTTGCTACTTGTTTAAAATCAATAAACGCTAAAACATGTTGCCAGTCTTCGTGGGTTACTGCTTGGACACCATTAACTTGAATATCTTCTAACAACTTTTTTTCAGCAGATTTACCGAATAAACCTGCTAAACCAAATGGTTTTTTGCCTTGAGATAGATTTCTTATAGAATCTTTCAGTTCGTCATTGTTATCGATATCTTTAGACATACTTACAGACTTAGTTATAAAAAACATTCTTTGAGCAATTAAAGTTTCAATTTCCTCTTTCAAAGCAATAAAATAGTCAATAACTTCTGTTGTATTACTATTTAAACTCTGTCTGAATAGCGTTGTCCAATTCTGGTCAGCTTTATCGACAATATTAAGTTGTGATTTTAACTGCACTATTTGAGTAACAATGTCTCCAATAGTTTGAATTGTCTCGGAAGTATTGTTTATTAATTCTGGTAGAGCACCTGTAGTTTCAGCTTGTTGCAGTTCCTTAATGTGTATAAGATTTTGGTGTAGCTCAATAATTTCATTGATCGGTGGAAAGTTGTTATGATTAGGAATGGTTTTGTTGAGATAAATTAAATCTTTTTTTAAGTTGATTCTAGCCATTCTTAAATCAACAATATCTGAGCTTGAGAACTGTGGTTTGAAAGTATCCTCTATATCCAACTTATCGGGAAACCAACTTATATCAGCCTGTTTTAATGCAACTTCTTCAGCAGCTTGAAGAGGTGTTACATGTTCATCGTCGATGATAATCTCTTCGAGATTGAGCCTTCCCCAATGAGAAATAGAAGTATCTGTACTAGCTAAATATGCATGGGTAGCATCGATCTCATCATCAAGTTGCTTGATAGTATTCTGATATTGTTTACGGTCTATGCTTGAGATTTCACTAGAAATTTTTCTAATAGAAGATTCGAATTGTTTGATTGATTCGGTATCACTGCTTAATAGACTAACTGCTAATGGGCGAATAGTTTCTGGTAGCTTTTCCTTTAGTACCGATAGCGCGGGATCTTTCATTGAAGTAACCAAAACTCTCTTACCCAGTGCAAGATAATGACAAATGACATTAGCAATAGTATGGGTCTTACCAGTTCCAGGCGGTCCTTGCACTACTACACCGTCATAAGCTTGGAGCATCTGAATGATTCGGACTTGTTCATCGTTATAAGCTTTTGGGAAGTATAAGTCATGAGGTTTACTATAATTATCCTCGCTACCTATAACTGCTGAAATTCCACGATAAGCTGGCAGGGTCACTTCTTTATTTTCTGTGTCAGGCTCAGTCAGAATAGCTTCTAATGCACCGCATATAAATTCGGAAGAATCATCAGATAATTTTCCAGCAAAATTTTCTAAGTCTTGTAGAAGAAAATTATCACCTCTTGGACGTGCCATTAAAACCCAAGTATCGGTAACAACTAAATTGTCAGTCGCTTTTGGTAGCTTCCTATCTTCTACACTATCGTTCGTAGTTTGATCTGTCCAACACTTCCCAGAAGCATCCAAAAGCATAGCTGCTGATCTTAAGATTGGTGCATAGGTACTTGGATTAAAAGGATTAAATACTAAATCCTCAGACTCGAAAAAAGACTTACTAGTTTCTATCAAGGTGACTAAATTAGGATTCTCCGTGGATGAGAATATGTCAGTCTCTAGCTTTACTGGCGATAAGTTAGGTCTAACTGACAAAGCCATTGTATTTTTATCTAATGAGATTTCTACTGACTGAGTCAGTACAGGATAATTAATAGCTCTCGCATCAGTTTGATTCCACAAAGCAATACCAACACCCCATACCAATTCTAGCTTCGCATCAGCTAAATTACCTTGTAATTCTTTAGTCAGTAAAAATAAGTCAGAATAAAGTTTAATGCTTTTTCTTATTTGCTTTTCTTGTTCTAGCCATGGTTTCCATGATTTTTCTATATAACTTTTTAGCTCTTTTTCTATATTTTCTTTATCAAAAAAATCATTTAAGACGGTATGTTTTGTCTCAGTCTCAGTCTCAGTCTCAGTCTCAGTCTCAGTCTCAGTCTCAGTCTCAGTCTCAGTCTCAGTCTCAGTCTCAGTCTCAGAGTGCAGTTCTAAACCTTCTTCTAATGACATCAATAAATCAATATCGGATTCAGTCTTTGCCTGCGCAGGAGTGATATCAGGAAATTTCACTCCTGCCTCTAGCAACCTGCTTGTTAAGACTCTTTCCTGAAGGCTGGGAGCATTGTTAAATTTTTGAGGAAACTCTATCCATAATCTTAATAGATGACTCTCAGGTAGCGGAGCCGGACTTGCATGCAGACGTTCAATAGATAGCCAAGTCTCATCTACTGACTCCACATCTTGATTTAATTTAACACCGGGCAAGTTTTGTAGTTGTTCTTCTAGCCTTACAAAACTAGTATGCTGAGAAATACTAGTTATTGGAATTTTACCCATCAACAATGTTTGTTGGGTAAACTTAATTAGTGCAGATAATCTGTCTTGTTGAATATTCATAATGAAATTTTTCCAGCTTACATGAATAGATAGATAATAAATACTAAGGGAGCAACTAGTGCTATTAACCAACTAACAGTCTTAAAACTGATTTGGGAAGGTACTTGAGGTCTAGTATGAAAGGTAGTTCTCATAACACCTTGTTTGAATTGAACTTCAAAAGATGTTTTGCAGTTTGAACAAGATAGATACTGCACTTTATCATCAAGTGCATATAAAAAGTTTGGCGTTTGACACTGTTCACATTCTACGATGTAGCGTTCGGGAGGAGTTATAGTCGGTAATACTATAGGTTCAGGCTCTACGGCTTTAGGTTTCGGATTATGTATAATCGTTGCTTCTGTACTATATGGTGACGAAGGTATCGAATGTTCCCCGCAAGAACTATTTTTGTTCGGATTAGATACAATTAATTTTTCAATTTCAGTTTCCAGTAATCGTGATTTTGAATACTTCCTATGACTGAGTTCAAACTTCAAGGCTGTAAGGGTCTCAATATCATTCTTAGATTCCGTAAAGAGAGCTTTCAACTCTTCACCACTGTATCTGAAATAAGGACGTTTACTCATTTAATCTTCCATTTCGTATATTCAGTATTACATCTGAAAACATCTAGCATCTTTCAAATAGGTGTAAATGCTAATTCGCATAAAATACTTTAGAATTGCCTAAATCATGCAGATTAGCAATCTAAAAATTAAATAGCTTAATATAGCTGAAAAATGTTGATAAAGTTAAGGCCAACAAGTATTTGAATAAGTATTCTTCAGAGCTAAGGGTCAGCACTACTATACCAAACATTGTTTTATAAAAATAATACTATAGCCATTAAACCTATAAATAGACAAAAACGTTTAGCTATTTGGTAAAAATAAGGGAACAGAATGAATTTTTGGCATATGCAATTGCATGAAGATAATATAAATTGGAAACGTGAAAAAGAAGTTCTCGAGCAAGTAGGTTACATTGGTATGGGTGACTGGAAAGAAAAAAGAAAAGCTCAACAACTTAGCTTTCAAAATGATATGGATATTGGAGACATTGTAGCTATTAAAAGAGGGGAAACTTTAATAGCTTTAGTGAAAGTAATAGGAGAATATGAATACAAGAGTGAAACCAATAGAGATTTCGATTGGTTTGAGCGAAGGCGTCAAGTTGAAATATTAGATTGGTATCGTACAGCATATGATCTAAAAATTGTAGGTAGGAAGACCTTAACTAGATGCGACATGACCAATAGCGATGCAGAAACCAACATCAATATTAAAAAATGGTATGAGGAAGTTATGAGTAACACTGAAATTAATGAAGTATCTGCACTCCTAAAATACAAGCATCAAGTAATTTTACAAGGCCCGCCAGGCACAGGTAAAACTCGACTGGCTAAATTGGTTGCTAAGAATTTGACGCAACCTGAACTTAAGGGTACACCTGAATCCATAATTGATGATTTAGTGAAAAACTTCGATACAGAGTCTGATGAAGTAAAATCAGCTAGATCAAAAAACGATAAATTATTATCTAAATTTTATGAATCTTTTCCTAAGGAGTGCTTAAGCGGACTTTCTTTGTCAGAATATGCAATTGGGCATGGGGATAACGACTCGCTCTGCTGGTGGCTAGAGGTAGGGTTAGAAAGATTGGGTACATTCTCACCAGGATTTTCAAACAACTACCCTATATATTGGAGTAAGAAGAACGATAGATACATGCTCAATAAAAAGGTTGCTAATTCAACTGATGATGAGTCTGCAATGAAGCAGATTGCTAATGAGCTATCAAAGCTAATTCAAAAAACTGACCTTGATGATTCCATTAAATTTTTTGGTCCATGTTTCACGTTAAAAGTGTTACATAGCTACTATCCAGATGAATATTTCCCTGTAAACAGTGAGAAAATATTGAATAATGCTCTAAAGCTGTTTGGTAGTTACGACAAGAAGCTAGGAGTAATTACAAAAAACACTAAGCTAAATGATATTTATCTTAGTAAAAATAATCAATTAGATACTGACCTTACGAATATTGAGTTTATTAGCATTCTTTGGAATAACTTTAATTTAGAGGATGGAGAGGATTTATCTGAGTTTGATGAAGTGATGACTCATGGTGAGTATAAAATAATTCAGTTTCATCCTGCTTATACTTATGAAGACTTTGTTAGAGGTATTGCTGCCAAGACTAATGATGCTGGAAATATCAGCTATGAAGTTGAGAATAAGATTCTCGCTGAGTTTGCAAAAAAAGCTATTGATAACCCTAATGGTAAGTACATTCTTATAGTCGACGAGATTAATCGCGCTAATCTACCATCTGTCCTAGGTGAGCTTATTTATGCGCTTGAATATCGTGGTGAGAGCGTTGAATCTATGTATGAGTATGAAAATACACTAGATATTAAACTGCCTAAAAACTTATATGTCATAGGCACAATGAATACAGCCGATCGTTCGGTAGGTCATATTGACTACGCTATTCGTAGACGTTTTGCATTTTATGACGTATTGCCATCAAAAAAAGTAATCACATTTCAAAAAGCTACAAAGCTATTCGAATCTATTGAGAAATTATTCAAAGGTGATAATGCTCAAATTTCTTCTGACTTTGATGCTGATGACGTTCAGTTGGGTCATAGCTACTTCTTACCATCTAAAAAGGATATATCCGAGGAAGATTTCTATAAAGAGCTTTCTATAAAACTGAAATATGAGATTAAACCCATTCTATACGAGTACATAAAGGACGGTGTTTTATTAGATAGCGCTAGAGAGGTAGTCAAAAACCTTCATGTCTAAGCTAATAATGTCAAACCACTTAGAAACTGTGCGCGAACACAAGCAGATAGACTTGGCTTGTAAGAGTGTAGAGGTTTCAGATATATTTTTTCAAGATAATAAGAAAAATGAGCGCTGTATTCAGGTTCTTTATGGCAGAGAAAGTCTTTCGCTTAAAATGTCATATTTTATAGGCGCAGACTGGCTTGTTAAGAATCAACAAGCCATTTATGTTGCACCGAAGATTAATAATAGTGTTCAGGAAGTTGATTACCTTGGCATGCTTCAATCATGTCTTACGCATGGTAGCATTGCTAAGAATACCAAAGACCTATACTACATTAAGCTAAACGAGCCTTTTATCGAAATTGACCAGCAGATGGATTTATTAACTCCACTACTAATCATGCAGTTTCTTCAAATTCTCAAAAGCTTGGTGAAGAAGGGATTAAAGCAATCCTATTATAAAGTCGAACGCAATCTTAATAGCAGAATTAAAGGCAAAGTCTTAATTGCTCAGAATATCAAAAAGAATGTAGTTCGAAATAAAGTTACGAACACCTTTTGTAGTTATGAAGAATTTGGCTTTGATAGCATTGAAAATAGAGTTTTAAAGCATACGCTAAGCTTTGTTAGACGTTATTTATCTCAATACCCAGAATACCTTGGATCAATGAAGTACTTAATTGACTATTGCAAACCTGCTTTTGAAAGTGTCAGTGATGAAGTCAATTTACATGAGCTTAAATCAGTTAAGCGTAATTCTTTTTATAAAGAGTATCAGGAAGCGTTAAAGCTCTCTAAGATTATTCTTAAGCGCTTTGGTTATCATATCAGTGAAATCGACCAGAATACCGTTGAAAAGATATCAGTACCGCCGTTCTGGATTGATATGTCAAAGCTCTTTGAATTATACATATTGGGGCTTCTGAAAGATAAATATGGAGATAAGATACTTTTTCAAGCCAAAGGTAACTACGGGTACCCAGACTATTTATTAATAGATGACATGCAACCGCTCATTATAGATGCCAAATACAGACCAACTTATCAACAAGACAAGAATTTAAGCTATATCATTGATGATATTAAACAGATAAGTGGTTATGCAAGAGATATGGGTATACTAGATAAGCTAGGCTACCATACGGTAGAGGAGCAGTCATCAAAGGTTGTTAGTTGCGTTGTTATCTATACTGATCAAAATGAGGGGGATAAGCTGCCAAACTGTTTAACCGCTAGCAAATCGATTGAAGGCTTTACTAAATTCTATAAGGTACCAATCTCTGTCCCTGTTCTCAAAAATAAAATAGCTGAATAAACTCTGTCAAACGGGATCGTTTACCATGACTAATTTTAACAATCTTGGTCACGAAATGGTCACCGTTTGGTCACCGAGCACTTGGTCACTGATTTTCAAAGCATAGAGCGTTTGCAAGAAAACTTGTCATTCATGCATTGTTAAAGAGTAGAGTATTTCGTAAAGGTCAACATAGGGAAAACATCCAACCCTTATAAACACAGGCTTTTAGAATAACTGCAAGCACAAAAAAACCTCAAACAATCTAATGTTTGAGGCGAAACTTGCTTAAACTCGAAAGTCTAAATTCGTTTTAAATATGGCGCAGCGGACGGGACTCGAACCCGCGACCCCCGGCGTGACAGGCCGGTATTCTAACCAACTGAACTACCGCTGCTTAGGTCATACTTAGTTTATTTAACCACTTAGCCTACTACTTTAGAGTAACGCTATACTAAATAGTGGTGGGTGATGACGGATTCGAACCGCCGACATTCTGCGTGTAAGGCAGACGCTCTACCAACTGAGCTAATCACCCTTCGAACAATTGCTAAGCAATTTATTCAACATCAACTGAGCTCTAAGTTTGTCACTAAGCTCTGCTGCTGTGGGTGTGTATTATATAGATTTACACATGGCTGTCAAACACTATTTTACATTTTTTAAAAAATGATTATTAAAAAGGCGTTTGAGAGTATGGCTAGATGATGTAACAGCCCATATGACAACTACCTAGTCAACGAATAGTTACCTATTGCGCGGCGGATAAAAGCTACTATACTTGATTGGTCGTATTTGATTATATTGTGCTATTACCAGTTGGAGGCGAAAACAATAGAAGCTTTATCTACTACTGAGCAGCAAGTGGCAGCATGGTCTTGGACAGACTTTGCTGGGCTAGGTCTGATATTTCATATTATTCTTATGATTGTGATGACGTTGCGTATTGTCTCGGTACAGCGCAATATTGGGGTGGCAATTGCATGGATAGCGGTTTTGTTTACTTTGCCCGTATTTGGCTTGATTGCCTATGTGCTGGTTGGTGAGCCGATGATAGGTCGACGTTATCGCCAGCGAATGGATCAAGCGCGACTACTGATGAATGAGATGGCACAACGGGAGCGCTTGGTGTTTGATGAAGGGCAAGAGGTATTGCCGACTCATTACCGTGGGGTCAGTCATATCGGTACGCGCTGGACAGGGTTTGGGGTATTCTCAAACCATGATATGCAATTGTTGACGCACGCCAATATTATTTTTAAACGTTTGATTGATGACATCAATGCCGCTCAGCGCAGTATCTTGATGGAGTTTTATATTATTTATCCTAAGGGGCAGGTGCTTGATGTTATAGAATCGTTAATGGCAGCCGCTCAACGCGGAGTTGAGTGTCATATTCTGATTGATAGTGTGGGGAGTTTTAGTTTTTTTAACAGTAAAGCCCATCGAAAATTAGAAAAAGCAGGCGTTTTTGTCCATCAGTCATTGCCAGTAGGGTTGTTTAAAACGTTATTTAAGCGTTCAGATTTGCGTAATCATCGTAAAATCGTAGTTATTGATGGTTATATCGGTTATATCGGTAGCTTTAATTTGGTTGATCCTAAGTTTTTTAAGCAGAATAAAGACGTCGGTGAATGGATTGATGTGGCGATACGCAGTGTCAGTGATAATGACATTAGCATTGCGACTGCAATGGCAAAAGTGGTGGTGACCGATATCGGGGCGGAAAACAGTGACAATCTAGATGCGCTGCATCAACGAGTCAACAGCTACACACGTAAGCTATATGTGCGCAATCCGACGATTAATGACATCAATAGTCGCATCAAAGTATTGGATGATGGGATAGAAAATGTAGAAACCCCCTGTACTGGTGCGATGTCGACAGTGATTCCGCAGATGCCGGTAGTAAAAGGCGTGGTCGCGCAGCTGATTCCTTCAGCGCCACAAGTGACCGCTCACGTTATTTATAATACCTTAGTAACCGTTTTACATCGTGCTAATCACTGTATTTGTATCACAACGCCGTACTTTGTACCGGATGAAGCTTTGTCAGGCGCGCTAGTGACGGCAGCCAAGCGCGGGGTCAAAGTTACGCTGATTATCCCTGAAAAGGTTGATTCATTCTTAGTTCAGCACGCCTCGCAAGCGTATTACCAAGAGTTGTTAGAAGCGGGCGTTAGCATTGCTCTGTTTAAGGGTGGTCTGCTGCATGCCAAAACAGTAGTTATAGATGACGATTATTGTATATTTGGTACCGTCAATATCGATATGCGCAGCTTTTATCTGAACATGGAAGTCAGTTTGGCGATTTATACGCCTGAAATGGTCGCGCAAGTTGCCGCTTGTCAAGATTCGTATTTACAAAGCTGTCGTTTTTTAACCTTGGATCAGTGGCAACGGCGTCATAAGGCTGAACGCTTGTTTGATAATGTGATACGCTTATTTAGTCCATTATTGTAGCCCTACATATTTTAAGTTAAGGTAAGCACTATATTTTGCATAACTGCCTGTAGTTCATTGCCTCTATGATTAATTTACTTTTTTAAAGGATACGCGTTTCTTATGTCTGCATCGCCCTTAACGCCCCTTGATTATATTGCAACAGGTTATTGGCAAGATTTTTTGGCAAGGCGTGCTGTCGCAGGCGGTATCGCTTACGAAGTGGATTTGCATCACTGTGGTTTGGATGAATCTCTGGCAAGCTTGCAGCGCATAGATACGCTACTGTCTCAGATACGTCGCGATATGGTCAAAACAAGCATTTGGGATGAAGCAACGTTATTAAAAGATGAGCGCTATCGTAACTTTATGGTGTTTTTGGCGTTTTATGCAGGGCGAGTATTAGCGCAGCAATGGCAACAATCGCCACGTTGGTTTGGTCAGTTTGAGCTAGATGCCCGCTATCCTGAGTTAGTACTGACGACCGATGATTTTTATCAGCATATGGCAATGTTTTATGGCGCTGATACTGATGTTAATACCAAAGATAGCAATGATAAAGACAATATCCCGCTTTTCTTTGCTTTAGAACCGATAGGGATGCGTTTATTTGGTCATATCGACCGCGCGTTTAAATCGGCGCAAGGTGGTGAGGTCGCTAGCGGCTTATACCAAGCCGTTAGTGACAGATTGCCAAAAGCTGTAAATCATCAGCCTCATTTGGTTGATACGACCGTAGCAGATAAACCAAACACTCAAACAGCAAATGAAAAGGTATTTATTGAGAAAGTAAGCCCTGAAAATAGTAGCACATCCCTTTACTCGAATAGTAAGTCGTCCATAGACATGGCGACAACTCAACTTTCAGATGACAAAATGGGTAATGTATCTTCTATATCAGCTACTACAATTACATCAGTGCCATTAGCAGAATATATAGAAAGAACAAACGCAACGGTAGCACCTATAGTAGAACCAGTAAAAACCACGGCAGTCGCAAAAAAACCACCCACGCCAGAGATTTTTAGCCAACTATTAACAGAGCTACATGAGATAGAAGTAACACAGACCACGGGCGAAACTGAATATGAGAAGGCGTGCAAGGTTTTAGATCAGTTTGAACGTCATATTGCAAAGCAAGAAAAACCCCGTAAGCAAGTCGTCTTTTCAGAGGCGCATCTGCAAGCAAAGCAGCAGGCCTTGCTAGGATTAAAAAACGCTGCAAATGCAGGAAACAGTGCTGCGATGTTGCGCTTGGCGATGTATGAGCTGCTCGGCGAAGGTCTGATAGCAAACGAAGGCGCTGATAAAGTCGCTGGTATAGAGGCTGGGGTTGAATGGGTGCAACAAGCGGCAAGTAAAAATGACAGCCGCGCTCAGCGCTTACTGAGTAAAATGTATTATCAAGGCGTAGGGGTTACGCAAGACCTTAAGGTTGGTAAATATTGGCTCGAGCAAGCGGCAGAAAACGGTCATGTGGAAGCGGCAAGCTTGGTCGGTAAGTGGCAACAAGCACAAACGTTAATCAACACCCAAAAGCAAGAGCAGCATAGCCTTAAGCGCTATCAGCTACTGTTTGCAGTCATTATCGTAATAGCCTTACTCATTATTATTTTGGTCTAAAAAACGATGACCAACATCCTTGAATTTAAAAACGTATTGTTTGGCAATAAATTCAGGTAGAATTGGTGCGTTTTTTGTGCGCGACTCCTATTATCTGCTCCATTAATTATCTGGGCTTTTGCATGCCATCTTCTGACACCTCAAAAAATCTTTCTATTCAGGCACAGCCTCTGCAAAGCCATGCGGTATATAAGCCACCTGTGTATTATCAAGTCGGCATAAGCTTATTAAAGCCGTTATATCGCCTGCAAGTATGGCGCCGCTCGCATGCGCGCGATAATTATCAGCAAGAAGTTGAACAGCGTTTTGGTAAGCGTTATCCTGCGCCTCCTATAGCCACAGAAACGTATCTGCCAGCTGCGGATTTAAACAGCAGCATCAATGTTAATAAGCGAAATAAAACCATTTGGTGCCACGCGGTCTCTTTAGGAGAAACCAATACCGTTGCGCCATTATTGGATGCACTATTGTCTCGTGGTTATCGGATATGGCTGACCAACACTACCCAGACTGGTTTTGCGCGCGGTGCCAGTCGATTTGCAGAAGACATTGCGCAAGGTCGATTGAGTCATAGTTATGTACCGGTTGACAGTCCGGCGGTGATTGAGCGCTTTTTAACTCATGTACAACCTGTTGCTGCTTTATTTGTAGAAACAGAGCTATGGGCAAACATCTTAACCAAATTATCTGAGCATCATATGCCAAGTATCTTGGTGAATGGGCGACTGTCAGCATCCTCTTTTAAAAGCTATCAAAAAATTGG
Organism: Psychrobacter sp. ANT206; assembly: GCF_056880555.1. Taxonomy (NCBI): domain Bacteria; kingdom Pseudomonadati; phylum Pseudomonadota; class Gammaproteobacteria; order Moraxellales; family Moraxellaceae; genus Psychrobacter; species Psychrobacter sp. ANT206. The sequence goes on along the minus strand of NZ_CP096271.1, from coordinate 2,029,363 downwards.
CGCAGTCAGCACCAGCATGATGAAAAATTTGAGTTTAATCATTGCGCAGGATAATGACTCTGCCAAACGCTTTCGACAATTGGGTGCGCATAGCGCCCAAATCCGTGTGGCAGGCTCGCTAAAGTGGGTCATTAATACGCCTAAATTGTCTAATGTGTCTGAGCCAGATGATGATAAGGCGATTGATGTCGATATCGTAAATAGCGAGCAGCCAGAGTTAGCAGAAAAAACGAGTGTGACGGCGAGTGATTTGGGCGTGGTCAATCGCCCAATTTGGTTGGCAGCAAGCACTCATGGTGGTGAAGAGAATACGGTACTGTCATGGCAGCAGCAATTACTGTCAAACCCTGCATTGGCAAAAGCGCTACTTATTATCGTTCCGCGCCATCCAGAGCGTTTTGATGAAGTGGCAGCGCTCATTCAAAATTCAGGCTTGACCATGGCACGGCGCAGTGCAGCAGAAGCTATTGATATAAACACTCAAGTCTATCTGGCGGATAGCATGGGTGAGTTAATGAATTGGTATGCTCTTGCCGATGTGGCATTGGTTGGCGGCTCATTGGTCGAGGTGGGCGGACATAATCCAGTTGAGCCGGCAAGTGTGGCGACACCGGTTTTAATGGGTGTTCATACTCAATCTTGTCAAAGTGTCGTGGATAAACTGGCGAGCGTAGGGGCGTTATATCAGCCAAACAACCCTTTTTATCAGGCTATTGATCATACTAATAATCATGATGAACAAGCGAACGAAAACCAAAATTCTGCCGCTGATGAGACACTGATTTATCAGCAGCTAAAATATTGGCTGAGTCATTTAGCATTGGCTAAACAGGCAGGGGAGGCGGGCGCGCAGATGACCGATCAGCAGCAAGCAGTATTGAGTCGTCAATTATCGATGATAGAAAAAGTCATCGAGCAGCATGCTCTTCAAAGTGTTAGCCAAGATTTAAATTAAGAGCCACTATGAACTGTATTTTATTACCGGCTGCAAACTTTTCTAATGAATCTGCATATATCAATGCCGTGGCGCAAATTGAGCATGTCAACCAAGTTCTGGGAGCGAAAGTAGGCGACACCCTAAAAATTGGGCAGTTAGAAGGCAATCTTGGCACTGCTATTATTGCTGATATAACGCCTGAGCGTATTGATTTATGTGAGATAAGTTTGGTCACAGCACCGCCGCCTAAGCTTGATCTCACTGTGGTATTAGCATTGCCACGCCCAAAAGTATTGCGCCGTCTGATTATGGATATGACCGCGCTTGGTGTCCGCGATATCATCTTGATTAACAGCTATCGTACGCAAAAAAGCTACTGGCAAAGCCCGATGCTGAGTCGCCTTGATGAGTTCGTATTAGAAGGGCTGCAACAAGGCATTGATACCGTCGCGCCGCGTATCAGTTTGCAAAAACGCTTTAAGCCCTTTGTTGAAGATGAGTTGGCAAACTTAATCACCAATCGAGCTATTGTCGCTCACCCTTATGCGGAATTATCGTTTTCAAAGTATGTGCAACAACAATTAGAAAGCTCTGAATCACCTCAGAAATCGATACTACCGAGCATGGTTTTTATCGGTGCAGAAGGCGGCTGGATTGATTATGAAGTTGAGCTGCTTGCAAGGCAAGGCTGCCAAGCGGTACATATCGGTGCGCGAATATTGCGCACCGAAGCGGCAGTCAATGCTATTCTCGGACAATGGCTATTGTAAGATAATAACTGATATAAGTCTTAGTTGGAAATGCGGCAAGATTCATTACAACGGTATTAAAACCCCATTAAAAAACCACTATACACAGCATTAATTGTCGATTATTTAACTAAATAATCGGGCTAAATAAATGTATTGATAATTAATATCATTTCCATTAGTATATGCTTTCCAGACATTAGGGTCTTTTTAATCCTATCAATCCATGATTTTTAATGTCTTTTTATCCTACCTATCTGCCGCGCTATTATGGGGAAAACCATGTCATTGAATGTAATCAGTGCAAATTTATCTTCTGCTAAACTTACTTTACCAGTTGCCGTATTTGGCATGATGTTGGCGCTTGCTGGCTGTAGTAAATCATCGACGCCAGAAGAAAGTGTTGATGCCGAAACGCCAGCACCAAGCACTGAGCAAGAAGTAGCAAAAGACAACGCGGCGAGTGCTGATGGACAGACAGTGACTATCTACTCATCACGTAATGAGCAGCTAATCAAGCCATTGTTAGATCGTTATACTGAACAGACGGGTGTGAAGGTTGAGCTGGTTACAGACAAAGATGGTCCACTGATGGCGCGTCTGCAAGCTGAAGGTCAGAATACCCCAGCCGATATGCTTTTGACAGTTGATGCAGGTAACTTATGGCAAGCGGCTGAGCAAGGTTTACTGCAACCTGTTGCTTCTAGCGTTTTGGAAGCAAATGTACCGGCTAAGTATCGTGATCCAGAAGGTCGCTGGACAGGTTTGTCATTGCGCGCCCGTACGATTTTTTATGACCCAAGTAAAGTAAGCGCTGATCAATTATCCACTTATGCAGATTTGGCGGATCCAAAGTGGAAAGGCAAATTATGTCTACGCACCTCGAAAAAGGTTTATAACCAGTCATTGGTTGCGAGCATGATGGAGCATTTAGGTGCTGAAAAAACAGAAGCGGTCATCCGCGGTTGGGTTGCTAACTTAGCTACTGATGTTTTCAGTGATGATACCAATCTACTAGAAGCTATCGCTGCTGGTCAGTGTGAAGTGGGTATTGCCAATAGCTACTACTATGGTCGCCTGCTTGATGAAAAGCCTGATTTCCCAGTAAAAATATTTTGGGCAAACCAAGGTACGACAGGCACGCACGTTAATATCTCAGGTGCTGGCGTAGTAACGGGTTCAGACAATGCAGATGGCGCATTGAAACTGATGGAATGGTTGTCTTCTGATGACGCACAAGGTCTTTATGCTAGCGCTGATAAAGAATTCCCAGTCAAAGTTGGGATTGATGAGTCAGAGATGCTTAGATCTTGGGGTCAGTTCAAACCAGATGACATCAATGTACAGAAATTTGGTGCATTACAAACCCAAGCCATTCAAATGATGGACAAAGCAGGCTATAAATAAAAGTCTGCCAGTCATTTAATCTGTCAGTTATTTAATAGAGTTATGATGCGTATGACACGGTAACAACTTATGATAACAATGCCAGAATCGTCTGCAAGTCAGAACAATACTGTCAATGAAAGTAATGAGACAGGCAATACGAGTAAATCTATTCGCCAAGACCATGCTACCCGTAAACGTGTCATCTCGAAATCAGTCTTAGGACTGATTTCGTTGTTTATGCTAGTACCGATTTTAATCGTGTTATTGTCATGGACACAGCCCGTCGCTGATATTTGGGGGCATATGCGTGAGTACGTATTGCCACAAGTCCTCAAAAATACGGCTATTTTACTATTAATGGTCACAGTAATTTCTGGCACGATTGGCACGGCATTGGCATGGCTTACGAGTATGTACCGCTTCCCTGGACAGCGGTTTTTTTCGTGGGCGCTGATGTTGCCGCTTGCTATGCCAGCTTATGTCTTAGCATTTGTCACAGTTGGTATCGTTGATTTTAGTGGACCATTACAAACCGCATTAAGAGATTTTGGGGTTACGACTGCCATTCCGTCGGTACGTAACGTCTGGGGTGCAGGGCTGATCTTGTCATTGGCTTTTTATCCTTATGTTTATTTGCTGGCGCGCCAAGCCTTTTTATCTCAAGGTAGGCGAGCTATTGAAGCTGGGCAGATGCTTGGCTTAAGTCGTGGTCGAGTGTTTTTTCGGTTGGCATTACCGCAAGCATTACCTTGGGTCATCGGTGGTTTGCTACTGGCAAGTATGGAGACGCTAGCAGACTTTGGCGCGGTGTCAGTATTCAATGTTGATACCTTTACTACTGCCATTTATAAAGCTTGGTTTGGGTTTTTTAGCTTGACGACAGCGGCACAGTTGGCAGCACTATTAATTGGTGTGGTCTTCATCGTTGTCTTGTTTGAACAATATTGGCAAGCAAAACGCGGTAATATTATTACCCAAGGTAGTAGCCAACGTTTTGAAGTCAGTAAACCAGCTAAGCTTGCTATGACGCTGCTTTGTACGCTGGTATTCTTGATAGCATTTTTGATCCCGTTTGCACAGCTTATCTATTGGACAGCGGCAAATTTTCAGCAAGATTTTGATGCCCGCTATATTGATTTTGTCACCAACAGCCTCATGATTGCTAGTATTACCACTGCGTTTATTGCGGTCTTAGCGATTATGATTGCGTGGATTAAGCGTCAATATCCGGACAAATCTACCAAGCTTATGACTACTTTAGCCAATTTGGGCTATGTGGTGCCGGGTACGGTATTAGCGGTCGGGATCTTTATTCCGATTGCGTGGCTGGATAATCAGCTAATTGCTTATGGCATAACCTCCACGCAGTTTTTATCTGGGAGTGTGATCGTGATGCTGCTGGCTCTATCAACCCGTTTTATGACGGTCAGTTTTCAGCCGGTAGACCGTCAGCTTCAGCGCTTGACCGTCAATCAAGAAGCGGCTGCTAAATTGCTTAGCGATAGTCCTTTTCAGCGCTGGCGGCAAGTGATGTTGCCCGTATTGAGCCCAGGGGTATTAACGGGTTTGTTGATGGGTTTTGTCGAAGTAATGAAAGAGATGCCGATTACTTTGATGACGCGGCGTCAAGGTTGGGATACGCTAGCCGTTCGAGTATTTGAAATGACCAGTGAAGGCATGTGGGGTCGCGCTGCATTACCAAGTTTGTTGATTGTATTGGTCGGTCTTATTCCTGTTTGGATATTACTGCGTCAAAGCGATAAGCAGGGTTAAGGTGTTTTTTAATTAAAGTATTGTGCTTAAATGATCAACGGATTCTAATTGGTGCTTCTCACGTTATTCACACTTTTAAAGTTTCATGTTTTTAACGTCTAATATTTTGAATGTTGTGACGCTGGATTTTCTTCACTAATAGCTTATTGGTACTGTCTATGTATACTGACTTGATGAACGATTCAATAAATCCAGCAGACTCTGATTCTGTAGAGCCTCAGAGTAAAGCACGACAAAGTAATGTGAAAAAGTCACCTATGACTATCATAACCAAAGCGCAAATGGCGCAAGCTGTAGCGGAAAGAGAGTTACAACAAGGTGTTGCTAACTTAGATAGTACCTTTATTCAGAATCATGAAACCGCTGCCACTCAGCCGTATTTTAGTGTACAGGACTTGGTGGTTGGCTATGACGACACCATAGTAGTCAATGGTTTGTCACTGAACCTACAGCAAGGTGAAATTGGTTGCTTTTTAGGTTATAGCGGCTGTGGTAAGACCACGGCATTAAGAGCGATTGCAGGGTTAGAAGAGAGTCGTAGCGGCAAAATCACGCTTAACAATCAGCGACTGACAGAGCAAGCAGCGCGACTCTCATTTGCTGTTGCGCCTGCCAAGCGCGGCATGGGGATGGTATTTCAAGACTATGCGCTATTTGGTCATTTAAGCGTGGCAAAAAATATCGGCTTTGGTCTCAATAAATGGTCGGCTGCCGACAAAAAAGCCCGTGTTGCTGAGATGCTAGCGCTGGTAGAGTTGTCTGAACACGCTGATAAGCGTCCAAGTGAGCTCTCAGGTGGACAGCAGCAGCGGGTGGCATTGGCTCGTGCGTTAGCACCAAAGCCTAAGTTATTGCTGCTCGATGAGCCGTTTTCGAACTTGGATGTGGTATTGCGTGAGTCACTGGCCATGAATGTTCGTGATATCCTCAAACGTACCAATACCACTGCGATTTTGGTCACTCATGATCAAAATGAAGCGTTTGCGCTCGCTGATAAAGTCGGCGTCATGCATAAAGGTAAGCTGGTACAGTGGGCAACCCCAAGTGAGCTATATCATGAACCGGTCAGCCCGTTTGTCGCTGAGTTCGTCGGTGAAGGCGCGATGATAGACGGCATCATCAAAGAAGGTCATGTTGAGACGGCGCTTGGTGATATTTATCGACGGATGGAGGTCTATGATGCGTCAGGTCAGCCGCAGTATTGTGAGTATGATTATCCAAATGGTACGCCGATTAAGGTATTGGTGCGTCCCGATGATATTATCCATGATGATGACAGTACGCAGACCGCCTTAGTGGTTGGTCGGGTATTTCGCGGTGCCAATTATCTCTATCGCTTGCAACTAGATGATGGTCAAACGGTATTGTCATTGGTCGCCAGTCATCATAATCATGAAGTCGGCACCCAAATCGGTATCTTGCCGATACTGGAGCATGTGGTGGTATTTGATGAAAAAGACATCAACGCCACCACGTGGTCGGAGTACGATAGGTCAGAGCGGTTTGAGGACATATGATAGCGTTTATTAAGTTGTCTTTACCGAAAGGACGCCTGATATTAAAGTTGTAAAGCTTTTAAGAGGCATGTGTTTAAGAGACACGTGTCGCTAGAAGATGTAAGTAGCGCCCAAGCCACTTATAGGGATCCAGTTGCGAGTAGCGTAACTCCATACGTATGACCGCTTCAGGATCGTTATGCCCACCACGTTTTAGCGGCGAATAATCATGGAATACGCGCAGACCGCTGGCGATCAGAGTCTGATAATCATGCGCCTGTAGCCAAGCTTCAACCTCTTCCTTTGCAACCGGATGATTGGGCGTCAGGCTTTTTTTATTGTCGGCTTTATATTCAGTGTTATCTAATAAGTTGAAATTGCCCATTATCAAGTTACGATAATCAAAACTCGCTGGATTATAAAAGCACAGCGATAATGCTCCATTATCGGATAATTGCTGATCAAAAAAGTCCATTACCGCGGCAGGCTCTGCCAACCATTCAAGTAGCGCGTGACACATGATTAAATCAAATTTCTCCGTCTCATCAGCCAGCTTTTCTTCAAGCTCTTGATACGGGCATACATACCACGTAATATTCAATTTTTCATCGTTTGCACTACTTTGTGCAGCGCTCTCTTGCGCCTTCTCTAACATATTGGCCGAGATATCATTGATGACCAGTATATGTCCTTGAGTCGCAAGCTCAATCGCAATTTGCGCAAGCCCTGCACCCACATCCAAAATACGTAAAGGTCGCCCAAGTTTTTGGCTCGTCTGCGCGCAGTAGTCAAAAAGATCACGGCGCAATACTGCTAATCGAATGTCTCCCTTTAAGCCACCATAGACCTTTTTCTCAAAGTGATCGGCAATCGCATCAAAGCTGCGGTCAGTACGCACATCTTCTTTTAACGCTTGTACTGTCACATTTTTTGTAGAGTCTACCGCATCGCTATTATTAATATATTGAGGATTGGTTGGCATAAAGGGTTGTCTATATCGGAGGATTTATGATGGCGTATCGTACAATAAAGCAGGGCGCTAATCTAGCGTTGACGTCTTTTTAGGATTGTTTTTAAATTGCGTCAACACCCAACTCTGATTATGCGCTATTTGAAAAAATGGGCGTTAAATGGTATTGGCTAAATAACGGTCTTTATATATATCAATGGCAAAATTAGCCAGTGATATCAATGCTGTCGGGAAAGGTTTTTAAATCATGGTAATTGATGCAAAAAGTAGCAACTAATGAACTGTTTTGCTTGATTTTAATAGCACCTAGAACCCCCTAAATCAACAAATTTGTGCTAAAATAGTTTCTTTTATTCAACATTAAAACTATCGCTAATTCTCTATAGATTTGAATGGTTGCTAAGCCTTTTTTGATGGTCACTGTATTTATTATATAACGACGCTTTGGTGCCGTTATTGTTGCCCATTATGGCTTAGATATGCCAATGTTAGAGAGTAGATGTGAGTGAGGGAGTGTATATGAGCGAATCGGTCAGTCCTATTGCCATTGTGGACGAATTAAAGCAGTCCTATTTGGATTATGCGATGAGCGTGATCGTCTCGCGCGCGCTGCCTGATGTGCGTGATGGGTTCAAACCAGTACACCGCCGTGTGATGTATGCGATGCATGTATTGTCTAATGACTATAACAAAGCCTACAAGAAATCTGCACGTGTGGTTGGCGATGTCATTGGTAAGTATCACCCACATGGCGATAGTGCTGTCTATGATGCCATCGTACGTATGGCACAGGATTTTAGCTTGCGTTACCCGATGGTTGATGGTCAAGGTAACTTTGGCTCGATTGATGATGATCCTCCGGCAGCGATGCGTTATACCGAAGTGCGTATGACCAAGTTGACCCACCAAATGCTTGCTGACTTGGATAAAGATACCGTCGATTGGGAAGACAACTACGATGGTTCTGAGCGTATGCCAAGCGTGTTGCCTGCGCGTATTCCTAATTTATTGATTAATGGTGCTACCGGTATTGCGGTTGGTATGGCGACCAATATGGCGCCGCACAATCTGACCGAAGTGATTAACGCTTGCTTAGCTTATGCTGAAAATCCGCAAATATCTGCTGAAGAGCTGATGTCGCATATCTCAGGTCCTGACTTCCCGACAGGCGGTATTATCTATGGTCGCGCCGGTATTTTAGATGCTTATCGTACTGGTAAAGGTCGCTTGCATGTACGTGGTCGATATATTATTGAGCCGATGAGTGAGACGGGTGTCAACCGTGACCGTGAGCGTATTGTTTTCACCGAAGTGCCTTATCAAACCAATAAAGCCAAGCTGATTGAGCGTATTGCAGAACTTGTGCGTGACAAAAAAATCGAAGGTATTACCGAGATTCGTGATGAGTCTGATAAAGACGGCATGCGTATCGCTATTGATTTACGTCGTGGCGAAACAGCGGAAGTGATCGTTAACAACTTGTTCCTGCAAACGCCGCTAGAATCGAGCTTTAGTATCAATATGGTGGCGCTTGACAATGGTCAACCGAAGCTATTGACCTTACGCCAGCTGATTGCAGCATTTGTACGCCATCGTCAAGAAGTGGTAACGCGCCGTACCATTTTTGAGCTCAATAAAGCCCGTGTCCGTGGTCACTTATTAGAAGGATTGACCGTTGCACTTGCTAATATTGATGAGATTATTGCGACGATTAAAGCCTCTGCAAACCGCGGCTTAGCTCGTGAAAACTTACTCAGTAATACCTGGGGTTCAGGTAGTGTTGTAGCGATGCTAACCGCTGCAGGCAGCCAGTCGGTACGTCCTGACTTTATAGAAGGCGAAGATCCAAAAGCGCCGTTTGGTCTGATTAATAATCAAGAAAGCTATCGCTTATCGCTTGAGCAGGTCAATGCTATTTTAGACATGCAGCTGCATCGTTTAACTGGTCTTGAGCAAGACAAGCTGACTGAAGAATACCAAGACTTGTTGCGTGAAATCGCTCATCTAGAATCTATTCTTGGCGATTTTGATAAGCTAATGACCATTATCTCAAACGAGATGATTGAAATTCGTGATAATTTTGGTGATGAGCGTCGCACTGATATTATTGATTCGCGTATGGACTTTAACCGTGAAGACTTGATCCCAGAGCAAACGGTTGTGATGACGGTATCACGTACCGGTTACGCGAAAACGCAGCCCATTGACGATTATGTCGCGCAAAAACGTGGCGGTAAAGGCAAATCAGCGACGGCGATGAAAGAGGACGATGTGATTGATCACTTAGTTGTGACCTCAACGCATGCAACCGTACTGTGCTTTACTGATACAGGTCGCGTCTTTAGTTTACGTGGTTTTGAAGTGCCTATCGCCAGCCGCGGTGCCCGTGGACGTCCATTAGTGAATTTGATTGGCTTAAATGCTGACGAAACGGTCACAACGATATTGCCTATTCCAAAAATAGTAGAAGAGTTATCGGTCAAAGGCGAAACATCAGAAGATGCTCTAGTAGATAGTGATGATGATCTATTAGACGACAGCACGCAAGCAGAGCCGCCTTTTGTATTCTTTGCAACGGCGAATGGTACGGTGAAGCGCGTAGAGCTGAAACAGTTTGCCAATATCCGCTCGAACGGTTTGATTGCGGTTGGCTTAGAAGAAGGCGATAAATTGGTGAGCGCTCGTATCACCAATGGTGGCCAAGAAGTCATGCTATTTGCGTCAAGTGGTAAAGCGATTCGCTTTAATGAAACTGATGCTCGTGCGATGGGCCGTACTGCTAAAGGCGTCCGTGGTATGCGTCTGGCTACTGATGAATTTATCAAATCATTGGTTGTTATCGAAGATGATGTCCGCGAGATTCTGATTGCTTGTGAAAATGGCTTTGGTAAACGTACCTTTATCGATGAGTTCAACACGCAAAATCGTGGCGGTGGCGGTGTTATCGCTATTAAAACTAGCACGCGTAATGGTGCGCTGGTTCGTGCTACCAAGGTGGACTCTACAGACGATATTATTTTAATCTCAGACAAAGGTACTTTGGTGCGTACCCCAGTTGAGCATGTAGCAAGCTCTGGTCGTAATACCCAAGGCGTCACGCTGATTCGTTTATCAAAAGATGAAAAGCTGGTTGCTATGGCGCGTGTTGAGCACGAAGAGGGTAACAATGAGCTGATTGATGCAATGAGAGAAGATGGAACGTTTGAAGTAAAAGGTCAAGAACAGATGGATGTTGATGCAGCGAATAGTGATGCTACAGAGACAGACTTTGATGATACTAGTCATACAGAAACTGACACTGACGAATAACGCTTTTATTAGTTAGCTTTTTGGTCTATTCTTTTATTACCTTTTATAAAAAAAGCCTCTGACGTTATCGTTGGAGGCTTTGTTTTTTTTCTGTTTTTTAAGGCTGTTGTTATGCTTACGACCAATCAAACCGTTCAGGGAACTTTGGCTTCAGTATCATCAAGTTTTTTGTTTTCTTTGATGTTTCTATTTGGGCTATTTATGCTGCCATTAACGGGTACGCAGGTGGCTTCGTGGCGCGTATTGATGATGCTCCTGAGCCTAGTGCTATTGGTCAGCCTTACAAAACAGTGGCAGCATGTATTTGATTATCTCAAAACACTAAAGACGCCAAAAGAGTGGATTATTTTTGTACTGCCAACCCCAATTTTAGGTGGGCAGATTTGGCTGTTTATGTGGGGACCGGTCAATGGCTTTGGTCTTGATGTGACCTTGGGCTATTTTTTATTGCCGTTGGTCATGATTGTGATTGGGCGTTTTTTCTATCATGAGCATATGAGTGCTTTGCAATGGTTAGCAGCGATATGTGCTGCGCTCGGTATCGGCTATGATATATTGCAATATGGCAGTATATCTTGGGTAACTGCATTTGCATGCTTGGGTTATCCGCCTTATTATTTGCTACGTCGTAAGCTTGCTGTGCCGCCTATTACAGGTCTGTTATCAGATTTGACGTTACTGACGCCAGTGGTGCTGATTATGCTTTATAGCAGCGGCGGCTTTAGTGTGGCGGCGCAAAATACCAAATTTTGGTACATATTGCCGCTGCTAGGCGCTTTTAGTGCGCTTGCCATGTCTCTGACTATGGTTGCTAGTAGTAAGCTGCCAGTGTCGCTATTTGGCGCGCTCAGCTACATAGAGCCTATGCTGCTATTTGTATTATCTATTACTGTGTTAAATCAAAGTCTGGATGAAGGAGGCTCGTTATTCATGTATGGCATGATTACACTGGCATTGTTTGTTATGATTGCTGATAGTATGAAAGGCTTTCTTATCCGACGCCGTGACAATCATTTGCATGGTTACCGAGAGCCACAAGTTGGGAGTTTTCCACCGCGTCGCCGTTTTATCGACCATCGTATAGAAGGGGTATTAAAGGCGCACCGTTTTCGTAAAATCAGGAAATACCAACAGCGAATAGATAAAATCACGCGTAAAATCCAAGCGTTAGATTCAAAGTAGTTATTGATGTAATGATAAGTAGTGTGGCCCGATAAAAGTGGTTTGATAAGTCAAGCTACATAGTAAAGCTATAATAAAAACAGTAAGTGAGTTATTATCAAGCATTATTATTGACTTAAATCGGGTTGTTTGATTTATTAAACTCCTTTATTTAAACAGAATATTGAAGAATTGACTTATAAAATCTGCTATTGAATACTAAAAACTTATTATAAGGATGGTTTATGCTACACCTTCATCACTTGGCAAACTCACGCTCATTTCGTATCTTATGGCTATTAGAAGAGCTGAATGCCGACTACCAACTGACCTGCTACCAGCGTAACAAAGCATACCGTGCCCCTGACAGTTTAAAGCAAATACACCCGCTCGGTCATGCACCGATGCTAGAGGTCGATGGTCGTGTGCTGATTGAGTCAGGCTTTATCATCGAGTATCTATTAAAGCACTATGATAAAGAAAAGCAGTTTAAGCCTGCTGATGACAATGAAGCGGCGTGGGAGGCCTATACGTTTTGGCTACACTTTGCCGAAGCATCAGTGATGCCACCGTTGGTCATGCGTTTGGTATTTACTAAAGTGGTTGAGCAGTCGCCGATGCTGATCAAACCTGTGAGTAAAAGCATCAAGAAGCAAGTCGAAAAAAGCATGATAAGCAAAAGCTTGACTGCCATACTCGATATGATGGAGCAGCATTTACAAGACAACCATTGGTTTGCCGGAGCAGAATTTAGCGCCGCTGATATTCAGATGCATCTGGCTGTGGTCGGTGCCAATGCAGGCGCAGGTTTAGACAGTAGTAAATATACCAATATCTTAACTTGGCTTAAGCGTTGTGAAGAACGTGACGCCTTCAAACGTGCAGAAGAAAAGGGCGGTCGTCTACAGTTCTAAGTGCGACGCTTATTATTAATTATTGATTTAATATAACAATAAAGGGCTTTGTTTATTTATAGACAAACCCTTTTTTTAGGATGAAAAATGACAGATTTGAATAAGTCGAATAATACCGACCGTACCAACAGTGCTAATGAACAACCACTTAATGCAGTTAATAATAATAATGTGAACAGTCAGCAAGTTTCTATTAAAGCATGGTCACAAAAACTGTTGGTAGTGATTCTATGCATTGCCAGCTTCTATGGTGGCTGGAAGTCGTATGAATCCAATATGGTCAATGAATGTACGGCAAATGGCGGACAGATGATTGAAGGCAAAAAAACCATGATATGTCAGTTGTCATAACAGCTCGTAATGATAACCAGCAGAGATAAGCGATGCTAAAACTCACTTTTTTGGGTACCTCAGCAGGCGTGCCAACCAAGCAACGTAATGTAACGGCGCTTGCCATCGAGTGCCTCAATCCTTATAGCTCAGGGACAGATCAACGGCAAAACAAGAAATCACGGCCGTGGTTATTGATTGATTGCGGTGAAGGTACGCAGCATCAGCTTTTACATACCAAGTTATCTTTACATCAGTTACAAGCGATTTGCATTACTCATGTGCATGGCGACCATTGCTATGGGTTGCCGGGGTTGTTGGCGAGTGCGGCAATGTCAGGACGTACTGCGCCGCTGATACTGCTTGCGCCAAAAGCGATTGCCACACTGCTTAATGCTCTTATTTTGACTACCGAATTGCACTTTCCATTTGCTATTAACTTTATGGCGATAGAAGATTTGCTATCTGAGCAAGATAGTAAAAATAAAGCTCAGGTAACTATCCGCTTTGACAATCAACATCAGCTTGAGATTGGTATCACGCCGTTATCGCATCGCGTTCCCTCTTATGGCTTTGGTATCACCCAGACGATAAGTCGTCTCCACCTTGATAAGAACAAGCTGATAGCAGATAATATTCCAGCCAGCGCGCTGTGGGGCAGACTGCAACAGGGCGAAGATGTTATGACCGAAGACGGTCGCAAGCTTCGTTCAACAGATTATGTCGATAATGAGAGTCAGCATACAAGGGTAGTGGTGGCTGGAGATAACGATACGCCAGAGTGTCTTAACAATGCTATAGTCGATGCGGATTTACTCGTTCATGAAGCTACATATACTCATGAGGTATTAAATAAGATTCAGGCAAAAAATCCAGATTTTGATCCAATGCATAGTAGCGCGCAGTTATTGGGTCGATTTGCCCAAGACAATGGGCTTAAGAACCTAATTCTCACTCATTTTAGCGCCCGTTATCAGAGCTTTGATAATCCAAATAGCAGCACGCCAAATATGGCGCATATTCGATTGGATACCGAAAGTGTTTACCAAGGTAATCTATGGCTGGCAGCAGATTTTGACCAATATCTGGTGAATGGAACAGCGGAAGAAGAGGGTGATAATATAGCCAGTCGCGTACAATATTTAGGCTCTGCACGCGACCATAAAAATACATGATATGAGTTTTTAAGACTGACTATCTTCAGCTGCCAATTGGGTCTGTCCTATCCAATAACGACTGAATTGATATGCCACTCGACCAGAGCGTCCACCGCGTTCTGATGCCCAGCGTAATGCGGCTGCTCTGATATGAGTGGGTAACTCATCAATGCTGCCTGCACCTTTATTCTCAATATCACCGTACATGTCATCATGACTAGTTTTAGCATCAGTTTTTTGCTCAATAGATAAATAATGATGCACAATGTATAAATACGTGTGTTGATCCATTGGATGAAAGGACAGCCATAAACCAAAACGGTCAGATAAAGACACCGTCTCATCAATAGTCTCATAAGGGTTAACCTCATCGGTTTGACCATTATAAATATTAACATTGTCTTTCATGAGCTGCGGTAGTAGATGGCGGCGGTTACTGGTTGCATAAACCAATAATTTGTCTTGCTCTGAATCTAGGGCACCATCAAGTACACTCTTTAAGGTGCGGTAGCTTTCATCTTGACCATTAAATGCCAAGTCATCACAGTACACCACATAGCGACATTTGCAGTCAGCTGGTAAGGCTTTAATCGCTGCCCGTATTTTATCAAGCATCCGTAAGTCATCTCGGGCAATTTCAATAATGCGCAGACCTTCATTATGATAGGCTTGTAGCAATGCTCTAATCAGCGATGATTTACCAGCGCCGCGTGTCCCTGTCATCAAGACGTGATTGGCAGGATAGCCTTTGAGGAATTGACGCGTGTTTTGTACTAGCTTTGATTTTTGCGTATCGATACCATGTAAGTCATCTAAACTTAAAAACAAATTAACCGCCAGCGGCTCTAAATGTCCAGTCTGCCCACCGACCCAGCGATAAGCGAACTGCGCAGGATCAATCTCAATGGTTGGCGTGATCTGCTCTTGCAGATACTGACTGAGCAGATCTAATAAATGGTATGGCAGAGCATAATTCATAACGGGCTTAGTAGATTGGGGCATAATACTCAGTCGCTTATAAAAATTAAAATGACGTTTGGCTTAATAGATATATAAAGGCATCACTTTACCATGAAAAATAGTGCCAGTATTCCTTGTGTATTACAAGCAGATGCAAAACAAGCGTTACGAGTGCAAGCGCAGCAAATCCTGCCAGCATTAACGGCATTCTTTTTCAGCCTAAATTATAGCGAGATCTCGCATCAACGACTCAGTCAGCAACATAATGGTAGTGACCTTGATTATCAGGGCTTAACACGCGCCCAACACTCGCAGTTTGGGCGCGTAATGATTAAATGGCAGTTATATGCTAATGCTAATCAAGACCTGTCTGATTTAACCTATGAAGCTGACGTTCTAACATCTATAAACAACTTATCAAATAATCAAAACAAGCTTCAAAATAGCCTTTCCGCTATCGTACCACCACTATTGTTTTATGAAAATATTACTTCGGAAATATTAACGCAGCTGCAGCAGCTGACTATCCTGGTCATGCCTTATTATCCAAATGGCAGCTTGGCAAATCAGCTGAGCGCTCAAAAGCATTTATTATTAACACAGGCACAAAAAAATCAATTTATCCTACAATCTGCCAATCTTATTTACCATTTACATAATATCGGCTGGCTACATAATGATATTAAGCCCAGTAATATTTTGCTAGAAGGTTTTTTGCCAAATAATGCGGATAATAGCCGTATCACCTTTGATTTATTATTGACGGATTTTACTTTAACGAGCACTCTTTATCAGCCCAGTGTAGCAAATACTGCTGGCACGCCTGCCTATCTTGCTCCTGAGCGTTGGCAAGGGTATGGCTCAACGGTTCAAAGCGATATATACGCTTTTGGGATTATGTTGTATGAGATATTAGTCGGCGAGCGACCATTTGCCGTTGATGCTCGAAGTAGTAATCCAATGATTGATTGGGCGACACAACATTGCCAACACTCTGTGCCGACCTTGCCATTAGAGTATAGTCGCTATCAGGACGTTGTTGATAAGGTATTGGCGAAGCAGATAGAGAAAAGGTATCAGAGTATGGGTGAGGTGCTTTTAGATTTAGAAAGTATTGAAAAGTAAATAAGCCCAACAACTAAGGTTGAAAGGATAAATCTAGTAAATCCCAGACACAAAAAAACCTGCTAAAAGCAGGCTTTAATATTTGGTCTAAGATGTACTATCCGAAAATGGTGGGGCTGGAGAGACTCGAACTCTCACACCTTGCGGCGCCAGAACCTAAATCTGGTGCGTCTACCAATTCCGCCACAGCCCCATTTTCGTTACCTTATCATCTTTGGTGTTGATATTCAAACCCCATCGAGATAAATAACTGATTCGGTAGTGCGTCTCAGTGGTTGGCTATTATATAGAGTTTGAATAGTTTGGCAAGCCCTATTTGCACTTATTTTTAATTATTTAGCCATTTTTTTTGCTGAATATCATAAATAATTGATATTACTGATTTTTTAATTCATATTTTTTATCACTTTATTCACACTAATATTACTCTTGATATGATGAGAGGTTCAGCTGCTGTAATTTACGTGTCAGCGTATTGCGTCCCCAGCCAAGTAAGTTGGCAGCAGCTATCTTTTTGCCGCCGCTATGATGGAGCGCTGCGGTTAGCAAGACCCGTTCAAACTCAGGTGTTGCTGTCTGTAAAATATCGGTTGCGCCAGCTTGTAGTGACTGCTTCGCCCAAATACCTAAAGCTTGTTGCCAGCTTTGGGTACCAAAAGTATCCTGACTTTGTAGATGATTATTTTCAATAGCGTCTTGTGAGGATACATGCTGCTGTTGATTGTCTAGAGTAGAGGAGATGTTTTCGAGCAACTCTGGAGGCAAGTCATCGATCATAACGGTGTCGCCGGTCGCCATTACTGTCAGCCAGAGACAGACATTCTCAAGTTGGCGGACATTACCGCGCCATTCAAAAGACTGCATCATTTGCATTGCTGACGGATGTAGCTGTTTTGGTGCCGTATTCATCTGCTCAGCAGCGCGCTGCATAAAATAAGTGGTTAATGCTGGTACGTCCTCCCGGCGAGTCCGTAAGGGCGGCAATGGCAGGCGAATGACATTCAGGCGATAAAATAGATCCTCACGGAATTTGCCTTGTTTGACCAATTCTTCCAAGTTCTGATGGGTAGCGGCAATAATGCGTACATCTACTTTGACGGGCTGCTGACCACCCACGCGAAAAAACTCACCATTTGCCAGCACTCGTAGCAGCCGCGTTTGGGTACTAAAAGGCATGTCTCCGATTTCATCTAAAAATAACGTGCCACCATCTGCTTGCTCAAAACGACCTTGGCGTGAAGTTGTGGCGCCAGTGAATGCGCCTTTTTCATGACCAAACAATTCAGACTCAATCAAATCATGGGGAATTGCTGCCATATTTAGTGCAATAAAGGTTTTATTGTTTCGCGGTGAGTGCTGATGTAAGGCGCTAGCGACCAACTCTTTACCTGTACCTGATTCGCCAGTGATTAAAACGGTAATCGGTGAGTGCGCAAGTCTACCAATGGCACGAAATACCGTTTGCATGGCTTGTGATTGACCAATGATACCGCTTGGGTTGTTATTAGTTTGGGGTTTGGGTTTTTCATGAGTTTTACTTTCAGCAGCTTTAGGGGTTTTTCTAGCTGATTTGGCTGCATTTGATTTGTTCACAGGCTGTTCTTTGGTATCGGTACTTACATTCGTATTAGACTCGATTGAATGGTTTGATATGACTAGATTCGGCTGATAATTAATGGCTTTATAAATCGTTGCGACCGCATCATCTAAATCAAACGGCTTGGGCAGATATTCAAATGCACCAGTCTGATAGCTGCTAATGGCAGAAGTAAGGTCTGAATGCGCTGTCATAATGACAATCGGAAGCTTAGGAAAGTGCTTGTGTACCCAGTCACTAAAGGATAGACCATCCATCATCGGCATACGAATATCGGTCAATATCACATCAGGTAACAAGGCGGTTGACTCTGACGATTTTAGAATATCATTGAGGCGTGTCCACGCTGCTTGTGCTTGGGTAAAGCTGATAACTGTCAATCCAGCGTCTTCAAAAGTATCTGCAAGTACCATACGCAGCGCCGCATCATCATCGATGAGCCATAAAGTGGCAGGCTCATTATCAGGACTGTTATTGACCGTGACCATTGGCGTTCGCTCATTGCTTGTAAGAGATTGGGTGTCATTATACTGGGTCATGTATTTAGCCTAATAAGCAGTGAGAAGAATTGAGGTGAAGGCATTAATTTTCAGCAATTGGCTGATGAAAAGGCAAATAAAGAGTAAAACGGGTCTGACTATAATGGCTATTTTTATTATCGACATTAGTATTCGTGCTGGTGCCTTGCGATTGAGTAGAGCTGACATCAATCATACCATGATGACGGCTGATAATATCTTGCACAATGGATAAACCAAGCCCAGTTCCTAGCGCGCGACTGGTCACCATTGGGAAGAATATCTGCCCAATGATATCAGGATGAATGCCAGAACCATTATCGGTGATAGCAACTTGTAGTACTTGTTTATGTTGCTGCCCAGCAATCGTATGTTGAAAGGCAACACGTGTTTGAATATGGAGTTTGGGTTGATAGCCATCGTCAAAATCAAGATTATTAAGTGGACTATCTGATGTTAATTGATTGGATACGGCTGGCACGCTTTGCTGCAGCGTTTGTGCAAATTCCGTCATGGATTCGCAAGCATTATTAATTAAGTTTAAAAAGACTTGTATCAGCTGATCTTTATCAGCACAGAGTTCAGGTAACGATAAGTCATAGTCACGCTGTAATAAAACTTGCGGATATTGATGGATGATCAATGCCAAAACATGCTCTATTGGCTCATGAACATTGAGCATTTGCCAATGTGGTAATTGATTAGAACCAAGAAACTGCCCAATCAGCTGAGTTAGGCGATCTGTCTCTGAGATAATGATGTCGGTATAGCTGCGTAATTTGTCAGCAGTTTTCTGTAGATGGTTATCAGAGTTTAAAGTTGGGCTCGATATAAGGCTAGGGTAGTCAGTATCAGTAGTGTGAGTATTAAAAGAGCGCTCACTAAATTTGATAAATTGACGTTGCAATAATTGCGCGGCACCGCGGATACCAGCCAACGGATTTTTGATTTCATGAGCAACCGAGCGCAGCATATGACGCGCAACATTGTACTGCTGCTGTTGGCGCTGTTCTTCTGAGATACGACTTTGGCGGTCTTTGCCCCATATCTCTATAATAAAGTAATTTTGCTGCTGATAGATAACAGGGGTGACGCTATAGTCAATCGAGAGTGATAAGTTGCTATTTAATGGGCTGTTTATCAGATGGTCATGGTCAATAAAAGGTTGTTGATACTGCTTCGCTTGAAAAAAGCGTTCAGTCAAAGAGCAGGTTTTGTCTTTTGGACTGTCAATAAGTGTGCTGCTTTTGGTTTTCAACTCTTCGGGCGCAAGCAGCATCAACACCGACTGATTAAGCAATCGTCCACTACTGATCGCCAGTAGCTGCTCAGCTTGGGCATTTAGCCAAGTAATGGACAATTCATCATTGACCCACAAGATAGCCGTGAACAAATGCTGCGATATAAAGGTTAAGTCAGGCGTTGGTTTTGTGCTTATAAAATCAGCGGTCATGAGTAATACCTAGATAAATAGAGGCTCGATATAATATTTAACCATAAATCAACACTATAGAGCGGCAAAACTGGCGATTTTTGTAAAAAAAACGTACAATGCGCACAGCCAATTTATCTCTAGCAAGGTTAGCCATGCCCAATATTTCTACCGAGTCCGTTAATACGACTATAGCCCCTTCACAGCCAGCTTCTATACCAAAAGACACTGCCACTCTCTTTAATCCTGCTAAGCCGACAGCAATGCCTGCGCAAAGCTCGACGGACAGTGTTCAACCTTACCATCATAAAGCCAATCATAATCAAAATCGTAGTGTCGAACAAAGCAGCGAGGTAGTTTCAGCGGCTTCAGCTAAAACGACAACAGCAACGACCAATGCCCCTGTCAATGCCGCGCCAAAGATTGGATTTGTGTCTCTAGGTTGTCCAAAAGCCTTGGTCGATAGTGAACGCATTATCACAGAGCTTAGCCGTGATGGCTATCAAGTAGCCAGTGATTATGAAGGCGCCGACTTAGTAGTGGTCAATACGTGCGGCTTCATCGAATCAGCGGTACAAGAGTCGCTCGATGCAATCGGTGAAGCTATCAGTAAAAACGGTAAGGTGATTGTGACAGGCTGCTTGGGTAAAGAGGCAGATAAAATCCGTGAAATGCATCCTGCTGTACTAGCAGTGACGGGCGCTCATGCTTATGATGACGTCATTAGAGCCGTCGCGTTGCATGTACCAAAGCCTGACCGTGGTTTGGATGCCAGTTATGACCCAAAAATAGATTTGATTAATGAGGCA
This sequence comes from Psychrobacter sp. ANT206, assembly GCF_056880555.1. NCBI lineage: Bacteria > Pseudomonadati > Pseudomonadota > Gammaproteobacteria > Moraxellales > Moraxellaceae > Psychrobacter > Psychrobacter sp. ANT206. The sequence goes on along the minus strand of NZ_CP096271.1, from coordinate 2,008,737 downwards.
GGTATCAAATTAACGCCTAGCCATTATGCTTATCTAAAAATATCAGAAGGTTGTAACCACCGTTGTACTTTCTGCATCATTCCAAGTTTGCGCGGTGACTTGGTGTCGCGTCCGATTGATAGTGTGATGAATGAAGCGCTGGCGCTAAAAAAAGCTGGCGTGAAAGAGCTATTGATTATCTCGCAAGATACTTCTGCTTATGGTCTAGATTTGAAATATAAGACCAGCTTTTGGAATGGTATGCCGCTGAAGTCAAAATTTTATGACTTATGCCAAGCGTTAAACGATTTGGGTATTTGGGTGCGTCTACACTACGTTTATCCGTATCCGCATGTAGATAAAGTCGTAGAATTAATGGGCGAGAAGAAATTATTGCCTTATCTTGATATTCCATTCCAACATGCCAGCCATCGCATTCTAAAAGCCATGAAACGTCCAGCTCATAGCGAAAATACCTTGGCGCGTATCCATGCATGGCGTGAGATTTGCCCTGATATCGTCATTCGCTCAACCTTCGTTGTTGGCTTCCCTGGCGAGACAGAAGAAGACTTCCAATGCTTGCTTGATTGGTTAGTAGAAGCCCGTCTTGATCGCGTTGGTGCCTTTACCTATTCAGAAGTTGAAGGTGCGGTTGCCAATGACTTGCCAAATCATGTGCCAGAGGACATCAAGCAAGAACGTTACGAGCGTTTGATGACGTTACAGCAAGATATTTCAGCGCAAAAACTGCAAGAGAAAATTGGCAAAACCTTGATGGTATTGGTCGACGAAATTGATAGAGAAGAAGGTGTTGCGATCTGCCGTAGCTATGCTGACGCACCAGAGATTGACGGTCATGTCTATGTCGATGATATTGACGCTCAGGTCAAAGTTGGGCAGTTCTTAACGGTTACTATCGACGATGCTAGTGAATATGATTTGTTTGCCAGTTACAAAGGCTAAGCAATCACTGTAATAGGCGCATGAAAATTGCCCAATCGCGGGCAGTTTTTGCTACAATTAGCGCAATTTGACCTTTGTACCTGCTTATCCTTAAGTTGGGCAATGCCGTCAAGTCTCAAAGTAAACTCTATTTGTATATTACCGATAACTTTAATTATAATTCAATACTGACAAGGTGACCTCATGTCTGACAAAAACCCGCGTTATTCTCGTATCTTGCTAAAACTCTCTGGTGAAGCCTTAGCGGGTACGAAAGATATGGGTATTGATACCGAAGTGCTCGATAAGATGAGCTTATCTATCGCCCATTTGCGCGGGCTTGGTGTCCAAGTGGGTATCGTGGTCGGTGGTGGTAACTTATATCGCGGTGCTCAATTACAAAAAGAGGGTTTGGTCGGCCGCGTCACTGGCGATCAAATGGGCATGCTTGCAACCGTTATGAATGGCCTTGCAATGCGTGATGCTCTTGAGCGCCGCAATATCAAAACGCGCCTAATGTCAGCCTTGCCGATTGGTGAAGTCACTGAAAGTTATAGCAGCCGTAATGCGATTCGTTATCTTAAAAATGGCGAAGTATGTATCTTTGTCGCGGGTACGGGCAACCCTTTCTTCACCACTGATACGGCTGCTTGCTTACGTGGTATTGAAATCGAAGCAGGCTTGATTCTAAAAGCGACCAAAGTAGATGGTGTTTATGATAAAGACCCAAGCCTACATAGCGATGCAGTAAAATATGATGGTCTGACCTTTGATGAGGTGTTAGAGCAAAAGCTTGGAGTTATGGACTTGACTGCCATCGCATTATGTCGTGAGCACGATGTGCCATTACAAGTCTTTGATATGAATAAGCCTAATGCTTTATTAAATGTTGTGATGGGCGAGAATGAAGGCACACGCGTCTATCATTAATATCGTACCCAAAAATATGATAAAAGATAGGCAGAAGTAAGACAGCTGCTTATCTGTGAAAACACCTGAATAGTTTTTATAATAAACAATAAATGATTTATCGGTAGCGATAAATAAGGATACTTCATGATTCAAGAAATTAAGCAAGACGGCGAAGCGCGCATGCAAAAAACCTTGGAAGCGCTTGAAAGTACTTTTAGTAAAGTTCGTACGGGTCGTGCGCATCCAGGTATGTTGACAGGTGTAATGGTCAGCTACTACGGTTCGCCTACGCCTTTAAATCAAGTAGCGAGTGTTAACGTTGAAGATTCGCGTACGCTACTGGTACAGCCATTTGACCGTACCATGGTGCAAGCGATTGACAAAGCTATCCGCGAAGCAGATTTGGGTCTTAATCCAATGACTGCTGATGTGATTCGTGTTCCTATGCCAGCATTGACAGAAGAAACTCGAAAAGATATGCAAAAATTGGCACGTGGCGAAGCAGAAAACAGCCGTGTTTCTATTCGCAATATCCGCCGTGATATGATGAATGACATCAAAGAGTTAGCCAAAGAGAAAGAGATCTCAGAAGACGACGAGCGCCGCGCCAGTGACGACATTCAAAAAATCACTGACAAATATATTGAAACAATCGATAGCCGCTTAAGCAAAAAAGAAACCGATTTGATGGCAGTATAAGCACATTTTTCTGCTGTCAAAAATGATGTGCTATCAATATTTTATATAACAAATCGCTAAAAACAAACAGCCAATATCAAAGTGCTATTGGCTGTTTGTTGCCGTGTAGACAACTAAGCTTACTCTATAGCTTGTTTATATTGTCCTTTTTTATAAGCACTTTATATGAATCTTTTTATATAGATTATGAGTTAGGGTTTTTATAAAGTATGGCGCGCGTTATGATTATTTTACCTAAACAACAAGCAAGTTAGCCTATGTCTATGTCAGAGAATTTAGCTCCAGCCCTTCTTCCACGCCATATCGCTGTTATTATGGACGGCAATAACCGCTATGGTAAAGTCCATAATTTAGGCAAAGGTCAGGGGCATATCGCTGGCAAAGATGCGCTAGACCCTATTGTTGAGTATTGCGTCAGTACAGGTATTGAGGTTTTGACCGTCTTTGCCTTTTCAAGTGAGAATTGGCAGCGCCCCCCAAGTGAAGTGGCATTGCTGATGCATTTGCTGAGCTTAACCATCAATGAGCAGATGCCTCGTATGGTTAAGTACCGTATTCGTTTGCGTTTTATCGGCGACCGCAGTCAGCTTAGTGATGATTTGCAATTATTGATGGCAGATGCTGAAGCAAAAACGGCTGATTTTGACGCTATGACATTGGTCATCGCCATCAGTTACGGTGGACAGTGGGATATCGCTCATGCAGCAAAGCAGCTATTACAGCAAGTGCAGGCAGGTCAGTTATCAATCGATGATATTGATAAGGAAAAACTTGGAGAGTATGTGCAATTGGCAGATGCACCAGAAGTAGACATGCTGATACGTACCGGCGGCGAGTACCGTCTTTCCAACTTCTTATTGTGGCAATCAGCCTATGCAGAGCTGTTCTTTACCCCAACATTGTGGCCAGACTTTAGCGTCGATGAGCTAGCAGCAATGCTAGAGGATTTTGCTCAACGTCAACGCCGCTTTGGCAAAACCAGCGAGCAAATAGTGACGGCTCAGCAAATATCTTAGAGGTCATGTTAAGAGCATTAGACGACTTTTGTCAGTTTGGAACACTTTCAATAGCGTGCGTCACTATCAATACGTTATTATAGTCAGCAGCTGGCTATGATACGTCATTATCTATAGTAAATATTTATCACGCAATTTGACCAAATGTTCTTCATTATTATAAGGCTCAATAAGTATGTGGCAACGAATTAAGACGGCAATTGTTCTCGTTATTATCGTTGGTATTGCAATGTTTGCGAGCCAAACTCCTATATTATTTGCACCACTTTTAGGGATTGGGGTCATTATTGCCGCCCATGAATGGACTAAATTGATGCCAAAGTGGCGTCAGCCCGCGGTCTTTGTAGTATTGGTGTTGCTGCTGACGTTAGTATCACTCATGTTTAAAGTCACCTGGCTTTTTTGGTGGGCAGCTTCTCTCGTCATATGGTTGATGGCGCTATCTTGGGTACGAGTTTTCCCAACGTCTACCAAATGGTATGGTAAGCAGTTGGCGCTAATGGGAGCAGTGATATTAACGGCTTCAATTACGGCTATGTTTTACTTATGGCAATTGTCGCCATGGTGGCTACTATATGTGTTTTTATTGGTCTGGTGTGCAGACAGTGGTGCTTACTTTGTCGGACGCAAGCTTGGGCGCCGAAAAATGGCACCGAACGTTTCACCCAATAAGAGTATGGAAGGGCTGGCGGGTGGCTTAGTCACAGGACTACTGGTCGTAGTAATTATAAGTGTCTTTAAATTACAATTGACGGGTGCAGCGCTCCTCGCCTTTGTGGCATTATCGGCTCTGACGATTTTAGCTTCCGTACTGGGCGATTTGTTTGAGTCTATGCTCAAACGCCGTGCTGATGTTAAAGATTCAGGAACGATTCTACCGGGGCATGGTGGAATACTTGACCGTATTGATTCACTGCTACCTGCTACGCCGATATTTGCGCTTGGTTTTTGGGCAATACAGCAGTTTGGTTTGATTGTCGTTTGACTTGCCTAATACTATCAAAATCGCTTATGCAGTTATCTGACAGAACATAAGCTTAGCTGCTCATTTAATTTTCATCTTATTACTACCGTATCATTTATAGGCACCCATGGTTATGACCCAACGTATCGCCGTATTAGGCGCGACAGGCTCGATTGGCGACAGTACGTTAGCCATCTTGGCGGCACAACCACAGCATTACGATGTTTATGCCTTATCTGGATATCACCGTTTAGATAAGCTGCTTGCTCTTTGTCAGCAGTTTGCTCCTAAGCGGGTAGGCGTACCGACAGCTGCGGTTGATGAGTTTGCCAAGCGTCTTAGCGAGGCAGGACTTGATATTGAAGTAGTCGGTGGCGAAAATGGCCTTGTGGATATCGCAACCGATTCACAAACTGATACTGTCGTTGCTGCTATTGTTGGCGCCGCAGGCTTGCCTTCTACTCTAGCTGCTGCCCGTGCAGGCAAGCGTATCTTACTAGCGAACAAAGAAGCGCTGGTGATGGCAGGGCAAGTGATGATCAATGCGGTCAAAACGAATCATGCAACCTTGCTGCCGCTTGATTCTGAACATAACGCTATCTTTCAGTGTTTACCATTTGCCATCCAGCAGGATAATACTCAAATTCACCGACCAAATCATGGTGTGCGTAAGCTATGGCTAACGGCTTCTGGTGGACCGTTCTTACAGCAGTCATTTGCGCAGATGCAGCAAGCTAGTGTCGCTGAAGCGGTCAAACACCCAAACTGGTCGATGGGGCAAAAGATATCGGTCGATTCTGCCACGATGATGAACAAGGGGCTTGAGCTGATTGAAGCCTGTCATTTATTTGATTTACCTGAAAATAAGATAAATGTGGTGATTCATCCACAAAGTATCATTCACTCAATGGTAGAATATAGCGATGGCAGCTTTTTGGCGCAGCTTGGCAGCCCAGATATGAAAACGCCCATTGCTCATGCGCTCAGTTACCCTGACCGTATTGACAGTGGCTCGCAGCCATTAGACTTATTTGCCTTAAGTGGTCTAGAGTTTATCGAGCCTGATTTGCAAAAATTTGCCTGCTTACGTCTGGCACGAGAGGCGATGCAAGCGGGTACGCACGCGACCATTATTCTAAATGCGGCGAATGAGATTGCAGTTGCCGCATTTTTGAATAATCAAATTCGTCTGACGGATATTGCTGATATTAATGAGCAAGCATTGAATGAGATACAAGTTTCGGCATTAACTGAGACGGCTGATATTGATGAGATTTTAGCAATTGATAACTTAGCGCGTCAGCATACTGAGAAGCTGGTGGCAAGATTGGTTTAGATGTATCAAGTGCTATCGCCTTTATAATGATGTTAAGAGTACCTACTGAGAAAAGATCATGACGTTTCTATTAACACTCCTTGCGGCAATATTTGTTTTAGGTCCGCTTATTGCTTTGCATGAGTGGGGTCATTATATTGTAGCGCGTCTTTGCGGCGTTAGAGTACTTACGTATTCTATTGGTTTTGGTCCCAAACTCTTTGGCTGGACCAGCAAAAAAAGTGGCATTGATTATCGTATCTCGGCATTACCCCTTGGTGGATATGTCAAAATGCTTGATGAGCGTGAAGGTGAGGTGGCAAAAGATGAGCAGCATTTAGCATTTAATCGTCAGCATCCGCTTAAGAAAATAGCTATTGTGGCTGCTGGTCCTATCATGAACTTCGTTATTGCCATTGCATTGTTCTGGGTGTTATTTATGACTCCCTCAGAGCAGCTTGCCATCAAGATTGGTCAAGTATTGCCGGATACGCCTGCCGCGATAGCACAGTTGCCTGCCGGTGATAAAATCGTTGCGATTGACGGTCATGACGTACAGACGTGGGAAGGGATTAATTATCGCCTTGCTGGGCGCATAGGCGAGACAGCCAATATAAGCGTGACGTTGCAATCAGAAGCCAATAATAATGCAACCAAAACTTATCAAGCGCCTGTAAAAGAATTTATGCAAGGTACCGCACAAGGTAAAGATGCCTTATCAAGCTTTGGTATGATACCGTGGCAACCAAATATTGCCCCGATAGTTGGTGATGTAACGCCTGATGGCGCGGCAAGTCGTCAAGGTCTCAAGGCTGGCGACCGCATCACTGCTATTAACGATGAAGCCATTAATGACTGGATTAGCGCCACTCGTATTATCCGCGACAATCCTGAGACTTTGCTTACATTTAGCGTATTGCGTGATGATAAGCCAATTGAATTGCAGATTATGCCGCAAGGTAAAAAAGACAATTTAGGTAACGATTATGGACAAATTGGTGCTATGGTGGCACAGTCTGAGATTGTCATTCCTGATGCATACAAAACTACGGTGGTCTATGGTCCTGGCGAGTCGTTAATCAAATCGTTTGAGAAAACTGAGCAATTGGCTGTTATGACTGTCAGCTCAATGGGCAAGATGCTATCAGGTATGATAGGTCTTGATAACTTATCAGGTCCGATTACTATTGCCAAAGTCGCTAAGCAAAGTTTTGATATCAGTTGGCAAATGGTATTATCTACCGCAGCCTTAATCAGTTTGAGCCTTGCGGTTTTAAACCTTTTGCCCATTCCAGTATTAGATGGCGGGCATATCGTCTATTATCTGATTGAGCTGATACGTGGTAAGCCACTCTCTGAAGGCGTGCAAATGGTAGGCTTAAATATTGGTTTACTCTTGCTGGCAGGTTTCATGGTGTTAGCAATTGGTAATGATATCAGTCGGCTGTTTTGATGATATAGCATACTTCTTGCACGGTAAGATGCGATAGACTAATGGTTTTATGCCTGTCCTGTATCTATTGTTAGGCTAATAAGCAATTTCTTTTATCGCCGTGCTGCTGTACTAATTTTATATTTTAGTTTATTTTATGACGCGTTTTATATAAAGTGTTCTGAGTCTGTTCCCTAAGTGTTTACGATATGACACAAAAGAGACCAGATAAGATGTGCTTTTCAACTTAACTTAAGCAAGTTTTTTATTGACGGATAGTGTTTATGCGTACGCCTTTATTTATGAGCGCGGCTGGGTTGCCGTTAGTTGTAGCAATGATGAGTATGCCGGTTCAGGCTGCAGAATTTGTGGTCACTGATATTGGCTTTAATGGTCTACAACGCCTAACACCTGATAGTTTATATCCAGTACTGCCTATTACAATAGGTGATACGGTCAATGATGCAAATCTGGCTGCCAGTATCAAAGCACTATATGCCACCGAAAACTTTGCTGACATTCAAAGCCGTATTGAAGGCGGCAAGCTGCGCTTTGATGTCGTTGAACGTCCGACGATTGCAGAAGTTAATTTTGATGGCAACAAACTTATTCCCAAAGAAGGGCTTGAGCAAGGCTTAAATAACGCAGGTCTTGCTGTTGGTAATGTACTTAAGCAAGCAACCCTACAAGGCGTTGCAAACGAGCTACAACAGCAATATATCAGCCAAGGTTATTACAATAGTAATATTGAAGTCGATCAGACGCTGCTTGATGGCAACCGCGTCAAACTTGATGTGCGCTTTATCGAAGGCAAGCCGGCCAAAGTAGTTGATATCAATATCATTGGTAATAAGCACTTTAGTGATAAAGAAATTAAAGAAGTCTTTGCAGTAAAAGAGTCCTCGTGGACGCGTCTATTATCTAAATCTGATCGTTATGCGAAAGAGAAGCTCGCGGCAAGTTTAGAGAATCTAAAAGCCCTGTACCTAAATGATGGTTATGTACGCTTTTCGGTAGACAATGCGGTGCTCAATATCAGTGAAGATAAGAGCAGTGTATTTATCGAAGTCAGTCTTAGCGAAGGCGAGCAATATCAGTTTGGCGAAATTAATTTCTTAGGTAAGCCAACTTTTGAAACCAGTGAATTAAAAGAGCTGGTCACTTTTGGTGCTAAAGAAAAGTACTCACAAGCCAAGCTTGATGCCACCACTGCCGCTCTTAAGAGTCGTTATGGTAATGAGGGTTATTATTTAGCGCAAATCAGACCAGTACCCCGTATCAATGATGAGACTAAAGTAGTCGATATCGATTATTATATTGATCCTGCACGTCCTATTTATGTGCGCCGTATCAATTTTACTGGTAACTTAAAAACCCAAGATGAAGTACTGCGCCGTGAAATGCGTCAGTTGGAAGGGTCATTGGCTTCTAGTGATAAGATTCAGCTGTCGCGTACGCGTTTGATGCGCACAGGATTTTTTAAAAATGTTAACGTTGATGTGAAGCCGGTTCCTAATCAACCAGACCAAGTCGATGTAAACTATACGGTTGAAGAGCAGCCATCTGGTAGCTCAACCATTGCTGCCGGTTATTCACAAAGTGGCGGTGTTACCTTCCAGTTAGATCTTACCCAAAACAACTTTATGGGTACTGGTGACCGCGTGAAAGCTTCTTTGTCACGCTCAGAGACACGTGATTCTTATAGCTTGGGTTATACCGATCCGTACTTCACGGAAAATGGTGTGTCACAAGGTATCAGCGCTTATTACCGTGAAACCAAATACGATGATCGAAACGTTAGTAACTATGTTACTGACGCTTATGGTGCAACGCTAAACTACAGCTATCCAGTTGATGAAACCAAACGTGTGAGTGCGGGCTTAAATATTGATAACACCACAGTACGTGGCGGTAGCCGTCTTGGTGTATCAAGCGTTCAGCAAATTATAGATGACGGTGGTACGTTCGAGAAATTCAATAATGATCAAGATGAATTCTCTGGTCGTACGGGCTTTAAAAACGAATATCAAAGCTACAACTTACTATTCGGTTGGGATTACAGCACGTTAGATCGTCCCGTATTTCCGAATAAAGGCATGAGCCATACAGTCGATGCGACTATTGGCTTAGGTGATGCCAGTTATCAGAAACTGGTTTATCGTGGTAACATTTATCAACCTATCTATAAAGATTGGGTTGCTCGCGGTTATACCAAACTTGGTTATGGTAATAATTTACCGTTTTATGAAAATTTCTATGCTGGTGGTTATGGTTCAGTACGTGGTTATGAAGCATCAACGCTTGGACCTAAATCACAAAGCTACAATGATGCGATAAATGATGATGTTCGTTTTAAAGACGAAGAGGTGGGTGGTAATGCGCTAGTCAGCTTTGGTACTGAATTGATTTTACCAATGCCATTTAAAGGCGATTGGGCGGATCAAGTACGTCCAGTACTATTTGCTGAGGGTGGTCAGGTATTTGATACCACTGACAAAGAAAATCGCACCTTTATTGATCCAGATACGACAAATCCAGATAGGGATACGGGTGTACCCCTATTAACACAGGACAATAAATTGCGCTTTAGTGCCGGTTTAGGCGTCACTTGGTATACGCCAATTGGTCCGATTTCTTTGAGCTATGCTGTACCTATCGGTGACAAAGAAGGCGATGAGACTGAAAAAGTCCAGTTCCAAATTGGTAACACTTTCTAAGTGCTTGCTACTTGCCTGTTACTAGGTAAAGGGTTTGATTCTTGTTATTCAGCCCTTTAGGTAATTGAAGCGTTCGTTAGATTTAGCCGGTCGTCAAGATGATATCTCAACTTGACGACCCTCTTATTCCTGCCAATACTAATACTGATTATGATATCGATTGAGCACCTCATCTCCCAGATTGAGCAGCGTCAGCCTGTTCTTAACAAGGCTGAGCTTAGCGCTGAGCAGCGCCGTCTATCCTTAGAGGGTATTGGTAATTTAACGATGGCCAATCGCCAGCAGTTAAGTTTTTTGGCCAATCCTCACTATCTTTCTAGTCTAGCTAATACTGGTGCTGGGGCAGTACTTATCACTGAAGAGCATCACAAAGAAGTGCCAATTGATACGGTAGCTTTAATTGTTGCGGTCCCTTATTTGGCTTATGCTAGCGTGAGTCAAATTTTTGCTCGCCAACATTCATTTAGCGGTATTCATCCGACAGCCGTCATCGCCGACAGTGCCGTTATTGGCAATAAAGTGACTATCGGCGCTTTTTGTGTCATCGGTGAGCAAGTGCAGATTGGTGATCGCAGCGTGCTTGAGGCTCATGTAGTCATCGAGGATAATACTACCATTGGTACAGATGGTGTTATCAAATCACAAGTGGTGATAGGACATGACTGTATTATTGGTAGTCATGTTAGGTTGCACGCTGGGGTGACGATAGGCTCGGAAGGCTTTGGCTTTGCACCCACTGCCAATCCTAGTGTCACAGGTTGGGAGCGTATTGCACAGTTAGGGCGTGTGCTGATAGGTGATCATGTACGCATTGGCAGTCAAACCTGTATAGATCGCGGTGCCATCGATGATACGGTGATTGGAAATCATGTTATTATTGATAACCTCGTACAAGTAGCACACAACGTCCGTATTGGTGATGGTACGGCTATCGCTGCTCATACAGGTATCGCAGGTAGTACTACAATTGGCAAACGCTGCATTATTGGCGGGGCGGTCGGTATTACCGGACATATTGATATCACAGATGATGTTACCTTATCGGGTATGACTATGGTCACTAAGTCAATCACCACTGCCGGATCGTATTCTTCTGGAACGGCTGCTATGCCAACTGCTAACTGGCGCCGTGCGGCTGTCCGTTTTCGCCAGCTTGGTCGTGATTAGCGTTTAAAGGTTCATAGTTAAAAAAATTGATACTTAGACTATTTATAATATTAAAACTCAGCAAAGCTTTACTCTCAAGCAAGACTTTAAATACAGCAAGGAAGCGCTACTATGAGCACTAGCAATATTGATAACCCAACGGCAGAAGACATCAAAAGCTTGGCTGAACAAGGGTTAACGTTGCCATTAACTTACCATACATTAAAGCATTATTTGCCACATCGTTACCCATTTTTATTGGTAGATAAGATAGTTGCTTGTACACCAGGCGAATGTATCACGGGCATAAAAAACGTCACCATTAATGAAGAGTTTTTTAATGGGCATTTCCCTGATGAGCCTATCATGCCAGGCGTATTGATGGTTGAGTGCATGGCTCAGGTATCAGGTGTGCTTGGTTTTATTAGTGCAGGACTGACGGCAGAAGATGGCTATTTATACTTGTTCGCAGGGGTTGATAAAGTGCGCTTTAAGCGCCGTGTTATCCCTGGTGATCAGCTGATTATCCGCTCTAAAATTGTGATGCAAAAGCAGGGTATTTATAAGTTTGATTGTACTGTACATGTTGAAGATGAGCTTGCGGTTAGTGCGCAGATTATGATTGCCCGTCAGGAGCAATAAACCGCATTAGTCACTTTGAATAATGCATGAAACATCTAAACCATGATGTTAATGCTTATTTAATAGCATCATCTTATTTTTTAACAAAGGCAGCTTTAGGCTATTTAATTTCACTAAGCTGTCTGTATTTGTTTTACTAATTTAATTGCATTCGATGATACAAAGGCCTCTATTATGAGTCAGATCCATCCCACAGCACTCATCTCACCGTCTGCTACGATTGATAAAACCGCAACTATTGGCCCTTACTGTATTGTCGGTGATGAGGTTACGATTGGTGCACATACTGTATTGCATCGCCACGTGGTCGTCACTAGATTGACTCGTATCGGTGAATACAATCAGTTTTATCAATTTTCAAGCATTGGCGAAGACCCGCAAGACCTCAAATACGCGGGTGAGCGTACTTGGCTTGAGATTGGCGATCATAATACCATTCGAGAAGCCTGTAGCTTGCACCGTGGTACTGAGCAAGATGGTGGGTTGACAAAAATTGGCAGCCATAACTTGCTCATGGTTAACACTCATGTGGCTCATGATTGCTTGATTGGCGACCATAATGTATTGGCTAATAATGTCGGCGTCGCAGGTCACGTTACCATTGGCAATCATATTATTGTCGGTGGCAACTCAGGCATTCATCAGTTTTGTACAATTGATGATTATAGTTTGGTTGGTGGTGCAACTTTGGTCTTAAAAGATGTAGCGGCGTTTACCATGGTTTCAGGTAATCCTGCTAAGGCACATGGTCTTAATATTGAAGGTATGCGCCGTAAAGGCTGGTCTAAAGATAGCATCGACGTGCTGCGTCAAGCTTATCGTGTGGTATTCAGATCGGGTTTAACGACAGTGCAAGCACTTGAAGTATTGAAACAAGATCTGCTGCCAAAAGAGTCAAAAATTGAATTTTTAATCGATTCGCTACAGAAAAGTCGCCGCGGAGTCGTGCGCTAAATTCTGTTTTGATACATCGGTAGCTCATTTTAAATAGTTTTTACCATCAAAACTAAATGTTATAAATAGTAATCATAAATATAAAAAGCCATAACTAATAGTTATGGCTTTTTATATTTATGATTACTTGACTTTTTTAGTTGCTTAGCAGAAACTGAGCCTCTACAACAATGTAAACAATTCTTTCTTAATGTTGCTGGATGCATCACATTGATGCATAGAGTAAATAGTCAAATATTATGGACAGCTATTTATAATAATCAAGGATGATTATAAGCAATATTAATTGAAGCATGAGGAAGGAAAAATGGCTAGTAATAAACAAGATCATGCGCAGTGGAGCTCAAGTTTTGGCTTCGTACTTGCAGCAGTAGGCTCGGCAGTCGGCTTAGGGAATATCTGGAAATTCCCTTATATGGTAGGTGAGAGCGGTGGTTCAGCTTTTGTTATTGCCTATTTATTCTGTATTGCTTTGGTTGGTTTTCCTGTATTGGTCGCTGAGTGGCTCATTGGTCGCCGTGGTCAAAAGAATCCTATTAATACCTTTAAAGATGTTGCTGTTAGTGAAGGTAAGTCAAGTAGCTGGGGTATTGTCGGCGCAACCGGTATCTTAGGTGGTTTTTTAATTCTCTCTTTTTATAGTGTCATCGGTGGCTGGGCCCTGAACTATATCACTAAAGTTGGCACGGGCAGTTTTACTGGTCAAAACAGTGACTCTGTCGCTGCAACCTTTGATGGAATGCTAGCATCAGCAGGTACGCTAACGATTTGGCATACGGTATTTATGATCATCACTGCGCTCATCGTTGGTATTGGTGTGACGCGCGGTATTGAAAACGCTGCTAAAATCATGATGCCATTATTGGGTGTGATTTTATTTATCATTGTTGGTTATAACGTGATAAATGGTGGTTTTGGTGAAGCGGTTAATTACTTGTTTGCACCTGATTTGAGCAAGTTGACCGTTGATGTAATGCTAGCGGCATTGGGTCATGCTTTCTTTACCCTATCTATTGGTATGGGCATCATGGTGGCTTATGGTTCATACTTAGGTCGTGAAGTGAACTTACTAAAAACAGCTCGTACGGTTGTTATTTTAGATACAGTTATTGCCTTAGCAGCTGGTTTGGCCATTTTCCCAATCATCTTTAGCAATGGTCTTGATCCTGCATCAGGTCCTGGTTTGATTTTTGTCAGTCTACCGATTGCTTTTGGTAGCATGGCTGGTGGTACGATTATCGGTACCTTGTTCTTCTTATTGATTACCTTTGCTGCTGTGACATCGTCGATATCACTGCTAGAGCCAAGTGTTGAGTTCTTAGAAGAGCGTACATCGATGAACCGTACGATGTCTACCATTGCTGCAAGTACTGTGATTTGGCTATTGGGTATCGCTGCGCTATTGTCGTTTAACTTATGGAGCGACTTTACTATCATGGGTAATGGCATCTTTGATGCACTAGACAAACTTACCAGTAAGTTCTTATTACCGCTAACCGGTCTTGCAGGCATTATCTTCTTTGCTTGGAGAATGGACCAACGTAGCATTCAGCAAGAGCTTAATTTATCAAACGGTACTTGGCAGATTTGGCAAATCGTTACTAAATTTGTAGCGCCAATCGCGGTCATCGTGGTATTTGTGGCTGCATTGGTAGGCTAATCATTTATTCTTGATATGTATCCTGTTGATAGTTAGCTTATCAAAATTTAGTGAACAAAAAAGGCTTAAGATGAATCTTAAGCCTTTTTTGTATTTTATATATGAATAGCTAATGTCAAATTACCATTACTATTAACTCAAATTCAGCTCTGGCACCGTCTGTCCGCGTTTGCTATAAAATTCATTCACGAACTCATCAAATTTATCTTGTTCGATGGCATCTCTGATATTTTGCATCAAACGTTGATAGTAACGTAAGTTATGAATCGTCGCTAACTGCGCGCCAAGCATCTCTTTGCATTTATTCAAATGCGATAAATAAGCACGACTAAAATTCTGGCAAGTATAGCAATCGCATTCAGGGTCTAATGGACCTTCATCGGTGCGGTATTGGCTGTTGCGTATACGTACCACGCCCGCATTGTCGGCGTCGCCTGTGACAAAATAATGACCATTACGCGCATTCCGGGTTGGCATGACACAATCGAACATATCGACACCGCGGCGTACTCCTTCAACGAGGTCTTCAGGCTTACCGACACCCATCAGATAGCGCGGCTTATCGGCAGGCATGTCATCTGCGATATAATCTAGGACGTCTATCATCTCTTCTTTTGGCTCACCAACAGACAAACCGCCAATGGCATAGCCATCAAAGCCAATTTCAAGCAAGCCTTCTAGTGATTGCTTGCGTAAATCAGCGTACATACTGCCTTGAATGATGCCAAATAACGCATTGGTACTGCCAAGCTTTTTATGCTCATCAACGCAGCGTTGTCCCCAACGTAGTGACAACTCTAAAGACTTTTTAGCTTCATCGTGAGTGGCAGGATAGGGCGTACACTCATCAAACTGCATCACGATATCTGAATTCAAGCTATATTGAATCTGCATCGATTTTTCTGGTGATAAAAAGACCTTAGCACCATCGATAGGTGATTTAAAAGTCACACCTTCTTCAGTGATCTTACGCATCGCGCCAAGACTGAATACCTGAAATCCGCCAGAGTCAGTCAAAATAGGCTTATCCCAATGCATGAATTTATGTAAGCCACCGAATTTATCAATAATATCGGTACCAGGGCGTAACCATAAATGAAAAGTATTGCCCAAGATGATATCTGCGCCAATTGCTTCGATATCACGTGGTAGCATACCTTTAACGGTACCGTAAGTACCTACTGGCATAAAGGCTGGCGTTTGTACGTCGCCATGATTGAGATGGACTGTACCACGGCGTGCGCGAGTGACGCCACTGGCCGTTTTATGTAAGACAAATTGCATAAGATAACCGCTATATGAGCTATGAAAATAGTGCTAATTATAGCATTGTTAGGCTTTTTTTGGTTATTGATGTTTATCTGATCTGGATTTCACAGGGTGTTTTTAGTCGACTATAACTAAAAGCTACAGACATCGTGATCAAGTCATTGCTAAAGTAGAGAACAGACCAAAACCCAAGTATTAATACCTTATATGCTTTTGGACAATGGAGATAAGTCATGACCAAAAGAAATTACTTAATGAGCAGCTTATTGTTAAGTAGCTTATTATCGATATCAGGAGCAGCTATGGCTACCGAAGAGCCGAAATATACTGTCTTGTCGCAAACTGAAAATTTTGAATTGCGTCGTTATGATGAGCAATTGGTGGCGCAAACTTGGGTTTCTGGTGATCAAAATATGGCCAGTCGTGCAGGGTTTAAGGTGTTAGCAGATTATATATTTGGTAACAATACTGCGCCAAGTGGCGAGAGTAGCAAAATCAGCATGACTGCCCCTGTGACGATGCAATCTGAAAATAAAAATACCAGTGATGAGTCGCAAAAAATAGCCATGACAGCGCCAGTGAGTATGCAACAAAACGATGGAAAGTGGCGTGTGCAATTTATTATGCCAAGCCAATACACGCTGCAAACGCTACCGAAACCAAATAATTTAAATATTGAAATTGTGAAAGTACCCGCTAAGACTTACGGTGTTATTAAGTTTTCAGGGCTTGCTGGCAGTGAAAAGGCGGCTGCGAAAACGGCAGAATTACAGTTTTGGATGCAGGCGCAAAAATTAAAGATGAAAGGTGAACCCGAATTAGCACGTTACAATCCACCATGGACACTGCCATTTATGCGCCGCAATGAAGTCATGATTGCTTATCAGCAAAAATAACTCATAAAAAAAGACAGCAATCGCTGTCTTTTTTTATCCGAATTCAGAATATTAGCTTTAGCTATTTTGCTCACGAATGATGTTTAGCATACGGCGTAATGGCTCAGCCGCGCCCCATAACAGTTGGTCACCCACGGTGAATGCGCCTAAATACTCAGGCCCCATATTAAGCTTACGCAGGCGACCTAGTGCAACCGTTAAGGTGCCGGTTACTGCAACAGGTGTTAAGCGGTTCATAGTGGCTTCTTTATTGTCTTCAACCACGTCTAACCACTGATTACCGCTATTCTTCAGTGCTGCTTCGATCTCTTCTAATGGAATGTCTTTTTTGAGCTTAATCGTTAAGCCTTGTGCATGACAGCGCATCGCCCCAACGCGAACACACATACCATCGATAGCAATCTTATCTGCTTCAGAGTTACCAAGGATCTTATTGGTTTCAACACCACCTTTCCATTCTTCACGAGACTGCTTATTCTCTAACTGTGAGTCGATATAAGGAATCAAGCTACCAGCTAATGGCACGCCAAAGTATTGTTTAGGAAAATCGTCTGAGCGTTGAGTCTGAGCTATTTTTTTATCAATCTCAAGAATGGCGCTAGCAGGATTGGCAAGCTCATCTTTAACAGCATCACGTAATACACCCATGCCTTCAATAAGCTCACGCATGTTGTTAGCACCAGAACCACTAGCGGCTTGATAAGTCATGGCGCTGACCCATTCTACCCAGCCTTTATTAAATAGCTCACCAATTGCCATCAGCATCAGTGACACAGTACAGTTGCCACCGATAAAGTCTTTTTTACCCTCAGCGAGTGCATTATCGATAACAACTCGATTAACCGGATCAAGAATGATGATGCTGTCATTTTCCATGCGTAAGGTGCTTGCCGCATCAATCCAATAACCAGCCCAACGACTATCCCGCAGTGGTTGATGTACTTTTGAGGTATAGTCGCCACCTTGGCAGGTAATAATCACATCACAAGCGGTAAGGGCGTCAATATCATGAGCATCTTGTAGTTGGCTGGTCTTAATACCATCAAAACTTGGCGCATCACCGCCTGCATTACTGGTTGAAAAAAATACTGGCGTAATACCTTCGAAATCTTTTTCTTCCATCATACGTTGTAACAATACTGACCCGACCATACCGCGCCAGCCTACCAAACCTACTGTTAAATCACTCATCAAACTCAATCCTTTTTTACAATAAATTGTTGCATCGCCAACCAATAACAATGCCGTGAATAGCTCCAAAAAGCAAGGTTTTTTGATGGGTTTCGCGGGTTTTACTAGCACTATTAACTATGATAGTTATAACTTTGAGTTATGGTCATTCTTCTAGCTCTGCTAATGAATTAGAAATGATATTCATCATGAGTGAAATATCGACTTTGATAACAGAATAAGCACAGACGTAAGCCTGATCTTTGTAATGTTTTATAGTATCTATTAGGTAATTAGTGTTCAATAGTAGGCGCAGGTTGTCTGGAATGCTAAAGTAAGCCCTTATATATAATGCTTACCTTAAGCACTTTTCGTTTTTATGTTTTTTATTTAAATATTTTTATATGCATTTTATTAAGAGAATTTATCGTTTAGCTATTATAGACGCTAAGCCATAATAATAACGAACGTAATCAACGGTGTAACTGTTGATTTGATAAATGGTCGATACACATGATGGATTTCTCCTTTCTATATTACGGTGCGCAAGGACTGGCAGGGCTCGTCGCATTTATCACTATTTGGGGATGGCTACCACTTGATAATTGGTGGGTACGCGGTGTGGATTTCCCTCGTATTCAAATCATGATACTTGGTATCATTGCTTGGCTTGGCATGGTGATATTTGGACCTCAGTGGCAGCTAGAACAATGGCTGTTATTTGCGGCTTTGAGTATTACGTTAGCCTTTCAGCTCAGAATGGTATTGCCCTATACTCTGCTATGGAAGAAAGAAGTACAAAATGCCAAAGATAAACCGGATGTTGAGGAATATCAGTTAAAAATCATGGTTTCAAATGTGTTGACCACCAATGATGATACTTATAAATTGGTTGAGTTAGTACAACAGAAACAACCTGATATCTTAATTACTTTAGAAAGTGATGAAAAATGGGAAAAAGCGCTTAATCAAGTTGAGTCTGATTACCCTTATACAGTAAAAGTGCCTTTAGATAATTTATATGGTATGCATCTTTATTCTAAGCTTGAGCTGATAGACCCTGAAATTAAATATTTGATCATTGATGATATACCTTCTATTCACACTCAGATACAGTTGCAAGGTGGGCGCGTCATTTGGCTTTATTGCTTGCATCCTATGCCCCCCAGTCCAACAGAAGCTGATAAATCTACGACCCGTGATGCTGAGCTATTGATGGTTGGCAAGCATATTAAAGACAATAAGCAAACGGCCATATTGGCAGGTGATCTTAATGACGTTGCTTGGTCACAGACCACACGTCGTTTTCAACGTATTTCAGGGCTGCTAGATCCCCGTATCGGACGACATTTTATCAATACTTTTCATGTTAACTATCCGTTTTTACGTTGGGCATTGGATCATCTTTTCCATAGTGCTTGCTTCACAGTGATTGATATTGAACGTTTACCTTCGATTGGCTCTGACCACTTTCCTGTGATGACAACGTTGCAATATGAGCCAGAAGAGGAGAGTAATCAAAAAGGAAATGCTCCTACAGCACAAGCAGCCGACTTTAAAGAGGCGGAAAATAAGATCGAAGCAGGCAAAAAAGAAGGTTGCAAGGTGTCTAAAGAGCATGAAGAATCGGAATAGAAGTGAGATTCAAAAGAATCCTAGTAAGCAAAGGACACCTACTAGCTAAACAATTCAGACGTAAGCAAATGCTTACGTTAAATAAGGTCTTTAGCCTCTAGTCGCTGCACATCAATTGTCTTAGAATACATCCATCAACACAAGGATACGCAAGGATGTAGTGTTGAGACAGTATCAATAATAGGACAGGACAGCCCACTGTCTCATGGATTACTGTTTATGACTTAGGATGAGTCAACACGGAAGAAATAACAATAATAATATGAAAAACCATAGCCCCAAACCAATCGCCCTAGGTTCGGGGCTTTTCTTTGTGCTTAAGCTGTTGATTTATATATTTTTACTCGTCTTTTTTATGCTTGAGAATTTATGTATCTGCTATTATTTTCAATTAAATAACAAATCAAAAAGCATAAAAAAAGGATATACGCACTGGCCTATACCCGTTTTTATAAAATACTTTGACTGATTATTTAGTTCACTTGATCATTAACCAAGCACTTGGATATAAGCGCCAGCACGTAGCTCTTGTAGCCAGTCTTCTTTGGCTTGTGGTGCTAGGCGTTGATATAGAGTTTGACGTGCCATAGTGCGACGATACTCATCGCTGACATCTTGTTGACGCTTACCTTCAACTTTCAGTATGTGCCAACCAAATTGCGTTTTAAACGGGGCAGAATAGTCACCGACAGCTGTGTTTTTCATCATTGCTTCAAACGGAGCAATCATTTGATCTTCACCAACCCAATCTAAATCGCCGCCGCGCCCTGCTGAACCAGGATCGTCTGAATACGTTGACGCTAGACTATCAAAAGCAGCACCATTACGTAGCTGACTATATAGGTCATTAATTTTTTGCTCAGCAAGAGCATCTGTTTGTAGCTCATCAACTTTAACCAAGATATGACGAGTGTTCCACTGAGGAACAAGCATGGTATCACTGGCTTTTTTATTGGCAAGCTTAATAATATCGATACCTTCAGGGGTGACTAAAGGCGCACTCACAGCGCCAACCTCAAGTTTGGTAATCTCGCTCGATAGCTCAGTTGGCAGGGCAGCGGCTTTATGAAAGCCCATATCACCACCTTGTAATGGGATAGGGTAGCTGCCTTGACTGGCTGCAATCGCTTCAGCGACATTGACATTTGGCACAAGAAGGCGTGTACGTAACTTTTGTGCCACTTTTAAGGCGTCATTACGCTGTGCTTCTGATAGGCGACTATAGTCATCCATATATGGAACACGGACATGGACTGTCTGATACTCACTTTGGTTCAAGCGTTTGGCTTCAGGTGATGCCAAAAATGCATCGATATCCTGTTCGCTAATACGCACACGATTGGTGATTTGACGCTGTTGTAAGGCTTGAATCGCGGCATCTTCAATCAACTGCGTGCGCAAAGTCGCATAGCTGCCCGATTGCGCTGAGTCTAAACGCTGTTGTAAAGCGGCGATGCTATTTAAACCTTCTACTTTTGCTATTTGTTCTAAGCGCTTATTGATAGACGCTTCATCGGGATTTAAACCAACACGTTTGATCAAGGATAGCTGTAGTTCGCGCAAAATAAGCGCGTTTAATACTTCTGACTGTAACTGTGCTGAATTGGCAATAGGTTCACCCGCAGCTTTTGCACGTGCCTGTGTCTGAGCAATGGCAGCAATGAGATCACTTTTTAAAATCGCATTTTCATTCACCAATGCAATGATGCCATCTGTACTATTGGCAGGCGTTAAACGAGCCACGTTGTTTTTTTGAGTCGTCGTCGCTTGCGCTTTTGCAGAGTTCACCGTTGCTGCTTGGGCACTAACGCTCATACCAAGAGCAGTCATTAAGCCCATCGATAGGAATACTGCTTGGCTTGTCTGGCGTAAAGAAAAAAATCTCATGATGCTCCTCATCAATGTCATTGCATCGGATGGTAATCGGTTAAATCCACTCGCCACAATTTTAGCATCAAATAATGTTAATACTAAAATAGTGGCTAGGGTTGTTTATAATAGAATGCAAACCAGTTTATACCATACATACTAGGCTATAAATTAGGCTTGTCTCTTATCATGTTATTAGTCTTTCCATGCATTTTGAACAGGTTCAAAGCCTAATACTTTATCAGAAAGTAAGCGTGTCAAACGGCTACTACCACTGCCAAGACCACTTAATCTCACTTCTGCCATAATCGCTTGTGTGGGTTTTTCAGCAATATTCAAGTCATTATAGTAACGACGACCATAAACCGCAAAGCCAAAACAGCAATCTTCATAATCGATCCCAATCAATGAATCGAGCATTTGGTTGCGATTATAGTCGTATTGACCTTGAGCCAGTAGACGCCAGTTATTATTGATTGGGAAAACTGCTGACGCTGTTAATGCAGACAGTGGTAACTGGTTGGTATTTTCATCACGTTGACGTTTGATAAAGCCTACATTAAATAAGCTATTATCAGATGGCTGATAACGTAACTCAGTAGTAATATAATTTAAATCGTAGCTATTGGTCAGCGCGCCACTCACATCGACCCAGACATTATTATAAGGCTGTGTGCTGGTATCCCAAACTAGCCCTGAAGAGGATGAGGTAAAGACAGGTTTTGTATTATCAAGCGTAACGCGTCCATCATCGAGATAAAATTGTTCACCAATGCTACCATCAAAACGTGTCACGCCCGTTGCATCGATGTAACGATAGTTAATACCTGGGGTAAAAGCATGTAAATCTTGTAAGCGATCATGCCCTAAAAACCAGCTGTCTGAGAATAACTGCTCATAGTTAATAGAGGCAATACGAGTATTAAAGTTTGGAATATCGTTTTGGTCTTTATAAGGCGAGTAAGTATATTTCAGGCGTGGGCTAAGTAAGCGATAGCCACCTAACGTGTCATCAAATGCGCCAAACGGTGAGCCGGCTTGATAAAAATGTAAACCTGCATCAATACTGGCTTGCGGGACAAACACTGACTGGCTACCATTATCTTTATCCAATGA
The DNA here is from genome assembly GCF_056880555.1 of Psychrobacter sp. ANT206. Lineage (NCBI taxonomy): Bacteria > Pseudomonadati > Pseudomonadota > Gammaproteobacteria > Moraxellales > Moraxellaceae > Psychrobacter > Psychrobacter sp. ANT206. The sequence goes on along the minus strand of NZ_CP096271.1, from coordinate 1,986,404 downwards.
ATTGTCAACTAAGCTGTCTTCATCATAAGTGGTAAACAGATGTTGTAAGCTTAACTTTGGCTTGATATAACCCCATGAGTTTTCCATAGGATAAGATGCACTGAGTTTATTATAAAAACGTGTGCCACTTTTTTCATTCTCAGAACCATCATCGATGGATTTTTTAAAATAAGCGGAGTCACTGACGCCAGTGATATCAAAATGCTTTGCCCAAGGTAGACGGTAATCAAGTTTGAGCTGCGGTAGGCGCGAGTAAGGTTTGTCTTTATCTTGCAACATCTGCCCATTGTTATTCAACGCATCAAGCGTTTGGAAGGTTTCTACTTTTAGCTCGCCGTCGACATAATCGTTATAATAATTCAGCTGCGCTCGGCGCGGCAAGTTTAAGGTGTTGTCTGATAAACCTAGCGTATCAAAATCATTAAGGTAGTCGGCATCAGATACGTAGCTGTATTTGGCCTCACCGCTTAGGCGTGGAATGCTGGTAGATGACCAATAATGATCATAGAACAAACTGCGGCGGTCTTCGCCATCGTATTCTTTATCATTAGGCAAGTACGAACCATTAAAGATACCCTCGCCATAATTTTCTGTTAAATAACGAAACTCTCCAGATAGCATAGGATTACGAGTGGTATAAATATGCGTGCTTAGCGTGGCATCATAGTTGGGAGCTAGGTTGAAATAATAAGGCACATCAATTTCAAGTCCGTTTTCGCTACTGATACTTGCATTAGGCAATAAGAAGCCACTACCGCGTCGACTGTCTATTGGAAAGTTAAAATAGGGCAGATAAAATACGGGCACATCAGCAATACGGAAGGTGGTATTGTAAGCTTCACCGCGTCCTGTCTCAGTGTCTAAATCTATGCTTTTGGCATCAAATTGCCACTTACGATTGGTCGGAGGGCAGGTGCTATACATGACCTCATCCAATTCATATTGGCTCTCATTCGGTCGGTTTAACCGCTTGGCATAACCATGTGCTTGTAGCTCAACACTGGCAAAGGCAACATTTGTAGCAGTAGATTGCCCTGTTTCAGTATTATAATTCAAATTGTCAGCGACACCAATGAGACCACCTTGTGTTGCTTTATCAGTAAGGCTAGTTTTACCATTTTGCTGAGTGCGGTCTTGTGCACCATTTACAGAGACATTGCCAGTAGCTTGGTCAGTAAACATCACTTTACCTTGCGCCGCTGCTACCCCGTTGCTTAAGTCCAATACGATTTTTTCAGCCTCAATATGCTGAGTCCCTTGGTCAATGATGACATTACCTGATAGTTCGGCATAATCGACATTATCATAGTAGCCATAATCTGACTCTGCAAATAGTGGCGCTTGATTGTTGGGCAGACCATTTAAATTGGGTGCTGGTTGACCATTACTGGCGCCTGCTTCATTAATAGCCCGTTGATAGTTAGGGTTTTTCTTAGGATAAACCCATTGTCCTTCACAGCGCGCCGCACTATCGACGGTATGTGGCAGCAAGCGCAGATTGCTACCTACGGTTGGGATATTAGTCGTTACAGGCGTCAAACTGTTTTGAATATTATTTTGTTCGTCGTTTACGCTAGTGCCTGTAGTATTGTTTGATGTTGCAATATTCGTATCTGGTGTCAGCTCATAAAATTCTGCTAAACGTTTAAGGCTTTCTTGAATACTCTCATCATTGGTATCAATTCGACGATTACCAGCTTTTGCTGCGTTGCTTGTATTTACTGGGGCAACGCGGCTATCTTGGCTCGTCTTGGTACGATCATTAATCGCAGTGATATTATTGTTATTTACAGCCGCGTCATTACCTAGAGTAGCATCACTACTCAAACTGGCTTTTTTATAGGCTGCTGCCTGCTGACTGTCGCTTTGATAGCTGATGTCTTGATTGTTGATTTCATTATTAAAACCAGCATCAGTTGCTACGTCATCGGCATACTGGTTTGAGCTATCAGTCACCAATGGCTCAGGCATCATCGAGTCAGTCTGATTGATAGCGGCACTAACGGTCAAGCTCGATAAGCCCAGCGCGCCAAATAAAATCAAACGGATGCTTTGGTAAAGCGGAGAATATAACAAGGGCACACCTATGATTTGTAGAGCCTATTGAATTGCAATATATCGTCTATCAAGTCTGTTTTAGACAGCTACAGCGCTTTATAAACGAATAATAAATAATATAATCTTAAAAGTCGGGACGTTTTACATATAATGACGACTAATCATAGTCAAAAAAAACCAAATCAGCTACACTATTTATCAAATTATCAAAGTTTATTAGATAGCCATGCTATTTTTAAGACAACAGCGACTGTGCAATAAGCGCTCACTATTTTAGCAAGTATTTGTCCTACTTATCACTCATTTAGTCATTTACGACTTATATTTAACCTGCGATGCTTTTTATGACCGAAAAAACTATTACCGACGAACGAATATTGGAACTTGCGATACCTGCCATTAATACGCGCCAAGAGTCATTAGAGTGCTGGTTAAAGCAAGTGTTCGAGAATCAAACCTTTACCCTTGAGAGCTTACCTGGTGATGCCAGTGCTCGCCGTTATCACCGTATTCAGCTAGTAGCTGGTGGTACAGATGATACGACAAAAATAGCGCGTTATATTGTCATGGATTCGGCTGATGAGCAAGACGCGATGCAGCAGTTTATTAATGTGGCAGCACTCATGTCGCAAGCCATCAATGTGCCGACGCTGATCGCGCAAGATGTGACAAAAGGCTTTTTAGTCTTGCAAGATTTTGGCGCGGTAGAGTTCGCTCATTTATTGGTTGGTGCTACGCCTGCACAAGTAAATGACTACTATCAATCAGCGATGCAGACACTGGTTGCGTTGCAACAGATACCGGTAGAGACAGCAAAGTCTCAACATCAATTGCCTGATTATGATGCCGCAATGCTAACCCGTGAAATGGACTTATTTAGCGACTGGTTTATTCCACATATCGGCGTGACACTTGATACGTCATTATGGGAAAACCTAAAATCAGCCTTGATAGAAGAGATTCTATTACAACCGCAAGTCATCGTCCATCGTGATTATCATAGCCGCAATTTGATGCAGGATCAGGCGGATAACACGCGATTAGGGGTGATTGACTTTCAAGATGCCGTGATTGGCACGCATAGCTATGATTTGGTATCATTGCTGCGTGATGCCTATGTCGAATGGTCGGAAGCACAAGTAACGCAGTGGATTTATGATTTTTGGCAATTGCAAAAACGAGCAGGGCTGTTAACAGCAGACAGTGCTGAGCAACTTGAGAATCAGGTCAATATCATGGGCGTACAGCGGCACCTAAAAGTGCTTGGTATTTTTATCCGGCTTTATGAGCGCGATGGTAAAAGTCGTTATTTAGCGGATATTCCTAAAGTCATGCGTGATTTTCTCTTTGAATTAGAATGGTTAAGTACAAAAGGCAGTGCGCGTCTGCAACAAGTCGTTTTGCCATTTAATCAATGGATAATGGATACAGGATTGCCTGCTTATCAAACCAAATTTGTGCAGCAATATATTTAACGCTCATATATTTAATGTCAATGTATTCAAAGCTATTGATCATCAGTCGCCTCGTATAAATTTCGCCAAGAATAAGGATTATCTATGTCGGTAATAACGCAAGCCATGATTTTGGCAGCCGGTAAGGGTACGCGTCTGCGTCCATTAACCTTAGAGACACCAAAGCCGTTAGTGGAAGTAGGTGGGCAGCCACTTATTATTTGGCATATTAAAGCGCTACAAGCCGCTGGTATTACTGATATTACGATTAATGCCTCTTGGCTGGCTGATAAGTTAATGGATACGCTTGGCGATGGCACGCGGTTTGGCGTACAGTTGCATTGGTCACTTGAAGCTGACGCGCCATTAGAGACAGCAGGTGGTATTTTTAAAGCGCTACAAACTAGAAAGTTAAAAAATGAACCATTTATCTTAGTCAACTCTGACGTATGGACGACGTTTGATTTTAGTCAGTTGGTCACGTATGAGCTAAGCGCAGACCAGCGCGCCCATTTATTGTTGATTGATAATCCTGAACATAATGAGGGTGGCGACTTTGCTATTAATAATGGTTTGGCATGCGAGCAGGCCATTGGTGACGCCGATAAATATACTTTTGCTGGCATCAGTGTGGTGTCGCCACGATTGGTTGATGGCTTGGTATCAGGTCAATCTGCTGCCCTTGGACCCTTACTTAGACAAGCAATGATAAAATTCCAAGTAACGGCTGAGATCATGCCTGATAATTGGATAGATGTTGGTACGCCTGAACGCCTAGAGCAGGTAAATACCTTTATAGAGAATAAAGGTGTAAGCGAACATTGCGGTGCTTAATTTATAATATCCAGTAGTAATAGGCTATAAAAAACCGCAGCGCTAATCATTGATTAGGGCTGCGGTTTTTTATGAATAGCGAATGGGATAACTATTTATATTATACGTTATACGCCCATTGCCAATTTAATCAGCTGGGCAATGGTAAAAATCGTCAGAAAACCTGCGATATATAAACCAATAAACCATGCCCACTGAGATTGTTTTTTACTAAGATTTTTCATGATATTCTCCTAAACAGTGTTCTCCTGAAAACTATAGAATATAGAATACTCCTTAATAGCTATTAATACATGTGCTCGTGACCGGTTTTACCTTTAAACGTATAGTAGGCAAACGCGGTATAGCTCAAAATAATGGGTAGCATAATGCCAGCACCAATAAGCATAAATGATAATGAAGTATCTGCTGCTGCTGCCTCATAAATGGTCATTTGATACGGCACGATGTAAGGGAAAATCGCAAAACAAACACCGATATAACCCATCAAAAATAGCACGACGGTCAATAAGAACGGACGATATTCACGCTCTGAGGTCAAGTCTTTACGCATAAAGAAAAATAACGCCAAGACGATAATCGGCATCGGTGCAAGGTACAATAACCCTGGGAAACTAAACCAACCTTCAAGCGCATCAATGTCTGAGAAATACATAAAGGCAGTCACGACAATCATTGCGACTACCAATGCTGATAGCATCCAACCAGAAACTTTACGCGCCCAAACTTGCAGCTTATGCTCAGTCTTAATAATCAACCACGTCGAGCCAAGCAGCGCGTAACCGATAATTAGAGCGATACCGCAGACCACAGAGAATGGCGTGAGCCAATCAAAAGGGCCGCCGGTATATAAACGATTACTTGCCTCTAATCCTTGTACCAACGCGCCAAGCATAATCCCTTGGAAGAAGGTAGCAACCACAGAGCCGATAAAGAAAAAAGTATCCCATACATAGCGATGTGAAGTTGCTTTAAAACGGAACTCAAATGCTACGCCGCGCATAATTAAACCGAACAGCATAAAGGTCACCGGCAGATAAAGCCCTGTCATAATAATGCCATAGGCGACTGGGAAGGCGGCAAATAAACCACCACCGCCCAATACTAGCCATGTCTCATTACCATCCCAAAAAGGGGCGATAGAGTTCATCATGCGGCTACGATTTTTGTCGGAACCCGCAAACGGGAATAAAATACCGCAGCCCAAATCAAATCCATCAAGTAACACATAAACGAAGACAGCTAAAGCAATTAAGCCGCCCCAGATGAGGGGTAAATCTAATACGTCACCAAAGTTAAACATTAGCGTAATCCTCCATCTTCGACGTCATCGGCAGGTTGATCCAAATCTTCTACTTTCTCACTGGCATTGCTATCGCCGCTTAACGTGCGACCTTGACCTTCAGTGATAGAGTGCTCATAGAAGTTATCATCAGCAGGGTCTTCATACGGCTGTGGACCCTTTGCAATCAAGCGTAAAATATAAAAGCTGCCTGCGCCAAATACGAAGACATATAGCACGATAAAGCCAATCAGCGTCGTTGCCACTTGTTGTGCCGCAACCGGAGACATGCTTTCTGCCGTTCGAATGACGCCGTAAACTGTCCACGGCTGACGTCCGGTTTCTGTGACGAACCAACCAGCAAGTAGGGCGATAAAACCCATCGGCGTCATCATCATCCATAAGCGGTGGAACCAGATACTGTCAGAATTAAACTGTTGTTTTTTGAAGTATTTATATAGACTAAATAGTCCCACCAATACCATCAGCATACCAATAGAAACCATGATACGAAACGCCCAAAAGACAATGGGAACGAATGGTCGATCTTCTGGTGCCCAGTTTTTAAGGCCCTTCACTTCTTTATCAAATGAGTGGGTTAAAATTAAACCGGACAAATAAGGTATTTTAACTTCATAGTGATTCTTTTCTGCTTTTTGATCTGGAATGCCGAATAATACTAGCGGCGCACCGCGCTCATTTTCCCAAAGCCCTTCCATCGCTGCGACTTTGACAGGCTGGTGCTCTAGCGTATTAAGCCCATGCATATCGCCGATAAGTACTTGTGCTGGGGCAACAAAAATCGCCATCACCATCGCCATACCGAGCATGACACGACCATGTTTGCGATGTTCGACATGTTTTTTGGACTGTAGATAATACGCACCGATGCCACCGATAACAAAAGCAGTCGTCAAGAAAGCCGCGGTCATCATATGCGCATAGCGATAAGGAAATGAGGGATTAAAAATGATTTCTAACCAATTGGTGGGATACAGTAGGCCATCCGCACCAACCATAAAGCCTTGTGGCGTCTGCATAAAGCTGTTGGCGGCCAAAATCCAGAACCCTGATATCAGCGTACCGATAGCGACAATTGCCGTTGAGGCAAGGTGCATACGTTTACTGACACGACCCCAGCCAAAGAGCATAATCCCTAAGAATGAGGCTTCTAAAAAAAAGGCGGTTAATACTTCATAAGCAAGCAAGGGGCCCAGCACGTTACCCGCTTTATCGGAAAACACTGCCCAGTTGGTGCCGAATTGATAGGACATTACCACGCCTGACACGACACCCATGCCGAATACCACGGCAAATATTTTTACCCAGTGTTTGTAGACTTCGGCATAGATAGGCTCACCAGTTTTTAACCAGCGAAACTCTAAAACGGTCAAGAAGCTGGCAAGTCCGATTGAAAAAGCTGGAAAAACAATGTGCCATGAAATAACAAAAGCGAACTGGATACGCGCAAGCATCAGCGCATCAAGCTGGTCAATCATAAATGTAGCGAACATAAGCGGTTACCCTTATATTTTAGCTGAATAGCGCTTGCTTCCATGTTACGCTGAAATCATTGTTCGTAGCTGTCCGTCGATACGGATGTCAGTAGGATAATAAGTGTTACGAACAATAGTCAATGTAAACTGGCTATCGTTGTCATTTAGACAACACCTTATCTATGATAACTTAAGCACTACTATTTAGTTAAAGTAAATAATTTATGTCCTTATAAACTATAAGATATGTCTCTTATGGCATTATTAAAATATTTTCTATTTCAGCATTATGCGCCTGAGTTTGCTTACACGCAAGTTGCTATCCAGCCATATCACGCACCTATTGGTCATAAATGATTAACAATGTAATATAGTGCTTTTCAAGCTATGGCTATTGTTTAAGTAAGGTTATCAATAGAAACAGAACAGTAATATAAAACAATACCTTTTAATAATATTTTTTTGCTATCTATTGTAAAAAATCTACTGTGAAAATAACCAACCTGTTATTCAATTTGAGCTATTGCTGTAATTGTTTATGCAATATACGTCGCAAGGTCAGAATGGTTTGCGGATTTTCTTGGATACTATGACCGCCATTGATAACCGTCTCAGACGCTGCACCATCAAGATGCGCGCTGGTATAGGGCACGATACCATCTGACAGACGTTCAGTTAATGCTTGGCTAATCTCTTCATTGACGATAACAGAAGCAACCAGTGCTTCAGGTGGCAAGGTATCTGTCTTAGCAGTCGCATCTTTTGAAGTCTCTCCATCAACTACGGCAGCTGAAACGTTTAAATTATCTGAGTTTTCTACATTGCTGCTACTACTGGTATCGACAGTCTCAATTACGCTATCGTCATCTTCTATGACTGCTTGTGACAAATCAAGTTTGACGCCTGCCGGCTGCATTGCTGCCAGACCTCTTGTGATATCAGAATCGTTATTTGCAATGATCGAATGATAAGTAATACGCTTATTGATGCTAATGTCTTTGGTTAATTGAATAAAAGAAGACTTGTCGCTCAATTGACTGGCACCATTTTGCAGATATAACGCCCCTAAAGGGTTATTCGCCAAGTCGCCTTTGATAGCAATGGTTGCCAAATTGTCTGTAACGGTTTTTACTAAGCCCACAGGCAGATAAATAATGCGGCGTAACGCACGGGTAAACCAGCGATCGGCATAGTCCGTACCTTGAAAAGGTGACGACAAAAATACTGCTGTATCGACCTGCGGTAGCGCCTTTAATTCAAAACGGTTGCGTAGCTCTTTATTGGTAAGTGCTTGCTTGAGCATGGCGTCAACCTGACGCTGGCTGCTGTTGGCTAATAAACTGTTATCGTCTAATGCATCCAGATTATTCGCCAAATTATCATCAGATAACATCATGCGAGCAATGATGCCGCCCATGCTATGGCTAATAATGACGCTGTTCTTACTGGCAAGATTTTCCCCTGCAGGGTCTGTTTGCTGATAAGTGGCAGTGATTAATTTTTGGATTTGATAGCGATTTTCTAAAATAGGCAGATTGGTCGGATAAAAGATTTGCCATACCTGATAGTTATTACGTAATTTATCATCATTAAAAATATCGTTGGTCAAATTGACCCACGTTGCCGGACTTGATGCAAGACCATGCAGCATGATAATCACACGTTTATTAGGGTCGTAGGGCTCAAGCATAAAAAGTTTGGGTAAACTGGCTTCTTTTTGACGGGTAATAAGGTTTAGATAGCCGACACCATCGAGCTGATTTTCTGCTAACCAGAGTCCATAACCGGCAGAGAAGTTGGCGGCCAGTGGATAGTCATCGCCTAAGATAGAGGCGCTCTCGCTGCGGTAAGGGTTATATAAATGGATATCTAGCTGCTCACTACTTAGGGTGTCGAGTACGCTAGTGCCCGTAGGTTTAATCAGTCCTGTCATCAATAGATGCCCAGTAGGATAAATGCGTGAGCTGGCATCTTCTTCTTGAGCAATTTTTGCAGCGTTGCTTGCGCTATTGTTGCCAAGTCTGCCATTAGCAGCTTCTTGACCGATTTGACCTGAGAGCGAAGAGAGTAATAATTGACGAATAGTGGTGGTATAGCGATCGTCCAATGACGCCACCAAACTGATACCTAAACCTGGTCGCTTGCTAATAGAGTTTAGCCCCGACAAGCGCAGCTCATAAGTTGACACTAAGTCTGCTAGCGCAGAATTTTTCTCATTGGCATTTTTAAGATAGTTGTTTTCATTTGGCAAATACACGTTTAAATGATAGTTGTCTACTTGCACCTTCATTACTTTGACTTGATCGGTTGGCTGTCCTTTGACGAGTGAACTATTGGCAATGGCTGCATTGACGGCAAGCTCACTACTATCAAGCCTGCTGGTATTAGCGCTCGTGGCAAGATGCTCTACTTTTACATTGCGCATCAATTGGTTCATGTCGCCTGTTGATTGATAAAGCTGAGTAATAACATCGTTGCTCGCGGCATTATAGATATCTTGAGTTTGGATATCGATATCGCTTGGGATACGATTTTTTGCCCGCCCGCCACTTACTTTTTCATCGGCTCCTTCAAAATCATGCTCTAGACTGTCATAGAATAAGTAGGTATAGCTGGATTTGATGGCATCAAAGAGACGCTCTTGATAGTCAATTAAACATATCTCGGTTTTGCTCTGCTGCGCTTTAGCTTCAGCATCATCCAAAGGTGCATTGGCATAATAGGGATCAAGTGGCGGACGGGCAAGCGCATTGCTACAGCTTTTTGAGGTAGCGAGTTGGCGCGCTTTTGCATAGTGTAACTCTGAAAAGGCGGCCAGTGCTGGGCGATAGTGCCTATTAAGCATGCTATCAGCAAGCTGTGTTAAGCAAAGCTCAAACTGCTGCATACAGGCTTGCTCATTGAGCCCTGCTGATAATAATAATGATGCGGTATCACTACTGAGCTTGTTATCAGTGACAATATTACCTCGCTGCGCCGAAATCGTCTTGGCAGAGGCCTGTCTATTGACAGAGACCGTGCTACAGGCAGGTAATATTGCCATAGCTGATAGCAGTGCCAATACAGCTAAAGGCATCTTATTTTTATGAGTGGCTTTTGGCGCATTATTGACAGGGTCGGCGAAAATCATAGGTAATTCCAATGAATAATGGACAGGCATGTATTATCAAATAGCAATTATATTAGGATGAGTGTAGCGGAAGTTTGGTGCTTCGACTATCGTATTTATCGCCTTATATTCAAATTTTGCTAAACTTACTGGATACGACGCTAGAGAAAATAGCCCTACTGAAAAGATAGAATAATAAAGAAGGACAGCGCTTCAAATAAAAGTGAATGTAAGAGCGGGATGACATTTTATTTGACGTTCATAATACGCGTTTATATTTGGTACAAAAAAGCGCCTTAGTTTTATATCGTTAATTTCTCAATATAAAAAAAGGCGCTAGATTTTTAATTTTTAACTATGTTTATCTAATATTGATGACGTATTTGTCATACATCATCTTTATAAGGTTTTGATTTACATATTTGGTTTTATATTTGATGCTGGTATATCCCAAATATAAAACTTACCGTCTTCGATTAGCTTGATTTGCTGACGGATAACCGTATTGTCTGGGACTTTCTGCTCTAAACGACGCAAACGCTCTAACGCTTTTTCACGGCGATCACTCAAGACATCCGATTGTGCCAAGCTTTGCTCTGCTTCGATATAACCTAAGCTAACCGCTTGATCAAGATACTTTTGACCTTCTTTAAAACCACCGCCTTCTGAGAGCATCATGCCATATATAAAATTGGCTTCGCCGCTATCCGGTTTGATTTTGATGGCACGATCAATATATTGCCCACCACGTACCGTATATTCCGAACCCAAATCCAAGTTACGTCCCATACCGTTTAACTTAGCTGCACGTAATAGTACATCATAAGAGGCATTTGGCGATTTGGCATAAGGTTCAATCCAGTCAGTTAGTACTTTGATTTTTTCACGAGCATAATGACGCTGGGTGCGGTTAGGGAAGTTTGGTGGATAATGGCGTGCATATGGTGATGTGTCTTTAATAAAATCATCGAGTAGACTGACATCCAATTTGTCTGTACCAAGACCGGTTTGCTGCGCTATCAAGATGGTAGGTACAAAGCTGATGTCTGAAAGTTGCACTTGCGGCGTTGGAATGTTTGACAGCTGACCACCACGTAAATCGATACCCGTTGCAACCATTGGTCCACGCTCATAAACCCGCGTTGTCCCTGTAAGCTCAGTATTCTGATTGGTTTGGACGGCTTGATTTTGGATAGTATTTTGAGACGCACGAGTGGGCTGTGTATTGTTTGTTTGAGTATTAGGAACTTGGGCACTGCTTTGTTGTGTCGTATTGATATTTGCTTGAGCAATCACTTGTGCTGCGGTATTTGTTGCCACTTCTGGTTGAACATTGGTTGCTGCCTGAGTAGCACTGACAGCTGCATTAGGTCTAGCAAGACGAATCACTCGTTTGCTTGAGTCAATCGCGCTTGGAACAGCCGTAGTTGCAGTCGTTGAAGCATCAACTTCGGCAGCATTCACAGGCGCAGATAGCATCATGGCACAAGCGGCGGCCAATGCGGTTAAAGTCGCAAACTTAGGCGATTTTTGAGAGTGGGTCGGTTGACTGATGGCGTTCATAAAGATAGTTACCTTATTTAATCGTTGTTTCGTCTATTTGGTCGTTATTGATAAATCCATTACTTAATAGCTGCTAGACATTGACGTCGTACTCATATAGTTACGGCAAAATCGTGCAATTTTTTATACCCTAGCAAATTAATCTCAATACGAACAGTAGTAGGAGTGTTAAAAGTCATTACTGAGGCATTTTTTGCTGCCCTGTGTTTGTCAAAATAATTCTATTAAAAATGATACGCTGTGGCTTTCATGCGGTTTGCCATCCAGCGCATGGTATGGCGCATGAGTGGCGACAATGCAGCGCCACCATTGGCAAGTGCCAACTCACGATGATGTAGTTCCTCGCTATCCATTTGTGCCAATATCTCTTTTGAGCGCTGATCTTGCGGGGGCAGTTGTCCAATATGATCTTGAAGATGTTCGCTAACTTGTGCTTCTGTTTCAGCGACAAACCCCAAGCTAAACTCGTTAGAGATTGCGCCTGCTACTGCGCCGAGACCAAACGACATACCATACCATAAAGGTGTAAACACACTTGGATGACTACCAAGCTCGCTTAGACGCGTCTCACACCAGACTAGATGGTCGACTTCTTCTTCGGCAGATTGCTGCATGGCTTGTTTGACATTATTATCTTTTGCCGTAAATGCTTGCCCATGATACAGCCCTTGCGCGCATACTTCTCCGGTATGATTTATACGCATCAGCCCTGCAACGTGCCGCGATTCTGTAATACTCAGCTCAGGAATTTCATCACTACTCACTGGCAAAGGGCGAGTACTCGGGTTGGAATGCGGTACGACCGCTCGCAATGCCTTGTCTACTCCAAGCAGCAATTGATCGATTTTAGATAAGGGACGCAAAGCCATGATTCACTCCTGATGGCAGTATTTATTATGAATGACGTGTTGCTATGAATTTTTAAAGCGTTGCAGCGACTACTACTACTTAATCTTAGAGCTTACTATAGCAAACAACATCAATGGTCGGCATCATAATAATGAGGCGTTCAGCAATCGATTTATAATGACAGTTGTCATTAATGCTGTTGATTCAAATTATCAAACTCTTTAATCATGTCTGTTTAGCTGATCATCATGAGTTTGTATGCTGGCATGCTTAATATGTTTATTTAGCTTGGTATATAAAAATACCCCAAAGGCAATATTAAGCAAGCCTGTAACAAGGAATAACTGCGGTAGTGACATGCCTAAGCTATTTAATACCACGATAGAAAAAATCGCTGAGCCAACCATAAATATGGCATTAAATATGTTATTGGCACCAACGATGCGTGCACGATGGCTTTTGGGTGCGTAAGCCTGCATAGATGCATATAAAGGGACAATATATAAGCCGCCACTAAAGCCCAAAAAGAATAAATCGACAAAGACGCGCCAGCTACCAGGGATAGCGAATAATCCGCTCACTCCGATTAACGTCTCAGTATTCCCATCAATCGACAATCCTGATAGCGAAAAATACAAGTCGATAGCAAAGATACTCAAACCAGCGATACCAAAGGGTAATAAACGTAAGCTGACCTGATTCTTGGTAAGCCTTTTGCATAATAATGAGCCGATAGAGACACCGACTGAGAATAAAGTCAGCAGGAAAATTACCACTGATTCATCGCCATGAAGAATGACTTTGCTGAATTCAGGTGTTTGGGTCAAAAAAGTCGCGCCATAAAACCAAAACCAGCTGTTGCCCAAGATAACGAAGAACAAAAACCGTAAGGAATATAAATAACGTACCGTTGACACACTGGTGGTAAAGATATTCCAATTAATCTTTAAATCAGGCTGCATCGCTGGCATGGTGGGTATAGATCGGGCGGCGAAATAACCTAATATCGCAACGACTAATACGGTCAGACTAATCCAATATAGCGGCTGTGGCACTTGGGTTAAGACGCCAGCAATAATCATACCAAGTAATATCGCTAATGACGTACCCATTTGAAACAGACCATTGGCACCGACCAATTCATTTTCTTGCATCGCTTGTGGCAAGTAGGCATATTTGATGGGCCCAAAAAAGGTAGATTGTGTGCCCATTAAAAACAACGCGACAAATAAGAGTGCATACCACTCAAATACAAAACCCACTGCCGCAATCACCATAATGGACAGCTCAAGCAGCTTGGTTAAGCGGGTCAATTTAGACTTTTCAAACTTGTCAGCGATTTGCCCTGCCAGCGCTGAAAATAGAAAATACGGCAAAATAAATAACATGGCTGCCAAGTTATTTAAAATACTAACCTCAACGCCAAGCTGGCTCGCCGCCGTGTAGGTCAGAACTAATATCAGCGCTTGCTTAAAAATATTGTCATTAAACGCTCCCAAAAATTGGGTAAAAAACATGGCGCTAAAACGGCGACGCTTAAATAACTGAAACTGATTGGCCATGAAAATTCCTACAAATGGGTCAAGACAAATAAAAGTGAAGCAAGACGGAGAAGATAGTCATTAATACTAGGGTAATTATCAACGCTATCAAAAACTTAACTAAATATGGCATAGGTTTTATCAATGTTAAGCCGTATAATAGCAAGGCTTTGGCAAAAATACATACGTCCAATGCTATGATTTCATAATTAACTAAGTTATGATTTGTAAATTTTAGCCGACTAAATCCTAATAAAGTAGCCAATAGCAAAGGTTTGCCGATGCTTAAATGGTCTGATGTAAGTAATTTTTTATATACTAATTACATATTAATGCTTCAATCGTAGGCTAAATCGTCAGACAAAAAGTAAAGTCGTAAGTTAAAAAATTGTTTTAGCTCATTATAATTGTTGTTATCACTGTATTTACCGCCAAGACTTAGTAGTCGTCAGCGTCAGCAACCTTGCGCTGCGTGAGGGAATAGGAATGAATATGAAACATCAGCCTTCAACGCCAGTGCATAACGTACCTGTTAAGTTGCCTGACCTCTTAGGTTGCCAAAATAGCTCAATAAAATCTAGCATTGCTATTAGTGCTAACGATACTCCGCGTCTTTATTTTACCCGCACAGCGCTTTTTAGTGCATTGACCACCAGCTTGGTCGGTTTTGGCTGTAGTCTTGCCCCTGCAGCTTTTGCCGCTACTACTGATTCAAATAATAGCGCTATAAGCAGCCAGATAACAGCAAAAACTGCTACAGCAGCATCACCAAAAATCCCCAAAGCGGCGATTTCTGATGATGACCGTCAGCTGGATATGGCGTTAGATGCGCTGCGCCTAAAAAAAGCGGTTGAGCAAGGTATTATCGAGCAATCTGTATTGGATGACTATAGTGAGCAAACGCTAGGTATTAAGAATCCAAACGCGAAAAATTCAGCTGGCAAGACTAACAGTAATGTTATTCCAGAAAATGCCAATAGCTTTAATAATGATTTCGATGATGCGCAAAATTTTGATACAAATCAAGATCTAGAGCAGCAAGCAGCAGCGATACAGCAGCAGGGCTATCAGATGATGACGCCTGAAGAGATTGATCGTGAGCTTGCGGCGATGGACAGACAAAACGCGCAAGATATCGATAGGATCGGCACTAGTAATAATAGTGGTTTTGATGCACCTGTCGCCACTTTAGACGATCGTACGCCGCCGATTGGGTTGGATGTGGAATTAGACGCAACCAATCTGCCGACACCCAGTAATTTAGATACATTAGGCATCAATGAACGCATTGCTGAGCGAGCTGAGACTGCAGAGATCATGGCGCGTCCTATTACGGTTAGCGATGCTGTCAGCACTGGTAATGCCAGTGAGGTGATGGATAACGATATTTTAGCCAACGTCAATCAATCAAAGAATACAGAAAACTCGATCAATCCTGATGACTATTTGCCAGATTATCAAAACGATACCGAAGCCGTTAGCGAAAGTATCGAGCAAGCCAAAACGCCGAGTCCAATGGCGCGCAACAAAGGCAATATTGTCAAGCGTCTCTATAATCGATTGTTTAATTCAGGCTCACTGGCGCTACCACATGTAGATACTACGATTTACTTACAACAAGTCGCAGCTAACAATAGCAATGCTGTCAATACCAAGCCGATACTAGTCAAAGCTGATGACGATGTGCAGCCTATTAAGAATATCAAGGCGGCGCTTGATGATACCACTGTGCAGTCTGTCGTTGACTTTACAGCGGCATTACCGCGTTTACGCCAAACCGCATTAGATGCCGCAAAAGCAGTTGGTTACTATGATGTGACTTTGCGTCTAAGCCAGCCTTATACAGACACGATCGACGTCGTCATTGAAAAGCTGGGTGAGCCCGTACGTGTCGATAGCCGGATTGTCGACATTCGCGGTGCAGGCAGTGAGCAAAAAGAATTTGTTGAGCTTGAAAAAGATCTGCCACCAAAAGAAGGCGATATCTTTAACCACCGCGTCTATAAAGACAGTAAATCTGCCCTTGAGTCGCTCAGTAATACTTACGGTTACTTTGATCAATATTGGTTAAATAAATCCGTCGATATTATCTTGCCTGATAACACAGCAGATGTTTCACTGGTTTACAATACTGGCGATCGCTATGAGTTTGATGAAGTGGTATTTTTTACTTATGATAGAGAATCAGGGACACTGACCCGTGATCCTGCAAAACTGCCCGTTGAATTGTCACTGTTAAGGCAGTTATTCGACTTTAAAGAAGGCGATCCTTTTTATCGTCCCGCTGTCACCAAATTTAGTAACGATTTATCGGCGACCCGTTATTTTAATACCATCAACGTTGAGTCGATTTTGCCGCCAGATGAGCGCACACAAAGTGCTACTTTGGCCTTTGATAACTCACCAAATGTAGACAATTTTATTGAAACAATGGATGACGAAGTAAACAATGCTTCTGATGTTAATGCGCGCCAAATAGAAGGTGTTAGTAATGACGGCGAGCTTTATGCCAATAGCGGAGAGAAAGTAAATGCGGCTGACATTGCTGCTATCGAATTTGAAGCCGATGAAGAGACGCTTGAGAAGCTGCAGGCCATTAAGCAAAAAGCAGAACGCTTAAGCCGTCTGCCAAATGATCGGGTATTGGATGAAAAAGACCAAGATTCAAACAGTATTTTAGGTAAAATCAGTGATGCTATCAGTGACATTGCACAAAAGATATTCCCGGATGAGAAAAGTATATTGGCGGATGAGAACTTCGTACCACCAACATTGGCAGGGCGTAAAACACCTCAAGAAGTGTTAGAGAGTAAGAAAGTACCCCTATACGTGTTTGTGGCAGCGAATAAACCGCGTGATGCTCAGGTGGGTATTGGTTATGGTACCGATACTGGTGTCCGCGCAACCGCGAAAATAGATTATAATCTGCTCAATCGTAAAGGCTATCAGGCAGGACTTGAGACAGAAGTTTCGAGAATCACTAAAAATGTCGGTGTCTATGCTAGCAGGCCTTGGAAGCACCCTTTGAATGACAAGCTTGAAGCAAGTTTAACTTATGAAGAAGAGGCGATTAATCAAGGTGAAGGCAATTTTGATTTGTCTACCAAAACCCTAAAAGGGTCGCTAGCGCGTAATATCCGCCGTGAAACGGGTTGGAATCGCAGCTACTCTCTGCGCTACCGTTTAGATGAGTTAGAAACGGGTATTGATGATGAAGCGCAGTTAAACGATCTTCCTATTCGCTTTACGTCTTCAGAGCCTAGACAGCAAGCATTATTACTTGGTTATGGCATCAGTAAGACAGATGTAGATAGTGTCACCAATCCCACTAGCGGTATCCGCCAATACTATTCGATTGAAGCGGGTGCTGATAAAGCGCTTAGCGATACCAATCTAGCAATTGCTCGCGCTGGCGTCAGCGGTATTTATAGCTTTGGTGCTGATGACAAGCATCAAGTGCTTGGCAGTATCAATACTGGTTATATTTGGGCAGATGACTTTGATGAGGTGCCTTATAAGCTGCGCTTCTTTGCTGGTGGTGACCAAAGTATCCGTGGTTATGACTATGAAAGCTTATCGCCACTAGATAAAGGCTATCTGACTGGTGGACAAATCCTCGCGGTTGGTATTGCAGAATATAACTATGAGTTTAAACCCGGCTTTCGCGGTGCTGTTTTTACTGACATTGGTAATGCTTATGACAAAGATTTTGAGACAGATACCAAAGTTGGTGTCGGCGTTGGTATCCGCTGGGCGTCACCTGTTGGCGTGGTGCGCGTCGATGTTGCAGCTGGCGTGACAGAAGAGAGCATTCCAGTTAGGTTGCATCTGTTTATTGGCTCTCCTTTATAAAAGTATATAAACAAAACCGTTGTCTTTTTATTATTCTAGCGATTGCTGGTAATCGTTCTTTAACGTAGTTGAGTGTCATGTCGACCAAAAATACCCTGCCTAATAAGCCATTAGATGAAGATCCAGCACAACGAGATGCCCGCGCCGTAAGACGTTGGTATCCGTTGTCTTTTGTGCTCAAATTGCTGGTACTGATTCTTATCGTGCTAGCGATTATGTTTGCCATCTTCTTATATGCGGCGGGTACTGAGTCAGGCACTAAGTTTATCTTAGAGAAAATCAGTGCAGAAACTGGTATTGAATTCAAATACGGTAGCGGCAATCTGCGCGAAGGTCTATGGCTCACTGATATCGATATTGTTGCCAATGAAGATCTTGAGATATTGGTAGATAAAGCTTACGTTAAAATAGGCTGGCGCGCCGTCTTTGCCAAAGAAGTACATTTGCGTGATGCGGATATACAAACCATTGAAATTATCAATAAAAAACCGCCAACAGGTGAGGCATTCGATTATAGAACCTTAAGCTTACCGGTTAATCTACGTTTTGATTATGCAAAAGTAAAAACCATCATTTATAAGCAAGTAACTCGTGACCCCATTGTTGTGCATGATATTGAAGCCCGCGATTTGACGTGGGTTGGCAGTATGGTGACGGTGGGTCGCGGTAGTTTGCAATATGGCGATATTGTTAAAGTCAGTGCTTTAGAGGGTCATGCCGATTTGCAAGGCGACTATCCTTTAGATTTGAGTGCCATTGTAGAGGTCAGTGCTTTAGAAAAAGCCTATATTGATCCCTTGAATATCACCGCAACAGGCACGTTAAAGCGCACCGTTGGCAAGGTTAGTAGCCGCTACAATGATAGTGCGGTTAGTGGCGACTTTGTAGTGCAGGGATTGGATCCTGATGCACCGTTTCAAGCAAAACTTGAATGGGATGACATTCTGGTTCCTTATGCGGACAGTCAAAACATTCACTTAAAGAGTGGCATCGCGACCGCATCAGGCGTGATCTCAGAGATACGCCTACGTATAAACACTGAATTGACCGCTAAAGACATTCCTTCAGGACATTACCAAGGACGCGCCATTCTTGCCAATCGTCAGCTACGTGTTGATCGCCTAGATGCAGATGTGGCCGCTGGCAACTTGATATTGCAAGGTATCTTGGATTGGAACAGTAGTTTTGATGCAAAGATAAGAGCGAGCGGCAGTAATTTTGATGTACGTCGCGTCATTCCTAAACAATATGCGGACTTTAAAGTATATGCTCCGCAAAAGTTAAACGGTCGATTATCCGTTCATTATCAGCAGAAAAATACTGCTGGTAATATGGAAATGGATGCTGCATTACGTCAGCGTGACGGCGAGCAAGTCAATGCCAATATTGTCCGTGGAAAAACCTCAGCCAAATCTAAACAAGTTGCCCCTTTGTATATTGATGCAAAATGGCAGAACCTTGTGCGTAAAAATATCCCTAATATCGGCAACATCAATAGCCCTAGTGGGCAAGCAAAGGTGATTGTTCGCGGCTCAAATCTTTCTGTCGATGGCAAAGCCATTATTAATGAGCTGAATGCAGCGCCTAAAGGTAACTACGATGTCAGGCTTCGTAAGGCTGGCAATATCATTGATATCAACCGCCTAAACTATAAAGGGGTGGTGGGCGATTTGTCAGGCACAGGTCAGATTCAATTAGCCACTAAAAAACGTCCGCTTACTTGGCAGATTGATGCACGTACTAATGGCTTATTGCCCAAGCAATACCGCAGTGATATACCGCTTGAGCGCCTAACTGGACGTATCAGTGCCCGCGGACGATTGCTGAATATCACTAAAAACCGTGTCAAAGGTCAGCGGCATATTATTAGTTTCAATAATACCGCTTTGCAGGCGCAGTTGGATGCCACACAAAAAGGTCGTGCTATCGGCATTACTGGCGGCGGCGATGCCAGTGTTGATATTATCGGTGGTAAGCTATCGGTCTTTGATGCGCGTTTTGATGGTCAAATTGACACGGCTGATGTACCAAAAGGTCGCTTATCAATCGATGCCGCTGGTACGCCAAATCTGATCAGTGTTCGCAAGTTAAATTATAATGGCGAAGCAGGTGCGGTCAAAGCCAAGGGTGTCATCGACCTAAGAAAGAATATCGGCTGGACGCTAGATGGGCGCTTTGATAAGTTTAATTTGGGTTATTTCTTGCCCAATAATGCCGCCATTATTACTGGTGATTTAAAAACCACTGGCGAGTGGCAAAGTCCGCCAAAGAATAATGCTAAGGCAAAAGGCGTACTGAAAAACTTCGTCGTAAACTTTGATGGTGTCTTAGACGCTGAGCAATTGCCAGCAGGTAAACTGACTATTGATGCCAGTGGTAATGCACAGCTCATTCGCATCAAGCGTTTTCGACACGTGGGCGCAGCAGGCAGTATTGATGCTAAAGGCACCGTTGATGTGCGCCAAGGTCTTGCTTGGGATATTGATGCGGTCATGGATCGCTTTAATTTGGGTTATTTCTTCAAGGACATACCGAGTACGATTACCGGCACTATTGATACCAGTGGACGTTGGGGTGATACCCAACAGACGATTAATATCAAGCAAGTGAATTTGAATGGGATGCTAAAGGGTCAACCACTTAGCGCCAAAGGCAGCTTGACAGCCACACTACATCTACCAAAAGACTTGGCAAGCTATTTTCAACGTTTGCAGAAGCAAGATGCGCAGGCACAATATAAGCAAGTGAACGCTTTAATCGAAAGCTTAAATGCCAATAATTTAGTACTGCGTTGGGGTAATAATTACATCACCGCTAATGGTAATGCCAAACAGCTACAAGCCAAAATCAATATCACAAGCCTTGATCAGCTCTCAGACAAGCTTGGTGGTAAAGTCTCTGGCGGTGCTACCTTGTCACAGCCAGCAGGACAAGCATTGCCGACGATTTATGTTGATTTGGTTGGTGAGCGTATTACGCTACCAGGCTTTATATTACGTCAAGGTCGCATACGCGGTAAACTGGTTAATTTGGCAAACAGTCCAAGTCAGTTTATTATCACTGCCGAAGGCTTAGAAGCGGCGGGGCAAAATTTTAAAAACTTTAATGCAACCTTTAATGGTACTGAACAAGCTCACATAGTTGATTTTGATCTGCTTAATGAGAAGCTCAGTATCTCAGCAAGGCTTAAGGGTGGCTTTAATCGAGATAAGCTCAGCTGGTCAGGTGTTATTGGCAAGGGTCAAGTTAAGTCCAAATATGCAACCTTAAACCAATTGCAGCCAGCGCAGCTGATTGTTAATTTGCCTAAGAAGCAAGGTAAAAATAGCACAGAGCTAAAAGTACAGCTGGCGGCACATTGTTGGCAGGCGACTGATCAAACAGGTAAATTGTGTTTACGTGAAAACCTCATTGCTTCAGCTGCCAGTGGTCAAGTTGATTTGGCGATACAAAAAATAGACACCTCACTATTTTCAGCATTTTTACCGAAAGATATCGATTGGCATGGCAAGATTAACGGCAAAGCGATTGTTGGCTGGCAACGTGGTCGTCCACCAACGATTAATACCACGCTGTATTCTGACAACGGTAAAATTGGCTTGATTCAAGATGGTGATAGCTTGCCTGTCACCTTACCTTACAAGCGCATCTCGCTCATTGCGGTGTCTGTACCAAATGGTCTAAAAATACGCTCAGATATCAATACGGGTGATGGTGCTCGTGGTTATGCAGAAGTGATCGTTGATCCATATAAGACGCCCAAACCTATATCAGGTGCGTTGGTGCTCAATGAGCTTAATTTGGCTATTTTTAAACCTTTCTTCCCTGGTATGCGCGTGCTCGAAGGTAACATCACTATGGCAGGCGGCTTGGGCGGCACACTGGATAAGCCACAGTTTTATGGCGATGTGAAGTTAGCGAATGGTCGCATGGCGATGCTTGATTTGCCGGTCAATTTGACCAAAGTGAATGCCACTGCCAAAATCCGTGGTACTCAAGCAACGATAGATGGTAGGTTCAATAGTGGTACAGGGAAAGGGACGGTTGCTGGCACTGTCAATTGGCAGCAAAAGCTACAGGCTAAGCTGAGTATAGATGGTAAAGGTTTGATATTGACCCAGCCGCCATTATTGGTGGCGAGTGTTGATCCTGATATCGATATTATCGTGCGTCCTTCCGATCGCTATGTCAATATCACTGGGGCAGTCAGTGTGCCATCAGCGACCATTCGTCCGCCAGAGGCTAGTGAAGATATCATTACTCAGACCGAAGACGCTGTCGTACTTGATCGTCGTCTTATCGGCAATATTGATGAGGTTTTAGCTATCTCAAAACCTTGGTCAATCAATGCTGATATCGGTATCGATTTGGGTAATGACATCAACTTCCGTGGTTTTGGTGCCGTGATTCCTCTAGCAGGTGCCATTCATGTCACGCAAAGCGGTACAGGCATCATGCGTGCAAAAGGGGTGGTACAGGTCTCACGTCGTACCAATATTAATGCTTTTGGTCAAAACCTAGAGCTTAACTATGGTCAAGTGCGCTTTAACGGCGATGTGATGAAACCGAGTTTAAGTATTGAAGCTGTCAAAAATATCAGTGGTAAAACAGTCGGTGTCCGTGTCAAAGGTAATACTGAAAGCCCTAATATCATCGTTTTCAATAATGCCGGGCTTACGCAGCAGCAAGCGATGAATGCCTTGGTCACGGGTCGTATTAATAATCAAAGTGCTACTCAAATCAGTGAGCAAGGCTTTAAATCTCAAGTCACCAATAACTTAGCGGCCGCTGGACTCAGCTTTGGGCTGAGCGGCACACGTAATTTGACCAATCAAATCGGTCAAGCGTTTGGCTTCCAAAGCTTAACGGTTGATGCTTCAGGCAGCAGTGAAGATACCAATGTCAATGTCACCGGTTATGTGACCCCTGACTTATATATCCGCTATGGTGTGGGCGTTTTTAATGCGCAGAACAGCTTGTCGATACGTTACCAGTTGACCCGCCGTATCTATGTAGAGGCAACGTCAGCAGCAGAAAATGCCGTGGATGTGGTTTATAGTTGGCAGTTCTAAAGATTGTACTTAGATATCTACCCTCATATTTGCTGTGACTTTAATAGATGGGCAGCTGGGCAGATTAGTTGACCGGAAGTGACGGCTTATAAAGTAATCTATCATTACTATTTGATCAAATAAAAAACGCCTTTATAAAAAGGCGTTTTTTTATGAGCATTAAGAGAATTTATTTGGTTAAAATTAATCGATTATTACGTGTTAAGCGAAGTCGATATTCTTCGCCTTCATGTTCAATACGTACCTCCTTAGTCAAAGCAAACAAGTGCTGTGATTGCAAAGTAGGCAGACGGTTTTCACGGAAGTTCAAATGACGAGAGATAACAAGACTCATGGTAAATTCCTTTTGATAGCAAAGTAGCAAATATTCAAAACAATAAATACTAATAGAATATAATTTATTAACGATAATAATTATCATTTAGATTGAATGATTTTGCAAGCAAATTTATAAAATAAATAACAGTGATTATGTAAACTTATCCAACCGTTTTTTTATTCAAACAATTTTAGCCATCAATCTCAGTAGCATTAAAGGAAAATAGGATGACAGTCAAACAAAGTAACTTTATAAAAAACACTTCAATAACGACAGTCAATGTAGCGGTTGCCGTTATTCATTATAAGGATCAATATCTACTAGGATTTAGAGCGGCTTCTCAGCACCAAGGCAACCGTTATGAGTTTGTAGGCGGAAAGATAGACGCTCATGAAACAGCAAAACAAGGGCTGATACGAGAAGTTGCTGAAGAGACAGGTATCAATATTGCTAATAATACGGCAGTTAAACTGGGTCGATTGCATCATGACTATGGTGATAAGCAGGTCTGCTTACAAGTTTACCGTATTGAAGTGACTGCACAACAATATGCGCAATATAAAAATCTCAGCTATGGACTAGAAGGACAAAAGCTAACATGGGTAGAGAAGGCCGAGCTGCTAGCAGGACATTATGACTTGCCTGCTGCCAATAAGACAATCCTTGCGTGGTTACAGTTGCCTATGCAGATCACAGTTACTTATCCATTATCGCATTTTGATGCTGCCTCTAATCCTATAGCAGCATGGTTACAGTATCATCATGAGCATATAACGGCTGGTGCTTGGGTTTATATGCGGACAAAAGCAGCAGGGACAGAAAACAGTATCAAGCAGCTATTACAACTACGTACTGATATTCAAGCGATTACTCCTGACCACTTAGATATGGACAAAGCAGACAATGTAGAAGCAAATAATCAAATAATAGCAAGTCATTTAACACAGACACAGCTTATGCAATGGTCAAGCGGAGTAGCTAAGGAGCCCATGTCGTACTCTGCCTTGTCTACAAGCTTGCCATTAATCGTTAGTTGCCATGATGTAGATAGTATTAATGCTGCCAATCAACTGGCGTCTATTCGATTACAGCAGCAGTTGCCACCCGTTATCGGTATTTTCTTGGCACCTGTTGAGTGTACCCAAACCCATCCTGATACACCGGCATTAGGATGGGAGGCGTGGTCAAATTTAGCAAATTTAGCGGATATGCCAGTTATCGGCTTAGGTGGACTATCGCCTATGATGTATAAACAAGCCGTGCTACATGGAGGCGTTGCTGTTGCTGGAATTCGCCAGTTTTTAAAATAGTTTTTGGTACTATGGTTAACCGCATTTTTATAACAATTTTGGGCATTAAGCTGCCATTTGAACACCGCTAAAACCAGACTATGATAGGTCAAATAAAAAAATTCTCAGAGGAAAAATAGCACTAGATAAGTAATTGATTTGAATATTCTTTATCGGTTAATAAAAATGTAACTTCGCATATCTTATAAACAGAATTACTTACAAACCGTTGCGTTTTCCTACATTGCCACACTGTTTTGATTAGGGATTTGCCATTACTATGAATCATTAATTATCGAAGGGCGCTAAATCAAGCTTTTATAGACTTATTAATTGTTAAGACTTTTAATGACTATGATGTTAAAAGTAATAGCCAATTTAATTTCCATTCATTTTTTGTTGTAGGGCCAGTGGGTGAAAATCATTTTGTGCTGCTCTGATAAATAACAATGGTATGAATAAATGCCTATAAGTAGATAGATCGCTCTTAATAATCACTGTTAATAAAATGGTATCCCTATGAAAACCAATAAGTTACCGAAGTCAGTATGGTCTGATTCTGAGGCAGCTGGTTCTCAATCACCGCATACTGACCAGCTACCTAAGTATAAGATGAATAAAGATCAGGCAACACCAGCAGGTAATATTGACTGTGCCAGTAATGACGCCAGCTATAATAATGTAGGTTTTAGTAAAGAATATTTAGAAACTCTGGCACAAGATATGTCACAACAAACCAGCTTTTTTGATTATAAATGTGTCAAAAAAACTCATGTAAGTGTACTTAACTCTAATTTAATTGATAACAGCACCTTTAACGCCAGTACAGCTGAAGTTGATTGTATTAAGACAAGTATCTTCAAAGAATTTGAGCAATCCATAGTCGAGCCACCTCACATCATATCTCCTAAAAACGCAGCAAGCGTTGCAGAGATACCAGAGCGTATATTTATGAATGGTCTTATTAAGCATACTGGAATAGCCTTAGCTATTATCATACCGTTAGCAGCATTTTCTGCTTATGCAGCGACACCGTCTATGACTCAAGCGGTTGCTAGCAAGCACATGACCAATGTAACGGCAGAGGTGCTCACGGTTAAACCTAGCAGTATTATTCATAAATCTGCTAGTACACCGACTACGGTAGATAGCGTTGATCTCAATAAATATGCTGGTGCTTGGTATGAGATCGGTCGTTTGCCGATGTATTTTCAGCGCAACTGTGCCAGCGATGTGACGGCTAACTATGTTGAAAAAACTGATGGTTCAGGTATCAAAGTTATCAATCAGTGTAAGGCTGAAGATGGCTCGAACATTATTGCTGAAGGCTTAGCAAAACCTGCTGATGCGACAGGAAGCAAACTAAAAGTTACCTTTTTGCCATCGTGGATTCGTTGGTTGCCGGTAGGGCGAGCTGACTATTGGGTATTGGCACGTGATCCCGATTATAAAACTGCTCTGGTTGGTACACCTGATAAAAAGTATTTATGGCTGCTGGCTCGTTCGCCAAACGTAAGCCAAGAAACTTATGCCAAATACCGTCAAATTGCCCAGCAACAGGGTTATGATTTGAAAGAATTTAAATTAACGTCGCAGAGTAAGCAGACGGTGGATTTGATTCCATAAAAGTCTGATAATGGTTTATATTGCCTTTATTTATCATGGCTCTTGTATTTATCATTGTTTAAGTGGATTGATAATAAGGCAGCATAATATGCTGCCTTTATCGTAATAACCCGTTTTATTATGCTAAATCGGTAGTCATCAAATAGCTTGTGACTCATACAAATTTGTTATCACTAGCAAAATAAGGCGTTTTAAGCTAAAATCTAGCTTATCTACAGACTCCTATGATAATAATCGATGACAGCAGTCGTCTGTTAGCATATCTGAGTGAGTACATAGACTGTATATACCTTATTCAATAATATTTCTTCCTATTTTACTGATTCCCCAATACTGACCATAAGGATGTTTCTCGTGAGTAACGCTGATACCTTACGCCAATTACATCAAGACCATTTGAGCAACTATAACACCCAGGAGCAACAAGCGATTGAGCTCATGGGGCTATTGAACAAGCTCTACAATGAGCAAGATGTGCAAGTGACTTTATTCGGTGATACGCTAGATAGCAATTCTGTGGGTCAAATATTGGCGCTGCATCAAAAAGTTGCTTTGCGTGATCAAGGTGCTCATGCGATTGATATCGCTGATACTTTAGCGATGGTTAAAGTGTTAGCAGAGAATAAAAATCTGTCAGCTGTACGTATTGATGTTGGTCAGCTAATCGCTAATGACAGTGATATTCAATCGGCATTACAGTCTGTTGATAATACTAAAGCGGCTATCAATGGCGCAGCGGATGTGGTGCTATATGGTTTTGGTCGTATTGGTCGTATCCTAACTCGTTTATTGTTATCGCAAGCGTCAAGTGCCAAGGGCATGCAGCTAAAAGCCATCGTAGTACGTCCCGCAGCAGCAGGCGACTTGGCTAAGCGTGCGTCATTGCTAGAGCGCGATTCGATTCACGGTAGTTTTGCAGGCGGCGTGATTGTTGATGATGAAAACAATGGTTTGATCATTAATGGTCGCTTTGTGCAAGTTATCTATGCCAAAGACCCAAGCGAGATTGATTATACGGCTTATGGTATTAACGATGCACTGGTCATTGATAATACGGGTATCTGGAAAGATGAGGCTGGTCTTGGTAAGCATTTACAATCGACTGGTGTGAAAAAAGTGCTATTAACGGCACCTGCTGGCGGCGAGATTAAAAACGTCGTATATGGCGTAAATAACGATACGGTCGGCGATGACACTATCGTTAGTGCGGCGAGCTGTACGACCAACGCAATTACCCCAACATTAAAAGTATTAAATGACGAATACGGTATTGAAAATGGTCACGTTGAAACCATTCACTCGTTCACTAACGATCAGAACTTAATTGATAATTATCATAAAGCAGATCGCCGTGGTCGTAGTGCGGTATTGAACATGGTTATCACCAGTACTGGTGCAGCAAAGGCAGTCGGGAAAGCGCTACCAGAGCTGAGTGGTAAATTGACGGGCAATGCCATCCGTGTACCGACACCAAACGTTAGCTTAGCGATTTTGAATTTAAATCTTAAAACTGCGCCAGCTAGTGCTGATGCGTTAAATGAGTTTATGCGCAAAATTTCAAATAGTAGCCAGTGGCAAACACAAATTGCTTACACGGATTCTACAGAAGCGGTATCAACGGATTTTGTCGGTGATACACATGTAGGTATCGTTGATGCCCAAGCGACTATTTTGACGGATAATCATGCTATCGTTTATATTTGGTATGACAACGAAGTTGGTTATAGCACGCAAGTATTACGTTTGGCAACGCAAATGGCAGGTATCAGTTATGCGCAGATTCCAGCTTAATACGTTTGTATAGCAGCAATGACTCGGTCATAATTTTTTGATTCAAAGAGTAGAGCGATGGTCATTAGTTATATAAACAAACGGATATGGTTTTAGCGGTAATATCTACAGCACCCGATAGTCCGATTGGTCATCGGGTGTTATTGTCATGAATAAAGCAATGATGTAGAGCAATATTGACGAAAGTTTGCCATTTTTTTAAAAGATAACTATAGGCAAAAGAAGCAGTCTATGACTGTCATTAAGCTTATAAACTAGAGTGTAAATAAAGGAAAGTAAGATGCGATTTATTGATGAAGCCGTCGTAACGGTAAAAGCAGGTGACGGTGGTAACGGAATCGCCAGTTTTCGCCGAGAAAAATATGTCCCGCGCGGTGGTCCTGATGGTGGTGATGGTGGCAAGGGCGGCGATGTTTATGTTATTGCAGAGGATAATACCAACACCTTAGTTGACTATCGTTATACCCGTCGCCACGACGCTATGCGTGCTGAGAACGGTCATAGTAGAAACTGTTCAGGCAAAGGCTCTGATGACCTTTTCTTACCAGTGCCTATTGGTACGACGGTCGTTGATACCGAGACAGATGAAGTATTGGGTGATTTGATTGAAATTGGTCAGACTTTACTGATTGCCAAAGGTGGCGATGGTGGTTTGGGTAATACCCATTTCAAAAGCTCTACCAACCAAGCGCCGCGTAAAGCGACGTCAGGTTTTGAAGGTGAGCTAAAAGTTCTTAAGTTTGAGCTAAAAGTAGTGGCTGATGTTGGCTTAATTGGTTTACCTAACGCAGGAAAATCGACCTTTATCCGCCAAGTCTCTGCTGCTAGACCAAAAGTAGCTGACTATCCATTTACCACGCTGGTTCCTAATCTGGGTGTGGTTGATATTGGTCGTCATCGCTCTTTTGTTATGGCCGATATTCCAGGTTTGATTGAAGGTGCCTCAGAAGGTGCTGGACTTGGTATTCGCTTTTTAAAGCATGTCGCTCGTACGCGTCGTCTGTTACACTTGGTTGATATCAAGCCTATCGATGGCAGCGACCCGGTCGAAAACGCTCGCGTTATCTTAAATGAGCTTGAGCGTTTTTCACCTGAATTGGCCAATTTGCCACAGATTTTGGTATTAAACAAAATCGATCAGGTGCCTGAAGAAGAGTTAAATGAGCTTTGTACCCATATTGTGGCAGAGCTTGGCTGGACAGGTATTGTTTTCCGTACCGCCACCTTAACAGGTGAGGGTGTTGATGCTATCAAGTACCACTTGATGAATGAGATTGAGCGTGAACGCGAACGTGAAATCGAAGATCCTATCTTTGCTGATGCACAAAAAGCACGATTTGAGCGTTTAGAGGCAGAAGTTCGTCTAAACACTGAAGCCCAGCGTGAAGCGTATCGTGCTGCTCGTAAAGCGGCGCGTGAAGGTACGGATTTGTCGGATGACGATTTTGATGATAGCGATGACGATGATGATGGCGTCGAAGTGGTTTACGCCCCTTAATCTGATTGGTCTTTGCACATATTTTTTAGATGTATCCCCATGATTAATTTACCATAGCAACAGGAGTTTATATGGCAGTTGGCATAGAGAACACGATAGAAGAAGCAAGGTTTGTTGAGCAAGCTCGTAACTTTGATATTCAGCGCGTTATTGTCAAGATTGGCTCATCGTTATTAACCAATAATGGTCGAGGGCTTGATCGAACTGCCATTTACGAATGGGCAAAGCAGATCGCGCAACTCCATAAGCAAGGCGTAGAGGTACTGCTCGTATCTTCAGGTGCTGTCGCTGAAGGGGTGGTGCGTATGAATCTTGAGGAGCGTCCTAAAAAACTGGCGGCATTACAAGCCTGTGCATCTGTCGGACAGATGGGTTTGATTGAAACCTGGTGGTCAGCATTGATTCAGCACGGTATTCAAAGCTCACAGTTATTGCTGACGCATGATGATTTGTCTAACCGTAGTCGTTATCTTAATACTACTGGTGCGCTTACGCAGCTACTAGAATGGCGTGTGCTGCCGGTCATTAATGAAAATGATACCATTACTATTGATGAGATTAAGTTTGGTGACAACGATACTCTAGGGGCGATGGCAGCGGCGATGGTCAATGCCGACTTGTACATTATCTTAACTGATCAAGAAGGTGTCTTTACTGACAATCCACGCAACAACCCTAATGCCAGAATGATCCGTCAAGAGCGTGCGATGGCTGATTATTTATTTGATATTGCAGGTGATGGCGGCAAGTTGGGTCGTGGTGGTATGTTAACCAAAATTCGTGCTGGTCGTCTTGCTGCTATGGGTGGCTGTCCGACGGTGATTGTGAGTGGCGCTATCGATGATGTCATCACTCGTGTGGTTTCTGGCGAAGCAGTTGGTACCTTATTGACCACCAATGATCAAGATAAAATTATTGCTCGCAAACAGTGGCTCGCCGCGCATCTGCGTATGTCAGGCTCTTTAATTGTTGATGCAGGTGCAGCAAAAGCGGTGGTCGAACATCAAAAAAGCTTATTGCCAGTTGGCGTGTCTGAAGTGCGTGGGGATTTCGATGAAGGCGATGTGGTCGAAATCGTCCATCAGGATACTGGTGAGCGTATCGCCGTTGGTCAAGTCAACTTCTCTTCTCGCGATGCCTGCCGCGTTGCTCGTGAGCGTACTGAGCAGTTCGATCGTATCCTTGGTAACAATGAAGAACGTGTCGTCATGGTGCACCGTGATAACTTAGCATTGACGATGTAAAAAGATTAATATCTATAGAGCTATAAATATCTTGATAATAAGCGCTTTGCTATTCTTTCCTTTAACGTAATTTATCCAGTGTTATATGCGCTTTGGTGACATATAGTGCTGTTTTGGAGATTTGTACATGAGTGCTTCAGACAATAATAATTCGCTTGAGCAAAAATTTGCGCCTTTGAAAAATGATAGATTGCTACGAGCACTTCGTTTTGAGCCGATCGATACCACACCTGTCTGGATGATGCGTCAAGCTGGTCGTTATTTACCAGAGTATAAAGCGACCCGTGCTGAAGCAGGTGATTTTATGAGCCTGTGTAAAGATACCGCGCGTGCGACAGAAGTCACCTTACAGCCATTACGTCGTTATGATTTAGACGCGGCTATTTTGTTCAGTGATATATTGACCATTCCTGATGCCATGGGATTGGGTCTCTATTTCGAAGCGGGTGAAGGTCCTAAGTTTAAACATCCTATTCGCCAGCAAGCTGATTTGGATAGATTGCCTGTGCTCGATGTCAATGACTCTCTTGACTACGTAATGCGTGCGGTAACCAGTATTCGTACCGCGCTCAATGGGCAAGTGCCGTTATTTGGCTTTTCTGGTAGTCCTTGGACACTAGCCACTTATATGATTGAAGGTGGTAGCTCAAAGGATTATCGCTATACTAAAGGCTTTTTGTATAGCAATCCTGATTTTTTACATCAATTGTTAGATAAGTTAGCAACGTCAGTGATTGATTACCTCGATGCCCAAGTCGTGGCAGGCGCACAGATACTACAGATATTTGATAGTTGGGGCGGCGCGCTGGGTCATCGTCAATTCATTGATTTCTCACATGCTTATAATAAGCGTATTGTAGCTGAGCTAAAGGTACGTCATCCTGAAATACCGGTAGTATTATTTACTAAAGGCGGTGGGCTATGGCTTGATATTCAAGCGGATAGTGAGGCGGATGCATTGGGTTTAGACTGGACAATGCCGATTGATCGTGCCCGTCAAGTTTTGACCGAAAGTCAGCGTCAGTTAACCAAGCACCATAAAAAACTACAAAGTAGCAAAGCCATTCAGGGTAATTTAGACCCAGCAACTTTGTACGGCTCTCCAGCAACTATCCGTGCTGAAGTCAATGCGATGCTCGATAGTGCTTATGCCAATGGTGAAAAGACCGGTTATGTGGCAAACCTAGGTCATGGCATTACCCAGTGGGTTAATCCTGACAATGCCAAAGTGTTCATCGATGCGGTACATGATTATAAAATCTAAAAAGTACAATTTGAGATATAGTCTTTGTTATTGGGCAGATTCTATATCTCATATTTATTAAGTAATAGTAAAGTAGCAGAAAAGGATATCTTATGATTTCAGCAGCGATTGTTGGTGGCACAGGCTATACGGGTATTGAGTTGATACGTCTATTATCTGCCCATCCTAAAGTGTCTATTGATTTGTTAACCTCGCGTAGCGAAGCGGGCACTCGCGCTGATGAGATATTCCCAAGTTTACGCGGTATCTCAGATATTGTGTTTAGTGACCTAGGGGACGAGACGCTAGCGACATTGCAAAAATGTGATGTGGTATTTTTTGCCACGCCGCATGGCGTTGCAATGAAGCAAGCAGAGGCTTTGACTCAATCTGGGGTAAAAGTCATTGATTTGGCGGCAGATTTTCGTTTGCAGTCATTGAGCGAGTTTGAGCACTGGTATCAACAATCACACGCTTGTCCTGAGTTATTAAAAGCTGCCGTTTACGGCTTGCCTGAAGTCAATCGCGCCAAAATTGCTGAGGCATTGGTGGTTGGTAACCCTGGTTGCTATCCAACTACGGCTATCTTAGGTTTAAAGCCGATAATTGACGCGCAAAATAAGCAATCTAAACAGTTTATTGAATCACGCATTGTTATCGATGCCAAATCTGGTGTTTCTGGCGCTGGTCGCCAAGCCAGTCTTGCACTGAATTATGCAGAAAGCACAGACAATTTTAAAGCATATAGCGTTGAAGGTCATCGCCATTTGCCAGAGATTGAGCAAGGTGTTGCCCAATTACTAGACAGTCAGTTTAACCATCGTATTCGTTTTTTGCCGCATCTGGTACCGATGATACGCGGTATGTTGAGCTCTATTCATATGGAGCTGACCGATGCAGGTGCTTTGGTGGATTGGCAACAAGTATTTGAGCAAAGCTATGCATCAGAACAATTTATAGATGTTATGCCAAAAGGTCTGTATCCCGATACCCGTAGTGTACGTGCCAGCAATCGATTGCGTATTGCTGTTCATCAAGACAATGAGCGTGCCGAATTAACTGTCATTGTCGTACAAGACAATTTAGTCAAAGGGGCAGCTGGGCAAGCAGTGCAAAACATGAATGTCATGTTTGGACTGGATGAGTCTCTTGGTTTAAATTTTGCGCCCATCGTTCCTTAACAGATGTTTACTTATGATTAAATTATCCTCATTTATGATACTAGGTATTGATTATAAATTCCGCTATAATAACTTGCCTTTCCTGTTAAGAGATACTGCCTAAATGCGTTTTAAGAGTGTACTACGCTTTTGCTCACCGCCAGCACGCCCATCGTGCCAAGACTCTGTTTCGTATAAATTGGAGCGTAGCTTACATTGTTCATCTCTGAATACTGAAACTCAGCGTAGTGTTATGAAGCATTACAGCATTGCTCGCTCGCAGCAGGGCGCTTCCACATTGGTGTTAGCGTTATTTGTGATTGCGATATTGGTGACAGCAGTTGTTGCATTAGTATTTGGTCACAAACTTGGTTATCAACGTGGCTATTATTCAATGCAAAATGAAACCCAGCAAGCAGTCATTACCAGCAAAGAGTCGCTCCAAGAGCTAAAAGATTTGCGCGTCAGTCATAAAATAGCGACCAATGAAGTTGCTACTTCTAAACAAGAATTAGAAATAAGTTTGGCAAACTTAAAAGAGTTACGCGAAAATCAGCAAGCCATCATGGTTGAAAATAGACAGGTAGCGCAGCTCAATGACCTCTATGCTGAGATTGTGAGTGAGAAGGGCGGCATGCCTTTACAGATACTAGGTGCAAAGATTGAGCCCTTACCTGAAAATGCCTTTGAATATGGTTTCGATATAGGTATGCTCGCAAGTGATGGTAAAGCCAAACGTTTGAATCCAACGCTGACTTTGCTTGATGATGATGATTTTGTAGAAGTGCCATTAGAGCCCGTCAGCTACACGATTGAAGGCGTGACGCGTATACGTGGTCGCTTTACAATGCCAGCGGGTTTCAAGCCATTGCAAATCAAGCTAAATCTGAAAGCCGCTGGTCAAGAAGTCGAGCAGCTGTATGATTGGAAGCTTGGTGCTAAAGTTGACAATATGCCATTATCACTGTTAGATTTGCCAGACGTCGATGAAAGTCCTATTGAGCCTTAAGTCTTATGGAGCATTAGTTGTCGTAGCTGCTAGCCAGATATCTAGTGTTACCCCTTATTTTTAAAGATTTTATAGTCTCTTAAAGATAACCATTCATTAAACCTACTGATTCATCTGTATTCTAATTATGATAAAACAAACGATAGCAAAAGCGACGCCAATCACATCAGATTGGCACTTTCCACATATACCCATGCGTCTTGCGCAAGTGGGTGAGCCTGAAGGTGAAACAGCCCCGCAGGCTGATGTATTGGTAGCAGAGCCGGAAGTAGCCAAGCCGCCTATGTATGCTGTGGTGATGTATAATGACAATTACACGCCGATGGAATTTGTCGTCTATATTTTACAGTCTGAATTCCGTCATAGTATGGATTCGGCCGTTGAGATTATGTTGACGATTCATAATAGCAGCAAAGGTATTGCTGGTATTTATCCTAAAGACATTGCTGAGACCAAGGCCAAAAAAGTTAACAGTCTGGCACATCGCGAAGGCTATCCATTATTGACCCAAATCGAACCGCATCAAGGCGAGTAAAGCCTTACTCTAATTTTTGATGACGTATGTTTATCTCAAGTTCACTATATTTTAACTATATATCTTTAATATTTTCAATAAAATATATTCTTCTAGTGTTTTTAGAGCAAGTTTATTTAAGCACAAACTTGCTCTACACCTCTCTTTTTTAAACTAGCTTAGACTTTCTTATATAACCGCTTTTCTCATTATTGCCTGTATTTATTCTCTTTTTGCATTATTCAAATTCTTGAATTGTCTGTAGCTTTAGTATATACGCTTTATTATTGTTGAATAAATATTATCATTGAAAAATGGTCTAGGGACACTTCGATACATTTTAGTATGTGTTAATAGATTGACTATATCTGAGTATCATGTTGAGATAAAGAAAAGTGAGGATCATAGCCAAGCCATAGAAGCCATTATTTAACAGCGTCATTTAATAATACTCATATTGCCCTTGAACAATCCATCCACCGCCCTGATTTACTTACTAACTCATTCATAAAGCTATCAATTATAAAGATAGGTATAACCGTAGGAAGTCGTTATGTTAAGTCGTCATCTTGAAGTTTCTTTGCGTTTAGCAATGACACTTGCGCGCCAAAAATCGCATGAGTATCTCACTGTTGAACATCTTTTACTGGCACTCTTAGAAAATACGCACGCTGCCAACACATTGACGGCCTGTAATGCAAATGTCTCAGCACTACGTACTGAGCTTGAGGCTTATATTAATAAGCATACTCCAACGGTCGATCCTGATACTGAGCAATCCCCGCAGCCGACCCAAAGCTTCGATCGTATTCTACAACGGGCAATTTTTCATGTGCAGTCTATTGGTGGCGGTCGTTTGGTTGAAGGGTCGGATATTCTGGTGTCGATGTTTTCAGAACATGATACTTATGCGGTTTATTTGCTCAAAAAACAGGGCATCAGTCGTCTTGAGCTGACTCAGTATCTATCACACGGTCAAGATAAAGATGAGCCATCTGAGCCGCGTGCTTCTATGACGGGAGAGCGCCGTAGTAGTGCCTCAGAAAAAACCAGTAAAGATCCATTGGTTGAGTTTGCGACCAATTTAAATCAGCGTGCTGCTGAAGGTAAAACAGATCCATTGATTGGGCGAGGTCCTGAGATTGAACGCGCCGCGCAAGTTTTGTGTCGCCGCCGCAAAAATAATCCACTATTGGTCGGTGAACCGGGTGTTGGTAAAACCTCTATTGCTGAAGGGTTGGCGTGGTTGATTATCAATGATAAAGCCCCGAAACCACTCAATGGTTGCGTAATTTATAGTCTTGATATTGGCTCATTGATCGCAGGCACTAAATATCGCGGCGATTTTGAAAAACGTATGAAATCGCTATTAGATGCATTGAAGAAAAAACCCAATGCTATCTTGTTTATTGATGAGATTCATATGATTATTGGCGCTGGCTCATCAATGAGCAGTAATATGGATGTGTCTAACCTGATTAAGCCAGCACTTGCCAATGGTGAACTGCGTTGTATCGGTTCAACCACTTTTACTGAATACCGTCAAGTGTTTGAAAAAGACCATGCCTTATCGCGTCGCTTCCAAAAGATCGACGTGAAAGAGCCAAGTGTTGATGATACGATTGATATTTTGCGTGGTCTTAAACCGCGGTACGAAGAGTTCCATAATGTTGTCTATACTGATGAAGCACTGGTTACTGCCGTTCAATTGTCAGCGAAACATATCCATGAGCGTTTTTTGCCAGATAAGGCCATTGATGTTATTGATGAGGCTGGCGCTTATAAGCGTTTAGGGGTCGTGGCTGATGCAGACGATATAGAAGCGGAAGAAAGTTTCATTGCTGATATAGAGCAAGAGTTTGATGCACAGATTGAGGCTGATATTGACGGTCTCGACAGTGATACTTATAGTGATAACGAAATGCAGGATGAGGCAGATGTTGCGAAAGCCAATGATCGTGCAAAATCGTCTGTTGATAAGAAAGCAAAAGGGAAGCGCGCTCCGATAAAAATTGATGTAGCAGATATCGAAGCGATTGTTGCCAAGCTTGCACGTATTCCGCCCAAGTCAGTATCTAGTGATGATAAGAGTATTCTTCAGCATCTAGATCGTGATCTTAAGCATCTGGTATTTGGGCAAGATGAAGCGATTGCGACTCTAGCAGATGCGATTAAGCTGTCTCGTGCTGGTCTGAAAGCACCAGATAAGCCTATCGGCTCATTCATGTTTGCTGGTCCGACAGGGGTTGGTAAAACGGAAGTTTCTCGTCAATTAGCAAATCTGTTGGGTGTTGAGCTGGTGCGCTTTGATATGTCAGAGTATATGGAAGCACATACTGCCTCACGTTTGATTGGTGCGCCTCCAGGTTATGTGGGTTATGATCAAGGTGGTCTATTGACTGAGAAAATCAATCAGCATCCGCATTGTGTGTTATTGTTTGATGAGATCGAAAAAGCGCATCCGGATGTCTTCAACTTGTTATTACAAGTGATGGATCACGGTACATTGACGGATAATAATGGTCGGGTTGCTATCTTTAAGCAGGTCATTGTTATCATGACGACCAACGTCGGTGCTGAGAGTATCAGTCGATCTTCTATGGGCTTTACCCAGCAAGATCATAGCCGTGACAATACAGAATCACTCAAGCGTGTGTTTACTCCGGAATTCCGTAACCGTCTTGATGCTATTATCCAGTTTAATCCGCTTGATACCTCAGTCGTTGTATCCGTGGTTGATAAATTCTTGGTTGAGTTACAGGTACAACTTGACGATAAGCAAGTTACTTTAGAGATTGATGATGAGGTACGTGATTATCTGGCAGCTAAAGGCTATGATCGCTTAATGGGCGCACGTCCAATGCAGCGCCTGATTCAAGACGAAATCAAAAAGCCTCTGGCAAATATGATTCTATTTGGTGATTTAGTGAATGGTGGGGTTGTACATTTAACCTTGGAGCCAGAGGCATCAGATGGTGATACTGTGAAGCTTGACAAGTCGTCAGATAAAGGGTCAGCGGATAGCCGTATTATATTGACTGTTGTTGAGACTCATGAGCCACGTCCAGACTCCGAATCATTAGCCAGTTAGGTTATTTTTCGCACTATGATAAAAACGGTTACTGCGGTAACCGTTTTTTTATTGCTAATATATATGACAACGCAACCCTAATATTTTGTTAATATCAACCTTAACGCATCCTGATAACAAATAAAAAAGGATTCATCATGGAATTATTTGACGTACAACCCACAAAAACAGTCGCGCAAAAGCAAGTGATTCTCGACAATGTACGCTTGCCAGAAGATTGGAAGCAGGCGTTGTCAGAAGAATTAACTTCTGACAATATGGATAGCTTGCGAGCTTTTTTAAAAGAAGCCTATCAGTCAGAAGATGGTATTTATCCCCCAGCACAGCTGATATTTAATGCGTTTAATTTGACACCTTTATCACAGGTGAAAGTTGTTATCTTAGGGCAAGATCCTTATCATCGTCCTGGACAGGCAATGGGGCTGTCCTTTTCTGTCCCTAAAGTTATCCCAAAGCCACCGTCACTTAACAATTTATTGAAAGAGATGGCGGACGATATTGGCATCAAACCTTCAGCACATGGTGATTTAACGTATTGGGCACAGCAAGGCGTATTATTGTTAAATAGCTCTTTGACAGTAAGAGAAGGCGAACCAAACAGTCATCAAAATCAAGGCTGGGAGAAGTTCACTGATGCGGTTATTGATGTTATTAATGAGCAGACTGAACATACTGTTTTTATTTTATGGGGCAGTAAAGCTCAGAAAAAAGGCAAGTATATCAATACTGATAAACATCTGATTTTGACGGCAGTACACCCATCACCACTTGCTGCTAACCGTGGTGGTTTTTTTGGTTCTAAGCCGTTTTCAAAAACCAATGATTATCTGGTGCAATATGGTCAAACGCCTATCGACTGGCAATTACCACAGTAAATGAAAAATTTTCTAAACACTAATTTATTGCCTTACCAGCTAATACATAGTCCATTTACTAATGGTAATCTGCTGATAGGTGAGCAGATTAAAACAGCTCTATTTTGGTCAGTTGAGGATATCAAGTGGATGACAGAGGCGCTAAAACTTGCCAAGCAAGGCACTGAGAAAGAAGAGGTGCCAGTAGGAGCTGTCTTGGTACATAACCAGCAGATTATTGGTCAGGGGTTTAATGAGCCGATTGGACGCTGTGATGCGACGGCTCATGCTGAAATCGTAGCGTTAAGAGATGCTTGTACACGCTTAAAGAATTATCGTTTGCCCCTAAAGACGACCTTATATGTGACTTTAGAACCCTGTACTATGTGCATGGGTGCGATGATTCATGCACGTGTAGATAGATTGGTATATGCAGCACATGAGCCAAGAGCAGGGATGCTTGGTAGTCAAATGAACTTGGCTGAACAGCCTTTTTATAATCATCGTATGCAAGTCGATGCAGGCTTGTGCCGTGAGCACAGCAGCCAGATGCTCAAAGATTTTTTTCGGCAGCGTAGAAAAGTGGCAAAAGCCAATCGCAAGATAAGCGATTAACAAGATATGATTCTTGCTGCTAGTGATAGGTGGCTTTGTTTGCTATAATATCGCCCTATTTACTTATTAATAGAGTGATTTTCTTATAATGCTTTGATAAGTAAGTGAAAAATGCCTTATTTATACTTTTATGATTATTTATGTGGTTATAGAAAGTACCGACTTTAAGTGAGTATTATGACTGTTGCCAACCCTAATGCGATTACTAACAGTGAGAAGCCCTCATTGCGTTATCCTGTTATTTGTATTGATGGGCCAAGTGGTGCAGGTAAAGGCACAGTTACATGGCGCTTAGCACAAGCTTTAGGGTATCAGCTACTTGATTCAGGTGCGTTATATCGTATCGTTGGACTTAAGGCGTTTGAAGCTGGATTGATTACTGCTGATGCAAGCCAAACCATTGATGAGATGGCTGTATTAGCGTTAACTCAAAGCTTAGAGATTGCCTTTGTACCCAACAATGCATCAGGACGTGTCGATATTATCGTGAATGGTGATGCAATAGGTGAGCAAGTTCGTAATGAAACGGTTGGCGGTTACGCATCACAGATAGCAGTATTTCCAAAAGTTCGTCGAGCATTGCTAACGCTGCAACAAGATATGGCAACTCGTTCAGGATTGGTTGCGGATGGTCGTGATATGGGTACAGTCGTGTTTCCAGACGCTGACGTCAAGGTATTTTTGACTGCCAGTGCTGAAGCGCGTGCCGAGCGCCGTGTAACACAGCTATTAAATGCTGGTCAAATAGCAGATTTTGAAGCGATTCTAGCGACGATTAAAGCCCGTGATGATCGTGATGAAAACCGTACAACGGCACCATCAAAGCCTGCAGCAGATGCGCTACTATTAGACAGCTCCAATTTAGATGCTGATGCGGTTTATGAGCAAGTAAAACAATATTGTCAGGATAAAGGTATTTGCTTCAATAGCTAATAATAACAAGGTAGTAAGTATGAAAAGGTTTCCTATAGGATTGATTTTAGTATAAAATTACAGTAGTAGACGCCAATAATCTTTAGAAAATAATGGAATCTACTGTTTAAAGGTCATAATTTAAAAAATATAACGCATTTTAATATAAGACAGTTGTTGCTAGTGAGTTTGCTGACGCATTCGCTTATTAGCAACAAACGTTTTTATATATGACTGCATAGGATATAAAACCAGTATTCTCGTTTTATACAGTCATAAATTTGATCCGTACTGTGCTGGACAGGATACGGCTATACAAAGGTAGACATAATGGAATCATTTGCTGAACTATTTGAAGCGAGCATCGAAGAAACAGGTCTGGATATCGAGCGTGGCTCGGTTATCACCGGTACTGTTGTCGCCATCGATAACGACTGGATCACTGTTGATACGGGTCTAAAATCTGAAGGTATCGTCGCTCGTGAAGAGTTTTTAAGCGAAGAAGGCGAACTTGAAGTTGAAGTTGGCGATACAGTAGACGTAGTGGTTGAAGCGGTTGATAACGGTATGGGTCAAACCTTACTGTCACGTGAAAAAGCCAAACGCGTTGAAACTTGGAATTTCCTTGAAAAAATCTCTGACAATGATGAGATTGTAAAAGGTATTATTTCTAGCAAAGTAAAAGGCGGCTTTACTGTAGATATCGGTTCAGTACGCGCTTTCTTGCCAGGTTCATTGGTAGATGTACGTCCTATCCGTGATACGACGCATCTAGAAGGTAAAGAGTTAGAATTTAAAGTTATCAAACTTGATCAAAAACGTAACAACGTTGTCGTTAGTCGCCGTGCCGTTATGGAAGCTGAAAACTCAGCTGAGCGCGAAGAGCTATTGAACAAGCTTGAAGAAGGTATCGAGATTGAAGGTATCGTTAAGAACCTAACTGATTATGGTGCATTCGTTGATCTTGGTGGTATTGATGGTCTATTGCACATCACTGATATGGCATGGCGCCGTATTAAGCACCCATCTGAGGTTGTTGAAGTTGGTCAAGATCTTAAAGTTAAAGTACTTAAATTTGACCGTGAGCGCAATCGCGTCAGCCTAGGTCTAAAACAACTAGGTACTGATCCTTGGGATAACGTTGGCGGCACATACCCAGTGGGTAGTGTGGTTAAAGCTCGCGTAACCAACCTAACTGATTATGGTTGTTTCGCTGAAATCTCTGAAGGTATTGAAGGTCTAGTACACGTATCAGAGATGGATCATACCAACAAAAACATCCATCCGTCGAAAGTTGTTCAAGTGGGTGATGAAGTTGAAGTAATGATCCTTGATATCGACGAAGAACGTCGTCGTATCAGCTTAGGTATCAAGCAAACTCTAGCCAATCCATGGGATGAGTTTGATAAGAAACATGAGCGCGGTGATAAAATCACTGGTACGATCAAATCAATCACTGACTTCGGTATCTTTATCGGTCTAGATGGCGGTATTGATGGTCTAGTTCACTTGTCAGACATTTCTTGGAATGAAACTGGCGAAGATGCTATCCGTAACTACAACAAAGGCGACACCGTTGAAGCAATGGTATTGTCTGTAGATTCAGAAGCCAATCGTATCAGCCTAGGCGTGAAGCAATTAACGTCAGATCCATTTAACGAATACCTAGTCAACAATGACCGCGGTGCTATCGTTAATGGTAAAGTAAAAGAAGTAGACGCTAAAGGCGCTACTATCGAACTTGCTGATGAAGTTGAAGCGTATCTACGTGCTTCTGAGATTCAACGTGACCGCGTTGAAGATGCGACTAAGCATCTAACTGTTGGTGATGATGTAGAAGCGAAAATCATCAGTGTTGATCGTAAAACACGTAATATCAGCCTGTCTATCAAAGCGAAAGACGAAGCTGAAGAGCGTCAAGCGATTAAAGAGTTAAGTAGCACAACTACGACTAGTACTGCTGCTGGTTCTGATGCACAACCAAAAACGATTGGTGACTTGATCAAAGAACAAATGCAGTAAGCTATTTACCGCTAATGTTATGATCTTATAAAAGAAAGCGACTCCGG
Organism: Psychrobacter sp. ANT206; assembly: GCF_056880555.1. NCBI lineage: Bacteria > Pseudomonadati > Pseudomonadota > Gammaproteobacteria > Moraxellales > Moraxellaceae > Psychrobacter > Psychrobacter sp. ANT206. Next base: position 1,944,060 of record NZ_CP096271.1, on the reverse strand, counting down.
TCGCTTTTTTTTATGGCTAAATTTTAGTATTAACGATAATTGATACAGTTTTTTCCTTGATAGAGGAACTCTTGTTTCCAATTTCCTTCAATATCCGCTATCATTTACAACATCGAGTAACGAGATGTAAAATCAGATCCAAGTCATTATAAATGAACAGATATTTAGTCAACAATCGCGTGGTTGTCAGCTAATATTTTATAATATCTTTGGTGATCATTTTAGTTATTTCCATCATCTTATCTATCAATGAACAAGGCAAGTATGATAATGCAGCAAACAATCAATAAGTCCGAATTTATTAGTAATCTGAGTGCAAATTGTGACACGATGACAGATACCGTTGTCGATGACGCCGTACGCGAGATATTAAACTTGATGACTCATACGCTCTCCAATGATGGTCGAGTAGAAGTTCGTGGGTTTGGCAGTTTTTGTCTTCATCATCGCCGTGCTCGTATGGGTCGCAATCCTAAAACGGGTGAAAGCGTACCAGTACCTGCAAAAGCAATTCCGCATTTTAAGCCAGGCAAGGCATTACGTGAAGCTGTAAACGAAAAAGTAGCAGGCGGCCAATAAGCCAGTTGAAGTAATATAAGATATTCTACCGATCTACTACTAAAGTATGAGCCGATTTTTCTTATTTATACTAACCCTTTTATGACGTAGTAATCTCAATCAGTATGGCTTAGTTTTTATCCATTTATCTGTTCTATTAAAAACTTAAGGAGACGTCTGATGCGTATTTTATTATTAGTGCTGCTATTTTTGAGCTTCGCTTACTCGCTAGGTTTGGTATTGGCAAACAATACTGAAGTTGGCGTCAATCTTTTGTTTTCGCAAGCACCAACGATGAATTTAGGCTTGCTAATGATACTTTGCCTCATACTTGGTATCGTTATAGGTATCTTGTTAGCACTACTAATTTTCCGTGTTTTGCAAAATAAGTGGGAAATATTGCGTCTACAAAAGGCAAATACCAATTTGCAAGAGCAGATAACCCAAGCCAATATGGTGATTGATCGTCAAGCGAATGCGCCTACTGTAGAAGAAGCTGTTTATGGTGCAACAGCGGTCAATGTACAGGATACGACAATACCCAGTGCTCATCCCAACGCCAATGTGCATGATGGGTCAAGTTTGACCAAGCAAAAACGCGATTACTAATAATTTGTAATATGCATTTTCACTGCTGATTATAAATATAATAATTTGATAAACCTGATATAAAGAAGCATAACAATGAACAACGCAATTAATTCTCCTGTCATCGTTGCATTAGATAATATGACAAAGGATGCCTCTCTTGCATTAGCTGACCAATTAGATCCGGCATTATGCCGATTGAAAGTAGGTAAAGAGCTGTATACCCGCTGTGGTCCTGAGATAGTCAGAGCATTGCATCAGCGCCAATTTGAGGTTTTTTTAGACCTTAAATTTCATGATATTCCCAATACCACTGCACAAGCAGTATTGGCTGCCGCTGAGCTTGGTATATGGATGGTCAACGTCCATGCAAGTGCTGGCTACGATGCGATGTCATTGGCAAAACAGCGCTTGCTAGACAATGATTTTGACACGCTACTGATTGCAGTGACTGTCTTAACATCTATGGACAATGAAGCACTCATACAAACGGGCATCACCGACGGCTTAGAGGCACAAGTGAGCCGCTTAGCACAATTAACCAAGCAAGCATGTCTTGATGGTGTAGTATGCTCAGCACAAGAAGCAAAGGCATTAAAGGCATTATGTGGTCAGGACTTTAAACTGATTACGCCTGGTATCCGTCTGCTAGATGATAATGCTGATGATCAAAAGCGTATTTGTACGCCAAAACAGGCATTACTTGATGGCTCTGATTATTTGGTGATAGGGCGCTCAATTACTCAAGCAGTAGATCCTGCAGCGAAATTACAGTTAATACTCCAAAGTCTCTAATTTTTCAATCAGATACTTCAGTCAAAAAGTAAAAAGACAGCCTAATCCGCTGTCTTTTTACTTTTTGTACCTAGATGAAAAGGTGCTAAACTATTTATGTTTATTTAATGATATAGGCTGCTATGAAATTACAGATTTTGAGTGACTTACATATTGACAGTTATATACGTCAATCCCATCCGATAGGGCATATTCCCAAAACCGACGCAGACATCATACTGGTGGCGGGAGATACAGCAAATAGCGATATTGGTATGCCATGGCTACAAGAGCAAGCAGCGCGCTTACAAGTCCCTCTAATCACTATCGCTGGTAATCATGAGTACTTTAATGAAGACGTGCTGCATTTTGATAAAAAGCTGGCGACTTGGGACAATTATGATAGTGAATCAAAGCAGGGCGTACGATTTTTGCAGTGTCAGCATATTGATATCGGAGAGGTGCGCATTTTAGGTTGTACGCTTTGGACAGATTATCAATATCAAGCCAATGAAGAGACTAGGGCAGTGGCAATGCGCTTTATGCGTGACTACAAACAGATCTATGCCGGCAGCGAGCTGTTTTCACCTGAAATGTCGATACAGATTCATGCTAAGCAGCGTCAATGGCTTAAACAAGCATTGATAACGGCAAAAGCACTGGGCAAAAAAACCGTGGTGATGAGTCATCATAGTATTAGTCCATTATCTGTCTCTGAGAAGTATGCTGAGCTACCAAGTAATGCCGCATTTATCAGTGATTTATCAAGCTGGATGTATGAAGAGTGGGCACCAGCACTATGGGTGCATGGGCATACGCATGAGGCATTTGATTACCACATCCATAAGACGCGCGTCATCGTTAATCCGCGTGCTTATCCAAATGAGGTTAGTAGTACGGCATTATCGTTTACATGGGATAGAGTAATTGATATCGGTTAGTCAAACGTAATAATTATGAGTCTTTATTTTTTGATTTCACCATGTCATAGCGTTTCAGTTCTCATAAAATTAACGGGTCTGCTCTCAATATATTTGCTTTAGATTATATTGCGATTGGAATTATATTTGGTTCATTCCTGTCGAAAAATCTGATAGGCTTGTGTGATGAGTAAACTTCCTAATAACACCACATCGAGCCTATCCGCTGAGAAGCTTGCGAGTCATACTCCAAGTGCACCAGCGCCCTCACATCTTCCTGATAGTATGATGTCGTCGGTAAGGTTGTTGCCTGAAGATAAGCGCCTGATTTTATTTACCAGACATTCCCTGCGTGAGCGCTCTGATGGTAATGGCTTTGCCAGTTATCAGCTGCCATTGACACCCAAAGGTCGTGTATTGGCAAAATCTTGGGGTCGTTGGTTGGCAGGACATCTGCCGTATTCGCTCGATGTTGATAGCATCTCAAGCCCGATTGGTCGCTGTCTTGATACGGCGCAGCTGATGCAAGAAGGGGCAGGACTAAGGCGTGATATCGCGCACCAGTCATTGTTGGTTGAGCCTGGTAGCTTAGTGACCGAACCTGATATTGCAAATCCCATCTTTAAAGAGATTGGTGTTCTCAATTTTATCAATCGATTCTTGCAAGGCAATCTTGAAGGCACTAAAAACGCTTATCAGGGCGGTCTCGATATTCTATCGCTTTTTTATCAAAATCAGCCGCAACACGGGCATCTAATGCTCGCTGTCAGCCATGACACTTTGTTATCTGCATTCTTAGCAGTGATGTTTGATGTTGTTGAGATTGATTGGAACGATTGGCCAAAAATGATGGAAGGGGTATTTTTATGGTTTGATGACAAGCCATTCGAGCAGGCAAGTGCATATTTTGTCTGGCGCGGTGAAGTTTATGTACGTCCAATACACACTTTGCTTGAAGCCTACCGTACTGCTGGCTTTCATCCAAATAAACTATTATTGCCACCAGAAGTAAAATGGACATAAGCGCTATTTACGAAATTATTAATTACTTTTGAGCAGGCATAAAAAAACCTTGCCCCAGTATTAGAACCAGTGACAAGGTTTTAGTTATGATGTTATCGAAGCATCATACGGTCTAAACGCAACCAATCTTAAGCTAATAAGCCTTTGATGGTTTTGTTTAGGCGGCTCTTACGACGAGCAGCTTTATTCTTATGAAGAATACCTTTGTCAGCCATACGATCAAGAACCGGTACCGCTTTTTTGTAAGCTTCGGTAGCCGCGTCATAATCTTTAGCAGCGATAGCCGCGTCAACACGTTTCAAATAAGTACGAACCATAGAGCGTTGTGACGCAGAGTTCTGACGACGTTTGGTGTTTTGACGGGCGCGTTTACGAGCTTGTGCAGTATTAGCCACGCGAATCTCCTTGATAAAGACAGATAAAATTATGAATGTGGATTGCAATAAAGGGTTTAACCATCATCGATAACGAGCAGCCGTCTCGCCGAACATGATGTCGATGCCTACTATTAAAGTATCTGATAGTAATAAATCATCGCAAGCGCCAAAACTGTTTGGAATAATTAAACAGCGTTGACGTGTAAAGCCGGTTATCTTAGCAAATTATCGCCCTTAGGACAATAAGTTTGATGATTAATGCTTAAAGAAGTTACGGCATTACATGGATGAGCGGGATTTTATGCCTTTAATAGGTATTTATAAAGGTATTTATCATAATATTGAGTGAGTATTTGAGTCTAAACGAGCGTATGAGCTGAGTGAAACTGTTTACTGATAAAATCTCTTACAATAAATCATGCATAATAGCCTCGATGGTTGATTAATTTAGGTATGATACTACAGTGGTCAGCGTCACCGACGGGCTTTAAAGAGTCACATTTTTGACGATCATAAGTATTCCAACACTCTATAAATGGATAGGATATGCAGCGAAAAGCAATGGTAATAGGTGCAACGGGATTGGTCGGGCAACATCTTGTAAAGCAGCTGAGTGAGATTTATGACACATTGATTGTGATTGCACGGCGTCCGCCTCGCTACATCAATGCGAGCATGCGTTTTTATCAGGTGAATGATTTTGACAACTTAGCCGAAATCTTTGCAAGCATTGGCGCTGATCGAAAAACGGATGCTTTTAGTTGCTTGGGCACCACCAAAAAACAAGCGGGTAGTGATGAAGTTTTTCGCAAGATTGACCATGATTATAATGTTGGTTTCGCCAAACTTTGCCAAGAGAAAGGCGTTGAAAACTTCTTTTTATTGTCCTCGATGAATGCGGACATCAACAGTCGCTTTTTATATAATCGCGTAAAGGCTGAAACGGAAGAGTCCATAATGGCATTAGGGTTTGCCCAATTGGTTATTTTCCGTCCGTCGTTACTACTTGGTAAACATAAGGGTCGTCCGCTTGAAAGTCTGGGACAAAAAGCCTTTCAGCTTATCTCGCCATTGGTGTCCGAGTCATTATCTTTACATCCTATTTCAGCTAAGCGTGTCGCTAGTGCCATGGCGATGAGCGCCCATGATATCTATCATCGCAGTAAATACCGCAGCGAACCCGCGATTAAAACCACTGATATTATCGAAAATAAACAGATGCTTGCGATGACCCGCGTAAAACATTAAGCTATTAATCAGATAACTTTTACATTTATTACTATAGTAAACTCAGTATAAAAACGATACAGCGGGACTAGAATGAATTTTTTGCAGCCTCTGTCTGCGCAGGCACAGCAAGCTAGAAAAATTTATACTAGTGCCGCGTCAAAACATGATGTATCGGTTTTATCTAGGATAAACTATACTATAGTAAATAGCCTAAGTAATGTTTAAGTTTAATAAGTCAAAATAATTTAACCATAACAGACAAGGAGTCTCACCATGCCAGAATCAGCAACAATGACCAAAGAAAACTTTGTAACTTGTGATTTATTAGATGCCAATCCTGAATCACAGGTATGCCTGCCTAATATCGAAGGTAAATCGTTTTATAGTTTTGGCGGCAAAGACAAATTCTGCGGTGAGATTGTGACCGTCAAATGTTTTGAAGATAATAGTCGCGTCAAATCGTTGCTTAACAGTGATGGTAAAGACAAAGACGGTAATGGCAAGGTGTTGGTCGTTGATGGCGGTGGTTCGATGCGTTGTGCGCTGTTAGGCGATATGATTGCACAGTCGGCTATTGATAATGGCTGGGCAGGGGTTGTGGTGTATGGCTGTGTCCGTGATGTCGATGATATGGCAGCAATGGACATCGGGGTCATGGCGCTTGGTTGTATCCCGCGTAAATCAAATCGCCGCGATGAAGGTCAGACCGATCTTGAAATCAGCTTTGGTGATTTAACGCTAAATTCTGGTATGTTTGTCTACGCAGACAATAACGGCATTATCGCTAGTGACAAGCCATTAATTTAAAGACAAAGTCTGTTTTTGAAGAATTCCCTATAAAGACCTTGGCTCGCAAGCTAAGGTCTTTCCGTTTATCAGCCCTATTCTTAGCCATAAATCTTTATTTTATAAAGTGTTTGGCTCTTGGTGTTTTCTATAATAATGCTATGTGACAAACCGTTACGGCATAAATTTTGGTAATTGCGCAAATATTCGTATAATAGCTTTCTGACTCTTAACCTTGATCTTACCCTTTATGCCTATCACTGCTTTGACTGACGCCTTTGCCCCGATTAACCAGCAATTATTCCCTATCCAAAATGCCCAGCGTCGCTGGCTTGCACCTGTGCACGGTGCAGTCAGCAGCTTATGGCTGGCAAGTTTAGTACAAGCACCTATATGGAATGTTGCCGAGCGTCTAAAAGTCGTAGTGACGCGTGACCAAAATCAGCTGAATCAAATAGAGACAGAACTGGCGTTTTGCGGTGTGGATGCTCATGTATTTCCTGATTGGGAGACGCTGACCTATGATGAGTTGTCACCGCATCAAGATATTGTCAGCGAGCGTATCAATTTATTAACCGATATGCCAACGTCAGGCGTGCTATTGATATCTGTGCAGGCATTAATGCACCGCGTCGCACCGCCAAGCTGGTTAATTGGACAGCATTTTGATTTAAGTGTTGGCGATCAATTTGATATCAATACTCAGCGTTCTCTGCTCGCAAAAGCAGGTTATCGAGCGGTAGATAATGTCTTTGAGCCGGGGGAATTTGCGGTACGTGGTAGTATCATTGATATCTTTGCCATGGGTCAGCCATTCCCGCTACGTCTAGATTTATTCGACGATGAAATTGAAACCATTCGCTTTTTTAATCCGCAGACCCAACGGACATTAACTGTCGATGACCTAAAAGTCATGATGAGTGGCAACGATAATAGTATGGGCAAAGAGTCATTGTCGCTACTGCATAAACTGCCAGATATCTCAAAGCCTATTAAACAGTTTCAGATCCTACCCGCAAAAGAGTTTCCACTTGATGAAGGGCGTGAAACCTTTCGCACCAATTTTGCTGCCATGTTCCCCAATAGCAATAGCCGTAAATTCGAATTACATAAAGATGTGATGGCAGGCATTGCGAGTAGCGGGCTGGAATATTATCAGCCACTGTTTTTTGATTTAAAAGACTGGACGGTAGAGAGTAGTTTATTTGCTTATCTGCCAAGCGATACGCTATTCATCACTGATGAGCTAATTAACGAGAAACAAGCGGATTATTGGTCGCAAATCCAGCGCCGCTATGAAGAGCGCCGTCATGATATTGATAAACCTATTGTCGCCCCTGAGTTGCTGTATTTATTGTCAAATACTCTTAACGAGCATCTCAATCATTATCCACGGGTGATACTCAGTGCACGTAATGAACTGTCGACAATGAATGATGCATCTGCGATTGACGAGCCAGTATTGGAGAGTCCATTACAGTTATCTGAGCAACCACAGTTAGATTTTGTTCAGAATAAGCAACAAGGCTTGGTGACCTTAAGTGCGCAAGAGCCGCCACAGTTGGCAGTCAATCATCAAAAAGCAGAGCCACTTACTGAGCTGCTAGCGTTTTTAGAGCTACAAGCGCAAACAGCAACACCAGTATTGATTGTCGCTGAAACAGCGGGTCGCCGTGAGATTCTCATCGAGCTGTTTAAAGGTAAGATTGAGATCAAGGCTTATGACAGCTTTGAGGCATTTTTAGCTGCCGATAAAACAACGGGGCTTAATAATAAAAAGTTGCCACAGATTGGTCTAACGGTTGCACCTATTGAACGTGGCGTCTATGTTCCTGAGCGCTTGGTGTTGATTAGTGAGACACAATTATTTGGTCGGCAAGTGCTGCAAACGCGCCGTCGTCGCCAGAGCGGTGTATCAGAAGAATTCTTGGTTAAAAGCGTGACTGAAATAACTGATGGCAGTCCAGTCGTCCATATTGAGCATGGCATTGGACGTTATAATGGTTTAATAACCTTAGATGTCGGAGATGGTGAGCAAGAATTTATTCACCTAAAATACGCTGATGATGCCAGTATTTACGTGCCGGTTGCCAATCTGCAAATGATTAATCGCTATAGCGGCGGCGACCCAGCGCTTGCACCATTGCACAAGATTGGTAGTGGAAAATGGGATAAAGCTAAACAGAAAGCGCTCGAGCAAATCCATGATGTCGCAGCTGAGTTGCTTAATATACAAGCACGGCGTGAGGCAAAGGTCGGTATTCATTTTAAAATAGATATCTCGCAATACGAGCTGTTTGCTAGTCAGTTTGCCTTTGAAGAAACGCCGGATCAAGCCAGTGCTATTCATGCAGTCATGGAAGATATGAAGCAGAATCAGCCCATGGATCGTCTTATCTGTGGTGATGTAGGTTTTGGTAAAACGGAAGTAGCCATGCGCGCGGCATTCATCGCGGTCAGTGCTGGTTATCAAGTAGCGGTGCTGGTGCCGACTACCTTGCTAGCCGGTCAGCATGAAGACAATTTCCGCAATCGTTTTGCTGATTGGCCAGTACGTATTGAAACGCTTTCGCGTTTTGGCGGTAAAAAACATCAAGACACTGTGCTAACAGACCTTGCGGCAGGCAAGGTTGATATCGTCATTGGTACGCATAAGTTATTACAGCCCGATGTAAAGTTCTCTAATCTAGGTCTAATGATTGTTGACGAAGAACATCGCTTTGGGGTGCGCCATAAAGAGCGTATTAAGGCGATTCAGACTGATGTTGATAGTATGTCGATGACAGCGACGCCCATCCCGAGAACGCTCAATATGGCGCTCTCGGGTATGCGTGATATGTCGATTATTGCCACGCCACCAGCCCGTCGTCTTGCGATTAAGACCTTTGTCATGCAGAAGACCGACGCTTTGATGAAAGAGGCTATCTTGCGTGAGCTGTTGCGGGGTGGTCAGGTTTATCTATTGCATAACGATGTGGCCAGTATTGAGCGCATGGCAGAGACCATACGTGAACTGGTGCCTGAAGCGCGAGTAGGGGTCGCTCATGGGCAAATGCAAGAGCGTCAACTAGAACAAGTCATGCAGCAGTATTATCATAAAAAATTCAATGTGCTAATTTGTTCGACCATTATCGAAACCGGTATTGATGTACCGAATGCTAATACCATTATTATAGAGCGCGCGGATAAGTTTGGTTTGGCTCAATTACATCAGCTGCGTGGTCGCGTGGGTCGTAGTCATCATCAAGCGTATTGTTACTTACTTGTACCGTCTATTAAGGGGCTTAAAGGAGATGCCAAGCGCCGATTGCATGCTATTGAGCGCGCTAACACATTAGGTGCAGGCTTTATGCTGGCAAGTGAAGATTTAGAGATTCGCGGTGCTGGGGAAATACTTGGTAAGCAACAAAGTGGTAATATGCAGGCAATTGGTTTCAGTCTATATATGGATATGCTGGAGCGAGCAACGAAGGCGATTAAAGCCGGTAAAGAGCCTGATTTAAGTACACCATTATCACTAACCAGCGAAATCAATCTGCATAGCTCGGCACTGATACCAGAAGAGTATCTGCATGATGTGCATCAGCGTTTGTTATTTTATAAACGTATTGGCAATGCCGATGATAAAGAGGCACTGACTGATATTCGAACTGAAATGATTGATCGTTTTGGTGTTTTGCCAGACCAGACCAAGCAGTTATTTGCGGTTCATGGTCTACGCATACAAGCCGAGCCTTTGAAAATTAATAAAATTGATGCCAATAGTAATAGCATGACATTAGAGTTTGCACCCGATACCCCGGTCGATGCTTTGGCGATTATTAAGTTAATTCAAGCAAATGGGCAGCGCTATCGTATGAATGGTGCTTCTGGCATTCGCTATCAGGATGCTGATAAATTGGCAACACTGCAGCAGCGTGTCACGGTGATTCAAGAGTTACTAAGCTATTTTAGCAAGCATATGGTAGTAGAGCAGGTTTAGGATATTCAATCATCACTATATACCATGGAAAATAGCTGTTTAACCTTTACCTTGTAGGCTAAGAGATTTAAAAGTAGGACATTTAGACAATAAATCATGACGCTATTTTATCGATTGGATAACTGATAAAATAGCGTCACTGTATTTTTACCTTAAATATCTGTTTTAAATGTTAAGCCTAATCTTTCTTTCTTATTCTTTTACTTGAGTTTCATAACAAGAGAACCGCCATTATGTTCCAACTTCATCATAAACTTGCTGCCGATAGTTTTTTAGTGGGTGATTTTCCACTATCAACCTGTCGCTTAATCAATGATTGCCAGTTTCCATGGTTGATATTGGTGCCACGAGTATCAGGCATCAAAGAATTGTATGAATTGTCTGAGGCAGACCAAACGCAGTTTTTGCGTGAATCAAGCTGGTTATCAAGTCAGCTCGCTAAAACTTTTCAGGCAGATAAAATGAATGTGGCAGCGCTCGGTAATCAAGTACCACAGCTTCATTTTCATCATATTGTCCGCTATCAAAACGATATGCAATGGCCAAATCCGGTATGGGGCGTTCCTGCCGTGCCTTATAGCAAAGAAGTATTGGCGCAAATGCAACAGACTTTGATGATGGCACTGCGCGGTCATCATCAAATGCCGTTTGATTGGCAGATGTAATTAACGACTTATTGATAGTTTTAACATTGCTTGGTACATGTCAGTTAAAAGAAGTCAGATATATTATCTGGCTTTTTTGCCATTAGCTCGAAATTGATATTTATGTTTAGTACAAAGGTCTTGAGATGATGATTTCATTGGCTTTGGTAACAAAATAAATGATAAACGGTATACTTTGAGGACTCAATGACATAGCTGTTAATAAAATTAAAACGTATAATATGCAAGTTAACTGTTTAATTTCTCTTATATTATTTATAAGCATAAATATTTTTTATAAGGATAAGGTACATTATCTATACTATCTTTATGAGTACTTCCAATGATTTTACTGATTTAAGCGAATAGCTCTCATGGCACTTTTGGACACCTTTAGCCCAAAAAAATCTATACAGGGTACAGATGTCTGTCGATTTGATTATCCTGAAATCTTTGTTCTCATACTCAGCGTGATACTGCTCGCTATCCATTTTGACTTCAGTCCAACTTCGATGGCACTTTTAATTGTCGTCTGCTTACCTAGCCTCATGATTTTAGTTTATAACTTTCGTCGTCAGAAAAGCTTTTGGACGTCTAATATAGTTATTATTTTATTGTCTTCTGTTATTGGTTCCATTCAGCTTTGTCCTATTATCTCATTAAGTTTAGCGTCGTTGATCGGATTGCGTATTATTATTAGCAGCCCTGAGAATCATCTAAAGCTGGTTTCTGTATCCATCGTTACCATCATTATTTTTTACTACGTTAGTGTCATTTTGAGTAGTGCCGAGATAGATTGTCACACCACTTGGATAACGCCTATCATCTTGCTAGCAACGATGATGGTAATGCTTTGTCACTTTCGCCATATATATTATGAGTATATCCATTATGAGGCACGGGCTGAGCAAGTGGTTGGGCGCTTAAGTACGATGGTGTCGGTAATCAATAAGTTGACACGTTTCGTACCACCGCAAGTATGGGAGCCTATTGTCAAAGCGGACGGTCCAGTTACTGTTGCTAATAAACGCGCTAAACTGACGATTATGTTTTCAGATATCGTTGGTTTCACTGAGCTGTCTGATAGCTTAAGTGCGGATAATTTGGCTGATATTTTAAACACTTATATGCATTGTATGACTTTGATCGCCAATAAACATGGGGCAGTATTAGATAAGTTTATTGGTGATGGCATGGTATGTTTTTTTGGAGAGCCAAATAGCAGCGGTCCGCGTCAAGATGCCTTAGATTGCGTAGCTATGGCAATAGATATGCGCCGTGAAATGCGCACATTGAGGCAAAAATGGCGACTGATGGGCTTTGAGGGATTATATATACGCGTAGGCATTAGCACAGGCTACTGTCATGTTGGTAACTTTGGTAGTAATAATCGTCTGAGCTATACGCTGATTGGCAAAGAGGCCAATCTGGCTTCAAGGCTTGAAGCTGTCGCTGGTAAGGGCGAAATATACATTAGCGAGAGCACTCACGACTATATCGCTCATGATTTTGACTGCGAATACGCAGGTGCTTTCCCGCTAAAAGGTTTTGATGATAAAGTAAGTGCTTGGAAAGTATTGGATCCAGATGAAAATAAAGGCAAGTTATCGAAATGGGTAGACCACACGCTTCCAGGTTTTAATCTGCATTTGAACTTTAGAGACATGCAAGATAACGATTATCAAGATATTAGAAGTCGTCTTAATCTTGCACTTGCACGTATTGAGCAAGAAGAAAAATCTGCCGCTATTAAAATTGACGCAGCCAGCAAAAAAGAAGGGAAGCATAAATAATTTATAGCAATACTATAATGATAGTAAATAATTTTCTTTGCTCATGGATAGATTGTGATTACTTAAAGTATTAGATATTGGAATAGGAAAAAGCCAGCTATAAGACATAGTTGGCTTTTTTATGAGTATAAAATCATCAATAATTAGTGATTTTCTTTGGCATGGTTCAAAGTGTATTTAGGAATCTCAATGACTAAATCGTCATCCTCAAGCATCACTTGGCAGGATAAGCGTGAATCAGGCTCCAGCCCCCAAGCACGATCAAGTAAGTCGGCTTCGATATCATCCATCTCATCCAAACTATTAAAACCTTTACGTACGACGACATGGCAAGTTGTACAAGCTTTTGACATCTCGCAAGCATGTTCAATCTTGATGCCTTTTTCTAGTAAGGCTTTACATAAGTTTTCGCCTGCTGCTAATTCAACTTCGATGCCTTTAGGGCAAATTTCATGATGGGGTAGTACAGTGATTTTTGGCATAAGGTAGTCTATCCGGTGCTAATCCATTTAAAATAACATCTAAAAATATAAAAATATGCTTAATTCGACACGTCAGTAATATGGTAAAGCATTTCTTTTACCAGTCTTTGGCGCTGGTACCTGCCATACTGGTCTTGACGCTTTGATTCATGATAAGAGCAGCAAAGGCGTCGCTATGCGGTTTAAGCGCCAGCTTTTTTGCATCAATAAGGGTTAAGTCATTGGTATCAAGCGCAGCTTGCAAGTCTTGCATAGTGTGTGCCAAAGACTGCTTAGCATCTTCTGAAAGTAAAGCGTCAAAATCTTTCAATGCCGATTGCAGTGCCAGTATCTCACGTTCTGATTCAACCTTGGTTTCAATCAATGAGCGCGCGTTTTTGTCTTCTTCAGCGTATTTAAATCCTGCAATGAGTAACTGTTCTTTTTGTTCATCAGACAAGCCATAAGAGGGCACAATCTCAATTTTACTTTCGGTCTTGGTAGTGGTTTCTTGTGCACTCACTGTCAGTTGCCCATTAGCATCAATGCTAAAAGTCACTTCGATTCGCGCAAATCCCGCTTTCATAGGCGGAATACCGTATAGCTCAAAGCGTCCCAGTGAGCGGCAGTTATCGACAGTCTCGCGCTCACCTTGTACCACATGAATCACCATGCCAGTCTGGCCATCTTGATAAGTGGTAAATATTTGGCGTTTCTTAACTGGAATAGGGGTATTACGCGGGATAAGCACTTCAACCAAACCGCCCATGGTTTCAAGACCAAGCGATAGCGGAGTGATATCTAACAACAATAAATTATTATCACTATCACCGTTGACCAATTGATGCGCAGTTTGTGCAGCACCTAAAGCAACGACTTCATCTGGATTTAATCGACAAAGGGGCTGCTTTGCAAAAAAATCAGTAACCATTTGTTTAACAGCAGGCATGCGGGTCGAGCCGCCAACTAAAATAACTTCATCTAAGTCAGATGTTGAAAGTTTGGCATCACGTAATACTTGTTCGCAAACGCTCAAGGTGCGGCGACTCACTGGGTCTGCAATGACTAATAAATCTTCACGACGTAGGATACTCTTAAAGGATTGCTCATTCACGATGATATCAATCTCAACTTGCTCAGCATCCGTCAACGCTTGCTTATAGGCTTTGGCTTGCTGAGCAAGGATCGACTTGTCATGCAGGCTGACGTCTTTAGGATCGATATTTAACTGCTTGATCAGCCAATTGGTCAATAAGCGATCGATATCATCACCACCAAGTGCACTATTACCACCTGTCGCTAGCACCTCAAAAACGCCATCGTTTAGCTTTAAAATCGACACATCAAACGTACCGCCGCCCAAATCATAGATAAGGTAATGTTTCTCGATACCTGCTTCAGTTGCTTGGTCGAGTCCATAAGCAACCGCAGCCGCAGTAGGTTCGTTCAACAGACGCAGTACCTTGATACCAGCTGCTTGAGCGGCGTCTTTAGTAGCTTGACGCTGTGCTTCATCAAAATAGGCAGGCACGGTAATGACCGCACCTTGAATGCTATCCTCGGGCAATGCGTGAGCAGCACGCTGTTCTAGCGCTGCTAAGATACGCGCTGACACTTCAACAGGAGATACGGCTCCTTGCGCAGTGACAAAAGCTGGCATTTCATCTTTGCCACCGCTTAGCTCATAAGGATGAGAGAATTTGATATCAGCTTGGCTACGACCCATAAAGCGCTTGGCTGAAATAATGGTATTTTTTGGATCATCTACTACGTGGGCGAGGGCATCCGAACCAACCAATGGGCTACCTTCACTTGGATAATACACCACAGAAGGCAACAAGGTATCTGTCGCTGTGCTTGCTTGCAAAACTTGGGCCTTGCCTGAGCGTACCACGGCGACCAATGAGCGTGTGGTACCAAGGTCAATGCCTAGGCCAAAACGATGCTCGTGAGGTCGGGTGCTTTGATTGGGTTCAGCAATTTGCATTAAGGACATAAGATAACTCAAAGATAAAATGAATAAGTGAAATGATACAAAGACAATAAATCGACTACCGTCAGTACAACATAAAATAGTTTTGCTATAAATGTTTGAATATAGAAACTAGCCATTAAAGGCTTTTAGAGTCAAGATTATACGAGATAATTGGTCTTACTTTAACCGTCGCTTTTTAAAACTTCTGAAACGTATTATAAATTGAGCCGTTATTATTATATTCAATAATAACGCTACTAATAAGCGCATTAATTACACATATAAATCATCATCATCTAAATGTGTAGCTGCCGAAATTCCATCAATGGCTGTCACGACGTCAGCATTTAACTTCACCAGAAATTTCAGCTTTTGGGTAGAATCGATAGCGGTTTGCCAGTCTTGAGTCTCATAAGCGTTTTTAAAGCTTGCTGACTGCTTTGCTAGACGTTCTGTAATCTGTGGATGTAACTGCTTTAGCGTTGCTATGTCTTGAGCATCAATAGCGTCATCTAAATCCATGCGCATTTCCATAGCGTCTTCTAAGAAGTCCAGATCTGCGATGGAATGCTCTAGACTTTGCGCTTGACCTGCCATATCTAACAAGTAGCTGGCTCGACTATCAGGCGAACTCAGAGTTTGATAGCCCTGATTAATAAGCGCTGATGCTTGCTCAGATTGCTGCTGTGCTTTTGCGATATTGGCTATATCTTTTGCTACATTGTCAGGATGATAGCGTTTTTGCAAAAAACGTAAACGCTGATCCAAATTGTCTTGTACAACCTCAAACTGTACGGGTTGCTCAAATAAGGCAAAAAAATTATCAAACTGTGGTTCTAATACGTTGTCTGTCATATCGTCTGCCTTTATTATATTTATTATTTTAAGGACTTCTATTTTGTATAGTAAAAACGGTTACACCGTAAAAGACTCACCGCAGCCACATTCGCCTTTCTGGTTAGGATTACTGAATTTAAAGCCTTCATTGAGACCTTCTTTTTCATAATCCATTAATAGACCATCGAGATATACCAAGCTTTTAGGGTCAATAAAAATACTAACACCAAGGCTCTCATAACGGGTGTCATTCTCGTCAGGAATATCGACGAACTCTAAAACATAAGCCAAGCCTGAACATCCTGCCGTGCGAATACCCACGCGTATGCCTTCGCCTTTACCGCGATTGTCCAAAAACTCACGCACATGTTGAGCGGCGCGTTCTGTCATTTCAATCATGCCAACTCCCATTGACTATCAATAATAGGGATAAAAATTCAAAATAAATAACGAAATAAATAAAAGGTGACAATTACATAAGCGTCATTGTCACCTCCTTGGCGTTAGCCGCTTTTTGGCAGCTTGCGCTTTCATACAGAGAACAAGTTGCTAAACAATATATATTAAACAGCTTATACACGACTTAATATAGCTGGTCATTTTAACGACGACTGGGCTCAAGCAGGAACATGCTTGCCTTTATAGTCGCTAATAGCCGCTTTAATAGCATCTTCTGCAAGGACTGAGCAATGCACTTTTACTGGTGGCAATGCCAATTCTTCAGCAATATGACTGTTCTTAATTTCACCAGCTTGATCCAAGCTTTTGCCTTTTAGCCACTCAGTAACGAGCGAGCTTGACGCAATGGCTGAACCACAACCGTAAGTTTTGAAGCGTGCATCTTCGATAATACCGTTATCATCGACTTGGATTTGTAAACGCATGACATCACCACAGGCTGGTGCGCCGACCATACCAGTGCCGACGTTTTTGGCATTTTTATCAAGATTGCCAACGTTGCGTGGATTTTCGTAATGATCAATAACTTGGTCACTATAGGCCATGGGGTTTTCTCCTGGTTAGATGATGAGCTGTCATTTAATGACTGTCTTTGTTAATGGGTTACTGGCTCATCGATAATTGGGGTCAAACACTTAATGTATAATTGTCTGATTCATTAGCTATGGCGATATTTTTATGTTTAGTAGAAAAAGTAAATAAAAATATCGCTGTTGCCATTATTTTTAAAATTATAAAGCTTAAATGTAGTATCAGTGCTCAGACCATTCTACTGAGTCTAAATCAACGCCTTCTTGATACATATCCCAAAGTGGCGATAGCGCACGTAATTTATCAACAGCTTGATGCATCTGGGTGATAACCGTATCAATGTCTTCTTCAGTAGTATAACGACCAAAGCTAAATCTAATTGAGCTATGTGCCAACTCGTCTGGGCGACCAATAGCGCGCAAGACATAAGATGGCTCAAGAGTCGCTGACGTACAAGCTGAACCTGATGAGACAGCTAAGTCTTTTAGCGACATCATCAGTGATTCGCCTTCAACAAAGTTAAAGCTGATATTTACAATATTAGGTACGCTGTTTTCTAAATCACCGTTTAGGTAGATCTCTTCAATATCTTGTAGACCATCCCACAGTTTTTGGCGTAATTTTGCCGCATGGGCATGGTCTTCTTGATAGCGCTGGTTAGCTAACTCAAATGCTGCGCCAAGACCTACGATTTGGTGAGTCGGCAAAGTACCTGAACGCATACCGCGCTCATGACCACCGCCATGCTGCTCGGCTTTTAGGCGAATACGCGGCTTGCGACTAACGAATAGGGCACCAATACCTTTAGGACCATAAGCTTTATGACCTGAGAAACTCATTAGGTCAATTTTCATCTCTGCAAGGTTGATAAGTACTTTACCAACAGACTGTGCGCCATCAACGTGAAAAACAACACCCGCTTCGCGCGTGATTTCACCAATCGCTGCAACATCAGTCACCGTACCAAGCTCATTATTCACCATCATGAGAGACACTAAGATAGTATCTTCACGTAAGGCAGCTTTTACTTGCTCTGGTGAAATCATGCCAGTGCTTGGCTGCGGCTCAAGATACGTAATCTCAAAACCTTCTTGCTCAAGCTCACGGCAGGTATCTAATACCGCTTTATGCTCAATTTTACTGGTAATAATATGCTTACCACGAGACTGATAAAAATGAGCAGCACCTTTGATGGCTAAGTTATCAGATTCTGTCGCACCAGAGGTAAAGACGATTTCGCGAGGATCAGCATTGATGACCTCAGCAACTTGCTGACGAGCCGTTTCTACCGCTTCTTCTGCTTGCCAGCCGTAGCCATGCGAGCGTGATGCTGGGTTACCAAAGATGCCATCTACCGTCAGATATTCGCTCATCTTGGCAGCGACTGACTTAGCAACTGGCGTCGTGGCGGCATAATCTAAATATATAAGGGTGTTATGTTGGCTCATGCTGGGTTTGCCTCGCTGGTCGATAAAGTAATAGTGTTAATGTCTTTTATAGAAATATCTTTTAGAGCATCGCTGTGCTGCCGATCTGATACAGACTGCACGTGCTCCATGTTTAATAATTGCGCTAATGTTATATTTTTCAAGTACTGCTCTACATGATTTGATAATGCACACCACAAATCATGGGTCAGACACATTGTACCACCTTGGCAGTCGCCGCGTCCTTCACACTGCATGGCATTGACCGATTCATCGACAGCAGAGATGATACTCATCACATCAATCTGATCAAGTGGCTTTGCTAAATAATAGCCACCTGCTGCGCCGCGAATACTAGTGACCAAACCACGCTTACGAAGTTTTGAGAATAACTGCTCAAGGTAGGATATAGAAATGGACTGTCGCTTGGCAATGTCGGATAAAGACACCGCGCTTTCTTGTTGGCTGGTTTGTAATGCCAAATCTAGCAAAGCGGTCACGGCATATCTGCCTCGAGTAGTTAAACGCATGTGTTATCTCCAAACTTTTTAAGGATAATTTTATTTAACAACGATCTTAGTATCGGTCAGATGGTTAAGAGATAGCCAGTCACATATAAATAGCTATGCTGCTAATAAGAAAAATCATCTGTCGACTAAGTGTGTCTTATCGTTATTAAACAACAGATGGTTTACCCGATGTGTGCAACGATAAGGTAATTATACTCAATCCCGAGTAATTTAGTCAAGATTAAAGTGTGGTTGAATGGTTAGTGATATTAATGACGATGATTGATAAAAACAATGATTGAAGATAAAACGAAAAAAGCGCTTGATAGACGATCTGTCATATCAAACGCTCTTAAGAGATATTTTTAAAAAATCATCTATACATCAGGTTGTTTTTTGAACATTAGTTCATCACAAACAGTGCAATGATGGCAGCAAAAGCAATGATAGAAGCAATTATTGTCGTGATGATAAAAGTCTTTTGTTTGCTTTGTAGCTCTTTGACAGCGATTTCGAGCTCACGATTTTTGATGGTCAAAGTGGTAATTTCGATTTGCTGTTCTTTAATACGTAGCTTATAGCTTTCTTTTTTATCTGCCATTTCCGCTTCGGTCGGCTTGGGCTTGCTTTTACCGCCCTTAATCTTTTTGATTAAGCCTTGAATTAAGCTACCTAGACCAAGCTGCATAATAAATTGCTTAACCAGCTGAACCTGTACTGTTTCACCACGCATTTGCAGCTTTTCAGTGGTTTCACTATCATGCGTGGTAATGGCATTAATCACTTGCAGGCTATAAGCATTGATCACGACATCAGGTTCACTGCGACCAATAGGTAGCCTGTCATCTAATAACACGCCTTTGGTACTAAAAGTAGCGAACACCTCTACGTGTGGTAGATATAATCTAAGCGCAACGACAGTTTCTTGCTTAGCAAGTGGATAAGCGGCTTTACGGAGTTCTGGATCTAAACGTAACAATAGGGTCAGCGCCGATTCGATAAACACCAAAATGACATTAAGAAAAGAGTGAGACAACGTAGAACGCTTCATGTAGATAATCCGTTTTTATTGTTCAAATAAAACATAAGAAGATAAGTAAGGGTTAAAATCGACCCAAAGTGTGCAATGACATTGCGCTTATAGTAACGCCTTTATGATAAAAAGTAACGCGGGTTTCTGTCAGTTGCAAAATTATTACCTGACAATAATTCTTTTATTTCATGCGTTAACTATCACAGTTTATACTAGGCGTTCATAAACATCAGCGTCTAGATAAGACGTTCAGTAAATAAAAGCTAAGACATAAATTAAAAGCTAAAATAGCGTTTTTGTCATCATATTGCAGCAGGTTTAGGTAACATTGGGTGTCAAATACGTTGTAGAGTGCACAAAAATATGTAAAATTGCTTGCGCTCCTTATGTTGCCTTGCTATAAAGGCGATAACAAAGCAAAACCTGTTTATGCATGAGCCAAGTGGTTTTTATTGCTTAAGTGCTCTGAGAGCGATACAATGCTTGGCGTGAGCGTTTTTTTACCCCCTAAAACTTGAAGGAAATTTTATGAATAAGTCAGAATTAATTGATAGCATTGCTGAGAAAAGTGGTCTAAATAAAACTCAAGCTGGCGATGCATTGAACGCAGTTATGGAAAGCGTTGGCGAAGCTCTAGAAGCTGGCGATAGCATTTCACTAGTTGGTTTTGGTACTTTTAGCGTAAAAGACCGTAAAGCACGTACTGGCCGTAACCCTAAGACTGGTGAAGAGCTAAGTATCCCAGCTAGCAAAGTACCAAGCTTTAAAGCTGGTAAAAACCTAAAAGAACGCTTGAACTAAGCCGTATCTATTTAAAGACAGTCGCAGCTTATGGCGTGATACACGAATAAGAACCGCGTCTGTTGACGGTAAAGTGATAAAAAGTGATGGCTCATAACAGCTATGAGCGACTCATCAAAAAAGCACCTAGATAATAGGTGCTTTTTTTAGTGCTGTGGTTTGTATTATATCGCCCGAATATTTTGAGTCTGCATCAAAAATCACGTATCATAGGGCGCGCGACAGAGATGTTGTTCGAACAAAGACGGTGTTATCCGCCTTGAGCAACCATAATAAAATGTACCCCTTCTTAGTTTTACCATTTTCTTACCATTGCCAGCTTGTAGAGCGTTGATATTATTAATAGTATTACAATGGTTTTTCATCAATATAGGTTAATAAAGCAGAGATAACTATGGATAAATTGCGCGATTTCTTAAAAAGCTGGCCGGGTCGCATTTTATTGATTTTATGCCTATCGCCGCTCGCTCTATTGGGCGTCGAAAGCTACTTTGGGGGTAATGTCGATCCCAATCAGATCGCTCAGGTAGGGGAAGCGAGTATCGGCCTATCAGAGTATCAAACGGCAGTAAACAATCGCCGTACTGAGCTTTTAGACCAAGTTGATGATGCCAGTTTATTAAATGAAGATGTGCTACATGAGCAAGTGTTAAAAGGTCTGATTGACCGCACCTTGCTAGAGCAGCAGGCTGGCAAGCTTGGTATGACCGTCTCTGATGACACCATCAATCGTCTGTTGCGTCAAGAAGAGATCTTTAAAGGTGCAGATGGTGAGTTTTCAAATGATCAGTTTGCAAGCTTTTTACGTCAACGCAATATGACAAAAAATCAGCTGTTTGATGAGTTCCGCAATCAGTTGAGCTTAGATCAGCTGAATGCCAGTATCGTTGGTACTGCTGCCTATCCGATGAAAGCAGTCAGTCAACTGATTGATTTACAGCTAGAGGCACGCAATATTTGGCTACATCGTTTTAATTGGCAAGATTATGTGTCAAAAGTTAAATTGAATAAAAATGACATTCAAGCGTATTATGATGCCAATAAAGACACGCTAAAGAGCGCTGCTATGGTCGATTTGGCTTACTTGCAGCTTAGCCCTCAGACCATCCAAGTAAACGAGGTTACTAAAGAGGACTTACAGCAGCAGTACGAAGCCTATAAGCAAAGCCTTGCCGTCGTCGATGAGCGTAAGATCAGCCAAATCTTATTAACTGGTAGCGATGCCAAAGCACGTGCTGATAAAATTAAAACGCGTCTTGCCAAAGGTGAAGCCTTTGCAAAGGTTGCTAAAGCTGAGTCAGATGATCCATCAGGCGAAACAGGCGGCGATATCGGACGCTTTAATCCCTCAGTATTTGGCAATGACGCTGCAGCAGTAGAAAAAGCGTTAGAAGGTTTGAGTGTAGGCGATGTTAGCGTACCAGTGAAGACCAGCTTTGGTTATCAGATATTTACGGTGACTGAAGATAATGGTAACAAGATACCAAGCCTTGAGAGTATGCGTGATGATTTGATAGCCAAAGCAAAAGAGTACAAGCGTCAAGAAATCTACGCTGACAAAGTAACGGCGATTAACGATTTAGCCGCAGATGGGTTTAGCATTGAAGATATTGCTCAGCAAGAAAATGTGTCATTAAAACGTCTTAAAGATTACCGCAAAGAGAATAATAAATCTGTCCTTGCCCAGCCAGCGGTGATTAAACAAGCGTTTGATGAGTTTACCATTCAAGACCAAGCGGTCACCGCTGGTATCGAAGTTGGTAATGGCACAGTATGGGTACAGCCAAGTAACTATCGTCCGACCAAAACATTGTCTTTAACTGCTGCGACGCCTAGAATCACGCAGTTATTACGTCAGCAAAAGGCTAGTGAATTGGCGTTAAATGATGCGAAAAAACTTGCGGCTGGTATTAAGACTACCGTTGATATCAATAAGCAAGGGGTAACATTCCAAGCGCTTGGTGAGATCAATCGTCAGACTACGCAGCTGACGGAAAAAGAGCGCGGCTTAGCGTTTAGTAAGCAAGCACCTGAGAACGGTGTGGTTGCCGTAGCAAGTAAAACAGAAATGGGCGCAACGGTATTGGTTGGTGACCGTATCAAAACAGAGCAGCAATCACCATTATCTGCGGCCCAAAGAGCGCAAACGGCAGCGATTATCCGTGATAATTTAGGTCAAGATCAGCTACAAGATTACTTAGACTATTTGCGTTTGGTGTATAAGGTTGAGATTAATAAAGCCAATATGGAAAATGCTCAAGGGCGATAAGTACTTTGTGCTCTATCCATTCTAAATAAAGCTATTTTTAACCATTAAAAAAGCCACTGTAATCATACAGTGGCTTTTTTAATTCAGGGGTAAGCATTTTTAATACTGATAATAATTGATAACGAATTAATGACGGAAATGACGCATACCGGTGAATACCATGGCGATACCGTGCTCATTTGCAGCAGCAATGGTTTCATCATCACGCATAGAGCCACCCGGCTGGATAATCACCGCAATACCTACTTCGGCAGCGTTATCGATACCATCACGGAACGGGAAGAAGGCATCTGATGCCATTACCGCGCCTTCGGTTGCAAGTCCAGCATGCTCCGCTTTAATAGCAGCGATACGAGCTGAGTTAACACGGCTCATCTGACCTGCACCGACACCAATGGTACGCTGACCTTTAGCATAAACGATGGCGTTAGATTTAACGTATTTTGCAACGTTCCAGCTAAACAGTAAGTCAGCAATTTGTGCTTCGGTTGGTTGCACGTCTGTGACGATTTTTAAATCATTGGCAGTAATTAACCCTAAATCTTGCTCTTGCACCAGTAAGCCACCATTGACGCGCTTGTAATCAAGCTGGCGGTCACGTAACTCAGGTGCTGGCAAGTCGCCGCAGACCAGAACGCGCACGTTTTTCTTGCTAGCTGTCGCTTCAAGGACACCGTCTTCAATGCTTGGGGCAATAATGACTTCAACAAATTGATTGTCGATAATGGCTTTAGCAGCGGCAAGTGTTAACGGGCGATTAAAAGCGATAATGCCGCCAAAAGAAGATTCAGGATCGGTGCTAAAGGCAGTGCGATATGCTGCTACTTGATCAGTGTCAACAGCAACGCCGCAAGGATTGGCATGCTTGACAATCACACAAGCAGGCATACTAAAAGCTTTCACACATTCAAGCGCGGCATCAGTATCGGCGATATTGTTATAAGACAATGCTTTGCCTTGCAATTGCTTAGCAGTAGCAATAGATGCTTGCTTGCTTTTTAACGCATTGTTTTCAACATAGAACGCTGCTTTTTGATGCGGGTTTTCACCGTAGCGCAGGTCTTGCACTTTTTCTAGCTGAACGTTAAAGGTACGTGAAAAATCTTCCGGCTCTTGATTCTCATTAACACGGCTGCCTAAGAAGTTGGCAATCATCCCGTCGTATTGTGCCGTATGCTCAAACGCTTTAACCGCTAAATCGTAGCGTAAGGCATGGGTTAATGTCGTCCCATCTCCTAATGCTTCAAGTACACGCGTATAATCAGCTGGATCAGTCACAATACCAACGTGTGCATGATTCTTTGCCGCTGAACGTACCATCGTAGGTCCGCCAATATCGATATTTTCGATGGCATCATTCATGGTAACGTCACTACGGGCAATCGTTTCTGCAAATGGATAAAGGTTTACGATTACCAAATCAATACGCTCAATCTCGTACTCACTCATCACCGCATCATCTGTGCCGCGGCGTCCCAAAATGCCACCGTGAATCTTGGGATGAAGCGTTTTAACCCGACCATCCATCATCTCAGGGAAACCCGTATAGTCTGATACTTCGGTGACAGCGACATTATGCTCTGTTAGCAAACGGAAAGTACCGCCAGTCGATAACAGACCAAAACCTGCTTTAATCAGACCTTGAGCGAACTCAACGATATTGGATTTATCGGAGACCGACAGTAGTGCTAGTGGGGCTTTGCTCATAAAAAAATTTCCATAAAAAAAGCCTGACGTAAACGTCTGGCAAGGTAACAATGACAATCAGTATAGAACATATCGTGAGTGATAAGATCATAAACTATAAACTGCCATACATAATATCAGTTAGGGTAGGTAAGCATTTCATAAATAGGATTGATGGTACTTATTAATAAGTCAGATTTATCAAAAACATTATTTATAGTATTACATTAAACCATATATTTTGAGCTTTTTGCGTAGTGTACCGCGATTTAGACCTAAAATCTGTGCACACTTGGTTTGATTACCACGGCTCTTTTCTAGCACCACAGACAGCAAAGGTTGCTCTATCTCTTTTAAAATAAGCTCATATAAGTCGGTTGGTATCTCGTCACCTAACATTGCAAAATATTGACGCACCACGCGTTCAACATGTATACGTAATGGCTCATGCGCATGACCTGTGTGATCTAAAGCAGATTCCACATTACGGATTGAGCGATGGTAGTCCTCTTCATAATAATCAAGATTACCAGCGCTTTTGTTAACATGACTGGCATTATACTGTGCCTGTGGTGTCATAAGATAATGTCCTTGGGGTTAAAGAGTAAAACCATGAGGCTCTCGTTGGCTATTATATCAAAATCAGCAGCGATCATCTTAAGAAGATGAGGTTAATGAGCGAATATCAGTCAGCGAACATCAGTAAATGGGATTAATAGCAATTTTACTAATTTGAGCATTGGCAATAGGTACCGTAAAGAGTAACTGCTTACGACCATTAGAAGCTAATTGACTTTGTTTACCAACCAAGTACTTATCTGGTGGAGCGATAAACTCACCAATCAGCGCATTGGCACCATATACACTGACTTTTATATGAGGATATAGCTGTGCTTGTGAGCTTTGGTTATTTAGAGTAGCACTTATATCACTAGAATCAGCTGCACTATTTATTTGACCGGCTCGGTATCTGATGTCACTCAGAGTTAATGCAGTCAAGTCAGCACTGGGCAGGCTACAAGCTGCAATCGTACATATCGTCTGTAAGCGTTGAGCATGTGCAGGATTTTTAACTAAGTTATTTAAGTTAAACATAATGTACTGAGCAAAAAGTAGTAGTACTAGCACCAAACAGCCTAATGTCCATAGTAATGAAGCTACTGAACGATGGGATGGTGTTGGTGAGAATTTGGCTTGCGCTTGTAGTCTTTTGGCATGTGCCGCTTTACTACGGTCTTCCTCTTTAAAGTCGACGCCCATACTAATGAGTAATTGCGATAAATCAGTATCATTGGTTGGCGTATCTTCGGGTGGGTGCTGTTCTTTAAGCAGTTTTTCGAGCCACGAGTCATCAGCATCATTATCAATATTGGCATGAATACTGTTAGCCGCCGTTGAGCTTAAAGCCACTTCTGCAGATGAAGGAGAGCGGTTTGAATGCTTAGTAGAGGTAGAAGTTTCTTCAAATAAATCAAGGGATGTATCTGAATGTTTATCTGATTTTTTCGCAGTACTTCTTGCTGATAGAGCGCTTTGGGTAACGTTATTGTTATCAGTGGCTTGTGTAAGCCACGCATCCATACTATCTAGTGAGTCGTATTCTAGACTCTTGTCAGCAGATGCCTCAATATCGATATCGTCATGAATCATGTCATCATGTATCATATCGTCATGAATTAGGATATCTGTATCATTTGAGTTTGCAGCAGCTAAAATAGAATGTTTCTTATGAGAGGTTCTGTCATTAATTTTCTTATCACGCTCGCTAGAAACTTCTGTATCTGTCAGCTTACGATTGCTGTCTATATCAGCAGTGACGATAAGATTATTATTCACCAAAAACATTTGCTGGCAATGTTCACAACAGACAGTCGCGGTTTTTTGATTTAACTGGGTGTTTTTTATATTAAAAATGGTATGACAATGAGGACACTGGGTTTTAATGGGTGTGGTCATAGAGTTGAATCCAAAAAGGTATCAGTAAGAATACCGTATAGCCACTCACCAACCGCTGCCAATTACTTCAATGTCATTGTTGAAGTATTATTAATTATAAACTACAGGCAACTCTAGAGTAGCGCCAAATACACAACATTTAACTACTACTCTATCGTAACAGATGTAATTTAATGTTGCTAGCCTGTAAATGTACCAGACAATCTCTGCCAATGTTGATCTTCTTGTGCAGTAAAAGCATGCTTAGGATCAAGCGCAAAATAAGGCTGATACGCTTCGGTCACTTGCTCAGTTTGTGATTCAATCAAACCGGCAAGGACGATACGACTTTTTGGTGCCATCAAGGTGACAAAATAAGGCGCTAGACCTATCAGTGGCTTGGCTAAAATATTGGCAACCATCACTTCTACAGGCGCTATATTTTGCTGTTGCCAAAAGGCAGTGAAATCCTCTGGTAAAAACGCTTGCAAACGATTGTCGACCGAGTTACGTGCTGCATTTTGATTGGTTGCCAGTACCGCTTGAGGATCAATATCTACGGCATAAACGTGGCGCGCCCCTAACAATAAGGCAGCGATACCCAAGATACCTGAGCCGCAACCATAATCAATCACTACTTTATCTGTAAGGTCCTGCTCAGTTAGCCAATCAAGACATAGGCGAGTGGTCGCATGGTAGCCAGTACCAAATGCCAAGCCTGGATCCATAATAATATTGGTCGCTTCAGGATTAGGCGGAGTCAGCCAATTAGGTACAATCCACAAGTCATTGGCACACTCAATGGGTTTGTAATTGGACATCCATTCACGCTCCCAATCTTTGTCATCGACAGCACTTACCCAACTACGGCTCGCCTGTACTTGGGCTGCAATCTCATGACTGAGTTGCTCGATAACATCACGAGTTCCAGTCTCTATCGTAGCATCGAAGAGCCCTGTTAAAATTACCTCGTCCCATAGTGGTGATTCACCAGGAAGTGGCTCAAATAAAGGTTGGTCGCCTGCATCGTCAAGTGCAATAGATAGCGCGCCTGCTTCTAATAATAGCGCTTCAGCAAGATCTACGTTGTCTTTTTCACACTGTAAGTGAAGTTGTTGCCATGCCATAAAAGTAACCTTGTTTCAAAATAAAAAATAGATAATAAAAATTAACGACCGACTATAAAAGCCTATTTTAGCGCTTATATAGTCAGTCGTCATGGTTAATCAAAAAGATAATACTGTTAGCGTAATGCTTGTTTGGCTTCTTTTATGACCCGTGCATTACCTTGTGCTTGTCCAGACTGTAGAATAATTTGCCATAGCGCACGGCGGCGACTGCTGTCTTGAGAAACACTAAGCCCACGCCGTCCCATTGCTTCAGCCTTACGCGGTTGGTTTTTTTTGAGTGCCACTTGCGCAAGATAAAAATATACCGCTGATGATTTAGGTGCTAGGCGCTGAGCTCGGGTAAAGCTGCTCTCAGCGCTATTGAGATTACCTGCCTTTAATTGCTCAGTGCCCACTTGCATCAGGTTACGAAAGGCGGGCAAGTTGCTATTATTATTGTTGGTGGTTTTCTGACTACGCTGCGAGTTCTGCCGCGCACGCTCTAGTAGCTCATTATGCGACGGGATAGATGGCACATATATCACTTCATCTTCATGAGCAGGCGTGAGGATCACGGTATTAGGCTGAGTTACGATCGGAGTTTGACTCGTGCTTTGATTAGACCCCAAGATTACAGGTGGCTTTTCTGTTATCGATTCCGTTGGCGATTCTATTGATGCAGGTGGATGATAAGGCTCGATAGGATAATTATCGTCAGTCTTATCAGCTTCAGTACTCTCAATACTTTCATAACCACTATGATCAGTGCTAGGGGTTTGCGTCACTATTGTGGATTGTTCAGGTTGCGTCGTTTTTTGACTACTGGTTGATGGTAAGGTTTGAGCCGAAGGCGCTTTTATTGAAGTTGGTGCAGTCTGACAAGCACTCAAGCTTAGCATGCCAAAACAAGCGCTAATCAAAAGAGCTGTATGCAAATGCTTTGGCTGTTTTTTGGACTGAGCTTCAATCGTCTGCTGAGTCAATAACGCTTGCAATATAGATAACGCCATATTAAAACCCTTTTTAAGTTTTAAAAATCTTAAAATCGTTCAGCTACTAACCTTTAAAGTCAAATTTTCAGCTATCACGACTGAAATAGAAGCAGTTCACTAAAACCATTCAACGGCACGGTCGTACCAAGTATCTACACGATTGGGTGTATCACCGTCTTGCTCGGCATCATTGCTGTTATTATCAATAACTTCGCCATCTGGTATGTCTAATCCTTCACGGCGACGTTGCTTATTGATATCGCCTTGCTGATTTTGCCACTGCATCTGCTCGCGCGCACGATCCTGTTGGTATAAGCCAATCGCACAGCTGCTGGCTTCTTGGGGCAAATATGCTGACATAACAGGCAAGTAGCGTGCGCTGGCACAGCGCTCATTAGACAGCTTGCCTGAGTTGTTCTCTAACCATAGCCATTCGATACCTTCTGGCTCTGGTAGCGCAACAGGTGTCAGTTTTAGACGATTCATATAATCAACCCAAACTGGCAAAGCACCGCTACCGCCACTAAGCCCAATCGGTTTATTATCATCACGTCCAACCCAAACCACGCTGACATAGTTGCCACTATAACCGGCAAACCACGCATCGCGGTAATCATTGGTAGTACCTGTTTTGCCCGCAAGATTTAGATTGCTACCAAGCGATTGCACGCGTCTAGCTGTACCGTTCTTGACGACGTCTTGCAACGCATAATTAATCAAAAAGTTGGTCTCAGGCGGAATGCTGCGCTGAGTATTTAAGCCTGTGCGCTGCAAAATACTACCGCGATCATCAATCACACTACGGATACTATGAATAGGCGTACGGAAACCACCCGTTGCAAAGACTTGATAGACCCCAAGCATGTCCATCGGGCTTAGATTGACTGAGCCCAATAATGCCGAAGGATAAGGGGGTATTTTCTCTTTAACGCCCATACGTTTTAATTGCTTGGCAAAGGTGTCGACTCCAAACTCCATCCCTAAGCGTACGGCACTATGGTTATACGATTGCGACAGCGCTGTGGTAAAGGGTATGTAGCCATGATCACGATTGTCATAGTTTTTAGGATTCCATTCGGTACCGTCGCTTAGACTGACCGTAATAGGGGAGTCATCAACCGAACTTGCCAAATTATAGCGACCACTTTCGAGAGCGGTCATATAAATAATCGGCTTTAATAATGAGCCTACTTGGCGTTTGGCATCGACCGCACGGTTAAAACCAGTAAATTCGCTGCCGCTACCGACAACAGAAACCAGCTCACCGGTTTCAGGGTTGGCACTGACCAGCGCCCCTTGCAAATCTTTGGTTTTGCTACCACTACGGCGTAGCTCGCCAAGCTTTCTCTCAACCGCTTTGTCCGCTGCCAACTGGGCAATAGGGTCCATCGTACTGATGATAATCAGACCTTCGTTTTTGAGATCATCGGAATAATAGACTTTATTTAGTTCACGCTTGACGATATCTAAAAAGTCAGGGAATTGGCTTTTACCTTCAACAGGCTTATCAACTACCCCAAGTGAGTTTTTTAATGCTTTATCGTAGTCTTCTTGACTGAGCGAGCCGACGGCCAACATATTGCTAAGCACAACATCGCGACGCGCCTTTGAATCGTTTGGATGGCGGCGCGGATTATAAACGCTCGGTCCTTTTGCCATACCGACAAGCAGTGCTTGCTGATCTAGGCGCAGCTCATTGAGCGGCTTATCAAAATAAAATTGTGATGCCAACCCAAAACCATTAATAGAGCGTTTGCCATTTTGACCAAGATAAATCTCGTTGAGATAAGCCTGCAAAATCTCATCTTTACTATAATGCAGCTCAAGTAGCACAGCCATCAAGGCTTCATTGGCTTTACGCTTCATTGTGCGGTCTGAATTCAGATAAAAGTTTTTGATCAGCTGCTGGGTGATGGTCGAGCCACCTTGACGTGATCCACCAGAGAAGTTATTGATGACTGCACGAGCGATACCACGTATCGATACCCCTTTGTGTTCATAAAAACCACGATCTTCTGTCGCTATCAGCGCATCAATAAGCGGCTGCGGTACTTGATCTAACGAGACAACCATACGGTCTTCATTACTATCCGGGTAAATACCACCGATATTCACCGGTTCAAGACGGATAATGCCGGTTTTCGCCGCCACAGTACTTTGTACTGACTCAATCTTATCACCAGCAATAGTCATTTTGATGACTTGCTCTTGATCTATATCATTAGCGCTATAAGTAAATCCACGTGTATGAATAAAATAGGTATTACCTGATTTATGATAAGTACCCGTGCGATCATAGGCTTTATTACTTTGATAGTTAAGTAGCTCAAGCCATTTCTTCATCGTGTCTTTATCGACGTTGGCGCCTTGATACAGCTCTAATGGCTGCGAATATACTTTGGCAGGAATATCCCAGCGTTTACCCTCAAACTTGTGAGTAATGGTGCGATCAAGTTTGACCAAGTATAGTGCTAATAGCACCATGCCAGCGATGACAACAATTAATAAAATACTACTAAACACCACACCGCGCTGCTGGGAAGGTAGCGTATTGATAGCAGGCTTAGAGGACTGTGGTTGCTTAGAATTAGATTTTTGCACTGATGACACACCATTTTGGGATGAAAAACTGCCTCATAATGACGCAAATTGACAAATTTTTCAATCTATCATCATCAACGCAGGCATTCATTTGCTCTCAGCGCTCAGGAGTTATACTGCTGAGAGCCTGTGCTTATAGTATAATCTTTATAAAAGCAATGATGGTTATTTGAAAGTATCCGCCACCTCTTATTGTCGTAACACTGTCTCAATTTTGAATAAGAGTAATGGTTTGCATTAACACGCGCTATTTTAAAGAAGCATAACCATCAATGTCGCGTAGCCCCAAATATAGTAGCCAGTTAACCAATATACATCAAACATAATGGTTTTCTCGATATCGAGTAGATCAGATGATAGAGCCTTGATTTAAAGCTATTTACTCAATGTTCTGTCTAAAGGAAATAAGTGCGATTATGTCCAGTATTCCATCTCCCATGCCGCCAACATCACCGACATTACCAAGGTCATCAAAAACCAATACTCATTATCAAGACAATTCTATTATTGACGGTCTGGTATTGCCGCTGGCGGGTCATTGTTTTCATTGCGGTGATCCCGTGCCGCAGCCGCCGTTTCATACTGATATATTAGGTAAATCGCGTGAGATGTGTTGTATGGGCTGCCAGTTAGCTTCACAAAGTATCGTGGAAGCGGGGCTTGAGCAATATTATCTTGATCGCTCGGAGATTAACCGTACGGCAAGCTTACCCGTTCAGATGACCCGCCTTGAAGCTTATGATCATGATGAAATAAAATCACAGTTTGTCTACGCCCAAGACGGTATGTCGGTAGCAGAGTTGTCTGTCAATAATTTGCGTTGCGCCGCTTGTACGTGGTTGATTGAATCACGGCTTGATGAGTTAGATGGCATCAGTAAATGTCAGGTTAATTTGACCAATCAACGCATGCGGGTGATTTGGGATGAGACCAAGCTACCGATTAGCCGGATTCTTGCGGTTATCAATGAAATTGGCTATGAAGCCAAGCCTTATCGGCAAGATACCCACGAAGCCATGCTAGCACGTCATAACAACCAAATGCTAATAAGGCTTGGTATCGCGGCACTCGGCTCAATGCAAGCGATGATGTATGCCGTGGCAATTTATTTCGGTGAATATAGCGATATGCTGATATTTCAGCGAGATTTTTTGCGTTGGGTGTCTTTATTCGTCAGTACGCCAGTATTCTTTTATGCCGGTGTACCATTTTTTACGTCAGCATGGTCAGCGATTCGTGCTCGCCAAGTCAATATGGACGTGCCCGTTAGTATTGCCTTGATTGTCACATTTTTTGCCAGTCTATTTGCCACCATTACTGGACAAGGGGAGACTTATTATGACTCAGTCAGTATGTTTATTTTCTTCTTGCTGGCAGGTCGTTATATTGAGCACAATGCGCGCCTAAAAGCGGCAACTATGGCAAACGATTTGGTGGTAGTTGAGCCAGTATTGGTACAGAAAATTGCTGAAGACAAAGACTCTGCTGCAAGTATTTTGCAGCTATTAGAACAAAATAGCGTTCAGAAAAATGCGCTTAAACAAGAAAGCGAAGAGTCTGTTAATAAGCTTGATGATAGAGCTGTTAATGGGGCTGTTACCGTAGTTGGTAATGAGGTAAATAGTCAAAACACAGTGAGTGCTACGCCTAATTTTACGCAAAGTATGGATGCTAATGTCTATCAGTTAACATCACGTATTGCTCAAGAATGGCAGCAGACTCGTCAGCAACGATTAACTGTCTCAAATACAAACGATGAGGCAAAAGAAAAGCAGATGGTGACCGCTCATAGCTTGCAAGTGGGCGACATCATCATGGTTGAGGCAGGTTCTGAGATTATCAGTGATGGTATCTTGCTCAGCTCAACCGCCACAGTTTCTCAAAGCCTACTGACAGGTGAAGGTGATTTAATCACTAAGACCCAAGGCGATTATATCGTTGGCGGTGCACAAAACGACAGCCAACCATTTAAGATGTTGGTCACAGCGTTACCAGAAGACAGCCAAATCGGTTTGATTGACAGGCTAATGAATCGGGCAATGAGTGAAAAGCCAAAACTTGCACAGCAAGCAGATAAGCTAGCACGTTGGTTTGTGGCGCGTATTTTAGTATTGTCTGTCTTGGTATTTATTGGCTGGTATATCGTGGACCCAAGCCAAGCGATTTGGGCAACGGTGGCGGTATTGGTCGCGACATGTCCTTGTGCGCTGTCTTTAGCGACACCAATTGCGCTTACCGTATCGACCAATAGATTGGCCAGCTATGGCTTTTTGACGACGCGCGGGCATACCCTACAAACGCTTGCTGAAATTACCCATGTGGCATTTGATAAAACGGGAACCTTGACCTATGGTAAACCCAATTTATTAAACATTAAGCTACTTACTGATACAAGTGTCATCACAAAGGCAGATGAGCAAAGAGACAATGTATTAGCCATTGCGGCAGCGTTAGAGGTGGGCAGTCGTCATCCTATTGCTCATGCGCTACTGACCGCCGCATATCAACTGCATCTGCCAGCGACACAAGCTTTACAGCATTATCCAGCAGGTGGCGTTGAAGCAATGATGGATGATGTGCTATATCGTATTGGTCATGTAGATTTTGCTTTAGACAAAATGAATAATGTTGCCAATGCAGATAAAGACTTAATGATTGATCTAGTTGCCGAGCGCGCCAGCTCAGCGGTAGTCTTATCTTGTCAAAAGGCTGAATCAGCAAGCTGGCAAGCACTGGCATGTTTTTATTTTAATGATAAGGTACGTGATAGCGCTCAATCTATGCTCGATAGCCTGAAAGCACTAGGTATCGAGCCTGTCATGCTCACAGGTGACCCAAGTCCGCAAGCCTTGGTAATGGCTGAAAATTTGGGTATGCAGTCTGCGTATAACGGTCTGTCGCCAATGGACAAGGTCAAACATATTCAACAGCTACAAGCTCAAGGTGCAGTAATATTGATGGTTGGTGATGGTATTAATGATGCGCCAGTATTGGCAGCGGCAGACGTTTCAACCTCGATTGCCGGTGCAGCAGATTTGGCGCAAGTATCTAGTGATAGTATTATCCTAAACGGACAAATCGAAGCTATTATTGCGGCGAAACGTATCGCTGATAAAACCAAGCGCATTATCAAACAAAACTTGCGTTGGGCACTTATTTATAATGGCAGTGTTTTGATACCAGCAGCTTTGGGCTACGTGCCACCTTGGCTTGCTGCTATTGGCATGTCACTAAGCTCGTTATTTGTGGTATTGAATGCCCTGCGTCTAAAGCGTGCTTAATCTAAACCAGCTTAAACTCATTTAAATAAATCTCTGAAGATTACCCACAAAAAAACCGCCTTTATAAAAGACGGTTTTTTTATTTCAATGACTATCGAACAGCTATTTGACTAATCTTGTAGATAGCTTAATAGACGCATAAATTCGATATACATCCACACTAGCGTTGCAAGAAGACCAATACTGAATAACCATTCGTAGTCTTCTGACACACCCATTGCCACACCACGCTCAATATTATCAAAATCTAATAACAGCGTAAAAGAGGCGATAACAATCACAAATAAGCTAAAGCCAATAGCGATAGCGCCACCTTCAAACAAGAAAGGCAAGCTTGAACCAAATGCTAAAGAAAGTACCCACTGGGCCACATAAACTAGCATGATAGCGATCAAGGCTGAGGTGACGATTGAGCGGAACTTTTCAGTCACTTTAACCAAGCCTGAGCGATATAGCCCTAGCATAACCGCCGCTGTTACAAACGTTGCACACATTGCAGTGACTGGTACACTTGGGTACATTCTCATGAAAAACAGGGAAATACCACCTAAGAATATACCTTCCAAAAGCGCATATGGGACGGCAAGCGTCTTAGCTTTTTGCGGTTTAAAAGTGATAAAGATAGCAAGACCAAAGGCAGCAAACATACTACCAAAAGCCGCCATCGTGATAAAACCTTGTGATAAACCTGCCATCAACGCATAAAAGAAAAATCCAATACCAGTAATCGCCGATAAGCCAAGCAATAAACTGGTTTTTTGAATTACGCCCTTCACTGTCATCGGCGCACCGCCGACGGCAAGCTCTGCGCGACTGACAATAGGATTGGCCATAAAGTTGTCCTCAATAAAATATAAATAATAGTTATGTCAGCTACTTTAGCAAAATCGCCATTATTGTCAACGGTGTTTACGTGACAGCGTACAAGGCTTTGCGCAACTATTGAGTCGATTATTGCTCCTATACACAGCGATATCAAATAGCTAAATACATACGCCCAAAACAGCGCATGCTGGCTTTTATATGGGGTCAATTACGACCATTAACAACGATAATTGATAAACAGGCTAGTCTAATCGCCTATTTCTCGTTATCATTGCTCTGTAATTTACCATCATGCCGAGTCGTTTTATGGAAACCTCAGCGCAGTCCGCAAGATTGCCGCACCTACATGAGTCAGAGCTGTTCCACGCTATTAAAAATCCAGCCTTTCGCCGTATTGGCTTGATGGGTCGTGCTGGAAAGCGCAGCGTAACCCAAAGTCTTGGGCAGATTGCCCAGATAATTAACGACATGAATCTTACGTTGATTATGGATGTGCAAACCGCCAACTTGCCCACTCTGAATCTCACTGATATTGAGAGAGTCAAAATTGTTAAGCGTAGCCTTATCGGCGAGATTTGTGATTTGGTCATTGTGGTTGGCGGTGATGGTTCTATACTCCATGCTGCCGAAGCACTAGCGCGCTATCGTGTACCTGTCTTGGGGGTTAACCGTGGTCGCCTTGGTTTTTTAGCCGATGTCAAACCTGATGAGGCTGCTTTCAAGCTACGACAAGTCCTGATGGGCGATTATCAGTTAGATCATAGATTTTTACTCACGATGGAGATTCGTGAAGGTCGTAAGATTATTCATGAAGACATGGCACTCAATGATATCGTGTTGCACGCTGGTAAGTCTGTCCATATGATTGATTTTCAGATGAAAATCGATGGGCATGATGTTTATCGGCAGCACAGTGATGGTCTCATCGTAGCGACACCGACGGGCTCG
Source organism: Psychrobacter sp. ANT206 (assembly GCF_056880555.1). Lineage (NCBI taxonomy): Bacteria > Pseudomonadati > Pseudomonadota > Gammaproteobacteria > Moraxellales > Moraxellaceae > Psychrobacter > Psychrobacter sp. ANT206. The sequence goes on along the minus strand of NZ_CP096271.1, from coordinate 1,907,706 downwards.
ACAGCTTATGCGCTCTCTGGTGGTGGTCCTATTATACATCCAAGCATGGATGCCATATGTTTGGTGCCTATGCACCCGCACACGCTGTCAAGTCGCCCTATTGTAGTCAGTGGCACCAGCGAGATTTGTATTCGTATTCATGAGGACAACCGCACCCAGCCGATGGTCAGTGCTGACGGTAAACCAAGCACGCCGCTTGAACAAGAGCAGCGTCTATATATTCGTAAGCATCCGGACAAATTAACCTTGCTACATCCGCCAGGGTTTGACTTTTATGAAGCGTGCCGGACGAAGTTACACTGGAATGTGCATGCTGAGGAATTCAGTCTCGACGCTGATGATGATATCATGGACGATGAATAAGCGTCTTTATTAGACAAAAATGTGATATAAAAAATAGTAGTGGAGAGTAGGCACGATGGACAAACAAACGATATTAGCAAGCCTAACACCTGAAGTGGTCGATAAATTTCGTATGGCAATTGAGCTTGGCAAATGGCAAGACGGTCGTAAGCTGACCGCTGAGCAGCGCGAGACCTGTATGCAAGCCGTGATGGTATGGGAGCATGAACATTTGGCGCCTGCTGAGCGAACTGGCTATATTCATAAGCCGGTCAGAGAAGATGGTTCGGTCGTTGGCGCTGAATGTGATGTTGAACATGAACATCATTATCCCAATATGCCAAATCCGAAAGGCGCGGTACAGCCCGTGAAGTTTCGCGATAAATAGACTTACTATGTAAATGCACTGATAAAAAATGAAGCATAAAAAAAGCCACGCTATCATCATAGTGTGGCTTTTTTATAATCGTCAATCATAAACCATTAAAGCGTGCTGGTATCTACGCTAGGGCGCAGTGTTAATGGATTCTTCTCCATTAAAAAACCTTGCCAGCCCCAATGTAAAAAATTGCGAATATTGGGATGATCAACTCCTTTAGGCGTCGCTTGAACTGTTTGGTAATGCTCACCAAACAACTTTAGCGTATCTAATTGATTTAAGCCGTGATGCTTTGCAAAACCAAAAATCTTGGCACTGCCTTCGTTTTCACCAGCAGCATTATGTGCCATGCCATTCACAAAAGGCGCTGGCGCATAACGATAAAAATCATCAATAAAACTGATGACATCATTGAATCCAATGGCTTTTTTATTCAAACCATTAAGTAGAGCCGATACATCTGATTGGCGGATACTCATAAATAAATGACCTCAAAGCTGTTAAAAAGCCAAAACTAGCATGCTTGATACAAGCTTAATGATTATTGATAGTTGGATATGAAGCTAACAGGTTAGCGATTAAAATAGTCTTCATCATCAAATGAAGGCGCAAAGCTGCCTTGCTCAAGATGCTGCATTTGCGACTGTACCGTGCGCTCATGTTGAATGCGCTGATAAATCTCTTCGCGGTGTACGGCAATATCTTTTGGCGCATCAACGCCGATACGTACTTGATTGCCTTTGACACCTAGGACAGTCACACTGACCTCGTCGCCAATCATTAGCGTTTCACCCACGCGGCGTGTCAAAATTAACATGCGTCACACTCCTTATGTCGCATCAACAGATTATTACTCATCAGATTGCGTCTCAATTACAGGACATTATCGCTGCACAAAATAGGCAGCTGTTATAAAATAAATGTCATAAACATTGTTTTATAAATCTTACCCAAAATAGGATGCTAATAGCGATAATGATAGATAAATTCATTTAGCCCAAATGAAACCCTCATTATAGGGGGCATAACAGATACTGTCACGGGTTTTCACAAAACTATTGGTTTTATAATAACCTCAGCAATAATAAAAAAAGAAAATAGGGTCTTAATAAGACCCTATTTAATTAAGTATTAAGCATTATTGAAAATAATAAATCGCAGTTTATTGAACAAATATTAAAGCCTATTATTTTTATACGGCTTTAGTAAAGTGTTTATACGCTCATTCTTATAAACCAGCGATTTTGCTTTCACCGTCTTCACGATCAAGACCAAAGGCCGTATGCAGTGATCTTACCGCTTTTTCCAGATACTGCTCTTGGATAAGAACAGATACCTTGATTTCACTGGTCGATATCATTTGAATATTGATGTTGTTTTCCGCAAGGGTTTGGAACATAAGACTAGCAACACCTGCGTGCGAGCGCATGCCGACGCCGACTAATGAGACTTTAACCACTTCATCATTGGCCAATATTTCTTTAGCACCGATTTCATCTTTGACTTCGCTTTCTAGTACTTTCATGGTTTTTTCCATGTCCGTACGATTAACGGTAAAAGTAAAATCAGTCATACCATTGGTAGATAGGTTTTGCACGATCATGTCAATTTCGATATTGGCGCGGCCAATAGGGCTGAGGATAGCAGAAGCAATGCCAGGGTGATCAGGGACACCGCGTACGACGATTTTTGCTTCGTCTCGATTAAAAGCGATACCTGAGATGATTGCCTGTTCCATATTGTCTCCTTCGTCTATCGTAATTAGGGTGCCGACATTGTCTTGAAATTCTTGGTCGAAGCTACCATCGTTGTTTTCATCAAAGCTAGATAATACGCGCAGCGGTACGCCGTATTTGCCAGCAAATTCTACTGAGCGAATCTGTAAAATCTTAGAGCCAAGACTTGCCATCTCAAGCATTTCTTCAAAAGTAATCTTTTCAAGTTTTTTGGCTTTTGAGGTGACGCGCGGGTCAGTGGTATAGACGCCATCAACATCAGTATAGATTTGGCATTCATCCGCGCCTAAAGCCGCGGCAATCGCCACGCCTGTCGTATCAGAGCCGCCGCGCCCTAATGTCGTCGCATTGCCTTCTTCATCGATACCTTGGAAGCCTGCGACAATAACGACGTTGCCGGCATCTAGCTGCTCACGGATGTTTTTGTCATCGATACTTTCGATACGCGCTTTATTGTGAGCATTATCGGTTTTAATAGCGACTTGACGACCGGTAAATGAACGTGCACCGATACCCAACTCTTTAATCGCCATGGCAAGCAGTGAGATAGACACCTGCTCGCCGGTTGAGACCATTTGGTCATATTCGCGAGGATCGGGCTGGCTACTGATTTGGCGTGCTAAATCAATCAAACGGTTGGTTTCACCGCTCATGGCAGACACGACAACGACCACTTGATGACCATTGTCATGCCAGCGTTTGACTCGTTTGGCGACGTTTTTGATGCGGTCGATACTGCCCATCGAGGTGCCGCCATATTTTTGTACTATTAACGCCATAAAAATCTACCTATTATTCACCAATGGTTATCTGTTATTGAGAGACATCAATTCGTCATGGCACTGTCTAAATTAAGTGCTAGATTGATTTTAATAACGATAAAGCCAGATTATAAGAACTGCGCCCTTTGTTTTACTTTTTGATGGTTTACTGTCTTATTATGCCAATAGACTTCATACGCTGAAATAAGTCTAAGCGTTGACCTTTATATCATATTCGAGCCGTAACTTTAAGTATCAGTAGACATTAGATACATGGCGATTGGTTATAACCGTTATAACCAATCGCGTATCTTATCTCTGATTTAGTACAATATTGCTCAGCTTAAGGTATTAGCCAAGCTGGTCCGCAATCCAAGCAGGTAGGGCATTGACAACCGCACTAGTATTGGCAGCTTTTGGCGCGCCGCCTTGAGCATAGTCAGGTTTACCACCACCTTTACCACCAAGCTCACTTGCCAAATGACGAATGATGTCACCGGCTTTTACTTTCGCAGTCACAGACTTTGCCACACTGGCGGCTAGTGCTAACTGCTCATCTTTATCACCAATCAATACAATCACACTATCTGGTAGTTTTGATTTGATATCGTCCATCAACGTACGGATAGATTTACCATCGATACCACTTAAGGTACTGATAAGTACTGGCGTACCAGCGATGGTTTGCACGTCATCAAGCAAGTTTGCGGCTTGGGCGCTGGCGATTTTTTGCTCTAAACGCTCTAGTTGTTTCTCAAGTTCGCGCTGCTTATCCGCCATGGTACGCACGCGCTGTGCAACCTCTGGACGTTTAACTTTTAGCTGACTGGCAAGCTCGCTCAGCTGCCACTCACTTTGCTGGATATTTTTAATCGCATTCATGCCAGTAACAGCTTCAATACGGCGGATGCCAGCAGCGATACCTGATTCGCTGGTAATTTTTAACACACCAATATCACCGGTACGTTTAACGTGCAAACCACCACAAAGCTCAATAGAGAAGGGCTTACGTTGACCATCGATGATACTGCCAGTACCCATGGTTAAGACGCGAACATCACTACCATATTTTTCGCCAAACAATGCCATTGCACCTTGTTTCATCGCTTCGTCAATAGACATATTCTCGATGCGAGCAGGGGTGTTGGCTTGAATTTGCTCATTGACTAAGCGTTCGATACGCGTAATTTCAGCAGTGCTGACGGGCTTGTCATAGGAGAAATCAAAACGCAATACTTCGCTTGATACTAGCGAGCCTTTTTGCGTGACTTCATCACCCAATACTTCTCTTAATGCAGCATGTAAGAGATGCGTGGCAGAATGGTTTTTGGCACTGGCCGCACGGATGCTAGAGAGTACTTGTGCTTCAGCGGTTTGCTTAGTGCTAATGTCACCCATGGTCACGACACCATAGTGAATGATGGCTTGACCAGATTTTTTGGTGTCTTGCACTTCAAAAACGCCAGTCGCGGTGCGGATTTCGCCAAGCTCACCAACCTGACCACCACCTTCAGCATAAAACGGTGTACGGTCAAGGACGACTACGCCTTCCATACCTTCAGTTAAGCTATTGGCTGGATTGCCATCTTGATATAGCGCATCAATCATTACGCCTTCTTCTTCAAGCTGCTCATAACCGATAAAGGTGGTTGGGTTCTCTACTTGAATGACACTGCTATAATCAACGTCGAACTTGCCTGCATCACGCGCGCGTTCACGCTGTGCTTGCATATGTTCATCAAACTCCGCTTCATCAATCACAATACCGCGCTCACGGGTGATATCAGCGGTCAAGTCAACGGGGAAGCCGTAAGTATCATATAGCTTAAATGCTGCTTCGCCAGAGAGGGTGTCACCATCTTTTAGACCTTCCAATTCGCTGGCAAGTAGACGTAAACCTTGTGCTAAGGTTTTAGCAAATTGCGCTTCTTCTTTTTGAATAGCATTTTCAATGACGCTTTGCTTATCTTTGAGCTCAGGATACGCCGTACCCATCTCAGCAACTAAAGGCGCGACCATTTTATAAAAGAAATCGCTATCGGCGCCAAGCTTATTACCGTGGCGTACGGCACGGCGAATAACGCGGCGCAGTACATAACCGCGACCTTCATTACTTGGAGTGACGCCATCAGCAATCAAAAATGCCACTGCACGGATATGGTCGGCGATGACTTTTAATGATGACTGTTGCTGATTCTCAATTTCTAAAATATCAGCGGCTGCATCCATTAAATGAGTGAATAAATCTATCTCATAGTTGCCATGGACGCCTTGCATGATGGCGCTGATACGCTCAAGTCCCATGCCAGTATCTACGCTTGGCGCTGGTAGCGGTAGCATAGAGCCGTCTTTTTGACGGTTAAACTGCATAAAGACGCAGTTCCAAATTTCGATATAACGGTCGCCATCTTCTTCAGGCGTACCCGGTAGACCGCCTTCGATATCAGCGCCATGGTCATAAAAGACTTCGGTACAAGGTCCGCAAGGGCCAGTGTCACCCATCGTCCAAAAGTTGTCTGAGGCGTAAGGTGCGCCTTTATTATCACCAATACGGATAATGCGCTCGCTTGGGATACCGATGTCTTTATGCCAAATATCAAAGGCTTCGTCATCAGTCTCATAAATGGTCACATACAAGCGATTTTTATCAATTGCTAGCCATTCGTCCGAGGTCAAAAACTCCCAAATATAACCAATACCGGCTTGCTTAAAGTAATCGCCAAAAGAGAAATTACCAAGCATTTCAAAAAACGTATGATGGCGCGCCGTATAGCCGACGTTATCCAAATCATTATGCTTACCACCAGCACGTACGCACTTTTGCGAGGTTACCGCACGCGTATAATCACGTGGCTCCATACCCAAAAAGGTCTCTTTAAACTGATTCATACCGGCATTGGTAAATAGCAATGTCGGGTCATTATGCGGAATCAAACTCGATGAGGCGACGGGGGTATGCTGCTTGCTTATGAAAAAATCGATAAAAGCTTGACGAATATCGGCTGAGCGAAATGGCTGGCTCACAGCGGCTCCTTACTGACGGATGTATTGGGTAGAATAAGTAAAATAATTTTGCAAGCGATTTTAGCACAAACGTGCCAAGGGTGTTGAAGATTCCTAAGTAAATACATGGTAAACCCTACTCATTTTTTGCTATAAACCAGACAATTTTATTTAGATTGTCAGTCGAATATTTCAAGAGCAAGGATAAACAAGCACGTAGTCATAGGTCTTCCTGAATAAAATTGGGCCAGTACAAAGGGTGGAAAACTTTTAAATAAAAGGCGGTTTGGGGTTAGTAAAAACACTTATTATAAATCAATACTTATAATAAGGTTATCAATAGTAATTACTTACTATGATTGGGCTGAGCATAAATAATAAAAGACTTACTATTAGTGTGGATATAGTGTATAAAGTAGTTATACCCATAATAAAAGTAAGGAATAAGTTATGAACTGGCCACTTTTTTCTGTTGTCTATTCAATGGCAGCAACTGTCATCATCGGTCTTTTTATGATCGGTGCTTTGGTCATGGGTTTTAACCAGATTCCGCATATTCAAATAGCAGTCGCTATCGGTTTCTTAGTTTCTATTCCCACAGCATTATTTTTCACCAAAAAAATTGGCAGCATTACAGGTAATGAAGAGGGTTACAAAGCATAGTTCGTGGTAAAAAAGATCGTAGTATCATTTAATCGAGCATTTTATATATGCTATTCATTTTATTTATTACATCTAAAATTTTGGTACTGAATCTTTTGGAATATAATAAAAAAGACCTTGATACGATGATCAAGGTCTTTTTTATTGCGTACTATCTATTGAACTATTTTAGCTCAACGGTTGCGCCATTTTCGATATTGGCATAAACCTCTAAAACGTCCCAGTTAGTCAAACGCACACAGCCTGCTGATGCTTGGCGACTGATACCTTCTGGCTTAGGTGAGCCATGTAAACCGTAAGAAGGTTTAGATAAGCCCATCCATACGACACCTACGGGACTGTTCGGTCCTGGTGGTAACATATGTACTTTTTTATCTGCGCCTTCACCAACAGTTGCTTTATACCACGGCATTTTTACTTTATTAACGATTTTAAAGGTGCCCTGTGGTGATGGCGTGCTGTCACTACCGACAGTTGTAGGATAGGTTGCAACCAGCTTATCATCATTATAAGCATAAAGGGTTTTATCGGCTTTATTGGCGACGACACGATTGATACGCTGCTTAAGCGGAGCACGCGTATTTAACACAGTAATGGTTTCACCCGCTTTATATTGTTTGTTTTTATTTAACTTGTCTAAATAACGCACATCCATATGAAAGCGCTCACCAAACATCTCTTTGATATCTTGATAATACAAGCCTTTCATTTTTGACTTGGCTTCTGAGTCTGCAGGCATAGTAGCAAAATTGGTATTCACATCATCTTCAGTGATGGTATAGGTCACTAAAACTGGCTTGTTAGCTGGAATATTTTTATTTAAAGCATCCCATGTTTTTTGATCCATCTTACCGTTTGCTGGCAAGCCTTGCATGGTTTGAAAGTTGATCAGTGCTTTTTTACTGTTCATGCCCCAGCCGCCATCAATAGCACCCGGAGACGCATGATTCCAATCGAGCAGCGCCTGCATTTTGATAGTCATAGCTGAGTTAACTTTCATACTCGGTGTCCATGTGGCACCGTTTACTTGTTTGGCATAATTAGACAAATTCAGCGTGGTATGTTTTTTACCATCAACATCGGCGATACTTTTGATAGAAGTATCCGTTGCACTATCAGCCATGGCAGAGCTAGGTGCTGATACCGCTTGACCTTCGCTAATATCGTCACTGTCTGATTGCTCATCCTTACGAGTCAATTCCTCTACGGTCATATTGTCAGCGATAACCGCGACCGATGCTTTCACTTCAGCGTCCTGCTTGGCATCAATCAGCTGGGTCATACGGTCCGCTGATTTGGCTTTATTCGTATCTAGCTTTACGGTCGTACTAGAGTCGACGACTGAGCTACTACGGCTTTCTTGCACATTCAGACTGACTTTTTTCGCAATACTAGGAAGCGAGTCAGCTGTGCGTACAGGTAAAGTGCGTGTACCATCAGTAGGTGCAGCAATAGCACTCATACTAACAACAGCGATAGATATAGCGGTGATAAGAGGTTTTATTTTCATCATATTTATATACTTGTGGTGGCTGCTAATGAGGCTATTATGCGCATAATTTGAATGCTTCGCAAACTTTTGACACATATTTTTTCGTTTAAGACTTGCCAAACGTTAACAGTTGACGTATTCACTACAATTAAGCAAGAGTTGAGTCAGGCTAGGGCTGCCTTTTCCACTCAATTAACAGTTACCACAATACATTATGAGCTTTAAGGTAGTGATATATGGCTATGCTAAATTACCCTTTTTGACCGTTCTGTTAAAGTCATGCGCTACTTAATTGTAAACACTGATGGAGATTTTGTTGAAGTAAAAAACACAGTCATTGGCGCATCATCTTGTTTCCGTCTATAATGTAGAACGAGATTTTTATTTAATAAATTGGCTGTTCAGTGAAATCATTGAAAGCGATTTAACCCATCCGCATGTAGTCAGTGAGCATGTAATCAGCAAGGTGCGATATGTCAGAAGACCAAGTAATGAGCGCAGAAGAATTTCAAAATCAATACTTTAATGATGATGAGTCACAAGGTATCAATGATGATATGGAATACGATTTAGAGACAGGGCTGGTCGGTGAGCACGATGAATTTGCGACTTTGCGTGCGGAGCTTGAAGAGGCACGTGAGCAACTGGTCACTATTCGTGACTTTATTCGTTTTTCAGTGACGCAATTACGTAACTATGATGTGGTTGTCGCTCAAGGCACCACCGATGAGTTTGCCGAAGCATCTGCGATTGTATTGCATTCTTTGTCTTTGGATTGGTCCGCCAATGATCAGATTCTGGACTGTCGTTTGACCACCTCAGAGAAGCAATTGGTTCTAAGCTTGTTAGAAGAGCGTATCGCTGAGCGTAAGCCATTAAGCTATTTGATTAATCTGTCTTATTTCTGTGATTTGCCGTTCTATGTCGATGAGCGCGTATTGATTCCTCGTTCACCTATTGCTGAATTGATTCGTCAGCAGTTCCATCCATATTTTGAAGTGAGCGAGCTGGCAAAACCAATAGGCGTAAGTGTCAATAATCAAGCGCCAGCTTTTTATGATCATGGCTTAGAAATTAAACAGCTATCACAGCCTGAGCGTATTTTAGATTTATGTACCGGTTCTGGCTGTATTGCTATCGCACTGGCGACCCGTTTTGTCGATGCACTGGTTGATGCTGTAGATATTGATAAAGGCGCGCTAGAAGTCGCGATGGTCAACGTCGATCATCATGACCTTGGTCATCAAGTCAATGTGATTGAATCTGACTTATTTGCCAAAATCCCTGCCGAAAATCAATATGAGCTGATTGTAACCAATCCTCCTTATGTTGATGCCGCTATCATGGCAGATTTGCCACCAGAGTTTTTATATGAGCCTGAGCATGCACTAGCTGCTGGTCAAGATGGTTTGGACTTGGTACATCGTATCTTGTTTGAAGCGCCAGATTATCTTAGCCCAGAAGGTTTGCTAGTCTGTGAAGTGGGCGATAGCGAGTGGGCGTTAAAACAAGCTTATCCTGAGATTCAGTTTGATTGGCTAAGGTTTGCTCATGGCGGTCATGGCATCTTTGCGATTACCTATGATGAGCTTATGAGCTATCGCTCATTATTCGCCACTTATGCACAGTTACTAGATAACAATCAATAAATCACGATTGATACTATAATTAAAACAATCAAAAATCGACTTCATTTGTTTAAGGATAAATATGGCAGGCAACAGTATTGGGCAGGTCTTTACCGTCACCACCTGCGGTGAGTCGCATGGCGCAGGTTTGTTGGCAATCGTCGATGGCGTGCCACCTGGTTTAGCCTTATCCGAAGCCGACTTGCAAATAGATTTGGATCGCCGTAAACCGGGTACTTCTAAGTACTCGACCCAGCGACGCGAGTCTGATGAAGTCGAGATTATCTCTGGCGTTTTTGAAGGTAAAACGACAGGTACTTCTATCGGTCTACTGATTCGTAATACCAATCAAAAATCTAAAGACTATGGTGAAATTAAAGATACCTTTCGGCCTGGTCATGCCGATTATACTTATAGTATGAAGTATGGCTTTCGTGACTATCGTGGCGGTGGTCGATCATCGGCGCGTGAGACTGCCATGCGTGTCGCTGCTGGCGCTATCGCCAAGAAATACTTGCTAGAGCGCTTAGGTGTGCAAATCCGTGGTCATGTGACCCAAATTGGTAATGAGTACAGTAATGTCCTAAACCCAAGCACAATCGATTGGGATTTTGTGAATAGTAATCCGTTTTTTTGTGCGGATGCCGATGCTGTCAGTCGCTTTGAGACCTTGATAGATAGTTTACGCCGTGAAGGTACGAGCTGTGGTGCCCGTCTTGAGATTATTGCAAGCGGCGTACCAGTTGGACTTGGTGAGCCTGTCTTTGACCGTTTAGATGCCGATATTGCCCATGCTATGATGAGTATCAATGCTGTTAAAGGTGTTGAGATTGGTGATGGTATGGCAGTGGCAGGACAATTTGGGCATAGCTCTCGTGATGAAATGACACCCGATGGTTTTACCGCCAATCATGCAGGCGGCATCTTGGGTGGTATCTCATCAGGACAAGATATCCGTGTCAGTATTGCACTGAAGCCAACCTCTAGTATTACTACGGCTGGCAAGAGTATCAATACAGAGGGGGAAGCGATTGAGATGCTCACCAAGGGTCGTCATGATCCTTGCGTTGGTGTACGTGCAACACCTATCGCCGAAGCTATGTTAGCGATTGTGTTACTGGATCATTATCTGCGTCATCGTGGTCAAAATGCGGATATTAAGCAACCAGTCCAATCGATTACTTAATGTCTCTATGTCTTTAAAATATGAGTAGGGTTGACCCTTTATATTACTTCAAACCTTTACAGTTGGCATAGTAACTGACCGTTGCTGGCCAATCTGAGAAGATGCCTTTCACTCCAACTTCTTGCGCCAGCACATCAATGACATTCATGATGTCGCCATCGTTATTAATAGCGTCGCTAAGCCCACCATAATACCAGCCACCACCACTTTTTAATGGCCCTGACCGTTCAAGCGACCACGTGAGAATGTCGAGGCCATTGGCTTTGGCTTGCAGGGCATATGCCGACGGTAGCAGCTTGCCATTACCATCGCTGGTGACCAATAGCCAAGTTGCGGGGGCAATGATATTAACGCCGCGCGCTTTCAGCTCAGCCAATGAATGCTTCCACGTCGTTGGGTCGTTTTTATCAAATATTTTACCCGCCGTGCTCTCGTTGCTATCATCGATGAGGTAGACGGCATTGGTGGCATAGTTCGGTTCGTTATTAATCCAATAGTCAATATCTGCAAGATTGAACGACTGCGGATATACATCACTGGCGGGCACGCCTGCAACTTTATAAGTGTCAATTAGCTGTTGACGATAAGTATCTAAACTATATCCATTGAATGGCATAGTAACCACGGGTTCTTTGAGCTCAGGTGTATGCTTCATACCCAAGCTACTGGCAAGTGCTATATGCTCTTTTAATGTCAATACCTCACCATTTTGTGAATACAAATCGGTGCGCCATGGGGCAGTCGCATTCATGTAGGCACTAATACTGGTGGCTTTTGGATTAGCGGCGTCCATTTTTCCCGTTAAGCTTTTAAAATCCCTGACGCTAATATCTGAAGTGCGACATTCAATATCGGCGGCGTTGGTGAGAGTTCCATTAGCATCTATTATAGGTGGGACACTACATTGATTCGCTAATGGTGTGGCGACAATATTGGTCGTGGTATGCAGATCGTTTTGGGCATGGCGACATACCAGCTCACCATCATTAGTAAAAGCCACATCACACTCTAAAATGCCTGCACCCATTTGTGCTGAGGCCATATAACTGTCATAAGTATGCTCAGGAAATTGTAGAGGCGCGCCGCGATGGGCGATAGAGAAATCTGTCTTGCTAGGTGTTTGACCCTTACATGCCAGTAACTCATCTTTTAGCGGGCTGTCATCCATATCGTTGACCAGATAAAATGGTCGAACGCCATAGGTATAAGCTAGCGTCTGTATAGATTCAATCGTTGGCGGTAGAGTAGGTGGTACGATCGCTGATGAACCGTCATCTTCATTACAGCCTATTAATAAAAAAGTGCTGATAATGGCTAAAGGTAAAGTAAAACCTTGGCGTCTGAATCTATTCAGCACTGCGTTGTATAGCTGCTCCTGCTCATTCGCTGAATTTTTTGAAATTGTCATGTAAACTATCCTCATAAATGTGCATAAATCATCATTACTAATTTTATGGTTACTGACTTAGCTCCTAAAATATAGAGTTATGTTTAAGGAATGATGACAACCAAAATAATTTTGTAATATTAATTTTGTTTAAATTTTTGACTCTCATTAAGGATAATTAATGAATAAGTATTTAGATGCCGTTATTGTCGAACACAATCCTGCAAACAAAGCGATTAATCGATCCGTGATTTGGCTGCATGGTTTGGGTGCTAGTGGTCATGACTTTGAGCCAGTAGTGCCGCAGCTCGGCTTAGCGGATGGAATGGCAGTGCGGTTTATCTTTCCGCATGCACCCAACCGCCCAGTGACGGTAAATGGCGGTATGGTCATGCCTGCATGGTATGACATCTTGGAGATGAGCCTTGAGCGCAAAGTTGATATTGCGCAGATTGAAGAGTCCGCACAACAAATCTATGACTTGATTGCTCGTGAAATCGAGCGCGGTGTGAAACCTGAACATATTGTGATTGCAGGATTTTCGCAGGGCGGGGCAGTGGCGTATCATGTGGCACTCGGTTACCCACAGCGCTTGGCTGGCTTGATGGCGCTTTCTACCTACTTTGCAACCAATGACAGCGTTCGCTATAGCGCTGTCAACACAGATATGCCAATTTTGATCGAGCATGGTACGCATGATCCAGTTGTTCCCGTTATATTAGGCGAACAAGCAAAGCAGTTATTGTCAGAGAAAGGATATAGTGTTGCTTATCATACCTATCCTATGGCCCATCAGATATGTATGCCGCAGATTCAAAATATCGGTAAATGGTTAAATACCATACTAGCTTAGATGGTTAAGCTGTAACGTAATGTAATACAGGGCTCTAATAGGTTGCAAGCAGCCGTATATATGCTATATAATCATCGACCTTATTGGGGATGTTCTGGCTTCGACGCTGGTGATGAAACTCAATGATGCATGTCGAGAGTATATGTCCTCTCGTTAATCAAACATATATTGTTATAGTCGCAAACGACGAAAATTACGCTCTAGCAGCTTAAACCCTGTTTACTTGGTTGCTGATCATCTACAGTTGGTCAACTAAGTTGAAGCGTCCGCATGTAGAAGCGCCACAAGTGATTGTCTCAATTGCTTGGGTTTAAAAGTAGAGAATCGGCTAATCCATCCTGACTGTCGGATCGGTGCAGACTAAAATTAAAGACAGAAACTAAACATGTAGATTCATGAGCGTAATGCTGGCGGACGCGGGTTCAACTCCCGCCATCTCCACCAAACAACGATAAAGGGCTGACCGTCATAGACTGTTAGCCCTTTATTTTGGGCGTTTTTCAGGTATCTAGGTATAGCGTCCTATATATTAGGCTATAAAATAGACGATTAATTTGTTCTCACCTATGAAATATACCCATTCTAATCATCTGGTCAAAAACTAAGATTTTTTCATCTTAGACTCACGTTTTTCTTGTCGTTCTTGAAGTTTTGATAACTTGTCTATAAACATTGTAATTTGAGAAGTACTCATTAGATAAGGATTAAATTCATTGCTGGCTGAGTATTTCAGAACATACTCTTTATTCTGATCATTAGCCGTTAAATATTTCATTGACCATTTATTCCAATGCCGTTCCTCAATTTCACGGCACTCAATAATTTGCAAAGAAAAATGTCGCTTATCCTCAATCAATTTTTTTAACAAATTGTTAATAACTGGTCTTGCGCCCTCAATAACTTGGAGAAAATAGTTTTCATTAATCACTAATGCGCCAGTAATACCATTGCGCTCATTATTACGCTGCGCCTGCTCAAGAATACGGGCTACTTCGATATTTGAATTTTCGGTGTTATAGCAGCTAACATAAGTTAGACGCAGGATAATATGCTCGCTATGATGACTATTTAAATTGTTTTTATCGGAGAGCTCATTCAGCTTTAGCTCCATAATGTACTCCAGCTTATAAAAGATTGTTGTTATTTGACGGTTCATCGTCATTATTTAGTATAAGAATTTTAACTGTAGCTAAAAAAATTGTATGAAACAAGCAGGTTGAATAAGGACTTGTGTTATCTAACGACCATCATTAGCTAGTGCTTTCTAGATAAATAAAGTGATGCTACTTCAATCGATTAATAATTTAGAGGATATAATCTATGTCTATTCATAGAACACGTAACGATAGAGAATAAGATAGTATTAAAGCGCTTGTTGGCTTTTATGCCTGAATTTCTCATTAGAATTACAGCATAATCTGCTGATAGTAGAGGTGAGAGGTAGCTACAGAAAGTTAATGATATACAATAAGAAAAAGGCTTCCAATTGCTTGGAAGCCTTTTAATATAATGGTACCCGGAGCCGGACTTGAACCGGCACGCTATTACTAGCGAGGGATTTTAAATCCCTTGTGTCTACCAATTTCACCACCCGGGCAAAACTTGTATTATCTAATTAGTAAGCTTTCTACTTGTTAGATAGTGGTCGCTATTATAAGCATTTACATTAATAAAGCAAGCTAAAATTAATATAAATCCTAATAAATTTTTAACCTAAATAATTGGAGGCTGAGGTCGGAATCGAACCGGCGTTAACGGAGTTGCAGTCCGCTGCATGACCACTCTGCCACCCAGCCAATCAAGGACGCCTATATTAGCAAATATAATTTAAATTACAAGCCCTTTTTGATATAAAGACCGATTATTTAACAGGTTAGGTCTATTTAGCGTCATATCACGATAAATCTTAGCCTCAATTAAGTCGCTAAACGATACTTTTATTGTTATCTACAGCCTTTTTTACATCTTTATAAGTCGCAGTGCAAATAAGTATCAGTACACCCAGCGTGATTGCTGGCCAGATTAAGATATAAAGCCCATAAAAAAATGTGGTTTCCATATTAACTCCTTTATTTTAGGTATTAAAAATGAATGATGAATACATCAAGCCATTAAAAAATTCATCAAAACGTCGATAAGATATAAATCTAGTTTTGAACGTTGGTTGTCGGCGGTATGTTGGGTTTATTGTCATAGTCGCCAACGCGCTGTTTAATAAGGTCAAAGTCAAAATGCTCGTTGCTCATGAGGCTGATAATGACGCAGACGATTGTACTGGCACCATAAGCGGTCAGTGATGCAAGCAGCACCATATATTGACGTAAGAAACCAGTGGCAAATATCAGCATCAGTATCAGTGTGAGGGCGGCAGCTGCCACAGCCATTTTTCGACCTAAAAAGCCAAATACCATGAGTCCAATCACCACAGCAGCACCAACACTTGCCAATACTTCAAAAAACAGCGCCGTAACGCCAATGATAGGTATGAGCTCAAAGCGAGCGATACAGAATAACAATAATCCGACGATGACGGCTGAGGTAAAGGCAGTGTTTGTCACGCGATTCCAGAACACACTGGCAATCACTGGGAATACAATCGCACCCCATAACGCACCGACGAAAACCAGCATCACGAGAATATCAAGCTTAAAGCTGGCAAAAATCAATCCGGCTGCCGTAGCGACAATCATGGTTCCGCGACCGACAAGCATCATGGTTTTTGGGTTTACGCCGCCTTTTTTGGCAATATTCTTGCCATAAATGTCAGCCATCATAATGGTAGATAGTGCTGATAAATCTGAATCAGCTGTTGAGGACAGGGCACCAATAACCAAGATAAAGAATAAGGCAATGAATACCGGATGTAGATACGTGCTGACCATTTGCGGAATCAAATTATTCATATTGCCATTAAGCGGCTCAATACCTATGGTTAATGCCATAAGTCCAATCATGCCGAGACCAATTACAATACCAGCATAGCCGACAGTAGCAGTAATAAAGGTTGCTTTAATTTTGCTTTTATCAATGGCAAATAGACGTTGGGTAATGGTTTGATTGCCGATGGCATAAGCCAATACTGCGACAAAATACGGCGCACCTTGCTGAAAAAAGGCTTCAGATGAAAAGAAGTCTTGTTGCTGCAAGGTTAGATTTGAAAGTCCGCTTACCATGGCAGAAGGACCACCCATGGAAAACAGTACCGCTGGGATAATGATGACACCAATCGCCATTAACGCGACCAATTGGGCAAAATCGGTGAACACTGAAGCACGAAATCCAGAAGTTAAGGTATAGCTTAGCACTCCGACGCCGGCGATAATTACCCCTGTTTGGAATGACAAAGGTGATAATACTGATACCAATGCGCCAGCAGCGGTGAAATTGACCATCAAGCTAATTAAGCTGCCCATAAGGTTAGATATGGCTAAAATTAATTGGCTTGATGAGCCATGGCGGGCGTGAATAAGTTCACCCAAGGTATGTCCATTAGGGGCAAGTTCACGAAATCGCATCCCAAAAGGGTAGATGAATAAAATCATCAAGGCACCCCAAAAACCATAATGTAACGGTCCTGAGACGCCATATTTATAGCCGGATGTGGCAGCTGCATAAAATGACGCTGCCCAGATCCAAGTAGCGGTCATACTGGCAGCACCCATACCAAAACCGACGTTGTGACCGGCGACCATAAAACCTGAGGTCGTCTCCTTATCTTTTTTTATTAATAAAGACAGCAGATAAGTACCACCATAAAATGCCAGTAATAGCAAAATGATGGTTAATGCTGAAAATTGGAACAATGACTCAGTTTTCAAATTCCTACCTCGCAATTGTTATAAGTAAAATGTAGATTAAAACGTATTCTCCCAGACTATCAGGTATGCAAAAACGACCTATTCAGCCTATAGGTCAATTATAGGTAGCACGCAACGAGATGAACCGTCACAACAAAAATTGAAAGCGGATGGCTTTTGCCTCTTCTTATGACTTCATCATAAATTATGAAGGAAATGTCAAAAATCATAGGGGCAACGCTTGATATGCGTCTGTAAATGGCTGAACCATTACGCTACGAATGATGCATACGTGATATAGATGGCTGCTGATAAAGGCTTGTACAAGCATCTATAGCAATAATACGGATGAGCGGTAAGTCGCAACTGCTTGACTTATGCTAGGTTTAGATAGCGTGTATCAAATATATATAACCATGGATCGAGTATTGTTTTACTCATCTATGGTCTAATACACATAATCCGTAATCGTAATGGCAGGTGATAAATGTCTAAGCATTTAACCTGACATACGTAGCATTGATAATTAAAACTACAGCAATGTTAAATATTAGTAACATGTTTGTGCCTTAAGACTAACCTATTCTGCTATCAATCACAAATTTTATGGTTAATTATTATAAATAATGATATATAAAACTGACCATTGAAAAGTGTGTTCGACAGATGAGGAAGATATTAAAAAACAAGGTTTGATGGAAGCGGTTAGACAAAGAATGTGTTCAAACATTAGAGTAGAAGAAGATCTATGTATTTTTTAGGAGTCGGAATAACCTGCGTAGTAAGTCACGCGGTTATCACGTAAAAATCCTGCCAAACCCAAGCCATAACGCTCGGCAACACGTACCGCGGTACTGGTCGGTGCAGACATACCAATTAGCCAAGGTATACGACTACGAATGGATTTTTGTACCAGCTCAATCGATAAACGCGAAGTCATTAGCACATAGTCAACCTCTGCCTTATGATGCAACTGCCATCCTATGAGCTTATCGAGGGCGTTATGGCGCCCTACGTCCTCAAATAGGTACAGTTGCTGCTCGTATAGGGTTGCAGCAGCATGAACAGCGCCTGTGAGCTGATGGGTGTGCTGGGCTGCATTGATTTGTGCCTGTATACTCAGTAAATCGTCAAGACTAGGCATCGCTCTACTAAGCAATAGCTTGTTTATCTGATATTTACTTAGATCGGGTAGTGCCTGCGTTAAACCCGTTATGCCGCACATACCGCATCCTGTGCGTCCTGCCAGTTGGCGTTTTTGCGCTTGAATACGTTGATGACAGCGCTGGTTTAAGACTAGCTCGACCACGTATATATCATAGTCTTGCATCTGCTCTGAGAGCTGTTCCAAGCTTATAAGCTCATCAGTCACATTAGAATTAAGAGAGTCTTTATTAGAAGAATTTTGAATGAAAGAATCAGGAGTAAAGTCTTGATAACTTTCATCGTCTGTTAATTGAGTAATATCCCAATCTAGTAATTCATGACTATGCTGAATCAATCCTTCACTATATAAAAAGCCGATGGCAAGGTATTCGAGCTGATAAGGACTTGCCATCAAGACAGCGTAATGAATGCCATTAATCACAATGGCTACAGCTGCCTCAACAGCCAACATTCCTGACTTGGTATCAATATCCAGCGGCGCATTCTTAGCAGCATCTAAAAATGTATCTGATGCATAGCTGTGTTTATATGCCACATGTAGCCGTGATAATGGCGCATCTTTCTTAAAGCTATCTTCTGCAGCCAAGTGAAGTTTGTTTGCCATTGTGAGTGCTTGTTAGCCTGTGTTATTAATAAAATAAAAGTTCTAGTGCCGAGACATCCATCATACGGCAGTTGCCATACTGCTTTGTTCAAGACACTTCAATACCACGGTAACAGACTTATAAGCAGGTGTTCTGGATTCCGGCGCATGACTGTCCAAATCAAGGAGGTCATTACATTCAGGATAATAGGTTGCCACTGCATTCGCTGCAATATCCATCTCTGTCAGTATCAAAGGTCCTAACGTGCGCTCAGCATTTTGACTGTCTTGGCGCGATACCATGATTTGATCGCCTTTTTGCCAACCTAAGCGACTGATTTCATCTGGATGCATAAAGAGCACATCACGACGATCAGTCTGTCGGTAGCGATCTTGGAAGCCGAATATCATGGTGTTAAATTGGTCATGACTACGGACACTGGTTAGTTGCCAGACGTTTTGCTCAGCAGACTGGTTCATATCAAAGGTTTGATTGTTTACTGAATTATTTTGATAATCGGATGTCGTTTGTGCCATTTGCGTGGCAACGTAGGTAATCGGATATTGCGGTACTTCAAATTGTGCTTTGCCACTGTCCGTATTCCAAATCCGATGACGCGCCGAATGATACAGATGAAAACCACGCTCAGCAGCACGAATACGCTGATTGAAATCCTCAAATCCTTCAATCGCTTGCGCAATATAGTCACGAACCACATCAAAGTCAGCGCTCATTGCTTGCCAAGGGATTGAGGACTCAGTTCCAAGTACATGAGTTGCCATATCTGCAATGATTTGCGCTTCGGATTTTAGCGCGTCGCTGATAGGGTTTATGCGTCCTCTGGTCGCCACAACTTGACACATTGAGTCCTCAATGGTGGCAAACTGCTCACCTTTATCAGTGATGAGGCGCTCGGTACGACCGATGCAAGGCAGGATAAGGTTGTTTTTACCCGGATATAACATGGTTTCGTTAAGCTTGGTTGCGACAAAGACATTTAACTGAGTAGTAGTCAGAGCCGCTTGAATCGCACTTTTATCTGGCGCGGCAACTGCATAGTTGCCACCCATACTAACAAAGGCTTTGATGTCGCCTTTTATTAGTGCCTTTGCACCGGCGATGACATCAAGCCCATCTTCTTGTGGCATCGGCTGCTTAAAAACGCGCTCAAGACTATTAAGCAAGCTCTGCTTAGGGCGTTCATGAATACCCATGGTACGATCACCCTGCACGTTTGAGTGTCCACGTACAGGCGATGCGCCTGCACCATCGATACCAATCATACCCATTAGCAGCAGCAAATTGGTAATCATGGCAACATTATCCTCGCCTTGGACATGCTGAGTGATGCCCATGCCCCATGTACAAATCGTTGCTGGACTCTCAGCAACTAACTTTGCGAGCATAATAATCTCTGCTTTACTAATGCCACAGCCAAGCTCTACATCCGTCCAAGATTGCTGACGTAACCAAGCATCCAGAGCGTCATAGCCTGAGGTATGCTGCTCAATAAAATCACTGTTCATTTTACCGTTTTTGGTGAGCCATTTAGCCATGCCAGTTAATAAAGCCGCATCGCCACCGATTTGTATTTGGATAACCTCATCGACCATCTCATCACTTTGACCTGCTGCCATATGGGAGGGTTTTTGTGGGTTTCTAAACTTGCTTAGACCCTGTTCACGCATGGGGTTGATAGAAGTAATTCGGCAGCCTTGCTTATGCGCGTGCGCGAGCATCTCAAGCATACGTGGATGATTGGTTGCAGGATTTTGTCCAAACATTAAAATCAATTTAGCTTGCTCAAAATCTTCCAATATTACGGTTGCTTTACCGATGCCCAGCTGCTTACCGAGCATCACTGACGTTGGCTCATGACACATGTTTGAGCAATCAGGCAAGTTATTAGTGCCAAAACAGCGCACGAATAGTTGAAACATAAAAGCAGGTTCGTTGGTCACCCGTCCTGAGGTATAAAACAGTGCTTCATCTGGCGAATCAAGCTGTTTTAATTGGTCAGCGATAATCTCATAAGCCGCTTGCCAAGAAATCGGCAGATAGCGGTCTTGAGCGGCATCATAATAGAGTGGTTCTGATAAGCGTCCACTGTGTTCAAGCTCATAGCCTGACCAGCCTTGTAACGCTGTGACTGTATTATTAGCAAAAAAAGTTGCGTCTGCTCGTCTGTTCATCGTTTCACTGGCAATGACTTTGATACCGTTTTCACAGACATCGATGGCCTTATTTGACTTGTGATCCGGCCATGCGCAGCCCGGACAATCAAAGCCGTCCTTTGGCTGATTGCTATGTAAGACGCTGATACTGCCGCGCAAAAAAGCCTTGTAATCCATTAAGGTACGCGTAGAGGCAATCAGTGCAGGCCAGCCCGCTGCAGGGTGTATATAAACAGGAATTTTGCGCATGATAAACCTTATAGGCGAGTGCTGATAGATAACGGTCATTTTACTAAGAGCAGATGTATAAACGCTTACTATATAATGGCTAGTGGCAAAGTGGTGCTATCATTACTTATCAATAACAAAAACCTCAAAGCAAATTAGGCGTGGCTGATGAGTAGAGGGCTTTGATATATAAAAAGCGAGCTGATTCAAAAGATATAGTCAATGAAAAGTAATATCGACATATTATGTACTGCTGGTATCAATTTTTCTTGCTTGCTGTGCCTACGCAGACAGAGTCTGCAAAAAAATTGTACCCGCAGTACCGTAGCGTTTTTAGGGTATGTTGACTATAGTGACGTTAGATTCTCAATTGGGAATAACGATCAGCTATTATTTTTATAGTAAACCAAAAGCAAAAAACGCCTACTTCATCGTAGGCGTTTTTTATTTATATTCAAAGGAGTACGTGTTATCGGTTAGCTTAATATTAAGCTGTCATCATCAACTTTCTCGCCGCGCGTTTGCTCAAACATATCGAGTAGATCATGCACAGTCATGCCTTGACGTTTATCACCAGCCACATCTAATACCACTTGACCTTGATGTAGCATGACGGTACGCGTGCCATGAGCGAGCGCTTGCTGCATCGAGTGCGTGACCATCATGGTAGTAAGCTGATTGTCAGTGACAATTTTATCTGTTAGCTCTAACACAAAAGCGGCAGTTTTAGGATCAAGCGCAGCCGTATGCTCATCAAGTAATAGAATCTTAGACGGCTGCAATGATGCCATCAATAGGCTAACTGCTTGGCGCTGACCACCGGATAACAGACCCATGCGGTCAGTCAAACGATTTTCTAAGCCAAGTTTTAAGACCGATAATTTTTCGCGAAATAAGTCACGGTTATTTTGGTTTAGAGCAAAGTTTAAACCACGTTTACCACCACGCTTATAGGCAAGCGCCATGTTTTCTTCAATCGTTAACGCTTCACAAGTTCCCGCCATTGGGTCTTGAAATACACGAGCCACCCAATGAGCACGCTGGTGCGCGGTCTTTTTGGTGACATCAATGCCATTTAGTAAGATTGAGCCACTATCGACGCGAGTGGTACCACTGACCGCGTTTAAAAAGGTCGATTTGCCCGCGCCATTGGTACCGATGACAGTGACAAATTCACCATCAGCGATATTTAAATCGATACCACGTAGGGCAGGGTTTTCAATGGGCGTTCCAGGATTAAAGGTCAACCGCAAATCTGTAGCTTGCATCATAATTATTATTCCTTATGGGTGCACATTGACATTAAGCCCGAACTTTACGACTTAAGAATTTATTTTTAGCTTTTGGCAATACCAATGCCAATACCACGAGTAGGGCAGTAATCAAGTTCAAATCTTGCGGACCAAAGCCGATACTACGTAGCGTATCGCTCGATAGTGCCACTTGAATAAACAGCTTGTATAATACCGCACCGACGACCACCGCAAAAGTAATCAGCCAAATGCGTTTAGCTGGAATAATCGTCTCACCGATGATGACCGCTGCCAAACCAATAACGATAGTACCGATACCAATTGAGATATCTGCGCCACCTTGGGTCTGGACAAAAAGCGCGCCAGCTAATGCAATCAAACCGTTAGAGATTGCCATACCGATGATGGTCATCCATGAGGTATTGATGCCTTGCGCTTGTGCCATGCGTAGGTTAGAGCCTGTTGCCCGCATAGATAAACCGGTTTCAGTACTATAAAACCAATTTAAAAATAACATAGCCAGTAGCACGACAATACCAATAATCAGACAGCGCATCCAATAGCCATTGCCATCATGGACCAAGGTACTAAAGACAGTCGTTTCACCCAACAGCGGCAAGTTTGGCGCACCCATAATACGTAGGTTGATAGAATAGAGCGCAACCATCACCAAGATACTGGCAAGGAGCTGTAATATGCCAAGCTTAACGTGCAACCAAGCAGTAACGATACCGGCAATTGAGCCGGCTAGCATACCAAAGGCGCAAGCAAGCCACGGGTTGACACCGGCGATGATAGAGATACCAGCGACCGCACCACCTAATGGAAAACTACCGTCAGCGGTCAAGTCAGGGAAATCGAGGGTACGAAATGAAATAAGGACGCCAAGCGCCACTAGGCCATAAATCAGACCACTTTCAAGTGCACCAAAAAAAGCAATTAAAGACATAAGAGATCAGTAAGTCATAACCAAGTGTTTAGAGAACCATGAGGTTGAGACGAGTGGCATATATCAGCCATCATCTACAAGCCAAACACTTAGGCGGTGAATTTAACAGATTGTATAATCTGCAGCTAGGGTAAAGCGCAACCGATCACTGTCATAAATGATCATAATCTTTGCTTATTGAAAGCCTTTAAACAACAAGCCCAGCCTACTGACACATAGCTGGGTTTTGTTTGTAGCAATAATTCGCACCAATAAATAGCAAGGTAAAGCTAATGTAGACGATAATGACAGCTTGCGCAATCAACATTATCATCTACTGTTTGTTTTATACTGATTAGGTAAAAGGCAGTTACTCTACCACTTCTTTTGCTTTATCAATAACCGCTTGTGGTAAGGTGATGCCTTGCTCTTTAGCATGTTTTGGGCTGACATATAAGTCAAGAACTTTTGGCGTGTATACGGGAATTGCGCCTGCTTTTTCACCATTTAGGATACGTACAACGATTTTGCCAGTTTCACGACCAAGATCATAGTAGTTGACGCCCAATGCTGCGATGGCACCGCGCTCAACTGAGCTGGTATCCGAGGCAATTAACGGAATCTTACTTTCTTTAGCGGCTTGATATAGTGACTCATAAGCTGAAACCACGTTATTATCCGTTGAGGTATAGATCATATCGACCTTACCTTCTAGGCTACGTGCTGCCATCGCAATATCAGTACTACGCTGGGCAGGGGCTTCATGTACTTTGATGCCAAGTGGCGTCAGTTTTTCTTTTAGATTTTTTAGGATAATCGTTGAGTTAACTTCACCTGGGCTATAAACGTAGCCGACGTTTTTGAGACTAGGAATAATTTGGCGCATCAAGTCGATTTGTGGCTCATAAGGAAGCGCATCAGAACCACCAGTGACATTGGTGCCAGAACCATCAAGTTTTGAGACCAGTTTGGCTTCAACCGGATCAGTAACTGCTGAAAACACTAACGGGATACTGCTAGTTGCAGCAGCGACTGACTGAGCCGATGGCGTACCAATAGCAATGATAACGTCTGAATTGTCGGCGACGAATTGCTTGGCAATCTGACCAGCAGTAGCAGTATTACCTTGAGCACTTTGGAAGTTAACTTTCAGGTTTTCACCATCTTTAAAGCCGGCATCGTTTAGCTCATCGATTACGCCTTTACGTACAGCATCAAGTGCTGGATGCTCAACGATAGCGGTAATAGCAACCGTTTTCATTTCTGTTGTGGTATCGGTGCCCGCAGTACCATCAGTCGCGGTACCTTCTTTAGCTGGCTGATTACAACCAGTCAAAATAGCGGTACATATACCGCCCCATAAAAGAGCTTTGGCAAAACGATTCTGATACAACATGGGTCTTACTCCTGAAAATAATAATGTGTCCGTACATTATATAAAAGATAGATAGAAGGTCTTACGTACTGCGGTTATAAACAGTGTTTGTTATAAATTATAAGATATTTACTGCGTATTCACTCTTATCTACCAGCGATTATTTGCTGGCAGTTTTTACTTTTTCATCAACATTAATAGCATTTTTCAACAGCTCATCTGACAGTACTACACCTTGCGTTTTAGCATGTTTAGGGCTGACGTAGAGTGTCAATTCGTTCATCACTTCAGGCTTAACGGTACTGACCGCCTCGCCATTTAAAATGCGATAAACCATCTTACCTGTCGTACGACCAAAGTCATAATCATTGACACCAAGTGCAGCTGTGGCACCGCGTTGGACACTGAATTCATCAGAGGCAACAATAGGCAGTTTTAGCTCATTGGCAGCTTGTGCCATGGCTTCAAATGCTGAGGCAACATTATTGTCAAACGAGGTATAAATAATATCCGCGCGACCCTGTAAGCTACGTGTCGCCATACCGATATCTGTTGGACGGTTGGCTGGAATATCTAGTAATGATAAGCCACGTGCCGGCAGTGCTTTTTTAAGCGCATCACGCAATGATACCGAGTTGGCTTCACCAGGACTGTATACATAGCCAATGGTTTTGAGGTCAGGCTTGATTTTTTGTAGCAAATCCAGCTGCGGCTCTAATGGCAATTGGCTTGATAATCCGGTCAAATTGCTTTGAAAGGGTTTACCATCTGCAGTGATCAATTTGGCACCCAGTGGGTCTGAGACAGCGGTATATATAATTGGTATGGTGGTGGTTGCAGAGACGATAGATTGTGCCGATGGGGTTGAGATAGCAACGATGGCATCAGGATTATCGCCGACGAACTGCTTAGCAATTTGTCCTGCGGTTGCCGTATTGCCTTGCGCACTTTGAAAGTTAACCTTTAGATTTTGACCTTCGACATAACCGTTGTCCGCCAACTCATCAATAATGCCGCGACGCATATCATCCAATGAGGGATGCTCAACGATTTGAGTGATTGCCAATGTTTTGGCAGGTTTTTGAGCAGTAGTGGTACTGTCATCGGTGGTCGTTATAGTATCTGCAGGTTTAGAGCAGGCTGATAATCCAAGCGCGGCGCTCATCGCAGCACCAAGTAGGCTAAAGCGTAAAGTAGTAGCAAAAATCATTTTATAGTGGCTCGTAGGTTAGAAAGTGCAGGTTACCCGAGTCAATGTTATGTGAATGCTGAGATAACGGGCTAACATCAAAGTAATCAATCCATTGATCATTATGTTCATATTATGACAGTAATGTAACTTATCGCAATAAAAAATTAAAGCGTATTCGTCACCAGTGTTATTAAAGCAAGTATTGACTGTTTTATTTGGCAAAATCATCTTTATTCGGCAAAACTCTGCTTAAAAAACGCACAAACCAGCAATTCAGCGATTACAAAAGCGCTTTATAATGAACGTAAGCTAATTTTTATACGAAAGTTACAGTGAGTCTGAAATCCATATCATTATTAATCATGCTGACCTTAGTGAATGTTCAACAGACTCTACCATCTACTTAATCTTTTTCAAATGAATATTTTAAGGATGACATTATGAACACTACTAATCTTAAGTTATTAACCATCGCTGGCATTACAGCGATCTCATTGATTTCCTTACCTGCTATGGCAAAAGAGGGTCACGGTAATAATCATGGCAAGGGCAAATCTGCGTATGTCGGTAAAGATAAGCATGAACAAGTACAGCTCAAGCAGCATCAGTCAGAAAAATATAAATTTAAAAATGGTTATAGCAGCAATGCCCAGCCTAACATTAATGCTTATCGTCATGCTAACTCAAACGCCTCATTCAAGCGTGATCTCGATCAATACGGTTACAGAGTAGTCGGCAATATTGATAGAGATATTTATGATCGTTCGGTAATTTTAGACCGTTATGATGACCGCTATGTTCGTATTCGCACGCCAGAAAATAAAATTGTGACGGTCGTTAATGATACGTTGCAGATCATTGATATTTTGACCAGATAAACAGCAAGCTTATTTTCTATTCTTTTGAACATAAAAAACGGTCTATTTAGACCGTTTTTTGTTTTGTTCTTTTATTATTACTTGATTAATTTAACGTTTTTAAGCCAGTGAATCACCGATAACGGCTTCATCAGGTAAGGTAATTACCACCAGACCTGTTTTCGGGTCGCCTGACGACAATACCATGCCTTCTGATATGCCAAATTTCATCTTACGCGGTGCCAAATTGGTCACGCAAATAACCTTTTTACCTTGTAATTGCTCAGGCTCATAGAATTTGCGAATACCACTAAAGACGTTGCGAGGTTGTGCTTCACCAACATCTAGTGTGAACTGAAGCAGTTTGTCCGCGCCTTCGACATGGTTGCAAGCGATAACATGAGCGACTTTCATCTCGACTTTGGCAAAGTCCTCGATACCGATATAGTCTGCTTGTTCGGTACTGCTTGGCATTGCTGCAGGCGAGGTATTTTTTGCTGCTGCTTTATCGTCTTGGCTAGCGGTAGGCGCACCTACTTGTGTCAATGAGGCTTTAGAATCTTCAACCATCGCTGCAATATCTTTTTCTTCAATACGCTGCATCAGTGGTTTAAACTTATTAATTTGATGACCAAGCAACCACTCATTACGGCTGGCAAAACTTAAATCATCAATGTTCAAGAATTCTTTAGCATTGGCAGTCAGCTCAGGTAATACAGGCGCAAGATATACCATTAATTGACGGAAGATATTGATTGCTACTGAGCAGACGTCTTGAACTTCTTGCTCTGCGCCTTCAACCTTGGCAAGCGCCCACGGTTTTTTGTCATCGATGTATTCATTGGCTTTATCAGCACACTGCATAATCAGGCGCATGGCACGAGAAAATTCACGGTTTTCATAAGCCGCAGCAATTTCATCGCCCGTCTTGGTGATGTCTTCTAATAGGCTTGGCTCAGCACAGACGTCTGTCAGCATACCATCATACTTTTTGACCAAAAATCCAGCGCTGCGACTGGCGATATTGACTACTTTACCAACGAGATCAGAGTTAACCTTTTGCATAAAGTCTTCTAAATCAAGGTTAATGTCCTCGACTTTGTCAGATAACTTACTCGCAAAGTAATAACGCAAGTACTCAGGATGCAAATGCTCAGCATAAGTGTCGGCTTTAATAAAGGTGCCACGCGACTTACTCATTTTTTCGCCATTGACCATCAAGAAGCCATGAGCAAAGACGCCGGTTGGTGTACGGAGTTCACTACCAGCAAGCATGGCAGGCCAAAATAGCGCATGGAAGTAAACAATATCTTTACCGATGAAGTGATACACTTCGGTTTTATGCTCGTTTTCTTGCGCCCAATAATGGTCAAAGTCTAGAGCCTCTTCTGTACCTGCACGTTTATCACACAAGTTCTGAAAGCTTGCCATATAGCCAACAGGCGCATCTAGCCATACATAGAAGTATTTATCTGGCTCATCGCTTGGCGTGTCTGGAATTTGAAAGCCAAAGTAAGGCGCATCACGCGAGATATCCCAACTGGTCAAGCCGGCATCGAACCACTCTTGTAGCTTATTGGCAACTGAGGTTTGCAAGCGATTATCACTGCGCGTCCAATCCTTTAAAAATTGCTCAAACTCTGGTAAATCAAAGAAATAATGCTTTGAAGTCTTTAGAATAGGCGTCGCATTTGATAACGTAGAGTACGGATTTTTAAGTTCTGTCGCATCATAAGTCGTACCACAAACTTCACAATTATCACCATATTGGTCGGTAGCGGCGCACTCAGGGCAGGTACCTTTAACAAAACGATCGGCTAAAAACAGCTGTTTTTCAGGGTCAAATAGCTGCTCCACATCACGAGTAGAGATATGACCTGCATCTCTAAGGCGGCGATAAATCAGCTCAGAAAATTCTCGATTTTCTTCTGAATGTGTTGAATGATAGTTGTCAAAATTAATCAAGAATTTAGCAAAATCGGCTTCATGAGCAGCTTGCACATTGGCAATTTGCTGTTCTGGTGTTACGCCATTGTCTTCGGCTTTGAGCATGATAGCAGTACCATGAGCATCATCCGCACAGACATAAGTCACCTTATGGCCTTGCGCCTTCATCGATCGTACCCAAATATCAGTTTGGACATACTCTACAAGATGCCCCAAGTGAATGTCTCCATTGGCGTAGGGCAGGGCACTGGTTACTAAAATCTCACGCACTTTCATCACCTATATTCTTATATAAACGGGTTGGTTATCAATAGAAATTGAAAAAGTGTGCCTATGATACCGTAATTCGGCTAAATTTGTGATATTGCTTACGAATTAATATGGTAATAAGCGCTATAGTTGATTCACTTTTAGAAGAGTGCAGCGCTACTGGTATTAATTATTCGTAGACTCTGTCTGCGTAGGCACAGCAAGCAAGAAAAGTTCATACCAGTAGTACGTTATAATAAGTGTAATGTATTTATTGATATTTATGATAAAAGTCCAACATAGTAAATCCTTATAAAGCGCTCATAAAAACCCCGCTAAGCAAAAGCTTAGCGGGGTTTTTGTAGTCAATTTAAAGCAGTAAAACTGCCCCTTTTTTAGATTGAGTTCATTACTGATTCAACCCAATTAAAATGAACCAAACATCGTGCCCAAGGTAATGACAACGACGACAGCAATCAGTGGAATAATCATGGTGACCATTGCTAAGTTTAAGTAGGACTGTTTATGTGTCAGACCACAAATGGCCAACAAGGTAATGACCGCACCACTGTGTGGTAAGGTATCCAAACCGCCTGCTGCCATTACCGCCACTCGGTGCATTAGCTCTGGATCAATACCGGCTGCGACTGCCATTCTTAGATAGTCTTCACCCAAGGTTGATAGTGCGATACTCAAACCACCAGATGATGAGCCAGTAATACCAGCCAGCGTGGTCATAGCGACTGCTTCTGAGATGAGTGGATTGTCTGGCGTTAGATTCAAGATACTATCACGAATGAGAAGAAAGCCTGCTAATGACGCGATAACGGCACCATAACCTACTTCCGACGCAGTGTTAAAGATCGGTAACATCGAGTCATAAGTACCGCGGTTGATGGTTTTTTGTAGGTTGGTCCAATGACCGAGACGCATGACGATTAGCACGATACAAGCTACAACCAATGAAAGGATGATCGACCATAGCCCAAGTGAACCTGCGATATTCAAATCTGGGAACTGAGTCTGTAGGCCACTAAAATCCATCGATGGGAAGATAAAGTAAGTTAGTAAAGCGTTCAAACTGATGACCAGTATCAGAGGAATCATCGCAACGGTGAATGAGGTATGATGAGTACTAAGCAAGTTGGTCTCTGCTGCGCCTCCACCAACACCGCCTACATCGCTCTCATCGTGCTGACCATACCCTTCACCAACGGCATTCGCTTTTCTGGCACGCGATTGCAACCACAACCAACCACAGACAAACATGATCGTACCGCCAATAAGACCTAAAATAGGTGCGGCAAATACGTTGGTATTATAGTAAGGAATCGGAATAGCATTCTGAATGGCAGGCGTGCCAGGTAATGCTGTCATAGTAAAGGTAAACGAACCTAGGGCAATCGCTGCTGGAATCAAGCGCTTAGGAATATCAGCAGCTTTAAACAAGTCTTTGGCGATTGGATAAATAGCAAATGCCACGACAAACAGTGACACACCGCCATAGGTCAAAATACCGCAAACTAAAATAACTGCCAAAATCGCTTTACTAGCACCAAGCTTTTCGACCACCGTTTTGGCAATCGCTGTTGCCGCTCCAGAATCTGCCATCAAACGCCCAAAGAGTGCGCCCAGTAAGAAGATAGGAAAGAATTTGAGTAGGAAGCCACTCAATGCGCCCATAAAGACATCAGTATAAGCAGGAATACTGCTTAAAAAATCACCTGAAAGTAGTACGGCTAAAGCAGCCATAATTGGCGCTAAAATCAGTACGGAATAACCGCGATAAGCAAAGAACATCAAAAGTAATAAAGTAATAATAATCGCAAGTGTGCTAAACATGACCGCCCTCCTTGGCTAAGTTAAGCCTGAGAGTATGCAGGGCATAGAGAAATAGGTCAATAAAATTAAACGTAACGGGCGATTTAACGTATTTTATCAAACATTATTTTAGACAATTAGGATGGTGACCTCACCTATATTGCTCAAGCTGCGCTGCCTTGTACGCGCTTTATATTATTGTCTAGTCGCTGCTAGAATTATATGTTAAGTTATTACAGCTGTACTCTATATTTTATAGTGATATAAATTGTATTGCTTTAAATATAAAACTGATTGGTAGTCTAGTGTTTGCTTGAATAAGCAAAACCTATAATGAATCAAATGTAAATAATAAAAATGAGACGTGCAAGGAGATAAGTATGAGTCAATCAAAGGTGTATGACAGCGCAGAAGCGGCGCTGAGTGGTGTTGTGCGTGACGGACAAACGCTGGCGATCGGTGGTTTTGGTCTATGCGGTATTCCTGAAGCGTTAATCGAAGCATTGCGGGATAGTGGTGTTGAAGATTTGACATGCATCAGTAATAACGCTGGTGTCGATGACTTTGGCTTGGGATTGTTATTACAGACGCGCCAAATTAAAAAAATGATCTCATCTTATGTGGGTGAAAATAAAGAGTTTGAGCGCCAGTACTTGGCAGGCGAGTTGGAAGTTGAGCTGACTCCGCAAGGGACATTGGCAGAAAAACTGCGTTCAGGTGGTGCAGGTATTCCGGCATTTTATACCGCAACCGGCGTTGGCACCTTAGTTGCTGAAGGTAAAGAAACCCGCGAATTTGACGGTCGTACTTATGTGCTTGAGCGTTCATTACGCGCTGATGTGTCTCTAATCAAAGCGCAGAAAGCCGATAAGGCAGGCAACTTAATCTTTAATAAAACCGCTCGTAATTTTAACCCGGACTGTGCGATGGCGGGCAAAATTACCATTGTTGAAGTTGAAGAGATCGTAGAAACAGGGACCTTAAATCCTGATGAGATTCATCTGCCGGGTATTTTTGTGCAGCGTATCGTATTGAATAGCAGCCCTGAAAAGCGTATCGAAAAGACGACAACTAAAGTGGTCGAAGGCGCTTAGTCATTGCGATTACAGCATAATTAATAAATTATTAAATTTATAGTAATAGAATATCGTAAAAATTAAGGAAGCTACCATGGCATGGACAAGAGAGCAGATGGCACAGCGTGCCGCACAAGAGTTACAAGACGGTTATTATGTTAACTTAGGCATCGGTCTACCGACACTCGTTGCAAACTATATCCCTAAAGATGTCGATGTCTGGCTACAGTCAGAAAACGGCTTATTAGGTATTGGCGAGTTTCCTACTGCAGAAAACGTCGATGCAGATTTGATCAATGCAGGTAAACAAACGGTCACTGCCGAATCAGGTGCGAGTTATTTTAGTAGCTCAGAGTCGTTTGCGATGATTCGTGGCGGTCATGTCAACCTTGCAATATTGGGCGCGATGGAAGTCTCAGAGCAAGGCGATTTGGCAAACTGGATGATTCCCAAAAAAATGGTCAAAGGCATGGGCGGCGCGATGGATTTGGTCGCAGGCGTACAGCGTGTGATTGTGCTCATGGAGCAAGTTAATAAACACGGCGAGCCAAAAATTCTTGCCAATTGCGAGTTGCCACTGACAGGGAAAGGCGTGGTTGATCGTATTATCACAGAGCTTGCTGTACTTGATGTGACTGATAATGGCCTAAAATTGG
This sequence comes from Psychrobacter sp. ANT206, assembly GCF_056880555.1. Lineage (NCBI taxonomy): Bacteria > Pseudomonadati > Pseudomonadota > Gammaproteobacteria > Moraxellales > Moraxellaceae > Psychrobacter > Psychrobacter sp. ANT206. The sequence continues at coordinate 1,874,972 of NZ_CP096271.1, read as the reverse complement.
TTGAACTGGCAGATGGTGTTAGCTTCGATGAGCTACAAGAAAAAACACCAGTGAGCATTGCTCAGTAGCTTTGATAAACCACTCAATAGTTCAAATACTGATTAGTAAATTGTTTAATAGCCACTATATTTTAGTGGCTTATTTATAGGCTTCATTCATTACTACACACCATCACCTATTATTAAGGACAATATATGGCGACCCAATTACAACAGGATTTGACGGGCAAAGTAGCATTGGTCACAGGCGCTGCCAGCGGTATCGGACGTGATATTGCCGAAACTTATGCCAAGGCGGGCGCTGCGGTCGGTATTGCTGATATTAATATTGAAGCGGCTCAGAAAACCGTTGATGCTATTGAAGCAGCAGGTGGGCGTGCCGTTGCAATTGCGATGGATGTAACGTCTGAAACTGCTGTTAATGGCGGTATTCAGAAACTGGTCGATACCTTTGGCGGTATTGATATTCTGGTATCTAACGCCGGTATCCAAATCATTGACCCTATCCATAAAATGGCGTTTGAAGATTGGAAAAAAATGCTCGCTATTCACTTAGATGGTGCGTTTTTGACCACCAAAGCTGCTATACAGCATATGTATAAAGACGACAAAGGTGGTACAGTGATTTATATGGGCTCTGTACATTCGCATGAAGCCTCATTATTTAAGGCACCTTACGTCACCGCCAAACATGGTTTACTTGGTCTATGTCGCGTATTGGCAAAAGAGGGCGCTGCCCATAATGTACGCTCGCATGTGATATGCCCAGGGTTTGTCAAAACGCCTTTAGTCGAAAAACAAATCCCTCAGCAAGCGGCTGAAAAAGGCATCAGCGAAGAGTCAGTAGTGAACGATATTATGCTCGTTAATACGGTTGATAAAGAATTTACTACGGTTGATGATATTGCTCAACTGGCTTTATTTTTGGCTGCATTTCCAAGCAATGTCTTTACCGGACAGTCGATTGTCGCAAGCCACGGCTGGTTTATGAATTAAGAAATTGCTTGGTTTGTCAGCTTAACTGTATGAGCTTGTTAGAAAAGACCAATCGACTAGGATTTAGCTTCATATTGACCAGAGCCAATGATATTGGCTCTTTTTTATGAGCACTCGCTGGACTATCTTGGGCGCAGGGATAAAGTGATGAATAATAAAGACATATCAGTAAAGTTAAGCGATACTATTGAAAGACAGGATTTTAAGCGCGCGATTGATGCGGTGCAGACGTTATGTCCTATTGATAATGCCGATATCACAGCGCTGATTAAGCCCGAAATTGCTTGGTAATTATTACAACAGTTACCCAATCGCTCGACGATATTTACGTATCTAGATACCGATATTCAGGGAACGCTTGCTTCGGTATTCCTTTGTGCTGTGTTCGCGGTGATTCCATAGTGTCGATGGTATTGGTATTGGTATTGGTATTGGTAATGAGTATGATGTCTGTGGTGATGATAAGCTGCGAGCTTGCCTTTTGTATTGAAAAAACTCAACCTTGTCTCGTGTCATAAAGTAATTCATCTATGTTATTTGATATCGATGATACCGTAGGATCAAAGCTGTACGCAAAATGCTGTCTTACTGGCATCATGGTTTTTTTATACTTGCAATTGAGCTACACTGACACGATAAAAGGTTTGGCTAAAAAGCTTATGGCTTCTATCGTTAATTATTCTCGTTATAGTATTAATAATACTTTTTAGCATACCAACCCACTTGTATAGGCAGTCACGGTCGCTATGTTTAATTTTATGAAGAAAAAACCCACCGCACAAAAGGAAACTCCAGAGCAGAAAGCTGCGCTTGATAGCGCTGTTGATAAAGTATTGCTGGGTTATCATGTTAGGGATAGCAGTATTGCTACGATGGTCACTGGGCTTGAGCGTAATGGCGGTGAGCTGACATTAGAGTTGCGTCTGCCACATGAAAGCGATCCTGAGGCCATTCAGCAAGCGCTTGGGCAGTTATTACAGCCGCATGGTATTCAAAGCATTCATATGAATGTTCGGATACCAGCGCCAATGAAAGGTGAAGGCTCAAGTTTGCCAAAAGCAATGCCAAAAACCACCAATGCGATGGATAGTCATAGTAAACCTGTTGCCAAGAGCGATGATAGTACGGTAAATGCTGAACCACCTATCACTAAGCAAGCTCCTACCCAAGCGTCGTTGTCCGCTCATCCGCGTATTCGTCATATCATTGTCGTTGCCTCTGGTAAGGGCGGCGTGGGAAAATCAACCACTACTGTCAATATCGCTTTGGCATTACAAAAGCTCGGCAACCGTGTTGGCGTATTAGATGCTGATATTTATGGACCCAGTATGCCAGCGATGCTAGGTGTGAATAGTGTCAGACCTGAGCTTGAAAATGAGCAGTTTGTGCCAATCAATGCGCATGGACTAGCGATGTTATCGATTGGCAGCTTGCTTGATGGTGATAATACGCCTATCGCATGGCGCGGTCCAAAAGCGACCGGCGCGTTGATGCAACTATATAATCAAACCAATTGGCCACAGTTAGATTACTTAGTCATTGATATGCCACCAGGCACCGGTGATATTCAGCTTACCCTTGCTCAGCGTATTCCGGTGACAGGCGCTGTCATTGTGACGACGCCGCAGCATATTGCCTTACTTGATGCGCAAAAAGGCATTGAGATGTTTAACAAAACCAATATTCCAGTGCTTGGCGTGGTTGAAAATATGGCGCTGCACACTTGTAGTAACTGCAATCATACTGAAGCTATCTTTGGTACGGGCGGCGGCGAAAAGATCGCTGAGCAATATCAAGTGCCGCTATTAGGACAGCTTCCACTGGCAAGCGCTATCCGTGCACAGGTAGATAAAGGTGAGCCAAGCGTATTGGTAGATGATGAGTTCGCGTCTTACTATCTGAGTATTGCCAAAAATATTGAAACCAATATTAATAAGTTTGCCAAACCGGTTAATGATAAGCGTATTTTTTAATAGTAGTTCTTAGTAATAGTTGAACAGCTTAAGTAGAAAATCTTTAAAGAACTTATATTTTTAAAAAGGAAATATTGTGAGCTTATCTATTTATCAAAATCATTTAGATGATATGCCTAAACAGTATAAGCTTCTAAAATTATTCTGCCCGCCAATATATGTCATTGAACTTTCTAACAATCAGGTGATCGCTGTTTGTTACTATAAAGATGGTAGTAGCAAACGGCATCAGATTAATGCGGACTTCAGTAATCGCCGGATGGTGATTGCTGATTTTTTTAAAGCAGTACAAGCGCTAGCTACTCTACTACTTAAATTTCCTAAGCATTCGTTTGGAGTAAGTGCCTTTGCAGTAGTCAATGTCACTGAAGAATTGACAGACAGATTGACGATGATAGAGATAAAAGCGATTAGAGAAGCAATTTGGGCAGCTTCAGGACAGGCAAAAAGAAGAATTATAAGTACTAAAGTCAGCTACCAAGGCCAGGTAGTCTCACAATAGATTTTGGCTAGGATGCCGCCATTATGACTCAAAACAATCATCATCAACCTTTTGCTGATATCTCTAATAAATTGAAACCAGCGGTGCTCGACCAACTAATCCAAAACGGACAGCCTCATTCTGGTATTTTTGCCCAAGTTAAAAACATCAATTATTTAGATTATCACAGCCACCTTATCTCACAAAAACCTTTGCCCAATTGGCGTAAAGATTTAAAAGCCAACCAATTCTGCTTTATTCAAATCATTCAACCACCTTATCGAGTCTGCTTGGCACTGGCGACTATTAAGCTTGCGACGAGTGCTTTTGTTTATCTTTATAATGATGAAACAAACGAGATAGAGGTGTGTGAGGCCTTGCAGCCTTTGACGCTTGATACGCGTTTAGAGGGTAGTTGCTATCAAGGGCAGATGGCATTTAGACATAAAAAGCTGACATTGACGTTAGATTTTACCCCGTCACAGGTCAACGTTGTGTTAGACAGTCAGTATTTGGCGATTGAAGCAACGTTACAGCGGCAGTCGCAGGCATTGGCGGTCTGCACACCGACTGGCAGGCGTGGCTGGACTTTTACGCAAAAAGAGCCGCTTACCAAAATCGTAGGTCACTTAGCTATTAAGTCCAATTCAACGTTTAATAATGGACAACAAGCTCAGCAAATATCATTCAATGATGACACTATTGCCAATCTCGATTGGACACTTGGATATATGCGTCATGAGACCAATTGGTTTTGGACTTGTATCAATAGCTATTTGCCAGATGGTCGTCATTTCACATTGAACTTATCGATGGGTGTTAATGAAACGGGCGCTAGTGAAAATGCGTGCTGGCTAGATGGGCAGATATGTTATTTACCGCCTGTTATGTTTCTTCGTGATGCTCTAAATTTGCCACCCAATCAGCAAGACAACGTTGCTAATAGGTTAGATGACACACCGCAGCCTTGGCATATCTATCATCAAAACCTTGGCTGGAGCAATGTTGATATTGATTTAACCTTTACCCCTATGACGGTTTATAAGAAGACCGATAACTTTGGTATCGTTGCCAGTATTTTTGAGCAATGGCTTGGTTTTTATAATGGTAAGATTCGAATCAAACAAGAGGTGATTAAGCTTGATAATGTGATGGGACTGGCAGAAGATCATTATGCAAAATGGTAGACGATTATCATTTTGACTAGAGATTTATTTTAAACGTAGCCAAGCCTATAAATTGAGCGCTCAATTCCGTATAATCGTCGCTATCAAAATACCATTCATATTATAAGTTTTATTTTATATCTGCTAAGGAATAACAATGTCTATCAAGTCTGACCGCTGGATTCGTAAAATGGCTCAAGAACATGGCATGATTGAGCCGTTTGAAGCCGGTCAAGTACGTTTTAATGATGCCGGTGAGCGTTTGGTCAGTTACGGTACCTCAAGCTATGGTTATGATGTACGCTGCGCGCCTGAATTTAAGGTTTTCACCAACGTACATTCAGTAATTGTGGACCCTAAAAACTTTGACGAAAAAAGCTTTATTGATGTCATCGGTGACGAGTGTATTATTCCGCCTAATTCTTTTGCATTGGCTCGTACGATGGAATATTTCCGTATTCCACGCGATGTATTGACTATTTGCCTTGGTAAATCAACCTATGCCCGCTGCGGTATCATTGTCAATGTCACGCCACTTGAGCCTGAGTGGGAAGGTCATGTGACTTTAGAGTTTAGTAATACTACCAATCTTCCTGCGCGTATTTATGCCGGCGAAGGCGTTGCGCAAATGCTATTTTTCCAAAGTGATGCTGATGATGTCTGTGAGACGAGTTATAAAGATCGCGGTGGTAAATACCAAGGACAGCGCGGTGTGACCTTACCAAGAACCTAATCGTTTAAGGTCATCATCACTTTTGGGCTGACAATAAAAAAAGCTGAACATATTTAATATGCTCAGCTTTTTTATGCGATATATTTTGTTATTTTAATACTTTTAAACCGGCTTTATTATCACGTTTGGGCTTAGGAGCTGCTACGTTTGTTTTAGAGCTACTACTCGCAACGGCATCGTCTTCAGGCACATAATTGTCATATTCATTGGGATCGAAAAACATCCCTTGAGAGTTCTCTTTTGCATAAATACCCAGCACTGCTGTGAGCGGTACCCAGATCTCTTGTGATACACCGCCAAATCGCGCACTAAAGTGGATATAGTCATTTTCCATACTCATATTACCAGTGGCACGGCTAGCAATATTGAGCACGATACGACCATCTTGCACATGCTCTTTTGGAATTTGAACATTATCGGCGGTTGCATCGACCATCAGATACGGCGTAAGCGCATTGTCTTCTATCCATTGGTATAAGGCACGTATCATATAAGGACGTGTTGGAGTAATAGATGTGGTTTCTTCGCTCATCTTTGGCTTCCTATATTGACGGTATTAAGTAAGGGTTAAAAGGTATCAGCGGCAAAAGATTATTTGCAGAAATTCATTTGCGCTTCATTATTTGTTATTTTAAGGCAGCATTTGACTGTTGTCTAATTAACGCACGCTTTTTTGAAAGCTATCTCGCTCAAAGACCCGTTTTTGATAGTCAAACAGAGGACGACTGATAGCGCGTGGTAGCTCAATGTCCATCTCTTCCAATCGCCACAATAAAGGGGCTAGAAGCACATCACACCAGCCAAACTCATCTGCCATAAAGTAAGACTTGTGCGCAAATAATGGTGATATAGTGATGAGCGAATCGCTCAGCTGTTTTCTAGCCATAACCGCTTGGGCTTTATTAAAGCTGTCTGGATGCATAAGCAATCGCTTACCGAGTGAGAGCCAATCGCGCTGAATACGCCATGCTAACTGGCGAAATTGTGCCCGCTCTTGTGGCGTCTCAGGCAAGAGCTTATTGGCATGATAACGCTCTTCAAGGTACTCAAAGATAACGTTAATCTCATAAAGCGCAATCTCACGCTGCTGTAGGACAGGTAAAGTATGATAAGGGTTCAGCTCGGTTAAATCCTCAGGACGCTCAGAATGCAAACGTGATAAATAATAAGCGAGCTTCTTTTCTTCAAGCAATAGGCGCACCACATGACTGTCGTAGCCGTCATCAGCGTATAAAATTAGCTGACTACTTGGAATGTCATTCGCATCAATCATGAAAGCCTAATGTTAATAGTAAAGCCTGCCATCGTAAACAATGTTGCTGTGTTTATCAAGGTAGCGTACGTAAACACTGTCGCTTAAGAATTTGGCGCTTAGCTTGCTTTTGCGGCTGATTTATAAATATTTAAAGCATAAAAAAGCACTACCGAAGTAATGCTTTTTTTATACCAATATCTTGCTCGATTATCAATATCGCTTACTTGATATCTTTCCAGAATTCTTTATTGAGCAAGTAAACTGGAATTAATAAGACAAGTAAGAATAAAATCACAAAGAAACCAATCACTTTACGGTCATGACGAACAGGTTCTGCCATCCATGCCATAAAGTTAACCAAGTCACCTACTTCAGATTCGAACTCTTCCTGACTCAGCTCTTCTTGCATGTTATGCAAAACGTGAGGCATTGCCGCATTTGCGAGGACTAAGTTATTAGCACCCCAAGGACGGCTTGGATCTTCGTAAAAAGACAATAGGTAAGTGTAAACCCAATCATCGCCGCGCAGTCTGGTTTCAAGCGACAAATCTGGAGGAGCCGCGCCAAACCATGAGGCCTGAACCTCAGGGTCAATCTCAGCATCGATATGATCACCGATCTGATCGGTCGTCACCATCAAATACTTTTCAACCAACTCAGGTGGTATCACTAAGTCTTTAGCGATGCGTGAGTGACGAACGTACTTGGCTGAGTGACACCCAGCACAGTAGTTCATAAACGTCTTAGCACCGTTTTGTAGTGAGCCCTTATTGGTAAAATCAATGGGCGCTGTACTACAAGCCAAATGCTCTACAATACCCTCAGCATTGGTAAACGTACCGCAGCCACTACCTGCTGCTAGAGCGTTACCAGCAGTCAAAGTTAATGCCGCGCCTAAGCCCAAACCTGCTAGGGATTTAATTAGCGTGCTCATTAGTGACCTCCGGTAACGCGTTCTGGTGGCTGTTTACACTTCTCAATGGCAGTGTAAAACGGCATCAATAAGAAGAACAAGAAATACAATATGGTAAAGATACGAGCCATTATAGTTGCTGTTGGGGTGGTAGGCGTCGCACCTAAATAACCCAATACTAAGAAACTAATAGCAAACACGGTTAAAGCGATTTTAGATAAAATACCTTTATAACGTATCGAGCGTACTGGCGATCTATCAAGCCAAGGTATTAAGAACAATACGGCAATAGCAGCACCCATCGCAATAACACCACCAAGCTTATCAGGAACGGCACGTAAGATGGCATAGAAAGGCGTGTAGTACCATACCGGTGCAATATGCGCTGGTGTTTTCAGTGAGTTGGCAGTTTCAAAGTTTGGTGGCTCAAGGAAGAAGCCGCCGCCTTCTGGGAAGAAGAATACCACAGCAAAGAATAAGATAAAGAAGACAACAATACCAACCATATCGTGTACGGTGTAGTATGGATGGAATTCAATACCATCTAATGGCACGCCGTTTTTATCTTTTAGCTTCTTAATGTCAATACCATCAGGGTTGTTTGAACCCACATGATGCAGAGCCACTAAATGCATAAAGACTAAGCCGACAAGTACAAGCGGAATCGCCACAACGTGTAGAGCAAAGAAGCGGTTTAGGGTGATACCTGAAATAATATAATCACCACGAACCCACTCAGCAAGACCATCGCCAATCACAGGCAGAGCCGCAGGTAGGTTTAGAATAACCTGAGCACCCCAGAATGACATGTTGCCCCAAGGAAGTAGGTAACCGAAGAAACCTTCTGCCATCAATGCTAAGTAAATACCCATACCGATAAGCCAAATCAGCTCACGCGGTTTTTGGTATGAACCATATAGCAAGGCTCTGAACATATGCAGATATACCACTACGAAGAACGCTGACGCGCCAGTCGAGTGCATATAACGGATGAGCCAACCGCCCTTAACATCACGCATGATATATTCAACAGACGCAAATGCCCCTTCGGCACTTGGGTTATACATCATCGTCAGCCAAATACCAGTGACTAACTGATTGACCAGTACCACCATTGATAACACGCCAAAGAAGTACCAAAAGTTAAAGTTCTTTGGTGCATAGTACTTTGACATATGATATTCATAGGTTTCAGTCGCAGGAAAACGCGCGTCAACCCAATGCATTAACTTTTTACCCATGCTCATATTAAGCCTCCCCAATCGTCAAGATGGTACCATCCATGTTGTACTCTGGGATAGGTAAGTTAAGCGGTGCAGGTACGCCACTATAAACGCGACCCGCTAAATCGTATTTAGAGCCATGACATGGGCAGAAAAACCCGCCATACCAGTCATTACCACCTAAATCGGCTGCGCCAACATCGGGACGGTAGTTTGGTGCACAACCTAAATGTGTACAGACGCCTTCTACCACCAATACTTCTGGTGAGATAGAGCGTTCAGGATTTTTACAGTACTCAGGTTGCAAAGAGGCACTAGAATCAGGGTCAGACAATAATGGCTTTACTGACTCAAGCAGGGTGAGCATCTCTTCAGTGCGCTTAACCACAAAGATGGGTTTGCCACGATATTTGACAACAATCATTTGTCCTGCTTCGATAGAACCAATATCTTGGGTCACTGCTGCACCAGCAGCTTCAGCTTTAGCACTTGGGGTCCAAGAGCGAACAAAAGGTGTTGCCACAGCAGCTACCCCAGCTGCACCAATTACGGCAGTCGAGGCAATCAGAACTCTACGGCGTTGTACGTTAACGCCTTCGGCATGGCTCATTAATACTTCCTCCAGGTGAATGAAATGGGATTATCCCACACTGGGTTTGTGACTTAGAATAGAAACAATTATCAAGCCACGTTAGCTGTGCCTAATTTTGCTAATTGTTGCTATTCTAAGCTATTTTGGTCATAAAATAAATTATTGTGTTAAAAATAAAGCAACCTTAATAGGGCACGCTTTAGCGTTAAACAAAGTGATCAAGACATAACACCTTAATTATCAATGTTTAATAGCAGCTTTATATCAACAAAAATGTTATGGATAATGACCTTATAAATGATAAGGGTATTCGGCAATAGCGAATGATACTTGAAATTACGACAATGTTCACTAACTTTCAGCACATCACTACTTTGTAAGTCGCTGTGACGCTATTATCACCACTTTATATTATAAAATGATGATAATTACGTGCATAATGACTTAGATTAGCTCTCAAGCGTATTCCAGCGTTCAAGCTTAATCATCATCTCATCTTCAATAGCAAGCAGTCGCTCACTAGCAGCTGTTGCCGCATCAAAATCTTGATTAAACCAAGTACCGTCGGCTAGCTTTTCTTCTAGCTGCATTTGTTCCGCTTCTAAAGCAGCGATCTCTTTTGGTAACGCATCAAGCTCACGCTGGTCATTAAAGTTAAGCTTTTTAGCAGCAGTATTAGGTTTCGCTACTGCCGCTGATTTATTAACAGATTTGCTGTTGGCAGTAGTATTACTATTAGAAGATTTAGCTGCTTTAGAAGCTTCTTCGCGATTCTTTTGTACCAAATACTCTTGATAGCCGCCGACATACTCGCTGACCGTCCCTTTACCATCTTCATCAGTATCAAATACCCAAGTAGAAGTGACGACATTGTCCATAAATGAGCGATCATGGCTAATGAGCAAAATCGTACCACCAAAGCTGGCGACTGATTCTTCTAGTAGCTCAAGTGTCGCCATATCCAAGTCGTTGGTTGGCTCATCGAGTACGAGGATATTTGCAGGTTTTAATAATTGCTTAGCTAGTAGCACGCGGTTACGCTCACCACCTGATAATGCTTTGACGGGCGTACGGGCACGTTCAGGAGCAAATAGGAAGTCTTGTAGATAGCTCATAATGTGCGTCTTACGACCGCCGACTTCGACGAAGTCAGAGCCTTCTGAGACATTTTGCGCCACACTGGCTTCCAAATCTAACTGATCACGCAGCTGATCAAAGAAAGCAATTTTTAAATTAGTACCTAATTCAACGCTGCCTGTTTTGATCACATCATCGTCTGACATATCGAGTAGGGCTTTAATAAGCGTGGTTTTACCTGCGCCATTCGGACCGACGATACCGATTTTGTCACCGCGCATGATGGTCGTACTAAAATTGTCGACCAATACATGGTCATCATATTGTAGATGTAGGTTTTTAACCTTGCAGACCAGCTTGCCGCTTTTCTCGCCTTGACCCATGGTAATATTGACATTACCGACTTGCTCACGGCGGTCGCTACGCTCTTCACGCAACGCTTTTAGCTCACGGACACGACCTTCGTTACGGGTACGGCGTGCTTTGATACCTTGGCGAATCCAAACTTCTTCTTGTGCCAATTTTTTATCAAAGTTGGCATTATTCTTCTCTTCAGCTAGTAATTGTAGCTCTTTTAATTCTTGGTAGCGTGCATAGCCACCTTCACCTTGAGTGACGTCATAGCTGGTCAATTGACCACGGTCAAGCTCAATGATACGAGTCGATAATTTATTCACGAATGCTCTATCATGGGTGACGAATAACAATGTCAAACCTTGCCAATCTAATAAAAAGCGCTCAAGCCACTCAATGCTATCAACGTCTAAATGGTTGGTCGGTTCATCAAGGAGTAGCACATCAGGCTTAGTCACTAACGATCGTGCTAATAAAACACGGCGCTTACGACCACCAGATAGTGACGATAAGTCATCGTCTGGATCGAGACCCATTGTCGTGATAAGACGTGTTGCTTCGCGCTCTAAATCCCAACCATGTACCGCATCGATATCATGCTGCAAATCTGCCATACGCTCGCAAGCGTCCATATCGCCATTGGCACATAAATCAGTTTGCGCATTATAGTTAATCAGCAGCTCGGCAGTGCGTTTGCTGCCACCCATAACGATATCTAAAATTCTACCGCTGGTTTCAGGTACATCCTGCTCGAGCATAGCGACGCGTACACTATTATTAATAATAACTTCGCCGCTATCAGGCAACAATGTGCCATTGATCAGTTTAAATAAGGTGGATTTGCCTTCGCCATTGCGGCCAATTAAACACACACGCTCGCCTGAATCGATAGCAAAGTCAATACCATCAAGGACAGGAGCGACGCCAAAGGCTAAGTGAATATCTTTTAAATGTATCAGTGCCATAGAGTATCTTAAGCTTATATAATAGTGAGGTAGGGGTTGTTGCAAAATTTGCAGCAGTATAACATGCTGCCACGTAACTGTAGCGTGCGTAAATGGATTTATCAGCACGATTTTATGACGATTAATTTATCAAGCAATGTAGAACATCTTATCAAGGCGTTAGCCATCGTTAGCCATAGCATCTAGTATTGAGAAAAATATGAATGAAGCAAATCCAAAAAATAACAGTGTATCCAAGCTTCAAATCGACAGCTTAGCCACACAAGCTGATTTACAATTACAGTTAGTTGAACTGCAGATGAATATGTCTCATCTTGAGCTGACCGTAGAACGCCTTGACGACGTCATTACTCGTCAAGACAAACATATCCAAACGCTACAACGACAATTACAATTTATTTATAAACAAGTTGAAAGCCAAGATGAAGAAGGAGGCATAGCACCTTTTGACGTCATGGCAGATAGACCACCACATTACTAAACAAAATATCGCCATGCTTAACTAGCAAATAAATCAAATTCTGTTAATTAGATTTATATGTGGATTTTTAAATAAAGACACTATCCAGTCATATTGAAGAAATAATGTTGTTTTAGTGTAAGAAAAACATTAGTATCTTTCCCCTTATATACCGTCTACCTAACAAAGTTCGGGCTAGCGGTAAACAATGTGGATGTTTGGAGATACACAATGGGCGCAAATTTTAATCTTAAAACCCTTACAGTAGCTATCGCTGCTCTTTCTGTTGCTAGTGTCGCGAGTGCGGCGGGTCTTGATCGTTCAGGTCAAGATATCACGGCATTCTTACAAGATGGCGTATATGCTGAAGCGGTTTATACTTATCTAGATGCTGATGTTAGTGGTTATGATAAATCAAAGCCTGAACCAAAAGTGATCGGTGATATCGCTGAGTCTTATGACTTTTTCCGTTACGGTGTAAAAGCGGACATCAACGACATGTTTAGCGTTGGTGTTTTATATGACGAGCCTTTTGGTGCTGCTGCTGATTATAGTGGTGACAATAATTTTGTAGATCAGAATCCTCTTTCACCTAGAAATGGTGAAGGTACCAACGTAGAAGTACGTACTGAAAATATCACTGGTATTCTTGGTGCAAAACTTGGTGAAAATAAAAACTTCCAAATATATGGTGGTCCAGTAGCTCAACGTGTAAAAGCGAATGTAAAATTGCGTGGTACTGCCTATGAGGTTGCAAATGGCTATACTACAAATATCAATGCTGATCAAGATTATGGTTGGATAGCAGGTGTTGCTTATAGTAAGCCTGAAATTGCTCTACAAGCTGCCCTAACGTATCGCTCAGAAATTGAACATAATGCGAATGCTTTTGAATCATATCCTTTAGCCCCTCGTGTTGGTGGTTCTATACCTCCAGTTGCTGGAGGTCCTTTTGTATTCCCGTCAACTAGAGATGGTGATATCGAAATTACCACACCTAAATCAGTAAATTTCGATTTCCAAACGGGTATTAATCCTACGATGCTAGCCACAGCAAAAGTGCGCTGGGTACCATGGAGTGACTTTGCTATTGTTCCTTCATTATATAATGAAGTTAGTACAGCCAATCCAGCATATCGTCCAGATGGCTTGTCGTTAGTCAGTTATGATAAAGATCAATGGTTAGTAGAGTTGGGCTTAGCCAAGCGTTTAACCCCAGCACTAGCAGTAACTGGTAATATTGGTTGGGATAGTGGTGCCGGTAATCCAGTATCCTCTCTAGGTCCTATTGATGGTTATTACAGTGCGGGTCTTGGTGCAAAGTATAACTTAACTGACAACTGGGCAATATCTGCTGGCGGTAAGTATCTATGGTTCGGTGATGCCAAAGGTCAGATACCGAGCAAAACTATTGTTAGTGACTTTGAAGACAACGATGGATTTGCCCTTGGTGTGAAACTGTCTTATCAAGCTAAGCAAAACTTTAACTAAAATATCATAAGTTAACTTGATATAAGTCTGATGTCATTATCTATAAAAAGCGATCCATAATGGGTCGCTTTTTCATATGTTAAAAAAATGTATTACCGTAATACTATTCTCTAATATTTTTACTGAACATTTGAAGTTATTAATTTACAGAACTTAAGTTTAGTAATATATAGATGGTTAAAATATTGATATTAATATAGATAAACTATTGTTTGCTTGATTTTATTGGTTATTAATACTCTTCAGTCATTCGCAAGAAATATATTATTTTAGCAGTTGTCTTAATATTAAAAAATCATTACTATTCATTTAGGACGTCGTTTACATAAGTTTATATTTTGAGCAACAATACTGAATATGAGTTATGAAAATGATTTAACAACGAGGATGTTTGGAGATACCCAATGCGCGCTACTTTTCACTTAAAAACTCTTGCTGTAGCGATAGCTACTCTTTCTATAGCCAGTATGTCTAACGCTGCAGGTCTTGATCGTTCAGGTCAAGATATTACAGCATTCCTACAAGATGGCACCTATGCTGAGGCCGTCTATACCTACATCGACGCAGACGTTAGTGGCTTTGATAGTGCTAACAATGTCCCTACAAGCAATACCTATGTTAAAGGTAATGCCACTGGTGATATTGCTGAATCTTATGACTTCTTTCGTTATGGCGTAAAGGCAGACATCAATGATACTTTTAGTGTTGGTATCTTATATGACGAGCCATTTGGTGCTGCTGCCAAATATGAAGGTGATAATAACTTTGTGTCAAAAGGTGGTAATGGAGATCAGGCTACTCGAGAAGTGACTAATGGTGCATTCCCGTCTCAAGCGGCTCTTAACGCAACTGCCGCAGGAGCGAGAGCACTCGCAGCAGCTTCTCCTACTCCGACAAACGTAGCTAACGCTCAGACTCTTACCGTTGCGGCAGGTATAGTAGCACAACAAGATGCAGATGCAGGTGAAGGCACAGACGTTGAAGTTCGTAGTGAGAATATTACTGCCATTCTTGGAATGAAGTTGGGTGCCACTAAAAACTTTCAAGTGTATGGTGGTCCAGTAGCACAGCGTGTACGAGCTGATATTAAGTTGCGAGGCCTTGCCTATGGTCCTGCTACTGGTTACAACGCTCATGTAAATCCTGATCAAGATTATGGGTACCTTGCTGGCGTTGCCTTTAGCAAACCTGAGATAGCGTTAAAGGCGGCATTAACTTATCGTTCTGAGATTAAGCATAACACGCAGATTTCAGAGGATTATCCAGTGGTAGGGATAAATGGAGCAGTCAATGATATGGAGATAACAACACCTAAGTCAGTAAACTTTGATTTCCAAACGGGTATTAATCCTACTACGTTAGCGACGGCAAAAGTACGCTGGGTACCATGGAGCGATTTTGCCATTACTCCTCCAGTATACAATCAAGTCAGTAAACAACGTTTCCCTGAGGGTTTGAATCTGGTTGAGTATGATGACGATCAATGGCAGGTAGAGCTTGGTCTTGCTAAACGTATTGCTCCAGCTTTAGCCATTAGTGGTACAGTTGGTTGGGATAGTGGCGCTGGTGATCCAACGACTTCATTAGGTCCAATTGATGGTTATTACAGTGTTGGTCTAGGTGCTAAGTATAACCTTACAGAGAACTGGGCAGTATCAGCAGGTGGTAAATACTTATGGTTTGGTGATGCGCAAGGTCAACTACCTACAGATAAAATCGTTGGTGACTTCCAAGACAACGATGGTTATGTGGCTGGTGTAAAAATATCTTATCAAGCTAAATAAAACATTATTATAGACAAATAGGTTAGAGATAAGAAAGCGATCCATTAAGGGTCGCTTTTTTTATTGCTTATTGTTTGTTCAGAACAGATGTTTAATATAATTATGGAATTGTTTCGTGTAAAGCCTCGATTATCCTTCACGATTGCCGCTATTTTTTACAAGAATCTGACACTAATCCCTTGAAATATAATTAAATGATATTTGTACTATACAGTCACATTAGTATAATAGCGTACTTTTGTTGTTGATTTCATGTATAAAAGATATTAGTATGATTTCAGGATACCGAACAGATGATTGGACTTTTGTAGATTTAATAATGAGTCATCATAGTCTAATTGATCAAAAGGTAAAACAACAGGGATGTTTGGAGATAAAAAATGCGTACCACCTTTCATTTAAAAACACTTACGTTAGCCATCACTGCTCTTTCTGTGGCTAGCATAGGTAATGCTGCTGGACTTGATCGTTCAGGTCAAGAAATCAAGGGTTTCTTTAACCCTGGTACATATGCTGAAGTTGATTTTGCTTATATCGATACTAAAGTTACAGCGTATGATAATGCAGGTGCTATTCGAACTTCACCTACTACTGAGATTCGTAACGGTATTACTTCAACAGAAGCCGCTTACGAAAAAGGTGTATCTACTGGCAATGCCACTCCTGATACATATACTTTTATGCGCTATGGCGTAAAAACTGATGTCAATGAAAATATTAGTGTTGGTGTATTTTATGATGAGCCGTTCGGTGCTGAAGTAGAATACTCTGGCGATAATACCTTTGTGTCTAAAGCTGGGAAACCAACAATAGCTGATTCCTCTACAGGTACTTCTGTTCCAAACGAAATCATTAACTCTTCTGTACTAGATCCTAATTACAATAAAAATACCAAGGTTAGTGTACATACAGAGTCTTGGACAGGTTTATTAGGCTATAAGTCTAATGGTTTCCAAGTATATGGTGGTCCTGTACTACAAAAAGCAAAAGCTGATGTACATCTGCGAGGTCAAGCTTATGGTCCATTAACAGGCTACGATGCAAACGTAAATACGGATACGGATTATGGTTGGGTCGCGGGTGTTGCTTACAGTAAACCTGAGATCGCTCTAAATGCAGCTTTGACTTATCGTTCAGAAATAGAGCATAAAACATCAATAGCTGAGAGAGTGCCATTGCTAGGGTCACCGCTAAGAAACATAGCATTGGGTAAACTTGGAATAGATCCAAACTCTGCATTGGGCCAATCCATTAGCGAATATGCTACTACGGAAGCT
This sequence comes from Psychrobacter sp. ANT206, assembly GCF_056880555.1. NCBI lineage: Bacteria > Pseudomonadati > Pseudomonadota > Gammaproteobacteria > Moraxellales > Moraxellaceae > Psychrobacter > Psychrobacter sp. ANT206. The sequence goes on along the minus strand of NZ_CP096271.1, from coordinate 1,858,233 downwards.
ACTGTTACCACCCCTGAATCAGTCAACCTAAACATTCAAACTGGCTTGAGTGAGAAGTATCAATTACTAGGAACATTGGATGTACGTTGGGTGCCTTGGAGTGATTTTACTATCGTACCGCCTCTTTATAATGCTTATTCTAAAGCCGCTGATCCCAATGGTTTACCGTTACTTTCATATGACAAAGACCAGTGGAAAGTCGATGTCGGCTTAGCCAAACGCTTTAACGAGAAATTGGCAGGTTCAGTGGTTGTAGGATATGACTCTGGTGCAGGTAATCCTGTCAGCTCACTAGGTACGATTGAAGGTTATTACAGCTTTGGTGGTGGTGTGAAGTATAACGTTACACCAGAGTGGGCAGTATCAGTTGGTGGAAAGTATCTAAAATTTGGCGATGCGACGGGAGAATTACCTAACGGCAGTATCGTGAGTAAAGCAGAAGATAACGATGGCTACATAGCTGGCGTCAAAGTTTCTTATCAGAGCTTGTAGTTAAACATAAAGGTCACATGCTTTTCAGTAATACGGATGCTCAGCGTAGTATCACTATAGATAAGGTATTGAGTGATTATAGATGCAAATACTTAATGCCTTTTTTATGAAAATATGTATCAGGTCTTATTAATCGCTATTAATTGTTTATCAATTTAATTTATATCAATTATTGAGTCAGTAATTAATAGATAACGGAATGTCTATCAATCATCCATGGAGGAAGAATAATGTCACCTAACCGTCATTCAATCTCAGCGGTATCAACCGCTAAAAAGTTTAAAACCCCGCTCAAAGCCAGTGTTGTGTTGCTGACGACTATGATACTAGCAGCGTGTAATACGACAGATGATCCTTCTTATAAGTTAGAAGATATTTTTAGCCCATTACCAGGCACAACCGATACAGAAGTAGAAAAAGCTAAAGCAGAAGCTGAGAAAGCTAAAGCTGAAGCCAAAAAAGCAAAGGAAGAAGCTGAGAAAGCCAAAGCAGAAGCTGCTGCAAAGATAGCCGCCGCTGAAAAAGCTGCCGAAGAAAAAGCGCAAGCAGCTATTAAGGCAAAAGAAAATGCAGAAGCTGCTGCTGCCGCTGCTGAAATAGCAAAGGCTGAGGCTATTAAGGCAAAAGAAGACGCCCAAAAAGCTTTAGAAGATGCTTTGGCAAATGGGGGTGGTTCAGAGGCTTTACAAAAAGAAGCCGCTCGTAAAGCTCAGTTAGCACAGCAAGCTCAAATTGCTGCTGATTCAGCTCAAGCTGCTGCTGTAGCTGCACAAGAAAAAGCCCAAGTCGAAGCAACTGCTGCAGCTGCCGCACAGACTGCCGCACTAAATGCAGCGGTCGCTGCAGAGATAAAGAACGCCGCTGAAACTAAAAAATCAGGTGTTCAGCATATTAGTATTGATGCTAGCATATTGAGTCAAGGAAAACTGACTACAACCACACGCGATTTTAAAATCACAGATGCAACCCAAGTAGATGCGCGAGCAGATACCGCTTCAGGAGGCTTGGTTTCTGATCCTGTCGTGCTAAAAGTCAGTGGTGATAACGATGTTCAAATAGCAGGTTCTAACGGGTTTAAATCATTTGAGAATACTACCAAAGTTAAAACTGCATCAATAGGTGAGGTTGATCTGGTTTATACCTCAACTTATAAAGACTTTGGTGATGAACTAAGAATTGCTCATATTGATGGCGTTGCCGGTCCATTACCTGTCAATGGTGTGGCGATAGTTGGTAATGCTACTAAAGCTGAAAATGTGCCAACAGAAGGTAGTGTCAAATATAGCGGTGATGCCACGTATCGCAAATTAGGTGTAGATAGCAATATTGAGTTTGGCACTTCAGTCTTTACCGCCGACTTTGTAGCTAAAAACCTAAAAGGTGATTTAACCTTCAATGATAAAAAAGTTGGCTTAGAAGCGACCATTGCGGGTAATAAATTCTCAGGTAGTCAGAGTGGCTATAATACTGATGGCGGTTTCTTTGGTGGTGATGCTCAGTACCTAGGTGGTGTCTATGAAGGCAATGGTGCTCAAGGTACTTATGGTGCGAAGAGTGACAAGCAAACGGCTGCAGAAAAAGCTGCTGTAGATGCTAAGGCGACGGCAGATGCTAAGGCACAAGCTCTAGCGGCTGCTCAAGTACAAGCGGCAGCCGCCCAAGCTGCGGCAACCAAGGCCCAAGCTGATGCGGCAAAGGCAAAAGCTGAAGCAGAGAAAGCTCAACAAGCGGCTGACAATGCAGGTAATAGTGGCGATGATCAAGCACTTCAAGAAGCCTTAGATAGAGCAGCAGCGGCGGAAGCAGCGGCAGAAAAAGCTAAAGCTGATGCAGCAATTGCCATTCAAGAAGCAGCAAATAAAGCGAAAGAAGAAGTTAAAGCGGCACAAGATAAAGTGACAGCCGCTCAGGCAGAAACGGCTGCCGCTCAAAGTGCTGCAGCCGCTGCTAAAGCAGAAACAGCCGTCGCTGAAAAAGATGCCGCTGCTAAGATTGCAGCAGCAGAATCGGCAGCTGCGAAAGATATAGCAGCTGCGAAAGAAGAGGCTAGAGTAGCTCAAGAAAAGGCTACAGCAGCTAAAGTGGCTCAAGATAAGGCGGAAGCAGATGCCAAAGCTGCACAGGATAGAGCCGCCGCCGCGGCAGCAGCACAAGCAGCAGCTGAACAAAAAGCTAAAGAGTTACAGGATCAGTTAGACAAGTTAACACCTAAAGTGCAGAGTGGTGTCCAATCGCTGAATATTGGCAATGCTTTCGTTACTACAGAGCGTGACTTTGTAGTTAATGCTGACGGCTCTCTCGAAGCTCGAGCTGATTTAGCATCAGAGGGTAAATTGCCAAAAGTTCTGGTTAATATATCTGGTAATAATGATATTACGCTCGATAATGGTTATAAGAGTAATGTCGATGATTCAACGACGATTGTCACTAGCCCAGAACTAGGTAGCGCAAGCATTCCATTAACGTACACCTCAGTCTATAAAGACTTTGGCAGTGATATGCGTGTCAGTCATATTAATGGTACAGCAGATGCTACTGGCTTGGGCATGGGTCCACTACCTGTAGATGGCGTTATAGTTGTAGGTAATGCCACAACAGCGGTGCCAACCGAAGGAGTATTCAACTACGCTGGTGATGCAACCAACCGCAAAAACGGTATTGGTAATGCTATTGAATACGGTACATCTGCATTCAAAGCTGATTTTGTCGGAGGTAAAATAGATGGTACTTTATCATTTGCTACTGCAGGGGACATTAATTTAAAAGCTGACATTACTGGTAATAAATTCTCAGGTACGGCAGCTGTCAACGGTGGCTACAATACCGAAGGTGGGTTCTACGGCGATGCTGCTAAAAACCTGGGTGGTATTTATGAAGGTAATGGCGCTCAAGGTACCTATGGCGCAATTAAAGGCAACGAAGTTATAGTAACCCCACCTGCGCCGCCAGTGAATGAAAATAACCCCGTCGATAGCAATATGACAGGCGTGCAAAGTTTCACCTTATCTAACGCTGACGCTATTGGTTTTAGATCATTCTGGAATGATAAGGATAGCAAAGGGGCTACTGACAGAAGTGACACTTTTGTTAACACTGGTGATGGTGATAATTTTACTGCTTTTGATAAGTTGACTGCACGTGCTGATTTAACTAAGCCTGACACGGTTGAAAAAAGCGTTACGGCGACAATAGCCAGCGCTGGTGATAGTGTTTACGCCAGTAACACAAAAGACTTTAAGGTATACAGTGGTTCAACTAACGTAAATGTTCTTAAGCCTTTTAAACTCTCCTTAACGCTACCTTATCAATCGGTTTATAAAAATTTCGATGAAGTAATGCAAATAGGCCATGTAACGGGCGATGCTAACTCTCCCTTTGGCAAAGCCGCTCGAGTTTCTAGTGTTTATGTACAGGGCAAACTAACTGCTGCTGCAGACATGAATTACATGAAAGATTTGGCTCAGTTTAACAAAGATACGGGTATTAATGATGGCCTATTTAAATATGCAGGTAATGCAACTTATGTAGATAACTTACATTTTAGTGCTGCTGATCGTACAGTAAAGGTAGACGGCGTTTCTAACTTCGATGTTGACTTTGTTAATGACACATTAACAGGTAACCTAGCATTTGATAGCATCAGTAAGAGCATTGATATCAGCGCAGCTATTTCTGGTAATTCATTTGCTGGAACCAGCGCTAGCAAAGTTCAGACCTCAGGCGGATTCTATGGTGAGGATGCTAAGTTCTTGGGTGGCATATATCAAGAAGCATTACAACCAGGTGGTTCAGGCACGACTAATGGCACAGGAACAACGTTCCAAGGTACATTTGGCGCTGAGAAGCAATAAAATAATTTAAAGATAAAGCTAAAAAAGGCACCCTAGGGTGCTTTTTTTAGCTTTATCTTTCTTCGAATTGAATGAAGTGAGCAGCAGATTAGTATTAAATAATTTATAGACAAAAAAATGGTCTATTAAATTTTGAATTTATTTAAGAGGATTTTAATAATTTTTATAAACTATAGTTTATTTATAAAAATAGTAGTTTATGAGAGAAGATAAATATACATCACTCTTATCGGAAATATTTTTATAGATATTTAATCAAAAATATTCCTATATCTTATTGAAATAAATGGTTTTATCAATCGTATTGATACGATTTATATCATAATTACAGCGTATATTCAAAATACGACATTAATTTGTAACTAGATATTTTAATAGACATTATTTCATTTATTATAATTGACTTCTTACAGGTAATTTGTTTATCTATGCATATTAATAAACTTATGTTTGTTATCTAATGCATCAACTAAACTTAAGATCTTCATGGAGGAAGATAAATGTTACCTAATCACCACCCAGTCTTGATGGCATCATCAGCAAAGAAATTAAATACTCCTTTAAAAGCCAGTGTGGTTATTTTAAGCGCGATTATATTATCCTCGTGTGCCAGTAGTGGTGGTGATAACGCAACTTCTCCAAATCCAACACCGGTTTTGCCTGGTGATGGGGATAATGCCGGAGGAAGTGGTGCTATTAGCGAGTCTGAAAAAGCCATTAAAGCTGCAGAAGCAAAAACTAAGATAGCAGAAGAAGCGCTTAAAGTTGCTGAATCTAAAACCGAAGCGGCCACAGATGCGCTTAAAACTGCAGAAGAAAAGTTTGGGAAAGAATCGAAAGAAGCTGCTGCCGCTGCTAAAGCTGCTATAGACACTGCAAATGTAGAAGCAATTCAAGCGAAATCCGCTGCTGAAGCAGCTAGAATAGAAGCAGTCGCAAAAATTGAAGCAGCCGCAAAAGCATCTGCAGTAGAAGTAGACGCTGCTAAAAAAGCAGCAGCAGAAGCAGTAGCAAAAGTAAAAAATGCTGAGGATAAGGTTCAAGCAGCTGATGCCCGTACCCAAGTAGCAGAAGCTCAATCAAAACAAATAGAACAGGCCCTTAAAGCAGAAACAGCGGCAAAAGAAACAGCACAAGTTAATGCTCAAGCTGCAGAAGCAAAAACTAAGATGGCAGAAGAAGCGCTTAAAGTCGCTGAATCTAAAACCAAAGCGGCCACAGAAGCATTGAAAACCGCAGAAGAAAAGTTTGGTAAAGAATCGAAAGAAGCTGCTGCCGCTGCTAAAGCTGCTATAGACACTGCAAATGTAGAAGCAATTCAAGCGAAATCCGCTGCTGAAGCAGCTAGAATAGAAGCAGCCGCAAAAATTGAAGCAGCCGCAAAAGCATCTGCAGTAGAAGTAGACGCTGCTAAAAAAGCAGCAGCAGAAGCAGTAGCAAAAGTAAAAAATGCTGAGGATAAGGTTCAAGCAGCTGATGCCCGTGTTCTAGCAGCAGAAACTAAGTCCAAAGAAGTACAAGAGTCACTTAATGCAGAGATCGCTGCTAAAGAAGAAGCCAAACAACAAGCCACGTCAGCAAATAATCAAGCAATGGCTGCCCAAGCACAAGCTGTACTTGAAAAGCAAAAAGCGGCAGCAGCACAAGCTGAAGCAGACAAAGCCAAAGGGGAGCTTGCAGCCGCCGCAAAAGCATTGGCGGACGCAGAACAAGCCTTAGCAGATGCCCTAGCTTCAGGTAGTGGTAATAGCGCCGCCTTACAAGCAGAAGTGGATCGTCGCAAAGCAGCCCTTGATGCTGCTAATGCCCAAATAATAGCTGCCCAACAAGCCCAAGCTGAAGCCGCTTCTGCTGTCGCGGCCCAAATAGCCGCCGCAAACAGAGCGGCACAAGAAGCAAAAGACGCTCTAAAAGCAGCTACCATTAAGAACGCCCCTGAATCGAAGAAAAGCGGCGTTCAATCACTGAATATTGACCCAACACCTGCTGGTCTACCTGATGCCTTTAAAGCTAACAGCCGTGACTTTGAAGCCACTGTTAATAGTGTTGAAGCTCGAGCAGATATTGCATCAGGTGGTTTATTGCCAATAGTCAATATCACTACTTCTGGTGCAGATGATACTAACTTACAAGGCGGTTTTAAATCACATGATGATAGTACTGGTATTACCACAACTGCGCTTGGTGTTTTACCGCTGACCTACACCTCAACCTATAAGGATTTTGGCGATGACATGCGCATTGGTCACATCGACGGTGCAGCAGCGGTTGGTACAACACAGTTGCCAGTCAATGGGATTGCCATAATAGGTAATGCCACTCAAGCCGCTAATATGCCAACCGAAGGTAAGGTTGGATACACAGGGGATGCGACCTATCGCAAACTTGGTTTAGGTCAAGACATAGAGTTTGGTAAATCAGTCTTCACAGCAGACTTTGTCGCCAAGAATGTCAAAGGTGATCTTACCTTTGCTAATGCCGGTAAAATTGGTTTAACTGCCGGCATCAACGGCAATCAATTCTCAGGCACGGCTGCCAGCAATGCAGGCTATGCAACCGAAGGGGGTTTCTTTGGTGGTGACGCGCAGTATCTAGGCGGTGTCTATGAAGGTAACGGCGCTCAAGGTACTTATGGTGCCAAGAGTGATAAACAAACCGCTGCACAGCAAGCGGCTGCCGAAGCTCAAGCGGCGGCTGATAAAGCCAATGCCGCCATTGCTGCTATCCAAGTTCAAGCGGCTGCTGCCCAAGCGGCGGCTGATAAAGCAAAAGCGGATGCTGCCAAAGCGCAAGCTGCATTGCAAAGAGCAGAAGAGGCGTTAGCCAATGCGGGTAATGGTACAGATCAGTTGGCAGCGGCATTAGCAAGAGCCGAAGCCGCTGAAGCTGCTGCACAACAAGCGGCATCAATGGCAGACGCTGCAAGAGTCGCCGCACAAGCTGCCCAAGCTGCTGCTGAAGATGCGGCTTTAAAAGCCCTGACTGCTGCTGATAAAGCTGTCGGTGATGCTAAGGTGGAAAAAGAAGCAAAAGAAAAAGCCTTACAAGCACAGAAAGCAGCAGAGATGGCTAAACATGTAGCGGAAGCTGCTAAAGCAGAGTCGGAAATTGCTAAAAATGAAGCAATTGTTGCTAAAGCTAGTGCGGAGCGCGCAAGAGATGAAGCCATAGCTAGAGCAGAGGCTGCAGAAGCTGCCGCATTAGAAGCTGCTAACAAGTTTGCAGCTCCAGATTCGAGAGTATCAGGCGTACAAAGTACCTCTTTGGATTCTGATGACAGAACATTCGATAGCAACTCTAATAGTTATAACAAACTCAAAGTTTATGCTAATGAGTTAGATGGAAGAGCTTCCTTAAAACCAATCGATGTAACGCTAAAAGGTACTGATGATGGTGCTACTGATAAGACTTATGGTACGAGTAATAATGGTTTTAAAGAATATAAAAATGATATATCGTTTGAAGGACGTTTAAGTAATACGGTCCATAAAAGAAATTTTAATTACTCTTCGGTATATAAAAACTTTGATGATCAGATGCAGATTGGTCATATATTTGGTGATATCAAAAGCGGTACAATTGCTTCAGCATACAATAAAAACTTATCTACCACCTATGTACAAGGTAATGCTACCAACCTTAGTGACATGGACAAGTTAGCCAATATCAATGAAGGTAAAGCAAATTATAAAGGGGTGTCTACCTATGTAGAAGGCGGGAAAATCGCAGTCGACGGTACTTCTAAGTTTGACGTCGACTTCGTCGCTAAATTAGTGAAAGGTGAGCTAAACTTTGCTGATAAACAAGTAGATATTGCTGCAGATATCTCTAACAATACATTTGCTAGTAAAAAAGGTGCAGCTGTTAATACCGTTGGCGGTTTCTATGGTAAAGGTGCGGGTTTACTAGGTGGTGTCTATGAAAGAGAAATCCCAGGTACTAATTATATTAAAGGAACTTATGGCGCTACTAAGTTAGATCCAACAGTAGAAGTGGTTCCAGATCCTACAGAATCTAAAATGACAGGTTTCCAGTCAACTGCATTAAGTAGTAAAGAGAAGACTCTACCTTTTGGTCTAGGCAAATTGGATAATACAATTGGTTATGTGCAGATTCGTGATGATAAGTCTGATTTTAAGCAGACAGAGAATAAAGACGGTAGCATTGTTCCTATCGATAACCGTGAGGGCGATAACTTTACCAATTTTAATACTGGAGTTGTCCGCGGCGATATGGTTAAGCCAGAAAGTGTATTAACACCTATATCAGTATCTCTCACCAATAATGGGTCAGTAACAGTAGATGCAGGTAAAGGTGGCTCTAATCCAACTTTTAAATATAATGCGGTCTACAAAAACTTTGACAACCAAATGCAAGTAGGGCATGTGTATGGTAATTTTGACTCATTGGCTGGGGAGGTCTCACGAGCAGCCAACGTTTATGTACAAGGCTATTTAACTTCTCAAGCGGGTATGGATAATCTAAAGAATATTAATGATGGCAAGGCGCAATATAATGGGGTGGCCACTTATATTGAAAATATCCATCTAGCAGATAATGCCTCTACTGCTCCAGTTAATGGCACTTCCGCTTTCAATGTTGATTTTGTTAATGGTTCAGTAGATGGCACGTTGTCATTTAAAGGTACGGGTTATAAATACATGCCTGCTGGCAGTGAAATAAAAATTGACGCCACTATCACAGGCAATACTTTTGCTGGTAATGCAGGTGGTATCGATACCGCTGGTGGGTTCTATGGAGAAGGTGCTAAGTTTTTAGGTGGTATCTATCAGGATGCATCAGTACAAGGTGGTAAGGGAACGATAGCTGGTACTGGAACCAAGTTCCAAGGAACATTTGGCGCTGAAAAGCAATAAGTTAATATGACTGTATAAAACAAAAAGAAAGCGTCCTAGGGCGCTTTTTTGCTCGATTAAGTTTTTAAAGTCATTTACGATGGATAAGCTTTAAGACTAAACAAATGTAATATGGTAAGGATACCTATGAATAATCAATATATGCGTAAACCGCTCACCATGTCGATTTTGTTATCAATGATAGCGGTGTCTCTACCAGCTATAGCAGATACAAGTACTTCAATAGTAGAACCTGAGCTTGACCAAGCAGCCGAGCTTGTCAAAAGACAGAACCAAACTTCTGTATCAGACCCTACCGCTCCCTCTACCGCCATATCAGATGCAGAAGCGCAAGATGCAATCAGAAGTCGTCAGCAGTTGGCAACGGCAAGCGCTTATAATTTAGCCACACTGATGGCAGATCCGGTAAAGTTTAGCCAATTTTTAAATACAGCGCTTGCCGCTCAAGATATGGAAACCGTCAAAGCATTATTACCGCACTATAAAACTCTAAAAAGTAATGATCCGATGCTGATCAAGTTTGCTGATGCACTGGTATATCGAAGTGAAGCTAAGAACAGACAAGCGATAGCCATTTATCGCGAAATGCTAGCAGCAGACCCAGACTTTCATCCTGTACGTCTAAATATGGCTATTGCCATGCAAGCCGATAAGCAATATGCAGCTGCTAAAGAACAGTTTTTAAAGCTGCAGTCGGTAGATCTTCCTATACCTATTATGGCTCGAGTTAAAAATTCATTGTCTCAAATCCAGAGTTCAGAAAAATGGCAGTTTAATGCCTCTGCAAGCTACGTAAGAGATAACAATATTAACGATGCACCGTCGAAGACTATCCAATCTCAGTTAGGTAAGTCTGTTGAGCAACAATCAGCTAACGGGATTCAGGTCTCTGGTAGTGCCAATAAACGCTTCAATCTGCCCAACAATTTCTACGCCACTGTAGGTGGTAATGCCTCCTTAAAAGGTTATTGGGACGAAACTGACTATAATGACTATCTGCTGACTGCCTCTACTGGTGTCGGCTACGATGATGCCAAAAATGATGTTTCGCTCACGCCGTTTATCACCAAGCGCTATTATGATGAAGAACCTTATAGTCTACGTAAAGGGGTAACGATTAGTGGCTCACGCTGGGTCAAACCAAAGCTTAAGCTATCTGCCACGACTATTTTTTCTAACGAAACTTTTGAAGATGATAGCAATGTAAATCGTGAAACAGATGGGCGATTCCTTGGGTTAAATGCTTTTTATATTAAAGATGCCAAAGAATATTTTTATGGAGGTTTAGGCAACTATAGAAATGATGTACCGCAATCTAGCATCATTAGTTATGATCGTAACTCAATTAACGGCGGTTGGGGTCGTGAATGGAAAAAAGGTCTCTCAACGTTGACGACAGCGGGTTATGGTATTAAAAAATATGATGATCCTGCAGAGGGATTAGCAGGTGGCGCCTTGAAAGGTTACTATGATGCGGTTGGTGGTGAATCAGGCTCGAAACGAGAAGACAAAACGGCTTCCTTAGGGTTGCAAGTATGGAAACGTGATTTTACCTTATGGGGACTGACGCCGCGGTTGGTATTTGATTATGAAACAACCTCAAGTAACTTTGCTTATTATGATGATCGTGATGAAAAATCAGCGACGGTATTATTAACCAAAACTTTTTAGGGCTACCGATTTGATAGGTTATCCTCATAAAAAAAACCTCGCCACGATAGCGAGGTTTTCTAATTTAACAGCAGTAATTAAAAAGTGCTTATTGATCTAAGTTCATTTCCATTTCTTTAAACTTCGCTGAGACTGAGGCTTTTGGACCACCTGTCATAATACTTACAGCAAAGATGGCAATGGTACTTAAGATAAAGCCTGGAACGATAGCGTATAACCAGCTATTTAGTGCCATACCATTCATCTGGAAAGGACCATAGATCCATAAGATGACAGTTAATGCACCAACGACCATACCAGCAACCGCACCGTTTCGGTTCATACCGCGCCAGATAAGACTGAAAATAACCAACGGTCCAAATGCCGCACCAAATCCTGCCCAAGCGTTAGAGACCAAACTTAATACAGAGCTTTCAGGATTAGAAGCTAGCAAAATAGCAACGACGGCGACCACGATAACTGAAAGACGACCGACCATTACTTGGCGGGCTTCTGGTGCATCTCTATCAAAAAACAGCTTATACACATCTTTGGTTAGTGAGCTTGATACGACCAATAGCTGTGATGAGATTGTACTCATGATCGCGGCTAAAATAGCGGCTAACAAGAAGCCTGAAACTAATGGCGTGAATAAGAACTGGGTGAATACTAAGAAGATAGTTTCAGGATCATCTAAAGTCATTGCTGTTTTTTGTACATAAGCACGACCTGCAAAACCAGTCATCAATGCACCAATTAGACTCACAATCATCCAGCTCATACCAATGTTACGTGCCGTTGGTATATCTTTGACTGAGCGAATAGCCATAAAGCGTACAATAATATGCGGCTGCCCAAAGTACCCCAAACCCCAAGCCATTAACGAGACAATACCAAGGATTGTCATACCACTGGTGACATTAAGTAAGCTTGGATCAATGTTCCTGACCGCCTCAGTTGTGGCTGAAATGCCGCCAAGATCAGTAAAGGCTACAACAGGTACAATAACCATCGCAAATAGCATGATAATGCCCTGTACAAAGTCAGTCATTGACACTGCTAAAAAGCCGCCAAATAGAGTATAGGCGACAACCACACCAGCAGTCACCCACAAACCTGTGGTATAAGATAAGTTGAGTGAGCTTTCAAACAGTTTACCACCACCAACTAAGCTAGCTGCTGTATAAACAGTAAAGAATAAAATAATTACAACTGCTGAGATAACACGCAGCATATGCGACTTATCTTCGAATCGATTTGCAAAGTAGTCAGGTAATGTGATGGCATTATCTGCAATCTCAGTGTAAACACGTAAGCGCGGTGCCACGATGATATAGTTTAAAAATGCACCCAATGTCAAACCGAGGGCAATCCAAATACTCACGACGCCATCGGCATACATATAACCCGGTAAACCAAGTAATAGCCAACCGGACATGTCTGATGCGCCAGCGGATAAAGCGGTTACCGCAGGACCGAGACTACGACCACCAAGCATATAGCCTTCGGTATCATTGGCTTGCTTAAAATAAGCATAAACCCCAATCCCGATCATCACTAAGAAATAGGCGCCAAGTGATATCAGCACGCCACTAGAAACTCCGTTCATATAAATAGTCCTTAACCAACGTTGTTGGCTGTCATTATTTTTAACGAGAAAAATTAAGTCTTGCAAGACGATGTTTAGAAACAATATCTAAAGACAAAAAAAGCCATTAAGTAGGACATAATGGCTTTTATTCAATATCTTCTGTTAGTTTTATATGATTGATGCTGTTTTAGGACCAATACTTATCAAACAATGTTGTATAGAAAAGGGCAAATATACTTCTGTGTTGCTATGTTAAATGCCATCATCTCTTTACCACTTGCCAAATATTAATCGCTTATATAACCAATCATTTAAAACCATTTAACCTACTGTTTACTATCATATATTACTAGAGATGTTCAATATATGATTATCAGTGCCAGTTGGGTAAAATTATGTTATAAAAAACGTCAGAGGCATTATAACGTATGAGCGTCATAAATGCTAACTCAGTATCTTTCAGCAAGTAATATTTTAGAAAGTTATTTTATCTTAGCTATCCAACCATAATAGACAAGGGGTTTTATTGAATGATCTGTTATTTAATAGCACCGTTATTCAATGGGTGCTAGCAGATCTAATAGCGCAGTTACACTGTTTGATTGAGTCAGTTTTGGGTTGATTACCACGCCTAAATGACGCTGTAACTCGATATTATCTGCCATATCAATACGCTCTAAGTCTTGGCTAATCATCGTTTGCGGCAATACTGACCAACCAAGTCCTACAGACACTAGCATCCGAATAGATTCAAGTGGGTTGGTGCTCATGGTGGCATAAGGCTTTAGATTGTGTTTGGCAAATTCAGCCAAGGTAATTTGACTGGTAAAGGTATTGGCAGATGGCAAGATAGCAGGGTAACGTGCCAATTGCTCTAGTGTAACATTAGATTTACTGGCCAAAAGTGATAAGGTACCAGTCATAAAGTAAAGTGGATCTGACCATAGGGTATGATAGGTTAAACGCTTGTCATAAACGGGTGGCAGCGTCAAAAAGGCTAGAGATAAGTCACCATCAAGTACCGCTTTATGTGCGGTTTCTGAATCGACGAAATGTACCTCTAGCTGTACGGCAGGATAGGCTTGGATAAAATGCTTAAGAACAGGGGCGAGATGGTGTAAGCCTATATGGTGGCTAGTACCAATGACAAGTTTGCCGGATACAATATGCTTAGAGTGCTGCAGATTGATTTTAAAGTTTTCGTAGTCTTCAAGCCATCGTTTGGCATGAGGTAACATCTCACTGGCTGCTTGAGTTGGGACAATACCGCGACCCACCGTATCAAATAACGTGATATTAAACTCATCTTCTAAGTTTTTGATGCGTTTACTGACCGCAGGCTGAGTAATAAAAAGCTTTTCTGCTGCACCCGAAATACTACCTGTATTCATCACAGTCACGAATGTCGTCAAATTTGTGGTATTCACACCGATGTCCTTAGCTACATAACGAGCTATAAATAAAAGTTGGCTGACCCAATCATAATGTATTAGAAATAAAAGTTTGCAACTATGAAAGAATCATCAATTATTATTATAGGATTAGCCTGCTATAATCACAAGACATCGAAACGTATTTTAGACATATTTATTGTATTTACTTGATAATCTGCGCCATAAATCTTATTTTAGGCATCTATTATCGCAACCATTAGTAATTAACAGATAAAACCATAGCAAACTATGGTCCTAGTACTAGGGTTTTAGTAAATGAGAATAAAGTCATTAGCCACTAAAAAGGATAGCAATATGGCCGGTCAAACGTTATATGACAAACTTTGGAATGCTCACGAAGTCACCAAGCGTGATGATGGTTCGAGCCTGATTTATATCGACCGCCATTTGCTACATGAAGTAACAAGTCCGCAAGCATTTGAGGGTTTGGAATTGGCTAATAGAGCACCGTGGCGTCTGTCGGCTAATATTGCAAGCCCTGACCATAATGTACCGACAGTCACTAAAGAGCGCTCAGAAGGTGTAGCAGGTATCAAGGATAAGGTCTCGCGCTTACAAGTACTGACCTTAGATGAAAACTGCAGCAAATTTGATATCGCTGAGTTTACGATTAATGATGCTCGTCAAGGGATCTTGCATGTCGTCGGTCCTGAGCAAGGCTTGGTATTGCCTGGTATGACAGTTGTTTGCGGCGACTCGCATACTGCCACGCACGGAGCACTTGGCTGCTTAGCACATGGTATCGGTACCTCTGAGGTTGAGCACGTATTGGCAACCCAGTGTTTGATTCAAAAGAAATCAAAGAATATGCAAATCCGCGTCACGGGTGAGCTTGGCGCTGGCGTAACCTCAAAAGATGTGGTGCTTGCTATCATTGCAAAAATCGGTACTGCTGGCGGAACAGGGCATGCGATTGAATTTGCTGGTCAAGTATTTGAAGACATGAGCATGGAAGGTCGTATGACCGTCTGTAATATGGCGATTGAAGCGGGCGCACGCGTGGGTATGGTTGCAGTCGATGATACGACGATTGACTATGTTAAAGGTCGTCCATATGCGCCGAACGAGTCACAATGGCAGCAAGCAGAAGCTTACTGGCGTACTTTTTACTCAGATGATGACGCTGTGTTTGATAGCGTGATTGAGATTGATGGTAGCCAAATTGCACCGCAAGTATCTTGGGGTACCTCGCCTGAGATGGTGGTTGATATCACACAGTCAGTGCCAACGCCTGATCAAGCGATTGATGAAGCACAAGAAGAAGGATGGTTGCGTGCTTATACCTATATGGGTTTGGAGGCGGGTCAAAAAATTACCGATATTCAGCTGGACCGTATCTTTATTGGCTCTTGTACCAACTCGCGTATTGAGGATTTGCGTGATGCCGCAGCCGTGATCAAAGGTCGTAAAGTGGCTGATACTATTAAAGAAGCCATCGTCGTTGCGGGCTCTGGACAAGTTAAATTACAAGCAGAAGCAGAAGGCCTAGATGCTTTGTTTACGGATGCAGGCTTTGAATGGCGTGAGCCTGGCTGCTCGATGTGCCTTGCGATGAATGCTGATAAGCTTGAACCACAAGAGCATTGTGCTTCGACATCCAATCGCAACTTTGAAGGTCGACAAGGCAATGGTGGTCGTACGCATTTGGTCAGTCCAGCAATGGCTGCGGCAGCGGCATTGGCGGGTCATTTTGTGGATGTGCGAACTTTTTAGTTATTACGCGTCATTTAATAATAAGCACAATATTGATAGGAAATACTATGCAAGCTTATAACACCCAAACAGGTATCGTTTGCCCACTTGATCGCGCAAACGTTGATACCGACCAGATTATCGCCAAACAGTTTTTAAAGTCTATTAAGCGTACCGGTTTCGGCGTCAATTTATTCGATGATTGGCGTTATCTGGATGAAGGCTACCCGGGACAAGACAATAGCACACGTGTTATTAATCCTGACTTTATTTTAAATAAACCACGCTATCAAGGTGCTACTATTTTGCTAGCCCGCCGAAACTTTGGCTGCGGATCAAGCCGTGAACATGCTCCTTGGGCGCTTTCAGAGTATGGCTTTCGTACAGTCATTGCCCCAAGCTTTGCCGATATTTTTTATAATAACTGTTTTAAAAATGGCATGCTACCGATTGTATTGGATGAAGAAATCGTTGATACCTTAATGAAAGCCACGTTTGCCAACGAAGGCTATGAGCTGACTGCAGATCTTGAGCGTCAGGTGGTCATCACCCCAACTGGCGAAGAGTATGCGTTTGAAGTCGATGACTTCCATAAGCATTGCCTATTAAATGGTCTTGATGATATCGGACTGACTTTGCAGCAAAGCGATGCTATTAAAGAATACGAGCAAAAAATGATGCAAAAAACGCCTTGGATATTTAATGAAGTCAGAGCCTAGTGTTTAATCATGAAATAAAACCGCTAATGGCAAACGATTAATAACGAATATGAATCGCCATAAAAACGAGCTTAACGCTAATACAGCGTTGAGTTATGGTGACTAAGTGGCTAAAATGAACGGTAATCTATTCTTATATTATATATTTCCATCTGATAAATAGTAGCCACCATTATGAATAAAATACGTTTTGCGGTATGGACAAGTACGGCTATTGCCATAACCTTATTATCTGGTTGTCAGGCATTGACAGGCTATCAACAGATAGATAAAGCAGAAAGCGCAAAGGTATGGACGGGTACTATTAAGCCCATCGCTGGCGAGGTAAATATTGCCTGTGTCGGCACCTACCACTGTGAGATTGTAAAGATAGATCGCACGATGGTGATATCGCCTGAAAATCACAAACCTGTGAATGCCACCATGGTGGTTGCGATGAATGCTGCGAGCCAAAACAATAAAACTCGCACAAGAAGTAAGCATTCTCAAGCTGCTATGACGATGGATATGACGCCGCTTATTCATAATAATGCCATTAAGATTGTGCCATTATCAGCGTCTGCTATGCCAAATCTTATTAACTATTATGCTCGGGTCAAACCCGCTAAACGTGAAGTGCACGTTAATTTTTATCCAGAAAATAATCTAGGCTATGTAGAGCGTTTTGCTATGATTCATGACTTTGCTGGCCCAGGCACTTATCAGCTGCGTGCTTATCAAAAAAAGTCTGGCCAGAGCTCCGGTAGCTTGTTAGATACAGCATCGCCAGAGCCTTTATGTGTTGAGCTTTATCAAGGCAATACCGTGCAGCGCCGCTTCTGCAAGCAGATTGGCACTGAGCATCAAGGAGAGTTTGTAGAAACTGGTATCGCTAAGGCGGCATCAGTGCCATCAAAAGTAAAGGTAAAAGCCAAAGTATAATTATTAAAAGACTGTCGTTATTAGCTAAAATAATCAAGTATAAAATAAGTCATAGAAATATAAATTTACTCAACCTCAAGGACCAGTATGGCAACGATTTTAACATTAGCGGGCGATGGTATTGGCCCTGAAATCATGACTCAGGCCATTGATGTGCTGAACGCTGTCAATGATAAGTTTGCGTTAGGTTTTACCCTTGAGTCTGGATTGATCGGCGGTGTGGCAGTTGATGCAACAGGTGAACCTTTGCCAGAAGAGACGCTACAACGTGCACGCGCAGCAGATGCAGTGTTATTAGGTGCAGTTGGTGGTCCTAAGTGGGATGGTATCGAACGTAGCAAACGTCCTGAGCGCGGTTTGCTAAAAATCCGTAGTGAGCTTGGTTTGTTTGCCAATCTGCGTGTAGCCAAACTTTATCCGCAGCTTGTGAATGCTTCAAGCATTAAACCTGAGATTATTTCAGGCTTAGATTTGCTGATCGTGCGTGAACTGACTGGTGGTATTTATTTTGGTGAGCCGCGCGGTATTCGTACACTAGAAAATGGTGAGCAGCAAGGCTATAACACTATGGTGTATAGCACCAGCGAAATCAAACGTATCGGCAAAGTTGCTTTTGAATTGGCGCAAACACGCGCGCAAGCAGCAGGAACCGCTGCCAAAGTTTGCTCTATCGACAAAGCCAATGTATTGGAAGTTACTGAGCTTTGGAAACAGACGATGATTGAATTACAGCAGTCAGAGTATAGCGATGTGGCGTTATCTCATATGTATGCTGACAATGCTTGTATGCAGCTGATTAAAGACCCCAAACAATTCGATGTTATGGTCACTGGCAATCTGTTTGGTGATATCTTATCTGATGAAGCAGCGATGCTGACGGGTTCTATTGGCATGCTGCCATCAGCCAGCCTTGATGAAGCGGGCAAAGGCATGTATGAGCCTTGTCATGGTTCAGCGCCTGATATCGCAGGACAAGATATAGCCAATCCACTAGCGACCATTTTATCGGTTGCTATGATGTTACGTTATACTTTTAAACAAGAAGCAGCAGCACAAGCGATTGAACAAGCGGTCAGTGATGTGCTTGATGATGGCTTACGTACGGTCGATATCTTGGATCGTAATGAAGCTGGACTTATACAAGTCGGTTGTCAGCAAATGGGGCAAGCCGTATTGGCAAAATTGATTTAATAGAGATTACTTTATCCTAATCTGAATTTTTGAAAATTTATAATGAAAACCCATAATTTGCTAAGCAAGTTGTGGGTTTTTTACTGTTCGCTTTTAGAGAAGATAAGCATTCGCTAATGTTAACGTCTTTAAACAGAAAGCTGCATAAAAGCGTTTGTTTTAACACAGATACTGCAGTCTAATGCGCTTATTAACACAATGCTGTTATATGCTCACATGGGAATATGTCACCATAGCTTATCTATAACTGGTTTAGATAAATCAATATCTACTGGCTCAATCCACATTGTAAAATCAGTCCTATACTAGTCACAGGATTTTTGACATGGACATATGGTATGTTGAACTAATTATATAATCCTAATTGGGCATTAATGGTAATAATTTTATAATTACTTATAAGTTGTTTGTAATAAAAAATATAACTTAACAAATTGGAGTAATACATGTATCAATTGACCAAAATCAGCACGGCAATCGCAGCGCTTGGTCTATCGACCATTTTATTTATGGGGCAAAGTATTGCAGTAACGAGCGATGTCAAAAATGACACGGTCGAAGGAAGTGCAAAAGGTACTGCCACTAAGAGCATAGAGTCCAATAATACAAATCAAGTAACTAGTAATAACAACGATGTCAGCCCAGTAACCAATGGCGTAAGTCAAAAAGTTGCTGGTAAAAGTAAGACAGCAGTATCGTTGAATAAGTATTTACCGACCATAAAATATACCACTGAAAATCTACCAATGGAGGCGCAAAAGGTAAATAGTGCTACTTGGAAACAAGGTATGAAGAGAAATCGTGATACTACCACTAAGCTGCAAGCTCTATTAAACTGGCATCAAAATGGTGTTGGTGCAGTTGATGGCTATTGGGGAAAGAACTCTCGTAAGGCGATGCAGGCTTTTCAGATGGCAAATGGGTTGGCAGTGACCGATACATTAAATACTGAGACGTGGCAGGCATTGACCAAGAATGATAAGCTTATGGCACAACCGGTATTGGTCAACTATCAGCTCACTGATGCAGATATCAATATAAAAACCACGGTTATTCCAGCAGGAGCAGAAGCCAAATCCAAGCTTGAAGGGATGTACTATGAAACTGTCATTGAAGGTTTAGCGGAAAAGTTTCATATCAGTGAAAGTTATCTTAAGGCGCTCAATCCTAATGCTAAATTTGCAGTAGGCGAAACCATTACTGTCTACAATCCAGGCAATCCTAATATCAAACCTGTTAGTCGAGTGGTTGCTGATAAGACTACCGAAACATTGTATGCATATGATGATAAAGGCATCTTGGTTGCTAGCTATCCAACCACAGTAGGAAGTACAGCGACGCCATCACCAACAGGTACGCATACAGTTGCAGTTAAGGTACACGAGCCCAATTATACTTATACAGCAGAGAACGGCAGCAAGTCTATTTTACCACCCGGTCCTAACAACCCTGTAGGTTCGGTATGGATTGGACTCAGTAAGCCGTCTTATGGGATTCATGGTTCGCCTGATCCTGCTCGTATCAGTCGTCAGGCATCAGCGGGATGTATACGTCTAACCAATTGGGATGCGCTTGCATTACTTGGCGTGATACAAAATGGTGCAACTGTTGAATTTAAATAACGACTAAATTCTAGACAAAAAAATACCGCTGATATCTAGCGGTATTTTTTATGGTAAAAACCATATTAACTTACTAAAATATGATAGGCAATAATGAGTAGGTTAGCAGTATCATTATTATTATCAGTTAAACCACTCAAGCATTATACATATGCTCTTATAACTATCTTAGTAGATAAGAATTTAGTTTTTACCACGATAAGTAATGCGACCTTTAGACAAATCATAAGGTGTCATCTCAACCTTAACTTTATCACCAGTCAAAATTCGGATGTAATGCTTACGCATCTTACCTGAGATGTGCGCAATAATTTCGTGTCCGTTTTCTAAACGAACTTTAAACAAAGTATTTGGAAGGGTGTCAATGACTTCGCCTTCAAATTCAATAATCTCGTCTTTTGCCATAATTTGTATCATCAATCAATTTAAAATAAGCCCATATTATACGTAAGTTAGCAGATTAAAGCAATACGGAACCTGATTTTTACTTGACAGCCTGTAAGTGATATGTATGCCAGATTATATGAATTTAATCGGGAAGGTTGAGCCAAATAGGCGTGAGCGGCGCATCGGGCAGTAAGTTTTGAAAATGCTCAGGATAATAAGCATTAATGAAATACAAGCCATCACCTGAAGCAGTTGGTGGTGCTATTGTCCGATCTTTTTTCGCCAAAATATTTAAGAAGTCAGCCGGTTCTAACTCGTGTCTGCCGATCGCATATAACGTCCCCATCAGGTTTCGCACCATATGGTGCAAAAATCCATCAGCTTGAATATCGAAGACGATAAACTGACCATGAGTAAAAAGATTGGCATGGCTAATATGGCGCACGGGCTGATTAGATTGACAAGCGGCAGCACGGTAGCTACTAAAATCATGTGTACCAACGATATCAGATGCTGCAAGCTGCATGGCTTTTAGGTCAAGCGGCTCGTGAATATGTGTCACTTGATGGTTGAGGATGGCAGGTCGCTGAGTTTGATTGAGAGTAATGTAACGATAACGACGAGCAATTGCGGCAAAACGCGCATGAAAGTCAGCAGGCATCGGCTGAACCCAGCGTAAAGCGATATCATCAGGCAAAAGACTATTTACACCACGCAGCCAATTGTGCGTTGGTCGATAAGCATGAGTAACAAAATGTGCAATCATATTGCCAGCATGAACACTTGAGTCTGTGCGCCCTGCAGCAATCACTTCTACTGGTTCATTGGCAACAGTACTAATGGCGGTCTCTAACGCTTCTTGTACGCCAAGTACCTCTCTTTGGCGTTGCCAACCATGATAGTGAGTGCCCAAAAATTCAATAGCAATGGCTAAGGTATAAGTTGGGCGCTTTGCTTCGTTGTTTTCAGTTATGAACATGGTCATTTTGGAACTTATACAGAGTTTATGAGTGATAGTTTAACGTTTTTTGATACTGGTGCCCGTTTGCTGGACGTTATTTAACCAGCGTTGTCGACGCCTTGCTGGGCTATCGTAGCGTAGCAGTAACCACAGTAAGCGTGCATAAATGGCTGGAATAGTTAGACGACCGCCTGCAATCACTTGATAATCGTATTGCCAACTGCCCGCAGCATAAGTGTCACTTACGCCGCCAAACGGCGATTGGCTAGCGCACACTATCATATGACCTTTTTCATAAGCCAGTTGCAAGGCTTCTGCTAACTCTATTGAATAAGGAACGTTGCCAGCGCCATAGCCTAATAAAATAATGCCACAAGGCGGCTGTGATAATAAGGCACGCAGCTGTTGGTTTAATGCATCGGTTGCATTGGGCAAGCAGTACAACGCATGAACGTAAGCGTGCTCGGCACGAACTGCAATATCAGCACTAATATCTTGTTGGTCATCAAGCCAGTGCTGCTGACGAGTATCTGGTAAGCTTTTGACATAACTATTGGCAGGATAAGCCGCTCTAGAGTGACCAGTAAATGCCATAAAGTCATGGCTATGTATTTTTTGCACCGTTTGCGCTGGCCATGATTCGCCGCCGAAGGCAATCTTCACCCCAGATTCACCTGCACTTGCTAGCTTTAACGAGTCAGTAAGGTTGTTCCAAGCATCACTCTGTGCATCTACTTTATAAGAGTGCAGTTCCTCACTATCTAGCAGCGGACGCATACTACCGGTAACGACAATACAAATATCGCTACCTGCAAAGGCTTCTGCTAAGAACGCTCCCAAATAACTGAGTGTATCTGTGCCCGTAATTAACGCAAAACGTCTACTGCCTTGTTGATATGCCGAAAGTAAAAGCTGGTAAAAATGCACAAAATCACTGGGTGTAAACTGACTGCTGTCCTTAATCAGAGTATTGTGAAGCCAAGCAATGGGCGATAGATTAAGCGCATTATCCGATTCTGCCAGTAGTTGCTGCAAAGTTGGCAAAAAAACCTCTGCTGATAGCGGCGCTAATGGACGACCATAACTCCCAAAAGTGCCGCCAGCATAAATAAGTTGGATAGGTACAGGGATTGTATTTGTCATAGATGAGTGCACTGTATTGGTTTTAAATTGAATAGACGATAGAGCAGAATTATTGAAAGAGAAATCATTGCTAGAGAAGAGATAGAAAAAGCACTGTTATTATAAATGCAGCGAGTATTCTAAGTGGCTAGAATACTCGCTGTCACACCAGTCATTTTAAGCAGTGCGATCAAGCAATCGTTGTGCTTGCTGCTGCTGTTCACTATTGCCTTTAGCAATGACTTCATTGAGTAGGCGTTTGGCACTATCGTATTCGCCAAGTTGCACGTATTGACCTGCTAAATCTAGCGTGACTTGATTGCTGTCTAAGGATTTAACAAAATCAAAATCTGCTGCGAACCGTGACGAAAAATCTTCAGTACTGCTAGTGTCAGCTGCAGGAGCTATATCAATAGCATTGTCGATATGAGTATTGGCATATTCGCTATCAACCTCAACTGGCGTGCTTGCTGTTGTAGACTCTGATAAAGATAAAGAATCAAAGTCAAAATCATCGTCTATTACCGTATCATCATCGAACATCAGAGTAGTAGGGGCACTGCTAGAAGCGTCGGACTCATTTTTCATGATATCTATTTCTTCAGCGCTTGTATCTTCAATATTTGCATCTTCAATACTGATATCTTCGAAACTAAAATCTTCAAAATTATCTTCGACCATAGAATGCTGAATTTTTATTTGATTTGGCGTGTCATTCGACACATCATCACTGTATAAAGATAAGGTCAGATGGTCATCATCTAAATAAGTTGTCTCTGTTGTGACAGGCGCATTATTGATAACGTTATTGGTATCGGCGTCACTGTTTAAATCTAAGACAAAGTCATCTTCTAATGATAGCTCATTTAAGCTGCTGTTAAAACTATCATCGGTAGCGTCATCGGTGGGAGCCTCTGTAGATGCAAGACTGTGCTCAGATAATTCAAAATCAAAATCACTGTCAGTAATAGGACTATTATCAGTGTCTATAACCACAGTTGCAGGCGCAAAAATATCTTCATCTACTACATCAAGCGTGGTGACAGGTGCCGAGTTATTACTAGTATGGACAGGTTTATTATTGCCATCTTCTAAATCACTCAGACTAAGATCAAACGCCTGCTCAATATCATCGAAACTATTATCATCAAAAGCATTCGAAGCCGCTAAGGTTTCATTGGTAGCCTCTGACAAGTCATTTTTGTATTCAACATTTTGAACCGTATTAGTATCAAGGACGGGACTATTGCTGCTCGCTTTATTGGTCGGTAAATCGAAATCTAAACTTTCAAATCCAGCATCTTCGCTTTTGTCTGCTAACATAGTTTGTTTAGTGACTTGGTTTTGTTCTTCAGTCAGCAAAGCTTTTAACTCATCAGCTTGTGCGATACTTTTGTCATCATTATTTGCTTTGATAGCATCATAGACTTTATTGAAATTCTCAGACTCATCTATCGTGGCATATACCGCAAGGAGCTTGAGAGATAATTGGCTATCATTTGGCTTTTCGCTTAAGCCGCGATTGAGCGTTTCAATCGCTTTATCATAGCGCTGTTGGTCCATAAAACGTTGAGCAATCTCAATATGATCAAACTTTTTCTCATGATTGATAGCTGTTTGAGTAGGCGTACTTCTAGAAGCAGCATGCTTCGATAAGGGCTCAATTTTGCCAGTATTTGTACTCAAATGCTCTGATGGCTTTTGCGCTTTGTTTTTGCGCATGACCAAGACCGCAACGAGTAAAATAACCACCAATCCGGCGATGATATATAGCATATTGTCCATAGTTACTCCCACGCCTACGATCAGAGCTGCTTGCATTGATCTGTTAGGCAGTTATTGATTGCGTAATTTTTTGAGACGAGCTTGCAGCTCAGCCAGTTTTTGATTTTGTAATTGTAATTTGCGAGTATAGCTCTCAAGCGTACCACTAGTTTTTGATAACTGCTGAGCTTGTGATGCGGTACTTTTTCTTGATGATTTAAGCAGGTCTAACACTTCCATGCTAAGTCCGTTACCTGTTGCCATGCCTGCTTTGGTTTTAGTGCCATCTGCGCTGCCTTCATGACCGGGAGCAAGGACAGAAAACTGTGCCTTTGGTAAAATTTGAGTCTTAGTGGTCGCCGGCTTTTCAGTATGTTTTGTTGCTTGCGTATTGTCACCTTTGGACACAGGATTTGATGCAGTTGGTTTTTTTGCGACAGGTGTATTGGCGCCTCTATATTGCCTTTGAGCACTGATAGCAGCTTCAAGTTTTTGCTGTGAAGGTAGCGCATCATAATTAGGTAAACTCAACTGTGCATCTGCTTTTAATTGATTGGCGTTTCTATTGATAAAAGCGTCAGGATTTTGCGTCTGAATTTCTTTCATAACGGTTTGAACGTCGATATTGTTCTTCTCTGCGATTTGCTGTGCAATCACCCACAAGTTGTCATTACGCTGCACGGTATAATTGATCTCGCTACTAGCTGACTTATCTGATACTTGGCTTGAAGTGTTTTTTGCTGCGGCCGACGTTTTAGGCGTCACTGCTTTCTGCCAGGTATTCGAGTTAGGGGGCACATCATTGAGAGGAGCTGTAGCGACCATATTATTACTATCATTTGGGATAATAGCTTTATTTTTATTGGTGAAAGCTGCTTCATTCGGCGTCAGGGTTTTGAGCGCCATAGGACTAGCAACCATCATATCTGTATTGCTTTGACTCTTCGGCTGTATCTGACGAGTAATTTGTATGTTTAAAATATCGAACTGTTTATCAGTCTCGCTAGCAGAAAGCGTACTATTTGATGAGACGGTTAAAGCTGTATTATTATCATTATTTGCGCCCGCCATGACACTATCGTTTTTTACATCAATAGGATTATTTAATCGACCGTTTTCTAAACGGCTAGGCGCATAGGTTGTGATATTGCTTTGTGTCGTTGTTGCAACTGCTGTTGGTAAGCCAGAGGGTATAGTCGTTGCCTGAACGCTTGGTATTTGTGAGCTTGACGCTTGGATACTTGGCGTTTGAATAACAGGTACTCGTATATTAGGCGATTGAACATTGCGCTCGGGTAATGTTGCAGCCTTTAGTGTAGGTTTCGATGAGCCAGATGATAATAAAGGTGGCGGTGCCCCATTTCTAACCGTCAATGGCTGCGCGTTAGTTGTAGAAACCACGGGTAAGTTAGGCTTTTTTGCCCCTGTTACGATATTTTTAGAAGTCGCAATCGGTAAGCTATCATTAAGCGGCATCAGTAATGTTTTTGGAATAACATTACGCTGATTGCCATCATTAATTGCTAGAACCACATCAGCAAAGGGTTTGGACATAGGCTTGGTGGTGGTAATAAAAACTTGACCACTTGTAGCTGAAGTCGGATGAAAGCGTACGATCATGGAATCAGTTGGGGTTAGACCCATTTGCTGATAAATGGCAGAATTTGCCAAACTGGCTGAAAAGTCAGTGTTTTCAATATCAGTGACCATAATACTGGCAACTAAAGGTTCGTGCTGAGCTGAAATAACAACTGTTTTGCCAATGTTTGCTGCTTGGGCGCTAGATACTAAGGCTGCATAACTTATTGAATAAAACAATGCCATCGATACTGCGCGATGTATGCTAGTCAAGCGGTAAGATAAATGACAAGACATATGCAGCCCTTTGGAGTAAAAGTTGTCTGTGTTGTTATAACAAAATACTGTTTAGTTTACCAGTTTATTCCACTGCTGTTGTGACCAATAGTTCAATTGCATGCTTAATATTTACACACATCAGTCAACTTTTTTATCAAGCAGCATGGCATCACCATAACTAAAAAACCGATACTCGGATTCGATGGCATGTTGATAAGCTTCTTCGATAGATTTTTTTGTGGCAAATGCGGACACTAGCATCAGCAATGTAGACTTTGGTAAGTGAAAATTGGTCAGTAGCTTATCTACGACACCAAACTCAAAACCGGGATATATAAAAATCTCTGTATCACCTGCCCAGCCAGAAAGTGGCTGTCCATCGACTGCGGTTTGTTGGTAAGCCGTTTCAAGGACACGTGTGACAGTAGTCCCGATAGCAATGACTTGCTTGCCATTGGCATGGGTCTGATTGATAAGGTCGGCAGTGGCTTGAGGCAGGTGTGCATATTCGCTATGCATCGTATGATTCAGCAGGTTCTCTGTTTTTACCGGAGCAAAAGTACCTGCGCCGACATGCAGTGTAACAAAAGCAGTTTGAATACCTTTTGCCGCCAGCTTTTCTAATACAATATTGTCAAAATGTAAGCTTGCTGTCGGGGCAGCGACGCTGGCAAGCTTAGCAGGGTCATGAAAAACAGTCTGATAGCGAGTATTGTCGGTCGCATCGGCATGGCGTTCGAAATAGGGTGGAATAGGCAGCTCACCATATAGCTCTAAATCAGGCAGAATGGGCGTATCAAAAGCCAAGATAAATAAGTTCTCTTGGCGTCCAATCATGACACCAGTCATATGACCATCAGCAAGTACAAGACCTTGTCCAAGCTTCAACGCTTTACTGGCTTTAACATGACAAAGAGCGATATGCTTTTTTGCAATAACCGTCATGTCTATGATGTCAGAGTTTGACGTTATTGTGTCTAGATCCGCGCTATTTAAGTCGGATAGAGCGACCAAACGCTCTATTAATACTTCAATCTTTCCACCGGTATCTTTTTGACCAAATAAGCGCGCTTTCATCACCTTAGTATCGTTAAAAACAATCAAGTCGCCTGCATTAAGCAATTCTGGCAACTCAGAAAACAGCTTATCTTCAACTTCAACCTGACGATTAACATTGTTAGCAGGCAAATAAAGTAGCTTTGACGCGGAGCGCTGCGCCAATGGATAACGGGCAATCAGCTGGTCTGGCAGTTCATAATCATAATCATCAACACTTAGATACTCTAAAATATCGTCATTATGACTGGCAGTAATTTCAGAGTTATTATTTAAGGTTTGAGGTTTAGAATCAGTCATAAGAAAGTCTTTCGATAGGTGGGAATTTTGAGAGCAATTGTAGCAGAAATGAGGATATGAAAGAATGTTTTACTAAGTAGTACTTTTTTATTTACCTCTAAATATAAATAAAATAGCCTAAGTAAAAAATTGAGATATTTATTTAGGAAAACTCTCTAAAGAATTCAGGCGAAAAATCATTCAAATAAATTTAATTGTGGCGTGACTTGCGTTGCAGATGTCAGTGAGGAAAATGTCACACCAACCAATCGAATAGGAAGGGCACGCGGAATGTCCAAAAAGAGTTTATCTAACCAAAAGTGAGCGGATTCTGCGCTATCAAATGCCGTCGATAAGGTATGCGAGCGCGTGACTTGAGTAAAATCTGCGTATTTGACCTTTAGAGTAATAGTATAGGCAATGAGCTGTTTTTTGTGCAGCTGACTAAAGGCATCAGCATTTTGTTCATAGACTTGTATTTTTAGTTCATTATCATCCGTTAAGTTTTCTCTAAACGTAGTCTCAGAGCCAACCGATTTGTGTGTACGCTCAGACTTGACCGCACGCTCGTCACGTCCATGAGCGATATCATGATAAAACTGTCCACGCTTACCGAACTCATTGACCAATATGGTAGCTGGCGT
The DNA here is from genome assembly GCF_056880555.1 of Psychrobacter sp. ANT206. Lineage (NCBI taxonomy): Bacteria > Pseudomonadati > Pseudomonadota > Gammaproteobacteria > Moraxellales > Moraxellaceae > Psychrobacter > Psychrobacter sp. ANT206. The sequence goes on along the minus strand of NZ_CP096271.1, from coordinate 1,830,103 downwards.
GCGCCGAAGGTCAGCGCCGTTACTAACACCCATTGCATGCAGGCGTTTGGCCGTTGCCTTACCAATACCGTGGAAGCGTTCAATAGGCAAAGCGCTGATAAAGGCATCAGCATCCGCTGGCGTGATGACCGCTGTGCCATTAGGTTTATTAATATCAGAGGCAATTTTCGCCAGCATTTTATTAAATGAGACACCGGCAGAGGCGTTTAGACCTGTTTGTCCTAAAATCTGCGCTCGTAACCAATTTGCCATTAATGTGGCTGAGCCTTGATGAACAGACAACCCAGTAACATCCAAATAGGCTTCGTCTAATGATAACGGCTCAACATGTGGGGTCAGACTGTGCATGATACGACGTATCTCAACACTAACAGCACGGTAAACATCAAAGCGCGGCGGTACAAATATCACGTCAGGACAGCGCTTTCTAGCTTCATAGCATGACATGGCGGAGCGTACGCCAAACTTACGAACTTCGTAACTGGCAGCAGCAACCACGCCGCGACCATTGGGATCGCCGCCAACCACCAATGGCTTGCCACGCAGCTCAGGAAAATCACGCTGTTCTACACTGGCATAAAAAGCATCCATATCGATATGAATGATTTTGCGAAGGTTAGATTGGCTAACGTCAGGTTTAGTGTTTGTTGTTGTAACATGTATTGTCATAAAACTATTTTACCTGATTTTTCGCACTGATTTTGGTCTCTAATACTCACTCAAAAAGTGAGAAGTGTTACATAGATTGATAAAAAACAAGATTTTCATTAGGGTTTTTAACTACTGAAAACTATTCTAAAAATTTAATATCGATAGTGCATCATCATCGTTCATGTAATCGATAATATTCAAAGAACTATTAGATTATAAAATGCCAAATCTGATAAATATGCATAATAATTAGTAGTATTTTTAAATGTACTGACCGTTCATATTCCTATCTTGACCATTCATCGGAAATACTATATCTGGTTGTTACACTTTTGCTTGCATAGCGTTACAATAAGATAGCTAGGATACAAAGCGTTTATAGATATAGAGCAAGAAAGGTAAATCATCGTTAAATATAGGCATAATGTTTGATGGGTACAGATGAGTAGCAAATGGACTTGCATCGCTTATATCAAGCTCATCACTTTAGCAACGATAAAGATCATTAATAAATATCAGTATAGAAAACCCTATATTTCATGACGAATAGCTCAAACTATGGTGAGAGAAGTTAAGGAGCTGGGTATGAATAATGAGTTGAGAGGAAGTGATTTAACACGCGCATTGCTTGCACGAGGCGACAAACAAATATGGTGCGCAGTCGATGACGACAGTGATGAACAAGCGATGATGGATCATTGTGGTAACGATTTTACCGCTTATATTGTCGAATTTAAAGATGGCTGTTTTTACTGTAATTGTGGTACGGCTTGGCTGTTCGCAGTACCTATAAAAACAGTGGCTGCCACACAATCTGATATGAATATTTGAATAGCCTACTTTCCATACTTTAAGTTAGAGAGTATAAATGGCAATAGCACCACTATATTTCCAGAAAAAAGCCTCCTAAATCGGAGGCTTTTTTGCAGCTTATATCAAGCATTTGGTGCATCAGACTGCACCATAGGGTCAGCGTCGGCAAAAGCTTTTAATGTTCGACAGTGAGCGTCGATCGCAACGATATTTGGATAAGCACTGAGATCTACCTTGAAGCGTTCGGCAGAAGAGACCTGCGGAATCAGATAGCAATCTGCAAAAGTAGGGCTGTCGCCATAGCAGAATTTACCGTGTGTTTTGTCTTGTGCCAAGCGTTTTTCGAGAGCGTCAAAACCTTCACTCATCCAGCGATGGCACCAAGCCATGACTTGATCTTCAGCTACTGATAGTTCATTACGCAGATACTGCAAAATACGTCGGTTATTTAGCGGATGGATATCACAGCCAATCATAGCGCTCAAAGCTCGTACTTGCATGCGACCTGCTGCATCTTTGGGCAACAGAGGATGCTCAGGATAGACCTCTTCTAACCACTCCAAAATAGCAGGACTTTGATACAACCATAAATCATTTATTTGTACGACGGGTACCAAGCCTTGAGGATTAATAGATTGAAAGACGGCTTCTAATTGCTCATCTTTTGCTAAATTAACCGCAATGTAATCGTAATCTAACTGCTTTAAATTCATTGCGATACGTGTACGGTAAGAGGTACTACTGCGAAAGTAGCCATAAAGTGTCATCATAGGGCATTCCTTTTATTGTGCTGTGTTGTGAGTAAGATAAAGGGTTATAATTACTGAGCTTACTAATGTCTTAAAGAGTAAAAGATACCTATTATGACATTAAGTCTTTATTTCAATTTTCTAATATTGTATTGATAACGCATTTAGTTAATCATTCACAGAGTAAACCATGCCAGCAGCTGAAAACCTGATAGAAAATCTTCCTACGATAAATAAAAACCAAGGCGGCGTACAATCGCTTGAGATTGGGCTGTCGATATTAGACGTGCTCATCGATTGTAACGAGCCGATGATGCTAAAGGATATTGCACAAGCCATGCAAATGCATCCAGCAAAGTGCCACCGTTATTTGGTCAGTCTTATTCGTAAACACTATGCTCGCCAGCTCAGTGATGGACGTTATGGACTTGGTGATAGAGTTCATGCAATGGGCGCGCTAGGAGCAGTAGGTCATAGTGGGTTTAATCAAAATAATATCTTGGATCGTCTGACGCATATTGCTAATGAGATCAAAGACACGCTTAATTGCGGTGTACAAATCGCTAAATGGTTTAGCGAAGGTCCCATTATCATTCAATCTGTTGAACCAGATAGCGCTATTAGTATTATTACTCGTATCGGATCGCGTATGCCGTTGACCACGTCGGCGACAGGTCATTTGTTCGCAAGCTATCAGCCAGATACCATTATCAAACCCTTGGTCATCGCAGAATGGCAGGCGAAGCAAGAGCAAGCAATAACAGAGAAATGGCAGCACTTTAACCAGTTACGAGCGAAAGTTCGTACCCAAGGCTATGCGACTGTTACTGGTGATATGTTAATGGGGATTAATGCGATTACTATTCCCGTTATCATACCGCAGCTATCAACCACTGCGAATCTATATGACAAAGACAAACTATCTGTTGAAAGTTTGTCTTTGGAGTATGCCATTACTATCATTGGTACCACAGAGCAGTTGCCCATGAGTGAGCAGCATAATGTGGTCGAGCAAATATTAGCAATTGCACAGCGCTATCAAATAGTGTAGCTCGTAAAATAGCTAAAACTTATCTTAGCTATTTTATAAAGAATACTCTAAACGCTAAAAAATATTACTCACCAGCAGGCGCGACTTCTCGTGCTTCAGCTAGTTCAGCCGCATGTAAAAACTGAGTATGAGCGGGCGCACGTTTGGTACGTGACCATTCGTCCAGCATCTCATATTTCATCTCTTCAGTAATCATCGAAACTTTTTCTTCTGAGGTAATATCATCGTAAGTAAGCTCCATACGATGTCCATTTGGATCGAAGAAATAGATAGAATGGAAGATACCATGATTCGTCACACCGACCACGTCGATGCCGTTTTCTTCCAAATGCTTTTTAGCTGCCATTAAGGCATCCCGGTCTTTTACCTTCATCGCTAGATGTTGTACCCAGCTTGGCGTATTAGGGTCAAAGCCCATTTCAGGCTGATTAGGCACTTCAAAAAATGCCAATACATTGCCATTGCCCGCATCTAAAAACACATGCATATAAGGGTCAAAGGCTTTGGTCGAAGGTACATGATCCTCAGCGAATGCTAGGATGAAATCCATATTCAGATATTTTTTATACCATTCAACGGTCTCTTTAGCGTCTTTGCAGCGATAGGCCACATGATGGATTTTTTCAATTTTAAAACTCATATCAAACTCCTTTTGATAGGACGTACAATTTATATCAATCGATTGGCTGTTAGTAGTTATGGACATAGGCCATTAACGACTAACAGCTTGACTCTATTATTTGCATGCCTTTTTATAGGCACACATTGTTATATAAAAATCGACAGATAATTGCTATTTGTCAAAATCGAAGGTAAGCGCCGGCAAGACCTTGCCGCGTACTTCGCCAAAGCCAACACGAATACCGTCTTTTTCGCTATAGCCTTTCATGATGACTGTGTCACCATCTTCGATAAAGCTGCGTGTCTCACCGCCTTGGAGGGTGACAGGTTTGGTTGCATTCCACGCAATCTCTAACATCGAGCCATAAGAATCAGGCGTCGGTCCTGAGATAGTCCCTGAACCCATCATATCGCCCACTTCTACTTTACAGCCAGTAATAGTATGGTGAGTCAGCTGCTGCGCCATTGACCAGTACATATATTTAAAATTGGTTTCGCAAACCACCGTAGCTTCTTCAGCATTTTCAGGCAATAGTTCTACTGATAAATGAATGTCATAGCTATTATTGCTGTCTTTTTCGTTCAGATAAGCAAGCGGCTTTGGTTCTTGCGTTGGGCATGGCATCTTGAACGGTGCTAAGGCTTCCATCGTCACAATCCATGGGGATACTTCAGAGGCAAAAGTTTTGGCGTTAAATGGACCTAACGGCACGTATTCCCATTTTTGAATGTCACGAGCTGACCAATCGTTTAGCAAAACCATACCGAAAATATGATCAATAGCATTATCTACGGCAATTGGTTGACCAATATTATTACCTTTGCCAACGACAAATGCCGTTTCAAGCTCAAAGTCCAGACGCTTACAAGGTGAGAAAATAGGGCGGTCATCGGCATTGGGTTTTAGCTGACCCGATGGACGTATCACATCTGTACCACTGACGATGACGGTGCTGGCGCGTCCGTTATAACCTACTGGCATCTCAGTCCAGTTAGGCAGTAAGGCGTTACTTGGGTCACGGAACATAGTACCTACGTTGGTTGCGTGTTCTTTAGACGAATAGAAATCGGTAAAGCCAGGTACTTGAACCGGCAGATGCATAATGACGTCTGATTGTTGAAATAGGGCTTTTTGCTGCAAATCTGTGTTGTCACGTAACGTATCGCAATCACTAGAGAGTAGCGTTTGAATCGTTTTACGCGCTTTGCTCCAATTGTCTCGACCAGAATCAATAAAGGCATTTAACGTGTTTTGATCGAAATATGGACCACCGTCTAAACCCAATAACCCTTCAGATTCAAGTACGGATAAATCCAATACGTGCTCGCCGATAGCGATACCAGCGCGACGTTTGCCATCGATGCTGTCACTAAAAATGCCATAAGGCAGATTATGAATAGAGAAGTCAGAATCGGTTGCGATATCGAGAAAAGATGAGAGGTTTTTGTCAATCGTTGACATGATCGGCTCCTTGCTAAAGCGAATATTAAATTACGTTATAATTAACTACTTACGTATAATGTAATTTATAGCGTAATCGATTGCAAGTTTTTTTATGTGCTCGTCCTATAAATTGATTGAGTTTTGACCGAGACTAAAAGCTATAGTCAGTGAAAAGTCATATCGACACATTAGGTACTGCTGGTATCAATTTTTCTTGCTTGCTGTGCCCATGCAGACAGAGGCTGCAAAAAATTTGTACCAGCAGTACCGTAGCGTTTTGACTATATTTGCCTTTTTTGCTAAAAATATCACCACTACGAAATCCAACGCATGAAAAAAGGCTAAGTAATGATACTTAGCCTTTGTTTATATTTTAATAAAAGCGATTAGGGAATTAATCTTTTAAAACGTCAACCATAGCATTGGCAACATAGTCGATATTGGTACTGTTTAAGCCGGCAACACACATACGTGAGTTCGATACCATATAGATACCATACTTGCTTTGTAGTTGTGCAACTTGTTCAGGCGTCAGACCTGTAAAGCTAAACATACCGTTTTGTGCAGTCAAGTAATCAAAGCTACGACCTGGGATTTTTTCTTCTAATACTGATTTGAGTTTGGTACGCATAGATTTGATACGGTCACGCATCGCATATACTTCGCCAACCCATTGCTCATGTAGCGCTTCGTCGTTCATAACGATATCAACCACACGACCACCATGTGATGGCGGGCTTGAGTAGATACGACGTACCGTAGAGTTCAGCTGACCAAAGACGCGATCAGTTTCATCTACCGTTGGGCAAACAACTGATAGACCACCGACACGCTCGCCATATAGCGATAAGTTTTTAGAGAATGAGTTGCTGACAAACAATGGCAGACCCATATCGACGGCTTTACGAATCGCGTAAGCATCGCTGTCCATATCTTCGCCAAAGCCTTGATAAGCGATGTCCATAAACGGAATCAGCTCGCGCGCTTGAATGACGTTTAGGACTTGATCCCATTGCTCACGAGTCAAATCAACGCCCGTTGGGTTATGACAGCAAGGATGAAGCAGCAGAACATCATCTTTATTCAATGTTTCAAAAAACGCGATCATCTCATCAAATTTGATGCCACCAGTAGCAGTATCGTAGTACGGATATTTACCGACCTCGACGTCAGACCCTTCAAAGATCGCAATGTGGTTGCCCCATGTAGGGTTGCTGACGTAACACTTAGACTGCGGGAACCATTCGTGGATGAATTCTGCGCCGACTTTTAGTGCACCAGAACCACCAATGGTCGCGATAGTAGCCACTAAGCCATCTTGTAAAATCTGAGCGTCTTTACCAAACAGCAATTCTTGACAGCCTTTGCGATGTCCTGGTAAACCTGCCATTGGTAAGTACGGACGCGGCGAGATAGGGTCAGCAATACGTTGTTCAGCGGTTTTTACACACTCAAGTACGGGCATTTTGCCATCTTCGTCATAATAGACACCGACACCCAAATTGACTTTATCTGGGTTGTTATCGGCTGCAAATTTGTCCATCAATCCTAAGATTGGGTCGCCGGCATAGTAATCGATACGTTCAAACATGTGTTTTCCTTACAAGGGATATAAGTACAAAGGTATAAGTTGAGGCGCTAAAAAGCATAAACCAGTTTGGGCATTAACTCAATGTTAGATTCCATTATCCCCACCAATTCATGCATTTTTTTGCCTAGTGATGCCATTTTCTTGAATCATCGTCTGACTTGTTTTGATAAAGGGTAGAAAGCTGGCTGTTAAATATTTTGCAAATCATCAAAATGGGTCGCAAAGTAGCCCTGCAAAAAATGCTTAAAAGCGATACTCGCCGGCGATAAAGCTCGCGATGAACGTTGGTAAATAAAGAATCGGCGCATTTTGACAGGTTGCGTCAACGGTCGCATCTGCAAACCATTAGCGCTGACCCAGTCTATCACCTCAGGCATATAAGGCAGACACAAGGTAATACCAAAGCCTTGACGGGTCATCTCGAGCGCTGTCGACATAAAATTTACTTTATAGCGTGCTTGTTGTATGTGGTTTGCGATACGCTCATCAAGCTCTGCGGTCACTTGCTCAATAAATGGACCTTGCAGGGTAATAAGCGGCGTATCAATCAAATCCTGCCAAATAATTTCAGATTTACATGCCAGCGCATGACTATCAGGCATGACCACACAGAATGGCAGCTGATATAACAAGTCGGCACTGATGTCATCTTCAGCGTCCATAAATTCAAGCTCAGTGCCCACGCCCAAATCCACCTCAATGTTTTGAATGTGTTCTAAGACATTTTCTGCTGAGCAATCAAGCAAAGACACGCTGATGTCAGGATATTCTTTGGCAAACTGAGCGATAACCGCTGGCATAGAGGAGGCCGCAAACTGTGATACGGCGAGCCTGACTTGACCTTGCGCTAAGCTCGTTAAGCTACTGGCTTCATTCTCAAACAGCTGCATCTCATTTAAGATGCGCCGAGCTTGCGGCAATAGATGCCGTCCAACTGCCGACAACGACAGCTGGCGTGTAGTGCGATCAAACAACACAATGCCAAGGCTAGATTCAAGCTCTTTTATCAATCCACTGACCGCAGATTGGGTCAAATGCATCTGGTCGCTGGCACGAGTAAAGCTGCCGTTGTCAGCGACTTTGATAAAAGCGGTAAGTTGGCGAATGCTGATATTCATAAGTAAACCTGATAAATAAATCAAAAAATACGATTAGTCTTATAAATCAAGCTAATCTAATATAAATGAATCGTCAATAGGAATGATTGATGAAACTTATTTTTTGCTAATTTTTAGCGCTTTATACCACCAATTGCAATTAAGGATGATGACAATGGCAGATTTATTTGACAACCCTATGGGTCTACAAGGCTTCGATTTTGTTGAGTTCGTCTCACAAGAGCCTGAGCTTGTCGAAGAGCTGTTTCGCAACCTTGGCTTTACCCATGTCGCCAATCACCGCTCAAAAGATGTTTCCTTGTTTCGCCAAGGAGACATCAATCTCATATTAAACCGCGAACCAAAAAGTCATGGCAGCTACTTTTTAGGTGAGCATGGTGCCGGCGCTTGTAGCATGGGTTTTCGTGTAAAAAATGCCCAGCAAGCTTATGATTTAGCGATCGAAAACGGTGCTGAGCCAGTCGATGTCAAAACAGGGGTGATGGAGTTACGTCTGCCAGCGATCAAAGGTATCGGCGGCTCTCTCATTTATCTTATCGACCGCTTTACCGCTGGTAACTCTATCTATGACATCGACTTTGACTATCTGCCTGATGTTGATAAGCATCCAAAAGGCTTTGGCTTCAAAGTCATCGATCATCTAACGCATAACGTCTACCGTGGTCGCATGGCTTACTGGGCTGACTTCTACGAGCGTATCTTTAACTTCCGCGAAATCCGTTATTTCGATATCAAAGGTGAATATACTGGCTTGACCAGTAAAGCCATGACGGCGCCTGATGGCAAAATTCGTATTCCATTGAACGAAGAGTCAAAGCAGGGCGGCGGTCAAATCGAAGAGTACTTAATGCAATTTAATGGCGAAGGTATCCAGCATATCGCGCTGTTGAGTGATGACCTATTGTCTAGCATCGACAAGCTAAGAGAGATGGGCATTCCGCTTATGACAGCGCCAAACGACACCTATTATCAGATGCTTGATGAGCGTCTACCAGGTCATGGCGAGAATATCTCTGAGCTACAGATGCGCGGTATCTTGCTAGATGGTACAACTGAAGGCAATGTTCCACGTCTGCTGCTACAGATTTTCTCTGAAACCATCTTAGGCAGCCCAGTATTCTTTGAGTTTATCCAGCGTAAAGGCGACTACGAAGAAGGCTTCGGCGAAGGTAACTTTAAAGCATTGTTTGAATCTATCGAGCGCGACCAAGTACGCCGCGGCATGGTTGGTCAGACAGAGATAGAGACAGAAGCGCCATAATTTTCAGAGATTTCTTAAGAGTGCCTTTCATCTTGCACTTTTAAACAAGTATCAAAAGGGCAAGATGAAAGGGGTTTATCTTGTCCTTATTACCTTTGTTACTCTGCTATTAATAATAAACGTTAAAAGCGAGGTGGATAAAGTGAATAAAGCAAATGACTGATACCAAGGTATTAGACTCATTGCAATATAAGGAAACTAGGCATGGAAAGCCGTCACCAGACAACTGCGTACACAAAGCCTCTCAGTAGCAATTCGTTAAGCACTGAAGCTTCTACTCATCATCTAACTCAGAAGAAGCAACCTTACGTATCGCGTCAGCCAGACGATCATGGTCATATACATTATAGTGACGATGAAAACGCGATGTGGCAAGCACTGCTTGAACGTCAAGCCAAGCAAATACCCAATCGTGCCAGTTCAGCCTATCTTGAGGGTTTAGAGAAACTCAAGCTACCAGCAACGCATATTCCGCAACTACAAGATATTGATGAAGTATTGCAAGCCAGTACCGGTTGGCAAACCGCTGCTGTACCGGCGTTAATCAGCTTCGGTAAATTCTTCAAACTCTTAGCTGATAAACGCTTTCCGGTTGCGACCTTTATCCGTCGCTTTGATGATATGGATTATATCGAAGAGCCAGATATTTTTCATGAAATCGTCGGACATTGTCCGCTGCTGACCCATCCTGCGTTTGCAACTTTTAATGAGACTTATGGCAAGCTTGGTCTCAATGCGACTAAGCAAGAGCGTCTTTATTTAGCACGCCTGTATTGGTTCACCATCGAATTTGGTCTAATGGGCGCGACCAAAGAAACCCGCAAGATTTATGGTGGCGGCATTTTAAGCTCACCGTCTGAAACCATCTATGCCCTAAGCGATGATCCGGACTGTCGTGCGTTTGATTTGATTGACGTATTGCGCACGCCTTACCGTATTGATCAAATTCAGCCTATCTATTATGCAATTGACAATTTGGATACGTTATTTGATATCGTGAATAGCGACATTATGGGCGCTGTAAAAAAAGCGATGAGTTTAGGACTGTTTGAGCCAACGTATGCTATCAAAACTGCTTAATAGACAGTACATTTTTTATAAGTAATAAAAGAACCAACGTCAACACGGACGTACATTCATTAAAAAACTAATAGTTAATATAAAAGGATATTATCATGACGACATTATCACAAGCCAGCTGTGAAGCCTGCCGTATTGGCGCACCAACAGTCAGCGACAGCGAAGCAACAGAGTTATTACAACAAATTCCAGAGTGGACGTTGATTGAAATCGATGGCATCAAGCAATTACAGCGCCAATATAAATTTAAGAATTTCGTTTTAGCAATGGCATTTGCCAATGAGCTTGCTGAGATTTCTGAAGCAGAAGGGCATCATCCGGGCATATTGGTAGAGTGGGGCAAGGTGACGGTCACTTGGTGGTCGCACAGTATTAAAGGTTTGCATCGCAATGACTTTGTCATGGCAGCCAAGACCGACAGTTTGCTCACCAAATAATCAGAGTAGCAATACTGCTAGCAACTGATTAAACTTGTCACCCTAAAATCAAACCCTGTTGCCAGACTCTACTGGCACTCTAAGGATGTGTGATGCCTCCAAAAATTTTAACCCAAATCTCACCGCAACTGGCATTTATGATTTCAGCCATTGTCATTGCTATCATGGGCGTTACCATGATTGGCTTTGGCTGGGTACCACATTTATCATTAATCCTCGCTATCTGTGTCCTGCTAGGCATTGGTATATTTAAAGGATTAAGTTTTGATGATATGCAGACGCAAATGGCATCCGGCGTTATGCGCGGTATTGGTGCGATCTATTTATTCTTCTTTATCGGTTTGATGGTCGCTGCCTTAATGATGTCTGGTGCCATCCCAACGCTGATGTATTTTGGTTTTGAGCTGATATCACCGCAATATTATTATATCTCCGCCTTTGTGTTGACCTCTATTATCGGTATTGCTCTGGGCAGTAGTTTGACGACTGCTGCGACGCTTGGCGTGGCTTTTATTGGGATGAGTGATGCATTTGATGCTAACGTTGCGATAGCGGCAGGCGCTGTGGTATCAGGGGCATTTTTTGGTGATAAAATGTCGCCATTATCGGATACTTGTACCATTGCTTCAGCCGTTGTAGGCATCGATTTGTTCGAGCATATACGCAATATGATGTACACCACAGTGCCAGCATGGATATTAACGGTTATATTATTTTGGTTTTTCTCAGGACAGACGGCTGGCTCAGATTTAAGTCAAGTAACGGTGCTAAAAGGACAATTGATTGACAGTGGTTTGGTACATGGTTATGCGGTATTGCCATTTGTAGTCTTGATTGCGCTAGCTCTATTTCGAGTTAATGCCATTTACACCATTATTTGTACCATTGCTGTGGCAATTATCATTACTTATATGCATAGCACGCCAAACGTTGGGCAGTTGGGCGGTTATTTCTTTGCAGGTTATACACCCGCAGAGTCATTGGAGCTTGGTGAAGTGGGCGGTATGCTGTCGCGTGGCGGTGTGCAAAGTATGTTCTTTACTCAAGCGATTGTGATATTGGCGCTGAGTTTAGGCGGATTGCTGACGGCGTTGGGTATCTTGCCAGCACTGTTATCTGGTATTAAAGACAGTTTAACGACAGCAGGACGCGCCATTTTTGCCGCTGCCATGTCAGCACTCAGTATCAATGTCCTTATCGGTGAGCAGTATTTGAGTATTCTTTTATCGGGTACGGCATTTCGTCCGACGTTTGAGCGCTTGAACTTGCATCCAAAAAATCTATCACGCACCATTGAAGATGCTGGTACAGTTATCAATCCACTTGTACCATGGAGTGTGTGCGGTGTGTTTATCAGTCAAGCGTTAGGCGTACCAGTGCTTGATTATCTACCTTATGCGTTCTTCTGCTATTTATCATTGCTACTGACGATATTGTTTGGCTTTACAGGGATAACGATTACGCGTAAAGATGGGTCTAGCGTCCGTAAGCATCAAAAAGCGCAATCAGTTAATTAAATAATGGCTACATAAACCCCTTTAAAGAATATTCATTCTTTAAAGGGGTTTTTTCGTAATAGGCTAATCATCTGCTCTAAAAAATCAGCGACGTGCTTATGAAGGTTTTCTCGATAAGCCCAATGATGCTTGACCTCGTAACTTGCCTCATTGGGCAGTAGTATTTTCATCATCCCCATCTCTTCATAACGCTTTGCCAAATCATTGGGCAAGTAGCCGACATGATGACCCGCCAAAATCAACTGCGCGGTCGCCTCCATATGGTAAGTGGTGGCGCTTAACGTTTTTGGACGGACATGATTGATACTCAAATCAGTAATATAGCCTCGTTTTATCCATGGATAGTTTTGTTCCAAATCCTCAAAGGTTAAACCTTCTGCCTCATAAAATAGCCGATGCTCGCGTCCGCAGCAGACCACTTGCTTTTCGATAAATGCGGGCTGAAAGGTCAATAGGGGTGGGAAGCTGCCAAAATAGCCCACGCCAATATCACTTTCATTGCTAAGTAACTTGTCGAGCATACTCTCAGGGCTTTGCACATCGATAGAAAAATGTATCAATGGATTATTACGATAGCTTACTGCCAAGCACTGACGTAACGCATCATAAAAAACCGTTGGCATCTGATCAATGAGACATAACCGAATATGACCGCCGCGTACCGAATCTAATTGCCGAATATAATGCAGTTGATGCTGAAAGCTGGCCACCGCTTCGGTAAAACTTAAGCAAGCCTCGTAAACCGCTGCACCGTCCTCGGTGAGCTTAAAGCCTGCGCGCCCGCGATGACAAAGCGTCATACCCAAACGATCTTCTAAATGGGTTAAATGACCGCTGATGACAGACGGCGTGACATTTAAGCGTGACTGCGCGGCGGTCACACCTTGACACTCCACGATGGCCATAAAGCTCCGCAGAGTTTTGATATCAATTTTTATTAATTCATCTAGCATCGAAAGTCATGTCCCCGTATCTATTGTCTTAACCGATTTTTTTATAAAACTTCTATAAATAACGAATAAATCAAAGTTACTACGAAAAATCAGAAGTTTACTTCTAAATTTTACCATGGTCTCGCCTCTGATATTTAGGTATTGTCAGAGCTATAGAAAAAGTGACATAGACAAAAAGTAATATAGATAAATTGTCTGTTTTGACCAATCGATACAAGGATGTAAGTGATGAAATTCAATCAACCATTAAGCGGCAACGATATGCCAAGATTTGGCGGCTTCGCTTCTATGATGCGCCTGCCAACCCAAGCTGATGCTGAAGGACTGGATGTAGCATTCGTTGGGGTGCCTTTAGATATTGGCGCATCAAACCGTAGCGGTGCAAGATTGGGACCACGCCAGATTCGCGATGAATCACGCATGATTCGCCCTTATAACGTCGCCACTCGCGCAGCTCCCTTTGAGTCCTTACAAGTCGCTGACATTGGCGACGTGCCTATCAATACCTTTAACCTGCTAAAAAGCGTCGATATTATTGAGAAATTCTATACCGATAAAATCGTCAGTCATGGCGCTATTCCTTTAACGTTAGGCGGCGATCATACGATTGCACTGCCTATTTTGCGTGCGCTCGCCAAAAAACATGGCCCTGTCGGTATGGTGCATATCGATGCGCATGCTGATATCAATGATGAGATGTTTGGCGAAAAAATTGCCCATGGTACGCCGTTCCGCCGCGCAGTTGAAGAGAACCTCATCGATGGTAATCGTGTGGTACAAATTGGTTTACGTGGTACGGGTTATAGTGCTGAAGAGTTTGATTGGTCAACCGAGCAAGGTTTTCGCGTAGTGCCTGCTGAGGAATGCTGGTACAAGTCGCTGACGCCATTGATGGCAGAAGTGCGCGAAAAATTAGGCGATGGCCCAGTATATTTAAGTTTCGATATTGATGGGATTGATCCTGCGTTTGCACCGGGTACGGGAACCGCTGAAATCGGTGGCTTAACGTCAACACAAGCTATTGAGATCATTCGTGGTATGCGCGGACTTGATGTGGTTGGTGGCGATTTGGTCGAAGTATCACCGCCGTATGACCCGTTTGGTAACACCTCGGTACTAGCCGCGAACCTGCTATTTGAGATGCTATGTATCCTACCGGGTGTGCGCTATGACGATAAGGTTAAAGCCATTTATTGAGCATGACTTATAATCTTAAATTGCCTTTTATAAGGAATTAAAGGGCAGTTTGGGTTTAGCTTGGATTTGATATTGAACGACTTATTTAATTGCTATTGAATTTTTTAGGATGATTAACTCATGACGCATTCTCTACAAACGCCTTCTTCATTGCCAAATTCCGCGCCCGTTACCTCATCTCTAACTTGCGGTGAGCTACTCGTACAGTGGCTAGAATATTACGGGGTTGAGACGGTATTTGGTATTCCGGGCGTACATACGGTCGAGCTATATCGTGGCCTGCCCAATACCAATATCCGCCATGTGACGCCGCGTCACGAGCAAGGCGCAGGCTTTATGGCCGATGGTTATTACCGCGCTTCTGGTAAAGTCGGAGTATGCTTTATTATCACCGGTCCCGGCATGACCAACATCATGACGGCAATGGCGCAAGCATTGGCAGATTCTATACCGATGCTAGTGATATCTAGTGTCAATAAAGTGCAGCATACCGGCAGCGGTGAAGGGCACTTGCATGAATTGCATGACCAGCAAGGTATGGTCAGTAAGGTTGCGCTCATAAGTAAAACCATCTGGCAACCTGAGTCGTTACCCAAAGTCATCGCTGAAGCTTTTGCGTTATTTAATGGCGCGCGTCTGGGACCGGTGCATATCCAGTTGCCCATTGATGTGATTACCGCCGATGCCAGTCAGGTCGCCAAGCCGCCTGATTTAACCTCTAATTTTAATAAAACTAAAAATTTAGATAACACTGCAAAAAGCCAAGCTGATGATGGTTTAACACTACCGCAAGTCATGAGACCACTACCTCATCCTGCGCAATTATATTTGATTGTTGAATCTCTAAAAGCGGCAAAAAATCCAGTATTGCTCTATGGTGGTGGCTGCGTTGATGTCGATCATGACGCACAAAAATTGGCAGAGCTGATAGATGCGCCGACATTTTTGACCATTAATGCCAAAGGTCTGCTACCACCCGCTCATCCGTTGAGCTTAGGCAGCAATCAATCATTAGCAGCAGGTCGAGCCGTTATTACTGAAGCCGATTTGGTATTGGCGATTGGTACTGAGCTAGGTGAGACTGATTATGATGTGTTTTTTAATGGCGAGTTTAAAATCAACGGTAAGCTGATTCGTATCGATTGCGATGCTCAGCAATTGCAGCGTCCTTTTAGAGCGGATATCGCCGTATTATCCGATGCGCAAATGGCCATTAGTGGTCTATGTACGCGCTTAGAAAATAAACCGCTGAATCATCAAGCCCTCGTGAGAGTAGCAAAAGTAAAGCAAGCGTTAATAGAGGAAATGACACCAGACTTTTCTGGTCAAAATGCGCTGCTACAGCTGATTCGAGATGAAGTAAAAGAAGTCATATTCGTTGGCGATTCAACCCAGCCTGTTTATAGTGGCAACCTTGGTTTTGAGGCCTTAGCGACGCGCCGATGGTTTAATTCATCGACTGGCTTTGGCACCTTGGGCTATGGTTTGCCTGCCGCTATTGGTGCCATGATTGGCTCAAAATCGCCGGTTGTGAGTCTGATTGGCGATGGCGGCATTCAGTTTACTATCGCAGAACTAATCTGCGCCGCCGAGCTTGAGCTGCCATTGATTGTGCTGTTATGGAACAACCAAGGTTATGGTGAGATTCGCCGCTATATGGAAGAGGGTGGCCTGCCACTGATTGGGGTCAATATTAAAACCCCGAACTTTGAGCCATTAGCAGCAGGATTTGGCGCAGGTTATCGCAGAATCACAGATAAGCAGCAGCTGCTCGACGCATTGCAAAAAGACATTAAAGGCACACAACCCATCATTTATGAAATTGATGAAGCTGATGAATTTCTTCTTGAAATGGGTAAGACCTTTGCCTGCTTTAGCTGAATATTGATTTGTACTAAAAATAATTAATAAAATTAGATCCGACCAATTCACTCAATCCAAGCATTGGTCAGACCGCCAAAGGGAAAAATTGGTGATCGTCGCTTATCAAGGAGGAATCAGATGTCAAATGTTATTGATCAATCGCAGCAGCCCATATTGGGCAATCATGTTAGTGTGTCAGAGACCCCGCAAGGCGCACAGTGGCGCGCCGCAATGTGGAAGTTCTTGCTGTTTTCAGCATTGGGTATTGCGTTATTTATCATCCCGTTTCAATGGGACGGCAAGGTTACTATTTTATTGGGCGTACTGACCGATACCTTGCAAGCATTGATCGGAGGTTATGTTGTTTATGCTGCATTAGCGATTGTTACGGTTTCTTTTATCGGAGCGCTAGCGCTCAAAGGTTTGAAGCCTAACCTGCCAGCAGACTCTATGCGCGCAAAGTTGTTTGATGTCGATTGGTTTTGGCTTGCTGCGCGGTTTTTAGGGGCGCTGTTTGTTTGGATGATTTACCTACAAATCGGACCTGAGTTTATTATCAACCGCAATACTGGCGGCGTCATTTTTGAAGATTTGATACCGATTTTGATTCCTTTGTTCTTCTTTGCCATTTTATCATTGCCGTTTCTTACGGATTTTGGTTTGATGGAATTTTTGGGTACCTTGTCGAGTAAGGTGTTTGTCAAACTGTTCCGGTTGCCGGGTCGCTCAGCCGTCGATGCTATGTCTTCTTGGTTTGGCGCCGCATCTATCGGTTTACTTGTGACCATGCAAGAGTATGATAAAAGCTACTACAGTCAGCGCGAAGCAGCCATTATCGCAACGACTTTTTCGGTCACCTCCATCGCTTTTACCTATGTGGTTGCCAAAACCATCGGCGTTGACAATAACTTTGTGTATTTTTATCTGACCATTGCCTTAACGGGCTTTATTGCTGCCATTATCATGCCGCGCCTACCACCATTGTCTTTGAAGCCTGATACTTATCACTTAGGTAAGAGCATGCTTGATGAAGAGATTCCAACTGAGTACACCACCTATCAATGGGCGATCAACCGTGCAATCACGCGCGCACACTCTATGCCAAGTTTGGGTAATGTCTTTAAACACAGCCTAAAAAACCTATTTGATATCTATTTTGGCTTAATTCCGGTGGTTTTTGCTATCGGTACCATCGGTCTTGGCTTAGCCGAGTATACGCCGGTATTTAATTGGTTGTCGGCACCGCTCGTACCAGTGCTTGAATTGCTACAAATTCCAGAAGCTGCTGAAGCGGCACCAGCGATGATTATGGGCTTTGCTGATATGTATTTGCCGGCGTTAGTTGGTAAGAGTATCGAGAGTGAAATGACGCGCTTTATCGTTGGCGCAGCTTCTATTACCCAGATTATCTATATGTCTGAAGTCGGTGCGCTGATTTTAAAATCAAACATCAAGCTTAACGTGTTAGAGCTATTTATGATTTTTATTCTGCGCACGCTGATCAGTTTAGTGGTTATTACTACCGTGGCGCATCTGTTGTATTAAAAAATGTGCTTGTGCGTAATGCTATGCCAGCAGTCGGTTGTGCCTGATTAAAGGTAGCTATTGAAGCGGTAGACCGAGATGATGAGAAAGATACTTATGCATTATATGACCCAAATTTAGGAGAGGTGATTACTAAGACCAGACTGAGCACAAAAGCCCGCGTAGATATGGCAGTGGATGTCGCTACTCAAGTCTATCGGTCTTACACCCGTTGATATCTGTGCGCTTATTGTCCCGTGGAATTTTCCAATGGTAACCACTGCTTGGAAATTAGCCTTTGCATTGGCTGCAGGCTGTAACGTACTGTTAAAACCTTCTGAGGTGACATTAATCCAAGCAGGTCGTATTTAGATAAATGAGCAAAAAATAGTATTGCCAGAAGCAGGCTGGGGCGGGTTTAAGCAAAGTGGTATTGGTCGAGAGTTGGGCGCAGGTGGTCTATCGGCTTATCAAAAGAGCAAGCATATCTTGTTACCGCAATAATGCTCAAAATCTGTACATAGAAAAGCCTCCAATAAGAAGGCTTTTTTAAGCCAATAAAGAATGTCAGAACAATAAAACCGCTAAGATATTTCGATAGCGGTTTTATTGTCTATATTGTGAGCAGCTTAGTATTGAAAACTATGCGATATTAACCGAATACTTTCATGCGCTCTTCAACAGGCTTAAACGTTTTGTCGCCTGCAGGCTGCTCGATAGCACCAAATACCATTTGAGCGTTTAGCGTCCAGTCTTTGTCAATATTCCATGCTTCAGCAACTTTGTCATCGATAATAGGATTATAGTGTTGCAGATTTGCGCCAACGTCGATACTGCCCAAAGCCGTCCAAATAACATACTGATGCATCGCGTTGGTTTGATGTGCCCAAATGGGGAACTTATCCGCATATAACGGCGCGTTTTCTTGCATGCTTTTCACGACACTTTGATCTTCAAAGAACATGATTGTACCTGCACCCGCCTTAAAGCCCGCGATTTTGTCTTTTGTTGATTTAAACTTCTCTTCATCACCAACGATTGCATGTAGCATCTCTTCAGTGATATTCCACAGTTTCTGATGCTCTTCACCAAACAATACGACAACACGCGTCGATTGTGAGTTAAATGATGACGGCGTATGCAAGATTGCATGCTCAACCAACTTAACGACCTCGTCATTCGATACGGGCAATTGATTGCTCAACGCATAGATAGAACGGCGTTTTTCGGCAAGTTGTTGTAAGGTATTTAGGTCTGACATAGTATTTCTCCACAGGGTTAATATAAATTGATTCGAACTAATAAATGATCGGTACTGTTAATGGTTATATGCAGTATCTACACTTCCAATAATTATCCTTTAGTATAGATAAATTAAAATGCGTTGAAGCGTCCATTAGCTCATTGGTACTTCCATTAGCAATACTTTAGCATCATCGATGACGTCCATCGTGAAGCTTTTGGTGTCCCAAACACCAAGGCCATCGCGGGTATCTAAAGTGTTACCGTTTACGACGACTTTACCGCTAATGACAAAGATATAAACACCATTGCTAGGATCTTTTAGCTGATAGGTTTGGGTAACACCTTTATCGAAATCACCCATGCTAAACCAAGCATCTTGATGAATCCATACACCTGCATCGTCCGCATTGGGTGACAATACTTGATTGAACTCATTTGGCTTTAGAGTATTATCCATACGGATTTGCTGATAACGAGGCTCAACGTTCATTTTATTTGGGATAACCCAAATCTGTAGGAACTTCACCTCTTCTTTGTCATCGCCATTCATTTCACTGTGCGTGATACCAGTACCCGCTGACATGACTTGGATTTCACCGGTTTCGATAATGCCATTATTACCGATATTATCGCCGTGACCGAGCTTACCTGATAAAGGAATACTGATAATTTCCATATCGCGGTGTGAGTGCTTACCAAAGCCTTGACCACCAATGACGAAGTCATCATTGATGACGCGTAGCGCACCAAAACCCATACGTTCTGGATTATGATAATTAGCAAAGCTAAAAGTGTGCTTGCTTTTTAGCCAGCCATGGTTGGCATCGCCACGAGAGTCTGCTGCATGATAGATCGTTTTCATGATTTATCCTTAGATATTAATAAGTTAAATATCTATAAATGTATTATTAATTAACTTATTTAAACAATGGGTCTATTATAATTGTTGTCCTCTAATAGATAAACAACGTTAACTGCAATTAACTATTCTTTTTTTTAGAACAATTGGATGGCAGAGATAGCGCCACATATTCATAGTAGAACCATGGACTCTATAACAGGGTCAGTTGCATAAACGGTTGCCATAAACCCAAAAATCGATTACGCAATATGTTGTAAAAAGTCTCTATCACGCGCCCTAACTGATAGATACAGCACGGGCAAAACAAATAAGCCTACTGCCCAAAAACTTAGCTGCATATATAACAACGCACCCACTAATGCGCCTACTAAAAAGCTAGATACCAATACTGAGCTGTGTGCCAGTTTTTTGCGATTATCGGCTGTACGATTGACCAAGTAATCGGTCAGATTGATACCCAGTTGCGTAGTATTACCCGTCATCAATACTGTCGGACTCATATGCTTAATCACCGTTTTACTAGCGGTATTACGAATCGCCAGCGCAATTAAGCCTAATCCACCCGTTATCGCCACGGTTATATCACCAGCATCGACAAAAGGCTGATAGTACAAACCGGCAATCATAAAAGTGGTCAGAAAAAATGCTTCCGCTAAGAATAAATGGCTCAGTGTTAGCTGTTTATTTTTACTATGGTCAATAAATATCTTGGTCACCATGACCGTCAAAATAAATAACGGTAAGGCGGCAAGTTTAATCCATAGACCGGCTTCACCTTTCACCAAGCCACTGCCCGCCATCACTAAGTTACCCGTGACATGTGCGGTGAAGAAACCAAACAAGGTGATAAAACCAATGGTATCAATGGCACCGCCAACCACTGTCAATAACACAGGCGTTTGATGACGCTGCCAAAAACTTGGTAAGTTATCATTAGATGGGCTGTGAGCGTTAGTTGTCATGATAAGGAACTGTCATAAGTATTAGTGAGCATAAATACATGTTTAACCATTGTTTTCTTACTTTTAGTTATAGGCATTTATCTACGCGTGTTGCTGTGATCAATTGAATAAGCGCCTGCACCATGAGCAAAAATCATCAAGAAACCACCTGCTATCGCGATGTTTTTCATAAACGGGTTCATTTGTGATTCATCAATCCAGAACTGATGGAAAAGCAGTGCTGATATGATGTTAAAACCCACGAACAATAACGCAATCAGGCGTGCTTTAAAACCAAGCAAAATAGCAATGCCACCAAATAACTCAAGGGCAATCACCAACGGTAGTAGCATACCAGGTACCCCCATCGACTCCATATAACCTTGAGTAGCAGCATAGCCTGTGATTTTGGTAAAGCCTGAAAAGATAAAAATCATTGATAAAAATAGGCGACCAATTGGGGCGCTAAGCTCTTGTAATTTATCCATAGTAATTCTCCAAAAATGTCACAATGTGGATCTAAATCGTTTGTATGTCGCTAAGTAATGATTGTATTTTAATTGTTGACCACGTATAGATAAACCGTAATAATCGCAAATAACAGTTCTTATTTAGAGAACAGTCAAGGAGCATTTTATATGGGACAATTAGAAGACATGGCAATGTTTGTGCGCATTGTTGAAGCCGGCAGCATCACAAAAGCCGCTGAGCAATTAAACATTGCCAAATCAGCCGTTAGCCGTCGTCTCAAGGATTTAGAGACGCGCTTGGGTAGTCAACTTATTAGCCGAACCACGCGCCAATCCAACTTAACCCAAGCCGGTGAGCAGTATTACCAAAAGGTGAACAATATACTGAGCGAAGTTGACGCCCTAAACGAAGAAACTAGTGGTGCGCCCACGCGTATCGAGGGCACCTTAAAAATGACCGCGCCATTGTCATTTGGCTTGATGCATCTAAATGATGTCATTGATGAATATGCCAATCAGCATCCCAATTTGAACTTTGAGCTCGATTTCTCTGACCGGCATACAGATTTGGTTGAAGAAGGATTTGAATTGGGGATTCGTATTAGAGAACTGCAGGACTCGAGCTATCAAGCCAAACGTCTGGCGCTGATTCGCTATACCTTATGTGCTAGCCCTGAATATTTGAGTAAAATGGGCACACCAACCACCCTAGAAGATTTTGCCAAGCATGAGTTTTTACAATACGGTTTAAACAAATCCAGCACGATAGAGCTCATAGATGAGCAAGGTAAAAAGTACCAAGTCGCTATCAACTCAAAGATAAAGGTCAATAATGGCGACTTTTTACGAGAAATGGCGGTAAAAGGTCATGGAATCGCTTTTTTGCCCAATTTTATTACTTACAAAACCTTAGCCAGTGGTGCACTTGTGCCCATCATGCAGCACTATCAATTGCCGACTTTAAATGCTTATGCTGTTTATCCTAAAAACCGTTTCTTATCGCAGCGCTGCCGTTATCTAATCGATTTTATCGCTGAGCGTTTTGGCGATGATCCGTATTGGGATCGTTTTTAACTTTGTTTATGCGTTGGTGTTTGTTTTGGCTAAGTTTGTAATGCCTGTATAGATTCGCTTAGAGCAACTTAATAGGTGTTAAATACCAGCGCGCAATGCACCGATGACGATAGGCAAATACTGATTGACATTGGGTATAATAATGTCAATCACTGAATCTTGTGTGAGACCAAGCCCTTGAATCCAAGCCGCAATAAGCTTTTAGGATAATTTTCTACCCAAATCTTTTCCAGCATAAACCTTCTTTGGTTTTTGACGATTAACTTTAAAACAGCGTCCTTAGTATGTCATTTTACTGCCAGCCTAATGTTGCACCATGCTCATCTTGGTGCGCAAATAAAGGATGTGCGCGGGCTTCTGCTAATGTTAATACTGGCGTAACGCACACATCTGCCGATTCAAAAACCTGATGCCAGTGAGCAAGACCATAGCTGGCAAAGGTATCAGCGACCAATTGCGCCGCTTCTTGGCTGTCTCTGGTATTAGGCATGACACCCATTTGCCAATGCTTAGTTTTGAGCTCAGGTAACTCTAATACGTCACATAAACCTTGCCAAAACTTTAGCTCTAAAGAGCCGACTGCCATATGACGATCATCTGCTGTTTTGTACAAACGATAGCAGGGTAGTAGACCACCTAAAAAATCATGCTCCGGCTTTGGGTTTTTACCAGAGAAGCTTGCAACCAACTTACCAGTTGCTTTTGGCATGACCAGATGCTGATACAAGCTATGGGTCATACTGACCGCAACGTGACGACCTTTACCCGTGCGCTGTGCTGACAACACGGCAGCCAAAAGGGTAATGACTGCCGTATCACTGCCGCCTGCCAAATCTGCAAACTGGATATTAGGCATTGCTTGATCACCATCTGCGGTTTTGAGCTGATCAAGCACGCCGCTCATCGCCATAAAGTTGATGTCATGACCAGCTTTATTAGCCCAATCATGGGTAATGCTCTCGCCATCAACAACGCCATAACCCGTAATCGATACCATGACCAGCTTTGGATTAATAGCATGCAGGATCTTAGCGTCCAGCCCCATACCTTCAAGCACTTCTGGGCGAAAACTATCAAGCATCACATCGGCATCTTTAAGATGCGTTTTGATTGTTTCAATACCTGCTGGATCACGAAAATCAACTTTTTGATTCTCTTTACCATGGTTTAACGCGGTGAAAAGCTCGCCAAAGGCGCGGGCAGGATCACCATTAAGCGGTTCAATCTTAATAACATTCGCGCCTAAATCTGCAAGTAGTCTAGTCGCAAAAGGCCCTGGGAGGTTGCGCGTCAAATCAACAACGCGCAGCCCCTCTAGGCAGTTTTTCATAGTATCAGCTTGATTAGCCATCAACAAACTCCTCACCACTTGAAGCCATATCCACTAATATTTGAGCCGGTTCAAACCGCTTACCATATTTGCTAGCAAGCTCGCGGCTACGTTCAACAAATTTATCAACGCCTACTGAGTTGATGAACTGTAATGTACCACCTTGGTTCGGTGCAAAGCCCCAACCGAAGATTGAACCTACGTTTGCATCAGCTACCGTACGTACGACGTTTTCCTCGAAACACTTCGCGGTCTCATTGGCTTGCACGTAAAGTAGGCGGTCTACCAAGTCTTGCTGAGTCGGCTGCTCATCTGTTATTGGGCACATTTCAGTGAGCTCAGGCCATAAATGCTTTTCACTATTTTGCAGATAGTCATAGAAGCCTTTAGCAACCTTTTTACCTTCACGGCCAAGTTCTTTGACCATTTTTTCTACCACTGGCATGGCTGGATGCGGTGTAAAGGTTTTGCCTTGCGATTCCAAGGCACGCTTGGTTTGCTGCATGACATGTAATGATAGGCTTAGTGACACCTCATCTTGCAGTGCGAGTGGCGGCATCGGCATACCTGACTTCATACCAGCCACTTCGATGCTGCGTGGGTGAATACCTTCACTTAACATGGCAATACCTTCTGAGACATAAGTACCAAAGACGCGAGAAGTGTAGAAGCCGCGGCTGTCATTGACAACGATCGGTGTCTTACCGATTTGACCGACATAATCAAAACCTTTAGCCAAAGTGGCATCATCGGTTTCTTCGCCAACAATAATCTCAACCAATGGCATCTTATCTACTGGAGAGAAGAAATGTAGACCGATGAACTGGTTTGGACGATTGCTGGCTTTGGCCAGTTCAGTGATAGGCAATGTAGACGTGTTTGACGCATAAACGGTATTTTCTGGAATTACTGCTTCAGCATTACGCGTGCATTCAGATTTAATGTCTACATCTTCGAATACCGCTTCGATAATTAAATCACAGCTTTCTAAATCGTCGTAAGACGTTGTGGTTTTAATAAGGTCTAATAGTGCTTGTTTTTTCTCTTCCGTTGAACGACCACGACTAATAGCCTTGTCGAGCAACTTAGTAGAATAGTTTTTGCCTTTTTCGGCACCTTCGATAGTCGTATCTAACAATACTACGTCCATACCCGCTTTAGCTGAGATGTAAGCGATACCAGCACCCATCATGCCAGCACCAAGTATGCCGACTTTGCTCACTTTAGAACGCTCAAACCCTTCTGGGCGTGACTGACCTTTTTTAATACTATTTAACTGTGTCCAAAGCGTATTTATCATATTTTTGGACACGTCTGATAATACACAAGCGACAAAAAAGCGTGATTCGATTTTAAGACCGTTATCGATATCGGTTAGGCAGCCCTCAAATACGCTAGATAAGATATGGGTAATGGCAGGATAATTGCCGTGCGACTTTTGATTTGCCATCGCTGGCGCAATTGAAAATACTTGTACCACTTTAGGATGCTTGCTGTCACCACCCGGGATTTTAAAGCCTTTTTTGTCCCATGGCTGCTGCGCTTTTGGGTTTTCATTAATCCACGCTTTAGCCTTATTGATAAGCTCATTACTGTCATGAGCCACATCATCGATAAGACCAATGTCAACCGCTTGCTGTGCGCTAAGCGTTTTGCCTTGCGTCATCAGTTCAAGTGCTTTTTGAATACCGACTAGACGTGGCAGACGCTGTGTACCACCGCCACCTGGCAATAGGCCTAGCTTAACTTCAGGTAGACCAAGCTTTGTTTTAGAAGCGGTCTTTGGAGAGTCAATAGCGATGCGATAATGACAGGCTAACGCTAGCTCTAAACCGCCACCTAGTGCCGTACCAGTAATGGCAGCAACCACTGGCTTACCTGACGTTTCAAGTGTACGCAGGCTAGCTTTTAAGTCCTCAACCAAGTTAAACGCTTGCTCAGCTGTTTCAATAGTGGCCAGTTGGTCGATATCTGCGCCAACTACAAAGGTTGATTTACCAGACGTTAAAATCAAACCTTTTGCTTCTTGGTCGTTGACAAAAGCATCCGTCAATTTGGCGAAGGCGTCATTAAAGCCATCACCGATGACATTCATTTTACGATCTGCTTGATCGATAGTAACCGTGATAATACCGTTGTCTGATTCTGCTGAAAAACTGTTTAATTCATTAATGGCATTTACGCTGTTTGTGCTCATATTCAGTCCTTCTTAATTTATTATGCTGTACGATTAGTCATCGAAAACCGCTATTTATAAATGTTTTATCAACGTTTTTATACACGTTCAATGATAGTCGCAATACCCATACCACCACCGACACACAGTGTGATCATTGCTGTTTTTAGATCGCGGCGCTCAAGCTCATCAAGCACCGTGGTCAGCAGCATCGCGCCTGTCGCACCCAGTGGGTGACCCATAGCGATAGCACCACCATTAACGTTGACAATATCAAGCGAGAGACCAAAGTCATCCGCAGTATTAAGAGGTACAGCAGCAAATGCTTCGTTGATTTCCCAAAGGTCGATATCAGCAGCAGTCATACCGGCTTTAGTCAGTGCTTTTTTGCAGGCAGGGGTAGGGCCAGTCAACATGATGGTTGGCTCTGAACCAATCACAGATGCCATCGTTATTTTAGCGCGTGGTTTTAGACCTGCTTTTTTGCCAGCAGCCTTACTACCCACAAGACACAATGCTGAACCATCAACGATACCCGATGAGTTCCCCGCATGATGAACATGGTTAACGTTTTCAATAGTGGTGTATTTATCAAGAATAACGCCATCGAAGCCCATTTTACCGGACATCATAAATGAAGGTTTTAAGCCAGCCAAAGTTTCTACTGACGTGTTTGGGCGAATGGTTTCGTCCTTATCTAATAGCAATAAACCGTTTAAATCTTTGACTGGAACCACTGATTTATCGTAGTAGCCTTTTTCCCATGCCGCCGCGGCTCTTCTGTGTGATTCTGATGCAAATTCGTCAACGTCTTTACGACTAAAGCCTTTTAGCGTTGCGATGGTATCAGCGCCAACGCCTTGAGGTACGAACTGAACGGCATCGTTTACTCGTGGATCCATATACCAAGCGCCGCCATCCATACCCATTGGTACACGGCTCATTGACTCAACACCACCGGCAACGACTAAGTCTTCCATACCAGACATGACTTTGGTTGCCGCAAGGTTAATTGACTCGAGACCAGACGCACAAAAGCGTGACAGCGTTAACCCTGCCACACTCTCATGCCAATCGGCGTCGATAACGGCGATGCGTGCGATATCAGAACCCTGCTCACCGACTGGTGTCACACAGCCTAAAATGATGTCGTCTACCAAACTGGTATCTAAATTATGGCGTTGTTGCATCTCTTTGAGTAGCGTGCGAATCAGCCAGATAGGTGACGCCTGATGGAGGGAGCCATCTTTTTTACCTTTGCCACGTGGGGTGCGGATGGCATCATAGATATAAGCGGTCTCAGTCATAATAAATCCCTTTAATATTTCATTGGATATTTGTTAAATAATGAAATTTTGAGGAGAATGTACTCTCCTCAATTCAATACTTAACATTTGGCTTAATAATATTCTTATATTGGCTGGCATGTATTTATTTGCATGTAGCGGTTTTCATAGAGCGGCTTGGTTTCACCTAACGCTATTACATAAAGCGTGAGGCCAATTCCTTCATAATCTCATTAGTACCGCCGTATATTTTTTGGACGCGAGCATCAGCATACATACGAGCGATTGGGTACTCTGTCATATAGCCGTAACCACCGAATAACTGTAAGCATTCATCCATGACATTGCACTGTTTTTCGGTCACCCAATACTTGATTAATGACGCTTGCGGTGCGGTTAAGGTGCCATTAATCATTGCTTCAACAGCAGAGTCACACAACGCTTTTACGGCTAGATAATCAGCTTGAACTTCAGCCAGTTTAAAGCGCGTGTTTTGGAACTTCCAAATTGACTTTCCAAAGGCTTCACGCTCTTTTACGTATTCAAGCGTCAGCTCTAAAGCCAGCTTGATAGCACCGCAACCACTTAGCGCAATGATTAAACGCTCTTGTGGCAACTCTTGCATCATTTGGATGAAGCCAAGGCCTTCTATACCGCCCAATAGGTTTTTCTGTGGCACACGGACATTGCTGAAGAACAGCTCTGAGGTATCTTGAGAAGATAGACCGGTCTTTTTAAGGTTACGACCGCGCTCGAAGCCTTCTAAACCATCCGTTTCGACCACAATCAGAGAGACACCCTGAGCGCCCTGATCGCGATCCGTTTTGCAAGCTAAAACGATAAGGTTGGTATGCTGACCGTTAGTAATGAACGTTTTTGAACCATTGATAATGTAGTCGTTACCATCTTTCACTGCGTAGGTTTTGATTGCCTGTAAGTCAGAGCCTGTCGTTGGTTCTGTCATTGCGATAGCGCCAACAGATTCGCCAGTAGCCAGTTTAGGTAGCCATGCTTTTTTCTGCTCTTCAGTACCGTGCTTTAAAATATATGGCGCTACAATACCTGAGTGAACCATACCACCAAAACCAGCTTGGTTGGCCTGTGCCTGAGCCAACAAAATAGCGGCTTCGTGACCAAAATCACCACCGCCACCGCCATATTCTTCAGGCATTGACGCACATAAAAAGCCCATATTGCCAGCCTCGTGCCAAGCTTCACGGTCGATCATGCCGTTTTCACGCCACTGCTCGTCTTTATCTTCCCAGCTCTTAAACATCTTCAAAGCACTGTCATATACCATGCTGTGTTCTTCGGTCATCCAGTTTGAGGCAAAAGCTTCAATACTCATGTTGTCCATCCTTGACATTAATTATATAGAAATTGAATTTAGGGTAATTTATATTACCCTTTAGTTCGGTGTTAAAAACTCTTTAAAATAAAAACTTGTAGAAGATATACTAGATGACCAAAATGCTTTATTCAACACGTTTAAAATAAATGGTAATACATCTTACCTTAGACAAAATTGGCTCATTGAATAAAGTGATTGACTCTAGTCCAAGTAGATTAAAAGGGAGTAAGTAGTAATGACAATGAAGGCGGTCAAGCAAAAGGATGGTATTGAGACCTCTCAACATTTAGCGCCCTTATCAGATATGCGACCTGCCACCTTGGATAAGATTGAACAAGCGGTTCGTAAAGTGTTCGCAGGCTTCGACCCTAGTGAAGTAACGATGGCTCAAATTGCAAAGTCTGCCAACGTTTCATTGCAAACGCTTTATAAATATTTTGGAGACAAGCAAACTTTGTTTAATACCATTATGGATATCGTGCTTGGTAGGTTGGCGACGCGGATCATGGACCATTTACAAGGGATTGATAGCGTGAAAGATCGATTGCGCAAGACACTCTGGGTATGTTTTGATTTTGTCGACAGCCATCCAGATGCAGTGATGGTGCTGTCCTCGATATCGGTATCCCGCATTCGCAGTATTGCTATTTATGAGAATAAAGAACTGATTGGTGCATTTTTGGATGTATTAGAAGATGGGCAAAAACGGGGTGTATTGAATGACAGTGTGCCGCTATATATTTTGTTTGATGTTTTTATGGGTTTTATTAGCCGTCTAGGTTTTATGCATATTATGCGGCAGACCAATACGCCGATAAACGCAGAATTTGACGCGCTATTTGTGATTTTATGGCGAGCGATATCTAAGCCTGAAACAGAGAAAGTGTAATGGCTTATCGCCTAGACCATACTAGAACCTGACTTTCTAACAGTGTTTCTAATCTTAACTTTTATCGTTAGACAGTCATTTTAACTAATGAAAACAGTAAAAAGGGGCATTACTGTCTGGTTTACTGTTATTAATCTCAGTTTGCTATAAACCTGCTCGGACTACTACAGACACAAAAAAGCCCTTATGCTATTAAACATAAGGGCTAATCAGTCATTCTCGGACTTGCTTGTACTGCTAATTGGTACCGGTGGTCGGACTCGAACCGACACGCTTTTAAAGGCAACGGATTTTGAATCCGTCATGTCTACCAATTCCATCACACCGGCGTGTTAGGTAATAAAGTTTATATACTGCAAACATTATCGAATTGGGCTACAGGGTTATCTCTGTATAGGCTGCGTATTATAGCAGCCTATTTTTGAGCGTCAAGAATTATTTATTGTATTTTGAATAAAAGTTTAGATTTTAACCAACGAAGGCGCGTTCAACCGCATAATCTGCCTGAACACCCATACGCGGTGATACTGTTAGACCAAAATCATTCAAAATAGCTGAAACTTCAGCGTTAAATGGCATACTACCGCAAATTAGGACACGATCATCTTCCTTATTCATCGGAGGCAGTCCGATATCTTCAAAAAATTTGCCAGATTTCATTAAGTCGGTAATACGACCAGTGTTTCTAAATTCTTCGCGAGTGACCGTTGGGTAGTAGATGAATTTCTTACGGAAATCTTCACCAAAAATTTCATCATTCGGCAGCTCGTTTTCGAACATGTCACGATAAGCCAAGTCACTAATACCGCGCACACCATGCACTAATATGACCTTTTCGAAACGCTCGTAGACTTCAGGGTCACGTGCCAATGCTAAAAATGGTGCAACACCTGTACCGGTTGAGAGCATATAAAGGTTTTTACCCGGTAATAGATCATCTAATACCAAAGTGCCCGTTGGTTTTTTACTGACCAATAGCTCATCACCAACTTTGATATGTTGCAGACGAGACGTTAAAGGACCGTCTTGCACTTTAATGGAGAAAAACTCCAAATGCTCTTCATAGTTAGGACTGGCAATCGAGTAAGCGCGCAGCAACGGCTTGCCATCAACGACCAAACCAATCATCGCAAACTCGCCATTGCGAAAGCGCAAGCCGTCGTCGCGTGTGGTTTTGATGCTAAATAGTGCATCATTCCAATGATGAACCTCTGTAACCGTTTCGGTGCGAAGTTTTGACATAAATTCCTCGTTAGTAAGTGGTAGTCTGTATCAATCTAAATAAATGCTGAATACCCATTTTTCATGATAAAGTCAAAATGGTGCAAAATTTTAATAGAAGATGAATGCTATCAATGCTAATGAAGCCATCACTCTGTTATTTTAACATTATTATTCGGCGTTATAAGGTGATGCGGCGCGCATGACCGCGATTTTTAAGCCATTAATGATGAATGCAAGCCATTCTCAATAAATTTCTCGCTCATCATAACAAACTTTAAAATAAAAATCCGTCAAGCGGCTTTGGTATAGCATGATAAAATGGAATATCGTTAGTGAGTTATTATCTATAATTAGTCACAGATGGCTTGTATAGCGCTTATGTGGAACTATAAAACCCTGTTTTTTGGATTTGATTTATGTCTTGTCAGACTGCTTCTTCATTGAGTAATCATATAGCACCGATTATCGGCTACCATCGTGCGCCGCTTTCACAGAAATTTGGCGCACCAAGACAGCCAAATTTGGTTGCATTGACCAGTGTTATTGAGATGATTGCTCCTTATGATACGCCAGCTGCGTTTGTTGGTTTGGAAGATTTTAGCCATATATGGGTAAGTTGGCAGTTTCATCATAACTATTTATATAAAGACAAGTTGCATAAAGACAAGCAGGCAAGCTCAAATGATGATAATCAGAAAGAGAAAGTGGAGAGCGCTTTTCGCCCGCAAGTGCGACCGCCACGCTTGGGTGGCAATCAGAAGATAGGCGTGTTTGCCAGTCGCAGTATGTATCGACCCTCAGCGCTTGGATTGTCTGTGGTTAAGCTTGAAGCTATTGAGATTGTAGAAGGACGGGTGCTACTTATCATTAGCGGTGCTGATATGATAGATGGTACGCCAATTATCGATATTAAGCCTTATGTGACTTATAGTGATGCGCTACCTGAGGCAAAAAGTGGCTTTGCGCCCTCTGCGCCGCATTTGTTGGAGGTGACTGTCACTAAAGTTGCCTATGAGCAGTTTGTGCAAATTATAGACAATCAACATATTCATAATGAAGCAGAAAAAACCGCTCACAATGAAAAAGCAAAGGTAAAAGCGGTCATTGATAAAATACAGAAACAGTTACTTATACCTGATCTCGATAATATAAAAGCCTTGATAGCACAAGACCCACGCCCAGCTTATCGCCGTATAGAAACAGATTTGTCATTTGTCATGCGTTATAAATCTGTTGATGTCAGCTTTCAATTGCTGGAATCGGGCGAATTACAGATAACCGCAGTGGTAGAAATATAAAACATCGCAGTGCATATAATCATTAATGACACGACTTAAACCATAAAAGAAGAAAATTATGCCCGCTCAACCGTACTCGATAGTGATTGATTTACGTTGGTGCCTTGATGAGTTGTTGGCAGATAAAGTCATCGATCAACGAGGCTATAATCTTGTGATTACCAGTCGCCGCACTAAGGGCCAACATCCGCTATTGACCATTAGTGAGTTTGGTCTGCCTAATAGCCATGCACTTGATAATAATACTGAAAATAAATTAACTTTGGCATGGCTCAATCAATGGTTGGCTGCCAAAGCAGATATGTCGCTGGTCCGTATTGACCCGTTAAAAGTCGATGTACCAGCAGTGACGCAGCTCATGTCGTTTGAGTATGCACGCTCGCAGCATATTTTGCCGATTGAAGTAACGCTTGATGAGGTGGTTATCGGTACCGATCAGCCATTTTATACCGATTGGCATGGCAATATTGAAAAGCTCATTAAGTCAAAAAGCTATCGTACAGTCTTTATTAATCCTGAACAAATCAATCGCTATCGGCAAGAATTTTACCAAGTCACGCAAGCGATTGCAGGGGCGAACTCACTACATAAACGTGCCGCATCTGATATCACTAATGTTGAAGCACTATTACAGCTAGGGGACAATACCAACCCCGATGCCAATGACCAACATATTGTCAAAGTCGTCGATTGGTTGTTGCAATATGCCTTTGAGCAGCGCGCCAGTGATATCCATTTAGAGCCACGTCGTGAGACGGGCAAGGTGCGTTTTCGCATTGATGGGGTGCTGCATAGTGTTTATGAGATGCCACTCGCTATTATAGTGGCGGTAACGGCACGTATTAAAATCTTGGGACGGCTCAATGTTGCAGAAAAACGCAAACCACAAGACGGGCGACTAAAAACACGTACACCAAAAGGCTTAGAGACGGAGCTGCGTTTATCCACGATGCCGACTGCCTTTGGTGAAAAGTTGGTTATGCGGGTATTTGACCCTGAGGTACTAGTACGCTCCTTTGCTCAGCTTGGTTTGTCAGGTAAGCAGCTGGAGACTTGGCACGAGCTGACAGCGCATCCAAATGGCATTATATTGGTTACCGGTCCGACGGGTTCGGGTAAAACGACCACTTTATATAGTACGCTCAAGCAGCTCGCCACTGAGCAAGTCAATGTCTGTACTATTGAAGATCCGATTGAAATGATTGAACCTGCCTTTAATCAAATGCAGGTCAATCCAGGGGTTGATTTACATTTCGCTGATGGTATTCGCTCTTTGATGCGCCAAGACCCTGATATTATTATGGTTGGTGAGATTCGTGATGCTGAAACGGCTAATATGGCAGTACAAGCGTCTTTGACAGGACATTTGGTGCTCTCAACCTTGCATACCAATGATGCACCAAGCTCAATTACTCGACTGCACGATTTGGGTATTCAGCCTTTTTTGACGTCAGCGACTATCTTGGGCATCATGGCACAACGTTTATTACGGACATTATGTCCACATTGTAAGCAAGCCGTGGACGTGACCTTAGATAGCGAGATTGCCATTCAATGGCAAGAATTAGTACAGCCGTGGCGCGCGTCCGTGCCAGCGCAGATTTATAAGGCACAGGGTTGCGAGCATTGCCGCCATACTGGTTATCAAGGTCGTATTGGTCTTTATGAGATTATGCCATTATCAAATGAGTTGAAAAAACTGGTCGCTGCTGATGCCAATCTGGATGTATTAAAGCAGCAAGCATACCGTGAAGGCGTACAGCCATTACGCCTATCGGGTGCGAAGCGTATTAGTGAAGGGGTAACGACCATGGAAGAGGTGATGCGCGTGGTACCTTTGCATTAGTAGAGAGCCGCTATATTAAAAGATGCCATTGCATTAAAAGTAAGTTTGTTAAGCAGTGCTTGAAAAGTGCCCGCTTCAAAACAATAAATACCATACAAATTGAAATTTTTATCCCAATAATTTTTAAAAATGACTATAACGAGATTGTTTATGTTTACCGATAGCCACTGCCATCTTAACCGTTTAGATTTGACCAAATACGATGGTCAATTGTCTGGCGCAATTGCCGCGATGAAAGAAGCCAATGTCACTCGCGCGATGGCAATTATGTGTGATTTTGCTGAATATGATGAGATTGCCAATATCGTCAGTACCTACGGCGATGAAACGCTCAATCTTGGCATGAGCGTTGGTATTCACCCTTGTGAAGATATCAGCGTTTTACAATCTGCAACCGTTGAACGTTTGATAGAAACGGCTAGCGCTGACCATGTGTGGGCAATAGGGGAGACGGGACTTGATTATTACTGGTCGACAGAAAATAAAAAAGCGCAACAAGCCAGCCTTGCCCGTCATATTCATGCCAGCCAAAGCCTAAAAAAACCGCTTGTCATCCATATGCGTGATGCTAAAGAAGATACGATTGATATTTTAAAAGCAGAAGGTGCTGAGCATGGCATTATTCATTGTTTCACCGAAGATTGGGAAACCGCAAAACATGCCTTAGACTTAGGATTTTACATCTCATTTTCAGGCATTGTCAGCTTTAAAAGCGCCCAAAATATCAAAGATGCGGCAAAAAATATGCCAAGAGACAGGATATTGATCGAAACGGATAGCCCTTATCTAGCGCCTGTCCCCAAACGTGGTCGCCCTAATGAACCTGCCTATGTACCTTATGTCGCCAGTTGTATTGCAGAGATGTATGGCTGCAGTAGCGAAGAGGTCGGTACATTGACTGCAAAAAACTTTGAGAATTTACTAGCACAGTATCATTAAAATGGTTATGCTATGACCACTCAGTCATTTCTTGCAAGTGGCAGCTGTTTTATGCATGCCGTCTTGCAGTGTTAAATATAAGTACATGATTATAAATGATTATTTAGCAAACATAAGCATATTTCTTTATTGTGTTCGTCAAGCAGTCTTTGAAGTATTTGATACTCCGAATGCCGATATGCCAATACGAACTGTGGTCATATGCATGATATTGTCAAGTTTTAGGAGAAGTTATGAGTCGTCAGCATCAATTCAAGGTACGAGAAGAGAATATCTTAGCAATGGCAGAGCAATTGCTACTTGAGTCAGGCGATGGCGACATCACTTTAGACAGCTTGGCAGACCAGCTTGATTTGGCTAAAGGCACATTGTATAAGCATTTCTCCAGTAAAGATGAGCTCTATCTGCGTATTATCATTCGTTATGAAGAGCAGCTGTTTGAGATTAATCGTATTGACGATTGCCCATCAGCAGGCGTCGCTCGTATGATTTTCCAGCAATTATTTAATCCACAAAAAGCCATGCTACTCAATCAAATCGAAGAGCGTTTAGCAGCATCAGTGACAGGTCTTAACCGCTTATTTGGTGAGCTATATGATATTCGCCGTCAGCGCATGAAGCGCTTGATTGATATCATCAGTGCTTATCTGAAGGATGAGCACAGTAGCTTGAGCACACGTGATTATCTATCATCTATCTGGGCGATGGGTCAGGGCGGTGCAGGGCTGTTGAACTCAAGTTTTTATCAGCGTTATTTGGGACGCCGCGATACTCTGCGTTATGCCTTTGTCCAACAAATGCTAGAGCTGCCAAGCCATTACCCGGCGGCTGAGGATGAAGTGATGGATGAGGATATGCAGGAATTGGTCGAACAGATTGATACTGAGTCAGAGGAACATCGCAATACCAATTATTAGGTTTTTACTGTAACGTGAAAACCATGAGTGGTTATTTTATAAAAATCTGTGTTGTTATATGCTATATAGCAGCACATTAACCTTTACTTGATACGATCAATCCTCTCTCCCGTTTTATATCTCACCCAATATAACGTCATTTTTAAAAGAATGACGCCATTCAAGATGACTTTTGTATGTCAAAACTCTCATCACCAATGAAACATCATCATACCCAAGCTGGCTTTACACTGGTTGAAATCGTCGTCGTCGTGGTTATTTTGTCTATATTCGCTGGCATGATGAGCTTATCAGTAGGTAGTAGTGAATCGCGTAAAAATCGCGCTTTTTATGAGCATCTGACGGATTCATTAAGCTATGTTAGGCTGTTATCGGCTGAACGTATGCAGCCGATGGGTTTGAGTCTGCAAGCCAATAAGCAAGGTCAAGTAACTCCGGTTATAGTCACTTTATCTAATCCTTATGTGGCTTATCAAACTGACGCTTCTATATCTTCTAATACAAATGGCACGCCTAAAAATTCAATGGAGCTATCTGCCGATTTATCCAGTATGTCTAGTGGGATTAAAGACAAGCTACCAACACCAAGCTGGGAGCTTGAGTCCGAAGTCACTTTGCCTGAGCTGCCTGCTGGGGTGAGCTTAGCCATACAAAGCCTAGATGCTGGTAATATGTCAAATAGAGGACAAATCCAAACGCTACAACCTTGGTTTACAGATCAAACAGTGCCGCAAGTATTATGGTTTGGCACAGGGCAAGCAGCACCGGTGACCATTGAAGTGCGCCATAATTCGCGTCTGGTAGGTGAGGTCATTACGATTATGCCAGATGGCAGTATGTCGATAGGTCAAGGGCAATAACCGATGATAAATAATGACAGAGCCAAACCTAACCATGTAAACCGAAAGCCAAACCTACCAAAGCATGAGAGCGGATTTACCTTGATTGAGGTGATGGTTGCTCTAGCGATTTTAGCGGTTGTGGCAGTGGCTGCGAGCCGTGCCAGTAGTGCTTATTTAAGCTCGGTCGATGTATTACGGACACGTACGCTTGCGCATTTTGTTGCCCAAAACGCTGCTGCTGACTTACGTATTCAAGACACCTGGCTAACTGCTAATAGTGCCCAGACAATCAATGCACAAGGTCGCGACTGGCAAATTACGATGACTGTGGGTGAGGGTATAACGCCAGCATTAAAAAAAGTGAATATCGCCGTTGCGCCTATCATAGATGGTCAGACGCGTACCGCAGTCAATGATATCAATGTGATACTGAGCAACTCAAAGCAAGATATAGGTAGTTTGGACTTGACTGGCTCAAACCCAAATGGAGGTAGTCTGTGAAATCTCAGCATGGATTTACCTTACTTGAGCTGATGGTCGCCATGGCAATATTTGCGATGCTAGCAGTGGCAGGCTGGCAGGTGTTTGATAGCGTCAATCGTGCTCGAGAACGTGCCCAGTTCCATGCAGATAATTTAGCCGTTTTGCAATATGCTTATCTGCAGCTACAGCAAGATATGGGGCAAATCGTTCCTTATCAAGCAGTAGATACTCAAATTGCCAGTGCTTCAAATGTCGATAATGCAAATAATAGCAATCAAGAAAATGCACTACAGCCTGCGCCTGAACCTTTTATGAGTCTGGATAGTACGCGTATCAGCTTTGTCCGTTTTGCTGATCCTGATCCTCGATATCAAAGCAGTCCTAGTATGCAGCATGTCGAATATATTTTTGCTGATGAGCGTTTGATTCGCCGTCAATATGCCAGTATAGGCGGAGGTAGTGATAGTATCAGTTTGGATAGTGTCTTGCTTGAAGGGGTGACAGCAGGGCAATGGCAAGCGTATTTGCCAGAAATAAGTACAAAGTTTCCCAATAAAGACAGTAATAGTGACAATGCCAGCTTGAACAGCCAGTTTGGAAAAGGGGCGGCGTCAACCACTGCTCAGCCTGAGAGTGTGCTGCTACCGAAAGGAGTTGCTATCACTTTCACTTATCAAGATATGCCGATTACCTGGCAGTGGGCGCTTGCTCCGCAGCCAATACCAAATAATAGTGCCAATAAAAATAATACTCCTGATAATTCTAACGGCAACGGCAACGGCAACGGCAACGGCAACGGCAACGGCAACGGCAATAGTAATGGCGCAAGCAACAATGATGCAGCCAATGGCAATGTAGATAATAATTCAGGGAATGGAATTTAATATATGCCAAGCATGCCAGTTATGCCCATGAAAGCCGACTCTCAGCGTGGTGTCGCGCTACTTACCATTTTATTACTAGTGGTTAGTATTACGGTGGTTGCAGGGGCGATGCTTGCCAGCCAAAAAATTGCGATTAGACGCAGCGGTTTGTTGTTTGATCAAAACCAGCTCTTACAAGATATCGATGCCGGTCAGCAACTAGCGGTTACGATGATTCGTGCCGATGCTAATCTAAATGACACTGATAGTACGCAAGATATCTGGGCAAAGCCTGTACCCCCTTATACCTTGGGCACACATAGTATTGGCATTGAAATACGTGATGAAGCCAGTCGCTTTAATATCAATAATTTATATCAAAACGGCGCAGTTGATAGTAATGCTTTGGCAGTGTTTCAACGGCTATTAACCCAATTGAATTTGGCGCCAGATATTGCTATTGCTGTTCTTGATTATCAAGATACAGACAGTGAGGTTTATCAAGATGGTGGTGATGAAAGTACGGTTTATAACCAGCAGTCTAATAGCTCAGCGGATAACGATTTACCCAATCAACGATTGGTCAATATCGATCAGCTGCAAAATGTAAAAGGCATCAATGCGGAAGTATTGGCAGTGCTACGACCTTATATCGCAGTGGTGCCACATTATTTACCTATTAATATGAATACAGCCAGTCCGGTGATACTTGCTGCTCTGATCGACGGCGCAACTAGTCAGCAAATGCAAACCATCGTTGATCTACGGGAAAAGCAAGTAGTCGAGTCTATTGATGAGATATGGCAGTTGCCAATATTAAGCAGTTTGGATAATAAGCAACGAAAAGCACTAACGCCACTCCTGGCGGTTGATAGCCAAGCTTTTACGGCACTGATCACTGCTACGGATAATGCAACTGTTGGTCAGGCAAGACAACGCTATGCAACCATCATGATTAGCAAGACTGCTACTGATGTTACGGAAAATAGCAATAACAGCGATGATACCAATATCAATAATAAAAACGCTGATAACAAAAAGCCCAAAGAGGTTCGCGTGGTGACGCAACGACTTTGGGCATTTCGACCAAATTTTTGATGATTATCACTAAACGATAATCATCAAAAACAATCAAATATATGTCTTATTAATCACTTAAGTGAGTTTCTTCAGTAGATTTCCAATTATAAGCGCCATAAAACAACATCTGTGCTTGGCGCGTACAATTATGTAGCATCAGCTGCTTTCGTTGTTCAATTTCAGCCAAGTCGACTTCATCATCATGATCTTCAGTATAAGTCAGCTCTAGCCAATCAATAATCCAAGAGAAGAACATATTGACCCCAGCCTCAGCCAGCAGTCTACGATCATAAGTATTAATGTGGGTAAAAGCAGGCTGTAACGCCAAATCGTCTGCTAAGCTTCCCCCATGCTGTTTGATAAGCTCATTGATGGCTTTACGGACGGCGTCCGAGCCACCATAGCGCTCACTGACCAAAAACTGCCAATAGTAGGGTTGCTCACTGACCATATGCAAGAATAGCTGGATACTTTTGGCAATTTGACGCTCAAAGCTGCGTTTACGTCCAATATGCAAACTCTCACTCAAAGTGGCTAATGTACCACCTAGCTCTTCAATAACCAAAGCGCGACCGAGCGATTCCATATCATCAAAATGGCGATAAAATGCGGTCGGCACGACACCAACCTCGCGCGTGACTTGTCTGAGGCTAATAGAGCTAAAAGATTGTCCTGTCATACATAAATCAAGCACTGCATTAAAAAAGGCGTGCCGAGTTTGAAGTTTTTTTTGTTCGCGACTGCTCATAATATTTCAAAATTAACTGATAGATGTCTATCATACTCATTTCATTGCAAAAATACGAATGAAATACGCTTAAATGTCGCTTTTAAACAACAGTCCCCCAATGTCCTTGTAGCTCTTGAGCCAATCGATAAGCTTCATGGTCGTTCATGCCCGTTATAAAATCTAAGACATTGAGCATATTTTGATAAATATTATCTGTTAAAACACGGTGATGCTCATCAAGATGTGGCTTTAGCAACATGAGCAAACGCTGTTGTTCAAAGGACATCGGTGTGCTTGTCTGATTTGTCCAAGCTAACGGCATAAAAGCATCTAACAGGCGATGCAGACATTGATTGGCCATTAGCTCCATGCGCACTTTACTTGGGTGGTTAAAAATTTTTTCACGTGCTAACTCTTTGGCTTGGGTAATACCGTGCTGAACGGTCGCATCACAATGGGTAAATAGACTGCCTTGCAGTGTACCCGCTAGCATCGCATCACTATTATCAACAAACGCATCGGTGACGGTATTGACCAATCGCATCATTGCCCGTGCACGTAGTGATGCCAGATGCTGCCTGACGGACATATGTGTAGGCAGGCTGATAGTGCTAGGACGCTCGCCAATCAGCTCATAGAAGATAGCAGCCACCTCATTGTAGGTAAGCATATTTAGATTGATACCATCTTCTAAGTCTATCAGCGCATAACAAATATCGTCAGCAGCTTCCAACAAATAGGCGAGGGGATGGCGAGCATAACCGTCATGCTGCTCTGAGCGAGGTAGATTCAAGCATGCTGCTAACTCTTCTAACTGTGCGGCTTCACTATAAAAGCAGCCAAATTTCTGCGCCTTAGCTGATATCCTGCTGTGCGGAGTACTTTGATGACTGCTTTGAGTGTCATTATTACTATGCGTCGCAAGCCAAGGATATTTCATAAACGCGCCTAGCGTGGCACAAGTCAAGCGCATACCACCTGCATCAGGGTGATGCTCATTACGGATGAGTATGCGAAATCCTTGCGCATTACCCTCATAAGCCAACAAGTCTAATTGCTCATTGCTGCTCATATTTTGCAGAATGGTTTGACGTTCAGAGTGCATAAACCAGTCACGAATAGCGTACTCTCCTGCATGCCCAAAGGGTGGATTGCCGATATCATGGGCGAGGCACGCCGCTTGTACGATGACACCCATATCAGCTGGCGTGACACCATCAGGTAAACCACCGTCTAGTTTGTCATGTAGCTTCTCGGCTGCCATGATCCCTAAAGAGCGCCCAATGCAAGAAACCTCTAGTGAATGTGTAAGTCGGGTATGAATGCCCAATTGGTTGGTCAATGGATGGACTTGGGTCTTTTGATTGAGTTGACGAAAGGAATGCGAAAACACCAATCGGTCATAGTCTTTATGAAAAGAAGAGCGCGCAGTATCTTGAGCAGGGGCTTTTTTCTGACTACCTAAACGCTGGGCACTAAATAGTTTTGCCCAGTGGCTACGGCTATTAAGTGGTTTATTGATAGGAGCGATCATAGTACATAATCCTTTATTCTTATTATTTAATGGTTGTCGCTCCCAGTATAATAAAAAAAGCCAGCATCAAGGCTGGCTTTTGGTTGTTCTATGCTAAGACTGTGTAAACATGCTGTCTAGTATTAAAGGTTAAGCATTAAACATTAAAACGGAAATGCATCACATCGCCATCTTGTACGATATAAGTCTTGCCTTCTAAGCGTGATTTACCGGCAGCAGCAGCACCTTTTTCGCCGTTATGTTCGATAAAGTCGTCATAAGCAATGACTTCAGCACGAATAAAGCCACGCTCAAAATCCGTATGAATCACGCCAGCTG
This sequence comes from Psychrobacter sp. ANT206, assembly GCF_056880555.1. NCBI lineage: Bacteria > Pseudomonadati > Pseudomonadota > Gammaproteobacteria > Moraxellales > Moraxellaceae > Psychrobacter > Psychrobacter sp. ANT206. The sequence continues at coordinate 1,788,535 of NZ_CP096271.1, read as the reverse complement.
CCTGAGGTGCGGTTGCGCCAACAGCGACTGTCCATGCACGCACTTCTTTTACACCAGCGGTAAAGTAAGTCTGCATATCAAGCAAATCATAACCACCACGAATCACTTGGTCAAGGCCGGCCTCGAGCATGTCCATTTCAGCCAAGAAGTCTTTTTTATCATCTTCATCAAGCTGGGCAATTTCAGATTCGATTTGGTTACACAATGCGATAACGATAGAATCTTCGCCAGTGGCATAGTTGCGTACGGCATCAAGATATGGATTATTCTCAAAGCCGTCCTCAGAGACGTTAGCGATATACATGGTAGGCTTCAGAGTAATTAAACCATAACTTCTGATTAATTTTTTCTCATCAGCATCAAGATTGGCGGCGCGTGCGGCTTGACCTTCTGCTAATAACGGCTCGATTTTCTTAAAAATATCAAGCATGGCGCCAGCGTCTTTATCACCGCCTTTGGCTTTTTTGGTCAAGTTAAAGATCGCGCGCTCAACCGCTTCTAAATCGGCTAATGCCAATTCAGTATTGATGGTCTCGATGTCGTCGATAGGGCTAACGCGACCATCAACGTGTACGACGTTGTCGTCATCAAAACAGCGTACCACGTGCGCAATCGCATCGGTCTCACGAATATTGGCTAAGAATTGGTTGCCCATGCCTTCGCCTTTTGACGCACCAGCGACCAAACCTGCGATATCCACAAACTCCATCGTCGTTGGTAGTACGCGCTCAGGGTTAACGATATCAGCCAGTTTCTTTAGGCGTGGGTCAGGCACTGGAACGATACCCGTATTGGGATCTTTGGTACAAAATGGAAAGTTTTCAGCGGCGATACCCGCTTTGGTCAAGGCGTTAAACAGGGTGGATTTACCCACGTTTGGTAGACCGACGATGCCGCAATTAAAACCCATAACATGCTCTCAATATATTGATAAAATCAGTTGATATAAGACTTAGTAAAATAGTAAATCAAAATTGGGCGTATTGTAGCAAATTTAACCGAATATGGGTGAGGTTGTTATACTGGTTAATTGGAATTTCATCGAGCAGTATTAGCTGCCTTTTTGGTTCTCATTATTATGCTAAGCTACTGTAGTTGAAGCACTTCAAAATAGACAACGATAGGGTGCTTTTGTTGCCAGAATAGCATTCATTAACTTCTATTTCTCTCTTTAGACATTTAGACTCCTGATGGTTTTTATACGTGAATAGTCTAAGTCGCTGAAAGCAATAGATTTCTACTGTTTTTGTGAGATCGGATAATAACTGATTCGATAAGCTTGGGGCGTTATTCCACATTCAATCCATTTCTTTTTATAAAGCGGTTTTAAATCACTTTACTTATCTAGCACAGCCCTTAGAATAAATGAATAAACCATTAAAAATAGGAGCACTTTAAGGTGCGATTGACCAATTACAGTGATTATGCACTGCGCTCGTTAATATATTTGGCGACTAAGCCCGAGCCGACGTTATTGGCAAATATCAGTGATATTGCCAATAGCTATCATATATCTAAAAGTCATTTGACCAAGATTATCCAGCAGCTCGGACAGCTTGGTTATATCGATAGTGTGCGCGGTAAGAATGGCGGTATTCGCTTAGCGCACGCGCCAAAAGACATTAATTTGGGTGAATTGATTAAACAAATAGAGCCGGATTTTGCTTTGGTTGAGTGCTTTTCTACAAACTCATTGGACAGCTCGATCGCTGATATTAATAGTGCTGTAATAAATGAAGACAAGAACGCTAGCGCCAACGATATGTCATTAAAACTGATTGATGAAACTGTAAGTCACATAGCTTCAGGCTGTATTATCAGTCCGGTCTGTCAGCTAAAACAGGTGCTTGCTGAAGCGTTGACAGCATTTATTGCCGTGCTTGAACGCTATACATTGGCAGACATTATCGAGAATAAGGATGAGCTTGCAGCGTTATTATCATAATTTTCATAACATATTTTCTCTATTTTGAAAGGCAATTTAAATAAGACAGGATGTTGTGATCTACTTAGCATCATTGTGAAGTTATTATTAATATTATGCCATTCTAGTGAGAATTATTTAAATTAACTTCAAGATTATTAAAGAGTCATATTATAAAATGCGTTTGCAAAATGAGCGCATCAGCTGTTATGGCAGTTATGTTATTAACAGGTTGCTCAAGTTTAGATACGGTTAGCAACGCCACTCAAGACAGTACCATACAAGTTGCCCCGACGTTGCAAACAGGGTTTCGCGCTAAAAAAGGCTACCCATTTTGGTAGCCTTTTTTATCGTTTATCCAATCAACAATTACGCGTTTTCAAGCTTAGGTCGTGCTTTTGCAATCGCTTTTAATAATGCCTTCTCAAAATCGCCATCTTTAAATTTGACCAAATAAGAATGTGCTGCGCAAAAGTTGCGTACATCGCGCCAGTCATTTGCCAAGTTGCTCGCCCAATCACAATACTCTTTGCCAGCATTTGGCTCATTTTTTAGTGCTTTTTTGGTAGTAGGATGTAGCAATAATTCAGGTAACACCGCTTCTAATAGCTTTGTCGGTGGACTCATAAAAGTATCATCGACGTGTAAGCTTTTGCTAGCAGGATGGAATGCCAGCAGCGAACCTGCATGAATCATCTCATTAGGTGCGATATAGTGAACCCCTTGTGACAATGAGAACTTAAGCTCAGGATAACGCTCAGCGACCGCATCACTTTCGACCAAATCGTCTGCCCATTGCACTTCAGGTACTTTTTGATGATGCCGACTACTGCCATAAAAAGTCGCTTGCGAAAAGTCTTTTGCCATTTGCGCGCAATGGACAGTATGAAAGGGGTGCAAATTAAGTACCGCTTCGACATCTTGCCCATTATTAGTCAGTGCCATCACTTGCGCTCGCACGTCATCAGTCAAGGTGTAGCTGTCTAAAAAAACAAATCGTCCAGAGGCAAGCTTAACCAATGAGCATTGTGTACCGATATTCAGCACACCGCCTAAACGAAACGTACCACGAATGTTCCAAAATCCTGCACCCAAATCTATGATTTTATCGCTCATTAATACTCGTCCTTATGGTTTATTTTTTTAACTATTTTAGTGGTTATACGGCTGCTGATATATAAACGCTTATGCCTATGTATAGGTATACAAAGTTTGCCATAAAAAAGATAGCAGGATGTGTATCAATATACGAATGTAGAAATGTATTGATTTGATGTTGTGTTGGCACCGGATCGAAAGTTTGAGTTGTTTATTCTGCTAACAATTTGGTAAGTAATTCATCTATTTCCGCTTTAAACTCTTTATCTTCGATTTTATTGGCGGTAATTTTTGCGTTCTGCAGGCTGGTAATTGCAGTATCTTTTTGCCCCAATTCAACTTGGATAACTGCCATAGAAAACGCAATGGATGACAGATGGTCTTTTGAATTGATGGCTTTGGCTTTTTCAAGTGCCTTATCATAAATGACCAACGCTTCATCTAACTCTGCAGTGAAGTCGGCTAGCGTTTCCCATTGCTCTGGATGGTCTTTATCGGTATTTTCATTATCGACACAAATCGCTTTTAACTCGCTATATAGCCAATTAAAGGCTTCTTGATGTCCTTTTCTATCGGCTTCTAGTAGCTTTTCAGCCAAGGTATAAACGGACTTGTATATTTTGGTGTTAATCATGACTTACATCCTTTTTAAAATTAAGCATAGCGTTTTAGGCAACATATGGCTGAAATTACGGGCAACACTGTAGGTAAAATACGGACAAATCGTTATTTTAACATCATTTGTGTTACTGCTGAACGCCATACATTGGAAGGGACTGTAAAATAGCACCCTACCTGCGCTGACTCAAGAGACGATTGAGTTTATCCACGGTTTCTTATTGAGCGCTTTATAAGCCGTTTTTATAGTTATAGGCTTATATTTGCAGGCTAATGCCATTATGGTGTTGAATGCTGTTTTGTAACATAGCGCAACCTGTGTTTGTTATGTGCTGTGATAAAATGCAACTTAACTTTTTAAGAATTATTGGCTTTGGAACTCAGCTGATTTAGTGAATAAGACTTTAATGGAAAATACCGTGATTAAAATTGCCTTCATTAAATTTTTTTGATGTTAAGTCATGATTTTTACAGTTATTAGATTAGATATTTTGTGTACGATTGCCATATTTCTATCACCCACGCCCAATTAGCCTAAGCTAAATGAGCCTTTTTATAGTCAGTACTCTTTTGAATAATCATATAAATAACAACACGACAAAGATACCCTTTGATTCGCCTTCATGGGTGCTGAAGTTAACTATTGGTCTGATTGGGATGTTCGCCTTTTTGCAGGTGTATTCTATTCAAGCGGTATTGCCAGTATTGATGGTAGATTTTTCAGCGACTGAAGTGCAGGCAGGGATGGTTGTTGGCGCAACAGTGATGGCGATTGCCATTATGTCACCGTTTTTAGGGATGCTATCTGATGCGGTCGGGCGCAAATCTTTTATCGTTGGGGCCTTGTTGTTTTTAGCGATACCTACTGCTTTAATCGCCCAAAGTCCTAGTATTGGCTGGCTCGGTATGTGGCGCTTTATGCAAGGATTGTCTGTCCCAGGCATTACGGTTGTGACCATTGCCTATATCGGTGAGGAGTTCGAGGGGCGAGCTGTCACAGAGCTGATGTCATTCTATGTCTCAGGCTCGGTACTTGGCGGCTTTATGGGGCGGTTCTTACTGGGGCATTTGCATGAATATATTGGCTGGCGTGCAGGCTATTATGTGATGGCAGCGATGACGCTTATCGGTGCACTATGGGTTGGCAAGATGTTGCCATCGTCGCGGCATTTTGTAGCCAATCCAAATTTTCGCTCAGCGATGCAGACGCTTGGTGAGCATTTGACCAATCGTTATGTGGTAACCGCATGTTTGCTCGGTGCTTGTGTGCTTTTTTCGCTCGTTGGTTGCTTTACCTTTATCAATCTACATCTTGCTGGCACGCCTTATGAGCTTAGCACTGGCGCGCTTGCTAATATTTTTGCGGTGTATTTAATCGGAGTGATTATCACGCCATTGTCGACAACATTATTACGTCGATTTGGGGCAGCACGCACCGTTCGAGTGGCAGTGATTTTTTCGATGCTTGGTGCGTTATTAACGCTGGTCACGCCATTATGGGGCATTATTATTGGGCTTGCCATTATGTCGTCAGGCGTTTTTGTTACCCAAGCGGCAACCATTAGCTATATTGCCGTCAATGTCAAAAACGGACGTTCATTAGCTTCAGGTTTGTATTATATGGCTTATTATGCGGGCGGCACGATGGGCGCCTGGCTGTGTGGTATCGTTTATGCACGTGGACAATGGTCATTAACCGTTTGGCTATTATTATTTGTACAAGTATTGGCACTTTTGGTCGCAAGTTTTGGCATGATAAAAACAAAACCGCGTTCTGCTTAATGCCAGACAAAATAACACCAGACAAACCAACATAAGAGATAAAATAAGCTATCACAAGCTAAGCAATTGAGAAACGATTATTTTCGAACAATGAGTATTGTGCCACTTACGTGTCATGCCTTTACATGAGGCTGGTTTTTTTTTACTATCAAGAGGTTATTGATAAAAACATCATTATGTAATCACGACTGATATCCAGTCGATTGGTTTTTATCTGCACTCAAAAATACTATAAACAAGGACGTCAAACTTATGTCAAATATCTATCACAGTGCGCCATCCGCCTATGATTTTCCGCTATTGGTTAAGCAGTTATTAAACCGAGCCAAAACCGTATCACAAGATCAAGAAATCGTTTATGCAGATAAAAAACGTTTTACTTATAAAGACTTATTTAACCGTATCAATCGTTTGGCGAATGTTTTAGACGGCTTAAACCTTGATGCTGGTGATGTGGTTGCTGTGATGGATTGGGACAGTCATCGCTATCTTGAATCCTACTTTGCCGTACCGATGTCAGAGTATATTTTGCAAACGGTCAATATTCGTCTATCACCTGACAAAATCCTTTATACCATTAATCATGCTAAGCCAAAGGTGCTGCTACTCAACTCTGAATTTGCGCCGTTGGTCAAAGATTATCAGTTTGAAAACTCCAGCATTGAGCATATTATTTGGTTAGATGATAATGGCGTGACCTCTGAGGGCGTATTCGGGGGTAACCAGAACCGTGTCAAAGGTGAATATGAGGCGCTACTTGATGCTGCTGATGACCATTTTGATTTCCCAGATTTTGATGAAAACACCATTGCTACAACTTTTTATACCTCAGGTACGACAGGTGATCCGAAAGGCGTGTTCTTTAGCCATCGTCAGTTAGTACTGCATACCCTGACGGAAGCAGCGTCGATTGGTATGTTGCCAAATAAACAAGGCGTCAGCTATGGTGATGTCTATATGCCAATGACCCCGATGTTCCATGTCCATGCGTGGGGCTTTCCGTTTACAGCTACTATGACAGGTCTAAAGCAAGTATATCCTGGTCGTTATGCACCTGATTTGTTGATGGATTTGATTATCAATGAAAAGGTCAGCATCACCCACTGTGTACCGACAATTTTGCAAATGGTACTCAAAGAAGCGCAAGACCGCGGTGCCAGCTTTAATGGTCTAAAAATGATTATTGGTGGTTCACGATTGACAGAAGGCTTGGCAAAAGCGGCGATGGATCAGGGTATTGAAGTTTATACCGGTTATGGCATGTCGGAGACCGCACCTCTAATCAGTCTGACTGACTTTAGCCTCAATGAGCCCCAGCTGAGTGAAGAAGAGGATATTGCTCGCCGCTGTATGACGGGTAAGCCTGTACTTATGGTTGATGCTCAAGTATGGGGAGAGAACAATCAGCCAGTTGGTACAGGTCAGGACAATACTGGCGAGCTGGTATTACGCGCACCGTGGTTGACCCAAAGCTATTTAAAAAATGATGACGCTGGCAAAGAGCTGTGGGAAAACGGCTACATGCATACCCAAGACATCGCTTATATACGACCTGATGGCTATATCAAAATCACCGATCGCTTAAAAGATGTGATTAAGTCAGGTGGCGAGTGGATATCTTCACTAGAGATTGAGACGATTCTATCGCTACATCCTTCGGTAGCAGATGTGTCTGTGATTGGGGTACGTGATAAGCAATGGGGCGAACGTCCATTAGCATTGGTAGTACTCAAACCAAATTGCCAAGATACCAAAGTTGATGACATCAAAGCGCTGGCAGAGCAGGCAGTAGCCCGTGGTATCATTCCAAAATACGGTATACCTAGTCAGTTTAAGTTTGTCGATGAACTACCAAAGACCTCTGTTGGTAAACACGATAAAAAAGTGATGCGTGAGATGTATGCCAATCAGAGCGAGGTATAGTTTTTTTAAACTAACTCAACTATTAAGGAGATAACAGGCTTAATAGTTGACCTTTATGATTGGCTCTGCTACATTTTAAACCGATACACACTAAATCGATACGTAGTGTATCGGTTTTTTTTGATTTAGTAAGGATAGCTGGCCGGGATAGCCAGTCTTATATTATGATATTATCGGACAAATCACATCGCATTACCCATCATTTATGCTAAGGACAGCTATTATGAGCGCGCAAACCGCCACTGCAGTGACCAATCAAACGTCAGCTCCAACATTTCAAGCACTAAATACGACTCAAACCTTTGCTGAGATTTATCAGTCTTCTATTGAAAATAAAGAAGAGTTTTGGGCGGAGCAAGCCAAGCGTATCTATTGGCATAAAGAGCCTGAGCAAATCCTTGATGACAGTAATTTGCCATTTGCTAAATGGTATGTCGGCGGCGAAACCAATCTTTGCTATAACTGTGTCGATCGTCATCTTGAAGAACGTGCAGAACAGGATGCTTTTATTTGGCTATCATCAGAGATTAATCAAGAACTCGTAGAAACCTATCCTGCTGTAGTCGATGCTTTTAAAGACTTGGGTAATAACGTTGAGTTCTATACCGACTATACTAAGCGCCGCCTGACTTATAACGACCTTTATAAAGAAGTGAATTATTTTGCCGATGTATTAAAGCGTCACGGTATTGAGAAGGGCGATCGTGTCATCATTTATATGCCGATGATTTTAGAAGCCGCTTATGCAATGCTGGCATGCGCGCGTATCGGTGCGGTGCATTCGGTGGTATTTGGTGGCTTTGCCGCCCATAATTTAGCCATTCGTATGGATGATGCTGAAGCAAAAATGGTCATCACAGTGGATGCAGGTTTGCGTGGTGGTAAAGTCGTCAACTATAAAAACCTTGTCAATCAAGGTATCGAGCAGGCAACCACCAAGCCTGAGCATGTAGTAGTGGTCAATCGTGGTATTTTGCCGTTTGAAGTAAAAGAGCTGGATGTGGACTATGCCACTGAACGCCGTATCAGCTGCGAAGCCAATGCTATCGTCGAGCCTGTATGGCTTGAGTCTAATACGCCATCGTATCTGCTTTATACCTCTGGTACGACGGGCACACCAAAAGGCGTGCAACGTGATACCGGTGGTCATGCAGTAGCACTGACCACATCGATGGACTATATCTACGACGGTAAGGCAGGCGAGACGTTTTGGGCGATATCTGATATCGGTTGGGCCGTTGGGCATTCTTATACCATCTATGCGCCATTGCTCGCTGGCATGACCAGTGTTATGTATGAAGGCTTACCACATTTGCCAAATCCTGGTATCTGGTGGCGAATTGTAGAAGCTAACAAGGTCAATATTTTGTTTACCGCACCAACTGGTGTGCGTATGCTGAAAAAGCAAGATGAGACATGGATGACGCGCTACGATGTCTCAAGCGTCAAATCCTTCTTTTTGGCAGGTGAGCCACTAGATGAGTCTACTGCCAGCTGGCTGACCAAGCATTTGGGCGTACCGATTTTAGATCATTATTGGCAGACAGAATCAGGTTGGCCTATTCTGAGTAATACTCCTAGGTTCGCTGATAAACCGCACAAACAAGGCTCACCTGGCTATCCTATGTATGGCTACGATGCGCAGGTCATCAATGAAGAAACTGGCGAGCCGTGTAAAGCGGGCGAAAAAGGTTTACTCGCTATTCGCGCGCCCTTACCACCGGGTTGTTTGACCACAGTTTGGGGTAATGATAAGCGCTTTATTGATAGCTACTTTAGCTTAGCGGATAGCAATCAATATTCGACGTCAGACTATGCAGTCGTTGACGAAGACGGCTATTTTCATATTCTTGGGCGTACCGATGACGTCATTAATGTCGCTGGTCATAGACTGGGCACCCAAGAGATTGAAGAGGCGATCAGTATGCATGCAGAGGTCGCAGAGTGTGCGGTCGTGGGTATTCAAGATGAGCTAAAAGGCGAGCTGCCGATTGCTTTTTGTGTGTTAAAAGATCATGAACTGGTGGCAACGACTGAAAACCGCTTCCGCCTTGAGCAGCAAGTAATTGGCGCGGTAGTAAAATCCTTGGGTGGTATCGCACGACCTGCTGCGATTTATTTCCCGCAAGCATTACCAAAGACGCGCTCTGGTAAGATATTGCGCCGTGCTATTCGGGCGTTAGCAGAGGATAAACCCACTGGTGATATGTCTACCCTTGATAATCCAACGGCTATTGATGCGGTCAAGCAATCTATGAAAGATTACTAGGCGCATTTTCAGGCACGTTTTAAAATTACCTTTATCTGAAAAAGCTCATGAATGCTCATGGGCTTTTTTATTGTCGTTAATAGCTTATGGGTTATGGTAGATAAATCGGACATTAACGTTAACTTTACTAAAAGCAGCATAAAGAGCTTGACCCTAAAATTGTTTTATTGTTATAGTCAATAACGATACGAAATAAATCATTTTAAAATTATATAACAGAATGATAAATTCTAAGTTTTTAGATTTAAAGCTTTCAAAATTCTAAGCCGTCACCTAATGGCGGTCTTACAAACAAGATAAGGATATCTTATGCACCACGTCAAGCAGCTCATCAATGGTCAATTTGTTGATTCTAATACTAGCGAATGGATTGATATTACCGATCCTGCCACTCAAGAAGTCATTGCCAAGGTACCGCAAACGACAGACGATGAAATCAATCAAGCAGTCGCTGCCGCTCAAACGGCTTTTCAAACGTGGCGCAAAACACCAATTACCACTCGTGCCCGTATCTTTTTAAAGTATCAAGCACTGATTCGCGACCATATGGATGAATTAGCAGAGATTTTGACTGCAGAGCAGGGTAAGACCATTGCTGATGCGCGTGGTGATGTATTCCGAGGTTTAGAGGTAGTCGAGCATGCAGCAGGCATTGCAAATCTACAGATTGGGGACTTTGTTGAAAACGTTGCATCAGGTGTTGATACTTACAGTATTTGGCAGCCACTTGGTGTTTGTGCAGGCATTACGCCGTTCAACTTCCCAGCGATGATTCCACTGTGGATGTTTCCAATGGCGATTGCCACGGGTAATACTTTTATCTTAAAACCTTCTGAACAAGATCCGATGGTGACCATGCGTTTGGTTGAACTTGCGGTTGAAGCGGGTGTACCTGAAGGGGTTCTAAACGTCGTACATGGCGGCAAAGCCACCGTTGATGCGATTTGTGATCATCCTGATATCAAAGCAGTTTCTTTCGTCGGTTCGACCAATGTCGGCAAACATGTTTATGAGCGTGCCAGTCAATCAGGCAAACGTGCTCAGTGTATGATGGGCGCAAAAAACCATGGCGTTATCTTGCCGGATGCCAATAAAGAGCAGACTCTTAATCAGCTAGCAGGTGCCGCATTTGGTGCTGCTGGTCAACGTTGTATGGCATTGTCTGTCGTTGTCCTTGTCGGTGCTGCTGGTGAGTGGATTGATGACATCAAGGCCAAAGCAGAAGGTTTAATCGTCTCAGCCGGTAAGCACGATAAAGATTTGGGTCCACTGATTTCTCCTGCGGCAAAAGCGCGTGTTGAGCATTTGATTGGCACAGGGGTTGAGGAAGGGGCGAGCTTGATACTTGATGGCCGTGGTATTACAGTTGAAGGGTATGAGAAGGGCAACTTCGTTGGTCCAACTATCTTTGATAACGTCACAAGCGACATGCAAATTTACAAAGAAGAAATCTTTGGACCTGTACTGTGCATCATGCGTGCCAATAGCTTAGATGAAGCGATTGAGCTACTTAATGCTAATCCGCATGGTAATGGTACTGCTATCTTCACTCAGTCAGGGGCTGCAGCGCATAAGTTCCAGCAAGATATCCAAGTCGGTCAAATCGGTATTAACTTGCCGATTCCTGTGCCACTACCGATGTTCTCGTTTTCAGGCTCACGTGCTAGTAAGCTTGGTGATCTGGGTCCTTATGGTAAGCAAGCGGTGCAATTTTATACCCAAACTAAAACTGTGACGGCGCGCTGGTTTGATGATGAAGCAAGTCGCGGTGTTAATACGACTATTTCAATTTAACGCTGAATCACCTATATTTGCATTGACGCTTTAATATACTCTATTCAGCACAAGGATGATCTTATGGATTTCTCATTGACAGACGACCAAATTGCCTTTCGCCAAACTGCCAGACAGTTTGCCCAAAAAGAGCTAAAGCCCAATGCTGCTGAATGGGATCGCACCTCGCATTTCCCGATTGATGTCATCAAAAAATCAGGCGAGCTTGGCTTTTTAGGGTTATATACCAACCCTGAGTATGATGGCTTGGGCTTGCCGCGTTTAGATTCTGCCATGGTTTTTGAAGAGCTAGCCTGGGGTGATACCGCAGTAGCTGCTTATATGAGTATTCATAATATGGCAGGCTGGATGATTGGTGAGTTTGGTAGCGATGTGTTGTGCAAAAAATATTTGCCAAATATGGTCAGTGGTGAATGGCTAGGCAGTTATTGTTTGACCGAGCCTAATGCCGGTTCTGATGCCGCATCATTACGTACCAAAGCCGATAAGCACGGCGAGTATTATGTGTTGAACGGTGAAAAAACCTTTATTTCAGGCGCAGGCTCAACCGATGTGTTAGTGGTTATGGCTCGTACGGGCGGCGCAGGACCGAAGGGGATTTCAGCGTTCGTGGTTGATGCAGATAGCGCTGGTATCGAATACGGCAAAAACGAGCATAAAATGGGCTGGAAAGCACAGCCGACACGGACGATTAGCTTTAAAGATGTCAAAGTTCCAGTAGAGAATCTCATTGGCGAAGAAGGTCAAGGTTTTCGTATTGCTATGAAGGGTTTGGATGGGGGTCGAATTAATATTGGTATCTGTGCAGTAGGAACGGCGCAAGCGGCGCTTGAGACAGCGACCAATTATGTACAAGAGCGCAGTCAGTTTGGCAGCCCGATTGCCAGCTTACAGTCGATACAGTTTAAGCTTGCCGATATGTTGACTCAAACCATCACCGCACGGCAAATGCTGTATTTAGCGGCGAGCAAAGTCGACAATAAGGATGCGCAAGCCTCTACTTATTGTGCGATGGCAAAGCGTTTATCGACCGATCTTTGTTTTGATGTAGCCAATGAAGCTCTACAATTACATGGTGGCTATGGCTATCTCAATGAGTATCCGCTTGAGCGTCATGTGCGAGATTTGCGTGTGCATCAGATTTTGGAAGGTACCAATGAAATTATGCGCGTGATTGTCTCGCGCCAGCTATTACAAGATGATGCATTGAGCCAACTGCGCTAACTATTTATATGAATAAAATGATTTTATGATAAGGATGTTTGATCATGACGGATTATACCAACTTAAAACTATCGATTGATGGTCATACTGCAACGCTAACATTGAACAATCCACCTGCTCATACGTGGACGATGGACAGTCTTAAGGCGCTTAAGCAATTGGTCACTGACCTCAATGCTAATGATGAGGTATATGCACTAATCGTTCATGGTGATGGTGAGAAATTCTTTTCAGCGGGCGCCGATCTAAATAATTTTGCAGATGGCGATAAAGGTCGCGCAATCAGTATGGCGATAGCCTTTGGTGAAGCGTTCGAAGCACTGTCAGCCTATCGCGGCGTTAGCATTGCAGTGATCAATGGCTATGCGATGGGCGGTGGTCTTGAGTGCGCACTCGCTTGTGATATCCGTATTGCAGAAGACCATGCTCAAATGGCATTACCTGAGACAGGCGTTGGCTTGTTGCCGTGTGCTGGTGGTACCCAAAATCTAACGGCTTTGGTAGGCGAAGGCTGGGCAAAGCGCATGATATTGTGCGGCGAGCGCGTCGATGCCGAGACTGCACTACGCATTGGCTTAGTCGAAGAAGTTGCTGCGAAAGGTGAAGGATTACAAACAGCTCAAGCACTGGCGCAAAAAGTTGCTAAACAATCACCCGTTGCAGTCAGTTATTCCAAAAAACTTATTCAAGCAGCAAGACACACACCACCTGCGCAAAACCTTATCGATGAACGTGAAGCCTTTGTTAAATTGTTTGATACTGAAGATCAGCGCGAAGGTGTGCAAGCATTTTTAGAGAAGCGTAAGCCTGTTTGGCAAAATAAATAAACGATACCTTAATTACTTTAACCAAAAGTTAGTTTAATCAAAATAATATTTTCTCACTTTTTCATTTTGTAGGTCACATTTATGACAGCAGCTATAGAAGGCATATCAGACGCGCCGGTATTATTCAGCACCGAGCCGACAGATTGTGGTCACCTTATTGGGATAATGACGTTAAATATGCCCAAATCTCTTAATGCCTTGAGCGTTGAGATGTGTCAATTGTTATCGCAACAACTAGAGCAGTGGCAAGGTGATGAGCAAGTAGTGGCATTGCTATTAAAAGGCGCAGGCGACAAAGCGTTTTGTGCAGGCGGTGATATTCGTAGGTTATATGACAGTATGTCAGCAACAGCGCCTATGCCAAATCCTTATGCGACGGATTTTTTTGGTCATGAGTACAGTCTTTATCGACAAATGCACTTTTATCCTAAACCGTTAATCTTGTGGGGCGATGGCATCATTATGGGCGGCGGCATGGGGTTGATGGCAGGCTGTAGCCATCGCTTGGTCACTGAGCGTACCCGTTTTGCTATGCCTGAGATTACCATTGGTCTATTCCCTGATGCCTCTGGCAGTTGGTTTTTGCAACGCATGCCGGCCAAAACTGGTTTATTCTTAGGGCTGACAGGTGCAATGTGTAATGGTAGCGATGCATTATTGACCAACTTAGCAGAGTATGCAGTTGCCAGCTCTGATTATGACGCTATCATGCAACGTCTGAAGCAAAGTGATTGGCAACCAGCAGCTAATGCAGACAATAAGGAAAGCTATAAAGAAAATAACAACAGCGCCCATAGTATCGTGAGTCGGGCATTGGCGGCGCAGCCTGTTGCTGAATTGCCTACTAGTAAGCTTGCGCAGCATTGGTGTGCTATTCAGCAGCTAATGAACAGGGGCGGTTTGGGTGATATCGATGCGCTATTACAAAGTGATGAGGCGCTCACAGAGCTCGATGCAGATTTTGCTGCCGACAGTTGGACACAGCGAGCCATTGCAACCTATCGACATGGCTGTCCAGTGACTGCGGCATTGACCTATGCGCTATATCATAAGGTGACGGATTTATCGCTAGAGCAAGTTTTGTACCTAGAGACCAATGTCGCTGTACATTGTGCGGCTAACCCTGATTTTAAGGAAGGCGTACGTGCGTTATTGATTGATAAAGATCGGACGCCAAACTGGTCTCGTACGTTAGCTGAGTGTTTGAGTGCAGAGGGACAAGATTATATCCAGCAGCATTTTACCAATCCATATGCCAAAGGCGAGCATCCTTTAGATGATTGGCTGAGCGATGCTGCACTGGGTAATGAGGCTGTTCGCTAACCAGATATTTAGCATCTGATTTAAGCCAACTTAACTGGATTAAGTGAAATTTGAAAAATTAAAACTAATTGCATAATCAATCATCAAGGAGCGATGAGATGGCTACAAAGGATATAGGTTCAAGTAGTACAACTACGACTGATAATGATGGTAATACAGCAAAGCCAAATATCGCCTTTATTGGACTAGGTAACATGGGCGGTCCAATGGCAGCAAACTTGTTAAAGGCAGGTTATACGCTATCGGTTTATGATTTATCTGTAGAGGCGACCGCGCGCTTGCAACAAGCGGGTGCCAATATAGCAGAGAGTCCGAAAGATGCTGTTCAAAATGCCCAAGTGATTATCAGTATGTTACCTGCTGGCAAGCACGTGCATTCTGTCTATCTAGGAGAAGGTAGCTCTGACGGTCTACTTGTAGACTTACCAAAAGGTACTTTGGTTATCGATAGCAGTACCATAGCAGCAGCTGATGCTAGGAAAGTAGCAGAAGTTGCAAGTAAGCTTGGTATTGATTTTTTAGATGCGCCAGTCTCTGGCGGTACAGGTGGCGCTATCGCTGGCACATTGACCTTTATCGTTGGTGGAGACGATGCAGCCTTTGCCAAAGCTGAACCGATACTGGCTGTAATGGGAAAAAATATCTTCCACGCAGGCGAGCATGGTGCAGGACAAGTAGCTAAAATCTGTAATAATATACTGCTTGGAATTCTGATGGCAGGAACGGCAGAGGCGATTAATCTAGGCGTCAAAAATGGTCTCGACCCAAAAGTGCTATCCGATATCATGCTACAAAGCTCCGGTCGTAACTGGACGCTAGAGGTCTACAACCCGTACCCGCAAGTGATGGAAAATGTCCCATCGAGCAATGGCTATCAAGGCGGCTTTATGAGTAAGCTGATGCAAAAGGATCTTAACCTTGCCATGCAAACCGCTCAAGACACGCATGTAGAGACACCAATGGGCGCTAAAGCAACTGAGCTATATGCTGCGCATACCATCGAGAATGGTGATAGAGATTTTTCTAGTATTATGGCGCGTCACGACAGCTCTGTATTGTCTTAAATTATTAAGCACACAAATAAAAAAGGTCGGCATTATAGTAATAGTGCAGACCTTTTTTTGACTTATTTCTAGTTTATATCAAGGCATTTAACTTGGCAGCTCGTAGACCAGAGACTGAATATCTTGCGCCGCTTTTTGCAGTCGTGGCACATAGGTTAAGAGGTCATCTAAAGACACCCGTATGGTCGGTGCATGCAGATATAACGAAGCAAGGTAGCGTGATTTCCTATCCCTTATCGGTACGGCGATTGCCACCATCTCAGAGATAAACTCTTCGTTATCGATACCTATGCCTGTTTCAGCGATACGATCAAGCTCAGCGTTTAGCGCATCGATATCAGTGATGGTGTTTTTAGTGAACTTATCTAGTGACAAATTTTGTAGTATTTTTTCGCGGCTTGCACTCGGCAACTGACTTAAATACAGCTTCCCAGTCGCTGTACACCACATTGGCGACTTTGCGCCCACTGGTAAATAAATCTGTATCGGCAAGGTCGTTTGTGCGCGGTTGGTATAGATCATATTCATGTGATAAGGAACACCGATACCGCAGGTTTCTTTTAGCTCATCGACCAGTTTTTGCAAAATCATTTGACGTTCATTAAAGAACAGTCGCTGCTGCCAAAGCTCAACACCCAAATTGCGTACGCGTTTACCCGGTATAATACCGCCGCCAATATCAATTGTCACGAACCCTTCATCAACCAGATTTTGAATCAATCGATGAATGGTTGGCTTCGGAATATCAAGCTCCTGCGATAGCTCTAGTGGCGAAATCGGTTTTGAGGCATAAGATACCGCCTCAATAATCTCTAGCACACGGGTAATCGACGATACTTTAGGCATATAAATGACTCAGTAATAATAAAAAAACAAAGCAAGTAGCTATATCATAACGGATATAATCGCCTCTAAAAATAGAGCAGAACAGTCAAGGCGATAAGGCTAAAAATGAATAAGCGCAAAGGCATACAGTAATTGGCTTACTGACTCTAATTTAGCACAATATAACCCTTAGACAAGCCTACCTCTTATTATATAGTAACGTATTTACATTGCGTGGATTTATAACAAAATTATCTGAGAATTTTTCGGTTTTCGTAGCAATATTAGATACGTTTAGTCACAAAGTACAACAATCTGTAGTAATTAACTCTATAACTGTTATTGCGTTATTTCACAAGATGCTTCATCATGCAGACATATTTTGTAATACCTTTACATGAGCATTAAGCATTCCAATAATCATGTGTAGGCTGCGCGGTGGCTTTAATAGCATTGTGTAACAAAAGGGCGAAGTATTGCGGGCTGGTGTAGTAATTATTACAATATCTATGCAATCTTTACATAATGGTAAATAAAAAGTGCATCTTTAGGGGTGACTTTTTGAGCCAAAATTGTTTTAATCCTCGCATCAAAATGATTGTTTAAAAAAGTTAGATTTTCATTTTTTTATGGGCGTGTTATTTCATACTTTAGGAGAGTAATTATGAAACTTATTCAATTAACAGCAATCACTGCTGCCGTTTTAGCCTCAACTGCTGCTCTTGCAGCTGATCCAGTTATCGTTATTGATGGCAATGACGCTGTTGTATACGAAGCTGAGCCAGTAGCAGTTGCTTATCAAGCAGACGCTGGTTATGCCTATAATGCAGACGCTGGTGTGTTACGTAACACCACTGGTGCAGTTGTTGGTGGTACTAAGACTTTCTTCCAAACTGTTACTCATCCAGCAGCGATCAGTGCTGAAGTTGGTACTTTAGGTTATGGTGCTAACATCGCTTGGGGCTTAAACGACAAAACTGAAATTCAAGCTGGTTGGGCAGGTGGCGATGTTGCTGATTTATTCGGCGGCGATTTTGATGCAAACGACGTAAACTACGAAGTCGATTCTGACTTCAGCAACCCGTACTTAGGCGTACAAGTACGTCCTATGGCGAACTGGTTCACTATGGGTGCTGGTATTATCGTTCCTGATAACGATTTTGATGTACGTGCAAATGCTAATGGTCCTAACTTTAGAATCAATAATGTTGACTACGATGCGAATCAAACTGGTACTTTAGAAGGTACTATGGAACATCGTAACAAACTAGCTCCTTATGCTACTATCGGTTTCCGTCCTAACATTACCAATAATTTTGGTCTGTTTGGCGAGCTAGGCGCTGCATATATGGGTCAAACTGATGCTACTGTCACTTCAAGTAATGCAAATGGTCCTGTTACAGCTAAGGACTCAGATGGCAATATTACTGTAGTTCAAGGTAAAGATGTTGCAGCTGCAGCAGAAAGAGAGCTAGAAAATAAAGACTGGTTAGAGTGGATGCCAATTGTTAAAGTTGGTGCAACTTACCGCTTCTAATTTAACAACCGTTTAAATACTGTTGTTAACAGAAGAATAAGCATAAAAAAACGATCCTTTTCAGGGTCGTTTTTTTATGTCTAAAATAAAGTAATAAATGTCATTTATTATCAGGTATTTGAGATTTATCAATAAACAATAACAGTTTGCTGTGAGGAAATAACAGAAATTCGATAGTTAGTCTTATCGTCAGTCAGAGTAAGCAAAGGTAGGATTTCTATAGGCTGATTGAGTACATCAATAATGATGGCGGAATAATCCATGCCTAAACCTTGGGCAAGCGTATATTGATCTATCTTGATAAAGCTTTCTTTTATTTGCCAAAGACATTTTATGGCAGAGTTACGCTGTATCATTGGCAATGCTTGCAAGATAGCCAGCTCTTTTGGATGATAGAATCGCTTTGCTACCTGCCATTTCACGGCATTGACTTCGATATCAATACCCGAGGCACGATGGCGACTGATAACGACAGCGACCTTGACGTATGGTATGTCTGATTTTTCTATATCATTTTGTATTCGAGTAGTATTTTTATTATTGCCATTGGTATGGCTAAAACACACATAATATTGGCTATGAGTGAGTCGATAAGGAAAATTTGATTCATCTAAACGATCGACGATATCCAGTCTTTTGAGCAATGCCTTCAATAATAGCCTTACGCCTGCACGTTGCTGCTGGCGTTGGTTATAAGCAATTTGAGGGGCAGTTAAGCAAGTAGTGGTTTTTTTAATATCGCAATGTGAAGCACGCACTTTAGCAGTCGCACACCACGTCATTGTCATGGGGTCGAGCTGAGTATAGAGAATATCGTGTAGCATTAAGTTTTGCATAGTCTGTATATTGTAGAAACTTATGGTTTATATCGCGATTTATCTTAGCCTAACAAAAAGCCCAACAATAGGCTTGTTGGGCTTTTGAATGCTTATAATGTCTTATGCTATATGCTTAGTAAGACAGTTCAGCACGGCGGTTTTGGGCATAGGCATCTTCGTTCGTACCAGCAGCAGCAGGACGCTCTTCGCCATAGCTGATGACACGGATATTATTTGCTGCAACGCCTTGTGCTGCAAGATAATCACGTGCTGCTTGGGCACGGCGCTCACCCAATGCGATGTTATATTCGCGGCTACCGCGCTCATCGGTGTGACCCGCGATAACTACGCCTGCATTTGGGTTAGATTTTAACAGACCCGCGTGTTGGTTTAAGACACCTGCAGATTGTGAAGTGATTGCACTGCTGTCAAAGGCAAAGTATACAACGGCTTGGATGTTCTCAGCACCGGTGATAACTGTGTTTGAGTTGTCTACGATAACTGCACCATTGTAGCCAACTTGACCACCTGGGATACCTAGTGGGGCAACGACGACTTCAGAAGTGGCGCGCTTGGTGGCACAACCTGATGCTAGAACAACAGCGCTTGATAATACAGCGAGGGCAGCGATTTTTGAAAAACTGGTTGACATAATAAGCTCCAAAAATTTTAATGAATTACATTTGTTGTTGTAAACTGCTTACGATAAAACTTAGGCAATTGCTATCTATAATATACTAAATGTTACTTTATGTAAGTACTATTACTGTAAATAATGCTAGAGTTTACAAATAGATATAATGCGCATTACGCCAAAATTTACGTCATTATATAGGGATTCTTATCATCGTTACCTTTCTTATTTTAATTTATCAGTAACCTTGAAATTTGGCGCTTTAAGTCAATGTACTTAGGTATCTTACATAGGTATTGCGACAGTATCAAAGTGTCGCTTAAGTCTTGCTATAAAGGCTGTTATAAATATAACCATCATAAAAACCAATAGGAATCTATATGTCTACCGCTGAAAACGATGCGCAAATCATCAATGCTGAAATGCCTGATGTACCTCTCCATGCGCCTAGTAAAATCAATTTAAAAGACTATCAAAAGCCAAGCTTCGATGTTGAAACTGTCAGCTTAGATATCAAGTTATTTGAAGACCATGCACAGGTAGACAGTACTCTAAAGATGGTACGTCAAAGCGCAGGCGATATCGTTTTATTTGGTGAAGATTTAGAGCTGTTGGCTCTGTCCATGAATGGTGAGGTATTGAGTGCTGAAGGCTATGAGCTGTCAGCAGGTAAGCTTACGATTAGTGATGCTCCTGATGCGGTGACATTGGCGCTACAAGTGCGTATCTGTCCACAGACCAATACTGCCCTTGAAGGGTTTTATATGGCGGGCAGTGGTGATGAGACGATGTTCGTCACCCAGTGCGAGCCAGAAGGTTTCCGTAAAATTACCTTTTATCCAGACCGCCCTGACGTACTCGCGATATTTACCACTCGCCTTGAAGCAGACAAGCGCTATCCAACACTACTAGCCAATGGTAATTTGGTTGAAGCGGGGGAGATGATCGATGCGCCAAACCGCCATTATGCGATTTGGCATGATCCGACCAATAAGCCAAGCTATCTGTTTGCTTGTGTGGTCGCTGACTTGGATGTATTAGCGGATAGCTATACGACCAGTGAAGGTCGAGAAGTCTTGCTTGAAGTATATGCAAAGTCTGCCGATATCGATAAGTGTGATGTTGGTATGCAAGCACTCAAAGATTCGATGCAATGGGATGAAGTTAATTACGGTCGTGCTTATGACTTAGATCGTTATATGATCGTTGCAGTCAGTCAATTTAATATGGGTGCGATGGAAAATAAAGGGTTAAATATCTTTAATACTGCCTGTGTATTATCGAGCCCTGAAACTACGACTGATACTCGTAGCTTTAGCGTAAAAGCTATTATCGCCCATGAGTATTTCCATAATTGGACGGGCAATCGGATTACTTGTCGTGATTGGTTTCAGTTATGTTTAAAAGAAGGCTTTACCGTTTACCGCGATCAGTCGTTTTCAGCGGATCAGCAATCAAGCGCGGTACAACGTATCGATGACGTCGCGACTTTGCGTGCCCATCAGTTTGCAGAGGATGCAGGACCACTTGCCCATCCTGTACGTCCTGAGAGTTTTGTTGAGATCAATAACTTTTATACCACCACCGTTTATGAAAAAGGCGCTGAAATTGTCCGTATGATAGCCAATACCTTGGGCGCTAATGATTTCCGAAAAGGGACGGACGAGTATTTCCGTCGTTATGATGGTCAAGCGGTCACGGTTGAAGACTTTTTATCTGCGCTTAGTATTACTAACGATAAAGTAGAAGAATTTATCGATTGGTATCGCCAGCCAGGTACGCCAGTGGTGTCCGGTCATCAAGACTATGATAGCGCCACGCAAACATTGACCATTACGTTGAGTCAGCAAACCCGCCATGTGAGCGGCTTTGATGCGCCAAAACCCTTGCCTATTCCAGTTGCAACGGCATTATTTGATAAAGAAAGCGGCAAAATTATTGCTGAGCGTATGTTGCTATTAGACCAAGCCAAACAAACCTTTACTTTTGAAGGCGTAAGTGCTGAGCCTGTGGTGTCTTTGCTACGTGATTTTAGTGCGCCTGTACAGCTGAATTATGATTATCAAGATGAAGATTTGGCATTTTTACTTAAACATGAAACCAATGGCTTCAATCGTTGGCAAGTGACACAAATGCTGGTCAACCGTATTTTATTGCCCACCCAAAGCACAAAGAGCAATCCTGATGTTTATCTAGCGGCATTGGCGCAGACATTGCCAGTGCTCGCAGGTGAAGATGCAATGCTAGCAGCGCGTTTACTTGATATTCCATCAGCTCAAGAGTTGGCGGCTGCTATTCCTGAAGATTATGATCCAGAAGTGGTCAAAGCGCAGCGTGAAGGTTTGTATCAGCAGCTAGCAGAGGCGTTAAAAGATCAATGGGAAATGCTTTACAAGCAACTGCCATTGCACTCTTATGAAGACAGTGCAGAAGCTCGTGGTGAACGGGCACTACGTAATGTGGTACTCGATATGGCATTGACGGCGAACGTGGAAGGCGCTGGAGAGTGGGCACAGCAGCAGTATGATAATGCCAGCTGTATGACGGAACGTTTTGGGGCACTAAAGGCCATGGTCAATCATCAAGTGGCAAATGCTGATGCGTACTTGGCAGATTTTTATCAGCGTTTTCAAGCCGATGATTTGGTGATTGATTTGTGGTTTAGTGTCCAAGCATCTGCTGACAACGTCAATGCTGATGTTATTAAATCACTATTAGCACATGAAGATTTCGATTGGAATACGCCCAATCGCGTACGTTCAGTCATCAGCGCTTTTACCTCGCAGCCAACTGCATTATGGACGCAACAAGGTTTGGATATCTATACAGACGTGATTAAGAAGCTAGATGATTCTAACCCGATGATAGCCTCGCGCTTACTACAAGTATTGGCACGTTGGAATACATTAGCTGAGCCACGCCGTCAAATGGCTCATTTGCAGCTGCTCGATGTGCAGCAGCAAGTATCCTCTAAGCATGTGCATGAGAGTCTAAGCAGTGTACTGGGTACAGTGACTGCATAGAGCTGTCTTAGAAAACTAAAGTCATAATCTTAAACATGAAAAAAGCCCGTCTGACAATTTAGTGTCAAACGGGCTTTTTTGATAAGTAGCTATTAACGGTTAGGTAGGATGTCTTTGACCATATCACGTAAGTTACGTAGTGCTGTGACCGTGCTGTCCCAATCTAGGCAACCATCTGTAATTGACATGCCGTATTCGAGCGCATCCAAATCAGCAGTCAGCTCTTGGCGACCGCCTTTTAAGTGACTCTCAATCATCATACCGATGATGGACTTGTTGCCGTTTCTGATTTGCTCCGCGACGTTTTGGATCACCATCGGTTGCAAGTAAGGGTCTTTACCAGAGTTGGCATGACTTGAGTCAATCATAATCTTGCTACTAGTTTTACCTTTGGCAAGCGCGTCTTCTACTTGAGCGACTGCTGTTTCATCGTAGTTAGGCTTACCATTGCCACCGCGTAATACCACGTGAGCATAAGGGTTACCTTTAGATTTGATGATAGACACTTTACCATCTGAAGAAAGACCTAAAAAGCTATGACCCGCTTTTACCGCTTGCATGGCGTTGACCGCAACAGTCATGCCACCATCAGTACCATTCTTAAAGCCGACTGGGCATGATAAGCCTGAGCTCATCTCACGGTGCGTTTGGCTCTCGGTCGTACGTGCGCCAATCGCTGACCAGCTGATCAAGTCCTGCATATACTGCGGTGTATTCGGGTCAAGCGCTTCAGTAGCACAAGGTAGGCCTTTTTCATTGAGATCAAGCAGTAGCTTACGGGCTGTACGCAAACCTTTTTCGATATCAAAGCTGTCATTCATATCGGGGTCATTAATCATGCCTTTCCAGCCAACGGTCGTGCGCGGCTTCTCAAAATAGACACGCATCACAACGAATACGCTGTCTTCAATCTCTTTCGCCAATATGGCTAAGCGATCAGCATATTCATGAGCGGCTTTGATGTCATGAATAGAGCATGGACCAATAACCACAAACAAACGCTTGTCTTTGCCATCCAAGATGTTTTGGATAGTGTGACGACCATTTAAAACGGTTTTATAGGCTTCGTTTGATAAAGGAAGTTCGGTTTTTAGCTCATTGGGTGTGATTAATGGAATAAATTTTTCAATATTCACGTCGTCAATTTCTGCATTATGGGTAGCGGTTGTTATCATGATTATATATCGTCTAGCTGATTTATAGGGACTTTCATTATGCGGACAAAAGTACCAGTTGACAAGGGCAGTCAAGCAGTTAATTGACTGATAACTGGAATGCTGATGCGAAAACTTGGTTATACTTGATGATTATAGGTAGGATAAAGAGACGTTTATGCCACTGTATTTCTTCGGGCAGCTTCGCTATTTTTATCATCGTCACGTATGATGGCAGTATAAATAGCTGAATTTTAGCACCACAAATGCCGCTGATTATGATGGTGCGTATCCTATAATAGATACCCTATGTTATATTTTATAATATCCATGTTTTTTCCCTTGTACGACTTTCACTGTAACACTTTATTATTAAGAGCTTTTCATGACCGATAACCATACGCTTCAGACTGATTTAACTGCGCCATTTGATACTCACGAGTTGGCTAATGTAGCGCGTGAGCCGCTCGTTATCGGTATCGTCGCTGGTGAAGTATCAGGAGACAGTCTGGGTGCAGATTTTATGCAGCAGATGAACAATCTACGTGATGACATCGTTTGGGTCGGAGTGGGCGGTACCAAAATGCAGGAACAAGGGCTTAATAGTATTTTTCCATTGTCCCGTTTGGCAGTGATGGGTCTGGTAGAAGTCATGGGGCAATTGCCTGATTTGCTTAAGGCGCGTCGTGAGTTGCTGGCTGCTTTTAAAAAGGCGGATATTGATTGGTTTATTGGCATAGATGCCCCTGATTTTAATCTACGAGTGTCTAAAAAATTAAAGCCTAAAGGCGTGTTTTGCGTGCAATATGTTAGTCCTTCTATCTGGGCTTGGCGCGAGTCACGTATTCATAATATTAAAGCGGCAACCCACTTGGTATTGTGCCTGTTTCCGTTTGAGCTGCCTGTTTACGAGCGTTATAAGCATCCGGCGATATGCGTTGGGCATCCACTGATGCATACCATTGACCAGTCACTGCTCGACATACCAATCAATCAGCGCCGTAGTGAGCTGGTCTGGCACAACGATGGCTTGCAGCAGTTTTTTATCGAACGCTTTGATGAGGTCAGTCAGCTTATTTGTGTGATGCCGGGCTCACGCCGCGGTGAAATAACGGCTATTTTACCCTTGATGCTAGACGGTATCCAAAAGCTGCTTTTATTGGACCCAAAGCTTTGCTTTATCATCCCAACTGTCGATCAAAACCATCAATATATCGTCCAAGACGTGATTGATCAGCGCTCAGAGCAGCTGCGCGCCGCCATCGTGGTGGTCTATGATGATAGCCAGCCAACCTTTAGTCAGCAGGCGATGGCGGCATCAGATATTGTGATGTTAGCCTCAGGTACCGCAACGCTTGAGGCGATGCTACTTGAGCGTCCGATGGTCGTCGTCTATCAGCTGAATCAGCTAACCTATCAGATTGCTAAACGTCTGGTCAAAGTGCCCTATGTGGGTTTGCCAAATATTTTGGCAGCTACCGCGATCGTACCGGAGCTTATTCAAGAGCAAGCAAGTGGTGACAATATCTGCCGTACCGTCATGCGCCTTTTGCAGCCACGTGCTTATGCGGAGCAATTGAATGCGCTGATTCAGACCAAGCATCTTTTGCAACAGCAAAGCAATCATGAGCCTGCCAATAGCGTGATTGAACAATGGTATCTGCAAAATTATCCGTCGAAAACGCCGCAGATCTAGTAAGAAAATTCATTACATACCTTTTCATTTCATAAAATAAGACAATAAAATTAATGAATAGCATGCTACATATAGAGA
The DNA here is from genome assembly GCF_056880555.1 of Psychrobacter sp. ANT206. Lineage (NCBI taxonomy): Bacteria > Pseudomonadati > Pseudomonadota > Gammaproteobacteria > Moraxellales > Moraxellaceae > Psychrobacter > Psychrobacter sp. ANT206. The sequence goes on along the minus strand of NZ_CP096271.1, from coordinate 1,762,924 downwards.
GTAATCTTTTAAAAATTGAACGCAGTATCGAGCAGATTGATATAAAAGGACAATATATTAATTTGGCTTCTCCCATTTATTTATCTGGTCAACTTAATATCAACGAATTACTTGCGCAATATTCGAACACTATTGCACAGAGTGATACGAGCTCAGTGCTTCAGATTGGTGTCGATGAAGCAGGGCGTGGACCATTATTGGGCAGCGTGAATGTTGCATCGGCAATATTACCACGTGCTTGGTCAGGACTGATTGAAGGGCAGCCTCTCAAAGATACGCCCTTATCGATACTGACGGACTCCAAGCAGTTGAGCGAAAAAAAGCGCGATATGCTGTATCCCTTGGTTCAGCAATATGCCATTGGTTATGTCATTGCTGATATTCCAGCGGCAGTGATTGACCAAGTGAATATCTTACAAGCTACCATGCTTGGGATGCGCTTATGTACTGAGATAATGTTAGAGGTCATTGCTTATCATTTGAATGACATGGCACAAGACATACATCAGCTGCATGCTGAAGTTTTGTTCGATGGGAATCGCTGTCCAGATTTAGATTATGCAAGGCTCGTAGAACTTGGTGTCGAAGAAGAAGTAGTTGACTGTCAAGCATGGGTCAAAGGTGATGCTCGTCATACCAGTATTGCTGCTGCCAGTATTTTGGCAAAAGTAAGCCGTGATAAGACCATGTATGCACTTGACGCTGAGTATCCTGAATATGGCATTGCCAAACATAAAGGCTACCCAACCAAAGCGCACCTCGAAGCGATTGAAACGTATGGTGTGTTGCCCGCTCATAGACGTAGCTTTGCACCAGTGAGAAAGGCGTTAGAGAATTAAGATTGGATAGAGATTGGATAGAGATTGGCTGATTTATTTAAATAAATAGCCTAAGTAAAAATATCTATTAATTTCATAATAAACGTACTTTGGTCAAATATAGTAATTTCCTAAAGCTTTATACTTTTTATTAAATGATATCCGAATAAGTATTCGATAATATCCGTTATACCCAAATTATTGTTCATAATAACCACGCCACTATCTTATAGGATAAGAGATGATCCTCAAATTGCCAGAAAAAAACCTCGCTGCAATCATATTATTAACGGCTTTTTTGACGGCCTGTGGCGGTGGCGAAGACTCAAACAATAGCGCTAACGACGTTACGCCAAAGCCAACAGCACTTGCTGCTAGCTCTGATGATACCTCGACTGATAAGCCCGATGACCAAACTGATAATGTAGCAAGCGACAATGAGGCACAAGCAGCATTAATCGCAAGTAATACCTTTAGTCTAGCGCGAACCAGCTGTGGTCTTGGTGGCTTGTCCGCTGACACCGCACTGGATAATATTGCGATTCAACATGCCAAATACATCAAGCACGTATTTGCTAACAGTACACCGACTACTTTTAGTCCACATTATGAAAATAAGATTGCGGATATCGCAAACGTTACAGGTGATAATAACCCGTTCTTTAGGGGCGTTAGCTTCACAGACCGGTTATTACAGGCAAAATATGGCAACGCCCGATATGGGGTGACTGAGAATATTGCCCAATCGGTTTACTATAGCTCGGCAGGCAATATTATAGGCTCTGATACAGTGGCAGGCTCAATGGCTAAGTCGTTATTGGCAGCGCCTTATCATCTGCGTTCTTTGATGCTACCCGGTTCAAGTTTGACAGGGACGGGCATGGTCACCTATAAGCCTTTTGGTAAGGATACGGCTAATAATCAAGGTTATGTATTAGTCAACCATGCCTCAGCGACGCAGGCGACCGAAGATAATACGGTAGCAGGAATATTCACTTATCCATGCCAAGGGGTCAGTGGTACCGTCACTGCGTTGTATAACGAAACACCAAGTCCGGTCAAAGGAACGGATCGTGACTTACAAACTGATCCTATCGGACAGCCTATTTATGTCAGTATGCCGTCTGCTCAAACGATTGATATCAGCAATGTTAAATTCCATGATATGCAGCGTAATATGGATGTGCCCATTGAGCTATTAGACTATCGCCAAGATCCCTATAAAAACACCATATATGAGCTACCAGCGAACGAAGCGTTCATCTTGCCCATTACGGACAATTTGAAAAGCTGTACAAGCACCAGTAAAAAAGACGCAAATTGTGGTTTACATGGCAATAGTGATTACCGTGTCAGCTTTGATATCTTAGTCGATAGCAAAGCCACAGAGCGTGAGAGCTTTACCTTTAAAACTGGTGCTGTGAACAATTAATTGCGTGATCTAAAAGACTTATTATAGAACAAGTTATAAAACAAGGGCTGAACCAGTTATCTGATTCAGCCCTTGTTTTATACAATGGTGAATCCACTATAAAAGCGTTATCGCGTCAAAACGACGAGTTCCACTGCTGCAAAAAGGCTTCTTCTTCATCCGTTGACGCACGATCTAACGTGTTATTGCGATGTGGGTAACGTCCAAACTGTTCGATAATCTCTTTGTGCTGCTGCTCAAAATCTAAAGTAATGGCATCATCGAGCTGCTCAAATAATGGCAGATAGCGACTATGAATCCTTAAAGATTCTGAATGCATAAACGGCATAATAGCAAATTTGCGCCATGTCATTGGTAAGGTAGAAAAATGTGGCTGCAATACGATTTCTTGAGCCAACACCAGCGCCATACCGTCTTGCGCAAAGGCTTCCGCTTTATTGCGGCATAAATTGCGTGAAAATTGATCTAAAACGATGATCTCTGCCAGACGCCCAGCTAAAGCGGTAATGGAGCTGTTGCAGTCGGTTGCTGCTTCTGAAATGCGCCAAGTGACGCATTCCCCTTGCTTTGCTGCTTGCCAAATTTTACCAAACCGCTCTTTTATTTGCTGATCAAATTCATGGCTTTGCTCGAACCAATACTGTTCATTGTCCTTATCAAACCAAAAATCCAATACAGCACACGCCTCTGAATCGAGATACTCTAAACTTATGTTTTTTGGATCAAGTGACGATAAATTGGCATGGCTTTTTGAGGTGGAATAATCGGTTGAGAGAGACATAAGCTATTCTAATTATGATAGATTTAGTCTACTATAGCGCAAATATTTATGTCTGTCATGATACGACCAGCAGCTATTAGGTAAACCTTATGAATACAAAAAATTCGCTACAAAACACTCAGTCATCATTACCACCAACGCCATATTACTTGCTTGATGAAGCCGCAATCGTCGCCAATATGCAGATTATCGCGCGCCTGTGCGAGTTGTCTGGCGCAAAAGCACTGCTTGCGCTCAAATGTTTTGCGACTTGGGGCGTGTTCGATATCATGCAGCCTTATCTGCATGGTACGACATCATCTTCGCTAAATGAAGTCAGATTGGGTTATGAGACTTTTGGTAATAATAGCGATGCTAGTAGCAAAGATAAAAAAGAAACACATGCCTATAGCGTGGCGTACAGCGCTGATGAGATGCCTGAAGTGCTCAGCTACGCCGATAAGATTATCTTCAACTCAATCTCCCAGTTAAATGCGTTTAAAGATCAAGCATCAGCGCAAAACATACCGATTGGGCTGCGCTTAAACCCAAAGACCAGCAACTCGTCATTCATTATTGCCGATCCTGCGCGTCCGTTTAGTCGTCTTGGCGAGCATGATAAAGATAAAATTGCAGCCGTGTTGAGTGATATTAGCGGTGTTATGATTCATAACAACTGTGAAAATGACAGCTTTGAGGCGTTTAGTGAGAGCTTGGCAGATATCGAAGCTCGATTTGGCGATGTTTTGCAGCAGCTTGAATGGGTCAGTTTGGGCGGTGGCATTCATTTTATTGCTACTGATTATCCACTCGAAAAACTTGCGGAGAGATTAAAAGCATTCAGCGAAAAATATGGCGTACAAGTCTACCTTGAGCCAGGTGAGGCAAGTATTCATGGTGCTGGCACGCTAGTCACAAGCGTTTTAGATACGATGCACAATGAAAAAAACCTAGCAGTAGTAGATTCATCCATTGAAGCACATATGCTTGATTTGCTGATTTACCGTGAGTCAGCGCCGATAACGGCTGTTAATAGTGATTTAATTAATATCGCCTCTCTTGATATCGATCCTACCAACATTGCACCCATAAGCGAGAACGCTAAATCAGCTGATAATACGATTATCTATGGTCGTTCTTGTTTGGCAGGCGATATCTTTGGTGAATATGCATTGCCAAATAAGCTAAAAGTAGGTGACACCGTTACTTTTGGCAACGCAGCAGGCTATACCATGGTGAAGAAAAACTGGTTTAATGGCGTGAATATGCCAGCGATTGTTATTCGCCGCTTAGATGGCAATATCGATATCCAACGCGAGTTTGATTATCAAGATTATAAGGCGAGCTTGTCATAACGCTATTAGGCGCATATTTGGCATGACCAAATGGTAATGCCAAACAACTATCTATAAATTTTTATTCGCTTTGACGTTTTTAAGTTATGTTGTAATTTTTGCCGAAAAGCCAGTAAAAATTGTTATAATTGCTACTGGCAAACACAGTAGGATTTGTCTAACGGGTGCGTGGGTTTTCCTCGGTCTTCCTTTTTAATTCACGCATATCATTCACTCGTTTCTGTTTTGCATAGCCAATATCAATGGTATCGACAGGGACACAAAGGAGGATTGTTCTTTGAACACAAACCAACAAGTTAAGCCTAGTAAAAAAGATGTACTTATTATCGGTGCTGGCGGCGTCGCTCAAGTAGTCGCACATAAATGTGCGATGCATAATGACGTACTTGGCGAGATTCATATCGCTTCACGTACCCAAGATAAATGCGATGCCATCGCTCAGAGCGTTATAGAAAAGAACAGCTTTAAGCAACCAGCGGTACTACATACGCATGAAGTCGATGCCATGGATACCCAAGCGCTGATACAGCTGATTGAAGATACGGGTATTCAAATCCTTATCAATGTCGGTTCGGCATTTGTGAATATGACTGTATTGGAAGCCTGTATTGAGACTGGCGTAGCATATATTGATACCGCTATTCATGAAGATCCTCGCAAGATTTGCGAGACGCCGCCATGGTATGACAACTATGAATGGAAGCGCAAACAGCGTTGTGCCGATAATAATGTCACTGCGATCTTAGGTGCAGGTTTTGATCCTGGTATGGTCAATGCCTATGCACGTCTTGGTTATGACATGATGGATGCAGGTTCAGTGACTGATATTGATATTATTGATATTAATGCTGGTAGTCATGGTAAATACTTCGCCACCAACTTTGATCCTGAGATTAATTTCCGTGAATTTACTGGTACGGTTTATTCTTGGCAGGACAGTAAGTGGCAGTCTAATAAGATGTTTGAAGTAAAGCGTACAGATGACTTGCCTGTTGTTGGTGTGCAAAACAGTTACTTAAGTGGTCATGACGAAGTGCATTCTTTATCAGCCAACTTAGATGTGCCCAATATTCGTTTTTGGATGGGCTTTGGTGAGCACTATATCAATGTCTTTACCGTTCTACAAAACTTGGGCTTATTGTCTGAGCAGCCAGTGATGACTGCTGAAGGACAAGAAGTTATTCCATTAAAAGTAGTGAAAGCGGTCCTACCAGATCCAAGTTCACTTGCGCCAAATTACACCGGTAAAACCTGTATCGGTGACAAGGTCAAAGGCAAGATTAATGGCGTCGATAGTGAGATATTTATCTATAATATCGCAGATCATAAAGATGCCTATAATGAAGTTGGTAGTCAAGGTATCTCTTATACTGCAGGCGTGCCACCAGTCGCCGCGGCGATGCTAGTTGCTACAGGCGAGTGGGATGCAGGAAAAATGGTCAACGTTGAAGAGCTTGATGCCAAGCCATTTATCAATCTATTGAATAAAATTGGTCTGCCTACGCGTATCAAAGATAGCGAGGGCGATAGAGCGCTTGAGTTTGATATCTAAATTCTCGTGTTGGCTTTTATTGTTCGTTAAATAAAAAGCACCCTATTGAGGCAGACTCGATAGGGTGCTTTTTTACGTATCTGCTTCTATAATAAAAATGAGTATCATAAAACTGATAGCTATAAATGGCATAAGGAGAATTGCTATGTCTTTAGAAAAATATAAAGTCTTCAACTTGATTGAGGATGTGACAAAGTTAAAAGTGTTATTTATTCTAGAATCTCCCTATATCAATGAATATATCCATCAGCATTCAGCGGCAGGCGAGTCGGCGATTGAGCTCACTCAATTTTTGATGACTCAAGGGTATTTAAAGGATTTTGATGCCCAATTGCCATTAGGCTGTAATATCAAAGCACTAAATTATCAGCCACTGGGTATTTTGAACTGCTCTACATTGCCACTAAATAAAGCGTTTTACCCTTGCGCTCTAAATAGTGAAGACTTAGCAAAAATGAATGAATTGGCAGCTATTAAAAAAAATTTAAATCAAAGTAATCCGAATAAATTACCTGTATATTTGAAGAAAAACGGTGTTTTTAAAGACTTTGTTAGCCGATTAACTGAAGTGCTTGAGCAAGCGCCAGCTGATATTATTATCGTACCTTGCGGCGATACCGCGATTGGGTTTGTGGATGCTTTTAAAACAATTTATCAGAAGCCTTTGACGGTTTTAAAGGGTTTGCCGCATCCAACTGAGCCAGATTGGGCTGAGAAGATAGCCACCATTAATTTGACCGATTATATCGCGCCTCAGATATTGCCTTAGCTATGATTGTACTCTGTCTATAATCGCCAAATAATAAATGCAAACCTTTCAAAGATGTATACTGATGTGCAAAAGATAAGCTCGAGAGTCTGTAGGAAAATACAGAGGATGATAAATACCAAGTTATTTTCTACAAATATAAGCTCTTCAAACCGATGCGACAATCCTTTAGATAGAGCCTTATAAAGGCTGTGAAATTTCATTCTACTTCTATTAACAGTAGTGTGTTTTTTACCGTAAATCAGCGATATCCCTATCATAAAAATAAGAGCGTAATATGCAATTAGAAATCAATGTTATCGATGCCTTTACTAATACTGTGTTTAAAGGCAATTCAGCGGCAGTGATTATCACAGAAAGTTGGTTGTCTGAGAAGCTCATGCAATCTATTGCTTTTGAAAATAATTTATCAGAAACGGCTTTTATAGTCTTGGATAATAAAAGTACTTATCATATTCGATGGTTTTCACCGCTTACGGAGATTGATTTTTGTGGTCATGCGACCTTGGCTTCTGCCTTTGTACTGTTTAAGAAAAACCCTACTTTGACGTCTATTAAGTTTTCAGCTGAAGCAGTTGGGGTTTTAGCGGTCAAGCAAACCGATCATGATAAAATACAGATGGATTTTCCCAATACTAAGCCTGAGAAAGTCAGTGATATCCCTGATAGTTTGCTGGCAGGATTGTCTATTGTCCCTATTGAAGTCTATAAAAACTCACAGGCATATTTTGTGATTTATGACTCGGAATCTGACGTGTTAAATGTAGAGCGTGATAATGACGCGCTAAAACAACTTGCGCCTCTCGATGTGGTTGTCACTTGTCAGGCTAAATCTGCTGACTACAAAGACTACGATTTTATTTCACGTTATTTCTGGCCTGCCAATGGTGGTGATGAAGATCCAGTTACGGGTTCGGCTCATACTGGACTAGCGCCATTATGGGCACAGCGACTGGGTAAAAATACATTGGTTGCTTATCAAGCGTCAAAACGTGGCGGGGTACTAGACTGTGTGGTTGCAGGAGATAGAGTGCTTATCTCCGGTCATGCTGTGCATTATTTGACGGGATTTATCACGGTCGAGGAGTAAGTTTTGTCTGAATTAAAAACAGTGGGGCTTTTTGCTCTTACTGCATTGGCTGAAATCGCAGGTTGTTATCTGCCTTATCTGTGGCTACGAGAGGGTAAGTCAGTTTGGTTGCTCATACCTGGTGCCCTGAGTTTGATAGCTTTTGTATGGCTGCTGTCATTACATCCCACTGCTGCCGGTAGGGTCTATGCCGCTTATGGCGGTGTTTATATTTCGATGGCGATTTTATGGTTGTGGACAGTGAACGGGATACGTCCAACGACTTGGGATATTGTAGGTTCTGCTATTGCTTTACTGGGCATGGCAATTATTATGTTTGCGCCGCGCAGTGCCTAGCTTATGAGTCAAAGTGCGCAAATTCAAGATTTAGTAAATTCAATATACAGTTAAAATACCCTAAAAACGCTACGGTACTGCTGGTATGAATTTTTTGTAGCTTCTGTCTGCGTAGGCACAGCAAGCAAGAAAAATTCATACCAGCAGTACAATAAGGTATCGATATTGCTTTTCACTGATCATATAAATAAAAAAATGCCAATCAAACCATTAAGCTTGATTGGCATGTTAAGACACTTACTATTAATGCTTTCCTAAGATGCTACCATTATCATCTTTCTTTGATTGCTTAGCCGCTTTTTTCTCTTTTGCCGTTAACAGCGGCTTCTTTTTGACATTCTTCTTACTATCTTGACCTTTACTCATGATGTTTTCCTTTTATGTGACCGATTAATACTTGTTAAAATCAGTATAGCCCTAAGGGTGATTAATAGCTAGCTTCAAGCAAATGGACGCTGGCGTTAATAAGTGCTTACTTACGAATACATCACGATTTGCTATAATGAGCAGCAAGCCGATAAATCGCGGCAAACCTTTATCCTATTATTATTTAGCACAATGATGCTTACTGTTTTGGTTGATTAATTATTATGCGTATCCGTAAACTGTTTAAATTTGAAAACGCCCATATTGTGCGTAACTGTAGCTCTGAGCGCTGCAAACACTCGATTCATGGTCATAGCTATCAGATTGAGCTGATACTTGAGGCCAAGCGTTTAGATCATGGGCAGATGGTCTATGATTTTGGCTTATTAAAATCCTCTATTAAAGACATTATCGACAGCTTTGATCATGCGATTTGTTTTTGGAGTAAAGACGATCCTGAGTACATCGCTGCCTGTAAGAAATTCAGTGCACGCTGGATCAGCTTGCCGGTATCGCCATCAGCAGAGCAGTTCTCGCGGGTGATATTCTTTTGGGCGCAAGAGATTCTACAACAGACGCAAATGCAAAATGGCGAAGCGGATGTCAGCGTATATTCAGTGATTGCGCACGAAACGGCAACTGGTTACGCGCAGTGTTTTGCTGATGATGTGAGCAATGAGCAAATGGGTAAGTTGGTGCTAAAGGATTTCGAATTTAGCGAGCAAGTATGTGCAGAGTGGCATGATTCTGAGCTATATGCCAAACTGATACGTGGTGAGAGTTTCGTTAATCCAGCAGTCACAATGCAAGTACAGGTAGATTGAGTTTAATGAATAATAATCAAACGATTGAAGACGCAGCTATAAGTGGTGGTAAGAACTTGCAGACTTTGACGCTGCATTCAGAAAAAGATACTCAGCGTTTGGCTGAGCAATTGGCAGCTTTGCCGCTGGCAGGTAGTGTGTGGCTGGCAGGAGATTTGGGTGCAGGTAAAACCACATTAACACGCTATTGGTTGCAGGCGCTAGGGCATAAAGGATCGGCGAAAAGTCCGACTTATACCTTGGTTGAGCCTTATAGTATTACCCAAAATGACGGCGCAATTAAACCTGTTTATCATGCTGATTTATATCGTTTGCAAGATCCAGAAGAGCTGTCTTTTATTGGCTTTGATGAGTATTTGGATGAGCCAAATGCGTTGGTTATCATTGAATGGGCGAGCCGTGCGGACAGCTATTTGCCGCTGCCTACTATGTTTATTGATATGACTCAAAGTAATAGCAATGATGATAAAGAATCTCGCCAAGTTGCAATACGATTGTCAAAGGCAGGACAAGCACAAGGTTTTGACTTATCCAGTCTAAATCTTTAGTCCAAATCGTGCTACAGATGTTTAAAGCCTTAAAATCTGCCTCTATTATTTTCAATATATGATACCAATCAATGCTACATAGCCACACCAATACTCGCATTAAAAAACTATCGCCGCTGCTTATTAATCAATTAGCAGCGGGTGAAGTCGTGACGCGTCCAGCAGCTGTGGTCAAAGAGCTCATCGAGAATGCAATTGATGCTCATGCCACAGATATCGAGGTCCGCATTACCCAAGGTGGCATGGGTATGATTGAGGTGATTGATAATGGCGTTGGGATTCATCCTGATGATATGGTGATGGCAGTCACGCGTCATGCCACTAGCAAAGTCGCTGATGTGGCACACTTGCACGGAATTACAACGCTGGGTTTTCGCGGGGAAGCACTGGCAGCGACGGCTGCTGTTTCCCGTTTGACCTTAACCAGTAGTCATAATGACAGCGGTATTGGTCGTCAGTTGCAAGTTGCCGGTATATTGGGCGATACGCCAAAGCTGATACCGGTTGTGCATCATCGCGGTACTACTATTACAGTCAAAGATTTATATTTCAACGTACCAGCACGCCGCGGTAATTTGAAATCTATCGCGACTGAGTTCAGTCATATCGAAACGATTGTCCGTGAAGTAGCTTTAGCACGCGCTGATGTGGCGCTGACGCTTTTTCATGATAATAAAAAACGGATATCACTGTCGGTAAACACTATAAATAAAGATACTGAAAATTATCTGCCGCTATCACGTTTGGAGCAAGCGACTGGATTGGCACTTATAGAGCAGGCAATTGAAATCGCGGTTGATTTATCTAGCCTAACGCAGCAATTTGGAAGTTCTTCTGCTACTCATGCTAATGGTGACTATGCTGATAATGTACGCACTATGCAACCGGCGAGTATTGGCGGTTGGTTGTGGGCAAGTTATGATGCCAACCATAGTTTACCCAAGCTTATTTATGTAAATGGCAGATTGGTAAAAGAAGCATTAATTAGCAATCAGCTTCGTCAAATGGTTCAAAGTGTACAGCTAGCAGGTATGGGTTATGCGCTTTATTTTGAGTTACCAACTCAGTGGCTCAATGTTAATGTTCATCCTTCCAAGCAGCGTATCAAGATTAGCCCACTGAACAATATCATGGCGCATTTAAGTCATGCGGTTCGTGCGAAGCTAAGAACGATTAATACCACGAAAATTGTTCGCTCTAAAGAGGAAGCTCCAAATGATAATATCTCCACAAGAAAGTCGTTTAATGCGTTAGACGCAATAGCATCATATACCAACAATGCAACGGCAAGTCAGCAAGTTCAAGCTCCTAAGCAACCATATCAGCTGTCAGAAAATGAGTCGTTATCCGAAAGTATTAAAGACTTTCATATTGATGAGCCTGTAGAAGATAGTCGTCATGCTGTTAACAGTTACCCTGTAAACACACCGCCTTTACCAGTTTGCTTAGAAGTTATAGATAGTGTCACTGGTCTGGTAGCTTCTTCAGTTATATATAGCCATGACGATAAAGCGCTGCCTTGGTTGCTATTTTATTATCAAGGACAGTGTGCGCTAATTAGCGCTGAGAGATGGCAGTCAAGATTAAAAGTATTGTTTGAGTCAACTGTCTTTAGCAGCACTATGTATGGCAAAGCCAAAGAATTAAATAGCACTACTATTAATCAGCAATTGGCGAAGATAATCAAGCAGATGTCATCACAAGATGTACAAGCTTTTGTATCAGATATGGAAGCTATACTGAGCAAATATGCTATCCACTCTATAGATAGTCATCAATTAGTCACATTGATGTTATCATCTGCGCTTAAATAGCGCTATTGTGAAAATAGCGTATTTTCTATAGTTAGGACATATCGCTGAGCTATCAATAATTTACCTTATTGTTCTTAAAACCATGACCATCAAAGGCAAGTATATGCGACTTTCGTCTGATAGCCTATCTTCTTACTTAAGTCCCAATTTGGCGGACAATAGCGTGGTGTGCTTGATGGCACCAACCGCGAGTGGTAAGACTGCTTTGGCTTACGAGCTTTATGATAGCGGTCGTTATGAGCTGATTTCGGTAGATTCAGCATTGGTGTATCGTGACATGACGGTCGGTACCGCAAAACCAAACGCTGCTGAGCTGGCACGATACCCTCATCATTTGGTCGATATCATTGATCCTATGCAAAGCTATAGTGTCGCTGAGTTTGTCAACGATGTGGCAAGATTGATTGATAGCTGTCATCAGAATGGCAAAATACCCTTGTTGGTCGGCGGTACGATGATGTATTACATGGCATTACTCGACGGACTCTCACCAGTGCCTGATAGTGATGACAGTGTTCGCGCGCGCGTTGAGCAGTGGCGCCAAGATGAGGGTATCAGTGCGCTATATGATTATCTTGGTAAAGTTGATGCTATCAGCCATGAGCGTCTTAATGCAACTGATACCCAGCGTATTACCCGTGCTGTTGAAGTATATTTGCAAACTGATATTCCTATTAGTGACTGGCAGCGTCAGCCCAAGCAAGCATTGGCTCATAATCCCAATCAGCAGTGGCATGCTTTGGCAGTTATGCCAGACCGTCCATGGTTGCATACGCGTATTGAGCAGCGATTAGATATCATGTGGCGTGAAGGGTTAGTAGCAGAGGTTATCAGTTTGCTTGAGCATTATCCTCTGACCCCAAGCTTACCTTCGATGCGCTGTGTTGGTTATCGACAAGTGTTAGAGTATCTGGTACAGACTAATCACCCTGTATTTGAACAGCCCCATTTGGATAAAGCGCAGTTTTATGATGCTTTTGCTCAATCGGAACCATCAAGTAACGAAAGTAAAGAGCAAGATACTACGATTCAAAATAGCATAACTCAGACGCATCTACCAATGGCAAATGACCAAACCGAAGCGCTTGCTTGTCAGCAAATGCAAAATAAGGCATTATATGCTACAAGGCAGTTAGCAAAGCGCCAATACACGTGGCTGCGAAAAGTGATGCAACTGTCTAATACGGCAGCAGTGCCTACAACAGAATCAATAACAGCGTCGTCGACATCCACTGTTGGCTTTGATGATGTGACAGATTTTCAAAAAAATAAGTTAATATTGCACTCATTTAGCACTATGGAGCAGGCGAGAGCGTATTTGGTTTAATGAATGATATCAGTCGTTTGCCTATATCTAGATTTGTCAGACCATTAGTGTTCTGTAATATTAATGGTCGAGCTGTAGTAATAAAAACACAGCATGACCGTATAACATCATACAAAGATACGAAAGTAATGACAATTAGTTTCAAAGTATAATGTATATAACTGTTATAATTTGATTATATGAAAGTGTTAACTGTTGCAAGCGTTGATTGCTTTTTAGTGTTTATTCATCAACATTTGGTGATAGAGGTGACCCATGCAACACTTGGTTACTTAATTTATGAAAATAACGACATATTCACGATAAAGTAGAATGACTTAACAAGCTTTAGCACTTATTTAGATACGTTTTATAAATAAAACTTATTATTGTATCTACCCTTAGCCATTATAATTGCAGTAACCCTTAAAATAATTGGCGCTAACAATAATTATATAATATTTAGGAGAGATTTCATGTCAAAAGGACAAACTTTACAAGATCCGTTCTTGAACTCACTACGCAAAGATCGCATTCCTGTTTCTATTTTTTTAGTGAACGGTATTAAGCTGCAAGGTCAAATAGAATCATTCGATCAGTATGTAGTTTTGCTGAAAAACACCGTCAGTCAGATGGTATATAAGCATGCTATCTCAACAGTCGTCCCAGCACGTAATCCTCGTAGCAGCACAACGCCAAGCGCGACTACTCAAAGCCAAGGCGCAGCACCAATGGGCTATCCGAGTCAAAGCGGCGGCGTGAGTAGTGGTTTTGAGCGTGGCAGTAGCGTAAATCCAGCTACTGGCGGCGGCTTTGAAGAACGTGGTTTTGCCAATCGTAGTGGCTTTAATCGTGGAGGCTTTAGTCAAGGCCAAGAGCGCGGCTTTGAGCGTGGTAGCTTTGGTCAAGGTCAAGAGCGCGGTTTTGAGCGTGGTGGTTTTGGTCAAGATCGTGGTTTTGAAGCGCCGTCAGAGAATGTGGGTTATGACAACAAACCTAATGACGAATCTGGTGATAGCAACTCTTAGACCCTCCTACTAAGACATGAGATATCCTATTGAGACCTACTATTATAGTGGGTTTTTTTGTATTGATATTCTTATAAGCAATGACATTTTAATGCGTCCAAGATAGCCTTATGGCTGTATTCCTACAGCATCATATTAATATTGACCATAATTATTAATATGGTTCATAGTATTATAAAATGTATAGTAAAATGATTCATCAAATTATAAGAATATAGCCAAAAATATAGAGTCATTGAAAACAAAAAATTAATAAAATATAGAGCCACTGTATGAATAGTCCTGAACGCAATCTAACCCATGAGCAATTTATTAGTACCGCTATTGATGCCATCAATACTGAAAAGGCGGCACTAGCATTACTGACCGAGCAAATAGATGATAGATTCGCTCAGGCTTGTGACATCATTTTGGCATGTCAAGGTCGTGTGGTTGTGACAGGGATGGGTAAGTCGGGATTGATTGGTCGTAAGATAGCGGCGACATTTGCGTCCACTGGTACGCCATCGTTCTTTATGCATCCTGGTGAAGCAGGGCATGGTGACCTCGGAATGTTGGTCAAAGGGGATGTGTTGCTTGCCATCTCTAACTCTGGCGAGTCAGATGAGATCAAAATGCTCTTGCCTGTGGTCAAGCACTTAAATATTCCGCTGATTAGTATCAGTCGAGATAAACGAGGTATGCTGCCACATGCTGCGGATATTATCTTGACTCTTGGTAAGTCGCAAGAAGCTTGCCCGCTCAATCTTGCTCCTACCTCAAGTACCACAGCAACTCTAGCACTCGGTGACGCATTGGCAGTTGCCTTAGTGCATGCCCGCAATTTTACCTCAGAAGATTTTGCGTTATCGCATCCTGCAGGTGCATTGGGTCGTCAATTACTGACCCGCGTAGAAGATTTGATGCATACTAAAACAGAGGACTTGCCACTCATCAATCAGCAAGCACCGTTACAAGAAGCATTATTTATCATGTCAGCTGGGCGATTGGGCATGACGGTGGTCACAGATGATGAGAAAAAAGTAGTCGGTATATTTACCGATGGTGATTTAAGGCGAGGATTGGAAAAAGGCATTGATTTGCAGACCCCGATGCGTGAGCTGATGGTGAGTAGCCCTCGTCGTATCAGTAAATCCATGCGAGCATCAGATGCGCTTAGCGTGATGAATGAGAATGCTATCAGTCAATTGCTTATTATCGATGATGACCAGCGCCTAGAAGCAATTATTACGGTACATGATTTACTACAAGCTGGTGTAAAATAAACGTTATATTAGAATAGCTATTAATAAAAGAGATGACTGATGCAAGACTTAATCAAGAAAGCCGGACAAGTGAAGTTATTGGTCATGGACGTTGATGGTATTTTATCAAATGGTCAAATTATCTATGATGCCAATGGTGTTGAGACCAAAGCGTTTTCTGTCTATGATGGTGTAGGCATCAAGTCATTAGCCCGTTATGGTATTTTGACTGCGATTATTACCGGTCGTAGCAGTTCTATGGTCGATAAACGCGCCACTGAAATTGGTGTAGATTATATTGTCCAAGGACGTGATGATAAGTTAGTAGCATTAAACGAGCTGCTTGCAAGCCTTGATCCGGCACTTAATATCACGGCTGCTGATTGCGCTTATATGGGTGATGATTTGCCAGATATCAAAGCCATGCAAACAGTAGGATTTGCTGCTACTGTGCCAAATGCCCAAGCAGAGGTTATCAATCGCAGTGATATGGTAACCACGCGAGCCGGCGGTACAGGCGCCGTACGTGAAGTATGTGATCTCATTTTAAAGGGTCATGGACATTACCAAGACTTTATCGCGCACTATACGCTTGATGAAGTAAAAAATCAGGATGACTTATCGTGAATACTCGTGTTTTAATAGTCATTACCTTGATCATCGCTGGTCTTGCTGGTTGGTTTTTTAAGCAGCAAGGGGACATTACGCCGCCAGTCAATATTGAAACCTCTGATGTCGATTATGAAGCAACAGATATTAAAGCGGTACAAACCAATGAGCAAGGCGAGACCGAATATGAGCTGAGTGCTGAGTCATTGACGCACAATCCGGTGACCAATAAAGATGAGATGAAAGGCATTACCATGAACTGGGAACCGTCAGATGAGCAGCGTTATCGTATTGAAGCGGGTACAGCGGCTATCAGTCAGCAGACGGGCGAGCTGAGCTTATCGGGCGGTTTCTCTTTAATCAGTGAAGGTAAAACAGCTAAGCCTGAAGTTGAACCTATTAAGGTCACTGGTGCCACATTGAAAGGCAATACCAAGTCAGGTCAAGTGTATAGTAATGAGCCAGTTAAGGTTGAACAAGGTATGAACCGTTTTGAGGCATCGAGTATGAAAGCCAATCTTGAAACGGGCGACTATGAATTTGGTCAAGTGGCTGTCTCTTTTACGCCCGCTGATCGTCAAGACAAAGCCCTGTTTTAATTAGCATATTATTCAGTGAAGCATCTAGCAGGAAGTTTGCAAACTCTACTACCCATTATAAAACGAGTAATTTTCATGAAATCTAATTCTTTGCCTACTTTACGCTTGCTATCGACACGCTCTATTCAAGTGTCGCATAGATTGCGTGCACTGCCAGTGGTTATGCTGTTGGCGCTGCCACTATACAGCCATGCTTTGCCATCAGATGCCAATCAGCCTATTAAATTATTGGCAGACAAAGCCACTTATAGTGAGCGTAGCGGTATTACAAGTTATTCTGGTACAGTAGTTATTACTCAAGGTACGTTTAAGATGACCGCTGATAATATCACGGTCAATTTATCACAAGGTCGAAGTATCAATTCTGCAGTAGCAACAGGGCGTCCAGCGACGATGCAGCAAGTTGTGACGCAAGAAAAAGGTCTGGCAAAAGGTCAGGCAAATAAGATTGACTATAATGCTGTGACGGGTATCGTGACGCTAACGGGCAATGCAAAATTGGTACAAAATGGTGCAAGCTTCGCAGGTAATGTCATTCGTTATAGCCTAAAAGCTGGTGATGTGGAAGCGACTGCTGGCGGCAATCAGCGCGTCGAATTGGTATTCCCGCCTAACAATAGTACCAGCCAGAGTGGTATACGTTAGGCTATATGACGACTTAAGTCATAACACCTGCGATAAATATAAACAAAAGACTAAACATTTCAGTGGTTGCTATCCATTTAAATGCGACCACCTTATGAGTAAGTTATGAATGATAATAAAAATAATGCCAGTTTAGTAGAAAACCAAACCATAACAGCGAATGAGACTGTTGAGCCGGTCGCTCGTTTGTCGATGCAAAACTTGGGTAAGCGCTATGGTAAACGATGGGTCGTCAAAGATGTTTCATTCTCTGTTGAGCAAGGGCAAGTTGTTGGATTGTTAGGTCCAAATGGAGCAGGTAAAACGACCAGCTTTTATATGGTAGTCGGACTGGTCAATATGGATAAAGGTCGTGTCACCTTGGGAAATATGGACTTATCTAAATATGCTATGCATGAGCGTGCGCGTGCCGGTATTGGTTATTTACCGCAAGAAGCCTCTATTTTTCGTAAGCTATCCATTGAAGACAATATTTTAGCCATTTTACAAACTCGTAAAGATTTGAATGGTAACCAGCAGCGTCAAGAGCTTGAAAAGCTCATTGGTGATTTTCACTTAGAACATGTACGAAAGTCTCTAGGTATGAGCGTATCAGGCGGTGAGCGTCGTCGTTGTGAGATTGCTCGCGCTCTAGCAGCTGACCCCAAGTTTATCTTATTAGACGAGCCTTTTGCCGGTGTAGATCCTATCTCTGTTGGCGATATCAAAGATGTCATTTTAGCGCTCAAACGACGTGGTATCGGTGTGTTAATCACTGATCACAATGTTCGTGAGACTTTAGCGATTTGTGAAAAAGCCTATATCGTATCAGAAGGTGCTATCATTGCTGAGGGTACCTCAGAAGAAGTTCTGGAAAATGAGCTGGTGAAATCTGTGTATCTTGGTAAAGATTTTCAGGTATAGACTAATTGATTGATTACTGAATTATGCTGACATAAGATTTGTTACTTTGCATTCTTAGTCAGCCATCTCTATATTGTGCCGTTCGCAAAAATCCTTCTATAAAACATTGCTTCTTACAGCAACTGCTTGTTTATCTTAATATTTATACTTTAGTTCTTATCTTCAAAAATATGCTTATAAGCGTCATTCCCTTTCATATACTCTCTCTTTTAAACTTGAACACCTGCATAAGGCTTCTATATTATGGCAAAAAATAAAACCAGTTATGTCTGTCAAGCTTGCGGTGCTCATTTTGGCAAGTGGGCAGGGCAATGCAGTGATTGCGGCGAATGGAATACCTTGACTGAAGCGCCTAACGTCAGTATGCCACATCATAATAAAAACGTAGCAAAGCCCAATGCTGGTCGCGCCATACCTCGTAATGCAAGTGGTGCTGGTACACCGGCGGGCAATTATGCAGGAACGCATAGTGCTGTGATGCCGCTCAATGCGGTGAGCGTAGGTTTAGATACTAGGTTGCCGACGGGTATTAGTGAGTTTGATCGTGTGTTGGGCGGTGGATTGGTTGCAGGTTCTGTGGTACTGATTGGCGGAGACCCCGGTATTGGAAAATCGACCATTCTATTGCAAACTGCGACCAATATGGCAAAAGCGGATTCACTGGCAGGTAGCGCTCTGTATGTGACTGGTGAGGAATCATTGGCACAGGTTGCTATGCGGGCAAAGCGCTTGGATTTACCTGCGGACAGACTTCGTGTGCTTGCTGAAACCAATGTCGAGACTATTTGTGCCGCCTTGACTCAAGAGCAGCCAGCGATTGCTATTATTGATTCTATTCAAACTATTTATACTGAAGCGATTAACTCTGCACCAGGCGGGGTCAGTCAAATTCGAGAGTCAGCGGCGATTTTGACACGTTATGCTAAGCAAACGGGTACGGCGCTGTT
Source organism: Psychrobacter sp. ANT206 (assembly GCF_056880555.1). Classification (NCBI taxonomy): domain Bacteria; kingdom Pseudomonadati; phylum Pseudomonadota; class Gammaproteobacteria; order Moraxellales; family Moraxellaceae; genus Psychrobacter; species Psychrobacter sp. ANT206. The sequence continues at coordinate 1,743,979 of NZ_CP096271.1, read as the reverse complement.
TCTAGTGGGACATGTCACCAAAGAAGGAACACTTGCTGGTCCACGCGTTCTTGAGCATATGGTCGATACGGTATTGTACTTTGAGGGTCAGTCTGATTCGCGTTTTCGTATGATTCGTGCCGTTAAAAACCGTTTTGGCGCGGTCAATGAGCTAGGTATTTTTGGCATGACGGATATGGGACTAAAAGAGGTTGCCAATCCATCAGCGATATTTTTGAGTCGCTATGACAAGCCCGTGGCGGGTTCTGTGGTTATGGTCAGCCGAGAAGGCACAAGACCGCTATTGGTAGAGGTACAAGCCTTGGTTGATGACTCTCAAGGATCACCAAGACGTATGGCATTAGGATTAGACTTTCAGCGCTTGTCTATGCTGTTAGCAGTGATGCATCGCCATGGCGGTATCCATACTAGCGGGCAAGATGTGTATGTCAACGTCGTGGGCGGTGTTAAAGTGATAGAAACTGGGTCGGACTTGGCAGTATTATTAGCCTGTGCATCTAGCATTAGAGAAAAAGCCTTGCCATCGTCGTTGGCGGTCTTTGGTGAAGTGGGGTTATCAGGAGAAATTCGTCCTGTACCCAATGGACAAGAGCGTTTAAAGGAAGCCATGAAGCATGGTTTTAAGCATGCCATTATTCCTAAAGCCAATGCGCCTGCCAAAGATGCGCCGCAGTTTAAAGGCATTAATGTCATTGCAGTCGAACGTCTTGATGATGCGATTGCGAGTGCATTCGAGTTATAGTTTGTTGATCTAACATTTATAACTATAAACCTTATAAATTTAAGACACGAAAAAGCGCCTAACTATCAATTAGTTAGGCGCTTTTAGTTAAATCTAAAAATATTTGTACAAAACCGTTAAAGGCTTAAACCGCGAATGGTCTAAAACGTTAATGGTTTAAGAAGAAGGTCCTGAAACACGTTCAATAGCGACGTTGCCGACACCTTTAGCAGTAATACCAAGTTTTTTGGCAGCACCATAAGATAAATCCATCACACGATTACCATGGAACGGACCACGATCATTTACTTTAACGATGACGCTTTTACCATTGGTTTTGTTAGTCACTCTAACATAGCAGTTTAATGGCAATGAGCGATGTGCAGCCGTTAAACCATTCATATCAAAAGTTTCACCACTGGCGGTTTTGCGACCATGAAACTGGCGACCATACCAAGAAGCTAAACCGGTTTGCTTGAATTTACTGACAGAGTTAGAGGCAACAGCTGTTAAGCGCTCTAACACATCTTCATCATTACTGACTTGGGCGGTATCACTGGCTAACAGTGAGCTGCTAAGCGCTAATGAAGCAGGTTGGCGTGCAGACTTGACTAAGCTTGATGCGCCATCATGTTGACGACTAAGTTCACCAAGTACGCGGTCGATATGGGAGGCGTTATCTTGCGAGATCATAGCAAGGGAGGTTCTTGATTCTACAGCATTTGCATTAGAAGCGATTGCAGAGCCAGCAAATAGTACCGCTGACATTGTAAGTAAACCAGATAAACGCTTATTCATAAATACCTCTATGACTTATACCTTAGAACCTAACTCTAAAAACATCTTAGATTGAGCGAGATAGTGTTAGACCAATCTAACAATACCGCAAACTCCAAAACCGATATCAATCTATCTTCTTTATAATGACTGATTTTATCATTCGGCTTTTATAAGTTCTAACGTATGGTAATTTTTAATTCATGATCATAACTGGATTGATGATTGTAAATAATCCACTTATGACACGCTCAAATGATAGTTAACAATCTTAATTAAAATATTCATCAACAACTAAAATCAGATACTAATATTCGATAAACAGCCTTTTTAACATTGCTAAGTTAATAAAGGGTTTCGAGAGTTTTACGTATGAGTTTGTTATTAAACCGTTAATTAAGTAGTGACTTTGAAAGTCTAAAATCTACAAGTTGCTAACTATACGGATGAGCTACAACGACAATATAATTAAATGCTAACTTTCTTAGTAGGTCTGTACGGGTTATGTATAAATGACACTAAGACGAGATTAACGCAAATAATTGTAAAAGACAAGGAATAAAACAGACTGGTATTCAATCCTAAATACTGAATATTAGGTATAATTTGCAAGAATGGTATTTGAAAATATTAGTAATTAAATCATAATCTTATATATTTATAGGGAGTAATAAAATTATAGTTTTTATCACAGTTCATGCATAATTGATTACAAATAAGATGGGCAAAAATGAACTTATTTACTAAGATTTTTGCACATTCTATCTTTACGTATAGTTACTTAGTAATTAGATTTTAAGTCAAATTTGTACGGTTATTTGTTAATCGATTCAATTTTGAAACATGCTATGTTATGTTTTCTTTATGTATTCAGCCATCTATGTATCATCGCCATTTTTACTATTTTAGATACTGACATAAGCTATTGAATACTTAATTTCTGAAAAATCCATTGCACCTTGATATAGCTTATAGGGGGTATAAAAAAAGAGACCGTATTATTAAAATATTGTCTCTTTAGATATAAAAACAGAGATACTTAGTCTGACTTGTGCGTATGAATGGACATCAGTAAACCAAAACCTGCCATTAAAGTAACAATGGCAGTACCACCATAACTGATAAAAGGCAGAGGTACGCCAACGACAGGTAAAATACCGCCGACCATACCAACATTGACAAAGACATACACAAAAAATGACATCGCAATCGCGCCTGCTAATAGTCGGCTATAAGTATCAGGATGAGAAAAGGCGATATATAAGGCGCGGGTCAATAAGCATGCATAAATAAACATCAATAGTATGACGCCAAGCAAGCCAAACTCTTCAGAGAAAGCCGCGATAATAAAGTCGGTATGACCTTCTGGTAAGAAATGCAAATGCGACTGCGTACCCTCTAAATAGCCTTTACCCGTTAGGCCGCCGGAGCCGATAGCAGTTTTGGACTGAATGATATTCCAGCCAGCACCTTGCACATCTGCCTCAGGATTGAATAGTGTGAGTACACGGGTACGCTGATAGTCGTGTAACAAAAAATTCCAAGCAAAGGCAACAAGCGGGATCGACAAAGCAACCGCACCAGCTATCAGTTGCCACGATAGCCCTGCCAAAAACAGCACAAAGATACCGCTAGCAGCGACTAATAATGAAGTGCCAAGATCTGGCTCTTTAGCGATTAATAAGACTGGCACCACAATTAACGCCAAGGTAATGCCGATACTGGGTAGTGAAGGGGGCAGATCACGCTTAGACAAAAACCACGCACACATCATAGGCATGCCAAGCTTCATAAACTCTGAGGGCTGCACACTACCAAATCCTGGTAGATTAATCCAGCGCTGCGCCCCCATGCGTACTTCACCGATAATATCAACCAACACCAGTAGTATCAGACCTAATACATAAAAGATGGGCGTAAAGGTACGATAAAGGCTCGGTGGTATCTGCGCCATGATAAACATAACGGTAAAAGCGACACCATAGCTGACCATTTGTCGTAGCACCATACTCGTATCTTGAGCGGCTGCACTATATAAAATCGTTAGCCCAATACAACAAACGGTCAATAATAAAAGGGTCAACCAAGGGTCAATATGACTACGTTGCCAAAAGGTCGGTGTCTGACCTTGACCGAAATGGTGGCTCTGTCGGGAAAAACGATATTGCGGGTTAGAAGACATAGGCAAAGTGTGACTGGCAGTTGGCGTGGAAGAAGGGCTATATTTAGCAGAAGACTTAAGAAAATCGATAATTATAGGGCATTTAACCGATTAGATGATAAAAAAAGTAACTTGTCGGTAATAAAGTAACGTTAATATAAAAATAATGAGGATAAGTGTTAATAACGAATAAGTCGCTGCCAATTGGTGACGATAGTTTAGCTTGCTTGCTTAAAATTTGATAGTATCGATAAAACGTTTTTAGCGGTGTTTGTTGCAATGATCGAAATAACAAAACAAGTTTATAGGCAAATCCACAAGCCTATTATTGCACTCTGTATTTGTGCCAGCATTATGAGTGCCCATGCCGCTATTATTAGTGATAATAGTGAGCGCCGTATCCAAGTACGTCAGGGTAGCAGTGTGAACAACAGCAATGCTAATACCTATATCACGCCATCTGCACAAAGAGCGCCTTATAATGCAGGGGTGACTATTTTAAGCGGATCAAGTGGCGATAGTATGCAAGGACTTATTCAGCAAAAGCAGCGTGAGTTTGAATTTGATGCCAGCTTATCAATAGAAGAGAACAAACGTGTCATTACCAATAGAAGTACGCCGCGTTATAACACCACCTATAGCACAGGTAATAGCAATTACAATGATTTTATCAGCATGGATTTTAATACTTGGCTCAACAGTAATAGTTATCGCGCAAGCCAAGTAGCAAACTATCAGCGCTATTTAAGCGCGCGTGTCGGCGCTCGAAACGTACCGCCTTTGTCACAGCTACTGACCACCGCTCGCAGTTGGGACAAATGTGGCTATGAGCCGTATCAGCTGCCTCCTCAGGAGCTGTGGTCAAACATTGTACCGACATTGCAGCTATATAGTCAGCTGAAAAGCCAAGGGATTCTGCCAGCAAACAGTGAGATACGCTCGGTATATCGTAGTCCCGGATTAAATGACTGCGCAGGCGGCGCGAGTAGTAGTAAGCATATGACAGCTGGCGCGATTGATATTTGGGTGCCAGATTATGAAAGTAGTCCATGGCAGCTGAGCCGAATGCAAGACAGCTTATGTGAGTTTTGGCAATATCAGGGTCAGTCGCACAATTTTGGTCTAGGATTATATTCTACGGGTGCTATACATTTAGATACCGATGGTTATCGTAAATGGGGCTTTAATCATGCCAGTAGCAGCTCTGCCTGCCGCTACTGACGATAATTCTAAGATAGAAAAAAGCTCAGCCCGTATATATATAATGGGCTGAGATTTTTTATAGCACTATGAAAGATAAATTAACTATTTAGCCGCCTTCTTATCCCAAGGATTGACCTCACCAACGGTCACAATTAAGAAGTCATTAGGCTTTAAGGTATCACGCAGGGTCTGATTCACCTCTGCTAATTTGACTTGTTCGATACGATTGACATAGTTGCTAAGATAGCTTGTTGGTAGCTGATAAAAATTCATCATACCAAGCAAACCATTAATACCAGCGTTACTGGCAAAACCCATTGGGAAGCTGTTTTTTAAATTATCCGTGGTCAGCTTCATCTCAGTACTAGTAATACCATTTTTTAACGTGTCATTAATAACGTCTAAGCTAGCATCAATCGCAGCACGAGCCTTGTCATTGCGCGTCGAAAAACCTATCTGATATGGTCCGCGTGTCAGCATCGGACTCATCGAGCCTGAAATACCATAAGTATAGCCAAGGTTTTGTCTGATTTCCGTCATCAGTCGTGCATTAAAATCGCCCCCTGCGAGCACCTCGTTGCCAACGGCAAAACTGGTTTGCTTTTGCTGCGCTTGCGGATCCGTTGCACGCTTATCACCAAGTTGCCCCATCAGTACTGTCGTTTGAGTGCTAGGAAAGGGAATATGAATATGCTGAGACTTCGTCAATGGTTTTGGTTCAGGCAGAATAGGCGCTGCTTGACCAGTAGGTAAACCCGCCGTGATGTTTTCTGCCAGTTTTTTGGCTTGCGTTAAAGTGAGATTACCTGTCATAGAAAGGCTAGCGTTGGCGGCAACCAGATAGCGATTTTTAAAGTCTATCAGCTGTTGTTTTGTGATATTAGGTACTGTTTCAAGGGTGCCAACAGAAGGATGAGCATAAGGATGGCCGCCATAGAGTGCTTTATCAAAAGCAAGGCTGGCAAGGCTGTTTGGGTCTTGTTTTTGCTGCTGCAAGCCGACCAATAAACGGGCTTTATTACGAGCTAGAATTTGCTCATTAAAACTTGGTTCGGTGAGCATTTGGGTCATCAAATCGATGGCAGGTAATAGATGTTTATCGTCAGATAAACTGCGTAATGAGACCGTAAACATATCTTTATAGGCACTGCTGCCTAGATTGATACCTAAGGTTTCAACCGCGCGAGTAAATTCATTTTCATCTAAACGTTTGGAGCCTTGTTCGAGCATAGTCGCTGTCATATTGGCGATACCAAAACCTGTGCTACTGATACTGCCATCGCGCGCGCTACCAGCATTAAAACGTAAATCGATGTCGACAATGGGTAATGCCGTCGTCGGTACAAAAAGTACTGGCACACCCGCTTTGGTCTTAAACTGTTGAATCTTTGGAACGGTAACTTTTAAAGGCTTGGCATTATCGAGGCTAGTCAGCTTAGACAACGCAGCAATAGGTGCATTAATATCGACTGCAGATGCCTGAGTACGATAATCCTCACCAGTAATGCCATCAGCCTGCGCGGTCATGGTCAAAGTAGTCAGCCCCAAAAATAACCCCATGCTCAAATAGGGTAGTCGCTTAAATGTTGGCTTTATTGATGACACCAGAACAGTATTCTTTTTAGCATGGAGAGTAGGATTTTGAGTCATATCTTTCTTCTTATTAATAGTGTTTTAGTCATTGGTATTTTGAGTCATGATATTTGATAACATTATCCAATATTACAGTACCCTTATTTTTTCTTAACGACCTTTTTGACTGGCTCTTTAGGTGGGATAATATGCATGACCGTCAAATTGTCTTTGACCAAATACTTTTTACTAGCTGCTTGTATGTCTGCAACCGTTACGGTATCCATTTTGGTGGGTAGCTGAGCAAGTAACCTATCATCGAGACCGATAGATTGTAGTGAGCCAATTATACGCGCTTGACCTTCCATGCTGTCTTGCGCGTATACCAGACCAGTGACCGTATTGGTTTTGGCGCGCTCAATTTCATCGGTGGCAATTGGATCGGTTTTAAGCTTTTCTATTTCAGAGAGGATAGATTGCTGCGCTTGCGCTAAGCTGACGCCTTCACGCGGAGTCGCTTGTATCAAAAATAGCCCGTCGCCTCGATCTAATAGATCATAAGACGTACCCACTGTGGTCAGGAGCCCTTGCTCGCGTACCAATCGACTCTCAAGGCGCGCTGACAAACCGCCATCCAATACGTCTTGCGCAAGCGATAGTGCATAGGCTTGTTTTTCATTGCTTGCATCTGTTGTCACAAGGCTTGGCACGTTATAACCCATAAGCAATACAGGCACTTGTACTGCTTGCTCGGATTCTACTTGCTGATAACCACGAAAACCTTTTTGATTAACGGCAGAACGTTTTGGCAGCTTACTCGGTTTTAGCTCACCAAAGTAGCGCTTTACTTGGGTTAAGACTTCAGTGGGCTCAACGTCGCCAACAATAACCAAGGTGGCATTATTTGGTGCATACCATATTTTATACCAGTCTTTTAAGTCTGAGAGCGTAATCGATTCAAGCTCATTCATAGGTCCGATGACTGACTCGCCTTTGGGGCTATTTGGCAAGGCCAGCAAACGAAATGACTCATAAGCCTTGGCAAGTGGATTATCATCAGTACGTTGACGGCGCTCTTCCATGACAACTTGATGTTCTTTAGCAAACTCTTTTTCGTTAAATACCAAGTTTTTCATCCGATCTGCTTCAAGCTCAAGTGCTAAAGGAAAACGGTTAGCAGGGAACAGCTCGTAATAACCCGTATAATCATAGCTAGTAAAGGCATTATTGACGCCGCCAAACTTAGCAATTAAGCGTTCATAATCAGCGCTTGAAACGTTACTAGTGCCTTTAAACATCATATGCTCAAGCACATGCGAGATACCACCTTTATCGAGTGGCTCATCTGCTGAGCCTACCCGATACCAAATCTGTGTCATCACCACAGGCGCACGGTGGTCTTCTTTGACGATTATTTTTAGACCATTTTCCAACTGATATTCATGGCGACCAGACATATCCATAGTCAGCGCTGATGATGGCTGAGCGTCCTTGGTAACTATGTTTTCAGGCACTGGATTCTTGACCGCAGTCACGGAATTGGCGTTAATGGTACTGGTTTGACAAGCGGCAAGTGTGGTCGCCATGGCTAAGGCAGATGCAAGACGTAAAGAGAGTGTGGTTCGAGATAAAGGGACAGACATGGTATGTTCTACTTATATAAAAGGGAGACTTTTAAACGGGCAGCTTGTAAATGGATGAGAGTGTATAGTAAGTTCAATGTAAAAGAGTTACGTTCAGAATAGCATTATGCTGGGATAAATTTCTCTCGCTTGCTGTGCACTTAGCACTCCAAAGGCTTCGCAAAATTTATCCCAGCAGTACTGTGTTCTTTTTAAATTGAATTGACTACATATCTATTTTCATCATGGTACTGATACTTATACCATCATAAAGATTTGTGCGCACCAACCATGACACTGGCAGTCGGCTTGAATTCTTGAGTCGTGTTACAACCTGTCGCTGATAGTGCCATCGTCGCCAGTAATAAAGTAGCAGTGATATGGGTGATATTTTTATAATGATTGGATAAAGACAACATAAGACATTCCTAATATAAGTAAGAAGCATGGAGATAAAGGCTATAAATAGGTATTTAATTAGCTTTGCTAAGAGTAGGCGAAGTTTGCCATCGCAAAGGTCAGATTTATGTGTCCAAACCTTAAGCGAAACTTGCTCAATGAGTGATCTTATTTATCATCTTTTTTATGTGAGAGGTTTAATGTCGCTCTTGCATCACTGGATGATTTTTGCCATTTATAAGCAATCTAGGATGCGAAAGGCTGAGCTCAACTTGAATTATGCTAAACTAGACTAAAAATAATCTCTGCATTGAATCATAGAAAACGGACAATACAACGATATACAGATCCGGTTTTACCATAAACACATTACTGATACTGATGAACTTTAGGGCAAACTTATGAATAACCCCAATAATAGCAATCGTGTGGTCATTAATCTTGACAGCGGACTTGATGAATTAGATGACGATGATATTACCTTACCCAGTCTGTCAGTGCAATCTGTCCCTATTATCGATGCGCCTGAAAGAAATGAGGTAAGTAATAGTGATGAGCCAGTAACGCCTACAGTCAATAAGCAAGTATCAAGCACCGATGCAGCCGAGAGCATTGCTCTAGGCGCGCCTATCCTTATGACGCAAAAGGAGAGTCATACAGACAATACCTCAGAGAGCTTTGCAAATACCAATGAAACAGAGAAGACAACACCAGCTGTCTCTGGATCAAAAATCCCTACTATGCCCTTACAAGCACAATTAGGGGATCTGCCAAGCGTTACGCCTAGCAGTGCAAGTAGCATTAATAGTAGTAGTAATCAAGCGTCTTCTGAGCCACAGCAAACGATTCCAGTAGAGTCGCAAGCAAATAAAGCGTTGCAAGAGGAACAAGAAAGCAGCAAAAAAGGCAGCTGGTTTAACCGGATGAAAACCGGTTTAAGTAAGTCGCGTAAGAACTTAGCCGAAGGGATGGTCAGTATCCTTATTGGAGGCAAAGAGATTGATGATGAGCTATTAGAAGAGGTTGAAGACCAACTGTTGGTGGCTGATATCGGTGTCAATGCGACCAATCGTATTATCAAAAGCCTTACTGAGCAGACAGATCGCGGTGATTTAATCTACGCGCATTCATTATACAAGGCATTACAGACTGAATTGGTCGATATCTTAACGCCGAAAGTTGCGCCGCTTATTATTGATAGCAGTAAAAAACCATTTGTGATTTTAGTCGTAGGCGTGAATGGCGTAGGTAAAACGACGACTATCGGTAAACTTGCCAAACGTTTGCAAGGCGAGGGTAAGTCTGTGATGTTAGCAGCAGGGGACACTTTCCGCGCAGCAGCGACTGAACAGCTGCAAATCTGGGGTGAGCGTAATCATATTCCAGTTGTGGCGCAAGGTCATGGCTCTGATAGTGCATCAGTTATCTTTGATGCCATGCAATCTGCTAAAGCAAAAAATATTGATGTGTTAATTGCTGATACGGCAGGGCGCTTGCAAAATAAAACCCACCTGATGGCGGAGCTCGAAAAAGTCGTACGTGTGATGCGCAAGGCGGATCCAAGCGCGCCACATGAAGGCATGATTGTGCTTGATGCTGGCACAGGTCAAAATGCCATTAATCAAGTGGAATTATTTAATAAAGTGGTACCATTAACCGGAATCACGATTACCAAACTAGACGGGACTGCCAAAGGCGGTGTGGTCTTTAATATTGCCGAAACGACAGATGTGCCTATTCGTTATATTGGCGTAGGTGAGTCGATTGATGATCTTCGCGCCTTTAGTCCAAAACAATTTGTCGCCGCGTTGTTTGAAACTGATGACAAAGAATAGCGCTCAACAGTTTATTTTAGCCAATACTCAAGTCTTGAAAATATAACGATTTGAAAAGGAGTAGTCATGATAGTCACCACAGCCGCTTTTGGATCTAATCAGTTAACATTAATTGCGAGTGTCAATGAGCATAGCAGTCCTGAGCTGGTTGAGGTCAATTGGCTGCTGGCAGGTGACTCTTGGCACAGCTCAAAATCTATTCCCAAGCTTAAAAAGCATTATGGTATTGACGATCAAAGCTTCACATTCATAGATAAAGACAGCCTAAGCAAAAATAAACCTACTCAAGCATTATTAATAGAGGCCATAGCACAATTAACGGAGTATTTTAACGGTGAGCGTCAAGCGTTCGATTTGCCATTAGATATTAGCTTAGGAACGAAGTTTCAGCAGCGAGTTTGGCAAGCATTACAAGATATTGGTTATGGCGAGACGATTAGCTATGCAACGCTGGCACAAAATGTAGATAGTCCCAAAGGCTTTCGTGCGGTTGCGAATGCCAATAGTAAAAACCCTTTTAGTATTATTGTTCCGTGTCATCGTGTTATTGCAAGCGACGGCAAACTTGGTGGTTATACAGGCGGCTTAGATAAGAAAACGCATTTGTTAGCGCTTGAAGGCGTCACGTGTAAAGCTTAGTTTGAAGTAATTGCTCGTCACATATTGCTGAACAAAAAAGCCAAACGCTAAAAACGTTTGGCTTTTTTAATACAAAGCACAAAAATTATTGCTCAAGCTGTGCCATGACTTCGTCTGAAAAATTGACGTTGCTATAAACTTCTTGCACATCATCGATATCTTCTAACATATCAATCATCTTCATGACTTTTTCGGCATCTGCAACGTTGTCTATTTCAGCACTGGTTGATGGCGACATGGTTACTTCAGCATTGTCAGAGACTAAACCAGCAGCATTAAGCGCGTCTTTAACATGACCGAAATTTTCCCACTCAGTGATAACCAGCAAGCTTTCGCCATCATTTTCGATATCAAGCGCGCCTGCATCTAATGCCACTAGCATGACTTCATCTTCTAAACTTGTGTCATTAAAGCTTATTTCACCGCGTTTATTGAATAGGTAAGCCACAGAGCCAGTAGTACCAAGATTACCATCATTTTTGGTAAAAGCATGGCGTACTTCACTGACTGTCCGATTGAGATTGTCAGTCATGGTTTCGACTAATACGGCGACGCCGCCGATGCCATAACCTTCATAGCTGACTTCGTCCATATTGTCATTGTCATCACCGCCTGTACCACGAGCTACCGCACGATTGATGGTGTCTCTTGTCATATTGACGGACAGGGCTTTTTCAATGACCGCACGTAGGCGCGGATTCTTATCAGGGTCAGGATCACCTTGCTTGGCAGCAGAAACAATTTCACGAATAATTTTGGTAAATACTTTACCTTTTACCGCATCCTGACGGGCTTTACGGTGTTTGATATTTGCCCATTTTGAATGGCCTGCCATATGACGTCCTTAAGTATTACGAGTGATGTATTGTACAGCTAAAACATTTATTGGTAAAAATTTTTTATAGCTACAGCAGTTTTATTACCTGATTGCGCTGTTAAGTGATCTGTCGCTAAGTTAACGATTTGTATGTTGTTAATAGCGCTTTTTTGCTACACTGCTATGTTCTGGCTTTTGACCCGCTATCGATTATTATCGTAGTGACGGATAGCAGCCGATAACCACATTACTTTCAATATTATAAACCACTTTCACGTATTTTGACCAATCTTAGCTTACGCATATACGCCTAAGTTGTCCGGTTTTAGATATCCATTGATCCTATGATTTGATTGACTTTATGAAGCAGCCGAATACCGAAGCCGTTACTCATTTGCGTAACCGCATTCATATTATTATTGAAGGTACAGATACTCGTTTGGGTAAGCTGTTTGATATTGTATTGTTGATCGCGATTTTGGCCAGTGTGGCGGTCGTGATGCTCGATAGCGTGCTCTATATGCGCTTGCAGTATGGCACGCTGTTTTTGTATGCAGAATGGTTTTTTACTATTTTGTTTACGATTGAGTATATGCTCAGGTTGTTCTCAGCACCCAATCGTTTTCGTTACGTGTTTAGTTTTTTTGGGATAGTGGATTTATTGTCCGTACTACCGAGCTACTTAAGCTTAATGTTTGTGGGCGTACAGTACTTACTTGTCATTCGTATCTTACGTATTTTACGTATCTTTCGGGTACTTAAGCTTGAAGCCTATATGCAACAAGCAGGGTTTTTGGCGTCTGCGCTTAGAACCAGTCAGCAAAAAATCACGGTATTTTTCTTGTCACTGGTGTTACTGGTCACCATTTTCGGCTCGATTATCTATGTCGTAGAAGGACCAGAAAACGGCTTTACCAGTATTCCGCTATCTATCTATTGGGCAGTTGTTACTATGACGACGGTTGGTTACGGCGACATGTCACCAAAAACACCATTGGGGCAAGCCATTGCAACCATGGTCATGATTACAGGTTATTCAATCATTGCTGTACCGACAGGGATTTTCACCTCAGAGCTTGCACGTAATATGCGCCCGCAGCTCAATCCTGTCACGTGTCCGAACTGTGGTAAATTTGGTCACGCAGTAGGTGCGGATTTTTGTGACCGCTGTGGACATGCCTTGCATGTATAACCAATACTAAAACTTGTCCTATATATTTATAGCCATTTAACGCTCTAAAAACCTATATATTCATGTACCAGTGGCGACAAATCTATCGTCACTCCTAGATTGACTAGGTTCCAGTATTGTCCTGATATAGTACGGTCGAGCATCATCGTAGAGGCTGATGGTTGAAACTGTCCAAAGTATTTCAAAGAAGTGCGCATTTGGGCGATGGCTTCATGATGGGTTTGACTGCTTGCAAAATCAAAATCACCGTCTTGATAGGGTTTGATAGATAAGGGTTTCAGCCCAATCTCTAACCATTTTCCATAAAACTCGCCCGGTACGATTTTATCGTCTTCACGGCGTATATCAAGAGCAACCAAATCTTGCTCAAGGGCAGTGACATCACCTTTTAAGGCATGCTTGGCAAATCGGCGAAATAATTGAACTTCGCTGTCGCTATAGCTACGAATCCCGCCAAAATCATAGACAACCACACTGCCATCAGCACGGAACGCAAAGTTGCCCGGATGAGGGTCGCAGTGCATTCGATATAACCCAAACAGCTGCCCTGCAGTAAAATGAAACAAGCGCACTGCGATTTTCTGCTTAATATCATTATCCCACGTTGCTGCCACTGTTAAGGTTTCGCCGCTCTCTTCTGTCAAGGTCAAGATTCTTTTAGAAGAGTGACTGCTAATCACTTTTGGGATAATGAGACCCGTATCTTCGACATGAAAAGCGCCAAATACCCGCAGATTATGCGCCTCTTTAATATAATCAAGCTCATCATGTAAGCTTTGGCGAATTTCGTGAAATAATTGCTCTTGCAATTGCTTACTCATATTGAGCACGCCAGCGATTTTTAGTGCCATACGGACTTGTTTTAGGTCGCTATCACAATTTTTGTCGACATCAGGGTATTGCACCTTAACCACAACCCTTTGCCCAGATGGCAAAATTGCGCGATGTACCTGTCCGATGGAAGCTGCAGCAAATGGTATTTCTTCGAATTCAGTAAACAATTCATGAATAGGTGCTTTGAGCTCACGTTCAACTTGTGTGCGTATCTGCGCATAGGGCATCGCCGGTGCATCTTTTTGTAGTTTCTCTAATGCGGTTGCAACTTCAGGTGGAAACACATCTTTATATTGCGAGGCAATTTGACCTACCTTCATGACCGCACCTTTCATCTCACCTAAAGTTTCAGCGATTTGAATACCGACATCTTGCATCAATTCTGAGCGCGCTTGTAGGCGTTTTTCTTCGTCACTTGAGAGATGCTTTAGGGAGTTTTTAGCTGCTTTTCCAGCAATACTTGCTGTCATACCAGCAAGTTTCATAAAGCGCGTTCCGGACGATTTTGCCATGCCTATCACCATATAGTGGGGTATTTAGTGGGTTAGTATCTAACCCCTAATATTATTATTTTAATCGAATGAATGCTGTTTAACTACTGTGCTAAAAGTATCGCAATAACGGTTTGTGTAGTACTTGTCGCAGTAATTTTTGTCATGTGTTCGGCAGTATTGTTTAGATAAAAACCTTAACGCCATTAAACTACTTATTCAGTGTTATTGCATAAGTATGGGTCAGCCAATAATCCAATGCCATATCATAGCCCAAATGTCCCAAACCACAAATCACGCCAACCGCTACATCACATAAATAAGAATGCTCGCGAAACGATTCACGGGCGTGGACGTTAGATAAATGTACTTCTATAAATGGCTTTTGGGTAGCAAGTAGCGCATCGCGTATCGCAACAGACGTATGAGTAAAAGCAGCAGGATTGATGATTATGGCATCGATCTGTGCGCTTGGCTCTGCCAATAGACCGTAATACTGAATATCATCGACCAGTTTGCCTTCGTGATTCGACTGACTACAAATTAGCTCAATACCATGTGCCGCGGCGCGCTTGATTAAAGCACTCTCAATATCAGCAAGCGTCATATGACCATAAATATCAGGCTCACGTTTGCCGAGTAGATTTAGATTGACACCATTAATCAATAATAGCTTATGAGTAAGGGTTTTATTGGCTTTTTTATGGGAAGCAGTGCTGGTCGTTGCTGATTGAGATGAGGCGGTCATAATGGTCTCTATGAGTAGCAATGAATATGTCTAGATAAATTATTGGTGAGTATAAGCGTACTACAATAACAGGTGTTAGGGAACATAGCGCTCTCTATCCTTTTATATTAACAGCTTGCAAGCTGACTTATAAAAAAATAATTCTAAAAAATAGATCAAGGTATAAAAATGATATTAAAAGCCTTTGTGTTGCTAAAAACCCGTGTTATGATATTTTTTACACAATAAACATTACATGTTTGTTGCTAACTCTAGTTTTAGTTTCTATCAAAGACTAGAGGCAGTAAAATGACTATATGCTAAATACTAAAAGTAAGTATAAGGCTTTCATATTTCGCTAATACTATATTAGATAGTCACTTTTAAGTTTTGATTTCATCATCTTGGTACCCGTTTATATGCAATGATGCAAAGGAATTTGGGACTAAGTAAACTTTTTAGGAAGTAATATTATGTCAGCTCGTGAGCAAGGTATCGTTAAGTGGTTTAATGACTCAAAAGGCTTTGGTTTCATTCAACGTGATAGCGGAGAAGATATTTTTGTGCATTTCCGCGCGATCCAAGGTGATGGTTATCGCTCTCTAAAAGACGGCGAAAAAGTTGAGTTCAGTGTGGTAGAAGGTGATAAAGGCCTACAAGCTGAAGAAGTCAGAAAAGTAGAAGAGTAATCGTAACAGTCATTCGTGCAGTTTAGCTATAATGTCTGTACAAACTACTGATATACTACTGAGTCAAGCTCGTCCTGTCTTACTTATGTTGATTTTAACGCAGCATACTTGGTAAGCATCGACATGGGGCTTGGCTTTTTTATGCTTATCAGTTTTATAGGGCTTGGCTGTTGGCTAATGGTTGATATAAATCGTTAAGCCTTATAGCCTCTCATTTATTTATGATACACAAGCGATTTATATAAAAGGATATTTTTTTGAGTAACTTTACGACGTTTACGGATTTGCCACTTTCAGCAGCGACCTTGCGTGCAGTAAGTGACTTAGGTTTTACTGAATTGACGCCGATTCAAGCAAAAATACTGCCGCATACGCTGGCAAACCAAGATGCGATCGGACAGGCGCAGACGGGTACGGGCAAGACGGCTACATTTTTATTGACCATTATGGAGGCGTTACTTAAGCGTCCATTTGCTGCTGATGAAGAACGTCATTTAGGTGAGCCACGTGCTGTCGTTATGGCACCTACCCGTGAGCTTGCTCAGCAAATATTCGATGACTGTATCGCTTTGACCAAATATACTTCTTTGCATAGCGTCTGTATTATGGGTGGCACCAATTATGAAACCCAGCAGCATGAGCTTGAGCGTCAATACGTCGATATATTGATTGCTACACCTGGTCGTTTGATTGATTTAATGCACAAAGGTATGGTTTATCTTGATCGCGTAGAAGTATTAGTATTAGATGAAGCAGACCGCATGCTCGATATGGGGTTTATACCCGATATCAAACGCTTAGTCGGTCGCATGCCGCCTAATACCGACCGTCAAAGTTTATTGTTTTCTGCTACCTTTAACCAAGATGTGATGGGTTTGGCTTATCGCTGGTTACATGAGCCAGAGTTTGTTGAGATTGAGCCTGAGCATAAAACCAGTGAGCTGGTAGACCAACATTTTTATCTCTTAACCGAAGATCAGAAGCTAGAAGCGGTTGAGCGTATTATCACGGATAGTACGGTAGAAAAGGTCATTATTTTTGCCAATCGTAAAGACCAAGTAAAGCGCCTATATCATAAGCTGCGTCAGGGACATAAAATTGTCATGTTATCAGGCGATGTGATTCAGCAAAAACGCGAAAAATATTTACAGCGCTTTAAAGATGGTCATGCCTCTGTTTTGGTCGCGACCGATGTAGCAGGGCGCGGTATTCATGTAGATGATGTCAGCCATGTGATTAACTATACCTTACCAGATCAGCCAGATGACTATGTACATCGTATTGGTCGTACTGGGCGCGCCGGGCAAACCGGTATTAGTATTAGCTTTGTCAGCGAAGATGATGCCTTTAATATACCGGCATTAGAGAAGCATTTGGATACGAAGTTTAAGCTTGAACAGTGGCAGCCTTAAGTACTTAATATTTAGAACTCAGCCAATACATTATTCATCAAACTATTTAAAATTGTTGACTGATAAAAAAAGCCCTTGATAAATCATTAAGGGCTTTTTTTATGCATGTAATATTGGTTATAACATTAAGCAATTATCATTGATTAGTAATGCTATTCCATCGTCTCCGAGTCATTATTCATATTGTGCATACTGTGATCCATTTGGCTCATATCATGGTGAGTCGTATTATCCGTATCAGTCATCATCATAGTATCACCATGCGCCATGCCCATGCTATGACCGCTGCCATGATCACCATGCATACTGGACATGGCGATAGGAACGAAGACCACAGCCAAACCTGATAATACCATCACAGCACCATTAAGCTGTCTTAAGCGAAAACGTCCAATCTTATCCCGTAACCAACCAACGGTCTCATGAGTAGCGACTAACATCGGTACGGTTCCTAAACCAAAGACGAACATCAAGGCAGCACCGCTGAGAGGGTTGTGCGCGACCACAGCGATAAGTAGGGCGCCATAGACTAAGCCACAAGGTAAGAATCCCCATAGAAGGCCGGCAGACAATGCTCGCGGAAAAGTGTTGAGTGGAAATACTTTTTGACGAATAGGGCTTAGGTATTGCCAAAATCGCATACCAAAACGCTCAAGTCTCTTTAAAAATGGTGCACCAAGCATGGTCATGCCGACGAACACCAATACCAAACCAAGCAAAATACGCGGTGCACTATTGCCTTGCATCAGTGGTTGCAATACGGCAGTACCTAACAGTCCTGCGATCAAACCCAAAAATGCGTAGCTAGTTAAGCGACCGAAATGATAGGTCGCCACCAATGCACGGCGCTTGGCGGGGCTGACATCCTTCATCGACAGACCAAAGGCAGTTACTAAGCCGCCACACATACCTAAGCAATGCGGTGAACCAAAAAAACCCATTAGTAATGCCGCAACGAGTAAAGCTGTGGTCATGGGAAGGTACTCCTAAAAATGGTAAAAGGCGTACCGACTTATCACTGTCTTATGCAGATAGAATAAGTGGGTAACGCATTAGTAAAATAGCCCAAGGCTATGTTTTTGAGTTCTTGTCTGTATCAGAGAGAGGAGGGGTGACAATATGCGCATTATTTAGCTTATTAGATTCTTTTTCAATCGAAGTAGTAGCGCTCACTTCTTTTACTTCTTGAATAGGTGTTACATTTTCTTGAGCTTGTATGACTTGTCGACGTTCTTGACGATCATCTAAAATAATGCGCTGGGAGGCGTTATCCAAATCCTCGAATTGATTGGATTTGACCGCATAACGTACTGCCCAAATCGCGACCACAAACAGCATGAGACTTAATGGAATTAGTAAAAATATACTGAGCATGTCACATCTCTTTAATCGCAGTTTCTTTTACTATTATACACCTGTTGCCAGTGAGATGGTTGACCTGTAAGGATAAAGGGAAAAAGGTAGATAATTATGAGGGTATGTTTCTAAAATTGAGGTATAGACTCTAGTCGTCAGTAGTTTTGGCAACTTTACCTCTTGGAGTCAACAGCTGCTGCGATGTCACTTCTTTAGCTTGGCGACAATTTGCTTGAGGTCGTATCACATCGCGTAAATAGGCGGCAACCTCATAAACTGCCCGCCTAGAATGGCTTAAGTTTTGTGCTGGCTCCATCCAGTCACGTATGACGGGTAAGGGGGCATTAATCGCCGTGCTATTGATACCGTTTAAGGCAAATTGTCTGCGAGCACGTGCCATATGGTAGCTGTCGGTGATGAGATAGACATGATGCAGAGGGATACGTTTTGCCGTAAATCGCGCATTCTCGCAAGTATTCATACTGGCATTTTCGCTGATTAACCCATCAATACCATGCTCAATCAGCCATTGACCAAGCCAAGGCGCTTCAGCACCACTGAGTACAATGGGCAGAGGAAGGTCGTGATAGGCTGTAGCGGCAGCACGGGCACGATTAAGGCTATAGCGATTGAGGATAATTTGATTGTTATTATCATTGGTCAGACCGCCACCCAATACCACATAAGCGGTAGGCGGCGAGCTCATAGCAACAGGTGGCATTTTTGGTAATGGCAGATGAGCCAATATATAGACTACTGCTTGAGAAAATAGCGGCGTGAATAAACTGATGAGGACTAAAATAACTGTCGTTGCACCCAGCAAAAACGTGGCATTGATAATACGAAACAGCTTGATCATACGCTCAGCTGAACGTAAATAATGTCGCCATAGGCGATTAGACCATGACTGCTTAGACCACATGCTCATCGTATCCAATGGAGCCATCGGCATTTACCCATACTGGCTCACGCGACAGTTGAATCGCAAATTTCTCATAGACAGTATCTATAATATATTTTTGAGCAGCGGCGACATCTTGTTTGGTAGCAATATACGGCGCGTGATTGGTCAATACTAGCGCTTGCTGCTGATGAGTAAAAATAGGCTCTATACCGCCGCCCTTTAGACCCGCTTGTTCGATAAGCCAGCCGGCTGCCACTTTAGTCATTGCGTCAGGCATTGGGTAGCCAACGATAGTAGGATAGGAGGATTGCAGCTCGATAAATTGATCTTGAGGGACAATAGGATTTTGAAAAAAGCTGCCGCAATTTGGTAATTGCTTCGGGTCAGGCAGCTTTTGCTGACGAATCTCAATGATGGCATGCATTACATCAGCGGGCGTCGGTTTGGTGCGACCTTGCTGTGTCGCATAGCTCTGTGCGACGGTCTGTACATCGCCATAGCTTGCCAGCACCTTTGTCGCATCAGTATGCAATCTAAAACCCACACGGCTGATTAGCCACGTATTCGGCTGACGTTTAAACATACTATCACGGTAGCCAAACTCGCAGTCGACCGTGGTCAAATCATGCCACGTTTGACTTGGCAAATGGTAAGCACGTACAGACTGTAAGCAGTCCTCTAGCTGAACACCATAAGCGCCAATATTTTGTATGGGAGCGGCGCCCGTCAGACCAGGTATGAGGGCAAGGTTTTCGAGTCCATACCAGCCTTGAGCGACCGTATGTACCACCAAGTCGTGCCAGTTTTCACCTGCCATTACCTCGATATCGACATGAAAGTCTGTTTGCGCTGTCACCTGTATACCACGCATTTGTGGTCGTAAGACAATCGCATTGAGCTTGGCTGGTAATAACACATTACTACCACCGGACAAGACAAATAATGGCTTTCTATGCTGAGTATCTTGCTCATAATATGCCATAAACTCATCAAGTTGCACCTCATCCGTTAAGGTAACTACAGAGTCAGCCATACATGCCAAAGCCATGGTATTGCTATGAGACAAATCAGCTAAGTCATCAGATAGAGTATGTGGTGCAATGGGTTTAGAGCATAAAGCTGAAGTCATAACATAGCCTATGGGGCAAGTAAACAAAAAGTCATATGGTATTTATTATAAAGGATGCTAGGTATAAAGGTAGCAAAAATATAGCGCCTTATGATTACTATATCTTCCAGCTTTCAATCCAAGCTTGTGCACTTGATTCGATACGCTCGATTACCTCTTCAAAAGCATCGCCATCACCAGTATATGGGTCTGGCACATCATCACCGCCGTAAGTGGGATCTTCTTCACTAAATAAAGCCAATTTGGCTAATTTTTTATCGGTATTTGTTATACCATTTTTAATACTCTGCAAGTCTGCTAAATTTTGTGCATCCATCGCCAAGATTAAATCAAAATCGCGAAAGTCATCAGCACTGACTTGGCGCGCGACCAATTTATTGATGTTGTAACCATGAGCTTTAGCGTGACGCTGTGCGCGCTCATCAGGTGCATGCCCAATATGCCAATCTCCAGTTCCCGCTGAATCCACCTTCATCGACAGCCCTGCGATCGCTGCTTGCTGACGAAAAATCTCTTCAGCAGTTGGTGAACGGCAGATATTCCCCAAACAGACCAATAATACAGATGACGGAGTAGATGCTTTAATTGGCATATGATGACCTTTTGTCGCAATAAAAAAACATGCTATCAAAATCAACACTAAAAATGTGATTTATAAGCATGCTATAGGGTGTAAGTTAATGGGTGATAGCGTAACGGTTAATACCTTGAATGGCAAGGGCAGAGAGTAAACAATAGGGTCAGCAGTTCATGCATACCCGCTAGCCGTATTATTATTTAAGATGAGGTGCTGTTATTACTGATCTTACCAACAGAGCTAATCTTGTTTGCTTTTAAAACGATGTAAATCACGGCGCTCTTTTTTATTGGGTTTGTTGTCTGGACGGGCAAGGTTAGCAAGTTTACGCTGCTCAGCATAATAGTCACGGCGAGCGATGCTTTCTTCGGTTTCTGAATACAATACTTCAGCTGCTGTTGCGCTACCGCGTTGCGCCGTTAGTGCTTCAACAACGACTGTCTTTTCAGTCATGGCAGTGGCTGAGCCTTGACGAATCTGCAATTCATCGCCAACAGTAATCTCTTTACTGGTCTTTGCGCGGCTACCTGCGTAATGTACGCGCCCGCTTTCGATGGCTTCTTTGGCAAGAGTGCGAGTGCGGTAAAAGCGTGCAGCCCATAACCATTTATCAAGACGCATACGAACAGCATCAGGATTGCTATGACTGGGCTGATTGTGGTTTTTATTATGTTTACTCATCAAAACCTCATAGATATCAATAACGTAAGATTATAATGGTGGTATTTTTAATAATTAAAAGAGCATTGAGCGATTAACATCGTTTTTGTCATTGAAGTTATTGACACCACTGCTGTTCACAGGGGATGCCGTCATGGTTATCATCCATTTTTGTATTAGGACAGTGCTATAAGATTTAAGTGGCTTCTGTGCATTATGTCATTTGGGAGCAATGCTTTCGGCCACTGATGAATTGATAGTCTATGTTTAGTTTTATTTCAAAAACAACTGATAACCAACATTATCATTAAGCATGGTGCAGTCGTAACCGATATCGAGCAGCGCATCTTGTAGTTGGCGAGAGTTACCCTCAGAAGCTTGTAAACCGACCAATACTCGACCTTCAGCAGCGCCATGATTGCGATAATGAAACAAGGTAATATTAAAATCGTCACCCAATTTTTCTAAAAAGGTCAATAAAGCACCTGGACGTTCTGGGAAAGTGACTTGTAATAACTGCTCATTTTCAACATGAGCATGGCCACCAATCAGATGACGGATATGGGATTTGGCGACATCGTCATCGGTCAAGTCGTGTGCTGTATAGCCATCAGCTACCAATTGCGTACGGATGGTTTGACGCTCTTTGTCACCTTCTTTTAATGCAATCCCAACGAATATCGCCGCAGGTTCCATAGAATCAGGTGATTTTTTACTATCAGCACGGTAATTAAACTCAGTAATATTACGACCGTGTAGGCTACGACAGAAGTTTAAGAAAGCGCCAGTCTGCTCAGGGATCGTTACGCCAAAGATGGCTTCTTTTTTCTCACCAATCTCAGTACGCTCAGCGATGTAGCGCAAGCGATCAAAATTCATATTGGCACCGCAAATGATGGCGACGCAGTTTTTGCCTTGTAGGTTATGAGCCTCGATGTATTTTTTCATACCAGCAACTGGTAGCGCGCCAGCAGGCTCAACGATACTACGGTTCTCTTCAAAGATATCTTTGACAGCAGCGCAAACTTCATCATTGGTACAAGTGACGACTTCAGGATCGACGACAGGACCGGACTTATCGCTCTTCTGCATACGAACAATATCAAATGGTAATTCGCCGATTTGGGCAACTGCCACACCATCGACGAACAGTCCCACTTGTTCAAGTTTGACTCGCTCATTAGCTTCAAGCGCCGCTTTTAGTGACGCTGATTGGTCGGCTTCTACAGCGATGACTTTGACATGCGGAGCAACTTCGCCCAAAAATGCAGCGACGCCAGAAATCAGACCACCACCACCCACTGCTACAAAAACGTAATCCATATTGCGCCATTGCTGGGTGAGCTCAAGCCCGATGGTGCCTTGTCCGGCAATCACCAGCTCATCATCATATGGTGGGATAAAAGTCAGACCTTCACGCTCAGCGCGATCAATGGCATAGCGATTGGCTTCATCAAAGCTATCACCGTACAAGTCGACATTGCCGCCAAGTGCTCTGACGGCATCTACTTTGATATCAGGAGTAGTGGTTGGCATAACGATAATGTTATTAAGAGCAAGTTTACGAGCAGAGTAGGCAACCCCTTGGGCATGGTTACCTGCCGATGCGCAAATCACGCCACGTGCTTTTTGCTCATCATTTAATTGGCTAATGCGATTATAAGCGCCGCGCAGTTTAAAGGACTTTACCGGTTGCAGGTCTTCACGTTTAAAACGAATGTCATTAGTAAAACGTTGGGTCAGTTTGGGTGCCGCTTCAAGTGGTGTTTGAATAGCAACGTCATAGACGGTGGCTTGCAAGATGGCTCGTACCCAATGTGACAGCATAATGATTCCTAAACTTGTGAATGTATGAATGAAAAAGTGCGGTGAATTATAAGTAAATAAGCAAGTCGCTATCAGCGACAAAAAATGCAGAGAATGATAAAAATCAAATAGATTAGCCTATGCTGATTTTAAACATGTTGCAAGACACAATTACAGTTTTTGCGGTGGTTTAGTCATTGATGTTTATTAAGTCAAATAAAATTATCAACAAAAACAGTTTTTTTGCTTATTTATCCAAAAAAACTTGAGTCATTTCCATATGTCTGTATTATTAGACATATGGAAATGACTCAAGCTATCATAAGTTTTGCCGCCCTCTCACAAGAAACCCGTTTAAAGGCATTTCGACTGCTGGTCAGTCACGAGCCTTTAGGGTTACCTGCGGGTGAAATTGCGCGCCAACTGTCTGTACCACATAATACGATGTCCACACATCTTTCGGTGCTGGCACGAGCAGGATGGGTGATATCAGAGCGCCAAAGTCGCCAGATTATCTATCGTGCTTCTTTATCACATATGCAGACCGTCATTGAGTTTTTATTACAAGATTGCTGCTCTGGACATCCAGAGCTGTGTGCGGCTCTTGTTAATAATTTAAATGGTTGTTCAACCGATAGTCGCGGTGGCATTAATGAGCTGGATGATGTTGAAAACCACCCCTATTGTTAAACTGCTATCAATCAAAAACATCCCAATTCTATATTCATAAAAAATAGGTGAGATTACTATGACATCTTTGATTTTTCACAACCCAAAATGCGGTACTTCTCGTAATACCTTAGCTATTATGCAAGCGTCAGGGGATAATCCAGAGGTGATTGAATACCTTAAAACACCGCCGAGTCGCGAGTATTTGGTTGAGCTGTTGGCAAAAATGGCTCTCTCACCACGAGAGCTGTTACGCAGTAAAGAATCGATTAATGATGAGCTGGGTCTAGACAACCCTGCGGTATCTGATGATGAGATTATCGATGCCATGATTGACCATCCTATCTTAATCAATCGTCCTATCGTAGTCACAGATAAGGGCGCGGCATTGTGCCGACCATCGGAGAGAGTGTTTGAGTTACTAGAGAACCCCGTGAGTAGCTTCACTAAGGAAGATGGGGAAGTGATTTATCATGGCAAATAATACAGCAGATTTGAATGTGGTCGATTTAGATAATTTGCCCAATATTGATTCAAGTCTTATTCATCCTATCGATATTGAGTCTTTAATAGGCGCAAGTGACCCACGCCATGCGCCAAAAATACTGGTGTTATACGGCTCATTGCGCACGCGTTCATTCTCAAAGTTGGCAGCCGAGGAGGCGAGTTGTCTATTGCGCTGGTATGGTTGTGAGGTGAAGATGTTTGATCCATCTGGCTTGCCATTACCGGATGCTGTTGATGCAGACCATCCTAAAGTGCAAGAGCTGCGTGAGCTTGCGCAGTGGTCAGAGGGTATGCTGTGGGTCAGTCCCGAACGTCACGGAAGTATGACCAGTATCATGAAAGCGCAAATCGATTGGATCCCGCTGTCATTGGGCGGCGTCCGACCAACTCAAGGCAAGACTTTAGCGATAATGCAAGTCAGTGGAGGTAGTCAAAGCTTTAATACGGTCAATCAGCTGCGTATTCTTGGGCGCTGGATGCGCATGATTACTATCCCAAATCAGTCGTCTATTCCAAAAGCCTTTTTGGAATTTAACGATGATAATCGCATGGATAAGTCGCCTTTATATCTGCGCCTTGTTGATGTTTGTGAGGAGTTAGTGAAGTTTACCTGGCTTACTCGTGGACGCTCAGCCTATCTGACTGATCGCTATTCTGAACGGGTTGAAAGTGCTGAAGAAGTATCAAAACGCGTCAATCAAAAATCGATTTAATTTTTAATTCTAAATTGACCTAATATCGATTGGATACTTATTCAATAAAATAGGCTAAATCAAGTAGGCTTTATGAAGCGCTTGCTTGAATAAGTGTCACTAAGTTTTCTTAAGTAAGTTTGTTTAAGTAAGGTTGTTCATGCTCGCATTGATTATTTTTATCGTTACTTTAGGGCTAGTAATATGGCAACCTAGAGGTTTAGGCATTGGTTGGAGTGCGATGGGTGGGGCGTTGGTCGCCCTAGCTTTTGGTGTGGTGCAATTATCTGATGTCGGTGTCGTGTGGGACATCGTTTGGGATGCTACCTTTACCTTTATCGCCCTGATTATCATCTCTCTTATCTTAGATAAGGCTGGGTTTTTTGCTTGGGCAGCACTGCATGTAGCGAGATTGGGTAATGGACAAGGGCGTCTATTGTTCCCTATGATTGTGATATTAGGCGCTTTTATTTCTGCGTTTTTTGCCAATGATGGGGCGGCATTATTACTGACCCCGATTGTGATTGCGATTTTATTACGGTTAAATTTTTCGCCGCCATCTGCATTGGCATTTATCATAGCGACTGGTTTTATTGCTGATACTGCAAGTTTGCCATTGGTCACATCTAACCTCGTTAATATCGTTAGTGCTAACTACTTTGATATTGGTTTTGGACGTTATGCTTTGGTTATGGTACCAGTCAATATTGTCTCTGTACTAGCAACGCTAGCGGTGCTATGGATATTTTATGCACGCCACATTCCAACACACTACTCGATGGCGGACCTTAGCCTACCTGAGTCAGCGATCAAAGACACCTTGGTTTTTAAAGCTGCTTTTCCGCTACTGGCTTCGCTGCTAGTCGCTTATTTTGCGACAGAGTCGCTTGGTATTCCTATCTCGCTCGTTACTGGCGCAGCTGCATTACTGCTCATGGCGATTGCAGGGCGATTTTGGCAAGGCGGTCGTGGGGCGGTGATGTCCGTGCCTGATATTGTGCGTAGAGCACCTTGGCAGATTGTTTTATTTTCTATCGGCATGTACTTGGTTGTTTATGGTTTGGGTAATGCTGGATTAACTGCCTATGGTGCTCAGATCTTGAATTGGTTAGGGCAACAAGGCAATCTAATAGCGACTTTGGGCACAGGATTCCTCTCTGCTATCGTGGCATCTATTATGAATAACATGCCCTCTACCTTGATAGGCGCACTAGCGATTGATAGCGCCCAAGTACCAGCCGCCACTCGCGAGCTGATGATTTATGCCAATGTCATTGGCAATGATTTAGGACCCAAATTTACGCCTGTGGGCAGTCTTGCGACTTTACTATGGCTGCATGTATTGGCAGAAAAAGATTATAAAATCAGCTGGGGGCAGTATATGAAGATTGGTCTGATTATCACCCCGCCAGTATTATTAGTCACCTTGTTAGCTTTAGTATTTTGGTTGCCATATCTGTCTTAGTCGTAAAAATTAACGTCATATCTTATTATTAGAGGTGCTATTACGCTGACATCACTCAAAGTCATCGGTTATAATAGCGGCGCATTTTACCTCTTTTACCCTTTACTTTTTTTTAAAGAGATACGTTTATTTTGCCAAGGACTTATGATGAGTGATCAGCAAGCACAAAAGCAAGCCGCCGCCCGCGCCGCCCTACGCTATATCGAAGATGATATGATACTTGGCGTAGGGACAGGAAGTACAGTGAACTGTCTGATTGAGCTATTACCAACAGTAAAGCTGGCTGGCGCAGTTGCAAGCTCGCAGGTGACAGAAGATAGATTGCGCGCACTTGGTATCGAGATTGTTGACTTAAATTTTGCCGGTCAGCTCGATGTGTATATTGATGGTGCTGATGAAGTAAACGCGCATTTGCAACTGATTAAAGGTGGCGGCGGTGCGCTCACGCGTGAAAAAATCGTTGCTGCGGCATCGAACAAATTTGTTTGTATGGTTGACGCTAGTAAAAGTGTTGAGATACTAGGACGTGAGTTCCCGGTGCCGATAGAGGTGTTGCCACAAGCCCGTTCATATGTGGCGCGCGAGTTGGCCAAAATGGGCGGTGAGCCTGTTTATCGTGAAGACTTTGTCACCGATTATGGCAATGTGATTTTGGATACTTATGATTTAGATGTCAGTAATCCAATAACACTTGAACAGCAGCTTAATAATATCGTCGGTGTGGTCTGTAATGGTATCTTTGCTGCCAATCAAGCCGATGTGTTGTTAAAAGCCAGCAGTAATGGGGTTGAAGTACTGACTCGATAATCAATAAGCGCTTGTCTATTAGACACTAACTTGGTTATCACATATTAAAAAAGGCAGAGCACAAGTTATGTGCTCTGCCTTTTTAATATCTATGATTGTATAAATAGCTTTTGAAAAATAGTATCTATATTTTGATTTTGTCTTTTAGCAAAAACTCCATCAAGGCTTTTTGCGCATGTAAGCGGTTTTCAGCTTCATCCCATACCACTGAGCGTGGGTCATCTAACATATCATGAGAGATCTCCTCACCACGATGCGCTGGCAAACAGTGCATAAAGACTACTTCAGAATCGGCTTTATCTAGCAGTGATGGTGTCACTTGATAAGAGGAAAAACGACGCGCACGCGTGTTTTGTTCAGACTCTTGACCCATGCTTGCCCATACATCAGTGACAATTAAGTGAGAGTCTTTTGCCGCTTCTTGTACGTTTTCAATGATACTCACGCAATGTGAGAAGCGTTTCATCAGCTCAGGGTCAGGCTCAAAGCCATAAGGCGCCGCTACTCGTAGCTCAAAGCCAAACTGATTGGCAGCTTGCATGTAGGATGCACACATATTGTTGCCATCACCGACCCAAGTGACGATTTTATTTTCGATACTACCGCGATGCTCGTAGTAAGTTTGCATATCAGCCAACAACTGGCAGGGATGAAATTCATCCGTTAAGGCATTAATGATTGGTACGCTTGAGTATTTTGCAAAGGTTTCGACTTTTTCGTGACCAAAGGTGCGAATCATAATGATATCGACCATGCTAGAGATAACGCGCGCGGAATCCTCAATTGGCTCACCGCGTCCAAGTTGGGTATCATTTGGCGATAAGAAGATAGCGCTACCACCAAACTGTCCCATGCCGGTTTCGAATGAGATGCGTGTACGGGTGGATGACTTCTCAAATATCATACCGAGCGTACGACCAACAAAGGGCTGGTATATCTCGCCTGCATGTTGCATATGACGCAATTCGCTGGCGCGTTTGATGAGATTTTCTAGTTCTTGTTTGGTTAAATCAGATAAGGTCAAAAAATGGCGCAAACTCATAGCAATCCTAGCAGTCGAACAAAGTCAATGGAAATGATACGTTATCAGCCGGCAATGATATCGCGTCAATGCGTATACTGGAATGACAACAAACTTTTAGTATAGCGCAATTACTCTCAATGTAAATGTCCAATTTGCCATGATTTATCAGTCATGCAAAGCTGCATTCGATGAGACATTATCTGACATGGCGATTACATCTGTATACGATTTGGGCGTACGCTTAGACGACATAGTAGCTCGTAGCCAATCGTATCAGCATGGGTGGCAACTTCATCAACATGCGGCGCATCACCCCATAGTATGACCTTGCTATTTAAAGCGCTACTCTCTGGTACAGCGCTCACATCGATGACAACCATATCCATTGCGACACGCCCAATCACTGCACATGAGTAGCGTTGCTGATTTATGGCGTCAATGACTGAAACATAAGCATCCTCATTGACAACGCGGGGATATCCATCACCATAACCAATACTAACGAGAGCCGTTTTAACGTCTTGCTGGGCTATCCAGCGGCTGCCATAACCGATGGCGTCGCCAGCTTGTACGGTCTGCAAGGCAATAATTTGTGCGCTAAATTCCATGGCTGGCTGCAAATTTAGCGTATACGCGCTTTGGTCGATAACAGGCGCACTGCCATATAGCATAATGCCTGGACGTACCCAATCATGATGATGCTCTGGGAAATTAACGATACCAGCAGAGTTGCACAACGATCCTTTAATATTAGTACTGATTGTTTGTCGTAAAGTATTTAGCATGTCATTAAAACGCTGAATTTGTATGGCATTCAGTGGGTGATCTTGATTGTCGGCATTGGCAAAATGGGTGGTCAAAATCAGCTGATAGCCAGCATCATGCAGATATTTTGCGGCTGAAATAAGCGTTTGGTTATTAAAACCTAAACGATTCATACCCGTGTTGTACTTTATCCAAACCACTCGAGTGGCGCTATCAACAGGTGGTATTTGCTCTAATGCCCACTGCAATTGCGGAGCATGATGAATCACGCAACTGATATCATGCTCAATGGCTTGCTGCCACTCATCAACAGTAAAGGCCCCTTCAATAAGCCCAATGGTTTTATCCCAGCCCAATTGCCGTGCTTCTAACGCTTCTCTTAAAGTAGCGACACCGATACCATCTGCTTGCTGTAACGCTGGTAGGACGGCGGCGACGCCATGTCCATAGGCATTGGCTTTTACCATCGCAAGGACGTTAGATTTTGGTGCTAACGCTTTTACTTGATTAAGATTATGAGTAATGGCGGCAGGCTTGATAGTGATTGTGCGCATAATCGTCTTCTTTTTTAGCAAAGTGATGAAGGGATAAATTTATAAAGCCAGTAATTCATCAATTGAGTTGATGAGTCACTGGCCATTTTTACGAGCAATTTTGATGCGTAATTATTTGTCAGTTTTATTATTCGTCGTTCTCAAAACTGACATTTTGATAGTATTCTGGCGTCAAATTGATAAAGCGGGTAAATTGTCCTTCAAAACCCAAACGTATGGTGCCGATAGGGCCGTTACGCTGCTTACCAATAATGATTTCAGCCACACCTTTGTGATCTGAGTTTTCATTATAAACCTCATCACGATAGATGAACATAATCAAATCGGCATCCTGCTCAATCGCACCAGATTCACGCAGATCCGACATAATAGGACGTTTGTTAGGACGATTTTCTAGACTACGGTTAAGCTGCGACAAGGCGATAACTGGACATTCAAGCTCACGTGCTAATGCTTTTAAACTTCGAGAAATCTCAGAGATTTCCCCAACACGGTTGCCATCTAGACCGGGTACTTTCATTAATTGTAGATAATCGACAATGATAGCGCCAAGCTTGCCATCATGATTTTTGGCAATACGGCGGCAGCGTGAACGCAGCTCAGAGGGTGGCAGGGCAGTACTGTCATCAATATATAGATGCTTTGACTGCAAATGCTGAATGGCGTTCATCATTTTTGCCCATTCATCTTCATTCATTTGACCTGACCGCAGATGTGTTTGGTTGATTGCGCCCCAGGATGATAGCAAACGCATCACGATAGATTCTGCGGGCATCTCCATCGAAAATACCACTACAGGCAAATCTTCATTAAATAAAATCCCTTCTGCTAAGTTCATCGCAAAGGTGGTTTTACCCATTGATGGACGCGCAGCCACAATGACTAAATCGCCTGCTTGTAAGCCTTGGGTTTTATTATTGAGCTCAACAAATGGGGTTTGTAGTCCAATCATGCCATCTGGATTTGATTTGAGCTCTTGGATTTTATCAATGACATTGGTCAATACGGCAGTAATACCGACAGGTCCACGCTGCTCTGCACGTTTATTATGCTGCTCATTGATGCTAAATATTTTTGCTTCTACGTTATCCAAAATATCGCTGACGGTTTGGTCTTTGGGGTTATAGGCTAGGGTCAACATATCATTGCCGGTAGTAATCAGCTGACGTAGTGTAGATAGCTCACGTACACGCTGGGCATAAGCCGTCAGGTTAAACAAAGTTGCTGGGCTTTGGCTCAAGATATCCGCCAAATAACTGTCGCCGCCTGCGCTTTTTAGTAGCTTTTGTGCCTCTAACCAATCATGTACCATAACCGTGTCATAAGGCTCATTGACTGCAGCTAAATGCGCAATAGCATCAAAAATATACTGATGTCGCCCAGCATAAAAGTCATCTTTGGTAACGATATCTGCAATCTTATCGTATGCCTCTTCGATACTCATCAAAGACGCCAGCAGCGCCTTTTCAATATCGATATTGTGCGGCGGTGTTTGATTGAGTAAGTCGTCGGTTTTTTCAGTATCTGCCATGAGTGCCTAATATTTCAAAAGTCGGTATAGATGGGTATTGTTGTAAGTATTTATTTTAGTCATGATACAGCAAAGCAAGTGCAATGCATTTCGATGAGAGAAGTACCAAAACGTCATCTCATGCTTGCCAGTAAATGCTACAATCAAAAGCGAAAGTTTAACACATTATGTGATTTTTTCAGCCCAGATAAGTAATTATCTATAAAAATGCCTGCTTCTATGAAATGAAGTTCATGGCATATAACACAGCTTCAAATACGCTCATTTATCATAAAAAATACAATAGAATCAGCTCCTTAATATAATAATAGGATGTTAGTGCTATGCAAGAAAAATTGCCATTATTAATCACGACTGGTGAACCTGCGGGTATTGGTATGGATATCGTACTGCTGCTAGCGGCTGAGGGTAAGTTACAGGATTTTGATCGTCCAGTTTGGGTCACGGCAGATAGCCAGGCAATGCAAAAACGTGCCGATGAGCTCATTGCTGCGGGCATATTAAAAAGCTGCCCACCTTGGAAAACGATCAATGCAAATGAGGTAATTATAGAAGACGATGATTTTTTAAATCGAATGTCCCAGCAGAGTATTAACAGTGGCGCTATTAATAATGATAATACTTTTATCTTATTAAATATTCCCTGTGCTGCGCCCGTCGCTTGTGGGGAAATTGATATCAATAACTCCGCAATGGTGGTTACGCAGTTGGAAATAGCGCATAAACTGGCAGCCAACAAAACAGTCGCAGCTATAGTCACCGGACCACTACAAAAATCTGCATTGATAGATGCTGGTATTAAACTGTTAGATGGCACGATGTTCAGTGGTCATACGGAATTTTTTATGCAGCAAAGTGGCTGTGATAAAGTCGTCATGATGCTTGCTAATGAAGCCATGAAAGTGGCACTTGTTACCACGCACTTGGCGTTAAAAGATATCCCTGCAGCCATCACTGCCGATAACGTACGCCAAACAGTGCAAATTGTTATCGATGATATGTGTGAGAAATTTGGCTTGACGCAGCCGCGTATCTTAGTTTGCGGTCTAAATCCGCATGCGGGCGAGGGCGGGCATTTGGGCATTGAAGAGATTGAGATTATCAATCCAGTGCTGCAAGAATTTATCAATATTGGAATAGATATATCAGAGGCGATGCCGGCAGATACTTTATTCACGCCGAGACATTTAGCAAACTGTGATGCAGTGATTGCCATGTATCACGACCAAGGGTTGCCTGTACTCAAGTCGCACGGCTTTGGTGATACGGTCAATTTGACCTTGGGGCTGCCCTATATTCGTACTTCTGTCGATCACGGTACTGCGCTTGATTTAGCGGGACGCGGCGGTGCCAGTGCCACAAGTCTATATCAGGCACTCCTCATGGCAAATGAGATGGCGGATAAATCGCTCATAAATAGACCTCTTGCATAAGTCGATGCCTTAGCGAGGTTTATCACGCAATATTGGGCAACTTTTGTATCAATCATGCCTATTTATGAATCATCAAGCACGCCCTAATATAAGTGGTTCCATTATAGCAGTCTGTTTTAAGTGGTCTGTTAATAGGTTTTTGGGGCTTTTTAGATGGTTCCCTTAGGTTATAATCTAATCAAACCTATTGAAATAGCTCATCTAGTTTTGCGACAGCATCATCATATTCTTTGCCTGGATCTAGAAATGCTGTTTTAAATGAATAGTAATCTGCCAAAAACTCCAATGAGCATCCGCCTAAAGATTTTGCTTTTTCCACAAGCTTCATTCTAGAATCAAAAGGTATATACCATGAGTCATCTTCTAATAAGCAATTAACTAACATATCAACATCGAAGCATTCTTCTACTGCTTTATCTAAGTTACTTAGAACATCTCTCTATTTTAAAGAAGGTAGGTGATTAATGAGTTTTAATTATTATAAAATTTCAAGACATGGCTCTGATGAACATAAGTTCATGTCCAAATGGACAAGTATTGTTGATTTCGTAGAAATATATGGTCATATAGAAATTAGTAATTATTTAAAACTAGAAAATAGCTTTATTAAGTTTTTAAAAATGTTCTACGATTTTTTTACGCAGCCTTTTAAGAGCTATGGGTATACAAGTCTAGCTTTTAATATAATTATATCTGAAGACTTAGAGAGTAATAGGGATTCATTGCTTTATTACGGAATGACTGATACAGCAAAAAGATTAAGTAAACTGAGCAAGTTAAACCTTAATAGTATTGCAGAAGATGATGTTTCTTTTCTTTTTAAATGTTGGGTTAGAGGGCTATGTAGCTTATATTTTTTTGATATTGTTACTAGCAGTTCTTTAAAGCCAATGGAGGACGATTTTTATTTCTCTTTAATCTTGCAAGAAGATATCGAGCTTAACGAAATATTCAGTTATGTAGATGGCGTTCATGTTTATGTAGATTTCGATCACTATACTTCTAATGAGAGCTATATACCTCCTATAAATATAGGTGAGAAGATAAAAATAAATACTCCTAAAGAGAGCGTACCCTAATAAATTATCTGATAATAAGAAATTAGGCACATAGCTGATAGTTCGATGCCTGTATAGCGCACCGAACTATAGTTATTACAAAATCAGTTCAATCGTCAGAAAGTTTTAAGCATTGAAATTGCCCGTCTGATTAAGGTGTGTAATTAATCCCAAGTAATACCATGCTTTATCTGTTCTTCAAAATGCATTATCACATAAAATAATCGAATAATTTGATTAGGTACATCTTCATAGCTGGCTAAATAATCTGTACCAATTTCAATTGGTACATAAATATCTGCATCTTCTTTATCTATTAAAAAATGACCATCCGCATAAAATCCTAAATCGTACTGACTAGATAATTTGTCTAATCTGTCATTAATTCTCAATTCATTAAATAGCGAACCTTTATAATTGTCTGAAACTATGATTCCGTAAAGAATTTTTGTAGGTTTTCCATCAAACTGTAAAACAACATCATTATTCCAGCGACAGGCATAAGCATCAAACTCTTTCCCTAAGCTATTAGTACCTTTGTGATGTATGACATACCATAAGCCTTGAGTATTTGATGGCTTGTTATATTCCTAATTATCAACCGGCTTATGTGGTGCATGTTTAAGAAACTCATCAAAGCTTAATCCAATATCAATGCCTGCGGCACTTTTTAATGGGATGATATCAGCATTTAAATGAGGTATAAATTTTTTCATATTTTAAGCCTTTCGCTATTTTGGTTAATCAATTACCTACTCTAGAGTGAGATGATCAAATCACATTAAGCATCTCAATATGTACACTGTGAAGTACACTACAATGAAAAAAGTAACCAAAACCCTTGATAACATTAGCCTACAGCCAAAGATTCAAGTCCTCACTAGGGTACCGTATTATATCAAATGGTTTAGAACAAAAAGCTACTGTGTTGGTTGCGCCAAGGTATGGGTAGTTTATAGATCAAATATCTCAAAAACACAGTCAAATAATAAGCTGTGATATAATTCATCCCAATAAAACACTCATTTTATCGTCATTGCTCACTTTTACCTCTTACTCATTAAGACTATTCTATGTCAAAAACTACATTTGATGCTCAATCTATTACCAACAGCCTACGTGCTGCCAAACACCAACCGCGTAAACGCTTTGGTCAAAACTTCTTACATGACCGTAGTGTTATCCGTGAGATTGTTGAGAGCATTCGCTTAGAGCGTGATGACAATTTGATTGAGATTGGGCCAGGGATGGGCGCATTAACTGAACCGTTATTAGCTGAAGTAGATGCGATGACCGTGGTCGAGCTAGATCGTGATTTGGCAGATAGCTTGCGTATCCGTATTGGGGCTAATAGTCATCCAAATTTTGAGATTATCAAAAACAATGCCATGCATGTGGATTATCGGGAGCTTTATAGCGATGAGCGCGGCAAATTACGCGTGGTAGGTAATCTACCGTATAACATCTCAACGCCCATACTCTTTCACTTACTCAGCTATGCCGATGTGATTGAAGATATGCACTTTATGCTGCAAAAAGAAGTGGTTGAACGTATCACCGCTGATGTCGGTAGCAAAACCTATGGTCGCCTATCGGTCATTATGCAGTATCACTGCCATACGGATTATTTGCTCACCGTACCACGTGGTGCTTTTAATCCGCCGCCAAAAGTGACCAGTGCCGTATTTCGTCTGACGCCGCACATTATTAAGCCAGTCGTGGCAGAAGATGAAGAATATTTTGCATTGGTAGTGCGCGAAACCTTTAATCATCGCCGTAAAACGTTGCGCGCTATATTCAAAAAATCAACGTTATTGCCAACGTTGAGCGAAGACGATTTTGCAGCTTGCGCCATTGATCCACAAGCCCGTCCTGAAACCTTAAGCGTGAAAGATTTTGTCAATTTGAGCAATCAAGCGCGTAAATTAGAAGGCTAATTTATCAGTGCTATTCATACCGCAGATATCATTGATTACTAAGTAGTATCTACAATATCCACAAGAAAGATTGAGAGCTTATGAGTTATCGTCATCAGTATGTCATCGGTGATTTGCAAGGCTGCTATGCTGCGTATCTTCAGCTACTTGAAACGTTGGATTTTGATCCTGAGCAAGATAAATTATGGTTTGCAGGCGACTTAGTGGCACGCGGCGAGGACTCTTTAAATACCTTGCGTCATGTCAAAGATTTGTGTGAGCAAGGGGCAGCCGCGACCGTACTTGGCAATCATGATATCAATTTGCTAGCCGTATGGCGTGGGGCGACAAAAATTAAGAAAAAAGATAAGACAGCACCGATTTTTGCGGCCGATGATTGTGATGAGTTGCTAGAGTGGCTACGTCATCAGCCATTATTGGTTTATCCTGATAAGCATACGGTGCTGGTGCACGCTGGTATTCCGCCGCATTGGAGTATTGAAGACGCCGAAAAGTATGCACATCAGTTAGAGTCGCAGTTGCGCAGTCATTTAAAACAGCTTGATAGATTGTTGCCAAATCTCTATAGCAAGACGGCAGATAAGTGGCATGCAGACATTCATGGATTTACGAAAATGCGAGCGATTGCCAATTATTTTACTCGCATGCGCTTATGTCAGCAGGATGGGCTGCTTGAATTTAGCTTTACCTCAGGGCTAGATGAGCGCATGCCAGAGGATTTTTTGCCTTGGTTTGAATGGCAAGTGCCGCGCACGCGTAAGGTGTTATTTGGGCATTGGGCCGCACTCAAAGGTGAGATTGATCTGCCTTATGCTCGTGCACTAGATGGTGGCTGTGTTTGGGGTAATCATTTGCTAGCCTATCGCTTAAGTGATGGCAAGACCATCACGTCAAGTGCGCAGTGCTTGCCGATATCTTCTTAATTTTTTAGTGATTCCAAAAACCAATCAAGCCATCAAATTAACCCATTAACTGGGTAGATTTGGTGGCTTTTTTGGTTTAGGTAGTGGCGTTTTGGCGTCGCCTGCAACTTTGTTATCAGCAGTGCTGTCTTGACTAATCGCATCAGATACCGTCTGATTATTCTCATCAAACGCAGCATGCGTTTTACCATATTGAATATCCTGACTATAAGGGACGCTGCTAAGTGCTTCCTCTGTCAGACCATCATCAAGCTCAATGGTTTTATTGATGGCTGGTTTATTGACGGTAATATGAGCTTCGCGGCTATTTAGTTCAGGACTCAGCTGATGTTCTGCTGATGGATTAGCATAATGTATATCAGTGACCGCCTGCTGTCCTTCTGTCTTCTTCTGCAAGGCTTTTGGGAGCACTTTGACATCAGATAAGCGCCTTACCACATAGTTTTTAGGAAGTGGCTGATTGCTATTTTGTGATGCGGTATCATCGAAAATCATCTGACCTTGGCTATCAATACGTGCATACTTCATCGGTTTGTCGCGTGGCCAAAAAAAGTCAGAAGGATGCGTCATTAAGTGGCTGAAGAGTTGCTTAGTTAAGCGACTCCAATCAACGAATTTCACCTCTTTTGAGCGTAAAGCGACAAGAAGTGCCAGTGAGAAACTGACGATCAAGTTGACCATACCGATAAGTAAGACGCCAAAGACAGAAAGCAGCACTACTTGCCACTCTAGCTGATTGGACGACATATTAAATAAGCCATGAGCCAAGTTCGCTGAAGCAAAGGCAATATGGCGAATATCAATTGGTAAGCCAAATAAGAAACCAATCGTTGCAGTACTTCCTAGGAAAACCCCAAAGATAAAGTTGCCCATGATGGCACCAAGATTGGCTTCTATAAAGCCGCCTAAACGTTGTAGCCATGCTTTGGGCAATAAATACTGTAATAGCTTATGACGCTGAATACGGGCCCCTATCTGGTTGTAGACTGCCAAATTATCATAATAGCCAGCAATTAGACCCGATAAGAATAAATACACCCCAGCAATAGCAGCATGTGGCAAAGCTAGTGAGCGAAAAGGGTCGAGATCATGAAGTAGGTGAGCGGCCTTATCGGTATCAATCATCGGCGCGCCAGTATATTGCAACCAAGCAAAAGAGATGATCAAGGCGACTGGTATAGCCATCATAATATTACCCATGATGGCAATAAACTGGGTGCGTAAAATATCGACCACCAATTCAGACAGCTTATTTAACTGATGGGACTTTTTACCCGAGCTGTCTGATATGGTTGAGGCGATAGCTGCCGCTGTCATGGCAGGCTGTTTGGTAGCGACTGTACCATGGACGATGTGGATGAAAACAAAGCCCAAACCATAAATCATACTATTGACAAAGGCGCGACCCATAGGTGCGAGAGCTAAGTGATATGCCAATATCTTAGTCGTCGCCATGAAAGCAATGATAAAGCCACCGATAGAGGCTTTTTTAAACATCTTCTGATAACCGGATTTATCAGTACTAATATAGTGTTCGCCAACGCGGCTGGCGTTTTCAGTGACTTTTCGCGATAGCAGCTTAGTATTATTGTCAATCAAATAGCCAATACTATAACGATGACTGGCAGTCGTAATTAGCGCTTGAATCAACTCAATTATTGCCCGATCGCGCTTATCATAGTTGTTTGCTACCAGCTCAGTCAATATGCGCATGCGCTGTAAGCTTTGATCTAATCGTAGCATCATGTTGGTTAGGCGAATAGAGATACCGGTTTTGTAAATGCGCTTGCGTATGGTGGCAACGATGTCTTCGCATTGCTCAATCATGACCAATAGAGGCGCTGGATCCACGGCTTTTTCGGGAATAATATCGGTTAAGGTGTCGAGCTCATGTGCTTCTCGGTACTGATTGACGTACAAGACTGCTTCTTGATTTTGTGCCACAAACGACGCTGAATAATTCAGCATTTGTGGGTAAGATTCCATCAAGTCTGGATGCAAGCCAATACCGCTGATACGATACGATAAAATGATAATCGCGTTCAAAATACTGTTTTTTGCCGTCGCGACTAAGTTTAGATGCTGCTCATGGACTTTGAGCAGCCCGACCAGCTCATCCCATTTTTCTTTTTCAATATGGGCAAGCCAGCGCTCATCAGAGCGTTTATCAAATAAATAACCAACCAATTCTACGACAGAATCTTCTTGTGGCAGTAGTGGCAAAAAACGATGACCAATCAAACGGCGCAAACTGTAAAAGAAACCCTGATCTGACATAATGCCAGTGTCGGTATAAAGAGCGATCTGGCGGTATTCGATAATAAGTTTTAAGACAAAACTCGACAGCCCATCGCCATATTCTGGATGCTGACGTAAAACTTCAATAAGATTTTGAATATTCTGATTGGCTAAAGTAGGCTCTTTATCACTTACTCGTAGCTCATCGATTAAGCGCTTAAGTACCGCGGGATCTGGTACATCACTTAAGGCAGTAATCTGTTGTAAAATGTGTTTTATCTCTGACACATCGTATCCCTTATGGTAGTTATTTCAATCATCGTTATTATGTAGTATGTGAAATAAGACATCTTCTTCTTTTAGTGACTGGCTGTAATTATCACTGTTGCGATACATATCTTTATTAATTTACCGCTTGTTAATTTACTGCGCCCTCATTTATAAGTTTTAGTATATTTCTATTAAGTTTAAGGCATTTGGTTTTGCGTTATTTTAATCGTAACGGCTCATCAATAGTCAACTATTTTGTTAGCAGGTATTTTGATGACTATTGTGTCAATTTTATGAAGATATTTTTGGCAAAAAAAGGGACAGTAGCGTGACTGTCCCCTTTATCATAGTGCGGCAAGGCTTACTTTATTATAAAAGTAACCAATTAGCTAGCAGGTACGTCAAAGTAATTCAGGTCAAAGTTCATCATCGGATCACTACCAGCTTCAACCATCTGAGCATGGGCATCGATACGTGGCAAGATACGACCAACAAAATAATCAGCAAGCTTGGCTTTATTGGTGTAAAAATCACCTTCTTTACCATCAGCTGCTTCAACCATCAAAGCAAACATATACGAGTAGGCTAGGTAACCAAAGGCATGCATATAATCAACCGCACAACCGTTAATTTCATTCTTACGCTCACCAATATTATTTAGCACCGTTGTGGTTAGTGCTTCAATTGTATCAGCAGCATCTAGCGTCGCTTGCTTGATGCCGTGCTCTGCTTGCATATTATTGACAAAATCACGAATCTCACCTAAGAAATGGGTAACGTATTTGCCGTTATTTTTCGCCACTTTACGACCTAGTAAATCAAGTGCTTGAATACCATTGGTACCTTCATAAATCTGGGCGATACGCGTATCACGAACGATTTGCTCCATACCCCATTCACGTATATAGCCATGACCGCCAAATACTTGCTGACAATCAATGGTGGCTTCTAGTGCTTTGTCGGTCAAGAATGCTTTAGCCACGGGCGTCAATAGTGCAACACGTGCGGCAGCAGCTTGAGCGGCCTGTGGATCGGTACTAAACTTTTCTTCATCAAGGTTTTTGGCAACGTACATCGCAAAGCAACGTGACGCTTCAGTGTTGGCTTTGGCATTTAATAGCATACGGCGTACATCGGCATGATGAATGATGGCATCCGCTGGTTTTTCTGGGCTTTGCAGTTGGGTATCGCTACGACCTTGACCACGGTCATTGGCATATAACGCCGCATTTTGATAAGCAAGCTCAGAACCACCAAGCCCTTGTAGACCCATGGTGACACGCTCATAGTTCATCATAATGAACATTGATGACAGACCCGTGTTTTCGGCACCAACCATCCAGCCTTTGGCGCTGTCAAAGTTCATTACACAAGTGGCAGAGGCTTTGATACCCATTTTATGCTCGATAGAGCCGACTGCTAGGGTATTGCGCTCGCCTAAGCTGCCATCTTCATTGACCAAGAATTTCGGTACGACAAATAGCGAAATACCTTTTGAGCCTTCTGGTGCATTCGGTGTTTTTGCCAGTACCAGATGAATGATATTGTCAGTTAGATCATGCTCACCGCCAGTGATAAAGATTTTGGTACCAGAGATATCATAGCTACCGTCATCATTAGGAATAGCTTTGGTTTTGATGATACCCAAGTCAGTACCAGCATGTGGCTCTGTCAAGCACATGGTACCAGCCCATTCGCCGTTGTACATTTTCTCTAAGTAAGTTTGCTTTTGCTCTTCAGAGGCAGCCGCGTTTAGGCACAGTGTTGCGCCAACAGTTAGGTTAGGGTAGAGAGCGAATGATTGGTTGGCGGTAAAAACCATTTCTTCAGTTAGCATGGTCACCATTTTTGGGAAACCTTGACCACCGTATTCAGAATTACCACTTAAGCCGACCCAGCCAGATTCAGCATACTGCTTATACGCTTCTTTAAAGCCAGTTGGAGTCGTAACGACGCCATCACCTTGGAAGGTTGCGCCTTCTTCATCACCGCTACGGTTGATAGGTAACAAAACGTTTTTTGTCAGTTTTGCCATTTCTTCCAAAATCATATCGACCGTTTCCATATCGACATGAGCAAGATTCTCGTTGTTTTGCCAAAATTTAGGCGCGTTAAACACATCATTTAAGATAAAGCGCATGTCATTAAGAGGGGCATTATAAACAGCCATAAACATTCCTTTGGTTCAAATAAATAAAAGTGAGTTGAACAAATTTATAAGAGATCTTTTGAGTTGGGCTTAATATTCATTATTAAAGTTTAGCAAATTAGCTTGCGCACGGGTGTATTTGTTCGTGAATTATGCGTACACCAAAAGTATGGATTATTTTATTTAAAAAATGACTATGGCAGATTTTAAGTGACAGTAAATAAAATCGGCAACACACCTTGGTATGTTGCCGATAGAAAATACATTATTTAGCGCTACAAAAAAATGATCGATCAATATTTTTTGGTGTTAATTAAAACGCAAATTGATCAACATCCATGCTCATATACGGCTCAACACCAGTGCTGATCCGCTGTACGTGAGTGGTGGTACGTGGCAACAGTTTGGCAAAGTAGAACTGCGCGGTTTTTACTTTCGCGTCGTAGAAGGCTTGTTCGCTAGTACCGTTAGCAAGTTCAGTTTGTGCCACTAATGCCATGCGTGCCCATAAATAGGCTAGCGTCACATAACCGCTGAAATACATATAATCGACCGCAGCGCCGCCAACCGCATCTGGGTTTTCAGTAGCTTGCATACCGATGCGTGCAGTCAAATCACCCCATTCTTTTAGATGTTTGGCAAGTGGGCGAATAAACTGACCCATCTCATCGTTTTCTTTGTTTTCTTCACAGAATGTCTGGATGATTTTGACGAAGTTTGCAAGCAGTTTGCCTTGTGAGCCCAATACTTTACGACCTAGTAGATCGAGTGCTTGGATTTCAGTGGTACCTTCATAAAGACACGCAATACGTGTATCACGCACGTTTTGCTCCATACCCCATTCGCTGATAAAGCCATGACCACCATAAACCTGTACGCCATGGTTGGCTGCTTCTAGACCAGTTTCTGTCAAGAATGCTTTGGCAATCGGTGTCAATAGTGACAACATTTGGTCAGCAAATTTAAGCGCATCGCCTTCGCCTTTTGCGACAGTATCAGCAAAATGTGAGAGGTAATAGACTAAAGCACGGCCACCTTCAGCAAAGGCTTTTTCAGTCAACAGCATGTTACGAACCGCTGGATGTACAATGATAGG
Organism: Psychrobacter sp. ANT206; assembly: GCF_056880555.1. Taxonomy (NCBI): domain Bacteria; kingdom Pseudomonadati; phylum Pseudomonadota; class Gammaproteobacteria; order Moraxellales; family Moraxellaceae; genus Psychrobacter; species Psychrobacter sp. ANT206. Next base: position 1,701,338 of record NZ_CP096271.1, on the reverse strand, counting down.
GTCAGCTACTTTTTCAGGGGCTTTAACACCAGATAATGAACGCATTGCTAAGCGATCTTTGGCATAAGTTAATGAGCCTTGGAACGCATATTCTGCTGCTGTCAAACCTTGAACTGCGGTACCAATACGTGCCACGTTCATAAAGGTAAACATGCACTGTAGACCACGGTTTTCAGGGCCAATTAGATAACCTGTTGCGCCATCAAAATTCATCACGCACGTGGCTGAAGCTTTGATGCCCATTTTGTGTTCGATAGAGCCACAAACGACGTTGTTGTTTTCACCTAGGCTACCATCTTCGTTGACCTTTACCTTAGGAACGATAAACAGTGAGATGCCTTTTGTACCAGCAGGCGCGCCTGGTAGACGAGCCAATACAATGTGAATGATATTATCCGTTAAGTCATGCTCACCAGCTGAAATGAAGATTTTTTGACCAGTGATGCTATAGCTGCCATCTTCTTTAGGCTCGGCTTTGGTGCGGATAATACCCAAATCAGAACCTGCATGTGCTTCAGTCAAGCACATGGTACCTGACCATTCGCCGCTGACCATTTTTTCTAGGTAAGTTTGCTTTTGCTCGTCTGTACCGTGATGCTCGATGGTTTGAATGGCACCATGAGATAAACCAGGGTACATAGAGAATGACCAGTTAGCCGTACCAACCATTTCATTAATGACGGTCGATAATGAAAACGGCATGTTTTGACCACCGAAGTCTTCTTCAGCAGATAAGGCTGGGAAGCCAAGCTCACAATACGCTTTGTATGCTTCTTTAAAACCTTTTGGCGTGGTGACTTGACCATTGTCAAACTGGCAGCCTTCCGCATCACCACTTTGGTTTAATGGTGATAGCTCATTTTCAGCAAAGCTTGCGGCCATCTCAAACAGACTGTCCATTAGCTCACGATCTGCTTCTTGGAACGCTGGTAAGGTTTTATAATGGCTTTCGCTGTCAAGTAACTCATGCATCACGAATTGGATATCACGTAAGGGTGCTTTGTATTGCATAACTTCCTGTCCTTTTTTGGTGTATGACCGACAGCGATGGGATGACTGTTGTAAGTCTGAGTTGCTAGTATCTTGCTGGCATGGAGTGTGTCTGCATTATTAACAAACAACGATACCGATCATATGAAATAACATTGAGAAAAGAATTAAGACCGTATCTGTAAATTCTTGGTAAAAGATAGGCGTTCACTGGAAAATATACAAGTTTGGAGACGATACTGATAAGTCATCAACCTATCTTGCATCCTATGTACAATATAGCCTACACGCTAAGCGCGTTTATCGATATGGTAGAGGAACGGTATGAGGATGTTTTATACTCGCTCTCTAGTCATTGTTATTTTTGGACAAATGTTGTTGCACTAACATGTTGGTTGTAACTTCAGCAGACATAGGTTTGCCAAACCAATAGCCTTGACCATACTGGCAACCCATAGCCAAGAGCAAATCGCGCTGTTGCTCGTTTTCGATACCTTCTGCGATGACCTGCATATCCAGTGCTTCTGCTAATGCCAAAATTGCGTTAACAATGGCACGTTGAGTTTTATCTGCGGTAATTTTAGAGATAAAACTTTTATCGATTTTAATGAAGTCAAAGGGATATTCTTGCAGATAACTCAAAGAAGCATAGCCGGTACCAAAGTCATCTAAAGCCAAGCAAACCCCTAGCGCTTTTAACGAATTTAGCTGTTCTTTAACATTAGAGTGGCGCTTCATCAAAGAAGATTCTGTCACCTCAATATGTAATTGGTGCGCGGCAATTTGATGCTGTGCCAGTAAATTACTGACCACATCAAAAAATTCTGGATTGCTGAATTCAGCGGCATCGGCATTGATACAGATATGTTGGTCAAAGCCAAGTTTTTGCCAAATTTTTAGCTGCTCAGCGATTTGGGTTGCCACTTGAGAGAACAACTCAAGCGATAACTTGTGAGAGATAATGGCATCAATAAAATCAATAGGTTGCAGCAATCCGCGAATAGGATGCTGCCAGCGTACCAAAGCTTCAAAGCCTGAAATATCACCTGTATCTAGGGCGAATTTGGGTTGATAATAGGCGATAAACTGACCTTCGTTAGTGGCTTTTTTAAGCTCATATTCTAATTGTAAATGATCAGCATTGAGCTCAAGAAGGGAGTTGTTATACCAAAAGACATCGTCGCCACCTTGCTGCTTGACATAATTTAATGCTCTTTCAGCTTTGGTTAATAAGCCGATAAACTCATTATCATTTTCAGGATAGTAACTGACCCCGACAGAGACATGACAATACACCTCGGTATTTGTGGCTCCATTATCACTAATAAAGAAAGGACGTTCACACATTTGCATTAAAATATCTAGTTGATGGCGCACCATATTGGCGTCACTACACTCAAACAGTAAAGCAAAATCATCACCGCCAAAATGAGAGAAACAGCGCAAACAACCAAGTTTTAGGTCTTTGATGCGTGTCACAAATTTTTTTATTAAGCTATTGATACCATCGGGACCCAGTAAGCTTGCAAGGCTGCGATAGCGATCAATATTTAAACGTACAATGATAACTTCTTGATAGCTATCCAGTAACAAATCGCTAGTTTGGCTCAAAAATACTTTGCGGTTAGGCAGTTCAGTTAATTGGTCGTAGTTTAACAAGTGTGCTACTTGTTTTTTATTTTTTACCACGGCAGACATATCTCTAACCATACCAACGTAATAAGTAGTATGACCTATTTTTATTTTTCGATAGGTCATATAACAATCTAGAAGCTCTCCGTAGCGATTTGGCATTGAAAAGTCGTTTTCATAAAAACCTTGACTGTCTAAGTGTTCAGCAATATCTACTAGAATAGATCTTTCTTCTTCTGATAAAAATTCAGCCGCGTATATACCAAGTGGACGCCCAAGTAAAAAATCTTCCGTATAACCGATCATGCGCTCATAAGTTGCATTGACCGATAAATAATACAAATTTGCATCCAATATAAAGATAGCATCTTCATATTGTTCACAAAGTTTGACCAATAATTGCTGTTTATCCGCCAGTGGCATTGGTGTAAAAGCAGTCATAAATGAACTCATAAAATAGAGGTAAATCGATAAAGAGAGCTTTTCGTATTGGCAATTAGCGCTGTTTTAATGTAATTAGTGCAGTTTAAAAAGATACAGTGCTACTAGGATAAATTTTTGAAGACTGTGGTGCTCATACGCATAGTACACAGCAAGCGAAATTTGTCTCAGTAAAACGCTATTTCATTTGTATTTTTTATTGTGAACTGACTATATGACGCTTTGTACTGCTACTAAAGATTGACACGTGGCAACAGCGCTTGCAAGGTTGCCAAGGCGACCACTGGGGCAGTTTCTGTTCGTAACACCCTCGCGCCAATTTGCCAAGGCTCAAAACCAACGTCTGCTGCTTGAGCGCATTCGTTAGCACTTAGGCCACCTTCAGGACCAATCAACAATTCAATATAAGGCACTGGTTGCTGTAATACCGTCAGTAGCGAATCAGGCATAGCAGGTTGTCCTGCCGCTGGTACACTAAGCTGTAGACGCAAATCAGCGGGTTGTTGTAATACTTGATAATAAGCATCCTGACTAAGGGTGGTAACCATAGAGCTGATAGTCGCTTCTATCTTTACAAGCGTGGTCGTTGTGATAGGCTCAAGCCAATCGTTAATGGGAATAGGCGCAATAATAAGCGGTGGACGGTTAAGACCGCATTGCTCACACGCGGCAATGGCAACTTGCTGCCAATGAGCAAGCTTTTTTTCGACTTGGGCAGGCTTCAGATTGACCTCGCCATGATGACTGCTTAGCAATTGGATGGCAGTGACGCCAAGCTCGGTAGATTTTTGAATGGCATAATCCATCCGTTCGCCACGACTCATTACCAGCCCGATTTTGGTAAATATTGGTGCACTATTATCATTATTTGTGTGAGAAAGCAGGGTCACAGTCGCGTTTTTTTTACTGATGGTCAGTAGCTGTACCTGATACTCACCGCCAAAGCCATCAAACAAAACCCCTTTATCACCAATATTTGCTCGTAATACACGGCACCAATGATGGACGATACTTTCGGTTAATTCGACGCTGGCACCGATAGGCAAGGTGCTAAGCTGAGGGTAGGTCACAGCCTTTTCATTGGTAACGTCATTACTAATGTTGCTATTAGTGGCATAAAAGAAACGTCGCAAAATTACTTATTCCTATAATGGGGGTCATGATATTTTTCAATATCTTAGCAGAATATCATTTGAGTGGGTAAAGGGATTGTCAATAATGGAATTCGCATAACTGCAATTCCCATACCAAAAAAGACTGGCGCTCCTAGGAACGCCAGTCATTAAGCAATACATTCGGTAAATATTTAAGCAATTAAGCCTAAGGCTTCAATTAAGCGCTTGTTTGGCTCAACCTTATTCATGCTATAAAAATGCATGGCAGGTACACCCTCGCTAATTAAACGCTCACACAGACGATAGACCACTTCAAAGCCAAACTCGCGAATAGCCTTACTATCATCACCAAAGTCAGCCAACTGCTTACGCACATAACGTGGGATATCGGCGCCACAGCTGTCAGCAAAACGCATCAGATTGCTAGAGTTGGTGATGGGCATAATGCCAGCAACCAATGGCTGTGCTACGGTATCAATACCGCGTTTTTCTAAGCTCTCGCGCAGATACAAGTAGCTATCAGCGTTGTAGAAAAACTGGGTAATCGAAGCATTGGCGCCAGCTTGATATTTATTGACCAAGTTGTCGACATCAAGCTTAAAGCTACGCGCTTGTGGATGCATCTCAGGATAGGCGGCTACTTCGATATGGAAATGATCGCCCGAATGCTCACGGACGAACTTGACCAAATCTAATGCAAACGGCAGCTCACCCATGCCTACTTGACCCGAAGGCAAATCGCCACGTAATGCGACCAAGCGTTTGATGCCCAAGCTTTTGTAATGCTCAAGTAACTCGGCAATTTCACTTTTATCATCGCCAATACAAGACATATGCGGTGCAATATCAGTCTCACCGCGCGCGCATAAGGCTTGGACAATATCTAAAGTGCGGCTACGAGTTGAACCACCAGCACCATAGGTCACCGAAAAGTACGCAGGTGACAGCTTATTCAGCTCATCATAAGTGCTGAGGAGCTTTTCGTGTCCTTGCTCGGTTTTGGCTGGGAAAAACTCAAAGGAGAAAGCAGGCTTAGTCACAGTCTGGCTCCTTTTAGTATTTATAAGCGTCAGGCTTAAATGGACCTTCAACAGGTACGCCTAAATACTCAGCTTGTTTTTCAGTCAGCTTAGTCAAGGTACCATTAAAACCAGCAACCATCGCCGCGGCAACTTCTTCGTCTAGCTTTTTCGGTAAAACTTTGACGTATAAGTTGTCAGTACGTGTATCAGCTGGCAAGTTAGCAAATTTTTCTTCATACAGATACATTTGCGCCAATACTTGGTTAGCAAATGAGCCGTCCATTACACGCGATGGGTGACCAGTAGCATTACCCAAATTCACCAAACGACCTTCAGCAAGCAAAATCAAGTAATCGTTTTCATCGTCTGAGCGGAAGATTTGATGCACTTGCGGCTTGATCTCAACCCAGCGCCAGTTATCACGCATGAATTGGGTGTCAATTTCGGTGTCAAAATGACCGATATTACAAACGACTGCACCAGGTTTAAGTGCTGCTAGCATATGTCTGTCACACACATGGTAGTTACCAGTCGTGGTAACAATCATGTCGGTATCTTCTAACAGACGCGTGTTGATGTTTTCTGCGCCGCCAGTGTTATCACCGTTGATATAAGGTGATAATACTTCAAAGCCATCCATACAAGCCTGCATGGCACAGATAGGATCGACTTCTGACACACGTACAATCATACCTTCTTGACGTAAGCTTTGCGTAGAACCTTTACCAACATCGCCATAACCGATAACTAAGGCGCGGCGACCGGCAAGGAACATATCGGTTGCACGTTTGATAGCGTCATTTAAGCTATGACGGCAGCCGTATTTATTGTCATTTTTAGACTTAGTAACCGCGTCATTGACGTTGATAGCTGGTACTTTAAGCGTACCTTTGTTTAGCATTTCAACCAAGCGATGGACACCAGTAGTCGTTTCTTCTGAAATACCATGAATATTATCCAGCAATTCAGCATAATCATTATGAATCAATGCGGTCAAATCGCCGCCGTCATCTAAGATTAAGTTAGCATCCCAAAGCTGACCTGATTCTTCACCACCAAGGTGGATTTGTTGACGTAAGCACCACTCGTACTCTTCTTCGGTTTCGCCTTTCCAAGCATAAACAGAGATACCAGCAGCAGCAATCGCCGCGGCAGCATGGTCTTGAGTTGAGAAGATGTTACATGAGGTCCAACGTACTTCAGCACCTAACGCGACTAGTGTCTCGATAAGGACCGCAGTTTGGATGGTCATGTGGATACAGCCAGCGATTTTTGCGCCTTTAAGCGGTTGATCGGCTTCGTAGCGACGACGCAACCCCATAAGGGCAGGCATTTCAGCTTCGGCAAGGGTGATTTCACGGCGGCCGTAATCAGCTAGGCTGATGTCGGCGACTTTATAGTCAGTGAAAGAGGGATTGATCGTATGGGCAGATGGGGTGTTAGACACTGCGTCCATAATATGCTCCTATCAGTGGTTAATGTATGATAAAAAGAATAATAACGCAGGTGCCGTTATTTGCGCTGTCAACAATCATGAGAAAGACTATTCAACAGTTGCCGAGCCTAACATAACCACTGATGAGCATGGCTCTAAAGCCTATTTGCAAGATCAGATATTATGGTGCAACACCTCTCGGAGGGTGATTATTGTAATAGATGATGTGTAATTTGTCACCTATTGACTGATATAAATGGTAAGTAGTGATGACACGCAATATCGTTTTATGTGATTGACATCCATAAAAAAGGCCATCGTTGGATGACCTTTTCTCATTTAAATGAATACCAGTACAGTGTGATTCTAAATCACCCTAGAACCAATTATAGGTTAAAGAGGTGAAGAAGTTAATACCATCAGTATTATAACCCGGTAGAGTAATATATTTTTTATTCGCAATATTATTTAAACGAGCAGTCATAGATAGATTATCAGTGAGTTTATAGTTACCACTGATATTCAATAAACCGTAAGAATTGACTAACTGTGAGTCTGTATTAGCGACACCACTATAATAATCACCAACATATTGGTATTCTGCACGAACATCTAAGCTTGGTAAGCGGTAGCCTGCATATACCAGACCTTTATGTTCAGGACGAATGGCAAGGAAATTACCATCGCTCGCACCGCCACTGGCATTTTTTGCTTGCTGATAGTCATAGCTACCACCAAATAAATAGCTATCAACAACCCAATCTGAAGTTAAGGTAATACCTTCAATTTTAGCTCTATCAACGTTTTCACTGCTACCGCCCCAAGGATTGCCAGGTGTAGGTTTTGCAACATAGCCAATTAAATCATCAACTTTGTTGTTATAGCCTGTTAGACGTGTCGACTGTAATACAGTATCGTATTCAACAAAAGCTTCATAGTTATCGCTGGTTTCAGGTTTCAAATTAGTATTACCTGAACCCGGATAGTATAAGTCATTAAAAGTAGGCGCACGAAAGCCTTTGGCGTAGTTGGCACCAGCGCGTAGGTTAGGATTAATGTGATAGGCACCACCTAGGTTGTAAGTCGTCTCACCACCATATTGTGAGTTGTCATCAAAGCGCACGTTGGCTTGAGCATCGAATTGATTGTTGGCCAATAGATAGCCTAAGAATGCGCTTTTCACGTCACGGTCATCAACGGTATAGGCAGTACTATCAAGCCCTTGGTTAAGGTATTCAAGACCATATATGCCTTGACCAACTTGAAACTTGTGCTGACCTACCAGGCTAACTTGATTTTGTTTGGTATCAAAAACACCAGGGAAGCTACCGTAGTTATCACTCTTATCAATAGAATGACCATACTGTAATTTGACAGAAGAACCAGGCATATAACGCCAATCAACAAACGCTTGCGCAGAACCGTTTTCTTGTTTTGAATAGGCGTTTGCTGCACCATCGTCATAATCTGTGGTCGATTTGCTATATAAGGCGCTTGCACCGGTTAACCATTGCTCATTGATACGCTGAGTTAACGCTAAGCTAACGTTATCGCTTTTAAAGCCGTCATCATCGCTATTATAACCATAGGCATTTGGTAAGGTTGCATTGATGCCATCCGTCTCATTATGGCTGGCTGATAAGCTCATTGTTGTGCCATTGCTACTGTTAAGTTGAGCACTAGCGCCATATAGATATTCGTTATGTGAGCCTACACCTGCAGTAATAGAAACCTGACTCTTTTCAATGTTTGAGCCTTTAGTAAACACTTGAATCACGCCGCCGATTGCGTCTGAACCATAAATACTAGAGCCAGAAGCACCATATAATATTTCAATACGATCTATTTGATCAGCAGGCAGTAAGCTCAATGTTGCGCCGCCAGCACTAATTGAGCTATAGCGTACCCCATCAATAAGCACCAATATTTGCTTATTATCATATCCACGCATATAAAAGTTTGAGGTAGTACCAGGCCCACCATTGGTATAATGACTGATACCTGGCTGACGTTTGATGATATCAAGGGCATTTTGACCTTGGAAGCGTTTTAAATCTTCTTTATCAACGACGCGAGTTTGAGCAATGACATTGCTGGTTTTAGTCGGTGTACGAGTGGCGGTGACTACAATTTTATCAAGCTCAACTTGTGGTAGCTCGCTATCACTGATGACATTGACGTCAGTAGCGGCGTTAGCGCTCATAGCAAATGCGCCAAATGCGCTTAAAATACACAACCGCAGATAAGTGGTTGAAGATGAACGTGATAAAACCATGTTGAATTCCAAATTAATCAAATAAAGAAGTTACAGAATTGAAATCTGAGCAGCTAAAAATTACAAAAAGTAATAAATAAAATACATGGCGTTATTATCTATAAAAGCACCTCATTTATAAACCACTTTCACCTAATGTTTATTCATCATAGGGTGAATATTATTCACTATTAGCTATCTTTGATTGTTTTAAGCAAAGGACAAGCTATTTATCATTTTTTTATTCACTAGTGATATTTTTGACCATCATAATTGTTATTATAGGGCAGATTTTTCCCGTTTTTCGTTATGCCATTCATAAAGCCATGAGGTTTGTTTTGTTTATTAAACATCGTCTGAATACCACTACCGTGCCATCTTTATCGATGTCATTGATGAAATTACCATTAATCGTGATAACACTACTCGTTGCTATGGCACTTAGTGTCCTCTCGCAGCCTAGTGCGTTGGCAGCTGAGACGAGCATACTGGGTGTGGGTGGGACTAAGACTGAGGAAGGGGATGGCACATCGATACCTGATTCATTCGGACGCGATACGCCTCGGCATACGGTGCAAGGATTTATTGCAGCATTGGGTGAAAATGATTATTTGCTGGCGAGTAATTACTTAAACCTATCTAAATCCGATAATCCCACAACCATTGTACGACAGTTCAAGCAAGCCCTCGATGCAGGTGGTCGTTTTCAGGCTGATTTGCAGATTAATAATACGCCTGAAGGCAATTTGACCGATCAGCTACCGCCAAGCCAAGAAAATGTAGGTGTCATCAAAGTCAGTGATGCCAGCATTCCTCTATTACTTGAAAGAGTGGTGTCAAAAGAAGGTGAGCAATATTGGCAGTTTTCTACCGATACACTCAGCTCAATACCAGAGGCGATAGAGAACTATGAGCCGACTTTGGTTTCTCGTTATACCATTGACTCGTTGGAAGGCAAAAAGCTTTTTGGTTATCAGTTGGCTGATTTGGTAGCCGCTTTAATGATGACTATCAGTAGTTTTTTGTTCACGTACATCGCAGTATGGCTACTGTATCATTTATTAGAAATCACTTACCCTCGTGTCCGTGATGTGCCGCTACCATTGCCAGATAAAGTGATATTGCCGCTAGCGGTGGTGATTATGGCGCTGATTTTATCTGAGGTGATGGTTTATGCGGGCGTGTCAGTGACCCTGCGCGAGCCTGTCAACCGTTTCGCCGAGATTGCTTCGTGGGTGGCGATAACGTGGTTGTTATTACGCATTATCGATGCATTATTTACCCGTGCAGTGAACTTAAGCTATAAGAAAAACTATACTGAACGGGTCTCAATTTTGGGGCTACTACGCAAAGTCGTCAAAGCACTGTTATTGATATTTGCAGTCATCGTCACTTTTGGTAACTTGGGCTTTGACTTAACGACGGGTATTGCGGCATTAGGTGTCGGTGGTTTAGCGTTAGCATTAGGTGCGCAAAAGACCATCGAAAACTTAGTCGGTAGTGTGGTAGTAGTGGCAGATTCGCCCGTACGTATCGGTGATTATTGCAAGTTTGGTACCTATGAAGGTACTGTTATTGATATTGGTATTCGCTCATCGCGCGTGCGTACTTTGACTCGGACTATCGTCACAGTACCTAATGGTGATTTTTCATCGATGCAAATTGAAAACTTTACCTCGCGTGATATGTTCCGCTTTTTGCATCAGCTATATATCAAGCGTACCGCTGATATTGATGTTGTGTTTAAAATGGTCAAGCATTTGGATACGTTTTTGGATGAACATGAATTAACCAATCAAGAATGGAACCAAGTTAACATCTTAGAGTTGCGTCAAGATTGTTATATTATTCAATTGCAAGCCTATATCAATGCCACTGGTATCATCGAATTTTATGAAAAACAAGACGTGCTATTTGTTGATCTATTAATGCAAGTTAGAAAGTATAATGTAGAGCATGCCCTGCCAACACAGCAGCTGATTGTTAAGCAACCAGAGCTTCAGGCTGAATTAGATCATGAAAGTAAAGAAGGCGAGACGGTTGACAAGAAAGCTGATAAAAAAAATGCTGCTGATGATAAGCCTGAAGCCGTTAATTTAAGCAAAGATGTGAATGCTGTTGATAATGAGCAGACCGCAGATAAACCCAAAGATGGCTTAAAAAAGGATATGATCGACAATAGATACAAACGCATTCATAAAAATCGTGGGTATAATTTAGCAAAACTAAAGTTCAAGCAGGTTAAAAAGAGCTTTAGATTCCCTAAGATATGAAGCATTTAATAAGATAACCTATTATAAAGGCACTGCTTTTCTATTATTTAGCCAGCCGTAATGTGACCATAGTAGTAAACTAGCAGCACTCCGATGTGGCGACCAATCTTTGGTCGCCATTTTTAATTGTTTTGGTGTTGGACGTTCTGCTAGACCTAGCAAATCCATCGCTGCGACTTTAATCGCCAAGTCATCGACCGCGAGTACATCAGCTCGTCCTAAAGAGAATAATAAGTACATTTCAGCCGTCCAACAGCCAATACCAACGACGGCAGTGAGTATCTCAAGTACTTCTTTATCACTTATGGTGGTTAATGCTTCAAAGTCGATATCATGCTCAACCAATGAGCGCGTATAACGAATTTTTTGCTTAGATAACCCTTGTGTTCGCAATATATCCTCTTCTACCTGAATAATCGTTTGCGGTGAGGTGAGGTTAGCATCAAGCAGTTTTTTCCAAATGCTGGAAGCCGCCGCTACAGATAGCTGTTGACCAACTATCGCTCTCATTAGCTGCTCAAAGCCGCCAGTATTACGTCTTAAGTCTGGAGTACCCACTTGCTCATAAATAGAAGCAAATTTTGGTTCAATAGCAATAAGTGCCTCGATGTGAAGTTTTAGGTGTTTATTATTTTCAATTGTTTTAACGGTTTCGATGTTTTTAAGACTTTTAACGGTTTTTATTATCTCAGTATTTTGTACGTCCATGAGAGACTTGTCCTAAATAATTAAATTTACCTACTGAATATAGGTTAAATACAGCTATAAAAAAAGACTGCTTATTTGCAGTCCTTTTTTGTTCCTAAACCAAAGAGCTTACTCGCTATCAGGCTTATTCTTTTTTAATAATACCAATACAGCGCCATTGCCACCATCTTTTGGCGGGGCTGAGCAAAATGCCAACACTTCTGGTAATTGACGTAACCAACCGTTGACGCAAGTTTTTAGAATCGCTTCACTACCTTTACCATGGACGATTTTTACCGATGTTTCATTGTTTTGCTTTGCTTGGCTGAGTAATTGAGTCATCGCTACACGTGCTTCTTCAATAGTGCAACCATGAATATCTACAGCATCATACCAACGCAATTTACCTTGTTTTAGCTGGGTAAAAATTTTGTTTTGTAAGGTAGGGTTTTTATAAGATAAATAGGCTTCACCAGCAACAGGGTTCAATAAAGCCTGCATATCTGATAAACCAGCGCCCAAGTCGCTTGCTTCGCCACCTTGAGCGGCTGCACGTTTAGACAGTGTCGCTGCATCAGGCTTTTTGGCTTTTGCTGCATTGGCAGGTGAACGTACGTTTTTATCGTCGAGTTGATTGACACCATTCATTGCTTGCATGAACAAGACTTTATCGTCATCGATATGTTCGCTATCCATCTGTTTGACGGTTTTTTTAACTTGCTTTTGAGTCAATAGCGAGACAGGCTCAGTGGGCTTACCGTCGTCGCCATCAGGTGACACGGTATCACGACCTTTACTCAATTGACCTTTAAGCTCTTTAAGTTGGTCTTGCATTTCTTTTGAAAATAGAGAGTTTGACATAATAATTAATGTATCGTTGGTTAGTGAATAAATGATTAATTGAGTAAGTAATAAAGATAATGATTATTTTCATAGTGGCTTTATCTAAACTATCTCACTTACTTTACGCCTGTGCTGCGACGCTCGCAAGTAAGGATTGTAATGCTTGTCCAGGATGATCGGTTTTCATAAATTGCTCCCCGATTAAAAAGTGCTGAATATTATGGCTTAGCATCATGCGGATATCGTTACTGCTGTGAATGCCACTTTCGGTTACGATGAGCGGTCGTAGCAAGCTATCATTAGGGTTAGCAGAAAATGCATCATCAATAGCAAGCTCGCGTAATAGGGCGTTCTTTAAATCAAGTGTCGTCTGCAAATCCACATCAAAGGTATTTAAGTCACGGTTATTGATACCGTAGATATTGTGCTCTGAATGTGGCAGTTGTAGGGCACGTTCAAGCTCTTCTGCCGTATGCACTTCTATCAACACATCCATACCAAGCTCGATGCTTAGCGCATGTAGCTCTTGCGCCTGTGCGTCATCAAGGCACGCCATAATCAGTAATATACAATCTGCACCAAGTAAATATGACTGATAAATCTGATAGACATCAATCATAAAGTCTTTACGTAATATCGGCAGATCACAAGCTTCACGTGCTTGGACCAAGTAGCTATCATCACCTTGAAAGTAATCGCGATCTGTCAATACAGACAGACAGCTTGCGCCTGATTGCTCATACTGCTTAGCAAATAAAGCCGGCGCAAAGTTGTGATTGATAATACCTTTAGAAGGCGAGGCTTTTTTTATCTCAGCAATAATACCGATATCAGCGGCGCGCAATGCACTGGCAAAACCGCGACGAGGTTGTTTATCTGCCGCGACTTTCGCTTGTAAGTCCTCAAGTGATAACAGATTACGAGCAGCAGCAACCTCTTCATGTTTGGTAGCAACGATACGTTGTAATACTGAAGGAATATGTGAGCCAACTGTTTTGTTAGTAGTCATGGCGGTATCCAAATATGGTTAAAGATAAATAGTCTATGATGGCTAGGTTTATGTACTTATAAGTTAAGCATTGGCTGCCAATTGCTGCGTATATTGTGCCAAAGACTCAAGCTTCACTAAAGCCTCGCCATTTTGGATAATTTTTTGTGCTCGGCTCACACCGTTTGGATAGTTGCTTGCAAGTCCTGCAGTATATATCGCTGCGCCTGCATTTAACGCAATCATATCGCGCGCTTTAAGCACTGATCGTTCATGTGTCTCTGTGCCTGACAAAGCGGCACGTATTAGCTCGAGGCTTTGCGCTGGTGAGTCAACATCAAGCCCAATCAAGGTTTGTGAATCAATACCTGCATCCTCTGGCATCATATCATAGACAGAAATTTCACCATCTTTTAATTCAGCCACCGTGGTCGAGGTTGCGAGACTTATTTCATCCAAACCATCTTTTGCACCGACGACCATCACGTGGCGCGCGCCTAGATTTTTCATGACCTTTGCTAAAGGTTCACATAATTGCGCGGTAAAAACGCCAATCACCAAATTGGGCGTACCAGCAGGGTTGGTGAGTGGACCTAAAATATTAAAAATCGTTCTAGATTTTAGCTCGCGGCGTACTGGATTGGCATAACGCATGGCACTATGGTGGTTTGGCGCAAATAAAAAGCCAATACCTTGGTCTTCGATACAGGCTTGAGCTTGCTCAGGTGTCAGCGATAGACTGATACCAGCTTGCTCAAGCAAGTCCGAGCTACCAGATTTGCTTGAAACACCGCGGTTACCATGTTTGGCAACTTGTGCACCTGCTGCTGCTGCTACCAACGCTGCCGCTGTAGAGACATTAAATAAGTTGGCACCATCACCACCTGTACCAACGATATCGACCATATAGTCACAGTCTTTTGGGGCGATATTTGACGCTAAGGCACGCATAGCACTTGCTGAGGCGGTAATCTCATCGATTGATTCGCCTTTCATACGCAGACCGGTCAAAATAGCACCCATCATGGCATCACTACATCTGCCTTGCATGATGATTAGCATCACTTGATACATCTCATCAAAGGTCAGATCAATGTGTTGAAAAATCCTACCTAATGCGGTGGTTAGTAGCTCATGGATACTGTCATCTGACAGCTGATGGATATCTTCTGGCGTACGGGTTACGTTTGAAAGTACATTCTGCAAAGGAGCAGTGGTCATCATATTCTCACTTATTATTATTTTAAATTTTTAGATAATTTCTAGCGGCTAGCCTACCTGTGGCAAGTTATCGGTGTCTATAACAGCCAAATGATGCGCTCTTAAAAAGTTATTAAGCAGCTTATAGCCGGCCTCGCTTAAAATAGATTCAGGATGAAACTGTACCCCTTCAATGGCAAAGTCACGGTGACGAATACCCATGATTTCTTCTATGCTGCCATCGATATGTTGTGTCCAAGCAGTGATCTCAAAGCCATCAGGCAAGCTTGATTTATCAATAACCAGTGAATGATAGCGGGTAAACTGTGCAGGATTGGGTAAATCCATAAACACACCCTGTCCATTATGGTAAATAGCGGATAAGCGTCCGTGCATCACTTCGCTTGCTTTGACTATGTTACCACCAAACGCCTGTCCAATAGCTTGGTGACCCAAGCAGATACCCAGTATTGGTATCATGCCTTTAAAAGTATCAATCAATTCAAGTGAGATACCGGCGCTATCAGGGGTGCAAGGTCCAGGACCGATAACGATGACGTCAGGCGCAAGCGCTTTTATTTGCTCAATGCTAATCTCATCATTACGACAAACGGTGATGTCCTGCTGCAATTCACCGAAGTACTGTACAATATTATATGTAAAGCTGTCGTAGTTATCGATCATCAGAATCATGAGGGCTTCAACTTATTGAGATGTTTACTGTTGGTATTGATTAATAAATTTGTATGGCAGTTTGCTATGTCACTTAATGTTAAAGGTTTTATGGCATCATTATATTAACATTATTTTGTCGTCTATCAAATGTGATGATTCTATAGATTGAATGTCGATAGATAAAAGGATGTTTAATCGTTAATGGAACGGCAACTTGGCACCATTACCGCTGTTAAAAAAGTATATTTTCAAAAAATATTTGTAAATGTTCTACTATGGTGCACATGCACTAAATATATTCTTATCTATGCACTATTATGATGCTAATATTATGATATTGAATCATCAATATTCATTGTTAGAAGCAAATGTGAGAGAATATTTTTTCTGAAAGATTAGACTGTATTTTATTTAACCGACTGTATTTGTTAGTAATAAATTAAAAATCTGATGATATAGAGTAATGAAACTAGCTAGGTTGGCATGGCTGTTGCATCTTCCTAGCATACAAGTATCTTGCATCTTCCTAGCATACAAGTATCTTGTATTGCCTTGCAGCACAAACTATTTATCAATCAGCGTCTGAAGAGTGCAACATTATTAGCGAGATATTGCTAATATAGCAATTGCATTTGTCTGATTGATAAAAATGTGTCATTAATAATAAAGACAGATACTGGCTATTAGTATGAATAACGAGTAAAAACCGTTATCTTCAACCTCAGCACTGTTTAGTAATACAAAGCCATTACCATAATTTCAGTACCATGATAATCACTAGGGAAACTATCTATGTCAAATAAACTACTTGATCTGATCAAATCATCCAACGCTAAATGGGTTGATTTCCGCTTCACTGATACCCGCGGTAAAGAGCATCATATGAGCTTTCCAGCTCATAGCGTTGATGAAGAATCGATGGAAGATGGCAAAATGTTTGATGGCTCATCGATTGCTGGTTGGAAAGGGATTGAAGCATCAGACATGATTTTGCGTCCTGATCCTGATACGGCGTTTATTGACCCATTCTTTGATGCGGTTACGGTTGTTGTGACTTGTGATATCATTGAGCCATCAACCCTACAAGGTTATGACCGTGATCCACGCTCTATCGCGCGCCGTGCTGAAGAGTATTTAAAATCTACCGGTATTGGTGACACTGCCTATTTTGGTCCTGAGCCTGAATTCTTTGTGTTTGATGAAGTAAAATGGTCTGTGGGCATGTCTGGTGTCAGTCATGAAATCGTCGCTGAAGAAGCCGCTTGGTCAACTAATAAAGACTACGAGTGGGGCAACATGGGTCATCGCCCACGTGTCAAAGGCGGTTATGTACCAGTACCACCGGTTGATAGCGCACAAGATATGCGTACTGTCATGTGTGATCGCATTGAAGATATGATTGGTGAAGGTTGTATCGAAGTCCATCACCATGAAGTTGCGCCTTGTCAGTTAGAGATTGGCGTTGCTTTTAACACTCTAGTACGCAAAGCAGATGAAGTGCAAAAACTCAAATATGCTGTACATAACGTTGCTCATCAGTTTGGAAAAACAGCAACCTTTATGCCAAAGCCTATCGTTGGTGATAATGGTTCTGGTATGCACGTCCATATCTCAATCTCAAAAGATGGTGTCAATACTTTCTCTGGTGATGAATATGCGGGCTTGTCTGAAACGGCATTGTATTTTGTCGGTGGTATTATTAAACACGCCCGTGCACTTAATGCGATTACCAATCCATCGACCAACAGCTATAAGCGCCTTGTGCCACATTATGAAGCGCCTATCAAGCTTGCGTACTCAGCATCTAACCGTTCAGCGTCTATCCGTATTCCGCACGTTAGTAGCCCAAAAGCAGTGCGTGTTGAAGCACGTTTCCCTGATCCAGCAGCCAACCCATACCTAGCGTTTGCGGCGTTGTTGATGGCTGGTATTGACGGTATTCAAAACAAAATGCATCCAGGTGAAGCAGCTGACAAAAATTTATATGATTTGCCACCAGAAGAAGAAGCACTGATCCCAACGGTCGCTGAAAACTTAGAAGTGGCGCTACAAGCACTAAAAGATGATCATGAGTTCTTATTAAAAGGCGATGTATTCACTAAAGAGATGTTAGAGGCTTATATTGCTCTAAAACAAGAAGAAGCACAGCGCGTTAATATCACGGTACATCCAGTTGAATTTGACTTGTATTACAGCTGCTAATTTATAGCTAATACGCTCAATGATTTTAATAAAAAACCAGTTAAGTAGATCTTAGCTGGTTTTTTTTGCTCTTGAATATTTGTGTTGACTGAGCTGACAAAATTTCTGTGCAGACGATACTGCTTTAATATGAAAAGTAACGCATAATAGTTTCATCTGTATATTAATAATAAGTATCTATTAGGCTGACTGACTATGACTCTATTATCAAAAAGTAATCTTTTGAATAAAAGTGTGACTTTAAGCCTGCTGACGGGTTTTATAGTTAGCACGGCTAGTCTTTGGATGCCTGTTGCAAATGCCGCTGCTATTTATAAAATCATTGATGAAAAAACGGGTCAAGTCACCTTTACCGATCGCCCTCAGAACTACGAAAATAAACCGGGCAAGCAAATTAGTGAAACTTCTGTTATAACGGACACTCGCTCTACATCCAATAATGCTACTAATAACAGCACCGCAGTAGATAGTAATCCTATTGCACCTGCTAAGCCAATGGTCACTAGCAATGCAACACCGCCAGCGATGGCAAGTGCTTCAAGCGCAATTCAAGCACCACGCGTCAGTTATCAATTGACGATGATTGAGCCTAGCGAAGAGCGCGCCTATCGTCGTCCGGCGCAAAGTATCGTGGTCACTCTACAAACTAAACCTGCACTACAAGTAGGAGATAGTGTGAGTATTACGCTTGATGGTAATGAAGTGGCCCAAGGTTTAAGTGCCTCAATTTCTACGGTTGATATTTTACCGGGTTCTCATGTAATCAATGCTGTAGTCAAAAACGCGAAAGGGCAGACGTTAAAGCAAATATCACGAACTATTTATGTGATTCAAAATACGCAGACATTGCAAAATAATAAAAAAATTGCTGAGCAGCTTTTGGCTTATCAGCGCTTGCCTTGGCATCAAAAGGTGTTGTTAAAACTGCGTCAAGATGGCAAACAGCCTAATATGCAAACCTTTAATAAACCACAAGTAGACACACCTATGACACTTGAACAGCCAGCTATTAAATAGACTATGATGAATAATGTTATCTAAAAAATAAAGGCAATCACTGATATCAGCGATTGCCTTTATTCATACTCATCTTTTCATATAACTTTGACTGCATTTTATTTAGTCAACTCAATCGTACCATTGGCAGTGACTGAGATGGTGCTGTTACCAGATTCAAAGTTTTGGCTTGGTACCGACGCATCAGCACTCTCAGCTTTCATACTCATTGCATTATACATCGGGCGCGGATAATTGCTGCCAGTGTTTAGATTGACATTGACGACACGATAGCCGCGTGCATCCCAAGCACGGGTCATATTTTTAGCTTGCTGCTGAAAAGCGCGTGAAGCCTCAGTCATTAGCTTTTGCTCTAACGCATTCTTTTTGATATCTGAAACACCAAAGCTGAGATTTTCCATCACTAAGGTTTCTTGTAAATCAGCAATCAGCTGGCTAGTTGCGGTAAAATCCGTACTTTTTAGATCGATATTTGCCTGTCCTGTCCAGCCAATGATTTTATTGCTTTTATCATAGCGTGGGTAGGTACGCTGTTGCCCTGTACTGACGGTGACAGTTGGGTAGCGTTTAGCGATTTTTAAAGCATTATTAATCGAAGTGTTTAATGTGGTTGCTAATGCTTTTGCATCAGTCGCCTGTGCTTTTTTATATAAGCTAGCAGTGACCTCATCGTTTTGAATCTCTTCTTTTACTTCTGCCTGAAAAGTAAGTTGGTCGTAGCCAGTTGGTGCTGCATGAGCGCTTCCTATCATCGCTATTAATAAAAGCGCTGTACCAGTGCTGAGAGCAGCTTTACTAGTTAATATGTTTTTCATCATAATCTCCTGAATGACGTAATTGTGTTTGAAGAAGTTAATTTGAAAGCCATAAAAATGCATTTTATTTATTTGGCATTTTTTATAGCATTTAAGCTTCTTAGCTAAAATAGCAAAATTTAAAAGTATCGCTGTGAGAATTTTGTCACTTAAGTTACAGTCCCATGTAGTATAAAAAGTAAACAGTTTTACGATTGGGGTTGTAATAATAAAAAATTCTTGTATAATCTGCAGCTGGTGGCCCCATTGGTAGCCTCGCAACATTGTTCTATGAATCCCGCCAGGACCGGAAGGTAGCAACGGTAATAGTTATAATGTGTGCCGAGGATGTGCTTTTGGGGTCGCTTTTTTTTGCCCAAAATTTGATAATAAAATATATAAATAAGCCCAAATATTGAATCCTGATAATAAGCCCTTCATTATAAAGGGCTTTTTTTTCGCCTGTCTTTTGTCTTATTTTGAACTTTTAGTAAACTATATAAGTTAAAATACAATACAGTAACTTTTATTAACAATAAGATTAATACAAAGCGTATTGGAGTCTGACGATGAAAGTGTTTGTTTGGTCATTCATTGTAGTGGTTGTATTGGTAATGATTTTTGGTACATCAATATTTAATAAGTTGGTACGCGCCCGTAATCAAGCAAAAAATGGTTTTGCGCAGATAGATGTACAGCTAAAACGTCGTCATGACTTGATTCCAAACCTAGTCGAAACTACAAGACGTTACTTGTCTCACGAAGAAGAGACGCTGATAAGCGTTATTAGTGCGCGCAACCATGCTCAGAGTCTGCAGGATTCTAGCAAGCATCAGCCAGACTCGCTTGAACACATGGCGCTATTTGCCAAGGCTGAGAGTATGTTGTCCAAAGCATTAGGACAGTTCTCAGCGGTTGTGGAAGCGTATCCTGAGCTAAAAGCAGACAGCATGATTAAAGAGTTAATGGATGAGCTGACCAATACTGAGAACCGCATTGGCTTTGCCCGTCAGCACTATAATGACAGCGTAATGTTCTACAACAATGACCGCGAGGTATTTCCCAATAATCTGATTAGCACGACTTTTAGTTTTCGTCCTCTCAGTCCATTGGTCTTTGAAGATAGAAAAGCGATTGCACAAGCACCTGTCGTCAATATGGGCTGATGTTTCATTACGTTCGTATGCTTAAATGCGTTCAGCTATTTTTAAGTCAGGCAACTAGATGGATTTTTTTGGTGAACAGCGTACTCGTACTCAGCGAAGTCTGTTGCTCTATGGGCTATTTTTTCTCATTGTCTTTGCACATCTGGCAGTAGCGCTGGGTATCATGGCGCTGCTGCTGACGATATTTACTGGTGTCATTTACCATTGGGTGTTGATACTGGTTGTGGTCTGGATAATCGGTAGCTTTGTCATTGGCAGTTTTTTAGAGTACAGACGTTTAGAAGCGGGTGGTCGCGCTATTGCCCAACGCGTGGGCGGGGTTCGGCTATTTATCGACCACAGCCAAGATGCGTGGGAGCATAGTCAAGGGGTTGCTCATCAGCATGAGCCTGTACCAAAGGTTCGCTTCAGTGCACGCCAAATTGCGGTACATGATGAGCGTGATTTCCCGCCTGTTTATCGTCGCTATTATGAGATTGCCCAGCAGCTAGCGATTGCTTCAGGTTTTAGTATGCCAATATTATATGTGTTGCCTAACGAGCAAGGCATCAATGGATTCGTTGCGGGTCGTCATAGTCAAGATATGGCGCTTGTAGTTACCCAAGGCGCACTTGATAAACTGTCTGATGAGGGGCTATATGGTCTGATAGGGCACGAATATGGTCATCTCTTACATGGTGATCCCAAGTTTAATCTACAACTAATGGTGGTGTTAGCAGGCTTACAATTACTCTATGACTGGAGTGATCCAATTTCCAATCATCGTTCCCTTGATACTGATATCACTTCCCATCAGTCTCTATCACAGAGACAAGTTGATCATTTTGCACGCAGTACAGAGGCGCAAACCGCCCGTTTTACCACTCATAGTGAGTGGGTCACTTACTGGCAGCAGCAATCACAACAACAGCAGTCCTCAGCCAAGCGTCAGTCGAAATGGTTGCAAAATAGACCTGTAATAGATCGACAAGCACCGCGTAATATCTGGACATTACTAATACATGGGTTGAGCTTCTCTAGCATGGCAAGTGCCCAACTAATCAAGCGCAGCTTTAACCGCGAGCGTGAATTGCTAGCCGATGCGACCAGTATACAGCTCACACGCTCGCCAGCAATTATGGAAACCTTACAAGCCATTCATCAAGATTCCTTGGGTTCGCGCTTGACAGGTATCGCCGATATTAATGGACTTAGTCATTTTTTCTTTGCCAGTAGCGGCGCCGACCTAGGTGATGTTTCATGGTTTGCCACTCATCCAAGTTTGAGTGAGCGTATGAGCGCCATTAATGCCAATACTTATCACAAATTTGCCATACAAGTTGCCAAAGAAAAACGTATTAATCAGAAGAAAGTACAAGAAGTTTATGAGCAGCGCCGGCTGGGTGATTGGGGAGTAATAACAGCAAATAGCCTAAAAAGAAGAAATAATAGCCTAAGTATAGAATCGCCAGAAAAAATCATACTTCAATCTCAGTCATCACCTAGTATTTATAAGAACAATGATACAAAAATAAGTAGTGAGTTAAACACGGACTCAGGTCTTGAGTTTGCTGTAGAGAACGATGTGATAGTTGATGGGCGTTTACAAGTAAAAGCAAAGTCGATTGATAAACGTCAGCTGATAAGGCCATGGCAAGCAAAGCATGATAGCGACCTACTGGCAAAAAATTTAATCAGTACTGCTGATATAAACAAGGTGTCATTGCCACAATATGTGCTTAATCACAGTTACCATCCGCGGGGTGCGCAGGCTTTGATTGAGGCAGTGATGTTATGCCATCAAGGTTACATATTGTCTACCACTGCCACTTATGATTTATCAGATATCTGGAGTGGTATTCCTAAAGATAGGGTAGTGACTACGACTGATAGCAGCTCTACTTCTAATGTAAAACCTCGAATTGATACAATGAGTGATCAGAAAATATTGTTGCATGCCATAGACCAGCAGTTACTAGAGGTGGTTGCTGGTATTGATCGGCGGTTAGATAGTGCTTTGATAATATTTGCTATAAAGCAACTATCCCAGCATGATTTATCTAAAAGCGTGATAAATAAATTACGCCTAAAAAGTGAAAGTAGCCATAGCCACCAAAGCCATCTATATTATAAACAGCAAACAAAATCTCGTACCATGCTGATGCGCTATCAGCAAGGCATCATTCAGCTGTTTAAAAGCCAGTTAACCGTCGATTTGAGCAGAAATTTTGCTGATAATATAGCCAACGATGATAGTTATATTGATAAGCCTAAACCAGTATTCACGCGCTCAGAGAATACAATCTCTCGGTCACCATCAATTTTGTCATTATGGCAGGCGCTGCACTTACAGCAACTACTGCCTATACTGTCTGGTGTTTTAAACCATAAGTTAGCAAATGCTAATGAATCATGGCAACTGGAGTTACGAGCTGGTTTAGATGATATTTATGCCCAGCTTGATCCATCAGGTCAGGTTTTTAACAGCCTTGGCAACGCTGAAAAAACAATATTAACGCTACTAGCCTACCGATTATCAAAAGATGTCAAAGGTCAGGTAGCATCAGCTCTGAGGGATAGAAGTTTTAGTGTGTCCAATTATGTTGTATATGTACGCCGTCATGCACGCCTGATTGATATTGATTTAACAGCAGTGAGCGATGCAAATTTACAATGGCTACTATTGACTGCACAAAATTTAAATAGTGTGCAATTATTGGCATTGATAGAAGCAGTGCCTGTTTTTATATCATCAAGCATAGACAGTGAAGAGGCTGGTGATAATTATCAAGACAGGCAGCAGAGTGATGGTCAAATAGAGTATAATGGCGCTATAAAAAACAGCCATATTGATGATGTCATTACTGATAATCTATATATAGTTAGCCATTATCGTCAATGGCTAAGTACATTGCATACAGTGATGTTACACGATACGATAGTCAGCCAAGATGAATATGATTGCTTAACGATACTAGCAGAGCACTGGCTTGGTGTTAGACAGCTTTTTTAGGTAGATTGGACGATTTTATAGTTAATGCATCAAGTAATTGTTAGCATCGTTTTTGACAGTAAAAGCCTGTAAACCCATTTTAGATAAGTAGGATAGTAGAGTCGCATGAGTGATATCCAAGACCCGCAGCTGGTATTACAGCACCGTGTACAGCAGCGTCAGATTTTAGCGATGATGGGTATCAATCAGTGGGTGCAGCCAAGCTCAGAAACTCTTAATATCAGTGATATTGCAGCATCTACTGTCATGCCCAGTATGACTCAGTCTGATTCTACTACTAGCAACGTCAAGACACAGCCAAATAATGAACAGCCAGTTGTCAGCATCGCAGATCCAGATGAAGAAAACGTTAAAATATTAGATAGCAGGGCTGACCATGATGTCTCTGCTTATCCATATAATGAAGCGGAAATTGACGACCTCCAAGATATAAGCGCGCATACCTTTAACAAGCAAAGCCCAGTTACTTATAGTTTTGATGCAGTCAGCCCTGATACCGCAGTTGGTTCTAAGATAAATACGGTCGTTCAACAAGACGTTGCCCTGTTTGATGAGCGGGTATTTGCTAATGACAGTCATTATGACCATACCCTTAAGGTAGCACCGTTCGACTTACAAGGTGGTCGTTATGGCGATTGGGTAATCATTGCTGATATTCAAGCGCTTAATAATGACAGCCAAAAACTGTGGCAAAATATCACACAAGCGCTATCAATCTCTTGTGAGACAACATCATTCCCTATCTGTGAGGGCATGGATACGGCTGAACTTGCCAATGCCAGTTTTGCTGGACATGTCTTTAAAATTGGACGCTGCGAAGAAGAAATAAAGGTATTGGCGTTGACTGCGTTACCTGAAGGGCTTGAGCATCCCGATTTGACTGCTGCACCAACGTTAGATCAAATGCTTACTGATAGTCGCTTGAAGCGCACGCTTTGGGAAATGATTTCTGGTTCGGCTGATTAATAGTGAAAGTTTTGATGATTTTTTATAAGCAACATAGTCGTTAGCCAATAAAATAAAAACGTAAAAAGTATTTCAATGGTTAACTTTTAAATCCCATAAGTTTTAAAACCCAACTAACAACGATGATTTTATCATATTTAGGATAATGATTATGACTACCAAAGCCGCTCCTAACCGTGTACCTAATTTTTCAGCAGGACCTGCTACTATACCGACCGCCGTGTTATCACGTGCTCAAGAAGAGTTGCTAGACTGGCAAGGACGCGGCGTATCGGTGATGGAAATCAGCCATCGTAGTAAAGAATACATCGCGATTACTGAAAAAGCTGAAGCCAAACTGCGCTCATTGATGGATATTCCAGACAATTATAAAGTGCTGTTTTTGCAAGGTGGTGCCAGCTTACAGTTTTCAGCCATTCCATTAAATCTGTTAAATGGTGGACGCGGTGACTACCTCACTACTGGTGCTTGGTCAGGAAAAGCCATTAAAGAAGCGCAGCGTTATGCTAATTTAGGCCTTGGTGAAGTTAATCTGGTGGCAACAGGCAAAGACAGTAACTTTACCGACGTGCCAGACCAAAGTGACTGGAACCTGAGCGAAGATGCGGCGTATTTCCACTACTGTGCCAATGAGACCATTCATGGTTTGCAAGTATTTGAGCCACCGAAAGTTGATGCGCCTATTATCGTTGATATGTCATCTTGCATTTTGTCACAACCGATTGATGTGTCCAAGTTTGGGATGATTTATGCTGGTGCGCAAAAGAATATTGGTCCAGCAGGGCTAATTATTGTCATCATTCGCGAAGACTTATTAGGGCAGGCAAGTGAGTGGTGCCCGTTACTCATGAACTATGAACACCAAGCCGAAAAAGAATCTATGTCGAACACGCCAGCGACGTACTCTTGGTACTTGGCAGGGCTGGTCTTTGATTGGTTAGAAGAGCAAGGCGGCGTTGCTGCTATCGGAAAAATCAATCAACAAAAAGCGGATTTGCTCTATAAAACGATTGATGATAGTCGCTTTTATAGCAATCCAGTCGA
The DNA here is from genome assembly GCF_056880555.1 of Psychrobacter sp. ANT206. Lineage (NCBI taxonomy): Bacteria > Pseudomonadati > Pseudomonadota > Gammaproteobacteria > Moraxellales > Moraxellaceae > Psychrobacter > Psychrobacter sp. ANT206. The sequence goes on along the minus strand of NZ_CP096271.1, from coordinate 1,675,602 downwards.
CCCTAAGTATCGTTCTATCATGAACGTCCCATTTACGTTGGCTGACAGCAATCTTGATAAAGTGTTTTTAGAAGAGTCAGAAGCCGCAGGTTTACTGCATCTAAAAGGTCACCGCGATGTTGGCGGTATGCGTGCTAGCATCTACAATGCGGTGTCGCTAGACTGGGTACAGCAACTGGTCGACTTTATGATTGCGTTTGAAAAGAAGCACGCTTAAGTCAGTACAGTTTTTGGCAAAAAGACGCACTTTTATGAGTTGCGTCTTTTTTTATGAGCATTAATGCTTATCATTGGTGAATAATTGTCATAGAGTCACTTTCACGCTGCAAACTATTAGGTTAAAAAAACTAAGTTTGTTATGATAAAATTTTGCGGCACTTACTGCTTTACATTATAGAGCAGCACTTCAGTCAATTATTACCATATTCATTGGGCTAGCACAGGGGTTTGTTATAACTTTATTATGATAAAAAATACCATGCTAAAAACTGTCCTATTAGTGACCATGGCGAGCTGGATACCAGCCAGTATCGCGGTGCCGATCACTACTACTGCGCTTGGTCATAATAGTCCTACTGAATATATCGACGCCCCATTTATGCCGTATGCCAATCCAAATGCGCCCACCGGTGGCACATTGTCGCTTGATGCGCGCGGTACTTTTAATGCGGCTAATAAATGGATGACGACGGGGGTAGCAATGGCTGGCACCGACTATCTATATGATACCTTGATGACGGGCTCATTGAATGAAGCTTTTACCATGTATCCGCAGCTGGCAAGTAAGGTCACTTATGATCCTGATGATACCAGCTGGATTATTTATCATATCAATCCTGCCGCACGCTTTTGGGATGGATCACCGGTGACCAGTCACGATGTAAAAGCCACTTACGACGCGATACTGAACAAAGGACCGATGCATATTCGCAGCTATTTGGGGGATATTAAAGACATTCAGATTATTAATAAACAGCAAGTAAAATTTGTTTTTGCCTCTGATAAAAATAAAGAGATTTTATTAACGGTTGGTCAATTTCCTATTTTTGCCAAGTCCTCTATCGATGCTGATTTTGAAAAAATTAGCCTAACACCATTGATGGGTAGCGGTCCTTACAAATTAGGGCGCGTTGATGCGGGACGGGCGGTCAGTTATGTGCGTGATCCCAATTATTGGGGTCGTGATTTGATGGTCAATCGTGGTCGTTATAATTTTGATATGATTAAGTTTGTCTACTATCAAAGTGATGAGATTGCTTTTGAAGGTTTTAAATCGGGTCAATATCGTTTTCGCCCAGAGAATAAAGCGTCTAACTGGGCAACGGGTTATAGTTTCCCCGCGGTAAAAGCAGGTCTTATTAATAAAGAATCAATAAGCAGTCAAAATCCAGTGCCGATGCAAGCACTTGTCATGAATATGCGTCGGCCCATCTTTCAAGATATTCGTGTCCGTCAAGCCTTAACCGCAGCTTATGATTTCGAATGGATGAATAAAACCTTATTTCATGGGCAGTATGAGCGTTTGCAAAGCTTCTTTCATGGATCAGAGCTTGCCGCCACTGGCACGCCGACAGATGCAGAGATGCAGGTGCTAAGTCCATTATTATCTAAACTTGAACCAATGCAGCGCAAAGCAGTATTAATGGAGTGGCAGCTGCCAACCAGTGATGGTAGTGGCTTTAATCGCGAAGGGTTGTTAAAAGCGCGGCAGCTGTTGCTAGATGCTGGATTTTATTATGAAGATATGAAGCTGTATCAGCCGGATGGCAAGCTTGCTCAGATTGAAATTTTAATGACAGGCGAAACCATGGGTCGAGTGTTGTTGCCTTATATTCGTAATCTAAAGCGTTTAGGCTTTGATGTGACGCTACGCCAAGTGGATGGTGCACAATATTATGAGCGTGTGCGTCGTTTTGATTATGACATGGTAGTCGATGTATTCGCCCAGAGCTTATCGCCTGGTGCTGAGCAAGCGGCATTTTGGGGCAGTGCGGCGGCGGCTGAGCCTGGTAATCATAATACGGCTGGCATAAAAAATACTGCTATCGATACAGTGACAGCGTTGCTTGCCAATGCTAAAAACCGTGATGAGATTGTACTCTATACTCAAGTGCTCGATCGCCTGCTGCGTGCAGGTCACTATTTGGTGCCATTATATGGTAAGTCTAGTACCAATGTCGCGTATTGGAATCAATACCGTCATACTGAAAAGCTGCCATCTAATGCCATCGGTATTGATTACTGGTGGACGGATAAAAAAGCAGAAGCACGCGTTAATCAATATTTAAAACAGTAATCGACAATGACAGTAAGTGACAGTGACATTAAAAGTAATTTGAAAGAATTTAATAGACATTAGCAATAAAGATAACCACTGGTAAGGATTTAGTATGAGTATTCGTATTCACCCAATTAAAGCGTTCAATGACAATTATATTTGGACATTAATCAATGAGAGTAACAAGCAAGCCATTGTTATTGATCCGGGTCAAGCGGCACCAGTCGTTGCTTATTTAGAGGAAAATGGATTAGAGCTGACGTCTATCTGGACGACTCATCATCATCATGACCATATCGGCGGCGTTGCAGAGTTACAAGAATCGTATCCGATGACGCATCTGGTTGCGCATACTGAGCATAATGTCGATGAAGATCAGACCATAAAGGATGGTAGTACAGTAAGCGCGTGGGGCTGCTCTGCGCAGGTATGGGATGTGTCCGGTCATACTGCCAGCCATATGGCTTATATATTAGATATCGATGGCCTTAAGCATTGCTTTTGTGGCGATACCTTATTTAGTGCTGGATGCGGACGTGTATTTACAGGAACGATTGAGCAGTTGCATGACAGCTTTAAGCGTCTAAATGGACTGCCATCTGAGACGCTGTTATATCCTGCACATGAATATACTGCTAGCAACCTACGTTTTGGGCTATCTATTGAGCCTGATAATGAAGCGATGCAGCAAGCTTTGGCACAAGCAGAGGCGCAAACCGCACAAGGTGTGCCGACACTACCAGTGACCCTAGAGCATGAGCGTGCAATAAATGTATTTTTACGCACACAAGAACCGAGCGTGATAGCAGGAGTTAAATCTAAAGTGACTATCGATGATGACAAGTCTTTGATGGTATTCGCGGCGCTACGTGAGCTTAAAAATAACTTTTAAATTCTAATCAATGCTTTGACTGACGCTTTGAGAGTTATTAGCTGCGTATTCTTTCTATTGCCACATTTCTTACTATTAGGAAGCCGCCATTATGGGTCGTTATATCTTAAAAAGGTTGTTACTGATATTACCGACGCTATTTTTGATATTGCTGGCGAATTTTGTCATTGTACAAGCAGCGCCCGGCGGTCCTGTTGAGCAGCAATTCGCCATGATTGAGCAAGGTGCAAAAGACAATGCCTTGGGCGGTAATATTGGTGCGGGTAGTTCAGGTAATAATAGTACGTATCAAGGCACGCGCGGCCTATCAGAAGAGATGGTAGCGGCGATTAATGCACAATATGGCTTCGACAAATCCGCGCCTGAGCGCTTTTGGCTAATGCTAAAAAATTATGCCCAGCTGGATTTTGGGGAGTCGTTTTTTAAAGGGCAATCGGTCACTGATTTGATTATCGAGAAGCTACCCGTTTCAATCTCGCTTGGGCTTTGGAGCACGCTGCTGATTTATATGATAGCCATTCCGCTTGGGGTCTATAAAGCCATGCATCATGGCTCAGGGATTGATAAAGTCACAGCCATGCTACTAGCTATCGGCCATGCAATACCCGTTTTCGTATTTGCCGTTATATTACTGGTGTTTTTTGCAGGTGGCAGCTACTGGAATATCTTTCCACTGCAAGGCTTGACCTCTGAGAATTTTGATCAATTGAGCGTGCTGGGTAAAATCAAAGATTACTTTTGGCATTTGGCGCTACCGCTGCTAGCAAGTACGGTTGGTGGTTTCGCTGGCTTGACCTATTTGACCAAGTTTAGCTTTTTAGAAGAGCTCGGCAAGCAATATGTGCTTACTGCTCGTGCCAAAGGCTTGGCTGAGCGTCAAGTGCTATACGGACATGTGTTTCGTAATGCCATGCTGATTATTATTGCCGGTATTCCAGCGGCTATCGTTGGCATTTTCTTTGCCGGTAATTTCCTTATTGAGATTATCTTTAAGCTTGATGGTTTGGGCTTGTTAGGTTTCGAAGCCATTCAGCAGCGTGATTATCCCGTGATATTTGGCACGCTGTTTATTTTTACCTTGGTAGGATTATTATTACAGTTAATCAGTGATTTAAGTTATCACTTAATTGATCCCCGTATCGATTTTGAGGGGCGCTAATGTCAAGTCATCTATTACCTTCAACGCACTCAAGCGCATCTGCTATTGCTATAGAAAAAAAACGTCGCCTAAATCCTATCTGGCAGGCACGACTTAATCGCTTTCGTCAAAATCGTCTTGGCGTCATATCGCTGTTCATTTTTGCCTTGATATTTGTCATCTGTATGGCAGCCAATGTGATTGCCAATGACAAGCCGCTACTTGTACAGTATCAAGGCGATTACTACTTCCCCGTACTAAAAGCCTATCCTGAGACGACTTTTGGCGGGGTATTTGAGACCGAGACCAATTACAAAGATCCTGCGGTACAAACACTGATTAATGATCAGGGTTATTATGTGATGCCGATCATTCCGTTTGCTGATCAGACGCCAAACGTTGAGCTGGGTATTCCATATCCAGCGGCACCCAATAGCCAGAATTGGCTTGGTACGGATGACTTGGGGCGCGATGTGCTGGCGCGTATACTGTATGGCATGCGAGTGTCATTATTATTTGGTCTGGCATTGACACTTGCAGGAGCAGTGATTGGTATTATCGTCGGTGCGATACAAGGCTATTACGGTGGCTGGATAGATTTGGCAGGGCAGCGTTTCATGGAGGTTTGGGGCGGTATGCCGCAGCTGTTTATGATTATTATTTTGGTCAGCTTATTTAGCCCTAGTATTTTTATGCTATTTGCGATGATGTTATTGTTTGGCTGGATGGGATTGGTTGGTTTGGTACGGGCAGAGTTTTTGCGCGCGCGCAACTTTGACTATGTGCGTGCGGCGCGTAATCTGGGGGCTTCCGACAGCCAAATCATGCTAAGGCACATCTTGCCCAATGCCTTAGCATCAAGCTTGTCACAGCTGCCGTTCATTTTAACGGCCAATATTATTGCGTTAACAGCGCTAGATTTCTTAGGTTATGGTTTACCGCCTGGGTCACCGTCGCTGGGTGAGCTGATGGTACAAGGGAAAAACAATCTTGATGCGCCTTGGCTGGCCTTATCGGGATTTTTTAGTTTAACCTTTATTTTGTCGTTGCTCATCTTCGTTGGTGAAGCACTGCGTGATGCCTTTGATCCGAGGCGCTCTTAATATGACAACTGAGAATATGACAACTGCTACTGAGCAAAATAGTCTTTTAAATGACAATCATAGCAATATATCAAATAAGCTCATGCTGACAGTGGATAAGCTTAACATTGCAACCACTTCGGGTACTGTTTTAGTCGATAAGCTAACGTATGAGCTCAGGCAAGGTCAAACACTAGCCATCGTTGGTGAATCAGGCTCTGGTAAATCGATCGCAAGTCTCGCGCTATTAGGCTTGCTCCCAGATAGCTTGACCGTTACTGGTAAAGTGCAGTTAGCAGATACATTGGGAATGACTACATTACCGATAGCCAACGATAGAACACGTAATGCAGCTCTACGTGATGTACGTGGTCAGCGCATCGGCATGGTGTTCCAAGAGCCAATGACAGCGCTTAATCCATTGCATACAGTTGCCAAACAAATTGCAGAATCGCTCCGTCTAATCGGAGTATCCAAAAATCAATGGCATGAAAAAAGTATCACCTTGTTAAATGATGTCAATATCACCGATCCTACTGATAAGCTAAATCGCTATCCGCATGAGTTATCGGGTGGTCAGCGTCAGCGGGTGATGATTGCCATGGCATTAGCGCAGCAACCTGACATCTTAATCGCTGATGAGCCAACCACCGCGCTTGATGTGACCTTGCAACATGAGATTCTCGCTCTATTAGACAATCTTAAACGTCAGCACGATATGGCGATGATATTGATTAGCCATGACCTCAATCTGGTCAGGCGCTACAGTGATGAAGTCATCGTTATGCGCCAAGGGCAGACTATTGAGCAGGGTAGAACTGCAGCGGTATTTAGTCAGCCTAAAGCAGAATATACTCGCTCGCTTATCAAACAAGAATTTGGACAAGCATTAGATTTATTTGATACTGAGAATCAGCAACCAACTGTATTGAAAGTAAATAACTTGCAAGTACAGTTTCCAATTGAAAAAAGTCTGTTTGGGGGTACCAAACGCTGGTTCGAGGCTGTTAAAGACGTCGATATGAGCCTGCAAAAGGGGCAGGCATTGGGCATCGTTGGTGAGTCAGGCTCAGGGAAAACTACCATAGCGCTTGCGTTAAGCCAATTACTTAGCAATCAAGCGCGTGTCAGTGGTCAGATAATGGTGAATAATCAAGATATTGTGGCCTTATCAAAACGTGATTTGCGCACCTTCCGCTCACAGATTCAAATGGTTTTTCAAGATCCATTTGCCAGTATTAACCCTCGTATGACTGTCATGGAAATCGTCGAAGAAGGGTTGTTAGTACAAGGCGTTGTTAAAGTAGCACGTCAGCAGGCAGTAATGAACAGTCTTGCTACCGTGCATTTACCGTTAGAGTTTGCGCAGCGTTATCCGCACGAGCTATCAGGTGGTCAGCGTCAAAGGGTGGCTCTGGCTCGTGCCCTTATTATGCAACCAAGTCTCTTAATATTGGATGAGCCAACGTCTGCGCTTGATAGCACTACGCAAGTCACTGTAGTGAATTTGCTACGTGAAATTCAAGAGAAACTGCAAATCAGCTATGTGTTTATCAGTCATGATTTAAAAGTAGTCCGTGCCTTGTGTCAGCAAATTATAGTGTTAAAAGAAGGCAAGTGCATTGAGTTTGGGAGTACCGAAGACGTGTTCAATAATCCACAACATCCGTATGCAAAGCAATTATTTCAGGCGAGTGTGATATAGCCTAAGTAAATGATACTAAATATTCAGAACATAGCAGTTCATACTAATAGCGACATACCAAAAAGCGCAATGGTACAATAAGTTTGGACAGTAGTTTACTTTATATAGAACCTGGTCCTATGTATATTATTTGAACCTTGATTTATTCGGTTAGTTGAAACGGTCATTATTACCATTAAAAGCATCATTAAAAAAGGATTTTTATACCCATGAAAAAACAAAATAGTATTGCTAAATTAGTAAGTAGCAAGTTAGTAAGTACCGATGGATTACAGCATGCTGGCTATTTAGCCGTTGCCAAGACACGCGCCAAAGTACTAAAGGCCTTTGCTTATGTTATCCCGATTAGAAGACCGATGTTATTCGTCGGCGAAAGCTCTTGTGATGAGCTATGCGACATGTTGATTAATGAAGGTAGCACCAATGTCTTTATCGTCACTGATGCGGTATTGAATAAGCTTGGTATACCTGCAAAAGTCACTGATTATCTAGATAGCAAAAATATCCGCTATAAAGTCTATGACGGTATTACGCCAGACCCTACTTTTAAAGTGGTTGAAGAAGGGCTACGCCTCTCCGTTGATGCTAAATGCGATTCTATTGTTGCTATCGGCGGCGGCTCTGTGATTGATGCAGCTAAAATGATTGCTATGTCACAAGGCAACAACTGCAAGCCGCAGCAACTTATTGGCATTCTTAAAGCACGAAAGCCTTCTGTACCGCTGTACTGTGTGCCTACAACTGCGGGTACTGGTTCGGAAGCGACACTTGGTGCAGTTGTATCAGATGATAAAACCCATCAAAAAGCACTATCTATCGACCCAAGAATGGTGCCATTAGCCGCCGCTATTGACCCAGTTATTATGAAAGGGATGCCGGCTCATATCACAGCGGATACGGGTATCGATGTGTTGACCCACGCCTTAGAAGCTTGGATGAGTGCTAATGCGAGCGTCGAGACCGACTATTATGCAGCTTCTGCGGTGAAGTCAGTTATGCAGAATCTGCCAGTAGTATATAAAGACGGCGGCAATCTCAAAGCCAGAGAAGCAATGGGTATTGCCGCTCACTACGGCGGTATTGCCTTTAATAAAGCGGGCCTTGGCTATGTCCATGCCATCGCTCATCAGCTTGGTGCGTATTATAGCATTCCTCATGGTCGCGCCAATGCCATCGTGTTACCTTATGTACTTGATGTTAATCGTCAGGCAAGCAAAAAAAGACTAGCAGATCTGGCTAGAAAAACGGGTATGGTTAAGGATGGTCAAGCCGGCAAGAGTGATGCTGTGATTGCAGATCATCTGATTGCGCAAGTTCGCGAATTGATCGCTACTTTAAATATTGATCCAACGGTTAAAGGTATGAAAACCACTGACTTTGATAGCATTGCTAAAGCCGCAGCTAAAGAAGTCAGCGATACTTATGCGGTGCCAACGTATCTGTCAGCATCTGAAATCAAGAGTATTTTAACGAAGATTCAGCAAGCCAGTGATGAGCATGCCGATACTGATGTTAAGAGCGATAAAGTTGCATAGATGATTTGCTAAATGAATAATCTAATCATGAATTAATAGAAAGCTTATTATCGAAAGGTAATAAGCTTTTTATTAATTCATTAAATATGGTGTATATAAACAACACTTTAGGAATATTTCTGTGAGACCTAAGGGTTACGATGGTTACATGATATTACCCTTAGGAGCCTTTCATGACACACCGATTATTAGTGAATTATAAATTACCAGCTAAAGTCGTGGGCATGGCGATAGTAGCGAGCAGTGTCTTTTATGTCGGTTGCGCCTCCACTGAAAAACCGCCTACCATAAAAAATGTTTCCATTGACAATCCTTATGCGCCTACTGACCCTAATTTAGCAGTAGCAACGGTCGCTGGTGGTTGCTTTTGGTGTGTCGAGGCGGGTTATGAAAAGATTCCTGGTGTGGTAGAGGTAGTGTCAGGTTATACAGGTGGCGAATCTAAAAATCCAACTTATAGTACTGTTTCAGCTGGTGGTACAGGGCATACTGAAGCGGCTCAAGTTTATTATGATCCGACCAAGATTACCTACAATGGTATCGTTCAAGCACTATGGCGAATCGCTGATCCTACTGATGATAAAGGTCAGTTTGTAGATAGAGGCACCCAGTATCGCCCAGCTATTTTTTATAATAGTGAGCAAGAAAAACAGATAGCCGAAGCTGCTAAGCAATCGCTGCAAGCCTCTGGCGTCTATAAAAAGCCAGTCGTAATCGAGATTGTGCCTGTTAGCGAATTTTATCCAGCAGAAGAGTATCATCAGGATTATTACAAAAAGAATCCACTACGTTATAAAGCTTATACGTTTAACTCTGGTCGTTACCAGTTTATTGAAAGTGTCTATGGTAAAAAATATGAGTTAGATTTTAACCAATTCAAACCGACTGTAACCAGTGCAAAGTCAGCAATGTCGAATACCTCGTCAGCTGCAGTAGAGCCGTCGACAGTTAAGACAAGTGCAGGCTTTGACCCAGATACCTTTGTAAAACCGACAAAAGCTGATCTTAAAAAATCACTAAGTGACATTCAATATAAAGTCTCTCAGGAAGATAGTACTGAGCGCGCTTTTGATAACGAATATTGGGATAATAAAGAACCTGGACTGTATGTCGATGTGGTATCAGGTGAACCATTATATTCGTCTCGTGATCAATACAAGTCCGGTACCGGTTGGCCGAGCTTTACTCGTCCATTGAATGCTAGCTTTGTCGTGGAAAAGGCAGATCGAGGAATATTTGGTACCCGTACCGAGATTCGTAGCCGTTATGCAGATTCACACGTCGGTCATGTATTTGACGATGGCCCGGCACCGACGGGTAAACGCTACTGCATGAACTCAGCAGCAATGCGTTTTATTCCACTGGCGCAGATGGAAGCGGCTGGCTATGGTAAATGGATCGACGAGGTTAGACCAGTTAGTTAATTAATATTGATTTATTAAATTTAAAAACGCTCACTATTGCCTAGACGACATAGTGAGCGTTTTTTTGTCTAATGTAATAACTTTGCTTCATAGTCATTGAAATGTGTTTTTTTTGAAATTTTTTATGTAATATAATTACTGAAATGTATACTTTTAGTTAAGTAGTAATTTAAGGTTTCAGCGTTTGAAACTACCTAAACTCACATAAGAGGACACAAGCTATGCTGAAAAAACTACAGAACCCTGTTGTAGCTAAAACCGTAGTTACTTCTATTTGCAAAGAAGGTCATAAAGTAAGTAAGAAGGCATCGTATCTAGCAATCAGTATGCTGGCACTTAGTGGTGTCTGTCTAACGGCAGAGTCAACAATGGCGGCAGACTGGAGGACTATTTCTGACTGTGTATTCACTGAGGGGACTGAGCCTAACTGTGATACACAATTGGCAGAACTGACAAGTGGCGCCAAGGGTGACAAAGGTGATATCGGTCTAACTGGTTCTCAAGGTGAACAAGGCATTCAAGGTCTGACAGGTGCTACAGGAGATACTGGCGCCAAGGGTGATATCGGTCTGACTGGTGCTCAAGGCGAACAAGGTATTCAAGGCCTACAGGGTAAAATTGGTGCCAAAGGCGAAACTGGCGCCAAGGGTGATAAAGGCGACATCGGTCTGACTGGCGCTAAAGGCGAACAAGGTATCCAAGGTCTGACGGGTGCTACAGGAGATACTGGCGCCAAGGGTGACAAAGGTGACAAAGGTGACATCGGTCTAACTGGTGCTAAGGGCGAACAAGGTATCAAAGGTCTGACGGGTGCTACAGGAGATACTGGAGCCAAGGGAGACAAAGGTGATATCGGTCTAACTGGTGCTCAAGGGGAACAAGGCATCCAAGGTTTGACTGGCGCTAAAGGTGAGGCAGGTAAGGATGCTAATATCAATGTTGCTATACAGACCTCTAACAGTACAGCGACACCAGCCCAAGCCACAGGTAAAGATTCTATTGCAATAGGTAATGGCGCAGTAGCTGAAGGCAGCCAACTATTAGTATTGGTGTGGGCAATTTAGTAACCGGCAAAAACTCTGGTGCAATTGGCGATCCAAGCACAGTAAGTGGCTCAGGTAGCTATAGCTTCGGCAATAATAATACGGTCACTGGCAACAACACAGTAGTTTTAGGAAACGGCATCAGTACGGGTGTGAATAACTCAGTTGTGCTTGGAAGTGACTCCACAGCAAACCGTGATAACACAGTATCAGTTGGCTCAGTAGGTAGTGAGCGTCAGATAATTAATGTGGTAGCTGGTACACAGGGTTCTGATGCGGTTAATGTCACACAATTAAATACGGCTAGGCTCAAAGCAGTGACTGATGCCAATACTTATACTGATACTAAGTATGACGTTTTGAATAACAGCTTTCAGAATTACTCTAACGGCATAAATCGTCGAGTCGATGATGTGGAAAAAACAGCCAATAGTGGCGTGGCTATTTCTTTAGCAACACAACAGGCTATCCCCAATCTCCAACCAGGCAAGGTTGCTGTGTTTGGTGGTGTGGGTCATTATGAGGGTGAAAGTGCTTTAGCTATTGGTGCCGCTACAATGTTAGATAATGGTCGCACGTCAGTCAGTGGTGCATTTGGTTTTGCTGACTCAAAGTTCGGCGGCCGAGTTGGTATGTCTTACATATTTGGTCAATAGTCATTTTATTGATTTAGTTTTTTTAACCTGTCGTAGCCATACGGCAGGTTTTTTTATGAAGTCTAATTATGTTCTTATCACTATTGAATGGATTATGGCCAGTGAAATATATTTGAAATACTAAAAAGATAATCGAGAAAAGGACGCATGAGCGTCCTTTTTATAATTAGGTAATATTAATCTTCAACATTAAAAAGCAGGTTTACGCTTCGGTACAGCATCTAAAAACTCATTGCGCGCTTGATTGTCATGTACATACTCACCTAACATCGACATTGTGCGCGTAGTAGAGTGTTGCTTATTGACGCCGCGCATCATCATACACATGTGAGCAGCATCCATTACTACTGCCACACCGCGGCAGCCCGTCACATCCATAATCGTTTGCGCTATTTGTTCGCTTAAATTTTCTTGAACTTGCAAGCGACGAGAAAACATATCGACGATACGAGCAAATTTAGACAACCCTAACACTTGACCGTTTGGTAAATAACCAATGTGTGCTACACCGTGAAAAGGCAACATATGGTGCTCGCACAATGAATAAAACTCAATATTCTGCACCAATACCAGCTCACGGTTGGTCGATGGAAACAAAGCGTCATTAACGACTTCATCTAAGCTTTGATGATAGCCTTTGGTCAAATGCGCAAATGCTTTGGCAGCACGTGTTGGGGTGTCTTCAAGTCCTGGACGATGCAAGTCCTCACCCGTTGAGGCGATGAGCTGGCGATAGGATTCGATGCTTTCTTGGTAGTCTAATGCTATTGTTGCGGTATTGCTCATAAGTTTGGCAGCCATCCAAAATGTGGGTGTAGCTTAACGCTAAATCCTTAGTTACAAACAATGGTTGTAAAGGATTATTATAAAAATTGTGCAAGCTGGGAGGGCTGTGATTATACTCGAAATCTACTTAACTTCATACTGCTGTAGCCGGTAGTTCACCGTTTTATCAATATTAAATGGTATTATTGAGCGGGATTAGGCATTAATACAGTGTAAGCAAATACAGTTTACGACTGTTTACTTAAATCAATTCGTGTATAATAACTCATCTTTCAATTGGTACTTCCACTCGCTATTTGTTAGCCAACTATTAAAAATAATCGATCATTTAAATGACCTAAATTGACTTAAAAGGAAATATTATGCTATTACAAGGACAGCGTTTTGTCGTTACAGGCATCGCTAGCAAACTATCTATCGCTTGGGCAATCGCTGAAGCACTACATCGTGAAGGCGCGTCGTTAATTTTGACTTATCCTAACGATAAAATCAAAAAACGGGTAGATATGGCGGCTGAAGCATTTGAGGCTGACTTAGTCCTTGAGTGTGACGTGGCATCAGATGCGTCTATTGCTGCTTGTTTTGAGCAAGTCATTGCCCATTGGGGCGATGGCATCAATGGCGTAGTACATGCAATTGGCTTTGCACCGATGGATCAGCTTGATGGTGATTTTGTCAATGCGACAACCCGTGAAGGCAGTCATATTGCCCATGATATCTCAAGCTATAGCTTTGTGGCATTGGCAAAAGCATCGCGTGAGCTACTTGCGATGCGCCACGGCTCAATGTTGACGTTGACTTATGAAGGCAGTATTTCAGTATTGCCGAACTACAACGTCATGGGTATGGCAAAGGCGAGTCTTGAAGCCAGTGTTCGCTACCTTGCAACTTCAATGGGCGGTGAGGGCATTCGCGTCAACGCGATCTCGGCAGGTCCTATTCGTACGCTTGCCGCCAGTGGCATCAAGTCATTCCGTAAAATGCTTGATATCAGTGAAAAAATCGCCCCGTTACAGCGTAATATTACTCAAGCTGAAGTCGGTAATGCCGCGCTATTTTTATTGTCGCCTTGGGCATCTGGTATCACTGGCGAGATTATGTTTGTTGATGCAGGCTTCAATACCGTCGCGATCAGCGAGCAGCTAATGATGCTTGATGAGCAGAAATAGTTAAAAGGTAATCCTCAACGATATATAATGAGAAGTAAGGAAGGCAGCCAATCGGCTGTCTTTTTTGATTATACTATGGGTTTTTTGCTGATAAGCCATTAAGCGACGAATATGATAACCAAATTACCAAGATGGATATTGTGGGGTGGCGCCGTATTGGCATTCAGTGCAGGCTGTGTCAATACGGCAGCATTAATGGGTTTTACCAATTTATCTGTCTCGCATGTGACAGGTAACGTAAGCTTGTTTGCCGCTGCTATCGCTTACTTAGACATTCAAAGCCTTTTATTTATCGGCGCGTTACTGCTTTCTTTTTTGGCAGGGGCTGTATTAAGTGGTTTTGTTATCGGTCAGAAGTCATTGAAGCTTGGTCGACGTTATGGCAATGCGCTTTATATTGAAGCGGCATTATTGTTAATAAGCTATTGGTTATACCAGCAGCACGATTATCTAGGACAGCTTGCCGCTGCTATGGCATGTGGCTTACAGAATGCGATGGTTGCGACTTATAGCGGTGCAGTGATTCGTACCACGCATTTAACAGGACTAACCTCAGATATGGGCGCTGCCATCGGTAATTGGCTGGCGGGTCGTCGCATCAGTAAGCCAACATTAGGCTTTCAGGCGATTATTTGGTACTGTTTTTGCGCTGGCAGTGCCGTAGGTGCTTTTTTATATGCCAGAGTGGGCTATGGTGCGTTGTTTTTGCCTATTACTATTGTTCTGAGCGCAGCATTCGTATACAACTATGTATCAGACAATTTACCAGAAAAAAGACAGCCAAGAAAAAAGCGCCCATCAGTTTGATAAGCGCTTTTTCATTTTTAAATTTTATTTCAATCGAATCCATACAGACTACTGATCGTCTTCTTTATGGTCTTCATGTTCGTGCAACCCTTGCATCATATCTAACGCAGAATCGTCAGTACGCTGCTGATCTTCTTTAGCCAATCCATCTTGGTTGATGTCTTTTGGTGCCATTTTCGTCGTTGAGTCAGTTTTGTTGTCATCTGCCATGAGAATCTCCTATTTGTTTTTATTAACGTTCTTCACCAACTCAGTATGTGATACAGCTTATGAGTTGTACAGGGAAGATATGAACATATTTAGTGACGGTATGTAACTTTGTACAAAACTGACTTCTGGTTTTTCAAAATAGACTTAAATCCATACTTATAAAGCCAATTGGTTTTGGATAGATGAAATAAAGATTATATTTCTGACAAGGTTTTCAATATGTCTATATTGATAATATTTTGGTGGATAATATTTCTGCTATGATGGCACCTTATTTTTGTAAGTACGATTATAAAGTACGATTATAAAGGTATGGTTAACGGCTGAAATACGTCTTTATGTTTATAATTTTTAACACCGTCTTTGGGTACAATAAGGACATTATATGTCAGAGAAAAAACTAGATAGCCATCTTCCTAACGATGGCAACGAGTATTTATTTACAGATACCTTCCCAAAAGGTACCGGTAAAGGATTGATAGTGGTCGCTATCGCGGCGGTTATCAGTCTGTTTATCTATAATGTATTGCCATATGATATCAGTGCCAATAAAGGCCTCGCCATGTTGTTCTTTATCGGCGTTTTATGGTTAACTGAAGCGGTACATGTGACGATTACAGCAATATTGGTGGTGGTCATAGGAGCGCTAATTGGTTTACCGGATTTCGATGCTGAAATTGGCTTACAAAGCTTTGCTAACCCAATTATTTATTTGTTTTTTGGTGGCTTTGCACTAGCGGCGGCATTGCATGTGCAGCAATTAGACAGGAAAATAGCGCTTAAGATTCTATCCATGTCAGGTGGCAATCTGAGGAATGCGGTATTCTTAATATTTGGGGTCACCGCATTTTTATCGATGTGGATATCAAATACCGCGACCGCTGCGATGATGCTGCCTCTGGCGCTTGGTATTCTAACGCAGGTTGACCGCGAAAAAGACCGTGGCACTTTTGTGTTCGTACTATTAGGTATTGCCTATTCTGCGAGCCTGGGTGGTTTGGGTACGATCGTTGGTTCACCACCCAATGCTATTGCTGCAAAAGCACTTGATATCGCGTTTGTCGATTGGATGAAGTTTGGTATTCCGATGATGTTGGTGCTGCTGCCATTATTGCTCGGTGCGATGTATTTATTCCTCAAGCCCAATCTTAATCGTCAGGTCACGCTGAACGAAGATGATGAGGCTATTGCATGGAATAAGCCACGTGTACTGACGATTATTGTATTTATCGTCACAGCGCTAAGCTGGATACTCTCGAAACAAATTGGTGCCGCACTTAATATTGATGATGTTGATTCTATTGTGGCACTGTTAGCAGCATCAGCAGTGGTCAGCTTAGGGTTGGTTTCATGGAAGCAAGTTTCTGACAATACCGACTGGGGCGTACTCATGTTGTTCGGTGGTGGTATTGCACTATCAACGGTGTTAAAAGTGTCAGGCGCATCGTTGGTTCTTGGTCAAGCAGTTGCTAATGGACTGTCCTCTGCACCGCTTATCGTCGTGGTACTGGCAGTTGCAGCATTCATTATATTCTTGACAGAATTTGCTTCTAATACGGCTTCTGCTGCCTTGTTAGTCCCTGTGTTTGCGGCTATTGCTGAGCAAATGGGTCTGCCACCTGCAGTATTAGTCATGATTATTGGTATCGGTGCTTCTTGCGCATTTATGCTACCAGTTGCCACGCCACCAAACGCTATTGTCTTTGGGACGGGTCTTATTAAGCAGACAGAGATGATACGTGTTGGTGTCATACTGAATGTTATTTCTACCTTTATCATAGGTTTGTGGGCATATTTTTTCTTACTATAACCTATGAGTGAAGACAGTTATAACCGAACAAACCCAATGTTTAAGTGATTCTTAAACATTGGGTTTTTCATTTACTAGTAGTCATAATGTCGGTATAAAATACTTATCGTTTCTTTCTGGCTATCATTGATTTATTAGCTGCTCAAAGCAGATTGGGATGACTATTAACTGACTAGGTTTATCTAACAAGGAACACATAAGATGTCTAAGGAATCTCTAAAATGCCAACCCTATATATGATTCAATTAGGCGGTCGTCCCAAAGGACGGTTGATTGAACAACACGATATATTTTTTGGCGTGGCCAATCAGGTTAATGAATTAATAGCAGATATCAATAACCATTGGCCTGAAGTGAAAAATAAGTGGCATATTGATTCATACCGCGCTATTAGCAAAGTTGATAATTATGCGATTAAATTAGTGGAATCCAATATTCAAGCAGAGTGCGCCAACGACTTAAAGCTATTCTTTATCAATTTAGGTGGCTATCAGCAGGGCAGTTTTGAAGAATTTCATTATAAGCTACTTATCGTGGCTGATAGCCAAGCAGATGCAGTTAAACAAGCAAAACAGAGCGAATTTTATAAACAATTTACTTTTAAAGATACAGCATCGCCTTTTAACGCTGCCTCACATATTGATGACAAGTTTGAGGTGGATATAGACGACATATATAACGTCAATGATCTTATCTCAAATGTTAAAATCATTATCGAGCCTCTTGCCAGAGCGCTTGATAAAAGTATAAATGTCATAGAAGATAAAAAGTACGTAGGATATTTAAGTATTAAAAATCTCAAAAAATTAGCACTGTGATAATATTAATTGTCGCTTATGTATTTATGACTTCTAAGAGATACGTCTAATCACTCCTTATCTCTGTGAGATTTTTGGTTGTTTTATAAATTTGATACGTTCTATAAGCAACAACTCAAGTCTAGGCCATACACGAGTAACTTGAATCGCAGCTCAATTATCCCCATAATCTAACTACTCCTAAATAATAAATAGCCTAAGTAAATATGCCTGATACTTCAACAGAAAATCAAGAAAAAAGCCAGCCTGTACAAGCGGAAAATCTGAACATAGAGACAAAAAATACGCAGAAAGAAAGTGTGGATACTCAACAGGTTATTTCTGTTGCTAATTTACCTGTGCTCGCGAAGGACGAGTATTATCTCAGTCGCCTTGAGCGTGAGCTGGCACGTGCAAAATCGTCTGCTAATAAAAATAGCAATACGGATGACAAACACAATGTTAAAAATAGCAATGATTTGGATAAAAAACGCGCCCAATATGAGCAATTAAAAGCTCGTTCGCAGCAAGCGGTGCAAGCGCGTATAGAGAGCATTCCAGATAGGTTGGCAGAAAAACTGAATCAGGATCTCCCTGTTAGCCAACGTGGTGATGATTTGATTCAGGCAATCATCGATAACCAAGTGATTATCGTTGCAGGTGAGACAGGCTCAGGTAAAACTACGCAGCTGCCTAAGTTAGCAATGTTAGCAGGGCGCGGTATACGTGGGCAAATAGGGCATACACAGCCTCGACGACTGGCGGCACGCAGTGTAGCAAACCGTATCGCTGAAGAATTGGGCGAGCAGCTTGGTAATACGGTCAGCTTCAAGATTCGCTTTAACGAGCAAGGCACAGCGCAATCTGTCGTTAAACTAATGACTGATGGTATTTTGCTTGCTGAACTTGGTCATGATCGTTTTTTGAGTAAATACGATACTATTATTATTGATGAAGCCCATGAGCGTAGTTTAAACATTGACTTTATTATGGGTTATTTAAAAAAACTGCTGCCCAAGCGCCCTGATTTAAAAGTCATTATTACCTCTGCAACCCTCGATACTAAGCGTTTTAGCGAATACTTTAGTCGCTACGATAATAAGCTTAAACGGCAAATTCCTGCGCCTATTTTTAATGTCGAAGGACGAAGCTTCCCTGTCGAAGTGCGTTATCGTCCGTTAACAGATGAGCCAGTAACCAGCTCAGACGATGATAGCTACGACGACTTTGAAGAAAATCTGCCACGTGCGGTGGTTGCTGCAGTGGAAGAATGCTTTAGCGATGCACAAAACAAAGGTCATGCCGATCAAGCAGATATCTTGATATTTGCAGCCACTGAAGCTGAGATTCGTGAGCTCCAAGAGGTGCTTGAGCGTCATGGACCTAAACATACAGAAGTGTTGCCACTATTTGCACGGCAGACTTATGAAGAGCAACAGCGTATCTTTCAGCCATCAGGTCGCGGCCGACGTATTGTTATCGCGACTAACGTCGCTGAGACGGCATTGACCGTACCCGGCATTCGCTATGTGATTGATTTGGGTTTTGCGCGTATATCACGCTATTCTTATCGTTCGCGCGTACAGCGTTTACCAATTGAAGCCATCTCGCAAGCTGCTGCCAATCAGCGTAAAGGGCGTTGTGGTCGTGTTGCGCCGGGTGTTTGTATTCGTTTATATAGCGAAGAGGACTTTACTGGTCGTCCTGAATTTACGGAACCTGAGATTTTACGCACTAACTTAGCATCCGTTATTTTACAAATGGCAAATCTGCGCCTAGGAAGCGTCGATGATTTCGCCTTTATTGAGCCGCCTGACAGTCGCTTGGTTACTGATGGACATAAATTGCTTGATGAGTTAGGCGCGATTACTGCTAAAAACGACGTACCTTCAGCTAAACAAACTAACAAGCCAAAATCAAAACAGGGTCTGGATCATCTGGTTCTGACACCGACTGGTCAAAAGATGGCACGTATGCCAATCGATCCAAGGCTGGCACGTATGCTGGTAGCTGGTAGCGATTTTGATTGTATCCGAGAAATGCTCATTGTCGTTGCAGCGCTTGCTGTCCAAGATCCACGCGAGCGGCCAGTAAATAAGCGCCAGCAAGCGGATCAGAAGCATGCTGAATTTCGCCAAGATGACTCTGATTTTTTATTCTATTTAAGTCTGTGGAAAGCCCTGTTTGAGAAAGACGAAGATGGCAATAAGTTGTCTGGCAATCAGCGCAAACAGTTTACGAAGAAAAACTATCTAAGCTTCCCGCGTGTACGTGAGTGGAGTCAAACCCATCGTCAGTTAGTACAAATGGTCACTGAGCTTAAGCTGACTGATGCTAATGAGGCAAAAACTGCTGACAAGAATGCCTCGAAAGAAGTGACTCACAGTGACCCTACCGCGATTGAAGATGAAGCACTCAAAGCGGTTAAATACGCCAATTTACATCGCGCATTATTAACAGGTTTGTTGTCTACGATTGCTCACAAAACTGAAAATCGCGGTGAATACTTAGCCGCTCGCCAGCAGAAAGCCAAAATATTCCCAGCCAGTACGGTTTTTAAGCAAATACCACCTTGGGTCATGGCTTTTGAAGTGGTCGAAACCTCACAAGTCTTTATGCGTACCGTTGCCAAGATTGAACCAGAATGGATTATCTCAGCCGCCGGTAACTTATTAAAGTATCACTACTTTGAGCCACATTGGTCGAAAAAAACTGGCCGCGTTAAAGCTTATGCCCAAATCAGTTTATTTGGTCTGATTATTATCAGCAAGCAACTGACCAACTATGAGCAAGTTAATCTAAGCGAGTCGCGTGAGATATTTATCCGTGACGGTCTGGTTACTGGAAATTTAGGTAGACAAGCACCGTTCTTACAGCATAATATGGATAAAATTGCTGACATTGAACGCATCGAGGATAAATTACGCCGCCGTGATCTATTGGTCGATGAAGAGTCCTTGTATCAGTTTTATGATAAAAAAATCCCCGATCATATTGCGAGCCGCAAAACGTTTGAAGACTGGCGTGCCGAAGTTGAAAAAACCGATACTAAGTATCTGTTTTTTACCGATGAAGACGTGCTTAATAGCCAAGCACCGACCACAGGCGATTTCCCAGAAGTGTGGAAGCTTGGTGACTTAAAGCTGCCACTACGCTATATCTTTGATCCAGCAAGCGATGATGATGGGGTAACCATCCGTGTGCCGCTTGTCGCCCTACCGCAACTTGATGCGATTGAATTGTTATGGGGTGTACCCGGTTGGCGTTATGAGCTGGTATTACAGTTATTAAAATCATTACCAAAAGACATTCGTCGTCAGATTGTACCTATTCCTGATACTGCCGATAGCTTGTTTGATGAGTTGCAGCCTGCGGGTGGACAGGGGTTATTAAAACAGCTTTGCCAAGCACTTAACCGCCGTGGCATTATGTCAGTCACCGCCGAGCATTTTAATCCGTCTAGTATTGATCGTTATTTGCAGCCACAAATTTGCGTGGTCGATGATAAGAACCGTATCATCGAAAAAGGACGCGATCTGCAAACGCTACAGATTCGCCATGCTTCTCAGACGCGCCAAGCGGTGAATGAGCAGCAAGGCGCGCATACAGAATTTCCTGAGCACTTCGCCTTTAGTAAAAACCATCATAGCGCAGGCGTGGTTATGAAGCAGTTTGCTGCTTTGGTTGCTGACGAGGCAGGTGAAGCGGTATCTATCCATCAATATACCGATGTTAATGCAGCACTGCAGGCGCACCGTATCGGGGTGTTAACGCTAATCAAAAGTAAACTTGGCTCAAAGAAAAAACAGCTGACCAGTCAAGTCGACAACATATTTAAACTGGCATTCGCACCGCTTGGTGATATGGAAAAGCTTAAAACTATCATTATTGATGCGACTTTAGATGCAACACTCGAAGAGCACTATGTATTGTTTGATCATACGGCAGACCTACCTGAGAGTGCTAATGATGTTGCGGTTGGACTCAGTGAGGAGCTACCCTTTACTCCTGAAGAGTATAGCCAAACGCTCGATGTGATACTAAGTAACTTCTTGCTGGTTGGTCAAACGATCATAAAAACGCTCAAAAACGTTTATACCCGCTGGCAACGTATTCGCCAAAGCATGCTAATGCTTGATCGAGAGATATTTGGCGAGTCTATTGAAGATATTGAAGATCAGTTAGCAGATTTACATTTGGCTGATTTTGTTTATCGTATGGATTATAGCCACTGGCAGCAGTATCCACGCTATCTGGAAGCGCTAGAGATTCGTATCGATCGTCTTGAGCACAATGTCGAAGCCGACCTCGATGGCGTCTATGCTCTTGACTTACATATGGAAAGACTTGCAGGACGTGCTAATGATAAAGTCATCAGCGATTACCGCTGGATGGTCGAGGAGTACCGCATTCAACTGTTTGCTCAGCCGATGAAAACCCGTATGGCAGTATCGCCCAAGCGTCTCAGTAAGATATGGGATAAAATGAGTTAGCATAAAAGTAAGTACTTCAGTAACCGTTCGCAAATTTTTATGGTCATGCTTTTAGTTGCCATTTGCTAAAAGCATGACACTCTTGCCCGTATTATCAAAAAGCTTATTCAACCGCTTATATAAATATCTTAGACATTATTATGACACTGGCTGCTAAGCTCATACCTTACAAGCCTTTCTAGAGAAATAAATATTCAAGCAGTCACCATGCACCGATTGCTAACCTCTACAGTGTTTCAGTTATCATTTTTACAAAATTGATGCATCTCTTTCACGTTAACAGTCGTATTTGAATCTCTGTCATCTCCTACATTGGCTGGTGCTGTGACCGCATTTGTACAAGGTATTAGTTTGTTATTACCGCAATTATTCCGTACTTTGCCGGATTTTTGCGTGAGTGGTCAGGTAGCTTTCAAGCCGTTTGGCTGATGCTACTTATCACATTGGTGAGCATGCTGATTATTACTATGAAGCTTGCGCCTGAGAGTTATGCAAAGACAATGAATTATTCATAAAATCAAATCAAGGATTGAAGATGGGAATTACAGCTATGGATAGCGTCTCTTGTACTGAGACACAAGATACAAAAATCTCGTTACTCACAGGCGAGATGGCACAAGATATGGTGAATGCTGCATTTATAGAGTCTAAAAGGCATGGTCTAATGGTATCGGTGACGGTGGTTGATCGTTCTGGGCAAATACTGGCCTTTTTAAAGGATCACCGAGCGGGTGTGCATACTATTCGCTCAAGTTATAAAAAAGCCTATACAGCCAATTCGCAAAAAAGAGAAACAGCGGTTATCGCTAGAGGCGTTGCGGATGGTAGTATTGCTGCCGACATCAGGTACCTTGATGAAAACATACTGATAATGCCGGGCGGTATTCCTGTATATATTGATGGCATTGTGGCTGGTGGTATTGGTGTGGGCGGCGCACATGGCAATGAAGACGTAAGTATTGCTCGCGCAGGCTTAAGCGTTTTAGAGTAAATACATAGGGCGAGTTCCACGCACTAATTTTTAATTTTCACAATCTTTAGACAGTGCGTAGGTATAGCTTATAGATTTTCCCCAAATAATGCAGATATCAATAAAATAAAAAAAGGCTGGATTAGTAATCGCTAACCCAGCCTTTTTATGTTAAAAAAAACCAACTAAGGGGTCAGTTTGACCTTTGGATATACCATGTTAGCAGGAGAGAGTAGATTGTCTAACGTCTCTTTATCCATCAGGTTCTCTTCTAGAACGATGTCATAAACACGACCACCGGTTTCTTGGGCTTTTCTTGCCACATAGGTAGACGACTCATAACCCAAATGTGGGTTCAATGCGGTGACCAGACCAATATTGTTGAATACTTCAGTATTACACGCTTCATTATTCATCATTACGCCATCGATACAGCGCGTGGCAAATATCTCACAGATATTTGCCATCATGCTCATACCGGTAAATAAGTTGAAAGCAATGACTGGCTCAAAGACATTGAGTTGTAGCTGAGCGTTTTCTGATGCCATGACGATAGTAGTATCAATACCCATTACATGAAAACACGCTTGATTGACCACCTCAGGTATAACGGGGTTCACTTTACCCGGCATGATTGAGCTACCAGGCTGCATCTCAGGCAGGCGATATTGTGCCAAGCCTGCACGAGGACCCGAGGATTGCAAGCGTAAGTCATGAGCAATCTTTGATAGACGAGCAGCAAACAGACGCAGATTGCCAGACAAAGCAACATAAGAACTGGTATCTTGTGTGGATTCAATCAAATCTTCAGCGATATAATAAGGTCTCCCAGTCAGCTCTTGTAACGTCTCAGCACACAGCTCTGAATACCCAGCAGGTGCATTCAAGCCAGTACCGATAGCGGTACCGCCCATATTAATCTCATGAAAGAGTGCGCGAGTTGACTCGATACGGGCCATCTCTTTTTTGACCATCGTTGCAAAAGCGTTGAATTCTTGACCTGCTGTCATCGGCACCGCATCTTGTAGATGGGTGCGTCCCATTTTTAATTGATCGGCAAATTCGATGCTTTTGTTAATTAGACTTTGGTGCAGCACCGCCATCTTATCCAATAGACGCGTGCAATAGTCATCCAATGCGACATTGAGCGCCGTTGGATAGGCATCATTGGTCGACTGCGAAAGGTTGACATGATTATTTGGATGCACATGCTGATATTGCCCTTTTTCATAGCCTAATATCTCTAAAGCACGATTGGCAATGACCTCATTGACATTCATATTGGTTGAGGTGCCTGCGCCGCCTTGAAACATATCGACGATAAATTGGTCATGATATTTATCAGCGATTAAGTCATCACATGCTGCGACAATCGCTTTTCTAACCGTATCATTGAGTACTCCAACTTTGTTATTGGCAATGGCAGCTGCTTTTTTAACGGTAGCAAAGGCACGGATAAAGGTAGAGAATTGATGTAAGCGCACACCGCTCACAGTGAAGTTTTCAAAAGCACGTAAGGTTTGTATGCCGTAGTAAGCGTCAGCTGGCACATCGCGATGACCAAGTAAGTCGTATTCTTGGCGAGTAGTGGTTGTCATTTAATAAAATTCCTTCAACAAAAAGCCCTGATAAAAACGTCCATCGCCTGCGATATTTATAAAAACCCTGTTATCACTATGGCGATGCCGCCTCAAATGAGCATTATAGACAACATTTCAGCATAAGCGCCTTATATTGTGACTAATATGGCTGTTTATTTAAAATAAAGACCAATACTGCGCTCAAGATGACAGTACTTGCTATCATAAAAGTTAAAGTGATCGGCTCGGACAAAATCACCACGCCCAGTAACGCTGCAAGCACGGGCACACAAAGCTGTATAACGGCAGCCTGTGTGTTTTTTAATAAAGGCATTGCCATATACCAGATGCTGTAGCCAATGCCAGAGGCAATTGCCCCTGATGCACACGCCAACCATATCCCTTCCATGGTGATACTGTCGATATGAATGAGTTGCACATCCATAATGTTTTGATATATAAAACCAGCGGCTAATAATATCGGTATCGCTAGCAAACTTCTGATGAAATTAAAACCTGTGGCTCGCAGCGGTGAGAGACAGGTCTTGCCACGTATGCTATAGATACCCCATGCCACACCGCTGATTGCCATGAGTATGGCAGCAAGTAATGAAGGCATTGAGGCCGATGGTAGCATCAAATATACAAACCCTGTGATGGCAATAACAAAGGCAATCCATTGCAAATGACTCAACGTCTCTTTTTTATAAATCCCCCAACCAATCATAGTGAGCTGAACCGCTGAAAATAAAATCAGCGCCCCAGTGCCAGTCTCAAGCTCTACATAGGCAATCGAAAAACACAGCGCATAAATAACCAAGCTTATGCTACTCAGCCAATTACCTCTTTCATTTAATATCTCTTCATTGAAAGGATGACTAAGTCTCAATTTGCGATGTCTTAAGTAGTAGGACTGAGTTGCCATGATCATACTCAAGCAGACAGCAGCGCTTAATAGGCGAACAATGGTAAAGCTCCAAGCGTCTATATAACCCTCTGCTAAGGCCATCCTACAAAACAGAGAGTTTGCAGCAAAGGCTATTAACGCAATCAGTGTATACAATGTGACTTTCAAAAATAATTCCTACAATTAATAAGTGAGTTTTTGCATAAAATAGAGCAGCTTTAAATAGAGTCGTTTTGATGCCATCATTAAAAATAATAACAAGGAAAAAAATATGGATTGGGCAAGTATTTTCATTCATGATACAACATGGACATTTGCTGCTGAGATACTGATACGTGTCATTGTCATGTTTGTGCTCATCATTTCATTTTTGCGCTTTACCGGCAAGCGCGGCGTTCGACAGCTCTCCATCTTTGAGCTTACTATCATCTTGTCACTCGGTTCTATCGCAGGTGACCCGATGTTTACCGAGGATTTACCGATTATCCAAGCAGTACTAATCATGAGTACGGTAATACTGCTTTACCGACTCTGTACATGGGGCATGATGAAATATCAGCCTTTTGAAGATTTGTTAGAAGGGAAGTCCTTATATATCGTCGAAGATGGCATGCTGGTACACGACAAAATAGCAGAAGGGAAAATGTCACATGATGAGTTTTTTGCGGAAATGCGCCAACAGGGGGTCGAGCATTTAGGTCAGGTTCGTACCGGTTTGCTTGAAACCGATGGCAATTTTAGCCTGTTATTATACCCACCTGATGACACCGGCTATGGTCTGCCACTTTTCCCTAAACAGTATCAGGCGGTTGAGAAGGTGGAATCAGGAACATATTACGCTTGTATGTATTGTGGACATTTAGATTTTATCTCCGATGCCAATCAGCCTTGTAAGCGCTGTGAAGATAACTGTCGGAACTGGGCAAAAGCCTTAAACACTAAGCTCGTAAGGTAGCAATTGGCACAAGATTTAACCGTAATTATCAAATAGCCTAAGTACTATTATTTAATTCAGATGCGTCTAGCAATTTTACCACTTGTTGAACCCGCACCGCTCTATCACCACCAATTGATTGAAATGGTTTGTTATAAGCTGTTAACTGATCAGCAAAATAAGCGCTTATTTCATTGCGCTGATGTGGGCTATCACGCAAGTCATCAGCAACCCAAGGTATATCAACGTCGGTTAATAGTATTAAGTCATAATGATGCACCAATGCTGCTTGGGTGAGCACTTCAGGGCAATCGCCATAATACCAATTGGAATAAACCATCAGTTCAAACAAGCTGGTATCACAAAATAAATAATGATGGTCGTTTGACGTTTGTGATACTTGCTTTGCCAACTTATTCTCAAGCAGTATCTGACCTTCTGCAATAGGCAGCAAGTCCTCCCACGTACAGGTCAGCTGCTCTTTATCCCATTTTTCTTGCAGATAGGTGCGCATATACTCTGGCACCCAAGGGCAGTCAAAATGCGCGGCCAAATCACGGCACAGTGTGGTTTTTCCCGTACTTTCTGCGCCTAAAACTGCGACCTTAATAACGGATTTAGGCGTATGCTGCGTGAGATTGAAGGCGATAGCGTCGTTGCCATTCATAATAAGCCCAAATTGCGATGAGAGTGAAGACTACGTATTGTAATGCTGTAAAGGTTAGACCTTTATAAAAATAGAGAGGTACTGAGATAGCATCAGCGACAATCCAGAGTATCCAATGCTCAATCTTGCGCCGTGCCAACAGCCACATCGCCATCAAAAACAGGGCAGTGGTCAACATATCAGTATAGTCAACCCACGTAAATAGATGCATGCCAAGCTCAGCGCCATCGAAGCTGAAGTTGTTATTGATCACTGGTCTAAAATAATAAACCAGACCAACAAAAGCTATGGTTGCCGCGGCTAATAATGCCAATATAGGTATGTCATTTTTATCTAAACGTTCTACTTGGATAAGGTTTGGCGCATCAGTGTTTTTAAGCTCTTGGTTATGTTGTTGAGCGGTGGGGTTTATATGGTTTCGATGCTGTGTAAGTTCTTTATTTTTTGACCAGTTTATCCAGCCATAAATACTCATAATGGTATAATAAGCATTGATAAACATATCACCAAATAATTGCCATTTCCATAAGAGATAGACAAATATAGCGGTGCTGACCAAGCCAATAGGGAATACCAAAATATTGGTTTTACTGGCGAGTAGTACACTGGCTACCCCAAAGATAACCGCAATCAATTCCAACCCGATAAACAAGGTCGGATAGTCGGCATACTGACCAAACAACCAATTCAAAAGTTCCACCATTGTCATTCCAAAATAGATAATAAGTTTGATATTTCTTAATAGAGATGTAGACAATCAAAATGCAGATCAATTATTTATACAAATAACGTGAGTAAGCAAGGCTGATTATAACGCAGCTACCGCAAAATGAAGCCAATCTTTGCTTATTCTTGGCAAGAAGCTGATTATTTGTAACAAAGTATTAGAAAAATAATAATATTCAGGCATAATAAAGGCACTTATTTTAAGTTTACAGTCATTCACCCAAAATTAGACGACTGTTGTTTTACTTCACCTTATGCTTATTTCAAGCACCATAGTAGTAGACAAGGAAGCGTATCATGACGACTTGTATCACAGGCACCGGCCTGTATATCCCGCCTTTTAGCATCAGTAATGAAGAACTGGTAGAGTCCTTTAATCAGTATGTTGAAAACTATAATACAAAACACGCGGCTGACATTGAAGCAGGCACCCTCACGGCTCTTCAGCCTTCATCAGCGGCTTTTATCGAAAAAGTATCTGGTATCAAATCACGCTATGTGATGGAAAAAGACGGCATCTTAAATCCTGACATCATGGCACCTGTTATCGCTTATCGTAACTTGGGCGAAGAGCTGTCTATCATGGCAGAAATGGGTGTGGCCGCATTAAATGATGCCTTGGCTGATGCAGGACTTGAAGCCAATGATTTAGATGGTATCATCCTTGCCTGCTCAAACTTTCAGCGTACTTATCCAGCCGTCTCTATCGAGATTCAAAATGCGATCGGTATGGTGGGCGGCTTTGCTTATGATATGAATGTGGCTTGTAGTGCAGCGACTTTTGGTCTATCACAAGCACATGGTTCTATCGCATCAGGTCTTGCTAAGCGCGTCGCTGTGGTCAACGTTGAAATTACTTCAGCGCATTTAAACTGGCGTAACCGTGACAGCCACTTTATCTTTGGTGATGTCGCAACTGCTTGCATCGTCGAAGAACTCGATACGCCTAAAGGCTATGAGATTCTAAACTCTAAGCTATTTACTCAGTTTTCGACCAATATCAAAAACGAATACGGTTTTATGGATCGCTCAGAGTTTTTGGCAGCGCAAACAGAGATGTATCCGGACCTTAAAGAGCCAGTAACCGATAAATTATTCTTACAAAATGGTCGTAAAGTCTTCCGTGAAGTCTGTCCAAAAGTGTCAGAAGTCATTACTGAGCATCTACAAGAAAACAATATCCCAACCTCTGATGTAAAAATGATGTGGCTGCACCAAGCCAATGCCAATATGCTGGATTTAATCTTGCGTACGGTCATCGGTAAAGAAGCAGACAAAGCCATTGTACCGAGTGTCATTGCTGAATTTGCCAATACCAGCTCAGCCAGCCCGATGATTGTATTCCATCGCTATAAAGATGACCTTGCATCTGGTGATTTGGGTGTTATTTGCTCGTTTGGTGCTGGTTACTCTATTGGGTCGGTAATCGTCCGTAAGGTCTAATTTTTTAAGTCCTGAGTCTTAATTATTATCAAAATAGCCAAGAGTATTCTTGGCTATTTTTTTATTTAAATTTTAAGCAAAGTTGATGCTGCATTCAAATTATCACAAAAAAGCGTCAATATGGTGCAAGCAGCAGAAAAGTTTGTTCATATATTGACAAGATTGCTGAGAGGTTTTAATTTAAGCGCAAAAATTTGCTATAATCACCGTCTTATTTCAATTATTCAATTAAAAGTCCTTTTATGAAAGAATCCTTACGCCTGCGTTTAGACCAAATGGTAGACCGTTATGAAGAGGTCACTGCCTTATTATCAGACCCGAGTGTCATCAGTGATAACAATAAATTCCGTGAGCTGTCCGTTGAGCATAGTGACTTGATGGATATCACCACTTTATGGCAGAACTATGTTGGTGCAGAAAAGGATCAAGCTGATGCAGAAGCGATGCTAAAAGAAGCATCAGATCCTGACATGAAAGAGATGATGCAAGAAGAGATTGACAGTGCTCGCGATACTATCGTAGAGATGGAAGAAGCACTTAATCTCATGATGCTGCCAAAAGATCCTAACGACAAAGTGCCCGCATTCCTTGAGATTCGTGCAGGGACAGGTGGTGATGAAGCAGCGATTTTCTCTGGTGATTTGTTCCGCATGTACCAAAAATTCGCCCAGAACCAAGGCTGGACTTTAGAGATTTTGTCAGCCAATGAGGGTGAGCATGGGGGTTATAAAGAAATCATTACTCGTGTGTCTGGTAATAGCGTTTATGGTCGTCTAAAGTTTGAGTCTGGTGTACATCGTGTTCAGCGTGTACCTGATACAGAAAGCCAAGGTCGGGTGCATACGTCAGCCTGTACTGTCGCTGTGATGCCTGAAGTTGAAATTGATGATACGGTTGATTTGAATCCAGCTGATATTCGCTTTGATACTTTCCGCTCAAGCGGTGCTGGTGGTCAGCACGTGAATACTACCGACTCTGCTGTACGTTTGACGCATATACCAACGGGTACCGTGGTAGAGTGTCAACAAGAACGCAGTCAACATAAAAACCGTGCGCAAGCGATGAAAATGCTGATATCAAAAATTCAGCAAGTCAAAGTCCAGGCACAGGTAGATGCCGCTGATACGATACGTCGCGATTTGGTTGGTAGCGGCGATCGTTCGGAGCGTATCCGTACCTATAATTTCCCGCAAGGACGTATGACGGATCATCGTATTAACCTGACTTTATATAAGCTTGATTCTATCATGGAAGGTGACTTGGATGAAATCCTTGATGCGCTGTTACGTGAGCATCAAGCGGATTTGATGGCAAGTATTGGTGGTGCTTAATAAAAGATTCATAAGCCTATAAAATAAGAGGCGTATGCTATGCATATGATAACTAAACCTTCGCTATTATTGCCGTTTAACAAAATCGCGATGACTATTGTCGCTATTTTGATGGCGTTTTGGTTATCTGCTTGTAGCGTCACGCCTTCATCAACGTCAGTCGTACAGCCAGACCAGAGCGATAGTAGTGTAACGACTAATACTGCAACGACTAATACTGCAACGACTAATAAAAATGACCCGTTTTCTTATCAAGCGTGCATCTATCCGCCTAACGAGATGGTACGAGCGTGCACGGCAAAGGGTGGCGCGTTTTTACAGCAAGGTCGCCTTGGTTGCTATCAATGTGTGGTGACTTATACCGATGCAGGAAAAGCTTGCCAAGACAGTACCGACTGCCAAGGTAAGTGCAAAAATACCGGTGAGTTCATTAAGAGTGGTACTAAAAACCAGTCTGGGCAATGCGCTAGTGACAGCAGCGGTTTTGGCTGTTATCAAACCATAGAAAAAGGTGTGGCACAGCCCGCTATCTGTGTTGATTAATTTACTATTTATTTTTAATACTAAAGCCACATAATCATTATGCAGCTGCCTAATTTGAATTTTTTGTTTTAATCCCTTAATTTAAGTTTATCGTTTTCGTTTATTCCTTTAATTATCTAATAATTTTGAGAGTGTTATGTCAAAGCCTAATAATCAAAATCAGCAAAACAATCAAGAGCAAGCTCCAGAAGACGCTAATGAGCTGATTGCCCAATTGCAAGCCAAGCTGGATGATATCGTCGCTTCAGGTAAACAGCCTTATCCGAATACGTTTAAGCGCACAGATTATGCTCAAGACTTGCAGGCAGCTTTTGAGGGTATCTCAAAACAAGAAATTGCTGACAATGATGCTAAAGGCGAAAAAACACAGGTGAATGTCGCCGGTCGCGTCATGCTGAACCGTGGGGCGTTTATTGTTATCCAAGATATGACAGGTCGTATCCAGTTATATGTGGCACGCAAAGAGTTAGATGAAAAGACGTTAGCAGACATCAAATCGCTAGATTTGGGTGATATCGTTGGTGTATCAGGTTATATCGGTCGTTCAGGCAAAGGCGATTTGTACGTACATATTGAAGAGATTGAGTTATTGACCAAAGCATTACGCCCAATGCCAAATAAATTTCATGGACTAGCTGATGTAGAAGCTCGTTATCGCAATCGTCATCTTGATTTGATGACCAATGAGACGACCCGTGATACCTTTATGGTGCGCAGTCAAGTCATTAGCGGTATTCGCAAGTTTATGCTAAATGAGCGTTTTATGGAAGTTGAAACGCCTATGATGCATCCGATCCCAGGTGGTGCAGTGGCACGTCCGTTTGTGACCCATCATAATGCGCTTGATATGCCATTATATCTGCGTATTGCTCCTGAGCTTTATCTTAAGCGCTTGGTCGTTGGTGGTTTTGAAAAAGTCTTTGAGATTAACCGTAGCTTCCGTAATGAAGGCGTTTCAACCCGTCATAATCCTGAATTTACCATGATTGAGTTCTATCAAGCGTATGCGGATTATCATGATTTGATGGATTTGACTGAGCGCTTATTTAATGAATTGGCGACGGATATCTTGGGAACGACTGAGATTACTTACCAAGAAGAAGCCATTAGCCTAAAAGCGCCATTTATACGTCTATCTATGTCTGATGCGATTGCCAAATATGCAGAAAACTTTGATATGAATCGTATTAACGATCGTGAGTATCTTGCAGAGTACGCATCGACAACGCTAAAGCAACAGGTAAAGGATGTCTTTGGTGTGGGTAAGTTGCAAACCATCATCTTTGAAGAAACCGCTGAGCACCAATTGCGTCAGCCGACGTTTATCACTGAATACCCTGCTGAAACCTCACCGCTAGCACGCCGTAGTGATGATAACCCTGAGATTACGGATCGTTTTGAGCTGTTTGTCGGTGGTCGTGAGTTGGCTAATGGCTTTAGTGAGCTTAATGATCCTGCAGATCAGGCTGAGCGTTTCCTTGGTCAAGTGGCTGAAAAAGATGCTGGCGATGATGAAGCGATGCATTTCGATGCAGAGTATATCGAAGCTCTGTCTTATGGTTTACCGCCAACAGCAGGTGAAGGTATTGGTATCGACCGTTTAGTGATGTTATTGACAGACTCTGCCAGTATCCGTGATGTTATTTTATTTCCACACATGCGCCGTAAGCTTGAGGGTTAAAGATAGTTT
Organism: Psychrobacter sp. ANT206; assembly: GCF_056880555.1. NCBI lineage: Bacteria > Pseudomonadati > Pseudomonadota > Gammaproteobacteria > Moraxellales > Moraxellaceae > Psychrobacter > Psychrobacter sp. ANT206. Next base: position 1,642,986 of record NZ_CP096271.1, on the reverse strand, counting down.
GCTTGCCATAAGTCTATGCTAGTACTAAACTGAACATAAGATGGCTATTTCTAATTTTAATGAAATAGCCTTCTATGGTTTTTTGGTACTTAATTAATAGGGACATTATGCATACTATGGACAATCAGCAAGTAACGCCCTCGATTTGGCAACAGATGATTCAACAGAGTTTTTTGTCTTTGTATGACTTATCAGAAAATAAAATCACTAGCCCTGAATATTTTCAGGGTTATGATTTTGTTTTCAAGTTCTCTAATGCGACGATTTATCTTATTGTCAATGATGTCGTGATGCAGGCAAGTAAGCAAGGCATTGATACTAGTCAAGTTCGTACATGGAGAAAAGAAGTTGTCAATCAGCTTATCAAGCAACATGCACATCTTTATCTCAAAAACGATAAAGCTATCACTCATAAAAATGAAGCGACATCTAATAAACCCGTATATTTTATTGGATTAACATCACTTTCAGTTCAGCATCAAGATTACGATCATAATAATCTACAAAACCAGTATTCATCATCGCCATCTTATGCGGTTGGTTATGAGTATGGCAGTCAGTTCTTTGCTGAAGATTGTGTGTTAGATTTGGACGATGAACACAGCGTTCTACAAGTATTTAGCTACCAGAACTTTGCTGAGATATTAAACCAGTTGGTAACGCCAAGTGATTTGACCGCCTATCTAGCGTTTCATCGCAGTAAACTGACTGGGTTTGAGACGTTTGCAGATGAATCGACTTTGCTTGTGCAGTTCTTACAATCGCCAGATTTTCATCATAGGGCGATTGAAGTTCAAGAGCAATTGGTTAGTCATGAATTGATAGCACAGATTGAACCACGATTGATAAAAGCAGCAGAGCCTGACCAAACTGAGTTTGCGGCAGCGCTGATGGCAGAGATTCAGAAGAATACTCGAATGTGGTACAAGCTTTTTAATAGTTTAATCAAAAGCTGTTATGAAGCGGGTAACCCACTACCAAAAGAGCAGGTTGATATTTTGGTCGATGAATCCATGTACACCTATGCGTGTTTAATAGAAAAAATATTGGCCCATAGAACAATTGACCAAGAATCGCGCTGGACAGGTTATGTGCGCTATGAGCACTCTTACAATGTATTTGGTCGCCATTATTTAATGGTATTTTATGCGCAAGATAGCAATAGCTCGTTAAGTGCAGATAAAGTTCGTGCAGGTCATCAAGATTTGCTATTTGAGCTCAACGCCCAAATGCAGCAGCCCGTTATGCAAGAGCTGTTTTTAATTGGTATCGATGTCAGACCTTGTGAAGATAGCGTGAATACCGAAGTATATCTTGATGCTTTCCATCAGCATGGATCGCTTATCGATGCGAATACGCAGCGTTTATATCAAAAATTGGCTCAATTGAGAGCTCAATCATAGCTTAGTTTTGAGACTTAAGTTTGATAGCTGTTTTTGATGCTTGGTTTGGATAGTTAGGTTCAATAGTTAGGCTCGACACTTATTTTTGTCATTCAGCTTCGATAACTGATTTTAAGATAAATTGCTAATTTGATGCTTTACTTATATTTTTACGACTTACCTTGGCATTCATTATGACGCAGCAATATCAAGTTTTAGCCCGCAAATACCGCCCCGAAAACTTTCACGAGTTGATTGGGCAAACGCATGTCTCACAGGCGTTGATCAATGCGATTGATTACAATCGTCTGCATCATGCTTATCTATTTACGGGTACGCGCGGTGTCGGTAAAACGACCATCGCCCGTATTTTGTCTAAATGTTTGAACTGTGATACTGGCATTACCAGTACCCCATGTGGCGTGTGTGATAATTGCGTGGCGATTGATCAAGGGCGCTTTATTGATCTGATTGAGATTGATGCAGCTTCTCGTACCAAAGTTGAAGATACGCGCGAGCTACTGGATAATGTGCCGTATGCGCCAAGCCAAGGCCGTTATAAAGTCTACCTGATTGATGAAGTGCATATGCTGTCGACACACAGTTTTAATGCGCTTCTTAAGACTTTGGAAGAGCCGCCTGAGCATGTCAAGTTCCTATTAGCCACTACGGATCCTCAAAAGCTGCCGATTACTATTATCTCGCGCTGTCTGCAGTTCGTATTACGTCCTTTGTCGCAAAGCTTGCTCAGTGAGCATTTAGCCAATGTTCTAACTCAAGAACAAGTAGGCTATACACAGCCTGCACTTTGGCAATTGGCTAGTGCGGCAAAAGGCTCGGTACGTGATGCTTTATCGTTGACCGATCAAGCCATTGCTTTTGGCCAAGGTGCGCTTGATGATGTGACCGTTAATTCGATGCTCGGCTTGATTGATGCGGCCGACTTAGTGAGCTTAATTACAGATATCTATAATCATGATAAGCCTGCTGTCGCTGCCCATATCGAGCAGATGCGTGCGCAAATGGTTGATGCTAGCAGTATGTTTGACGGACTCGCTGAGCTATTGCATCAGTTGGCATTGTGTCAGCTGCTGCCCGAAGTCGCTCTCAATGTCAATGAAGCGCAAGCACAGCATATCGATCAGCTTGCCCAGCATATGAGCCCTGACGTATTACAGCTTTATTATGAAATTGTGGTACAAGCACGGGAAGGCGTCAAGCTTGCCAGTACGCCGATGCAAGCACTTGAGATGTGTATTTTACGTCTTTTAGCTTTTCGTCCCTTACCGGTTGATGAGATATTAGCCAATGTACCTGATAGTACAGTAACGGCTATAGAAAAACCTACTACCACTGTCTTTAGCGCTACGTTAATCACTGAGCCAGTGTCATCATCATTAGAATTACAAACTCAATCTGATAATATCGTTTATGAGAATATTGATATAAGTGTCAATGATAAACAGGATGTTGGCGCTGATAATAGTATTACTCAACATGAGCAATATTACTCAAATGACGAGGCTAGTCATTTAAGCCAGTACGATAATTCTAGCGTTTATAACACGCTAGAATTGTCCAATAATCAGCCTGAACCCGTTGTTGAACCCGTTGTTGAACCCGTTGTTGAACCCGTTGTTGAACCCGTTGTTGAACCCGTTGTTGAACCCGTTGTTGAACCCGTTGTTGAACCCGTTGTTGAACCCGTTGTTGAACCCGTTGTTGAACCCGTTGTTGAACCCGTTGTTGAACCCGTTGTTGAACCGTTGTTGAACCCGTTGTTGAACCCGTTGTTGAACCCGAGGTAAATGATTCTCAATTATTCAGTCAATCTGAAGACCCTCGTGCGCTTCTGCGTTGTCCGCCGCAAGAATTGATAGGTGAGTGGACACCAGAAAAATGGGACTATTGGCTACAAACTGCTCGTGAAGCCGCTAGTTTGGCTCAAGATGAATTGGCGCTTGCTCGTCAAGGTATGATGACAGGCAGCTGTAATGCCGAAGCCATCTTTGTCACAGCAGTCGATAGTAAGCATTTGCAGGCAACCTTTGAGCAGCTAGCGACAAAGATGCAGGTACAATTCCCTGATGCCGCCATCAGTTTACGAATTGATAGCAGTATCGCGCAAGCCGATGATAAAACCCCAGAGCGTCGTCAACAAAAACGTCTCGTTGAGGCTAAAACAGTGGCAGAATCAAGATTGTTTAATACGCCAGTGATGCAATATTTAACCGAGCGCGGCGAAGGCAAAATGGGCAAGGTTCAGTTATATTAAACAGTCATACATTTATTAATTGATAGTTTATAAAAATTAGCACTTTATTAAAAATATTGTATCTATTAAAAAATCAAGGCGATATTGATATATCACCTTGATTTTTTTACCTTTATTGATTAAGGGGCGCTCACATCTTACTCTGAGTTTAATATTAAAAAACTGTAAGATTTATCATTATCCGCTATAATGGTTAAGTTATATTAACAACTAAAAAGCAGCTTGGATGAGAATATGTTAGATAATTTACGTGGTATGGCTGTGTTTGCTAGTGTGGTCGGACACGGCTCCTTTAGTGGTTCAGCCCGTGAGCTTGGTATCACCACCAGCGCCGTCAGTCAGCAAATACGTTCTTTAGAGAACGAGCTTGGTGTGGTGTTATTACATCGCTCAACCCGTAAGCTCAGCTTAACAGAAGCGGGTGCTAGCTTTTATGAAGCGGCAAAAGATGTGGTAAGTGCGGCAGAGCAAGGTCGAATTAAAGTCAATCAATTACGTGATGAATTGGCAGGTAGTTTGCGTATTGCAACAACGCCAGAGCTTGGTGTCAATCATATTTTGCCAGCACTATCGACTTGGATGTCAGCGCACGATGATCTTAGTATCACCTATTTTGCAGATAATAATTATATTGATATGATTGATGAGCGAATCGATATTGCGATACGTATGAGCCCCAATATCAACGACTCAACTGTTAGCAATCATCCGTTATCTGATGTGCGTCAAATGTTGGTCGCTTCACCACAATATTTACGTCAGCATAAGAAAATCGAAACGCCGAAAGATTTGGCAGATCATCATCTTATCTGTATTGATATCATGAAGGATACAAATAATGTTGAGCTTACTCAGACTGAGACTGGTAAAAAAACACGTATCAAAATGACGTCGCGTATCCATACCAATAATGTCTTTATGGCAATGACCATCGCCAAAGAAGGTCATGGTATTCTTAGAATGATGGAAATGGATGTCAAAAAAGAGCTAGAATCGGGCAACTTGGTCGAAGTTTTGACCGGCTACCAGATGCCAAGTTTTGTACTATATGCTGTAACCTTAAACCGTGAGCAACAGCCTGCAAAAATCACGCGCTGCTTAGAGGTATTAAAAAAATACTTTCATGCAAACTAAGGTTTAGTTTATTTAAATGCTAATAAAGCTGATTGATTAATAATGAAAAAAGCCTATAGACAAATTATCTATAGGCTTTTTATGTTTTGGTTAAACAGACGTTTAAAACGAGGGTTTTAGTAAATTAACCAAGCGTTCAACCACTTGTGAGCTTTCATCACGGCTCATATTAAGTGGTGGTAGCAAACGAATCACATGACCGCCTGTGATATTGATGATAAGTTTCTGCTCATCACGAGCACGATCGACAAGCTTGCTACAGTCCATGTCTTCAGGCAGGGCAATGCCAATCATCATCCCAGCGCCGCGACTGCTGACGCCATATTGTCCAAATGCATCAACCATGCTATCACGAATAAACTGTCCCTCGTTGACGGCGTTTTGCATGATATCACTGTTCGCCAATACGTCATATACGCTATGTACCACACGACTGGCTAACGGTGTGCCGCCATAGGTTGAGCCATGACTACCAGCTCCAAATAAGCCATTGGCGCGACCACGTACCATACAGGCACCGACAGGGAAGCCATTACCTAAGCCTTTAGCCGTCGTTAATACATCAGGGCGTGCGCTGCTATGCTGATAAGCAAAATACTTACCTGTTCGTCCATTGCCGGTTTGCACTTCATCGAGCATGAACAGCCAATTATGTGTATCGCATACGGCTTGTATCTGCTCAAGGTAAGTAAAGCCGTTAGCTGCCGTATTAAGACCACCTTCACCTTGAATAGGCTCTACGAATACCGCGCAAATATCCTCATAGTTATGAGCTGCTTGTTCAATGGCGGCAATATCCCCAAATGGCACACGGATAAAATCATTATCTAAAGTGTAAAAGCCTTCACGCGCTTTGGGGTTGGCAGTTGCTGATAATGATAATAAGGTACGACCATGGAAAGATTGCTCCATCACAATGACTTTTGGACGCTTAAATCCTTGCTGATACGCGTATAGACGCGCCAATTTTAGTGCTGCTTCATTTGCTTCAGCGCCACTATTGGCAAAAAATACACTGTCCATTTGCGCGGCATTACATAATGCTTCACCAGCACGCTCTTGCCAGTCTATACCAAATAAATTACTGGTATGAACCAATGTTGCTGCCTGCTGTTGAATAGCTTCGGTTACTTGTGGATGGCAATGTCCTAAACCACATACCGCGATACCAGTCAATGCGTCTAGATAAGGCGTCTCATCTTGAGTATAGAGCCAGCTTCCTGAGCCGCGGGTAAAACTGATAGGTTGACGAAGATAAGTGGGCATCAGGTAAGTAGCAGACATGTACAGCATCCTTGGAATCATAAAGTGATAAAAGTAAGAGGGTAAAGGGCTTAATACTATAGCTCATCAGAAAACGGCGTGGACTCAGCAGGCAATGTATAGTCTTCGTTTGCCCATGCGCCAAGATCGATCAGCTTACAGTGATGACTACAAAATGGCTTATATTTATTATCTTGCCATGTGGTTTGCTTACCGCATTCTGGACAAGGATACGTTTTAGGTGAAGGGCTGGCGTTAGAAGTAGATTCGGTCATAATAAAAGTAGAGAGATCCTTGGTTTTATCAACAAAGTATCCTCAAAAAGTAAGCAATGATTGATTTTAAAATCATTGCTCTAGTAATCTGATTGAGAAAGCTATTTGTCGATGAGTAATCGATATCGTGATATTACTATTGGGTTGCATTGACTATATAATAGCATGCAGCCGAATAATGACAAATGACAAATATTTTAAGGACAGCAAATGACTGACAACCTTGAGCTTTCACATCAGCAAGAGCGGGCATTTCAACCTCAACGACTCTCAGCACCACGTGATTTTGTGATGCCAGACGCAGCACTTAAACCTAAAACATCACTCGTTTTGGAGATTGGCGCAGGGAAGGGCAAGCATGCCTTAAGCTTTGCCATGCAAAACCCTGATAAGCATCTGATTGCGATTGAGCGTACTCGCAATAAGTTTGAGGCATTTGAGAAATTGGCAGCGCAGCAGAATTCTGCCAATTTGACCGCTATTCATGCTGATGCAATTGCATGGATCGTACATGCAATTGCGCCAAATAGTATCGATAGTATCTATATCTTATATCCCAATCCTGAGCAGCACAATCCTAATCAACAATGGCTTAATATGCCGTTTTTTGAGTTTTTACTGTCACGTTTACAGGTAGACGGGGAGATAATATTGGCAACCAACATCGAAACATATATGGACAATGCTGAGCATCAAGCAAATGAGGTATGGTGTTTGCCCAATACGCGTAGTCAGGTTGCAAGCAGCAGTCAGCGTACACATTTTGAAGTTAAATACTTAGCACGGCAAGAAACCTGTTGGGAGTTAAGCATGAAGAAGCCTGAAGGTTATCAAACCAGATTCGATAAGTGGATGATAGCTGATGTAAGTGTTTAAGGTAATAGCCTAAGCAAAAAATAAAAGAATTACATTTCCTATCAAGCGCTAAGGTTAAGTTAAAACTGTAAAATAGCCTAAGCAACTAAAATCATAATAAGTAAAACCGCCCCAAAAAAAGCGGTTCAAAAAAAGCGGTTCAAAAAAAGCGGTTCAAAAAAAGCGGTTCAAAAAAAGCGGTTCAAAAATCCGTTAACTAAGTACGTTAAAATAAGTTTATAAAAACGGTTTTACTAAATTATTAGAATCCGTACGAGCATCAAGCACAGTCAAAAAAGTATAAGCACCGATAAATTTCCGACTGATAAACATAAACTCTTTAGGTGGTAGATTGAACTCGAAAGACTGCATCGCTTGTGTCGCATCATTTGAGAGGCGAGTATGCAGCTTACTCTTAGCCCAAATATAGCGCTGTTGGTCATCTAGACAATTAGCAGGCATATCAGTGTTTATCACAGGATCACTAAAAGGTTCAGTTGCCAACAAAAACAATGAGGCGATATCTGAACGTACTTTATCACTCATGGTATCAAAAAAGTCATAACCAGTCATGGCACTCATCATAGATTGATGATCATGATAATAACCGGCACGTAATAAATTATGAGCAATCGTCAATAAGTTATTATCGAACTGCCGAATCGCGCCAAAATCTAATAAGACCAGTTTATCAATTTCGGTTTCGTCGCGTGCGACACGGACAAGGTAATTACCAAAGTTTGGATCCGTTTGCATCTCACCCCAAACGAAAATCTCTTGTATCATGATTTCGATAGCCGCCTGACCGATGGCGTTTCGACGCTCAAGAGGGAGTAGTTGCAATGCGTCAGAAACCACACTGATACCCGGCTCATAAGACATACAAAGTAAGCGCTTGGTCGAATAATGGCGGTTAATTTTAGGTACAACATAACGTGCATCGTCAATCAAACGGTTATAGAACCGCTCTGTTGTGTCAGCTTCCGCCTCATAGTCGACTTCATGATGTAATAAATCACGTATCTCTTCAAACCATGCATCGAGTGAACGGGTTTGTGGAACGATATTACTAACCTTTAATAGGCTCTTAAATAGAGCCAAATCAGAGTTGATCGCATCAGCCACACCCGGATATTGAATCTTTAATACCACTTGCTCACCCGTGGCTATAACGGTTGCACGATGAACTTGGGCGAGGGATGCTGTACCAATAGGGACAGGGTCAACCTGAAGCTCCTGCAGCTTATTGCCCAATAAATCCTGTAAATTCTGCTCGATTTTTGGCCATGCAAGTGTTGCTGTATCATCATTAAGCGTTTGTAAGGCACGGGTAATCTCAGGTGGTAAGATATGCTCACCATAAATCGCCAGCATTTGACCAATTTTCACGACAGAGCCTTTTAATTTACCAAGCTCTTCTGCCAAATAATGCGCCTGTTCTTCCATAAAAATCTGGTTACGTGCTGTACGTGTTTCTTTATTGAGAAACATACCAGACACACTATTACCTGCCCAACGACGACCGATGTTCAATGAGGTTTTGGCAATCGACATACGACGATCAAACCCCGAGGTTTTTAAATTATCGATAGACTGCTTATTATTAGAAGACCTAGAGGTATTGTTTGCCATAGATATCGTCATTTCATCGAGTTGGTATTGATTTGTGGGTGATGTACCTACAATACAAGGGAGATGTGCTATGAGTGTACAGAATTGTATCATATAAAGAAGGCAGGTTTTGCAGCTTAGTCAAGCGACGTTATTTACTTTGTAATTTAGGCTAGCATGCTGAAATTCTTAAGCATTTTTTGCCTGTTAGTTTTAGCAGCCTTTAAAAACTATAACCCATCAAAAAATTCAACCCAGCATCACGCTAGGTCGAATTTATCAAAAGTCGTTATAGGTAGGTGCTACTTATCACTACTATTTAAATGTTTTCACGGGCAATAGCATGATGACCGATATCACGGCGATAATGAGCACCATCAAAACTGATAGCAGCAGTGACCGTTAATGCTGCTTGCTGTGCATCTGAGATGCTATCTGCTAATGCAGTCACACATAATACGCGACCGCCATTGGTCACGACTTCTTTCTCATTGCTAAGGGCATCTTCATTAGAAAAAGCCGTGCCTGCATGAAAGACTTTTACCGAATTTTGATTCTCATTATTTAATTCTGGCAAGCCTGCAATCACATCACCTTTCGATGAAGTTTCAGGGTAGCCTTTTGAGGCGACAACAATACCAAGGGCAGGGCGCTCATCCCAGTTGGCTTCGCTCGGTAATTTACCTTCGAGTCCTTGTGCAACCAAATCAACCATCGACGATTGTAAACGCATCAAAATAGGCTGCGTCTCCGGATCGCCAAAACGGCAGTTAAACTCAATCACATACGGGTCGCCCGCATCATCAATCATGAGTCCAGCATATAAAAATCCGGTATAAGGATGACCGGCAGCTTTCATCGCATCTACAACAGGCTGAATCACTTGTGCCATGACTTTATCATGAACCTCTTGAGTGACAACTGGAGCAGGAGAATATGCACCCATGCCGCCTGTGTTTGGACCCGCATCACCTTCAAAAGCACGCTTATGGTCTTGGCTGGTTGCCATTGGCAGGATATTTTCACCATCGACCATACAGATAAAACTGGCTTCTTCGCCTTGCAAAAACTGCTCAATCACCACACGGCTACCGGCATCGCCAAACTTGTTATCTGCCAACATATCGTCAATGGCTTCATGCGCCTGTTCGATCGTTTCAGCAACAATGACGCCTTTACCGGCAGCAAGACCATCCGCTTTAATTACAATAGGTGCGCCTTGCTCATCGATATAAGCCTTTGCCGCTACTGCGTCGGTAAAGCCCTGATAAGCTGCCGTTGGGATATTGTTTTGCTCCATGAATTCTTTGGCAAAAGTCTTTGAGCCTTCTAACTGCGCGCAATACGCTGTTGGACCCCAAGCTTTGATGCCAGCAGCACGACAAGCATCGACAATGCCTGTTACCAACGGTGCTTCTGGACCAACGATGACCATGTCGATAGCGTTATTCTGACAAAACTTGATAACAGCGCTGTGCTCGCCTGCATCAGTAGCGTCTTCCAAAATGACGTTTTGGCATTTGGGTTCAAGGGCGGTGCCAGCATTACCGGGTGCGATATAGATATTTTTTACATTATTATCTTTTGCGCACTGCCATGCTAGTGCGTGTTCACGACCACCTGAACCAATCACCAAAATATTCATCATACCTCTTGCCCTTAGCATTAAAATTCATAATAAGTGAGTTAATAGCGAGCCAGCAAAATACTGTCCAATATTCTGCGCTATTCTAACAAAAAAACGCCGCCCTTGTCATGACTATGTGGCATAGCTATGCGCCTGTCCGTCTATATTCAGCCGTATCAGATCACAATCGTCTCATTAGTAAATGTTATCGACATCTTACTGATTCATGAAATGATGTTGTACGCTTTAGCTATGACAGCAGGTGCGTTACAATTCCACCTGAGAGATAGCCTTGAGTGAAATTATTTACTCATAGACCTGTTAAACCTCACAAAATAGTTCATATAGCGGGAGTCAGACAAACCATGATTGCTAATGATCAATAAGTTCACACTTAATTATTCACAATACATAAGACATAACACCTAAATAAGAAGCTTATAAAAAAGCGCAAGGACAAAGGATATGCCAAACTCTCTAAATATCGCAAAAGAGCGGATCAGCCAGATAAGCGATATTGCCACCAGTTATGTACAAGCGGACAAATCATTATTTGACCACTTTATTCATAGCTACTATCAGCCATTGCATCAAGAGACTGCAAAGGACATCAGTAATGCTGATTTGGCTGGGATGGCGCTGCATCATTTTACGCTATTAAAAGCCTATGATCGTAGCCATCCGCAGCTTGCCATATTAAACCCCATTGCAGAAGAGCAGCATTTTCACAGCTCACATACTGTTATCCAAATCGTTGCCTATGACCGACCATTTTTGGTCGACACGCTATTGATGAGTCTTGAAGAGCAAGGCATCGATGTGCATCGTACTTATCATATCATCGTCAATGTCGAACGCGATGAAAATGGCGCGATCACTAAAGTTGAAAGCGCTCAAGAAAGTGGCACCTCACACATGTCTTTGATTCATTGTGAAATCTCTTATCAAGACAATGATGAATTGGCGGCATTAAAACAGATGCTGCTGGCAAAAGTAGACACCCTTGATGTCGTCGTTGATGACTGGCAGCAGATACGTGCCAAGCTAACCGATATAAAAGCGGAACTTGCTACAAAAACACTGCCGGAAGTATTTTACTCTCAACAAGAGATTCAAGCATTTTTAGATTGGGTCTTGGACGATCACTTTATCTTTTTGGGATATCGAGAGTACCGCTTAGAAGACGGGCACAGAATCGAGGTTAATAATGCTGGCAATATAGCCAACCAAGACGACCGTAGTGATTTGGATTTATTTTCTATTGGTAATAGTGGGCTTGGGCTATTACGTGGCGGTAGTGAAGACCAGCTTTCAAAAAGCTTTGACGAGCTGCCAAGCAATCTAAAAAGACTGCTAACAGCGCCGCAAGTATTGGTATTGTCAAAATCAAGCCGAGTATCGCCAGTACACCGCCCAGTTTATATGGATTTTTTGGGCATTCATAAGTTTGATGATAATGGCAAGCTCATCGGTGAGCATCGTTTTATTGGTCTTTTTACAGCACAAGCTTACCAACTAAGCGTGCAACAAATTCCATTATTACGCGAAAAATCCAATAAAATCATGGCGATGGCAAAACTACCACGTGATGGTCATGCGTATCATAAAATGATGCATATCATTAACACCTTGCCGCGCGATGACTTGTTTCAAGCCAGCATTGAAGATCTTTACCCGACGGTACTAGGAATTAGCCAACTACAGGACAAAAAAAGCCTACGCTTATTTTGCCGTATCGATCATTACCAGCGTTTTGTTTCCTGCTTGGTCTATATTCCGCGTGACAAATTCAATACCGAACTTCGCATCAAGGTACAGAACGTCCTAAAAGAAGCCTATGGTGGTACATCTTCAGGCTTTACAACGGAGTTTAACGAATCTGAACATGCCCGCGTCCATGTGCATGTCCGTACAGTGCCAGGTCAAGTACATGAGGTGGATACCGCTGCGCTCCAAGCCAAGCTGTCTTTTTTGATGCAGTCATGGAGTGATAACTATCAAAAAATGCTGCTGGATAATGTCGGTGAGCAGCATGCCAATGCTTTGACGCGCAGATTTTTAAGTTATATCCCTGCCGCTTACCAAGAGCGATTCGATGCACGTACTGCCGTTGAAGATACCAAGCGTTTGGCTGGACTTAGCGATGAGCAGCCGATGATTTGGCACTTGTATCAATCGACAGGTGACGCAAGCAATCAGTTGCATTTAAAGCTATATGGTCGTCAAAAAGCAGTTATCTTATCTAAAGTCTTACCCGTACTAGAGAACTTCGGGGTCTCAGTTATCTCAGCGCAGACCTATGAGTTTGATTTACCTGAGCAACCTATTTGGATGCAGGAGTATGAGCTGGTCTTAGAGCACGTTGATACCATTGATATGCAAGTGGTGCGTGCACAGTTTGAAGACAGCTTAAAGCAAATTTGGGCAGGACAGGTTGAGAGTGATTCGCTTAACGAATTGGTATTGACCACCAAGTTAGATACTTATGATGTGGTGGTACTGCGCGCCTTGTCACGCTATATGATGCAAGCGAAAGCACCGTTCTCAAACGTCTATATTCAACAAACTATGGTCAAAAATAGTGACATCAGTGTCGCATTAGGCAGTTTATTTGATGCACGAATGAATCCTAACTATAGTGAAGAGGAACGTGCCAGCAAAACCAGCCAGATTCGAGCACAGATTACCACCGCATTAGCAGGTGTCAGTAGCTTGGATGAAGACCGTATCTTCCGCTGGTACTTGGATTTAATTAACGCCATGGTACGTACCAACTTTTATCAAAGAGAGGCGAATGGGCAGCGTAAAGATCGTTTGTCCTTTAAGTTTTTGGCAGCAGACATTCCAAATCTACCCAAGCCTAAGCCGATGTTTGAGATATTTGTCTATTCACCACGCGTTGAAGCAGTGCATTTGCGTGGCGGTAAAGTCGCTCGCGGCGGGCTGCGTTGGTCTGATCGTATGGAAGATTTCCGTACTGAAGTACTTGGTCTGGTTAAAGCACAAATGGTCAAAAACGCCGTTATCGTACCGGTTGGCTCAAAAGGCGGCTTTATCGTTAAAACCAAAACGATGGCGGATGGTCGTGATGTGTTCCAAGCTGAAGGTATTGCCTGCTATCAGACATTTCTTCGCGGTATGCTTGATGTGACCGACAATATCGTCGATGGTGCGATTGTCCCGCCAGCCAATACCGTACGTCATGATGAAGATGATCCGTATTTGGTGGTCGCTGCCGATAAAGGTACGGCAACCTTTTCTGATATAGCTAATGCCTTATCTGCTGAATATAACTTTTGGCTAGATGATGCCTTTGCTTCTGGTGGCTCGGTTGGTTATGACCACAAAGCGATGGGCATTACCGCCCGCGGTGGTTGGGAGTCGGTCAAGCGCCACTTCCGTATGCGCAGCATGGACATTCAAAATCGCGATGATTTTACCGTCGTGGGCATTGGTGATATGAGCGGTGATGTTTTTGGTAACGGTATGCTCAGATCAACCCATACCAAACTGGTTGCTGCCTTTAACCATCTGCATATTTTCATTGACCCAAATCCAGATACAGCAGCGTCTTTTGCAGAACGCGAGCGCTTATTTAACTTACCTCGCTCGTCATGGGAAGATTATAACCAGTCTCTCATTAGCCAAGGCGGTGGTATCTTCTCACGTCAAGACAAGACCATTGCTATCAGCCCTGAAATGAAAGCGGTTTTTGATATCTCAGATGACAGCTTAGCACCCAATGACTTTATCAGCGCGTTGCTAAAATCGCCAGTAGATCTCATTTGGAATGGTGGTATCGGTACTTATGTGAAAAGTAGTGAGGAGAGTCATGCTGACGTAGGTGATCGTGCCAATGATGCCGTACGTGTCAACGGTGGCGAATTACGTGCGGCTATCGTCGGTGAAGGCGGTAACCTAGGCCTCACGCAGCGAGGTCGTATCGAATATGCCCAAACTGGTGGACGTATTTATACTGATGCTATCGATAACTCAGGCGGCGTCAACTGCTCAGATCATGAAGTCAATATCAAAATCTTACTTGGCAAAGTGGTTGAGCAAGGTGATATGACGTTGAAGCAGCGCAATGAGCTTCTTGAAAGCATGACCGAGACCATTAGCGAATTGGTGCTGCGTCAAAACTATCTGCAACCGCAAGCAATTGAGCTGAGTCAAATCCGGGCAGCTGCAAACTTAAGCGATCATCAGCGCTTTATTCAGATGTTAGAAGCAGAAGGGCGTCTTGATCGAGCGATTGAGTATTTGCCATCAGATGAAGAGATTGCTAAACGTCAAAAATCTGGCACAGGTCTAACCAATCCTGAGCTAGCCGTTGTGATGGCTTACGGAAAAATGTGGGTTTATGACAACTTACTGCTCTCAGATTTACCGGATGCGCCGTATTTCGTTAATGAATTACGCAAATATTTCCCCGATGAGCTGGCATCAAAATTCTTTGATGAGATGACTGAGCACCGTTTACACCGTGAAATCATCAGTACATATATGACCAATAGTGTGGTCAACCGTCTGGGTATCGAAGCATTATTCCGTCTGCATGAAGAAACAGGACAAACGCTTGCCACTATCGTGCGCGGCTATGCCATTGCGCGTGATGTGTTCCATGTCTCAAAAGCATGGGAGCTGCTTGAAGCACTTGATAATCAAGTCGATGCCACTTTGCTGCTTGAGCTTGAACTGCGTCTGCGCGATGCACTCGAAAACGGAGTAGTCTGGTTTATCAATGCCTTTGGACAAGATTTGCAAGTGGCTGATATGATTAGCCGTTTTGAAGACAGTGTCGAAAAGCTAACCAAATCAGGCGGATTTATTGAGCAGCAATTTTCACAATACTTGCAAGCCGATACCACAAGATTGATAGAAGATGGTCTCTCTATCAATGATGCATCGATGTTTGCAATGTTGCCATACCATGTTGATGCCCTTGATGCTGCCCTCTTAGCAGAGCAGTACGAACGTCCGGTTGATGAGATTGCCACTTTATACTTTGAGGCCTATCACGTTTTGCAGCTTGATTGGATGATTGATAATATTGCTATCTTGCCGCAGCAAGACCACTGGGATCGCCGTGCCCGTCATGCGCTTGCCAATGATGTATCGCGCAGCTTACGTATGCTGATGGAGACGTTATTGACTCAACCTGATGCCATTCAAGCCTTCAGTGATTGGAAGTCGCGTCATGCTATCCAGCTTGCCGGCGTTACTGCTGAGATGGATAAACTTGATAGCAATAATGATAGCCAAATCAGCCTCTCAACGTTATCCGTCTTGATGAGTGAGTTAAGTGGTTTAGTGACCAAATAGCGAATCGAGTAAGTAAATAGATAGTTTGATTATAAAAAACCACCGTTATTCATTAACGGTGGTTTTTTATGTTGTTATGCTAAATAGCCGTGCCAGTATCATTTAATAAATGCCTTTAAACGTACTTCTTTATCATATGTCGTCATCAATCCTGCTAACTTATCATACTTGATCCCTCATAACGCGCCGACATCCTTGACCACTGAGTTGGCTAAAGCCGCCAGATATTTTTTCGACCTTTATTTGGGTCAAAATGCGATCTTTTAACGCCTGTACGTGAGAGATAATACCAATCAATTTCCCTTCTTGTTGCAAGCCTGTCAAGGTATCTAGAGCAATATCTAACGACTCTTCATCAAGCGTGCCAAAACCTTCATCCAAAAATAGCGAATCCACACGGATGTTGTGACTGGCCATTTGCGATAGTCCAAGAGCGAGCGCGAGACTGATAATGAAGCCTTCACCACCAGATAAGTTTTTGGTGCTGCGAATATCGCCGCCTTGATAGTTATCAATCACATTAAGCTCAAGCGGATTGCTGTCATCATGAATCAGCAAGTAGCGGTCACTCATCTTTTGTAATTGGCTATTGGCATGGCTAATCATCACTTCAAAGGTTAAGCCTTGAGCAAAGGTGCGATATTTCTTACCATCGGCTGAACCAATTAAAGTATGCAGCTGCTGCCAAACTTGTAATTTCTCTTTTTGCGCATTAATGGCTATAAGCTGCGTTGCTTGTTGACCTTTTTGGTTCTCATTGTCTTTAAGCTTTTGAACAATAGCACCAATCTGTTGGCTGAGCTGATCAATCTCCATCTGAATGTGTTGATGCTGAGCGGCAATCGTTTCTTGGCTGACATTCGTCATAGCAAGAGACAGGTTCTGCTCTAATGATTTCTGAGTGCTATCTAACTGTGACTGTGCCTGCTGCAAGGCGCTGTCAATCGCAAGCTTACGAGTATGTAAAGCATCACGCGCTTCTTTAGGTAAGCGCGCACGGATAAAAGCGTCTTCATCCACAAATTGCGCCGCTGCTAGATGCTCCATAAATACCG
Source organism: Psychrobacter sp. ANT206 (assembly GCF_056880555.1). Classification (NCBI taxonomy): domain Bacteria; kingdom Pseudomonadati; phylum Pseudomonadota; class Gammaproteobacteria; order Moraxellales; family Moraxellaceae; genus Psychrobacter; species Psychrobacter sp. ANT206. The sequence continues at coordinate 1,626,184 of NZ_CP096271.1, read as the reverse complement.
CTTGTTGCGTATTAAGGGCTGTCATAGCAGACTGCAATTCTGCCAATAGCTGTCGTTGCCTGTTTTGCAATTGTGCTAATACTTGTTGCGTGCTGTCTAGCTGTCTTTGAGTATTTGCTTGTTCGGCTTTTGCCTCATCCACTGTGCGGCGCAGTAGAGTGTCTTCTGATTCTGGGTTTTTATCTGAAAAAAGCTCTGTTCTTTTGCTCTTGAGCAGCTCAAGATCTATCTTTTTGTCCGCTATCAAGTGTTCGAGGTTCTGTAGAGCGCTTTCATCCGTGCAAAGCTGGGCTTGCTTAGTATCAATTTGAGCGCTCACTGTACTTAATGTATTGGTTAGCTGTTGCTGGCTGTTTTTTTGCTCGTTAAAATATTTTTTTAGCTGACTTAGCATGCTGCGCTGTTGACGTAATCTATCAATATGACGCTCATAGTCGCTGCTATCTAATACGGTTTTCTCATCAATACTAGCGTCCAATTGCTTAATTGCACTTTGAATGTCTGCTTTTTTAAAATCGATACTTAAGTATTCTGCATAGTTATCCGCCGGATACTTATCTGCCAAAGTTAGAATACTGCTAGTAAGAGGGGTTAATGCCGAAAAGTTGGTGGCTATTTTATCTTCAATGGTCTCTATTTTCTGCGAGTGTAGCTTGGTATCCATCGTTAGGTTATTGATCTTACTCATAAGTGCCTGATGCTGCTTTTCATCACTTTCTATAGCAATACTTAGCGTTGACATGCTTGCCGTCAGATCATCATATTGAAACAATAAGTCTTTAAGACACTGCTTTTGCTCGAGTAGCTTTTGTTTGACGCTGTTTAGTAAAGGTAATGGGCGTTCAACGTCATTATCAATTGCATTGATATCCTCACTCAGTTGATAAAGCGGATGGACAATCCCTGCAATCGCTTTGGAATAATTTTTATTGGCGTTAAAAAGTGAAAGTAGACTATCTTGAATGTCGTTGCTCAACATCTCACACTGCTGCTGTAACGGATCTAACTGCTGCTGTTGGTTGCTAATGGTTTCATTTTTAGTAGCATGGTCGATATGATGTTTAGATAACGCTTGTTCGAGACGCTCAATGAGTATCTCAAGCTCAGCTATTTGCTGCTGGGTCTGCTGTGTTAGTGGCAACGCTTGTTTATTTTCAAGTTGGCTATCCAATAGCGGATGATGCTTACCATAAGGGTGCTCATGCGCGCCACACAGTGGGCAGGGTGTACCGTCTTTGAGCTCCACGATGTAATCTTCAAGCCTTGCGACTTTTTGCAGTAGATGAAGGTGCGTCTGCTTGTCTTGTTTTTTAAGTTTAGTGCTCTGAATATCTGCGCGATGAGTGGTAATTAAGTTGTCTAAGACCGTCAGTTCTTGATTCAATATTGGTAGCGTAAGATTGATTTTATGGATTTGACTGCTCAGCTGAGAACGTTGTGTAATCTTAAAGCTCACTTGCTCAATTTGTATGATAATTGGATCAATTTGCTCTTGCTCACTACGCATAATGGCAAGGGGCTGGTTTTGAGTGATGATTGCTTGCTGCTGTTGTAGCTTTAGCAGTTGCTCGCGCCGCTTCGCTATCAATAAAATATCAGTATCTTGCTGTTTGGATAGTATCTCAACATCAGCTTGTAGCTGGCGGGCATGGCTATGTTGATTAGTCCTAGTTGCTGAAAGCTCAGCATTATCTTCTAGTAGCGCCCTTAATCGTTGACAGCTACTATCAAAGATTGTCATATCGGTATCAAGGTCGCTCATCTCTGGGTGGTCGCTAAAGTACTGGTCGATATTATTTAGCTGAGTTTTGGTGCGATTGGCAGTTTGCTGATGACTTTGGATGGCTTGGCTTAATATCTGTACATTGCCTGCCAATAATTCTTTGTGCTGGTTGTATTCCACTAAGGATTGAGACTGCTGCCTTATATTGCTGACTAATTCGCGTACCTGTGCGATGAGGGGCAAATTTATTTGAAGGTTGTCTGATGCTTGCTTTTCTAGCGTATTGGCATTGTCTAAATGGCAAGCAGCTTGCGTCAGCGATTCTTGCTGGGCAGGGATTTGACTTAGCAAACTCTGTTGCTCAATATCAAGCTTCTGGACCGTATCACGGCGATAGCTAAGCTCACGAAACTGGCTATCAATCTCTAATGCCTTGTTTGCAATACTTAAACGCTTAGCCTCTGGAATAAAAGCTTGCTGCGCTTGCTGGACGCTTGCAAACTCACTCTGATAAATAGACAGGTTGCTTTGTAGCTGTTGTATGGTATTTAGCCATTGTAGCTGCTCACTTAATGTCTTAAAGGTTTGTCGCTGCGTGCTTTGCTGCTGATTCAATACTTTTAGATCGGCTGCTAGCAAATTTTCGTTTTCAACACTTAGTAAAGACAACCCATCAACGCCTGCCTGCAACTTACTGAGCACATCTTCTTCCAAGCGTTTTTTCTCATGAACGTTGAGTGAGATTTTGGCATAGATAGCAGTACCTGTTATTTTCTCCAAAATCGCCGCTCTATCCCCAATATCAGATTTTAAAAACGCGGCAAAACTACCTTGCGCAAGCATGATGGAGCGGGTAAATTGGCTAAAATCCATGCCAATAAGCGTTTGAATATAAGCAGAGGTTTTGGATTTTTTCTCTTCTAAAATCTTGCCAGACTTGACTTCGCTGATCTCATGTTTAATCGGTAGTAAATTGCCTTTGGCTTTTTTGTGAGCACGGTGTTGATACCATGAACACTGATATCGTTTAGCGTCAATCTCGATAATAACTTCAGCCGAGCACTCTCCTGTACCTTGGGTCATGATCTCATTGGTAGAGCCTGTAATATCACCAAGTCTTGGTGTTTGACTGTAAAGAGCCAAACAAATAGCATCCAAAATGGTAGTTTTGCCAGCGCCTGTTTGCCCTGTAATAGCAAAGATACCTTCGTTAAGAAAAGCGGAGTCACTAAAATCAATGTGCCATTCGCCTTTTAAGGAGTTGAGGTTTTTAAGTCTGAGTTCAATTAGGCGCATGGCAGGGTCTTATTTTTATAGATAGTAGTGATAATTTACTGTTCGTTGTATCAGGCTGATGAGTTTTATATGTTATTCAGCTTGAGTATCTGCATGGTGGAGATCATAAACGATTTGCTCATAAGCCTCTCGCAAGGTCAATCTTTGCTCGTCAGGGATGTTATGAGTGGCTAAACAACGCTCAAATACTTCTTGTTCATTTAAGTCTTGTAGTGTTTCAGAGATTTGTTGCTGATTAAGTACTTTGTTATAAGTGCGCGTATTTTTTATTTTTAACACCTCACACGGCAAGCCTTCTACCATCGCTTGAATACTTTCACGCAATTCGCTAACCACCTCATCACCAGTGTAGATAATCTCTAACCAGACCGATTCTGTATCAGACAGAGCTTCAATAACCTTATCAACTTTTTGATTAATAGTCTCCAAATCACCTGATACTTGCGCCAAGTTTTGGAACTTTGGAATAGGGAGTGAGGTAACTTGCATCTGACGTGAAGTATCATGATGCAGTGGCGTGGCGGGTAAAGTGAAAGGAGTGCTTAGAATAACTTCTGTTTGTTCAGAGGGTTCTTCAATACTCGTTTCATTATGCTGATCGCTTTCTAAAGACTCGACATCAGCAAATAGGTCATCCATAAAACTTGCCGCCTGATTGACTGCTTTTTTAGCGGTTTTTTCTACGGTCTTATCAGTGTTAATAAGGATGTTGTTCAGCTGATGAGGGCTGCTCTCAGAGGTATTTTCCAGCGTTAGCTCTTTGTTCTTTAGCCCCGTGCCAAACTGTATGAGCAATACTTGCTTTTGCTGGCGCGCCTCACCAAAGCCCATTGCAATGGGTGATCCTGAATATCGAATGGTTTCACGCCCACCGACGCGCTGAGGCACATGTAAATGCCCAAGCGCCACGTAATCAAAGCTTTCACTGAACATATCAGCGGAGACTTTACCAAGCGAGCCAACATATAGCTCACGAACACCATCATCATCAGTAGTGGTGCCGCCGGCAGCAAACAGATGCCCTGTGGCAATAATAGGGATATGGCGCTTATGCGATTTTAATAATTCAGCTTGTTTGGCGTTGGCAATCTTTGCGACTTCATCATAGTGCGCGCAGATGCCAGCGATGACATTGGCGTCTTTGCTTTGAGCTGACTCGCCAGCACTACTGCTACGCACGTCGCGGTCACGTAGATAAGGGACAGCAGCGATAATACAATGCGGTGTACCGGCTGCATCATCCAACACCATCACTTCGTCATTTACGTCATCACAAGCCGTACCAATGACATGGACGTTTAAAAACTTAAGGACATTGCTTGGGGCATCTAGAAATGTCGGTGAATCATGGTTGCCAGCGACGATGACGATATGTTGACAGCATGACTTTGAAACCTTGCCTAAAAACTCGTAATACAGCGCTTGGGCTTTATTACTCGGGGTCATGGTATCAAAGATATCACCAGCGACAATAAGTACATCCACTTGCTGCGCACTAATAGTGTTTTGTAGCCAATTTAAAAAGGCGGCAAATTCATCATAGCGCAGACGTCCATAAAGCCTGCGTCCCAAATGCCAGTCAGAGGTGTGCAGGATAGTCAGAGGCGTAACAGCAGATACAGGCATAATGAGGCTTAGTAGTGAATAAAAAGACAGCCATTATTCTAGCAAGGATTGGAGAAGTTTGCTCTGTTGCAATCACAAAAAAGCCCTATCACTAGATTGGCAGGGCTTTAAATAAAAAGGAGCTTTTAGGGGGCTTTTTAATCAATCACTAACTGCTCAAGATCACCATCTTTTGTTGCCAAATTAGCAATCATAGATAGCGCATGTGCTTGTTGGTTAGGATTTGGTTTTGGTGTCGTAGCAGTACCGCCGCGTAACCAGTTATTATCGTTTTCTGAGGTCTTTTTATTATTATACCAGGCCAAATCATGATGTAAGCTTACGACATCACCCATGATGAGTAGAGCAGGCGTAGGTAGTTGATGTTGTGCTTGTAATTCAACGATACTGGCAAGTGTACCCGTCAATACTTGCTGATTGGACATACTGGCGTTAGAGACGATAGCAATCGGGGTCTTTGCGCTACGCCCAGCGTCAATCAAACCTTCCGTCAAGCGCGGTAGCGAATGCAGACCCATATAGAATACGACTGTTTCATCAGTATTCAAAAAACTTTTGAAGTTATTATTAGGCGAGCCTGCCTTTAAAAACCCTGTCACAAAACGTACTGACTGCGAATGGTCACGGTGGGTTAGCGGAATACCAGCATAGCTAGCAGCGGCATTGGCAGCGGTAATGCCCGGCACTACTTGATACGGAACATTGTGAGAGCGCAGACTTTCAATCTCTTCACCGCCACGCCCAAAGATAAACGGGTCACCGCCTTTTAGACGCACCACACGCCGACCTTCTTTTGCGCTATTAACCAATAGCTCATTGATGCCCAATTGTGCAACGGCATGATTACTGCGTTTTTTACCGACAAATACTTTATCGGCATCGCGGCGGCACAAATCCAATACTTGCGGTGACACCAGCGCATCATAATAGACAATATCCGCTTGCTGCATCAAGCGTAGTGCTTTAAAGGTTAATAACTCTGGGTCACCGGGACCGGCACCAACAATATAAACTTCGCCCATCGTATTTTGGGCTTCTGTTGATTCATCTGTAGCATTTTTTGCAGTGATAGTTGCCGCTGTGTTATCCAGATCAGTTTGCAATTGGGCAATGGCTTCGTTTTCATTACCGGAAAACATCAATTGACTGACTTTACCTTCAAATACTCGCTCCCAAAACTGCCGACGCCCAGTCAATGTTGGAATTTTGGCTTTAACCTCACCTCGAAACTCGCCAGCCAGCTTGGCAAGCTTACCATAGCCTTGCGGAATCAAGGTCTCAAGGCGTGCCCGCAGTAAACGTGCCAGCACCGGCGCTTTACCGTTGGATGAGATACCAATCACGATGGGATTGCGATCAACAATAGCTGGGAAGATAAAATCGCATAAATGCGGCGTATCGACGACGTTTACCGGAATGTTGAGTTCAGTGGCATCAGCATGGATTTGGTGATTAAGCATCTCATCATCAGTCGCCGCGATAATAACGCGCGAATCTGTCATATAGGTTTTATTATAATTCTCATAAATCAGCGCGTGCTTACTCTCACTGAGCAAGGCTTGTATCTCATGGCTAATGCTTGGCGCAAGGACAGTGATACACGCGCCAGCACGGCTCAGCAAATCAGCTTTGCGTAATGCCACATCACCGCCGCCAACAATCAGTACTTTACGATCTTCTAATTTAAAAAATAGGGGAAAGGTATTCATAGTATGACCAGTCATTCAATTGAATATATACTACTATTATGAGTTATCAGTTGCGCAGGCTCACGTAATGTATTGGCATTAGTATATTCGTTTTTGAGATATTAAAAGTAGTTTTTGTTGAGAAAGGGAATAGCAATATAAAATCATGATACTGAAAAATCCCGCTTAACTCGGTATAAACCGGTTAAGCGGGATTTTTATCCATTGTATTCATTAAATCATAATTCTGTATTTAGCAATTACAACTGTGTATGCAAGCCACACTCGCGATGCTCTTCTACCTTAGTCGGATCGAAGTAATCAAACTCATTAGGTAGGTTATGTTCTTCAAGATACACGTCTAGATCAGCATCTGTTTTTTCGAATAACGGTGCTACTTTTAACACACCATCTTTTGATAGGCTAAGAACATCAAGACCTTGACGGAATTCGGTTTGATCTTTACGAATAGCATTGAACCAAACATCAGGCTTTAGCTCATCTAAAGCGCGGCGGAATGGCTCAAGCTTCACTTGATCGGTGAACTCATCATGTAGTGGGTTATCAATACCAGGAATACCTTCCATCGTCACGTCACGATGGGCAGCAGTTTGCTTAGGAATATAGGTGATCACGTTTAAATTTAAATCACGGATAACTTTATTGGCAAATTGATACGTCGCATCCGTGTTATAACCAGAATCTACCCACAATACGGTGATATCAGGGCGCAGCGACGCGACCAAATGCAAAATCGCTGACTCGTAAGGACGGAAGTTAGTGGTAATGATTGGGTTTTTGGCTTGGCTTAATGCCCATTCTACGATTTGTTCTGGCGTTTGACCTTGCAAGTCTTGGTTGGCTTGATCGATATCTAGATTTGGGTGTAATTGGCTCATGGTAGATTCCTTGATGAAAGTTCATGTAAAAATGATTAGAGTGAAAAGTAACTAATATAAGTGCTTATGATTTATTCTAAAACTAAGTGCCTGCAAACATCGGTAATGCGCTAGCATCGCGTCCATCGTAGCTGCTGGCAAGCGCATTAAATGCTTGACTGATATCAGAGATAGATTTCATATCATGCTCACTGAGCACAAAGCTATCTGCGCCCGCGCGTAAAAGGTAAGCAATTTGGTCACGGCCAAACTTGCCAGCCATACGAATCTCGCCCTGATAGCCTATTTGACGCAGGGTTTGCGCATAACTAAAACCGCGTCCGTCGGTAAAGGCTGGTACATGGATCACAATCAAATCTTGTTGTAATAAAAAATCTGACAAACCAACCAATGTATCGGTATCATTATCTGACGTAACCCAAACGCCAACACGGCTGGCATGTTCGGTCAATAGCTCGTTCAGCTGCTGTAATAGCCCGCCAGCAAGCTTGCCTTCAGCATTCAATAAATCCGTGAGCGGCAATACGATATCGAATTTTTCTTGTTTATGTAATAGCTCAAGCAGCGATATATGGCTAAGGGCAATGCCATCTGGTAGCTCATCGGTATTAAGCGCCAACCACGTATCACTTTGACCGATATCAATACCTTTGCTGTTTAACACATGATGATTACCCATAGACCTTCTCCTTAAAAGGTGCCACGCCAACGCGATTGACCAAGTCACTAAAAGCTTCTACGTCGTTCTCATTGCTCACGCGCTGCTCTAAATAGACATCCAGTATTTTTTGTAGGGTAATCGCCACATCTTCGGCTGGTACTGCTTTACCCAATATTTTACCGACTTTGGCATCGTTACTAGAGTTACCGCCAAGGCTGATTTGATACCAATGCTCACCCTTTTTATCGACACCAAGAATACCGATATCACCCGTATGATGATGCGCACAAGCATTCATGCAGCCAGACATATTGAGGCGAATCTCACCCAAGTCATAAAGGTAGTCGAGATCATCGAACTGCTTTTCGATTTGTTCAGCGATATTGTGAGTCGTGGCATTGGCGAGTGAGCAATAGTCCCAACCTGGGCAAACAATCATATCTGTTAGCGTGTTTATATTGGCACGTGCTAAATGCAAATCCGCCAACTGTTCCCATAACTCGTACAGCTGATTGGTTTGCACGTCTGCAAATACTAGATTCTGCTGATAAGTACCGCGCAATTCACCAAAGCTATATTTGTCTGACAGATCCGCGAGAGCATCCATTTGTGATTCGCTGACATCACCAGATGGTACGTAGGCTCCGTCGACCAAGCCTGCCTTTAGCGAAATGACGACAGCGCGATAGCCTGCTATTTTATGCGCGACTGTATTTTGGTTATACCAATCAGCAAAATCTTTATTCGCATTGAGTTGCTGTTGCAAGTCAGACTGTACTTGTAAGGCATCAAAACCAACATAATCAGGCTCACTAAAGAAGCCAATAGCAGTGTCAAAATTGGCATCGGTCAGCGTCAGTGGACCATCTTTGGTATGAGCTTCCCACTCAGCATCGACCAATTTCGCAAAGGCAGGACCGCCCATGCTCTCGACCAATATTTTGATACGAGCTTTGTACTTATTGTCACGGCGACCATGCAGGTTATAAACGCGCAAAATAGCGTCTAGATAGCTAAGCAGATGCTGACGTGGCAAGAATTCGTTAATTACTTTACCAATCACTGGTGTACGGCCAAGACCGCCACCCACCAATACTTCAAAACCAAGCTCGCCTGCGTCATTGGTTTTTACATGCAATCCCACATCATGTACTTGCGTCGCCGCGCGGTCATTGGCAGTACCAACGACAGCAATCTTAAATTTACGCGGTAAAAAAGCAAATTCAGGATGAAAAGTAGACCACTGACGGATAATTTCGCAATAAGGACGTGGATCCGCAATCTCTTCTTGATGAATACCGGCATAAGGATCGGTAGTCGTATTGCGAATACAGTTACCTGAGGTTTGAATGGCATGCATCTGTACCGATGCCAGCTCCGCCAATATGTCTGGCACATCTTCTAGCTTTGGCCAGTTTAGCTGGATATTGGTACGGGTAGTAAAGTGCCCGTAACCCTTATCGTATTTACGGGTAATCTCTGCCAATTTACGCAGTTGATAGCTGGCTAGTAGACCGTAAGGAATCGCAATACGTAACATCGGCGCATAACGCTGAATATAAAGGCCGTTTTGCAACCGCAGCGGCAAAAATTGCTCTTCTGGCAGCTCGCCTGCCAAAAACCGTTCGGTTTGGTCGCGAAACTGAGCGACTCGTTCTTCTACCAAGGTTTGGTCAGCGTAGTTATATTGATACATGACGTAATCTCAATTTTGTTTTTAGTCTTAAAAGCAGCGACGAAAATGATTTGCGTGTGTAATATATTTTGTTGTCGATCGCAATGTGTACCGTTCAGCTTTACATCATATAAGCTTGTACTTCAAAACATAAATTCCTTTAAGACATATACATATCCAAACACAGCATAAATTTTCATAACGAAAGTTAGGTAGCCTATGCTTATCAAATTTAACCCCTAAAATTTAATATCTGGTAATGCACGACTTTAACTGACGATCGTTAGCATCTTATTCATAAAGTTACCTTTTAAGCCATTCACTTGCTGTTATTCAACTCTTTTTTCTATACATTGAGGTTTTAAAATTACTATGACATCTACTATTGCTAATCAAAAGCCATCACAACTCGTTCCTCCACATGGCAGCGATGTACTCAAACCACTATTACTAAACGGTGACGCTCGCAGCGAAGCGCTGACACTTGCCAGCACATTACCGACCATTACCTTAAGCTCTCGTGAGCGCGGTGATTTGATTATGTTTGGTATTGGCGGTTTTACGCCTTTAAATGGTTTTATGAATCAAGCCGATTGGCAGGGCGTGGTTGATAATATGCGCCTGCAAAGTGGTGACAATGCGGGCTTGTTTTGGCCGATTCCTATTACTTTATCAGCACCGAAAGCGACAGCAGATAGCCTAAATCAAGGTGATAAAGTTGCTTTGGTGGCGAAAGATGGCGAGATTATGGGTATTCTAACGGTGGAAGAAACCTATACCATTGATAAAGAGCATGAGTGCCAACAAGTATTTACCACCACAGATCCTGAGCATCCTGGCGTCCAACAAGTACTGGAGCAAGGTGAAGTCAACATTGCAGGTAGCGTTGAAGTCCTAAGCGAAGGCGAGTTTCCAACCTTATATCCTGAGATTTATAAAACACCAGCTGAAACCCGCGCAATTTTGGACAATAAAGGCTGGCAAACGGTCGCGGCTTTCCAAACCCGTAATCCCATGCACCGCTCACACGAATACCTTGCCAAGATTGCGATTGAGATCTGTGATGGCGTACTGATACATTCATTATTGGGTGCGTTAAAACCAGGTGATATCCCAGCAGACGTACGCCAAGAAGCCATTAAAACCTTGATTGACAATTACTTTAGAGCTGATACTGTTATTCAAGCAGGTTATCCGCTTGATATGCGTTATGCCGGACCGCGTGAAGCATTATTACATGCCGTATTCCGCCAAAACTACGGCTGTAGCCATTTGATCGTTGGTCGTGACCATGCCGGTGTTGGTGATTATTATGGTGCCTTTGATGCCCAAACCATTTTTGACCACGTCGGTAAAGATGATTTGATTACCCAACCGTTAAAGATTGGTTGGACGTTTTGGTGTAATGCTTGTAATGCCATGGCGTCAGATAAAACCTGCCCGCATGAAGCGTCTGAACATGTCAAAGTATCAGGAACCAAACTACGCAAAGCACTCTCAGAAGACCTTGATGTACCAGAGAACTTTAGCCGTCCAGAAGTGTTGCAGATTTTGCGTGAATATTATGCTGGTATCGCTTTTGATGAGCGTGCTGAGGTTAAATTGGTCGGGGCTTCTGCGGTATAAAAATTTATATTCAATATGAAAGATAAAAAAGGGTCAGATGATAAGTCTGACCCTTTTTTTGTTATTTGAACGTTTTGAACATCTCGTGGTTAGCTGAGCTCTAAACCACTTGCCAACTTTTGATAGTCACCAACCAATGTGCCACCGCCAGAGCAAAAGTAGTTAAGCGCGTATTTATCTTGGCTATCAATAGTCAATTTATCATCTTTAAATTGAAAAAAAGCTGTACTGTCATTGACCTTGCTCTGAAAAATAATGCCGTGTGCATCATCTTGACCCATCAATGTTGCTTTGCCATCAAAATAGCAGGTCGGTTTTTTGACATCGCTGCGCGCACGTATCTTAATGTCAATCTGCTTATCACCGTCTGCTTTTACCATCACGGCTACCCAGTCATCGCCTTGCGTACGCTTAGCATAACCCTCAGAAGCATAGTCACCAACGATGACTTTTACAGCAGGCGAGAGTGTCGCTGCAGGTTGCGTAACGCTGTGATTATCCACATTGGCTTTTATAGTGTTATTACAACCACTCAAAGCAAGCAGCGCTGCACTCGTTAAAGAGAGGGCGGCAAAAAAACGCGAGTAACAAGAGAAAGAAGTAATCATTAAGTTGCCTTGGGTAAGTGAGTAAGTGATAAAAATGGCTTTGCAAAATGGCTATTTTTGATTGAATTAAACAGTTTTAGGTAGCAGTTGTTTATTTGCAGCCATTATAGCTAATCCACTTTTAAAAGAGTACGGAACTACTGGGGTTCATTATTTGCAGCCTCTGTCTGCGTAGGCACAGCAAGCAAGAAAAATTAACCCCAGTAGTGATTGATAATATTTGTATTTCTTTTATTAAGGACTGACTATACAGCGCCAGCGATGATACAGCTTACACAAATATTCGTCTACTGGGCAAACAATACCATCACTTACTCAAAAGTGATGGCTTATCTCTATATCGCAAATAGCTCCTAAAAATATCCATTATAGAATAACTAATAATAGCGCTACTAATCATCGTGCTTATGCCAAGTTCACCACTCGATAAGCGTATTCGTCACTAAGCATTTGTTATCTATGCTGCTAGCATATCTCTCATCAACAAAAAAACTAATGTATCTCCCAAAATTCTTACCATCACTGCCTTTGTTATCCTTATTTATAGAATTAATAAAATAGTAAGGTCCACAAGTGGCAGCATGACATTATCGAGAGCGTCTATGCAAACGACCAATATAGCCAAGAATCAGCCTTTGCGTCATACCTCAATGACTGATAATCAAGTGCTTCAAAATAAAGCACCACGTACCTTGATAATGGGTGGTGTGCTGACAATGGCGGTATTCATGACGGGCTGTAGCCCTACTGAATCTAAGCAAAGTGAGACCCAAAACGGCGCCCAAAAATCAGCAGCGCCGTCACAAGATATTGATTTGTTGAATGTCTCTTACGATGTCTCACGCGATTTTTATAAAGACTATAATACCTTATTTGCCAAAGGCTACCAAAAAGAGCATCCCAACAGCAAAGTACATATCAATCAGTCACATGGTGGATCGAGTAAGCAAGCCCTGTCGGTTGCTAATGGTCTACAAGCGGATGTGGTGACCTTTAACCAAGAAAGCGATATGAATCTATTGGTCGAAAAAGGCTTGGTTGCGGCTGACTGGCAGAAAGCGCTACCAAACGGCGCGGTTCCTTATACCAGTACCATGGTTCTATTGGTACGTAGCGGCAATCCAAAGGGTATTAAAGACTGGCAAGATTTGGCACGTAGTGACGTAGCTATAGTAATACCAAATCCGAAAACCAGTGGTACGGCGCGTTATGCCTTTTTAGGTGCCTACGGTTATGGTCTGCATCATTTTAAAGAAACGGTCGAAACCTCTACCAAAACAGATACCTTTATCAAACAACTTTTGGCAAACGTCGTCACTTATGACAATGGCGCACGTGCAGCAACGACCAGCTTTACCCAACGCGGTCTAGGGGACGTGCTTATCACGACCGAAAACGAAGCGCATTTGGCCGCCAAGCAATTTGCCAAAGGGCAAGTCGATATCGTCTATCCAAGTTATTCAGTGTTGATTGCCAATCCTGTTGCAGTGGTGAATGCGGTGACTGACAAAGCGGGCAAAACAGAAGCGGCAAACACCTATCTAAAAAGCTTATGGGACACGCCAGCGCAAGAACTGATGGCACAGATGTACATGCGTCCTAGTAATGAGCAAGTACTTGCCGCCCATAAAGGTACTTTGCTTGATATTGAGACGTTTGAGCCAGTCAGTGTCTTTGGTCCTTGGACACAGATTATGGAAACGTTTTTTGTTGATGGCGGGCGTTTTGATAAGCTGGCAAGCGTGCAGTAAAGGTAACCAAAAAGGTAATCAAGTTGTTCAGTTATAAGCCATTTGATTCAGACATTCATGCTTAGATGAAAGGCTGAATCAAATGGCTAAATTATTAGCGGATAGTCAATGATCATTAAAAATATTTAACCTATGCATTACTGATAAATTTAAGTTATTGATAATCTTATATTTATCATTTCTTTATTCCATTTTGGCAATAACATACACATATTCATCATTAAACATAATAAGATAGCACTGTTAGCATACTTACATTACTTATCAGACATTTTTTGAGGCAGCCATGACATCATATACCGCAGGTTATAAAAATAAGACACTTAGCGCCCTAAGTATCGCCGGTGTGGCGCTCACTTTAGGCATTGCAGGCTGTAGCAACAACGAAAAAACTGAGCCAGCTGCCAATGCAGAGGGCACGCCAGCAGCTGCAGAAGGGCAGGACATCGAAATATTGAACGTCTCCTACGATGTCGCTCGTGATTTTTATAAAGACTACAATCCATTATTTGTTGATCATTACAAAAGCGAGCACCCAAACAGCAATATTCTTATCAAGCAGTCGCATGGTGGTTCGAGTAAACAAGCCCTGTCGGTCGCGAATGGTCTACAAGCCGATGTCGCAACTATGAACCAAGGCTCTGATATTGAGCTGCTTGAGAAAAAAGGCTTGGTTGAGTCAGATTGGGAAAGCAAATTCCCAGACAATGCCGTACCTTTTACCAGCACCATCGTCTTCTTAGTGCGCAAAGACAATCCAAAGGGCATCAATGATTGGGCAGATTTGACCAAAGAGGGTGTTGAGATTGTCATGGCAAACCCAAAAGTGACGGGTAACGGTCGCTATGCCTTCTTAGGTGCTTATGGTTATGGCTTACATGCTTTTAATAAAGATGAAGCACAAGCGGAAAAATACGTCAAAGACATGCTAAAAAACGTCAAAGTCTATGAAAGTGGCGGACGTGCGGCGACTACGACATTTGTACAGCGTGGTATCGGCGATGTCTTGGTAACGTTTGAGAACGAAGCCAACCTTGCAGCAAAAGATTTTGGCGTCGGTCAAGTCGATATTGTTTATCCAAAATACTCAATCAAATCTGAAAGCCCAGTTGCTATCGTAAAAACCGTCACTGATAAAAAAGGCACCACAGATGCCGCCAAAGCTTATCTTGATTTCTTATGGAGCGATGCGGCCCAGCAATTAGCAGCTGACTTATACTTACGCCCAAGTGTGAAGAGTGTTCTTGATAAAAACAGTGATAAATTGCCACCTATCGACACCTTCCGTCCGAATGATGCATTTGGCACATGGGATGAGATCATGAGCACCTATTTCAGTGATGGTGGTTTGTTTGATAAGTTAGCGGTTAATGCGCCTCAGTAACAACGGTAGTACTGTGAGTAACCGACGATAAAAGCTGTTACTTATTCAATAATTTATTTGAGTACAGCGACTGCATTATTTGACTATTAATCAGTAACGCACGACATCATGAAATTATGTCAATCTCATAAAGGACATGGCCGACAACGCTATGTCCTTTATACCATGAGCATATTCATAATCTCTTTTTATCATGCTTTTTTCTTTATATCGATACGATAGAGTGCTTACGATAAGTACCATCAGCTAGGCAATAGGACACTATTATGAGTGCAACAACACCTTCTACCCTCAAACCCGTGCCGAAAAAAGGCTGGTTAACACGCTTGCGTCAGCGCAATGTGCTACCAGGGTTTGGGCTAAGTATGGGTATCACTGTCTTTAGCTTGTCGCTGTTGGTAGTACTGCCGTTTGCCATGATGGCCTATACCACAACCCAAATGGGCTGGACGGGATTTTGGGAGACTATTAGCCAACCACAAGTCACGGCAGCGATCAAACTCAGCTTATGGATGTCGTTTTTGGCGATGCTAACCAATATGGTGTTTGGCACACTGGTCGCATGGGTGCTCGTACGCTATGAATTTTGGGGCAAATCCTTGATAAATGCCTTGGTGGATTTACCCTTTGCACTACCGACAGCGGTCACAGGTATCTCTCTTGCGACTTTATATGCGCCTAATGGTCTTATTGGGCAATGGTTTGCCAAGTTTGATATTCAAGTCGCGTTTACACCAATTGGTATCTGGTTGGCTTTGGTGGTCGTCAGTTTTCCCTTTATTGTCCGTGCTGTACAGCCTGTACTTGCAGAGTTATCGGTTGAGTTCGAAGAGGCGTCTGCGGTATTAGGCGCCAATCGCTTGACGACATTTCGCAAGGTAATTTTACCAGAGCTGTTGCCTGCGTTACTGATGGGTGCTGGCATGATGTTTGCCCGTGCGACCGGCGAGTATGGCTCGGTTATTTTTATCGCAGGTAATATTCCAATGCAGTCTGAGATTTTGCCATTAATCATTATCAGTAAGCTTGAGCAGTTTGATGTTCAAGGCGCGTCAGCCGTTGCATTATTCATGCTGCTTATCTCCTTTGTAATTTTATTGACCATTAATATCGTACAGTGGAAGCTGTCGCGCCGTGTAGGAGCTCGCTAATGCAAATCTCTAATAGCTACGACTACCAAAGCAACCCAGCAACCAAAGATACGCCATGGGTACGCCGCACCTTTATTATCATTGCGGTTTTATTCATGGTTATTATGTTGGTAGTGCCGCTGCTAGCTGTGTTTTATGAAGCTTTTAAGGGTGGCTGGGAATTATATATTGCCTCTCTCGTTGATCCTGAAGCCTTGCAGGCGATTAGGCTAACCTTGATTACTGCGGCGATTGTCTTACCGATTAATATGGTGATGGGTATTGCCATTGCGTGGCTAGTAACCCGTTATCAATTCAAAGGTAAGCAGTTGGTGACGACGTTGCTTGATTTACCATTCTCAGTGTCGCCCGTTGTAGCCGGTTTAATGTTTGTTCTGTTATTTGGACTTAATTCTACGATTGGTGGCTGGCTTGAGAGCATGGGTTTTCAGGTAATTTATGCCGTACCCGGTATTATTTTAGCAACGTTATTTGTCACCTTTCCTTTTGTGGCGCGTGAGTTAATACCGCTGATGCAAACGCAGGGCGATAGTGAAGAACAGGCAGCATTAACGTTAGGCGCGACGGGTTGGCAAACGTTTTGGCATGTGACACTGCCCAATATCAAATGGGCGCTGCTATATGGTTTGATTTTGACCAATGCAAGGGCGATGGGGGAGTTTGGTGCGGTGAGTGTGGTCTCAGGTCATATCCGCGGAGAAACCAACACTATGCCACTACTGGTTGAGATTGCCTATAACGACTATAACTTTACCGCCGCCTTTGCCTTATCGAGCTTACTTGCCGCGCTTGCTTTGGTCACGTTACTTATTCAGCAAATCATGACCAAGCTACAAGATCACAAATTTGCTAAATCTGAACGTTTGATAAGTGCGCCTGAACTACCAGTCAGTGCTAATGCTACTGTCACAGAATCGACAGGCAAATCATAACGGTTCATAGAAGCCACTATTGCTATACGCCATACTATTGAAACTATCTGCTACGATAAAAGAAATAATAAGAGATACCATTATGAGCATCGAGATTCGTAACGTTAATAAAAAATTTGGTAACTTCAATGCCTTAGATGATATCAATATCACAGTACCTACTGGCAAATTGACGACTTTATTAGGTCCTTCAGGCTGCGGTAAAACCACTTTGCTGCGTATCATTGCCGGTCTTGAGTATGCAGACTCTGGGCAGATATTATTTGATGAGCTAGACGTCACCAATACACCGGTACAAAAGCGCCATATCGGTTTTATGTTTCAGCACTATGCGTTATTTCGACATAAAAATGTTGCTGACAATGTAGGCTTTGGTCTGACATTACTACCAAAAAACGAGCGCCCCAGTAAAGCAGATATTGATAAGCGCGTGGCTGAGCTATTAGATTTGGTACAGCTGCCACAAGTGGCAAACGCTTACCCGCATCAGCTATCAGGCGGCCAGCGGCAGCGTATTGCGCTGGCTCGTGCACTCGCAGTTAAGCCAAAACTACTGCTATTAGATGAGCCATTTGGGGCGCTGGATGCCAAGGTGCGTAAAGAGCTGCGAACTTGGCTAAAAGACATACATCATGAGCTTGGTATCACCAGCATCATGGTGACTCATGACCAAGAAGAGGCAAGGGCGGTATCTGATGAGATTGTCGTGATGAATCACGGTCGTGTCGAGCAAGTAGGCACCTCAGAGGCGCTGATTCATCATCCAGCCAATGCCTTTGTCAGTGATTTCTTAGACTTGGTTTAAAGTTCAATCAAGAGTGTTAGCAATAGTGCATAAAAAAGACCTCATCATGAGGTCTTTTTTATGCGGCTAATATAAGCCAAAGTTATCTAAGCAAAATTTTCACTGCCTATTACCATTAGGCTAGTTTTAGCATGGCTTTTTCTTTGATTGATATCTGCTTATAGGTAGTGTCCAAGATGTCTTGACACCATTCTGGCAAGTCATTTGCGACCTCGTACCACATCCAGGTTCCATCACGAACACAATTTAAGATGCCCAGTTTTTTTAAATGGTTGAGGTGGCGGGATATCGTTGGCTGTGGTTGATCAAGTATCTCTACTAACTCACCGACGCAGCGTGATTCTTTATTATATAGGATTTGGAAAATCTTCAAGCGCGTAGGGTCAGATAATACTTTAAACAACTCAAGTGGTTGTATAATAGAATTATTATTAGACATGGGTCAATTCCAATGTATATTTAGTTAATAGGAGGACAATATAACAGCAGTTATCCTTAAAATCGATTAAAAAATGAGCAAATTTACAGTTCGTCGCCATTTTACTACCTTTGATACCGTCGGTTTACATGGATTACTATATTCAGTTACATGGATTGATTAAGATCAACATAACCATAAATCTGTCATTAACCTGACTGAAAAAGTCACCAAACACTATTGTAAATGCTAATAATTATCGTTATTATAGCGAATAACACGTTAGTCAATCACAGTAGGAACCCATTTATGTACGTCTGTATCTGTAATGATGTCAAAGAAAAGCAAATAAAAGCTGCTATCGCGTCTGGTATCGATACGTTAGATGGCTTAAAAGACACGTTAGATGTCGCCACCTGCTGCGGCTGCTGTGAGCCTATGGTAAATGATTATCTAGAGGAGCATCATGCTAAGCTCGAAGTATTGGCTTATGCTGTTTAAGCGCTAAATACTTATAAGGCTTTACGCTCTAACTTGTGCATCCTAATCGTGTATAAGCCTTGATAAAACAGGATTATATTCACTATTATGCATTTATTATTTTAGCATTATACCTAAAGAGTAGGTTGCAAGCGTCCATATAACTCCACTGATACTCCACATCAAAACTAGATCTAGCTACTTCTATTAAGAGTTTGCGATCGCACCTGTTGCTGATACGCTAATACAAATAGTGGTTGGTTATGATTCTCAGTTCATATCGTTACAAGCGTTAAGCTCTCTCTATGCTACTATATCCTTCTTAATATGTAAGGGCCTTCGTTGATTTTAATCTTTACTGATTGGTTTACGAATGGCACTTTATATATATGCAAAATTATGAATGTATATAACAAACAATGATACATACAGGAGTGTAAGTGATGATTGGCAACCCTAAAGTGATTGATTATTTAAACTTTTTGTTAGGTGGTGAGCTTGCAGCTCGTGATCAGTATTTTATCCACTCTGAGATGTATGCAGAATGGCATTACGGTAAATTGTATGATCGTATTAGCCATGAGATGGAAGATGAGACCTTACATGCACAGGCAATTATTCGTCGTATTTTGATGTTAGGCGGCACGCCTAAAATGAGCGTCGACGCGATTAATATTGGTACTACTGTACCTGAGATGCTACAGCTTGATTTAAATTTAGAATATCAGGTACAAAAACATCTTAAAGACGGTATCGCAATGTGTGAAGAAGCGCATGACTATGTCACACGCGAGATGTTGGTCGTGCAGCTCAAAGACACGGAAGAGGATCATGCCCATTGGCTTGAACAGCAGCTACGCTTGATTGATATGATTGGTCTGCCAAATTATTTGCAAAGTCAGATGGCTGAAGTTTCTTCAAATCTTGTTTGATAGTAACGGATAATAATCGCTATATAGTCAAATCAAATATCCAATAGATAGGGAGAGAGAATATGAATGGGGATAAAGACATTATCCGCGCGCTGAATAAAGTGCTGGGTCAGTCGTTGATAGCCATCAACCAGTATTTTTTACATGCACGTATTGCTCGCCATTGGGGCTTAGAATCATTAAACGAAAATTTCTATAAACAGTCTATCGCAGAGATGAAATGGTCTGATGATTTGATTGCACGGATTTTATTGCTAGGTGGTTTACCCAATTTGCAAGATTATGGCAAGATGTTTATCGCTGAAGACGTGCCTGAAATGATTGACTGCAATTTGCGCTTAGAAAAGCAAAAGTTTAGCATTATTACCGATGCGATTACTTTGTGTGAAACGCAGCAAGACTATGTATCACGTCAGCTATTGGTTACTCTAAAAGACGGTAATGAAGAGTATCAAGACTGGCTTGAGACGCAAGAAGACTTAATGAAAGATGTGGGTATTCAAAACTATATCCAATCGCAGATGAATGACGATTAGATATTAGTAATTCTCATTGAATCACAATAAGCCAGCCTATGTTTTGCTCATAACCCAAGCATAGGCTGGCTTTTTTTGGTCTATTCTTTATATTTCAAATACAGCCTTTCAATACTCACTTTTAATATAAACCACGACCATCCTCAGGTTTTAAGCGTAAAAAATGCAATCCTGAGAGAATGGTAAAGACACCCAATATCCAATAGGTGGTTTGAAAGGCAGCCAATGTATCCATTTGTAGGCGCTCACGTAGCAGAGTGAGCAGCGCAGCGCCAAAGGCAATACCAAAGCTGATGGCGAGTTGTTGGTTGACGGCCATCAGGCTATTGCCGCTACTGGTTTGAGTACCATGCAGGTCGCCAATGGTAATGGTGTTCATTGCGCTGAATTGCATAGAGTTACATGCGCCCATGACAGTTAAAATAGGTATAAACCACATCCACTGCGCCGCATCATTAAACTGCGCCAAGATGATAATCAAGATACCCATAAAAGTCGTGTTATAGACTAATACCGTGCGATAGCTATAACGCTGGATAATCTTACTCACCCAAGGCTTGATGCCGATAGCACCTACGGCGATAGGGGCAAGTAGCCAGCCAGCTTGCGACGGAGAGTACTCGAACACTACCTGCAAAAGCAACGGCAGCAAAAATGGCACAGCGCTAATGCCAAATCGGGTAAATAAATTACCCGTGATACCAATGCGAAAGGTACGGATATCAAACAAACTCAATGGAAATAGCGGGGCAGTGCGACGTTTTGCGTGCCAAATATAAGCACCAAGCAACAGACTTGCTAGCAATCCAAATATCAGCCCATAAACTCCACGCCCGACTTGTGCGCCAAACTCTACCGCCAAAGTAAAACCACAAGCGGCAGCGGCAAACAACAAAAACCCTGTCCAATCTAGACGCTTGGTGTCCTCAAATAACGCTGGTACCAGTTTCTTGCCCATGATAAAACCAAAAACACCCATGGGTATGTTGATTAAAAATATCCAGTGCCAGCTGGTGTACTGTACGATATAACCACCCAATACCGGTCCGACCAATGGCGCAACCAAAGCAGGGATTACCGCAAAGTTCATCACCGTTAAGAGCTTATTGCGCGGATAAGACTTGACCAAAATTAAGCGTGCAACCGGCGTCATCATCGCGCCGCCGATAGCTTGTACGATACGAGAGCCAATCAAAAAGTCCAAGGTCGGAGAAACGGCACATAATAGCGAGCCGATACAAAATATGATAATGGCGGACAAGAACACGCGGCGTGTGCCATATTTATCGGCTAAAAATCCGCTAATAGGAATAAAAATCGCCAAAGTAAGTGCGTAGCTGATGACTGCCCATTGCATTTGTAGTGGCGATTCGCCCAATGCTTGTGCCATCTGTGGTAGGGACGTATTTAGAATAGTAGCGTCTAAAATTTGCATAAATAACGCTACCGCCAGTACATAAGGTAGGTATTTATCTTGCGTTGGAGTCAGGGCTACCATTTTACTTTCACCATATCTTAAAACCGTGGCTCGTGGAAACTTACCTTAATCGACAGTAAATTTTCAACAAAGCCATTATATTATGCGTAGTATAAAAATAACTGCCGAGTAGTTAAAGAGCAGCATAGTAACCATTCAAAAGGACTGATCTAAATAGTTGCTATCTAAAAGAAATGGTTTAGCTAGAAGAAATGGCTTAATAATTTTTTAAAATATCTGTCATTATCCTAAATACTAAATACTAAATACTAAATACTAAATACTAAATACTAAATACTATTTCACTTAAACATCTCTACTGTATAAATTACAAGACAGGGCTTTAATAGCAGGATCAGTCCCCGTTATAGTAGAAGGTATATGTATATGGTAGAAACCACCATTTCTAAAATATGACAATCAATACAACAACAAATAGGTCACATTATGAGTCAGGATAACAATTCTACGAACGATCAGATAGAGAGCTATACACCGCCCAAAATTTGGACACAAGATAAAGAAAACGGCGGCAAATTTGCAAGTATCAACAGTCCAACCGCTGGCGCACGACAAGATAAGGCACTGCCAGTAGGCGATGCGCCATTACAGCTATATTCATTGAATACGCCTAATGGTGTTAAGATAAATATCTTATTAGAAGAGCTTGCTGAGCTTGATATCAAGGAAGCCGCATACAATGCTTATCTGATAGATATCTCAAAAGGCGATCAGTTTGGCTCGGGCTTCGTCGCTATTAACCCAAACTCAAAGATACCGGCTTTGGTCGACCATAGTCCTAGCGAAGCTGGCGAGCCGCTTGCTATCTTCGAGTCTGGCGCTATCTTAATGTACTTAGCGGAGAAATTTGGCAAATTCATTCCGATGCAGCAAGGTAAGGCAAGGGTAGAATGCTTGTCTTGGCTAATGTGGCAGATGGGCAGTGCGCCTTTCTTAGGTGGCGGTTTTGGGCATTTTTACGCCTATGCCCCAGAGCCAATGGAGTATCCTATCAATCGCTATGCTATGGAAGTTAAACGCCAGCTTGACGTCCTTGACCGCCACTTAAAAGACAATACATATATGGGCGGAGACGAGGAGTCTGATTATAATATCGCCGATATGATTATTTGGGCATGGTATGGTCAATTGGCACTTGGCAAATTATACGATGCTGCTGAGTTCTTACAGGTTGATGAGTATCAACATCTACAGCGCTGGGCGAAAAAAATTGCTGAACGTCCAGCCGTTAAACGCGCAGTGGACTTAGTCCTTGAGCCTATTGCTTAGACCAATTGCCACGATAATTCATCTAAGTGGCTCATTTATTTATCCATAAATGTTTGATATAAAAGGTAAAAAATAAAATAATTCTGTATGTTGACGAACAAAAAGGTTAATAAGCACCTATCTTATTAACCTTTTTCTGTTTTAAATATTCATTATTCCAAATATACATATAGATATAAGCATTTGAGCTATACTTTGTTAATTACATAATGGTACATTAGTACAACAGATAGAAACATGGATACGTTAAGATAGCAGCCTCCACCCAAAAAGGGTAGGCGCTTAAACCTCTTCTATTGAAGAATGATGATTATGAAGGAGAATGATATGCTTAGGAATAGACCAACCCTCTTATTGAGTGCAAATGGTCCTAGTAGCCAGAGTGATGTTGTCAAACCTAAATACTCAAATAACTCTCATATCAAAGCGCCGTCTAAAAAAACAAAAAAGATAACAAAAACCATGTCAAAAAGAATTTTATTACCCATCCTTACTGCTATCAGTACCACGTTATACAGCGCCGCAGCTAGTGCTGACACGCCTATAGATTTTACCAGTCAAGATTGGCAAGTGGTCTGTGACAATACACGTACTTGCCGACTGGCGGGTTATCAAGCAGACAATGATATCGAATTGCCAGTGTCTTTATTGTTGATACGCCGTGCAGGTGTGAATGCCACGGTTGATGCTCGGGTCAAGCTTGGCGGTGCAAGAGAAAATTCTGCCAAAGCCTTGATGCAATTGGGTAACCGTCACCGGATATCTTTATTTATTAATGATAGAGATTATGGCGAAGCCAAGCCTTTTTCAGGTGCTGCTGGTTATGCTGAGCTCACTTCACCGCAAGTCACAGCGCTGTTAGAGGCACTGACCAAATCAAGCAAGATCGAGCTGGTTATCCGTAATACGCGTTGGCGCTTGTCCGATAAAGGGGCGAGTGCGGTCATGCTAAAAGCGGATGAAGCACAAGGTCGAGTGGGCACAGCCAGTGCTTTTGTTCGTACAGAGGGCGCAAGCAAATCTAACAATAGTGTGTTATCGCCTAAGTCAATACCAGCGATACGGATGGTGATGCCCAATCCAAAAGCCACCTCAGGTAATAAGAAAAAATTCGTCATGCGCTCATCTCAGTTATCAGATCTGATGAAAGGCACCATAAAAGATATCAGTAGCGACTGCCCAAGCCTATATGACAAATCGTCATGGAATGTCAATCGCCTAAACAGCAAGCAGCTGTTGGTACAGCATAATTGCTGGACAGGTGCTTATAATGCAGGTAAGGGTGTCTGGGTGATCAATGATACCAAACCATATGAGCCAAAGCTGATCACAAACAACGCTACCGATTACGACAAGGGTCAGATCACTTCTGTCCAAAAAGGTCGGGGTCTTGGCGACTGTATCTCTAAAACCGAATGGTTGTGGACGGGTAAAGATTTTGAGAAAAGTCATGAGAGTAGCACTGGTCTGTGCCGTATGATTGAAGCGGGCGGTGCTTGGCAGATGCCCCTATACGTCACTGATGTGAAACTATCACGTTAATATCAATGTTTACAATGCCTCATTGCTTGCTTTTCTTTTAAAGCGGTAATGATCATTTATTCGATACTCTTTAGCGTAAATGCGGTGCACACGATAAAAATATTTAATGCAAAAATACCTATATTATTAATCATGTATAGCTCATCAACTCTTGTGTTATAGCTGTTTTCTACAATAATCGTAAAAACAGCTACTGATTACGATTTTGTTGTGTTATACTGCGTCGCCACGTTAGCATAGTCTAATGTGAATTATGAGATTGATAACATCGCCTGCGATTTTGGGTCTAGGATGACCGAAAGTAATTGTTGCCGATGATTTTGTGTACTTAAATAATCCTATTATTTTTGACTCATATCTTATCTACGGACCCTTTGTAGGGGCTAGATTGGTTGTTATTTACCTTTATCTGCTTTGGAATAAGCATTGATATCGAGTTTTTAGCAGACAAAGATGAGACACTCGGCACTACCACCAAAATACGTCAGACAGCACGAACGCCTTTATATAATTTTGACAAGCCTTATGGGTTTGGCATGTAATTATCATTATTTTGATAATCAGATTATATGGGTAGCGTGGTGAACGGTTATCAGTGGTATGCATCAAGTTTGCTGAATTTACAGCAGCTTATACTTACCAAGGATACTCATGACTGACATCTTATCTGCAATCGCTGCTGAAAACGGCATTATCGAAAGCACTGACACCCCAAACACTGACACAAATACTCAAGCGGCTGCTACTGACGCTGTTGATGAAAACCAAGTTACTTTTACTGATCTTGGCATCGCTAAGCCTATTCTAACTGCACTTGATCGCAGTGGTTATACCAACCCAACGCCTATCCAAGCACAAGCGATTCCTTTTGCTCTAGCAGGTCGTGACCTTTTATTGTCAGCGCAAACAGGTAGTGGTAAAACAGCCGCATTCGTTATTCCTGTTCTTGACCGTTTGAGCCGTGCTACTAGCTTTGACAAACTAACCAAAGCCCTTATCCTAACGCCAACGCGTGAACTTGCTCAGCAAGTACATGACAGCGTACGCACTTATTCTAAAGATATGCGCGGCCTGTTCTGTGTACCATTAGTTGGCGGCGCACCATACAACGGTCAGATCACTGCTCTGAAGAAAGGCGTTCAAGTTATCGTTGCGACCCCAGGTCGTTTACTTGACCATATCAATGCTGGTCGCGTTGACTTATCAAGCCTAGAAATCTTGGTACTTGATGAAGCTGACCGTATGCTGGACATGGGTTTTGCTGATGATATCAGTGATATCCTACGTGCAGCACCAACGGATCGCCAAACAATCATGTGTTCTGCAACTTGGGATGGCCCAGTAGGTAAAATTGCTGCCAGCTTCACTAAGAACCCTGAGCGTGTATCAATCAAAGTAGAGTCTGCACACATCGAAGAAAAAGTGTACTACTGTGATGATTTTGATCACAAAAATCGTTTGCTTGATAAAATCGTTTGCCAGCAAGATATGGAACAGATCATTATCTTTGCTGCTACCAAACGTAGCACTGAAAAACTGGCCAAACAGCTACAAGAAGCGGGTCATAAAGCCAGCTTCCTACATGGTGATTTGCCACAAAGCAAGCGTAACCGTATCGTTCAAGACTTGCGTAATGGTAAAGTTAAAATTCTAGTAGCGACTGATGTTGCTGCTCGTGGTCTAGACATCCCAGCAATCTCGCACGTAATCAACTATGATCTTCCACGTCAAACGGAAGATTACGTCCATCGTATCGGTCGTTGTGGTCGTGCTGGTCGTACTGGTATCGCTATCAGCTTATGTAGCATGGATGATCGTCCACAGCTAAACGCGATCAATCGTTATTTAGATCGCAAAATGGAAGTATGTATCATCGAAGGTATGGAACCTAAGAAGACTTATGTACCTAGCGAAAATAAAGGCAATGGTCGTGGCCGCGGTCGTGGTCGTTCAAACGGCGGCGGTAATGGTCAAGGTCGTGGTCGCGCGGGTGGTGGCTATCAAGGTAATCCTGCTAATGCTCGTGGTCGTTCAAGCGATAGCGCATCGACTGGTCAACGCGCAAGCAATGACAGCGGTTATCAAGGTAAGCCACGTGACGCGTCAGGTAAGCCAAATGAGCGTTCAGGTGGCAAGCCGTATCAAGGTAAGCGTACTGGTGCTCCTAGTCGTGGCGATAGCACTGGCGTTCCACGTGGCGAGCGTGCTGCAACGGGTCGTGGTCGTCCAAGTGGCAGCCAAGGTCGCCCAGCTGGTCGTTCAGACAGTCGTGGTCAAGGTCGTCCAACTGGCGGCAACCGTGGTAACAACTCGTAATAGCCTTATTTTAAACGATTAATGATTTTTGATAATCATGCCTTAATCGTCTAAAGATATTGCAAAAAAAGCCAGATACTTGTTATCTGGCTTTTTTGTGTCCAATAGTTTGATATTAACCACCACGTAGAGATATGACCCAAGTATATATGCAGGTATTTAAAAACTCTGGCTTATTCAAAGCTTTTAAAATTAAGCTTTGTACTCGATAGCTACTTGCGCGTTTTTTTTGCCTTGTCTATACTGACAAACTTTTATTCATCGTGTGCTGTGGAGCCAGTTGATGCCGGATATTTCTCACTTAGCTATTGAAAGCTTGCCATTAGCGTTTGGCATCATTATGGCAATTATTGGTTTGGTATTTTATACCCAAGCATTGCCTGGTAAGTTTTGGCAACGGTTTTATGCGGTGCTACCGGGTATCGTACTGTGCTGTTTTATACCTGCGACGCTAAATAGTCTAGGTGTCTTCGCTGACGGTATTGGCTCGCAGATTTATGGTTTTACTGCTACCTATCTGTTGCCAGCCAGTTTGCTGTTAATGACCTTGTCGATGGATGTTCCTAAAATCTTAGGCTTAGGCTGGAAAGCGATTGCGATGTTCTTCGCTGCTAGTATCGCTATTGTCATTAGTGGTCCTATTAGCTTAGGTATCGCTAAATGGGTGTCGCCTGAGATGTTTACCGATGATACGCTATGGCGCGGCTTTTCGGCGGTGGCGGGTAGTTGGATAGGAGGAGCTGCTAACCAAGCGGCGATGAAAGAGTTGTTTGGCGTCAGTGATGATTTATTTGGAATGATGATTTTGGTCGATACCACCAATGCTTCACTGTGGTTACTGGCCATCTTGGTCATGGCAAAACACAGTGAAAAGATTGACAAGTTTTTAAGGGCGGATAGCAGTAGCATTGATAAGGTCGTCAAAGCTGTTGAGAGCTATGAGCGTGACAATGCTCGTCCAGCGACTTTAAATGACTTGATGGTGATGTTTGGTTTGTGCTTCGCCATGGTTGGTGTAGCACATTTCGTTGGTGGTCAGATTGCAGGGTTCTTTGCGCCTTATAGCTGGGCGGTACAGTATAGCTTTGCCAGCTCGTTTTTTTGGATGGTAGTGATCATCACCTTAATAGGGGTGGTTTTCTCTTTTACTAAAATACGCAGACTTGATCATATTGGTGCTTCAAAAATTGGTACCGTCTTTATCTTCATATTGATTGCTGCTATTGGTATGCAAATCAATCTCGCCGGTATCGTCTCACAATGGCGACTGCTACTAATTGGTTTGCTTTGGATGAGCATTCACGTCGTGATTATTTTTGCGGTCGCTAGGATAATTCGTGCGCCGTTTTTCTTTTTGGCGGTCGGCTCCAATGCCAATACTGGCGGCGCGTCATCGGCACCGATTGTTGCCACGGCATTTCACCCATCACTAGCGCCAGTTGGGGTATTTTTGGGTATTTTAGGCTATGCCGTGGGTACCTTTGGCGGTTATATCAGTACGCAGATGATGCGGCTGGTTGTGGGGTAATAGCATTTTTATCAGTATTGACAGCTTTTATCCAAATAATCACCCAACCAACTCAAAAACTCATCGCTTGTTGTTGAGACATTTAGGCGAAGATGGGTTGAGGCGCTGACATCGGGGTAAAATAATTGCCCCGGTGCAACTAGCCAACCTTCTTTATAGGCATCTAGTGCCAGCTGGCTGGTATCTTGGCCCATATCTACCCAAACAAAGAGACCTGCTTGTGTATGCTCGGGGTAGATAAGCCCTATCTTTGGTAATGCGTTGCGCATTCTTTCATGAGCCCTATACAAATGCTGCTGCACTTTTTTAATCTGCCGACGATACTCACCATGCGTCCATAAATGATGACAAACCCGTTCGCCAAATTCTGGCGTGTTTGAATTGCTTAAGGTTTTCATACGTAATACATCATCGATATAATTATCAGGACAGACCAACATGCCGACGCGCCAGCCTGAAGCCATTGACTTTGAAAACCCAGTCGCATAAAAAACCCGTTCAAACTGATCAAGGCTGGCATAACGCAGCACTTGACCACCCGGTACAAATGCGGCGTATAAATCGTCCTCAAAAATATAAGCATTGTACTCATGAATAAGATTGAGTACTTGGTGCGCGCGGGCAGGATGCAGATTATAGGATGTTGGGTTGTGCAGCACGCTATTAGTCAGGTATAACTTAGGGCGATACGTGGCAAACAGTTTTTGCATGTGCTCGATATTAGGCCCTTGATGGTCGCGTTCTACAGAGACGACGTTTAAGCCCTGTTGTTGCAGGCAGCTCGATAGCCAATACCAGCCCGGCCCATCAACGACCACCGTATCCCCAGCTTGAGTAAGCAGCCGCGCAACCATGGTCACGGCTTGCGACACTCCTGCTGTAGTAATTACGTGCTCGATATGAGTGTGCATGCCCAGCGTATGCAGGTGTTGAACCAGCTGCTGACGTAGCGGCAAATAGCCATGAACATTACCATAATCATAGATAAAGCTATCGGCTTGCTGGGTGACCTGCCGTATGGTCCATTCCATCTTATCATTACGTATCCAGTCTCTCGGTAATGTTCCCACCCCTGGCGAGCGATGATGCGGAATATCACTAAAGACTTGCTGCACCAGCCAGCGTGTATCTATTACTGGGTGCTTAACGACCACTCTTTTATCATCATTCGGCTGAACTGCTTTTGCTTGCGTATTAACATAATAGCCTGAGCTGGGCTTAGCAATTAGCACGCTGGTAGCCACCAATTGCTCATAAGCTTGTACCACCGTAAAGCTTGATATATTTAATAGTTTCGCTA
Source organism: Psychrobacter sp. ANT206 (assembly GCF_056880555.1). NCBI lineage: Bacteria > Pseudomonadati > Pseudomonadota > Gammaproteobacteria > Moraxellales > Moraxellaceae > Psychrobacter > Psychrobacter sp. ANT206. Next base: position 1,596,540 of record NZ_CP096271.1, on the reverse strand, counting down.
ACTTTCGCACCGAGGGCACACGCTGATTGGGCAGGTAAATCTGCCAGTCAATACGCTGCTGTAGCCATTCAGCGACGGCGGCAGTCTTGGTTAAATTTGGATTGAGCGTATAGGTTTCGACCATAATGAATGTGCTTATCTCTTCAATGTCATGATTAATTGTAACGTTAAGAGTAACTATACACTTTGTTCACCATTCGTAAAACTGTATCGGGTCTGTTATGGGCATTTAAACTATAGTTGATTGTTAAGATTCAAACATTAATAACAACTCAGAACTAATAATAGCTATTCTAGGATAAGCCTATGACCCTTCTACACATCGCTCTAGCTGTATTGGTTGCCTTTATTTGGGGTGTAAACTTTACCTTTATTGCCTGGGCGCTCGAAAGCTTTCCGCCACTGATGCTCACTGCGCTACGTTTTTTCTTTACTGCCGTGCCGTTGGTGCTGTTTCTTAAACCGCCCAAATTTAACCGTACGTTATTTATTTATGCCATCGGCACCTTTGTTATGCAGTATGCTTTTGTATTTACCGCCATGCATTTGGGTGCATCAGCAGGTTTGACGGCGCTGTTGTTGCAAGTTCAAATTTTTATTACCGTCTTGCTGGCGTATATCATATTAGGTGAGTCTGTGAGTCGTATGTAGATTATCGGTATGCTGGTCGGTGTGCTAGGGCTTGGTGTGATTGCACTAAATCTCGGCGGTGATATGCCCTTGATTGGCTTTATCTGTATCTTGATTGCGGCTATAGGTTGGAGCTTTGGCAATATCGCTTCAAAACAAGCCTCAACACAGCAAAGCGCTAGTAATATTTCTACTGCTTCGCCTGTTAATAGCAACAACAAAGCTTCAAATAGGACATCGGCACTGTCTGCGCTAGCACTAGTGGTATGGGGCGGTCTGATTGCTTGTGTAGTTTTGACGTTATCCTCTCTACTATTTGAAAATGAGGCATGGACGCTTGCAACATTTACGGAGGCGTCCTTCAAGTCTTGGCTATCGCTTGGGTTTATAGTCTATGTCTCAACCCTGATCGGCTTTGGACTATGGGCGCATTTGCTTAGTCAAAATATCGCCTCTAAGGTTATGCCATTTGCCTTACTGGTGCCCGTATTTGGTATGGCGACTTCAGTGCTGCTCATAGGAGAAGTGGTTACATGGTGGAAGATGCTAGCAATGGTGCTCATCTTATCTGGACTGATCTTGGCTAATGTGAAGATGGGCCTAGGCAGGAAGTCTGCGCACGCATAGTAGTAAATAACTTATAGCTTCCTATAGGGTTAGTAAGAATAGACAAAAAGAGCAGTGCATCACATATGAAGCATTGCTCTTTTTTTATTTTAAACGCTTTATATCCCACTATGATAAAGATGAAAACAGGCTGCTTATAGCTACAGCTGTACACTCACAGTCAAAAACTCTGCACGCACAGTCCATCTATTTTGCCAAAACCTCGCTATAGTGAAAAAGCTTGATCATTAGGATAGATGATAAGCCAGATAAAGCGCGCGCTGAAGGGTAAGGATAAATGGTCATATAGACCAGCATATCTCTGCGCCTTTGGTCAAATCATCTCTGATATTAAATATAATTATCTGGCCACGCAGATGATGATTATTGCGTCAGATTCAGAGCTACAGTCACTCAATGCCACCTTACATGAGCTAGAAAGTTTAGGCGTGCAAAAGCTGCTAGAAGATGGTTTTGCAGAAGATGATATCATCATCGAGCGCACCATGGAGATGCGCTACGTCGGGCAGGTGCATGAGTGTAATGTGCTGATACCCAATGGCAAGCTTGATGCCGATAGCGTGCAAACGATTTTGGAAGCCTTCCATCATCGGCATAAAGAGCTTTATACTTATGATGAGCGTGATAATAAGGTCGAGCTGGTCAATATCGAAGTCGCTGTCATCGGTAAAATCAGTAAGCCCAAGCTACCAGAGCTTGCTAAGCAACAAGGTGATATCAGTCAGGCGCAAGTTGGCAGCCGTGAGATGATCATGGATCAAGAATACGAATGGATTGATACGCCTATTTATAATGGTGAGGAATTTGGGGCAGGGGCGCTTATTCAAGAGCCAACCACCACGATTGTGATTAAAAAAGGCTGGCAAGCAGAATTGCATGAGACGGGCACTTATAAGCTAACCAAAGCCGCTTAGCTTGCTGTTTTCATCGTTATCGCTTTATAGTTTTCCTTTCAGGCATTAAACCTCGTTTAATGCCTGATGTTTGTTTTAGGTATCATATTTAGACATCAGGGTAATAATACGTTTATGATATAAAAATGACCGCTTAGCATCTAATAAAATGCTTACAAATAGCGCTTAGTGTATAAGCAGCGATTACCGCTCATTTTTTATTCATAGAGTATTCAAGGATGAATGCAAGTCGCGATACAGACAATACCAATGCCAATAGCACAGCAAACAGCGATAGTCTCATAGACATTGTAGGAGACAATTCTATTTCAAATTCGGCAATATCATCACCACTATTAACCCCATTTTCGCCAATATCTTCAACGTCTGCTATAAGTGCTCCTCAAACGTTAGACGCGTTTGATTGGAAGCGCACCATCAATGACACCTATTTTGATCTCAATGTGAGCTTTCGCCAGCCAAGTCAGTTTTCTGGTTACTTGCAACACGCCAAGCTTTTGGATATCGGTGTGTCTCATTATCATGCCAATACCGTACATTATAAACGCAGCTTAGCAAGCAAACAGTCTAGTGACAGCGGTAAGGACAATAGTAGCGACGACAGTATTTTAATCACCTTTCCTGTGACCGGCAGCGTTCGTTTTACGCAAAAAAACCGCCAATTAACCTCAAGCCCGGGTCAGTTTTTTATTGAGTTATCAAACTTACCTTATGAGTTTTATCATCTGCAGCAAGTATCTTATATGTGATTAAGATGCCTTTAGCGCTATTAACCCCTCAAATGGGCACTATAGAGCGGCAGTTTGCCTGCAGTCTGTCTATTGATGAAGGGGCTGGCAGGTTACTGGTTTTTCAAATCAGACAGATATTAGAGCTGATTCAGCAACATCAATTGGCGGCTTTAGAGGTTAAAATCCTAGAGCAGCAGCTGCTTAACCTTATTGTATTGACATTGAGTACCCCGAAAGAGGTAATGATGAGTACCAGCTCATCCATACAGTCGGTACATCTAAAGCGCATCGAGCATTACGTCTATCTGCACCTAGAAAACCCCGCTTTAACCCCAGCGATGGTCGCTGCTACTTGTCATATATCGGTCAGATACTTGCATAAACTGTTTGCTGAGTTGCCCTATAGTTTTTCGGAATGGGTAAAAGAGCTACGTTTAAAGCAGGCCAACCATATTTTAAAAACCAAAAGTTACGTAACCATCGATGAAGTGGCGCATAGAGTCGGTTATGGTGACCAAGGTTACTTTGCACGCATTTATAAGCAGCATTTCGGTTATACGCCGCGAGATACTCCAGGTACAGGATAGTCATTGTTATGTACTCTGTCATGCAGTCGCTGTATGATTTATGAATTGAGCATAAGCGCGTATATTAAGTTAAGGAAAAACCAAGATGACTGATGCGACGAATGATAAAACAGCAAAAGTAGAGATTTATGAAAGCGCTGATGGAGAGGCGCAGGTAGACGTTCGCTTCGAGCAAGAGACTGTTTGGCTCACGCAAGCACAAATGACCGAGTTGTTTGGTCGTGACCAGTCAGTGATTTCACGTCATATTGCCAATGCTATAAACGATGAAGAGATTGCTGAAAAAAGCAATATGCAAAAAATGCATATTGCAAATTCTGATCGCCCTGTGACTTTTTATGACTTAGATGTGGTTATCTCAGTAGGCTATCGCATCAAGTCCCCTCAAGGTGTGCAGTTTAGACGCTGGGCAACCCAGCGCCTACGTGAATACTTGGTCCAAGGCTATACGCTCAATCAAGAGCGCTTTGATAAAAACTCAAGCGAGCTACAACAAGCATTAAATTTGATCAGAAAAACCGCGCAAAGTCCCGAGCTTAAAACCGATGAAGGTCGCGGCTTGGTTGAGATTATCAGCCGTTATACACAGACATTCTTATGGTTACAGCGCTATGATGAAGGTTTGCTTGATAATCCTGCAGGAGAAGATGGCGGTATCTTACCCAGTCCGACTGAGGCAATGGCAGCACTGACGGATTTGAAAGCGCAGCTGATAGCAAGGGGCGAGGCGACTGAGTTATTTGCCAAGCCTCGCGGTGATGGGTTGGACAGCGTATTGGGTAATTTAGAGCAGACGGTGTTTGGCGAGCCTGCATACCCGACCATCGAGAGTAAAGCGGCGCATCTGCTGTACTTTATGGTCAAAAATCATCCTTTTACCGATGGCAATAAACGCAGCGGCGCTTTTTTGTTTGTAGATTTTCTGCATCGTAATAATCGACTGCTCAATGATAAAGGTGACATGGTTATTAATAACACGGGGCTTGCCGCATTAACGTTATTGGTCGCTGAATCTGACCCCAACCAAAAAGAAACCTTGATTAAACTGATTATGAATATGTTGTCGTTAGAATCTTGATAAATAGGCTTATTGTCAGCATCACTTAACCCCTTAAAAACACATAACGCCAATAATAAAAAGCACATTCTAACGACAAAATTAAAGGAACTTCAATATGTTTAGCATGATAAAAGACTGGCGCGAGCAGCGCATATTGGACAACAGCGAGTTTACACATGCTGACTGGATGCAAGCGGCCAAGCGGATTGTGATACTTGATAGGTTGAACGAAGAGGAGCTAACACGCTTGTTTGAGCTGGCGACGTTGTTTTTAGCGGATAAGTCGATTACTGGCGCGCAGGGTTTCGAGATTACCGATGCGGTCAAGCAATCTATCGCCTTGCAAGCTTGTCTGCCTATTTTAAACCTAAGCCTTGAATGGTACGCTGGCTGGTCGGCTATTATTATTTATCCGGGTTCTTACAAAAGCGAAACCACCACCGTAGATGAGTTGGGGGTTGTCCATGAGGGCAGTCAGCACCGTAGCGGCGAAGCATGGCTGCGTGGTCCTGTTATTCTGTCGTGGAAGGACGCCAAACACTCAGGCGAGCGCGATGGTCATAATGTCGTCATTCATGAGTTTGTACATAAACTTGATATGCTAAATGGTCGTGCCAATGGTTTTCCGCCGCTGCAACCGGATATGGATTCTGCGCGCTGGACTGAGATTATGAGCCGAGACTTTGAGGATTTTCAAAGCCATCATAAATCAGGTCTCGACCGTTATGGCGCGACTAATCCTGCGGAGTTTTTTGCGGTACTCAGTGAAGTATTTTTTGAGACGCCGCAAAAGCTGGTCGATGCTTATCCTGATATTTACGAGATAATGGTGAAGTTTTTTCGGCAAACGCCACTTGAGCCAAGACCGTAAGATTTATGTATATCAAAAAGTAAATATATAATAGTTGAAGTAAACAAAAAGGGCGGTGCATCATAAACGATGCATTGCCCTAATATCATAAAATATTTCTAATGAATCAAACGCTTAATCTTTTTATTACACTGTCCATCTATCGTTGACGATACCAATCAAGTAGCGTTTCCCTTGATAGTCATCAAATACTAAGCGCATACCACGCCAGTCCATACCCTCATATTCAGCTGTCCCTTTATAATGAAAATCTACCACATCTGATTTTGGATAAGCCTCATTGACGTTATTAACCATATTGCCGCGAGATTCAAACTCGTTGATAGTTATACGCGCATTATTATATTTTTTAGCATCAATCCAAGTTCTTAGATATTCTGGTAGTGGTACCACCAATGCCTCGCCAGTACCGTCTTTTTCGCCCCAAGTAAAACGAATTTTTGATTGTTGTAGATACTGAGCATACTGCTCGCGGCTAAAGACTTTATCCGTATCAGTCCTTACGTAAGCATACATCGAAAAACGTACGCCACGAGTTGGGTGAATATCATCTGTGATTCTAGAAAAATCATTATTGGCAAGAGCGCGCTGGATACGCAGTGCTTGCTGTTTGAGCGTTTGCTGGCTCATATCTGAGACTATAGGTACAGATGGGTTGCCAGTTGATTGATTTGGAGTGCTGGCGTTGGATTCAGCAGAAGATTGGCACCCTGTGATTGCTAGCACTAAACCAAAACCCGCCGCGGTTGATAGCTTATAAAGATAAGACTGAAAAATATTAGAACGAGTAGATGGCATCATAACAATATCCTTATCGTAGCTTATTTAAGTCATTCCAAAACACATACTAGATCCAATGTATATTTACCAGTCAATAGTACTAATAACGCATCAAAGTTTATAATGGTGCTGTGTAAACAGTTTTTTTAATAAACTCGATAGACACAATTAAGCAGTAAAGTGGTAGCTTGTATGTGATTTAATGAATATAACACTTAAAACGTCATATTTCATGGAGGGTGCCATGCAAAAAATGATATTTTCTATAATGATGCTCGCAATAGGGTTTTCTGCTATCACGGCTACTGCTAATCTAACGCAGCCGTTACAGACAGCTTTTGCCATGAAAATTGATACTGTCGCTAAGATGTACCAGCAGGATGTGAATAATGAAGGAATGGATAACCCAGTGGTATTGCAACAATATGCCAATCCGGATCTAAAGGCTGCCATGCAGCGTGAGCAAGATTACTTTGCTAAAGCGCAAACATCCTGTCATGTGGGTTATGATGTATTGTGGAATTCTCAAGATCCTGATTATGCACAAGACAAGCAATTTTCAGTGACGACCAGAGGCTTGGTTCAAGTCAGCTTAGCGCATGGCCATGATGTTTATTATGAATTAGCCTGTGATAATTCTGCGTGCCAAGTGGCGGATGTAATCTTAGATGAGGATGGAACATCTTTACGAGCGCATTTGCTTAAAAACTGTCCTTAATTAGAAACTAATATATCGACATTCAATAACCGCTGATAGAAATCAATGGGATGATTAGCAAATAGCATTATACAAAATATGATGTGCCCAAATTATAAAACCGTTGGTTTGTTTTCGCATAATGTATATTATGTTAAATGAAGTCTATGTGCTACTAAGTTTATGAGATTATGATCAAACAGTTAGTTATTAGTCAGTCTGATTGATAAACCATAATAGACATGTTATGGATACAGTGATTTTATTATTCATTCAAAGTTAACCTCTTTGATAAACTTGTTCTGCTCATCATTACTGTGCTTACTGTCTTCACAATGCCTAATAAGCCCCTTGCATAGTCTCTCATTCCCAATTATCACCTCACAATCAAATAATGATTACTTTACATTGAGATTCTCAATCAAAAATAATTGTTTTTTTGACTGTCATATCTATTACGAGCTTTATCAAGATGACCAAAAAATAAATAGTTACTGTTGCCTACTAATTTAAGCAAGTCTCATCGCTTCATGCGCTTGGATGAGCTCATGCTAACACCTAAAAAACTGGTCAATACTGCGGGGCAAGAGTTTATAGAACAGGCGTTTTACGGTGATAATTGGACGGAAAATCGCCATGATATTACCAGACTGTTTCTTGTCGCCTGTCATCAGCAAGATAAAAACGAAGGCTTGTACTCGGCAAAAGAGCAGCAAATTGCTCAATTTTCAACAGCTTTTGCTAAAGAATATTCTTCTCAAGGTCAAGGTAATGAGCACTTATCAATTTCAGGCTTTACCGCTACCCTATTGTATCAGCAGGATGCTTCTTTTTATGAAAAAGCGGGTTATCATGGCAGTGAGAGCAGTCATTATCTGATTGTGCCTTATGTTCGGTTTAGTGTGTGCTGTGTTTGATTGATTACAATGACAAGCATTTATTTATTTCCTATTAAAGAAAGCTTGTTTAGCTAAATCAAATCTTATATCAAGGTGCTGCAATAGTAGCGGACTCTGGTTTTAAAATAGACTGACTTGCGAACAATAAAAACGCGCCCAGCAGTAAAAACAACCCAAAAGCGTAAAATGCAACAGTAGAACCATACTGATCTATCATCAAACCAGTAAAAATCACTGGCACGCTAAACCCCATGTAAGCCATTAAAAAATAGCCAGCACTAGCACGAGCTTGCTCAGTGCCAGCAGACTGTGTCACCCCTGACAACCCGCCTAAATAAACAAAGCCATAACAACTACTGCTAGCTAAAAAAGCCGCTAAAAGAATTACTGGTAGATTGGCATGCAGCGCACCCCAAGCAAGCAACGCATAAGCAGGAAGTAAAATCAGAATGCCCAATTTACATGATACTTGAGGATCAAGCTTTCGAGCGATAGGCTGAAACAATAATCCACAGCTGATGGCAAGCATAGAGGATATTCCAGCATACTTAGCCAGTCCATGCGTGGCTAGTACGGACGGAATAATAGACAATACCAATCCGGTAGTCGCCCAACAAATCAAAATACCGCCGCCATACCATATCACTTCACGATTAAAATATGGCAGCTTAAGCATTGATTTAAATGTATTAGAGCGTTTCGGCGCAGTCTCAGGTAATCGCCATACTAAAAATATTGATAAAAACGCGCTTATTAACAGGAAGAAAAAGCTGGCAGGTTGCTGGGTCTCATAAAATAACAAAGAAACTGTCGTTAATGCAGGCCCCAGACCAAAACCTATGGTTGTACTGGCAGTCACCCAAGTGGTCGCACGCGCCGTATCGGACGAGCCAATCAATTCAATCATATATGCAGTTGCCGTCGCTGCCATTAAGGCCGTGCCCACACCAAGCAATAATCGCGCTACTGCTAATGCTCGCGTATAAGGATAGAACATCATCAGAGCAGTTGCCGCTATTGATAAACCTAAAGAGATTAAAATCGTCTTACGTCTCCCAATCCTATCGGATAGCCCACCAAAAGCTAATAATACCGGTATCACCCCCAACACATAAAAAGAGAATGCGACCGTGGTTGCTAAAACACCGTAGCCATCATTTTTAGCGTAAATAGCATAAAGCGGCCCTTGGATATTAACGCTAGTTGTTATGACACATAATGCAAATGCCAAATATTTATTATATTTTTGAGTGCTCATATATAGCCGCTTTTAAAAAAGTATCACTGGGTTGATTGATATTAATGGTTGTCACTACTCAGGCTTTATAGCCATATCACATCGTTTTAGGTTCAATGATTAAAACAAAAGTGCGTTAGTTTATCTATATACAATCCCGTACAATTAGACAGAACTGTTTGGCATATAAAACTCGTACAGCTCTTCTATCGAATTTATATATTCATGGGTTCATTTGAAAAATATGAAGCATCAATTAACACGAATTGAAATCGTCATGGCTGACGTTAAAGAAAGGATAGCAACCGTCGTTTATATGCGCGGAACACGCCTGCCCTCCGTACGAGCAGCAGCAAACAGTTACGGGTTTTCACCATCAACGGTGGTTGAAGCTTACGAGCGCTTGCAAACCGAAGGTATTATTTACTCGCGTCCTGGCGCAGGGTTCTATGTGGCAGAATCTGTAGCGCCGCTCTCATTAAAAGAGTCAGGACACAATCTTGATCGCGCAATAGATCCACTCTGGGTGTCGCGGCAATCGCTTGAGCCATCCGATAATGTGCTAAAGCCTGGCTGTGGTTGGCTGCCATCAGATTGGCTCTTTGTGGAGGGTATGCGCCGCGGTTTAAGACATGCGGCAAGAGGTGACGCTACCGTTATCAGCGAGTATGCAACGCCCCTAGGGCTATTAGCATTACGCCAATTACTGACACGGCGTATGGCAGGACTGGGCATCGATTCGCAGCCTTCACAAGTAATGCTGACAGAGTCTGGCACGCAAGCGGTAGATTTGATTTTACGTTTTTTATTGACCGCAGGCGATACGGTAGTCGTCGATGACCCTTGTTATTTTAATTTCCGAGCGCTATTGCGTGCTCATAGAGTCAAAGTCATTGGCGTGCCTTATACGCCGAATGGTCCAGATATAGATGCCTTTGCGAAAATTTTGGAAGAACACAAACCGCGCCTATATATTACCAATGCCGCCATCCATAACCCTACCGGTGCAACCTTATCGCATGCTACGGCGTACCAAATATTGCAATTGGCTCAGGCATCTGGTTTATATATTATCGAAGATGATATTTTTGCTGATTTTGAAGTCAAACCTGCGCCACGGCTTGCGGCATTAGATGGTTTATCACGCGTGTTTTATATTGGTAGTTTTTCTAAAACATTATCGGCGTCATTGCGCTGTGGCTATATTGCAGCTCCTAACGAGTGGGTTGAGAGTTTGCTCGATTTAAAGATAGCGACTGGTTTTGGCGGCGGTCAGCTGGCAGCAGCCGTGGTGTTATCGGCGCTAACGGACAGCAGTTATCGCAAACATATGAGTACGATGCATATGCGTCTTGCAAGCGCACGTTCTCAAGCGCTGCCACGCTTGGCAAAATTAGGAATTGTGCCGTGGTTACTACCACAAGCAGGGATGTTTCTTTGGTGCCGCTTGCCAGATAATAATAGTGCAACCGAACTGGCTAATCGTTGTCTGTCACAAGGTGTAGTCTTAGCCCCAGGCAATGCTTTTAGTCAATCAAAAAATGCTGAGAACTTTATGCGTTTTAATGTGGCACAAGCTAGAGATTCACGTATATTTGAAGTATTGGCTCAAGCGTTGGTATAGCCAACAATACTTAGAAGTTTTTATATATTTAATAAATTATCTAATATGGCTGCTAACCATGCGTTATTGTTTCCAATATATTGGTGGCCACACTCTATTATCTCAGCAGGTGATTGGACAGATTTAGGATAGTTACTAAGTTCATTTTAGATTCCATCACGCCCATTCGTTACCATCTTGACCATACTCTCTCGGGTCACTTCAAAGTGACACTGCCAGCCGATAACGAAAGATCTAAGCTCTTTTTATGCCGCGGTGTTTATTAGGTACATTTATTAACGCTTTTAACCTATATAAAACTCCATACGTCTTGCAGTTGTTTGCATAGTTTGACTATCTAGTAACTTCTTCACACAGTACAGGCTGGCATGAATACCCGCACTTATTCCTGCTGATGTTACCAACTTAGTAGTCTCGTCACTGGCATCGACAAAACGGGTATTAGCGATGACTTCAATATTAGGATAGGATGCTAAATTGTCCAAATCCATCCAATGAGTGGTTGCAGACTTGCCAGCCAGCAATCCAGCTTTTGCTAATAGCAAGGCACCGGTGCAGACTGATAGCGTTAACTCGGTAATCTTTGCTTGAGAGATAATCCAATCAATAACTACTGGATTATTTATTTCAACCTTTTCTGCGCCATAACCGCCTGGAATAACCAAAACATCGATAATGGGATGATTGTCGAAGCTATAATCCGGTATAACAGTTAAACCATTTCTAGCAGATATTGGCGCTTGCTGCTCGGCAATGGTAATGACATCAAAATGCTTATCACTGCTATCGTTTTCAGCCAATGAAAATACCTCGAAAGGTCCTGCGAAATCTAATACTTCGACTTCGTTAAAAAGTAATATGCCAACGGTTCGTATCGATGTCATGGTGTGTCCTTGAGTTGATTTTATCAAATTAAATATCACTCATTTATACCCTTATAATCAAGCTTAATCTTCATTTACCTTTTTAACCAACGTCGCCATCGCATCCACCTTTGACGTTCCTAGCTGTTTCAGTCCTGCGACAGCCCCTACTCTATTTTCAGCAGATTTGTTTTGGCTCAACTTAAAATGAGCACTGCACTGAATCTTTGTGCAGTATTTTGGCATGACGCTCCATGCTTATATTATCAATAAACGCATTCAATACGGAATACGGTCAGCAACAACTGAAAAAAGGGTTATCTATTATCGATACTGCTTAAGTGCTGGGTTTGCTGATCAAGCGCACTTTCAGCGTACTTTTAACATTTAGTAGCAGCCACGCCCAATCAATACCGTAAGCCCTTACCGAAATAGTAAAAATAAGCAATTAACTGCCAGAAAAACCGCTAATATTCGATTGATAGTACATAGCGTTTTGGAATACCCTATCAGTAAATACAGCTTAGAGGTGTCCATAGTAAAATAACAAGGCAGACTCAGTCTAATACAATAAAGGTTAACTTTATGACTCCTGAATTTTGGAAAAATGCATGGCAAAAGAGCCAAACTAATTTTACTCAGAAAAAACCAAATCCCATGCTAATACATCATTTTAAAGCACTCAATAGCCCTAAAAATGGTCGCGTTTTTGTGCCTTTATGCGGTAAGAGCGTGGATATGCTATGGTTTATAAATCAGGGTTTCGACGTTATTGGTGTTGAGCTGTCAGAAATAGCAGTCATACAGTTTTTTGCCGAAACTGATTTGCAAGCGACAGTATCACTACATCCAACTACTCCTAATCTCACTTGTTATCAAGCTGAACATGAAGGACAAACTCTCAAAATCTGGGTGGGTGATATCTTTGACTTAAGTCCTATTGATATTGGAATAATAGATGCTGTATATGATCGTGGTGCATTAGTTGCTCTTCCAGATATGAAGCCTGATAATTTACGTACACGCTATACACAGAAAATGATGGAGCTCAGTAATAAAGCAAACCAACTTCTCTTATCTTTTGCTTATGACGGCGAAAAGCAGCGCAGTGATAATCATAAAAACTTACCTCCTTTCTTAGTGACACGATCTCAACTTGAACAATATTATACTGAGTATTATGAGATAAACTTGATCGCACAAGAGAAAGTAGACTATGTTTCTACCGCAGGTGATTCAGGATATCGTCTTGTCTATAGCTTACTATCTAAAAAATAATATTTTCTAACTCAATGCCTAACCTCTATGACAAGTCTTGTTTGGGCAAGCTCATCAAGATATTGATCTATGATTTGAGTGTTTTCTCTATCCAAATGGGCATCCCATTCATCAAGCATGACAATCCTACTTCGGTCGTCCTCTCTAATTTCTTGAATTTGCTTGATGAGTTGTTGTCCTGTTGAACCCTTATGGGCTTTATCTGATTTGTAATTGAAGTACAAATTGTGCTTGGCAGGTAAGTAGTAAGCCTGCTCTTGGTAGTCCTCTTTGAGCTTGAGCAACATACAAGATTTGCCAACGCCATTATTACCAACCAACGTTACTCTACCTTGCTTGGGTAGTTGTGTTGAATCAAAAATATCCCCTGTTTGCTTAACACGTATTTGGTCTGCTTGAATGTAGTTATCTAGATTGACAACGGTAGGTTGTAAGACCTCTAAAATACCATCTAGCATCGTTTTGATAACGCCAATACTGGTATGGTAACCAATCAAGGCATAGCACATTTGCAATAGCTGAATTTGTCTTGGCAGCGTGGCAATTAGTACCGCCATCGTCGCAGCATCGTGCCAATTTTTATTAAAAATGAAAGCAGTAACCGCAAAGACAGGCAGCATAAGTATGATCATGCCTAAGCTTGAATTGATATGCTGTATCGATGTGGATTTAACGCTATTATTCTTGGCTGTCGCAAAGCTTTTTTGAACAATATTATTATAGAGCGTGTAATTATGCTTATTAAAAATAACGACATTATCCCAACTGTCAAAAAGTTTAGCAGTTAAACTCAGCCGTGACTGCTGGTCTGTTTTGGCAGCCGTTTTTAAAGCGTGTCGTCTGAAATGCACAAATATGGAGGCAGAAATAATACCTACTGCATAACCAAGCAGTAACGTACCATCTAAAAACCAAGCAATGACCAACACGTTAAATAAGACATTGAGTACCAACGCTGAAATATCAAAAATACTATCAATGACTGTCTCAAGGGTGTAGTTGCTTTCTTGAGCGAGCGTTGTCGTTGCCGTACTCTGTAACTCGTCACTAGACAACAAATAAGTCTTGCCTAAAAAGACAGTATGAAAATCATCATTGTACAGCTTATGAGCATCGTACTTGGCGCGCTCTGTATTGGTGACACAATAATATGCAGGCACATAAACCGCTACTAAAGAGAGGGCAAATAGCACCATATACAAAATTGAAATAGTGTCCTCGGTCAGACTTTGTGCAAGGCGAGCAATAAAATATGTCGATGAAGCAACAATAATTTGCTGAATCAGCAAAAACAGCAGTGCAACCTGCAAATGCTTATTTAGTATGAGCTTATAAATCAAGTTTATTCACATCCTTTCAGATCAAAACACAATAATTGAGCAAGTAACGACTTCTTACTGGTGTCAACTCTGCTGACATATAATATTCTTACTATCTTTTAGAGCTTTTTTGGGTGTAAGTCATTGCTATAGTACTATCTATACAGAACCTAAAATAGGATTGATAAGTTTGACTAGATTAAAAATTCCTAACTTTATACCTATGAGATTGGCGCAATATATCAACTGTATCAATAAAGTTAATAACCTCTTGGTAATTATTTACTACATTAAATGTAGACATGGATTTATCTAGTACCTCTTTGGAGGGTGAAAATAAGTATCCCTGAACTGATAATACGGAGCAACCCCACTCATTATTTATGCAAAGAAACTGAAATGACTGTGAGATTATGCTCACGGTCACAATAATCTCTGAGAATTTGAGTGCAATTCACTTCAATAGACCTGAATTAAAATATAATATTTACATCCTTATCGCCTTTTATTCAGTTAAAATCACTATTATTCAACAACCCAGTAGAAATACGGTTACCCAACTCATATGCAACAGATTCTTAATGATATTGCCGCAGAGATGGCCCTTGAAACCGATCGTGGAAAAGTGGCAGATTATATCCCGCAACTGGCGCATGTCGATCCGAACCAGTTTGGTATTGCCGTAGCGACACCTGATGGGCAGGTATATGTAGCAGGGGATGCGAGCACCCTATTCTCGATCCAAAGTATCTCCAAAGTATTTACCTTAACCATCGGTCTTGGCAAGTTAGGTGATGCGATTTGGACCCATGTTGGTCGTGAGCCATCTGGCGATCCCTTTAACTCGATCACCGTATTGGAGTTTGAATCGGGTCGACCGCGTAATCCATTTATCAATGCTGGTGCGATTGCCGTGGTGGATGCCATTATGATGGGGCATGAGCCGAAAGAAACCTTGGGTGAAATTCTGCGGTTTGTACACTTTATTGCCGATGATGATTCGATCCGTTTTGACCATAAAGTGGCAGCGTCTGAAATGGATCACAGAGATCGAAATGCCGCCTTAGCCCACTTTATGAAGTCCTTTGGTCATATAAAGCACGATGTAGATAAGGTGCTCGGTGTTTATTTTCATCAATGCGCGATTGCAATGAGTTGTGAGCAGTTAGCCCGTGCTGGTCTTTTCTTAGTGTCTAATGGTGTTAATCAACACACAGGGATACGAGTGATTAATGCACAGCAGTCTCGACGGATAAACTCTTTAATGATGATGTGCGGTCATTACGATGGCGCTGGTGAATTTGCCTACCGTGTCGGGCTACCGGGTAAAAGTGGTGTTGGTGGCGGTATTTTGACGATAGCGCCAGGTAAAGGCTCCATCGCAGTCTGGTCACCAGGGCTTGATCACGTAGGAAATTCCAAACTTGGGTCAAAGGCATTAGAGCTGCTGGTACAGAAAACGGGCTGGTCAGTTTTTTCGAATTGAAAGCGATCCCTTAACGCTTTTTTAATTGATTATCAATCCAGCGAATAATGTCGCTTTTTCGGATGGTATTACATCCTGATTGTAGCGATTCCATTTTAAGGATCGGAAAACGGATACTCTGATCCACATTTGCGTCCATTGATACCCCCTTAGGATATATTGATATCGTCTTTTGTGTCTTCCAAACGTGTATAGAAAATCCTTTTTCCTATACATTCTGACTTGGTATTTATAAATTTTCTATTTTTCTAGACTTAATTGAGCCGTATCTAAAAGAGAGGCTCAGAAATATTTAAGATAGGTTGCCTAGGGAGCGTTTGAATCCATGAACCAGTGCCTTAAGGCTTGGATTTTTTACCAGTATTTTTAGCTAAATGTAAGCACTAGCATTAAAAAAATCTAATTAATTTGAATACCATAATGATCTGCGATTAGTTCAACGGTACGCTATACAAGCATCGAACTGCTAGTGTTAGATATGAACTTAATGACTATAAAATCAACAGCATGGGTCATTATGATTGAGCTGTCTGATTAAACCCTCCCATATTAGTTTCTACAATTTCTTCAGCATAGCTCACTAATGAGCCTCTTTAGGCTCAGACTTGCTGCTAGCATAA
Source organism: Psychrobacter sp. ANT206 (assembly GCF_056880555.1). Taxonomy (NCBI): domain Bacteria; kingdom Pseudomonadati; phylum Pseudomonadota; class Gammaproteobacteria; order Moraxellales; family Moraxellaceae; genus Psychrobacter; species Psychrobacter sp. ANT206. Next base: position 1,580,317 of record NZ_CP096271.1, on the reverse strand, counting down.
ATAAAATAAAGCGCAATTGCCAAACAAACCAAAGCACCCATGCGACTGACTGAAAGGCTAATCGCCTCATTACCAAGTAAACCAAAATTATCAATTAATACACTCATACTCAGCTGACCAAAAATAACCGCTACCGTTGCTACAGCAGTCCCAATACGCTGGACCGCAACCACCATAATGACAATGTAAGGCACACCGCATAAGGCACCAAGCAGTTGCCATTTAGGGACATCCATTAAAGTGACGTCATGACTGGGCTCAAAAAAGAAAATGAGCAAGGCAGTTACTACTGCACCCACAGAAAAGGTTAAAAAGGCACTTTTAAATACGCCAACATTGCTGCCAAGGCGACCATTTAATGCTGCCTGGATACTTAAAGCCGCACCGCCAATTATTGCTAATAAAATCATTAAAATAAGCATCATTTAGGTTATCCTTTTGCCATAAAAACAAGTGCGGCAATAATGAAAAATAAAGCGATAATTCGTTTGCTGTCTATTTTTCGTTCCATGGTTTCGAATAAACCATAATGATCTATGATTAAACTCTGAAATACTTGCCCAGCCAATATCCCAATCATCGTCAGCGCAATGCCAATAACAGGCGTCACCACGGTTAATACCACAACATAAACAGGCCCTAAAATACCACCAACCAGTAATAAAGGCGGCTGTGAGAAAAAGGAAGGGCTGTCTCGCGGACTAAAAAACAGCATCAAAAAGAATGTTAAAGCAGCGCCAACACCAAAAATGCTCAATGTTGCCCACAGCTCGCCTACTTGACTCCCTAAAGGCCCAAGTAATCCTGCTTCAACAGACAACCCCATGCCGCCTAACACAACAATGAGTATCAATAAAATTTGCATGAAAAAATCCTTAATGAGCAATACGCTGCAGCTTACAGCAATGTATACCCATTAAAAAACGCTATAATACAAAAATGACCTTTGCATAAGTTGCACAAATGAATACGGTAGATACCATCAACATACAAACACTATTATTTTTTATAGAGGTTTTTGACGCTCAGAGTTTTTCTGTAGTGGCTCGAAAAGAAGGCGTTTCGGCTTCTAAAGTGTCACGTATTATCAAGCAGTTAGAGGACTCACTGGGACAGCAGCTTTTTTACCGTAATACACGCGCCGTCATTCCGACTGAAGCGGGCCGTGTGTTTATGCGCTATGCAAAATCCATGACCGAGAGCATGAGTGCAGCACAGCAGGAGCTTCAAGACAGGACATTAGAACCGGGTGGTCTAATTAGAATCAACGCTCCCGTATTTTTTGGACAACGACATATCGCACCTTGGCTGCCACAGCTTAGTGTTCAGTATCCTAAATTACAGATAGATTTGAGTTTAACGGATGACTTTATTGATCCTCATCATTATGCAACAGACGTTATTTTTAGAATTGGCACCTTAAATGATTCTGCCTTTCATGCGCGTATTTTTGGCGAGCAAAACTATCATCTTGCCGCTTCTCCATCGTACATAAACACGCATGGTAAATTGCAAGTGCCAGCAGATCTGACACATCATAAATGTCTAGTATATAAAGGATCAACAGGACCCAATCGTTGGCTTTTTAAAACAGAAAGTGAAGATTGGACGCCATTCTTAGCACCCGCTTTATTGATGTCCAATAATGCAGAATCTTTATTGGTATCTGCACTCAAAGGTATGGGGATTGTGCTTTTTCCAGATTGGCTCATCGGTGAGCATTTAAAGAGCGGTGAGCTTATCAAGCTACTACCTGATTATAGTACGGCTGTCAAAACCACACCTCAACATGTCGCAGCTATTTACCCTCATACTCGTCATGTCTCTCTAAATGTTAGAATATTAATTGATTATTTTGCCAAAGTTTATGGTCACCCTCTTTATTGGCAACTCAATTAAAAAACAAGAATTTAAAGCAATAAGTATCCATGCACCTTATGAGGAAAAGGTGCAATAGGAATATGTAATTGTACCTATTCAGGAGCTTTCCTAACTTAGGTTATTCATTGTTGAGAAATACCCCAAGGGAACCAGTTATTTCATCCTTCAAACCTATTAATAGACCACTTAAAATAGACTGCCATAATGGAACCGTTTAAAATAGACTCCGAGTTAGGTATGTTTATTAGATATTAAACTGTATCCCTAAGCAATTCTAGCATTCGAAATCAGCTTCAAAGCTACTCTCATTCATTATTGTAGAAAGTACAAGATTGATGGATGCTCATTTTACTTTGTTTTACGCTTTTGTTCATTTGCGCTCGAAAATCTGCTGACCTTTCGGGTGATCATAGAGAAATTCTTGATAAGCGCAGAATCAAGCCTTCGAATACTTATCTGCTCTCATGCACACTCTATAATAAATGAGAATTGTTGTACTCAGTCTAAGTCAGATATTAAGGTTTATGAACCATTTATTTTCCTCCTTATTATAGAGTGCTGTTTTTAATATCCGGCTGAAATCCAACCAACTCAATTATCTGGTTTATAAACTTACCCGTGCCATCAATCATTTATCATCTCAATCAATACTCTTAAAAACCCATATCCAAACTAGGCAAAGAGCAACGATTGTTATCTTCTTAAACGCTCAATGAGCCAGCCTGCTAGTGGAAATGACACCATCTGCGTCAACGGTACGAGTATTATGGTTTCAATCAATACCACCACTGGCAGACTTAAACCATGAGTCACAGGCTTCAGTAACGTTAATACAATTAGGAGTGTTGGATAGAGTCCGACATATCCTACTAATATACGTATCAGTCTGTCTTTAGTATTCTGATTCATTGCCTGCTACCTATTGATAAAATGATAAAAGAAAAATATTTAAGCGACAAAAACAATAATTGTCGCTTGATGATTGACTGTTTGTGAATATCCAATAAATCCCAAATTTATAAATAAAAATAAGGCCATTAGTATTAATGGCCTTATCTCATTCAATGCTCAGCTGCTTTGCTATTCCTGATAGCGAGGATAATCACTGTAGCCAATGGCAGTGCCACCATACATCGTGGCAGGATCTGCCTCATTGAGTAGCCAATCATTGGCTATGCGTTCAGGTAAATCGGGATTAGCAATAAAAGGACGACCAAAAGCAAATAAATCCCCATAACCTTTAGATAGTATATCGACCGACTTCTGCACAGTATACTTACCCGCATAAATAATACGTCCTGAAAACTCAGCTCTGACGGCTTGGTAAAAAGGCTCTGGCAAATCAGGCGCATTATCCCAATCAGCCTCTGCAATGGATAAGTAAGCAATGCCCGCCTGCTCAAGCACCTTAATCGCTTCAATATAGGTATGATGTGGGTCCGCTTCTACCAGCCCTAGATACACACGAGTCTCATCCGTGCTGGCAAATAAAGGCGCAAAACGTACGCCTAAACGATCAGCACCAACCACCTCACTAACGGCAGCGACCACTTCTTTTAAAAAACGCAGACGATTGGTCAACGAACCACCATATTGATCATCACGTGTATTGCTATGCTCAGAGATAAATTGGTTCACCAAATAGCCATTGGCACAGTGTAGCTCTACCCCATCAAAACCTGCTTCTAGTGCGTTGCGCGCGGCCTGTGCATACATAGCGACCAGCTCACCCACTTCTTCTGTGCTCAGTGCGCGTGGCTCACTTGGGTCGGCTAAAGCGCCCTCGCCTGGAGCTGTCTCAATAAATACTTTGACGTTAGTGGCAGTAATGGCAGATGGAGCGATAGGCTGCGCTTGGTTTGGCTGTAAGCTGGTATGAGACACACGGCCAACGTGCCACAGCTGCGCAAAAATAATACTGCCTTTAGCGTGTACTGCTTGCGTAACTTTTTTCCAGCCTTCAATTTGCGCTGGTGAATGAATGCCCGGCGTCCATGCATAACCTTGGCCTCGTGGCTCAATCTGTGTACCTTCAGTTACCATAAAACCTGCTGAGGCGCGCTGTGCATAATAGGTTGCCATTAAATCATTAGGGATATTATCAGGTTGCGTGCTACGAGAGCGCGTCAAAGGCGGCATCACGATACGGTTTTTAAGGGTATAAGGTCCAAGTTGTACAGAGGAAAATAGTGTACTTGTATTTAGAATGGTTTGTGTCATAAATGTCTCTTTTAAAGCAGCTGATGGCTTATTATTGAATGTATTTGGTCTGTTTTGATGCTTAATAACCAATCTAAGGATTACTTAAGCAATGTTGGTCAGCATAGAGTTTTATCGGTACAATTAGAAACAAGCATTTTTTGTTTAGGGTACAATTATTAATGGTGAGTGTTATGAATGGTATGAACCGGCTAGATATCAAGCAGCTTAGAGTCTTGCAGGCGCTGCTTGATCTACAAAATCTCTCGCAAGTTGCGCGCAAAATGGGACTGACCCAACAAGCGATTAGTGAGCAGTTGCGTAAGCTACGGGATTTGTTCGATGATCGTCTGTTTATTCGTCAAGGCAATAGCATGGTGGCAACACCAAAAGCACTCTCGATGCGGCAACCGATTGACGAGATATTAAAACAGTTGGAAGTATTGTTAGAGCCAGAAGTGTTTACGCCGCAAACCTACAAAGGCGTCTTTACGATTAGTGCAACCGACTATGCGACGCAGGCATTATTGCCGCAGTTGTTTAGTATCACACGCCGTGAAGCGCCTAATTTAAGGCTGATAGTGAGAGATTTTGCCTCAGACAATATCAATCAGCTCATTGCGGCAGGCGAACTTGATTTGCTGATTACTTTTCCAGAGTTTATCCCTGATAACTTATCGTATGTGACGCTATTTGAAGAACAACACTTATGTGTGACGGGTTATAAAAATACCTTTGCAACAGAGATATTCACACTGGCGCAAGTTGCCGCACAACCGCAGCTGGTGGTATCGCCTTCGCGTGCTAATTTGCGCGGATCGCATGATCACTGGTTTGCAGAAAAAGGGCTTAAACGCCATATTGTGATGTCAGTACCTAGCTTTTCAGCCGTGCCAGATATCCTACACACCACCGACATGATTGCCTTTTATCCTGCGCGACTACTACCAAATAATAAAGTTAAAGAGCTGAAGGTAGAAGCATTACCGCCTACCTTTAAGGTAATCGCAGCATGGCATCCACGTACCAGTGACAGTGGTATACATCGCTGGTTAATTGAGCAATTACGAAATTTATAGTTAAAAGATTAGCCTGTCTTAAAGTCATCTTATTGAGCATTTAGGCTAACCCTATATTTTATGCAACACTCTCAAAAGTAGGTATAAGATGTTTATCGGTGATGGATTGCTTAATATTGCAGACTGCACGCTTACCAAATGCACCAAGGTTGTAGTCTGCAAATTCATGATATAGCGTCACCACATCGCCCATAATCAGTAATGCTGGGGTTGGCAATTTCGCTTCAGCTTGCTGCTTAGCGATACTACCAAGCGTGCCGATGAGCAGTTGCTGCGTGGGCAAGCTGGCATGGCTAATCACCGCAAAAGGCGTCGCGCTATCTCGTCCCGCTGCTATCAACCCTTCAGTCAATTCATCTAGCTGATGCAATCCCATATAAAAAACAACCGTTTGGGTGCTATCTAAATGCTCGTCATAGTTATTATTTGGCGCTCCTGATTTCTTATATGCCGTTACAAACTTCACTGCTTGCGCATGGTCGCGATGCGTCAATGGAATACCTGCACTACTAGCAGCGGCACTGGCGGCAGTAATGCCAGGGATAGATTCAAAAAAGATACCATGGCGCACCACTTCTTGAAGCTCCTCTCCGCCGCGCCCAAAGATAAAAGGGTCGCCGCCTTTGAGTCTTACAACTGTTTTACCTGCCAGCGCGTGCTTGACCAACAGCTCATTGATGCCTTCTTGCGGCAGCGCATGATTGGCTCGGCGTTTACCAACAAATATCTTTTCCGCTGTTGGTTCGCACATATCCAATATATCCTCTGAGACTAGGCTATCGTAAAGCACCACATCAGCGCGCTGCATGATTCGCAAAGCTTTTAGTGTGAGCAGCTCAGGATCACCAGAGCCTGCACCGACTAAATGCACAGTGCCTACTTTTGCAGCTGCTATGTTTAATGGCGTGTTTAGCGCATTGACGACACACTTTTTATTAGATAAATCGTTTGGAGGTAGTGTTGCGATAAAGGCAGATGAATCCGTCATGACGGTGACTCCTAATGATGCTGTTAGTGCAATATACGGTGCAAGCCCTATGCCATATTGATCAATTGGTTGTATTTCATAAGGCGGTTATAAGACAGCTATGACGCATGCTCCTCAATAAGTGCATTGATTTGACTCACGCATGAGCCGCAATTGGTACCAGCACGGCACGCTTTGCCCACTGATTGTGCGCTATGGCACTGCTGCTTGGCGATTGCATTGATGATGATGTTTTCTCCGACTGCCATGCAAGAGCACACCAACGGACCTGGATCGATATAGCCAGTAGCTGGACGACCTGCCAGCAACCATTTATAGCGCTGCTGTACTGGTATGGCATCGGTACTGCCAAAGCAGCTGTCAAGCCAATGTGTACTAGGCAAATACATCAATTTTGGTGCAAAATAAATAGCTAATAGCAGCTGATCACTAGGTACGGCAGAGTCTGAATCACTTGGCAATATATGATTTAATGCTTTGTTCCTCACCTCTGACTGAGTCGAGATAAAGCGTAGTTGCTTCTCTGGTTTACTCAAGGTGAAAGCGCTATTAACCGTCAGAGTATCGTCGGCATTGCCAGTCAACCACTTGTCTGATACAGACTTTTGATAGTCATCGATAAACTGCTGCCAAAATTTAGGGTCAAGCAACTGCCTAGCTGTGCGCTCGGCTGGGCTGGCAAGAGTAATGAGCACACTATTGGCTTGCCTGCTGATACTCCATGTCAGCGCTGGTAGTGAGAGAGACGAACCCGCACCATTTAACTCAAAGTTTGTAGACGCTGTTTGCGACTCACCCGCTATTGCTTCCTTCTTAAAATGAGCAGTCATCGCACGCAAGTGCACTAATATGGTGTCCTGCAAATCAGGATGCACCATAATCTTGCCAAGTGTCTGCATAGGCACGGCGCTCATGCGAATCGCTGAGTTTTTTAGCTCAGGCTGCCCTGAATATGGATCGACCACAGTCGGAATGAGTGTCCCTACCCGTGCAAAGCTAGCAAAGGCATTACTCCAGTGCATGGGCATAAAGGCATCACCAACACGCATACTATCGCTGATGGCGATTTGCGCTAAAACCGTTTGCTCTATATTCTCATTATCTGTATCGGCATTTTTACTAACATTATTCGTATCAATAGTTGTCGCCTCACTATTCGGCAGGATCTGCTCATAGCGAGGATGTAGCTGCACATAGTCGCCCTTTTCAACACCGAGTTGTTTGGCTTCATTAGGATGGATAGTCAGCGTCGGCACAGATTCATGTTGATTGAGCTGTGGCGCCAGTCCTGTGCGTGTCATGGTATGCCACTGATCTCGTAGTCTGCCCGTAATCAGGCGTAGATTCACGGTCAATGGGTTGAAGTCAGTGTTATGCCGCTTATCTCTATTCTTAACATCGCTCTTATTCGAGTTCTGCCGACGTTGATGTTGATGGAAGTGATGAAAATTAGGCAGGCTAGCACTATCTGAAGGCGTAATAGCAATGAGTTTTACTTGAGTGGGTGTAATACGCGCACCGCCCCATTGAAAGGGAGTCATCACCTCGTAGTCAGCGCGGCTTAGTACTGGCATTGATAGGTCTTTAGCCAAATTGAGATAGCGTGGTTGATTGCTAATAGAGGGCACTTGGCTAGGATCGTTTTTATAAGCGGTCAATGCCACATGCTCATTGAATATCTCGCTAGGATGCTGGTAATCAAACCCAGCTAGCCCCATGCGAGTAGCCACTTGAGACAGTATCCACCAGTCAGGCTTAGCGAGTCCTAATGCAGGCTTCAACGCCCGCTGTCTTGAGATTCGCCGCTCAGAATTGGTGACTGTGCCTGATTTTTCACCCCAACCTTGAGCTGGCAATACAATGTCTGCGCACTTAACCGTATCGCTGTCTACCGAGCAGTCAGAGACTATTACCAAGTCACAAGCCGCTAATGCGCGGCGAAATTTATCCGCTTCAGGTAAGCTCACGACTGGATTGGTTGCCATAATCCAAATGGCTTTGATACGCCCATCTAAGATAGCATCGGCAGCATCACAAGCTTGGATGCCCACCTCTGGCGCAATAGACTGCGGTGCCTGCCAAAAGTCAGCCACCAGTTGACGATGGATGCTATTACTCAAGTCTAAATGTGCCGCCAGCAAATTAGCCAGCGCCCCGACTTCACGGCCACCCATGGCATTTGGCTGACCAGTGAGTGAAAAAGGACTGGCACCTGGTTTGCCCACTCGTCCCGTAAGCAGATGGGTGTTGATAATGGCATTCACCTTGTCAGTGCCACTCTTTGACTGGTTGACACCCATACTAAAGGCAGTCACTGTTTCGTCATGAGCGGCGACTAGCTGATAAAATTCAAGGATACTGTCGATACTGACTTGGCAAGCTTGAGCAACTTTTTCAATGCTCCAGACGTTGGCTGCCGCTAAAGCATCATCAACACCATGACCATGACCATGCTCGATATAACCTGTATCAGCACAGCCGTGTTCGCTAAGATAATGTAATAAACCATTGTATAAATGCGTATCGGTGCCGGCGGCTATTGGTAAGTGCAAATCGGCGAACTCACAGGAATCGGTACGACGTGGGTCAATGACAATAAGCTTTTTATTGGGATTGGCTTTTTTGGCGGCCAAAAAACGCCCAAATAAGATCGGATGGCACCATGCCATGTTTGAGCCAACCAGCACTAATAAATCGCAGGACTCTAAATCCTCGTAATTACCAGGCACCAAATCAGCGCCAAAGGCACGTTTGTGTCCTGCTACTGCGGAAGACATACATAGGCGTGAGTTGGAATCAATATTATTATTACCGATAAAGCCTTTGATAAACTTATTGGCGACGTAGTAATCCTCAGTGAGCAGCTGCCCTGAGACATAAAACATAATACTGTCGCGACCATGCTTGGTGATAGTTTCATTTAAGCGAGTAGCGATATCATCTAGAACACTATTCCAATCGGTCGGCACGGTAATGGCTAGGTTGTTCAGTGCTGCGGTAGCGCTATAAGCATGAGAGTCACAAATTATGGGTTGCTGTTGTGCCATCGATGCCAGTTTATTTTGATAGTAAGGCTCAGTTAAGCGTCGCTCACTGCCCAAGGTTTGTGCCAGCGCACTGCCTTTTGAGCATAACTTACCAAAGTTCGCCGGATGTTCAGGATCTCCTTTTACGCTCACTACCCCTGTCGCATCGACACTGGCTAAGACGCCACACCCTACCCCGCAGTAAGGACAAGTGGTACGTATGGTGGATGTCATTTCTTCAGTATAAGTGGCAATAAGAGCCGTTTTTGAAGGATTGATCATGTCATCAGATTTGTTATTAGATTTGTTATTAGATCGACGTATACGACTTTCTAATTCTTGACTAGCATTCGGTTTATTACTCAAGATCACTTCACTCATAACGCCGCTCCTACTATGTCTGCTGCGCTTAATAAATCCAGATCGCTATCGTTATCTATGTCTCCGATAACCTCACTATCTGTCGTTACTTTCTCCAAATCACAGTAGGCCTCACCAAATATTAAATCCGCTTTTATAGGCGCGATATCACTATTGTTGTTGATCAGCTGGCTATAGAAACTGCCCTCATTGACCTCACCGTAGAGTACAGCGCCGATCAGTTTATTGTTTCTAAGATAGAGGCAGTGATAGTGATTTATACTGGTTTGCTGATAAGTGATGGTTTCGATAGCTGCCGCTTCCTCCTCTTCAAAGTCGACTTGCCCTGCTGAAAAAGCACTGATGCCAGATACTTTTAGCTTTAAGGACAGCGGTGTACTGCGAAAAGGCTGCCAGTTCTCTTTAGAGCCTAAGCTGTCGCCCGATAGTCGAGTGTCTTTTAGCACAGAGACTAAGGTATCCACTTGCTGATTAACAGGTGCCACCATACCGAATAGCTCACCATCCAACTCTACGCATTCGCCAACTGCGTAGACATGCGGACAACTCGTGTGCATGCAATCATCCACAATGATGCCGCGATTGACTTCAAGACCGCTGTCTCTCGCCAATGCTATATTGGGCATCACCCCGACTGCCATCACAATAAAATCTGCCGGCAAGGTACGTCCATCCTTCAATGATAAGCCTTTCACCTCATGCTGGTCATTGGCCGCAATACAATCAGTAATAGCAGAGACCTCCACACCTACGCCCCGACGAGCCAGCTCAGCTTGCAACAGCTGGGCAGCAGGTAAATCAAGCTGCCTGTTAAGAACATAGCTATCTACATGAATGACCGTCATATCTGCCCCTTGAGAAGCCAGCGCGCAGGCGGCCTCTAGCCCTAGCACCCCGCCACCAATTACTAGACCTTTTTTCCCTTGGCGCGCATATTCAACTAAAGCATTTACATCGGCTACTTCTCGAAACACGTGCACGCCTGCCGCATCATGATTGGGAAAAGGGATGACTCGAGCGCTCGAACCTGTAGCGATAACCAGCTTGGCATACACCAGCGTCTGTCCATTATCAAGCTTAATAGACTGTTGCTTGGTGTCCACAGCGGTAACTGCAATCCCTGCTAAGACAACAATACCCAACTGTTCATAATCTGATTGCTGGTATAAATAAGTATCATCAAAGGCGCTATCTCCTGCCAGCACTGGTGATAGCATAATGCGGTTGTAGCCGACCTCTGGCTCTTTGCTGATAAGGGTAATCGGTAATGGTCTTTGGTTATTTGGCGACTTACTTTGCTGCTGGGCACGTGCCAGCTCAATGGCAAAACGGCTGCCTGCCATGCCAGCACCAATAATGACAATACCCGCATTTAAATGAGCATGAGACATTGTCTGTATTGTTAATTTTGATCTATCTGATGACATGAGCAAAAAATCCCTTAGCCGCAACGCGCAGCATTAATTAAATGGCGTGTCAGAGTGTCTTTTGTGCTTAAAGCCTGCGCTTATAAGAAATAAGCCAACAGCGAAAAAATGAGCACAAACTGAATAAAGCAAATGCTATGCCATACCAGTAATGGGTTGCGTATGATGAGCGGCTCAGGGTCGCTAATATAATTGTGATTCTCAGGGTTAAAATCTTGTAAGAACTCGCCAATCGCTTGATAGCGAGCTTGGGTATTAGCAAGCAGCGCACGCATTAGCGCTTGCTGGCTGGCAGCAGGTACGCGGTACTGACGTAATAATTGAGTAGGTAGCGTTAAGGTATGATTTGCCTGATGTGAATGCATCAACGCTTGTGAGCTAAATGGCAGCTCGCCTGTTAGAAGCTCATAGCCAATCACCGCTATGGAAAATAAATCAGAATGCACACCTTTTGGTGCATCGGTGTAATATTCTGGTGCAGCGTAGTGCAAATCACCATTCGGTGGTCGCGTACTGTCTTTAAGTATGGAAGAGCTGGCTGAACCAAAATCTATCAATTTGACCGCGCCTGATGTGGTCAATAGGATGTTTTCCGGCTTGATATCTTGATGCAATAGATAGTTTCGATGCATCACCCGAACCGCCATGCCTATTTTGGTTAACAAATCATAGGTCTGCCACACATCACAAGGCGCATGACGATCCATAAAATCTCTTAGGCTTTCGCCTTCAATATATTCTGTGAGATGGTATAGATATGCACTGCTGGCTGGTATGGGGTAATAGCGTAGCAACCCTGAAGCACTAAGCGCTGAGCTTGCGTCTAGATAGGGTTTTATACTGCTGATGCCTGTAAGGCTGCTGTCACTAGATAGGTTATTAGGATCTGCTTGATTATAGGCAGGCTCGCCCGCCCGTCTATGCTTAGATAAGCTTAGACCAATTTTACGCTCCTTTAAAAATTCGCGCAGATAATGACCATCGGTAGTAGCGCTAAGGCTTGGTGACTTTAGTGCAAATAGATGATGGGTTTCATCCTCTACTAGATATACTTCGCTACGAGCAGTGCGGGCTATAATATGCTTGACAATAAAACCATCAATCCGCGCCCCAACTTCTAAGCCCGTTAATAACTGATACCGATGGATGTCGTGAGGCATCGCATCATGCAGGCTAGCATTTTTATTATTACTATTGTTCTTAGTATGAGCGCTATTGGCTGTCTTTTGCTTAGGGAGCGCTTGCGCATTCATACCGAGTATCACCATACTTAAATTGTCATGACTGCCCTCGTTAAACGCCTGCTCGCATATGCTTTGGCTGATGCTAAGACTATTCACTGCCCCGTCATTCGAGCTGTTATCCGTCGTATCTATCGTTTGACTCGGCTGACACAGCGCCTTTACTGCTGAACATAGCTCAAACTGGAGCTCAGACGCTGCAATAGACTCATACACGCCATCTGTCATCAGTGCTAAGCATTCATTTTGATGCAAGGTAAATACGGACTGCTGGAGCTCGACCATCGTATCCGCGCCAATAGCGGCAGATAGCGCGCCTTTATCTTGCCCATGGTGAATGCGGTGGTCTTTACTGAGCACTTTTATACTTTCTAAACCGACACGGTAAATACGTGAGTCGCCTGTATGAAACAGATGGATACGGTCGCCGATACATAGTAGACCTGATAAGGTGGATAATAGTGGTGGCACGCGCTCATAGACTTGCGGGAAATAGAGGGCGTCATTGGCTTTATTGACGGCCTCACGAATCAAAATGGCAACTTGATTGTCATCAAAGTCTATGTTTGCTGATTGCGATTGGTTCTCTGCCAATACCATCTCTTCAAGTGCCCCGTTTTTAAGTGCTAAGGTAAGATGGTGCGTGACAGTATTGACCACCAATTGGCTGGCTTGTTTGGGAAACTGACAGGCACTGACACCATCCGCCATCAGCACCAATAAAGGCGCATGAGGACACTGAACACCGCCGTTGATGGTTGCTGTAAACTGTCCATACGGCAAGCATGTTGTTATCAGCAAGCTGTCTTGATTTTCGGATTTGCGCCCTTGCATGGTATAAAAATCAAGCAACCATAGTGCCTCATTCATTGGCATAATTAGCTCACTTTAATTTGGGCAAAGCTGCCATCAGGCATCTCTTCGATGATAACGCCTTCAGGTTCTTTTAAAAAGAACAGTGCAAAGAAGCCAACGACAGCAGTCGCGGCGATTACCATGAAGAATACTTGATAAGAAACCAGACTTAGGACAGTTAAATAAACAACCGAGCCAACATTTCCATAAGCGCCGGTCATGCCAGCAAATTGTCCGGTCATGCTACGCTTGATCAGTGGAATAACCGCAAACACAGCACCTTCACCCGCTTGTACAAAGAAAGAGCAAAACATCGTGATAAATAATGCCAAGGCAATTGGCCATGTTGAATCCACGATACCCATTAATAAATAACCAACAGCCAAACCTGCGGTCAAAATCAGCAGCGTTATTTTGCGACCAAACTTATCGCTGAGCCAGCCGCCGCCCGGTCGCGACATCAAGTTCATAAACGCATAGCTAGATGCCAAAACCCCTGCCATCACAATTGATAGATTAAATGTCTCTTGATAGAAAAGCGGCAACATAGACACTACGGCAAGCTCTGAGCCAAAGGTCGCAAAGTATAAAATATTTAAGATACCGACTTGCTTAAAATCATATTGATGCGCTTTTGGCACAGGAGTCGTAAATACCTCTTTATTAAAGCGATAACTACTCACAAACTCATAAATATATAAAATAACCAATCCGATGTAGACGATATTGACACTTGCCTGACTGAGTAAGCTGACACCAGCGGGTGATAACTTCCATCCCAAAAGAGCCAAGGCCAAATACATTGGCAGCTTAAATGCCATCATTAGCCAAAAGTCACCTGCCGAAGTCACCATCATGGCACCAGATTTTTTGGGTTTAAAATACGTTGCACCCTTTGGCGTGTCTCGCACCATCTTATAAAAAATCACACTATAAAGCATCATGACCACCCCTGAAGTAGCCGTCGCATAACGCCAGCCCTCATCACCACCAACTATAGCGGCAGCGATGATAGCCACTGTCGGTAATAGCAAGGCAGCAGCAGCGGAACCAAAATTGCCCCAACCGCCATAAATACCTTCAGCCGTACCCAGCTCATTTGCAGGGAACCAATCACTCATTAGACGAATACCCACCACAAACCCTGCACCCACAAAACCCAAGAAAAAACGGGACAATGCCAGCGTGTTGTAATCTTGCGCAAAGGCAAAGGTAAAACAGGGAATCGCGCCTATAGCCAAAATGGCGGTATAGACGAGGCGCGGACCAAAACGATCGGTCAACATGCCAATAATGACTCGAGCTGGAATAGTCAAAGCGACGTTTAATATCAACAAGGTTTTGACTTGATCCTTGGTCAAACTCAAAGTCTCACCGATGGCAGATAAGAATGGTGCGTGGTTAAACCATACAAAAAAGGTCAGAAAAAAAGCCATCCAACCAAGATGGAGTATCTGGTTTTTACCAGTAAAAGAGAGGATATTGAGCTTATTTTTATTTGGTGCAGCAGGGCTCGGTGATAGCGATGACGACATAAGCGGTTTCCTTAAATAGTAAAATTCAGGGCTAACATGGAAAGCCGTAAGAACACGTTATGTTGAACGAACTGACCAGTTAGAGCATTTAAGAGGGTGCAATGGCTGTGCCAGCTGCCGCTATCAGCTTCGTTATACAGATAAAACCTCGGCTTTGATAAAAGCGTTCATGCTTTGCTATAGATGACTTCCAAGCAGCTATTACAAGGTCATTCATAATTTAATAGCCATATATAAACGCTAATTTTATCGAGATGAATGAAAAACCCTGACTGCCATAAATACAATCAAATTGGTGCATGGTTTTATCTATTTTGGTGCATCCATTTTTTGTATCCTCACTTTTAATGAGAAAAGACTTTTTTATTTATCATTGCTATTTATATCCTCACACATACCACGCCGCCTAGGAAATACACTGTCATCGTCAGGTTTTTCGTCTGTAGTGATGAGACTCTCGCTTAAAGATATGGCGCTATATAACGGTGCTTGGCACAGTTATTGAAGATGTAATTACTGTAAGCACTATTTAGACAAACCCATGACTAAGGATAATTACATGAGTAGCACTATAGTGAGTAAGGCAGGTAAAGCTAAGTTGGTGGTGATTGGTAACGGTATGGTTGGACATCATTTTATTGAGCGAGCCATAGAAAAAGGGTTACATGAGCAGTTTGATATTCATGTGTTTGCTGAAGAAGACCGTCCCGCTTACGATCGGGTATATTTATCGAGCTACTTTGAGCATAAAGATGTTAGTAAGCTCAACTTGGTTGATTTAAGCGCCTATGCATCTGCCCAGATTCAATTGCACCTGAACCAGCGTATTGTAGATATTGACACCAATAATCAATACATCATCACTGAAGCTGGCGAGCGGATTGAATATGGTGAGCTGGTGCTGGCGACAGGCTCATATCCATTTGTACCACCGATTCCAGGGCGTGAGCATGCACACTGTCATGTATATCGCACCATTGCTGATTTGGATGACATTCTTGCCATCGCGGAACAACCAAAAGTAAAAAGAGGCGTGGTTGTGGGCGGAGGGTTACTCGGGCTTGAAGCAGCAAAAGCACTGGTCACCTTAGGACTAGAGACTTATGTGGTAGAGTTTGCTCCGCAATTGATGGGCGTACAGCTTGATGCGGCTGGCGGCGATATTTTAAAACGAAAAATTGAGGCGCTTGGCGTCAAAGTATTGACTGGTAAGAATACCCAAGCCATTATTGATAATAGCGACGCGATACATAAAAACCTGAGCACCTTTAGTGAGAATCCGTGCCAGCTGACCATGCAATTCACCGATGATACCTCGCTTGACACCGATATGATCGTCTTTAGTGCAGGTATTCGTCCGCAAGATGGCATTATCAAAAACAATCCTGAATGCGGTATTGAGATAGGTGCACGAGGTGGTATTTTAATTGACGAACAATGCCGCACCAATGCCGCGCATGTCTACGCTATTGGCGAATGCGCGGTGTGGGATAACAAGATATTTGGCTTAGTAGCACCAGGCTACAGCATGGCGAGTATTTGTGCGGCGCAAATTTCAGGCGATCAAACACAAACCTTTACGGGCGCTGATATGAGCACCAAGCTCAAACTCATGGGCGTGGATGTGGGTAGTATTGGCGACGCACATGGCAAAAGCGCAGACAGTTTGAGCTATTTATATCAAAATCCTGCGACAGGTATTTATAAGAAACTGGTTACAACGTCTGATAACAAGCGCTTGCTTGGCGCGGTATTGGTCGGTGATACCGAAGACTATAATAATCTATTACAGCTATATCTCAACAATATCGACTTGCCTGCCCATCCTGAAAGCCTGATTTTACCTAACGTTGAAAAACCAACGATGGGTATAGAAAATTTACCAGATAGCGCCACGATTTGCTCATGCTACAACGTCACCAAAGGGGCTATTTGCGCGGCGGTTGAAAACGGTGCGTACTCCATTGCCGAAGTGAAGTCTTGTACTAGTGCAGGTACAGGATGTGGTGGCTGTGCGCCTATGGTGAAAGACACTTTAAGCTACCAGTTAACGACCCTTGGGTTTGAGGTCAATAACGACTTATGTGAGCACTTTGCCTATACCCGTCAAGAGCTCTATAGCTTGATTCGTGTCCATGGTATTAGAACCTTTGATGCTCTGTTGGATGAGCATGGTAACGGTCATGGCTGTGAGATTTGCAAACCTACGGTCGCCTCCATCTTGGCCTCATGCTGGAATGACTATGTGCTCAAGCCTGAACTGACACCGTTGCAAGATAGCAATGACTATTATCTGGGCAACATACAAAAAGACGGCACCTATTCTGTCGTACCTCGTGTGCCAGGTGGTGAAATCACCGCCGATAAGCTGATCATCCTCGGACAAGTCGCCAAAGAGTTTAATTTGTATACCAAAATCACAGGGGGTCAACGCGTGGATTTATTTGGCGCACGTCTAGACCAACTCCCTGATATCTGGACACAGTTGGTGCAAGCTGGCTTTGAGACTGGTCATGCTTATGGTAAGTCGTTGCGTACTGTTAAATCGTGTGTGGGTAATAACTGGTGTCGCTATGGTGTCGATGACAGTGTCGGCTTAGCCCTAAGATTAGAAGACCGTTATAAAGGCGTGCGTTCACCGCACAAGATAAAAATGGGCGTGTCGGGATGTACGCGCGAGTGTGCAGAGGCACAAAGCAAAGACTTTGGCATTATCGCCACCGAAAATGGTTGGAATTTATTTGTCTGTGGTAATGGTGGTATGACCCCGCGTCATGGCGAGCTGTTTGCCACCGATCTTGATAGCGACACGGTCATCAAATACATCGACCGTATTATTATGTTTTATATCAAAACAGCAGATAAACTCCAGCGTACCTCAAAATGGCGCGAGAGCTTAGATGGCGGATTGGAATATTTACAAGCGGTCATTATTGAAGACAGTTTAGGCATCGCTGATGAGCTAGAGGCACAAATGCAGCTGCTGATCGACAACTATGTGTGTGAGTGGAAAGCCACCATCACCGATAGCGAAAAGCTCAAACGCTTCCGTCACTTTGTCAATAGTGAACAAGGAGATGACAATGTGGTCTTTGTCACCGAGCGCGAGCAGATCCGCCCTGCGACCGATAGTGAAAAAGCTAAAATATTAGTGACCGAGCTGGCTTAATCAATGTCTAACACTTTCCGATCATATACGAATAAGGATCACCCAATGAACCAGTATACCGTTTGCAGATTAGAAGACATACTCCCTGAGACTGGTGTTTGCGCACTGATAGAGGGTAAACAAGTGGCAATTTTTCGCACTAAGGACGCTAAGCTGTTCGCGCTTGATAACTATGACCCCTTTAGTCAAGCCAATGTATTATCTAGAGGGTTAATTGGAGGCACTACCGTGACCAACGATGCTGGCATTGATGAAGCGGTACTGTATGTGGCCTCCCCTATTTATAAGCAGAGATTTAACCTTGCCACCGGTCAATGCTTGGATGATACAAGTGTCACGCTTGCTACTTACCATGTTGAGCTTGATACCAGTCTTGAAAGTAATAATGTGGTGATAAAATATGATCAGTTAGAAGCGTCATCTGCAACACTATTAGAAATGGAAGTTGTTTAAGGCGTAGCCGTCTTTTTAGCAAATTGAAACATGTAATTTACATTAAGATACTGAATAAAAAATTGTACTGGCATAATATTGGCGGTAAATATATTTCACTTAATGCCATTAAAAGGATCATAAATCATGTCTGACAAGTCTACTAATAACGATAACATTAAAAATGCCTTAGAGTCTCTTGAGAGTGCAGCGACAACGCCTTCAAATGATGCGGTAACAGGCGTAGAAGTAGTAAAAGGTGATACTGTCGTTTATGAAGACGGTGATTTTGAAGATTACAATGCTGACAAAGACTATGAGGTTGATGAAGAAACTAAGTCCGGCAAGGATGATGAGTCCAATAAAGACGATCAAGATGACAATTCTGTCAAAGAAGATAAGCACAGTACGACGATAGCGAACATCTATCAATGGGCTTCTAAGCTCAAAGATGACTTTATTTCTGACAAAAAAGAAGCGAAATCTGACGAAGAGGATAAGTCTGATTCTGAAAATGAAGACAAGCATGAGGACAAGCATAGTGCGACGATAGCTAATATCTATCAATGGGCTGCTAAGCTTAAAGACGATTTTACGTCTGAAGCTTCTAATATGACGCTTGACGTTTCTGAAAAAGCGGTTGCTATTATGCTTAACAGACTTTTGGATGCCAAAACTGCCGAGTTAGAAGCTTTTGATAAGAAAGTGGCAGACTCTGAAGAATCGGTAGACAATGCAGAAGAAGAGCGTAGTAAGATTGCTGAGAAAAAAGACAAATACCAAGGTATGATTGACCAGCTACAAGGCTGATTGGTAATTTGAGTAATTGGTACTTTTAGTGATTGGTCTTATTGATCCAGTGTTAAGTATTTAGCACTGGATTTTTTATTGTTTTTGGCTTGTCGTGAGCTCAGGAGTGTTCGTTTCGATCATCGACTGTAAACCCTCTAAATATTAACGATAAATTGTAAACCTAGTTTGATATAAAAATAAATCAAATACGATTGACGTCTATTTGCTATCAGCTACTAAGTATTATATCCACGACTAACGGTGAAATGTAAAGCCAAACCAATTACGTAAACACGCCTATCGATTTCTGCTAGTATTATGCCACTACGTTACTAACCACTTATAATATGTAAGGTTAAGAGGATTTAACATGCGATTCAAATCATTCGTTCAAAAACTACATGAACGCAATCCTAAACTTGGCAAAATCGCTTCGCTGACCACAGCAACAGGCGTTATTACTTTTAATAGTATGTTAGCAGGTCCCCCTGTATGGATTATGGGTGCAGCCAAAGCTGTTACTGGTGCAGCGATTGCTGATAAAGCGGTCATTGATGTGACCAATTATTGGATTAACAGCAATAACGCGATGATCGATAACATTCTGCCGGATAAAGACTGGCGTATCAGCCTACCTGACGATATCCATACCAAGGGCAAGTATTTACTGGTAAGTAATCACCAATCATGGGTTGATACCAGTATCGTGCAATATATTAGTGAAAAGCGTTTGCCCTTGACGCGATTTTTTACCAAGTTTGAACTGATATATATTCCAGTCATTGGTCAAGCTTTCTATTTTCTCGATTTTCCAATGATGCGTCGACATTCTAAAGAGGCGATTGCGAAAAATCCTGCCTTAAAAGGCAAAGATATCGAAGAAGCAAAACGCGCTTGTGCATTGCTAAAAGACAAGCCTTTTACACTGTTAAATTATCTAGAAGGCACACGTTTTACCACCGTAAAACGGGATAAGCAGCAATCGCCCTATACGCATTTGCTTAAACCAAGAGCGGGCGGTTTGTCACTAGCGATTAGTGCGCTTGGCGAAGATATCGATGGTATTTTAGATATGACCATCGTCTATCCTGATGGTGTGCCGACATATGGCGACTTATGGAAAGGCAATATCAAGCGTCTGGGCGTCGATGTCAGACATATTAAGATGCCTGATGACTTATTTGCCAGTGTTCAAAATGGCGGTTATGAGACTGATGAGGCGATAAAAGCAGAAATGTTTGATTGGGTTGAGCAAGTTTGGCAGCAAAAAGATCAGCTCATTACTAAGATGCTTGCGGAATTTGAAAGTAAGCCCCCTGCCCTTGATGTTTAGCTTGCAAGCTTTTTAACTTAATCTGTTTTATTTGCACATATATTGACCGTTCTATTGGTTTTTCGCTAAAGGCAATAATAGCAACCTACGGCTGCTATTATTGCTTACCTCGTTAAACGACCATACCTTATATGTCGATGACAAAAGGAAAATACAGTGCCACAGGCTCAGCCAATGTTTGAACCCGCCCCTAATCTTACAACAGAACAAAATACAGCATTAAAAACGCTTACGATGATAGGTTATCTAGAAGGCACCTCGTTTTTACTGTTGCTCTGCATCGCTATGCCACTAAAGTATATGATGGACATTTCAGAAGGGGTAAAATATATCGGTATGGCTCACGGCGGCTTATTCATCGCCTATATTGTTGTACTCATGGGCACAGCCATCAAGATAAAAATGCCTATATGGGCGCTTCCTGCTGGCGTGCTTGGCTCGTTCTTACCATTTGGTCCGTTCATATTTGACCATTGGTTAAAAAAGAGCCTAAAGAAAAGCAAGAAAGTTATTTAAGACAAGAGTTTTTATGACGCTAATCATTGGTTTCACGATATAGCGTGTTTTGTGACTCTTCTCTAAAATCTTCGTATGTGATGGCAGGCTTTGATGTTGACGTACTAGCAGCTGTCTCATTATTATTCATTGCGTTCGTTTCAGGCTTGGCTATTGATGATTTGGCAGGGTCAGAGTCACTGGGCACTTCAATGACAGCAGGTGGCGTATTAGCCTCTACCACAACATTTTTCTCAGTGGTGTTCATTTCAGTGTCAGTAGCTGTTTGTTTGGTGACCGGGCTTGTCTGAGTCGCGTTTTCATTAATAGGCGTGCCAGCTTCATTTAACGCTGTAGACGTAGTGCCGGCAGACAAGAAACCAGTCGCAATTAACGTGAATACAGCACCAGAAATCATGAGTGAGCCAAGCACCATACCTATAATAAGTGGCTTTTTACTACTCTTCTGCGTTTGTATTGATTTTACCGCTTTCTTTTTTTTCGATTTTTTGAGGGGTAAGGTTATCAAAGATGCAGTGCTGATAGGTTCATCAATATAAGCGCTATCATTTACCTCAGTATCTTCATTTTTAACTGTAGAAGCTGCGTTATCAGTCACCTCTGTTGTCATTAAAAGGTGTATAACCTTCTCATCTTCATCAGAGAAGTCTAAGCTTACCGATGTGCTCGCGTTATCAGATATCTGTAACCCTGCTGTATTTTCCACACTATCTTGCTCTTGGCTGCCAAATAACTCTAGTTCTGCTGCACTTAGTGGCTCATAGGATGACAGCTTGTCAGCGTTTTTGAGCGGTTGTAATATGTGCGGCTGAACAGAACTGTCCAATAGACTTGCACTAAGACCAACATCAGTCTCATCATAAGCATCAGTGGTGACAGTTGG
Source organism: Psychrobacter sp. ANT206 (assembly GCF_056880555.1). Lineage (NCBI taxonomy): Bacteria > Pseudomonadati > Pseudomonadota > Gammaproteobacteria > Moraxellales > Moraxellaceae > Psychrobacter > Psychrobacter sp. ANT206. The sequence continues at coordinate 1,558,580 of NZ_CP096271.1, read as the reverse complement.
CTCGCTCTCATTTTCTGTATTTTCAATAGTACTTTCAATAGTTTCTACGCTTTCAACACGAGTGATATAACGCTCATAGATATTATGTTTACGATTACGCAGTCGTGGCTTCGTATTAGCGATTTTTGCTAAGTTTGCCTCTAAATCGGCGCTTTGCTTGTCTTTTTTGTCGCTCATGAAGTGATACCAAACCAGTTTATGCCACGAAACCGTAGATGACTGCTAGAATGAAGGGAAAAGTTTTTTAGTTTGCTAAAGTGTAACGCTATCGTTAATAAACAATATAGAGTGTCAACTCAGATGCTTCAAGCATAATTTTATAGTTTTGCTGTTATTGATATAAAATACAGTAGTATCCGCTTCATCAATCGACATGATATTACAGATAAATGAGCATAAAACATGGATTTAAAGCAGCTCAATGCGTTTATTGCCGTTGCCGAGCTTCGGAGCTTTAGTGCAGCCGCTACCAAAATCGGATTGTCACAGCCCAGTTTAAGCCGTTTACTCAAGCAACTTGAGACAGACATGGGCGTGATGTTGGTTGATCGTTATCATAGACCGCTACATTTAACAGAAGCTGGCACGTTCTTTTACGATAAAATCAGTACCATACTGACAGAAGTCGATACGGTTGTTGGTATGACCCAGCGCTTATCTGCCCCTAGCAGCGCATTAAATATCGGTTTTGTACCCTCTATACTGTATGGGTTGCTACCTGAGATTATCGCCAGACTGAAGCAGTCCAATCCTGAGATTGACGTCAACCTAAAGGACATCAGCTCCTATCAGCAAATGGATGCGCTCAAATCTGGTGACATCGATATTGGTTTTGGACGCTTTGCCCATCAAGACCCATGGATACAGCAAATACTGTTACGCCACGAGCGCTATGTCGTTGCCCTCCCCAAAGCCCATCCGCTTGCCAATGTGCGCGAACAACGCTTGATCGATTTGGCCAATAACCGCCTGATTCTCTATCATCAAACCCACTTACCTGTATCTACAATGCCAGAAACGGCATCAAGCACAGGGACTCCTAAAACCTTGGGGCAGAATAAGAAAAATAATACGAGCCATCATCAAGCCTCTACTGTTGAGCAGATAACAGAGCCTTTACTATATTTATTTGCACAGTACGGTATCTCTCCATTTATGACCACCACCGTCAGTGACTTGCAAGTGGCACTCGGGTTAGTAGCGGCGGGCGAAGGCATCACCTTGGTACCTGCCAGCTTAAAGACAGTGCGTACGGAGCAGATCAGCTATCAGCGCCTCATTCACGAAAACGTCACCTCACCTATTTATCTGCATACACTTAAGGATTTTGTGCATCCTCATATTCCTGACTTATTGCGTGCGACTTATCATGTCTATGAACAGCGCGGCATTACTTACCGCCGGCAAAAATTTGAATCTCAGCGCTAAATTATCAGATATTGAGTCATAATTGTGGTATAAAGAAGCCCGAAAAAATAGCCATTGATAAATCTTGATATTTACATTTAATTATGCTAACTATCAGGAATGGCTATGCAAAAAATAAGTAATAATTATATAAATAATCATTCTACTAAACCAGATTGGTGTGCTAAAGTCGATACAAGACAAATCGTTTTAAGAAACAGTACTCATAAACAGTATTAAGCGATGCGCTCATGATCATTGGCAAACTGACACAGGTAAGTGATGATTTGCCGTTTTAACCATTTCGAGGTAAGCATGACCACACAACCACTCAATAACCCAAGTGCCACAGGCGATACTCTCTCCGCGCAGCAAGAAGGCTTTAGCTGGCGAATCTTTGGTCCCGGTATTCTGATGGCGACTGCTGCTATTGGCGGCTCGCATCTGATTTCATCGACACAGGCTGGCGCGTTATATGGCTGGCAGCTGGCGATTATGATTATATTAGCCAACGTCTTTAAGTATCCGTTCTTCCGGTTTGCCACCGATTATGTCTATGACACTGGCGAGAGCTTAATCGCAGGCTATGCCAAACGCTCAAAAGCCTATCTCTGGATTTATTTTATCCTATCTATTTTATCGGCGGTGATTAGTACGGGGGCTGTGACATTGCTTGCGGCAGTGATATTGGGCTTTATGCTGCCCGCATCTGTAGGACTATCAAGTATTGCCTTAGCTGTCATCATCGTTGCTGTATGTTGGTTTTTTCTGATTGCTGGTCATTATAAATTGCTTGACGGCGTGACTAAGTGGATTATGATTGCGCTCGTATCCGCAACCGTGTTAGCGGTGATGATTGCTGCTGGTAAGCCGACGGTTATGGTGGCGGATTTTATCCCTGCCTCTCCTTGGAACTTGGCGACTTTAGGGTTTATTGTGGCTCTTATGGGTTGGATGCCAGCACCACTTGAGTTCGCTGCCATCACCTCGATGTGGACGTCAGCCAAGAGAAAAGCGGACAATACCACTCACCGTCAGGGCTTACTGGATTTTAATGTCGGTTTCTTAGTTTCCGCTATTTTAGCCTTGTTCTTTTTAGCGTTAGGCGTTTTCGTACAATACGGCTCAGGTCAAGAGATTCAAACCGCAGGTGTCGCTTATATTGATCAGCTTATCAATATGTATACCGCCACTATCGGTGAATGGTCAAGACTACTGGTCGCCTTTGTCGCCTTTATGTGTATGTTTGGCACCACTATTACCTGTGCGGATGGCTATGGACGTGCCAACGCCGAATGCTGGCGCTTACTAAAAGGTGAAGACGAGATTAATAAAAAGCAAATCGCCTTTTGGACCACCTATGCTATCGGTGGCGGTCTTTTGATTATCAGCTTCTTTGCCGGACAATTAGGCGCTATGCTGAAGTTTGCGATGATATCCGCCTTTATATCCGCGCCTATCTTTGGTTGGTTAAACTATTCGCTAGTGAAAAACCATAAAAAGCTATCAGCCGGTATGAACGCCTATTCGATTGCAGGGCTTGTATTCTTAGGTGGCTTTACCTTGTTATTCCTAGCTAGCCTTGCAGGTATTATTGGTTAAAAATAAAGGTTAGCCAATCTAGCTAATAATAGACTTGATAGAGTAAAAGCCCTTTTAGCAAGACTAAGAGGGCTTTTTTGTGGACAACGATAAAACGCTTATAGATATAATTGTAACCAGATGTAAATATTTAATTAGGAGAAATGCAGCGTTTGATACGTTATGAATACTAATAGATCTAAACCTCTAGTTATTGGATAGCACTATGCATTAATTAAATAGTATTAATAAAATTAATTTTTTAATTTAATTTATATTAACAGTTGAATGAAAATCCCGCTTTGCAGTCCTGAATAATTGGTTATAATCAAGCACAACGATTGAATCGCGAATGATAACGACAAGATCTTCCCTCCACGTAAGGACCACGACATGACCCTATCAGCTGGCGCTCGCTTTCGCAGTGCAATGAAACAAAAAAATGATAATAATCAACCGCTACAGATTGCTGGCGCGATTAACGCTTATACAGCAATGATGGCAACTCAAGTTGGTCATCAAGCCTTATATCTCTCTGGTGCTGGCGTGGCCAATGCCTCATTTGGCTTGCCAGATTTGGGTATGACTAGCCTTGATAACGTCTTAGAAGATGCGCGCCGTATTACCGATGCGGTTGATACGCCATTATTGGTTGATATTGACACCGGTTTTGGTGGTGCATTTAATATTGCTCAAACCATTCGTAAAATGGAAAAAGCTGGTGTGGCTGCGGTTCATATCGAAGACCAAGTGGCGCAAAAGCGTTGTGGTCATCGTCCAAATAAAGAAATTGTTAGTATCTCAGAAATGGTTGATCGCCTAAAAGCGGCACTTGATGCCAAGACGGACAAAGATTTTGTGGTGATGGCACGTACCGACGCCCTATCTGTCGAAGGTCTTGATGCAGCGGTTGAGCGCGCAGTTGCCTTTCAAGAAGCCGGTGCTGATATGATTTTTGCAGAAGCACTAACGGATATTGAGATGTACCGTAAGTTTACCGACGTGCTTGATATTCCAGTCCTAGCTAATATGACCGAATTTGGTCAGACCGATCTATATACCACCGAGCAGTTATACGCGGTGGGTGTCGATATGGTGCTTTATCCGTTGTCAGCCTTCCGTGCGATGAACAAAGCGGCATTAAACGTATATCAGCATCTATTGACTGATGGCACGCAAGACAAAGTTGTTGACACGATGCAAACCCGTATGGAGCTGTATGACTTCTTAAACTATCATGAGTTTGAACAAACGCTAGACAAATTATTTGCTGATAATAAGTAGTCTTAGCGGTTAAAAGCGTTGGTTTTTCTATCAATGAGGATGTCAACGCAGTATTTGATATTTGCAGTACCTTTATATTTTATCCAACACAAGCTACCAACAAAAGGAATTTACTATGGCAGCACAGAAAGAACTTTCGGGCGCAGGTCTTCGTGGTCAAGTAGCAGGTAAGACGGCTCTATCTACCGTTGGTAAATCAGGCTCAGGTCTGACTTATCGTGGTTATGATGTCTCAGAGCTAGCTGACAAATGCATCTTTGAAGAAGTCGCTTATATGTTGCTATACGGCAACTTACCTACCCAAAGCGAGCTTGATGCTTATCAAACTAAATTGAAAGGTTTACGTGGCTTACCACAAGCATTAAAAGATGTGCTTGAGCGTATTCCTGCAGATGCCCATCCGATGGACGTATTACGTACTGGTTGCTCGATGCTTGGTAACCTTGAGATGGAAACTGACTTCTCACAAGAAAATGATAAAACGGATCGTATGCTGGCGGTTTTCCCATCAATCATCAATTACTGGTATCGCTTTACCCACGACAATGTGCGTATCGAAACTGAAACCGACGATGATACGATTGGCGGTCATTTCTTACATCTGCTTAAAGGTGAAAAACCAAACGAGCTACATACTAAGGTAATGAACGTCTCACTGATTCTTTATGCAGAGCACGAGTTTAACGCCTCAACCTTTACCGCTCGCGTCTGTGCCTCTACCCTGTCTGACATTCATTCTTGTATCACTGGCGCGATTGGCTCATTACGCGGTCACTTGCATGGCGGCGCCAACGAAGCGGCGATGGATATGATTGAAGGATTTACCTCTCCTGATCAAGCAGAGTCTGAGATGATGGCAATGCTAGCGCGTAAAGATAAGATTATGGGCTTTGGTCATGCTATCTATAGCGAATCAGATCCACGTAATGTCGTGATTAAAGGTTGGGCTGAAAAACTGGCAGCGGATGTTGGTGATGAAGTGCTATATCCAGTATCAGTACGCTGTGAAGAAGTCATGTGGCGTGAGAAAAAACTCTTCTGTAACGCTGATTTCTTCCATGCCTCTGCCTATCACTTTATGGGCATTCCAACCAAACTGTTCACGCCAATCTTTGTTTGCTCACGTTTAACAGGCTGGGCAGCACACGTGTTTGAGCAACGTGCGAACAACCGTATCATTCGCCCAAGTGCTGAATATACTGGCGAAGAGCTGCGCCCAGTACCAGAGATGAGCGCGCGTTAATCCATATGTATTTACTATCTCGCATAAATACTTATGCGAGATAGCCGGCTTAACTGCTAGACATATACAACAATTTAGCAGTTAAACCTTTTCTTAATAACCTCACTGTCTTTTTAAGCATATTTTTTTAGCAAAGCCCTTTTCTAACGTCTCATTTCACTGATGATTTTGCTAAAAGAATGACTATTTTTTGAATTTAAACCAGCCAACAGCTAAAGGTGACTTATGGACAACGCCCTTGTACAACCGATGAATGAACCCTTTAAAAAGCCATTACCTGACACAGATTTGTATTACTTTGATACCCGTGAAGCAATCGAAAACATCGAAGCTGGCGCGTATGACAAGCTACCGTTCTGCTCAAAAGTACTGTGTGAAAACTTGGTACGCCGCTGCCCACCAGAAGATTTAACCGCAGCGCTCAAGCAACATATCGAAGGCAAGCAAGATTTAGATTTTCCTTGGTACCCTGCTCGCGTCGTTTGTCATGATATCCTAGGTCAGACTGCGTTTGTTGATTTGGCTGGTCTACGTGACGCCATCGCTGAGCAAGGCGGTGACCCATCAAAAGTGAATCCAATCGTCCCAACGCAATTGATTGTTGACCATTCATTGGCCGTTGAACATGCAGGCTTTGAAGAAAATGCTTTTGAAAAAAACCGCGCTATCGAAGAGCGCCGTAACGATGACCGTTTCCACTTTATTAACTGGTGTCAGTATGCCTTTGATAACGTCAACGTCGTACCGCCCGGTAACGGCATCATGCACCAAATTAACTTAGAAAAAATGTCGCCGGTTGTACAAGTGGTACAAAATAAAGCCGGTGAACAAGTGGCGTTTGCCGATACCTTGGTCGGTACCGATAGTCATACGCCGATGGTTGATGCTTTAGGCGTTATCTCAATCGGTGTTGGCGGGCTTGAAGCGGAAAGCGTCATGCTAGGCAACCCGTCTTATATGCGTCTCCCTGATTACGTTGGCGTCAAGCTAACTGGTAAATTGCAAAGAGGCATTACTGGTACCGATTTGGTATTGGCGATGACTGAATTCTTACGTGATGCAGGCGTGGTATCTACTTATATTGAATTCTTCGGTGAAGGTGCTCGCCAATTAAGCGTCGGTGACCGTGCATCTATCTCAAACATGACCCCAGAATATGGCGCAACCGCAGCGATGTTCTATATCGATGAGCAAACCATCGATTATTTACGATTAACCGGTCGTAGCGAAGCGCAAATTAAACTGGTTGAGCAGTACGCCAAACAAACGGGTCTATGGGCTGATGGCATGGAAAAAGCTGAGTACGCACGTGTGCTTGAGTTTGATTTATCGGCTGTTGTCCGTAACATGGCAGGCCCTTCACGTCCGCATGCTCGTGTATCCACCACAGATTTGGTTGCTAAAGGTATTGCTCATGGCGAAGGTGATAAATTACCTGAACCAAAAGATGGTCTGATGCCAGATGGTGCGGTGATTATCGCCGCAATTACCAGCTGTACCAATACGTCTAATCCTCGCAACATGGTTGCTGCGGGTCTTGTCGCCCGTAATGCCAATGCAAAAGGCTTATTGCGTAAGCCTTGGGTAAAATCGTCTTTAGCACCCGGCTCAAAAACGGTAAAAATGTACCTAGAAGAAGCCGGTCTGATGCCAGAGCTACAAGAAATCGGCTTTGACGTGGTTGGCTTTGCTTGTACCACTTGTAATGGTATGAGTGGCGCGCTTGATCCTGATATCGAAAAAGAAATCATCGATAACGATCTGTTCACCACTGCGGTATTATCGGGCAATCGTAACTTTGATGGTCGTATCCACCCATATGCCAAGCAAGCATTCTTAGCATCACCGCCACTGGTCATCGCTTATGCTATCGCCGGTAACATTCGCTTTGATATTGAAAAAGACTCATTGGGTAAAGACCAACATGGCAATGACGTTTATCTAAAAGACATCTGGTTTGATGATGATGAAGTCGATGCTATTGTCGCTGCTGCCGTGAAGCCTGAGCAGTTCAATGCCGTGTATATCCCGATGTTTGATGAAGCCAAAAAAGATACGGGTAAAGCATTAAGCCCACTTTATAACTGGCGCGAGCAGACCACTTATATTCGTCGTCCACCCTATTGGGAAGGCAAAATGGCAGCGATGAATAAGCTAAAAGGTATGCGTCCATTAGCGGTATTAGGTGACAATATTACCACTGACCATTTATCACCGTCTAATGCGATTTTGGGTGACTCAGCAGCTGGCGAGTACCTTGATACCATGGGTCTGCCAAGCGAGGACTATAACTCTTATGCGACCCATCGCGGTGACCATTTAACCGCGCAGCGTGCGACATTTGCTAACCCTAAGCTGTTGAATGAAATGGTACGTGATGAGCAAAGTGAAGTAATACAAGGTTCGCTTGCTAGGGTTGAACCACAAGGTCAAGTCATGCGCATGTGGGAAGCAATCGAAACCTATATGAACCGTGAACAGCCGCTGATCATTATCGCAGGTGACGGCTATGGTCAAGGATCAAGCCGCGATTGGGCTGCCAAAGGTGTGCGTTTAGCAGGAGTTGAGGTGGTGGTCGCTGAAGATTTCGAACGTATTCATCGTCAAAACTTGGTTGGTATGGGTGCGCTACCTTTGCAGTTTGAAAAAGGTACAACTCGGAACACACTAAATATAGATGGTACGGAAGTCTTTGATGTCACAGGCGAAGTTTCTGCTGGCGGCATGATGACGCTGGTGATTAACCGTGCTGATGGCAGCACGACTGAAACCCCTATCATTTGCCGTTTAGATACCGCTGATGAGGTTAAAATGTATAACGCAGGCGGGATGCTACAGCGCTTTGCCAAAGAGTTTATCGATGGCACGCTAGATATTGTTTAAGCGTTTGAGTGTTAAATAAACAAAGAGCCGATGTTGTATAAATTATACGGCATCGGTTTTTATTTGCTTTTGCATTTTATACACTAAGCCTTCTTACTTATACCTAAGTATTAGATAGTAGCTAAATATTGAGTTTACTTAATTAATAGCGTAATATGTACTATATATTGTACAAGTTATGGAGTATGTCGTGAGAGGAGTAAACCATGAGAGTCATTAGTTTTTCAGAAGCCAGAAAGCACTTAAAGTCCGTCCTAGATACGGTAAACGATGATGCCAACGCCACTATCGTGACCCGTCGTGACGCTGATGATGCGGTTGTAATGTCGCTTGATTATTACAATAGCCTGATGGAAACCGTCTATCTATTAAAATCTCCTGCCAATGCGGCGCACTTAGCGGAATCTATTGCCCAATATAAAGCTGGCAAGACTGTTACGCGTGAGCTAATTGATACGGCAGAAGACAATAATAGCAGCGATGACAATGAGCATACGGATAGCGACGTTGAGAATGCTTGAACTCAAAGGCTTTAATCAATCCAAAGGGTCTGATAATGAGTGAGCAACTAGCATGGACAGATGCTGCGTGGAAAGACTATTTGTACTGGCAAACGCAAGACAAAAAAACACTCAAACGTATTAACAAACTCATCACCGAATGTAAGCGTAATCCGTTTGAAGGCATTGGCAAACCTGAACCCCTAAAAGAAAATCTATCCGGATTTTGGTCAAGACGCATCGATGATGCCAATCGGTTGGTATATGCCGTCGATGATAACTATCTGACTATTATCTCTTGTCGCTATCATTATTAACGAGCGTTCTTAGTCGTTCGTGTTTACTTGATGACGCCGCCATACCCAATCTTATAACAATACAAAAAGGACTTAATACAGTGGCCCAAACCAATTCTAAATCAAAACCCTCTTTCGCCCCCCAATTATCCGTCCCAGCCACCTATATGCGCGGCGGTACCTCTAAAGGCACGTTTTTTAAACTGTCTGATTTACCTGAGCGTTGCCAAGTTGCTGGTGAATCACGTGATCAATTTTTGCTACGTGTCATCGGTAGCCCAGATCCTTACGGTAAGCAAATCGATGGATTAGGTAATGGCAGCTCTAGCACGTCAAAAACGGTTATTTTATCGGTTTCTGATAAATCAGATCATGATGTGAATTATCTGTTCGGACAAGTCAATATCGCAAAGCCTATGATTGATTGGGCGGGTAACTGTGGCAACTTAACCGCTGCAGTTGGCGCCTGCGCCATTAATATGGGTTTGGTCGATGCTGACAAGATTACTAACAGCCTCGAAGACAACGCAGATAGCGGTATATGTGAAGTACGCATTTGGCAAGAGAATATCGGTAAAACCATTATCGCCCACGTGCCTGTGTATCAAGATGAGCAAGGCAAGGTACAAGTGCAAGAAACCGGTGACTTTGAATTAGACGGTGTGACCTTCCCAGCCGCTGAAGTAAAAATTGAGTTCATCGATCCAGTTGATTCATCTAGTGACATGTTCCCGACAAACAATCTAATCGATGACTTCGATGTCTCAGGCTGCGATTTAAATGCCGATAGTGTCAAAGCTACCTTTATTAGCGCGGGTATCCCGACTATCTTCATGAAAGCAGAAGATTTAGGCTTCACAGGTACTGAATTGCAAGGCGACATCAATAGCGATGGTGAGCTACTTGCCAAGCTTGAGAAAATCCGTGCCACAGGCGGTGTGGCGATGGGATTATTTAAAGACGTTTCTGAAGCACAGACCAGCCAGCACATTCCAAAAATTGCTTGGGTAGCTCCTGCGCAAAGTTACAGCGCCTCAAGTGGCAAAGCAGTTGAGGCAACTGATATCGACTTAGTTGTACGCGCGATGAGTATGGGACAATTGCATCATGCGATGATGGGCACAGCAGCGGTCGCCATAGCAGCGGCAGCGACTACGCAAGGTACGCTCGTTAATCAAGCAGCAGGCGGTAGCGAATTAGGTGAAGTTCGTTTTGGTCACCCCTCTGGCACATTGCTCGTAGGCGGAAAAACCGAACTGATCGATGGACGCTGGCAAGCCAAAAAAGTCTCGATGAGTCGCTCAGCACGTCGTATCATGATAGGTGACGTTTTTGTACCAGCGGATGCTTTTTAACCGTTTACTTTACTCTCTCCATATATCATTAACATCCCGCCTATAGTGACTAAGGCTAAACCAGAAATTTTATAGCTATCTATTGTTTTAACCTCTAAGCCAAATAAGCCAGTTTGGCTTAGAATCAAGGCAAAATACATTTGCCCTAGAAAAACCCATAGCAATGTATTACCTGCGCCTATTTTTGGCGCGGCAATAAACATAAACAAGATATAAAAGCTGCCCAAAAATCCTGGTAACCACATCCACCATGTCGCATTTTCAATTATTGGCGGCTTGATACCACCACTCATCATATAGGACAGCACTAGAGAAGCCAATGCACCTCCTAAGTATAAATAAAAGGTAGATTGGATCTGCGAGGCTTGCGTACTTTCTCGAAAAGCATTGACAATAGCCAGCTGGAGCGGAACAATGGCACCGCCTAACAGGCTAATCAAGATATAAGGAATCATTTTCAAATGGTGTCCACCAAAAGAGAACAAAGAATGGCTCTATATAATACCAAACTTTATTTTAATAATTTTAATATAAATATGATTTAGTAAAATATTAAAATCCATGAGCTAAATTTTTATGCCAACCCGTCCCCAGTCACGCCATGTGCAGTTAGATAAAAAGCCGCCGGTCGAGAAAAAAGAACGGCGGGCGCTGTTGTGGGATATTCTAAAAAAACTGGCGGTATTTGCCGCGCCTTACAAAACCTTAATTATCGCTACGCTAATCTTAACGGTGCTTGGCTCCTTTACCGCGCAAGTTAATGCCTTTGTGTTGCGCTATGCCGTTGATACCTTGACCGAAATCGCTACCCTTGCCGATCCATGGGAAGCTGGCGTGCGCATGCTGACCATTATCAGTGCGGTGCTCTTGACCAAAGAGATATTGTCGATATTTATCTCTTTTGGACAGCGCTTCTTTGGTGAAAAGATTCGTATCAACTTGTCTCGTGACTTGTCCCAAAAAATCATTGAACGCATCTTAACCTACCGCATGGCATTTTATACCAGTAGCGAAAACGACAGCGGTAAATTACAAACCCGTATTGATTATGGCGTTAGTAGCTTAACCAGTTTAGTGCAAAACTTCTTTATCGATATGCTACCGCTGTTTGCCAGTGCGATCGTCTCACTCATTATCATGTTTTCGACCAACTTTTGGATAGGCTTGGTTGGTCTGATTATCATCCCGATTTACTTTTTTATCAGCCAAAAACAAGCGAGGCGGTTGCAAGGTTTTCGTCGTCAAATGCGCGGCTTTAGAGAAGCCAAAAGCGGGATGGTTATATCGCTGATTAATTCTATCAGTGTCGTAAAATCGTTTGTCCGCGAGTCTATCGAGGCGGAGAAGCATTTACAGATTCAAAAAGACATGACCGATAATCAGCTGCGTATTCGTAGCATTGGTTTTATTTATGATGCAGTAAAGACCTTTATTGAGCAAATCGGCGTGGTGGTGATTATTTTACTGACCGCCTACTTTGTATTAAAAGGTCAAATGACCATTGGCATGATTTTATTCCACGTCATGCTGTTTCAAAACGTCGCCGCTCCTATCCGTCAATTACATCGTATTTATGACCAAATCAACAATGCCTTAACCTATGCCGAAGGATTTTTTGAGATTTTAGAAGATGAAAGCCAAGTTGAGCACATCACTGGCAGGAGCAGTAAAGATTTAAAAGGTCTCATTGAACTTAAAAACGTTTATTTTACTTATCCCAATGGCACACAAGCGCTAAAAGATGTCAGCTTTACCATCAAACCCAATCGTATTACTGCACTGGTGGGCCTCTCCGGTGCAGGAAAGAGCACCATTATTAGCTTATTGGTAAAATTTTACGCGCCAGATAGCGGCACAATATGTTTAGATGAGCATAATTTAGCCGACTGTGATACTCATGAGTTGCGTCAAAATATCGGGCTGGTACTACAAAGCAATCATATATTTTCCGGTACGATTGGCGAAAATATCCGTTATGGTGATATGAGTGCTAGTGACGATGATATTGTGATTGCAGCAAAAAAAGCCTCTATTCATGAGCAAATCATGTCGTTATCCAAAGGCTATGAGAGTACCGCAAAATCCCTATCAGGTGGGCAGCAGCAACGTATTGCGCTGGCAAGGATGTTCTTAAAGGATCCGCCTATTGTGTTTTTGGATGAACCAACGGCCAGCCTAGACGCTATTGCCAGTCAACAGGTCAAAAAAAGCTTAGATCTTATTAAGAAAGACCGTACTGTGATTATGGTGTCGCACAATATTGCCCAAATCATTGATGCCGATGACTTAGTAGTGATAGAAGATGGGCGTGTGGTCGAGACCGGCACCCATGAAGAGCTTTACCATAAAGGCGGCAAGTATTTTGAAATATTCAGCGCCATGTCAGATAGCCTGAACTTAGATAAAATCAGTCAAACCTTGAATAGTTAATGCGGTACGAAATCGTTATAATGCTCACTCTTTGCTGCATCCTATTTTTGATCATCCTTTAAATCGTTAGAAGCTGTGTGATTATGACTTGTGAAATTTCGATAAAAACCTTTGATGAATTAACCTCCGTTGATCTGTATCATATTTTAAAAGCGCGCTCGCAAGTGTTTGTGGTTGAGCAAAATTGCCCTTATCAAGATATGGATGAGGTCGATTTTGATTGCTTACATCTGGTCGCGCATCAAAACGAGCAGCTGATTGGTTATTGCCGCATTATTCCGCCTGTTTTTAACAGCAAAAAATCCGCCGTTACTCCGTCAGGTCCTATTCCATCGATTGGTAGAGTGCTGGTGTTGGCGGCACATCGCGGTGATGGTGTCGCCCGTCAAATGATGCTAGAGGCTATCAAATATTGCCGTAAAAAATACGGTAAAAAACCTATCATCATCTCAGCCCAGACTTATCTACTAAACTTTTACCAATCTCTTGGGTTTATCCCTGAAGGCGAGCATTATCTTGAAGACGGTATTGAGCATGTCATTATGGTGCTACCTATTATTAAAAAGGTCAAAGTAAAAAGAGAAAGCTCAGGTACGACAAGCAGTATTCTTAGCTTTTTGCTATTGATATTAGCAGTGTTGTTTATTATTGGTTTGCTGTATTTGATGGTCTAAAGTTTTTTCCACTCAAGGCAGGTCTTACACTACTTCACTGTGGTTCGATTGTGAGTATGCTATTTTTGATAGCAGGTTTATTGATTCGTAATAGGATTGATAAGTCACTTATATATCTGACTCAAGGAAGAGGTAACGATTATGTCTACTGTGGAAAGCAATGTACGACCGGAGTATGATAGCGAGATTGAAAAAATCGCCGACTATGTACTCAATTACTCTATAGATAACGACTCACCCAATAGCGCTGATGCTTGGAATACCGCTCGCTACTGCCTGATGGATACGCTTGGCTGCGGACTACTGGCATTACGTTTCCCTGAATGTACCAAGCATTTAGGTCCTGATTGCGCCGATCAAATCACCCCTAATGGCGCGCGTGTCCCCGGCACTTCCTATCGCCTAGACCCTATTAAAGCTGCCTTTGATATAGGCTGTATCGTGCGCTGGCTTGATTATAATGATACATGGCTCGCTGCCGAATGGGGTCACCCCTCTGACAATTTAGGGGCGATTTTGGCAGTAGCAGATTATATCAGCCAGCAAAACGTCAGTCAGGGGCATGCACCTCTTATTATGAAAGAAGTGCTAGAAGCCATGATTATGGCGCATGAGATTCAAGGAGTGTTGGCATTAGACAACTCCTTTAATCGTGTGGGTCTTGATCATGTATTTTTAGTGAAGTTGGCGTCGACCGCTGTTGTTGCCAAACTTTATAAACTGCCCCATGAGCGTATCATGGCTGCCATCTCTCAAGCTATCGTCGATGGTCAAGCGCTACGTACCTATCGTCATGCACCCAATGCTGGTAGTCGCAAGTCATGGGCTGCAGGTGATGCGACCAGTCGCGCCGTACGTTTAGTCGATATCACGCGCCGCGGCGAGATGGGTATTCCATCTGCATTGACAGCGCCGCAATGGGGCTTTTATGATGTGCTGTTTAGCCATACTAATAAGGATTTGGCGCTTAAGCCTGAAAACGAGCGGTGCTTTACCTTCCAGCGCGAGTTTGGCAGCTATGTGATGGAGAATGTCTTATTTAAGATAAGCTTCCCTGCCGAGTTCCATGCGCAAACTGCTTGTGAGGCTGCCGTTATCTTGCATCCACGTATCGATGACCGCATGGAAGAGATTGAAAAAATCATCCTAACGACTCATGAGTCTGCTATTCGGATCATCTCAAAGGAAGGGACGCTGGCCAATCCTGCTGATCGCGATCATTGTTTGCAATATATGGTCGCAGTGGCTTTACTCACCGGTGATTTGATGGCTGAAAACTATGAAGATGATTATCATGCCGAGCATCATATTTTGATTGATGGTCTGCGTCATAAGATGGTCGTTGAAGAAGATGCTGGTTATTCAAAAGACTATCATGATCCAAGCAAGCGCTCGATTGCCAATGCCATTCAGGTGTTTTTTAAAGATGGCAGTAGTACCGATAAGGTAGCGATTGAATACCCTATCGGTCATAAACGCCGCCGTACTGAAGGTTTGCCAATATTGGAGGCAAAGTTCCGTGCCAGTCTTGCGACACGGTTTATCGACAGTCGCTGTACAGAGATTTTTGCATTGTGTAGCGACCAACAGCGTTTAGAGCAGACACCAGTAAACGAATTTATGGATTTATTTGTCACCTATTGATCGCCTTAACTCGTCAATTTCTAATGAAATAAGGCTCATTCTAAAACCTACCACGGTATAGATTCCCCTGCCCAATCCACAAAACTCCCTGATTGGGCAGCACCCATCTTACTGAGTACCTCAAGCAAGCATTCAGCACTATAGGCTGGCGAAAATAACTGCCCGTCAGCTACGTTGCCCTGAAACGGAGCTGATAGCTGGGTGTTGACAGTGCCGGGCTGCATTACTACCACGCAGACGTTTTTAAGCGAGCGACTCCACTCGATACTCAGATTTTTCATACCCATATTGAGTGCCGCCTTACTCATACGGTAGCTGTACCAACCGCCGAGTTGATTGTCACTGATACTACCTACCCTTGCCGATATCGTCGCAAAAATCGCCGGCTTATCTACACTTCGTTCAGCTTGCGCCAATAGCGGCTTGATGTGCTTGGCAATGAGCAAGCTTGCCAAAGCATTAACCTGCATATTCTGTAAAAAAAACTCACTTTCAATCTGTTGTAGTGATTTTTCTGGCTGACGCATTTTGGTATGCAGCAATCCAGCACAGTTAATCACCCAATCTATATGTGTCGTTTGCTGCTTAATCGCATCAGCTGCTTGTTTGATACTTTGCTCGTCACAGATATCCATCGCTATCCAATACAGATTTTCTGCTTCAAAATCAGGCACGCTTTTATGGTATGTGGCAAAGACACGGATGTCAGTATTGGTGTGCATATCATTATTCGTAAGGGTGCTGGCGTGTTCATTGGCGGCAGTGTGGACCAATTGTTCAACCATGGCTTTACCGATACCGCCTGTACCACCAATGATAAAATAATTTTTAGTATTCATAAGGCGTTCATCCTTGTGAGTATTTATAGGGGTTATAACGCAATATTAAAACTACTTCTACTATATTGATTCAATGTAAACCTATTTACCATAGGGGGAGTGTGTCACTTATCTTGAACGCTGATCATGTGATGAATTTTTGCAGTATTATTATTTTGATAATATAGGTTATACAAAAAAAGCTGCCATAACAGGCAGCCTTTTATACGTTTGCTTTCAATTGTCTAGCTTTTTCTAGCCTCTGATTTTAGCTTCTAGTGATGCGCTGGTTCTTTTGATATAGGTATCTCTTTACCGTCGCAATCAAACAATTTGCCTTCAGTAAAATAATCACCTTCATATAGATCAATCATCACTACAGGACGTACCGAGCGGTCTTCTGTACCAGCAACAAATACGGATTGTTGGTCTGAATTACCTACTTTTAAGTGGTTAAACAACAAGTTTAGGGCAATGGCCATGATGGCAGCAGAGCTGATACCTGAATGGAAAATCGTTGCAAACCAGTCTGGAAATTGATCATAAAATGCTGGCGCGGCAATCGGTAGCATACCAAAACCGATGGAGGTCGCAACGATGATTAGATTCATATTATTGGTGTAGCTGACTTGCGCAAGCGTACGAATACCACTGGCTGCAACCGTACCAAACAATACGATACCGGCGCCGCCAAGTACGGCGGTAGGAACGGTAGCGATAACACGACCCATAATCGGCATCAAGCCCAAAATAACCAAAATAATACCGGCATAAGCGACTACAAAACGGCTTTTAACACCCGTTACGGCAACTAGACCTACGTTTTGTGCGAAAGCACTTTGAGTAAATGAGCCAAATATAGGGGCAATCATACTGGCTGCCATATCAGCTCGTAGTCCATTACCCAAACGTTTTGAATCGATATCTGTCTCAATGATATCACCAACCGCCAAAATATCTGCTGACGTTTCAACCAAAATAACCAATACCACGATAAACATAGAGATAATTGCCGCAATCTCAAAGGTCGGCATACCAAAATGGAACGGTGATGGGAAAGCAAAAATAGAGCCTGTCGTAATACCAGAGAAATCAACCAAGCCTAATGCCCAAGCAGCAAAAGTACCAATGACCATCGCTAATAGAATCGATAAGCGACTGATCGCAGCATTACCAAGCTTGCTTAGTAATAACACCATCGCTAGCGTGAAGCCAGCAAGACCAATATTGGTCATACTACCAAAAGTAGGTAAGTTACTGTTACCGCCCATTGCCCAGCGGGCAGCGACTGGCATCAAGGTCAAACCAATAGTAGTAATGACGGTGCCAGTCACTAATGGCGGGAAGAATTTGATAATTTGGGAGAAAATAGGCGTGATCAAAAAGCCCAAAGCAGAGGCGGCAATGACAGCACCAAACACAGAAGGTAGTCCGCCCCCCGTTGTCACAATCGCAACCACGGTTGCCACACTCGCAAACGATACACCTTGTACGAGTGGCAGCTGACAGCCAAAGAATGGCACACCAATCGTTTGCAATAAAGTCGCAAGACCACCGATAAATAATGAGGCGGCAATTAACAAGCCAATTTCAGCGGGTAATAATCCAGCTGCCTGTCCCACAATTAATGGAACCGCAATAATACCACCGTACATGGTCAATACGTGTTGAAAGCCATAAGCAATATTGGCGCCAATACCCAAGTTTTCATCTTCTGGGCGGGCAACTGCCGATTGAGAAGTAGATTTAATATCCATATTAAATAGCCGTCCTTCGTGTTCTGTTGTTGATATGTTCTAGGCTTGTTCTTCGACAACTCCTAGAATGTGACTCAAGATTGTTATAAAACCAAATACTCTACCTATCATTGCTAAAAAGGCGTATCGCCCTTTTATTCATCAATCTTTATTATTGGTCAGCTATAACGCCACTTTTGTTTATAGTGACAGATAGCGCTGTGTATAATCTGAATTTGACATTAGAATAGGGATGAATATTTGATAAAACATTTAAATCAGGATTCTAATGTGTTTTTAGCATACCGCTTATTTATAATAACTGCCAGTTATTATTGACCATATGGTCAGGTTTTTTGTTAGCAACATAAATATCGTTAAAATTGACATCTATAACCTTCAGAAATAAAGTAACAATTGCATCAACAAATACGCTTTTATGATTATAATTTTCAACACATTTTTATATTTCATTTCACCATTGATTATACGGACATCAGACCATGCTATCGCCCCAAGACCAATTGACTGAGCTGGTACGCACGCTTGAGACGCAGCAGCATGTCTTTGCCACTGACCCGCTACTCATTACTGAAAAGCTGCAAAATGAAGAAGGCTCGCCCCTGCAAAAACTGCATCGACGAGCGTCACGAATAGACAGCAATGCCGCGCTGGCAGGCGTGCTTGGTAAGATTGATGGTCGCATCAAAGGCATCATGGTTGTTATGAGCGTGATTTGGTGTCTCTCAGGATTTTTGGGATTATTTACCTTATTGCAGACCAATGTAGTGAACTTCTTTTACGTCTTGGTATATTTATTGGGTTTTCATAGTCTTATGCTTCTGGGCTGGCTAGCCATGACGCTTATCAATCAAGGCAAGCAGTCTTCAAGTTGGTTTGCCAGCTTTGTCAGTCCCAGCTATCTCATCCGTGGTAAAGACGATGTGACCCAAGCGGCAGTCACTCTGTACGAACGTCAATTACAGCATAGCGGTATGCGTTGGTATTTGGGCAGATTTAGTCATCAGTTATGGCTTGCCACACTGACTGGTATGCTGCTTGCGATTATTTTTCTGTTGATTGTGCGTCAATACAGCTTTAGCTGGGAGTCAACGCTGCTGTCAGATCAGGCGCTAATTACCTTGACGCAAGTACTTGGATGGTTACCAAGTATGGTTGGATTCGATGTTCCGGACAGTACGGCTATCGTACAGAGCCGATTAGTGACTGATGCTATGCCTTTGTCTGTCGCCCGGCAATGGGCAGGCTTGTTGGTTGGTAGTTTACTGATGTATGGGATTGTCCCACGCACAATTGCATGGGCATTTTGTGCCTTGATGTTCCGTCGTAAAAAGATGCGTTTGGATATCAAGCTGCCTTATTATCAAAAGATTTTGAATTTTTGGCAGCGTCATGTGGTGGATGCTGATGACTTTAAAGAAGCCCCCGCGCCTATCGCCCCAAAAGCCCAAGTCAGTGCTGGCAAAAAACTGGTTGCGCTATTAGAGTACCCAGCGGAGCAAAACCAATGGTGGCAGTCGGGTTTCGATACAGGCATTACTGATACGACTGATATTGAGAATTTTGGTATTCTTGATGACCGTGAAGATATGGCACGGCTAAAGGCTTACCTAGATGCAAATCCGGTACAGGTATTGCTTGGTATTCATTTTAAAGCGCTGCCTGACCGTGGTACCTTGCGTAAACTTGATCAGATCGCCAATCACGCCAAACATGGACTGATTGTACAACTGTTAGAGGACAATAGCCTGAGTCTGACAGAGCACCATAATACGGGCAATGATGTTTTAAATGCTGGTACAGACTCGAATTTAGAAAAACAACATGTTCGTTATCAGCAATGGCAAACTGCCCTATCTGCTCGAAAAATCGGTTTGATTAATAACTGAAAATCTTTTTTTAGACGATGGATTATTGAACTCATACCGAAAGATAGATCAATTTGTTCTACAATAAATGGCTATGATGTTTTTGGATACTACCAATCAATATAAGATTCTATTATGAATAATGACAATAATAATCAGGGAAATAATACGCAGAACAGTCTGCAAAAAACTGATAAGCCTACAGGGCTTTTTGCTGATAAAGCGTATGAGGTAAATCCTCAAGCATCATCGTCTGGATTAGCCACACAGTCATCAAGTGAACCAGAGACTAGCTACAGGACAGCTAAAAAAACCATCGCTAGTGGTGAGGCATTAAAGCTTGCGGTCGTTGGTCATACCAATACGGGTAAGACCTCTATATTGCGTACTCTATTACGTGACGTTTATTTCGGTGAAGTAAAAAATGAAGCCGCGACCACGCGCCATGTAGAGCGTGCCCAACTGACGGATAGTCAAACGGGTGAAGTGTTGGTGGCTCTATATGACACGCCAGGTTTGGAGGACGCATCAGGGCTGATGGATTGGCTTGAGGATAATACCGCCAGTCGCCGTGATGGTATTGAGCGCCTGCAACAGTTTTTGGCAGCTGATATTGCTCAAAGTAGTGATGCGCTAAGTAGCAATGAGGACTATAGCCAAGAAGCCAAAGTGATTCGTCAGCTGTTAGCAAGTGATATGGCCATCTATGTCGTCGATGCACGTGAGCCGGTACTCGGTAAATATAGAGATGAGCTGGCTATTTTATCTTGGGCCGCGATTCCTGTTATGCCGGTATTTAATTTCACTGATGCTCAGGATGCCAATATTGATGACTGGCAGACTATGCTGGCAAGACGTAACTTACATATCTCGACGCGCTTTGATTCAGTGGCATTTGAATTTAACGATGAGATGCGTTTATGGAAGAATTTAGCCACCATGCTTACCCACTCTGAGATGCTTGAGCAATTAATGGCGCGCCGCACTGAAAACTGGGCACAGTTATATGATGAAGCCAATATTATCATTGCAGATTTCTTGTTAAACGTCGCAGCATTTGTCCGTGAAATTGGCGAAGATGATGATCCCATGCCAGTATTACAGCAAATGCAAGAAGCGGTTAGACAGAGCGAACGCGCAATGCAGCATAATTTGCTGAGTTTATATAAATTTTATGACAATGATGTAGCGGCAACGCCACTTGAGCTACAGGCCTATCAGCAAGACCCGTTCGACCCTGAGCTGCTAAAAAGTTATGGTATTCGCACCACATCAGGCGCTGCGGCTGGCGCGTTACTAGGATTGGGTATTGATGCGGCGGCTCTTGGTACAACCTTGGGATTGGGTGCTGCCATCGGTGGCATCGCAGGTGGATTGCTATCCAATACTGGCAGTATCGCCGATAAAATATCAGGGGTTAAGCGGTTATATATCGACCCTGCAACATTGACCCTCCTAGCCACTCGAGCGATAGATTTGCTCACTGCGCTACGTCACCGTGGGCATGCAGCAACAGATGCTACGCAGCTGATATATAAGGGTGAGGCGTCAATTGGTGATACTGACGCTGGGAATAATAATGCTATAACGCCATGGGCAACGCACAAACTGCCCAGTGAGCTGAAAAAAGCTCGTGGCAAACCGCAGTGGTCATCACTCAGTAGTGGCAAGTCTGAGCAGGCGCAGTTATTACGCGCAGATATGGCATGGTCGCTGGCAAGTAAGCTGTCGTCGTATCAGGGTCAGCCATAATGCATAAACATGTTAAAGATAATATCTCTTACTGACGGGCTTTATGATGCTGGGCTTACTAATGCACTTAAGGCATCAGTACCGCGTACGTCGGTTTGTTGCAGATATATTGGGTATAGCGGATACTTGGGAAAACTTTGCTCAATATCTTGCATTAATTGTTGCTGGCGTTCAGCACGACGCTGCCAAAACGTATCGGACTGGGTCGGAGATATCAACTGATTGATAACGATTGCGGCTGGCATAAGCTTACTGTCTTCTAACTGCTCTATCGCTCGCTTGGTTTCAGCCAATGGCAATACATCAGCCGTCATCACTAATACAATGGCAGTTTGTGTACGGTCATGAAGCAGCAACCCTGCCTGACGAAACAGCTGTTTGCGTTTTTCTAGTACGGATACTGCTTGCTCCCAGCGGTCGGTTTTTTTTGCGGCAAACGGATTGGCTAAGTCGTTTTTATTATTGTCTTGTTCATGACTGCCCAAATGATTTGCCACTGAGCGCAATTTTGCTTGCCTTCGCTGCTGCGCTAGCAATCCATCCGTCCATGCCCCCATCATCTCAGGCAGCACCAATAAACGCAGTGTATGTCCCGTCGGTGCGGTATCAAAAATGACGTGCTCATAGCCAGCATCTGCTGCTTCGACTAGATGGTGACACATAGATTCGAGCATCGCGGCTTCTTGTGCACCAGGTGCTGATTTTGATAGCCGTAGATGCTCGCGAATTTTTGGCATCATGTCTGGGTTTGCATAGGAAGTAATGGTGCGTTCAACTTGGGCAAAATGCTCATCGACGATGATATCAGGGTTTAGTTCAATAGCATCTAGATAAGAAGTTACTGCTGTTTTTTGGTTTTTGAGCGGGACGTTTAACACATCGCCCAAGCTATGTGCCGGATCAGTTGAGACAATCAGCGTCTTTTTACCTTGATTGGCATAATAGCTGGCAAGTGCAGCGGCAGTGGTGGTTTTACCCACTCCGCCTTTGCCACCGATAAATATAATCGGCTGTGTCATTAATTGCTCTACCAATGCAGGCAATGGATGTAATGCCATACTTTTATCTCGTTTTAATTAATTCAAAGGAAACTAACAACAACCAACATGATCAAAGGGACATCTATCCATGCCCATGCGTGTATGCCATTCATGGAAATTTTCTAAAAACAATGGCTGCAACTCTAATGTATAAAAGCTTGCCGGATTATCGATGCCTAAGCTTTCCGCAAACATGAGTAGCATAAAAAAATCTTCCTCATCACGCGCGGCGCGTGCCATCGTCTGGCGATACGGCGCATGATAAAACTCGTTTAACCCAGCCGCAAACCGTTGCCACCATGGCTCAATATTTTTTATAGGTTTTGTGATATCTGCCTTTTCCATAATGACCCTTATTTTGCGTATACTTATTATCTATCATGCCTATATGAGACAAAAAACGCCAGCAATTGCTGCTAGCGTTTTATCTGACATTTCATTAATTATTCAACATGGCTTAGAGGTTGCTTTTGCCTCTGTGTATCGACCATTCTTTACGGAGTACTGATAAACTCTCAAACGTCACTAAAATTGTGGCTATCAAGATAATGATATCCATAATAATAAGCAGCCAATTACCGTCATTGAAAAAGGTTTTTAGCTGAATCAATAATGCAAAAACCGTCATGACCAGTAAGAACGACAATGGTCCTAAGGTATACCACACTGGTCTACCTTTACGTAACAAGATAACGGTGACAATCATTAAGGTTAGTGCAGCCATGAGCTGATTTGTGGTGCCAAATAACGGCCAAATAATCATACCGCCAGCACCATCGATGCCACCAGCACCAAAGGCTAATAATAGACAGCTACCAACGGCAAGCAATGTTGCCACCACACTTTTATTTAGAACAGGTAGTTTATAAATCTCACCAAATTCTTGGAAGATATAACGTTGCAAGCGTACTCCAGTATCCATCGTGGTACCAGCGAACAAGGCTGCCATTACCGTTAGCATCGTCTGCGATAAAACCATATCAATGCCGACGCCAGCATTCAAGATAGTCGCACCGCCATCAATAAAGGCACCAATAGAGCCGTCGCCAAATTTTTGATAAACGGCTTGCCAGTCGCCAAGGGTTGCAAAGCCTGCTGTTGCCGCGAGTATCGCACCAAGTGCTAGCATGCCCTCACCCATGGCGCCGAAGTAACCGACGAATCGTACATCTTCTTCTTTATCAATTTGCTTAGACGTCGTACCCGTCGCTACCAAACCATGAAAGCCTGAGATTGCACCACAAGCAATGGTCACAAATAATAAAGGCAACATAGATGGTGTACCGATTGGCAATGCTGTGTTGATCGCTGGCGCGACAATATTAGGAGTCGCAATAAAGATGGCGGCATATAATAAAATCAGACCGACAAATAACTGCAAGCCATTGATGTAATCGCGCGGCTGCAACAGCATCCAGACTGGTAACAAAGAAGCGATTGCCGCATAGACAAACAAAATAATAATCCAAACAGCATTGTCAGGTAAGCCTAAGAATGTCTCAGGTAACACAATAGGGAACATAGGACCAAGATAGATAAGTCCATATAAAGCCGTAACCCCAATGATTGATACCCAAACCAGATTCATCTTATAGCGATAAATACACTGACCGATGATAAAGGCGACTATCAAAGCGCCCCAAACAGGCAGCACAGCGGATGGGGTTTTTATCATCATATTAGCAATAGCGACGCCGAATACCGCATTTACCATGAGTAATAATAAAAAGATGACAATCATCATCAAGCTGCGTACACGTGTACCCATGACCGTACCGGCAATCGAGCCAATCGATTGACCTCGATTGCGCATACTAGCCCAAATGGCAGACATGTCGTGGACACCCGCCATAAAAATAGTACCTAATACCACCCAAATGATAGCAGGTACCCAGCCCCAAATAACCGCAATGGCAGGACCAATAATCGGTGCTGCCCCTGCGACTGAAGTAAAATGGTGTCCCCACAACACATATTTATTAGTCGGAATATAATCTACCCCATCCTTCATGGTATGTGCTGGCGTGGGGATACTATTATCCAATGCTAAAATCTTAATGGCGATAAATTTTGAATAAAACAGATAACCGCCGAGCATAGCGGCAACAGCAAACAATAGCACGATTGCACTATTCATCTTATCTCTCCTTAGACAAGTAATGGGTAGCCTTATAAGTTCAAGCTTTTTAATTTAGAATATAAAAAATATGTTAAATTAGTCTTCGGCAGGTGACTCAGAGCACCTGACCATACGCAATTAAGCAGTTGATAGAAATTTTGTCATATCATCATCCATTAATACGGCTGAACTTTATAGTTAGCAGACGTCATCAGTCAGTATATGATATGGTGAATATTTGGTTGGCAACCCATTTAAATACTAACCGATTTAACGAAGAATGTAACGCTAGTTAAACCTCGAAAACAACAAATAAAGGAAGCACAATGGCGCATTATTTTGGATTTGTACCTTCAGATAAATTAAAAGCATTAATCGTTGAAGCTGAGCAAATCGTTGCATCGAATGAGGAAGTACCATACTACCCATATCGCGATGCTTTAACGCATCAGACTGCGCGTGATCTTATTGATAATTTATTGGTTGGTCTGGTTGACATTATCCCAAATCCTGAACGTCAAGCGTCCATGCGTAAAGTGGTTGTCACTGTTGAACGTGCGACCGATACCTTGCTTAATATTTTACTGGGTAAAGAAAATAACGAGGAAGTATTGCCAAGCTTCCATTTTCTAAGAGATCGAGCAACCTTTATCGATAATGACGGTCTAAAACGTGTGGGTTTTAAGCTCACAGAACAACATACTGCCATCATTCAAAAAGGTTTTGCAGCCATTACTCCTGAACATGTGGATACCAAGACATTTAAAACCGCACTTGAAACCATGAACGAAGAAACTTTAACTCACTTTATTAGCCGTTTTGCTGAAACCTTAAAATTGGGTATGATTAAACGCAAATCTGTACCTGTTGCCAAAGCAGCTATCGATAAAGGCATGAATATGGCACTTAATAAGTTGTTACCTGATTTGCCAGACAGCTCATTGAATCGCTTGGCGAACTATTACCGCCCTTTTATCGTAGAAAAGCCAGAATAAGTGCCAATATTTGATTAATTTTGCCTCAAAAGCCAGTTGGCATTGGGCATATTCACTAAAATTTGCTAAAATAAGCGGCACTTTTTACCAAAGGCACGTCCGATGACCCAAATCAGCAATCAAGAAATTGAAAAAACATTACGTAACTCAGAATGCCTAATCAGCAGTATAGAAGTTGCTGCCGCTTATGAGCGTTTAGCTGCACAGCTTAATCTGCACTATGCTGGTCTAAATCCGATTGTTATGGTCGTTATGAATGGCGGGCTTATCCCAGCCGGTCAATTACTGACTCACCTTACTTTTTATCATCGTATGCATTATATCCATGCATCGCGCTATCGTGATAACGAAGGAACCAATGAGCTTGATTGGAAATTTAAGCCTGATGTTAACATTGAAGGCGAGCATGTCTTATTGATCGATGATATTTTTGATGAAGGCATCACCTTAAAAGCAGTGGTTGAAGAATTGAGCAAGGAAAAACCTTTATCGATTGAATCATGTGTTCTCCTTAATAAAGAGCATGATCGTAAAGTTAAAGGTTTCGATGTTGATTTCGTTGGTATTAATGTTGCAGATCGCTATGTTTATGGCTGTGGTATGGATTTCCATGGTTACTTACGTCATCTGCCTGGTATCTACGCTATTAAAGAAGACAAGATTTAATCAGTTTTTGGTTGACTTGATAGCATAGTAAAAAAGCGCCCAATGGGTGCTTTTTTATTGCTTATTGCTTATTGCTTATTGCTTATTGATAAGTATATGTATTTGAGTGTTTTTTGATAATATATGCGATAAATACTAACTAAAACTGCAGTGCCAAACCCGTATGGCGCTCAGTCGGTGTCTGAACGGCTTTTTCGAAAGCATGTTTTGTACTATATATGGTCACCTGTTTTTTAGCACGGGTTACCGCCGTATAAATAAGCTCTTTGCTCAAAAGCCTTGCATGACTATTATCAAAAGTAATGGCCACATGATCAAACTCAGACCCCTGCGATTTATGAATGGTCATTGCATATGCTGTGGCTATAACGTCTTCATTTAGCAGATTGACAGCAATTCCCTGTGCTTTATTCTCAAAGAACACCTCAAGTCGGCTTTTCTCATCTCCTGTATGCAAGCAAAAGCCGATATCGCCATTAAACAATCCAAGTTCATAGTTGTTTTGTAAAACCATAACGGGACGACCATGAAACCATGTATTTTGACCTAGAGGTAGCTTTAGCTCAGTAAGATGCCATTGAGTGATATGGTTATTAATGTAGTGATCACCCCACTCGCCATTATGACCAGCACTTAGGACTCTAAACTGATTAAACGTTTGCATTAATGAAGTAATTGTACTTTTTACTGATTCTGGCATGGATTTTTCTACTGGATTCTTTAGTAGTGATTCAACTTTATTTAGGTATTGATAATAATTTAGAGTGAGGTTTGAAAGAATTTTATAATTGCTTAGGCTATTTTGTATTTTATTATCTATAACTGTCTCTGTTTGCAACGTATTTACATATTGAAAACTCAGTGCCTTGTCCTGTCTTAACAACTGCCAAATAGCTTGAGTATCTGCCTCTGTCTTATTAATTTGATTAGCAAGCTTCCCAATCCCTGAGTCTGCGCTAAATCGGCGACTTTCGGTTAGTTCTGCATGAAGGGCTTGTAGTCGTGGAATACGACAGAGATCAGCCAGTACAGCCCCAGCATCTACTGCGGCTAGCTGGTTCGCATCTCCTAACAATATAAGCCTTGCGCCCGGTTTTACCGCACTCACAAGGTAATTAGCCAGTTCCACCCCCAACATAGATGCTTCATCGACAATGATAATATCTTCGCCGAGTGGATTATTTGCATTATAACGAGGTCTACCTGTTCGACCAATGCCTAATAAGCGATGAATGGTCTTTGCTTCTTGCAGTTGTAGCTCTACATTCGATCCATCTAGAGCCGCTTGCAAAGACTCTTGCATTCGCTGGGCAGCTTTACCAGTCGGTGCTGCTAATGCTAGGCTGGCACTGTCCGTACTAAATCTGATGTTTTTATCCTCATCCCCCCCACTCTCTACGGCTTGTTGCAGAGCAATCACTAGCTGTGCAACGGTATAAGTCTTGCCTGTACCTGGACCACCAGTAATAATGCTAAAGGCATTGTTATTAGCGACATTAATAGCCATTATCTGCTGCTCATGTAGGTTTTCCGGTATTGCTATCTCTAAAGGGGTTATCTGTTGGTTCAAAATAGTATTAATGTGCTGTGCTAAGTTGAATTCTGCTTGCCAAGCTCGATGTAACCAGAAAGTGATCTTAATATTTTGTGTATCAGCTTCTGGTTTATTAATATGCTGATACACAATAGGTTGATTACTTTTGCTTAGGCTATTGTTATTATTCACGTTAGAATTAGCGTCAGCGAACAAAGTATGCTCATGAATGGGCTGAATGAAGGAATTTAGATTCGTGTTTTTCACTAGCTGATAAAGTGCAGCAACCGCATCAAAGCGTTTGCTGAGTATCTCTTTTTCACGATTGGTGAGTGCCAGCTGCGCCCATAGCTGAGCTCGCTTACCAAACATGATGTCTAGCAGGATAAATAATGATAACTCAGCTGTAGAATCATCCTCTTGCTGAGTAACTGTTTGAATGTCAATCAGTGCTAGAATTGGCGTTGCTAGCATCTCTAATAGTTGCTGCTGCCAGGCATATAGGGTGATTAGCTCGCCATTGATTTGACCGCTAAGCGGCACTTCATGCTCAGTTTCCTCAATGGTGAGTACAGTATGCCCCTCTTCTAAATGAGTGGCCAACATAACGAATAAAGCAGTAAATAAGCCATTTTGTTCCGTCTTATCGATTTGCTTACTATCAGCATTAGCCTTTGCCTCAGTGACGTTATACGCTAAGTGCGTTTGCTGACGGCGCAGCAATATATAATTACTGATGTTACTAGCCCAGCTTTCTTGTAAGCTAACGGCCGCTCTGCTCTTATTGTTATTATTACTCATAGTATGCTTGTCTCTATTTTTATCCAGTTAGTCGCTATCATGGTTTTTTTCTATGTAATTAGCTATTTACGGCCCACTAATCTGGCAGGCCAAATAATGCATCTAGAGCCTTAATGAACTCAATTGGAATATCCCACGTGACTAATCCATAGCGGTCATTGGGCATTGAGTGGCTATTATCAGCCTCTTTAACATCTTGCAATAGATCATCAGCTATTTGAGAATTTGAATCATACACTCCCCGTAGAAAGACATATTCAACAGCGCCAAGATACTTATCTTCATTACCTGCATAATCACTGATTCTCATCGCAAGGAACCGATGTAAAGCCACTTGATAAATCGCTGCTTGTAGCCAATACCCCGCCTTAGACATTGCTTGCTTTAGCGTATTTTTATTATAATCGCTTAGGCTATTTCCTAAAAAGTTGCTCTTATAATCGACCACATAATACTTGCCAGCATGCTCATACACTAAGTCAATCTCACCACGCAGATAACGATATAGATGTGCTTTGTTTTGCGGAACTAGAGTGACATGCTTATCTATTTCATCAGGTAAATACTGTTGAAAAAGCCTACTGATATCCTGGGCTTTGAAGTTCTCTGACAACCCCATATTGAACTCTAACTCAGCAAATCGCTTACCTTTATTAAGAGATATCAAGGGTTGATTAGAAGCCAACAGTGGCGCATGCAGTACCTCTTCAATCCAATTAATTAACGCCTCGTGCTTCGTTGTATCTATTGACTCAAGATTAAACCCATCGCTATCTCTTTGTTTTTTGCCTTGGGATCTGCGGCTCTGCTGTTCAGGACTGCTATATATCAGCGGTAACTGATAGCTACTAACGGCTCTATCAATAACCTGAGGCCACTGGGCTTTATTAATGAAATCAATTTGTTCAAATATCTCATGCAAAAACGTACCGGCATTGGCACCTTTTACAAAGGTAAAGCGGATATCATCTTCTAACTTGAGGCTTAGTTCATCGTCTTGTTCGAGAGACTCTTTGCTATTCAGTGAAGAAAGGTCTGAAACAGAAGACTCTGTCATATCAATGTCTATCGCATCATCAATACGCTCATCCACTATCGCCATTGCTTGTGTAGACTCATCTAGCTGACGCGCCAGAGCGGTAAAGCTGGTCTTTGCCCAACCATAAAAATAATTGGTTTTCATCACCTCAGCAAAGGGCGCGTACTCAATAGCTTCTGTCGTAGGCTTATGAGCATTTGATTTGGTAGTAGCCAGTTGAGCACTGTCATTTATACCTGTTGAATTAGCAGCTTTGTTTGCGTAATTATTGTCATAGAACTCATTAACCTTATGACCTCTGAGCATGCCTATGGTACCTTTGAGTCTATCAGGTAGCTCAAACTTGGCATCCTCGGAGTCAAACCAATGGCACACTGGTCTTAAGTCACAATCGGTATTTCTATAGGCCTCTTTTAACACTATATAAAGCTGCTCGCTGGCACGCGTAAATGCCACATAGCCAAGCCGTCGCAGCTCATCAAAGCCTTCTTTCGTCTCGATTTCGGTATAACAATCTTCTGTGGTGGCAGAGCCTCTTACGGGTGAGAAGCGGCGCTGGTTACCTGTTGATTGATTCTCTGCTGATTGCTGCATTAAAACCGAAGGAGCTTGCTGGGCGTTGTATAGATACAGCCCAAACTTTTCATTATTGCCCGCCTTCCGACTAGCATCGCCCATGCCCAATACATAGACAATGGGAAACTCAAGCCCTTTGGACTTGTGGATGGTCATAAGCTGCACGCCAGACTCTGTCGGTAGCGGGTATTGCTTAGCCCAGTCGCTATTGGGAGCAGCATCTATATTTTGTCTAAACCAAGCCAATAGTTCGTGCTCACCCATGCCGATACCATACTGCGCCAAGACATCCATCATATGACGCAAATCCATAATGTGACGATCACCTTCTGGATGAGTTGCCAGAGCTTGCCAAACGCCTTGCGGCTGCACGGGGTTTTTATCTAATAAGTAATGTAATGCTGACAAAACACCAAAGTGCTGCCAGTTTTGAGCCGCTTGTTTTAGGTAAGTAATAAAATCTTGATAGCTTTTTTTATTGTTAACTGCTTTCGTACTAGCGCTACTTAAGTGACTACCCTCTGTTACTCCTGACTCATGGTCAGTCATCATGGCTTTGACTTCTTTGATACTCAGGCCATACAGATGGCTAGTCAGCACCCGATTGATCATGTCATGACGATATGGATATAGCATGGCACTCAGCAATGCTGCCACATCTTCCGCCATGATGGTTTCAAAGATACTGACATCACTAGTAGTCAAGGTCGGTACATTAAGCTTAACCAGCTCATCCTCAACCCGTTTTAAGTCTTTTTTGGTACGTGCCAGCACACCGATATCACTAGGCTGAATCGGTTTGCTTTTTAAGGTCTGATCACTACTGAGCAAGGTCGCAATATGACGCGCGGTGATTTCAAACTCATCATACTCAAGCTCTTTATCTTTATCATAAGGTAGATGCAACAAGCTCACTGGTTGAGCAGAAAGCACTTCTGTCACTAAAGTACTGTTTTGAGTAGTTGGCTCATTAAACCAAGACAGTTGGTTTTCTGGCTTTGCAGCTTTGATATGCTGATAATAAATACTGCTACCTAGCTGTGCTAATTTATTCTCATCAGTCGTTATCGTTGGCATGCCAAACCAACAATTGAGTGCATCAATCACACCAGCATTTGAGCGGCGGTTAATATCGAGCGTCCAGAGCGCACTCTGGTCAAACTGCGCTTTCATATAGTTGTAGTTGGCCACATCACCGCCACGAAACCCGTAAATGGCCTGCTTTGGATCACCCACTAATAACAGAAACTCATGACTGGTTTTATCACTAACGGACTGTTTAGGTTTTCTTTTCGGTAGATAGATACTTTCAATCATAATGGCTTGCTCACCATTGATATCTTGCGACTCATCAATCAGAGCAACCGGATAATGGTGACGAATATAACGTGCCAGCTTCTCTCCTTGTCGACCCGTTAACGCTTGATTTAAGCGCACCATCTGTAAACTAAAGGTCGTCTCACCGCGCTCTTCTAAAATGACCGGCAATCTGTCACGCACAGCGAGTACTATGTGGCGATTAAGGTTGGCCAATACCAACAAAATATGCTGATTTAGTCCATCAGCCATATCCAAGAGATCCATTAACTTACTGATGGTTTCTAGCTCGAAAAAAGCTTCATGCTGTTTTTCTTTATTTTTATTAAAGTTCTTAATTTTGCCATCTTCGTTGGGATATCTCGAATCCTGCAATGATGTTAAAATCTTATCCTCACACTCATTTAAATAGCTAGTAAATGCTAGCTGATATTCAGCTATCTTTTGATGCACCTCAATAATGGCATCAAACTGTTTGAATAAATTAGAAGCACCATTAAACCCTTGAGACTTTCTATAATCGGGATTTAAATACGGCTGAATATCTACTAAATCTAACTGAGCAAACTCATTAAGTAGTCGCTCATACAAGCCAAAGTCAAAACCTTGTTCCAGCTTTATCTCATCAATCGGCGCTGAAATAAAGTTAAGCGAACGAGTCACATATTTTTTATGATCACTAACCGCAGTCAGCTTGCCTTGCTGATCCATTAGCGCATATAGTTTAGGCTCCTCGTGATACAGTCTGCTTTGGAACTGCCTCAGCTCATCATGAATAATGCTGTCAGTAACCTGCTCAATACTGCTGTCTTCAATAATAGCCATACCTTGCTGATGACCGGTCTCGCTACTGTATTCAATCAACCACTTTTGCGCCAAACTGTCGAGTGTGCCTACAAACAGCTTATCCAACGTGGTTAGTACTAGCGCAGTGCGTCGAATGGCCTCCGCCATTGGATAGCTGTGGACGTGATCAAGTAAAAACCCAGTCAAATGCAGATTAATAGGATCGTCCATAACGGCGTCTAAGCGTGCATATTTAGCCTGATTAACCAGCCAGTTTTCACGATCTTTTTTTACTTGTTTACGTTTCTCAGCCGCCGCTTGCTTATCAGCAGCAATGTCTTGATTGAACTCATCCGTCCCTGTCCCAGCATTTGAATCAACGCTTGAACCTTTACCTGCTTGTTTATCCTTATTACTTTCAGGTGTTACCTGTAGCACCTCAGGATACAAAGCCTCCTTATTACTGGTGTCAGCACTTAAACTATTGACCCACTGCAATAATTGATAAAAATCTACCAAACGATCATGAATACGCTGACGCATCTCAGCGGCAGCGGCTCGAGTAAAGGTAGTGGCAATGATCTGCTCTGGCGCACGGCGCGCTTCAATGAGCAGTCGTAGCATAATGCCTGTGAGTGTCCAAGTCTTGCCTGTACCAGCTGAAGCTTCAATTAGGTGCTTGCCCGTTAGGTCAACATCGACTGCTGGTATGACATCGGCTTTACGTTCAGGTATAGCAGACAAACAAGGCAGCTCATCTGAGTATTCATCGAATAAATTCGGTTGTGTAGACAAGTCAATGGTATTAGCTGGGTCGGTAAAGTCTGTCATATGGGCGCATACTTTTAATTATTATTTATTAGAACAAAATAGCAAAAATTAATTAGGGGCTGCTTTAGATAATGAGCTAACCATCTAAGTTAGTTAACGCATTAAACATCGGCTCATACAGTGGCTGAGCTAATGTAGTCAACGCTGCTGACAAAGCCTTAAACGCATCTTGGTCACGCAGTACGTATTGCCAAATGGCATGCTGCGAACAAGTATCGTATACCGTGTCTAGGTGATCATCAGATCTTAACCAACCTTTGAAATCTGATCGCTTCGGCCAATAGATAACACCCTTTTCGACTTTTGCGCACTTATCAAGGTAATTCAGTGCATATTCTGGTAGTAACGTAATAGGTATTTGACCCGTTAACTTGCCAAAAACAGCCCATTTTATCAACTCAATGACTGCGTCTTCATACATAATCGGACTTAACTTAAATGCGATTACATCTTTATAGTTACCAACTTGCAAGTTGGACTTATTAAAGCGCCAAATACTCATGCCATCGTTTAAAGCCGCTTGCTCGGCAGTGGTGCGTCTGGCAACTTGCCAATACAAATGCGACAACCAAAATTTGAGTAAATGCCTAGGACTGGCAGAATTGGGCAGTATATTTAACCATTGCTTGGGTGATTGCTGAGCATAAGGCACGCCCGCCTGAATAATTGATATGGGTGCTAATATAGGTACTGAGCCTTTGATCTTAATGGATTTTGGCAACAGCTTAAGCAGTGTCTCTATACCCTCTATATTTGTCTGATTGCTTGACTCATTATCCATGCTACTCAGTATATTTTTTAGCTCCACCTGAACAGGATGCTCGGCAGTTGGCGTCAGTAGCTGTAATACTGTAGCGACATCTGCTCCACTCTCGTTGAGAATACTGCTCTCATCAAAGCCATTAGCCATTAATTGCTCTTTGAATTCCAAGCATTGCTGTTGCAGTTTCTTTTGTTGATTGGGTAATGTAGTTTGGCGAGCGACACCAGCTGGCATAATTTTTTGATACATCAGGATTGGCGTAGTGGTTTCAGCAGTTGTATCACCGCTATTGGCCTTAGTCTCATCGGCGACCAATTGCTTAATCAAATGGTCTTTGATTTGATAGGTAGTTAAACTGTTTAGAAATAGCGGCTCTTGCTGCGACAGTGCTTCTTCACCTTGTACCACATGCACCTTTTGAGACCGTAAGAACGCTTTGGCAGGATGGCGTACTTGGTAAGCCAACACTCCTTCAATATCAATCTCTCCGATGTTAAATACGCTATCAGATAACACTTGGATGAGCGCTTCCGTCATGCTACCGACATCGCTAACATCAACAGCTGTATCTAGCGCCAACAGTTCAACCAATGCAGACAAAGTTTGGTTATCTACTTGACCTAGCTGACCCAAGCCTTGACCAAGCACCTGAGCGATTGATTCATACTGTGACTTTGTGGGTAAGCCGACCAGTTGCATAGGCTCACTAGACACTCGCCCTTTCAATGTGTCAAACACCGCTTGCCAAAGCGGCGCAGGCGGAAACTGTTTTTTCTGAGCCAGTTTGGTTTTGCGCATGGCAGTATTTAATAAAGCATCTAGCTCATCAATCATATCGACAGGGCTGGAATCCTGAGCATTGGTAGTAATGTTGGCATTAGCATTGTCATCAATATCAGGAGGCACTTGCTCAAAAACATCAGCGCCTTCAATTTCTGTCTCAAACAGGCTCTCATGGAAAGGCAGTGCAGGATGCTCAGTTACTAGCCACTGCTTAATTAATTTAGGTAAGTAACGCTTGAGACTCTCGGTAGTGGGATCAATATTCTCAGGCAACATTTCAAGCGAGTTCACCTGCCATTGCACCTCGCCTTGCAAGAACTGTAATAGCTCACTCACTGGGTTGGCTGGTAGATGCTCATGGGTGTCCGTCAAGCTTTGACCGTTATAGAACATCCAACATGCACTGCGCGCACACAGTAGCGCATCTAAAAATGCGCCGTTGTCATCATCTTCACTGACTCTGTCACCACGGCGGGCATTGGTCGCTTTCATCAAATCATAGCGGTTGTCACGATCACGCCCAGGAAACTCAGAGAGATCCATATTGAGCATCACCACCAATTCAAATGGCACGTTTCTTAGTGCACCAAATCGACCAAAGGTAATCACCCCCGTCGGCTCCGCACTGACCTGCTGACTTTCAAGCTCGTTTTCGATACTGTCTAGCATAAAGCTTAGCTTGAGCGGCAACTGCTCCACACCTGCCAGCCTCTGCTCTACTTCTCTGTTGTCGATATCACCACTAGCGTACTGCCTATAGTGACGATTGGCTCGCAGACTTGACTTAAAGCCATTCATCGCGTTGTAAATGGCGCGCATGGTACGCGTTTGATCCACGTCGCCAAAGTAGCGATGGATAACTTGTGTCTCAATCTGATCGAGCCAATCTTCCGCTTTCATTTTTTGTGTATGATCATCACGTCGTGCGACCAAGCCGGTATAAATGCGGCAAAGCGCTTCAACGATCAGCGCATCATTTAAGCTGACTTGTGGTAGCGGCAAGGTCATTTCTGGTAATGCAGTGCTTGGCCATTCATTTTCATCTAAAGGATACAAGCAGTCGCTCAACTCAGCCTCTGGCATGACCAGACCTAGGGTCAATCTGTCTAACGCTTGCGCAAAGCTAAAGCGATAGTCGTAATCATTACTGTCCAATGTTTGCTTAAGATGCAGCTCGTCGAAACCGCGAATAAAGCCTGCCTCTACCAATAAGTCACAGCCACGGCTCATTTGCTCATGAGTCAGCCCAAAGCTTTCAAATAAAGGAGGCAACATCAACCAGTCTAAGACTTCAGCCGCTTCAAAACGAGCGCTATGGCTACCTAATAGTTTGTAAAAACCAATAATGGCTTCCCATAACTGACGAATATCTGCATCAACAACACCAGTCACTTTGGCAGGCAAGGTCAAACCATCCTGACCTTTACCATTGACGAAGATAGAGCCAATCAATGCATAATGACGTTCAACATCGGGTAGTAGCACAACAATGTCAGAGATATGGCGTTTCTTTTCGCCTAGTTTGATAGGTTCGTTCAACCAACGGCCAATCATGATACGCAACACCTCAAGCTGACGCTGTAAACTATGACACGAATGAATGCTTAGGCTATTATCTTGCGAAGAGATTGCCC
Source organism: Psychrobacter sp. ANT206 (assembly GCF_056880555.1). Taxonomy (NCBI): domain Bacteria; kingdom Pseudomonadati; phylum Pseudomonadota; class Gammaproteobacteria; order Moraxellales; family Moraxellaceae; genus Psychrobacter; species Psychrobacter sp. ANT206. Next base: position 1,522,204 of record NZ_CP096271.1, on the reverse strand, counting down.
AAAAACGGTCTATCTCAAAGCGCTTATTCTCTAACGCTTCATCTTCATACCAAGCCGTTGCTGGCTTAGCTTCATCAAAGCTCGGCTCTAGTTGCTTACTTACCGCTTGCGAGACTGTAGCGGCCGTTGCTTGCTGGGTCGATTGCTCATCAAGCATCAGCACATCGTTCTGTAAACGCCTTAACAAACTTGGACTATTCTGAGCGCTACTAGCATCATCGATATACTCAGCAGCAACCCCATGATTAGAACCAATGCTCAGCGTATCATCAAAATTATCTTGCCATTCAACCAGTGCATCGTCGTACTGCTCATTACCAGACAAGTTAGCAAGCATCGCAAACGCATCACGCGATTGCTTACCCAAACGTGATAGCAAACTGTGGCCGTAATCACGCAGAAACACGCTTTCAGGATTGATAATCTGCTGACGCTGTAACCATGATTTATCGACGATATCTGCCCAAAACAGCTTTGATGGATTGTAATGCAATAGCGTGATATTCATGTATTGCGACAGGCGCTGTAGGAAATCTAGCTCGGTCTGTGGTAGTTGCTGGATGGTAAAGATACGCAGCACTTTGGGTAACTGACTTTGCTCGCCAGCCTTATTTGACTTTAGTGCTTGCCAAAACACCTCTTCCAATACAACACGATGCTGATGCACATCCGCAAATAAATGCGACCATAAGAAGCGTTGAGCAACTTCTAACTCAACATAATGCTCCACTAACCACTCAGGCGTGCCACGCGCATACTTATCAAAGCGCAGTGACAAGGCATCTTTATCCGCTATCAACTCATTCACATTCAGCGGTTTATTATGCGACCATAATGCCAACCAATCCTCACGATGGGTCAAATAGCGATTAAACACCCTCGCCAGATCATTTGACAGCTGCCAAATACGCGCATCTTGCTGCGACTTATCTTGTCGTACATTGTCTTGCTCAACCCCTTCTTGTGGCTCATCAATCAAAGACGCCAGCAGCGGATTCACCGGATGTTTTTCATCTTTAATAATCGACTCTTGGTAGTAAGTCAGATACCCAAACAATCGCCATTGCATGACCGTTGGTGACAATACTGCCACTTCAGGAACATTCAAGGTTGCTGTATCAGGGTCCCGCTCTAACAGATATGCATTATGGCGGGTTAATACATCCTGCATAAGTGTCCACTGATATTGACCCCAAAACTTAGTACGCACTAAGGTACTAATACCAGCACGGCTGGCAATGGTTTTATCCAACCAATCACCCAATACCATTGAAGGCACAATGACAATAAAAGGCTCGAAAACAGGCTGACTTTTGGACTGATATTGCACAAGAAGCTGATCAACAAGATTTTCGGTACGATGGGATTGTATAATGGTAAACATAGAGGATAGTCTGATTGAAGTAGCAGGAGAATAAAGGGATTGATAAAGAATATATGATCGAGATAGCACGCAAACATTCATAGTAAAATTTTGAGTGTAATAACAACGCTGTAGGCGGCGATACTTGTCAATCCATGTTTAGCAGTCGTCAATGGATGACATTTCTGCTAGCATGACGCTGTTAAATCAAACTGCATTGGTAAACACTCATGTATATCCGCTTACAGACTCTCTTGTAAGGCGAATAGTAATCTGGCTATTAGTTTGCCATTGTTCGTCAACGTTTACTAGCATATAAACCACCGATGAAAACACACTGCGACAATAGATGTCGCTGCGTTTTACCTCAATTCTTAGTGATGAGACAATTTAATACTATGCCCTTGCGTCCCATTGATGCCATTTTCATTCATCCTAAACGACGTTTATATGTCGTATACTACCGCGGTGAGCTTTGGCAATTGCCACGTATGAAAATAGATGATCAATCTTGGCAAAACAGACAGCCATATAAGGATGACAGTCGTGGACTCTATCTGAGTATTCAGCAAGCCATAAGCGACCCTATTTTGGCACAAAAATTACGAACGCTAAACCTACCTATGGCAGTACGTGGAAGCACCTTATCACGCTTCGAGGCATGGTGGGAAACTCACGGCTTTGAATGGCTTAAAGACAAACTAAGTGTAGGACAATCACCATTGGCGGCGCATCAAGCCTCCACAAAAATGATTGACAATCAACCCTCTTCCCCTTCAAACTACCTCTCTGCTCTGGCAAGTAGCAATAATACCACTGCTCATAAAAACCCAGAACAAGAAGCCATAGCTATTACACAAGAGATAACTGATGTTTTTTCGGATATGCTGGCGGATTTAGCAGATGAAGTGCTGCATCAACCGCTCTAAACCACATTTAAACCAACAATAAGAAGATCGGTACTATATGAAAGACTACAAGCTGCTACTGGCTGGGCTCATTTTACTGCTGCTGATTATTTTTATCGCCATCTTTACTTGGTTATGGACCAGCAATCGTAAAAACATGGATCCATTGCCTATTATGTCAAATGATAGTGGATCAACTGCTTCAGCAGAAGAAGATGGAGAGACGGTTGCCAAGAGCACTTTGCACATACAAGCAGAAGAAAAACTACAAGCGCCTTTAGATGCTGTGATTTCAAGTTTTCAATCTCGTTATCCCAATGTAGAAATCATGACAAGTTATGTCGCCTCTGTTGCACTTTTGACGCTATCGGATAATAAAGTAGCCGATAATGAGCCGTCTTTATTTATTGTTGATACCGATATCATTATTGCTGATGGCACTTTATCGGCAGCGCGCTTAGCACCATTACAAGAAAAATTAAAAATAGCACAAGATAAACAAAACCAGAGCAAGGCAAAAAATGGCATGGTAGAAGATACTATCGATGCAGATAGTAATGCTGATGAAATCGCTGCTAAAGGTGAAGCTGATAATACAAACACTCGAAGTCTTGTATCGTTTAGTTATGCCTTAAAAGACAAGAAAAAAGTAGACGGTGTCATCTTAACTCAAAATCCTATTGCACTTAACTTTCGAAACTTTTTACTCTCAAGTACAGGGCAAGATATATTAAGTAGACACGATTATGAAAATATCGATGGCTATCAAAATGATATGGCAAACCTGTTTAAGTCAAATACGCAAGGCAAAAAAGCAACAGGTGAGTTGACAGTAGATGTCGCTGACGCTATCAGTATTGCTAAATAAATACAAAACCCTCTACTTACTCGGTATTAATTGATTTTATAAGTGCTTTTTTCTACAATAGCACTCTATTATGCGCCTATAGCTCAACAGGATAGAGCAGTTGCCTCCTAAGCGATCGATCCAAGTTCGAGTCTTGGTGGGCGCACCAACAAACATAACGATATAACAAGATAAACCTTTGTAAGCCACGCGCTGCAAGGGTTTTTTATTGTTTAATATACGGTAGTCACCGATTAATAACGGTATCTACCACTTGTACACGGTGAAAATAACGGTATCATAAACGGTATTAACCTATACCGAAAAACACTCAATATCCAAAAAAGTTACACTCTATGGTGATGGCAAAAATCTATATCTTATATAACGTCTGAATGGATATTTATTTTAGCAGATGGCTTTGCGATAGGTCTTTTCTAAAATCTTGGTTTCGATACTAGTGTAATAGCATTGGCTGGGCATTCAGGATCACACAAGCTGCAATCTATGCAACCATTAGGATCTATCGCTAAAAAGTTAAGACCTTCAAAAATGCATCCACGGGACATACTGCAACACAGTCCGTGTATTTGCATTTAATGCAGTTATCATCAACGTTGAACGCCATAAAAATTATCATTTATAATTCAAGATGGCGGATCATTTTCAAACTACAATACAAATCCGTAAATTTACCCTGCGTAAGTAAAATATTTATTCGCTTATTTGTATCAGTACCAGTAAAATGCGAGACTGTTTTCTACACGAGTTTATGAGTAACCAATGATACGTTTAACTGAAATTAAATTGCCATTAAATCATGCACCTGAAGATTTAACGACTGCTATAACGACAAAACTTAAAATTTCTGCTGAGCAAATGACTTCATTTGTGATGTTTAAACGTGGTTATGATGCTCGTAATAAAAGAAATATCCAATTAATTTATACACTAGACATCACACTGACCGACTCGGATTTAACACATGATTTATTGGTTCAATTTGAGTCAGACAACCATGTTAAAGCAACACCAGACACCAGTTATAAATATGTAGGTGAAGCGCCAAAAGATTTAACTGAGCGTCCTGTCGTTATTGGTTTTGGACCTTGTGGTTTGTTAGCCGGACTCACCCTTGCTCAAATGGGTTTCAAACCTATTATTATTGAACGCGGTAATGAAGTAAGACAACGCACCAAAGACACCTTTGGCTTTTGGCGTCAGCGTAAATTAAACACAGAATCAAACGTACAATTCGGTGAAGGCGGAGCGGGTACCTTTTCTGACGGTAAATTATATAGCCAAGTGAAAGATCCAAATCATTATGGTCGTAAAGTAATGACTGAATTTGTAAAAGCTGGCGCACCAGAGGAGATTTTATTTGTCAGTAAACCGCACATAGGTACTTATAAGTTGGTCACTATGGTAGAAAAAATGCGTGCCGAGATCATAGCGCTTGGTGGCGAAATTCGTTTTGCTACTCGCGTAGACGACATTCATATTAAAGACGAGCAAATCACTGGTGTTACCTTAAACAACGGCGAAACCTTAAAAACCAACCATGTTGTTCTTGCTGTTGGTCACAGTGCCCGCGATACCTTCCAAATGATCCATGATAAAGGCGTGTATGTTGAAGCAAAACCTTTCTCGATTGGCTTTAGGATTGAACATAAACAGTCAACCATCGACCAAGCACGCTTTGGTGACAATGCTGGAAACGAGATACTTGGTGCTGCGGATTACAAACTGGTTCATCATTGTAAAAATGGTCGTTCTGTTTATAGCTTCTGTATGTGTCCGGGCGGAACCGTTGTTGCTGCAGCATCAGAAGAAGGCCGTGTTGTCACTAACGGCATGAGCCAATATTCAAGGAACGAGCGTAACGCCAACAGTGCTATTGTTGTCGGCATCGACCCAGAGCGAGATTACCCAAACCACCCTCTTGCTGGTATCGATTTACAAAGACAACTAGAAACCTTAGCGTTTGAATTAGGCGGCAAAGACTACAACGCACCAGCGCAAACCATTGGCGATTTCTTAAAAGGCAAACCAAATTCAGAATTAGGGGATGTAAACCCCTCTTACACACCGGGCATTACCTTAACCGACTTAAGCAAAGCATTACCTGATTTTGCCGTGGAGGCCATACGTGAAGCCATTCCAGCGTTTAATAAAAAAATCCAAGGATTTTCATCTGACGACGGTCTACTAACTGGCGTAGAAACCAGAACATCGTCACCAATTAGCATTAAACGCAATAAAGAATTCCAAAGCATTAATACCAAAGGCTTATTCCCTGCAGGCGAAGGCGCTGGCTACGCAGGTGGCATATTATCAGCAGGGATTGATGGCATTAAAGTGGCCGAAGCTGTGGCGAAATCGATGTTGAAGATAGATTAAGAGCGGCTTTAGGCAATTATTAAAGCAGGTTAAGTTTCAGTCAAACATTATACTAATTCTGATAAACAATATTGCTGTTCGTTTATCAGAATTCTTAATGATCAATTTGTGTATGTGAAATAAGCAAAAACTATAGTTAACTACAACCTAAGCGATTTGCATGCTCCTACATATAATCGTCAGGATACTATTCGACATCGATTTGTGAGGCTTAATTAGGCATTTTGGTCGGTGCTTTGTGTCTGGTTGTTTTAAACTCTAAGTCCTGCTGCCAGCTGTAAATGTACTGGTACTCAGCTGATGAAAGATAGCGGCGCAGGCATGCTATAAATACACACACATGGGTGAACCTGCTACAGGGTCTGTAACCACTTTGGCTTGCACGTCAAATATGTCAGCAAGCATCCCCTCCGTCATCACCTCACAAGGGGTGCCCATCATTTGCAGTTCGCCCGACTTTAGCACCACCAATAAATCACAATATCTCGCTGCTTGGTTAAGGTCATGGAGCACAACTATAATGCTTTTGCCTTTGTCTTTTAATTCCCGAATGAGTCGCATCAGCTCTATTTGGTAAGAGATATCTAGATAGGTAGTTGGTTCATCTAGCATGATAATATCCGTATCCTGCGCTAAAACCATCGCGAGCCAAGCGCGCTGCTGTTGACCGCCAGATAAGGCTTCAAGTGATGTCTCAGCTAGAGATTGAATAGACATCTCATGTATGACGCTATCTACTATCTGGTTGTCTGCCGCGCTCAGCTTACCCCAATGTGAGACATAGGGCGTTCTGCCATACTCGACCAACTGTCTGACAGTCAAGCCTTCAGGATTGGTCTGTACTTGTGGCAATACCGATATCTGGCGAGCAATCTGCCGATTATTCAATTGCGCCATATCTTGTTGTCTAAGTAGGATTCTGCCCGATTGAGGTTGAATCAGCCGGCACAAGCCTTTTAATAGTGTCGATTTTCCGCAACCATTTGGACCAATGAGTCCAATGACTTTATTTTCTGGCAACTCAAGGGACAAGTTTTTGATAACTGTCTGTCCGCCATGATAGCCAAGCTGTAGTTCATTCACTGATAGCATCACCACCCCTTATAGCGCGATAGCAAAAAGATAAAATAAGGCGCACCGATCACTGAGGTCAAGACGCCAGCTGGTAACTCAATTGGCGCAAATAAACTGCGTGCCAATACATCTGCGGTGACTAAAATGATCGCGCCTATCAGCGCTGACGCTGGCAACAAGATACGGTGCTGATGCCCAAAGAGCAATCGTGCGATATGCGGCGCGAGTAAACCAATAAAACTGACTGTCCCTGCCACCGACACCGCCAAGCTTGCAATCACCACTGCGATAAATAATGTGGTAAATTCTAATGGTTTGACTGACACACCAAGATGATAGGCTGTCTCCTCACCAAGTCCTAGCACATCCAAGCGCCACGCTAAATACATACTAACTGCCATCAGTACGGCAAATATTATCGTTAGCATGGGAATATGTTGCCAGCTGCGACCCCATAAACTACCGGTCAACCAAATCATCGCGGTGTTAATTTCAACTGGATAAATGACCAATAGAAAATTAATCCCACTGGCTAAAAAGGCACTAATGGCGACGCCAATCAGTGCTAAGCGTGCGGGTGTAGGCTGTGATATCTGTGCCAATAGTATGATAATACAAAAGGCCAATAATCCGCCAAGTAAAGCTGCGACAGATAGCCACCACGTTGGTGCCGCAGGAAGCATAACCAATAGCAAAGTCGCGCAGAACCCTGCGCCAGCACTGATACCCATCAAATCAGGGGATGCCAGCGGGTTACGAATGACCCCTTGTACTAATGATCCTGATAGACCAAGACTTGCCCCCACTAAAATTGATAATAGCGTGCGCGGCAATCGGTGCTGCCACACAATAAAGTCTTTGTCGCCGCCAAATCCTTGCTGTAAATGCTGCCAGATTTGCGCTAGCGTTAATTCACTGGCACCAAAAAAGATGCTGCTCACACTAAGGATGAATAGCATCAGAATAATCAGTACCACCGCCCTACTTGCAGACTTATGACCAAATAGTGAGTTTGAGTGCGATGAAGAAGCTTTAGTTTGTATCGTCATTCGTTGCTTACTTTTGTTGCTGGATAGGATTTTGAGTCGCCTTTGATTAACATGCATACAAACTTAGCGGTCTTGATAAGCCATAAAAACATATATAACCGACTTTCACATTGAACAGTCACTTATATTCGACAGTCATTTATAAAGTATTTCAAACTTGCTTGTATTAGCTATCGATCAGCTATCGAGTCGTCTTCTACACGCCAGCGCAATAAAAACAGGTGTCCCAATAAGTGCCGTTAGCAAGCCCACTGGTGTCTCTGCTGGATACGCAACCGCCCGTGACAAGACATCCGCCCACACCATCAATATACTGCCAAGCAGCATAGACAATGGCAAAATCTGCTCATAAGCCATATTCGATACCTGCTTTAACAGGCGCTTGGCAACATGGGGGATAATCAAACCGACAAAGGCAACAGGACCGGCGACCGCCACACTGATCGCCGTCAATATCGTAATCAATGCCCCACACGACCACTGTAATGCCCGCAAGTTCACCCCAAGGCTACTTGCTACCTCATCACCCAATACCAAGACATTTAATTTAGGTGATAACCACCAGCCATAACCTAAGGTCAGCAGCGATATAGCCGCTAGCATGGGAATGGACTGCCAGCGCGTATTGGCAATAGAGCCAGCTAGCCAATACAGTACCCCATAAGCTTGCTCATCCGTAGTAATCAGCGCCGCTCGCGTCAGACCGACCAGCAGCGCATTGATGGCAACGCCCGATAGAATCAGACGAACAGGATGCACCGGACGACCAGAAAAATAACCTGCCAATCCTGCAACGAGGGCACAAGAAAGTACTGCGCCGACCATCGCTTGTAAAAAGGTAGAGGTTAAAAAGGCAACCCCTAACCCAATAGAGGATAAGGCAACCACACACGCTGCCCCTGCATTGATACCCAATACCGCAGGAGATGCAAGAGAATTACGCGTCATCACCTGCATTAGCAGCCCCGCTACTGCCAAATTTGCACCCACTATAATCGCCACGAGCACGCGCGGCAGGCGAATCTCTATTAATAATTGTGCGGTTAGCGACGCTTGACCATTTTGCTGCGTCAATAAGGAAAATAAATCCGTCAACGACAGGGCAAATTTTGAATATGCCGTTAACCCTTGCCAGCAGCCAATCAGTAAAATGACTAATAACCCACACCACAATAACGCCCGTATCATCGGACGCTTTGCAATATGGGGTTTTAAGGATATAGAAGATGAGCAGCTCAGTTGTGGTTCAACCATAAAATCTGCCTTGCTTTAAAAAGACAGTAGTGCAATGTCTCATTAATTTGACTCTTTTAAAGAAGGACTTGGACTTTTTTTGCCTTTTTGCTTAGCAATCTCAAGCAGCTCAGCTGTCATATGTTCAGCGGATTGCATACTGCGATTGAGCGCCCAATAATTGGGATCAACTTCGATGACCTGATTGTTTTTAACCGCCGTTAGCTGATTAAATAATGGTGAGGACTTCCATTCATCATAAATGGTGTGATCGTTATAACGTCCAATTAATAGCCAATCAGGATTAGCCGCTAATAATTGCTCCAAACTGGTTGCGATATACGCCTCACCTGTTTGCTCAGGAATCGGACTTTTGATATTTAGATGATTGAGTAAACTACCGGCGTACGAGCTTGGACCATGCAGCCACATGCCTTTATCACTGATAATAGCAAACTGCACGCTGTGGTTAGCAAGTGGAGTTGTCGCCAATTGCGACTTTAAACTTGCCATCTTTTTTAGATGAGTATTGATAACCTGCGACATTTTTTGATCTTGATGTACGATATGCCCGACCAATTGCGCCGTCTGTATATTCTCTACATAACTTTCACCGCGACTTTTAAGCACGACCGACGGTGCAATGCGATTAAGCTCATCGGCGATGACCGTATGACGCTCGTCATCGGCAATGATAAGGTCGGGTTTTAAATCAGCGATGGCTTCAAGACTTGGCTGATAACGTGAACCGACCGAGGTATAGCCAGATAGCTGTTGATTAAATTCAGGAATAATACTGTCAGGTTTATTATCATCGGCGATACCAACCGGATTGAGTCCTAGCGCTAAAGCATCCCCTAAAAATGAGTATTCCAAAACTACGATACGCTTTGGATCCCGCGGATAGTCGCTCAAATTGGGCAAACGCGCTTTAATTTCTTCATCGGTTAGCAGAAGAACGTTATTTTTGTCATTTGACTTAACTGCTGCTGCCGATACGCCATTATCAGCATTCAATGATGGCGTTGCCGTAACATTGTTTTTTTGATTGATAATAAAAACAATACCGCCAACCACAATCAATACGATGACCAGCAAGGGTAAAATAAGCGTGAGCTTTGGACGTTGATTCATAAATAGCTTTTCTTAATATCATTCAATGGGTTGGGCGCTAGGGACATGAAATTTTGGCGTTAAGACGCACTCGTTAAAATTCGTAGTTATAGGTTAATAGCCACGTTCTAGGCGCACCAAGACCAATTTGGTTTTTGCCCGACGTGCCATTGGTAGCCCCAAGCGCATATTCTTTATCCAGAGCGTTATTTAGATTCAATTGCAGATTATGTTTGCCTGTGCTGTAGGCAGTCATTAAATCTACGGTCGTATAGCCAGCTAGCTCGACTGCCTCTGCGTCTCCAGCGTAGCGGTCACTGATATAATTCACACCGCCACCAATTCGCCATTGATCAGCAGGTTGATAAGCGGTCCATAACGAGAACGTTTGGTTCGGTACGTCGTTTGGCGTCAGACCCGTTTTTTTATCTTCAGCATCAAGATAACTATAGCCTGCCGACACATCCCAATTATCACTTAGCTTACCTCGAGCTTCTAACTCTAGACCTTGATGACGAAACTCATCTTTATCCGTCACTTCGCGATTGTCATTGGTTTTTGGGTCTTCTTTATCAATGCGATAGAGAGAAGCATTCAGCATAATATCGTCATTATTTAAATACGTTTTCACCCCAATTTCTTTTAGGTCGGTCTGATAAAGTGCACCCAATTTTGGATTGATAAACGTTCCAGAATAAGGCAGCTGCCATGAACGCGCTACAGTGGCATAAGCGGAGGTGGCATCGTTAAACTTATAGACGACGCCTGTTCGGTAGCTGAATTTGTCGTCGTTAAGCTCACTGTCCTTACCATTAGCGTTTTGACTCAGGCGCATATTGTCATAGCGGACGTTGCCGATAAGTGACCAGTCGCCAATGTGATAAACATCTTGGGCAAAGACACCGATGCTTTGGGTGCTATTTTTACGAAATGCGGGGAAACCTGGGTTAGGCGTTGGACCAGCGCTCGGGTTAGTTGCAGATGTGGGTGGTACATTTTTGTCAGTCGCAAGGGTCAAATCGATATCAATGTCATTATAATCGGCACCAAATAGCAGCTCATGATTATCAAGATTCCAAGCAAGCTCAGACTGTAAGGTTTTGCTGGTGCGTGGATCATAACCAAAATTATTGACAGTACGTTCAACCTTATCATTGACCACATCAGCAGATGACTGACGGGTGCCTTTTTGCTCTAAAGCAATGTGGCTGTATGAAGCTCGATTGGTCCATTTAAGATCATCATTGATATCAAACTCATGATTGACATTGGCATGCCAAGTGTCTGAATCTTGGTAATCATTGGTGCCGCCATAAAAGGTATTAGGAGGTACATCAACAGGCTTGCCATCTTTGGACGGAACACCGCGATAAGGCACTAGGTGCTGACGCATAAAATCAAGCGAGAAATCAAGCGTTTGTTGGTCAGTCGGCTGCCAGCGAACTGTCGGTGCGATAAAGACATCATTTGAATCGACATGATCGACATAGGAGTCACTACGGCGATACTCGGCATTGATACGGGCATTTACGGTATCTGATAATTTATGCGAGCTATCGACGCGCGCCACGGCTAAGCCATCGCTACCCACTTGTGCTTGCACCTTATCAAAGTCATCGCCTTCTGCTTTTTTACTGACGAGGTTGATAATGCCGCCCGCACTACCACGCCCATACAGCGCGCCCGCTGGACCTTTTACCACCTCTACGCGCTCTACATTGGCGAGGCTGCGATAGGACTGCAATTTGCCATCATCACGCATACCATCGCTATAGACATCGTTTAAACCATTGAATCCACGCAGCACAAACTCGTCTCGGCTACCTTCGCCAAGCGTGTTATTCAAACCGGCGACGCCTTTCATAGCATCCATCACGCGCACCGCGCCTCTATCCTCTAGCTCCGTTTTAGTCACTACCGATACTGACTGCGGCACATCTAACCACTCGGTCTGTGTCTTGGTCCCTGACGTTGGGGCATAAGCAGCATAACCTTCATAAGTTTTAGCCGTGACCACAATCGGCGCTAGCGTCGTCGATGGCAGTGTTGTTAATGGCTGTATAGCTGTCTCTTGAGCAGCAACCTGTTGACTCACCACCATGGTTAGACCAGCCGTCATCATGGCTAGGAATAATTGAGCACGGACCGCAGTCACTAAGGGTTTAGGTTGATGGTGAGACATAATTAGATCCATAGATGTGTTAAGGAATGAGCGAGGTTGTCAGTGGCTTAGTCTCAATAATTATTGAGCAGGATTTATGAATACTTAATCATATAAATGATAATAATTTTGCAAATGATAACTATTACTGTTTATAATTGCAACGTTTTAGTAACACTATTCACCTTTGACTGACATAAACACCTGCTAAATAATTGGAATTGTTATGGTTATTATTTTTAAACGTTCTGCGCTTTGTCTTGCTATGTTTTGCATTTATCAACAAAGTAGCGCTGAGATGACGCCCATTAGTAAGAAAACCAGTGTTGAGGCTCGCTCAGACACTTCCATTACAACTAGCTCGATTAATAATAAAGCAAAAACAAAAGTACTTTCTTTTACTGCAGCGCCAATCATTGTCACTGCAGAAACGTTAGGTGATTCTAGTGCTAATCAGGTAAAAGCATTTGCCGGTAATCGTACGGTGATTGATAACGATTTCATTAAGAAAACCGTGAGTAACTCAATTGACGGTGCATTACAGTTTATTCCAGGTGTCAAAATTGACGATGAAACGGGGACTGGTGTATTACCTAATATATCCATACGTGGTCTACATGCCAGCCGTAGTGGACAGGCGCAGTTTTTAATGGATGGCGTTCCTTTAACCTTGGCACCTTATGGTCATACCGGTCAGTCTATCTTTCCAGCAACCCTTGATAATCTTGAGCGCATCGATGTCGTACGCGGCGGGGCTGCGACCCAATATGGTCCAAATAATGTCGGCGGTGTGATAAACCTCATCACCAAACCTATTGCGAAAGAGACTCAAACTGAAATTGGTACCAATTTAACGGTCTTTGAGCAAAATGGTAAGCCATTGACCAGCTTATACGCGCGGCACAGCCGCTGGTTAAATGATGATTTCGGAATACAGCTAGAAGCCAACGGTATTAAGGGTGACAGCTTTAGAGATCACTCAGACACTGAAGTTACTAACCTACAAGCCAAAGCCCTTTGGTATATTGATGACAATCAAGAATTGGAAGGGTTCTTGCAATACTATGATGCTGATACAGAAATGCCGGGTGCGCTCTCGCCTGCTGCCTATGAGCAAGATGTTGGACAGAGTCAACGCCCACTTGAAGCTTATCAAGGTAAATCAACGCGCTGGCATGCTAAGTACAAAAACTACTTGGATATCGGTGATGAAGCAGTATTAGACCTCACTACTTTTGGTCATCATGCCACACGTAATTTTGAGTGGGGATTTAACTCACAAGCGAACAAACAAGGTGTACATTGGGCAGATCCTGCTATTGCAGCAGACAGCCTGCGTACCTCCCCTCGTGAGTTTACTGTTTATGGTATAGAGCCGAAGTTTTCTATGAAGATTGGTGATAGCAAAAATATCAAGCACCACCTCATCAGTGGCGTGCGCTACGTCAATGAAGACATCGATTATAAACTGACGCAAACCAAACTTGCTGATGGTACGACGACCATGCCCCGTGATTGGAACCTACAAACGGATGCATGGGCCGCTTATGTTAGCGATGAGATGAGCTTTCTGGATGAGCGCCTAAAAGTTACCCCCGGTATTCGTTATGAAAACGCAAAAATGACGTTTAATGATGCTGGTAATAACACGCAAACAGATAACACCATTACGGAATGGCTGCCTGGGCTGACAACGTCTTATGCATTAACCAAATCTGATGACAAGCTTTGGCTGATTTATGCCAATGCGCAGAAATCGCTAAGAACGCCGCAAATTGCCAATATTCGCGGTAACGGTGAAGAAGGCAGTGAGCTTGCGTGGAATTATGAAATAGGTACACGCTATACCACTGATAGTCTGCAAGCTAATTTGGGATTGTATCGCATAGATTTTAAAGATCAGCTGCAATGGAACAGCGCAGAGCAAAGCTTTGATAATGTCGGGCGTACCCTGCATCAAGGTTTAGAAACTGCGATTACTTATACCCCAAAAACATTCAAAAACCTAGATGTAGGTCTTAGTTACAACTATCTTGATGCCACGCTAAAAGAAGGGGCAGATGAAGGCAATCAGCTGCCATACAGCTCGCCACATCAGTTAGGCTGGCACGCCAGTTATAAGCATCAAGATTACAACGCCACTTTATCTGGCGTTTACTATGACAAAGCTTATGCTGATAATGCCAACACGGTAGCAGAAAGCAAAGACGGCGGCATTGGTGAGACACCTGCCTATCAAGTATGGAACTTGAGTCTACAAAAAACATTGCAAGACACGAAAAACGAAAAGCTGTCTGTTCAATTTGGGATTAATAACTTATTTGATGAGCAGTATTATTTCCGCGGTATCGATACCAGTCCTGTTGGTCGCTATCCTGCGCCCGGACGTTCATACAAGTTAGGTCTTAACTATCAGTTTTAAGGGTTAATAAACTCTAATTCTTAAATACCTCGCAATGATAAAAGCAAATCTAAAATGGATTTGCTTTTATTTTCAAAATATATTGTAACCTACTTGTCTCTCTTATCAATTTTCACTGCTTACCTTCGCACTCAAACCCCTCTCTTAAAAAATTTTGGTAGATTTCAGCTATTAATAGCACAATATTTTCATAATTTACTTGTAAATGATTCTCATTATCACTATCATTACGCTCATAAAAATATTGTCATGCTTGTTTTTACTGGTAGTTCATTATAAGAGGAAAACTTTATGTCCTATGCAACGGTTCTCATCACTCATGTGGTCAACGATGCAGTTATTGAAGGTTTCATCCCCGCCTTATTGAAATTGAGGCACGCACCTGACAGTCAATTGATTATCATAACCGATGATAAAGAGGCACACATGGATGCGTTAATAGCGACGCCTTTAGGGGCGCAAATCAGCATCCTTGAATGCGATGTGTTTAACCCTCTAGCGATCATTGATACCTTAAATAATTATCATATCCTGCCCGATCTGGTCTTTAGTAATAGCGACCATCTACAAGCCGCAACCGCCATCGTCGCTGAATTTTTCCATTTGCCTAGTAAAGACTGGCGTCACTGTTTGGTTTTTAAAGACAAGTACTTAATGAGAAAACAGCTGCATTCTGCTCATTTATATCAAGCCGGCTATCAGCTGCTAAGCGCTAAAGATTTACATCTTGAGAACCTCAGCATCAACTTTCCTCTGGTCGCTAAACCCAAGCAAGGCGTCGCGAGCATGGACGTTCAGCTTTGTATGAATAAAAACGAGCTGCTAAGTTATTGCCAAAGTTTTTGGCAATCAAAAACCCTGCCTATTTTGGTTGAGTCCTATGTGGCTGGGCGCTTAATTACGTTAGAGACACTCGGAGATGGTGAGCGTTTGGTGGCGGTAGGCGGCTTTGAGGTGACATTGACCGAACCGCCACATTTTGTAGAGCTTGATGCGGTTTGGAATACGCCTTTATGTGTACAGTACCGTGAGCGCTGTTTGTCAATTCTGCAAGATATCGGTGTGGGGCTTGGCGTCTGTCACAGTGAGTTTATTATTACCCCAACGGGCGAGGTGCATTTGGTTGAAATTAATTATCGCAGCATCGGTGATGGTAGAGAGTTTTTATTACATGATATGGCGCACTACCCTTGGTTTGATACCATTGTTAGATTGCATCAAGGGGTCAGCATTGCTGAGTTAGAAGCCGAGTTCGGGTCACTCGCCATCAGTATGCATGCACGCATTCATTACATGGTTGCACCTCAATCTGGCACCATTTGCATAGCACCTAGCCCATTTAATAAGCAAATGCAGCAGACGACCATTATCCATCAGCCCCTAAAAAAACAACATCAAACCATTCATATTACCCACTCTAATAAAGACTATTTAAGCCGACTACTGGCTTATTCCGATTGCGCAAACACCATGAATGACGTACTAAGCGATGCCATAGCAAGTTTGCAATGGCAGTTTGAATCATAAAAATTTTAGACCCACTTTTACCGATTTAACTTTTGGTTTTTAACTTGTTATATTTTGAGAGCTTATAATGGACAAACAATATATTACCGAACGCTTTATTAACACCTGTATCCGCGAAGATGTCTATGGCTTGCTATCAGATCATACGATTATCGAAACAGAATTTGATATTCCTCATCTGCCAGAGGTGTTAAAACAGCAGAAGTTGTGGCTAGAGATAACCTCGTACAATCAAACCAACTGGTTGCCGATTGTAGCCAGTGATTATATGCAATATTGGCAACTTGCCAGCCCAATGTGGCTTCAAAAAAACTCAGGCGATTACCTCATCAAGCATGACTATCAGGATTTTGTCGCCATTCTCAAACAGTTGCCAGATGCCTGTGAGACTGCGCTCGACAGCTATCTGCTTGAGCTTGATTGTGCCACCGAACACCGAGCGTTAGCGCGCCAAGGGTTTGAGTCTCAACGCTGCCATCTTGAACGCAATATTAATGGATACCCAAGCTGGTCTGAGCGTTTGTTATACGCCGATCAAGTCGCCTCGTATTTGGATCACCCTTATTATCCGACTGCCCGAGCCAAGCTTGGTCTGGACGCATCTGATATCGCAGCCTATAGTCCAGAGTTTGCACCAACCTTTAGCCTATATTGGGTTGCTATCTCTAAAGCACTAAGCACCGTCAGCGCCAAGCTACCTGATGTTTGGCCAAGCTTTACAGACGTCGGTCTCAGTCCGGACCTCCAACAGACGCATCACCTATTTCCAGTACATCCGTTAACCTTGCCGCTGCTTCAGAAAAATGCACTCAAAAACGATGCCTTTCAAATCATATTGGCACCTAAGGCTGCGCTCAGCGTACAACCAACCTTATCTGTGCGCACGGTAGTGTGCTGTGCTGACCCAAATATTCATATCAAAGTACCGCTCATCGTCCGCACCTTAGGCAATAAAAACGTGCGCTTAATTAAGCCTTCAACCATTTATGATGGTCACTGGTTTCAACGAACCTTACAATTGATTGAAAAAAATGATGCCGCGCTGCAAGGGTGTTACGTCCATTGCGATGAAAGCCTAGGTGGTCATATGGGCGACGATAAAAATCTCGCCTTTATTGTGAGGCGCTATGATGATATCAATTTAACGGATAAAACCCCTGTCCCAGTGGCAGCATTTGGCAGCGTCATGCCTGATGGTCGCCCCTTTATCAGCCACTTAATTGCACAGTTTTATGACGGTGATAGCAAGCTTTGGTTAAAAGAGTATATCCATCTGTTATGCCATGTTCATTTAAATTTATGGATCAAATATGGCATTGCGTTAGAAGCCAATCAGCAAAATGCCGTCATTGTCTTTTATCACCATAGCCGCACGATGACCTTGCTCATGAAAGACAATGATTCTGCACGCCTTTATCCACCACGATTTAACGCTGGCATGGCACAAGTTAGTTTAGGCGATGTGATAAATAGCAGTGCTATTAATGACATCAAGGATATTAAAGACCAACGTATTGTCGTTGAAGATGAGTTGGCATTAGCGCAGATGTTTTTGACCATCACGCTTCAGCTCAACATCGTTGCCATTATTGAGATGATGAGCGCCCATAACATCATCAACCGTCATGACGCCTATCAAACCTTAATAGACTGTATTGATACGACCTTACACAGCCTCTCCAAGCAAGGTTACGACATCCATCTTGCCAAGCAAGTCTTATTAGAGAGCCAGCACTGGTATATCAAATACTTATTGTCTGCTGGTAGCTTGTTGTCAAAAGAGCAGTCTGGCGCGACTGATATCAATAAGTTCTATGGCAAATCAGCACCCAATACCTTAAAACTTATGCAGCGACACAAACAGGATTCCTAATGAGCTATCGAATTATGGTGGCAATCGTCCTATGTTGTCACTACCTGTCCGCGTTTTCTGCGTTAGGTATGCCTTTGTTTTTACCAATCATGCTCCAAGAGCTAAATGCGCCATTGCAATCAGGCTGGGTTGGTTTGCTGTTTATATTACCGACCCTCATGACTGCCATTGCTGCCAGATACTGGGGACGTTTTGCCGATACATATGGTCGCAAAACATCCTTGTTGCGGGCGGAGCTTGGCTTGGCGGTGGGGTTTTTGATATGCGGTTTTTCTCAGTCTTTATGGCAGCTCGTCATAGGGCTGAGCGTTCAGGGGCTGTTTGGTGGGACAATGGCTGCCTCAAACGCCTATTTAGCCACCAGTATCACTGATAAAAACGCCTTAAAACAGGTGTTGAATTTCACTCAATTCTCAGCACGACTTGCCCTAATTTCCGCCCCGATTGGGCTGGGTTTTTTGGTACAACATTACGAGGTGTTAAGTTTGTATCGCGTGCTTGCCATCCTGCCACTCTTAGCATTACTACTTAGTTTTTTGCTAAAGAAAGACGTCATTACAGCAGGCAATATCGGCACCACCGCCAATACTGTCCAATTGCCTAAAGCGCCTCCAACAACCAAAAATAATAACGGTAACAGCAACAAAGCCAAAGGCGCTAAAAAGGAGACGCATGACTCAGCACAAAGTCTAACGGGTACAGCTTTTTTCGCCAATCCTTATCTGTTTATATCATTGCTGCAGTTTTTCTTAGCCTTTTGTATGGTAGCGACTTTCCCCTACTTTTTGCCATTTGCCAAAAGCTTTGGGCTTAGCAGCGCTGAAATAGGACAGTTATATGCCATGCCTCATGCCATATATCTGATCTGCCAGCTGCTCTATGGACGCATCAGTCATCGTATGCCAGCAACGTCCTTAAGCCTTGGCTTTACGGTATTAGCAAGTGCGGTTTTGCTGCATTTAACGGATTATCTTACTTTGATTTGGTTAGCGCGGATGCTATTTGGCGTAGGCATGTTTATGT
This sequence comes from Psychrobacter sp. ANT206, assembly GCF_056880555.1. Classification (NCBI taxonomy): domain Bacteria; kingdom Pseudomonadati; phylum Pseudomonadota; class Gammaproteobacteria; order Moraxellales; family Moraxellaceae; genus Psychrobacter; species Psychrobacter sp. ANT206. Next base: position 1,503,211 of record NZ_CP096271.1, on the reverse strand, counting down.
GTTATCAAAGCCTGCATGCGCAAATGGCGGATACCAACCAGTCTAAGCATAGCGGCAAAATATTCTCTCGCTATGATGCGCTAGCAAAATGGGGCGGCGTGCTAGCAGGATTGTCGGTCACTTTATTTGTACCGATGTTTGGTTTGCTCTCTCCGTTTGTTCTCTCAGCAATGATGGCAGTTATCGCGATAATAACCATAAAAATATATCAAGAAAAATATAGCCAGATTGTGTAGAGGGCACTACAAACAACAATTACTCTAAAAACATCTAAAAAATTTAAAACATTTAAAAAAAGACATCACTTATGAGACCAAACTATTCACTATCAAACAACACGATACCAAATTTTCTACCACCCAGTAAAACAGTTGAAAGTACCCCAGTGCCAAGCCTGCTTTCGCAGTACCATCAGTATAAGTCTGAGCAGCATGCACTGACGAATATCATCAATTGTTATCTTCGTGAGTTTGCCATCCCCAATCAAGACCTAAGCATTGATGAGTCTGATGACGATTTACCACTGTGTCTACGTGATAACCGCGCCTGCCTAAGCACGCGCCTATTAACGATTCGATTTCCTGTCGCTAATGAGGCTGCTTCTGCAAAAATCGTATTGCCAGTGGCGTATTTTAGTCACTTAGGCAAGTGCCAGCTAAGCGGAGCGCCTTGGCTAAAAGCTCGCGGTCAATCATGGGCGTGCCTCAACATTTATCAATTGGTCGATTATCTGCACAGTTATATTGCTACGCGTTATCAAATCGATATCAACCAAGAGCTAAAATACCAGATTGATAATAGCATCAGCGTGACAACCGCTTTTTTGCAGGCCTCTGCCAACCACGCTACTAACTACCATCACGATGTACAGCAAGATAAATCCACCGTTAATGGCTATATAGATAGCGAGCAAGCATTGCTGTGGGGTCATGCGTATCATCCGTCGCCAAAAAGCCGGCAAGGGGTCGACATGACGTCTTTATTGGCGCACTCGCCCGAAACCCAAAGCCAGTTTGCTCTGTTTTGGTTTAAGGTTGACTTCTCCCTCGTCAGCTATATTGGCAAAGACACCAAAACCGTACTGCGCAACATCGCTCACACCTTACTTGCTGACGCTGGCGACTTACTAGAGTCTATTAATTCAGATACTGATAGTTTACATCCTGATAGCGACACCGATTGGGTTTACTACCCTTGTCATCCGTGGGAAGCTGATCGCATCTTGGCAAATCCGATCATCAAGCGAGCAGTCACATCAGGATATATGATACCGCTTGGCCTGATAGGCAAGGCGGTGTCCCCAACCTCATCGGTGCGCACCTTATATCATCACCAGCTATCACATTTTATCAAATGCTCTATCCATGTTCGTCTGACCAATTGCATCCGCAAAAACGCTTGGTATGAGCTACACAGTGCCGTTTATCTCAATAATATTTTAGAAAAAATTGATCGCAGCAAGCGTCTGACTGCGCCAGCTTTTAAGCTGATGTTAGAGCCGGGGGCTGCCACCCTTGATATGAGCGCCAAATTCCACGATGACGATCCCAGCTCGACTCAGTTTATTACTGAGTCCTTTGGCATGTTATTTCGAGAGTCATTTACGACGGATGAAATTAAATATCTTAAGCCACAAGTTGCTGCGGCCTTATTTACAGAGGATAGATTCGGAGACAGCGTCATCGAGCGCCAGCTACAAAAACATTGCGTACACACTGGTCAACGTGATAATGAGCGTTCATCTTATGACACTCTAGCCTGCTTATGGTTCAGCCGTTATGCCCATACTTTAATTGATGGCACGTTTGATTACTTCTTTAACCATGGCGTTGTTTTCGAGCCGCATTTACAAAACACGGTAATTGGCTTTCATCAAGGTCTGCCGACATGCGTCTGGATTCGAGATCTTGAAGGCACCAAACTGGTTGATAGCCTGTGGTCACTTGCTGACGCGACTGATTTATCCGAGCGCTGTAAACAATCCATCCGCTACTCTAAAGCAGCAGGATGGTCGCGCATTGCCTATTGCGTTTTTGTGAACAATCTTAGTGAGGCCATCTTTCATTTATGCCGAGGTGCACAATCAGCGGAGACTTTAGAGGCGCGACTTTGGCAGCATGTCAAAGACATATTGATGAATTGGCAACTGGCATATGGTACTCAGCCTGAAATTCAAGATTTGTTAGACGGCGGTAGCTTACCCAGCAAGACCAATTATAAAACTCGATTACTCACGCTTGCTGATAAACATTCTGCCTACGTGATGCTCCCTTGCCCGTGGCAGTCCTCTATGCTCAACGCCAATAAAGACAATATAAAAATTCATAAATTATCTGAATCAAAGGTTACCTAAGATGATGACAAACGCGACAACAACACACTTAATAGAGACATCAGATAAGCATTCGCTTCCTCAAAAAATAATTGACTGTATCCATAATTATGATGCGCAGCCGTCACCGCTCTGTGCTTACATTTATGACTTAGAAGCTCTAGAAGAGCGTATAACAGATATGAAGCGCTGCCTGCCTGATAACACGCAGCTGTTTTATGCCATAAAGGCCAATGCTGAGCCTAAGATACTATCAACCTTAGCAGAGCATGTAGATGGGTTTGAGGCCGCTTCTGCAGGCGAGCTCAATTGGCTACAAACCCACCAGCCAAACCACCCTATTATTTTTGGTGGACCGGGCAAGCTGACCTCAGACTTACAGCAAGCCATACAACAGCAAATCGATACCATTCATGTGGAGAGTCTGGTCGAGCTGACTCGAATCCAGATCTTAAGTCAATCCTTGCAGCTTCCTGTCCGTATATTTTTGCGGATGAATATTGATATTGGTGATATCGGCAGCAGTAAGCTGGTCATGGGCGGCAAGCCTACCCCCTTTGGGCTAGATGAAACCCATCTCAAGCAAGCGCTAGCTATCATCGACTCAAACCCGTTTATTGAATTTTGTGGGTTTCATTTTCACTTGATGTCGCATCAATTATCAGTCAAGCGCCATCTGCTATTAATGCAGCGCTATATGGAGATGGTCAAGAAGTGGCAACAGAATTATTCGTCGTTGCCCTCAAAACTGACCATCAATGTGGGCGGCGGCATTGGTATTCACTATGATCAGCAGCCGCAGCATTTTGAGTGGGAAGTATTCTGTCAACAGCTTGCCATCATGTTAACGGCAAATCCGCAGTTTACGGTCAGGTTTGAGATTGGACGTTTTATCACTGCGCCCTGTGGTTATTACGTCATGGAGGTACTGGATATCAAAAAAAATCTTGGCGAGACATTTGTGATTGGTCATGGCGGCACGCATCACTTTAGAACGCCCGCCGCGCAGCAGCACAATCATCCTTTTTTCATCGTGCCACGCCGCACGAGCCACGCAATGGAAAATAAGTTGCTAGAAAATCTGATAGAGCAAGCCGCCATCACTGGCACCAAGGCAACCCTTGTCGGTCAGCTTTGTACTCCCAAAGACATACTGGCAAAAGATCAATGGATTGAAGCGCTGCATATCGGCGACTACCTTGTTTTTACCTTAGCAGGGGCTTACGCTTGGAATATCTCTCACCAAAACTTCTTAATGCATCAGCCACCGAAAATGATTTTTTTATAAAAGGATAAGGCTAATTTAATATATAAAGAAAAATGTGCGTCTTTGTTAGGCACCGTTAATAATTAAGAAAGAATGAAGATGGTTTGAGTGTGACAGTTCGGCAGGTAAGGTTGTGGCAAAAATAGAACCTCAAAGTCGTTGAATAGAAACTTATAAATACAAGGAAGCTGATGATGGGCATAAGGCCTATTAAACCTTAACTTTAACCCATCTGCGCTTAAACAATTCTAGACAGGTGATGTCACCTATATTTGTATCAAAGACGGCTAGTGTTATCTAGCCGTCTTTAGGTTTGTATGCCTGTCGTGTGATGGGATTTGCCATGTCAGACTCGCCTGATAGTATGCTGACCACTATAGACTGATTGTTGATTTTTGTGTGCTGAGAACCTCCTAACCATGACACTCATTTGCATTGATTTATGATCGATGCGCTATACAGGTATCGAACTACTCATTTTAGATATGGATTGCATGATTACGAAATCGATAGCATAGGTTATGATTAAGCAGTATGCCTAAAACCTCCCAAGTTGGTTTCTACCTGACTTACAGCGTAGACCACATAGCTGCGTTATGTATAAAAAACCCACTAAGCATCTACTGAGGAATTTTAGCGGGCTCTCATTAATTTTAGAAACATTTAGGTAGCTTGATTGATATTGAGGTTTGATAGAAGAATCTGAGCTTAGCCAAACCGAAAGGCTGATATCTGAGTCTTCATTACTTGCTGAGAATAGACCTTTTGCCCTTGATCTGTTCCTGCTGCGCCCGCGACAACCATCAGCGGGATCAAATGCTCTTCGCTTCCTAATAGATGAGACTCGATAGCATGGGGCGCTTTAGACCAATCACTAAGCGCTGCAAATCGCGCATCTTCATCGGCTGCAACCGTCTTAGTTAACCAATTATCAAATGCCACTGATGGAGCCGTGAATTTTTTATCGCCATAACCGCGCATATTATGAAAACTCATACCGCTGCCCACAATTAGTACCCCTTCATCACGTAATGCCGCAATTGCTTTACCTGCCATTAAATGGGCTTCAGGATCAAGATCCTGACGTAGCGATAACTGCACTACTGGGATATCCGCATTAGGAAAGATGAGTTTCAACGGGATGAATACTCCATGATCAAAGCCTCTTGTAGCATCTTGTGTATTGTTTAAACCTGCATCAGTGAGCATATTACCTATCCGTTCAGCCAATACTGGCGCGCCCACTGCTGGATAAGTCAGCTGATAAGTATGCTCAGGGAACCCATAATAATCATAAATTAGATCAGGTTGCATACTAGTGGTGATACTAAACTCAGGTGCTTGCCAATGTGCGCTGATGATCAAAACAGCTTTGGGACGCCGTGGCAAGCGACTTGAGATATCTTTTAAAAATTCGGCCATTTGATCCCAAGTATCAGTTGGCTGCCACTCCATAAAAAAACAAGGACCTGCACCGTGAGGTATAAATAATACTGGCTGCGTGGCTGAAATAGACTCATTATTCATTAGCTTCACTCCATTATCTTTACTAAATACTGCTAGGATGAACAGGCACAATTCTACTGGAATTCAGTGCTGTTAAATAATAATAAGCCACATGGAAGCATACTAAAGTCACAAGCCAGCGAACATTGCCTTCTTTATCTTATATATGTTGCCAGTTTTTAGTCCAATTGCCATTATTTAAGATGGACACTTACTATTAGCGAGTAAATATTGATTTATTAAACATTATCTAGTTTTTCTGATAAAGCATTATCCATACTGAGATAACCGCCACCTTGTATTGCCAAAGCAATCGAAGCGACCATCAAGGTCAAGGCATATTCGTAGCCACCATCAGCGACAAACAGCCCATTATTTATATGAACAGAAAAAATAGCAACGAGCATAGTGAATGCAGCGACTAATGCAGCTGGTCGTGTCAATAATCCTAATACTAAGGCAAGACCACCAAAGAACTCAGCACTCCCTGCCAATATTGCCATTAGAAAACCAGGTTCCATACCCATACTGCTTAACCACCCAGCCGTGCCAGCCAGCCCATTGCCACCAAACCAGCCAAATAACTTTTGAGCACCATGCGCTGACAAAATCAAACCTACGGGTACACGAAGGATTAAAGCGGCAGCGCCCGCTTTAGATAGCAAAATTCTATTCATTACTGACATTTTCATTGTTATTACTCCATTAGGTTTATTTTAGGAAGGGTATTTAATTCCTGGAATAACCATACTTTACTATCAACACAGTAAAAGAGTAAGATAGATAATATTGAATAATTAACAACATATCATTGATAATTGTTTTGGCGTTGAATTTTGATGATTAAATAGAAATAGGGCAAAATATGGATAGAATCGATGCAATGCGCGCCTTTGTGGCAGTGGTGACCGAAGGCAGCTTTAGTAATGCGGCAAATACCTTGCAGCTGTCACCGCAGTTGGTGAGCAAATATGTCTCTAAGTTGGAGGAGCAGCTAAATACACGCCTGCTTAATCGCACCACTCGTAAAGTCAGCCTTACCGAAGCTGGCAGTCATTACTTCGGACATGCACAACAGATTTTACTTAGCATTGATGATATGGAATCAAAATTAGGTGGTTTACAACAGAATCCCAAAGGCGTCTTAAGAATCAGTGCACCAGTATCGTTTGCCTTAAAACATATAGCTAAGTTAATCACTGACTTTCAGATCCATTATCCATTGATCAAAGTCGACCTACAATTGACTGATCGCAAAGTCGATATTGTCGAGGAGGGTTTCGATGTGGCCTTGCGTATCGGGCAGCTAAAAAGCTCGTCACTGATTGCTAAGAAGGTCGCACCCATTCGTGTGATGTTATGCGCTGCACCTGATTACCTGAACAAACATGGCACGCCTACTCAACCTGAAGATATTGCCGAACACCGCTATTTGCATTACAGCTATATGAATATGGATGGTAAGGACGATATCTACCAATTATTAAAAGCAAAATACCTCAAGCAAGGTAGCGAGCTTCGTAGTAATAATGGCGATGTATTGGTGGACGCGGCTATTGCAGGCGCAGGAATAGTATTACAGCCGACTTTTATTATCAGCGAAGCGCTTAGTAGTGGCAAACTAGTCGTAGTGTTGCCAAAACTTGAGCCTGAGGCTTTGGGCTTATATGCAGTGTATGCCCATAGAAAATTACTGCCACATAAAGTGAGGTGTTTTATTGATTTTGTGGAAGGCTATTATGGCACGCCACCGTACTGGGACGAGTCCATACCTTAGCTTTTATTGGGCTTAACGGCAATGACTCGTTTATTAAACTAGCACTCGTAAATGCTCACGCATAGGTTTATATTCTATATTAACACTATGATGTATTCATATTTTCTCACGCTTATAATCAAACCCTTCTTCATCATAAATCTGATAAGTCACGTCTAACAATGTTTTTAACAATTCTGATTTGTCAAAATGCCTGACACTCATCACAATCGGTGAGGTTAAATGACCATCCTCAAATGGAATATAAGTCACTTCTTGACTACGCAGATGCTCAAGCGTCTTTGGCACAATAGTCAGGCCTTCACCGGCTGCTACTAACCCTAACGCAACATGTAACTCACGTACTTCAGTCAGATAATTGGCTTTTAAGTTACGGGCTTCAAACAATTCCAACACATAATCAATAAAGCTGGGACGCGGCGCTGTTGGATATAACAATAGATTTTCATTGGTTAAATCCATTAGATTGATGCTAGTACGATTCTCCTTTACAAGCACGTGACTGACAGGAACTGCAACAACCAAACTCTCCTCTCTAAGAACCATTCTTCTGATAGAAGCATCTTCAAATAATAGCCTGCCAAATCCTACGTCTATTTTACCATCTACCAATCCTTGCGTTTGCTGCCAAGAGTTTAACTCATATAATTTAAGGGGCTGTCCTAGATAATTAAAACAATCTAGGATAGTCACATGAGAATCAGTAGATTAAGTTGGTACAAAAATACCAAGCTTATCGAACTATTTGTTGCTAGTTCTACCGTAAGAACAGTAGCAAGCTTAGTGGATGTTAATAAAACAACAGCCAGCTATTACTTTCACAGGCTAAGACTACTGATTTATGAAAATAGTCAGGAGCCTGACCTTCTAGAAGGCAAAATAGAAGTTAATGAGAGCTACTTTGGCGGCAGACGCAAAGGCAAACGTGGTCGCGGTACTGGTAACAAAGTTCCTGTTTTTGGACTGCTGAAGCGCAATGGTAGCGTCTATGCTTGTATCATCCCTAATGCCAAAGCCGATACCTTAATCCCTATTATAAGAGAGAAAGTAAAGCCTGATAATATCGTTTATACTGACTCATTCAGAAGTTATAACGCCCTTGATATCAGTAAGTTTACCCACTATCGTATCAATCATTCAAAAGAGTTTGCACAAGACAGTAATCATATTAACGGAATAGAGAACTTTTGGAGTCAAGCAAAGCGTCATATGCGTAAATATAATGGCATTCCAAAAGAACATTTCCATCTGTTTCTAAAAGAATGTGAGTGGCGTTTCAACTACAGTAATCCAAAACGTCAATTACATCAGCTAAAACAATGGGTTAAATAGGAACTGAACTGGTTATCTAGGACAGCCCCTAGCTCTATATTCAATAGTAGCCATCATTCTGACTATGTGTTGTAAGCTGGGCTGCAAGTGGTACAGTAAAGAGGTATAGGCAATAGCTTTAAGGTAGTTTTTAGGATAGAAATTTTAATTCTATTCAAAGGGATTTTATTCAAAGGAGCTGAACACCAATGAGTATAACTAAACAGGCATCCATTCATATTCGTTGTGATGGTGAATCTACCACATTACCTTCTATTTTAAATAATGCCTATCCTATGCGCCCATACTCTTTTACTACACGCTTAGTAAACTGGATATTAGCATCTGTAGATTGGAATGATTAATTAACTTGAGTGATTGCTCAAATATATCTTGAACATTTATTTTAGTCCAGTTAAGATGATCATTGCTATATAAATTACTCCTACTTATAAAACACTTCTAAAGGATAAATCATGCCATCAAATTACGCACAAAAAATTCAAGCCGGTGTCAAATTCCCCGATATAGACGTACAAATGCTAAATGGTGATATAAAGTCACTAGGTACGCCTGATAACGGTCATGACTGGAAATTGGTCGTGATGTATCGAGGTCAACATTGTCCGATATGTACTAAATACCTCAACCAGTTAGAAACCGTAAAATCGTCATTTGCTGATGCGGGTGTCGATATCATTGCAGTATCAGGTGATAGTAAAGAGCAATTAGAGAGTCATTTAGAAAAATTAGATATCGACTTCCCTATTGCCTATGGTCTGACTGTTGAGCAGATGAATACGCTAGGACTTTATATCTCAGAGCCACGTTCAGAGAAAGAGACCGATCATCCCTTTGCAGAGCCTGGTGTATTTGTGATTAATGCTGATGGAGAAATTCAAATCGTTGATATCTCCAACGCACCTTTTGCTAGACCTGAACTTGAAGCCCTTGCGAATGGTTTAGCCTTTATTCGAAAGAATGACTACCCTATTCGCGGTACGCATCGTTAGGCTCACTGTAAAAAATAATCCTTGATGACTGCATGAGTCTTTAAGGATTATTTGTATTTTTCATTGCTTTTATGATTGTCAAACTAAGACCTCCACAGGATAGGATCAGGTTATGCTCAAATTTTATTTTCATCAAACCCCAAACCCGATGAAAGTAGCTGTCTATCTCGAAGAGACTGGCTTGCCATATGAGTTGATCGCTATAGATACCTTAAAAGGCGAACAACATACCTCTGAGTATCGCGCTATTAACCCCAATGGTAAAACCCCGGCCATCGAAGATGATGGCAAACGTGTATTTGACTCTACTGCTATCTTGATGTATCTCTCCGAAAAAACAGGGAAATTAGCCGGTAAACCAGAAGATCGTGGCGAGATGCTGTCATGGTTGATGTTTATAGCGACAGGGTTAGGGCCGTTTTCTGGTCAATCTGTGCATTTTAGACATAAGGCACCAGAGAAAACGCCTTATGCTATCAATCGTTATCTTCGTGAAGCCGAACGTCATTACGAAGTGTTAGAGACCCACATGGAAGGTCGCGAGTATCTGGTTGGCGATGAGTATTCCATCGCTGATATTTCAGCTTGGGGGTGGATTGATAAAGCAACCGTAGTCTTAGGTGAAGAAGGTTTAGACAACTATCCTAATCTAAAGCGCTGGTTTGCAAATATAAGTGCTCGCCCTGCGGTCCAAAAAGCCCGAAATATTCCTAAAGGCATCGAGTTTAAGACCGAGTTTGATGATGTGGCAGCACGCGCGCTATACCCTCAAAACTTTGCTAAACCCGATAAGAATACCTAACAGCCAAAGAACGACTATCAAGTTAGAGGAATAATTGGCATAGGGTAAGAGTACGGAATATGATGCTCACATGATTAAGATTGGTGACAGCGATCCATTCTCATCGGGTTTTGTGGAGATCCACCCTAACTCTAAGATTCCATCAGCTGTGTAAGAATACGCGCTCATTTACCTAACTCAAGGACGAGACATGAAAATCCTCAGAACTCCCGATTCGCGTTTTGCAAACCTACCAGATTACAACTTTGACCCGCACTATCTAATGGTCGACGACAGCGAAGACAATGAGCTGCGTGTGCATTATTTAGACGAAGGACCAAGAGACGCTGATCCAGTGTTACTGTTGCATGGGGAGCCTTCATGGTGTTATCTATATCGTAAAATGATTCCGATACTGACTGCAGCGGGACACCGCGTTATTGCGCCAGACCTCCCCGGTTTTGGGCGCTCAGACAAACCCACATCTCGTACTGACTATACCTACCAACGTCATGTCAACTGGATGCAATCCGTACTCGACCAATTAGATCTGAATAACATCACTCTGTTTTGTCAGGATTGGGGTGGACTGATTGGTTTGCGTTTGGTTGCAGAAAATCCAGACCGATTTGCTCGGGTAGCAGCTGGCAACACCATGCTCCCTACCGGCGACCACGATCTAGGTGAAGGTTTTCGTAAATGGCAGCAATTCTCGCAGGAAACACCTCAATTTCATGTCGGAGGGACCATCAAGAGCGGTACCGTTACCAAGCTGTCACAGGCGGTGATCGACGCCTACAATGCACCATTTCCTGATGAATCCTATAAGGAGGGCGCTAGACAGTTTCCACTGCTTGTACCCTCGACGCCGGATGATCCTGCTTCAGAAAATAACCGCGCTGCATGGATTGAGCTGAGTAAATGGACAAAGCCCTTTATCACGCTGTTCAGCGATTCTGACCCAGTGACTGCTGGTGGCGATCGCATTATGCAAAAAATCATTCCCGGAACCAAAGGTCAAGCACATACGACTATTGCCAACGGCGGACATTTTCTTCAAGAAGACCAAGGTGAAAAAGTGGCTAAGCTTTTGGTCCAATTTATTTATGATAACCCGAGATAATTCATCATCACCCTAAGTGACTTAAAGTAAAAAATATAAAGAACTTTGCGCTATTTTCTATAATTTTTTGACAGCTTTTGCTTTTTGTTAGTCATGCTAAATGCTTCATTAAACCACTAGTTTATCTCTGCATCTTCTTTAGCATAGATCCTATTCGTTCATGATACTGAAAGCGACTACACTAATACGCTAGGATAGTGCTATATTTCAAAACAATAAATATCCACGCCCCTACTATTAAGGACTGACCAATGAGCAGAGAATTTACCCCACAAGAAGGCTCTTGCTCCTGTCATAGCAATACTTATACGATCAATAATCAGCCCATTGGACGCTTTATCTGCCACTGCACTATTTGCCAAGAATTCACTGGCCAAGCTTATAATGATGTGACGATTTTACTTAAACCCGATGTGAGTTCATTAAACCTTATCAGAACCAAATTTCGCCGTTGGAAACTCCCACCAAATATTAGCCGCGGACTTTGTACCCGTTGCAATAAACCCAGTATAGAAATGGCGTTGGGCGGCAATCTAATATTAATACCCACAACAAATTATCCTGATGTGGCGGCACTACCCAAGCCAACTATGCATCTATTTTATAATCGCCGCACCAGCGATATAGAGGATGATTTGCCCAAGTACAACGGCTTTGTGCAAAGTCAGGCGATGATCTTGAAGGCGCTTGCTCAAGGTATGTATAAGAGAGTCAGTAAACGCTAGTAGTATTAGCTCTGATAGACTCTACCAATGATCATTTGGAACCCAATATGACTTCAACCGCAGTAGAAATTACGGTAAAAAACGCTGCCGATATCGCTATTATCGGCGGTAGCGGTCTATATCAAATGCAAGCTTTGTCCAATAAGCGTAGCGTTAAAATTGAGACACCCTATGGTGAGCCATCTGATGACATCGTGCTCGGTGAACTTAATGGCGTCACAGTTGCATTCTTAACGCGACATGGTCAAGGACACAGGTTAACCCCCTCTGAGGTGCCTTATCGTGCCAACATCTATGCCTTAAAGACTTTAGGTGTACGCTATATCGTCTCAGTATCAGCGGTTGGCTCATTGCAAAAAACGCTGAAACCACTAGATATGGTCATCCCCGATCAAATGATTGATATGACTAAGCAGAGAGTAAGCACGTTCTTCGGAGATGGTGCGGTCGCCCATGTGTCAATGGCTGACCCTTTATGCCCTGAAGTAGCAGACATCTTGATGCGAGCTTATGGCAACGCAAATATTGCGGATGGGCAATGCCACGCAAAAGCGACCTATGTGTGTATCGAAGGACCTCAGTTTTCAACTCGCGCAGAATCACACTGGTATCGGCAGATGCAAGCGGACATCATCGGTATGACCAATATGCCAGAAGCTAAGCTGGCACGCGAAGCCAGTATCGCCTATGCCACATTGGCGCTAGTGACAGATTTTGATTGTTGGCATCCAAATGAGCAAGCCGTCAGTGCAGATTATGCTATACAAAATCTAATGAAAAATGCAGATAACGCGCAGCAAGTCATTAAGCAAGCCGTGGCATTAATTGCATCCGAACAGCCGAAATCTATCGCTCATACTGCTTTGACCCAAGCATTAGTCACGCCTGTTGAAGCGATGAGCGAAGAGACTAAGACAAGGCTTGCAGCATTGCTTCTGTAGAGGTTAAAACCTTAGACATCTATAATGTTTTTTCATATAAAAGAGGCCTTCTAACTATTTGAGGGCCTCTTTTATTTTTGACAGATAGATTTTTGGAGAGATAGCTTTTTCAACATCATACAGGTCTTACTTTTAGCAACAGCTTCCTGAATTAACAAACGGCCCAGACACTATATCCGCTTGATGACCAAACGGTAAGATATCACCACAACCTGCAAAAATACCATAGTGGCGACTATCATCGCCAATAAAATCAAAATGCTTAGCAAAGCGTGACTCTTTTAGCATACGAAAAGTATTACCACAGACAGGGAAAACGCGACCTGTCTCAATCGTATGATGTTTATCTAAATTAAAATGATGCGGTAGCTGGTCAATGGTTCCGTAATAAATGACTGCTTGACCGTGGTCTTCACAAGCATCTTCCAGCGTGGCAATCTTGAATAATCGATAAGTAGCGGAAAAAAACTGAATATCGCCAATCTTAGCAGCAAGTAGCGAATCGGTGATTTCAAGCGGACGATCTTCAACCAAACGCGGGTCTAAAAAATCAGCATGTCGTGCTAAGCGCTCAAAATCCTTCCAATATAAGGCACCACTTAAACACTCTCCATAAAGGACAGGATCATTGACTAAATGCTGCGGGATACGGCGGTCTGCATAGACATCAGAGAAATAAAACTCACCGCCAGGCTTGAGCAAACGCTGCACACTGGCCATCACCGCTGCTTTATCAGGCGATAGGTTAATAACACAATTTGAGACAATGATATCGAAGCTATTGGGGTCTAAATTGAGCTCATCTAGCTTTTCGATGTAGCCCTTGAGAAAAGTCACATTGTCGTAGCCAAATTTATCCACATGATAATTTTGATGCTGCTTTGCAATGGCTAGTTGTTCATCCGTCATATCGACACCGACCACATGACCTGTACGTCCAACCAATTGTGCTAATGCATAGACATCACGGCCCGAACCGCAGCCCAAATCTAGGATACGGCAGCCTTCAAGTAGCGCTGGGCAGACCAAGCCACAACCATAATATCGACTTAGAACCTCATCATGAATATTCGCTAATAAAGGCTTTAACCAACTTGGCATATTGCTAATATCACAGCATGCTGACGTTTTTAAATCCTCAGTACTTTGTAGCTGCTTGCCATAATAATCTTGAACAACCTCATGCATAATAACTTCCTTGTTAATAATAAAACGGCTTAAGCAACCTTATTCAGCACCCTATATCAGGGTCATCCTAAAGATAAGAAATATGAATCATATTTAAAGAACCAGCTAATCAAGAGCCTATTTTTTGAAGCCAACCTACGGGCAAATGTTTTAAATCTGCAGGCTCATCAATGTCATGCAGTGGGTCTAATAACGCCAATGTCCAACCCAATGCTGCAATACGTTGTCGAGTCACTGCTGCCACGCTGGCAGTGCTCCACTCAACATCCGAAAATAAACTGGCATCAACTTGCTTAAACCCTAAGAGCACGTAACCGCCATCTGAGGCAGGAATCATGACCGTATCAGACTGCTCTAATTGCTGCACTGCCTCTTGAATACGCACTGGCGTTAAGCTTGGACAATCCGTACCAATCAATACCACTTGTTTAAAAGTATTTAACGCTTGCCTGCTAGCAGCTAACATGCGTAAGCCTAGGTCATCATTTGCTTGCGCTGACCACTGCAATGACTCAGGTAAACCAAGCGTCTGCCAACATAAATCATTTGGCGCTGGACTCACGCACAGCTCGACGCTAAATCCGGTTGCTAGTGCCTGCTCAACGCTATGCAATAACAGCTGTTTTGCTATAAGTGACGCACCCTCAAGACCAAGCGCAGGCTGCAAACGTGTCTTTGCCATACCACGAGCGGGGAACTTGGCGAAGATAATAATAAGCGTGTCTGTTTGCATAGCATCTCTTGGCATAAGTATTTGAATTTTTATTATTACAAGTTGAAATGGTTTGAGCGCACTCTAGGACTCTTTACTGCTAATAAGGGCAATTGTTAGCTACTAAGTCTTATAATAACGCTGCTTAATATTATCAGCAGAGACACCGCGCCAGTAATCAAAACGCAGATGCCACATCAAACCTATCGTGCGCCAAGTTCCATACTGTTGCCAGCGCCGTGCCGAAGTTATCACTTTGCTTCGTAGACAAGCTGGCTTACCAATAGCTTTAAGACGTTTGCAAAGTTCAATATCTTCCATAAGTGGCTGCTGAGGGTAACCACCCAGCTGCTTAAAAAGTGGTTTTTTGATAAATATCGCTTGATCACCCGTTGCAATCCCACTTAATCTGGAACGCCAATTCATCATCTGGCTGACTACCTTAAGCATCCATGCAGGACTGTCTAAACGTACATCAAAACGTCCCCACTCTGCTCGCCTGACGGCTAATGCAATATCAGTAATAGCGTGATTCGGCAGCCGTGTATCAGCATGCAAAAATAACAACACATCACCCGTTGCTAGCTTAGCACCTGCATTCATTTGCAGCGCACGTCCAGCGGTGGACTCTATTATTTGCCAATCAATAACCTGTCTACTAATAACGGATGTACTGCTATCTATCAAACTTTCAATCAGTTCCTTGGCAATGGCAACTGAGTTATCTGTTGAACCGCCATCCACTAGTATGACCTGATAAGGTGCTGGATTCAGATGAGCAAGATGACCCATCAATTTAGGCAAATTATCCGCTTCGTTTAATAACGGTATTACGATAGAGAGTTGGATTGGCACAGCAGTCATTTTTATTAACGCCCAATTTATTTCTTATTCAACCGCCAATCATAATTGGTATAACTGACTTTTATTTTACCCTGCTCTAAGGCCTTCACTTGAGTATTATTCATTCCTAATGCTTGACTATAACGTCCCAAAAATCCTGCAACGTCATTAGTACCGCGCCAACCCATCGTAAAATCTTCTTTATACCACTTAAAAATTGGTGATACCTCAAGCGTATTGCCCTTCAAGCGATTACGGCTGCTGTCTGCCAAAAACTTACTGGTGACTTGCTCTAACTGCTTCTCTAAGCGCTTTCCAGTAAACGCATCGTCTAGGAGCGCAGGACAACCAATACTGGCACAATTAACCGCAAAGTGAATACGCGGGTCATTATAACGCTTGGAGCCGCGAATCAGATTGTGTTCAATATCATCTAGCGAGCGTGTTTTACCCAATAGTGGAATGAAATTCTGCTTCCAAGGTGAGCTTAATACGGATCCAATATCTTTAATTGATTTGATATTTGGATACTTGGTGAGCACCAACTCCACCGTGCCTGCGTTATAGACATTGATTAAAAAGGCTAGCTGCTCATCTTTATTCCAACCGTTAAATTCAGATTGACTGACCTTACTAGTGGCAGCCATATAGCTATCTAACTTACTTTTATCTGACTGCATGCCAACATAATCAACTACCGACGCTTTGCCAGCATTGGTCATGGTTACATGTTTATCTAGCAACGTATCCCAACTGCTGTGATTAAAATCCGCATAGGCGGCTGCGCTTGATAACAAAATAGCGGTGGCAATAGTCGTTTTGACTATTAAGTTATTGAATAATGACATGGTAGTAACTCCGCTTAAATAGATAGGTTTTTGCCTATCCTAATCTCATTTATTCCAGTTTTATCTAATCTACTCTAATAAAGCTATATAGCTGACTCTTCTAAAATACCGCCGCAGCTACTGCCCTGTCCTGCCGTACACCCATAGCAATGGTCCGCAATGGCAATATCATCACCTGCAGGATTTTGTGTTAATAAATCTCGTAGATGACGGCGGGCTTTGTTTGGTACCGGAATCTCAAGCTGCTGGTTGAAATCGCAATCAAATAACTCACCCAGCCAATTTACACTGATAGTCGAGCGACACATCACTTCGGTTAAATTGGAAGCCACATAATTGGCTTTGAGTAAATCCATATAAGGATGGAACTGTTTTTTAGCCAATAGAACCGCACCAAAGCGCTGAATAGGCATATTGGTTAACGCAAATAGCTGATTAAACTCAATATCGAAGTGCGCTTTTAACTCGCGCTTATAATCCGCTTCTAGCTGCTGCTGATTGGGTGGTAGTGTCGCCCCTTGTGGGTTATACACAAGATTCAATGTCAAATTCGAACCAGATTTACCATAACCTAAAGCATTAAGCTTGTGTAGTCCTAAGATACTGTCATCAAACGCCCCTTTGCCGCGCTGCTTGTCTACGTTTTCTAATGAGTAACAGGGAAGCGAAGCAACAACCTCAACCTCATTGTCCGCCAAGAACTGCGCCATATCCTCATAACCTTCTACCATCAGAATCGTCAGATTGCAGCGGTCAATCACTTTGACACCCAGCGCTTGTGCCGCTTTAACCAAGTACTTAAAGTCTTCATGCATTTCAGGCGCGCCACCAGTCAAATCCAGTGTATCTATATTTTGTGCTTGTAAAATTTGTGGAATCAGTTCAACCAGCTCACGTGACATCATCTCCGTACGGTACGGACTGGCGGCAACATGACAATGCACGCAGGACATATTGCACAAGTAGCCCATATTCACTTGTAAGATTTTAAGCTCTCGCCTTTTAATATTAGGAAAATCAGTATCTTCGAGCAATTCAATGGTAGATTTCATAGTGGTGTAGAATCCAGATGTTAGTCTTCTTGATTATAAATGGACATCATTAAATTTTTGGTATAGATAGTGTTTGTCTTATAAATCTACTGCTTATATAAAGCTAATCTAATTAATAATACCTTATTTTTTCTGATGCATTGCCATTAATCTTAGATTATTGAACATTGATAATGTTAGCTATATATAAGGACAAGATGAAGCTGCGATATTTTCAAAACTTTGAACGACTTAAAAGCGTGTGCCATTCTCTCCTGAATAATGAGCCTTTTTTATCAGCTTATTATTCCATTATCCTTGCTTTTCTTGCGCTAATATTCCATTTATTTCCCTTATGTTTTTAAGTAAATACCTTTATAAGTGATTTAAAAACGCTTTTGTAACAGAAAAACAACACTTATCCCAATAAATCCGATGAACGTTACGATAAACCCGATGAGTGCCATAATAAAATTCTTGCTTAAGCATATAGTTTCGTTTAACTTATTCAGAGGATAGTTTAGATATATTTATATATGGATTATATATAATAAAAATTTAAATTGTCTCAGGAACCTCTCGGAAATATTTCAAAATCAACCATTTAGTAATGCAATATCCAAGTATGTACCGTCTATATATTTATGATTTAAATACCCCTTAGCCCTCAAGTTTTTTTACAAGGATTCGTATGAAATATACTATACACGCTCTATTAGCAGCGATGGCTTTATGCGCAAGTGCAAGCGCTGTAGCCTCTAGTCACCGTGAAGCGCCCTCAATCACCAAAACGCCTAAAGTTGATGCCACTGACCTCTATATGTTTAACAGCTATGAGAGTGGCCGAGCAGATTACGTCACCATCATTGCTAACTATTTACCACTGCAAGATGCCTACGGTGGACCTAACTATTTTTCGTTAGATGATGATGCTCTATATGAGATCCACATTGATAACAACGGTGATGCGGTCGAAGACGTCACCTTCCAATTTGACTTCAAACAAACACTAAATAGCATCGAAATACCCTCAGGCGGTCCGTCAAATGTTGCGATACCATTATCTAACGCGGGCGATGCCTCAAACCCAGCTAACGTGCAAACCAGTGAAAGCTATGGTGTGACGATGGTTAAAGGTGATCGCCGTAGCGGCGCGCGTACACCACTGGGGAATTTTAACAAGCCATTTGATTACATCGGCACCAAGTCTTTTGCAGACTATCCAGGCTATGCAAGAGGCTTTATTCAACCGTTAAACTTAGGCACTTGTGGGGCTGGCAAGGTCTTTGTCGGTCAACGCGCTGAAAGCTTTGCTATTGATTTGGGTAGAGTGTTCGATCTGATTAATTTAAATCCATTAGGTCCACGTGACGGCGGGACAAACGTACTAGCAGATAAAAATATTACCTCGATTGCAATGGAGATACCTAAAGCTTGTCTCGTTAATGCAGCCCAAGTAGATTTAGGCAATAATAAGAGAGGTGTAGATCCTGTGATCGGCGCTTGGACGACTGCCAGTGTTCGTCAGGCTACCTTAGTCAATCCTTCACCTGCTTCTGGTATCAGTACCACTGCTAAGAAAGGTGGTGCATGGACTCAAGTTTCAAGATTGGGTATGCCGCTGGTCAATGAGGTCGTCATTGGTCTTAAAGACAAAGACAAATTTAACGCCTCAGAGCCAAAAGATGACGTGGCTAATTTCAAGAATTATGTGTTCTATCCTACGCTACCTGCCTTGATTCAAAAACTATATCCAAGTGCGCCAGCACCTACTAACTTCCCGCGTCAAGATCTAGTAACTGCGTTCCTAACGGGCGTTCCTACTATCAACAAACCAGCTAACAAAGCTTTAGTCCCAGCTGATATGTTACGCTTAAATACCACGACACCTACTGTAGTAGCGGCAAGTCAAAATGACTTAGGTGTGATCGGTGGTGATACCGCAGGTTTCCCAAATGGTAGACGACCTGGTGATGATGTAACTGATGTATCGTTAAGAGTAGCGATGGGCGTCCTATGTCATGCCGGACTACCTCCAGAAGCTACTTGTGTCCCTGCTGATGCGAAAGCTGGTACAGCGCCATTTACTGATGGAGTCGTAAAATCTGCCACTGCTTTTGACTCAGTCTTTCCTTATCTAAAAACCCCTAATGCAGGCAGCCGCTAAGCTGAACCTAACCTAAGGAGAAATACCATGCGCTATGTACTTTTAGCGATATTGGTTACCGGATCGGCTGCTCTTACTGGCTGTTTCGGTGATAACGACAACAAGAACTTTGAGACAGGAAATCAGGGCAATCCCAATGTAGCAGCAGATCAAGCGAAGGCAAATCTAGCAGTCGAGAGAGTCTCTACCGTGATCAACGCCAGTAAGGATGTAAATACCGACGAACCGCAAGATATTGATCGGATTATTCTTCCCGAAGCCAATCTAGCAGAGCCTGTTGCGGTAACAGGTGCCAACGCCTCGTTGTAATCTGACGTGATATAAACCTGACACCTGATCAAACTCTTGATCAGGTGTTTCTTTATGTTTTGAGCTGAGAGATCTTATGAACTGGATTAAGCCCTTTATTGGACTACTACCGTTATTACTTATCAACAGCCCCCTTCTTCATGCTGCACCCTTTATTCCAAAAAGCGACCAACAAATTCTTGAGACCTTACCTACCGATTCACCGCCGCCGCGCTACTCAAACTCAGACAGCTTTTTATCTAGTGCGAGCACAGCCAGTCCTGAGCAAACCAGTCAGCTTTTAGAGCGCGCTTACTTACAGGGCGATCCACGTGCGCTGGGTCAAGCCCGAGCGCAGCTGGATCAAATAAAGGATCCGGATGTAGAAACCCTCATGTTACGAGCACGAGCATTGCAGGCAGATCACAAGTTCTCCGAAGCAAAAGCACAGCTAAAGCAGATATTAAGTAAAGATCCTGCTCACGCAGATGCGCTGTTGACACTCTCTTCTCTGCTTGTCGTACAAGGTCAGTTTGATGAGGCAATGAGCTACTGTACAAAGCTCGATGATGCTTCCCTACGCGTCTATCAATTGGCATGTATGGCTCAAGTGCAGAGCATGACCGGTCAACTGACGCAAGCAAAGCAAACCCTGAATGGGCTCGCCAATCTTGCGCCCGGACTCGATGCATCGACCGCACGCTGGATTTACCTTATTCAAGCAGACGCTGCACTGCGTAGCAAGGATGTTGCGCTTGCTACTCAAGTCTTTAGTGTGATGGACACTCAAACTGTACCCGCACTCATGGCACGCGCTGATTGGCTATTAAAACAAGGAGACTATGAAAAAACGCGGCTATTGCTTCAGGATCATACTGACAAAGACGCGCTGTTGCTAAAGCTCATCACGGCTCAAATTCAACTGGGGGATCCTAAAGCTCAGCAAAACTTAGGACTTATGAAAGAACGCATCGATGTATGGAAGATACGTGAGGAAAATGCCCACATGCGTGAACAGGCTACTTATGCCCTACTTGCTAACCAAATTAACTCAGCGCTGCAATTGGCTCGCGAAAACTGGCAACAACAGCGCGAAACGGCTGACATCGTGATCTATGCGACAGCAGCCATCAAAGCCGGTAGCAAAAAAGACATTGAGCTATTGCGCCAGTTTATGACAGACACACAATTTGAATACCCAGCACTCGAGCGCGATCTACGTTTAGGAAAAATCAGCCGTTCAAGTAAGGAGACACCTTCATGAGCGCATTTATCAGGCTCATTTGGAGTCACACTTATCGTTATCTGACTTTATTCTTATTGGTGCTGACGTCTACGGCACTACAAGCACATGAATCTAGTACGGCTTACTTAAACTTAGAGCCCCTGAGCTCGTCGAGTACAGCAGACACTGCTTATAAGGCTAAGTACGAGCTATCGCTTCGAGACTTAGCTTTGCTGATAGATATAGACTCAAACCAAGACAGTCAAGTAAGTTGGGCAGAGGTCAAATCACAGACGACGCTTATAGAACAGCTTATTTCTGCTCAGGTGACATTATCAGCGGGCGATCAATCCTGCCAAACCACAAACTTTGCGCCACTAGCGATTAATACGCGTGGTGGCTTTAATTACTTACATACCGAATTTGAGTTGGGCTGCGCTGCTGCTATCTCAGAGCTTAACTATCAAGTTCTGGCAGGTATCGATGCTAACCACCGCTTGATACTGACGCAAGCTGGTAGCGAATTACCGGTTCAAGTATTGACCGTTGGACAAACTTCATTAGGTGCTGGGACAGACTCTGGCTGGCTCTCTACGGCGACAAACTTTTTGAAAAGTGGGATACACCACTTGCTGATCGGCTGGGATCATCTATTGTTTTTGTTTGTCCTTTTAATACCAGCAGTTTACGTGCGTAAGCAAAAACAATTGGTTGCCGTTGCCAAACCGCGAGTTGCATTACTTGAGGTATTTTGGATTGCAACGTCTTTTACGCTTGCGCACTCAATTACCTTGAGCTTAGCTGCCCTTGGTATCGTCAGTATACCTGCCCGCTTTATCGAATCTTTAATTGCTCTGTCCATCGCATTCGCTGCGTTAAACAATCTGGTACCAATGTTACGAGTGCGTGCTGTATATTTGGCCTTTGTTTTTGGTCTGATTCACGGGTTTGGCTTTGCCAATGTGCTCGTAGATTTGCCACTAGCAACAAGTGAACGCGTATTAGCATTATTAAGCTTCAATATAGGGATTGAGCTAGGACAACTAGTATTCATTGCCATAGTATTTCCGATCGCGCTGTTATTACGTCATACGCGTTTTTATAAATCGGTTATATTTTATGCTGGCTCTTTTGTCAGTATCGCCATTGCATTGTGGTGGTTTTTTGAACGAATAACGTGATTAAAAAATTAAAATGTATAATAAGTAGCTCAACATAACATCGATACGTTATTGAATAATCTCGACTAGTTTTACAGTGATTCCACTATCCTTACTTTTATCATGAACACAGTTTAAAACATTAAAGAAGGGGCTAAGATTAATAATCTTAGCCCCTTCTTAATTTCAATAGGAAATTTTGTATTCTATAAATGGCTATTTATTCAGTGACAAAAGCAACCTTAGTCAAACCCGCACTATTGGCGGCAGCCAGCACTTGCGCCACCATATCATAACGGGTGTCTTGATCCGCCCGCAAATGAATATACGGATTACTACCGTCTTTTGATGTTTCTTCAAGCCGCAATTGCAATTGCGCTAACGTCAGCGCTTCCTCATCCAAAAATAGACCATTGTCTTTATCAATGCTTATTTGCAATATCTCATCAGGCAAGCCGCTTACTGTGGCATTGGTATCAGGCAGATCCAGTGGTACGGTTGGATTCATCACCGTGGCTGTGACCAAAAAGATAATCATCAGTACCAGCATAATATCAATGAGCGGAATGAGATTCATCTCGCTCATACCTTGGGTCTCTTCATCACCTAGATGGAATGCCATACCTGCCTCCTTATTTTTCTTTATTCGTCAGTTTATCGAATGAATAGCCACTGTCTATACTTTGGCACCAGTTGCTTCAACGAGAGTTGCTTTGCTATTTGTTAGCATACTCGGTCGCATTGACTCGCCTAATAGACCATGCGCAATGTCATTGGCTCTATACAAGATTCGGCGATTCATACGCGTAATGACGTTATAGAAAATCACCGCAGGAATCGCGACCGCAAGACCTAGACCAGTCATAATAAGCGCTTCACCTACTGGGCCCGCTACTTGGGCAAGTCCTGCCTGCCCACTATCACCAATACTACGTAGTGCATGGAATATGCCCCACACTGTCCCAAATAGCCCAATAAAGGGGGCAATAGCAGCAGTCGTACCGAGCAGTGGTAACCCTTGCTCGCTTTGATAACGATATCGACCAATCTGCTGTAATAACATCTGTTCGGTGAGAAGCCTGCGCTCTTCTGGGCTAGCTTGCAAAGTGGGCGGTATCTGACTGTGTATTTGCTGAGCTAAGTCAACGACGACGGTTTTAGCCAACTGATGACTATAGTACAATCGTAAAACCCCTGTCACCCAAGACACAATCGACAAAGCAAATAATGCGAAAAATAAACTCTTAGTAATGATATCCGTATATTGCCAATAATCTGTAAAATCCATATAGACTCCTAAAAGCAGTTAAGTAGCTAGTGAGGCTGACAATACATTTTTTATGAACACATTCTTCATATATTCGGTTTAATCAAAAAAGGAAAACGAGCTATTATTTAGATTAAGGTCGCTCATATATTAATGACATCGGTACAATGCCATTAACAGGTCGCTCATTTTGTTGGAACGGTTTAAGTTGTCCTGCTCTGACTTGAGTCATCGCTGCAATATCAACAATCTTATTACCCGATGATTCGAGCAATTGCACATCCGTAATGTAGCCGTTTTTATCGACATGAAGCTCCAATAATACAGTGAAGATATCGCCTGATTGACTAGTCACTTCACGCCAAATCGCCGACGGTAGGTCTGTTTCAGGTTTCTTCTGATCAAGCCAGCTGGCTTGATTCTCCAAAAAGTCAACTGCCTCATCATTGAGGTTAAGCTGTTTTCGTTTCTCATTACTCTTGCCAGCCTGCGCTTGCAGCAGCTCTCGTCCCGCACGTTTTCTACCTTCTTGCCACTGACGTGCTTGATCACGATTGAATTGTGCTGTCACCGATCGGATTAACGACGCTATATCTATCTCTTCTTCAGCCTTAATCCTAACTGTTTTTCTCTTCTCTTTTATGACCAGCCCTTGCGTTGACATATCTGTTGATTCAGGGCTGACCTGTTCTGTCATCGCTTGAACCAAGGCTACAAGATCCTGTTCTTCTTCCGATTCTTTGGTCGTATTTTTCTGTACCAAGACTGGCAGTTGAGTTTCTTTTGTTATCTTAGTCTTTTCTGGATTTGACTGATTTTTTATTGGATCAGAAATTAAAGGTTTAATAGAATTTAGCGGTTTACTAAAGGTTGGCTCTGATACAGCATTTACTGGCTTAGCTTCTACCTGTTTAGTATCTGATAGTTCAGCGGATTTTTTCTCTGATTGCGGCAGTCGTTGAGGAACAGAGTTAGCTTTTGTAAGGATATTTTCGGCACGACGTTCTGCAGTAGCCGCTGCGGATGATTTTGGCAATGTCACTAGCTCTAATTGGATTGCCTGAGGCTTAGCCGCTTTAGCCTCTAAAATTTCAGGGCTATCCATAGATATCACAGCCCATACAGTAAGACCGTGTAATATAATCACAAAGATAGTTATCCAAGCACTGATAGAGCCGCTGAGACGGGTAAATGGATGTAGTATCATGATGATTTATTAGGCAGCCTATTAGAAATAGCAGTTGAATAATTGTCCATCAACGATAGCAAATATTTGCCTATAAGCGTCAGATTATATAGTAATTTTTATGGAGTGCTGAAGTAGCTTATTGTGCTTACAGTGGTGAATGTATCTATTGCAAGAGCAGGACTGATATTACAGCCGGCTTTCATTATTAGTGAAGCGTTTATGAGTGGTAAACTGGTCGTAGTGTTGCTAAAAATTGCACTGAGGCTTTGGGCTTATATATATAGTTTATGCCCACATTCAACTGCTACCACAGAAGGTAAAACGCTTTATTGATTTTATAGATGGGTATTATGGTACATCACCGTACTGGGACGATCCTACGAATAAAATCTAGCCATCATTATTAATGTTAAATATGAACGATAATATTTTTTTGGCATTAATACCTCGAATTTACTTAGATTAACAATGGCAACTGATAAAATTCAGCATATATCGAGGTGCCGATCAGTACACATACAATATTGAGCCAGACCAGACGAACCTGAGTAACTGACCAACTTATCTGCCAATCAATTTTGTCACGCGTCCTTAGCCACTCTGTCACACTAATCGCTACTGTTAGCCATAATGCGCCTACCAAATAACCTCCCAGTACATCGCTCAAATAATGCTCATTCAGCAAAATCCTGCTTAATCCTACCAACAGTGAGAAAAAGACAGTAATCACAGCTATCCGAACTTGCGTGGCAAAGTTACGACTAAAACGAATGGCCATGTAAGCCAGAAAACCATATAACGCAACCGTAATTGTCGCATGTCCACTGGGAAAAGAATCTGTCTGCTCAAACAATAAAATATCTACTGGTCGCGTGCGATGAAATAATAGCTTGCTGAGGAAAGTAAATATCGTACTTCCTAAAGTGGCTATTAAGAACCCTACCAATATATAGGGTTGGCGAATCACCCAGCATAGGATACAGACTAGTAATACGATTAAACAGGTCGTTGCAGTAGAGGCAAAGCTAGTAATAAAAATAAAAAGCGTCACTACAGGCGACTCACTCAGCATACTCATCTGCTGTGACACAAAAAAATCCGTTGCCACAATAGTATCTGAAGTAACAACATCTTCAACCAAACCAAAAAACAAAGCTAAGATATAACCCATGACTAAAAATAAAACCGTCAGAGGCAATCCATAAAAGTGCTGTACAGTAAGCCTTTGCAACGAAGCATGATACAGTTTTGGATAGTTATTTTTTAAGCGAGTGAGTCGTTTGCTTTTTCCAAAATATTGTTCGAGCACCGTCCAATATGTCGGCACCTGATTCAGTACCTTCTGACCATAGCGAATTATCACAGACTGTAAAACCCATAAAACAACCACCACTAATAGAATAAAGACTCCTAAAAGGAACAACTGCTGATTTTTTTGGATGAGCGTAATCATGAATGAAAAGTCTCTTTTACAGCCGTTTTTGTGAGTATTTTATGAGTTTTTAGAGTATCAGATACAATCTGATCTTCGTTATCTATTATGCATCTAATATAGGCTTCTTAACATCTTCTTAACAGGGTAATTGCTACCTTAGAGAATAAAATTTATCTCACTCTATTAAGAAGTCTGTGTATGTCAAAACACTTAATTACCGATCTAGCCATTGCAGAAACCCATAATATAAGTCTTGCTAAAAATAATAATGCAACCTTCGATAAAAATAAATTTTATCATCGTGAAGTCAATCTTACTTATCTGATTATAGTGGTTACGCTCTATCTCGTTGCTACTGCAAATATTGGCTTTTTTAAACAAGTATTAACGATCTATCCGTTTGCTGATAACATTGGTTTTATTGTTTCTCTTACTGGCTTACTGTTTGGGCTGATGTGGTTGTTGTTTCAACTATTATGTTATCGACCGACAGCAAAAGTAGTGCTTATTGCTATGGTGCTGATTGCGGCAGTATGTGGTTACTTCACCGATACTTATGGAACGATATTTGACACTGGCATGTTGGTTAACAGCTTGCAGACAGACCAAGCAGAAGCGATGGGTTTGATAGCACCAAGCTTTATTGTTCGACTGCTACTATTGGGTGTGCTACCTGCTTTCTTAATTAGTAAGATTCGTATAAAGCGTTTGTCTATAGTTCGCTCAATCGTGCAAAAGACAATCACCTTGATAACGTCTATTGCGATAATAGCGGTTTGCCTATTACCATTTGGAGATCAATACGCCAGCTTTTTCCGCCAGCATAAAATAGTACGTAGTTATACCAATCCCATTACCCCTGTTTATTCTGTTATCAAACTCGGTACCGATTACGTCGATGAGCTACGCCGCCCCGATACCTTGATACTGCATGCGCCAGATGCAAAGCGTACCGCAGCCGTCAGTAGCACAATGAAACCTAAGCTAATGGTTTTCGTAGTCGGTGAAACGGTTCGCGCTGACCATATTGGCTTGAATGGCTATAAACGCGATACGATGCCGTTACTTGCCAGCCAGCCGGATACCTATAGCTACAAGCATGCGACCTCTTGTGGTACGTCAACTGCTTATTCAGTACCTTGCATGTTCAGTTATGCAAACCGAAGTGATTACAACGTTGACACTGCTGAATATAATGAAAACGTGCTTGATACCCTCAACAAACAAGGCGTTAATGTTATCTGGCGGGACAATAACTCTAGCTCTAAAGGCGTGGCAGATCGAGTCACCGTTGAGGACTATAAAACGCCTAAGCTAAATCCTAATTGTGATATTGAATGTCGTGATATTGGCATGTTGGACGGTTTTGATACTTTAGTTAAGTCGGACATAGGGGTCAAGACTGCTGCGAAGCCACAAGATACACTTATTTTATTACATCAAATGGGCAATCACGGTCCTGCTTATTACCAACGTTATCCCAAAGCATTTGAAGAATACAAGCCAGTCTGTATGACCAACGAGTTATCTAAGTGTGATGCTCAATCCGTTATAAATGGTTATGACAATGCGATTCGCTATACCGATTACTTTTTAAATGCCGTTATAGATACGCTAAAACCCTATGAGCAAGACTATGATGTGGTGATGGTATATATTAGTGATCATGGGGAAAGTCTGGGTGAAAACAATGTATATTTACATGGTCTGCCGTACGGTATTGCGCCGAATGCGCAAAAACAGGTGCCAGTCATTATTTGGTCACCTAAAAACAATGGCATCAATCCTAAGAGTCTGTCTAATATGACCAATCAGCCAGTGTCACATGATTTTATTACGCCAACCTTATTGCATTTTTTTGGTATCACTACTCAAGAAGTAGCGTCAGAACCCACCTTTTTTAAGACTACCCATTAAACTTTTTTATTCAATTCACACTTTTTGTAGATAGTAGCCATTATGTATAAGATACTTATTATTGAAGACAATCCTGATATCGTAGCCAATATCTATGCTTTTTTTGAGCCAAAAGGTTTCGAGTTGGACAATGCCCATAATGGTCTGAGTGGCTTAGCACTGGCTTCAAGCAATCGCTACGATGTTATATTGCTCGACGTGATGCTTCCCGGTATGGATGGTACTAAGCTGTGCAAAACGCTTAGAGAAGAGCTGCATGATAAGACGCCCGTATTGATGCTGACCGCGCGTGATACTGTTTTGGATAAGGTTGCAGGGTTTGATAGTGGTGCGGATGATTATTTGGTCAAACCTTTCTCATTGGTTGAATTAGAAGCTCGCATCAAAGCATTAATACGCCGCCATCAAGATGAACATTTTCAGCACAATATAGAAGTTGGCAAGCTGTCTCTAAATACTGAGGAACACAGTATCAAACGAGAAGACAAACCATTAAAACTAACCCCAACAGGATTCAAAATCTTACACACTCTGATGATTGCCTCGCCTCGGGTAGTCAGTAAAACTGAGCTTGAGGAAAAAGTATGGGGACAAGATGTGCCAAGTAGTGATGCGCTTCGCACCCATTTGCATAGTGTGCGTGCGCAAGTTGATAAACCGTTTGATAAAGTCATGATAGTAACAATGGCTGGTGTTGGTTACCAAATTATTGACCCAGACAAAATTTAAAAATTCATAATACAATTTAAAGATTGAAGTTTACTATAAGTAGTTACGCCCGTACTTCCCTATCTATTACCTGACTCTAAATAAGCACCTGCCATGTTCACTATAGAATCCATCGCTAATAAGTTTCGAATCTCCTATTTGTTATTTGCCTTACTGCTTTGCACAACGTTCGTCAGTATTTTTATGTACGCTGAGATGCGAATCGAACGGGACTTAGTGAAAGGGCGTCTTTTACAACAGCTACAACTTAGTCAAGAAAAAGAAGGCGAACAGGCGGCTTATACAGCAAATCCTGGTATCAAAATTTATCGTTATGACAGTGCGCCTGAAAATTTAAAAGCGATAGCAAACGAAACGGTTCAAGAGATGCAGGTAACCGTGAACAATCAAACGGGCGACACTGAAACGGGTAACACTGAAACGAATCTTCATTTTTTTGCCCACCAACAAAATGAGCAAAAATATATTTTGACCTACTTAGAAGGGTCCGAGATGGTGATGGAAAACTATCCTGTTTTAGCCATCTTCGAAGAGTTAGAGGATATATTTGCAGATGCACTAAAAATTGCAGTTATTTTGAGCTTGCTTATTGCAGCGCTATTCTCTTACTTATCCTCTAAGCAAATCATCAAGCCTTTACTAGATTTAAAGCAAGCCGTAGAAACCGATCATCAAAACCTCACTGACTTAACCCATCTACCTTCAGAAGTTGGGGTATTAGCACGCGCTATCGATGAAAAAAATCATAAACTAGAGCAATATCTAAAACGTGAGCAGCTATTTACTGGCGATGTCAGTCATGAATTACGCACACCGTTGACCATTATCATGGGTGCATCGGAGGTACTAGCCTCACAACTTGAAGAAAATAGTCGCCTGAGCGAATTCGCCAACCGTATTAGTACGACCGCCAAAGAAACCTCTGAAATCATCAGCGCTTTATTACTTTTATCGCGCGCGCCTGAACAGCTGGACACACCTCAAACCTCTATCAACACCATCGCCCTTAATGAAGTGACACGCTTAACATATTTGCTCCGCCATAAACCGGTAACTTGTAAAGTAGTCGCTGAGCAAGATTACATAGCAAATGTACGACCTGAGCTGCTAAAAATGGCATTGGGTAATTTAATAAAAAATGCGTTTCAATACACAGATGATGGTGAAGTCATTGTCACTATCGATGCTGAAAAAATTACGGTGACTGATACTGGTCTTGGTATTCCCGAAATTATGATGCCTTTACTCTATGAGAGATTTGAGCGTCTGAATGACATAAATACCAGCGATCAGGTAGAAGGTAGCGGTTTGGGTCTTAGCATTGTGCAACGTATCATGACTCATATGGACTGGGAGCTTATGCACCAAGACAATGCTACAGGTGGTAGTACGTTTAGCATTTATTATAATAAATGCCATATATAAGTCTTCACTGTATTTCATGAATCAACCAATCAATACTGTCTTAACGTTTTCTTAATATCCCCTGTTTTATACTGTTTCCATAAGAACAGTATGCTAATTTTTTGTTTGATTATTTTTTTAATTATTCAAAACATCTAGCGTAACTCAATATTAATGCGTATTAAGAATTCAATATGAATACAATCAACTCCGAATCAAAAAACCAAACGACGGCTACTCAACTGCTTGCACCTAATAGTTATGCCAGTCTTGCCAAAGGTAACAAAGGTCTTTCTCGTATTGTTAAAGCCGCCGGTTATTCTTTAGATGGTTTTAAAGCCGCTTATAAATATGAGGCGGCTTTTAGACAAGTATTCTGGCTTAATAGCGTATTGTTAATGGCAATCATACTTATCCCTTTTGATATCAGCATAAAAATGATGCTGACAATCATCTCTTTTTTATCCATTATCGTTGAGCTGTTTAATACTGGCATTGAAGCCAGTGTTGATCATACCTCAACGAACCAACATCCACTCGCTAAAATAGCTAAAGATGTAGGTTCTGCGGCGCAATTTTTGGCGTTATTGCTTTTGTTTGTCTTATGGGTAATGGCGTTCTGGAACCTTTTATATTAAGTAAGGCTCAGAAATTTTCGACTTAATATAATTTAAAAGGAGACTCAATGACGCTAGTAAAAAACACAACTGATTGGACGTGGCTCAAGCTGCTGTGCTTAACGATTATTGCGACATTGACGTTTGAGCACAGCCAATTTGACGTTCGTATTAGTAATCTTTTTTATACGAATGGACATTGGCTTCTTGAAAAAGGCGCGCAGCCTTATAGATTTATCTTTTATGATTCTCCAAAATTATTATTAATATTATTTGGCGTCTATTTAATAATGGTATTAATTTGGCACTATTGGCAACGTCGATACGCTAATACTGTGAATGCTAAAGTGTTTTTTATTAAACCAATCGCAGCATTGTCTAGCCGAGAAGTAGGTTATTTATTAATCACTATCATCATAGTACCTACGGTTATCGCAACCCTCAAGAACTTTACCCATGTTAGCTGCCCAAATAGTTTATTTCTATTCAATGGTAATTTACCATATCTCAATCTTTGGCAAAACATACTCGCTAAAACGCCTGCGAAGTGCTTTCCAGCAGCACATGCCAGCGCAGGATTTTCTTTATATGGATTGGCATTTTTACCGACAGTACAAAAATATCGCTATAAAATCTTTGTACTCGTCACAGCTTTAGGATGGACGATGGGGCTATATAAAATGGCATTTGGAGATCACTTTTTTAGCCATACTTTAGTCTCGATGTTGTTATCATTGACGCTTGCCTGCGCGCTTGCCAGCCTATTTTTCAGAAGGTCTTTAAAATAATAAACTTAGACAATTTATGAATTGCATGGTGATAATGCCATTGGAAGTTTGTCTTGGGGCTGGCTTGTAATATCTTAGATATAAATATAAAAAAAGGTTGTTATCGCTATATTAAAAATAGTGATCGCAACCTTTTTATGATGGTTTTTCTTATGTACTGTTATAAAATTAGGATTAGAGAAGCTATTAATTAGCGTAAATCATCAACAACCGCTAACATGGCAACTAACGACGCTTCTCCTAATTTAATAGAACGCTCTGGTGACCAACCCGTATCTGCATCAGGTACATTATTGTTATCTATGAACGGCATCTCTAAAGTATTGGCTAGGCAATCAAAACGTTCGGCCACCCAGTGAGTTGCGAGCGTCATATTCGCTGTACCCGGTGCATCAACGTCATAGCCTTCTTCAGTCTGAAAGTCAGCACTGGCCAGCTTTAACACTTCTGCAAATCTATCACGGAGTCGGGCGAGTCGGTCATTATAATTAGGCGTCCCTTGAGAGCCAGCAAGGAACACAAAAGGTATCTCTTCGTCACCATGTACATCATAAAATAGATCAACGCCAGTCGCTTCCATTTTCTTAATAACATGAAACACTTCAGGGCTTTTTTCTAAACTCGGATTTGACCAGGCACGGTTTAGGTTCGTTCCGACGGCATTGGTACGTAGGTGACCACGTACGCTGCCATCGGGGTTCATATTCGGCACAATATAAAAGTTTGCTTTGTCTAATAATAATTTGCCAGTCGCATTATCACCGTCTAATAAGCTATACATGAGACCTTCGACCAGCCATTCAGCCATAGTCTCACCAGGATGCTGACGCGCCGTGATCCAAATGTTGCGCTTACTCTCGTCACTACTGCTATCGCCATCACTAATTTTAACTAAGGTTAAGTCGCGCTTATCAAGCGTTTCACCTAAATGCTCTAACGTCACAAATGGGTGCATTTGTACAGCGGCTAATAAATCTTGATGACGCTCATAGCTATAAGGAGCAAAAAAAGCAATTTGAATGGTTTCACATTCCATGTCTACGTTTATGGTCAGCTTGCCGTCTTTATAAGAGGTGGGCAGGCGGAACCAATACTCACGATCATAGGAAGCAACTGCTTGATAACTCTCCCACCCTCCAGGAAACGCGGCTTCCCCTGCATTTAGGATATTGAGCACATATTGCTCGCCAATTTGACCGGTTATACGAAAGTTAAACCATTGAAAAAACTCGCCACCGACGTCCGGACGAATAGCCAATTGGATGTCTTTTTTATCTTCTAAACTAATAACTTCAATATTGCCCGCGTCAAAATTCGCCGTGATATGCATAACCTGTCCTTAATCAGTTTTTATGGTAGTGCTTTAAAGAATATGTTGGAGTGTCAGATAGTGTAATAGTGTAGCAGTCAACGCAAAAATGAGCTATGCCGAAAAACGCTAAAGCTTAAATTTGGCATAGCCGTATATAAAAATCCCATTGCACCTGCTTGCAGTCACGCTAACAACCTTTTATCCTTTTGCTTTTTACTACCATAAGTCACAATCTTTATGCGCCTTTCTCCTAACTTGCGATACAAGCAATAACTGCATAATCATGATTTAGACAATGGCATATAACTTCAAACGACATACTATTCCGCTATTCGGCTGAGAAATTATTTAGCTTAGAAGCTATATTTGGCCATGATTTCGACTTGCTGACCTTTCTTTACTTTCGATAACGTCTTATCGCTTCGATCTCGCCATTCAATACCAAAATCGAGATCTGGTAAATAATTATAGACAAGGTTTATACTTTTTACATTGACGGAAGTATCAGCCGCATCATCTACATTAATCTCACCATAACGCATGTTACTAAGAAGTTTTTCTGAAAATTTATGTCTATATCCTACCGTAAAGCCTGTTTGCGACACAAGTTCGCCATTTTCAGCATCACAATCTAAAGCTCCAGTTACCCCAAGCGCTTTTCCGACACATACTGTCGAATAGGCACCCATCCCTTTACCATTGAATACGCTCGCATGTAATGAGTCATTACCCAGTTTGAGTTTACCAGCCAAAGAAGCACCGAGGCCTACATCTGAATCGTTTCCATTTTTAGCCTCACGCGCAGTGACCGCTAAGTTATAGCTAAGATCAGATATGTTATTTTTATAGCTGACCACCATATCAGGCAGGTTAGCGTCCTCATAAACAGGTTGTTGAGCGGTAAAACGAAGCCCTTTATGAGTATAATGCACCGTTAGATCTGGACGGATATCAGCGCCCCCACCCGAGATGGTTCCTAATCCCGTACCTCGAAAGTCGAGCTGTTCAGTCAAAAGCGGGTAGACTGCTAAGAACTGCCCGTTCCATGTCTTACCTACGGTCAAATCATTGACCTGAACATAAGCATGGCGAAGTCGCAAGTCTGAACCGCCATTTGCGGCATTGCCATAAAAATCCCCTTCAATAAAACCCGTTAATTTTTTATCCTCTACCTTCTTAGTGGTTTTCAGATTAATCCGAGATTGCCGTGCATTGCCTTTGAACTCTGACTCGCCTTCATCTGGAGAATAAAATATACCCTCGGCTTTAACATAACCACCGATACTTAGAGTAGTATCTGCATTTGTGACAAGATCTATGGCTTGTGCTTGTGCACATACCCCAAGAACCATCAAACCAAAAGACAACTTTTTGATATAAAGCATGATCTATACATTCCTTGTATTGTTTGAAAATTCCTTTAAATGCCTATCGCTACTGTATTTTGTTACTTCATAAATACCAGTACTATCTCCTTGTACAAAAACACTTGTCTCCTACTCTATTGAACCCTTTCAAAATCGCTAATAGCGGCTTTTTTTGTCTCGTCGATATTTTTCTTATGTCCAGTGGCTTTATCAAGATATACCAGTACTGACTCACCGCTAGCGACAATAGTATTCATAGCGGTACTATAATAGGTGTACTCATGAATCAAGCTGGCATTGCCAATTTTCTTAATTCGAACCCCAATCCATAAGGTATCGGGGTAGACCACTGGTTTGAAGTATTGGCAGGATGATGCTGCCATGACTGAAAAAGTCTTCTCATTAAATAGATTTAATTGACTGTTATAGTGGATACGAGCATTTTGGGCATAAGTGTAATAGACCACATTATTGACATGACCAAAAGAATCCATATCGCCCCACTCTACTTGTTGAGAGTAAATGACTGCAAAACCATGCATAGGATGGTTATTGTCTTTATTAAGCATTTCTTGTATTTCTGGTAATTTTGCTAAAGCTTTCATAGTTATCTCGTCTAGTCGCGCCAATGAACATACCTATTCAAATTATCAGTAAGCTGCATTAACTGTTTTTTTGCAGTCACTAATAAAGATGTTTGGATCAGATTAATTTTTCTGCGTACATCATCCGCATCTTTTTCTTATCAAGCTTACCCACACTGGTCTTCGGCATTTCTACTAAGAATTTTATTTCACTTGGCACGCCATACTTTGGTAAATAGCCTTTTTCAACTGCTTGATGACCCAATGCTAAAATATCCTCGGCTTTAATATCGGTATGATCAGGTTTCAGGACCACTAACGCTAGAGGACGTTCGCCCCATTTTTCATCCGCTACGCCAATGACGGCCACTTCAGCAACGCAAGGATGGAATGATAAAATATTTTCGACTTCAAGCGAGGATACCCATTCGCCACCTGACTTGATGACGTCTTTGAGCCTATCCGTAATTTTTAGAGTACCATCAGCGGTAATGCAGGCAATATCTTGGGTATGCATCCAGCCACCACGCCATAACTCATCGCCAGCATCTGGATTCTTAAAATAGCTTTGGGTCAGCCAAGGCGCTCGAACAACGAGCTCGCCGGTCGACTCACCATCCATCGGTAAAGATTTGCCGTTCGCATCCCAAAGCTCCATCGATACCAGCATAATGGGTGAGCCAGAAAGACAACGATAGTTGATCTGCTCTGTCGTTGTCATAGCACTTGTCTGATCACCGAATGCCATTCTGGCGAGTACAGGACAGGACTCTGACATTCCAAACCCCGAGATAAACTCTATGCCACTTTCAATAGCGGCTTCAGCTAGAGCTTCGTTTAATTTGGAGCCACCTACTGACAATTTAAGACCGTTAAACTTGCGTCCTCGGGTGGCCATTTCTTTGATTAACATTTGTAAAATGGTTGGGACACCATGTGATAGCGTTACCTTATGGTGTTCAATC
Source organism: Psychrobacter sp. ANT206 (assembly GCF_056880555.1). Lineage (NCBI taxonomy): Bacteria > Pseudomonadati > Pseudomonadota > Gammaproteobacteria > Moraxellales > Moraxellaceae > Psychrobacter > Psychrobacter sp. ANT206. Next base: position 1,467,399 of record NZ_CP096271.1, on the reverse strand, counting down.
AAGTCAACCAATACTTCGGATACATAACGCCCTGGATACACTTGTTTTAGCCCTATCATGGTTGCCCCATACGGCCAACACCAAGCATGCACATGAAATAATGGCGTCATCGGCATATAAACATCATTGTAGCGAGCACCTTGACCTTCGGCGCTGAGTGCAGAGGCAAGCGTACTCGATAGCGTCTGCAATACGATCTGTCGATGGGTAAAGAAAACCCCTTTTGGGTCACCCGTCGTACCACTGGTATAAAATGTGGTAGCGATGGTATTTTCATCAAAATCTGGAAAATCAAACTCATCACTGGCCGCAGCTAGCATTGCCTCATACTCACCTTCGACATAATCTGGCATATTGGCTTGCTCAGTTTTTGTATCGTTTGCACCATACTGAGCGTCATCCAGCCAAATAATTTTCTCAATAGAAGGGGCTTCATGACGATAGTTTTTAGCCATTGGCTCAAACTCAGCATTAAGTAACAAGGCTTTTGGCTTAGAATGATTGATGGTATACAGCACTTTATCTTCAGCCAAGCGTACATTGACCGTTTGCAAAATCATTCCAGACATAGGCACAGCAAAGTACGCTTCAAGGTAACGATGACTGTCCCAATCCATAACAGCAACCACATCACCTGCTTGCAAACCCATGTTTTTAAGTACGTTTGCCAAGCGATTAACACGCTTAAAAAATTCAGCGTACGTATAAGTAACCTTATCCGCATAACTAATGGTTTGATCTTTAGAGGCGATTTTTGCACGGTTTAGTAGCTGTTTGATAATCAAAGGAAAACCATAGGCTTCTTGAGCTTGCTGGTAATCCTCATGTTGGTTAAGTATCGTAGTCATTATGGTCATCCTTGAAATTAAAAATATATGGCAAAAGTATTGAAAGGGTTAGACTCGTTCAATCACCATGGCAAGCCCTTGCCCAATGCCAATGCATAAACTGACCACCGCGTATTTTTCGCCCGTACGCTGTAGCTCACGCGCCGTACTTAACGCAAGTCTTGCGCCTGATGCACCCAGCGGATGACCGACGGCAATTGCTCCGCCGTTAGGGTTGACGCGTTTGTCATCAAAGTCAATATCTAAACCTTTCAAGCAGCCGAGTACTTGCGAGGCAAACGCTTCATTAATTTCAATGATGGACATATCATCAAGGGTCAAATTTGCACGTTTCAATGCCAGTTTAATCGCCTCAACAGGGCCTACGCCCATAATATTAGGCTCAACACCCATAGCACCGGACGAAAGAATCTTAGCGATAGGCTTAAAGCCTAACGTTTCCTCTGCTCGCTTTGACCCAATAATCAGCGCAGCTGCACCATCATTGATACCTGACGCATTGCCTGCTGTGACGATACCTTCATTATTTAAAGGTTTTAGCTTTTGTAGTGCCTCAACAGTAGAGCTGGCACGAGGATGCTCATCTTCTACTATTGCTTTTTCGGGTAACTTTTTACCTTGCGATACCATAACTGGTGTTATTTCATCGTTGAAGAACCCAGCTTGTTTTGCCGCTTGGTATTTAGCTTGCGAGGCTGCTGCAAATTTGTCTGCTTCTTCACGAGTGATACCATATTTGCGAGCGACGTTATCGCCCGTTTGCGGCATGCTATCGCTGCCAAACTGTTTTTCGATAATAGGATTGGGGAACCGGCTGCCAATAGTCGTATCAAATACCTTAAATTCACGACTAAAAGGCTGCTCAGTCTTAGCAAAGACAAAAGGTGCGCGGGTCATGGACTCAACCCCCCCTGCTAAAAATATATCCCCCTCATGACAAGTAATACTACGAGCGGCATCAATAATGGTCGATAGTCCTGAAGCGCATAAGCGATTGACGGTTTGACCGGGTGTTTTGACATCTAATCCTGCCAATAACGCAGCATTGCGGGCGATATTGCGTGAGTCCTCACCAGCTTGATTGGTATTACCGATCAGCACTTCATCAAAGACATCATTAGGTAATTGATGCTTTTCGACCAAAGCTTTCATTACTGTCGCAATCATGTCATCAGGACGAACGGTGGCTAATGCGCCTCCATGGCGACCAAAAGGGCTTCTTAATCCGTCATAAATATAGGCATCTAACATAACTTTTCCTTGTTGTGTTTTGAGAGTTTGTCTTATTAAGATATATGGTTTAGCAAGATTGCTAGGTTGTTGCTATTAATATTAATAATTAGTTTGCTGAGTAAATAGTGAAATACCTAGCGTGGCGCGGCGTTGTAACCACGGGCTTGGACGATAACGTTGATCACCTGTTAACCCATAAATACGCTCTAAGATAAGTAAGATTCTCTGAGCCCCAAGCTCGTCCCCCCATGAAATAGGACCATAGGGATACCCTAATCCAAGCTTGACGGCATTATCGATATCTTCAGGAGACGCAATACCTTGCATCGCAATATCACAGCCTAAATTAATCACCATAGCCACGACTCGCTGCGCCACAAACCCAGTGCTTTCAGTGATCAGTGTGGCATCAACAGCAACCTGTGTAATGGCTTTGTCCTCAACTAAACGGTTATCTGTTTTTCTACCAAATAAAGCATAAGCTTGTGCAATAAAGTTATCTTGCGTGACGATACTTGGCATCAAGGTACGATGCTTAGATAAGTCAGTCAGCATATCAATAGCGACTGCTTGGTTAGGATTGACTTGATAGCGGATAGCAGCATTGGTGGTATCCTCGCCATAGATTGCCAGCAATACTAAACTGTCAAAATTTGGCTTATCATTATCGTCGATAGTAATATCGCTCGCATTTAGATAGTCAACCAGCTGTTGCTTATCTTCTGCTAGATCTGCACCAATCCAAACTGAGATGTTTGAGGTATTGGAATCTGTCTTATAAGGTGGTTGTTGATTGGTATTTGATGTCGATTTTTGATCATTTTGTTTTTTATTTTCTGTGTAGTGATAAAAGCCTTCACCAACTTTACGACCAAGCTTTTTTCCTATCAGCATCTGACGCGTTAACGGATGCGGACGATAGCGGTCTTCATGATAGAACTGGTTATAGATTGACTCCATAACAGGATGCGACACATCGATACCTGTAAGATCAAGCAGCTCAAACGGTCCCATGCGAAAGCCCGCGCCGTCACGTAAAATACGATCAATACCCTCAAAACTAGCGATCCCCTCGCCTAGTATTTTTAAGGCTTCTGTACCGTAAGCTCTACCGCCATGATTGACAATAAATCCTGGGGTATCTTTTGCCACTACCCCTAAATGTCCCATGCGTTTGGCTAAAGACGTAAGCGTCTCAACCACTGAAGGTTTGGTAGAGATGCCCGGAATCACTTCAACGATTTTCATTAAAGGTACTGGATTAAAAAAGTGAAATCCTGCCACGCGCTCTGGGTGCTCGCAATTAGAAGCAATCGCGGTCACCGCTAGCGAGGAGGTATTGGTTGCCAAAATCGTCTCGGCAGGAACAATGCTTTCTAACTGTTTAAAAAGCTGTTGTTTTATTTCTAAATTTTCAATAATTGCTTCAATAACGACATCAGCCTCGGCAATTTTGGCTATATCTTCAATCACGATCAGATTTTTCAAAGTAGATTGCAGCTGCTCATCGGTGAATTTACCTTTGGCGGCTAGTTTTTCGAGGGTAGATTGAAGGGATTGGCGTCCATGCTCAGCAGCTCCTGCCTTGGCATCAAATAAAAGTACCTGAATGCCTACTTGGGCGGCGATTTGCGCAATACCCATACCCATAATACCGGTGCCGATAATGGCCAATGATTTAACAGTCATAATAATCCTTTATATGGTCTTGTTACTTTATGCGCTCTTGTTAAATAGTCTCGTTTTCAGGGTTGCTTAGCTATGCCTATCTATGATTCAACAAGCTACTGTCCTTTATATTCAGCACGACGCTTTTCTAAGAAGGCCTTTGCCCCTTCTTTTTGATCTTCGGTATCAAATAAAATCTGAAAAGCCTTACGCTCTAAAGCCAATGCGGCTTGTAGTGGCATATCTATCCCTAAATTAGCAACTTCTTTGATTTGGGTTAAGGCAATAGGCGAATAACTCGCTAGTTGCTCCGCAATTTCGATAGCACGTTTGATAGTTGCCTCATCTTCAACTACTTCAGAGACTAGCCCCATTTGATCTGCTTTATCAGCGCTTATCATGTCGCCCGTTAATATCAGCTTCATGGCTTTATGTTTGCCAATTACGCGAAATAGCCGCTGCGTACCCCCTGCCCCTGGCATCAGCCCTATTTTGATTTCTGGTTGGCCAAACTTAGCAGACTTGCCAGCGACAATGATGTCGGCATGCATAGCAAGCTCACAGCCGCCGCCAAGGGCATAGCCATTGACTGCTGCAATAATCGGCTTGCGACAATTGGTGATGGCATCCCAATAGCGTTCGCTATGACGCAAATACACATCGACTGTTTTCGCGGTTGAAAAATCATTGATATCAGCACCGGCTGCGAACACCTTATCGCCACCTGTCAGCACAATAACCTTGGTATTCACATCGTCATTTAATTTGATGAAAATCTCTGCCATTTGTTCGCGTAGTTCAGTGTTTAAAGCATTGCGAACTTTAGGACGATTAAGTCTTATCACACTAACGCCATTTTCTAATGTTTCACAAATAATGATTGGCTCTTCCATGATGCTGTCCCTTAAACAGTGTCCTTAGGTAAAGTACATCAACCCTTAAAAAACACTAGTAATTATGATAATTAATACCGCATAGCGATATTTAAGACCAATATATACTGTTTATTTTCCTTTGTGAAGGGTAAATCTCAGTTAAATTGAGAAATAAACCAATCATTTAAACTTTAATTTTTTAATAAATACCGCATTGCGGTTATTTAAACCAAAACTATTGTAATTTCATAAACTATCAATTATGCTGTTTATTCAAGGCAATTATGAAGCCGCTCTCAATTTAAATATCAATTAAACAAGGAAGAATCACATGATCCGAGATAAGGACGTTCTTAACCAAATCACCGACACTATCCGCCAATTTGTTAATAACCAATTAATACCGATGGAACACTGGGTAGCAGAAAACGACCGTCTGCCAGACGATATCATCAATCAAATGCGCGAGTTAGGGCTGTTTGGACTGACTATTCCTGAAGAGTTTGGCGGGCTTGGCGTTACGATGGAAGAAGAGGTCACACTGGCATTTGAATTAGGGCGCACCTCTCCTGCTTTTCGCTCACTAATAGGGACAAATAACGGTATCGGCTCATCTGGCCTTGTCATCGATGGTACTGAAGCGCAAAAACAGAAATATCTACCTAGACTTGCCAGCGGTGAAATCATCGGCTCATTTTGTTTGACCGAGCCGGATTCTGGTTCAGATGCCGCTTCATTAAAGACCACTGCCATCAAAGATGGTGATACCTATGTTATTAACGGTACTAAACGCTATATTACCAACGCCCCTGAAGCCGGCGTATTTACCGTAATGGCACGTACTGACCCACAAAATAAAAGATCGGGTGGTATTTCAGCCTTTATCGTTGAGAGTAATACCCCTGGTATTACTTTGGGTAAAATTGACAAAAAAATGGGGCAAAAAGGTGCTCATACCTGTGACGTCATCTTTGATAATTGTGTCGTGCCTGCTGATGCTTTGATTGGTGGTGTCGAAGGTGTAGGTTTCAAAACCGCGATGAAAGTACTTGATAAAGGGCGCCTACATATTGCTGCAGCGAGTACCGGAGCCGCGACTCGCATGTTGGATGATGCATTACATTATGCCGTTGAGCGTAAGCAGTTTGGGCAGCCCATTGCCAATTTTCAGCTTATTCAAGCGATGCTCGCTGATTCAAAAGCAGAAATCTATGCGGCTAAATCTATGGTATTAGACGCCTCACGCCTGCGCGATGAAGGTAAAGATGTCGTCACTGAGTCCTCCTGTGCCAAGATGTTTGCCACTGAAATGTGTGGCCGCGTTGCTGATAGAGCCGTACAAATTCATGGCGGTGCGGGTTACATTGCTGATTATGGCATTGAGCGTTTTTATCGCGATGTGCGCTTGTATCGTTTATATGAAGGTACGACTCAGATTCAGCAGATTATCATCGCCCGTAATATGATTAAAGAAGTAAGTGAATAGTAGTTTGTTTGATGAGCTAGGCGATACCGGTATTTGCTAGGACGTGAATACCGTCATAAAGACACTATCAAAATAGTTTTTTATTCTCACAACGATAAGGATATGTATTGTGAAAAGTGCGGCTATAACTTCGAATCCAAGCTTACATTCTGCCCAGAAGCAACCTTGGAAACTGGCCTTTGTATTTTGTTTTTTAGTCTTGTTATGTGATGGGGCTGATATCGGTATTCTTGCCTTTACGCTTTCAAGTTTAAAACAAGAATTTGGATTGACCAATGTACAAGCAGGTGCTTTAGGCAGTTGGTCATTATTTGGCATGGCAATCGGCGGGTTCTTTGGCGGCTGGGCCTGTGATCGTTTTGGACGGGTACGGGTTATCGTGATTGCGACCGCACTCTTCTCTGTATTATCAGGTTTTAGTGGATTTGCGCAGAGCTACGAACATTTTGTAGCATTACGATTCACCGCATGTTTGGGTCTTGGTAGCTTATACATTGCGACCAATACGTTGATGTCTGAGATGGTCCCTACCAAACATCGAACGACGGTGCTTGCGATGTTGATGACAGGGTTTACTTTAGGCTCTCTCGTTATTACGAGCTTGTCTGCTTGGATTATTCCTAGCTATGGTTGGCGCACCCTATACCTCTTAACCTTCATACCTATTATTCTGTCAGTATTGATGTATTTTCTAGTGTCTGAGCCCCAGTCTTGGAAAGAGTCACGTGCCCTTAAACTTAGTGGCGCAAAGAACTCACTTCAAAAACCTGAAAACCCTTATAAAGCCATATTTGAGAATCCAAAGCATCGCATCATGTTTATTTTATGGTCTATGAGTTCAGGGCTTTTATTATTTGGTTATTTTGGCGTAAGCAACTGGTTACCGTCTTATCTAGAAACTGAATTAGGTATCAAGTTTAAAGAGATGGCTATCTATATGGCAGGTACTTATCTGACTATGATGTTTGCCAAATTAGTCGCAGGTATCGTGGCTGATAAGATAGGTCGCAAAATAGTATTTGCTTTCGGTACCATGGGTACGGCACTATTTATACCAGTATTGGTCTACATGCATACGCCAGAAAACATCGGTTGGTTGATGATAACCTTTGGCTTCTTATATGGTATTCCTTATGCGATTAACGCCACCTATTTGACCGAAAGCTTTCCGACTGCTATTCGAGGTACTGCTATCGGTGGTGCATTCAATATCGGACGACTGGGCTCAGTTATTGCACCCGTCGCTATTGGTTATATGGCGATGCAAAATTCGATCGGTGCAGGTTTATTACTGATGGCAGGTGCGTACTTCTTATGTGGTCTTATTCCGACGTTGTTTATTAAAGAACAGCAGTATGACCCACAAAAAGCATAATATTATTCAATATATAAACCGCATAGCGAAATAGCTTATAATAGCTGTGCTAAGTATTTTAAATGCACCTTTAAGATAATATGGTTAAAGGTGCATACTATTATTAGCCCAAAGTAATTTACTCTGATAATAAAGTACGATAAGCAATTTCTTTACCATGACATTCGTATTAACTTAATTGAGAATAAAAATAATATATGACAACTAAAAACCTTATTACTGAAGGCTCGGCTAACACCACACATATCGAACTGCTAGAGCCGATTGCAGAGATGCGCGATAAGAATGATCGGCAGTTCGTCACCGCGTTGGCGCGAGGGCTAGAGCTACTTCGTTGTTTTACCCCGCAGCGTCCTTATCTTGGTAATCAAGACTTAAGTCAATTAACAGGACTGCCTAAAGGCACGATTACGCGTCTTACATATACCTTGGTTAAGCTCGGCTATTTAAAGCAATCAATAAATAGTAGTAAATATCAATTGTCTGCTGGTGTCTTAGGGTTCGGCTATACGATGATGGCGAACATCTCTATCAACAATCTAGTAACGCCATACATGGAAGAGTTAGCAGAGTATGCAAATAGTGCGGTTGCCATGGCCACTCGCGATCGACTAACAATGGTATATTTGAATGTGGTGCAAGGTGATGGTACTACGACTATGCGCCGTAATGTCGGCTCATACTTGCCTATTCACTTAAGTTCGATGGGCAGAGCCTGTCTAGCAAGTATGCCGCAGGCTGAGCAAGAATTTATCCTTGATGCCATTCGAACTAAGTACAAAGAGGATTGGATAAAGATTAGAAGGGGACTGGATAAAGCTTTTAAAGATTATGAAGATTATGGCTACTGCTTTTCAATTAGCGAATGGCAAAAAGATGTCAATGCGGTTGCCACTGCTTTAATGCACCCTACTGAGGGTCTACTGACTTTTAATTGTGGCGCGCCAAATTTCGTTTTGAGCCGTACAAAACTAGAGGAAGATGTTGCCCCTCGTCTACTGCATATGAAAAATAGTATTGAGAGCAATCTTTACATTAGCTAGATCATGTCATTAATGATAGAGATCGCATAATTATTAACACTATAAGTGAGTATGCGATTTTATTATGAACTCAGTATCATGGAAACATACATATAATGCAGTGGCATGATCCGCGCTTTTACCATACTTCCAGATAGTCGCCTAGTCGCTATCTTTACCACCATATCATAAAGTCTTATTAAAGCTCTCTTCGCTACAGCCCTATATAAATACTGATGGCAAATCCCTATAGGCAGCACCTCATCTGTACGCCGCCATTATCATATTTGCTGCTCTGATCCGTAACATAGCATATCTAATATACTGCCATTCTAATTTACATATTGATAATAGTTATCGTTTGTAATATTATTCGCTTAAATTATTACAGTCACTTTACTAAGTGCCCCTATCTTAGGATTGGCACCGCTACCCCTTTTATTTTTATTGATCACTGATTGAGACATTTATGCGTTTATCCACTCTGACCCAAGCAGTCGCTTTGATTACCGCTACTTTGATGTTGACTGCTTGCGGCGATGATTCTGATGTCAGTACAGAAATCATTGATGGGACACCGCCACTTTTGACAACGGATAGCAACTTTTCGAGTGGTTATAGCGCAGTTGCGGCCGTATTTGTCTCAGGTCAAGTGCAAGATAGCGGTGGCATAAAGTCTGTGACTTATACATTGAACGGTAGAGCACCTCAATCACTAACTATTGACAAAAATGGTTATTTTAACGATCGCATCTTGTTAGATTTAGGCGAAAACAGCATTGCCTTAGCCGCCACTGACAATGCAGGTAATATCATGCGCTCAACCAAAAATATGTATCTGGGTGATACGGTGGCAGCTGGTGGCTCACATACCGCAGCCCTTCATGATGGGCAGCTCTATGGTTGGGGTCGTAATAACTATGGGCAAACAGGCACCGCATATATCTCGACATTCACTGATACTATGGGACATCCAGAGTTACCGACACTCATGAATAATGCCCCAAAAAACCTAATATCTATTAAATTTAATCAAAACCACTCGCTTGCTATCGACGATAAAGGTCAAGTTTATAGCTGGGGTAATGATGCTCATGGACAATTAGGACGTGGTCAGTCAAATCGTCATTCTTGTGTTAAATCCGCTGATTGTCGTCTTGATATCAGCGCGATTGCCGGTATTAATAATGCGGTTATGTTAGCGGCTGGTTATAATCATAATTTGGTATTGACCAAAGACGGCAGCGTTTGGGCATTTGGCGCTAATGCTCAAGGGCAGCTCGCTAATAACACCGCTATAGACAGCAGCACACCAGTCAAAGTGGACTTTTCGGCGTCAGAGGGAGTCGGTCATATCATACAAGTCGTAGCCAGTAGCAATAGCTCATATGCCTTAGATGATAAAGGTCAGGTATGGGGTTGGGGCAGCGACGCGAGCGCCAATCTTGGGCGCGGTCAAGCATGTGATAAAGCCAACAATTGCATCAATATTACTAATAAACCGTTACGTATCAACGTCATTGCACATGATTTGGCTGATAGTACTGCTCAAAAGGTAGAAAAAGAAATAGTCACTCAGCTTGCGGCTGGTAAAGATCATGTTTTAGCACTGACCAACAAAGACTCTGTCTATGGTTGGGGGCTAAATGCTAGCAGCCAAATAGGCTACAACGGAATTGGCTTTAAAAATACTGTCAACGCTTGGGCAAGCACCATAACTGCGCCAACCAAATTGCCTTGGTTTGCCGGTCAAGAGGTTCGCCGTGTCTACGCCAATGGCAATGCCAGCTATGTGCTGTTGGACAATGTTGCAGCAAATAACAGTAACACCCAAGCGTCAGATGGCATCCTTTATGCTTGGGGCATGTTTGGTGAAACAGACGGCAAAGGCAAAACAAGTTATGAAAACTTAGATGAACCAACAAACAAGCTTGCCAGCTTAAAAAACATCGATAATATGGCGATGGGTACAATGCATTTGATTGTACATGAAAAACCACGCAATCAAAACAATGGCATACCTTTTAAAAATGGCAATCTGTTTACGTGGGGCTGGAGCTTTGAGGGTTCATTAGGCAATGAAAACACCTCACATACTTGGATGTATAACTACCCTATCCCTGTAAAAATTCCTAGCCAGCTATAAGCAGTAATTATTGAGCGGCGCTCATAAAAGCGATACACAATGACCTAGTACGCAAAAAGAGAAATTATTGAGGTTTTTAAAAGGTATTTAAGGCTAATAAGCAATCAAAGTGACATACAAACATAGAAAGACCGCTCCAATTGAGCGGTCTTTTATTATCTTACTCATTATTTATGGTAAGTAGCCCTTTATAGGGCTGATATCAGCTGGCAAATCAGTTTCACCCAAGGCCTCTAACAAGTTGATTTCAATCGTGCGCGATAAAGCCGTTAATGGCAGCTGATTGTCCGCCAAGCCAAATGGTGATTCTAACTCCTCACTCAGCGCATCTAGTCCAAAAAAGGTATAGGCAATCACGCTGCAGATTAAGGGTGTCACCCAGCCTAAAGAAGATACCAAACCAAACGGCAGCATAAAGCAATAAAGATAAGTGGTTCGATGTACAAGCAAAGTATAAGCAAATGGCAATGGTGTATTATGAATACGTTCACACGCTGCCAGTACCACCGTCATAGAATTCAGGCGCTCATCCATATTTTGTACCATCTGCTCTGATAGCAAATGCTGCTTCCGACAGTGTCCAAGCTCCTTACCCATCAAGCGCATCAGATAATCAGGCAGATTTTTTGCCTGCCGCATTTTGCTATGATATTTCGGATCAACAAAGCGCTCGATATCCTCCCAAGGCGAGGTGTTTCGCAGTCGATGACGCACCGCATGAGTAAAAGCAATACTCAGATAAATCAGACGGCGCTGAGTATCTCGCCCTATTGGATTGTCTTCGTCGATATAAGAAAGCGCTTGACGGCATAGGCTGCACGCATCATAAACCAATTGTCCCCATAGCCCCCTTGCTTCCCACCAACGCTGATAGCTGGCATTATTACGAAAGCCCAAAAACAACGATAAGGCAATCCCAAGCAAGGTGAAAGGCGCCACGCTATAAGAAGAAAAAGAGCTTGGAAAGCCGTGCTGAATATTGGTAATAAGCGCACTGATAAGACCAATCAGCAAAATTTGAGGATATACTTTGGGAAGAATTGAGCCACGCAAGGTAAAGAATAGTTTGATGGCGCTTGGGTTTTGCTTGACGATCATATTGCCTTCCTAACGCTGATACTTTTGCAGAGCGAAATGATAACAGACTCGCCATAATGAGGTATAAAAAGATGCTTATCATTGAACTGTGAATAAGTATTTATCGTAAAAATACACCACTATTTTTATCACCTTGTTATGCAATAGATGTCTAACAAATCATTGGTTGTTATAGTGATGTAATGATAGCAAGGACAAAGGTAGATAGCAGATGCCATCGCACAAAAATTCGATTATAGTAGACATAGATATGCTCATATAAACAAAATAAGGAATAAATGATGAAAAAATTAGGATTATGCGCCGCAGTGGCACTGAGCTTGAGCGCATGTGCTGGCGGGATAAACGGTGGCACCATTGGCAATAACAACCAAAATACTATCGTCACTCAATATCCTGTTGAAGCAGCGATGCTCAACATTTATACCAAAGCTCGTAGTCAAAGCTTGGTAGCGACCGTCGGCAATCAAACTGCCTCAGCTGATATTACAATTACCCCAAAAGGTAGTATGGTATTCAATAATAAACAAGTACAAGCTGCCGAAGTAAATACTATTAATAAAGTAAATAATCAAATCACTGATCAATCTGTTGCCATCAATTACTTTACGTTAAATCCATTGGTCTTCCATGGTTATACTGATAGCTCAGGCAAATACTCACTAGCGACCCAGAGCACGACGCTTCCTAAGCTGGCAACCGTTGGCTCCTCTAGTCAATTGATTGCAGAGGACGTATACGCCGATAGAAGTATGCGCAAAAAGATAGGTAGCTACAGACAAGGCTGGTCATTGACCAGAGACACCAATAACACTGCATGGTTTTGTGTCGACACCTCAGCCAATCTACTCGTCGCAAATGATCCCAATGGTGTCTCATCAGAATGCTATAAAATCAATGCGCGCGGTGATATCTTAGATAGTAAAGTGACGATTAGCCAACCGACCAACAACGGTACGAAAGCGATTGTATTTACCAGCCGTTAAATAATTCGTCACTAAATCATTTAACGTTGCACAAAAAAGCGCCCCTTATTCATAAAATAAGGGGCGCTTTTTTGAAATTTGTTTATGATGATATAGTCAATTCACTATAAATCAAACACAGTGCTACTGAAATAAGTTTTGCGCCGCCTATGTCTACGCAGGCACAGCAAGCAAGAAAAATTTATACCAGTAGCACATTATAATATGTGTACTTATTTTATTTAGGACTGATTATATAAGATCTATCGTCTTAAACGGCAATTTTATAAGCTGATTTTTTGATACGCATATCACCCGTTTCAACATAACGCTGATGCCATGATAATGCTTCGTCCAAGATATGCGGCGTTTGCATACCAGCCGTATCTGAAGCACGATCAAAATAATCTTGCAGCATTGGGCGATAGTCAGGATGGGCACAGTTATCGATAATTGCTTTTGCACGTTGACGCGGCGATAAACCACGCAAATCTGCCAATCCTTGTTCGGTGACAATAACCATCACATCATGCTCAGTATGGTCGTGATGCGAGACCATCGGCGTGATACAAGAGATAGCACCATCCTTTGCCACTGATGGCGATACAAAGAATGACGTATAAGCGTTACGAGCGAAATCACCTGAGCCGCCCAAGCCATTCATCATATTGGTGCCCATGACGTGGGTTGAGTTGACGTTACCATACAGGTCACATTCAATCATGGCATTAATGGCCAATACACCTAAGCGACGCGCAACTTCAGGATGGTTGGTGATTTCTTGTGGACGCAATACAATACGCGCACGCAGCTCTTCGATATTGGCATTAAAACGCTCTAGCGCATCTGGGCTTAATGACAGTGCAGTTGCAGATGCCATGGTCATTTTGCCAGACATAATTAGGTCTAACATACCGTCCTGCAATACTTCAGTGTAGCCGGTTAAATTCTCAAACGGGCTGTTTTGTAGTCCTGCCAATACGGCATTGGCTACGTTACCTACACCAGACTGGATCGGTAATAAATTTTCTGGCATGCGACCTTTTTTGACTTCATCATGGAAGAAATCAATGATATGGCTGGCTATTTTGTTTGAACATTCATCAGGATCAGCAAACTTGCTGTTGCGATCAGGCGAGTTCGTTAAGACAACGCCAACCACTTTATCCAAGTCACAATGTAGATACGGCACACCAATGCGTCCGCCTGGGGTCACAAGTGGAATCGGCTTGCGGTTTGGCGGCATACCGATATCATTATAGACATCATGCATACCTTCTAACATCAAGCTTTGCTGCGCGTTCACTTCTAAGATGATTTTGTCTGCATTTTCTAACCAGGCATTGTTGTTACCGATAGAAGTCGATGGAATCAGGCGACCATCTGGCAAAATACCAGACACTTCAACGACCGCTATATGCATCTTGCCATAGAAACCGATGGTGCTCTGCTGCGCTACATGCGATAAATGCATATCGAAATAATGCGCTTCACCTGCGTTGATTTGTTTACGTAAAGCAGGCTCTGATTGATATGGCGTGCGCCACTTGATGCCGTTCGCTTCTGCCAATACGCCATCACATTCGGTTGCGGTAGAGGCACCGGTTAATAAACCAATTTGAAAGTCTTCACCGCGAGCATGAGCCGCTTCCATATGTTTGGCAAGCGCAGCGGGTATCGCTTTTGGGTAACCTGCACCAGTAAAGCCACTCATACCGACATTCATATCGTTTTTGATGAACGCTGCTGCTTGATCAGCAGACATGATTTTTTTGCTTAGACCGTCGTGAAGCACGCGACCTTCGTGATTTAATGATGTCATACCTTTTTTCCTAGTAACTTCCATATTAAAATCAAACCACTTCGCGATGAAGCGTTTGATACGAAACCAACAATAAAATGCATTGCTGCATATTAGCAACTTTCCCGCAAAAAACAAGTTGAATGACTTAAATTTACCTGTAGAGATTTTATCTGTCTCATATAAACTAACATTAGTTCGTTTTTTAATATCGTTTATATAACGTTCTTTTTCTCTTTAAATTGCAGTCAGATCTATTTTTATTTATCTCAAAGAGATATGCTTACCGTAAGGTATGATGGTTAAAAATCCTTATTATTTATTTTTCTCAGATAGGTATCAACGCATTTAAAAACTATACTTTGAAATATAGAATGGGATATTTTTGATTAATAGAAAAATATTAACGATAATATTTCTGATTTTTTGTCTATAGACCCAAAAAAATTATAGTAAGATTATCAGTGTCATATTTTTAAAAGGACTCCACGCATGTTATATTTTAGAAACTGGCAAAATTTTTTAACTAAAGGTTATACTGATAAAAACTGGTGCTAAATTTGATATGAAAGCAGTTCATTATTAGCTGATTGACATAAAGTTGGTAGCGAAAAAATAAGCATTTAAGGATGAATGATGACAACTCAACAGCACGTTTTGGCTTGTATTGACGGCTCAGCAGTGACAGAGTCTGTTTGTGACTATGCAGCATGGTATGCAAGGCGACTCAATATTTCGGTAGGACTGTTGCATGTCAGTGATGTGGCAGCGTCTATTAGAAGAGACTTGTCTGGGGCGATTGGCATCAATAGCCGTCAATTCTTGCTAGATGAATTGTCTCAGCTGGACGAGCAAAGAGCCAAGGTAGTCAATAGCTATAGTAACGCCTTGGTGCAAGATGCCAAAAGCCATATCAAAAATCAGTTTGATGACGTAGATGTCCATGTTTATCAGCGCCGTGGCAAGCTACTGCCTGCTATTGAGCATTTTACAGCGCATAATCGTGCCATCGTTATGGGACGCCGCGGTGAAGACCATAAACATAGTCGCATCAACATCGGCAGCCAAATCGAGACAGTTGCACGAGCGTCAAGCATACCTGTGCTCATTTGCTCAGAGAAATTCAAAGAACCTCACTCATACATGGTAGCCTTTGACGCTAGTAAAACAGCGATTAAAGCTATAACTATGCTGTCAGAGAGCAAATTATTAAAAGGCATGCAAGGTCATATCGTGATGATCGGTAACGATAATGAAACCGCCAAACGAAGCCTTACTGATGCCCGCGAGCAGATGGCAGCAGCAGGATTTTCAGTAGAGACTCATCAGCTCCAAAAGCTTGACGCGGTCAATGGATTGTTAGCTTTTCAAATGGAGCATGCAATCGATATTATTGTGGTGGGTGCTTATGGCAGCTCAAAATTACAGCATCTGTTTCTTGGCAGCACTACGACAGAGATTATCGCCAGTACGCTGTCACCAGTTATTTTGGTACGCTAATAGTTAACGAGCGTGATTATATTTTTAATCTGTTCTGTCGGTTTTTATATGTTGAGAAATATTCATTAAAAAAGCAAGGCATCTGATGCCTTGCTTCTTTCATCTAACTAATGATTATGATTGTCATTTCGCTTAGATGTTCAGTCAAATAGGTGTTTAGTCAAAATGGAAACCTGCACCTATGGCTGCACCTACGTTGCCTTGAGTATCTGCAGTACCATTTAGCTTCATGACCCAACGTCCATCAGCGGACAGTTTCGAAAAGCCGATAGCAACGGCACTCTCACCGTTATACGTTGCGATACCACCACCTATCATAGACTTACCGATGATGTAAGCTTGAGGCAATGAAGACATCGCCATGGCTGCTGAGATACCAGCGTTGGCATCGTCCTCAACCTCGCCAATTCTATAACCCAGCTCATTGATGCTGTTGCCTAGGTTTCTATTGACTGCATCCAATTGACCGAAGTTCACAGCGTCTCTAGGTTGCATACCGTCAGCAACATTGGTTATCTTAGTGCCAGCAGCATTAATACCGGCTGCTGTCATACTAGGAGCAGTTTCACCATTACCGGCATATATACCGGCTTTAGTGACACTAGGACCACCTGCAATGACGACTCCGTTTGTGCTGACGGTTGTATCACCAGTCGTCACGCTGTCAACATTGATGTTGCCGTTTAAGTCAAACTTAATGCTACTGCCTGCTGATGTCGTGGTGATATTATTGCCACCTTTAAACGTAAGTGGAGCAGAACCTGCTTTTTTGTTGATAACAGGACCACTATCTGCATCGAAGTTAAGTCCAGCGCCCATCTCAGCTATCACAGCTGTCTGTGTATTGATGCTAGATAAAACTTCAAATAACTGTCCACCATTGACGGCATCCTTACTCGCTACCTCAATGAAACCATTAGCGACGTTGGTAATCTTGTTACCACCAGCATCAACACTGGTTTTAGTAAGTTTAGGACCGCCTACGATAGTTAGACCACTGTTATTCATCGTGGCATCACCCGTTTGCACACTATCTACGGCGATATCCCTACTTAAATTAAAGGTAACATTATTACTCTCTGCTGTTTTAGAGACGGTTATATTGTTATCTGTGTTGTTTAAGTCAACTGTATCGCTTGGTTTCACTGTACTTATAGTGCTCTCATTGCTTTGAGCACTGAGGTTCCAGCCTTTGTTGGCATCAGCTGCACTTTGTTTGACTTCGTTTAACTGTCCAACATTCACAGCGTCAGTATTTGCTTCACCTCGTGCAACATTGGTAATAACATTACCGCCGTTGTTAAGACCAGTGCTTGTTAAGCTGACAGTTTTAGCTGGAACAATATTAGTGATAGTGAAACCAGTACTGTTTAATTTTACTCCACTATTAATGAAACTAACACCGCCATTATCCATCACAGTATTACCAGTAGTAACGGATGTTACATCTAAAGCATCAGCCATCTGAATCTCTAACTGACCGTTGTTTTCTACCGTTCGGATATTTTTTGCAGATGCTGTTTTAAGAGGATTTAAACTGCCTACGATTTTAAGTTGCGTACCAAGATCCTTATGGATGTTGATATTATCATTACCAGCGAAGTTTAGACCTTTAGTTACAATAGTAGTGTTTTGACCATTAAGCTGATCAACATTCACTGCATCAGTACCAGCAGCACCTGCTACAACATTGTGAACCTGATTACCACCCATGCTGACGTTGGTGCCCAGAGCCACACTGACTTTATCGTCCTCGACAACAAAACGACCAGCATTAACATTAAGGGCTTTGCTGCTAATCGTACCTCTGTTAATAAAGGTTTGATTACTTGGGTCAGAACCCACAGTAACTGTGTCAAGATCCGTTAGGTTCTTAGCCATCACGACGTTCAGTTTGCCATTGAGGCTGTCAACACGTAGGTTTGCACCCGATGCATCAGCAGCATTCGCCAGCTTACCTTCGATGCTCAACGTTTCGTTCAACTTCTTATTAATGGTAGTGCCAGTGTTACCCGCAAACTTCAGGCCGTCTTCCATCGTGGCAACTTGGATATCGTCGATAACGATACGTGTGATACCATCACCACCATTAACACCTGGTACGCCGTTAATGACACCAATGGTACCTGATACACCAGTAGGACCAGTTAGACCGATTGTGCCGTTCGAACCATTGATAGCAACACCGGATACACCATCTTTACCATTAACGCCGATAAAGCCGTCTTTGCCATCGATACCTGAAGTACCAACACTAATGTCATCACTCAATGCAACAATAAGGTCATTACCTACATTGGTAACGCTAATATTCTTATTGTCACCGTTGATAGTGACTACATCGTCTGGTTTAACATTGCTCTTTGCACCATCACCAGAGTCGGTCCGTACGAACCATCCTTTGTTGGCCGTGTCGTTAACTTCTTCAATGGACTGATTGGTTGCATACAACTGGCTACCATTGATAGCATCAGTGCTGTTCTCGTTGACAGCACCTGCAGCGACATTGATAATCTGACGTTCCCCGTTAACGAAACCAACGCTCACCACACCTTTTGCAGCAGAACCTTGACCTGCATAAGTGTAATATCTTGTATTAATAATAACCCCAGTCTCAGTCGTAGCAGCACGATCAGTAGATAAGTTACCTAACACAACACTGTTGTTTTGCGTTGTCGAAACATTATTACCGAGAACAAACGAATTATCATTTTCAACAGTATTATCATTACCAACTGAATAGCTACTGTTGCCAGAAACACTGTCAATGTCATCTGGTGGAAGCTGACTACCAAAGGCTCCAGATCGTGTACCACTGACCTTATTGCGGACACCCACAGCGATTGAGTTAGCGCCGTTCACTGTATTTCCTTTACCTATCGCTATTGACTCTTTACCACTCACTATACTTCGATCACCTAGAGCAACAGAACTGAGGCCATTTGCTTCTGAAACAAAGCCCATAGCCGTTGACCATTGTTTAGTTGCTTTAGAACCAACACCAACTGCGGTGCTTTGTATTCCAGTAGCGCGCGTACGTGAACCGATAGCAGTACCTGTAAGAGTAGTAGCTTGCGCACCTTCACCTATAGCCACTGAACGCTCACCTAAGGCTTTTGCATTTACGCCAATCGCTGTTGCATTTTTATTAGTAGCTTCAGCATTAAAGCCAACAGCTGATGCATTTTCACCTACGGCTTCAGAGAAACCACCTAAAGCCATGGCACCAGCACCGTCTGCTTTAGAGCGACGACCTAGCGCTACACTATCTTCGCCTCTAGCGTTTGCAGTAGGACCAACAGCTGTGGCACCTAAACCTTCCGCACTACTCCTGACACCTAGAGCAACTGATTCGCCACTTTTAGCTTTAGCTTCAAAACCTGATGCCAAACTGCTACGGGCTGTTGCTTCTGCACCTGCACCAAAGGCACTAGCCTGAATACCAATAGCCTTAGCATTCTCTCCAACAGCAGTTGAGCGGTCACCATTTGCTATAGCATTAGAGCCAACAGCAAGAGCATCAGTACCTGTTACTGACGTGGTGTATGGTTTTGCATTGCTAGAGCGGATAGGGAAATCAATGCCAGCAACGATAGTATCTAACGCTCTTAGCTGAGATACATTGACCGCATCACTATCATCTCTACCAGCTGCGACATTAACTATCTGACGGTTGCCGTCGATATTATTGCCTACAGAGACAGCACCAAGTACAGTACTTCTAGTAGATTCAATAGCTAATCCACTTGCTGATGTTGGGACAAACACTGTACCTAAGCCAGTAGCAGTACGGTTAGCTACTGATTTAAATCCTAAAGCCACGCCATTATCAACATTAACTATAGAGCCATTACCTATAGCAGTTCCTTTGATAACAGTAGGAGTAGCAGACATTATGGTGCCTCCTGCATCAGCGTTATCACCGTATGCTGCACCACCATTCCCTGCACGTGATCCTACACCAATAGCTTGTGACCCTGTAGCTAGCGAATTTTTCCCAATCGCAATAGCATTTTCACCACTGGCCTCAGCTCTATCACCGACAGCAATAGTACCTGTTGCTGAGGCGATAGATTGAACACCAATACCAATAGCATTAATTCCAGCAGAAACAGACCCACGTCCAAGCGCCATGCTACTGTGACCTTGAGCTGAAGAGTTAGTACCTACTGATATGCTGTTTTTACCGATCTGTCCGTTCTGGAAATTGCCAGCATTATTACCGATAGCTACTGTTAAATCATTAGTAATACCTGCACCAGCTTCATTACCGATCGCAACGTTTCTTATTCCACTGACGTTTTTACCAGCTTCAGTACCCAACGCTACGTTACGGTCACCTCTGACATTTGCACCAGCGAAGTTACCAATCGCTGTGTTATAGTCGCCACTGACAATAACGCCTGTATTCGGACCCATAGCAATGTTAGCGCTACCTTTCACATTGTTACCTGAAAAAGACCCGATAGCTGTATTTGCATTACCATCAACAACACGACCCGATCGCTCACCCAATGCTGAGTTGTAATTACCTGCTATGTCTCTACCAGCATCAGCCCCTATTGCAACGTTTTGTCCTTTAATAACAGGAAAGGGATTTATAGCAGATGTAGTTATAGATGTTATATTTGAGCCTGCACCTCTACCTATACCTACGTTACCCGATGATAGTACATTTTGACCTGATGCATTACCTACAGATACTCCCTGTTCAGTACCTGCAGTTGATCCAGAACCGGAGTTTAAACCTATGGCTACTGTAGTCTGTCCAACTGCAGAAGCATTCTTACCAATTGCAATTGCGTCTACACCTTGAGCACCTAGGTTATCTTCATTAGTACCACCTGTTGAGTTGATACTGACGTATTTTATCTGGTTGGCTACAATATCACCAATGGTTGCAGCGTTATGTTGATTATTGGGATCTGTTAGTAAACCCCCACTAGCGACGTTCGTGATTTGATTACCGCCGTTGTTAAGACCAGCACTGGTTAAGCTGACAATTTTAGCTGGAACAGTATTAGTGATCGTGATACCTGAGTTATCAACCAAAGTATCCCCCATCGTTACACTTCCATCAGCGTCAAGGTCAATATCTTTAGCAAGCTTGATCATTAAGATATCGCCATCTGCGACAACACCGATATTATCATTATTGGATAAATTGTTTGCATCAGTCTCACCACCTAAAATATGAAGTGTTTCACCCTGTTTGAGTGCAATAGGATCACCAATATCACCTTCAAATTCTAGAATTATTGAAGTATCCGAATTATCACCTTCTTTCTTATGACTATTGTTAGTAGTATGAGTATGTTCACCAAGACCATGGGTATGAGTAAAAGGATAATCGATATTGTGATTACTCGAGTTACCATTATTTGGAATAGCACTCGCTTGTATACAAAAACCAGCCGCCATTAGACCCAGCCCAATAGCCGTGAGTTTAAAAGCACTGGTAGATGAAAGATTGTCTGTCGTGTTGATGGTAGCGTTTGCACTCACGCTAGATTTGGAAGATTTGCCACGTGCCTTTGCGTATTCACCAACTGCAGTGAAACAGTTTAAGGCTTCATTCCATATTACCTTATAGATGCGGTTCATGATGTATACTCCCTTATAGATTTGTCTGATTTAAAAAATCGAAGTTAAAATCCATTTTGTAGAGAGTTGATGTAACAAAAGAAAACAGTTATGAGGCAATAGGATTAGAAGTTAGGGTTAAAAAATTACTTAGATGATTATTTGAGACATAAAGCGTCTTATTTTGTAAATCATTATAACTCTCTGTATATTATTATTAACGAATATACAGAGAGTCTCAATACCACACATCGGTAATTTACTACCGTTCATCTGTTATATTCTTATTAGTGAATATATGTTGATGAAATACGTTCTCATTTGAGGTTGTTTCTACTTAATAGGTAATATTACTTTTATCACAAGCCCTAATATGCCATCTTGGCGATTATGGACAGTGATCTGACCTCTATGTGCCATCACTACGGCATGAACGATTGCCAACCCCAGTCCATAACCGCCCGTTTCGCGATGGCGCGCCGTATCAAGCCTAACGAAAGGCTGAAAAATACGCTCCAGATCCTTTTCAGCAACACCGCCGCCCTCGTCAGTGATGCTTATTTCAATAGCTGACATTTTATTATTCATCTTCACTGCTTGTATCTCAGCCATCACTGCCGAATCAAAAGCAGTGTGCATAAAGGCATTACGGATGATGTTTTCAAGGGCACTATGCAACTGTTCTTGATTGCCCATTACTGTGCAAGAATCTGGCAATAAAGACGGATTCGCATGCCATTGCCAATATATATTTTTATGCTGAAACTCAAAACAGACATCTTGACCAATCTCATTGATAATTTCACAGATGTCTACTGCCTCATCTTCTAGAGTGTCGATAGTATATTGCTGCATTTGCAACGATTGAATACGGATAATTTGCTCAATCAGCTCATTCATCCGCGTTGACTCTTTATCGATACGGTCAAGATAACGACTGGCGTTGGGCGCAAAATCTCGTGTCAGCTCAGTCGCTACATCGAGACGGGCCAGCGGCGAGCGCAGCTCATGGGAGATATCACTTAACATCTGCTTGCGTGCCAGCTCACTGTCAGCGAGCCGCGTTGATAGTAAAGCGACATCTTTTGCTAATAACCCCAATTCGTCAGAACCCAGACTTGATAACTGCGGATTGACTTCATAGTTGCCATCTATCATCCGGTGTACGGTATCCTGCACACGCCCAATACGCCGAGTCAACGTACGACTGAGCCAAAAGCACACCAACACGCTAAAGAGTATAATCAACAAAAGCCGCAGCATAAAATTGCCCCGCTGTAGCTCTAACACATCCTTAAATAATAGGTGCGGACGCAGCTGTACGATAACGCTGTCATTATTTGGCATAACCACTGTAACCTCAGCTAACTCAGGTCGGCTATCAATGTCAGCAATGGCTTTATGAGACGGTATTGGTTTTAAAATATCATCGAGGCTAAAAGGTTTATCATTCGGGCGCTCGCTTTTGACGCCATCCTTATCAAAGGAATACGCCCTATAAGGGTTCTTATCGACACGGTCTTTATCACTAAGTTCACTGTAATCAGATGTTTTATTGTCAGTACTGCTACTCACAGAATTGGACATATTCGGTGGTACAGATGATTGCTCACCTTTTATCTGCAAGTCTATTGCCTTTATACTTGCCACGTCACGTGCTGGACGCCGCTTGACTCGATTTTCTCGAAACCGATATCTTGGAAATATAATAGCGCCCTGCTCATCGTATATCCTGATTTGGCTCATGAGTCTTCGATCTTCATTATAAATCTGCTTTACAGCAGATAAATCACCCGCCTTCAAGGATATGACCAGCCGCTCACGCTGAATAAGCAGCTTATCAATTTGAGAATCCATACGAGTAGCAAGCTCTCGCTCATTAAGCCAGCGCTCTACTGCTATAGATAAGATAGAAGTGATCAGAATCATAGATAGCAAACTCAAAAACAGTCGCCAAAATAGCGACACAGGTATGCTCAGCTTCGGTTTGTTTATCGCTGTAGGATTTTGGGTAGCTTCTGTCATTAGAGTACCAACTGATAGCCTTTACCACGAATCGCCTTGATTGGCTCATCATGGAAAGGTTGAAGTTTTTTACGCAGGCGCGAGACATGAACATCAAGGCTACGATCAAAAGGCTGTAATTCTCGCTGCAAGACGTGCTGGGATAGCCACGATTTACTGACTACCTCGCCTTTTTGTCGTAATAAAGCCAGCAATAAATCAAACTCTGTACCTGTTAACTGCAGCTCAACGCCATCTATCTGGCAAAGCCTTTGCTGTTGGTCAAGATATAAGCGACTACTCGGCAGCGGTAATTGCTCGGCAAAACTGACCGCAATACTGGTGCGCTTGATCACCGCATTGATGCGTGCCAGCAGCTCACGTGGATTACAAGGCTTGGTAATATAATCATCAGCGCCAAGCTCAAGCCCGATGATACGGTCTATCTCCTCCCCTTTTGCGGTAAGCATAATGACAGGGATATCACTAATAGCAGGCAGCTGACGTAACACACTGAGCCCGTCTATTTTTGGCATCATGATATCGAGCACCAACAAATCATAAGGCGAATTATCTTGCATCGTCGTCTTTAATCGCTCTATGACCGCTTCGCCATCATGCACGCAGTCACAATGAACACCGTGATTATGCAGATACTCTTGCAGTAATTGAGTCAACTCTTCGTCATCGTCACCCAATAAAATATTTGACATCGTTATCACCTTATTATTGTACCTCTCAATCATCTTATGGCTCATATTATCAAGCAAGCGCTACCTATGCGCTATAAACGTTACCTTTCTTAATGTTTCATAAATGTTCGTAACCTCTGGCTGTCGTATGATAGCGGTTATCAAAAACAAGTTGATGCTAATTTACAATGTCGAGCAATGATTCATATTAGTGATTTATAGTAGTGATCCATAGTGACTATCTGGGACGCTCGATCAAGACTAGAATTATCAGATATACCCTCACTTTTACAAAAATTAAGGTAACTCTTATGCAAATGACGCAAATGAAAAAATTATTGATGGGTTCAGTATTAGCGATGTCTAGCGTATTGACCGTGACTGCCTGCAGCAGTGTCAATGCCTCTACTGAGGCGACGCCAACAACAAGCAAAATGCAGCATAAAGGCATGAAAGACGGCATGAGAGGTCCAATGGCACAGCTAAATCTAACAGCGACGCAGCAGGCACAAATCAAAGCCATCATGCAAGAAAAACAGGGCGATCGCAAAAATGACCGTGCAAAACATCAAGCAGAACGTATGCAAATACAGCAGCAGATGCAGGCATTGACGAACGCTAATACCTTGGATAACGCTGCCATCAATCGTCTTGCAGACCAGCAAGCAGCTAAAAACAAGCAGCGCTTTATTGAACGCGTTCAAACCCAACATGCCATTTCGCAAGTACTCACAGCTGAGCAGCGTGCAAAAATGGCACAGTTAAAATCAGAAAGAACAACCAAAGGTCATCATGGTTCAAAACAGCGTAAGATGCATAACCAAGCGCAGTAAGATATAAGCCATGGAATTAAAAAGCATTAGTTAGATAAAGTAAGAACATTTAAAGAAGCGTATCGGCTTACCGATGCGCTTTTTTTCCTCTGTATTTTACATTTCCTAAATTCAATTACCTCATAACCGTTTTCTTATCTGAAAACGAAAGATGTCAAAGTCCTTTCTACTACTCGCAATATTCGTTACTATTTAACCTTATCAGTTAATCTTATTGATTCATCCTGTATTTTTAGCCCAATTTCTTTCATCCTCGTAAAAAGGACTTTGCGATGTCAGCTCCATATTCTCATCAGACACAAGCGCCCACTTATAAGACTTTAAAATCTGCAGCGTTAATTATTGGCAGCACGCTATTATTTTCTGTATCTGCCCATGCGGTAGACACAAATACTGCTGTCGCCTCAAAAACCATTAATCCAACCTCGATTAATACCAGTGCGATTAATCTAACGGTTATGACGGAAAATCCCACGGTATTGTCTGAGACGCGGCGCGTGACACGAGCGAAAAGTAACACGCTCACGCCTAAGGCCACGCAAGCCAAAACCGATCAAGCCATCTATTCTGTGGACGCTATCCACCATCCTGTTTGGGCAAAAAACGGCATGGTTGCTACCCAAGAAGCACTGGCTTCTGATATCGGCTTAAAGATTTTGAAAGATGGTGGCAATGCCGTTGATGCTGCTGTAGCTGTTGGCTTTGCGTTAGCTGTGACATTACCGCGAGCCGGTAATATTGGCGGTGGCGGATTTATGATGGTATATGACGCCAAACAAGGTAAAACAGTCGCACTCGATTATCGTGAAAAAGCCCCTAGTAGCGCTTCGCGTGATATGTATCTTGATAAGGAGGGCAATGCTGTCAGTGATTTATCTCGTTATCATGGCTTAGCCGTTGGTGTGCCGGGTACGGTCGCAGGCTTACTCAAAGCGTTAGAGGATCATGGCACCATGAGCCGCGGGCAAGTAATGGCACCAGCGATTGCGCTGGCTGAAAACGGTATTGAAGTCACTGCTGGTTTGTCCGAATCGCTAGAAGCGTTAAGCGATCGCTTACAAAAATGGCCAAGTACCAAAAAGATATTCTTTAAAGCCGATGGTAGCACTTATCAACCGGGTGAGCGTTTAAAACAGCCGGAGCTGGCAAAGTCCCTTAAACTGATTGCGGCAGAAGGTAGTGATGGTTTTTATAAAGGAGAAACCGCCCGTAAATTGGTTAAAGCGGTCAATGAAGCAGGCGGTAAAATGAGCTTGCAGGACTTGGCAAATTATCAAGCTATTGCCCGTACGCCGGTCAAAGGCGATTATCGTGGTTATGAGATTGTCTCAATGCCACCACCGTCTTCTGGTGGCATTCATATCGTGCAGATTTTAAATATCTTAGAAGGTTATCCGCTAAAAGACTATGGTCAAAACAGCGCGCAAACCATTCATTTAATGGCTGAAGCTATGCAGTTGGCTTATGCAGATCGTTCTGAATATTTGGGGGATTCTGATTTTATTGACGTACCTGCCAGCGGTTTAACTGCCCAGCCTTATGCTGATAAGCTACGCACGTTAATCAACCCAAATAAAGCCACGCCAGCAGCAACTATTAAGGCAAATAACCCTCTACCTTATGAGAGTGATCAAACCACGCATTTTTCTATTGTCGATAAAGATGGCAATGCGGTAGCCAATACGTATACGCTGAACTTTTCTTATGGGACGGGGCTTGTTGCTGAAGGTACGGGGATACTGCTCAATAACGAGATGGATGATTTTTCTGCTAAGCCCGGTGTGCCAAATGGTTACGGCTTAATCGGCGGCGACGCCAATGCGGTTGAAGCCAATAAACGCCCGTTATCTTCTATGAGTCCAACAATCGTATTTAAAGACAGCAAACCTTATATCGTCACAGGCAGTCCGGGTGGTAGCCGCATTATTACTACCGTCACGCAGGTGATCTCAAATGTCATTGACCATGATATGAATATCGCTGAAGCGACGCATGCGCCACGTATTCATGACCAATGGCTACCAGATGAGATTCGTATCGAAAAAGCACTAAATATCGATACTATTAAGAAACTGGAGTCCATGGGACATAAGGTCAGTCAGCAGTCAGCTATGGGATCAACACAGTCTATTATGGTTACCCCAAATGGCGTGTATGGATCTTCAGATCCACGTATTGTCGATGCGGCAGTCGTTGGTTACTGATTTAACTTTTTCATGATAAATGCGTTTGGCGAAATTGGCTGGGTGACAAGCCCGTAAACTGTTTGAACTGGCGGCTAAAGGCACTATGATCGCTATAGCCGCAGTTCAACGATATTTGAGTGACTGACATCTCAGGCATGGCTAATAGCTTAACCGCATATTCTAATCTCAGCTTTTGTACAAACTGTAAAGGCGACATATTTAGCACTGCTTTAAAGGTGCGCTCTAACTGCGATAAGCTAAAATGTGACAGCTCCGCCAGTTCTGCTATATTGATTTTCTGATCCAGATTACCGCGTACGAACTGTGCTACGTCAGCCAGTCTCGCGTGTTTACGTAAAATGCGTTCGTTATCCTCATCAATATCGACGGATATCCCAACCATCGCGACCACTTGTTGATTGTCATTATAGATAGGCAGTTTATTGGTAATACACCAGCCTAACTGACCAGATGCATAACTGTGTAGCTCTAAATTATCAACGATTGACTTCCCATCTCGCAACACTTTCATATCCTGCAAGATATAATCCTTACTCTGCTGATGAGAAAACACCTGCTCAGTGGTAAAACCTACGATGTCACTATGCTGACTTAACTTACAACGCTTTAACAATGTTTTGTTTGCCAGCTGGTAGCGCGCCTGCTCATCTTTCACAAAAAATACCACATTCTTTAAAGTATCAAGTAGAGGTAATAGTAGTGAGACATTACCAACAAATGCCTCACTACTATCTGGATAATAAGCAGACATGCTCTGCCGCAACGAGGCAGTAAAGCCGACAAGCCCCGATTCTTCTATTACATCCATCATTTTACGTCATCCCTGTCATCTCAACCCCAGTCGTTCATAAGCCATATTATGTGCTTATCTTTTGCTAAAGCTAATGATTCACTGTCCAAATATCACTTAATTAGAAGTTATTTCACGATATCTTTTTATCATTAAGAACTATCAGTGCAGCCTCTAGTGTACACCGACCCACTGTGCAGGAATGCGCATTTTTTCATCAGAAAACAGCAAGACGCTGTATCTAAAAAAGTTCATTCTATATACAGACCGCGTTAACAGGATGATTTTGACAAGGTCTAGCAAACAACAATGGAATGTTACTTTTTCACGGATGAATTAGGATGTCGGTCATGGCTTCTTCTGTATTTAATTTCAAAATTATCGACTCGCATACGGGCGGTGAGCCTACTCGTATGGTCTATGACGGCTTTCCTGATCTCGTTGGTGATACTATTCAAGATAAGCTGCAATCCTTCAAACAAAACTTCGATCATCTACGTCAAAGTATCATTTTAGAGCCCCGCGGCAATGATGTCCTTGTTGGCGCTCTACTCCTTCCTGCCAGCAACCCTAAAGCCACAGCAGGCGTTATATTTTTTAATAACGCTGGTTATCTGGGCATGTGCGGTCATGGCACGATTGGCGTAATCGTCTCATTGGCTTATCAACAAAAAATATCAGCAGGCGTACATTGGCTTGAGACTCCCGTAGGTCTGGTTAAAGCAACCCTACATGATGATGGCAGTTGCAGTGTACAAAACGTCCCTTCTTATCGTTATAAAAAACAAGTCGAAGTTCACGTTCCTGAGTTAGGGCTTATCCGCGGTGATATCGCTTGGGGTGGCAACTGGTTCTTTTTAGTTAGTGAGCATGGACAAGACATTCAAGCCAGCAATGTTAAACAGCTTACTCAAGTAACCATGCAAATTAAGCAAGCACTGGTCGCCGCCAACATCACTGGCGACAACGGCGGCGAGATTGACCATATTGAGTTATTTGCCGATAGCGATGATACACAGGTAGATAGTAAAAACTTTGTTTTGTGCCCAGGTTCAGCCTACGATCGCTCCCCTTGTGGTACCGGTACCAGCGCCAAACTTGCTTGCCTAGCGGCTGATAACCGTTTAACCCCTGAACAGTTATGGCAGCAACAGGGCGTGGTCGGCAGTGTATTTACTGGCAGTTATCAGTATACATCTGAGCTTAATACTATGCTCAATAATCCAGCTGGTGCAGCTTATCCTAAACAGACTATCATCCCAACGATTTGTGGTCATGCTTATGTTTGTGCCGAAACCACGCTCATTGTGCAAGAAGACGATCCCTTTAAATGGGGACTCTCATCTTAATAAAATCGCAGCATTATTTATGAAATGACAGGTTTATTGATAAACGCGTGAACACTCTTAAAACCGCTTAATCGACAGAACGTAATCGAGAAAAACCATGACGACCTCAGACTTCGACTTACATATTATTGGCGGCGGTATTATCGGTCTAGCGGCTGCGGTGACGTTGCAAGCGCGAGGCGTAAAAGTCGCACTGCTAGACGCCAATGAAGTGGGTCAAGGCGCATCATTAGGTAACGCTGGTCATATCGCTACCGAGCAAGTATTCCCCATTGCTGATGCGAGCATGCTCCGTCATGTACCCGCCATGCTATTGAATCCGACTGGACCGCTACGCATAGACTGGCGCTATCTGCCGCGTTTGATGCCTTGGGCAATGCAGTTGCTAATGAATATGCGCCCTGAGCCATTTGAGCGGATTCATCAAGCGTTGTTAAGCTTAAATAAAAATAGCCTGCAAGCATGGCAAGGCTTTGCCAATCAATGGCAATTGGAAGAATGGGTGCAAGTAAAAGGTTCATTATTGACGGTCGAAAAGACAAGTAGCGTCGATTTTCTCATAACACATGGCAGTCGACTTAACGATATTGGTGTGGCTAATGAGCTATTGACCAAAGAAGCGCTATTAGAGCGTGAACCTGCTTTAAAGGATAACCAATTAGCAGCGTTATTTTTCCCAGATACAGGGCATGTCACGAATTTAAAAGCCGTTATTAATCAGCTTCACCATACTTTTAGACAGTTAGGTGGTCATATCATTGAACATTGTCGTGTCCTTACAGCGACCAATGATGCAGATCGTATTTATTTAACCACCAGTCAAGGTGACATGACAGCGACCAAAGTGCTGCTAGCAGCAGGCGCTCACTCTAAAGCCTTGGCTAAGCAATTAACAGGCGTCAACATCCCTTTAGATACCGAACGTGGTTATCACTTAATGCTACCGCATGAAAGTATGCGCTTACAGATACCAGTATCAAGCATGGATCGCCGTTTTATTATGACACCGATGCAAGACGGGCTACGCTTGGCAGGCACAGTAGAATATGCAGGACTTGATGCCCCTGCCAATATGCAGCGCGCGCATATGCTATTACAACAAGCCCAGCCTATGCTCAAAGCTAAGTTAGATACTGCTGATAGTGTGCCATGGATGGGGTTTCGACCATCAACTGCAGACTCTTTGCCAGTCATTGACAAAATCGAGCGCGTCTTTTTAAGCTTTGGGCATCAGCATTTAGGCTTAACGCAAGCTGTCGTTAGTGCGCAAATGATTGCCAACTACTATTTTGATGAAGACCACACTATCGATCCAAAACCGTATCAACTTTCCCGCTTTAAATAAGCATCTTATTAAACGTTTATGAACCAAGCAAAAACCAACCGATTCACTATCGAATCATTAATCATTAAATCACCAACTATATCAACCCCAATAAGGATAATCTCATGAACATAAATGGAATTTTAGTCCCAATCGTTACCCCTTTCGACAATAACGGCGACATTGATTCGCAAAAATTAACAACACTGGTCGAAGCCTTTATCGACAAAGGCGTAGCCGGTATCGTCGCTTGCGGTACCACAGGGGAATACTATACGTTTTCGGCAGCGGAGCGCGAGCTGGTATTAACCACTATCGCTGAAGCCGCAAAAAATAAAGGCGCTGAGAATAAAGTCACTCTGATTGCTGGTATCAACAGCTTATCGACTGACCACTCTATTGAGCTTGCCGCACAAGCCAAAGCCTTAGGTTATGACGGCCTTATGCTATCTGCACCTCCTTATAGCCTACCTGAACAAGATGGTGTCATCGCTCACTTCGAAAAAGTCGCGGATGCCAGTGAGCTGCCGATTATTATGTACAACTTCCCTGATCGTGTCGGCGTTGCTATTGAATTTGATACCGTTGCTCATCTAGCTAAACACTCCAATATCGTCGGCGTAAAAGAAAGTAGCGGCGACTTTAGTCATGCGCTACGCATGCTGCAAGCGAATTTTGATGACTTTGAGGTGGTCTGTGGTTGTGATGATCAGCCCGTTGATTTCTTCTTTTGGGGTGCAAAAAGCTGGATCGCAGGCGCAGCGAACGTCTTCCCAGCAGAACAAGTTTCATTATTTAATGCCACTCAGCAAGGGGACTGGGATAAAGCCAAGCAAATCATGAGTGAGATTTATCCTGCTATTCATTCTATGGAATCTGGCAACTACAACCAAAAAGCCAAAGCGGGCTGCTTAAAAGGCAGTATGGATGTTGGCTCAGTTCGTGTGCCATTAACTGACATGCCAGAAGATGAAAAAGCAGAGTTTTTAGCCTTACTATCTAAATAGCACTCACCTCAGCTTAGTAGAAATAATGTCAAGGATAACCCACGCTAAATTTGATGCCGTATTCAAATCTCGAATCGATGGCATCAAATTTAGCAGACAAGGATTAGAAAAATGAGCACTAAAGAACAAGCCACTAAAGAGCAAGTATTTGAGAAAGCAAAACAGCAGCAATTATGGGCGGGTCACTTAATAGCAGCAGATGGCTTATCAGAAGCTACTTTGGACAATTACACGCCGATTGATAACAGTATTATCGGTCAGATTGCTTCAGGTACTAGCGATGATGTCGGTACTGCCGTGCAAGTCGCTCGCGATGCTTTTGAAAACGGTGAATGGCGTCGTCTGGCTCCTGCTGAGCGCAAGGCTATTATGCAGCGCTGGTGTGCACTCATGCATGAGCACGTCGAGGAGCTGGCAGCATTAGATTGTGTGGATGCGGGCAAGCCGATTACCGAATGCTTAAACACTGACATGCCAGCGACTATTGAAACTTTTGAATGGTATGCCGAGGCCGCTGATAAGGTATTTGGCAAAGTCGCGCCGACAGGTAGCGCAGCTTTAGGACTTATCGTGCAAGAGCCCATTGGTGTCGTTGGTGCAGTATTACCTTGGAACTTCCCAGCCCAAATGTACGCTTGGAAAGTCGCCCCTGCTCTCATTATGGGCAACTCCGTTATTGTTAAACCTGCTGAGCTGACCTCTCTATCGGCTTATCGTTTAACCGAGCTTGCCTATGAAGCTGGCGTGCCCAGAGAAGCGCTGCAAATGGTCTGTGGCCTTGGTGAAAATGTCGGTGCCGCACTCGGCCAACATATGGATATCGATATGGTTTCGTTCACTGGCTCGACTGAGGTCGGACGTTTGTTCTTACAGTATTCGGCACAAAGCAATCTAAAAGAAATCGTCTTAGAATGCGGCGGTAAAAGCCCACAAATAGTCTTTGACGATGCCGTACTCGATGATGCTGCCATTAACGACATCTTATCAGCCGCATTTTGGAATATGAGTGAAAATTGTAGTTGCGGCTCGCGCTTGTTAGTCCACAGCAGTCAAAAACAAGCGCTGCTTGAGCAGCTAAAAAATGGCTTAAAAGATTGGAAGGTCGGCTCACCTTACAACCCTGATACTGCCATTGGCCCTATGATAGAAAAAGCACATTTCGACAAGGTGTGCCATTATCTGCGAATTGCTAAAGAGGAAGGCGCAACGATCGTTGTAGGGGGCAACATTCGTGAAGATTTAGGCAGTGGCTGGTATATCGAGCCAACGATATTTGACGATGTTAGCGCTGACATGACCTTATTTAAAGAAGAAGTCTTTGGCCCTTTGCTGGCGGTGACAAGCTTTGAGACGGAAGAAGAAGCCATCAAATTAGCCAATGAAACCAACTATGGACTCGCCGCTTCTTTTTATACACAGAATATCAAGCGCGCTTATCGTGTGGCGTCGTCTATTAAAGCGGGCACGGTCTCAATTAATGGTTTTTCAGAAGGGGATATCACCACGCCATTTGGCGGCTATAAGCAATCTGGATTTGGTGGACGCGACAATGGGCTGGAAGCCCTATCACAGTACGCACAAACCAAAACCATTTGGTTGGTCAATTAGTAGGTCTAGTTAGTCTGTCATATCACCTAATGCTCTGATATGACAGCATTTTGTATTATCAAAATAATCTAAAACTTTAGTCACACACTTACAGGGAAGTAAGGCCATGGAAGCGATTATTAATACCATCGTCGGTTATATATGGAGCGACGCATTAGTTTATTTAGCACTCGGTGTCGGTATCTATTTTACCGTAATGACTCGCGGTGTACAGTTCCGCTATCTCAAAGAGATGGTCAAGCTATTATTTGACAAACAAACCTCAACCCAAGGTATTAGCTCCTTCCAAGCCTTTAGTATGGCCTTATCAGGCCGAATCGGTGTCGGTAACATTGCAGGGGTTGCCACTGCAATCGCAGCTGGTGGACCTGGCGCAGTATTTTGGATGATAGTCATGGGTCTGCTTGGCGGTGCCAGTGCCTTTATCGAGTCAACACTTGCACAGGTATATAAGCATACCGTTGATGACCAGTATCGTGGCGGCTCACCCTTTTATATCGAGCGTGGGCTCAAAATGAAGCCTTTTGCCATTGTCGTTGCGGCTGTTACCTGCCTATCATATGGTGTTTTGGTGCCAGGCGTACAGGCCAACACCATCGCCGATTCTTTTAATACCGCTTTTAACATACCACCTGTCGCAACTGGTTTCATCATCGTTGCGCTGTTAGCATTTATCATATTTGGTGGCATAAAACGTATTGCAAGCTTCGCTGGCAAGGTCGTGCCTGTTATGGCGATCGGCTATGTTTTGATGATGATCATCGTCTTAGTGTTTAACGCCTCAAACCTACCAGCCATGTTCGCGCTTATCTTCAAAAGTGCATTTGGTATGGATGCCGTCTTTGGCGGTATTGTCGGTCTAGCAATCTCTTGGGGTGTGCGCCGTGCGGTATTCTCAAACGTTGCCGGTGCAGGCGAAGCCACTTTCAGCTCCGCGGCAGCAGAAGTCTCACATCCTGCCAAGCAAGGTTTAGTGCAAAGTTTCTCTATCTACGTTGACACTGTGCTGGTCTGTACCGCAACAGCCCTAATGATTTTATCGACAGGCATGTACAACGTCATTCCCGCAGAAGGCTTAGTACTGGTTGAAAACATGCCAGGCATTGCAGCTGGAACGGCGTTTACCCAAGCGGCAGTCTCAACGGTATTTAGCCAATATGGTAGTGGCTTTGTCGCTATCGCCATCTTCTTATTTGCCTTTACCTGCTTGATTGCCTATTATTATATTGCTGAGACCACGCTCGTCTATTTAGATAGCAAGTTACGCTATCCTGTACTAAAGCCTATATTAAAAGTAGTATTTTTAATCATTTGCTTCACTGGAAGTATGCAGTCAGTCGGTGTCATGTGGGCATTAGGCGATATTGGTTTCGGCAGCATGTGTTACCTTAACTTTATTGCAATCGTATTACTCAGTAAAACGGCATTAAAAGTATTAAAAGACTACGACGAGCAAATGAAGCTAGGACTCGACCCTGTCTTTGACCCTAGAAAAGCTGGCATTGAAAACGCAGACTTTTGGATAGCTTATAGTGATAAACATGATAAGCGTTAAATATTAGCTAAATAGTCGTAAATCTTTCACCTATCAGAGCCTTCTACATCATTATGATATAGAAGGCTTTTTCCTATAATCAAACCCATTACCAAAAATAATCCATTCAATTTGATGCCCTTGAATCAGTGGCTGTCTACGGCAAATAATGCTATTATTGACGACCCCATTTAAAACGTATCAACATGGCTATCGAGGTCTTATTTACCTTTGAACATCCATATAAATAACGGATACAAATCCTTTATTTTATCGATAGCTTATTGCTTTTGATCGTACTAGTAAGAGTCTTCTATGGCATTTGTACACCTTGGCATCCACAGCGAATATTCAATCACTGATTCTATCGTGCGTATCAAGCCGCTAGTGAAAGCTGCAGCGGCTGACCATCAGCGCGCGCTGGCATTGACCGATTTGTCCAATCTGTATGCCACAGTGAAGTTTTATCGTGCCTGCCTAGGTGCGGGTATCAAGCCCATTATCGGCAGTGAAGTCATCATGGAAAATGAAGACACGCGCTTAACTTTATTGGCGATGAACAACGAAGGCTATCAAAACATCACTCGTATCGTATCGCTTGGCTTTACCGAAGGACGTGCTGATCCTGTTAATCACGGTACTCCTGTTATTAAACGCAGCCATATTTTAGCGCATGCGGCAGGTGTCATTGTCTTATTCACTGAAAAGTCAGACGTTGGGCAAGCATTGATTGGCTCAATGCCAGAAAAAGCCGATGAGCTCCTGACAGAATGGCAAGCGCAATTTGATGATCGCTTATACTTTGCGATTAAACGCACCAATCGTACTGGCGAAGATGCCTTTATTAAAGCAGCGATTCACTCGGGTGCCAAACATAGCATTCCTATTATTGCTCATAATGACGTGCGGTTTTTAGAACAAGATGATTTCGATGCTCATGAAGCGCGGGTTTGTATTGCTGGCTCTTATGTCCTTGCCGATCAAAATCGTCCGCAAACTTATTCAGATGAGCAGTACCTCAAGACCCAAGCGCAGATGCAGCAGCTATTTGCTGATATTCCGCAGGTGATTGATAATACCTTGCGCTTAGCAACTCGCTGTAATGTGACCTTGACGCTGGGTATTAATGTCCTACCAGAGTTTCCAGTACCTAAGGGCGAGACCACTGAATCTTTCTTTCGCTTAGAATCGCAGCGTGGGCTTGACAATCGTTTAGACAGGCTCTTTCCAGTTGACGCGCGCAGTGATAATTGGAGTGATATACGTCAAAGATACGATGACCGCTTAGAGTATGAGCTCAAGGTTATCTTATCAATGGGATTCCCCGGTTACTTCTTAATCGTGATGGACTTTATCCGTTGGGCAAAAGCCAATGGCGTACCAGTCGGTCCCGGTCGTGGTTCTGGTGCAGGCTCGCTAGTCGCTTATGCGTTAAACATTACCGACCTCGACCCTATCCATTACGACTTATTATTTGAGCGCTTCTTAAACCCTGAGCGTGTGTCCATGCCCGATTTCGATATTGACTTTTGTATCGAAGGTCGCGATCGGGTCATTGATTATGTGGCGCAAACCTATGGTCGTGAAGCGGTTTCGCAGATTATCACTTTTGGTACCATGGCAGCAAAAGCAGTGGTACGAGATGTGGCGCGCGCGCAAAGTAAATCCTATTTTCTTGCCAGTAAAATGTCGAAACTTATTCCCAAAACACCGGGGATCACACTCAGTCAAGCGCTTGAGCAAGAGCCACAACTCAAAGACTTAATTTCCAATCCTGATAATATGGATTATGAAGATGCCATCGAAGTATGGGAGATGGCTATCAAGCTTGAAGGTATTTGCCGGAACGTGGGTAAACATGCCGGCGGCGTATTGATTGCACCGCACAGAATCACGGATTTTAGCGCCATTTATTGTGATGATGAAGGTCACCGCGTCAGCCAATTTGATAAAGATGACGTTGAAGCCGTTGGGCTGGTAAAGTTTGACTTTTTGGGTCTACGTAACTTGACCGTGATTGATGCTGCTGTCAGAAATATCAACCTGCGCCGTGCAAAAGAAGGCAAAGATGCCTTGGTGTTAGAAGACCTGCCGTTAGATGATGCTAAAGCCTACAAGCTCTTGCAAGATGCCAAGACCACTGCCGTCTTTCAGTTAGAAAGTATGGGTATGAAAAAATATCTCGCGAAATTACAACCGACCAACATTGAAGATGTGATCGCCATGTGTGCGCTCTATCGTCCGGGTCCACTCGATGCAGGCATGGTAGAGATGTATATCGACCGTAAGCATGGTCGTGAGGAAGTCATTTATGACCATCCCAACCTTGAGCCAATTTTAGAAAACACCAATGGCGTTATTGTCTACCAAGAACAGGTCATGCAAATCTCACAGGTGATGGCAGGCTATAGCTTGGGCGGTGCAGATATGCTACGCCGCGCCATGGGTAAAAAGAAACCTGAAGAGATGGCTAAGCAGCGCGACATTTTCGTCACAGGTGCTACGGCACAAGGTATCGATGAAGTTACCTCGGGCGGTGTGTTTGACTTGATGGAAAAATTCGCCGGTTATGGTTTTAACCGCTCGCATTCTGCCGCTTATGGTGTGCTTGCTTATCAGACCGCGTATCTAAAACAGTACTACCCTGCTGAGTTTATGGCGGCGGTATTGACCTCAGATATGAACAACACTGATAACGTCGTGTTCTTTATCAATGACTGCCGTGAAAACTTTGAGTTAACCGTCGTTAATCCATCGGTGAATCGCAGTGAATGGCATTTCGTCGCTGATACCCCGACCAATATCATTTATGGTTTGGGGGCGATTAAAGGTGTGGGCGAAGGGGCGGTTGAATCTATTGTCGATGCACGAAGACGTGAAGGACCTTTTAAAGATCTATATGATTTTTGCCGTCGCGTTGATATCAAAAAGGTCAATAAACGCACGCTTGAAGCCTTGGTCAGTGCTGGCTGTTTTGATGACTTTGCGGCGACTTTACGTCCAGACTTGCCAGCCGATGAAGCCTACGAGATTCGCGGCGCATTAATGAGTCAGTTGCCAAGTGCAGTACAGGCGGCTGAGCAAGACCGTCAAAACCGTGAAATAGGTATGATGGATTTGTTTGGTGAAATGGATGGTGTCGTCGCCGCGCCACCGTTGGTGATGACCCCAGAGCTAATTTGGGGTGATAAACACCGCCTAAAAGCAGAGAAAAATACTCTAGGGCTTTATTTGACCGGACATCCTATCGATGAATATCGAGACGAGCTCAAACGCTATACCTCAGGTGCTCGTCTCGATAAATTGACTGATACGGGCTATAACGGCAGCTGCTATTTTGCTGGTCTTATCATTGATATCGCCAACTTTGGTACTCGTAACGTTATTACCTTAGACGATGGGACATCAAGGTTAGAGGTCAGCTGTTATGCTGAGCGCTTTAACCGTGTCAAAGAACAGTTAAAAATAGATGAAGTCGTCATCATTAAAGGCAGCATCCGTGAGCGTGACGGGCGTTTATTTGCTCGTCTTGATAATGCCATGAGTATGGTCGATGCTCGCCTAAGATGGCTCAAAAAAATCAGTATTAAAATTCATGGTAGTGATATCGAGCTGCTGACACGCATGCAGCCTTTACTGAAATCGGCACAAGTCAGCATGATTCCAGTACCAAAAATATCTTATAACGATGAGCAAGACGAGCAAAGCGACAATACTAATAACAATAGTTTTGGCGGTTACAATGCCTCAATGGGTGGCAGTCTATATGATGAAAATGGTAATGATTTATTGGCATTAGAGAATAATATGGCACAAGATGCTTATTCAAATGACACTGACCCAAGCCTAAGTAACCAAAGCTACGCCAACAACGCTTTGAGCAACACCGACGTCTCTATTAGAGATAATTGCCTACCCCTTGGACTCAGTATTTATGAAGAATATGGCATTGCTAATGTAGGACTGTCTGAGCATTGGCGCATTTATCCGAATGATGATAATTTACAGCAGCTAAAAAGCATGATTAGCGAAGATAACTTACATTTTCACTACAGCTAACGAATGTATTATCGTTAGCATATTCATTAGTAGGAAAATATTTATTATAATAATTCTTTCTGCGCTAACTTTAATCCTATTGGAACATGACTATGGCTACTATTACGAACAAAGATATGACCGCCATAACTGATGACGAGATTATCAATACTGAGCAGTTTGAAGATATGCGCGACTTATTAGAAGAAGACTTTGTCGATTTGATACAAGTCTATTTTACTGATTGTCGTCGCCGTATCACAAAACTAAGACAAGCTCAGCAAGAAGAAGATAATGCCAATGGCTTTGAGCTTGCTCATGCACTAAAAGGAGCCAGTGTCAATTTGGGCGCAACCCAAATGACGCGTCTTGGCAGTCAATTGCAAGAGCTTTGCCGTGAGCGTCTTATCAGCGAACAAGCCCCTCTTATCGAGG
The DNA here is from genome assembly GCF_056880555.1 of Psychrobacter sp. ANT206. Lineage (NCBI taxonomy): Bacteria > Pseudomonadati > Pseudomonadota > Gammaproteobacteria > Moraxellales > Moraxellaceae > Psychrobacter > Psychrobacter sp. ANT206. The sequence goes on along the minus strand of NZ_CP096271.1, from coordinate 1,427,978 downwards.
ACATCGCCGTTGCATTGCAACTTACTGAGCAAGACATCAACCAGCGACTAGGACAATAATGAGTAACAATGCACCCTCATCTTTAGCAACAGCAGTACCAAACGTCAGCAATTATTTGTCTTGTGTTCAAGTAGTGATGGTCAATACGACATTGCCTGCCAATATTGGTTCAGCAGCACGCGCCATGCACACCATGGGCTTATCGAGATTGACGGTGGTTGATCCAAAATTACCGATTGATGACACTAGCGTCTCTCATGCTGCTGGTGGCAGTGATTTGCTATCATCAGCAATCATCGCACCAACGCTTGAGTCTGCTATCGCTGATTGCCAGTTGGTATTTGCGGCCAGTAGTCGTAGCCGTCATTTGCCGCGTCCTGTGGTCACGCCGACACAAGCTGCCAAAATCATGTTGGACTTTATTGACAAACAAAGCAAAGTTAATGGGCAAGATGGTATAAATACAGCGCCCAATATTGCCATCCTGTTTGGGCGTGAAGATCGCGGCTTGACCAATGAAGAATTGGCTTATGCTGACTATCATGTTCAAATCGATGCCAATCCTGCTTATCCAGTGCTCAATGTTGCTTCAGCCGTGCAAGTGATCGCGAGCTTTATTTATGCTTATGCACAAACTCATATCCAAGCTGACAGCGAAGTTAATGATATAGCACAGGTAACTGACAATCTAGAGACGCTTGAACTAGAGACGACTGAACAAGGGATGCTTAATACCTATATGCGCCAGCAATGGGATGAGCCAGCGATTACTCAACAGCAATTGCAACTGCTTACTGAGCGTACCACTGCATTGATGGTTCAACACAAACTGGCAGATAGTGTAAACTTAAAATCGCTGCCATCACGCTTATCTAGACTCGGTTCACGTATTCAACTCGACCAAAAAGAGTATCAATTACTCAGTGCTCTGCTAGCAAAACTTTTAAAAGACTAACATTTAATAAGTTAATTTTCTTGCCACTATTGGCATTATTAGTAGTACAGGTAGTCATATCATTTAACAATAAAAAGGGATTTACGATGAATTGGACTGTTTACTTATCCGGAGAAATACACACTGACTGGCGACAGAAAATTATGCAAGGCGCGAAAGAACAGGGTTTAGACATTACCTTTATCTCAGCAGTCACTGAGCATGAAGCCAGCGATGCGGCAGGTGATGTACTCGGTAAAGATGACAATGGATTCTGGCGCGATCATAAATCATCCAAAGTTAATGCTATTCGCACCAAAAATATGATCCAAAAGTGTGACATTGCTATTATTCGTTTCGGTGATAAATATAAGCAGTGGAACGCCGCATTCGATGCCGGTTATTGCGCCGCGTTGGGCAAACCGTATATCACATTGCATGCTGAGGATATTATTCATCCGCTAAAAGAAGTGGATGCCGCGGCAATGGCATGGGCCCAAACGCCTGAGCAGATTGTTGAATTGCTCAAATATATTGTCTGTAATAGCTAAAGGATAAGAGTAATCGTCTGGAGATGAAGCGCTAATTATTGGCGTTTTATCTACAGACGATTTTTTATTTAAAGTACATTGCTATATTTTTTGCTATAAAACTGCTATAACTAAAGAGATTGTAACCAAAAATACGATAGGACGATTTATGTCATTGCCAACTGCTTTATTCAAATCGCTCGTCCGCATCAAAAGAGACCTAAAAGAAGATATCGATGCGGTATTCAATCGCGACCCTGCTGCGCGTAATAGTCTAGAGGTAATATTAACTTACCCTGGCATCCACGCGCTTATTCTACATCGCGGCGCGCATTGTCTTTGGCAAAATGAGCAAAAGCTTGCGGCTCGAGTGATTTCTTATGGCTCGCGTATCATCACTGGTATCGAGATTCATCCTGCTGCTAAGATCGGTCGTCGGTTTTTTATTGACCATGGCATGGGTATCGTCATTGGCGAGACAGCAGAGATTGGTAATGATGTGACTCTTTATCATGGCGTCACGCTTGGCGGCGTTTCTTGGAATAATGGCAAACGCCACCCTACTTTGGAAGATGGCGTCATCGTCGGTGCCGGTGCTAAAGTATTAGGACCATTCACTGTTGGTAAAGGCGCTAAAATTGGCTCAAATGCTGTCGTGGTTAAAGCAGTGCCAGCAGGCGCAACCATGGTCGGTAATGCTGCTCGTATGATATCAGAGCATCATGACGAAAAAGGCAACCCTATTACGACCAAAGTCAATGATGCAAATCAACAAGAAAAAGCGGTACAAGCTGCTTCTACCGAGAACCCTGCAGATAAAAAACCAACGAATCACACAGCGCGCGAAACCACTTTTCAAGCTTATGGCATTGATCCCATGTCACAAGACCCTGTTGCTGAAGCCTTTGCTAAAATGCTTGAACATATTCAACAATCAGAAAATCGCTTAGATCAACTACAAACTGCCATGTGCAAAATCGATCCTAACTTTTGCAAAAAAGAATATGACAAATTATGCTTAGAAGATCTAGACGTGATTGGCAAAAGTGACATGAATGAGATAGGTACTGAATCGCAATAACCTTTTATTCTTGGGCTGAGTTTAGTATTAAGCTTAGCTTAGATTTTTCGTTTTACAACTGTCAGCTATCTATCCCTGCTACCAATTCTTTTATCCCTGCTCTCTCATGCGCTTTAAATGGATAGCGATTTGCCATTATTATCCATTCAGAATCATTATTTTTGCTTAGGCTATTATCTTTATCCAATTTAACAAGCAATATATCAATATCCATCGTGACTTGTTTTATACTTGTGGATGATTCTTTTAAACGCTGTCTTTGACAATCGCACTCAAACTGTTTAAAAGATTGTTGTAGCTGCTGCAAGGTTACAGGCTTTGCCAAAGACAAGTAAATGCACTGATTGGTATAATCAGGTTTTGGTAATTCTATAGTGGCAGTGAAGTCAGGATTTTGAAAGGCTGTTGAGAGTGTTATAGCACCAATACTTGTCAATCGCTCTCGGACACGCGGTAAGTGTATCTGCGCATCATGGTTGCTACCTAAGGCCAGTAGCACAGCTTTTACAGGCTGTGCTTGCAGCGTTTCAGGATCGCAGCTTATCAGTGATTCAACTAAATCAACCAAGGCTTTATGCATCATCAGATAAGCTAGTATTAGCTTGATTGGTAGATACGCTAGATACGGCTTTGGCATAGCGGGTGATTTGGACACCAACTGCATCTGCTTGTTGAATAGCGGTAGGCTTAGCAATACTTAAGGAAATTTTATCGCAGCTATATTTTTCGAGCAATTTATCAGCGATTTGCCCAGCGAGATGTTCAAGCAGCTTTGCTTTAATAGCTTGGCACCACGCACTGACATCATCACAGACTTCTTTGTAATTTAGCGCATCGTTTACATCATCTGACACCGCAGCGCGGCTGATATCAGTTTCCATTGCGATGTCTATTAATAGTGGCTGCGTAATAGCGCGCTCCCATTCATAAACACCAATGACTGCCTCTACTTTTAAGCCTTTTACAAATACGACATCAGACTGGGTATGAAACATACAAGCATCCTTGTTAATGATATTTTTACTATCTATTTTAATTTGATGATTTATTTAGAAGATAATGCTTCTTCACGTAGGCGTGCTGCTTTTAGCTGCTTACTTGGGCGATGACGCCATAAATCGATACTGAATAATAGCAGACCCAGCCAAATTAAACCAAAGACTGCCAAACGATGTAAATCAAAAGGCTCATTGTAATAGAATACAGCCAAGAAGAAAATAAAGGTCGGCGTCAGATAATTCATAAAACTGAGGATACTATAAGCGACCAGCTTGGTGGATTTGTTAAACATCAATAGCGGTATCAAAGTAATAGGTCCTGCCAACATAAGCAGCCAAATAGAAGGCGTAAACCAAAAGCTGATATTACTACTCGCCACATCAGACTGCCAGAACCATGCGATAAAAATAGGCAGTAGCATTGCTGTCTCGACAAACATTGCATCGACTGCTGTCAGAGGGGTTTGGCGCTGAATGGTACCGTAAGTACTAAAGCTAAACGCCAATATTAACGATACCCACGGCAGACTACCCAGCATGACAACTTGAATAACGACTGATAATAGCGCAAAACCAATTGCCACCCATTGTAAAGTACGCAGGCGCTCTTTGAACAGTAGCATCGACAACCCTACGCCAACCAGTGGTCCAATAAAGTACCCCAAACTAGCCTCTAAAATCTGGTTGTTGTTAACTGCCCATACATAAGTGAGCCAGTTGATCGCGATGATAATACCTGACACAAAGGTATAGGCTATCCACCTCGGGTTTTTCTTTAGCGTGTCAATCCACTGCCAACGCTTGGTCACTACTAACACAACTAAAAGACAAGCAAAGGTCCAAACAATACGGTGACCAATGATTTCAGTGGCATTATAGTCCGATAATTGCTTAAAGTATAAAGGAAAAGCGCCCCAGATAGAAAAAGCTATCAGCGCGGTGACAATACCACGTCTGGTCGTTTTAATGGGAGCAGCAGGTTTTTTGATGACATTTTGGGTAGTCATAAGATAGGACAACTTTTTAGAGCAAAGCGCACCCTCACCCAATTATTATCATTGATGGTAATTTGGTGTTAAGAGTACAGGGTCACTACAGATAGAATAAAAGGTAAAAAGCAATGAGTTGATACTAGAAATCGTATCAACTCATTGCTGCCGAAAACCATAATTAAAATAATAAAATCAACAATAAAATTAATAGCTCATTTTATTCCTAAGCTATTATCATTGGCTCAAATTAAAGTTATTGCGTTAAGCACTTACAACGTCAATAGACATGCCAATTTGGTTGGCAAGTTCTGCAAATCCTGGGAAGCTGGTATTGACGGTTTCAACGCCTTCAATGGTAATCTGCTTAGAGGCGCGTAAACTTGCAACTGCAAAACTCATAGCAATACGGTGGTCATGATGCGAGACAATATGTCCACCACCAAATACCGCTTGGCTATTATTCACCTCATTACTCTGACCGACCACCCCTTTACCTTCAATAATCAAACCATCTTCAGTAACGGTACAGTCAACGCCTAATGTCTGCAAGCCTTCTGCCATTACTGCAATACGATCTGATTCTTTGACACGCAGCTCTTTTGCACCGGTCAAAACGGTACGACCTTGGGCACAGCTGGCTGCGATAAATAATACAGGAAATTCGTCAATGGCAAGTGGTACTAGATACTCTGGTATTTCAATACCGACCAAGTTTGAGCTTCGAATAGTAATATCCGCTACTGGCTCGCCGCCAACATGAGTCTCATTACTTAAGCTAATATCCGCTTGCATCAGCTTAAGAATATCAATAATGCCGGTACGCGTAGGATTGATACCGACTTGCTTCAAAGTCAATTCGCTACCTTGGCTGATGGCCGCAGCCACCATAAAGAATGCGGCCGATGAGATATCAGCAGGTACTGCGATATTACCGCCTGTGAGCGTGCCGCCGCCTTCAACACTGATACGATTGCCATCGACAGTGACTGGATAACCAAAAGCTGAAAGCATACGCTCGGTATGATCGCGGCTAACTTCAGGTTGAGTAACGGTCGTGATGCCTTCCGCCCAAAGTCCAGCCAGCAATAAGCAAGATTTAATCTGTGCAGAAGCAACTGGCATATCGTATTCAGCCCCTTGTAGAGGTTTGCCAACACTATCTCGACCAGTAATACTCAGTGGCGCTGTACCTTTTTGACCAGTGCTTTGAATCACCGCACCCATCTCACGTAATGGTGCTGCCACACGCTCCATTGGACGCTTATTTAGGCTAGTGTCACCCGTCAATACGCTATCAAATGCTTGCGCTGCTAAGATGCCTGAAAGCAGACGCATACTGGTGCCAGAATTGCCCATATATAAAGGTGTTTTGCTTGGCTTTAAGCCATTCATACCAACGCCATGAATGGTTAAATTGCCATTATCAGGACCTTCAATGGTCACGCCCATATCGCGAAACGCTTGCAAAGTGGCAAGCGCATCTTCCCCTTCCAAAAATCCAGTCACTTTAGTTACGCCAGTAGCAAGGCTGCCAAGCATGATACTACGGTGAGAGATAGACTTATCCCCAGGAATGGCAATAGTGCCAGAGACGGTGTTGCTTGGGGTGATATTATAAGAAGCTGACATGGCAGAAGTATCCGTATAAGGGGTGCTGGCTAACATATGGCCAAAATGTCGCCGTGCGGCTTGCGCGCGGCCCAAAAGTCCCATCAGGGCGGTTGAATCTTTATCAATGATAAGCTGACGAATATCATTTAAATAAACGCTGTACTCATCAAGAGCGCTTACAATCGCGTTTTGGTTGGCAAAAAATATATCATGCCACATTTTAGGGTCGCTGGCAGCAATGCGGGTAAAATCACGAAAACCACCTGCGGCATAGCGGAAAATATCTAAATTATCATCATGGCTTGCCAGCTGTTCGACCAAATTAAAGGCGAGCAAATGCGGTAAATGACTGGTATGTGCCAATATAGAATCATGATGAGCGGCATCCATCGGCATGACGCTTGCACCCACTGCTTCCCATAACTGGCTTAGCTTGGCAATTGCTATATGGCTAGTCGTTTGGAGCTCACAGACAATAACGCTATGATTGACAAACAATGTAGCGCGGCGAGCATGATACCCTGAATTTTCGGCACCAGCAATTGGATGTGCAGGCACAAGCCCGACAGGCAATGTCTCGAACACAGTCTTGGCAGCATCAATAATATTAACTTTGGTACTGCATACATCGGTAATAATACAATCAATAGCAAGTAGACCACTATCCATTGCATTTTTGATATCTATAAATACCGCTTGTGCCGCTTGTACTGGTACCGCAATCACTATCAAGTCACTATTAGATATCACGTCATTAAGTACTGAGCTACCAGCGTCTAATAAACCGTGTTGAATAGCTTCCTCTAGACTTGGCTCGTGTCTATCGACTGCAACGATACGCTCAGCTAAACCATTGTCTTTAATCGCTTGCGCAAGACTTGCACCAATTAAACCCAAACCTATCACACACACTTGCTGGAATAGCGGCTGCGTAGAGGATGGAGTCAGTTTAGTTGCTGTTTGAAGATTTACGGCGTGATTTATTTTTTGCATATTGTTTTAATTATTAGGTTGCTTATTAAATTACTTATTAGTTATTGATTTAATCATCGGTCAAAATAGAGCGCAAAGTATCAATCAGACGCATATTATCTTCTGCGACCCCTACACTAATACGCAACCAATTATGCAAACCATAAACCTCTAGTTGTCGCACAATAACGCCTTGCTCAAGCAATGCCTGATAAATAACAGCAGCGTTTGTGTCTTCCATCTCAACTTCTATTTCGACCATAATAAAGTTGGCATGTGACTTTATAAAGCCCAGTCCTAGGGCATCAAGCTGTTTTTCCAACCAACGCATTTGCTCGTTATTCATCAGACGAGTTTTTTCAATAAAGTCTTGATCCGCAAGTGCCGCTGCCGCTGCTGCCAGTCCAATGCGGCTCACATTAAATGGCTGACGAATGCGATTGAGTAAATCTGCCACAGCTACCGAGCTTAACGCATAGCCAACACGCAGACCTGCCAGCCCATAGGCTTTAGAAAAGGTGCGAACAATAACCACATTATCAAATTCATCTAACAGCGCCCGATTATTGCTCTCAGGGCTATATTCAATATAAGCTTCATCTAACACCACCAGTACTGAGCTTGGCACACTAGCGACAAACTCTCTTAGCTCAGCATGTTCAAGCTGTGTACCGGTTGGATTGTTCGGATTGGCAATAAAGACGATTTTGGTATTAGAGTTATCCTGAACCGCTCGGCTCATGGCTTTTAGGTCATGACCAAAGCGCTGAGCAGGCACTTCAACATCCATAGCACCCTGCATTTTAGCGAGCATCGAATAGACCACAAAGGCATACTGGCTATAAACGATTGCATCATCTGCACCTACAAAACTACGCGCCAAGATATCGAGCAAATCATCAGAGCCATTGCCCAAAGTAATCTGATCAGCATTGACATCATTAAAATCAGCCAATGCTTGCTTTAGATAATAACCATTGCCATCAGGATAACGTGACAGCTGACCTAGCTGCTCAGTAATCGCTAGCGTGACGTGCGGCGAGCAGCCGATCGGATTCTCATTACTGGCAATTTTTACCACATCTGAGACGCCATACTCTCGCGTTAGCTCTTCAATAGGCTTGCCAGTTTGATACGGTGCCAACGCCAAAATACTCTCGTAAGCAGGTACGAGCGGTAATAAATTTGACTCTGTCGATTGCGCAGACTGCATGATTAATCCTTAGATGTGATAACGCACCTATCATTGGCTAAGCCCATTAATGTCACTGGTGACCGCTATTTATGACAAGGCAATTTATAAACGCTTGCGGCTAATACTAATAAAACAATAACTCATAGAAACCAGTAAATTTATAGTACTGCTTTTGGATAAGAGCCTAAGACACGTAAGTCTTTGACCAATGGACGAATATCAGCGATAGCAGCGCTCACATTTGGGTCTTCAATGTGCCCATTCATATCAATAAAGAAGACGTAAGCCCATTTATTAGGACGCTCAGGCCGCGTTTCAATGCTGGTCATAGACACGCCATGATACGACAAAGGCTTTAATATTTCGATCAGAGCGCCCGCTTTGTCATGCGCTGAAACCATAATTGAGGTTTTATCTTGACCTGATGGTGCAATTGCTTCATGACCAATAATCAAGAAACGGGTCGTATTGCTTGGATTGTCTTCGATATTTGAATAAAGCTTATGCAAATCATATTCTGCTGCTGCCACGTCACCCGCAATCGCTGCCGAGTGCCACTCGTTCTTCAAGCGACGTGCCGCTTCACCATTACTCGATACCGCAACACGCTCGACATTGGGATAATTCACATCAAGCCAATGACGACACTGCGCCAATGATTGCTGGTGCGAGTAAATACGGCTTAACCCATCAAGTTTGGTATGTTCAGCGACCAAAAAGTTTTGATGAATCGGCAGCTCGACTTCACCAATTATCTTTAGTGTAGAAGATAAAAAGCCATCTAGCGTATGGTTGACTACGCCTTCAGATGAGTTTTCAACGGGCACAACGCCATACATTGCGGTGCCCGCTTCAACTTCACGAAACACATCAGTAATGGTATTCAGCGGTACAGTATCCGCCGCTTTACCAAAGTGCTTTAATGCAGCCGCATGAGTAAAAGTGCCCAGTGGACCCAAAAAAGCAATACGCTGCGGCGCTTCTAAATCAAGGCATACCGACATAATCTCTCGAAACAAGCGTGCCATTTTTTCATCAGCAATAGGTCCTTCATTACGCTCCATGACGGCTTTTAGCACTTGCGCCTCACGCTCTGGACGATAAAAGATAGGGTTGGCATTTTCAGCAGCAGAATCATTGGCAATGTGGTTCTTTTTCACGCTTGCCACTTGCTGAGCCAATTTGGCACGATTGTTAATCAGCGTCTGAATTTCGCAGTCTACCGCATCGATACTGCCGCGCAATGTATTCAAAAACTCTTTATCCGTTGCGGTAGTACTGATGCTTGCGGTGGTTTGGTTTAGATTATCATTGTTTTGTTCTGGTGACTGCTCACTCATTACCGCCCATCCTTTTTAGATTTTATTACTGTTAGGTATAACTACTTGTCAATGATGACCATAAATACTTCGTTAAAAGACATGAAGACTTTTTAAAGAACATAAATATTTTTGCTCTTATATCACCAATTTATCATTATTGGTTTTTTAAAGCAGCACTATGTTCTTGGTAAAGTTCGTAGTATTCGTAAAGCTCAACCACTGACCGGCTCTACTATAACAAAAACTACGGACAGTGCCCATTCGTAAATGAGCGTAAAGTGGCAAATCGCTATAAATCTTAGCATAGTTAAGCGATATACGGGCTTAGCCTGCTAAAACTATCAGGTAACATGTGCCTAAATCTATGTTACAGTTTAAACGGACAGAGGATTTTATCCATAATAGACCACAACCATCCATAAGAAAATAACACCATTAATGAATAATACCAAGGATATCTGATGAGCGCATTACAACAGCTTCGCACTATGACTACCATTGTCGCTGATACAGGCGATCTTGCCGCCATTGAGCGTCTAAAACCTATCGATGCGACCACCAATCCAAGTCTAATTACCAAAGCACTGATCCATCCTGATAATGAAGCGGTATTATCAGAAACCATGAGCCGCCATCGAGATGATATCGATGCGGTCATTGATGAGCTAACCATTCAGATCGGCTGTAATATTTTATCTTCAATTGAAGGACGTGTCTCAACTGAGGTCGACGCTCGCTTGTCCTATGACACACAAGCGACCATTGATAAGGCATTGGCATTTATGGAAGCCTATCAAAAAGCAGGTATCGACTCAGAGCGTGTGTTGATCAAGATGGCGGCGACTTGGCAAGGTATTGAGGCGGCACGCTACCTTGAAACTCAAGGTATACACTGCAATCTCACCTTGCTCTTTGGGCAACATCAAGCCATCGCTTGTGCCGATGCTGGTGTGACCTTGATATCCCCTTTTGTTGGACGTATTTTGGATTGGCAAAAACGCCAGCAAAACCGTCAAAACATACCTGTCTCTGATGACATGGGCGTACAATCGGTTAAGCTCATTTATCAATACTACAAGCAGCATGGCTATAAAACGCAGGTAATGGGCGCAAGTTTCCGCTCAACTGAGCAAATATTGGCGCTGGCAGGCTGTGATTTATTGACCATTGCACCTGACCTCATTGATGAGCTAGCAGCAATGGATATCGAGGTTACACGTCAATTATCAGAAAGCATGTCGATGGACATGACAGATATGACGCGAGTGAGCTTAAGCGCTGAAGAATTCAGTAGCGCTTATCAACAAGATACCATTACTCAAGATCTTTTACCAAAAGGCATTGACGGCTTTATTGGTGCGCGTGATGAGCTTGCTCATATGTTAGCGAGTATGCGCAGCTAAGCTATATATATATGATTAATATGAGTGTATAACCAAGCCTATCTGGCTTGAGAGTTACTTACTAAAGCACTATAAAACAGTAGAAATATTACATAGGTATACGCAGCAGGTAATAAAAGAAATTTGCCTGCTCATAGTAAGTTGGCTATTATGAGCGACCTAAAATGACTACAAGCAAGGCTTAATTATGAAACGGCTAGCAGTGATATTAGCAAGCAGTACGCTTGCGATTGGTGCTCATGCAGTAAACTGGTCAAAAGTAACAGAAAGTCAGACCGGTTCCATTTTTAGCTTAGATTTGGATTCTATCGAACGCTCTGACATCAATATCCTTGATGAAAAGCGGGTCGAAAATATTACCGTCTCCATTCGTAGAACCTACCCTGCATTAAAAAGTACAACGAGTGATAGTAAAGAAAGCGGTATTCATCATAGCGACCAGCAATGGCTTATCTCTTGTAAGGACGCCAGCTATTACAGACGGGCATACGTTTATTATACCGCTGACGACAAAGTAATAAAGTCTTGGCAATCAGAAAAACCCCTCCTGACTACCAAAGATTTTAAAATTACTGCCCCAAAAACGGTCAGTCGTATGCTAGTCGAGCAAGCGTGCAAAAACCACGAACAAGCCAAATAGCACAAATAAAATAGGCAAAGGCAATCTAAAAAAGCATCATTAAAAAAGCGCGCTGAACGTATTCAGCGCGCTTTTTTGTCGTCATCATTTATATTTAACGAATAAAATCTTGTAGTCAGTCCACTTTTAAAAGGGTACAGAACTACTGGGGTTAATTTTTTGCAGCCTCTATCTGCATGGGCATAGTAAGCAAGAAAAATTAATACCAGCAGTACATAATGTATCGATATTACTTTTTATTTTTACCCACTATAAGTAAAAATGCCCGTCATTTACTCCTTTAATACCGTATAAATAGGCACTGGAAAATCGCCATGTAAATCCACCAAATCTAATAATACTAATGCACCAACGACCGTATGATCGGCTGATTGACATAGCTCATAAGCAGTGGTCAGTGTGCCGCCCGTTGCCAAGATATCATCAACCAATAGCACGCGCTCTGGTGGCAGATTATTTTGCATCTCAAGAGTATCTTTACCGTACTCTAACGCGTAGGCTTTATTGGCAACAGGCGGTGGTAACTTGCCGGGTTTACGTAGCAAAATCATACCTTTACCCAGACGTCCTGCCAGCAAACTTGCAAACACGAATCCACGGGCTTCAACAGCACCCAAACAATCCACCTCATCCATTATGCCTTCAGGTAGGACAGACAGCAGTGCATCAATGACTTCATTAATGTGACTGCGTAGTAACGGTCTAATATCATAAAAATCAATGCCGACTTTAGGGAAGTCTGGTACTGTGCGAATGATGTTCCAAAATGGATGATCGGTATTGAGCGTATTCGATGACTCGATTGCAGTATCAACTGCTGTAACAGCGGTGTTTGCGCTCATAATAACCCTTAACGTCTATAACTTAGATAATGATGTAACAATAGCAAATAATCTATGCATCAGAAAATTAACGGCGGTTATTATAGCATAATTGCCTTTAATATTGCGCGGCAATGGGGAAAACACCACTTATTAAGTCAATAAAATCAGGCATAGTGACTTGATAAACGTTTATCAATCTCAATATACAAGTGTAAACTTAACTATGAAAACAACGGTTATATGCTAAACTAGCTGCGTTTTTACAGTCTAGATATTGACGGTAATCATTCTTGATATGCCATCAATATCACCTTAAAAACGTATGGTAACACTGGTAATAATCGATAGGACTCTTTATGAAACGTTATGAATGTATTGTCTGCGGCTGGATATATGATGAAGCACTGGGCTGCCCTGAAGAAGGTATCGCACCGGGCACCAAATGGGATGATATCCCTGATGATTGGACATGCCCAGAATGCGGCGTTGGCAAGCTTGATTTTGAGATGCTAGAACTTTAAGCCAATGACCTTTTAGATAGGACCGTTCATGACAGAAAAAAACAACATTGATAATGCTGCTAAATTGCCTGATTCATTGGATAGCAGCTCAAGTTACCCGACGCCTGAATGGCAAAAACTGGGTGAGCACCTGTGGGGCGCATCAGACCTCAGTGAGCATCTTTATCAAGCCATGATAGATATCGGCGACGGTATTGAGCTGTGTGTTGAAGCTGGTGGTAATCCTAATCATCCGCCACTGCTTATGATTATGGGACTTGGCTCGCAAATGATATTTTGGCCAAATCATTTTATTAAGCGCCTTATTGATGCTGGTTTTTTTGTGATTCGTTTTGACAATCGTGATATCGGTTTGTCCTCTAAAGTACAAATCGATGGTCTACCGCGTATTAGTCAGCTTAAAATGATGATGCGCCTGCAAACGGGACTGTCTAATAAAGGTGCACAGGTTGCCTACAATTTAACCGACATGGCAGAAGATACGGCGCGTTTAATCAAGGCTTTGCAGCTTGGCAAAACACATTTGCTGGGTGCTTCTATGGGTGGCATGATTGCCCAAATCGTAGCGGCACGTTATCCAAGCCTAGTACAGCGGATGGCATTGATGTTTACCACCACCAACCGTGCCTTTTTAAAACCACCAAAGCCTAGACAGCTATATACGCTGATTAATCGCCCTGAGAGCCACTCTGAGCGTGATATCGTGCGCCATAGCGTTTGGTTTATGAAGACTGTTGGCACGCCAGGGCATGTAAATGTGCGCATGGTACGTGATATTGCCAAGATACGGTATCAGCGTAACTTTCATCCGCTCGGTACGGTGCAGCAGCTCAATGCTATCTTGGCATCAGGTTCTATCAGTCGATTTAGCAAACAAGTCAAAGCACCTACTATCGTATTACATGGCAGCGCTGATGGCTTAATTCCTGCCTCACAAGGTCGCGTGGTTGCCAAAACCATCCCTAATGCCAAATTTCATTTGATTGAAGGCATGGCGCATGACATTCCTGAGTACTACCAGCCATATATGGTTGATTTAATTAGCAATCACTTATTAGAAAAATAGTTTTAATGATTTAGCTTGTGAATTTTTCCGGCTACAAAAAAGAGCCTGTAGCAATCATGTATCGCTATAGGTTCTTTTTTTGGTCAAAATAAAATATGCTGTTAGGATTTAATCACAGGCGACAGCCGCGCCTTCTTTGTCAATACACATCTTAGTGCCGTTTTCTAAGCTGCCAATCCAAGCCTTATCCGCTACAAACACAAAAGAAGGTTTGTCCTTATAGCGGCTATCAAGACTGAGGCTCTTATTATTGGAATCGTTAAAGTTATTAGAGCCGTCAAAATCCTTAAAGTTAAAAGGTATCACAAGCTCGCCGCCAAGATTGATAAAGCCCCACTCTGCATCAATGCGCACGCCCGCTAGCCCTTCCGAGAATGGACGTACTTCGTCGAAAGAATACGTAATCATAGTGACATTATTATCATCAACAAATCCCCATCTACCGTCTTGTTGACGCGGCTGCAGCGTGGTAAAGCGATTAATTGGTATGGAGGCTGAATTTTTCTGTGTGCTATTTGCGCGAGCACTCGGTTTAACTTCTGATTTACTGGCAGCGGTTCGGTCATTTACACGGCTGTTTTTGGCACTCTTACCGTCATTACTTTTACTATTATCTTTTTTGACACCGGCATTTTGAGTATTAGTACTTTGAATATTGGTGTTCTTAATATTGCCCTCTTTATCAAGCCAGCTTATCGCTTTGTTTTTACGTACACGAGCCATACCGCCTCGGTAATCATCAATATCACTAATCGCTGCTGAAAATGGGACAATAGTCCTATTTGCCGTATCGATGACGCCATAGTGACCACCCTGCTTGACCACGATACGCCCTTCAGATACCGGACGCGCCCAACCTTGACCGTCATTTAGCACATTGTACATCACAGGAATCACTTCACGACCTTGCATATTCAGATAACCGACATGACTATTACGCATGACAGGCAATAGACCTGCTGATATTTTATCTGCATCCACTTTTTGATAGCGCGTTAAATCAACAAGGCTTTTACCTTGCTTATCGATAAGGGCTACAGGTGCGCCAAAGTCTTTCACCGCTAAGAAATAACCACTACTCGCCGTACAAGAGACGTTCTTATAATAACTCTTAGGGATTTTACAGCTGGCAGCTTGCGCGCTCGGTATGACAAATAACGCGGTTGTTAACATACCAATTGTCAGAGCACAGCGCTTTATTAGGGATGACTGATTTTCAGATGTCGTTAATAACAGTGATCGTTTTGATAAGGTACGTTGGAGCATAAGCAAACCTAAGCTAAAGTAATGATGGCGGTTAAGGCAATTTAAATGAGATATTTTAAGGGTATTAGTTTTTTAAGCTGATGATATTACAATATAAAAGTAGAAATGAGGGTAACAAATCGCAGTAAAAACGCCAATGATATTCCTGTAAGTATATTAATTGGCAGTAGCTTGTCTTTATACTTTAGATGAAACCTTAGAAAGTTCATATTCTCTAAAGTCATAAAATACCACTATAAAATAAAAATAAATAATATCAAACCATTTCAATTTTAGCTCAAAACATCGACAATACGGCTTGTGGTAAAGATGATGTCTTTAGTACGCAATAATTGAAATAAAAGTTGTCATGATATAAGGATAATATATGGCTATTGCCTCTTCACGCTCCGCTGCTACTGGCTTGCTCATTGGCTGTGTGATCTTTGGTTTGGGAAGTTTAATCGTCGCTCATGTTGACATCGGTGGCTGGGCAATGGCTTTTTGGCGCTTGGCTATTTCAGGCGTGGTGTTTGCGGTATTAGCAAAAATGACTGGGCAACGGCTACCGCGCTCAAAACGTGCTGTTTTTTATGGCTTATTATCGGGTGCATTTTTAGGTTTGGATTTGGCACTGTGGCACGAGAGTATCTATGCGGTGGGTCCCGGCATTTCAACCTTACTAAACAGCTTACAGATTTTCTTTTTGGCAGCCATTGGCTTTCTATACTTTAACGAGCGCCAATCTATATTACAGCTTGTCAGCTTGGTCTTGGCAATGTTGGGTGTGGCAATGATCGGTAGCCCAGAATTTGCCCAAAATAAGGCCGCTACTTGGGGATTTATTACTGGTATCGTGTCAGGGGCTATGCTCGCAGCATCAATGACCTTTATACGTAAGACCCATGATACTGAGCCGACGCCGATATTCATGCTTATGCAGCTGATTAGTATTGGGGGCGGACTGGCAATGATTGTGCCAATGTTTGTCTTTGATATGGGTAATATACTGCCTAATAGCTGGTCTGATATTGGCTGGATATTGATTTATGGTACGGTCATGCAGTGCCTAGCATGGGGGCTTATCGCCTACTCTATTCCCAAGCTGTCTTTAGCATTAACTGGATTGCTATTATTGACCGAGCCGGTTGCGGCATTGGTAATTGATTATACTTGGCTTGATAAGCCCATCAATACCCTACAATGGAGCGGTGCGTTACTCACGATGTTTGCCATTTATTTGGGTTCGCTAAAGCCTAAACCACGCGCCCTACGCCGTTATCGGTTTTTTGCACGGTTTTATAAGCGTGATTATAAATAAAACTTGGCTATCAGAACAATTATAAACAAGCGCCATAATAGATAAAAGCCACAATAATTATTGTGGCTTTTGCTTATCAATATAGTGAGTTATTTGAAGCTTAAGATAGTTAAAAAGTTAGTCTTTTTGGCGATTAAATAGAGCGTTAAGCACAATTGCTGTTAAGGTAGCCGTACCGATGCCACCCAAATCAAAGCCGCCTAGATGCAAGCTAAAGTTACCGGTTCCCATGATAACAGTGACTGCTGCGATGATAAGATTGCTGTTTTTACTAAAGTCGATATGGTTGTCTATCCAAATTTTCGCACCAGCGATGGCAATCAAACCAAAAACTACGATAGAAGCACCGCCCAATAATGCTGGCGGAATGGTTTGAATAATCGCACCAAATTTCGGTGACAAGCCCAGCATGATAGCAACCAAACCTGCTACGACAAAAATAGTCGTACTATATACTTTGGTGACCGCCATCACGCCGATATTTTCTGCATAAGTCGTCACACCTGTACCACCAAAACCTGCCGAAAAAGTCGTCGCTAAGCCATCAGCAAAAAATGCACGCCCCATATAAGGCGTTACTCGAGCTTTAGTCATGCCTTCTACCGCTTTAAAATGTCCCAAATTTTCAGCAACTAAAATAAAGGCGACAGGGGCAATTAATATAATGGCGCTCATCTCAAAACGCGGCGCATGAATACTTGGCAGCCCAAACCATGAAGCCGCCGACACACTACTAAAATCAATCGGCACGCCATAGCCCAATACATTGGTCATCACAAAATAAGCAATATAAGACAATATTAAGCCAACTAATAACAGCAAACGGCGTAGCATGCCGCGGGTAAATACCGCTACCCCACTGATAAGCAATACCGTTAACGTCGCCATCCATGCATCAAATTGGTTGGCAGACACCCCTTGAATAGTTACGGGCGCTAAATTAAGACCAATAATCATTACAATCGCACCGGTAACAATCGGTGGCATTAAGCGCTCAATCCAGCCTGTACCCGTCTTCATGACCAGCAGACCTATCAATGCATAAATAATACCGCAGGCCATAATGCCGCCCAATGCAACATTCAGATTGGCATTAAACCCTACGCCAGCATATGCCGTCACGGCAATCACGGGACCAATAAAAGCAAAACTCGACCCCAAATAACTTGGCATACGTCCACCGGTAATCACAAAAAACATCACCGTACAAATACCAGACATCAAAATAGCTAAGTTAGGGTCAAAGCCCATTAATAATGGCGCAAGCACTGTCGCCCCAAACATCGCAAAGGTATGTTGTATACCCAGTAGCATGCTTTTTGAGGGCGGTAAATACTCGTTAATGCCAACCGGATCACGATCCAAATCACCGCCATATGGACGCCATGTTGGAAACCAGCGACTATTATCAAAGTCTGGATTGTGCGGTAAGTTCATTGTCGCCGAGCCAGTTGCAACATCAATACCTGCTGTTTCTAGTGCATTTGGCGTTGATGGTTCTTTCTGACTATGCGGCGTCGATTGAGACGAGTTTTCTGGAGGGGTTATCATGCGCGATTGTCCTATAGGCTTAAGCTAATAATAACAGACTGGTAATAACTCACTAACGATACAGGCTAATAATAGCTCGAATAAATAAAGAGATAACAAATAACGGTATTTACTATAAGTGCTGTTATAAATAGTGGCTATTATATGAGATAGCTATCTATACAATAAAAAGTTAATGGAAAAATAGTGAAATCTAGCTCTTACTAACTACAGATTCTTGTATGAATACAGAGCTATTTTTGATATTTTTAACACACTGTCTCTCTTGCTTAATCTTAATATCTCGCAAGAACATCCTTTTTATTTCTATGTTTTTATACACTATTTTTCTATCTCTAATCAGCTGTTTGGAAATATCATAATAATAGGTATTATTTTAGAGTATTACCACATTTTGCTAGCTGTATTGACTAAGATATGCTTTACTAAATTCAACGCTTTGGCTGCTCATACCGTGTATTCTATAGCGACAGCTAACTTACAGGATGTTACACAAGCGTTGATGCCGAGCATCATAACGGAATTTAATAATAAACAACAGCTATTATTCACCCGTCACTCGAACGAACACGTTTAAACATTTTCATAGACAATGCACTAAATTTATCGATGATCGATACTTATTATCTATTGTTGCCCATTATAATTTTATATGGGCGCAGTAGTCTTTGCTATGCGGTTTTTCTGAATCCCTTTTATTTTTTGGTAACTTATTATGATTAGTGTCTTTGATTTATTCAAAATCGGCGTTGGACCATCAAGCTCTCATACGGTTGGTCCTATGATAGCGGCTAACTTGTTTGTACAGTCACTCCTAAAGCAAACCAATCTGAGCGACATCCAGTCTTTAGAGATTGAGTTATATGGCTCGCTTGCGGCAACTGGTAAAGGACATGCTACAGATACTGCCATATTACTGGGCTTACTTGGTCATGCACCTAGCACCATCGATACGCGTTTGACCAGTGAATATCTGGCACCAATCTTTTCAGACAATCAACTCAATATCGCAGGCGAGCACGTTATTGCTTTTGATACAGAGCGTGATATTCACTGGTATGATGAGACGGTTCTACCTTATCATCCGAATGCTATGACTATTCGTGTGTCTTTGGCGAATGGCAGCCATTATCAGCAGACTTATTATTCCGTAGGAGGTGGATTTGTTATCAATGAAGAAGATGCGACCAATCCTGATGAAGATAATGCAACGCCGACTATCGATGTGATTCCTTATCCTTTTAATAGCGCCGCAGAGCTATTAGAACAATGCCGTAAACATCACTTGAGCGTGAGCGAGCTGGTATTAGCAAACGAATGCCATTACCGTGAACAGGCAGAAGTATTTGCGTATTTAGATTCTATTTGGGAGTCGATGCAAGATTGTGTGACCCGTGGCTGCCAAAACAGCGGTATTTTACCGGGTGGCTTAGATGTAAGACGCCGCGCTCAAGCACTATATGTGCAACTGTGTGCTGAAAAAGATCAGCCGATTGCACAAAACGACAAACTGGTTGCGATGGATTGGATTGATTTATATGCATTGGCAGTCAATGAAGAAAATGCCAATGGCGGTAATGTCGTCACTGCTCCTACCAACGGCGCCGCAGGTATCATTCCTGCAGTGATGCATTATTATCGCGATTTTTTATCAAACTATAGCCTTGATGGCGCGCGCAAGTTTTTGTTAAATGCTACAGCAATTGGCAGCTTAATCAAACAAAACGCTTCAATATCAGGCGCTGAAGTGGGCTGCCAAGGCGAAGTCGGTTCAGCTTGTGCAATGGCGGCGTCTGCATTGGCAGAAATCCTAGGTGGAGATCCTGCTAAATGTCTCAATGCTGCTGAGATTGGTATCGAGCATAACTTGGGTCTGACCTGTGATCCTGTTGGTGGCTTAGTCCAAGTACCTTGTATCGAGCGCAATGCGATGGGCGCAGTCAAAGCAGTCAATGCTGCACGACTTGCCTGCCGTGGTAATGGTCAACACTTTGTCTCTTTAGACAAAGTCATTGAAACCATGAAAGTCACTGGCGCTGACATGTTAGATAAATACAAAGAAACTTCTCGCGGTGGATTGGCAGTATATGCTGACAACCGTATACCGACTGCCACTCATGGCGTCAGTGTGAAATACAGCCAATGCTAATGATTGGGCAGCTTATAACTCAATAGAACATATAAATCCTATTATAAAAAAGACCTCTAATGATTAGAGGTCTTTTTTTGAGCTAACTACTATTGAATTAACGGTAGTGCTATTTATTGCAAAAGATACTTAATAAGCAATTATTCCGCTTTTTTTGACACTACTTGGTTCAGTATCCAAACTGGCTTAACCGCATTCGTTACTTCATCCATCATCGCTTCTTGGCGAACGTCCAAAACATAACGATAATTTGGCTCATACGTAAAGCCTTGAATATTACCATTTAAAGGGGTGTAGTTTTTCTGATACGTTTGGCGATACTGCAAACACTCTGACTCAATCATGGCACCATTAGAAGCTTGTAGCTCACAAACTGCTTTCAGCGGGGCTATCTCTATTTTAAAACTTGGAATGTTAATGACTTTAACCACTGCCGGTTCACCTTCAACGACCATGGTACGCGTATCGTCAGTTGCCATGGTTGAACAACCTGATAAAACAAACGTTGCCATCACTGCTGCTAATGCTAACTTTTTCATTATAAAATCCTCAATATATTCATAGTTTTATTTGTTTGGACTCGATTTATTCATTTTAGAATAACCGGTTTTTCGATATCACTTAATCATTTATTATTAACTCGACTAGTATAGGGCCCAAAGTAACTGCGCCTCTACAACTGCTTTGTAACTTAACGTCAGCTTTTGCAACGGTTGTTAGTCAACAGTAAATAAATATTTTTGATATTACCGACAACTACATCCTACTTTCAGTGATATCAGTTTAAAACACTAAATAAAAAACGCTCAGAATCATGATGATTCTGAGCGTTTTTTATAATTAAGTATTAAGATTGTTTAGCTACGATAGTCCGCATTTATTTTGACATAGTCGTAAGATAAATCGCAGGTGTAAACGGTGTCATAGGCATCACCGCGTGCAAGATCGATATGAATGGTAATCTCAGGGCGACTCATGACCGTCTTGCCCGCCTCTTCCGTATAGTTTGGCGCGACACCACCATTTTGACAAATCATAACTTCGTCTAAGTAGACATCAACTTGTTCGGTATCAAGGTCTTCAATCCCAGCATAACCGACGGCTGCTAATATACGACCCCAGTTGGCATCACTGGCAAAAAATGCCGTTTTGACCAAGGGTGAATGCGCAACCGCATATGCCACATCGCAGCATTCTTGCGTGGTTTTACCACCTGTAACTTTAACTGTCATAAATTTAGTAGCGCCTTCACCATCACGTACGATCAGTTGTGCCAAACGTATAAAGACTTCAGCTAACGCCTCAAACATTGGCTGATAATGTGGGTGCTCAGGGCTATCAATGATATCTGAGCTCGCAGCACCTGTCGCTATCAATACACAACAATCATTGGTCGAGGTATCACCATCGACCGTAATACGGTTAAAAGACTGCTCATTGATAGCACTTAACATCTCTTGTAATAAGTCAGCAGCAATATTGGCATCGGTTGCAACATAGCCAAGCATGGTTGCCATATTGGGACGTATCATGCCTGAGCCTTTTGACATCCCCGTAATATGATAACTACTACCATCAACATCGATTTTTTTACTCGCGAGCTTTGGAATCGTATCCGTTGTGCGGATGCCATTTGCAGCAGCAAGCCAATTATCAGGCGCTAGATTGGCTAATGCGTTGTCTAGTCCTGCGATAATTGCCTCACTATTTAATGGCTCACCAATAACACCCGTCGAAAATGGCAATACAGTATCACTAGCCACGCCAGCTTTAGCAGCTAATGCCGCACAGATATCTGTGGCACGGCGTTTGCCATCAGCACCGGTTCCAGCATTAGCATTACCAGTATTGGTCACCAAATAGCGCGGAGAAGCTGCAGCAAAGTGTTCACGTAATACGCGCACAGGCGCAGCGCAAAATGTATTTTTGGTCGTTACCACTGCAGTGGCAGCCTCAGCTGCGATCTCAATAATTACCAAATCATCACGATTTTTATAACGTACGCCTGCTGCGGTAGCGCTTAATTTAATGCCTTCAATAGGATAAATCGTCTCAGGTACTGCAACATTGCCAACTGCCATCATTCACTCCTTAATTATCGATATTGGTATATTTTTATTGATTGTAAAGCCTTAGTCATAATAGTAAAAACATCATACTTTGTTTAAATCGAATGCTGTCCAAATAGGCGCATGGTCAGAGGGTTTTTCCATAGCGCGCAGCTCATAGCTGATACCCGCATCAACACAACATTCAACAAGATCAGGCGTACATAAAATATGATCAATACGCAATCCACGCTTAGGATCATCATCAAAACCGCGACTGCGATAATCAAACCAGCTGTATAATTCGGTGCTTTCTGGATAATGCAAACGGTAGGTATCAGTCAACTCACGTGACATAAGATTGCTATACCACTCACGCTCCTCAGGTAGGAAGGATGTTTTTCTATTTTTCAACCAACGCTTAGCATTTACTTCACCGATTCCAATATCGATGTCTTCTGGGGCAATATTCATATCCCCCATAATCACTAGCGAGCGCCCTTCTGCTTTTAGCGTATCAATATAGGCCATTAAATCAGTATAATAAGCGCGTTTCATCGGAAATTTGGTCGGATGATCTTGACTCTCACCCTGTGGGAAATAGCCATTGAGCACATCAATCTCACGCCCATCAAACTCATAACGCGCATGAATAAAACGTTTTTGCGCCTCTCCATCTTCGTCAGGGAAACCTTTTTGCACAAAAATAGGCGCAACTTTCGATAATAATGCCACACCGTAATGCGCTTTCTGTCCAAAATACTCGACGTGATAGCCCAAGCCTTCTACATTTTCAAGGGGAAACTGCTCATCATGCACCTTGGTTTCTTGCAGACCCATGACATCAGGATCGATAATATCTCGCACCGCCTCCAGCTGATGTTGACGAGCTCGGATACCATTGATATTAAAACAAACAAAACGGGTCATAAATTATCCTATCCTATATAAATAACTGCTTTAATAAGTAAGTGCAGTTTTAAAATGCACTTATAAATAAATCTAAAATAAAACAAATACGGCTATGATAGCAGACATAGACAGCGCTAGCTGTTGCACCCTTTTATATCTTGAGTTAGAGTGTTTGTTTGGTCTAATTACTTGGCTGTTTGCCGTGTCATTTTATCAAAACATGCTATCAAGCCATTCTTATTGACTTTCCTACTTTTTATTAAATCATGCTTATCAAGCAGCGGCATTTAAACAACTTATAACACCCTATTATTAAAAATCTATTGAGCATTATTATGACAAAAACAACTGATAAGAACCCAACTGCCGTATCAAAACCTCACATAATTACGCCGTTATTTGCGACCAACTATAATGTCTACATCAATCATACTGATGCTGGCGGTATAGTCTATCATGCCAATCACTTAGTGTTCTTTGAAAACTGCCGCCGCGATTGGTTTACTCGATTGGGCTTAAATGGTTATTTCTTGGAGACCAATGACGGTCAGATTCAGCATTTCGTCGTCACTCAAGCAGACTTGCAATATAAGCGCGCGATTTTATTAGATGAGGTCATTAATGTACGCATTGATAACGTTGAGATAAAACCTGCCAGCATTGTATTTTATCAAAGCATTTATCGTCAGCACTCTCAAGAGAACACTGCTGACAATGTAAAAGCGGTTTTGCTAAGCAGCGCTAAAATCGTTGTTGCCTGCGTACAAAATCAAATCACACCGGATGCTATAGAGAATGATGCGTCAAATAAAACCATCTCAAATACCGCGCCAATGCGCCCTATTCGTGTGCCAAAAAAATTACGTGTTGCTATTGAGCAAGCAATTTCAGAATATAATAAGTAGCTTCTTAAGTCTTTTTAGAAAAATATGTTTTTCCTACGACAATAATTAGTCATCTTCTCTTTTTGTATAATATATAGAATCGATTTGATTTAAAACCGATACAGCTCTACTGCTATAGACTTTTCGTAGCCCCTGTGAAGCATACTATGCTTATGCCGACAGAGACTGTAAAACATTCATTCCAGTCTCGCTGTACCATTTTTACATTGAGCTGGCTAAAGACCTTGCTATATATTCATTTATAAGAATACTTCCTGTACTGAGCAGTACTCTTATCATCATAGTGCCTTAGCCTAGATTCATGCTAACGTATTGCTTAAATGTATCATTATATATTTGATATATTATTTTTTTGTGGTAGATGGTTGGTAGAAAAACTTAATTCGACTAATTTTTTAAGATTACTCAAATAGTTTTTTAATCAAACACGTATTTTTTACCATTTACTGATGCCAAATAACCCAATAACACCAGCAGTCTGTCAATGGATAAGGATATTATCAAATTCAGCGATCGCTTTTATGTCAGCGCTGTTTTTTTATTGACAAGGATCTGACTGCTTAGCTAGCAACATTTAACCTCTCTCATATTTCAAGGACGCTGACTATGACGCCAAATAAACCTTGGCTTGCAAATTATCCTATTGGTGTGCCAAAGACGATTGATCCAGACAAATATAGCAGTATCATGGAGCTATATGAAGAGTGCTTCGATCGCTTTCGCATGCATCCTATGACCATCTGTATGGGCGTTACTCATACCTACGACGATGTCGATAAAGCCTCTATGGCGGTTGCTGCATGGTTACAGGCCAAAGGTCTGCCTCAAGGTAGCGTAGTCGCTCTTATGATGCCAAACGTGCCGCAATACTTGCCAACGATGATTGGTATTTTGCGCGCTGGTTATATCTGTACACCCGTAAATCCTCTGTATACTGGTCGCGAGCTACGCCATCAATTGAATGACTCTGGCGCTCAGGTTATTTTTGTTGTCGATAACTTTGCTCAAGCACTTGAGCAGGTTATTGAAGAAACCCATATCAAACACATTGTCCTGTCAAAAATGGGCGATATGATGGGTCTAAAAGGTATATTGGTCAACACCATTATCCGTCAGGTCAAACGCTTGGTACCCAAGTATAATCTGAATGACCCAAAATACGATGTCACTAAGTTCCCTGATGTGCTCAAGAAAGGCAAAAACCTGCCTTTCCAAAAGCCAAAACTGTCTTTGAGTCAAACCGCCTTTTTGCAATATACAGGTGGTACAACAGGGCTTTCTAAAGGCGCTATTTTATCTCAGCGTAATATTGTCGCAGGCGCGATGCAGTCAGAAGCTTGGACTCGCCCTATTACCTCAGAGATTAATGAGGTATATATCAATATGGTGATGGCACTGCCGCTGTATCATATTTTTGCCTTTATGCTGAGCTCACTGGGTATGCGTGCAGGTTACACCTTTATATTGGTTCCTAACCCGCGTGATATACCAGGCTTTGTTAAGACGTTATCAAAACAGCCCTTCCATATTTTCCCTGCGGTCAATACCTTATTTAAAGGCTTACTCGACAATCCGAACTTTAAAAACCTAGATTTTAGCTCACTACGTATCTCACAAGCAGGCGGTATGGCAGCGACTGAGCAAACAGCAAGACGCTGGCTTGAGACGACAGGCTGCGCTATGATTGAGGGTTGGGGAATGACGGAAGGGGTTGCTGTTGGTACTGCCAACGTCATCACTGATCGCAAGTTTAATGGTACGATTGGCGTCCCTGTACCTAGTGTTGATGTCATTATTATCGATGACGAGGGCAACCCTGTCGGTGCCAATCAAGCAGGCGAGATGTGTGTCAAAGGACCTAACGTTACCTCAGGTTATCTAAATAGAGACAGTAGTGATGACTTTACCAAAGATGGCTACTTCCGCACTGGCGATATCGTCAGCATGGACGAGAAAGGCTACTTTAGACTATTAGACCGTAAAAAAGACATGATTTTGGTGTCAGGATTTAATGTATTTCCAAATGAGATCGAGTCGGTCATGCTTGATTGTGACGGCATTATCGATTGTGCTGTCATCGGTATCCCTGATGAGAATCAAGGTGAAGCGGTCAAAATCTATGTTGTCCCTGCTGACAACAATGTCACCAAAAACTCTATTAAAGAGTTTGCTTTAGACAATATGACTGGTTATAAATGTCCACGTCATATCGAGTTTGTTACTGAGCTACCAAAAAGTAACGTCGGTAAAGTATTACGTCAAAAACTTCGCGAGAAGCATATGATAGACAATCCTCAACTATAATTAAAGCGGTCTTTTAATTGTCAAGAGCGCCTTGCATTAGATGCAAGGCGCTTTTTTATTAACCATACCATCGATCAATTTTAAAATTTATTAGCATTTTTAATATGCTATCTTATCTCTGCAATCGCTTCACTATTCTTAGTTGCAACATATATTTTTCAATATATCAAGTATAACGACAAACTCTCAAGTTCTTTTATAGCAATAACTTACTCAATTACACTTATGTTAATGTATTGCCTAAATATGTTACGCTATTGTTTATAATATTGAATCAGTAATATATTTAACTGAAGTCAATTAATTGACCTTAAACAGCAGTACATTTTTCAAAAATAATTACAGACCAGCCATTTAATCTATTCAGATGAGTTTTCTGTATGGTTAAATGAATTTTTAGTTCAATCACCTTGTATAAAGGCCGCCGTATTTTAGCAGTTTGTGAATAAATGGGATAGCACTCGACAATCCACCGCTTAACTGGCGATGACTCGTATTGTTGACATGGATGTGACTACTTTTGTATAGAGCCTTAACTGATCGCAAATTTAAGGACGCTTAGTATGACAACAGATAAACCTTGGCTTGCTCAATATCCAGCAAACGTACCCAAGACTATTAATCCTGATCAGTATGAAAGTCTCATCGAGTTGTATGAAGAGTGTTTTGACCGCTTCCGTATGCATCCTATGACCATCTGTATGGGCGTCTCTCATACCTATGGAGACGTGGACAAAGCGTCTCTTGCTGTCGCTGCTTGGTTGCAAGCACAAGATATCCCCAAAGGTAGCGTAGTGGCAGTCATGATGCCAAATGTACCGCAATACTTACCGACGATGATCGGTATATTGCGCGCCGGCTATGTTTGCACCCCTATCAACCCACTGTACACTGGTCGTGAGCTACGTCATCAACTCAATGATTCAGGCGCTCAGGTTATTTTTGTCGTCGATAACTTTGCTCAAGCACTTGAG
The DNA here is from genome assembly GCF_056880555.1 of Psychrobacter sp. ANT206. Lineage (NCBI taxonomy): Bacteria > Pseudomonadati > Pseudomonadota > Gammaproteobacteria > Moraxellales > Moraxellaceae > Psychrobacter > Psychrobacter sp. ANT206. The sequence goes on along the minus strand of NZ_CP096271.1, from coordinate 1,400,480 downwards.
CAAGTCATTGAAGAGACGAACATCAAACGTATTGTCCTATCGAAAATGGGCGACATGATGGGACTAAAGGGTATTTTGGTCAATACCGTTATTCGTCAGGTCAAACGCTTAGTGCCTAAGTACAACCTGAATGACCCTAAGTATAATGTTACCAAATTCCCTGATGTGCTTAAAAAAGGCAAAAATCTGCCTTTTCAAACACCAAAAACCTCACTGCAACAAAAAGCTATTTTACAATATACCGGTGGTACAACAGGGCTGTCTAAGGGTGCTATTTTGACCCAGCGTAACGTTGTCGCTGCTGCCATGCAATCAGAAGCATGGTATCGCCCCGTTACCTCTGAAATTAATGAGGTGTACATCAATATGGTCATGGCATTGCCGCTATATCATATATTTGCCTTTATGCTGAGCTTGCTAGGTATGCGTTCGGGTTATACTTTTATATTAATACCTAATCCACGAGACATGCCTGGATTTGTCAAAACCTTATCAAAACAGCCCTTCCATATTTTTCCTGCCGTCAATACTTTGTTTAAAGGACTACTTGATCAACCAACCTTTAAGAACCTAGATTTTAGCGCATTACGTATCTCACAAGCAGGCGGTATGGCAGCGACTGAGCAAACGGCAGCACGCTGGTTAGAAGTCACTGGTTGCCCGATGGTTGAGGGTTGGGGTATGACTGAAGGGGTTGCAGCAGGTACTGCTAACGTCATTACTGATCGCAAGTTCAATGGCACTATTGGCATTCCTGTACCTAGTGTCGATGTTATTGTGGTCGATGATAATGGCGAGACCGTAGGTTTTAATCAGTCTGGTGAAATGTGCATTAAGGGACCAAATATCACCTCAGGCTATTTTAATAAAGACAACACCAATGACTTTACCAAAAATGGCTATTTCCGTACTGGTGATATCATTAGTATGGACGAAAAAGGCTATATCACTTTACTTGATCGCAAAAAAGACATGATTTTGGTATCAGGATTTAACGTCTTTCCAAATGAGATTGAGTCGGTTATGCTAGATTGCAAAGGTATTATTGATTGTGCTGTCATCGGTATCCCTGATGAACACCAAGGCGAAGCGGTCAAAATCTATATCGTTCCTACTGACAACAATGTGACCAAGAGTGATATTAAAGAATTTGCTTTGGATAATTTGACTGGCTACAAATGCCCGCGTCATATTGAATTTGTGAGTGAGTTGCCAAAGAGTAATGTGGGTAAAATATTGCGTCAAAAACTGCGTGAAAAACACATGTCAGATAACCCTCAAACCTTGTAGTACTTGAGCTTTAGAATTAAGATAATAAAAAGCCCTCAATATTAATGTTGAGGGCTTTTTATTATCTTTTCTTAATACCATCCAACGTGGTTTGTGCTAACTGACTTTATTGACCACCTGCAATGGCAAATGCTTCATTGCTTGACCGACAATAGACCATGGTAAGCTCGGCACGCAAGCTTCTTCCACGCCAGCCTCAATCGCTGCAACAATGGCTTTCGTACCAGTATCTGAATCTACTTCAAACGGTAGTGGCTTGGCATTTTCATTGATTTCAGTACGGATATAGCCTGGATAAATAGTAGAGACTTTGATCGGCAGTTTGGTCAATAGCATATCAGCACGGATACCCTCTGCCAGATGTGCCAAGCCTGCCTTACTCGCACCATAGGCGGTTAAGTGCTTAGGTAACCCACGCATCGCTGACATACTAGATATCACGACCAGATGGCCGCTATTTTGTGCGCGAAAGATACTCATCGCTGCTTCACACTGCGCGAGCGCCGAGATAAAGTTAACCTCAACCGTACGGCGGTTGGTATCAAAGCGTCCTTTACCAATACGGCGACTCTCGCCAATACCTGCATTGACCACGACACGATCAATATGACCAAAGTCAGCCGTGAAGGCATCAAACACTTCAAAAATCGCATCATAATCACTAACGTCTAGCACTCGATACTCGATACGAATATCAGGATATTGGGCCATCAACTCTATTTGTAGACTGTCTAAACGATCCGTACGACGCGCACAAATAGCAAGGTTGTATCCAAGCTTAGCAAACAATCTCGCCATACCCTCGCCCAACCCTGAGCTGGCACCCGTGATTAAAACCGTTTTGCCACGACCAATCTGCTGTTTATTTAAACCTTTTAAATAACGTGCTGGTTGGACCGCGCCAAATAATTGATTTTTACTTTTAATGGCTTTTTTTGCCACTAGGCTCAGTAATTTATTTTGCATGTACATTCTCTTATGTATCAATGATAACCTCAAGATAACGTAAACCCTTCCAACTGTCTATCTGGCTTTGGTATTATTGCGCTAATTGCTAGCCACTACAGACTTTCTATAACAAGGTTTTAGCAACCAATCCTGAATTATCGCCATGTCACAAAACGCTTACCATCAGCGAATAAATGACTATACTCATTTAATGACAGTAAACGTGAATTCTGCTCTTTTAAAGTAATAGATGTCACGCCCGTATTAACCAAGCTTTTATTGATTTGATACGCAGTTTGACTGCCTTGTTGCAAGAGTTGCGACGTAATAGCCGCAATCACACCACCAGAAGTAAATACCAATACCGTGCTATCACGATTTAAATTTAGCGTTGTCACCTGTATACGTATTTGCTCAAGCGCTTGCTTAGCTCGCTCATTAAACTGTGACCAGCTTTCTATATAATCTTGATCATAATCACCGCCATGCCAGCGCTGCATCGCGTTATCAAATAACTCAGCCAAACGTGTCATCGGTACATCCGCTTTAGCAATCTCAGCTGCAATTAATGCTCGAGTGCTGAATGCTGGATCTGATTTAACAAAAACATCTTTATGATTAAATTCATCAAATTGTGGCAGTACATAGCTATCCGGCGCACTCATATCGATTGCAGGCTTGTTAGAGCTATCGGTATCAGAAAATGACTGATAACGCCGCCAAAAATGATGTGCAGAATCTTGTTGCCTGACCAAACTCCCCGTAAAAATAGCATCGATTCGGCGCTGGGTCGTTGCATAATGCTGGCCGAGCATTTGCGCTTGGATACCACCTAGCTCTGACAGCTGATCATAATTTTCTTGTCCAAAGGATGCCTGGCCATGACGTGCCAGAAGAATAGTTGTCATAAAATACTGCCTTTTATCATAGTTTCAATATGCTGATTTCAAACATTTTACTTGCTAAAAAATTACTCAGCTGTTGATTGCGGCGACTTAGCAAAATAGCCTTTTGGTAAGATACCTTTAATAACTTTTTGTACAGGCGCTGGTAATCGCTCAATGGTGGCAGAATCGACGCCCATATCTTGCAAATGCGGCTGCACATGAGTATTAAATAATGCCTCACCTTCATATTGAGCAATCAACTTCAGAGATTTTGCATGCAATACATGAACGATAAGCCAGAAATTTTTAAAGGCGGGATTGGTCGTTTGTTTATGATAGTAGCGATAATAAATTTGCTGGACAATACCTGCTAGACGGAATAACCCAAACACCTCATAAAACGTCCAGTTGTCTATCTCTAGACCTGTCTGCTCAAGATAATAAGCAACCACCTCATCGCGAGTCATCATCCCTTTTAAATGCGTGGGCTGACGGCGTGACTGCTGCATAATGATGTTGTCATCTTCTTCAATCCAATAAGCCAAGGCGCTACCCAAATCCATCAAAGGATCACCTAAGGTCGCCATTTCCCAATCAAGTACGCCGATAACCTTAGTTGGATCTGCGGCATCTAAAATGACGTTGTCAAAACGCCAATCATTGTGAATCAAGCAAGTCTTACTATCAGCAGGCGTATGCTTACCAAGCCATTGACGTACCAATGCAAAACTTGGGACGTTAGGTGTTTTGGCTTTGACATAACGCTTATCCCAACCTGTTACTTGGCGCTCGCAATAACCTTCGCCACGCCCAAGATCTACTAAATCAGGATGCGCTTTATAATCTACTTGGTGCAGCTCAACCAAAGCATCGATAACATTGGTACATAATGCACGCGTTTGCTCTTCGTTTAAATCAATCCCTTTTGGCAAATTGGCACGAGGAATGATCCCTTCCATACGCTCCATGACGTAGAAATCGGCACCGATGACGGACTCATCTGTACATAGCGCGACCATTTTAGGTACGTAAGGATAAGCATCCTTTAAGGATTTTTGGACAGTGTATTCGCGCACCATATCATGTGCTGATTTGGCTTTAGTGCCTTTTGGCGGACGGCGTAAGATTAAATCTTGGCTTTTACTTTCAGCGTTACCTTCGCCTTCATATTGCAAACGGTAAGTCCAGTTTGATGCTCCGCCTGAGAATTGGGTAACCGTTGGCTCGCCTGCTACATCGATTCCTTGGGCGCGTAGCCAGTTACTAACTGCTTTGGCGTCAAGCTCTTCGCCCTCACGAACCTCGCCGCCTTTATCTAAGATTTTATTAGCTACTTCTTTATCCGTAGTATTGCTCTGATTAGCAGTTGCCATAAGACAGTCCTTATCGTGTGGTCAGTTATTTTTATTGATTATTTAGGGGTGAAGAATCCACTATCAAATGATTGATAGTGGATTTATAGTTATGGTCGCCATTGAGCTTGTTTTGTATTAGTTATAGATACAAATCTAAGTTACCTTAAGATTTAGCAGGTTTCGACGAACGGCTAAAACCTTGACGCTTTAGCTCAAGTTTCGCAATCATGGTTTTATGCACTTCATCAGGACCATCGGCTAAGCGCAGCGCTCGTGCTTGAGCAAAGAAACTCGGCAGCATCGTATCTTGGCAAACGCCCATGCCACCATGGATTTGAATCGCCATATCGACTACTTCTTGTAGCACGGTTGGCGCAACTACTTTAATAGCAGAAATTTCAGTGAGTGCCGCTTTGGTGCCTTGCGCGTCCATTTTTTGCGCTGCATATAATGTCAATAAACGCGCTTGATCAATTTTAATACGAGCCTCAGCAATACGCTCAAAGTTACCACCTAGTTGTAGTAATGGCTTACCAAAAGCCGTACGCTCCATACCGCGTTTTACAGCCAGCTCTAGCGACTTTTCAGCAGCGCCAATACAACGCATGCAATGATGAATGCGACCTGGCCCTAAGCGACCTTGCGCAATCTCAAAGCCCATACCTGGGCCACCGATAAAGTGGCTAACGGGTACACGTACATCATTAAAGCTGACCTCACCATGCCCGTGCGGCGCATCATAATCGCCAAATACTTTTAGCATGCGCTCGATATTAACGCCTGCAGTTTTTGCTGGAACTAATACCATCGAATGCTGATGATGACGGTCTTTAGTTTCATCAGGGGTGTATGCCATCACAATCAAAATATCAACTGCTGGGTCGCCAAGACCGGACGACCACCATTTACTACCATTGATAATAATCTCATCGCCATCGACAACCGCAGTCGCCTGCATGTTAGTCGCATCACTGGATGCCACCTCAGGCTCAGTCATACAAAATACCGAACGCGTTTTACCTTCCAAGATTGGCGTCAGCCACTTGTCTTGCTGCTCTTGTGTACCATAACGCCACAACAGCTCCATATTGCCACTATCGGGGGCATTACAGTTAAAGACATAAGGTGCTAGTAAACTGCGACCTGTCAACTCTGCAATCGGTGCATAATCGGTAACCGAAAGGCCAGCACCTAGGATGTCATCCGGCAAAAATAAATTCCACAGGCCAGCTTCACGTGCTTGCTTACGTAAGATCTCATACTTTTCTGGCCACTGCCAATTTTTCCAATTACCATCAGGATTTTGCTGATGACAGTCTGCCCAAAATTGCGCTTCAATGGGCTCAAGATGGGTTTCGATAAATGCTTGTACTTGGGCATGCACGGCTTGACCATGTTCTGTTGCTGTAAACATCAAGGCATTGCTAGACATAATGATTTCCCTATCCTTATTAATTATTTCGATCACATTTTTATAAAAAACTTCATAGTGTACGTACGTAAACTCTGTATCGTATTTACCATTTATAACACAGCGATTATTTTTAAACAGCAAAAAGGCGCGACCCGTTAGGACACGCCTTTTACAAAATACAAACAATGCACAAATTAAGGTTAGAACTTTAAAGATCAGCTATGCACTAACCTTTTAAAACTTAAAACTACTTTAAGATATTTAAACGACTATTAAGGTCAAATCGTGCTAGTGCATCTGGCAGCTTATCAACCGCCATGCTGATGGTCGCTTCTGCAGCTTGTGATAGCCCTAGCTTTTCTGCCAGTGTTGGCTTTTGGCGTGAATGCAGCGCGTACACTTCGTTGTTCTCCATACGCTCTAATAAATAACTGTCCGATGTCTGTAATTTATCCACCAAGTTCAAATGCAGCGCATCTTCACCATACCAATGCTCGCCTGTCGCGACTTTATCTACATCAAGCATACCGCGGTAACGATTGACAAAGTGCTTAAACAACTCATGTGTTTGCTCTAGTTCTTCTTGATATTTGGCACGATCTTCATCATCATTTTCACCAAATACAGTCACGGTACGTTTGTAATCACCAGCCGTAAACATCTCATAATCAACATCATGGTTTTTGAGCCATTTATGGAAATTGGGCAGTTGTGATACCACACCGATAGAGCCAATAATGGCAAATGGTGCCGCTACAATATTGTCCGCTACACAGGCCATCATATAGCCACCACTAGCTGCAACCTTATCAACGCAGACGGTGAGTTTCAAACCGGCATCTTTTAGACGAGCCAATTGTGCTGCGGCTAAACCATAACCGTGTACTACGCCGCCACCCGACTCTAGACGCACCACTATTTCATCGCCTTTATTTGCGGTGCTTATTAGCGTGCTAATCTCTTCACGCAGATGTTTAACAGCAGTGGCTTTGATATCGCCATCAAAGTCGAGTACAAAAACTTGTTGCTTGCTATCACTATTTTTTTTCTTATTTTTGGTTTTCGCTTTTAGGGCTTGTTTTGCTTTTTTAGCCAGTGCTTTTTTGAATTGTTTGAGGGCAGCTTTACCTTGAGTCGCCTCCATCAGGTCTTCACGGCGTTGCTCTTGGTTTTTATTCAGATGGATAACTCTTAGCTCAACAGGGTTTTTAGAGGGATTAAAAAGCATGAGTGCGATTCCTTAAATGATTAAGACGGTCTTAGTGTAATTTTATAAGTTAGGCTGATATGCGCACGCGCGCTTATCTTTTCAAGCAGAGGAACAATATTTAACCTAATGCAATTGTTACGGCATAAATACGGCTTATAGCCATCTTTACTGAGCTTTGATTGGGCTGATTCGGTTGTATAACAAAGGCAGATTAGGCATAATATACGTTTACACCAAATTTTCTGTAGCCAACGTGATGACTATTTGTCTTAATCGCGTTGTTTGCGCTTCTTTTAACTAAACTAGTTATTATCTAAAAGAAGCGCAACGATGGCTGCATTATTGTATTTCGAATTGGGCTGACAACTGGATAATTATATTATGACGCATAGCGAATACCGAGACGAATATTGCGGAGCCGTAACCGAAAGCTTAATTGAGCAAACCATTAGTGTCGTAGGCTGGGTACATCGTCGTCGCGATCACGGTGGCGTGATTTTTTTAGACATGCGTGACCGCGCTGGTATCTTGCAGGTCGTTGTCGATCCTGATACTCCAGAGGCGTTCGCTATTGCTGATGCAGTACGTCCTGAGTATGTAATAAAAATCACAGGTCGTGTCCGTCAACGCTACGCGGGCACTGAAAACGCGAACATGACCAGTGGTCACATCGAGCTGTTGGCGAAAGAAATCGAAGTGCTTGCAAAGTCTGAAACTCCGCCATTCCCATTGAATGATGAGAAAAGTACGGTATCAGAAGATTTGCGTCTCAAATATCGCTATCTTGATATGCGCCGTCCACAAATGCAAGATCGTATGGTATTCCGTGCTAAAGCCACCTCAGCGATTCGTCGTTACTTAGATGATCATGGTTTTTTAGACGTAGAAACCCCTATCTTGACTCGTGCAACGCCAGAAGGTGCTCGTGATTATCTTGTGCCTTCACGTACGCGTCCGGGTAACTTCTTTGCCTTACCACAGTCGCCACAGCTGTTTAAACAGTTATTGATGGTCGCAGGTTTTGACCGCTATTATCAAATCGCTAAGTGCTTCCGTGATGAAGATTTACGTGCTGATCGTCAGCCTGAATTTACCCAAGTCGATATTGAGACTTCCTTCTTAAATGAAGAAGAAATCATGAATATCAACGAAGGTCTGATTAAGCATGTCTTTAAGAAAATGATGGACGTTGAATTTGAACAATTTCCACGTATGACTTATGCTGAAGCCATGCGTGATTATGCTTCAGACAAGCCTGACCTACGTATTCCGCTTAAATTGATTGACGTTGCAGATTTAATGAAAGACGTTGATTTTAAAGTGTTTGCCGGTCCTGCTAACGATCCTAAAGGTCGCGTTGCTGCCCTACGCATCCCTGGCGGTGCTTCATTAAGCCGTAAGCAAATCGATGCTTATACCAAGTTCGTTGGTATCTATGGTGCACGTGGTTTGGCTTATATTAAAGTCAACGATGCCAGCAACATCAATAACGGCGTGGATAAAGAATCTGGTCTACAGTCTCCTATCATTAAGAATATGACTGATGATGTGTTGGTCAGCCTGATTGAGCGTACTGGTGCAGAAAGCAACGATATTATCTTCTTTGGTGCAGATAAAGCCAGTGTGGTCAATGATGCCATCGGCGCCCTACGTCAAAAGATTGGTTTAGATTTAGAAATGACCACTTGTGAGTGGGCCCCACTTTGGGTAACTGACTTCCCGATGTTTGAAGAAACTGAAGATGGTCGCTGGACCTCAATGCATCATCCATTTACTAAGCCAAAAGGTTCGGTTGAAGAATTAAAAACCAATCCTGAATCTGCCCTTTCTATCGCTTATGACATGGTATTAAACGGTACTGAAGTGGGTGGTGGTAGTTTACGTATCAATACACTTGAGATGCAAACAGCCGTATTTGAAGCATTGGGTATTGATGATCAGGAAGCAGAAGACAAATTTGGTTTCTTGCTTGACGCGTTAAAATTTGGTGCGCCGCCACATGGTGGCTTGGCATTTGGTTTGGATCGCTTAATCATGCTTATGGTAGGCGCAAGCTCTATCCGTGACGTGATTGCCTTCCCAAAAACCAAAACTGCTGAATGTCCATTGACCCAAGCACCGGCTGAGGTAAATACCAAGCAGCTACGTGAGCTTGGTATCCGTGTCCGTGAAAAAGTACAAGCTGACACTACTAAGTCTGCTGAATAAATAGTCTGATCATGCGAAGCTATTTTTTACAGTGCCTGTTATGTGATTCATCACTGTGTGAATGGTCATGAATCCGTATCATATTTTCAAAATCGTGCCACTGTCTGTCTTGCAGATGCTGGCACGTTTTGTTGCGTGGATAATCTTAAGGATGCCAAGCGCTAGTATCATGCGCACGGTTAAAATCAATATGGCACTGATTGCCCCTACGTTATCTCACCTGCAAAAACAAGCATTAACCAAAGATATTATCTACCATCAATGTTTAACCAGCATTGAGTCAATCAAAAGCTGGGCGATGTCACCTGATTGGAGTATCGCTCAAATTCGTGACGTCCATAATAAAGACATTTTACTTGATGGACTTGCCAGTCCTAACGGCATGCTCGCGATCGTACCGCATTTGGGTACGTGGGAGATGATGAATGCTTGGCTCAATCAATTTGGCTCGCCAACCATCATGTATAAGCCCGTAAAAGGTGACGTTACCAACAATTTTATATTGCAAGGTCGTGCCCGCCTCAATGCGACATTAGTACCGACGGATGGTAGCGGTGTAAAAGCAGTATTTAAAACACTTAAACAAGGTGGTTTTAGTATTGTCTTACCTGACCACGTTCCTGACCCCTCAGGCGGTGTCATCGTGCCTTTTTTTGGCATTGAAACGTTGACCAGTACCCTCGCCTCCAAACTTGCTAGTAAAACCAAATGCGCACTGGTCGGATTGGCATGTATTCGCCGCGACGATGGGCATGGCTTTGATATTTATTGCTATAAACTCGATGACCATGCCTTATATGATCGCAATACTGAAACGGCAGCTTATGCACTCAATCTAGCAATGCAACGTATGATTGAAGACAATTACAGTCATTATATGTGGGGTTATCGACGCTTTAAGCATATCCCTATGATAGACAATCCTTACAACACTGATGAAGCCAATCTAGCAGCATTCATTCGCACACATCACACTAAGGTCGATAATAAATAAAATTGATACAGTGAAATCCGTACGCTACTGATAGACTCTCAATTTTAGTGTTTTTTATCAATTTTTTAAAAGTTAGCCCCTTATTTATATAAATATGAGTGCACTATGGCAACTGACATGAATCAAAATTTCCCAACCAATCAAACGCCAACAGACAGTAAAAACTCTGATCAGCGTTATATTATTTGTATGAAATGGGGTGATAAATATGGTGCTGAATATGTTAACCGTCTTTATAACATGGTGCATCGTAACTTAACTTTAGATTTTCAGATGGTTTGCTTAACCGATGACAGTACTGGTATCGATCCTGCTGTTATCTGCCACCCCATCCCTGAGCTCAATCTACCTGCAGGACCTGAGCGTGGCTGGAAAAAGCTCACGACTTTTAAGCAAGAATTATATGACCTCAAAGGCGTCGCCTTGTTTTTAGATATTGATATCGTTATCGTTGATAATATCGACGGATTTTTCACTTATGAAGCTGAGCATGAAGATAGTGTGGTTATCATTCGTGACTGGAAAAAACCGTGGCGTATGATTGGCAATAGCTCGGTATACCGCTTCAATATCGGTATGAATACTTATCCTAATTTGCTCGCAAATTTTGAACGTAATTTTGAAACTATTCGTACTCAAGTTCGTCATGAGCAAGCATATCTGTCCAATTATTTACGTGAGTATCATCATTTAGAGTATTGGGACAAAGACTGGTGTGTTAGCTTTAAATATCAGTGTATTGCACCTATTCCTTTTAATCTAGTACGGGCACCTACTCTGCCAAATGACGCTAAAATCGTTATTTTCCATGGTGAGATTAATCCACCAGACGCGATAGCAGGGGGTGGCGGTAAATGGTATCGTCATGTGAAGCCGAGCCCTTGGCTCAAAGAGTATTGGATATAATTTAATCATCAAACCATCATTACTTTAAAATATCTGGAGCTGACATTGGGATTACCTCCTATGATTGAGTTTGAGGTTGGTAATCAGCCGTTCCCTATTCACGCATTTAACGCAAAAGAAAATCAACAAAACCTTGACCGACAAGCTGTCAATATCATTGCTTCAGGTCCCTCTATTGCTGAGGTAGATTTTATACCTTTACTAGATACAGCCACGATTTTTATTAATGGTAGTATTAGTCTCACCGCTCAGTATAGCTTTACCAAAGTCGTCGGTTATGTCATTAGTGATGCACGTTTTATCCTCCATCAGCCCGATATATTAAATAAATACTACACCGGTCAGCCCTTATATGCCACCTTGGCAGTATTAGAAGCATTGGTCAGCGCCCACCCTGAAATCATAAAAAAATATCATCATAAGATGCGTATTATCTATCTTGTTGACAGACCGTGGGGTGTTAAAGGAAATGATTCAGAATTTAGTCTTTTGCTGTTAGGTAAGGAGTCACGATACCAAGCGCTCAATAGAAAAACGCCACTATCAGCATTTGCTAAGCTTGCTAAATTTGTTATCGATAGCTATCATCAGCCATCACCTATCGGGTTGTCCTTAGACATCACCTACGGCTTTGTAGAAGCTGGAACAGTGGCTTATGTAGCAACGCAGCTGGCTTTCTCCCGTGGTGCAAACGCACTGCATTTATATGGTGTTGATCTACTTAATAGTAACGAGCCGCGTTTTTATGAAGATAGAGAGCGTAGTGCGCCCACGACGCTAAATAATGTCATCAGCAATACTATTGTACCGTCATTTAATTTATTAGCCAAAACCTATCAACAATATGGCATGCGTGTTACCAATCACTCTCCTATCTCTCAATCACTTTTCGACTTTAGTTAATATCATTTACTATTGATAGCGAAAAATCTAAATACTGCTGTGCAATATGTTTTGGTAATAGCTGCTGATTTAACGGCGTTATAAATTGATTCGCATTATCTAATGCCTGACTTATTAGCGCTGCCAACCCTTCGATATCATCAATAGCAACTAAGTTTTTCTGTGGTAACAGCTCTCTTGGACCAAAGGGGCAATCCGTACTGATAACAGGTACATTTAAGGCTTGCGCTTCGACGATAACATAACCAAAGCCCTCGTACTTAGAAGTCATGACGAGCAGTGCGGCTCCCGCAATCAACTGATAAGGATTGGTATAAAAGTCTAAAAAATATACTTTATCCTCAATTTTTAACTCAATCGCTAATTGTTTTATTTCATCTTCAAGTCGACCTTTACCTACCAAAACCAATGGTAGTCTGCGCTCTGTTTTGGCATAGGCCTGCAGTAAATCACGATGACCTTTCATAGCGTCAAACGAAGCGACATGAATAATATAACCTTTATCAGTCAAGCCAAACTCTTCAATATGAAAATGTTCACTAGCCAATTGCTGAATTTGACTGACATCGCATGGGTTATAAATTGTCGTGGTTCTATTTAAGTTACCTATTAATGCCAATAAATCTTGGCATGCGCCTTCACTGACACAACTGCACGGATGAGCACCGTAAACCACTTTTAAATGACTTATGGTTTGAGCAGGTATGGTTGCTAGCTTTTCTTGAAACTGTTTGGACACTGCGGTGTGCAATACGTTCACTATATTTGGTAGCTTACTATATGCCATAATCCAATTAACCTTGTAAATATTGGCCAAGATTAATTTAGGTGTTCCGATATTTTTTAGTACATATTCATCAATGCGCGCTGCAACCTGTTTATAAGCGGTGGCTTGCTCAGTTTCTATATTAAAAAGCGGCTGATTATAAGGGACGATGTGGTAATGCACGCGAGAATCTAAGCACATATCTGTCGTATCTTCTAGGCAAAGCACATGGACATCATAATCCATATCTATATAGGCACGCGCCAATGTCGTGACCATACGTTCTGCACCGCGCCCTTCTAACGCTTTTAATATTAGTAAAATAGTTGGTTTATTGCTAGTTATCATAGTAACCCGTCTTTCATACTTGTGATGCCTATCTTGGTATAATAAATAGCCGTAAAATAATTGTTTAATATTGCAGCGCTCTACCTTTGTATGCTAGTCTCCTCTATTTTTATATTACGAACAAGCATCTATTAAAACATTTTTTTATTCATTCGCTAATACATTTGTTATTGTCTAATTAAACTGTAGGCTACCATTTTTTAGGGTATTAGCCCTTATTTTGATGCAAATCTAAATCACTATCTACAGGAGCATATGGTGTGAATCATGTAAAAAATATTAGGTCATACCGCTTATCAGTAGTAATGATAGTTAAAAATGAAGCCAAAAACCTTGCTATTACCTTACCTTCTCTGCAAGGATTGGCTGATGAAATCATCGTATTAGACTCAGGCAGCACCGATAATAGCCGTCAGCTCGTAGAGCAATATGGCGGAACATGGTATGTCAATACAGATTGGCAAGGATTTGGCAAACAACGTCAATTGGCACAGTCATATGCGACCGGTGATTGGATTTTTGCATTAGATGCTGATGAAGAAGTTACTCCTCAGCTTAAAGAAAGTATACTAAAGATCATCACACAAAAACCTGATAATACAGTCTATGGTATTAAGCGTATTGATTGTATTTTTGGGCACGAAATTGACCCTAGCTATTGGGCAATAAAAGCACACTGGCGTTTATATCCCTGTCACTTTTATTATAATGAAAATCTAGTCCATGAATCTGTCGTCTTACATAATGCTATTACTAAGACATTAGATGGGTTTATGCGCCATCATACAGCCGAAACGCCACTATTTTGGCTACAAAAACGTTTAGATTATGCTAAGGCGTGGGCTGAGGATCGCCATAAAAAAGGTAGAAAAATTAGCTTTTATAAAGTTATTTTCAATCCAATTTGGGCATTTATTAAGCAGTACCTAATAGATGGACGCTTCTTAAAAGGCAAATACGGACTCATATATTCGCTGCTATTTATGCAGTATACCTTTAATAAATACGCTATTTTATATGACCTAACATACAATAAAACAGAGCAAGCATTTATAAAATCGTTGGAAATAGCTGAAAACTTACAGCCAGTAGACGTATCGAAAAAACAAAGCAGCTTGTCTTTAGTAATGATTGTAAAAAATGAAGGCAAGCATTTACAAGAATGTTTAAAAACGGTACAAGATATTGTAGATGAAATCATTATTTTGGATTCTGGTAGCACAGATGATACTAAAGCCATTGCCCTACAGTATGGTGCTAAATGGTACGTCAATGAGCAGTGGCAAGGCTTCGGAAGACAGCGACAGTTGGCACAATCTTATGCTACTTGTGATTATGTCTTAGTACTAGATGCAGACGAACGTCTAGAGAATAATTTAAGACACTCTATTGCTAGGTTGTTAAATGAGCCGCTACAGACTGATAGAGTATTTAGTGTGGCTCGAGTCAATCAGTTTTGCGGCGTCGAAGTACAGAAACGAATATGGTATACAGATAAACTGGCACGATTATATGCCAATAGCTTATTTAAATACTCTAATTTAGACGTTCATGAATCGTTAGATCAAAAAGGCGTTCCAAGTGAGGTATTGAAAGGTTATCTATTGCATATTACCAATGATAATTTACACCATTTTTTGATGAAAAATGTGCGCTACAGTCATGATTGGGCAAGAGAAAAACATCATAAAGGTAAAAAGGTAACGCTTTTAGGCATGGTATTACGTTCTTGGTTTTCTTTCTTTCGTGAATACATCATGCGTGCTGACATATTAGGCGGGGCTTATGGCTATATTTTGGCTTTCGCCTCATTAGGCTACACAATGGATAAATATATAATGCTTTGGCAGCTTAACCAAGGAAAAGATTGAATGCAGAACCATGTCATCAGCTTAACAACCGCGACTGATCGTCGTCAGCACATCATTCAAGAATTTACAAAGCAAAACATCCCTTTTAAATTCTATGATGCGATAACAGTCTCTCAATTGACGGAAGTGTCTAAAGCATTAGGTTTACGCTTGGCAGAAAGTGAGCGTTTATCACCTATAGAAAAAGCTTGTTTTTTGAGCCATGTTTGCTTATGGCAAAAAATAATAGACGACAATCTCGAATATATGTCAATATTTGAGGACGATATATACTTAGGAGAAAATGCTAATAATTTTCTCACTGATGATCAATGGGTATTAGATAACTTAATTGACATGGATATTATCAAATTAGAAACAGCATTAGAGAAAACACATTGTAGTGAAAAAGAAATTAATTATGGAGAGAGATGTTTTTTAAAGTTAGAAAACTGGCATACCGGAGCAGCGGCTTATATTATTTCAAATAAAGGCGCAAAAACACTACTTCATCAGATCAGATCTCTCAATGAAAACGACTACGTGCCAATAGACGAAATGATTTTTGATAAATTCTTACCTCGAATATCAGTCTACCAAATCTCTCCTGCTTTAAGCATACAATCAACTTTCTTAGAAGCAGATAATCCTACTTTAGCAAGCGATTTGGAAGCTGGACGCATAGAGCATAGAAAAATCAGATCGAAAGATCCACGAGACCTAAAACATTATTTCAAAAAGATTAAACGTAGTATCGGTAAACGTATGTTTTACACTATCGTCCCTTTCGACTAATTCACTAAATCAGTCTCTCATTTTTAATCTTTCTTTAATATTTGCTTTGGCTCTTGGTTTAGTTGCATTAAGTACTTCGCCTGCAAGCACTTTTTCATAGCATTCCATATAGCCTTTTGCCATGGCAACATGACTAAAATACGTCTGCGCATGATGATGACAAGCACGTCTATCAAATCTATCAATATTTTTAGTCGCCTCAACAAGCTCGGCATAACTGTCAGATAAAACACCAACATCCTCTTGCGTGATGATATCTGGTAGAGACCCAAAAGGTGTTGCCAGTACAGGACAACCCAGATATAGGCTTTCAATGACTGCCAATCCAAAAGGCTCATGCCATAACACGGGAAAGAGCAATCCTTTGGAGTGACGGAGTAACTGATTTTTTTGCTCACCACCAACCATTCCATGGAAGGTCAGTTTTGAGGACGTATAAAAATAAGGGTTCCGACGGATGTTAAAACGATCGCCGCCTAATACATGTAGCGGAATATCCGCTTGCTGCGCTATTTTCACAGTTCCTTGCAGGTTCTTAATTCGCCAAGAAGCTTTTGCTAAAAAATGGACATAGTTTTTAGGATTAAAGTCTGGCTCGCCATAATCATTCCAATACAAACCATTGTGCACATAGCAATTGGCATTATAGTTTTCCGCATGCTTCTTTGATAAATAGATCGTATTGACAGGGTATTCTTGTTCAATCTCGCTGTTACTGTGTTCAGTACACACAAATGGAGTATCGATATCATTATCATAGCGAAAATGAAAGTGAATGATATCTGCCCACCCTTCTATTTGCTTTTCTAAAGGCAGTTGCTCATCAAAATAGACCGCATCTTTATGTGAGCTTTTGTGCTTGGTTAAAAACCTGACTTCATGCCCTAGTGATTTTTGTCCTTGATACAATCCCCATAACACTCGTTCAGTACCACCATAATCTTTGGGTGGAATACTTAACTGAGTCAAAAGTACATGTAATATTTTCATCATTTAACCTTTTAATCTTTTAATCTTTTAAGACAAAATCATATGGGAGATTTTGAGTCACCTCAGGTGCTGTCTCATGTAAAGCATGACCATTTAAGACTTTTTCATAAAAATATAAGTAGTTCTTACTCATCACAAGGTGATTGAATGTGTCTCGTGCATAATCATGACAGCGCTGACGACTAAATTGTCCAATATTTCTTAGAGTATCTATCATCACACTTTTACTATCGGTACTAACACCGACATCTTGATTGATGAGCTCTGGTAGAGAACCACATCGACTACCAATAACAGGGCAGCCTAAATATAGGCTTTCAATCATAGCTAAGCCAAAAGCTTCATTTGTTAGTACAGGAAAAATCAACGCTTGCGAGTTGCGAATAACCTGATTCTTCTTGTCACCGCCAATCATGCCATAAAACTTAAGATCATTACCCGGATAAATATAAGGTTGATATTTTCCGTCTTTACGCCATTTTAAGCAGTAACGTTTACTACCAATAACATGCAATTTTTTATTTGCTTGTCTTGCAATATCCACACTGTCTTTTAAATTTTTGTCTTTATATTTTGCATTCGCTAAAAAATGTACATAGTTTTCTGGCTGCTTTATATTAGGTTGCTCATAATCCTCCCAGTATAAGCCATTATAAACATACGCTTCTCCCCCACTACGTTCGGCATGTAATTTCCCCAGAAATATAGTATTTTTAGGAAATATAGCAGGGGTAATCTGTTGGTTATGCGTTGTACAAACAAAAGGGGTTTTTAATGTCCCTTGAAATAAGAAATGGAAATGAATAACATCGGCCCAGCCTTCTACTTGATCTTCAATTCCCTGAGCAGGATTGTATAAAATTGAATCAGGATGTTGGTTCTGATGCTTGGTCATAAACTTAACGTCATGCCCCAACTCTTTTTGCCCTTTATATAATGCCCAAACAACACGTTCAGTGCCTCCATATTTTAAAGGCGGTATAGGCATCCTAGTAAGCAGAACATGAAGGATTTTCACAGCTACCTCGATATAATGTGCATTCAAACCAGATTAGTAAAATACTTTAAAAAGCAGTTATTGTAGACTATTTATGAATATAGTTATTTAATAGCTCTACTTAAAAAGAATCATTTAATCATAAAAAAGCTGGACAGTGACGTCCAGCTTTTTTAAAAAAATAAAGTAACACAATCAGTCAATAAAACTTAACCAATCCATATACTGCTCATTACGACCATGGACCACATCAAAGTACAAGGTTTGCAGCTTTTCAGTCAAGGGTCCGCGACCACCATTACCGATAGTACGATCATCGTATTCACGAATAGGCGTGACTTCAGCAGCGGTACCAGTCATAAATATTTCATCCGCTAAGTAAAACTCATCACGAGTGATACGACGCTCAACAACTTTAATGCCCAAATCTTCAGCGAATTGGACAATAGTTCGACGCGTGATACCGTCAAGTGCCCCGCCTGCTAAATCAGGGGTATGCAATACACCATCTTTAACTAAAAATAAGTTCTCGCCAGCGCCTTGGCAGACATAGCCTTGTGGATCCATCAAGATGGCTTCGTCATAGCCGTTACGGGTCACTTCTTGGTTTGCCATGATAGATACAGGATAGTTACTTGAGGCTTTTGCTTTACACATGGTCACGTTTGGCAAATGATGGGTATATGATGACGTTTTTACACGAATACCGTTTTTGATACCTTCTTCACCAAGGTACGCACCCCAATGCCAAGCGGCTACCATGGCATTGACGCTATTATCACGTGACGATAGACCCAGTTTTTCGGCACCGAACCAAATCAGCGGGCGAATATAAGCTTCTGCTAGATTGTTCTGCTTGACCACATCTTTGTGTGCTTGCTCAAGTGTTGCTGCATCAAAAGGCACATCCATTTGGAAAATCTTTGCCGAACCTAGCAGACGCTCAGTATGTTCTTTTAAGCGGAAAATCGCGGTACGGTTATCAGCAGTTTGATAAGCACGGACGCCTTCAAAGACTGCGATACCATAATGCATACTGTGCGTAAGCACATGAATTTTGGCATCTGGCTGTTCAATCATCGTGCCATTCATCCAAAGCTTGCCTTCCTTTGTTGCCATATTCATCTAATAATCCTTATGCTAGCGCTAACGTCTAACTTTTTTTGTTGAGTGTTAAGTAAATGTTTTAATTAAAATTTTATAGTGACACTGAGTGTCTGTTTTAATGCACGAATATCATGTGCAAATTTAATGCGCAAATGATTATATCACCAGCACGCCAAGCAAATGAAATATTTTAGTTCATTACTGCAGTGCCTTTATTTATATGGCGTTAAATATCAGTGCCAAGACTGTCTTAACACTGTCCTTTCATTCAGCACAGCCGTTTTAATACCGCTATTCTGTCGATTCTACACCCATCAAATGCTGCCACTGCGCCTGTACGAGTGCACGGGTTTCAGTCCAAAGCGACTCATCGACCAGTAATGACTGCTCGGATAGTGCCAATTGATGCGTTGCAGCCCTTATGCGCAAATAAGCACCCGTCAAATCTTGACAGATCTCACGCTCCCAAATACCTAGTGTCGCCATCTCTTCAAAGATACGGACGTTATCGCTCCATTTGGTCAAGGTTGGATGCTCATGCGAATAGGCCAGTACGGCAAATTGTGCCAAAAACTCGATATCAATGACACCGCCTGCATCTTGTTTAAGATGAAACTTACCCGCTTGCTGTTGCCATTGGCTCGTACCCAGATGCTTTTGCATTTTGATACGCATACTTGTCACTTCGATACGTACTTCCTCAATTGTGCGTGGTAATGCTAAGACCGTACGGCGAATATCACAAAAACGGGCTGTGACGCGTTTATCACCGCAGATTGCACGCGCCCGTACCAGCGCTTGATGCTCCCATGACCAAGCTTTCTCAAGCTGATAGGTTTCAAACGCATGACAAGACACCACCATCATGCCAGCATTGCCGGAGGGACGCAGGCGCATATCCACCTCATAAGCACGGCCATCACGGGTTTGAGTATTAAGATAGGTCATGAGCTTTTGCGCCAAGCGTGCCGCAAACTTCATGCCACTGACCGAATTTTCACCCGTGGTCATACCCTGCTCTTTTATTTTATGCAAAAACACCAAATCTAAATCTGATGAATAAGACAACTCAAGACCACCAAGCTTACCGTAGCCTATAATCGCAAAGCCGCAATCCGCTTCGGTGACCGGATCGCCATCTTGGCCAATAGGATAACCATAACGTTTCACAATTTCAGCAAAAGCACGCTCAAGCGCCGCTTCTAATACCACTTCAGCAATATAAGTTAAAGAATCCGACACCTTCATGATTGGACGTTCAGCCAACACATCACTGGCGGCAACCGCTAATACTTGATTCTTTTTAAATAATCGTAATACGCTAAGCAGCTTTTCTTCGTCATTAGGCTCTACTCTCAATAACTGCTGACGCAAGATATCACGCAGCTCAAGCTTGTCTGGTAAATGCCGATAGCGTTGCTGTAAAAATGTATCTAATAACACTGGATACTGTGCCAGCTCTTTGGCAATCCAAGGGCTAGCAGACAGCATCGGAATCAACTCAACCGTGGCGTTTGGGTTCTCTGCAATCATGACTAAGTAGATAGAACGACGACAAATCGCTTCCAGCAAGGCAATCAAGCGCGGCAATGCAGTATTCGCCAATTGCTGCTGATCTTGATGAGCAAGTAGCGCATGTACAATGACTGGATACGCTCCGTCCAAGCGTTCACGAGCCTCATCGCTTAAATTGGCAACCATTTTTGACTGCCAAAAATTCTGCAATTGAATATGATTCTCTTCCGTCAACACGTCATTTAAACGAGCCACTTGTTCATCCAAGTTAGCAGGTTCTAGCTCATCATCGTGATCCGGTACTTGCCTTTCAGTAACCATACGCTCAAACGGCACATTGACATGATATCGATGATAATTAAGCGTATTTAATAATGAAGCCCAGTCTTCAAACCCAAGCGTGAGCGCAAGATTGTGCTGCCAATGCACATCATGAGGAAGACGCTGGGTTTGCTGGTCATTGATTGCTTGAATACCGTGCTCAAGCCGGCGTAAAAACCGATAAGCACTCTGCAGTTCCTGATAAGTGGTTTCTTCTAAATACTTAAGCTCATACAGCGCCTGCATTGCCTTCAAACAAGATTTGACCTGTAGCTGCGGATGCCGTCCGCCATAAATCAACTGGAAAGCTTGAACGATAAACTCAATATCTCGAATACCACCAGCACCGAGTTTGATATTGTCCAAATCTTCACGCTGGGCGACTTGATTTTGGATCAGAGACTTCATCTCTCGTAATGCCGAAAAAGCACTATAATCGACGTAATACCGAAAGACAAACGGTTTAATAAGTGCTTGAATGTCGTCATAGAATGGTCGCTCTATGTGTCCAACCACACGGGCTTTTAACCAAGCAAATCGTTCCCATGCCCGCCCATGCTGAGAAAAGTACTTTTGCAACGCCGATAGATGAATCGCTAAATCACTACCATCGCCCCATGGGCGCAGGCGCATATCTACCCGAAACACAAAACCATCTGCTGTATTGTTATCGAGCAGCTTAATAATACCTTGACCAAGGCGCGTCATAAAGCGCTTGTTATCGATACTGCGTGTGCCTTTGGTTTTATCCCCATCAGTTTCACCGCGCGCTTGATGGATAAAAATCAGATCAATGTCACTTGATAAATTCAGCTCATGAGCGCCAAGCTTGCCCATTGCCATAATAGCCATATCATCAACTTGCGCATTGCCTTTCTCATTAATAAAGGTAGGCTGACCATATTGAGTCACCAACTGCTGATAGGTATAGTTTTTCGCAAATAAAATACACCCATCAGCGAATTCGGACAACTCGTCGGTCAATTGCTCAAGTTCAATCACTGCCAACGCGTCTTGCCATACCCAACGCATCATCAGTAGCATACGCAAATTGCGTAAACCACTCATCACTTTGGTTTCATGACCAAGCTGATAATTTTCGTCCAATGTATAATCTTGTATCAGGTCATCAATCTGTTGGCGCGTTAAGGTCGTGTCTAAAGGATAACTGCGTAAAAACGTCTGGCAGGCGCCCGTGCGACTTTGCCAAATTTGATAAGCAAACTCACTGGCAGTTTGCAATACTTGTAGCTGTTCTGATGTGGGCTGATAGCCGTTACCATTTGGAGTGGTAGATAGCATAATGATGTTACCTCATTGCAGCATAGAGCCATAAGCCTACGTGAACTGGGCGAATAAGTTTATTGTTTTTTCTTACGGAACGGTCACAACTACTATAGATCAGTGAAACACCATGCTTTTATAGTAACATAAATAAAGTAATGCGCTGCCAAGAGCAAGCATATAGCGAATTCAGTATTAAAGCGCTACAGTAGGACTGGGATGAATTTTACGCAGCCTCTGTCGGCGTAGGCACAGCACGCCAGAAAAATTTATACCAGTACTACGTTGGAACATAACGTATCTGTTTTATTTAGAATTGACTATACTTGCAAAAAATGAAAAAGCGCTGAATGATGATACAATATACAGTCACAAGGTCTCAGTCCTTTTTCAATACTCATTTATTCAATGCTTATTAATACTATGTGATACCGCCATTATGACACTCTCAACGCCTCTACTTTTGATTACCGCTGACCCAAGCCATCCACTTGCCTATCTGGCATTACGCTATGCGCGCGCTTATCTACAAAACGCCTCTTTAGCCGATAATGCGCCTAATAGCGCGGATCATGAAAACTCTGTATTAAACATCTTCTTTTATGCAGATGCAGCACATACTGCCAATCGTCTAAGGTGGCAATCCGCCGATCAATCAAATATTACCCAAGAGTGGCAGGCACTTGCTGAGCAATATAATCTTGTGCTGCCGGTGTGCGTCAGTACGGCACTTAGCCGCGGTATCAGTGATACGGACAATAGCGCGCGCCATCAGTTAGAGACAGAGAACCTAGCGACAGGTTTTAAACTCGTAGGTCTAAGTGAGCTTGCGATGATGATGCAAGGCGACTGCCGATTACTACAATTCTAATAAAAAATTAGGAACACCCCATGAAACTCCTCATTCGATTGCATACGCCCACTGAGATGGCAAGCTATGAAGGCTGTGCGCTGGCTTTGACATTAGCGACTTTTGGACATGATGTGCAGCTGTATTTGGATGCACCCGTTTTTGGATTTTTAATGCAGCCAAACTCACGCTTGCAAGGTATGATTCAAGCGCTTGAGCTTTATGACATGCCGCCCGCGTGGCTACCTGACGATGTTTTTAGTGGCTGGATAGCTGGCATGCTACCGACGGACTTGGCAACGCAGTTAGTCTTGATTCCAGAAGAAGTAAATTTACAAATATTTGAGCAAATTCTCACTTTTTAATCTTAAAGCTATAAATAGCAAAGCTGATGTAAAATTTTATTGTTTCAAACCTATAGCAAGCAATCGGACACGAGTATGGCAACTTTATATCAATTACATAGCAGTATGGATACGCTCAGACGCACTACGGAACAAATGGCGTTGTCATGGCAGGCGGGCGATAGCATCCTTTTATTGGGTACAACCGTAGCATTTATAGATTGGTTCAATGCGTATTTGGGCGATATCGAGAATATGGAAATAGAAACCATTGCTGGTATTTACGCGCTTGCCGACGATGTGACACAGTTGCATGAAAACACCGCAGCGAAGCTTAATCTAGCGGCAAAGCTCACTGGTATTTTAAGCGCTGCCGAATGGGTAGCAATGACCCAAGAAAGCCGCTTTGATAAAGTAGTGACGATTGCCTTATGAGTATGTCTACTAACTCGTCTACATCCTCTCTGAGCTCAATCAACGTGGCATTAGACCAAGATGGACATTTATGTGACCACACTATCTGGACGCCCGATATTGCACAGCAGCTAGCTAATACCTTGGATATCGTCTTAGATACTGAGCGCTTGGCAGTGTTACAGCAAGTACGAGCTTTTTTTGTGAAATTTAATCACGCACCTGCCACGCGCCCACTAATAAAATGGCTGCAGCAGACTTTACCTGATGATGACATCAGCAATCAAAAGTTACAGCAGCTGTTCAATACCGGCTTGGTCGCCCGCCATGTCAATCGCCTTGCTGGGCTGCCCAAACCGCCTAATTGCTTATAAATGACCATAAAAAAGGCAGATAAATTATTTTCTTTATCTGCCTTTTTTAATTTTAATAATAAAAATTACTCTTTAGGGTCGTAGACGGTGAGTGTCTCATAGCCGATACTACGACCTTCATCACCGCCAAATCCTTGTTGTCGCCATACCTCATATAAACATATTGCCACGCTGTTCGACAGATTCAAACTGCGCGAATCTGCTAGCATCGGCAGTCGTAGCCAGTTATCAGCGCCAATATCTTCACGTATATCATCTGTCAGTCCCGCTGTTTCTGAGCCAAAAACCATGGCCACATTATTTCCAGAAAACTTCCTGCCTGACTCTGCAGTTGCTTGTCCACCAAAGTCATAATCATAAAAAGGCTTACTTAACTTGGTAGTCAACGCCGTAATGGTATGACAGTCAGCATCTTGCAGTGCTTGCTTTGCTATTGACCAATTGTCGTGTACTTGTAGATGGGCATACTCATGATAATCCAATCCTGCACGGCGCAGTTTTTTATCATCCAGCTCAAACCCTAATGGTTTGACCAAATGCAGCTGCGCCCCACTATTGGCACACAGACGAATGATGTTGCCCGTATTACTGGGCATTTTTGGCGCTACCAGCACGATATGAATGGTCATACTCTCTCCGTCATTAGCATTGGTTATTTTTCTGACTTATATGGCAAAGGTAATTAAAAGTTACAGTTTACTGCCAATAATTACATTTTGATACTGGGCACGTATTTTAACTTTGATTATGATGGCTGTAACGGACAAAGGGATAATATAAAAACATTGTCATCGTCTGTTATCATCTTGCAGTGCAACTTATGATCAACATCAGGTTTCACTGTTACTACACTACTTATCTGTATCTGTCTTTTTTGAGGAATATACCATGAAAAAATTAGTTATCGCATCTTTGGCTGCTATGTTTGTATTAACTGGTTGTAACACTTTTAAAGGTCTAGGCCAAGACGTATCAAGCGCTGGTAGTGCTGTAAGTGGTACTGCACAAGAAGTACAAAACAAAATCTAAGCTTTAAATACTTAGGTTGTTTAAAGGGCTTATCATCTATGTGATAAGCCCTTTTTTATGAAGCTTAAGTTCTGAACATTTAACAAGCATACTTCGCTATAAAAATGCTCTTAAGATTTGATTGAGATACCTTTTACCAAGTTCTGTCGGTTGTAACTGTTCCGGATGATCCATTAATAGACCTTGCTCGATTAATGTAGCAACTTGTATGGCAATGCTGTCATAACTTAGCCCCGTACGTGCTTCAAATAACGACCATGCTACGCCACCATGCAAACGTAAGGCATTAAGCATAAACTCACTAACCAACTCCTCTTCATCAATCGCTTGCCAGCCAACCATTTTTGGCGCTGATATTGATGCCCCCTCTTGGACATGAGCTTCTTCATATTCCATATAACTTTTTGGCATACGGGATTTACTAAAGCGATAGATACCTGCTTGGTTGGTTTCATTATCAATAGTCCAGAAATCAGTCGCCATCTCATTGCCGATATCTTGTCCGATAATATCTTGTCCAATAGTGACTTTTCCATGAGCACCCGCCCCGATTGCCAAATAGTCACCAAACTGCCAGTAATTGACGTTATGTTGACAAGGCTTATCCCCTGCCCCAGACCATGCTGATACCTCATAATTGCAATAGCCTAAATTCTGTAATAATATCTGACCAGATTCTTCTATATCTGCCAAGCGATCCTCATTGGGTAAAATTGGCTGACTGCGATAGAATACGGTATTTGGCTCAATGGTCAGCTGATACCATGAGATATGGGTCGCACCAGCATCGTGTGCCATTTGAATATCGTCTAACGCCTCGCTCATGGTTTGCTCTGGCAGTCCATGCATCAAATCCACGTTTACGCGCTCAAATCCAGCTTCTCGAGCCGCTTTAATTGCAGATAGCGCTTGAGTAGGATCATGAATACGTCCAAGCGTGGTTAGTTGTTCAGCAGAAAAGCTCTGCACACCTATCGATAGGCGATTAATACCCACCTCTAAATACTCAGCAAATGGCGCATGCTCAAGGGTACCTGGATTTGCCTCCATGGTGATTTCGATGTCGCTAGAAAATTGATAATATTTCCGTAAACCATCAAACAAGCGCTGGTATTGAGCAATGGGCAACAACGACGGCGTACCACCGCCGATAAATATGGAGCTAATCTCACGTCCTTGGGTCAATATCTGCTGCATCGCAGCATCTTGCAATAATGCATCTACATATTCATCATACATGGACAGCTGACTATCAACTGGTAGCTCATGTGAATTAAAATCACAGTATGGGCATTTTTTGACACACCACGGGATATGGATGTATAACGCCAATGGAATGTCTGTCACTTCTACTGTATTCGAATGACCATCATGAAAAGGCTTTGCTTGCTGAAACAGTTGATTAGGTTTGATATTTGACATAAGCAGACTTATCTATAAATAGGTAACTGCCATCAGTAGCAGAAAATACCGCTAGGATAACGGCTAAGCACAGTAAAAAAAAGCCTAACTTCAAGAAAATTCTATCGATAACAAAACCAATGACAAAGGCTCATGTTAAATATTCTTAGTTATAGGCAAAATAACTAAGAATCACCATTATTATATAAAATAATTATAAATAACCAACTATATAAAAAGGATAAAAACCATGGCATATTGGCTTATAAAATCTAATCCAAGCTGTTTTAGTATAAAAGACTTAGAAGGTGCAGGAACAGAGATGTGGGATGGCGTGCGTAACTACCGAGCCCGCAATTTTATGCGTGATGATATGCAATTAGGTGACAAGGCGTTTTTTTACCACTCTAGTGCTAAACCCTCTGGCGTTGCTGGTATCGTGACTATTAGTCAAGCTGGCTATCCTGATATTACTCAATTTCATCCTGAACACCGGCATTACGACCCGAAAGCCACCGCAGAGAATCCGCGATGGTATATGGTGGATGTGACTTTCAATCAAGCTTTTAATGATATATTACCACTGTCAGAGCTAAAGTTTCTGCCCGCGCTCGAGGACTCATTATTACTGAGAAAAGGCTGTGAGCAATTGACCATCATACCGCTTGAGCCTAAACACTGGTATGCAATTATGGATATTGCAGGAAATCTTAATTTACTGTCAGAAGATACTGACTCTATTGAATGAATAATTCTGGCTTATAAGCACCAAAATTGATGTTTAATTCTTCTATTAGAGGCTTAATACACCTATAAATACGACCCTTATCAAACCTTTCTAAAATATTTACATTATAGCCTAACTTCTTTACCATTCTATTAACTTATGACCTGTCACTTCATTACTTGAATCGGCGGGTTATTTTTATTCTAGCATCAGTGATTCTTTTTTCACTCTGCATGCTTAGTGTTATTAAAAATGGACTTGCTCATATTATTTATCGGAGTATTATCGTCGCACACCTCCTATTTTACTGTCTCGCTATTGATTTATTAATGGCTGTGTTTATTCATTAGTAAAATTTGTTTATCAAAAATAATTATTGTAAAGAATAAAAGTTGCTCATTATGGTTTTCCCGTTGTCTTTTGTAGATTTTAAAAGTTACAGTTTACGCTTAGGTATACTCGCGCTGCCCATCTTAATCACCCAGTTTTGTCAAGCTGCGCTTGGTGTTGTCGATGCCATTATGGCAGGTCAAGTTTCGGCACTTGATTTGGCTGCTGTCGCTGTCGGCTCAGGTATTTGGCTACCATTATTTTTATTAGCAACAGGTATTTTGATTGCGACTACGCCTCTGATCGGTGAAGCCATTGGTCAAAACCAACTCGATAAAGTGCCGCATATCACGCAGCAGTCACTATGGACGGCTGGTGTCATTGGTATTCTTGGTTTTATCATTGTCAACCTAGCACCCAATGTACTTGCCCTCATGGGTGTTCCTGAAAATATACAACCGATAGCAACTCAGTATTTGCATGGCGTATCATTTGGCTTCCCTGCAATTGCCGTTTATGCGGTGCTGCGTAGTTACTGTGAAGCGCTTGGTCGACCTGAGCCAGTGACAGTTATTAGTATCATAGGGCTGCTTGCAGATATCCCACTTAACTATATTTTTATCCATGGCTTGTTTGGCATGCCTGAGATGGGTGGCGCTGGTTGCGGGGTAGCAACTGCTATCGTTTTGTGGATTAACGTCTTATTATTAGCCGCTTATACCAGCTTTACTAAGCGTCAGCAATTTGCCAGTACGCGCTTTTTTTATGCCTTTGCCAGCCCAAATCGGGCACAGATAAAAAAACTTCTCAAGCTTGGTATTCCGATTGGCGTCTCTATCTTTTTTGAAGCCAGTCTATTTAGCTTAGGCGCACTGGTGATTAGTCCATTGGGTGAGTTGGCAACCGCATCGCACCAAGTCGCCCTATCAGTGACCTCGCAGTTGTTTATGATCCCAATTTCGGTCGCGATGGCACTGACCATTATGGTATCCAACCGCTTTGGTGAAAAAAACCTAATGGCACTGCGTCAAGTACAAGCAACCGGTCTTATATGGACGGTACTTATTGCATTTGCTTGTATGATTGGTGTTTGGCTATTTAGACCACAATTGGCAGCGGCATTCACTGACAATCCTGTAGTACGAGCTCAAGCCATGCATTTGCTCATCTTTGCGCTTGCTTATCAGCTATTTGATGGCTGGCAAGTCAATGTCGCGGGCATATTACGGGGCATGCAAGATACTACAATACCGATGTGGGTTACGCTATTTTGCTACTGGATAGTGGCACTGCCGCTTGGTATTTATCTAGTACGCTTCACTGATATTGGGGCGCAAGGTTTTTGGATGGCTTTAATTACGGGGTTATTTCTATCGTCTATTTTACTTACCATACGTTTGCGCTACCAACAAAAGAGATTGCTGGCAATGTGGGGATAATAATAAGACTAGGTTTACACAAGTTTATCTAAATGTTATCTGTAATAATCATCACTGGCGCTCGCAAGTCACATAGACTATGATAAATTCTTGAGCATTTCTTACTCAAACGAGCGCTTACGTCATAATATGTAAAAAAACTCAGTTAACAACTGTACATCGATTGCTCATTGCCGTGAATATAGGTATCATTAGCAATTATCTACACAATATTTAGTTACACTATTTTTCTCGAATTTGTTACAAGGCAAAAATACAATTATGGATATTGAAAAAATACGCACCCTCATTGCACTCATGGAAGAAAGCGAACTGGTTAATTTGGAAATCAGCTCAGATGACGAGCATATCAGTTTGACTCGTCACTATGATGCACCGGCGCCAACGATGATGGCTGCACCTACTGCTGGTGCTGCTACACCTCATACTGCCGAATCGCAGCCTGCGATGAAAGCAGGTAGTGTTGAGACGTCACCTATGGTTGGCGTTTATTACTCAGCCCCTAGTCCTAATGATCCACCATTTATAAAGGTTGGACAAAAAGTGCAAGCTGGTGATACGCTCGGCATCATTGAAGCGATGAAAATTATGAATCCTCTTGAGGCGACTCAAAGTGGTGTTATTGATGAGATCTTGGTCACTAATTCTGAAGTGGTACAGTTTGGTCAGCCTATCGTACGCTATAAAGCGTAATCAGATTTGCCAACCTTTACTTCGTTCTGATGGAGAGCGTGCTATTTATCAGGCAATATCAACTTATGCTTAGGCTATTTTAGTTTAATCATATCTAAGCTTAAAGATTTTAAAGTTAGATAATCACTAGGCTTAATAATAAGTTTTGATATTGCTGAATATAGTGACTCCATTAAAAAACGCCGCTTCAATAAGGATGACCCCATGATAAAAAAACTGCTCATCGCCAATAGAGGTGAGATTGCTCTACGTATCGTTCGCGCTTGTAAAGCCCTTGGTATTCAAACCGTTGGAGTTTACTCTACGGCTGATGCCAATTTGATGCACTTACGCTTTGTTGATGAAGCCATTTGTATCGGCAAGCCTAATGCCAATCAAAGCTATCTAAATATCAATACTATCTTGACTGCTGCTGAGATTACTGGCGCTGATGCCATTCACCCCGGTTATGGTTTTTTGGCTGAAAATGCTGAATTTGCTGAACGTATTGAAGAAGCTGGATTAACCTTTGTAGGCCCTACTGCAGATCATATTCGTCTGATGGGCAACAAGGTTTCCGCGATCAATGCTATGAAAAAAGCGGGTGTGCCGACAGTACCTGGTTCAGTAGGTGCTGTGACGCTACACAATGCTGAAGAGCAAGCGCGCAATATCGGTTTTCCCTTGTTGATTAAAGCGGCAGCGGGTGGCGGTGGTCGTGGTATGCGTGTGGTTGAGCGCTTTGAAGAAATTATCGGTCAAGTGCAAGCGGCTAAGCAAGAAGCTGAGCTATGGTTTGGTGATGATACGGTTTATATGGAACGTTATCTCCAAAACCCGCGACATGTAGAGATACAAGTACTTGGCGATGGTAACGGTAATGCCATTCATTTATATGACAGAGATTGCTCATTACAGCGTCGTCATCAAAAAGTTTTAGAAGAAGCCCCCGCCCCTGATATTCCTGATGATGTACGTCAGCCTATCTTAGATGCTTGTGTAAAAGCATGTAAGCTGGTCAAATACCGCGGTGCTGGTACTTTTGAGTTTTTATTTGAAAATAATGAATATTTCTTTATTGAGATGAACACTCGCGTACAAGTTGAGCATACTATTACTGAGATGATTACAGGCATTGATGTGGTCGTTGAACAGTTAAAAATTGCAGCAGGCTACGGTTTATCTTATCGCCAAAGTGAGATTGAAATTCAAGGTCATGCGATTGAATGTCGCATCAATGCTGAAGATCCAGTGACCTTTATGCCATCACCTGGTACGGTTACTCAGCTGTATTCACCTAGTGGGGCTGGTATCCGCTTTGACTCACATCTATATCCTGGCTATGAGATTCCAAGTTACTATGACTCTTTGATTGGTAAGCTTATCTGTCATGGTCAAACCCGTCAGCAAGCGATTTCGAAAACGCTACAGGCACTTGATGAGTTGGTTATCGAAGGTATCAAAACAAATATCCCGATGCATCGTGATGTAATTTTATCAGATGATAATTTTGTTCATGAAGCACAGAATATTCATTATCTTGAAAGAGAGTTGTTAACTGCTAATAAAGAAAAATCTAACTTGTGAACTGATTAAATATTGATATCAAATATCTTTATTATCAAGATTTTTTCTCATTAAAAAAACCGCTATCCATGCAGATAGCGGTTTTTTTATTGATGATTGTAATTAAAGCTAAAGCAAAGTCACTGAAAAACCATTACTATGGCAGAATTCTATTAAAATTCATAAAGCACTCTTTGCCATCAGGATCAGCACACCACTGCATTTGATTGCCATCATGATTTAAAAAGGCAATCAACGCCTCATTGCTCTGATCTATCTGGCTACCGGAGCAATCTACTTCATTGTTATCGTAAACGGTTTTAATAGCAATGATAGGTAGCCCCTCCTCACGGTGCGTAATCAAATAACGTCCATAAGTCCACTCTTTGCCACTGACTGACCACATTTCATTATCAGCAGCAAAATTGTAAAGCTCACGGCACTGAGCAGATTTCTTTGCTGATGCAATGAGTTTTTTGCTGGTATCAGTTTGAATATTAATAAGACGTTTTTCGTTTTGTGTCAATAGTCCTGCACCGGCGTCGACTTTAGGTTCGTTACTTTTAATCTGACTCCTGTCTTTTGACGCTGCTTGCCGCGCCTCAGCTTCTTTGGTCATCGTGATACTACTGTTTAAATCAATCTTCCACTGTCCAGCAATCGCAGGACTAATATGTGTGGTAATGGTCGGCTTACTAACTGCTTCGCCATTTACTGGCAATGATGCCAAAATAGCGGCTAATGAAAATGAAGCAAATGAGAGAGGTTCCATAATTAACCTTGTTATTTATACTATTATAATAATGAATGCTATGTACATTAGCGTAAGTCTTAGTCACCGAAAACACAAGTAACATTATGCTATTAGGCTTTAACCTCTCAGTGGTAAGCACTTCAATAAGATCTCT
Source organism: Psychrobacter sp. ANT206 (assembly GCF_056880555.1). Classification (NCBI taxonomy): domain Bacteria; kingdom Pseudomonadati; phylum Pseudomonadota; class Gammaproteobacteria; order Moraxellales; family Moraxellaceae; genus Psychrobacter; species Psychrobacter sp. ANT206. The sequence continues at coordinate 1,368,338 of NZ_CP096271.1, read as the reverse complement.
AATTACTGAGTTTCAAACATAGGTTCAAGCATAAAAAATAACGCCATGGCTCTGATTTGCTTATCGCAATGAGTCATGACGTTATACTTATATAAACGTAACCTTATATACCTAAATATTTAAATTCTTAAGTACTTAGTTATTAAACAGCAGCGATACTAACTGCTTGAGCAAAGGCTGACAATGCGCCCTTTAGCATGGCTGATACCGTGCTGCTACAAGTGCCGATACCTGAATAAACTTCACCATCTACATTTAGCTGTATATAAGCAGCAGCATTGGCATTGGTCTTATTGTCTCTATTGTTATCATCATTGATACCATCACCGCTATTATGCTGCGGATTGATTGCATGCTCAGCGTAGTTAATGACATGGATTGATTTGCCTGTATGCTGCGCCAATCCATCGATAAACGAAGATAACGGCCCATTACCATCACCATCTATAGTGATGGTATCGCCATTCATCTGAACTTGACCGTTAAAGTAGACTTCGCCGCCTTTATTGTTGACTGTATAATCTAACAGCTCAAAACTGCCTTGCTGTAAATAAGTGTCTTCAAAGGTCTGTAAGATTTCATCATTCTGCAATTCACGAGCCGTGGTTTCAGCTTGTTTTTGTACCACACCACTAAAGTCAATTTGCATCCAACGTGGTAAATTAAAGCCATAGTTGCGCTGCAAGATATAAGCCACACCGCCTTTACCAGATTGGCTATTGATACGAACCACATCCTGATAGCTGCGACCAATATGTGCAGGATCAATTGGTAAATATGCCACATCCCAGACGTTTTCTGTCTGATCCACATGTTTCTCATTATAGTCGAGGCATTTCTTGATCGCGTCTTGGTGCGAGCCGCTAAAGGCAGTAAATACAAGCTCACCTACATAAGGATGACGTGGATGCAGAGGCAAGTTATTGCATTCGCTAACGACTTGTACAATTTCACTCATGTTACTAAAATCAAGCTCAGGATCGATACCTTGGCTAAACAGATTCATCGCCATGACCATGATATCCATATTGCCAGTACGCTCGCCATTACCAAGCAAGGTGCCCTCGATACGATCTGCGCCAGCAAGCACACCAAGCTCAGCCGCCGCCACCGCACAGCCTCGGTCATTATGCGTATGCAAGCTAATAGTTACATGCTCACGCTTGGCAAGATTACGACAAAAATACTCGACTTGATCAGCGAATACATTGGGCATTGACGCCTCAACCGTCGCAGGTAAGTTTAAGATTACCTCTTGGCCGTTCTCGGGCTGCCAAACATCACAAACGGCATCACAGACTTCAACTGCATATTCAGTCTCAGTTTGGCTAAAGCTCTCAGGTGAATACTGGAATACCCATTCTGTTTCTGGATATTTAGCAGCATATTCAACCAATAATTTAGCACCAGTGACAGCTATCTCTTTGATTTCAGCTTTATCTTTAGCATATACTTTTTCGCGCTGAATACGGCAAGTTGAGTTATAAACATGAACGATGGCACGCTTTGCGCCTTTTAAGGATTCAAAAGTACGAGCAATCAAATGCTCACGTGCCTGCACCAATACCTGCAAAGTCACGTCATCAGGCACATGATTTTCTTCAATCAATTTACGAGCAAAATCAAACTCGACTTGTGCCGCTGAGGGAAAACCTATTTCAATTTCTTTAAAACCCACATCTATCAAGGTTTCAAAAAAACGCATTTTTTGTTCAATAGTCATCGGATCAATCAATGCCTGATTGCCATCACGCAGATCCACACTTGCCCATATCGGTGATTTCTCTAGCGTTTTGCTCGGCCATGTGCGATCTGGCAACAGTGGCGCAAATGCAAAAGGGCGATATTTACGGAAATCGAAAGCGGCTTTTTTGGGTGTGCTCTTTGCAGCGGCAGGCGCTACAGGGCGTGTTGCTTGGTCAGACATAATCAATCCTTAGATGGCATTAGGTTGGTATTTTTAGTGAGGCAATCAATGCCAAAATCTTGCTTTATCATACGAGATAATACGAACTTATGCCATTATAATAACAAAGTTTATAAGGTGAATATCGGCTTTATAATAAGTATATTTACATTATATTAGTGAAATGCGATAAATCAATCGCTATAATTAGCATAATCCACTAACAAAGATACTTGTTATGCAACATACTCATTCTAATCAGCTGTTAATTGCAGATATTGATGACACAGATAAACGCTTATTGCGCTTATTACAGACCGATGCACGTATGAGCATTACTGAGCTTGCCGAGCGCGTTAATCTCTCGGCAACCCCTTGCGCGCGCCGTATTAAGCGCTTAGAAGATAGTGGCGTTATCACCGGTTATCATACTCAAACCGATGCCCAAAAACTTGGCTATCCCTTGGCAGTTTTCATTGCTATCAGTATGGACCGTCACACAGCTGACCGTTTTGAGCAGTTTGAGCGCAAGGTTAAAAGCTTCGATGAAGTCATCAGCTGTAGTATCGTCACTGGTCGCTCCGAGGACTACCTGATTAAAGTACGCGTACGCGATATGGCTCACTATGAGGAATTTTTATTGCATCGGTTAAATCGTATCGAAGGCGTGGCACAAGTTCATACCAGCTTTGAGCTGCGAGAAGTATTCAGCCGCAGTATGGTTTAATCCTACTAAAATGATTCGCTTAAATGATTATTTTTTGCAGTCGGTTCGTTTGACGCCAGAAAAAGAATACCAAAACCAGTCCTATCAGCAGTCCTATAGCCGCTACCAACAACCCTGCATTAAAGTTATCATTCTCTCCCGCCAGCGCTACCGTTACCAATGGTCCGATGAACTGCCCTATTGCATAGGCTAATGTCGCCAGTCCTATCAGCAGATTTGAGTAGATGGGATTTATGTTTTTAATAATCGTCAAGGTCATAGAGACCATACCCACAAAGGTTAACCCTAAAATCATGGCATTAGCATATAAACCAATAGCACCATCAAACCCTATTGGCAAATACATGCCAAACGCTTGCAATAACGTCAAGCCCATTAAGGTTTTGACTTCACCAATACGCTTGGCAAGAGCACCCCAAATCGGGTTTGAGAGCATGGCAAAGATACCTACCACCAACCAAATAGACAGTCCAGCAGAATTTTGAGTGGTCAAGCGCTGAGCTGCCATTACCGGCAAAAAAGTCGCCGATGTAATATAACCAAAGCCTGCCAGCACATAACTGGTCAACAATAATGCAATGGGCTTGCTATGACCTGCTAGCGCCTCGTATAAAGAACGCTTAAAATTAATATAGGTTTGATATAGCGAGGAATAATGATTACTCTGGGGTGTTTCTGAGCTTACTGATGTTGGATTTGATGATGTTGAACCAGATAAAGTAACCATAGCAGACGGACGTATGCCATACAGCAACCATAAAACAGGTAAGCTAATCATTCCAGCGATCAGCCAAATCACGTCGAAATGGTAGCCAAGCGTCAGTAACCACCACGTCAATATTGCGGAGGCACTGATACCGACGCCGATACCTGCATAGTGTACTGCCGATAGCACTGAACGGCGCTCAAGACTGAAGCTTTGAATGACCAAAGATGAGCTTAAAATCATCGCCACACCACTTGCAATACCTGATATCAGCCGAATGCCATACCATAGATTTAATGACATATTTGGCACGACCAACAGAATGGTAGTAATGACACTAACTATTGTCCATAATATTAGCATATGCCATGTTAAACGCTGCGGCACAAACATCGCGATAAGCGCGCCAATAAAATAGCCAATATAGTTGATTGAAGCCAGCCAGCCTGCAATGGTCGTGGATAGCGACAATTGCAGCATAATATCAGGTAAAGTGGCTGTAAATAAAAAGCGTCCAAACCCCATCACTACTGCCATACAGTACATACCAATCAACGCAACAGCTGTTTCATTGGTAATAGTAATAACAGCACGGCTTTTGAGAGCAGTCATCATGACAGGGCCATTTTGTGGCAAAAAGCACACAATCCTTTGTGTTAAATGAACGAGTATTAGAACAGCATTGAATATAGTATTTAATCCTACGAAACATTGAGTGTTGGACGATTTTCTTGCTCATTTCTCTCTGCTTGTCCCAACATCTGCACGCGCTGATCACTAAACATATCCATATCAGGTGCAAGCGTACGCATAAAGCGGTCAAAATAGAGCATCTGCTTGGTCAATAAAGCAAAGTCACGCGGAAAATGAATACCATGACGCTTACCGACCTCAACTATCTCCAGCATCATTGTATTCAACTCATCCGCCTGCTCTTTCGTATTAAAAGGCACACCACTGGTAAAGGCTTTGTCCTCTGCCATGATGGTCTTCATCATACGCTGCAAATCATCACCTAATGCCACCACATCAACCTGATTACCACCATGTGTCATCTCCATATCTATCATATGGCGTGCCATCGCATAATAATCATTATCCTGCATGGCTTGCATCATTCCCATGCAAGCGCGCCAGCTTTCAGCCTTCAATTTACCGACAATACCAAAATCTAAAAATCCGATACGTCCATCAGTTAATAGCATTAAATTACCCGCATGCAAATCCGCATGGAAACTATTACACAGCATCAGGCTTGCAAACCAAGTATTGAGCGTATCTGCCATCACTTGGGCAGGATCAGTACAATATTGACGCATCAAAGTTTCATCTACCATAGAGACACCGTATAAGCGGCTCATGGTCAACACACGCTTGGTAGTGTACGCCTCATAGACTTTTGGTGCCACCACGCGTGTATTGCCTGATACTGCCAAAAACTGCTGAAAGTCGCGAATATTTTGTGCCTCAGCGATAAAGTCTGTCTCCGCAAGCATACGCAAACGAATCTCATCAATAATCGGTGCAATGCTGGCAAATCTCATTGAAGGCATCAACAATTCAACCAGCTTTGTCACGCCATGCAATACACCCAAATCCGTCTGCATAATGGTTTCGACGCCAGGTTTTTGCACCTTTAAGACAACTTCATCACCATTATGCAAACGCGCTGCGTGGACTTGGGCGATAGAAGCAGAAGCCAGTGGTTTTGAGTCAATGTAGGCAAACGTCTCTTCAAGTGTGAGTCCATTAACAGCTAGCTCTTCTGTTAATACTTGCTCGATATAAGCATAAGACAATGGCGTGGTTTGATCCAAACAGCTTTGAAAGGCTTGCACATATTCGCGCGGAAATAATGACGGCGTACTAGCAATAAACTGCCCTATTTTGATATAAGTCGTACCCAGTTGCTCAAAAGTTTCTTTTAACAGCATGGCATCAGGTTTTTCGCCCTTCGCCACTCTAAGCGCTGATAAACCAGCGACACTTGCTGTTTGACGAACACGATTAACGACATTAAAGGTATGTTTTAATAAATGCGGACGATGAATTTTCATAAAAGACAACTGTGGTCATAAGAAGGATATTTGAGAATCGGCGATTATAATTGGTAAAAAATCATTAATTGAAATTAGGAAAGGCTATTACAGACAGGACATTCTGACTCTTTTCGATATCCCATCAAGCGTTGCTGCATCCGACTACCATCCCATATCAGCAGTTTGTTTGTCAGTGGATTTTTGGTTAATCCTAGATATTGCAAAGCTGCATTGGCTTGTAGATTGCCCATGATAGCTGTGGTGCTGGCAAGCACCCCTGAATTGGCACACGTACGTTCATCCGCCTCGGCATCCAGTACTACCGAACCAAACACACAGTGATAGCAGCCGGTATTTAGATGTGGCTCAAATAGTGCCAGTTGCCCTTGCATTGCAATAGCAGATGCCGATAATAATGGAATCTGATAGCGCACACTAATACGATTGATGATGTCACGGGTAGCAAAATTATCTGTACAGTCTAACAATAGGTCTGGCGTACCGGACGCCATATCAAGTAACTCATAAGCATTGTCTTCACTCAAACGCGCTATCGTACCGCGAGCTGTGATTAAAGGATTGATACTCATCAACATTTGCGCAGCAGTTAGAGCTTTAGATTTACCAATATCCTCCGGTAAAAACAATGTTTGACGCTGTAAATTACTGGCTTCAATATCATCGTCATCAATTAGGAGAATATGCCCAAGTCCTGCACGCACTAAGGTTTCAGAAGCTGGGCAACCTAGCCCACCTGCGCCTATCATGACGACACGTGATGATTTTAGTCGTAGCTGAGCATCAATATCCCAGCCATCAAGCAATATTTGACGCGCATAACGCAGCAGCTCATCATCTAACAATATTTCTGTTTCTACATTACTCATATGGATTACCAGTACTCAATATTGCCGCTTATTTTTATTAAACTGCCCAAGCGTCACTCTATCGTTGCCACCAAAATCTTTAATCGTTTGTATATTATCGAAGTGATTGTCCGCAAATAACTGGCGTACAGCATGCCCTTGATCAAAGCCATGCTCAATCGCTAATAGCCCGCCTACTCTTAGGTACTGCGGCGCATGATGGACAATATGTTCGATATCAGCCAAACCATGATTAGGGGCGCTCAAAGCACTAATTGGCTCTGCTAATAAACCTGCTAAATGCTTATCCGCCTCATCAATATAGGGCGGATTTGAGACAATCACATCGAATAAATGTTCATCCTGAGTAGAGAGTGCATCATACCAGCTACTATGGACAAACTCGATATCTACAGCATTACTAACCGCATTATGCTGAGCAATTTTTAGCGCCTCTAGCGAGAAATCAACAGCAACGACTTGCCAGCTTACTGGTTCCAATTTGCGAGCCAGCTTTAACTCGTGAGTAAGACTGATGGCAATGCAACCAGAACCCGTGCCCAGATCAAGCAGACGCTTATTGCTAGCAGCATTAGGCACAAACTCTTCATTGGCAGTATTTATCCAATGTAGTACTTGCTCAACCAAAACTTCAGTATCGGGTCTGGGAATTAAGGTATGTTCATTAACGGCAAAATCAAGCGACCAAAATGCCTGTATACCCGTTAAATAAGCCAATGGTGTACCTTGCTGCATTTTGGTCACACCAGCATTAAATCGCTCAACCTCAACATCACTTAGCTGATAGCTATCATCCGTTATTAAAAATAGCGCAGGTTTATCAAGGATATATAACAGCCAATCCGTTATCCAAAATGTCGGAACAGATAATTCCTCCGCTATTTGTATCGCTTGCTGCTTGATTTGCCATACTGTTACGTTTGCTGCTTTTTGCGCTGTCATAAATGACTCTTAATAATTATATCTGCTTTATTTTTATAAACTCTAACCTACTCTGATGCGCGCGGTGGCTCATTGGTATTGGTTAAATTAGGATTGGCTTTGGTTAACTCAACACCTTTATTACTGCCACTATTACTATCGTCACTGCCATCACCATAAATATCATCATTGTCACCAATGACGATATATTTATCAACATAATAAATCAGCGCTAAAATAGGAATACCAATTAGAAAAGTAAACATAAAGAAGAAGGGGTAACTGGTGCTATCAACGATAGTGCCTGAATAACCACCCACCACTTTTGGTAATAATGTCATTAGTGATGAAAATATTGAATACTGGACAGCAGTAAATCGAATAGATGTTAATGCAGATAAAAAGGCAATAAATACAGCACTAGCAAGACCAGCTGCAAGGTTATCAAGGATCACTGCCAAATACATATACGGCAAGCTCCCAGGATGGTATGTCAGCAGAATAAATAACAAGTTGGTCACGCAGGCGAGGACTGCCCCAACCATCATTGCGCGCATGATACGCATCTTTTGTGCTAATAAACCACCTAAGAAACCACCAGCAATCGCCATGACAACGCCAACCAATTTAACGGCGTTGGCAATATCAACTTTAGTGAATGCCATGTCTTGATAGAAGACATTAGAGATAACCCCAGCAACAATATCGGAGATACGATAGAGACCAATCAGCGCCAATAACAATAACGCCTTTTTACCGTAACGGCGGAAAAAGTCAGCAATAGGCTCAATCCATGTGGTCTTAGCAAACTCTTGCTCCACAAGATTGGCTTTTACTAAGCCGTAACCGATAATCAAAGCCGCTGCCAAACTCGATACCATACGCACTACTTCGATTAAGAAGCCTGCGAACACACTTTCTGTCTCAGGTAAGACCAAGCCCGCATTAGCAAATACCAGTACAAAACCTATGACTGATATAGCGAATACTAATACTAGACGGGTATATTCTGACGTTTTACGTTCAACAACTACTTGTTGTCTAATCGGCTCATGAATCACCAAGGTGGTAATAACCCCAATGCCCATCACCGCTGCCATAATCCAGTAGGTATTGCGCCACGCCTCATAGCTATAAAAGCTCTCGGTAGAACCAAAGTAATCGGCTAAATATAATGCCCCAGCACCAGCAACGATCATCCCGATACGGTAACCGGTCACATACATGGCAGACAAGACCGCCTGTAGACTTGGTGGTGCCAATTCGATGCGATAGGCATCAATAACGATGTCTTGTGTCGCTGATGAAAAGCCAAGTAGTACTGCACCTACTGCCATCAGGACTAGACTGCCCTCATTCGCTGGATTGACACTCGCCATAATACAGATAGCGGCAATAATCATAATCTGCGAGACCAAAATCCAGCTGCGCCTGCGACCTAAGAGCTTGGTTAATATTGGCAATGGCACCGCATCAATTAGTGGTGCCCAAATAAACTTAAAGGCATAACCAAGCGCCGCCCAGCTAAACATCGTTACTACGCTACGATCAATCCCTGCTTCACGCAGCCATAATGATAAGCTAGAGAAAATTAGTAAGATCGGAATGCCAGCGACAAAGCCCAAGAACAGCATGATAAGTGAACGCCGATCAAGATAAGCCTGCAAAGATTCGCTAAGTGACTTCTTGGCAATAGGAGAATTGGGCGGAATAGGTTGGACAGCAGACATAACGACTCACCAAAAATTTAGACAAAAAATACGACAGTGCGCTACTTTTTATCCAAAAATTTTATCTACTGGCAGTGTGACATCGAGACTATCAGGATAAAAAAGGACAAAAAATTGCCTAGCTCTGTACAAAGAAAATGACATTTGCTGCAAAATTGAATAATGGTACTTGAGAATGCTTAAATTGACTAGATGTTTTTCCACTAACTACTTGATTGAGCATATCGGCTATATTCTATAGGTTGCCTTGGTAAGTACATGTATCTTAACCTTTCTTAAATATAAATTAAGCTATAATTTTTTGGTTTACTCCTATTAGATTTCTATCTAGCCTACTATTCAAGCAATTTTCCTATATTCCATATATGTATAAATAGATACCTATTTATTATATACAAGAATAATAGCTTTGATTTACACTACACGCTTGTTATGTTTTTTGGGCGTTTTAACTTTTATAAAGACGACTGACTCTTTATATAATGGGATTAACTTATGGCAATCGACGTAGTGGTCAATCAGCGGCATCTGCAAATTCAACTCAAACAGTTGGAGACAGTGTGGCATACCGTAATCAATGGCTATAATTTAAGTCAGGCGGCGACGGTACTGCATACCAGCCAATCAAGTCTTTCAAAGCATATCGCAGCACTTGAGAATCAGCTCAAAACCGAAGTGTTCGTGCGCCAAGGCAAACGTTTAACGGGGCTTACGACAATGGGTACGGCGCTCATGCCGCATATTGAGTCTATCTTTACCGAAATCCGTACGATTGAAAACCTCAGCCTCGACTTTAACAATCCAAATGTCGGTACATTGACAATTGCCACGACTCATACTCAGGCACGTTATGTCTTACCAGAAGTCGTGAAAGAATTTAAAGAGCGTTTTCCTAAGGTTAATCTCATTCTACAACAGGCAGATCCTGAAACAATCGCACAGATGGTGATACGTGGGCAGGCCGATATTGGTATTGCAACCGAGTCCTTGCTACATAACAACTATCTGCGCTGCTATCGTTATTACGACTGGACGCATCGTGTCATCGTGCCAAGCGATCATGAATTGGCAGGACTAGAATCTATCGATTTACCAACCCTTGCCAGCTATCCAATCGTAACTTATCACGGTGGTTTTACGGGGCGCGGCGCCATTGACAAGACTTTTAGCGATGCCGGTCTTGAGCCAGATATCGTATTGGCAGCACTTGATGCTGATGTGATTAGTACCTATGTTGGACTTGGCTTAGGGATTGGTATTATTGCAGAAATGGCATTTGAGCCAAGTCATTATCAAAATCTAACAGCCATTCCAGTCGACCATTTTGGACGTTTTACCAGTTGGATGGCAGTACGTGATGACGCAGAGATTCGTCAGTATGGACGGGCGTTTATGGAGCTGTGTCAAAAACAATTTAGTCAGTAATGACTGCTGTTTTCACTAATACGTGTAGCTATAGTCAATCCACTATAAATCAAACACAGTGCTACTGGGATAAGTTTTGCGCCGCCTCTGTCTGCGCAGGCACAGCAAGCAAGAAAAATTTATACCAGTAGCGCGTTATAATATTTGTACTTATTTTATTTAGGAGTGACTATAGTATTTGATTATTAAGTCAGTAATATAAATAGAAGATCAAAGTACTCGTAATTAAAAATACTCATAAAAGTATCATTATCTTTAGATAGTGATGCTTTTTATTGTGAACTATTCTTTTCTAGTCAATGTCTGACTAAACCAACTGTCCTTATCCTCTATATCTCATATGATTAAGATTTGTTATCAGCATGAATACTGACCTTTATATCTTATTTAACCGCCCCATTATATAGGAGGTAAAGCGTTCAGGACTTGCATAATGATACTTATATCACTAGTTGAATAATAACTACGCAAGCTGAGGCTCTTATAAATTTATAATAAATAATACTGCCATTAATCATATGGCATCTAAAAACAGGTGATTTATGAGTAACTCTATTCCCTTATCCTTCTTAGATTTAGCCCCCGTTCCTGAGGGTAAAAGCATCGCTGAAGGCATTGCCCAAACCGTTGAAACAGCGCAGCAAGCCGAAAAATCTGGCTTAAATCGCTATTGGATGGCAGAACATCATAATATGCCTGGTATCGCTAGTGCAGCGACGTCAGTGCTATTGTCGCATATTGGTGCTCAGACCAAGCGTATACGTATTGGCGCAGGTGGTGTGATGTTGCCCAATCATGCCCCGCTCGTCATTGCTGAGCAGTTTGGTACCTTGCAAGCATTATATGGCGATCGCGTAGATTTGGGTTTGGGTCGTGCGCCCGGTACAGACGGTGCAACTTTTCAAGCATTACGTCGCCAGATGCAAGATGCTGATCGCTTTCCACAAGATGTGCAAGAGTTGATGTACTTTTTGGGGAATGGCACAGATGATAGTCCCGTACAGGCGTTCCCCGGTGCAAAATCTAATATTCCCATTTGGATACTAGGTTCTTCCCTTTTTGGTGCGACCTTAGCAGCGCACTTAGGATTGCCATATGTGTTTGCTTCACACTTTGCACCGCAAATGCTTGGGCAAGCCATCAATGCTTATCGCGAGCAATTTAGACCATCAGCTTACTTAGACGAGCCTTATGTCATGCTAGCGGCAAATTTATTGCTTGCGGACGATGATGCGACCGCCCATTATCACTTTACCTCAGCACAGCAGAGCTTTGTGCGTTTACGCCGTGGTGAAACAGGTCAAATGCCAAAGCCTACTCATGATATGGACAGTATCTGGAGCGCTGCTGAGAAAATGATGGTGGATAGTGCGTTGTCGGTATCGTTTATCGGTTCTGTTGAAACTGTCAAGCCAAAGCTTACAGCGTTTCTTGCTACCTATCAGCCCGATGAGCTGATTGTGACAGCAAACATCTATGACCAAGCAGCACGTTTGCGCTCACTTGAGTTTGTCTCTGAGCTTAATTTATTTGATTTACAACCAACAGCAATACTTGCATAATATTAAAAAACCTTCCCTTCTATAAAGAAGGGAAGGTTTTTTAATCAGGGTTTGATAAATTCTTAATAACTGTCTTTTGATTTAACCACTGTTTTATAAATATGTAGTCATCCATTAAGCAGTGGTTAAATTAGCCCCATAGCGCGTAATATTGCCGCGCCAATCGCCATGCCAAACATACCAACTACTGTCGTAAATGCCAAAATATTGGCCGCTAAAATATCATTACCGCCCATCGCTTTTGCCATCACATAGCTTGCTGCTGCTGTTGGTGATGCAACCATCAAAAACAGTACGCCCATATGTACGCCCGTTAAGCCAAAAGCAAAACCAACCGCTATAGCAACCAACGGTGCAATAACAATGCGTCCAATACTTGCCTGCATAGAAAGTCCAGAAGGATGCAACATCGACTTCAAATTAATACTGGCACCGGCACAAATCAGGGCAAGCGGTAAAGCAACTGCTGCTAATAACCCACCGGTGATATGAATCACACCCGCTATCGGTGGTAGTGGCAATGCTTTATAAGTAAAGGCTGCAACGAGTGCAATGATGAGCGGATTGGTAAATAGCTTTTTAATAATCATGGTACTACGACTGAGCCAAGTATCCTCTATACTCTTAGACACTCGGCTGAGCGTAATCACCGCTAAGATATTAAACAGTATTGTCACCACACCCATATATACCGCGCCAATACTTAAGCCAGTCGTCCCATAGGCGTTGGCAACGGTTGCCAGTCCAATAATCGCCATATTGCTGCGAAAGATACCTTGTACAAAAACCCCTTGATTGGCAGGGTCGCTGATAAAGCGCTTGGCATAGAGCTCAGAGCCGATAAACAATATAAAGGTCACCACAATACCAGCGCCTATCAATACCACTTGCTTCGCATAATCAACGTCACTATCGACCACACTAAAAAACAGCAGACATGGCAGACAATAATTAAAAACGAAACTGGAGGCCTGATCGATAAACACTTGATCCGCCTCACCGCGTCTTTTCATAAAAAAACCTAACCACATTAAGGCAAGGTTGGGCAAGACGATGGTCATAGCAAAAATAATGGCATCAATCATAAATAGGCTCAGTTTAGTGACAAGCCCATCATAATATGGACAATAGCGAGGTAAATTAATAAAAAAGATATAAGTAATAATAATAGAGTTGGTAATTCGTAGAGCCAGTATAAAGAGAAAGCAGCAACCAAGACAAGTGAGTACACCTCTTTCTTTTAACAACGGTAGTATTTTGGCAATAAAAAAGCCCATAACGACTTCTCGGTATGGGCTTTTTGCTTTTCTATTTTTTAAGTCATTGATACATTATTATGACGCGTTTAATGCTGCTTTTACTTTTTTCTGTTTCTTGACCGTCATTGCTAGTAGCTGGATAGCAGCCGGTGTGACACCACTGATACGTCCCGCTTGAGCCAATGTTGACGGACGGACTTGCGCAAGTTTTTGGACAATCTCATTGGACAACCCAGATACTACACTATAATCAAAATCTATTGGTAGCGCTGTATTCTCCAATCTCTTCATCTGATCAATATCTTCTTGCTGACGATCAATATAGCCTGCATATTTGACAGAAATTTCAATCTGCTCTCCCACTTGGGCATCGACTTTCGAATCAGTGATGGCAGCGATATCAGCAAAATGAATCTGCGGACGCTTGAGCAAATCAAAAGCTGTTGCCTCTTTGGATAGCACCTCGCCCGTTTGCTCTGTGATTTTTTTGCCCAATGCATTGGCAGGGGTTGCCCACATATCTTTGAGGCGTGCGGTTTCTGAAGCAATGGCTTCCATTTTTTCTTCATACGCTTGCCAGCGCACATCATCTACTAAGCCAAGCTTACGACCAGTTTCAGTCAAACGTTGGTCAGCATTGTCTTCACGCAGCAATAAGCGATACTCTGCACGACTGGTAAACATGCGGTATGGTTCAGTGGTGCCATGCGTAATCAAATCATCGACAAGCACGCCAAGATAGGCTTCATCACGGCGTGGTGTCCAGACATCAAACTCATTGTTTTCACAAGTGACTAGAGCGGCATTGGTACCAGCTAATAAACCCTGTACGCCTGCTTCTTCGTAGCCAGTTGTACCATTGATTTGACCGGCAAAGTACAAGCGGTCAATCGATTTGGTTTCGAGCGTTGGTTTTAGGTTTTGCGGATCAAAATAATCGTATTCAATCGCATAGCCTGGACGGGTAATATGAGCGTTCTCTAAGCCTTTCATACTATGAATAAATTCTAACTGTACATCAAACGGTAAGCTGGTTGAGATACCATTCGGATATAGCTCATGCGTAGTCAAGCCTTCTGGCTCGATAAATATCTGATGGCTGTCTTTATCCGCAAAGCGATGGATTTTGTCTTCAATCGATGGACAATAACGTGGACCAACACCTTCGATTTTGCCAGAGAACATCGGTGAGCGGTCTAGATTTTCACGGATGATATCATGGGTACGGGCATTGGTATGAGTGATATAGCAATTGACCTGTTCAGGATGCATGGACACATCGCCCATATAACTCATTACCGGTAGCGGAGTATCACCCGGCTGTACCGTCATCACACTAAAGTCAACACTACGCGCATCAATACGGGCGGGCGTACCTGTCTTTAGGCGACCAACAGGGAGTTTCAGCTCACGTAAACGATCAGCAAGCTTGATAGAAGGTTGATCGCCTGCGCGACCACCTTTTGAGCTCTCAAGACCAATATGAATCACCCCGCCTAAAAACGTACCTGAGGTTAACACGACCGTTTGCGTATTAAAAATAATACCAGTAGCAGTCACAACCGCTGTGGCACGACCGTTTTCAACTAGAATATCATCGGCTGCTTGTTGGAAGATATCAAGGTTTGGCTGATTCTCTAACGTATGACGAATGGCGGCTTTATAAAGAATACGATCTGCTTGCGCTCGAGTGGCTCGTACAGCGGCACCCTTACGACTGTTAAGTACTCGAAACTGGATGCCAGATTTGTCTGTTGCCAGTGCCATTGCGCCGCCAAGTGCATCAATCTCACGCACCAAATGCGATTTACCAATACCACCAATCGCAGGGTTACAGCTCATCTGCCCCAGCGTTTCAATATTATGCGTCAACAGCAAGGTTTGCGCGCCCATACGTGCGGCCGCCAAAGCAGCTTCTGTGCCAGCATGACCGCCACCGATCACCACCACGTCGTAATTTTTTGGGTATTGCATGTAATGCCTCACTTGACTGATCACGCTATGCTTAGCGACAGGTTATTATTCAATAACAGGAACTGGGTAGATAAGTGTCAGTCGAATTTAAAAAAGAAATAGCGACTAGAATATAGAACAAGCCGCTATTAGCTGAATAGATAGCCATTAATTATAACAATTTTTTATCATTTAAAAAACGTTATACGAAAAACTATTGAGATTAACGATCAAGAAATTTTGATTAACGTTGATAGCATTTACCAATGCTCATTCCCAACGTTTATTTGTCAGGACTTATTTGCCAGGACTAAGCGGCACAATACGATCCGCCTGCCCACTCGCCAGCATATGTTGGCTACCATAGCCTTCTGGATTAATCTGTAAATAAGCATTCATCTGCCCGATAGCATCGCCATCATCACTCGCCAATATATACTGTTTAATCGTCTCAACGGGTGGTAGTGGCAAGTTTTTTAGCAATGCCAAACGTTGCTGGTTGTCGCCTTTATTAACGACCAGTTCAATAAGTTGACGCGCATCAATGGGTAAATCTGGCGTATTCTGTGCCAATAACGCCAAATGATAAGCACCCGCAGCATCTTGATCCGCGACGATACGCTGTTCAATCGCAATATAAGTGGCTTCTGTTGCGCCGCCTGCCACGCTAAGCTGATGAATACATTTAAGCGCTGAATGTGGCTCATTGCCAGCGATTTCAATAATGCGCGTGGATTCATTTTTTAAGTGCTCGCGACGTTTTTCAATCGTAGCTTGCTCGGCATCTTGTATTTGAATGGCTTGGCTATTTAATTCGTTAGTCATAGAACTCTCTTATTATTGATTCAATGTTTCTTAATGTTTCGAGGTATTGAATATCGATATTAAGAGTTATATGGGGATAAAGCTGGCAAAAACAATTGAACTTGCTGACTGTCAATATTAAAAAATAAAAAATCCGAGCAACCTTTAATAAGGCGACTCGGATTTGAGTACTTAGGCTCGAATATCAATTATATCAACATCTTAATGCCACTTAGATATTTAAGCATTAAACGTCGATATAAAGTGCTCTCGATATTAAGCAGCTGGGCTATTTGCTTCAACCAAAGGCTTAAGCTCGCCTGATTGATACATTTGTAAAATAATGTCTGATCCGCCCATCAATTCACCATCAATCCATAGCTGCGGAAAAGTTGGCCAATTAGCAATTTGTGGTAACGTTGCGCGGATTTCTGGATTTTCTAAGATATTGACGAAAGCAAATGGGCGACCAATTTGTGTCAAGACTTCAATCGCTTTGGCAGAGAAACCACACTGCGGGAACTGCGGTGAGCCTTTCATATACAGAATGACTTTGTTGTCTTTGATTTGGTTACGAATCAGTTGTTCAATATCGTTGGCAGCAGTATTTGGGGTTTGCTCACTCATAAAAACTCCTATTAATTAAAACTATTTATAAAAAAGACAGGTAACATTAAATTTATCATGTGGCTGCTACATGGGGCAATCTTAACCATATTGCAAGCAGTTTTGAAAGCTGACAGCCATAATCATACGCACTGATATACTATTGAGAATTAAACGCCAGACGCATTCGGCACCAATAATACCACGGCATTGGCCATAATACCCTCTTGCCGACCGGTAAAGCCCAATTTTTCAGTGGTGGTTGCCTTAACACTGATATTACCCACATCGGTCTGCAAATCACTAGCGATGTTAGCGCGCATGGCTAAATTATGTGGTGCCAGTTTTGGGCGCTCACACATTACGGTAATATCAGCATTACCCAACATATAACCTGCAGCTAACACTTTGCCATACACATAACGAAGTAGTACGCGTGAATCTAAACCCGCATTTGCCGCATCAGTATCTGGAAAATGTTGCCCGATATCGCCGAGTGCCAAGGCGCCAAGCAAAGCGTCAGCAAGTGCATGCAGTACTACATCACCGTCAGAATGCGCAAGTAAGCTGTGCGTATGATCAATAGGCACACCTGCCAGCACCACATATTGCTGCTGTTGGCCATTATTATGAAACGCATGAACATCAATACCTTGACCAATTTTTATCATTATCATTCCAAGTAAATTAATGGTGATTAGGATAATTGAAAACCATTATCTAAATTTTTAAAGCGATTTTACCGCCAGTAAGATGCCATAGCTCGCCACCAGTTTCAATTAACTGGTATAATATGACGCTTATTTTATCATAATCCCCAATCCAAAAGATAAGCTGACGTCGTTCTGCTGAGACTACGCATGGTAGTGATTGCATAATTTTGGCGTCAATATGTATTTTGGAGAACGTATAAATAGTTGAGCCGCTTTATGTCAGCCATACCAAACGCTTCTAACACATCAGCTTCTGCTTCTTTTGACGCCCATCGCCCTCTAACGCTTGCCGATATCAATGATCCTAGCACTAAGCATGTGATTGTTGGTATGTCAGGCGGAGTCGACTCTTCTGTGTCTGCCGTATTGCTTCAGCAGGCAGGCTTTGTGGTCGAAGGTCTGTTTATGAAGAACTGGGAAGAAGATGACGGTACCGAATATTGTACGGCGATGGATGATCTGGCGGACGCACAAGCGGTATGTGACAAAATTGGCATAAAACTGCATACCGCCAACTTTGCCATGGAATATTGGGATCGCGTCTTTGAGCATTTTTTAGCGGAATACAAAGCGGGTCGCACGCCAAATCCCGATATTTTATGTAATAAAGAAATCAAGTTTAAAGCATTCTTAGACTATGCCTTAACGCTTGGTGCTGATTATATCGCCACTGGTCACTATACCCGCCGCAGTGTGAACTATAAGAATAATGACGGTATTGAAGTGGCTCAATTGCTACGTGGGCTCGATAACAATAAAGACCAAAGCTACTTCTTACATGCGGTTGGCGGTGACAAGCTTGCCAAAACCCTGTTCCCAGTTGGTGAGCTCGAAAAACCAGTCGTTCGTCAAATCGCTGAAGAGCATGACCTTATTACCGCCAATAAAAAGGATTCAACTGGTATTTGTTTTATTGGCGAGCGCCGTTTTAAAGACTTTTTACAGCAGTATTTGCCGGCACAAAAAGGCGATATCGTCACTGATGATGGTATTACTATCGGTATGCATGATGGTCTTATGTACTATACATTAGGGCAGCGCGGTGGTATTGGTATTGGCGGAGTGAAAGATCGTCCTGAAGAGCCATGGTTTGTGCTCGCAAAAGACTTAGATAACAACCGTCTTATCGTCGGTCAAGGTCATGAGCATCCGATGATGCTGAGTAATGAGCTACAAGCTTATAAGCTCGATTGGGTCGATGGTTTACCGCCTGCAGATATATTTAGCGAAGATGGCTTACGTTGTATGGCAAAATCGCGCTATCGTCAGCCTGACCAAGCTTGTACCGTATTTGCTAACAATGAAAATGGTAGTGAGGTACGAGTGGTATTTGATGAGCCACAACGTGCCGTTACTCCCGGTCAATCAGCCGTATTTTATATTGAGGAAGTTTGTCTAGGCGGCGGCGTGATTGCTACTATTGATGCGCCTTGCGGGATTTGATATCTCATTCATCATTAGTCAATAAAAAGATTTGTCGCTGTTTTTAGGATACTGAATGACCGCTCGCTTTTTTGCTTTACTTACTATTCCAACTTCTTTTTCGTTATGGGTGAAGCGAAGTCTTACGCTTACCTTTATGGCGGCGTCATTTAATTTGCAGGCTGCACCAACAAATATGGGTAGTATGACCGTTACCAGCTCTAATGCTTCGGCTGGTACTGCTTCTGGCACATATGTAGCAGCAGGTTCTGGTGCTACCGGTAGTTTTACTTTAGTTCGCAATGAAAATATTGGTTATAACAATAGCGCTGAGATAACACCAGCTAGTGGTACGCGCACCAATGGTATTGAAATCAGGAATGATTCTAATACTAGTATTGATAGAGATAAGTTCAAGTACACCTTTACTATTACTCCTGATGACAATGCTTCTATACATACCATAAAAGTTGGTCAAGCTAGCTATTCAATGGGTGGTAACTCAGAGATTGCACGTCAAACATTAAGCTTTAACCAAA
Source organism: Psychrobacter sp. ANT206 (assembly GCF_056880555.1). Taxonomy (NCBI): domain Bacteria; kingdom Pseudomonadati; phylum Pseudomonadota; class Gammaproteobacteria; order Moraxellales; family Moraxellaceae; genus Psychrobacter; species Psychrobacter sp. ANT206. Next base: position 1,349,139 of record NZ_CP096271.1, on the reverse strand, counting down.
ATAGTCAAATTAGTACACCTGCGCAAGCTACCATCAGAAATAATCCAAACGTCCCCTATTTTTATAATGCCATGGGTGATTATTTTATGGGTAAAAAACTGGCTGGAAATAGCTTTAGCTCTAACAATACGGTTACCTTGCCACAGCTACGCTTCGATAGCTCAAATGGTGGAGATAGCGGCTTATATTATTACGGAATCACTGCGCTTAACGGTAGTGGTAATAGTAGCTCGTTTACGCCTACTACCAATAATAGTGGACAAGTATCTTTTGCATCTGGTCAAAAAAGAGGTACCTTGCCCCCTATGCCCACCTTTACCAATATTCTAAAAGAAACCTCTACCAGTCCCAATAATCAGACGACTTATCGGGCATTGAACGTAAATGACATCATAGCTAATAATAGCAGCTACGTCAGCTATGGTATCGCTAATGCGGACAGCAACTATGTTCTTGCGGTTAAGAATGCCAAGACTGTCACCTTAACTTACGAAGGCATCATGAGAGGTAATAGTGCTATTGAAGCGGATGTGGTTGGAGAAACCTATAATGAATGGATCAGCTTCGGGGTAGAAAGCGAACCTCTCTATTATGTTTTTTCAGGAACAGCATTTAACGATAATGGTGGTAATACCAATCCACAAGTCAATAACTCTGGCTACTTTAACGGTATTTTTGATACCGTCTCCGAAAGCGGAATTTCTAACAGCACTATTAAACTAGTCGATTGCAACAACTCAGATATAGTTTACGCTAGTGAAAATTTACCTATGACTGCTGTTGGGCAATATCAACTTAGAACGCCCATTGCCAATCTGAGCGGCAAAAACACTGTCTGTTTGATAGAAGAAAACAGTACGAATACACACCCTATTCGTACTACTAATAGTAAAAAACAAGTGGATTTAGTGACGAACAAATATTTTTATGATACCAATAATTTTGGTAGAGTCGCTGCTGAAAATGCTGCTCTAGTACTTATAAAATACCAATATGTAAATAGCTGTCCGGCGACGATTGATTACCCCAATATTAGCAATACCGCTGCTGACAACCCTAATAGTGGTTTTAGTACTAAACCTATTGACAATATTGAGCCTGGAAACTGTATTGCCTATAAAATTACGGCAACCAATCGCGCCAACCTTTCTATTGATAACTTCATAATGCAAGATATGCTTCAAAAGAAGGGAGAAAAAGGGGCCACGGTCGACTCAAAACTGATTGCGCCACTTTATAAGCCAAATGACTATGCTTCTGATAGTGTGGCTATCGGTAACAATGGTTTAATTAAAACCAAAATATTTACTCTAGCGGCAAAATCATCTTACGACTTTTACTTCAATACTAAGTACGGTACAACGCAATCTAATTAATACATGATGATTTTTCAGATTAAATCATTTTTTACATTTTTTTAACCAGCTGTAATTTCAATAACTTTTTGAGGCAATGATATGAATCTACTTACCGCACTCTCCCCAATCGATGGTCGCTATGCATCCAAAGCCGATAGCTTGCGCCCTTATTTATCAGAATTTGGTCTGATTAAAGCGCGCGTGACCGTTGAGATTCGCTGGTTACAGTCATTGGCTGATAATAGCGCGATTAGTGAGTTGGCAGAATTTGATACCGATACCAATGCGTTTTTAAATGCTATCGTAGAGAACTTTAGCGAAGCTGACGCGCAAGCGATCAAAGACATCGAAGCAACGACCAACCATGATGTAAAAGCGGTTGAATACTTTATTAAAGATAAATTCCGTGGTCAGGCAGCACTTGAAGATTCATTAGAATTTATTCATTTTGCTTGCACCAGTGAAGATATTAATAACCTATCTTACGCACTCATGCTCAAAGACAGCCGCGAAATCGTCGTTGCTAAAATGCAAGAAGTAACGGATAGCATCGTTAATCTAGCAATTATCCATGCTGATCAACCGATGCTGTCACGTACTCATGGTCAAACGGCAAGCCCGACGACTCTAGGTAAAGAGATGGCAAACGTTGCTTATCGTCTAGCGCGTCAAATCAAGCAAGTCGGTGAAGTTGAGTTGCTCGGTAAAATCAATGGTGCGGTCGGTAACTATAATGCTCACTATGCCTCATATCCTGACGTTGATTGGCAGAATCATGCTGAAAAATTCATTAATGAACGTTTAGAATTGACCTTTAATCCTTATACCACGCAAATTGAGCCGCATGATTATATCGCTGAATTGTTTGACGCAGTAAAACGCTTTAATACCATTCTAATCGACTTTAACCGTGATATTTGGCAGTATATTAGCTTAGGCTATTTTAAACAGCGCCTAAAAGATGGTGAAGTGGGTTCTTCTACCATGCCGCATAAAGTCAATCCGATTGACTTTGAAAACTCTGAAGGTAATTTGGGTGTAGCTAATGCCATGCTTGCTCATTTGGGTGAAAAGCTACCGATTTCACGTATGCAGCGCGATTTGTCTGACTCTACCGTGTTGCGTAATATCGGTGTTGGTCTAGCACAAAGCATGATTGCTTATGATGCGTGCCTCAAAGGCGTCAGCAAACTTGAATTAAATGCGCAGCGCTTAAATGATGACCTAGATAATGCGCAAGAAGTATTAGCAGAGCCGATTCAAACGGTCATGCGTCGCTACCGTGTTGAAAACCCATACGAGAAGCTTAAAGCTCTTACCCGTGGTAATGCCATGACTCGTGAAGCAATGCTTACTTTTGTTGATGGCGATGAATTATCGGCAGTCAGTGAAAGCGATAAGAACAGTTTGCGCGAAATGACGCCTGCTACTTATATTGGTAATGCGGCTGAACAAGCACGCACGATTAAAGAATGGATTGCTAAAATTTAACTGGCAATCAGCTCATCTCTATCAAATGCAAAAAAGATATAAATGAGCACTCATTTATATCTTAATAAGAACCTTACTCTAAACACTATTATTTTTTAAAATACATAGTTGATGGGTGAGGTTTTTATTCTTTATCGTCTTTATCACTGCTATCGCCCGGTATGATAGCTTTACCCACAGCGACCGTACCTTTAACCACACCTTTAGTGGTTTTATAAGCGATTTTAGCAGGTACAGTAACAATTTTATGTACACAAGCTTGCAGCAAAAACATACTGGCAATAATAACGATAAAATGTAATTTTTTCATAAATGTCCTAAGAATAATTATAGGCTCTGATGACAGTCATCAGATAAGCAATAATCATAAACTAATAAATCCTGCCTATAAAGCCATCATTTCTATTAATCTTATAACCAGTTAACCATACGGATTTATCCATGACTTCTATCTCCCTTTGTTTACCGAATACCATTACTCCTGAGCAATTCTTAAGCGATTATTGGCAAAAAAAACCCCTCTTGATTAAGCAAGGCTTACCGCAATTAATTGGTATGTTTGAGCCGGAAGATATCTTAGGCTTAGCTATAGATGAAGACGCTACTGCAAGGCTACTGACTCAAGCTGCGAGCAAACAAGAAGGTCAGCCGCAATGGCAACTTAAAAAGAACCCACTAACTGAAGCCGACTTTGATAACTTACCTGAGCAATGGTCAGTACTGGTACAAAATCTTGAGCAATGGTCGCCGGAACTTGGCGCATTATGGCAGGCGCTTGATTTTATACCGCAGTGGCAGCGCGATGATATTATGGTGTCTTATGCGCCAAAAGGCGGCTCGGTTGGCAAGCATTATGATGATTACGATGTATTTCTAGCGCAAGGGTTTGGCTCTAGGCGTTGGCAGTTAGGTAAGTTTTGTGATGAGCAGACGCAATTTGTTGCCGATGAGCCGATACGTCTATTTGATGATATGGGCGAGATTATCTTTGATGAAATCTTAGAAGCCGGTGATGTGCTATACGTGCCACCAAAATTAGCACATTTTGGCGTAGCGCAAGATGATTGCCTAACCTTTTCCTTTGGCTGCCGTCGTCCAAACTTGATGCAAATCATTGACAGCCTTGCCGATGTCGCGACCAATGACAGCGCTTTATTTATACCGATGTTATTACCACAAGCTCTGCAAGCGTCAGGGGCATTAAAGACTGACAGCATTGAGGCGATTAAAACTCAATTATTACAACTGCTCCAATCTGAGCGCGGTGATACGATTATTCGCCAAGCCGTGTCTGAAGTGGTCAGCAAGCGTCAATATGATGTGCTTGTCCCTGAAGAGTCGCTGACGACTGATGAGATGATAGCAGCATTGGCAACTGGCGCGACGTTGCAAGCAGATTACAGCAATCGTTTGTTATACACCCAGGCGGATAATGACATCGTTTTATATGCCAATGGGCAACGCCTAGATGATTTGCATGAAACATCGATAGCACTACTGGTACGCTTATCTAATGGCGAGCATTTAAGCCTTGACGATATGGAAGGGATTGACCCTGATGAAGTGATGGAATGGTTAGAGAATGGTTGGATATGGATGAATCATCCAGAGTAATGCCATAGTTATTAGCCAGTTTTTATAGTACATTGGCTATTAAGCATTATTTAAAAACCATCAGCGCCTATTTACTAAGATTTAAATGTCTTAATAAATAGGCGCTGATTTTTATGTAAACATTCTAACTTAAGCAAAAAAATATTTTTAATACTTCCCTTTATGCAGCAACCGCTTTTTTATAACGACACACGCCAGCGATAATCGTTTCTTCAATCACCCTATCATCACCTAACATCATCAGCACAAATAACTGCTCATCAAGCGACTTGGTCTGTGTCATACGGCGCTCCATTAAATCAGTGCCTCCCATATCTATCACCACAAAATCTGCTTCTTTATTTGGCATAAAGTTACCGATTTTATCGTCTAACAATAATGACTGCGCGTTGCCTAAAGTAATTTGATATAAGCCTTGATGCGCTGATAGCGGATTACTCTGTAATTGCTGAACTTTATAGGCTTCTGATAAAGTGGTCAGCATCGATAAGCTAGTACCTGCGCCCACGTCGGTTGCGATACTAACGCCGGTATAGCTTAGGGTTTTGGACAAATCAAACAGTCCACTGCCTAAAAATAAATTGGACGTCGGGCAATGGGCTATTTGGGTGCCAGTATCACGTAGCACTTCATATTCTGATGTCGAGAGATGAATGCCATGCGCCAACGTCGTATGCCTGCCAAGTAAGCCCATATCATGATAAACGTCTAAATAACCTTTATGATTGGGATAAAGCTCACGTACAAAAGCGATTTCATCAAGGTTTTCAGCCAGATGTGTTTGCAGATAAACACTATCATAACTACGATACAGCTCGCCGGTCATTTGTAATTGCTTTGGCGTTGACGTAATGGCAAATCTTGGCGTAATCGCCACATGCTGACGTCCGCGCTCATGCCATTTATCGATGATATTTTGTGTATCACGGATGCCCTGCTCTGTTGGTACACACAGATGCTCAGGCGCGTTTTGATCCATCAATACGTTACCCGTAATCATACGAGTATTCAGACGGCTGCTTTCATTAAAGAATGATTCTACTGACTGCGGATGACTGGTTGAAAATACCAAGGCGCTTGTTGTGCCGTTAGCAAGCAGCTGGTTTAAAAAGAATTTTGCGGTATCATCAGCAATCTTTGCATCACCAAAATTGGCTTCGGTCACAAAGGTATAATTATTTAACCAATCAAGTAATTGCTCGCCAAACGCAGCAATCATATCTATTTGCGGATAATGTACATGGGTGTCAATAAAGCCTGGCATGATAAGCTTATCTTGGCAATCATGAATCTGTACTGGCGCTTGATCCTCTTGGCGACTGGCGTTACCATACTGCGACATCATTGACGCACAGCTGCCATAATCTACGACGCGACCAGTCGCATCATCGACCACCAAGGCACCATTGGCAATATATTCAGGATAAACCTTGACACCTGCCACTACTGGCAGCAAATTAACGTTTTTTTCTATCACTGTGATGCTAGGACGTTCAGCATTGGTTAAACTATCATTGGTTAAATCAGCCGTCTCTACATGGGTATGCTTGGCTCTTGCCGCCAGATTCTCTTCCGTTAAATAATGCAATAATTTTGCTTGATAAATATGTATGGTCATAAAAAAATCTCACAATAATAGATAAGTATTTTGGTTAAAAATTCATCCATATTATGTGTCTACCCTAATACAACCAAAGAAATACAAGCACAAAGTTACTGAGCGCAGCCTATATCTTATGATGGCTGACGAAGCTAAGAACGATGTCTTAATGCATTTAAGGCAGACAGATAAATAGAGAATTAAAAAATTTTTAATTAAGATGAATGTTAGTTATAAATCATGATAAAGCTGCATAACTTGCGCCGCGATAGAGATCGCGACTGCCATTGGCTCTTTTCCGCCAGTATTAAGTCCTATAGGCATAGTCAATTTATCGACTATTTGCTCATTGTAGTCACGCTGTAGCAGGCGATCTCTGAAACGCTTGGCTTTGGTCGCTGAGCTGATACAGCCAAGATAAGGTAATGAGCTGCTATCGATGCCAGTTTTTACATAAGAATCGAGCGTGGCACGCACCAAATCAAAATCAAGACTGTGATCATGTGTCATGACCAAAATAAAATACTGAGTGCCTTTTTTTGTTGACGCATTCATCAAGGCACTTTCAATGCTCTTGGCAACAAACGGTTGAACAAAATCGACTGGATCTTCATCAATATGCGGGCGAATGTGAGTAGGCAACTGATAAGTCACTTGCCCTTCTACAGTATCCGGGTTATGGGTTAGATAACGCTCAAACATCTCAGCACGGCTGTCTACCCAGTCAACTTGACAAGGTAGCTCAGCAAGAATGGTCATTAGCGCAGCTGCTACGTGCCCTGCACCAAACACCAGTAACGACATGGGCGGCGTTACATTAAAGCATTCAAACATGACCGTGACGCTACCGCCGCAGCATTGAGCCAATGTAGCGCCCAATGGATAATGCTTGGTATAGACGGCATCGCGGCGTACTGCCTGCGCCTTTGCAGACTTACCTTCTTTTAACGGTTGCGTGCTTCTAGCGTCAGTGGCATTAATTTCACCATTTAGCAATTGCCTAGCGGTTATCGTCACGTCATGTTCAAGGCTACCGCCGCCTAAGGTGTCACAGCATGCATCAAGCGTCACGATCATTTTTGATTGAAGCTCACGAGGTGCTGAGCCATTCACCGCAACGACCGTCGCCAAAACGTGCGCAATACCTCGCTGCTGATATTGCGCCAGCCCGTTATACCACTTTGTTGGTGGCATCGGTGTGATTAGTGACTTATTCACTATGCGCCGGTCCACGAGCCGTTGATACATTTGGGTTTTGTATCGCTTCAGGCTGATCATCCGTTAGCTTACCTTCGACTTCTGTTGGATTAATATCTTTACCGTGTGCGACTTGCTGCGGCTTGACTTTATCATCATCAATACCGCAATTATCATCGGTTGCTGTTAGGCTAGTAATCGTATCTTTATCCGCTTTAGAAGCAATTTCCCATTCTTGACCTTGCATGCGCATGACCGATTTTAATACCGCTTCTGGCGTTGCCGGCATGGTCAGCTCAGGGTTTTTCTGGTAATCACCTAAGCTTGCAATCGCGTTGTTAATCGCGCACCAAACGCTAGCGGCTAGCATAAATGGCGGTTCGCCAACGGCTTTGGAGTTATAAATAGTCTGCTCTTCGTTTTTACGCTCGAACAGTTTGACGCTCCATTGTTTTGGTAAGTCATGCGCCGTTGGAATTTTATAATTGGCGGCACTGTTTGACGCAAGGTTTCCTTTTTTATCCCAAACCAACTCTTCAGCAGTCAGCCAGCCCATACCTTGAACAAAACCGCCTTCAATCTGACCGATATCAATTGCAGGATTAATCGACTGCCCAACATCGTGTAAGATATCGCAGCGCAATACACTATATTCACCCGTTAAAATATCAATCTCAACCTCCGAACAAGAGGCACCCAAGGCAAAGTAAAAGAATGGGCGACCCCACGCTTTTGAGCGATCATAAAATATCTTTGGTGTTTTATAGTAGCCAGTAGACGATAAGCTAATGCGGTGCTGATATGCGAGTAACACCATTTCAGCAAAGGTTAGTGTTGCTTTATCACCGATATGGACATGATTGCGCTCAAATTTGACATCTTCTGCACTTACGTCAAAATGTTCAGTAGCAAATTCAACCAAGCGATCTCTAATAGTAATACAGGCATTTTGGGCGGCTTTACCATTCATGTCAGTACCTGACGACGCTGCTGTTGGCGAAGTATTTGGCACTTTATCGGTACGAGTTGCGGTTACTTTTACGGTATCCAAGTCGACATCGAATTCATTGGCAACGATTTGGGCAATCTTGATATATAGCCCTTGCCCCATCTCGGTACCACCATGATTGATTTGAATGGTACCGTCGGTATAGATATGAACCAAAGCACCCGCTTGGTTTAACGTCTGTACCGTAAATGAGATACCAAATTTGACCGGCGTTAGAGCCAGACCAAAACGTTTGTCATTACCTTCGGCTTCAGCTTTTCGATTAGCGACTGTGATTTGTTCACGGCGCTTAGCATAATCGTTATCATCAGCTAACGTCTGCATAATAGTCGCCAAATCAAAATGCTCAATTGGCTGCCCATAATGGGTGCTTTGACCATTTTGATATAGATTTGCCAAACGTACCTGCAAAGGATCTTTACCCAGACTGTAGGCAATATCGTCCATCATATATTCAGCAGTTAGCAAACCTTGTGGGCCACCAAAACCTCGATAAGCGGTGTTAGATACCGTATGTGTCTTGCAGCGATGACCAGCGATCTGAGCCGCTGGATAATAATAAGCGTTGTCACAATGGAACATCGCCCTATCGACAATGGCATCGGACAAATCTGGTGAATAGCCACACAATCCAGATAATTGCATATCAACGCCAAGTACTTGACCAGCATCATTGACACCGACATCGTAGCGGTTGGCAAATTCATGACGTTTACCAGTGACGACCATGTCATCTTGACGGTCTAAGCGCATACTCACTGGCACATTATGGCGTTTGGCAACGATACCGCACAGACACGCCCATGCCGCAGCTTGCGTTTCTTTACCACCAAAGCCGCCGCCCATTCGGCGCACAACTGTCGTCACGGCATGAAAAGGTAAATCGACCACTTCGGCGACCAGCTGCTGCACTTCACTCGGATGCTGTGAAGAAGTATATACTTCAAGCCCACCATCATCGCAAGGAACAACATAAGATACTTGCCCTTCCAAATAAAAATGCTCTTGCCCCAGCATATGAATATGCCCTGCAATACGAGTAGGTGCATTCTCAAGCTCAGCCTGAGCATCACCGCGCGTCATAAAGTGACTTGGACGTACAAACTGCTCTTGCTTTAGCGCCTCATCAATAGTGAGGATTGCGGGCAGCGGCTCATATTCCACAATGGCTTTGAGCACTGCCTTTTTTGCTGCACGGTGACTGGTGGCAACCACCGTAAATAGCGTTTGACCGACATATTCTGTGATCTGATCGACCATGAGTGGGTCGCCATCAAACACTGCTCCAATATCAGTCTTGGCTGGTAAATCTTTAAAGGTGATGACGTCGATTACCCCATCCGCTGCTTGTACGGCGCTCAAATCCATACTTAAGACACGAGCATGCGCGTGAGCACTTTTACCAATTGCTAAATGCAGGGTGTTTTGTGGTTTTAGCATATCGTCCACATAAGTGGCAGTGCCCATAACGTGACTAATAGCACTGTCATGCTTTGCTTGGGTGCCAATCTTGTCTTTTGGTGGACGCTGTCTGCGGGTACTGTAGCTGTCAAATAATGAAGAATGGTGGCTCATAATGGCTCTCTCTCTTATATTTTTAGCAAAACCTATCTCTCTAACAATAGCGTTTTGACTGTATCTTTTAGCGATGCGAAAGTTAGGTGAGTTAGCATAATCAAGCAAGTTCAAACACTAGGGCCGTCTATTTAGCCCTTGCCGAGCTTACTTACTATATGTTCACTTACGCATCTACCGTTTGCACATCAGCAACCAATTGCTTGCCACACTTAATGATTAACCGCTGCATCACATGCATACGATACTCTCGGCTGGCTCTCACATCGGTCATCGGCGAGACATCATTAGGTAGCCTTTGTGCTGCCTGCTCGAAACTGGCAACATTTACTGCTTGTCCAATTAGTGCCTGCTGACATTCTGCTGCCAATAAAGGTATCGCCGCCATGCCGCCAAGTCCAAATTTTGCATCTTGGATAGTCATGCCATCCGCTGACAAATCAAGTCGCGCAGCAAGCAAGCACGCTGAGATATCATCTTCGTAACGCTTACTAATCTTATGAATATAGAGATACTGATGATCTTGCATTAGCGGAATATGAAGGGCAACCACGTAACTACCAGCACGTAGTTTGGTCTTTTTATAATCTAAAAAGAATTTAGATAAAGGAATGATTTCATCAATACTAGATACTTGATTTGAATGGACATTATTAACATTGATATTGTCAGTAGCGCTGTTAATAGCATTGTCAATAGCAGCACAATGACGCAGATGAATATGAGCATCTAATGCCAATAGAATGGGAGGCAAATCGCCAATCGGTGAAGCGTTAGCGACGTTACCGCCGATAGTGCCCATATTACGAATTTGCGGAGAAGCAATACGTTCAAACAAATTGGCAAACGCAGGGAAATGCTGTTCAAGCGCAGGCAGCATGCTCTTATAGCTCATGCCAGCACCTAATACTAAAAACTCTACTTCGCTATCGCCTTTAGACTGCTCATCGGTATTTAAGCTTAGCGATTGTAGTGACCAAGATTTTAGCTCGTCAATCGCTGACAGTTGTACGATAATATTGTGATCAACCAAGTGTTGCGTCACACTCAAACCTAAGTCTGTACCACCTGCCCAAATGGTCGATTTTGGATGGGCAGCGAGCACTTGATTGAGCTCAGCAATAGACTGTGGAATGAATAACTTACGTGATCCTTGAGTAAGCGCAGGCTCAATAGTGCCCATTTCGCTTGAAACGGTCTGTCTGCTATTTGCCATCGCATCTGTCGCTAAACTGATGGTCAAGTCTTTGGCGATCGTCTGATCAGCATCGCGTTGTCTACCAATCTCACTCATTGCCAAACCCGCCTCGATAATCGGACGATAGCCTGTACAGCGGCAAAGATTGCCACCAATTGAAGCCACGATATCATCGTAGCTTAAATCATCTTTAATGGTTCCTTTTGCGACTTGCAGACGATGATTCTCGTAGGTGCTGGCCAGCGTCATCACAAATCCAGGCGTACAAAACCCGCACTGCGAGCCATGGCATTCGACCATTGCTTGCTGCGCTGGGTGCAATAAAGCACGTTCTGGATGATGTTCAGGATTGTCCGCGATATAAGCTGACGTCATTATATGATGACCATCCATCAATGACAGTAGCGTGATACAGGCGTTAAGGGTATAAAAAGGCAAATCAGAAGAATCTTCACCACTGCTAGGTAAGCGCTGCGCCATCACCGTACAGGCTCCGCAGTCGCCACTGCCGCAGCCTTCTTTGGTATCAGTCTGGCGTTCGTGCAAGCGCAAATACTCAAGCACCGTGGTATTCGGATTGAGGTCAGTTAATTGCTTATATTGACCGTTCAAATAAAAATGAATCATAGCAATGCTCAGCTGTCAGAATAAAAGGAAGATAAAAAACTGTTTTATCTTTAATCGAATCATAAAATCTTAACAATCAGTATCTTAAAGGATAACTGCACACAAATGTGCTGCCCTTAAGTGAGTACTTAATTACCATGTTAATAAAATTTATACGATGATGATCATCATACCTACATCAATACTGAGAGTTATAACTGTATTGAATAAGCTGACTGCCTATCTGACTACTGACTTGCTCAGGCTTAATCTGTTTGCGGTTTGAACTTTTGTATTTACCTATGATGGATGAGCATCTTTAGTAAATACAAAAGCATTATCAAGGGTTTGGGTATCGTCTCAATGACGACTACTCTATCGGAAAATCGAGGAATATAAGCACCGTTAAAACATGCTTTCGAGGCTTAGCTTACGTCAACGTTCCGTGTTAAAGGGATTTATTAACCATTTAGTGAATAATTGCTGACTAAACGGTTAACTTATATTATCACCATCTTTGTTTAACTTACAACTCAAAAAATACCTTATTTTGGTTGAAAAGCCAAGAAACTTCATTACTAAAGTGAGTATTTACTAAAATACCTACCTATCCTACCTCTAAATTTAAGCATAAAAAAACGACCAGCAATTACTCACCAAATATTTGGGAATAATGACTGATCGTCGTTTTTATTATTCGAGCTATTTCTTTATTGGCAATAAGCTAATCTTTTAATTTCTTATGAGATTATTGGTTGCCTGTACTAAATTGTTGCTGTTACTTCTATGTGCCAAGCTCTAACAAGCTTGCATTTCCGCCAATGGCAGTGGTATTAATGGTTTTTACACGCTCAGTGACGAAGCGGTATAGATAATCAGGCGTTAGCATCTCTGATAAGCCGTCCATATCAGTGACGCTAATGACTTGCGTCAACATACCATCGGTCTTGGCAAGCTCTTGACTGACCGCTTGCACCTCTTTCCGATTACCAGAAACAGCCACTTGCGCAAGGCGATCGATATATAAAAGCGTAACGGTTTGCGAGTCATTGGCGACACTCAGCACATCATCACTGATGCCACTCTCATAGAGGATTTTTGCCGCTTCAATGCACATCTCATCTTGGCTTGGGCAATGCAATATCACCTCATTACCCGTCAATAATGCTGCTAGCAATTGCCCAAGTACTGCCATAGCGCGAGCAGACTCGCCGCCAACAACCATCGTCTTACCGCGACCCGTCACGTACAAGTCATTTGACTCGCCCGTAGCCCCAGTCATACGGTGCTCTTCGTCAAGCATGGGTGCGGCGCTCAATAAATGATTGAACAGACGCTTTGCCTTATTGGCATCACCGGTCAATAATGCCAGTCTTGGTGCGGCTTCTTGCAGATAAGTGGCACGATTCACTGCGCCAAGCAAACGCCAAGTTTCACAAACTTGGCCATGATTTTTTTTGAATTCAGTCGCCATAGTGCTACTCCTTATGCGATTATTGTTTGAGTACTGGTTGCAGCGGTATTGTCTATCAGAGCCACTTGCTCATTAGCCAACTGCTCTGTCGTTAAGCTCATCAGACGGGCGACATAATGTGGACCACCTGCTTTAGGACCTGTACCCGATAGACCGCAGCCACCGAACGGCTGTACGTTGACGACCGCGCCGATTTGGTTACGGTTGATATAAGTATTGCCGACAAAGGCACGGCGCTCGATATGCTCTACCGTGTTTTCAATACGGCTATGGATCCCCAAGGTCAAACCAAAACCCGTCGCATTGATTGCATCAATCAGCTTATTTAGATCACGTGCTTCATAACGCAGTACATGCAAAATAGGACCAAAATGCTCTCCGCCGATCACATCGATGCTTTTTACTTCTATCGCCGTTGGCAATACAAACGTTGCTTGATCTTGACTGACCTCTGAGCTATCACTCATCGGTGTCTGCGCCAAAATCGTAGCCGTTGGCTCAGCGCGCATGCGTTCGATATGCGCTTCAAGTCCGCGCTTGGCATCAATATCAATCACAGGACCTACATCTGTAGTCGCATATAGCGGGTTGCCAACGATTAATTCAGCCATATTGCCTTGCAATAGCTCAATCAAATCATCTGCCATCTCTTCTTGTACACATAAGATACGACATGCTGAACAGCGCTGACCTGCTGAACCAAAGGCAGATAATACCGCATCTCTAACCACTTGCTCAGGCAATGCCGTTGAGTCCATAATCATGGCATTTTGTCCGCCAGTCTCGGCGATAAAGACAGGCAGCTCACCGCTGACTTGAGCATGGGCATTTAGGCTTTGGTTGATGCGCTGCGCCGTTTGGGTCGAACCTGTAAAGATAACACCTGCGATATTGTCCGCAGCAGTCAATGCAGCACCAACGTCGCCCGCGCCAATCACGAGTTGCAATGCTTCTACTGGCACGCCAGCTTGATACATAAGCTGCGCACCGAAATGAGCGATTAAGCTCGTCTGTTCGGCAGGTTTTGCCACTACGGTATTACCTGCAGCCAGTGCTGCAACTACTTGACCGGTATAAATAGCCAATGGAAAGTTCCATGGGCTGATACAAATAAAGGTGCCACGTGCTTTATAAACTTGACGCGATGGCTTGCCTGCCAAATCGGTAAACTCATAAATAACATCATCTAAACGCTCAGCTTCATCAGCATAAAAACGGCAAAAATCAACCGCTTCTTTGATTTCATCAATGCTGTCTTGTAAGGTTTTACCTGCCTCAACTTGGCATAATGCCATCAGCTCTGCATAGTTTTCTTCATACAAGTCCGCGATTTTACGCAATATAGCCGCACGTTTAGTAGCAGCAACCGCTTGCCATTCGCCTTGTCCAGCAACTGCCGCCGCAATTGCTTGCTGTGCGATAGTAGCATTGGCATAGACGACTTCACCGGCAATGACTTCATGGTTCCAAGGCGCGCATATAGCTTGCTTGTCAAGCTGATGAGTGTCGCCATCTACCGTATTGTCATTGACTGCGTTGCCATTAATAACAGAAGTCGCAGACCATGTTTTGTGTATATGCGTATCGATAGCTGCTTTAAATGGTATCCACTGCGATTCTACAAAGATATTGGGACCAAAGCTGGCACGGCGTGCGCCATAGATAGCTAACGGTAATGGAATATCTGGATTGTGTAGCGTTGCATTGGTTAATAACTTGTCATACGGATGTACAGTTAGCTTGTCAATTGGATAAGACTTGTCTAATAACTGATGGACAAACGAGCTATTGGCACCGTTTTCGAGCAATCGACGTACCAAATACGGCAGCAGATCTTTATGAGCGCCAACCGGTGCATAGATACGCACAGGGATTTGATAAGCTTGTAAGATATGGTCATAAAGCGCATCACCCATACCATGCAGACGCTGGAACTCAAAGTCTCTGTGCGAACTCATAGTCATGATTGAAGCAAGCGTGTGCGCATTGTGCGTTGCAAACTGTGGCCAAATAAGACCACGCAAATGCTCTGATAATAAGAAACGCGCGCAGGCAAGATAAGCGGTATCCGTGCCTTCTTTACGCGTCCAGACCGGATAGCCTGATAGACCTTTTTGCTGAGCAAGCTTAATCTCTGTATCCCAATAAGCGCCTTTTACTAGACGTACAGGAATACGGTCGCCAACCTCAGTTGCCAAGCGTGCCAGCCAAGCCAAAATAGCAATTGCACGCTTTGAGTAACCTTGTACAACTAAACCAAGACCATCCCAATCCGCTGTTAGATTATCGCGATATAAAGACTCAAATAGTTTTAGCGATATCTCAAGACGATCGGCTTCTTCAGCATCGATACTGAGGTCGACATTGACTTCACGCGCAGCTTCAATTAACAGTAAGCAGCGTTGACGCAACAGCCCCATGACTTGCGCTTCTTGCGTGGCTTCATAACGCGGATGCAATGCGGACAGCTTGATCGAAACTGACGGCTTCGGCATGCCCTCTTTAACTTTCACACTTGCAGTGGCTTTGATAGCATGCAAATAATCATTAAAGTATTTTTCAGCATCTTTATGAGTAATTGCCGCTTCACCCAACATATCAAATGAGTAGGTATAACCTTTATTGCGATATGGCTGGCTATTTTTATTAGCGCCTTCAATCGTTTCGCCAAGTACAAACTGGTGTCCCATGATACGCATGGCTTTTTGCATAGCACTACGAATAACAGGCTCACCCATCTTTTTGGTCATACGATCCAAAAATCCAGATGCCGTGGTATCACTATCGATACTGACCACGCGACCCGTCATCATCATGCCCCACGTTGAGGCATTGACCATAAAACCATTGTCATTTTTTAAATGTTTTTTCCAGTCAGCGACGCTCATCTTGTCATGAATCAGCGCATCAGCCGTGTAATTGTCCGGCACACGAATCAAGGCTTCCGCCAAGCTCATGAGCAAAACACCTTCTTGGGTATCCAAGCTGTACTCAAGCAATAATGAGTCGACCATTTTTACCGCTTTACCATCATTACGCACATGCTCAACCAGCTGACGCGTCTGCGTAGCTGCACTGTCACGCTCGGCATCTGTCGGTTTAGCAAGTGGCAATAACTGCGTCAACCAGCGCTCTTCATCCACGCTATACAAAGGCGATATACGCGCATGTAGCTCTGTTGATGACTGAGCAATATATTCTGGTGATAACAAATCAATAGGATTAAATAAAATCGGCTCTTGCGGGGTAAATTGCTCTACTGGGTTCATAACAACTCCATAACTTGAAAATCCATCATAAGTGATGCGCTGAGGCTTTTTAACATTGAAACTTTTAAATATTGTGGCGCTAAAACAACGTCGTAACGCTAAAGTATTGAAACGTTTTATCATCTACCCTATCGAAAACAGTAATCAATCACAATCAGCTAGTAAGCAGTGTGAGTGATTCGGCGTCGATAACATACATAACAATGAACAGAACACACGACAATATTAAAAAACGAGAAAATCCAGCATAAGCTGGAAAAGGTCAAGTAGATCGTTTGACTGTGCAACGGACTACGTCAACAATACAAAGGCAACAACATAAAACTAAGCGGCATTAGTGCCTTCTTCTTGTTAGTAGTGAAAGGAGAGTGTTTGCAATATAAAGTGGCAATATGCAATGCTGATTCACTGATAAGAAAAACCTCTACGGCGTTGATTGAGGTGATGCGCTTAATATCCGCATATTACCATGAAATAAATTTTCAAACTAACAATATTACGCATTTTAGCCAATTATAATAGTGTTAAAAAACAAACAGTTATTAACGCATTCACAAACGTGACGCTTTGGTTATAATTTCTGATTTACTATTTATGATTAATTGTTTTAGGAATCAAACAGTTGGCACGACTACCTGAAAAAAATAGGAAAATTAAGCATAAAAAATCCTTCTCATCATTTAATAACAAGAAGGACTCAAACTATATTTCTACAGCAATATCAACCTTGCTTAACATTGAGCGTTAGTCAATGTAAAAAGCTAGATAAAGACGATCTTGGCCAGTAATACTACTGTCAATATCCAAACCGGAATACTGATGTCAGAGAATTTACCAGCGACCACCTTGATGGCAGTAAAGGTGATAAAGCCAAGTGCAATACCGTCAGCGACAGAATAGGTCAAAGGCGTAAACAATAATACGACCACCACTGGCGCTGCTTCTGTTAAGTCATTCCATTTGACATCTTTTAACGTCTCCATCATGAGTACTGCTACATAAAAAATAGCGCCTGCCGTCGCATATCCTGGAATCATACCAGCAAGTGGTGAAAAGAACACACTGAGTAAAAATAACACGCCAACTGTCACTGCCATCAGTCCAGTACGACCACCTGATGCGATACCTGACACACTTTCGATGTAACTTGTCGTTGATGACGTGCCCAAGAAAGTACCAGCTACCGTTGCCGTCGAATCTGCTAGTAGCGCTTTACCCATATTCGGGATTTTACCATCTTTACCAATCAAACCTGCCTGAGTGGTGGTTGCAATCAGCGTACCCGCCGTATCAAATAAATCGACGAATAAGAAGGCAAAAATAACACTGATCATCGCCACATCAAACGCGCCAGCAATATCAAGCTGCATTAGCGTTGGAGCAATAGGTGGCGGTGCTGAAATAATACCTGAAAATTGCGTATTTCCTGTGAGCAGACTGATAAGCGCGACTAGTAAAATACCAATAGTGACCGCACCTGGTACTTTTTTATGTGACAAACCCACGATGACAATAAAACCAAGGGCTGCCATCGCAGGTGAAAACGAGGTCATATCACCAAGTCCCACCAGCGTCGCATCATTATTCACGATAACGCCTGCGGTTTGTAGCGCAATAAAGGCCAAAAACGCACCAATACCAGCGACAACACCTTGTTTAATACTGACCGGAATAGAATTAATAATGATTTCACGGATTTTAAACAAACTTAATAGGATAAAGATACAACCTGACAAAAATACCGCACCAAGTGCCGTTTGCCACGCGTAGCCCATACCCAAAACCACGCCATAAGTAAAGAAGGCATTGAGTCCCATGCCAGGCGCTAGTGCAACTGGCAAGCGGGCATAAATCCCCATAATAAAACAACCAATGGCCGCGGCAAGGCATGTGGCTACGAATACTGCGCCTTTATCCATACCGGCATCAGCAAGTACATTAGGGTTGACAAATATGATATAAGCCATCGTTAAAAACGTGGTTACACCCGCTAAAATCTCTGTTTTGATCGTGGTGTTCTGACCATCGATTCCAAAATATCGTTCAATTGCGTTCATAGGAGTCGCTTCCAAATTGCAGTGAGTAAATTATCATTATCAAATGGTATTGATAAATGTCGCTTCCAAATTGCGACGATAAATGCCGCTTTTAACTCAAACATAAAAAATACACCTAAATTGCGACGATAAATGACGCTTCCAAATTGCGACTGTAAATGACGCTATAAACTACGGTTGGAGATGATGTTTTTAATCCTTTAGCCACACAAGATTTGCTAAAAATAAAACCACTGTGAAAAATTACAGCAACAAATCATAACATTCTATGGAAATAAATAGATAATTTCAATGAATGCCATGAACTTGTCAGTAAAAGAGCAAAAAATAGTTGACCATATGGACAATATTATAAAATGATAGTGCTGTCACCATAAATTTTAGGAAAAAACTGTTCATTATGTAATTAACACATTATTAATGATATTTACCAAGATTAGCAGTACACTAGGGGGTTAATATGAGCACCCTATTTTTAATGACTATTATTAATTATCCATGAGTCCTTTACATGCCTGAATCCTTAAATATTATCGACCTTATTACTCAAGCGAGCCTGCTGGTTCAGATCGTGATGGCTCTATTGTTATTAGCATCGTTACTCAGTTGGGTGATTATTTTTCGTATGAGTGCGCGGCTTGGCACTGCCAGAAACTTTGACCAACAGTTCGAGGCGTGGTTTTGGTCGGGTGAAGATTTGGCGAAATTGTATCAAGGTATTCAGGGCTCACCTGAGCGCCAAGGTCTTGAGCAGATTTTCTATGTTGGCTTCTCTGAATACTTAAGAATGCACAAAAAACGTCAACCAAAAGATGACATTATCGATGGCGTTGAGCGTAAGCTTAGGGTGGGTCTTGGTCGTCAGCAGCTACTTTTGGAATCAGGACTTACAACGCTTGCCAGCATCGGCTCCGTTGCACCTTACGTCGGTCTGTTCGGCACCGTTTGGGGTATCATGAATGCCTTTTTGGGCTTGTCACAAAATGAACAAGCTACCCTAGCCGCTGTGGCACCAGGTATTGCAGAAGCATTGATTGCCACCGCTATGGGTTTGTTTGCCGCTATTCCTGCGGTATTGGCTTATAACCATTTTACCGCCAAATCTAGTCGATTATATGATTCACGTGCCTTATTCTGTGATGAGATGACGGGTATGCTGCAGCGCGAAACCAGTAATGAAAGCCCGCAGCCTAGCACTCAAGTAAGCCAAGCCAACCAGAGCACTCAGGTGGCTGGTCTATGAAACAAAGTCCCTATCGCCGTGAGAAAAAAGCACTGAATGCGGAGATGAACGTTGTTCCTTATATCGACGTAATGCTCGTGCTGCTCGTGATATTTATGGTGACCGCGCCGATGCTGATTACTGGCGTCGATGTTGATTTGCCAAAAGAGCAAACCAACACCATGAGTCAAAGCCAGTTACCAGTCATTCTATCTCTGACCGGTAACGGTGAGATTTTTATCAGTTATGAGAGCAATGTTGACTTACCTGTTAGTAAGCCTGAGCTGATTGATACCCTCTCGACTTTGCAAAGTCAAAGCAGTGATGCCGGTGCTCAGCCAGTACAAGTGATGATTAATGCCGACCAAAACAATCAATATGGCGCTATCATGACTTTGATGGCAACGTTGCAACAAGCTGGTATCCAGAAGGTTGGACTATTAACTGGCGCTCCATTGCCTACACCAGCAGTTTAATCATTTTATAATATTAAAAAACAGCCGTTTTGGTGTAGCCGGTTATAATAAAGCAGATAATCTGATGTAGCTTATCTTTTAGTATCACGTTTTTGAGTATCACTACCATGCACAAGGCTCCAACCGTTTATGTACCAACTGAACCCGAAGGCAATGGGCTAACCTTACCCACGCTGCTCAGTTTGCTGGCACATGGTCTTGTCATTGGTATACTTATCTATACCTACCAAAATATGGACGTTGAGACCGCAGGTAGTATTGAAACGACCATGGTATCTCCTGAACAGTTAGCCGAGATGCAAGGTCAAATTCTTGCCAATCGCGCCGCCGCAGCCAGTGCTATGCAAGCGGAAAGCGGCTCAAGTAGTTCAGCTACGCCAACAGAAGCCTTTGCTGGCAGCGTCAGCACTCCAAATCCTGCTCAACCAAACTCTCAGCAAGTGCCTGTCTTCACACGCTCGGATGAATCTGCTACTAGTCCGATGCTAATGAGTGAAGAGCAGCATCAACGTCTGCTTGAGCAAAACCAAGAGTATGAGCGCAGTATGGCTGAGTGGGCCGCGCGCTTAGACGAATCCGTCTTAGAAGAACATGACCAGATTGAAAAAGAAAGACGACAGCAGCTGATTGAAGAGCAAAAAAGGCTTGGGGATTTCCGCAATAAACAAAACAATCCTCCCAAGATTAAGCGCCCAACTGCTACCGACCGAAATATAGAAATCAATACGGGCGGCTCTAGTAGTTCAGGTCAAACCCTTAGTCTATCAAACGATGGGCAGTCGACTTTATCTGGTGATAGCACAACCTCAAGCCCTTCAAAAGGCAACAGCCGCTCAGCGTCAGGTGGCAGTCGCGGCGCCAGTAATAGTGAAATCATTAACCTCATCAGACGTAACTATAACCCACCGACTGCGGCAAAGGGTTCAACCCAGCGTGCGACCCTCACAATTACGGTCAATGCCAGCGGTAATATCACCAATGTTACTGCGTCAGGACCGGATGAAGCTGTCAATGAAGCCGCCAAACAAGCCGTACTAAATACCGGCAGCTTACCAATCGATGCTGACGATCCCAAATACCCGACCTTTACTCTACAGTTTAAAGGTAGCAATTAATCAGTTGCTCATGTCTTATATTATTGATAACGTTACCTTAAACAGCTTGTACTGTAGAAGGCACTGCCTTATCTTGATGGCGGACTAATAACCTATAAAAATGATACTCATACTGCTTTAGGAGCTAAACTTACTCATGCGCACCCATAAAAAACTACTCATCTCGTTACTTGCTAGCGCCTCAAGCTTGCTGATCGCGCCAAGTGTATTGGCAGCGCCCATTGTTTTAGAACTCGATTACGATATTCCTGTGCAACAGAACCAAGTGGCTTTTGTGGCTTTTGCTGGTGATAGTGTGTTGTCGCCTATTATTTTAAATAATTTGAGCAAAACTGAGCTAAAAGTTACCAGTCAAAATCTACCACAACAGCCGCATAGTAGCAGCGAGCTGGCTGGCACTCTACCCGTTTGGCAAAGTATGGGGGTTCCTTATTTAGTAGTCGGCAGCACACGCAGTAGCCGCGGTAAAGTGGTCACCGATTACGAAGTGATTGAGGTTAAGACAGGACGCGTGATCGAAGGTAAGCAAACCTTAACTGCTGATAAAGACAACATGCGCTATGCCGCTCACGTCATCTCTAATAAAGTCTATGAGCTGATTACTGGGATTCCAGGTGATTTCTCAGGGCGTATTGCTTATATCGAAGAAATTGGCACTGGCAAAGCCAAAGTATCAAGTTTAAAAGTGATGGATGCCGATGGCGAAAATGCTAAAACTATTACTGAAGTTGCAGGCTCTATCTTTGCACCAGCATGGTCACCTGATGGTAACCGTATCGCTTATTCGGTGCAGCGTGATAAATCTTATCCTGTTATCTATGTACAAAGCGTCAGCGGCGGCGGTGCAACGCCATTAACACCTTTTCCTGGTAGTAACTTAAGCCCTTCATTCTCACCAGATGGCAGCAAAATCCTGTTCTCTAGTAGCTTTGAGGGTAGCGCTGATATTTATGAGATGAGTGCTAGCGGCGGTCAACCAAGGCGTTTAACCAACTGGCCAAGCAGTGAAGTACAGCCAAGCTACGCGCCTGACGGCAAATCTTTTGTCTTTGTCTCTGACAAAGCCGGGTTTAACAAGCCGCAGATTTATCGTTATGAGTTTGGTTCTGGGCGCACCACCAAGGTATCCAATAGTGGTTATGCGACCAGCCCACAATTTAGTAGCGATGGTACGCAAATTGCCTTTTTAAATGGGCGCTCAGCGGCTGTTATGAACAGCGGCGGCGCGGTCACTGCTAATTTGGGCAATACCGGTATCGATGAAGCACCGAGCTTTTCACCAAATGGTAAGCGTGTCGTTTATGCATCAAAGCAAGGTGGTAAGGGCGTACTGACTATCAAATCACTAAACGGCGGCGAAGCCTTTGGTAAATCTGGGCAAGGTACGATTCGCTCACCTGTCTGGTCAGCCAGTCCCAGATAGGGCTAGAAATTCGTAATGTCTTAACCAAGAAAATCGCCCAATCATCGATTGGGCGATTTTTTATATGAGAGTAAATCGATTAGCTTTTATTCTAAGGAAACATTGTTCACAGCAACACTATTCACTCGGATCATAACCGGGCGGATTGGCATGTCTCAGCTTGGCCACGTCTTCAGCGGTCACTGTATCCGTGTAACCATTTAAGTCACTGACGACGTATTGAGTCACTGCCGCCATTTGCTCATCATTCATCATCATATGAAACGATGGCATTCCGCGGAAACCATTGATCAGAATATTAATAATGTAATATTTTGACTGCATTTTGCTATTGTTAGCCAGTGGCGGATAATAGCCTGCACCATAAGCACCCTCGCCTTTATGCATATGACAGCCAGCACAGGAGTCATGATAGAGCTTTTTGCCATCAGTCGTAATAAAGGCATTGGACCCTTCAAACTTTGCTTCCCACTCGCTAATAATAGGATCATTTTCCATATTGGGTAATGAGCTGTCATCAACAACATTGATAGGCTGCGCTTTTAGCTCGTCACGGCTCATATAGACAGCGCCCCAGCTGCCTGTATTGCGACTTGCTTGATAGTCAACCGTTTGCTCAACATCGTGTTTACTGGCTATCGTCTCTACATCGCCTGCTTTTTGACTACAGCCTAATAATGCGCTGCTGCTTAACAGCATGATCATCAGCATCTTAGGTGTCATGCTTTTCATGATAGTTATTTTCATGATGATAGTGTTCATGATAGCCTCTGAATTTATAATAATTGTCTCTATGTGCGCCGCAATTAACCCAGCATTTTTGCCTTTTTATGCAAGCGTTTGGCGGCATCTATGCCAGATAATATAGCCCCTTCTTGCCATGCAGGAATATGAGAGCAATGCTCACCTGTCAGCACAATACGGTTGTCTATACTGCATAGGTTATCGTAATGCTGCTCACGACTAGACTCACTCCAAATACCGTAGCAGCCGAGTGTCCAAGGAATACGGTGCCAGACGACAGATGTTCCGGCGCGGAATTCCTTTGGGTACTGCGGATGGATATACTTACCGTAGGCAAGCGCCACATTGATACGCTCTTGCGGTGTTAGAGTATTAAACTTATAAGAAGTCGCGCCAAAACCATAGGCACCAAGCAATACACCCGAGCCATCTTTAAACATATTTTCTGACGGATAAGCAATTTGGGTAATAGGCATATTGGTATAGGTTAAACCGCCATAAATCCACTCGTCTTCTTCCCAGAAGCGGCGATTAAACTCTAAACCTACTTTATAGGAAGTGTCATAAGGAACCGCTGCCATCGCCTGTTTCATTGGTTTTGAGACATTGATATCGAGCTGGGTTAATACGGTTAAAGGTATGTTGCAGACACACCAGTCTGCCCGAATGGTTTTGGTTGCACCATCGGGACTATTACTGTCCACATAGTCGACTGTAACGCCAGTATCATCTTGATGAATCTTAGTGACTTTGGCATTAAACTCAATCATATCTCGACATTCGCGGGTGAAAGCATCACCGATTTTACCCATACCACCAACTGGCTGAAACATAGTCGGCTGATGTCCATAGGTCATGTGATTGCTATAAATATCTCCCCACATGCCTGAATCTAGTATCTCACTGATTGGTAATGGCTTTGACGGCTTTTCATTTGGCATCAAACCGCCACCTGGGAACACACTAAAGCCACGATGTTTGGTAGTCTCATTACTGGCGCGGTAGCGATAGTCTTTATCGAGCACGCCCCACCCTTTTAGCCCTTCTAGCAGCTTCTCTTTGTCCTCAGTATTGACTGAGCGATCCAGACCACCCACGTTTACTGACTTCGATAGCAGTTCTGCCACATGACCTTGAATGTCATTTTTGATGTCACCCAAACGCTGCGGTACGCCATTAAAATGATTAGTACGATGCAAATAAGCACGGTCATTGGTTTGTATAAAGGGTTGCATCTCAACACCAAACTGTTTGCAATAATGAAAGACGGCATAGTGATGGCTTGGCAAACGCCATGGTCCACCATTGAAATAATTGCCTTCTTCAAAATCACAAGTGACCTCTTCGCCGCCAAGCTCGGTATATTTATCACCACTGTTCAGTGTCCAACTACGACCGCCACCACGATTTTGAAACTCAAGCACTTTGACATTGTAACCTGCTTTTCGCAGCTCATAGGCGGCAGTAAGACCACCAAGACCAGCACCAAGAATAACAATACTTGCGCCAGCAGGTGCGCCTTTAAGATCCATTGCTTCTTTAAAACTGGACTCTGAAGCAAACCCCAAGGTCGTCATTGCTTGATACATGGCGGTCGCGCCCGCTGTTTTACCAATCATTGAAAGCAATTGACGGCGCGTGGGTGATTGAAGCATGTCTTTCATAATAATATCCTTAAAGTAGACAATGGTGCAGGATAGTAGACGCATCTTTATCAATGTACTTGGCGTGTTGTTGTCTATAATTGCCAAACGATAACGCTCTATCTAATTGTCATAATCCTTGTCTTATAATCAGTATCTAACATAGCTTTATAGTATTGATGACTACGCTATTTGATGAAAGGTGAAATGAAACCCAAATCAGTGACGGTGCTTAGAGCGTATGATGGATCGAATAATAAATATAATGACGGCAATAGCGACGATAATACCCAATATCGCCAGCAAGCCTGCATATTTAATTAAAAATGGCTTTTCGGCGCTAGTGGCAGCGATGCGCTCGACGTCCGCTGCACTCACATCACTGCTGGCAAGACCGCCAAAGCTGATGCGTACGTAATTGGCGATACTGGCAATTTGCTCGCTGCTCAGCTCATCAGAGAAGGCCGGCATAATCGGTGAGGTATTGGTGCTGCCAACGACCCCATGCAAAATCATATTGACGAGCACATCAGGCTTATCACGGCGAAGACTGCTTAGCCCTACGATGGGTGAATACTGTGCATCAGGTTGACCATAGCCATCTACACCATGACAACTGCCACACGTAGCCAAATACAAGGCTTCTGGTGAATTACTGCCCTTACTCACAGCAGTTTTGGCTTGAGCCAAATAATCTTTTTGGGCAAGTAAATCATGGGTAATAGATTCGTTCACCCGAGTCGGTAAACGTGAGACATCGACGACAGATACTTTATCATCGGTTTGAATGGCAGGTACTGCTCTTAGATAAGAGGCAATCGCGCTTAAGTCTTCTTGCTTTAGATACTGAGTACTATGCGCGACTGCCTCACCCATTGGACCACCAGCATAAGCGCGCTGATCAAGCTCGCCGTTGCGTAGATAAGTAATGATATCTTGCTCACTCCAGCTGCCAATACCACTTGACTCGTCAGGGGTGATATTAGGTGCGTACCAATGCCCTAACTGCGCTCCAGATAAATACATTTTTTTATCGAAGCCCATGGTGCTGTTGCGTGGTGTATGACACGTACCACAGTGTTCTAGATTATTGACCAGATATTCACCGCGCTTCTGCGTCTCATTGAGACCATCACGTCCCTCAGTAGAAGGAACATTTAAAAAGTTCCAACCGAGCATTAGCGCACGAATATTAAACGGAAATGGTAGGTCAGTTTTATGCTTTGGCGCTTCATCTACTACTGGCACGGTTTGCAGATAGGCAAACAGCGCGTTGATATCCTCTTCTTTCATACCACTATAAGAAGGATATGGCATAGCCGGATATAGCATATGGCTAGGCGCACGACCTTTTTGTAGTGCATTTTTTAGATCGTTTTCAGTATAATTGCCGATACCATAGCGTTTGGAGGGGGTGATATTCGTAGAATAAATCTCCCCCATAGGGGTCTCTATTGCTGTACCGCCAGTATAGTCTTCGCCATGACATGCCATACAGTCCGCTGCACGAGCAATATAGGCACCTCGATTGACGAGCACGCTATTGGCAGGACTTATATTAGGTAAGGTCGCATTAGGTAAGCTTGTATTAGCAAGGCTCGTATCCTCAGCCATCGCAGCGCTGGAGGCCATACCAATGGCAAGCATCGATAACATCATAGAAAATCGCTTCATAATTCCCTCATTTCGCTAACATCTCATATACTTTCATGATTGTTGCGCATAACATCCACTGTTAAGCTGAATCTTTATCATTATTTTTTGCTATTATCAGTACAAGATAAAACTGTAATAAAATATCCATTTATAGATCATTGCTAAAAAATGTCTGTTCACCTCACTACTGTAAGACTATTTCACTTCTATTACTTGGATAGTAACGTATCGCTATCATTTTTTTACAAAACTTAAAAAGATAAATAATTGGATATATTTTTTAATAGAAGGTTATACCTTTTATATTATAAATTTAGGTAAAATAATTAATTCTTTATAAAACAATTAGTAAAGTTATAAAAGCTTGTTTTTATATATTTATAAACATAGATTACTGGTAAATTATGGCTAGATAACGAAGCCAACAGTTCTTCTTATCTTATTTTGGCTGTACATAATGGATACATAACGCCCATCCTAAACGCTTCTTACAGAGCGTACTACTTCCGTTTATAATGAGATAATATCTTGCACAATCTCGTGCATTGGTTATGATGAACGCTATTTCACCGTCGCCGATTGCCTTTTGAGAGATCATTATGAAGTCATTAACCTTGACCTATATATTTACAGCTGCCTTATTTATGACAGGTTGTCAGTCGTTTCAATTTGTCGAAAGCCCGATTCCTGTCAAAAATGCCCCGAGCAAAAATCTGTTGGTTAAAACTGTCCCAGCTGCAGATATTGCCGTTGAAAATAACGAGCACTAAGATAGATATAAAAAGCTGACAATAAAAAAAGCAGATATCAGTTTGATATCTGCTTTTTGGTATTTACTACTTAATAAATAGCTTTTGAATTTTTATGAGGCAGGCTGATGTTTTATGATGGTTTTTGCCAGATGATCACCAAACCAAATCGCCGTATCTATATCACCCGCGCCTGGTGTTTCTTCAGGTGGACCATCAAGCGACTGGGTCATCAAACCCAAATTACTCGATAAACGGTTTAAATCATGGGGCTCATGTCCGGTCGGTCTGAGTGACAACCCTATCCAATTCATCCCATGCTGCATGCTATAAAGACAAATCTGTTGTAGTACAGCAAGCTTATCGCCGCTAAGCCCACCTGAGTTGGCAAAACCTGCTGCCCACTTGCCTTGCCATTTGCCATGATACCAACGCTTCGATGTCGCATCCATAAAAGTCTTAAAGCCTGCTGTCACACTGCCCATATATACCGCACTACCAAAAACCAACAGATCCGCTTGATCTAAAAACTCCCAATCGACGTCATTGACATCGACAGCCTTGGCTTGCGCTTCAGGTAGTTGCTGACGAGCGCCCGTCACGATTGCTTCCGCGACACGTTGAGTATGACCGTAGTTACTATGGTAAATAACGGCCATCGATATATTAGATACGCTAAGAGAAGTCTCGTCAGGAGGTAGTACAATAGACGGTGTAACAGATGTATTCATATAAACTCTAATAATGGCGATAAGTAATGAAATAAAAAATAAAAAGGTAAATTAGGCTTATGATTGTTAATGATAAGAAGACGCACTTATTATGTGACAGTTACTCTTTTAAATAATCATGCTTTAGTTACTATAATCGGTCCTAAATAAAAGAAATCCAAATGTTATAAGGTACTACTGGGGTTACTTTTTCTAGCTTGCTGTGTCTACGCAGACAGAGGCTGCGAATAATTAACCCCAGTAGTTCTGTACCCTTTTAAAAGTGGATTAGCTATATATAGAAGCACTGCGCGTAATAATCAAGGCCATGCGTCCCGTTGCAGGTTGCTGCAAATGGGTCTGACGTCGATAAGAATAGTAATGCGCGTCAGCATAACTACAAGGGATAGAGGACTCATTGCATACGACAATCCCTGCTGCCCGCAATTGATCCGCGGCAATTTTTGGCAAATCTATCTTAATTTTTTCTGCATAGACTGGCGTATTGTCTGATAACTTGTCCGCTGTACTCGCTGCGTCTAACTCTCTAGTACCTGACGCCATCACGTAGCGCTCATTAAAGTTACTTATTGCATCTGTCGTCAAAGCGTTATTCGCGATGCAACCTGCCAATAACTTATCTCGGACTTGGCTACCCACTTCGTAATTATCTTGACTGATACAAATGCCTATCCATGCCATAATCTCGCCGCTGGCGCTAAAGCGTTCAGCCGTTGCTTTGATTACGCCGCATGCCAGTCCTTGCCAGCCAGCGTGAATCGCCGCTATCTGCCCAGTTGCTGGCTGATAAAGAACGATCGGTACACAATCAGCCGTCATTATGGCAAGCCCAGTACCATCTTGTTTGCTAACCATAGCATCAGCTGCCATAGGCGCCATACTCAGTACCGTAGCATCGGTATCATGTATATGATTACCATGGACTTGATTAACCCAATGTAGCGCTTTGACAGGCACGCTATGAACAGGTAGGTTTTGCTGCGCGATCATCTGCTCATTAATCGTAGCAAGCACACGCATCCGATTACTTAATACTACGCTTGCATCATCATCGACATGCAGCCCCAAGTTCAGCTCGCCATAACTTGCTTGCTGTCGTTGATGTGGCTGCTGATTGATTTTGGACTGAGATATATCAATACTTGCATAGTCTATATCAGAAAAAGCAGCCGTTTGAAACACAGCCACATCATCAAGCTGTGCTAGCAATGTCATGGGAAGCGTATTTTTCATGGCATATTTACCGTTTTAATAAAACGTCTTTGTATTACTTATTCGTTATCGCTTATTCTTCATCATAGCCGTCACTTAATACTGCCATTAGCTGCTGCATATCTTCAGGCATTGGTGTAGTGACCTCAACGTCTTCACCAGTCGTTGGATGGACGAAACCCAACGTATAAGCATGGAGTGCTTGACGCGGGAAGTTATTAATCGCTTGACGCTGCGCTTCTGTTAGACCAGCACGTAGCTGACGACGACCGCCATAGACTCTATCACCAACAATAGGATAAGTAATATGACTCAGATGCACACGAATCTGATGCGTACGCCCTGTCTCAAGCCCTATATCCAACAAACAATAGTTACCATTAAGCGCGGTTACATTCAACAGGTGAGTCACAGCTTCGCGTCCTGCCGTCATCACCGTCATTTTGGTACGCTGATTACGATGGCGTCCAATGGGTGCGTCAATACGGCGATGACGAGATAGACTCGCTGCATCCCCTGCGACCACACATTGGTAATGACGATACACTGACTTGTCCTTTAGCTGCTCCATCAGTGCCAGCTGTGCGGGTTTGGTTTTACCAATCAACAATAGCCCTGAAGTATCTTTATCAATACGGTGGACTAAGCCTGCACGCGGCAAATGGTGCTGCTGCGGATAGTGATACAATAGCGCGTTTACCAAAGTGCCTGTTTGATTACCGGCACCTGGATGTACCACCATGCCGACTGGCTTATTGATGACCAATACGTCATCATCTTCATAAACCACGTCGATTGCGATATCTTCTGGCTGATCCTCACTATGCTGCTCTAAAGTCGTCGATAGATGCAAGATATCACCAGCTTTAACACGGATCTTAGGTTTTTGTATGCTACCGTTATAAAGCAAGCTGCCATCACTTACCCAGCCTTGTAACTGAACACGTGAAAAATCGGTAAATATTTTTGATGCCAGTTTATCAATACGCAAACCTGCTTCGTCTTCTATGACCGTATGCTTCACGTCAACCACAACAGGCACAGATTGCCCTGCGACCGAGACTTCATCATCGCCATGCTCGTCTTCGTCATTAAGCAGCTCATCATCTGACACGTTATCATCGTCCATATGCTCGTCAAATTGCTCATTAATGGTTAATAATTCATTGGGTATCGTGGATTCTGGCACAGGTGAACCTTGCGTTGATAAGTCTGTCATTGATGAATCTTCAGTGGATTGGTTCGCGGGTAAATTGGTAGTCATAGCATCATGTATTCATAGCAGATTTATATATAGTAAAGCCTCTGACTATGTTCAGTCGGAGCACTTCATAAGAAAACAGATTGGCACTTATAGACCATAAATAATAATCGTGGTCAAAAATGGCAATAATATCGCTCTAGTGTAACATGCTGAGCGTTTAAGCCCTATAGAAGCTGCGTGTTATCTGGCAATTTATAACACTCATTAGCTCTCTAAAATATAACATGGCTGTAATTTACTGTATATTTGTCACTGTCAGCACTATTGAATATCGCCCGTTGCAACCGCTCATGCTAAACTAGCGGGCGCAATCATGATAAGCGTGGCGATTCAAACGTTGTACTATATTAGTGGAATGTACTTAAGGTATCACTGAATAAAAATGCATTATAGAATAAGCCAGCAGTGCACCTAACTACAAAATAGCTCATGAAAAAATAGACGCAGCAAATGTTATTCTATAAAGTAAGCCATGTTTTGCTGTATGCTATGGCACTGTGTCGTTATTGCAGCTCTTTTATATAAGCTTTACATGTGATGCACGCCTTATTGCGTAACATGTTTACAGAGTAAATTTTTAATAAATTAATAACTATGTTTTTTAATGAGCATGTTTTTATAACGATAATACGCATGCTTAGTGATTGGCATGTAAAATGATGGACCATTATTGATGCACCAAGCATCGTTTTTTATCATCAATCTACTAAATAGTATGATAGCGTCGCTGCTATTATACGTCTTGTGTCGGAGAAGAAGTATGCAAGCTGTTGGCAATACGTTTATCAAACTGTCCTCAATCACTTTACTTGCCCTAAGTGTCAACTTAGTGGGTTGTCAAACCTTTAAAAACCTCACCGGCGGTAAAGACGTGGATGCAGTGGTCACTGCTGAGAAGTCAGAGCAAGCGTACTATAACGACGCGATTGCTCAGATTGATAAAGGTCGCTATACCCAAGCGATCGAAGATTTAACCAACTTGCGTACTTTTTATCCGACTGGACAATATGCCGAGCAATCTTTGCTCGATATGATGTATGCACAATATGCCAGTGGTAAATATGAAACTGCGGCTGCCAGTGCTGAGCAGTTCATTCGTCTGTACCCGTCTAACCCGCAAGTGAGCTACGCTTACTATGTGCGCGGCGTTGCCAATATGCAAGGCTCGTCTGAAGGTTTAAAACTGTTTAAGCTCAACCAAGCGGAGCGCGATACTGCTTACTATCGTATTGCTTTCGCCAATTTCCAAGAGCTGTTGAACAAATACCCAAACAGTCCTTACGCACCTGATGCCGCTCAGCGCATGACTTTTATTTATAATCAGTTTGCCGAAAGTGAGATGAGCGCTGCTAATTGGTATATTGAGCGCGAAGCTTATGTGGCTGCTGTCAATCGTGCCAAATGGGTCTTTCAATATTATCCACTCAGCGAATCTGTGCCAGATGCGATTGCCGTCCTTGCTTATAGCCATGAAAAATTAGGTCTAACTGATTTAGCAAACGAGTATAAAACTTTATTGCAAATTAACTATCCGAACATGCTAAGCGCTGATGGACGTGTGAAGCTCAATACCAAACGTGAGCGTTCTCTAGTGAACAAGTTAACTTTTGGACAGCTGAGTCGTTTTGATAAAGACACTTCAGTTTCCACTGCCAACTATAGCGGTGCGACCAAAACTCAAGTCATTCGCAATGCCACTCAACTGAGATTGCCAAGCGACAATGCTGCAAATACAGCAGCCCCAAGCAGCACTTCTCCGCTGCGTCTGACTGATGACAATCGTCGTGTACGCTTAGGGGCGGTTGAAAATGACAGCATCGATATGACCGATAGCAATTAATCGTATTTTGGTATAATTGATTAACAGCGTTTATGCGCTTTAATCAATAACGCTGTCATGGCGTCAGACGTCAACTAAAAATAAGGTCAACGATACGGTTGGCCTTATTTTTTCTGTTTTGGTTTTTGCATTATTTTGAGCATCAACAATATTGCACCTATGGTAAACTGTTTTTCGCATGAGTATCCCAAATCACATTCTTGAACAATTAAATAGCCAAGCTGATTTAGTCAGTATCATTGGGCGTCATACTACGCTTAAACGTGCTGGTAGTGAGTTTAAAGGCTGCTGCCCTTTTCATGGTGAAAAGTCGCCGTCTTTTTATGTCAATCCACAAAAAAACATCTATCACTGCTTTGGTTGTAGCGTCGGTGGCAATGCCATCAGTTTTTTACGTGATTATGAAAATCTCACCTTTATTGAAGCGGTCAATGAGCTGTCCAAGCAGACGGGCATTGAAGTGCCAAAAGAAGAACAGCAAAACGTCAGCTATCAGCGTGCCCCTATTAAATCAAAAGCTAAGCCAAAATCTGCTATTAAGCCAGCAACATTGGCAACGCATCTGCGAAAAAATGATAGTCAGCCAGTAACCAATAATGAGTCAGCCATAATCATGCCAGCTGATGATACCCAGCCGCCCATTTATGATGACCACCATAGTTATGACAATTATCCACCGTTAGATACTTACGATGCCGTTCCTTATGTAATGGATGGCTATGATGCTCATTATCAAGATGACAATAGCTATCCGCCTGCATGGTTAACCGGTGATGATAATACTCTCTACAATGATAATAGTATCTCTGATAAAGATGGCAACTTATATGAGCTGCTAGAGCAGATACAGCAGTTTTATCAACATAATCTCAGTATTCACCCTCATGCTAAGCATTACTTCTTATCGCGCGGTATTAGCGATGAAATCTTCGAAACTTTTGGCTTGGGCTACGCGCCTTTTGGTTGGCAACATCTTGAGCATCAATTTCCACAAGATATCGAAGGTCTCAAAGCGCTTGGCTTAGTGCGGCGCTCAGAATCTGGACGCGATTATGACCTACTTCGTGATCGGGTTATTTTCCCTATTCGAGACAATCAAGGGCGTACGATTGGTTTTGGTGGTCGTGCGCTTGATGATGAGGTAAAGCCCAAATATATCAACTCTTCTGACTCGCCCGTCTTTCATAAGCAGCATGTACTATATGGCTATTATGAGTCACGCCAAAAACGTGCAAATGACTGGCTAGTGGTTGAAGGCTATATGGATGTGATTGCCCTATATCAAGTCGGTATTTATGGGGCCATTGCGTCGATGGGCACGGCAATTAATGAGAGTCAAATCTCACGTCTATTAACGCTAAATCCAACATTAACCTTAAGTTTTGATGGTGATAGCGCCGGACAAAAAGCCGCTTGGCGTACGCTTGAAGTGGCGCTACCGGTGCTCAGTGATGAAAAAGAGCTGCGTTTTTTAACGCTGCCCAACAATCATGACCCTGATACCTTTATAAAAAGTCAGGGCGCGGATGCAATGCGTGAGCAGATCACTAACGCCATGCCGCTATCACAGTATATCTTTGCCTATCTCAGTGAGCGTCATGATTTGAGTTTGGTGGAAGGCAAAGCCAAGCTCATGTCACAAGTACGCGCCTTGACTACTGCCTTACCAAAAGGCAGTAGTTTCCGCTACCTGCTCAATAATGACATTTATCAAAAGCTTGGCGGCAAACGTAGCCAAAACATCGAAGCCAAAGATGCCCTGCTAGATTTTGATGGTGAGATGACCATCAGTCAGCAGCTTCAACTGTGCTTTGTATTCCAGCCGCGTGCCTTGATTGATGATCCTATCGAAGCCATTTGGCAACAAGCCGGTATTAATGACTTACACCTGCCCGCTCATCTTAAGCAAAAAGCCTCGGCTGATGTTTTACGCCCGCTGGCTTGGGAGGATATGCAGGACACGGCATTACTTGATGTCGTCAGCACTATTAAGCGCTGCCTGAAATATTTGCCAAAAGATGCCAATGCGGCGGCACACTTTATTCTCTCTAACGTCAAACCCTTGACCCAAGAGACGCTTAGCCGTGATTGGGGCAGCTTTTATAAAGCCCTGACCAGTCGTAATATCTTGAGCCTCGATGGTTTGGTCGAAGAGTTGGTCAGCCAACTGATTGAACGCCATATGAAGAAGAAAACACAAGATTTGATTAAGAATCCTGACAATATAAAACTGGCGATTGTCCGCAAACAATCCCAGTTATTAAATGACTGGTTACGTGCGCAGCAAGCAGAGCAATCAGCACAAATGGCGACGGTTAAATCTTAATATGATTATTAGATTTTATTTATAAAACAGCTGCCCTTTAAAAGGGTCGACATTGTCCCCACTATTAATGATTATGCACTGTTGTCTTAGCTTATTAAAACTGCCTGTTATTAAAACTATGTTTAACATGGAATAGCTGGTAAATAATCAGTAAATAACAGTCGGTAGATATCACTACCTCGTGCTTGATTACACTGGTCTGTGTTAAACTATGTCGCTAACTATTTATAGCATGGCTTAATGAATAACGACAAAATGATGATACGCCCGTATGATTGAGCACAGTTTTAGGTATAAATTTTTAAATGTTATCGTTAAAGCGTATTTTAAAATATTTATTTTTAGGTATTAGCCTTTGAAAATTTTTGAGCGTTAGCGGTTTTATAACATTGTAATTGTAGTATTTTGAGCCTTTATTCATATCCACTCATTTTTGATATTATTGACTACCTTTACGCCATATTTTGATCAATCGATTGATAAGATCAACGCACTCAGCGAGCGATAGCCAGTCACAATATAAAAATGTCCGATGCAAGTAAGCGAGTATTTATGAACGATAAGTCAGTTTCTAAGTCCACATCTCAACTGGCCACCTTAATCCAAATGGGTAAAGAGCAAGGGTATCTTACCTATGCTGAGGTGAATGACCAACTGCCCGACTCTATTACCGAAAGCGATCAGATCGAAGATATTGTACAAATGCTAACCGACGTTGGCATCAAAATCTTTGAATCTGCGCCTGATGCCGATGACATCTTGATGAACGATGATTCAAGTGATGATGACATGGCAGCGGATGAGGCAGCAGCGGTACTAGCTTCTGTTGAGACCGAACCTGGTCGCACCACTGACCCTGTGCGTATGTATATGCGTGAGATGGGTACGGTTGATCTATTAACGCGCGAAGGCGAGATTGCCATTGCCAAGCGTATCGAAGAAGGTATTCGTGACGTACAGCATGCCATGTCTTACTGGCCGGGTACGGTACAGTTCGTCCTTGACGAGTACCAAAAAGTCCAAGATGGCGAGAAAAAACTTTCTGACGTTATCACTGGTTTCTTAGACCCTGAAACCGAAGAAGACAAAATCGCTGCTCAAGAAGCCAAAGAAGCAGCGAAGGAAGAACGCGAGCGCATCAAAGAAGAAAAAGAAAATCCGCCGATCATCAAAGAAAAAGCCAAAGTAAAATCTGGGCTTGATGATGACGAGGAGGACGACGAGGAAGTGGAAGAGGACGCTGAAGAAGAAACCAGCGGTATCGATCCAGAAGAAGTGCGCCTGCGTCTAGAAGAGATCGAGCATCTATTTATTAAAGCCAAGCAAGCCTTACTTGATTATGGTCGTGGTAGCACCCAAGCCAATGAAGCTTACGAGCAACTGGCTAGCCGCTTTATGATGCTAAAGCTGAATAACCGTCTATCTGATCAAGTCATGGCCATCATGCATGATGTTTATGATGACGTGCGTAAGCATGAGCGTCAAATCATGCGCTTGGTGATTCGCCGTGGTCGTATGCCGCGCGAAGAGTTCCGTAAGACTTTTCCAAGTAATGAAACCAACGTTGATTGGTTGATTGAGCGTATTAAAGGTAAGCCTGCTTTTGCTGCCACGTTAGAGAAAGTCGCCGACGATGTTATCTTGTTACAACGTGCTATCCGTGATTACGAGCATAAGCTTGAGATGGAAATCCACGACATGAAAGATGTGGCGCGCCGTATGGCTATTGGTGAAGCCAAAGCCCGCCGTGCCAAAAAAGAGATGGTCGAGGCTAACTTACGTCTCGTTATCTCAATTGCCAAAAAATATACCAACCGTGGTTTGCAGTTCTTGGATTTGATTCAAGAAGGTAATATCGGCTTGATGAAAGCCGTCGATAAATTTGAATATCGCCGTGGTTATAAGTTTTCAACTTATGCGACTTGGTGGATTCGTCAGGCAATCACCCGCTCTATCGCTGACCAAGCACGTACCATCCGTATCCCTGTGCATATGATTGAGACGATTAATAAGATCAATCGTGTCTCTCGTCAATTGCTACAAGAAATGGGACGCGAGCCAACGCCTGAGGAATTAGGCGAACGCTTAGAGATGGACGAAGCCAAAGTCCGTAAAGTACTAAAAATCGCCAAAGAGCCTATCTCAATGGAGACGCCTATCGGTGATGATGAAGATTCGCACCTAGGTGATTTTATCGAAGATGGTACGATCTCAAGCCCTGTTGACGATGCGACGGCTGCTGGTCTACGTGAAGCGACGCGTGATGTATTAGGCAACTTGACTGAGCGTGAAGCACGCGTGCTCAAAATGCGTTTTGGTATCGATATGCCGACCGACCATACTTTGGAAGAAGTTGGCAAGCAGTTTGATGTGACGCGTGAGCGTATTCGTCAGATTGAAGCAAAAGCATTGCGTAAATTGCGTCATCCATCACGCTCTGAGCATCTGCGCTCTTTCCTTGAAAATGACTGATAACCCCCCTATAAAGACAGTAGCTTTTTAGCATACTGTCTTTATATATCGCAGAGTATATGAGCCTAAAAGCTGAGCGCGTCTCAGCTTTTTTGTGGTTAATCGATAGTCGTTTGTTAAAATACCAGCCAAGTTTAAGACTCAAGCCCCATTATAAAATAGCACTAAGGACTCACCCATGAGCGATAATCAACAAAATCCTAAAAAAGATGTCAACGTCTCTCAAATATCGTTGGGCAATGACAAAATCAAAGGCAAAAAAACCGACATTCAAAATCCTGAGCTATGGGATTTTCCGATGAATTACCCGATGAGCATTATCGGTAATGAAGGTGAGCATGAGACTTTGTTGAACGAAGTCAAACTCATTTTAGGCAGCCAGTTTCCGGATTTTGACTTAGCGTCTATGCAAGTCAAACCTTCAAAAACAGGACGCTTCCATTCTATACGGGTGAACTTATACTTAACGACTGCTGAGCAAGTCAATACCCTATATGCGTCTCTTGATGCGGCTAAGACGGTACGCATTGTGATGTAACTTATGATAGGGTTGACAGTCTCTTACTGCCCTCTATCAAATCCTACTATCATAGGCGTAAATTCACTGAAGATAATGACAATCGTCACTCATTTGGGTGGCGATTTTTTGTGGTTTGATGTACAATCTGCGCCCGCATTATTATTGCCGTG
Source organism: Psychrobacter sp. ANT206 (assembly GCF_056880555.1). NCBI lineage: Bacteria > Pseudomonadati > Pseudomonadota > Gammaproteobacteria > Moraxellales > Moraxellaceae > Psychrobacter > Psychrobacter sp. ANT206. Next base: position 1,311,128 of record NZ_CP096271.1, on the reverse strand, counting down.
ACTGCTTTTATTAGTCAACAATTTACGAGAAAATAAAAAGCAAAGAGTGATTAGATTTTTACAAAAAATTTATTATTAAACTCATTTGCGTCTAACCCTTATGCCATCGTCCTTTGCCCAAATTTGGACAACGTATAAGCCCTCAGCAACATAGTTTGCCGCTAAAATCAATATAGCATTTTCAAAATTTTCCCGCTATATTGTGTCCACCTATTAACAAACACGCTATATGTAGTGCTCAGTGATTTTAACCATCACCATGAGCCGTGGCTAGCTTTTGCCTCAAAAAAACACTCTATCATGAGCATATATATCGCGTTATAAAGCATGCTTGGCGTCCTTACACCGCGCGGCATCACTAATAAGTCATTCAGTAAATAACTATCAAGCAATCAACTTACGAGGTCAGCATGACACATATCGATAAAATCCAAGTAACCAAACGTGATGGACGTTTAGAGCCTATCGAGTTAGATAAAATTCACAAGGTTATCGAGTGGGCAGCTCACGGTTTAGATAATGTGTCGGTGTCACAAGTAGAGCTAAAATCACACATTCAGTTTTATGAAGGTATCAAAACACGTGATATTCACGAGACCATCATCAAGTCAGCAGCAGATCTTATCTCTGAAGATACGCCTGACTATCAGTATTTAGCGGCGCGTTTGGCAATCTTTCATTTACGTAAGATTGCTTATAATAAATTTACCCCACCGCACCTTTATGATCATGTCAAAAAGCTTACCGACGCTGGTAAATATGATCAGCATATCCTAGCCGATTATAGCCGTGCTGAATTTGACGAATTAGAAGAGTATCTCGATCACTGGCGCGATATGAATCTGGCTTATGCAGCTGTTGAGCAAATGGCAGGTAAATACCTCGTCCAAGATCGCGTTAGCAAAACCGTGTATGAAAGCCCACAGTTTTTGTACATGTTGGTTGGGATGTGCTTGTTTAGCCGTTACGAAAAATCAGAGCGTATGAACTATGTGAAGCGTTTCTATGATGCGACCTCACAATTCAAAATCTCACTACCGACGCCTATCATGTCTGGTGTGCGTACGCCATCGCGTCAGTTTAGCTCGTGCGTATTGATCGAATGCGGTGATAGCCTAGACTCTATCAATGCGACCACCAGCGCCATCGTACGCTATGTGTCACAGCGTGCTGGTATCGGCATCAACGCAGGTCGTATCCGTGCCCTTGGTAGCCCTATCCGTGGCGGCGAAGCACAGCATACGGGTTGTATCCCATTCTATAAGCTGTTCCAAACGGCTGTTAAATGCTGTTCACAAGGCGGCGTCCGTGGCGGTGCAGCGACGTTGTTCTATCCATTGTGGCATTTAGAAGTTGAGTCGCTCTTAGTATTGAAAAACAACCGCGGCGTCGAAGACAACCGTGTCCGTCATATGGATTACGGCGTACAGTTAAACAAAACCATGTATACCCGTTTGATTAAAGGTCAAGATATCTCGCTATTCTCTCCAGGCGACACTCCTGGCTTGTATGATGCGTTCTTTGAAGATCAAGACAAATTCGAAGAGCTATATACCAAGTACGAAAATGACCCTGCTATTCGTAGCCGCCAAATTCCAGCCGCTGATTTGTTCAGCCTAATGATGCAAGAGCGTGCCAGCACAGGTCGTATCTACATCCAAAACGTCGATCATTGCAACACCCATAGCCCATTTGACGCGACGGTTGCGCCGATTCGCCAGTCAAACCTATGTATGGAAATCGCGCTACCGACCAAGCCACTTGATAACATCAATGACGAAGAAGGCGAAATTGCCCTTTGTACGCTATCAGCGGTCAACTTGGGTAAAGTCGAAAACGTCAGCGATATCGAAGAGCCAGCCGAGCTCATCGTCCGTGCGCTTGATGCCCTGCTCGATTATCAAGACTATCCAGTAAAAGCCGCTCAAAACGGCAGTATGCGTCGTCGTACGCTCGGTGTAGGCGTGATTAACTACGCTTATTACTTAGCTAAAAATGGCGTACGCTATTCAGACGACAGTGCCATTGGTCTGACGCATCAAACGTTTGAAGCGTTGCAATTCTATCTCTTAAAAGCGTCAAACAAATTGGCAAAAGAGCAAGGCGCTTGTCCTGCGTTCAATGAGACGACGTACTCACAAGGTATCCTGCCGATTGATACGTACAAAAAAGACTTGGATAAAATCTGCCAAGAGCCGCTACATCTCGATTGGGAAACGCTACGTGGCGAGATCACTGAGCACGGTCTGCGCAACTCTACCCTAACCGCCTTGATGCCGTCTGAGACCTCTAGTCAGATCGCCAACGCGACCAATGGTATCGAGCCACCACGTGGTCTGGTCTCTATCAAAGCGTCAAAAGACGGCATCTTAAAGCAAGTCGTGCCTGAGATTGATAAGCTGAAAAATCAGTATGAGCTACTATGGCAAATGCCAAACAATGATGGTTACCTAAAGCTGGTCGCTGTCATGCAGAAGTTCGTTGATCAAAGTATCTCTGCCAATACTAACTACGATCCCGTTCGTTATGAAGGTGGTCGTGTACCAATGAAGATATTGCTAAAAGACTTGCTAAACGCGTATAAGCTTGGCGTGAAGACGTTGTACTACCATAACACTCGTGATGGTGCGAACGATGCCCAAGCGGATATGGAAGATGATTGCGCTGGCGGGGCTTGTAAGATTTAAGTTTGAAAGAGAAGTTCTTTAAAGAGAAGTTCTTTAAAGAGAATTTCTAAAGGATGGCGGGTTTGGCTTTTGGGTTAAGCCCACTATTTATTTCAGAATACAAAAATAAACTGAGACTAGCTATGAATGTTTTATTTATTTTAGGTAATGGTTTTGATATTAATCTAGGATTAAAAACTGGGTATCAGGACTTTTATGAATATTATTGTATGGATGTAGAAGACGAATCACAGCAGATCAGTGATTTTAAAAAATCTATCATAGACAGTAGATACGATTTTTGGTCTGATTTAGAAATTGGATTAGGTCAGAATACTAATAATTATCTTAGTGTTGATGATTTCGATGAAGTAACTGATAGTATTCTTTCAAGCTTATCAAGTTACTTGGAAAAGATACAATCCGATTTTAGCAATTTTGACATCAATATAGAAAAATTTTTAGACGATTTATCATATCCCGAGAAATATTTAAAGTTAACTCATAAGGAAAAGTTAGAAGAATTTAAGAAAGTATTTCCGCAACATGTATGGAATATAGACATTGTGACTTTCAATTATACCAACGTCGTTGAACAAATTTTGAAAGATAATCAAAGCCCTGTAATTGGGCAACATTCAGATTCACGTACAAAAGATGGTATAAAACATGTATTGAGAAATATAATTCATATTCATGGTCATGTTGATGACGGAATGATTCTAGGTGTCAACGACACATCTCAAATTTCAAATTCAAGTTTTCACGATAATTTAGATATTGAAGAATCACTCATCAAACACAAGCATAATGAAGCTAAAGGTGAAAATCTTGATGTCCGTTTCAGTAATATAATTGATACAGTAGATTTGATTGTAGCCTTCGGTTTATCATTTGGCGACACTGATAGAATATGGTGGGAGAAAATTGGAGCAAGATTAGAAAATAACAATACAAGATTAATAATCTTTGGAGTTGGAAACAATATCAATAGAGTTCAAAAAGTCAAAGTTGAACGTGACGTAAGAAAAATCAAAGATAATTTTTTAAGCCAGACAGGTTTGTCGAAAGACATTCAAGAGTCTATTGCTAATAGAATTTACGTTGCCGTCAATACAAAAATGTTTCAAGGATTCGCGTCTAAGCCTAAAGATAATAAGTTCGCCGATAAATTCGGTAACGCAAAGATTGAGTTAGCAAATGCTTAAGCATGCTGCAAGATTAAATCATAAGTGTAGGTTAAGTAGAGCTTGCGACACCCAACGATGTTAAATAAATTATATGTTGGGTCTCGTTCCTCGACACCAACCTACTTTTAGATCGTAACGGTTTTTGTAGGGTGTGTTCCACGCACCGATGATATAGAACTTGCGTTTAAAGATGCGCGAGGCATACCCTAAGCCTACTATGTCAAAATACTGGGCTTTGGTTCAAGTTTAAAGGTGCGCGAGGCGCACCCTACAAATTACACATAAATATATTAACAAATAAGACCTAATTTTCATGCTAAAATTAGCCCTATATTTAGATCGCAATATTAGCGGAGAATGAGTCATGCAACCAATATTTGCCACACAGACAGCCAGTATCTCAGAATTAAAGGCCAACCCATCAGCACTGATTAAACAGTCAGATGGTGAGTCCATTGCTATTTTAAACCACAATAAACCGGTGGCTTATCTAGTGTCTACAGATATGTATGAGCGCATGATGGAAGCGATGGACGATATAGCATTAAGCCAAACGGTTAGTGCACGGATGAATGATGGTCAAATACCTATAAAGGTAACATTGGATGACTTATGATCTTGAGTTTCACCCTTTAGCATTAAAAGAATGGAAAAATTTAGCGCCCAGTATTCAGCAGCAGTTTAAGAAAAAATTACAGCAGCGACTAGAAAACCCTCGTGTGCCTGCGTCAAAACTCTCAGGACATACGGATACTTATAAAATCAAATTACGCACCGTAGGCTATCGTCTGGTATATACCGTAAAAGATGATGTGGTGGTAGTTTATGTATTAGCAGTAGGCAAAAGAGAAAATAACAAAGTATATGACAATCTTGCGACACGCCAGCCATGATGAAAGTCATTATAAGAGGCATTAAGTGCTATAACTGAAACACACAAACAATAAAAACGACGGAGGTCATGTGCAATATACCGCAATCATCAAAGACGGTGGTTTGTTTATCCCAAACGTATTTTCAGACCTAAACGATGGTGGCTCACATATCGTACAAGTAGAAGTCGACATCGCAGACGTCCGTGAGCAATTAGGCGAAGGCACAGCAGCAAAACCAGAAGCATTAAAGAAAGTCGCCACAAAAGTATTGAAAAAACCAATAAAGAGAGTGACTAAAAAAGACGTACAGAAAGAAATGCAGCAACTATCAGATGATGAGGGCTTGAGTGCGCTGCGTAAAAGTGCGATCGATGAATTGGAAGGTTTGGACGATAGCGAACTGAGTGAGATGTTTAAAGCATATGTGAATGACGGACAGACGCCAGAACAAATATCTTTAGAGCACTTGTAATATAATCCAATCAAACCAAATCTAGTCAAAACCCTATAACTTAATAACCATATCAATGATAAAGGCAGTCCCATGACTTATTCGATTTTTTCCCAAACGCCAAACAATGCGCTAACAGAGCCGATGTTTTTTGGTAATCCGGTCAACGTGGCGCGTTACGACCAACAAAAGCACCCTATCTTTGAGCAATTGATTGAAAAGCAGCTGTCGTTCTTTTGGCGTCCAGAAGAAGTTGATGTGTCACGTGATCGTATGGACTATGGCAATCTGTCCTCACACGAACAGCATATCTTTATCAGCAACCTAAAGTATCAGACGCTGCTCGACTCTATCCAAGGTCGTAGCCCAAACGTCGTGCTACTGCCATTGGTATCGATTCCTGAGCTTGAGACATGGATTGAGACGTGGACGTTTTCTGAGACCATTCACTCGCGCAGCTATACCCATATCATTCGTAATATTATCAATGACCCTGCTATCGTCTTTGATGACATCATGCAGAACGAGCATATCCTAGGGCGCGCGGCGGACATCGCCAAGTACTATGATGATTTGTATTACAGCTCATCGCTATATAACCTATATGGTGCAGGCACGCATACGATCAATGGTAAGCAAATTACCATCGATTTAAAATCACTAAAAAAGCAGCTTTATTTGTGCTTGATGGCAGTCAATGTCCTAGAAGCCATTCGCTTTTATGTGTCATTCGCTTGCTCGTTTGCCTTTGCTGAGCGTAAGCTAATGGAAGGTAATGCCAAGATTATTAAATTGATTGCTCGTGATGAGGCGCTACATTTAACCGGTACGCAGCATATTCTTAACCTCATGCGCATCGGTCGTGATGATCCTGAGATGGTCGATATTGCCAAAGAGTGCTATGAAGAAAGCATCGAGATATTCCGTAAAGCGGCTGAGCAAGAAAAAGAATGGGCAGGCTATCTGTTCAAAGACGGCTCAATGATTGGGCTGAATAAAGACATTCTTTGCCAATATATCGAATACATCACCAATTTACGTATGGAGGCGGTTGGCTTACCAGTCGCATTCCCGAACTCTAAATCAAATCCGATTCCGTGGATTAACACGTGGTTGTCGTCTGACAACGTGCAAGTTGCCCCGCAAGAGACTGAAATCAGCTCGTACTTGGTCGGTCAGATTGATTCAGACTTATCAGACAGCGATTTTGATGATTTTGAGTTATAGAAGATAGTTTTTCAAGATTGAGCTTTTAATATAGTCGATTCATCATGGAATAAGTGTAGTGCTGCTGGGATAAGTTTTGCGCAGTCTCTGTCTACGTAGGCATAGCAAGCAAGTAAAATTTATCCCAGTAGCACGTTATAATAATTGTACTTATTTTATTTAGGATTGACCATATTATAAAAAGATAGGATAAAACTATGACTTGGGTAATGACGAGTAAGAAGCAATTTTACTTGCATGATGACGAAAGCTTGCTTGATGGATTGCTACGCACCGGACATGATATCAATTATCAATGTAAGGAAGGCTATTGTGGCAGCTGCCGCATCAAGCGTATCGCCAGCTCACACGTTATTGATTATCCTTTTGAGCCGCTTGCTATGATTGAAAAAGATGAAATCCTACCCTGCTGCTGTAGAGTACAAGGCGTGATTTATGTCAATCATGAGCTGATAGAAAAGTAGCTGCTAAATCAACAAATTACTAACCATTCGATCAATCAAAACTTATTAAAAAAGCGCGCTATCTTATAGATAGCGCGCTTTTTGTTATTGCTCTTAGAGATCAGAGAATCGGTAAACACCCTCTTTACAAAGGTGCACCATCTCTTTCGAACAGTAATAAAAGCTCTTCACGCATACGGTCACGCTCGGCTTCTGACATCATTGGGGTATCTTGTTCTGGAGCTTGCAGGCTTGGTGGCTGATTACCACCAAGCGTTTCATTTTGAATCACAACAGGAACGGTGACTGGCTCTTCAACTGGACGCTCCTCTAGCAATATCTTCACTTGCGCATTTTTACCTTGACGTAAGATTTGAGCATGCAGCGTGGTATTAGGTGCTTTACGAGCGACATACTGAATCAAGGTATTGGCATCAGTCATCTCAACCCCATCAATGGTCAAAACAATATCACCAACTTTTAGACCGCTCTTAGCAGCTGGGCTCTTAGGAACCACGTTAAGTACCTCTACGCCTGTTGATGATTCGAGCTGTGTCGGATCTCTCAGCTGCGATTGTATCTCAATACCCAGCCAACCACGACTGACCTTGCCATCTTTGATCAGAGCATTCATCACTTGCTCAACGATAGCGGTAGGAATAGCAAATCCAATACCCATAGAGCCACCAGAGCGTGAGTAGATGGCAGTATTAATACCAATCAGCTCACCACGTGCATCAACCAATGCACCGCCCGAGTTACCGGGATTGATAGCCGCATCAGTTTGAATAAAATCTTCAAACTTATTGACGCCAAGCCCTGTACGTCCCGTCGCTGAAATAATACCTTGGGTAACGGTTTGACCGACACCAAAGGGATTACCAATCGCTAGTGCTACATCGCCTACCAGCGTCGGTTTTTCACGAAAGCCCAATGGTGTAAGCCCAGTCATATCGACTTTAATCACTGCCAAATCACTATCTGGGTCTGTGCCAATTAATTTTGCACGGCTTTTACGACCATCATTAAAAGCAACGGTGATTTCATCGGCTTTTTCGATCACATGGGCATTGGTGACGATATAACCATCATCCGACACGATAACGCCTGAACCTAGGTTGGTATTGCCTTGCTCTTCTGACGGTGCGCCATGATATTCAAAAAACCGGCGCAACACCGGATCGTTCATATAAGGATGTTCTGCCATCGTCTGCGTGGTATAGATATTGACCACAGACTGGGAGGCTCGAGCCACACCATTATGATAAGAGGCGATAGGCGTTGGTGAGTCCGATACCGGCTCGGAAGCTTGCTGCTCAGCAGGTGTGGTCTTTGGCGGCTCCCATTTTGCCTCCGATGCTGTCTTCATACTCGCAAATAACCAAATAAAGGCGGCTGTGACCAATAGCAGTAAAATCCAAGGTAACCACCTTAAGAGACCAGCCTTGTTATTGGCATTCGGGGATGACGACATATAAAAACCTCTATAATTTCACATAGACAATCGGTATTAAGGCATATCAGGCGTACGCCTTGATATAAGGCACTTTCACATGTGTAAATTATAGCTGTCCTCATAATACAATGGTAGCGCATCGTGTACCGTTTCAGTTATTGGGCTTGTCTATTCTTTTGCCGCATCATGTTAAAATAGTGATCACGAGAAATAATTCATTATTTATAAATACTTGAGCTACTGAAATTATTAATTGAAATTTTTATAAGGGAATACTATGAGTACGCACGATGTCTTAATCACATCATCAAATACTATCATTACTGCACACTCCTTAACTGAATTTTGCGATGATTACTTATCAGCGAATGCCTTTAAAGATTATGCACCGAATGGTTTACAAGTAGATGGCGGTCGGCCTATTCAGCGTATTGTTACTGGCGTGACTGCCTGTGAAGCATTGATTGATGCCGCCATTGCAGATAATGCTGATGCAATCATGGTACATCATGGCTATTTTTGGAAAGGTGAACCTGCCCCATTGACTGGTATGAAAGGTCAGCGTATTCGCAAGCTTATGCAACATGGTATCTCCTTGATCGGCTATCACCTACCACTCGATGCCCATCCCGTCATTGGTAACAATGCCACATTGGCGGCGGCGTTAAACATGACCATCATCGAGGCACTGTATCCTGCTGAGACACATCCGGTTGGTAATATTGCCATTTGCACCGCACAGAGTGCTCAAAGCCTTATCGCTCAAATTACTCAAGCATTGGGGCGCATGCCATTACATATTGCCGCTGAGTATAACGTCGATACTCATAACAGTAATAAGTTAATTGAGCGAGTGGGCATCTGCACGGGCGGCGCACAAGATATGATTGAGCAAGCATCATTAATGGGCTGTGATGCATTTATTTCTGGTGAAATATCAGAGCGTACCACTCATATCGCCCGTGAGCTTGGCATTGACTATTTTGCTTGCGGACATCATGCGACAGAACGCGGCGGCATTGAAGCATTAGGTAGGATTGTTGCTCAGCAGTTTGACTTGCCAGTGACATTTATCGATATCGATAATCCTGCTTAAGCAGCAGAACCTTATTTTTCTCCTAAAAAAGACAGATAAGCAGATTTTTGCTTACCTGTCTTTTTTATTTTGGCCAGTAACAGAACAAACTTATATTCATTAAATCGAAATTATGCGATAGAAAACAGGCTAAATTATTACCTTCTATAGTGCTATTGTTAAGTTTTATCGCAATTTTCTTAACTACACTTGAATAATCAGATGAATATCTGCATATTACTATCTGTAGAAAGAATGTCTTGTCATGAGACTCCCCATTATTACAGCTTCCGGTTATGGCACTAAAATGATGATTGAGGTCTAAAATCCTATTATTTTTACTTTTTTAATAGGGCTGTAGATAGCAATCAATATAATATCACCTCGGCTTATACATTCTTGAGTAAGGTGATATTTCCTATTTTAGTGTTGCAGTAGCGGTACAGCAAACTGCTTGATGGTTTTTTATTCATTGGCTTTTATTGATCAGTCTTATTTATCAGACAGATTAACTTGCTTGTCTTTATTGCTGGATAAACGGTATGAGTGACCATTTACTCTTAACATAGTCAGAGTATTTGATTATCCATACCAGCGTAACAACTCTGAGCATATCCTGCTCACGCCACGTTTTTCCAATAATTTATTCATGACCTTACCGATGTTAAAGTGTCTTTTAAATAATGTCGTTTAAATAGTTCGAATCACAGCCAAGTCTATCATTGATGAAGGAATCATCTGATTTAGCGCCTTTGCGGTGTTTTGCAGCCTTTTTTTAGCAATCAGGTATTAAAGTGCTTTTTTATGCTCTTACACCCCTTGCTATAAGGTTGCCAGCTGAGACTGTACGGCTATATTTAAACGAGATGTTATGAGATTTATATGCTCAATAAGTATGTAAATTTTATAGTATTTAAAATGCACCTCTATTTATGCTGCTGATATTGGCGTAAATGAGCACGTATTTTTATGGTAAGTAGGATGGCTAAAATTAGGAGACATCCATGCAGCGAATTACTTATCGTGCGAAAGCATCTGCGCGAGGGGCTAAACGCCGTATCTCATATATATTGCGTCCATCTAAACGCTTGCTAAACACCGAAAGTAACATCGTTCCAGCTATTGCATCTATCAAAGTGACTCGTTTCGCCAAAACCAAGAAATTGGCGCAAATCTCAAGCATCGCCCTACTCTCACTCCCTGCTGAGAGTCTGACGACCATGAATAACCAAGTACCAGCTTATGACCATGTTATGCTGGAGAAGACCTTGACCCTCGCTGCTGTTCCAGGCGATAGCACTTATTTTGCGACCGATGGCTTCCAACATGGATTTGGTTACGACTTAGTGCGTAACTATGCTGATGAGCTTGGGGTAAAAGTCACTCTCAAAGCTTATGCTGATGAGGAAGCTGCGCTAAGAGCGTTACAGTCAGGCGATGCGGATATGGCATTGACCACGGCCAGCACCCAATTAAAAAGCCAGCTGAATTTGTCTTCTATTAATGTCAGCTGTGGTTATGATGCCAGTTTGACCAAAAATGGCTTGCATCCTAAAGTAAGCTGGACGTTTAATTCTGCCAATGATCCATTGTCACAAAAAGCCAGCTATTTTTTATGTGATAGCATCAAGCTTGATAATACTCAAAAGCTAGCCGCCTTTTATAACCAAGACTTATTAAAAGATGCCTATAGTCAAGATCATTTCAAGACCACACTGACAGAAAAGCTTCCTGATTATCAGTCTTCGTTTGAAGAACAAGCGCGCAACTACAATCATGATTGGGAGCTTTTGGTTGCCATGGGTTATCAAGAGTCGCACTTGGATGCCAATGCAGTCTCTCCGACCGGAGTACGCGGCATTATGATGCTAACTAATAATACGGCAAAGGCAATGGGCGTCTCAGACCGTGTTGACCCTTACCAAAGTATCGGCGGCGGTGCTCGTTACTTAGAGCAGATGAAAACTGATTTTGCCGATGTACCAAAAACGGATCGTATTTGGTTTGCGCTTGCGGCTTATAATATGGGACCAAATGCTGTTAAAGGTATTCAGCGTAAATTGAGTGCCAAAGGTATCGATGACAAAAGCTGGGCAAACATATATGCCTATCTGTCTGATAATAAAGCGTCAAATAGCCGCTATGGTCAAGCCATGCATTATGTGAGCAATATCAGAAGCTATCTTGAAACAATAAAAACTGCCACGGTTTAATCAGATATTGATAATTGATACTGCCATAAAAAAAGCTGCTCTTTTATAAGAGCAGCTTTTTTATTAACAACATTTATTCAAACATGCACACATTAGCGATTAGGCACCGTTAAGCGTTGACCGCGTTGCAGCATGGTATCGACTGCAATGTCATTCATATCCGCAAGCTCTTTGGTTGAAACGTCGTATTTACGTGCCAAACCAATCAAGCTGTCTCCTGAGCCAACCGTATAGCTGACCGTTAATTTCGGTACTTTGATGGTTTGACCACGTTGTAACTGAGCTTTGGTCGAAATATCATTGGTAGCAGCTAAGTCTTCAACTGAAACACCGAAGCGGCGTGCTAAAGCAATGAGTCCATCGCCAGACTGCACCTTATAGCTTTCTGTGTTGCCGAGCTTTTTGCCGCTATTACTGGTAGCTGGCGCGCTATCAGCCTTACTGGTCGTCTCTGTGCTCACCGAACTACTGCTCTTGCTACTGGCCGCAGCATTCGCACTAGTACTCACGCTACCCTTAGCAGGAATGGTAATCGTGCGACCTAAGATCAAGTTAGAATTGGTCTTGAGATTGTTAGCTGCTGCCAAATCACCCAAGCCAATATTGTAACGCTGGGCAACACCCGTCAAAGTATCGCCTGATTTTACCTTGTAGCTGACTGCCTCATCATTTAGCTGACGATCAACCAATTCTTTTGATACAGGAACTTTAATCGTTTGTCCACGTTGCAAACGCGCATTAGCATCAAAATTACTGTTTACGGCAGCAATATCTTCTGCGCTGACCCCAACACTATTAGCGATGCCAATCAAGGTATCCCCTGATTTGACTTTATAATTGCTAGTCGGCGCTGAGCTTGAACTGCTGGCTTTGGTTGTGGTGTTATTGCTACTAGCAGTGCTCTGTGTAGCAGTAGACCCACTGTTAGAAGTAAAGTCTACACTGGCAGGTACTTTCAAGGTCTGACCGACGTATAATGAATCTGTCGTACCAATATCATTAAGACTGGCCAATGTCTCAGTCGTTATATTAAATTGGCGTGCAAGTGCAATCAAGCCATCACCCGCTTTTACTTTATAGTTTTTGGTCGCAGTCGATGACTTCTTCGGTTTAGTAGATGGCGCGGCAGGAGTGCTGACTGGCGCTGTTACTTTGCCTGGGATAAGCCATAGTTTCTGACCTCTTAATAAGTCTGCACGGCTGCTCAAATTATTATAACTTGCTAACTGCGTCACTGATAAACCAAAGCGATTGGCAGTACCTATAAGCGTGTCGCCGCCTTGTACCACATAACTTTCAGGCTGGCTCGCGACAGTGCTGCTGGTAGCGCTCAATGGCTCGATAGTTTTGGCATTATATAGATACAAAGTACTACCAGAGAGTAGCTTGGCACTGGCATCCATCTGATTCCATTCGGCAATATCGCGCCAGCTCACACCAGAGCGACTGGCAATATTAGCCAAAGTATCACCGCGTTTGACCGTATAAGTGGTACGTGTGCCTTGTGGTTTTGGCTTACTAACTGAGGTTTTTGGGAAGCTCAGTTTCTTCTCTTGTCCCGTGGCTTCTAAGACGGACTGCTGCGTCTGTACGGCAGATAGATTGATATTACCATCGGCGTTAATGACATTGGTTTCAGGCGTATTAATACGAATTTGATTGGCAATAAAATCACGCTCCGCTTTACTTAGCGGCGGCTCTTGAATGATGGTATTGTTTTGAGTGATTTGCGCTGATGTGGTCGGTAAGCTGTTACTACTTTTCAGCTCAGCGTTGATTTTTTTGGTCTCTGCTGAGGTTAAAGGTGGCTCTGTACGCACTGAGGCACTGCTGCTATAAACTGAGCTGCTGGTCGTTGATGACGATGGCGGAATATAGCTGGTGGTTTGCTGCGGGACGCTTGCACTGGCAGCATAGTCAGCAAGACCCTTACCAGTGCCCGGCAATGATGAGCTGGTAGTATATGGCTTATTATTATAGCTTGGCGTTGTTGACCCAGAGTAGCTTGGCGTAGTCGTCGTAACAGCATTGCTAGAAGCGAGAATATTACTACTGCCATTACCCCTCAAAGCGCTCAGCTTCACATCAGTGGTCAGACTGACATCATTAGGAATAATAATACGCTGCGGACCTGATGAATCGATACGTGCTGAGGTTAACGCCGTATTTAATCTTTCTAATTCATCGTAGCTAACACCCGTGACTTGCGATACTTCGGCTAAGCTTACGCCATAGTTGACAGGCACACTACGGAAATGCTGACGGTTAGCGATAGCCGGTAAATAGACACCGTATTTTTCAGGTTTGGCAACGATTTCGGCAACTGCCAAAAAGCGTGGTACATAGTTCATGGTTTCAGTCGGTAATCTGAGTGACCAATAGTCGGTAGGTAAACCTTGAGCTCTATTGGCATCAATGGCTTTTTGCACACGACCAGGACCGGCATTATAAGCGGCTAATGCCAGCTCCCAACTACCAAACTGATTGTGCAATGCGGTCAAAAAGTCATAAGCGGCACGTGTTGACTCAATCACATCACGGCGACCATCATATGTACTGCTTTGATTTAGACCATAAATACGTCCCGTACTCGGAATAAACTGCCATAAACCTGCTGCTGCCGCACTACTGGTGCCACTTGGATCGTAGGAGCTCTCAATCACAGGCAGCAAAGCCAGCTCGGTTGGGATATTGCGACGCTCTGCCTCTCTTACTGTGTGATAAATATAGCGACTGGCACGCGCTGTTAAACGGTTCAAATAATCCTGTCTACTGGTAAACCAGCCTTTTTGTGCTTCAATACGCTGATTATAAACCGGCTGTCCACCGTTCATCCGATACCCAGCACGCAGGCGATTCCACAAGTCACCATATTGTTGAATAGCAAGTTTGTTGCCCTCAACCATAGTCATGTCAGTGGCTTCCAATAAATCAGCAAGCTCATCTAAGCTTTCAGCATCCAAAAATGCAGTCGAATAATCTGCATTTCCCGTTGGCTGAACTTGCGTGGTAGGACGCTTAACCACAGCTGTGCTGCCAGTCGCCCCCGTCTTTTTCACCGCTGATGTATTACTACACGCACTGATAAGAAGAGTTGACACCGCAAGCGTCAATGGTAAAGCTATAAATGAGCGATAGTTTGATGACACAGTAGACATGATAATGGAAGTTTCCTAACAACGAGAAGTGATGAAATAAAGTTGATCGACAGTATAGTACGCAATATCAAATAAAGACCAGCTCAATATAAAAGATAATACACAAAAATTAATGTGCCCTATCATTGATGGCTAAAGGTTTTGCTCATTGGCTGACTTTATTATTGAAGGAAGACTAATTAATCGTAACTTGGGATACAGCACGCAAAAGTATGGCGTCACCAGTAGACAAAGCCAGTGTCACTCTTGAAGTAGTAACAAAGGAGACCTTTTGACCATCTTTGACCCAGCTTTCATTGGTCGTTACATTGGCTTTTGCTTGTTCACCTGAAATTACAATGTTATCAACATTGATGTCATAGCGATAGTTTGAGGTATTGCCCCAGCTATTTTGCAGCAGTTTTAAATAAGCCTCTTTATCCAGACTGGTAGACTTGCCTTTTCTTGACAACGAAATCAATGCCTCATCAGAAACCAAACGCGCCACCTGATTAATATTTCGATTATTAGCGGCAGACTTCATAGCAGTCGCGTAGTTTTGTACCAAGGCTTCAGTCATGGTTGCTGCTTGCGCAGTGATAGTTATGGTGCTGACAGCAGCAACGATTGCCGCCAAGCTGGCACCTTTTATCAATAGAGCCAATAGCCCTTTTCCCCATAGTTGTTTCATGATATTCCTTAATGGTGGCTTTATAATCATTACTATTGAACGACAATGAAATAGCTACGATTTAATTATAGAGTGCTATTTATATCTAATAAATCTTATACCCTAAACTTTTAACTACTGACGAACTAGTATCTTCAATCGATGCAGTAATTAACGAGTATTTCTATTGATAGGCATTTCTAACAAGTGCTTTTATATTAGATTTCTAGCAGCCTATTATTAGGATACTTTTAGCCTATCACTTAATTCTCACAGCCATGTGACACCCTGTGTAATTATTGCGACTACCTCAGTAAAGTATGCTTTTTGAATAAATGAGCTATCTTATAAAAAGCATACGATAAATTATCAGTAGTTTACGCAATAAAAACTGATTAAGTTTTTATTGCTTACTGTCAGCTGTATAGTCTTCATAATGCTCATCATCACTTAGCTTCATACCCAAGCGCTCGACACGTCTGTCCATCATTTGCCGTGCCAATGCTTGCATGTCTTCAACGCGATCTATCTCATCGACAATCTCAAGACCTAAGAGAGTTTCAAACACATCTTCTAGAGTAACTAAACCTTTGACTTCCCCGTATTCACCAACCGTAATGGCAATATGGATACGGTTTTTCAGCATCAGCTCAAGCAAATCAAACAATTTCATCTTTGAAAAAACAAAAGTAATGTCACGTTTAAACTGCGTCAATGGCTTATGTACGGCATGATTCACTTTTGCTAACAGCATGTCTGTTTTTAATACAAAGCCTGTAATATTATCCAAATCACCATCATAAATCGGTAGTCTAGAAAAGGTCAATTTTGGACGATCAACCAGCAACTCTGCTACTGTTTTGTTCTCTTCAAAAGCTAGCATCACCGAACGCGGTGTCATAATATCTTCAACCTTAATAGCACCAAATGCCAGTAAGTTTCGGATAATACGCGACTCTAATGGATCGATTTGTCCTGCTTCTTCACCAATACTGGCAAGCGCGGCAAATTCGCGACGGCTAAAGGTTTGTGGCTCTTTACCACGTACCAGCAGCTTGGTGAGTTTTTCTGAGATCCAAATTAGTGGATATAGCAGTAGAATAATACCACGTACAAAGTAGGCAACCATGCCACTGAGTTGACGCCAGTACATCGTACCTAAGGTCTTTGGAATAATCTCAGATAAGAATAAAATAGCGAGGGTCATGATGGCAGAAAACAAACCAAACCAAGCACTACCAAATACAATCGTCGCTTGCGCACCTGCGCCTATCGAGCCTAGTGTATGTGCCACTGTATTCAAGGTCAAAATAGCAGCCAAGGACTGATCGATATTATCAATCTTTAAGCGTCTTAACATATGGGCTTTTTTTGGATTGCGCTCTTGAACATCAGCGATATAAGACGGCGTCATCGTCAGGAGTGCTGACTCTGCCAGTGAACAGATAAATGAGATACCAATGGCAACGAGTACATATAGTATGAGCAGCAATATACTGCTTGTACTTGGGTCCGCTACTCCTTCAGCTGCCCAGACCGTTTGCGGTAGCAGCAGCGTTATCCAGACAGATAACGCCAACAATGATTTGATACTCAAGCGAGTATCTCCAAGCATCGTCGGGGGAGGTTTGGCAGAGGCGTCTTTACGACAAGCACGCGAACGATGTAAACGAGGTACAGACATAAAAGAGGTGAACAAGTTAGGTAACCTAAACAAAGAAGTAAAAGGAAGTCACAATATATCATGAGCAGAGGCAAGCAGATAGAAAATATTATCTGATATGGTCTGGATCTTTTATATATAAATGAGCACATATCGCTCAGCACAATGGCTTAAATCTTACTTTAAAAACTGGCGACTATTTGCTTTCGATAGTAGCATTGATGCGCTTATTTCACAATAAATCGCTATATATTTCAATAATCACGACACATTTGAGAATGAGAGGAATACGGGTTTCGCTTGATGGCATGTTAACTATTTACTATTGGGCTTGTTTTATAAGTCAATGGTTTCTATATAATGTAGACAGTTTAAAAAGTAAGATAGGCAAAATAATGCGCTATCAACATGCCTTTAGCTTAAGAAAAACATAACCAGCTTATGATTAACAGTTACCAAGTCTGGTATTTTTTGCTACTATGCGTCTAAATTAATTGTTATCTATAACTTGTCGAGAGAAACTATGTTGTTATTTATCCAAGCCGCTCACGCTGCTGAAACTGCCGGTGCGGCATCACTGTTCGGTCAAATCTTATTACCAGTTGCTTTTTTTGCTATTTTTTACTTTTTGGTGATTCGTCCACAATCAAAACGTACTAAAGAGCATCGCGCTATGGTAAGTGCTTTGACAGTCGGCAGTGAAATCATATTTGCTGGTGGTTTGATGGGTCGTATCAAACATTTGGAAGGCGATTATGCAGTGGTAAGCTTAAATAATAATACAGATATCAAAGTACAACGTGCTTCTGTTATTTCAGTATTGCCAGCTGGTACTATCGAAAGCGTTTAAACGTCATTGACATCTTTGATAATTGATATATGTGATCGTTAAAATTAGTCAGCACGATAATGACTGACTATTATTGTATCAGTATCAATTAACAGTTGTAATGATTATAAAATGACCGTACATTATTTACGGTCATTTTTGGCTTTACCGTTTTATGCTTTATTATCATCGCGGATGATCACAGTGGTGCACTATCATGGCTTCTATGGCAGCTAAATAAGCACCTCACCATTGTTATCGCTAACTTCCCATCTGCTAACTTGTGGCCTGCGTCGCCAGTAGTTTATCAACCTAAAGAAGTGATTATGCAATATCCCGCTTGGAAATACCTACTCATCACCGTCGTACTTATCATTGCCGGTCTATACGCTGCTCCTAACTTATATCCTGACGAACCTGCCGTACAGATTACCAGTGCTGCAGCAGGCACACAGTTGTCTGATGGCATTTTAACGCAGTCACAAGACTTGTTAAAAGAAGCTGGCTTGAACTACCACGATGGTACGTTCAAAGGTAACAGCGCATTGGTACGTCTTGACAATCCAGTCGATCAGCTCAAAGCTCAGGAAGTATTGAGAAAAAACTTGGGTGAGAACTATGTGGTCGCACTGAACTTAGCGCAGACAACGCCGCAGTGGTTGCGTGATATCGGCGCCAAGCCCATGAAACTTGGTCTTGATTTGCGTGGCGGCGTCCGTTTCGTCTTAGAAGTTGATATGGACAAGGCGCTCGAACAACGTCTGACCAGTGCCAGTCGCGATATTCGACGAGATCTAAGAGCTGAGCGCATTGCTGTTAAAGGTATCAAAAACGACAAGCGTAGCGTGGTATTGCATTTTTCCGATACAGACACTCGTAACCGTGCCCAAAACGTTTTGCAAAGCTCAATGGGTAACACCTTTGCCCTGCAATCTTCTATTGATGAGCAAGGCCCTGCCCTGATTTTGGCGTATAACGATGCAACGCTTGATGAAATCAACAGCTATGCGGTCAATCAAAACTTGACTACCCTACGCAACCGTATTGCTGAACTTGGGGTAACAGAAGCATTGGTACAATCACAAGGTGCTAGCCGTATCGTCGTTGAGCTACCAGGTGTACAAGATACCGCTGAGGCAAAACGCGTCCTTGGTCGTACGGCCAATCTTGAATTCCGTATGGTCGCTGAAGGTGCCGAAAACTATACAGGCGGTATTCCACCTGCCGGTACTGAAGCGTTCCCATTTGAAACCCTTGATGGTCCGCCAGTATTATTAGAGCGCCAAGCGATTGTCACTGGTGATAAAGTTACTAATGCTCAAACCGGTATTGATGAAAGTGGCTCACCTGAGGTTAGTATTACCTTAGACAGTGCTGGTGGTAAGCTGATGCAGAATGCTACCCGTACAGCGGTTGGCAAACAAATGGCAGTATTGTTTATTGAAAATAAACAGCGCATCGCTTATGAAGAAGACCCAGCTACTGGTGAAACTGTTGAAGTTCGTACGCCATATGCTGAAACAAAAGTCATTAACCGTGCAAATATCCAAGCAGTACTAGGCTCATCTTTCCGTATCACTGGTCTGGATAGTAGTGCTGAAGCCGCTGAGCTTGCATTGTTACTACGCTCAGGCGCGTTAGCGGCACCGATGTATTTTGTTGAAGAGCGCACCATTGGTCCATCACTGGGTCAGGAAAATATCGATAAAGGCTTATTCTCTACGCAGGTTGGTTATTTATTAGTCTTTGCGTTTATGATTATCTTCTATCGTTTGTTTGGTGTGATTGCCAATATTGCTCTAGCAGTTAACGTTATTATTATTATCTCTATTATGTCCATCTTAGGCTCATCACTGACATTACCGGGTATTGCCGGTATTGTATTGACCATCGGTATGGCGGTCGATGCTAACGTTCTAATTTTTGAGCGTATTCGCGAGGAGATAGCTAATGGAGTGAGACCGAAATCGGCTATCGTGGCAGGTTTTGATCGCGCCTATAGTAGTATTTTCGATGCCAATATCACAACCTTACTGGTCGCCTTTATCTTATTTGCAATTGGTACAGGTCCGATTAAAGGCTTTGCGATTACTTTAGCCATTGGTATTGTCAGCTCGCTGTTTACGGCTATTTTGGTAACCCGTGCACTGATACAAATTGCTTATGGTAAGCGTAAATCTATCAAACGTCTGAGCATCGGTTAGGAGAAAACTATGGCAATCGATAATAACAATCCTCTAGAAAAACAGAACAATCCTGAACCCAACGGCTCAAATATTACAGCAACTGGGCGTGGACGTAAAAAACCTCGCCGTGATGGTAAGGGTAGCAATACCCAAACCAATAACGCCACTGCTAAGAAATCAGCCAGTAAAAAGCAGCGTAGCGGCGAACATGCGAGTAAAGATAGCCACGTGCTCGCGCCTGCTGCTATCGATCCTAACTTAGCATTGGGTGACGCTGCTGACGATGCAGCTGCCTATGCCGAAGGCGGTATCAAAGCCGTTGGTGATCAGCGTATCATCCCTTTTATGAAGATAGAAAAGCCAATGGGCATTTTATCAATCATTTTGGTGATTGGTAGTATCATTGCAATTGCGGTCAATGGCTTAAACCTTGGTCTTGATTTTACCGGTGGCGTGTCAGCAGATGTGCGCTATGAGCAATCTGTTGAGCAAGGTGATGTGGTTACTGCGTTGGCAGATAATGGCTTTGATGATGCAGTCGTGCAGTACCTAGGCACCTCGCAAGAGCTGCTAATACGTTTGCCACCTCAATCTGATAATATCGATGGTCTTAACACCAGCTTGAGCGAAGCGTTAGCGCTACCTAATAACGATGTTGAAATCAGCAACGTGAATATTATCGGTAGTCAAGTGGGTAATGAGGTTTACTTAAGCTCAGTCATGTCGATTGTGCTTGCACTAGCGTGTATGCTGGGATATGTCGCCCTGCGCTTCCAGTTCAAGCTGGCACTTGGTGCAGTATTGTCCTTGTTCCATGATGCTATCGTGACCATCGGTGT
Source organism: Psychrobacter sp. ANT206 (assembly GCF_056880555.1). NCBI lineage: Bacteria > Pseudomonadati > Pseudomonadota > Gammaproteobacteria > Moraxellales > Moraxellaceae > Psychrobacter > Psychrobacter sp. ANT206. Next base: position 1,290,208 of record NZ_CP096271.1, on the reverse strand, counting down.
CTTTGCCTTATTTGGCTTCCCATTCGATCTAACAGTACTAGCAGCCATCTTGGCATTGATTGGTTATTCATTGAACGATACCATCGTTGTCTATGACCGTATCCGTGAAAATTTCCGCCGTGTCCGCGGTATCAGTCCGCGTCAAACCATTGATTTGTCATTAACAGAGACACTACGCCGTACGATTATGACCATTTCAACCGTGCTATTAGTGGTATTAGCAATGCTGTTTTTGGGCGGTGATGGCTTATTCTGGTTCTCAGCGGCACTGTTTATTGGTTTACTTGCTGGTACTTATTCCTCTACCTATATTGCAAGCTCGATTCCTCTAGCGATGGGTCTGTCACGTGATGACTTTATCGTCAAAGTAAAACCTGAGTTTGAAGAAGAAATCGTGACTTTCAATGATCCAAAGATGTTTGAACAAGATTGATAATGGCACCCCTGCTCACTTGGTAAATTCTCTATTAAGTGAGTAGATAAGCGTGATCATGGAAAAAGCACCTAGACTCTAGGTGCTTTTGTTTATGTATCATGGTCAAAATCAAATCAATACCTAAAAATTTTAGCGCTGCTATAAGTTATTATAGCACTACCTATGAGCATTCTTAATCTGCCTATCTAAGCGATTGCCTTATGTCATCTATCCTACCGCCACGTCCTATGCCGCCTATTGATACTCGCTATGCACGTATTATCGCTATTGCATTGCCAGTATTATTGGCAAATCTTGCAATGCCACTCCAAAGCGTCATTGATACGGCGATTATTGGCAATATGAATGATACGGCAAAACTTGCTGGTATCGGGCTTGCAGTACAACTGCTATCACTATTGCTCGTCAGTTTTAACTTTTTGCAATATGCGTCATCTGGACTTTCTGCTCAAGCTCTTGGGCAATTAGATAATAGAAGCACTGCTCATAACGGCGAGTTAAAAGATAACAGTGGTCAGCAATCACCGCTGTTGTCCATCTTGCAACGCGCTTTGGTTTTGGCATTTATGATTGGTGCCGTTTTACTACTGGTAAAACCTTGGCTCATTGATTTTGGTCTACAAGCGCTTGCCGCCAATCCTGATAGCGGTGATGCAGCAAAGACCTATTTAGATGTGCGCTTTTGGGGTGTGATTGCTGAGCTAATGAACTTTGCTTTTATTGGCTGGTTTGCAGGTCAAGGCAAGACCCGTTATATGCTATATCAACAAGGTTTTATCGCTATACTCAATATCATTCTGACACTATTTTTTGTTTTTGCAATGGATATGGGCTTGGTCGGTGTCGCATTGGGTACAGCGATTGCCTTCTGGCTGGGCGTAGTATTGGCATTATGGTTAAGTCGTCTACATTTGAAAATCTCTTGGGAGGCGTTATTTACCGCTGACCCACAGCATTTCAATAAAGATAAGATGCTTAGGCTATTTTCACTAAATAAAGATATTTTTATTCGTACGCTTATTTTAACGTTAAGCTTTGCTTGGATTACTCGACTCTCTGCTCAAAGCGGCGACGTCATACTCGCTGCCAATGCTATTTTATTACAAGTATTAAGCATCTCAGCCTTTGCCCTTGACGGGGTGGCAGTCTCTGCTGAGACGTTAAGTGGACAAGCAGCAGGTCGACGAGATTGGTCGCGCTTTCGCATTATCGTGAAACGTACCGGCATCGTGAGCTACGGCCTTGCTATCCTGCTAAGTGCGATATGGTGGCTTGCCATGCCCACATATTTACAGTTTATGACCAATATCGAACCGGTCTTTACGCTCGCTTATGACTATCATTTATATGCTGTCCTGTTACCACTTGTCGGGGTTGGTGCTTACTGGTTAGATGGGATATTTTTTGGTTTAACAGCAGGTAGCATTATTCGCAATGCAGCCCTTATATTAGCGGCTATCTTTTTCCCATTGAGTTGGTTGCTTTATCAGCAGTGGGCTATGACGGGCATCTGGCTCAGCGTATGGTGTTTATTGTTGCTAAGAATGTTGATACTTGCTGGATTTTTATACCGTGCTCATCAAACTGGTAGCTATGAAAAACTCCAACTTGACCATTGACCATTGACCATTGACCGATCAGCATTACACTATTAAGCTCCCTTTAAAATTTAATAATAAACAAAAATGGTAAAAACTAGGATGTGACGTGAATACTCAATCAAATGAGATCAATCAAACTCAGGTACAGGGCTACGACTGGGGAGAAGGCTTTAAAAAAAGCTTACCAGTCGCCATGGGTTATTTGCCAGCGGGCATCGCCTTTGGTGTGCTTGCGCAAGTTGCTGGTATACCAGTATGGGCAACGATTATGCTCAGCGTGGTGTTGTATGCGGGTGCCGCTCAATATGCCTGCCTACCAATGTTAAGTGCTGGATTACCGATTGGCAATATCGCAACCAATATAGCTGCTATTAACTTGCGTCATGTTTTTTATGGCATGCCGTTATTACAATATCTCCCAAAGAATAAAATAGCCAAGACCTATTGCTTGTTTGCTCTAACTGACGAAACTTTTTCGGTGATGACCAGTTTGCCGAATGAATCACGACAAGCATTGATAGTGCCCATAAGCTTATTCAATCAAAGCTGGTGGGTATTAGCAGGTGCGATTGGTGTGATGATTGGTAGCGCTCTCAGTGATTTGGTGCCACATTTAGACTTTGCCTTGGTCTGTCTATTTGCGATTTTAGCTTATGAGCAATTCCAAAGTATCAAACGTTATTTCCCTATTATTATTGCTGTCATTGCCTTAGTTATCGCCTCTTTTTTTACCAGTAACTGGTTATTATTGGTAGCGATTACGATTTGTATGCTTATGATTTTAGTCCGTGGAGTTTGGGTGCAGCGCAGTGTGCAAGGAGGCAGTAATGAGCAGTAGTTATCTGATTTTTGCAACGTTCGCGATGGCAGCAGTGACTTTTATTACCCGCGCTCTACCCGCTTTAATACCCAAAAAGCTACTGGATACGCCTTGGCTACATCGATTAAATGAAAGTTTACCGTTATCGGTCATGGTACTGCTTATTTTGACCAGCTTGTCTTATCAAGGTTTGTTACAAAGTACCGGTATCAATGGTGCGGAGATGCATTTACTAATGGCACAAATTAGCGCTTTATTATTGGTATTGTTTGTCTATCATATTAGCCGTCAATTACTGGTCAGCATGGTGGTCGGTATCACTGCGATTAATGGCTTTTTATGGTTGTTCAAGGCTTTTTTAATCTAAAGAATCACTCTTAAAACTATATATTTTGACAATAAATTTAATAGCAAAAAGGCTGAATTCATTGAGAATCCAGCCTTTTTTTAATTACTATATTTTAAGATATAAAGAGGCTTAAAGTTCTTCTACACCCATCATATCTACTGGCGTATCAGCGACTATTTGTACCCCTTTTTTACCCTTTTTAGCAGTGTCGTTACGCTGCTCTTGCAGATGCTCAAGATACGCTTCATTGATTTGACCAGTGATGTAGCAGCCATTAAATACGGCACAATCAAAACCTTCAACTTTACTATGCTTAGTATCTTTGACCGCTTCAATCAAATCGTCCAAATCTTGGAAAATTAAGCGGTCAGCACCGATGATATCACGCACTTCTTCAACGCTATGTCCTGAGGCGATAAGTTCGCTACGCACTGGCATATCAATACCATAGACATTTGGATACTTAACCGGTGGCGCTGCACTGGCAAAGAATACCTTGCGCGCGCCTGCATCGCGTGCCATTTGGATAATCTCATGGCAAGTTGTACCGCGGACGATTGAATCATCAACCAAAAGGACATTTTTACCTTTAAACTCTAGTGGCACTGCACTTAGCTTTTGACGCACTGACTTTTTGCGCTGCTGCTGACCTGGCATGATAAAGGTGCGACCGATATAGCGGTTTTTCATAAACCCTTCACGGTACTTGATATTCATCTTTAGCGCTAGCTCCATCGCTGAGGTACGCGAGGTATCAGGGATAGGAATGACCACATCGATATCATGATCTTCACCCCATTCAGCAAGGATTTTATCGGCCAGTTTTTCACCCATACGTAGGCGTGATTTATAAACGGATATATTGTCCATAATAGAATCTGGACGGGCAAAATACACATATTCAAAGATACAAGGTGTATATTCTTTTTGCTCAACGCACTGATGCGTATGCAATTTATGGTCCAAATCAATAAATATAGCTTCGCCTGGCTTAACATCACGAACAATACTAAAACCTGAACCGGTCAGAGCAACCGATTCTGATGCCACCATATATTCTGTGCCGCCATTAGCTGCCATGCGCTTACCAAAGATAAGCGGACGAATACCGTTTGGATCACGAAATGCTAGCAAACCATGACCAGTAATCAAAGCAACTACGCCATAAGCGCCTTCAACACGGCCATAAACCGCTGTCACTGCTTCAAAGATGTCAGCAGGCGTTGGATGAGTTTTGCCTAGATTTTGCATTTCATGTGCCAACACATTGAGCAAAACCTCAGAATCTGAATCGGTATTTAGATGACGACGATCTTCTTGATAAAGCGACTTCGCCAAGCTCTCAGCATTGGTCAAGTTACCATTATGTGCCAGCGTGATCCCGTAAGGCGAGTTGACATAAAAAGGCTGCGCTTCAGCACTGCTTGACGTGCCAGCAGTCGGATAACGCACATGACCGATACCGAATTTACCGACCAGCTTTAACATATGGCGATTCATAAAAACGTCACGTACCATGCCGTTTTCTTTGCGTAAATATAAACGTCCATCCTGTAAAGTCACAATACCTGCCGCATCTTGCCCACGGTGCTGCAACATGGTTAAGGCATCATACAAAATTTGGTTGACCGGCTCATGAGCTGCGACCCCAACGACTCCACACATAGTTGTATCCTATTTTGAATTTGAACCACACATTAAAAACACAATAACGGCATTACTACTGATAAAATCGCTTTAGTTTGTGACCTATCATATGCCGCCAAGCTGATGATGTTTGCTAAGATTAAAATCTTTTTAAGAAAAGAATGATCTATGACACAAACGGTTGATGATTAAGCTAATAATTAAGCAGTGATAATTGATGGATGGTATTTTACGAATATTAGATGCGGTTGAATAGCTTTTTATTCAACCCTTATGATTGATTGACCTGATCCCAAGCCATCCCAAACATATCTGAGACGAGCGCTTTACCGACAGGTGCATAAGGTAACAGCTCAGGTGCCAGTACGGATGTCTGCCACTGCGGCATTTGTACCAATAGTGGCGCACTAATACTAAGAATCACCAAAACCATCAGCACATTTTTAGCAGCACCTAATAGGCCACCTGCCATCTTATCAAGTATACCCAAACGTAAAGTTTTTAAGACACCTGAAAAGACAAAGGCAACCAAGTGCATGATAGCCAATATCGCAATCACTACCAATAAAAAAGCAGCAGCCATCTGTAAGACAGGGTTCTGGATGATACTCGATAACTGCGGTGCTACGGAAGCGGCCAATCGACTTGCTGCAATAAGAGCGATAAACCAACCGACCAAACCAACTGCCGTCTTAATCAGACCCACTTGAAAGCCGCGCCATAAGCCTATTAGCACCACAACAGCAATCACAATGTCTAAACCACTCATGTATACCGCCTCGTTACTTTATATCTTTTGTATCAGGTGTTGAATTAAGTATTAGATAACAAGCCTTCATACTTTTAATCTAATCCATATAGCTACAATTAATTTTCCATTGCGTCGTAATAACCACCGATAGACTGTATACAAGACTGTACAAGCCCAGGCCCTTTATAAATAAGCCCTGAATAAAGCTGAACCATATCTGCGCCCGCTTCGATTTTCTTGACAGCCTTAGCGCCGCTATCGATACCGCCGACCCCAATCAATGCCACTTTACCATCCAGCTGATCAGAGAATTGTTGTAAAATCTGCGTACTAATGTGGCTGACCGGACGACCTGATAAACCGCCTGCTTGATCGCCATCGGGCAAATCTTCGACGCCTACGCGGCTCAATGTGGTATTGGTCGCAATCAAACCATCAATCTCGAAATCCAGCAGTTGCTGAGAGATATAATCTACCTGTATTGGATCTAAATCAGGCGCGACTTTAAGAACCAATGGCACATAAAAACCGTATTCTGTTGCCAATTGACTGTGGCGGTTTTTGATCGCATCTAACAGATGGGTTAATGCTTCTCCGCTTTGCAGGTCACGTAAATTTGCGGTATTTGGCGAAGAGATATTGACAGTGATGTAGGAAGCATGTGGGTAAACACGCTCTAAGCAGTAAACATAGTCATCAGCCGCTTTTTCAACTGGCGTTGCAGCGTTTTTACCGATATTAATGCCGATATTGCCTTTGTATTTACAGCGCTGCACATTTTCAATGAGGTAGTCGACACCTTCATTGTTAAAACCCATACGGTTAATAATGGCGTCTGCTTGTTTGAGCCTAAATAAACGTGGTCTATCATTACCGGCTTGCGGCTTTGGGGTGACCGTACCTACTTCGATAAAGCCAAAACCAAGTTCAGCTAAGGCGTCAATATAATCGCCGTTTTTATCCAGTCCGGCTGCAAGACCAACAGGATTAGAGAACTGCAAGCCCATGCAATCAGTTGGCTGCATAGATTGACCATAAACCAAACCTAAAACACGCGCTTTATGGGCTTTATCCAATAAGGATAAGGTCATTTCATGCGCGTGTTCAGGGTCCATATTAAACAAAAAAGGGCGAAGTAAGGCATAAGACATAGTAACAACAGACCCTGCTTGAAAGTGAAAATGAATAAAGAAAGCCAATGTGGTCAAGCGCAGCGATTATATCAGCTTAGTCGAAATAAGACCAAAGTTTCATCAGCCAATTTTACTATAGAGAATATATAGTGAATTCAGTATTAAAACGATACAGCGGGACTGGAATAAATTTTACGCAGCCTCTGTCGGCGTAGGCACAGCACGCCAGAAAAATTTATTCCAGTTCCGCGTTGCAATATAGCGTATCTATTTTATTTGGAATCGACTATAGATAGCTACTCTCTATAGTAAGATATAGCTCAATTATTAAGGGACAGGTCGACCATCCGCTAGAGCAATCCAGCCTCGCACGATACGGTATAAATGCCAAATAAAGGCAACGCCCATAATAATAAAACCAATGCTAGCCAGTAATACCGAGCCGACAGCGATATTACCGCTATCCGCCATCATACTAACGCCAAAACTACCAAGAGCAAAAGTAATGATGCCAATGCCAACGATAAACCACACAATACTGTACCAAAATGTTTTAATTTGCCAGTCAAAGTGCGTGGCAAGCCATGTGCCATCAGCATCACGACGTTTGGCATAATTCATAAAGATAGGCACAATCCACAGCAAACCGGCAGTAAAATAACTGAGTACATATAATAAATACGTAATGTGGTTATACGTTACTAAAGAGCGGCTTTGTTTATTATTCATATTATCACTCATCGGATTATTCATATGATCACCTGTCATGGCATACATAGCATATTGTGCTGATTATAAAACCCTACACATAAATGAGGCATGAATTTTAAAGTGAAACATTTGTTATAGCTATTTTATAGTGTCTAAGAAGTACTTTTTCAATAAGGTCTGTTGTATAAATGGGTTTGTTAGTATAAAAGCTATTGACTAATTTTGAGTAAAATTTATCCCCATAATGCCCCATGTCCCTTGCCCATTTATGATGAGGTAACGGTAGCCTGAACCTGAATCGCTTTAGTGAGCAAATCTTGCTGCATAGACAACTGAGTGAATTGCCAGCCTTGTTGTTCAAGCTTACCAAGGGCAGCACTCACCACCGCTTGACTCGGATTATTAAAGCTTAGTTGTACCGTATCACCATTAGCAATCACTTGCGCATCTACAATGCCTGATTTAGTCAACAACGCATTGACACTACTAGCAGCAGGTATTACCTCTGCACCATCAGTAGTATTGGCAGCCGCTAACGCATTACTATCTATATTACCTGCTTGAGCACGCAACCAAAAATAATCAGCAACCTGCTCTTGGTACTCGCTTTTGCTATGATTAGCTGCCTGATGAATACTATAACCGCCATAACCGCCAACAAACAGTAGTAAAAAAGCAGACAGTAATAGCAAAGCCAACTGGTCACGAGAAGACAATGCTTGCCAGCGTACAAATAGCAGGTTTTGATAGCCTGTCATTCGCGCTGATAATGCACTTGTCTGCAGCATCGTTGAGCTACGTTTGGTACGGCGCTGTAGTATTTTCATCATTACCCTTTATTGCCGACACTGCTGTTGTTGTCTACGACATTGACCGTTACTTGACCGCTAAACTGCCCTTGCTCATTGCCATTCACTTGCTCTAGTTTTGCCGTTAGACCTTGCGCGACGAGTGTAGCTGTAAACTGATCAAGACTGCCGCGATCAGGAGCAATCAACGTAAAGCTAAGTGCTGAAGGCTGCATAACCAATGCTTGCGCCTTTAATGATGACTGTTTAATCAAAGGGGATATACGCGAAAGGACTGCCATATGTGACGCAGGTGCTTGGCTATCGCTACGCAATTTTGGCTCTAATTGAACTTGTAGTTTGGTACGCGTACTGAGTGGCTCATTTGGAAACCAAGACTGATATTGTGTCGCAATCTCAGTCTTAGTCGCAGTTGTTGCCTCATTATATTGATACCACTGCACCGCATCGGTCGCCATCTGTAATACCAGTGCCGATAACGCCACCATCAGCGCCACACGAAGATAAGGTGACAACTGCGAATCCGTTGACTTAACAAAAAAGTTCAGCGCATGACGCTCTGCGTTATCAAGTGGTTTTGGCGTCGTCACTAGTGTGATTAACAACAGTTGATGCTCAGCTATCATGTCAGCTGTAATCGCGGTAAAGCTGCCTGCTGCTATAGAGTTTTCAATCTCAGTTCGATTAGCAAGCTCATTATCAGTCGTAATGATATCAGTAGCAATAATGTCAGAAACGTAGCCGGTATCGTAAACAGTGTCCTCAATGGCAGGTACTATCAAGACCTCGCTTAAATGCGGAAAACGCTCAAAAATTAGCGGTAAATAGCTGACTGCCATACCTTGATATAAAGATTGGCGAAGCAACACAGTTTCTTTGTCTTGATATAGGGTGATTTGCTGCCCAGCCCCTTCTTCTGGTAGTGGCAATAATAGAAAATCAGGCAATAAAGCAACGATATTCATGCCAGCAAGCTTTGCGCTCTGTTGCCATAATTCGATATCAGTTTGTGCCAGCGCATATAGATGGTGCGTGTTGTTATGACTCATTTGCCGAATAGCCAATTGCTCAACAGGCGTTAAAGAAGTCTCTTCAAATAAGTACTGCTTGCCACTACTGCCTAACTGCTTAAGCTGAGTGCTGTTTAGCTCCGTATCGACCTGTAACATATGAGTAGAAGGAAAATAAAGACAAATGGCTTTTTGGCTATTTGCTTTATAGCGACTATAGATATCCTGTAGCTGCTGCCAACCCTCGACCAACTGCCAGTGTTGACTGTCTTCATGCCAGACCGCTAGTGGACTGTGCTGCGCTCTTAACCAAACATGTAACACCAAATGTGTCCTCAATTGTTAAAGCCATAATATATCAAAGCTATCATTTAGCTAAAAGGCAGATGCTCTAGGACCATCAACAGCAGCACTATTATTAACCATCAATAATAACTTATATTAATAAGGCTGATCCGGTACAAAGCGGGCAATCTCGCGTGCCATACCTGCCATCACAAAATCCATCTCAAACACACGTGCTTCTGCCAAAGAAAAAGACTCAGGATAGTCATTGGTTAGCAACCCCGCGATATAAGCAACAATAGACATATGACAAACCACCACCAGACACTTAGCTTCAATGTCAGCAATCTCATTCAACGCTTGACGCGCATCGTCAGACGGCGTGAGATTGTCTTGTATGCTCGATGGAACAATAGGCAGTTGTGCCTGGAGTTCTACCAGTGTTTGCTGTGCCCTCGCATAAGGACTGACCAAAAAATAATCGGGATGATAATGCGTAGTGATATATTTTGCGGTCTGCTTTGCTTGCTGCTGACCAAAATCCGTCAGCTGGCGGGCGCTATCGGGACGCGTCTCGTCTTCTGCTTGACCATGGCGCATCAAAATAATTTTCATAAGTTATCAGCCTTTTTTATTGTTGTTATATCGCCAGTTCAAATTATAAGTAACTCTCTTTTAGTGACACGCTATTGCTATTGCGCTAACAACCTCTTATTACTTATTACCCTGCTTACTTTTATCCTCTTTTGATTGGCTGTTTGCAGTTTGCATTTGCGCGGTCAGTGAAGCATTACTGTGGTCGTGCTCCATGACAAATTCAACATCACTACGGAACCCTGCTTCCATCAAATGCAGGGCAACACCAAGCGCCGCTTTGTCTTCATAAATGACGGCATGTAACGCATGAGTAATAGGCATATAAATGCCTTCTTTAGTGGCTTTTTCATGTACTTGCTGAATGGTATTCACACCTTCAGCAGTTTGTCCCAATTTTTTGACCGCTGCATCAATCGTCATACCACGACCAAGCATATTACCGATACGATAATTACGACTTAACTCAGAGCTACAAGTGGCATACAAATCCCCGACACCTGATAGCCCTAAAAAGGTCAGCGGATTGGCACCAGCATGTACACCAAAGCGACTCATCTCTGCTAAGCCACGGGTCAATATCATCGCTTTGGTATTTTCACCAACCTCGTAAGCAGCTGCCATACCCATAGCAATGGCATAAATATTCTTTAACGCGCCGCCAAGCTCAACACCGCGGATATCATCACTAGCAAATACTCTAAAGAAAGCACTATGTAATGCCGCTTGTACGGCATGACGTAGCGGTTCAGATTCACTAGCGATTACCGTGGCAGAAGGCATATTTTTCATAATTTCTATAGCAAGATTTGGACCAGACATCACGCCAAAATTTACTTCAGGTAGCTCGTCTTTGATGATGTCACTCATCAGAGAAAAAGTGTCTTTTTCCATCCCTTTGGTCAAAGAAACAATAGACTGCCCACTAATAAAAGGGGCGATACTTTTAAGCGTTTCGCGAAACGCCAATCCCGGTACGGCAATGAAGATAATATCCGTATCTTTGACTGCGGCTTGCAGCTCATGACTGTATTTTAGGCGGTCATCAAGCTTATAGCCTGGCAAGTATTTTTTATTCATTTGCGATTTTGCCATCGCTTTGACCGTACGCTTGTTGCGCACCCACAGCGTAGTATCGCAGCCATTGCGTGCCGCTAAGTTTGCCATGGCGGTGCCAAAGCTACCGCCGCCTAACACTACTAAACGCAGCTTGGTCGGATTTTTATGTATCTCTTCCATTTTTTTTGCTACGGCAGATTCCACCACACTTGGATTTAACTTTTTACGTCCAAGACTAGATTTGGTGGCACGATCAATGATACCAGACAACAATTTATTTTGTTTTTCAGCCATTTTTTGCTCAGCTTGAGTGCTGTCTATGTTGGTATCTGTGCTTTTGTCATTAGCGCTTATCATATGTTTTATCCGAATTGACTGACTTTGTGATAAATTGATTTATGCTGAGTATACAGTGAGCGAAGCAAAATGTATGAACAATTATTTGTACAAATTAACAGTATTTTTTAGGCTACTAGCTCAGCCAAACAGCCATTCTCGTTAAGTCATTACTTAGCTATGCCCTTGGTTGCCCACTATATTATGCAATAAAGACTTTTATTGATCAAAGCGCATCAGTGGTTCAATATCAATCGGCTTGCGCGTTGGCATATCACAAGGGCTGCTGCCGGTATAAACAAAAGCCGTGACATAATCATCTGCACTTACATCGAAATATGCTTTAACAGCAGGCTCATTACAAAGTAGTCCAGTACGCCACACCGTACTAAAACCTTGTGCCTTTAGCGCTAAGATGAGGTTTTGAACTGCCGCACCCGCACTAAGCATCTGTTCAAAGGATGGTACTTTTTTATGCACTTGCATTTGTGTGACGACAGTAATAATAACGGGTGCACGTAATGGCATATTATAAGTTTTTTGTCGCTCTTTTTCAGATAGGGTATCGCCTTCTTGTGCTGCTTTGGCTTCAGCTGCCACCAAAAATGCACGACCTAGCTCATGACGAGCATTACCCTGTGTGACGATAAAGCGCCACGGCTGTAGTTTCTTATGATCTGGGGCTGTCACTGCACAATCGATAGCGGCTTTTATCTGGCTTTCTGTCGGTGCAGGGATACTCAGATTACCAATACTGCGCCTCGATTTAATCCAATTGATCAGTTGTTCATCGGTCACTTGTGAGTTGGTTACTATCGGACTTTCGGTATTGTTTGACTCATCATTATTATGGTCGTGACTCTTTTCAGAGGTACTCATGGTCTATCCTTATTCATTATTATAAGTGTTTAGCAGTTAGGCACATTTGCCTATTATAGGTAATATTATTATAGTTTTATGGGATATAAGTAGAAACAAACCAGCTGCTGCTATATTGTTATAGAGTAGCCAACAGTATTGGACAACAACTGGTTTTTAATATTTAAAGAATTGAATAAAATCTATGCTGCATCCGAATCTTCAGTACGATGCTCCATTTTCAGATAATCTTCTGACTGCATCTCAAGCAGGCGCGAACGTGTACGTTCAATCTCGAACGCCAGTTTTTGTCCTTGATATAATTCAAGAATCGGCTGTTGCGCGCGCACCAATAATTTGACACGGCGATCATAAAACTCATCAACTAAATAAATAAAACGTCGTGTTGGATCCCGCAAATCATCATCGAGCGCTGGTACGGCATTGATAAGTACGGTGCTGAACTGCTTAGCGATTTCAATAAAATCAGATGCCGACCGCGGCTCCATGCATAAATGACGGAAGTCGCAAAATAAGATGTCATCGGTACGCGCATTAATCCTGATTTCACGACCATTAACAGTGATAGGCTCATTACTGAATTTTTGATTGTTAGACAAGCTGGCAAAACGGTTGGCGAGCCAGTGATGATTGGCTTTGGTCATGGGCGACTCGTATAGCTCAGCTTGTTGCAGCACACGCAAGCGATAATCAATACCGGAGTCGATATTCATAACGCTGGTATGCTTCTCAACTTCGGCAATAGCTGGCATAAAGCGATCTCGATGCAAGCCATCTTTATAGAGTCCAGATGGCTCAATATTTGATGTCGCCACCAACGTAATACCGCGATTAAATAGCATGGTGAACAAATCACCCAAAATCATCGCATCAGAGACATTAGAGACAAAAAACTCATCAAAACAGATAATCACCGCTTCAGCATAGATGATATCAGCGACTTTTTCTAACGGGTCGCTCTCGCCTTGCAGCTTATGTAGCTCTTGATGTACCCGCTGCATAAAATGATGAAAATGTTGACGCATCTTGCGCTCAATGGTCAATGAATCATAAAACATGTCCATCATCCATGTTTTACCACGTCCTACCCCGCCCCACATATACAAACCTTTGGGTGCAACAGGCTTTGCTTTTAAAAAACTAAAAAAGCCTTTTTTCTGTACCGCGTTATCATTGAGCTGATGGTAAAGACCATCCAAGTAACTCATCGCCAAATACTGCTGCTCATCACGAGTAAACTCATCCGTGCTGATAGCTTGCTCATAACGCTGTAAGGGAGATAAACTCATAATACGACTCATCATTAAACAAAATAAATATCAGAATAAAGTATTAATACCGACAATCGCTACTAACTTATGATTTTTACACTGAGATAGTAGCAACTGGTTTATCAGAATGGCTTATCACAACCATTCTTTAGGTTAACACAGCTTAAGGTTGTAAAAATAATCCGTTAACTCTTAACAATACTGATTAGCGCAAAGCTATTTTAGGTAGCTTAAAGAGTATCAAGCGATCTGTAGCTAATACTATATGTCGCCGTTATACGTATGCTGCTCCAAAAGCTTTTTCAGCTCAGACAAGCGCCCATGAAAAAAGTGTCCTGCGCCATCAACGATACTGACATCAATGCCCAAGCGCTCAGCAAAATCTTGCATATTGCTTGGGTTGATAACCTCATCCGCATTACCATAAATCTCAAAGGTTTTATCAGCAGGTAAGTCTATATCACTGCTGTCATTTTTTTCGACTGAGGGAGCAATGAGAGCAATCTTAGATATTTCAAAATCATCCAGTCCCCATATATGAGGTGATACCAATACTTGCTCAGCCACACGCGCTGTCACATAACCACCAAAAGAGAAGCCGCCAAGCCATAATTTTCGTGCAGGAGTTTGCTCAGCAATCCATTGTAGCACGGTCATTGCATCAACTACTTCCCCATCAGCATAATCATGCTCACCGGTCGATTGTCCAACACCACGAAAGTTAAAACGTACCACGTGCATACCATTATCACGAGCAAAGCGGTACATGGTCGTCACCACTTTATTATTCATCGTACCATCGAACAACGGATTGGGATGGCAAAGCAGCGCAACGGTATCCGTATTTGGGTCATTAGGATTGTCTTGTTGCCAAAGCGCGTCAACTTCTAACACGCCAGCAGGAGCGGGAATCAATTGCATATAATACTTATTAGTTAAGAATGAATAGCTCAATTATCCTAGATATGGTTTATATTTCAAGTGATTTGCTGTGTATTACCGCTATCTGTCGAATTTTTACTATTAATCATAGAAAATTGTCAAAAAATATAGCAGACAGATATTACTTCAGACAGACATTACTTATGCATTTTGGGCAAACTTAGCGCACCTTTATCGCTGTCTATTTCGGTAGGTAATATAAGCGCAATATCGAACACAATAACCGTCTAGACACTCAATATATCAATAGGGTAAATTCATCGTTTAATAAAAGCTTTAACGTATCTATAGTCAGAGAAAAGTAATATCGATACATCAAGTACTGCTGATATTAATTTTTCTTGCTTGCTGTGCCTATGCAGACAGAGGCTGCAAAAAATTTATACCAGCAGCACTGTAGCGTTTTTGAGATATTTTAACTATATCTGTCACTTTTAGGTTCATGCTTTCATTTTTACTTTACCGGAATTAGGAAACCCTTATGAAGACTTTTAATAAAACGGCTACCTTAGCGGCCACCTTAGTCGCTGCCCTCACTTTGAGTGCCTGTCAGACCACGCCTTCATCGCCAGTTATTCAACGTGCCAACTCTATTTATGAAACAACTGGTATTGCCAAGACCAAGATAAAAGCTCAGCAAAACGCCCTAGATAGTGCTAAGACTACTTGCCGAGGCAAACAGGTGATTATCGTTGAGGATCAAGTGAAATATAATGGCATCTTAAATGAGAGTACAGGGCGTATGATTGGTCAAGCGAGTGCTGTGCTCGGTACCATCCTTGGCACAGGCTCACCAAATTTATCACGTGATGATGACTATGAGTATATGATCAGTTTCCGCTGTCAGTAAGTCATGTCATAAAGCTGCAGTTATATATGTAGTGTATTAGCGATAACTTAGAGCCAATAAGCTTGCGATAAAGATACAATATCAATCGCTGCTTGTTGGCTTTACTTTTTGTGTAGAGGCTTTTAGGTTAAACTACCCTATCTTATCTTTTACGTCACCTAACCCGTCTCTAAGCCCTCACTATCTTTGGTCTATTATTATGCGCAAACCCAACCTGTCAAATACCAAGCACACTAAAGTATTAGCGCCTGCCAAAGATTTAGCGACCTTGGAGGCGGAGTTGGCAGAACAAGAAAACAGTGTAGAAAATAACTTAGAAGATACTGTCCTGCGCCTTAGTGATTACTTATCAGCGGTCGATATGGTGATCAAGCAAACTTTTAATCACCGTGTTTGGGTCAAAGCTGAGATACGAAATTTATCTAGCAAAGGTGGGCATTATTATTTTGAATTGGCAGAAAAAGATGACGACGGTAAAGTCATTGCCAGCTGCCGTGGCAATCTATGGCGCTTTAAAGCGGCGCGGGTTTTAGCCAAGTTTGAGCGCGCAACGGGTATGCCACTTGACCGTGATTTGACGGTTTTATTAAAGGTATCGGCAGGTTTCCATGCGCAATACGGCTTCTCTCTCACCATTGAAGATATTGACCCAAGCTATACGTTAGGCGATTTAGCGCGTCAATATGCTGAGATGGTTGACCGCTTGGCAGGTGAAGGATTATTAAACCTGAATCAGCAGTTGCCAACTCCGTTTGATATCGAGCATGTGTTGGTCATCGCTCCTGAAAAAGCCGCAGGGTTAGGCGATTTTCAAGCGGACGCCAATAGACTCGCGAGTACAGGCGCTTGTCATTTCCATTATCATAACGCCACTTTTCAAGGTAATCATGCCCCAGCAGAGATTCGTCAAGCAATCATCAGTGCTCAGCAGCAATTTGAAAATACTTATCAGCGCCTACCAGATTTATTAGTAATTATCCGTGGTGGCGGCGCTGTTGGTGATTTGGCTTACCTTAATGATTATGAACTTGCTGCTTTAGTCGCTGAGCAACCTGTCCCTGTTTGGGTTGGGATTGGTCATGAGCGTGACAAAGTTATCTTAGATGAAGTGGCTCATACTAGCTTTGATACGCCATCAAAAGTCATTGCGGCTATCATGGCCCATTTAGCACAGCTGGTCACTCAGACACTGCAATATCAAATGCAAATCAAACAAGCAGCGCAGCGTCAATTAAATACAGCTGAACAACAAACTGCACGCCAATTGAGCCAAATACAATCGCAAACCGTTGGTCAATTAACGGCACTACAAAAAGACAGTGCTTATGCGTGGCGTAGTATCCAACAAAGTGCACATCGTCAAGTGAAACAAGCTGCCAGACAAGCAAGCGAGCTGCATATACAGACTCAAGCCTCTGCTTATCAACAACTTTCACTCGCCTCTACTTATAGTAAAAATCATCAGAAAATTATTATGCAAAGTGCTCAGCAGCAGTTAATACAAGCGCAGCGTGATAGCGCACATCTGCGTGATATTGTACTCTTGCATCGACCGTCTCGCGTGCTTAAGCAAGGCTATAGCATGCTGACTGATGAACAGGAGCAACGAATACTGACCAGTAGCAACCAGCTTTACCCGGAGCAGACTATTCATATCGTCCTAAAAGACGGTAAAGCAAAAGCACAAATCATTGACATCAAAATGGATAAGAAGCCCACAGAATTTACAGAAGCTTCAACTTAACCCCATAATAATATTTCACGATTATTTATTACTTTTACTTTAGATATTAGGAAACCTTATGACTACCCCTATACGTAAACGCAAAAAAGCCGCCCCAAAAACCTTTAAGGCGGCCTACGATATCTTAAAAAACAATGCTGCTGAATTGCAGCAACAAGATGAGCCTGATATTGATAATCTCATGACCACTGTTGAAGAATCAATTGCCGCTTATCGCATTTGCGAGACTCGTATCAACGCAGTACAACAAGCTTTAGATGCCGCATTTTCTGAAGAAAACAAAACGGTTGCAAGCGAGAGCTAAATAGCCGTTTTGTCGTGTCTAAATGGTTTTTAATGAAAGCTATTCAGGCTCGTCAACTTCAAACACTTGGCGCAGATAGGCAAGATAGGTATCATTATTGATCATCGTCTTGCCTGGACTATCAGACAGTTTAGCGACTGGCTGACCGTTGCATTCAACCAATTTCAGAACAATATTCAATGGCGTGATGCCCATATCGTTGGTGAGATTGGTGCCAATACCAAAGCTGGTTTTGATGTGACCTTTAAAATACTGATGCAAATCCCACGCCTTATTCAGGTCCAAGCCATCACTAAAGGTTAACACTTTGGTTCTTGGATCTATTTTTAGCTTTTGATAATGAGCAATCGCCTTATCACCCCAAAGATAAGGGTCGCCGCTATCATGACGCAAACCATCAAAAAGCTTAGCAAAATACAAGTCAAAATCGCGTAAGAACGCATCCATGCCGACGACGTCAGTCAGCGCAATACCCAAATCACCGCGATACTCGTGTACCCAAGCTTCAAGCGCCGCTTTTTGCGAATCACGTAGGCGCACATCCAGTGCCTGAAATGCCTGCATAAACTCATGTGCCATCGTACCAATGGGCGTCATGCCAAGCTTTTTTGCCAAATAAACGTTGGACGTGCCGCCCACTATGTTTGGCTCAGCTTTGTGCAAAGTCTCAACCACATGAGCTTGCCAGTCTTTATTAAACCGTCTACGTGTACCAAAATCAGCAACGATAAAAGGAGGAATATCACGGCTATTGCCTGCTTGTTCGGCAGCATAACGATGTAACAACTCCACTTTCTTCTCTAAGCGGCGCTGCCCTTCTTCAAGCACACTTGCATCCGTTAATACTTTAAAATATAGCTCATTGACAATGGCTAGTACGAATACTTCGAAGAACATCGCCTGAATCATCGGACCTTCGATATCGATAAATAGGCGACCTTTGTCATCGGTAGTCACCGTGATAAAACGACGTTTTAATTTAAACAATTCCAAGTAATCAACGAAGTCTGAACGCATAAAGCGCAAGCCACGTAAGTATTCTAGTTCATCTTCTAAAAATCGCAATTCACATAAGCTGTCTAGTTGCTGCTCTAAGGCATCTTTGATATCAGAAAGTGGATAAGCGGCATCTTTATTATTACGGCAGCGAAAGCGGTAGACACCATGGGTTTGAGGAAACTGATGTAGCATGGCTTGTAGCATAGTAAATTTGTACAAGTCGTTATCAAGTAACGAGGTAATAATAGGCTCAAAAGTAGTAGAAGTATGGGTAACGGTCATGTTACAGCCTTAAATACAAAAATGAAAAATCGCTAAACGAAGCAAGCGATAAATAGATGGACATAACGATATAGTAAATGAAAAGTAATATCGACACATTATGTACTGCTGATATCAATTTTTCTTGCTTGCTGTGCCTACGCAGACAGAGGCTGCAAAAAATTTGTACCAGCAGTACCGTAGCGTTTCTAGAGTATTTTGACTATATATATTACTGATAGAACAATCATAAGCGTTTGAGTATAACGAACTTTAGATTATTTTTCAGAGTTCACTATGGATTGCAGCAAAATTACTACGATTCATAGCAGTATTCATCACATTATTAGCCGACTATAACCTATAAAAAAGACGCCAAGAATATTCTTAACGTCTTTTTATAAAATTATTAAACCATGTTATTTACTAAGGTTTCGCAGGTTTAACCAACTTCACTAGTGGCGCATAGCCTGACTGAGGCATCACATTGACTGGGATAAACTGCAATGCCCCGCCATTGATGCAATAACGCAGACCGCCACGGTCTTTTGGACCATCAGGGAACACATGACCCAGATGCGAATCCGCTACTCGTGAACGAATCTAAGTACGTACCATGTTAAATGCCATATCGTCATGTTGCGTAATCACTTGCTTATCAATTGGCTTGGTAAAACTTGGCCAACCACAGCCTGAGGCATATTTATCAGTTGATAAGAATAAAGGCTCACCGCTGACCACATCGACATAGACACCGGGTGCAAACAAGTTATCATATTCATGACTGAACGCCCGCTCAGTGCCTGCATCTTGAGTGATATCATATTGTGCTTTGGTCAAAGTGTTTTTTAACGCGCCTTTATCAAACCCAGCATAACGCTTAGGATCTAACGTCTCAGCGACAGTAGTTACTGATGCAAGCTTAGTACGTACCGTGTCTTCAGGCTTGTCATCGGCAAGGCTTAAATCAACATGACAATAGCCATTCGGATTTTTCGCTAGGTAATCTTGATGATACATCTCAGCTAAGTAAAAGTTGTCCAATATTTTGTTTTCAACGACTATCTTTTGCTTATATTGACTTTGCACACGCTTAATTGCAGCATCAACTACCGCTTTATCTGCTTTGTCCGTGTAATAAACGCCTGAACGATACTGTACACCGCGATCATTACCTTGCTTGTTTAAGCTGGTTGGATCAACCACGCGGAAATAATACTTTAAAATCGTATCAAGGTCCGTTTTATCAGCATCATAAGTGACTTTGACTGCTTCGGCATGCCCTGAACCACGGATTACTTGCTCATAGCTTGGGTTGACTGTGTCGCCATTGGCATAGCCTGATACAGCATCTACGACACCATCGACCCGCTCCATATAGGCTTCAACGCCCCAGAAACAGCCACCAGCTAGGTAGATTGAGCGGGTATTAATCGCTTTACCTTTGTCATTATAATAAACGCCATCTTTTTGTTTAATAGTCTCAATTTTACTGTTGTTATCTAATGTTTGTACATTTGCAGGCTTAGCACTACCAGCTTTGAGTTCAGCAAAATCATTACTGGCATTCTCAGCGAGGGCATAGGCTTGCTCTGCTGACATATTACCTTTGACCAAATGCACCAAATTACCGTTTTTATCGAGTATGGCCCAGCTTGGATAAACCTGCACGCCAAGCTTGTTAATCAGCTCGCCTGAGGCATCAATCAATACTGGCAGCTTAGGATAATCGGCTTGCACGCCAGCATACCAAGTGCTGAATTCGCCATTGGCTTTTTCATTCAGATGACCGGGACTTGCCACAGTGACGACATTTAAACCAGAAAATTTAGGATCAGTACGCCATTCTTCAGTTTCTGCTAGCGTCCCTAAACATAGAGGGCACCAGCTCGCCCAAAACTTAACTAAGGTGGGTTTATTAGGGTCAATCACAGCAGCGCCATTTTTGCCCAAACCTTTAGTCAACTGCGGCAATGCTTGCATTGTTTTGAGCATATCGGATGGCAACATATCACGTGAGCTTTTTACCCCGCTATTTTGCTTGCTTGTGCTACTACTGACGTTATTATCTGCACTACTCATCTGTCCACACGCTACCAATATACCGGCACTCAAGACCGTCGTGACACCAAACGCACTGATATTCTTTAACCAACGTGACGCAGCATGCGGTGAGGCTGTCGCTAAATCATTAGCGTTCTTATTTTCATGACTATTAGTATTATGATTATTCGCGTCATGATGGTTTTTTTTATGTGGCATAAGAGATCCTTTTGACGAAGTCTTACGACTATAAGCTACAGGGCAGCTTATGGTCTTTTTGCGCTATTAGTTAAAGTGAATGAGTAAAGGTTTTGGAGCGATAAACATACTGTAAAAGGGTGAGTCAGGCTTAGTAAAAGCTATAAGACAAAATAGAAATAGAGTGTGAGTCTAGAGCTGAAACCTAATACTGTATCTGTACCTATAGTGGCTTTAGCTTAGATAAAGATATGACATGCTTTAAGTATGACTGCCATATTAGAGTATCTTAATAGTATATACTGATAATGGAGTTTTCTTTAATAGTAAAAGAGATGCTGCTACATTTTTTTAACAGCATGGAAATAGTAGAGTGATAGATTACTTTAGCAAAAACCTACCTTTTAGAAAATAATAACGATGACATAAGTCGCTATATAGTCAGTTCAAAATAAAAGCGATACGATTGTAATAACGTGCTATTGGCTATAATTTTTTCTTGCTTGCTGTTCGCAGGCGTGACAGAGGCTGCAAAAAATTTATAGCCAATAGCACTGTATCTTTTTTAAAATGAATCGACTATATACACCTACTGCTTAGCACCCATAAATCTAGCTACATATTCGTCAGCGGGATTATGACGTAAGTCGCTTGGTGTGCCTGTTTGCACTAAACGTCCACCATTCAAAATACTAATACGCTGACCTACCTTGATGGCTTCGTCAATATCATGGGTGATAAACACGATCGTCTTATTCAATCGTGCTTGTAGCTCTAATAACTGATCCTGTAGTTGAGCGCGAATCAAAGGATCGAGCGCCGAAAAGGCTTCATCCATGAGCAATATAGGATTGTCCATTGCCAAAGCACGTGCCAGCCCAACGCGTTGCTGCATGCCTCCTGACAGCTCATCGGGATAGCTACTCTCTAGATTGGATAGACCAACTTCATTCAGCCAGTGCCGAGCAACCTCATGACGCGCTTTGAGACTCATTTTTCGCACTCGCAAGCCATAGGCGACGTTTTGAATGACGGTCATATGAGGTACCAGACCAAAATGCTGAAACACCATACTGACCGTTTGCTGACGATAGTGCTGAAGCTCTTGATCATTGAGCGCTAAGATATTAATAGCAGAAGATGGTTCTCCTTTCTCTACTGGCAAGACATCTTTATTTGTAACTACTGAGTTAGATACTATTTTAGTCACAGAGTTTTTAGCATTGATATCTGTATTTACCAATATCTTGCCACTGGTTGGATCAATCAGACGATTGATATGACGTATCAAGGTTGACTTGCCAGAACCTGACAACCCCATAATACAATGTAGCTCGCCCGCTTTGACCGCCAAATTAATATCATAAAGCCCGACCGAATAGCCGGTTTGCTCTTTTACCGCAATACTATCCATACCCTCAGCCAGCAATGCCAATGCCATTTTTGCTTGTGCGTGACTGGCGTTATATATCTTACTGATATTTTCTAGCTGAATATGATTCATTGTCGTTCTCTTTGTTTTTATTTTTAGAATTTTTATCTATTAAGATTGATTGATGTAGTTGAGTTATTTTAAAACCGACACAAGGCATTATTATGTCTGCAAATAATCGTTAACCAATCGGGCGTCTACCAGCTTCAATGGTTTTTTGGCGCGCACGCTTACCTTGCCCAAATGCCTGAGTAATGCGGTCAATGATAATCGCCACAATGACAATCGCCGTACCTGCTTGTAAGCCTTGACCAATATTGAGCGTTTGAATAGATTGCAATACATCTTCACCAAGACCTGGCGCTCCGATCATGGACGCCAATACCACCATAGACAGTGACATCATGACGGCTTGATTTACCCCCGCCATGATACTGGGCAATGCTTGTGGTAGCTTAATCCAAATAAGCAATTGCAGATGCGTACTGCCAAACGA
This sequence comes from Psychrobacter sp. ANT206, assembly GCF_056880555.1. Taxonomy (NCBI): domain Bacteria; kingdom Pseudomonadati; phylum Pseudomonadota; class Gammaproteobacteria; order Moraxellales; family Moraxellaceae; genus Psychrobacter; species Psychrobacter sp. ANT206. The sequence continues at coordinate 1,267,248 of NZ_CP096271.1, read as the reverse complement.
GCGCCCTGCTTCCACCATCTCATGATTCACTTGAGTAATACCCAAGGTCGTCAGACGAATAAGCGGCGGTAATGCATAAATAATGGTGGCAAACAGCGCTGGCACTTTACCAATACCAAATAGCATCAATACCGGTATCAGATAAACAAAGCTTGGCATGGTTTGCATCACATCTAATACAGGCGTCACAATCTTACGCAATAGCTTACTTCCTGACATGGCAATGCCGATAGGAACACCAATAACCACCGTCACCCATACTGAAACGATGAGCAATGCCAGGGTATCAATTAACGCGCCCCATAAACCAAATGCCCCAATCAAGAACAACCCAGCACCACATGCTAAGGCAAACCAAATTTTACGTACAGCAAACCATGCCAATACCGTCACAAGGGCAATAATTAGCCATGGTGGGATAAGCGTTAATAGGCGCTCAATAGGAAGCAATAAATACGTTAAGGCGACGCTACTGATCGTACGGAATACGTCGCCATAATTGCGAACGACGCTGGCTAAGGTGTTATTCAGTGGAGATTCAAGTGACCATGAAGGGAAGACAGATGATGGGTCTGCTAGGTTCGTACTAGATGCTTTTTTATCAGTCACGATAGCAGCACCCGTTAAGCTAATACCTAATTTAGCTGCAAGGTTGGTAGCTGCCTCGTCCGATAACCACTGCTGCCAAACTTGGGGGTTATCACGTAGAAAAACAAAGGCTTGCTCCTCCCCACTACGTTTGCTTTCACTCATCTCTAAAATAGCACCATTAAGCTCAGCGGGGCTAAATTGGATTTTTTTGAAAACATCTGCAAGCTCAGGATTGGCATCGATAAACGGGGTAGATACAGCGATACCTAAAGGCGATACAGGGAATCCAGACACGCAATCAGCTGTGCCATCAGCAAGTAATAAGTCTTGCCAGCAGGCATCATCATGGGCAGGAAATTCTAATGCGGCAAAATCGTATTTTGCCATCAAACCTGTCGGCTGCCAGTAATAAAATAAGAGTGGCTTATGCTGCTCAAAAGCAGAGGCAATTTCGGCATCAAGGGCTGCACCTGTGCCGGGATGAGCATTATTAAAATCGCTCTCCAAGCCAGTATTTTCCAGCAATCGCGTATTAAAAATCTCACACGTCCAACCAGATGGACAATTCATAAAGCGTGATTTACTGGGGTTTTCAGGGTCTTTAAACAGCTCAGCGTATTTAGGAAGATCTTGATAACGGCGTAGACCCGGGTTTTCATCCAGTACATATTTAGGAACATACCAACCTTGGGTTGCACCGCCCTTAAGCGTGTCACCAATGACAGCGACTTTATTCTGCTCAATAGCTTGTGTCATGATGGGTGAGCGCCCTATCCACTGCTCTCCAATGACTTGGATATCATCTTGCGACAATGCTGTTTCAAGTGCAGGACCTGCTCCCGGCACCTCCTCTACCTGACACCCATAGCCGCTTTCAATGATATATTTTAATACACCGCTTGTGAACTGACCACTCTCCCATGTCAATGTCCCAAATTTAATCGGTGCTTGGCATGTTGGCACAGCAGCTGATACTGGCAAAGACAGTAAGAGCGAGCTTATAAGCAATAAGCTAAATGCAATCCATTGGCGCACGGCGTTATCCTATTTATTGTCTTTACTATGAAAATAGCTGTCATTATCCTAATTTGAGCAATTAATAAGCCTATCATCTACTACTGATTTTTATCTAAAACAAACAAAACTATCGTTTAGTGTCACCACAAAGTGTAGCGATTTATAACACTGATAACAAATGATTCTTTAGACAAAAAAATAGCACCTACCGTAGTAGATGCTATTGATGGATGAATGTGAGTAAATACTATCTATTCAATAAGGCAACTATTTTAAAATGCTATTTCAAAAACAGCGCCATTGCCTTTTTAAATAAGCCACCATAGGGCGGTAACAATATATTTAGCCCATTCAATTTGGATTGTACAAAGATAGGTTTCATATGGCTCAAACGATCAAATCCAGCTTTACCATGGTAAGCGCCCGTACCTGAATCGCCAACACCGCCAAACGGCAAGTCATGCTGCGCTACATGCATAATCACTTCGTTGATACATAGTCCGCCCGATACCGTATTGGTGCGTACTTTATCAATATCACGGCTATTATCACCGAAGACATATAGCGCTAACGGTCGTGGACGGGCGTTAATAAATGCAATCGCATTATCAAGAGTGTCATAGTGCATGAGTGGTAAAACGGGTGCAAATATCTCGTTTTGCATCAAATCACTCTCAGGCGCAGGCTCGCTGACAATAACTGGTGGCATGAGACGCGTTTCAAGATTAGACGTCGCATCAGTGAGTCTATAGACACCTTCACTGGATAAATTCTCTAAATAGCCTTTAACACGCTTGAACTGCTGAACATTAATAATGCGCGAGTAATCAGGATTGCTTTCAATATTGGGATAGTGTTTCTCCATCCACTCTCTTGCCAGACGCACAAATTCATCATGATGTTGGCGCTGAATCAGTACATAGTCAGGCGCGATACACGTTTGACCAGCATTTAAGGTCTTACCCATCATCACGCGATTGACAGCATTTTCTAGGTTAGCACCCTCTAGTACTATGACTGGCGACTTACCGCCAAGCTCAAGCGTGACCGGTGTTAGATTGGGTGCTGCCGCTGCCATTACCTTTTTACCAACAGCCGTAGAGCCAGTATAGAGCAGGTGATCAAAAGGCAGCTCACTAAAAGCCGCTGCAATCTCAACTTCACCGATGACCACACAAACCATATCTGCTGAAAAATAACGTGAAATGGTTTCTGCAAACGTTTGCGCAAATTGCGGTGCTGCCTCACTCATTTTAACCATGATGCGGTTACCAGCGGTAATCGCGTCAATCATCGGTCCTATCGCCAAAAACAAAGGATAGTTCCACGGTACCATGATACCGACTACCCCTAATGGCTGTGGCAAGATCTCATTATGGGCTGGCATATATAGTGCTGAAATCGATACTCGCTGCGCCTTCATCCACCTTTTACCGTGTTTTTTGGCATAGCTGATCCCTGTAAAACTCGGAAACAGCTCAGCAAACTGAGTTTCTGATTCACTACGATAGCCAAAATCTGCACTGATAGCATTAGCAAGCAGTTGTTGATTGTCACTCAGCATCAGCTCTAGATTGTCGAGTTGGTCTCTACGCGTTGCCCAATCATTGATAGGCTGAGTACGGCTTAGATTTTGCATGCATGAAAACTGTGACTGCATATCTGCCACGGTTTTGATAATACTAAGCCCTTCGTGCTCATCGTATTTAGGATGCATCGCTTGAACCTGATTGTTTTGATCGCTGTCTGTCATATATCTTCCTTGTCATATACGTGAGAGTCAGCACGTTTTGTCAAATTTAAGACTCTATAGCTATTATTAGACACTAAGAATCACTGATATCACTCTATTATCCTCATAAAAGCGTTATCTATGCAACAAAGTCTAGTAGTGAATAAGGCTAAAACATCATTTTCTTAGATATTACTTTTGTTTAGTACCATTTAATGTAGCCCATTGATTCCTGAATGAACAGCATCTTTAATGCACCCATGCGTTTGTATACGATGCGTATCTGCTCACTACAAAGTGGCCTTTTGTGACTATTTTATTCTTTTATATTTTTCCAGTTCAATATAATTAAAATTAAAATTTGGGCGACAATATGAAAACTGCTACACTCAATGACAGTAATATTAACAATAGATAGCCCATTTTACATAACAAAAACATAAGACAGCCACTCTCATGCCAAATACTATGCAGGCGCTTAATACGCAACCACTTAATGAAAATCTTATCACAAAGTCACTCACTGCTGCTGACTATGTGGCTACTCTTGATGCCATGTTATCACGCACGTTAGAGCGTATTTCTCTTAAAAAAGAGCAAGGACTGCGTACGCCTGACGAGTTATGGATTGTCGATCACAATGACGTTTATACTCTTGGGCAAGCAGGTAAAGAAGAGCATATCCTGCAACGTACTAATACGCCTATCATTAAGACGGATCGCGGTGGTCAGGTAACATGGCATGGACATGGTCAGCTGGTTATGTATTGGCTGTTTGATTTGGACAGTATCAGCTGGAGTGTGCGTAATATGGTCTCACACGCTGAGCAAGCGATTGAGGATGTGGTCAATGACTGTCTCAAGAGCACAGCATCAACTGACACCAACCATATCAGCGCCCGTGCCCGCCGTGATGCCCCAGGTGTCTATCTATATGCTGATATTGCTACAGAAACGGTCAGCGCTCCTACTAGTGATGAGATAGAAGTTGATAATACCATTATGATTGGTAAGATTGCGTCGCTTGGCTTTAAAATCAAGCATGGCTTTAGCTACCATGGTATTGCCATTAATTTAGATTGTGATTTATCAGCATTTAATGCTATCAATCCTTGTGGTTATGCGGGCATGCAAATGTTGCGTTTGGCAGATTTTGTTAATATGAACCAAGCGACCAATACACAGCCGACTACTCTGCCGCTTACCGATGACAAAAAAACACTTACCTACGAGCAATTTACGCAACAGCTCATCGAAAATATCGCAAAACGTCATGCAGGACAGATACCATTGCGTGAATTAGCGCCAAAATAAGTATTTTTTGCATAATCCTTTTTTGCATAATATCGTGCGCGCTTAGACTTAAGCATTTTGAGAAAATTTGATTCAAACTTGTTATAATCGCACACGGTACAAATTGGGCGCAGTAACAAACCTTATACGCCGACTTTAACCCTTTACGATTCAAACATTCATAACAAAAGCACATTGGAGTATTTTATGGCAGATTTTAATAAAATTTTGGACGCAGGCGACGTCGACGGCGGCATTATTAATGTCGTAATAGAAATCCCAGCTGGTAGTAGCCATAAAATTGAGTGGAATCGCGAGTTGGCCGTATTTGAGCTTGATCGTGTTGACCCACAGATTTTTGCCAAGCCTTGCAACTATGGTTTTATCCCACAAACTCTTGATGAAGATGGCGACGAGCTAGATGCGCTTATCATCACAGAACAGCCTTTACCGACTGGTATTTTCTTAAAAGCGAAAGTCATCGGTGTGATGAAGTTCGTTGATGATGGCGAAGTCGATGACAAAATCGTCGTCGTACCTGCTGACGACCGTGATACAGGCAATGCTTATAACAGTCTAGCGGACTTACCAAAGCAGCTGATCAATCAGCTAGAATTCCATTTCAGTCACTATAAAGACCTCAAAAAAGCAGGTACAACGGTGGTTGAATCTTGGGGTGACGTAGAAGAAGCCAAAGAAGTCATTAAAGAGTCTATCCAACGCTGGAAAGATCTATAAATTAAAATGAAATAAAATTGATAACAGTACCGCAGATATGATGATAACTGCGGTATTTTTTTGCTTGAATTTTGACTGTACAACAAGGTTATAATACTCCAATCTACTTATTATCATGCTCAAATAAGGACAGTCATGTTTGATTCTGATTCAGGCCCAAAACCTGCCAAAGTAAAATTACCGAAAACGGTTGTTATGATGGTCGAAAAAGGCAATCTGGTCATGGCAATTAAGACGTTAGCCGCTGACGAAAATATCAGTATGGATGCTGCAAAATCTCGCATCGATGCATACGAGCTTGCTCTCAAAAATCAGCAGCAGCAAAAATTAAACAGTATCGCTAATAAACAAGGCATTCCTAGTCAAGCCATGAACTTTGATAGAGAAACAGTCGAAGATGATACTGAGCGCTTGATTAAGAGTAAAGTAAAAAGCACACCAACGGAGCAAAGCTTCCAAAGCCTACAAGAAGGCGTTGACAGTCAGCTCAATGATTTAGGCTATAAAAAACCCCTACTGCCCTACTGGGCAAAGCGACTACTCATCATTGCTATCATTATGGCTGGGTTATTTTGGATAATGTGGCGTGTGTTTGGCTAGTCTGTTCTAAATGGTTCCATTATAGCAGTCTGTTTTAAGTGGTCTGTTAATAGGTTTGAAGGGTGAAATAGCTGGTTCCCTTGAGGTATAGCTTATTAGTTAATCATCACTCTGAATAAAAAATATTTACGGATATATTTTGTTTATGGCTCATTATGGCTACAACCTAGTAATAGCATTTTTGAGAATAGATTATGATCTTTACGTTCTGCTATTTTAAATTTCCTGACTCTGAGAGTTTACATGCAACAATTCTTCCTAACAGAATAGAAGATGATATGGAAAATTTGATTGCATCATATTTAGTAGACAGTGGAGGGGCTTCGCTAAAATCACATATTGAATATTTGAAAGAATGCTTAAGAGCGCTAGGAAGCCCTTCAACGTATGAGGCTGATATAAGTAGCAATTCTTATTCTGCTAAAATACGTAATGATGGGGTGAGAGTAAGTTTTTTATATGATGAAATTCAGAGTATTAAAGTAAGTCGTACTAAGCTTCAAGACATTACGAAGGCATGGATTTTATTTTTAGAAAGAGAACCCATAGCAGGATATATAGAAACTATGCATATTTCTTAAAACTGTTATATCTAATAATTATTAGACAATTTTGAGCAAGCGAAGCTAAATATAGTTAGCAGATCGAAGCCTGTATAGCGCATCGATCAACATGATCCAGAGGTAATAAAGTAATGATCAAACAAAAAAGCTTTAAGCCCTATCCAATAAATATACTGCCTGATGGATTCATCTATCCTGCTCGTTATCTACAATTAGCAAACTGCACTAAAACGGTACAGTCCGATGAATACTTTCAATGGTGGTTTGTAGATTCTGAAACAGATGGTGGTAAGTTATCATATAGATTGAGAAACCATAAAATTGAAAGGCTTAACTTGGTGCCTTTTGCTCAAAACGGGGACTGGCTAGCATACTTTGATGGAGATGATCGCTTAGGTGATCCAAAAATATTTGTAATTGACCTTAGTGACTTACCCTTTCATATGATTTGTGAAAACTTTGACGAATGGCTTAATAAAGCAGAGCAGGATTATTGGTGATAGCTAATCTTAAGCTTGATAATCTAATGTTTTGTACACCACGAAGTACACTGCAACCATTTTAGAAATTTGAAACCGTTAATACTATTAGCCCACAGCCAAATATTCAAGTCCTCACTAGGGTACCAAACTGATTCAATCAGTTCGGCAGTTATCAAATCATTAAGTTAGTTCAGTGCGCTATACAGACAGCGAACTGTAAGCTATATTCTCAATAATTATGGCAGGTTCTGTAAAAAAATGGACATTGAAATGAAGGCTAACATACGAACGTATCTTTGGGGTCACGAATCCTTTACTAATACATTAAAGAATGATTTTGTTTGGGACGTTGATAAGTATTGGGGTCTAGAAATCTTTTTACTAAATATTATTAAAGACATTGAAAATAAGGAAACTGTAGATAAGACGGTGATGGCCGATGTTTATTATTTAGGAAGATCAATTGAAACAGCCTTTTCTTCAACTCTAAACCCATATGATAGTTGGAGTGTAGAAAATATAGATATAGAAGAGTTAACAGAATATTACGATAGGTTTACTCATATTATGAGAATTTTTTGGGGAAGAATCCCTTTACGTGAGGATGACTATTTACTGAAAGAAAACCCCTTGTTTAAAGGGATTTAAATATATTTAACTGTAATGCTTTATTAAAAACCTTCACACTGTAAATATTTCAGTGAGTTAAAGCGCCGATGATATTAGCACACAGCCGAGCATTCAAATCCTCACTAGGAAACCACCATTATTCCCATAACGAGCCTTATGTTAAATAGAAATCCACCGCCTACCTATTTATTAATATTTTAAGGCACTAAAAAAGGATACCGAAGTATCCTTTTTGATTTTATGTTAGCGCTAATAGAATACTATTCTAGTGATGCTCACCCGGTAAGATTCTGGCAAAAGCACGTTGAGCAAGGTTTGGTTTTTTATCCGTGGTCTGAGCGGCACGAGTGCTCGGGAAAATGCGATAACCCATCGATTGAATACCAACGTTAATCGCTGGTGCTAATGAATAAGTAGCCGACGCAAACTTGCCCATGTTGCTGGCAATACTATTTGGCTTATGAACGATCGCTTTGGCGACCATCATTGCCGCCTCATCTGGCATAAGCGCTGGCATATAACGATAAAGCTTAGTTGGCTCAATCATCGGCGTGCGTACCAATGGCATAAAGATATTGGTTATCGTCACATTATCGCCTTTGACTTCGGCAGCTAGGCAACGGCTAAAGGCATCCAAGGCCGATTTTGAGGCGACATATGCGGCAAAACGAGGACTGTTTGCCAATACACCAATTGATGAGATATTCACAATTTGACCCGTTTGACGTTCAATCATCGTCGGCAAAAACCCAAGAATGATTTTGACTGCGCCAAAGTAATTGATATCCATGGTACGCTCAAAATCATGGAAACGTTCAGTGGATTCGTGAACCGAGCGTCGTATCGAGCGACCGGCATTATTTACCAAGACATCAACGTGACCAAAGTCCGCCAAAATTTGCGTGCTAACTTTTTCAATGGCATCCATATTGGTCAAATCACAAGGATAATAACTTGCCTTACCACCAAGCTCTTCGATACTTTCTTTAACCGCTTTTAGCTTCTCTTCAGTACGTGCCAACAAAATGACATGAGCACCGCATTCACTAAGCAAAAAAGCAGTACGCTCACCAATACCGCTTGATGCCCCCGTTATAATAATATTCTTGTCTTGAACTGCTTTACCGATTGCTTTTTTTGAGGGGTTAGACATGAAACATCCTTTTAAAAATTAGACTTCCGTTAATATTTACCTAAATCATAACAAAGAAATATAGGTTAAAGGAAATAAATAAGCAATAAAGCCAGTTTAACTGGATAGACATTCTTATTAGATGAAGTATAGATCACTTTGTGCTCGACATATGCTCTTTACTGTCTATTCATGAGCATCCAAAAAATCCTCTACCACACGGAACTGTCCGGCGGTACTTTCCTCACCATACATGGCTTGCCTAAAAGCGTTAGAGTTCGGAATACCGGTGGTATACCAAGCAATGTGCTTGCGAGCAATACGGCAGCCTGAGTATTCACCATAAAAACCGTATAGCTCTTCTAAATGTGTCAGTACAATTTCTTTTATCTCGCTAACACTGGGTGATGCCAGCGTCTCACCTGTGCGCAAAAAATGCTCGATATCGCGAAATATCCATGGTTGTCCTTGGGCAGCGCGTCCAATCATCACCGCATCACAGCCGGTCAACTCATAAACACGCTGCGCTTTTTGCGCGCTGTCTATATCGCCATTTGCGATGACTGGAATGCTAATACTTTCTTTGACCTCACGTATCAGCTCATAACGCGCCTCTCCGGTATACATATCTTCACGCGTGCGTCCATGGATAGCAATAGCAGCTATACCCGCTTGCTCTGCTCGCTTTGCAACGCGCAAAATATTTTCACGTCCATTCTCATAGCCCAATCGCGTTTTTAGCGTTACCGGTGCATCGACGGCATTGACTGCAGCATCTAGCAATCGAGCAACTAAATCCTCATCTTGCAATAGTGCAGAGCCTGCCAATTTACGGCAAACTTTTTTGGCAGGGCAACCCATATTAATATCAATAATTTGTGCACCATTATCAATCTGATAACGCGCCGCTTCTGCCAATTTATCAGGTTCTGCGCCTGCTATCTGGGCAGAAATAGGCGCAATCTCATTGTCGAAATTGGCACGATAGAGCGATTTTTTGCGCGCATACAATGCCGTATCAGCGATAATCATTTCACTGACTGCATGACCTGCACCAAAAGATTTGCACAATCTGCGAAAAGGATTGTCTGTCACGCCAGCCATCGGTGCAACTATCAAACGGTTCTCAATCGTCAAGCCGCCAATCACAAGTGGCTGCAATAAAGGATGGTCTGAGGTAGGATTAGACGAAAGTAAAACTGGAGAATCAATAGACATAAAAAACGGCTTGATTAGCAATGAAAACAAGCCGTTATTCTAAGGATTCGTGCACATATTGCAAGGGATTACGTAATCATTTGCTCAGCTCATAAATTTTATCAACATTGAATGTCCTGTTTAATATACCTATTTATCAAACACACTGCCCTGCTCAAGCGTTATATCTTCATCATGCTCTTGCATACGCCACGGTAGAATATCTGGTGAGACATTGACAAAGTGTAGATATTTCTCAAACTGATCGATAATGTCATTAATAATCGACACTGATTCATAACCATATAAATCATAGGTCTGACCACCACGGCGCAAATACACTTCAGCACGGTAATGGTGCTCTTGCGGCAATTTTTTTGCCATATCTTCCGTATAATAATCAGGAATATCATGCTCTGATAAGCGAACCTCGTACCAGAACTCCACATTATCGCCACTTCTCAGTTCTAATACAGCGCGGTTATTGATCTCATCATAATTCACATCAGGCAACCAACCTGTATCGGCGAACTTCTCAGCCACTTCGTGCATAGAAGATAAAATCGTTCCTCTAATATAACTAAGCACTTTATCGCGTGTTGGCTGCTCAGTCATATAATCAATACGCTCCCGCCAAGCCTCTAGTTTCAGTAGATGCGGCGGCAAATGGTTATCGTTACCTAAACTCTGGTTACGATGACCTTCAATACGTAGCGCTCGCCACATGCCAAATATCGAAATCAATATAATAACGGCAAAGGGTAAGGCGCTGACAATAGCAGCAGTCTGCAATGCTGTCAGTCCACCAGCTACCAGTAAAGCCGCGGCAACTGCCCCTTCAGTCACTACCCAAAAGGTACGTTGCCACCATGGCGTATCACTGCGTCCACCCGCTGCAAGAGAGTCAATCACCAACGACCCTGAATCCGATGAGGTCACAAAAAAGGTAATAATTAATAGTACTGTTAATGACGACACTATCTGAGTAAAAGGCAAGTTCTCTAATAATTTAAATAACGCAATTGCTTGGTTGTTCTGCACTTCAGTAATGAGTGCATCGTAGCCATCAACCATAATCATATGGAGCGCTGTATCACCAAAAACCGCGAACCAAAAGAATGTAAAGAAGGTTGGTACTAACATCACGCCTAATACAAACTCACGGATAGTACGACCCCGACTAATCTTGGCAATAAACAATCCGACAAAGGGTGCCCAAGCAATCGTCCATGCAAAGATAAAGAGTGTCCAACTGCCGATCCAATCACTCGATTGATAAGCCTGTAAACTAAAAGTACGCTCAACAATATTGCCTAAATAGCTGCCCGTGTTTTCCATAAAGGCGTTTAGAATAAAGATGGTTGGACCCACGATAAAAACAAACAGCATCAGCCCCGTTGCTAACATCATGTTCAAAATTGAGAGTCGCTTTACTCCTTTATCCATGCCAGCGAGAACAGATGCCAAAGCTGCTAGTGTCACCAGCGCAATGATAATCACCTGAACTGTAATACTAACAGGTATCGTATTTGGTAATAGATAATTTAACCCGGCATTGATCTGTGATACAGAAATCCCCAAACTGGTCGCAATACCGAACATCGTGCCCACAATGGCAAACACATCAACAGTATGTCCAATCGGACCATAGATTTTATCACCAATGAGTGGATATAGTGTTGAGCGCATTGACAAGGGCAAGCCATGACGAAAAGAGAAATATGCCAGCGACAAACCTACCACACCATAGATCGCCCAAATATGAAAACCCCAGTGAAAATAGGCAATTTGCATTGCTTCTTTTGCGGCCTCAATAGTCTGCGGCGTTGAGAGTGGCGGACTAGCAAAGTGTATGACTGGCTCTGCTACGCCGTAAAATAGTAAAGCGATGCCGTACCCTGCTGAAAATAGCATGGCAAACCACTCAAGAAAATTATACTCAGCCTGAGCATGATCTGGTCCCAGTTTAATACTGCCATAAGACGAAAATGCCAAGACAATGATAAACATCAAAAATATGGCGACTGCTAACATATAGAACCAGCCGAAAGTCTCAGTGGTAAAATTTAGAACGGTGCTAAATAGTTCCCCAGCAGACTCAGGATTAATGGCAGTACCAATCACTAATAGCAGCATAATGGCTGCTGCCGGTACGAAGACAGGCAATAAGATAGTGGAACGGGAGGATTTGTTCTTCATAAGCAGATTCTTATATTAACGATCAAGTAGACTTAATGTTTACCACAAACCGATTACTAACCCCAGTATTGCTGCTCATTTGTCACATTACTTGAACTATTGTTACAGCACTATTACCTAAAAACAAAAAAGGCAACTTGTTAGTTGCCTTTTTATTATTATCTAAAGAGTAAGTACTATCTGTTCTTTTAACTCATAACAACGATAGACGTTTTTAAAATTACGCAGTAATAATCTCTGCCAGTTGTTCAGCTGTTTTTGCAAGCTCGGCATGATCTGCTTGTGTGACGGCATGGCGACCAAGCTCATGAATACTAGAAGGAATCAGGTGCACATGATAATGAAAAACAGTTTGCCCCGCTTCTGCACCATTTAGCTGCATTTGGATAATGCCTTCACGATTAAATACCTGACGCTGGGCTTCCATGACTTTTTTAGCCGTCATCAACACAGCTGCCGCGTATTCAGGTTCAAGATCAGCTAAGTCCACCGCTTTTTGCTTAGGAATGACCAAAACATGCCCCTTTGCTTGTGGCATGATATCCATAAAAGCAAGAGTCTTATCATCTTCATAAACTTTATGATAAGGGATATCGCCATCGAGCATTTTGGCAAAAATATTATCGTCTTTATAAGTAGTTTGCGGATTGGCTTGGCTCATTATCTTATTCCTTTAACCTGTATTATTATTGAATCAAAGTTAGTATTGATTGGATAGCGAGTATTAAACGAATACTTACACCATTAAATATAGTGGACGAAATCTCACTTAAGTACAAGTATTAGATAATCACTGATTGATCTTCATGAACTAACTTGCTGCTCTCGTTGATGATTAAATTATTGACGAGCCATGCGCGATAAATGTTATATTAATCTACTCTCTCGATGACCTTACCATGATGGATTTGACTGCCTTGCTAACTCAATTCTCTAATAATACTGACGCTCATACGCAGTCTATCAATGACGCTACCATAAATAATGGTGAGCATAAGCAAACGCTTGGGGCAAATAACCTTCCAGCTACTGACCCAAATGCCATTATATTAGCGCAAGCATTGACTGATAAAGCCATAAGTTGGCGTATTCATAACTGTAAAATCAGTCAAAAGACCCTCACTCAAGACTTACCGCTGCCATTTTTATATCATTATGACAGTTTGGACGATGTCGTTAAGCAGACCCATCCTTTAACCCCAAAGCTACTGGCACAGTTTAATACACCGATGACAGCGCAAGAAGCTGCCAAGCTAGTTGGTCTTGACGAAGCACTCATATCCAATCCGTGGCATGTCAAAGTGATTGGCTCATTGGTGGTATTTAGTGAAGCATTACAACTCGCTGTCCGTTTGCATTGGACCAATACGGGTAAAGAGACGCAGCAGATTTATACTAAAGATAAAGATGATGCTATCATTGCAGCCTTTAAAGAATGGCAGTTTTTTGGTCGTATTGATATCCTGTATAAAAACAACAAACAAGCGCTGATTAGTATTGACGAACAGAGCATTGATACAGAAACCAATCAGCCGCTGCCGTTGACGATAGAAGCCAATATGGAGTATCAATATCTACCAGCGACTCACGCCTTAGTCGTCATTGCCAAGCTAGAAGCAGATAAAGCTGAGCTCCCTTGGTTTGAAACCGCTATTTTGGAGCGGCTTGCATAAATGATTGACCCTTAAGTCTTGTTTGTTATAGGTTAATTATTTTCAGTTACTCATATCTAATGGTATGGTAACGACTTAGTATTATTCACTAGTACTCTCCCGGTATAAAAAGCACACTATCAACATTGCAGCGGATGCTGCACATATTAATAAATCTCGCTCATTTGTAAGGAATACCACATGGATTACAATTCAAAAACCTCTACCGGCGGTCGTAATATGGCAGGTGCTCGTGCTCTATGGCGCGCAACTGGCATGACTGATGGCGACTTTGGCAAACCTATTATTGCCATTGCCAACTCTTTTACCCAGTTTGTACCCGGCCATGTGCATTTAAAAGATTTGGGACAAATGGTTGCACGCGAGATTGAAAAAGCGGGTGGCGTGGCAAAAGAATTTAATACCATTGCCGTCGATGATGGTATTGCCATGGGTCATAGCGGTATGCTGTATTCACTACCAAGTCGTGACTTGATTGCCGATTCGGTTGAATATATGGTCAATGCGCATTGCGCCGATGCCCTAGTTTGTATTTCTAACTGTGACAAAATCACTCCTGGTATGCTAATGGCGGCAATGCGCCTTAATATTCCAGTGGTGTTTATTTCAGGCGGCCCGATGGAAGCGGGTAAAATTATCGCCAGCACGGTCGCACACAGTCATAATAATGATGGTAGTAGCGACGTCCATAGCACTGACAGTAAAGGTAATGCCATTCGTAAGCTTGACCTCGTCGATGCGATGATGGACGCGGCCGATGATAGCATTAGTGATGAAGATGTCGCTGCTATTGAAGCCTCAGCGTGCCCGACTTGTGGGTCGTGCTCTGGCATGTTCACTGCCAACTCGATGAATTGCTTGACCGAAGCATTAGGATTGGCATTACCGGGTAATGGCTCGCTATTGGCAACCCATTCGCTACGTCGCGAGCTATTCCTAGAAGCTGGTCGTACTATCGTGTCACTAGCCAAACGTCGCTACGAGCAAGACGATGATTCAGTCCTACCGCGCTCTATCGCCACTAAAGCCGCGTTTGAAAATGCCATGACTTTAGACATCGCCATGGGCGGTTCTACCAATACTATTTTGCATTTGCTCGCTGCTGCACATGAAGCAGAAGTCGACTTCAAAATGCACGATATTGACCGTTTAAGTCGTGGCGTCCCTTGTTTGGCTAAAGTTGCCCCTGCTTCACAAAAGTATCATATGGAAGATGTGCATCGTGCTGGCGGTGTCTTTGCGCTATTGGCCGAGCTTGACCGTGCTGGTTTGCTGCATACCGATTTGCCAACTATCCATAGTGCCACGATGAAAGAAGCAATTGATAAATGGGATATTATGAATCCTGACAATCTTGAAGCACGTGCACGCTATATCGCAGCCCCTGGCGGCGTACGGACGACTGAGGCTTTCTCACAATCAAAAGAATGGTCAAATCTGGATGTGAACCGAGAGTCAGGCTGTATTCGTAGTGCTCAGCATGCTTATTCAACCGATGGCGGCTTAGCAGTACTATACGGCAACATCGCTGAACGTGGCTGCGTAGTCAAAACCGCTGGCGTCGATGAAAGCATCTTAGTCTTTACCGGACGCGCACGCATATTTGAATCGCAAGACGATGCTGTAGCAGCCGTGCTTGCTGATCAAATCGTAGCCGGTGATGTGGTCATCATTCGCTATGAGGGTCCAAAAGGTGGCCCTGGCATGCAAGAGATGCTCTACCCGACGACTTATCTAAAATCTAAAGGCCTAGGCAAAGAATGTGCGCTGCTTACAGATGGTCGCTTCTCTGGTGGGACATCAGGCTTGTCTATTGGTCATGCCAGCCCAGAAGCCGCTGAAGGCGGCGCCATTGGTTTAGTGCAAGAAGGCGATACTATCCATATTGATATCCCAAACCGTACCATCAATATGCAGGTCAGTGATGAAGAGTTAGCTGCTCGCCGCGAAGAAATGGAAAGTCGTGGACGTGATGCTTGGAAACCCGTCAGCCGTGAGCGTCATGTCTCTCCTGCTTTACGTGCCTATGCCGCAATGACCACCAGTGCCGATACGGGCGCTGTACGTGACGTCAGCCAAGTTGAACGTTAGACAATAATATTTAAGTACCCTTCTTGAACTGAATTTATTAAGCCTGCGCAATGCAGGCTTTTTTTCACCAAAAAACAACGTATCTGTCTATTTAATCACTATCTGATAACGATTTTTTGCGATATTTAGATGTTTTTACCGTCATTATAAACGGCTACTAAGTGTGACTTTTTTTAAACTTTAAATCAAATATAACAGCGTGCACCAACCTCATGATTGAAAATTACAATTTATTCTTATTGGTTTGCGGCATTGCCTTCGTATTCGGTGCGCTATTTCCGATTATCTTTAAACGCACGCCTATCTCCTTGCCCATGCTGCAATTAAGCTTTGGTTTGCTGATGGGCTATTTTTGGACAAGTTTGGCATTTTTGAACCCTATCGATAATGGACTGATTATCGAAAAACTGACTGAAATCGTAGTGTTGGTTTCTTTGGTCGGTGCGGGTATCAAGATTGATACTGAGCTGTCTTGGCGATTATGGCGTCCGACGATGCGCCTACTCCTGATTACCATGCCCATCGGTATCTTTGCGATGGCAGTATTAGGTTACTATGCCTTTGGTATGACGATAGGTGCTGCGATTTTATTGGGCGCTGTCCTTGCCCCAACGGATCCGGTATTGGCCTCTAGCATTCAAGTTGGACCGCCTAATACCGGAGGTGAAGATACACCACGCTTTACCTTAACCTCAGAGGCAGGGTTAAATGATGGGCTTGCATTCCCTTTTGTATATCTTGCGATTAAGATCGCAGAAGCCTATAGCGAAGGAGAGCGTTTTACGGGGGATATGCTGTGGTCTTGGTTTACCCATGATGTATTGTGGAAGATTGGTGCAGGGTTACTGGTCGGCATCGTCGTTGGCAAAGTCATGGCAAAGCTGGTGTTCTCAAAGTATAGCCGTGAGACGACTATGTCTCAAGGTTATGTGGTCATTGCCCTGACTCTGGTGGCATATGGACTGGCAGAATACGTCCATAGTTATGGCTTTATTGCTGTATTTGTCGCGGCATTTGCGTTCCGTCGTTCAGAATCTGAACACACTTACCACCATAAATTGCATGATTTTGCTGAGCAATCAGAAGGTTTACTCATGTCACTGGTGCTTGTCATCTTTGGCATGTTCCTTGGACAAGGTCTACAAGCTGGCGTTGAGCTAACATGGCGCGTCTACATTGTCAGCTTTACTTTTTTATTATTGATTCGTCCGCTTGGCGGCTTTATTGCTTTATCAGGGCTGAATCTACCGCGTACTGAAAAATATGCCATATCAGCCTTAGGTATCCGCGGCATCGGTACCCTGTACTACTTATCTTATGCACTCAACCAAGGGTTTTTTAATGATGAAGATGCCCTTAAACTTTGGATAGTGTGCTCAATTGTGATTTTGGCGTCTATTTTTATACATGGTTTAACAGCAAAACAGCTGCTTAAAATGACACCAAACAAAGCACAATAATAAGATAAACAGTATTTCTTTAACTAAAAAATGCTATTTATAAAGCACTAATGCTGATTAAATCTCAGCATTAATTAGACCTAAGACTGCTTCCGTCAGCGCAAACTGGCGGATATCGTTGAGCATGGTCACATCAAAATTATGGACAAAGGCAAACGATAGCTGCCGCTCAGGGTCGCACCATGCAACCGAGCCGTTATAGCCCATGTGTCCAAAACTTTGTGGCGCATGAAATTTTGTATCGTGAGTGTTTACCTCAAAATTATCGCTATTACAAATACTAAAGCGGCGATGATAACCTAAGCGCCAATCCATATGGGCTGGCATAACGGCATCCATACCAGTGACTTGCGGCGTTGATAGCTGCTTAAAAGTTGCCTCATCAATGAGTGTTTTCCCTTGCCACATACCACCATTAGCCAACATCGCATAAAGCGTCGCCAGTGCATGTGCTGATGCGACGCCATTGGCAGCAGGGATAGTAGCTTGTAAAGTCTGCGGATGATAATAGTCAATCGGTTCTTTGCTCGCAAGTAACAGGGCTGCTTTATAGTTTTTAAGATTCAGCTGACTGTTATCAAAGTATAAACGGTTGATTTGTGCCGTATCCAATGTTGGCAATACTTTCCCTATCTGCTCTTCACTATCAGCTGTTACTGATTGGATTGCATACTGATTGGCTGCTTGTTGTTGCCAGCAGGCATAGCTCGGTAAATCGCTATAAGTTTGCAAGGTATCTACTGAATCTGGTTTTAAAACTGGTTTATGACGGCGGGAACGTGGCTGCGGTTGTGAGCTTTCTTGTGCATTTTCTGACACTTCTTCTACTGACTCAAAGTTTTTAACCAATCGCGCAACCTTGTCGACCTGATTTTCTGGTACACCAAAGTAGCAGCTGTTGGCAATGCCTAATGGCTCTGTTAGATAATGGCGTAATGCTTGAGCCAGTGGCATCGCAGTAACGGCTTCTATCACGCCGCCCAGCACCCAACCATATACCAAGGCGCTGTAAGCACTATCGTATAATTCCGCCTGCTCAGGGGCAGTCACAGGCATTGCTGCAATTTTCTCTAGCATCATACTCCAATCAAGGACGATTTCATTATCGAGGTCAATACTTTGAATCGAAAAAAGATTGGCTTGATGCGACATCACACTGCGTAAAGTGATTTTCTCTTTATTTTGCACGCCAAATGCTGACCAGTAATGGGCAATCGGTAGGTCATAATCCATTTTTTTCTGTGATACCAATACATGAACCAGTGTCGCCAAGATGCCTTTGCCAGTCGAAAAGTTCAATGATAAAGTATCTGTATTCCATGATAAATCAGCACGTGCCAGTCCCACACTTGCCTGTGCGATACATTTGCCAGCTTGATAAACCACTAATGCACCGCCTGCCGGCGCATCATCAAGCTGCAAATCTGTTAGCAACTGTTGCAGCCGACGTTGGATATGATTGTCAGTATATGTACCGACGTTAGCGTTTTGATGGGTAGTTGTAGAGATGCTTTCATTATTATTTTTCATAAGTGCCCTGTTCTATTTTATATTTATGAAGTTATTCAGTTTAAAGCCTGTCATACATCTTATCAGGATAAAAAATCTCTATCCTCCAAAATATTTTTATAATGTATCACACAATAAAAAAGGCAACCCTAAGGTCGCCTTTTTTATTGTTAGGGATATTTATGATTTAACGCGGTACGAGCAATCGATTATGAACCTCTTCTGCAAGTTTAGTCAAACCATGACTACGCCCACGCTCCATAGCCGTATCCATTTTACGTCCACGTAACCAACCAGCTCGTAAGGCTATGGCAGCGCCAACACGATTGCCAGAGCCACAATGCATGGCAATTTTTTTGCCATGATGCTGACGTAGTATGTTATCAAACGCCAGTATTTTAAGCTGTTTCAAGTCAGCAGTGCCATTGATAGGTAAATGCTCGTATTGCATGCCTGCCTGCTCTACAGCTGTACTTTCATCGAATTTCAGCTCTTCATCAGGCTGCAAGTTAATAACCAACTCAACTCCAGCTGCTGCCAATGCGGCCACCTTTTCATCATCAAGCGCACCGCATACGATGGTATTTTCATCAGGACGAAAATATGGATCGAATATGGTGGCAAGATGGATGCCATTATCGTTGCTACTAGTGTCGGCACTGCTAGCATCAGCAACTGTTGCTTTGTCTACCGCAGCTGAATGAGCAGAGCATTCGATGCTTTTTGAATTTTCATGTAAAGTCATAAGGATAAATGTATTCAATAGTAATGATTTTTGATATAAAAATTATATTTTACTTCGCTTCATCCTGCAAGGTAATCACACCAGCAAGATGCGGCTTGTCATTTTTTGCACTAAACAAACCAAACTGGCAAGTATCTTCTGCGCCTTCTAACTGAGCAAGTGGATCAGCGATAAGCTCTACTTCAGATGGTAAGAAAATAGGCAGCTTAAATGACACCTTAACTGTACAAGCATCAGGCAGCTCGCCCATCATCGCCAAACACTTAGCTTTTGACCACATACCATGAGCAATGGCTTTTGGAAAACCAAAGGCACGCGCTGATAATGGATGCAAATGTATCAGGTTAAAATCACCCGAGACAAACGCATAACGGCGACCGATATCTTCTGGCACTTCAAAAATACTGTGAACACCCTCTTCATTGATTGATGGCTTAACGGCTACTGGACGCGGCGTACTCTTTTTGTCCTTACTGCTGGCAGGTTTTTTGCTGCGTGATAGATAAGTCGACGTGCCTTCCCAAATGATTTCGTCTGCTGCTTTTACCGTGGTGACAAAATCAAACTGCTGACCTTGGGCATGGTCACGCAAATTATCAAACATCACTGACATAGCAACCGTTTCACTCTGCTTAATGGCACGATACTGGGTCACGCTGTTATCGACGTGAACCAGTCCTAGCATAGCAAATGGAAATGGCTCTTTGACCATCATATTCATCTGTAACGCCTGTGAAAGCACCGAAAAATACGTAACTGGCACATTGCCATCGTCTGCAAAGCCGCAAATTTTACGATAATCATTTAGATTGCTTTGATCGATATGCAAATCATCTACAAAATACGTCGCTTGCGGCAACTCATCGCGGCTGACTTTACCATTATTACCGATAGGCAATAGGCTTTTGACAATATTTGCATAGGTAGTATGCGCTTTGGGCAACGCATCATAATGTTTGTCTGACATAATACATCCTAAGTTGGGATTAAGTAGTTTTTTGATGGCATTTAATATGCTATGAATTCGATGACTAAAATATAAGATGAAATCCTAAAATAGGCGCAACGGTGTTTGGCTTATTGTCACTTTGTTTTTATCATAAAAAAGCCACCCTTGGGCAGCTTTATTACAAGTTATGAGCAGTTTTTTCGTAAGCATATGTGAAGTAACTTCAATACCTTGTTTAATAAAGATAATTAACGACCAACTTCATGGCTCACATAGCCTTCGTTATCATCTGCATTTTCATCTGATATAAGAACAATTATGCACCTAATAAGCTTTGACCGCAAACGCGGACAACGTTGCCATTTAGACCACCAGAAGCAGGTGAGGCAAACCATGCGATGGTTTCTGCAACATCGACTGGTAAACCGCCTTGGCTCATCGAGTTCATACGACGACCTGCTTCACGGATAGCAAATGGAATCGCTTCAGTCATTTGCGTTTCGATAAATCCTGGCGCAACTGCATTGATGGTCATGCCTTTTGCATTGTCTTCTAGCTGCTTGGCGGTTGCATTGACTAAACCAATGACACCAGCTTTTGAGGTCGCATAGTTGGTTTGACCCAAGTTGCCAGCGATACCTGAGATTGAAGACACACAAACGATACGTGCAGCATCTTTTAGTACATCGTTATCTAGTAAATAGCGGTTGAGCTTAGCGATACTGCCCAAATTGATATTGAGCACCATATCCCACTGTTTATCATCCATATTTGCTAGTGTTTTATCGCGGGTGATACCAGCATTATGAATCACTGAATCCAAACCACCACGTTTTTGTGCAGCTTCTGCGATTTCTTTACCAGCATCAGCACTGGTAATATCCACTGTCAAAGCCGAACCACTAATTTCACTTGCCACTTTCTGTAAGTCAGCTTGCTGCTGTGGTACGTCTAAACAAATCACATGCGCGCCTTCACGAGCCAATACACGGGCAATTGCTTCACCAATACCGCGACTTGCGCCAGTGACAAGCATGGTTTTGCCACCTAGTGGTTGATTCCAATCGACATCGATATTGGAACCATTACTGACACGTACGACTTGTCCTGACACATAAGCTGAACGCGCTGACGTAAAAAAACGTAGCGTTGAGTCTAAATTCTGCTCTGCGCCTGCTTCAACATAGATAAGCTGTGCAGTAATACCACGTTTGAACTCTTTACCAACTGATTTTACAAAACCTTCAAGGGCACGCTGCGCCAATGCGGCTTCGATATCAGTCAACGCTTCTGGTGGACGACCAATGACGATCACTCGACCTGATTTTTCGACACGGCGCGCAACGCTATGAAAGAACTCGTACACTTGTTTGAGCTCTTCAGCATTACTAATATTGCTGGCATCAAACAATAAGACTTTAAACTTATCATCACTGCCAGTATTGGCTTTGGCTTTGACGCCTGCATCCGACAGGGTATCTTTTACGTCATCACCACTATTTACAAAGATTTCCGTATGCAGCTCTGACAAAATACGAGCCACTGATGCACTAACTGCGTTATCGCCACCATTAGCACGACCAACCAGCACGCTGCCACGTACCAAAGGTTGACCACTATCAAAACGGTCAAGATCTACTGGCATCGGTAAGCCTAAATTCTTTGCGACCTTTTTACCAATAGACGATTGAACAAAATCACCATAACGGTCTGACATAATATAATCCTTTAATTGATGAATAAAATAATAGTAAACAAGAATAAAATGTATCTATGATGAAATGCGCGCTATTAAAGTGCATTGATTATAAAAAACACCTGTATAAAGCGGCATTAATATCATCATTTATAAATAATAAGTACTTATTAAATAGGTTAGAAACGGTCTTAACTATACACATTCATACCGAATAAGTCCAAAAACCACTAATGTCCATAGCAATATGTAGACAAGCCAGTATACAAGATGGTCTATTTTTCTGCCGTTAAAGGATTTTAGTTTGTGCTAAACTAAGACCTATAAGTTATAGCAAATCCATTTATCGATAACAATATATTATCAAACCTACGATTATGCAATGCTTTTAATTAGTACTAGCCAGTTTATAAACCTTATATTTATCCTTGTAAACACTGCAATATCCACGGTTAAGCGTCACATCGTTTGCTAAAGATATACAGTAAGGTTATAAAAAGCGTCTTATGCTGTATGACAATAATGTGTAATATATATCGCAATAAATGGTAATACGTATCTAAAGTATTTTAGGTGTTTTTAGAATAAAGACTTCTATTATTTAAATATTTTTTTGATAACTTCCCTTTTCTATTTCTACCCATATTTTTTAAGGATAATATTATGAGTAACAAAAGCAATCACCCAGATAGTCCTGTTGTTGAGACCACCGTAGTAAAAGCCAGTGATGCTAAGAGCACCGATACTGCTGTAAAATCAGACATCACTGATGCTAAAAAAACAGATGCCAAAGCAGCAGAACCAAAAGCTGATAGCGCTAAAAAAGAAACCGTAGCAAAAGATAGTAAAACCACTGCTACGAAAGATGATAACGCAGCTAAAGAAAGTACGGCAAAAAGTAACAGTGATAAAAAAGAAGCATCTAAAAAGGCTGACGCGACTCCTGCTAAGAAAACAAATACTGTGGCTAAAAAAGCAAGTACGACTAAGCTTAGCTCAGGTCAGAACCGTGTGGCTATCCTAGGTGGCAACCGTATCCCATTTGCTCGCTCAAACGGCTCATATGCTGATGTTAGCAACACGGATATGCTCACTGCTGCGTTAGATGGTTTGGTCGAGCGTTTTAACTTACAAGATGAAAAAATCGGTGAAGTCGTTGCTGGTGCAGTTATGAAACTGAGCCGCGATATCAACTTGACTCGTGAAGCGACATTAAATACTGCACTTAACCCACATACCCCAACGTATGATATCTCTCAAGCTTGTGGTACTGGCTTGCAAGCGACGTTTGCTTCTGCCAATAAAATCGCGCTTGGTATCATCGATTCAGCTATTACTGGCGGTGTTGATACTACTTCTGATGCGCCTATCGCAGTCGGCGATGGCTTACGTAAAGTATTGATTAAATTGGGCGCAGCTAAAGACAATAAACAACGCCTAAAAGCATTGATGGGTCTAAACCCGAAAGATTTACTTGATACGCCGCAAAATGGTGAGCCACGTACTGGTTTATCCATGGGCGACCATCAAGCGATCACTACGCTTGAATGGAACATCAGCCGTGAAGCGCAAGATGAGCTTGCCTTCAATAGTCATCAAAACCTAGCACGCGCTTATGACGAAGGTTTCTTTGATGATTTAATTACCCCATATAAAGGTCTGACCCGCGATAACAACTTGCGTCCAGATACCACTTTAGAGAAGCTAGCTAAGCTCAAGCCTGTTTTTGGTAAGAAGAATGCCAAGCCAACCATGACCGCTGCTAACTCTACCCCATTGACTGATGGTGCATCTTGTATCCTATTGGGTACTGATGAGTGGGCGGCAGCACATGGTCTAAAACCATTGGCTTATATCGTCCATCAAGAAACAGCGGCTGTTGATTTCATCGGTAAATCTGGTGATACAGAAGGCTTGCTCATGGCACCGGCCTATGCCGTACCGCGTATGCTTGAGCGTGCTGGTTTGACGCTACAAGATTTCGATTTTTATGAAATCCATGAAGCTTTTGCTTCACAAGTATTATCAACGCTTGCTGCATGGGAAGACGAGAAGTTCTGTGAAGAGCGTCTAGGTCTTGACGCGCCATTAGGCTCTATCGATCGTAGTAAGCTAAACGTCAACGGCTCATCACTTGCTGCAGGTCATCCATTTGCTGCAACCGGTGGTCGTATCCTAGCCACTGCTGCCAAACTATTAGATCAAAAAGGCTCAGGTCGTGCGCTTATCTCTATTTGCGCCGCTGGCGGTCAAGGTGTGACTTGTATCTTAGAAAAATAGTGATATGTAAATACAACGTGTAAGACTGATGCAGTTTTAAAAATACCCTCTAATCAATAGATTAGAGGGTATTTTTTTATCTAAATAAATATTGGCTACTTTATTAACACAATAATGAAGCTTACTCTACTCATAGAATTGAGCGTGCTATGCTAAAGTAAAGATGGGTATAAAACAGAATAAAGATATTTGTAAAAACGACACTTATATCGAAGTACTTTTGGATTCAATGGGCTATAAGATAGTAACAGCATAATAAAAATATTTATCAGGAGCGCATCATGGGTAAAAAACCCTTAATAATTGACCCGACATCTTTAACCGAGCAAGAACGCAGTAAATTAACTACACCTGAGCAAGTGACATTCATAGAGCGTATGGATAAAGATCTTTTGAACGATGAGCTAAAACGCAAGATGCACCAAGACTTAATTGACAGTTATGATGAAGAGCTTGAGAATGAAATAGACGATTATGTACGCGATTTCCGGTTTGATGGTCGCGAGATGAGTGAGCAAGAGCGGTTAGATCGGCGTACCTACTTTCAAGAGCTGGTACGTTTACAACGTGAGCTGATTAAACTGCAAGATTGGGTCGTTGATCGCGGTGAGCGCATTGTGGTGATATTCGAAGGACGTGATTCTGCGGGTAAAGGTGGGGCGATTAAACGTATCACCCAACGATTAAACCCCCGTGTTTGTCGAGTGGCTGCGCTACCCGCACCTACTGAACGTGAACAATCACAGTGGTATTTTCAGCGTTATGTGGCGCATTTACCTGCTGCAGGCGAGATTGTCTTATTCGATCGTAGCTGGTATAACCGCGTGGGCGTCGAGCGTGTCATGGGGTTTTGTACGGATGCGCAGTACGAAGAGTTTTTTCAATCGGTGCCAGAGTTTGAGCGTATGCTGGTACGTTCGGGCATACGTTTGGTAAAATATTGGTTTTCAATTACTGATGATGAACAGCATTCTCGATTTATGAGCCGAATTCATGACCCGCTGAAACAGTGGAAGCTGTCAGCGATGGATTTGCAGTCACGGCGACGCTGGGAAGATTATACAAAAGCAAAAGAGACGATGTTTGAGCGTACGCACATTCCTGAAGCGCCTTGGTGGGTGGTTGAGGGCAATAATAAAAAACGTGCAAGGCTCAATTGTATTGCCCATTTACTTGAGCAAATTCCGTATAAAGAAGTGCCACGCGATGAGGTGGAGCTACCTGATCGTAAGCGTGATGATGAATATTATCGCGAGCCTATTCCTGATGATATGTATGTGCCGCCGCGCTATTAATTATTAGCATTCACACTATCCAGAAAATATTGCTCATAAAAAAAGCCTTATAAAGAGTTATAAGGCTTTTTTTATGCAGTTATTATAATTGCTGATAAATATTAAAACTACATAGTATAAGTAGCCTGCAAACTGTCGATCTTACCTGCCAATAGACGCTCAACTTCGTTCTTTATTCTTAATCCCGTAATGTCCGTGCCCATTTGGACTGCAAAACCTACTGGTCGACCACTTTGAGCTTTAGAATTAATCCAAACTACCTTGCCATTCATAGGCAAACGCTCGCTAGAATTGGGCAAAGTAACAGCAATAAAAACTTCGTCACCCAGTTTTTGAGCTCGATCAGACGGCACGAACAATGCCCCATTGGTAACAAAGGACAGATAGCTTGCATATAGCATATCTATGTTTTCAATATGACAGGTTAAAATCCCACCACGTCCTGGCATTGCCATAGTCAGCTCCCTTTATCCATGAGGTTTACAGTATTTTTTCACACAGGGTTATCTTGTATAGTATTAGAGTATAAATACTGATAATAAATTTAATGGCATGCACTGATATGTGAGAGCATCTTTAAGCCTTGTTGTCTATTACAAGCAAGCCAAATCTTGCATCAGCTTATCATAGGCGAATTTTTCTTGCACGTTTTGTTGCAGCGCAATTTTTGTCTGTTGTAAGCTATGCGCAAACACCTCTAACCTACTATCAATAGGTTGACAATCATTTAAATTGATTAAAAAATTAATGTCTTTTTGCTGCGCTTCAAAGCCCAAACCAACACGGCGGATATCGATTATCATGAGTTCAGACAGCTGGATAAATTCGACAATACCAAGCTGGGTTTGCCAATAGTCACTTGCCGCCACGCTACTGCGCTTACCGCTACGTAATGCCTGCCATGTTGTCAGCCATAGTGCGCGCTTGCTATACCATGGCGCTTGAGCCAGTGCCACAGCTGCTAAAGGCGCACCATTTGCTAACTGGATAAGCTGCTCAATGGCATCTGTACCAACCGCTTCACGATGGATATTGCTACCCAATGCTTTGGTCACATAATCCACTGCGATAACAGGGTCAATCGTCTGTAATGCCAATTGCTGAACGCGGCTTTTAATCGTTGGGAGCAACTGTGCAGGGGCATCACTAATCAGAAATAAATGGACTTGGGCTTGGGGTTCTTCCAAGGTTTTAAGTAGCGCATTGGCGGCGGCAATGGTCATTTTCTCAGCATGATCTAATACGCAAATACGCATGCCCTGCCCGCCTTGATAAATAAAAGGCTGCAAGGCACGAATATCATCGACTTTTATTTTTAGCGCTGCGTTACTAGTTGCTTTGGTAGATTTTTTGTCTTTAGCCGTGCTGCTGGTCGCTTCTTTTTGAGCGTTGCTATCAGCATTGACTGGCAGGCTAACCAGCGGTAACACTTGTAAGCTTGGATGCGTACCTGATCTGAGCCATTGACAGCTCTCACAATGACCACAAGCACCGAGTGGATGCGCATCACGCGCGCGGCATAATAACCATGCCACCAATCGCCATACAAAAGCGCGCTTGCCCATGCCTTGCATGCCAGCCGCCAACAGCGCATGAGGTAAAGACTGCTGCGGCGCTAGTACCCGCATTGTCAGCTGCGACCAAAGTCCTTCTTGCCATGGCAATAGTGGCGCAAAATATATATCATCTGTCATATTTGTCAGCTCACTCATGGCACTCACTTAATATTTCTCAATTAAAAATCTGTGTTAGAGCATAATTTCTAAAAGTAACGTGGAATAAAAGTAACGTTATAAAATTTAATTAAAACTATTTTAATAGAAACTATATTTTTATTGCTTAGGCTATTCTGCATTAATAATCTTGGAAATCTGTCAAACTCATGGCATTTAAACGATCCAAATCTTCTTGCGTATCGACACCTGCAGGTAATAAGCAGGCGGCTTTAGCAATGGCGATATGTCCACCATTTTCCAACACACGTAATTGCTCTAAGCTTTCTAGTATTTCAAGCGGCGTTTGTGACCAGTGAACAAATTGCTGTAGCAAACTGACGCGATATGCATATAAACCCAAATGACGATAAGCATTTTCTGGCGGCTGTTTACTATTCTCAACAGTTAATACCACATCACGATTACAAGGAATCGGCGCACGACTAAAATAAAGCGCTCGTTGTTGGTCATTGGACTTCTGACTGACCACTTTAACGACGGATGGGCGCATAAAAGTATCAAAGTCTTCAATTGGCTCACACAAAGTTGCCATGACGCTCTCTGCATCTTGCACCAACAATGTTTTAACTTGCTCTAACAACAATGGCGGCACTAGTGGTTCGTCACCTTGCATATTAACCACTATATCATGGGCAGCCCAGCCTTTGATGGCAGCTACTTCAGCCAAACGGTCCGTACCTGAAGCATGTTCACTGCTTGTCATCACCACATCAAAACCTGCATCTAGACAAATTTTTGCAATCGATTCATCATCGGTTGCAATACACATATCATCGGCAAA
The DNA here is from genome assembly GCF_056880555.1 of Psychrobacter sp. ANT206. Lineage (NCBI taxonomy): Bacteria > Pseudomonadati > Pseudomonadota > Gammaproteobacteria > Moraxellales > Moraxellaceae > Psychrobacter > Psychrobacter sp. ANT206. The sequence continues at coordinate 1,238,859 of NZ_CP096271.1, read as the reverse complement.
ATCCGCCAATCGTGCCTTTTCAGCCACCCAAATTATCATGGGCTTGCCATGAATGGTTGATAATGGCTTGTTAGGTAGACGCGTACTTTTTAAACGTGCAGGAATGACGATATGAGTTTTGACGGGCATAAGGGCTGATGACATAATCTGTTCCTATAAAACCTTTTAAATCTTTATATGATAAACGCTATATTATTGCTTTCTCATGCTTATATCGATGTCCAAGGTTTGCAATTGCTGTTGTAAACTCTCGTAACAACTGTTTGACAATACTGCGGTCACTGGCAATACCCATAATCTGCTGACCAGCTCTTTATACTCATCACTCAGCGCTTGATTAATAATTGCTTGCATTATCAAAGTTCTTATTTTCACAGCATCTTTACTGGTCACGATAATAGGATGGCCAGTATACTGCAACAGTTCATCCAGACTAAAATCATAATGGTCAGGATAAGGATGCGGAATCACTTCAAAACCAAGCGCATTTAAAGTATCAAAAAAACGCTGAGGATACCCAATGCCGCTCACCGCATGTACCTGACTGCCTTTCTCAGGTGCCATGGCTACTACGGCTAAATTATCTATCTGATTATTAGATGACCACAACAGTTCTAAATCATCTGGTTGTAAATGCATCGTTAAATGCTCAGTTAGAAGGGTATTATGATCAGATTTATTGTATATCGATGATGCGTCTGGCTTGTGATGATAAATGACATTTGCACCCTTTAATCGTGAAATGGGTTCGCGTAAAAATCCTGTCGGTAGCAACTGTTTATTCCCAAACCCTCGCGCCGCATCTACGACAACCCATTCGATATTACGTTGCAGCGCATAGTGCTGCAAACCATCATCAGCTATAATAAGCTGTAGATCTGGATAAGCCTCTAGCAAAATACCAATCGCTTGCTGACGGTTAGGAGATACGGCCATGGCTGTCCCTGTCGTATTAACGATGAGACATGGCTCATCACCGACGACATTAGGGACGCTCTCTGTATTAACCAATGCTGGCATTTGGCTACTATCACCGCCATAACCGCGACTGATAACCCCTACTTTAATGCCTTGCTGCTGCAAATATCGAACCAAAGCAATAATTAATGGTGTCTTTCCGCTACCACCCACCGTGATATTACCGATGACCATGACTGGAATAGGCGCACGGTAACTGGAAAAAACACCTACTTTATAAGCTTGGCGGCGTAGTACCATCAACAGTGCATACAGCCAACTCACTGGCAACAGTAGCCAAAGCCAAGCTGCTTTGCGTTGCCATGCACGCGTTATTATCGTTTCAATATTCATAATTATTCAAAATCACGCGCATACATCTGCGCATAATGACCATGTAACTGCATCAGCTCAGCATGGGTGCCAAGCTCAACAATCTGACCACCATCTAGTACAGCAATACGGTCGGCGGACTCAATTGTAGTCAATCGATGCGCAATAACCAATGTCGTGCGATTCTTCATAATATTATCGAGCGCTTTTTGTATATAATATTCTGACTCATTATCTAAAGCACTAGTAGCTTCATCCAATATCAAAATTGGCGCATCTTTTAGCAGAGCACGTGCAATCGATAGACGCTGACGCTGACCGCCAGAGAGTTGTAAACCTTCAGCACCGATTTCACTTTGATAGCCATTTGGCATTTGCATAATAAAATCATGAGCAAAGGCATCTTTTGCTGCTTGCTCAACTTCAGCTGGAGTTTTATGAGCCAAACTTCCATAAGCAATATTATTAAATACAGTGGTATTAAACAGTACCACTTGCTGATTGACCATCGCAATCTGGGCACGTAAGCTTTCAAGCTTAATGTCTTCAATGTGCATACCGTCTAGCGTAATCTGCCCTGAAGAAGTGGTTAATGTACGTGTGAGTAAATTGACTAAAGATGATTTACCCGCGCCACTACGTCCAACGAGCGCTACTGTCTCGCCTGCACGTATATCCAAATTAAAGTCGTGTAGTGCCACGGTTGAATCTGGATAAACCAAGCTGACATTATCCAGTTTAATCTCACCTGCCAAGGCAGGACTAAGCACACCAGTATCTGCTTCTTCCGGCTCATCTAGTAAAGCAAATATCGATTCACCAGCCGCCAGCCCTCTCTGCAGTTGTTGATTGACATCCGTCAATGAGCGTACTGGCTTACTTAAGAGACCTGCTGCTGCGATATAAGAGATAAACTGACCTGCTGAGATATCGTCTATCACCGCAGGGCGTAGCGCTAGCCAAACCACGACTGCCATTGCCATTGCCATCAATAACTGTACCGCTGGGGTATTGATACTATTGGTCACAACAACCTTCATGCCTTGGCGTAGGTTTTTCTTAGACGTCACATCAAAGCGCTTAGACTCGTATACTTGTCCACCATAATTCTTGACCACCTGATAACCATTGATGACTTCATTGGTGATATGACTGACATCACCCATCGTTTCTTGAATACCTTTGGAAAGCTTCAAATAACGCTTTGAGGCAACCCGGATAAGCCATAAAATCGGTGGCAGCACAACGAATAAAATCAGCGTCAAACGCCAGTTGCTATAAAGCAAAAAGCCCATCAAGGCAACCACGGTCAGACCGTCACGTAATAACGTTTTCATTGAGTCGGTACTGGCAGCGGTCACCTGCTCAACATCAAAAATAAGCTTAGACGAAATCGTCCCTGCCGGATTGGCCAAATAGAATGAGCTTGGCAAACGCAGTAACTTATTAAACACCTCTACGCGCAGCTCATAGACCAAATTTCGTGACACCAATGCCGTATAGTAATTACCTAAAAAGCTACCCACACCGCGCACAAAGAACAGCATCACAATAATAAACGGAAATAAATCCTGCTTACTTTGATCGTTCTGATTGATAGCATCGGTGATGTATTGCAAGAGTTTAGCAATCCAAATCTCGGTGGCGGCATTAATAGCAAAACCGATAATAGTGAGCAATATTGCCCACCAGTATGGTTTTAAATAAGCCAGTAAACGCATGAGCGTCTTGCGTTTAGGCGGATTTAACGTCGCCACTGTTGGTGCTACTGGTGTTTTAGCAGAAGTTTTTGTAGAGTCAGGTTGGTAAGCTTGGCTCATAAAAGCCTCAATATAGGTATAAGAACGAGAGTGAATGGCACTAATAAAGCAGTAACTTGCAATGATGTATATAGCCATAAAAAAGAGTGATGGTGCTTAATACTGAGAACACGCTATAAGCCAAGCTTATTCAGATTTATTGCGGTAACGCTTGACCAAGTGGTACAACGGTACTAATGTTTATATTTAAAAAGCCCAATTTGCCAGCGATATCCATCACTCTTACCACTGATTGATGTGTGGCATTGGCATCAGCGGCAATCACAAATAGCATATCACGATTACTGCCCGCCTCTTGCTGCAACATACTGGTGAGTTCAGCTTCATTGCTGCTGGCAAGGGTAATACCATTGACCAAATAGCTGCCATCTTCTTGCACGGCTACCTCAATACTGTTTTTATCGTCGGTCAGTGCCACCCCTTCCGCTTCAGGCAAAATAATATTTAAGCGGCTAAAGTGATTGAACGAGGTTGCTAGTAGCAAAAACACGATTAAAAATAATAAACAATCAATCATCGGGGTCAGATTAATTTCAAGCGGCTCAACGGTTGGTTTTCTAAAGCGCATGTCACTCTCTTCAATAGTCGTGATATTCGATACTAATCTGACCAATATAGCGTTTTCACAATGCCATTATGGCGCTGCTAAACATACAACTATAGAGTAGCCGTTGCCGTTTTATCTAAACCAAATCCGTTGATTGAGTGCTGATCTCTTATGCTAGCATCTACTGCAGCATGAGTAACTTGCTTAGATGTATTAGTAATATGGGTGTTTTCTAACAGTTGATAATCGTATAACTCTTGAACCATCAATCCTGCTTGGGTTTCAAATTGCGCATTGATATCGATGATACGGCGCTGAAAATAGCGATAGGCTACCAACGCTGGGATGGCAACTATCATGCCAGCCGCAGTCGTAATCAGAGCTTGCGACACCCCTGCAGCAAGCATCGTTGGGTCTTGCATCGCACCATCAGTAATCGCTAAGAACGATGAGATAATACCCAGTACTGTACCCAACAGGCCAAGTAAAGGGGCAATCGCTCCGATAGTACCAAGCATATTGATGTTTTTTTCTAATTGATGGACTTGTACGCTTGCACGATTTTGCATATGCATCGTCATCGACTCTAAGCCGTATTGACGATAGAGCAAACCCGTTGCTAAGATATCACCTAGCGCAGTCTTTTCTTTGACATTCATCAGCTGCGTACGACCAATGTCACCATTTTCACGAAGGCGAGTAATCAGCTGCTCACGCAATCTATTTGGGGCAACCTTGTTAAACTGTAAGGTATGGCTACGCTCAATAATAATCACTAATGCTAAAATAGAGCACAATACAATAGGTGTCATCAGCCAACCACCCGCTTTTACCAACTCCCACATATCAACTCTCTTTTATATTTTGATAAAAATAGCGGTCATCAAGATTATTTAAATAAGCATGAAAAATGCATTCAATATTTTAAGCCTGTGCTTCCATATGCTTAATTAAAGCGGCTAATTGATCTTGACTGTGGAAGAATATCTCAACACTACCCTGCCCGTCTTTTTTATGCTTAAGCTTCACTTCAGCCCCAAGCATATCGGTCAATCTTTGCGTCAAACGCTCAACATCACGAGATTGCACTTGTTCAGTGCGACTGGCTTTTGGCGCTGGATGCAAAATAGATTTAACAAGCTTTTCAGCTTCGCGTACGGTCATCCCACCATCGATAATCTTTTGAGCAATGATAGGCTGCTGCTCAGATGATAACGCTAAAAGTGTGCGCGCATGACCCATATCTAAGGCGCTAGTAGCTAGATGATCTTTGACCGTGTCGTGCAACTGGTTTAAGCGCAGAAGGTTTGATACGGTCGTACGTGCTTTACCCACGACTTCAGCAATCATAGCATGGCTCATACCAAATTCAGTATGAAAACGCTGTAATGCTGCTGCTTGCTCAATCACGGATAGATCTTCACGCTGGATATTTTCAATTAATGCGAGGGCAATCGCAAGCTCATCTGACAAAGCACGCTCAATCGCTGGAATGACTGACTTGCCTGCCATTTTCGCCGCACGCCAGCGGCGTTCGCCGGCGATGATCTCGTGCGTAACAAAAGCTTCGCTTTTATCTTCTGTAGCGAGTAATGGACGAATAACAATAGGCTGCATAACACCATGCTGTTCGATAGAAGATGCCAATTCTGCCAGTGCCGTTTCACTCATGTCGCGACGCGGTTGATACTTACCAGCTTGCAAAAGGCTAACATCGATTTGCACCAAACTGATTTGGTCTTCAGATCCGTTATTTTCACTCACGTTCACACGATTGCCATTGGCAGTATTTTTATTTATTGTGCGCGGTGTACGAGCTTTACGTTGATTGGCATCTTTTGGCTCGGAAGCGGCAGTAGATTTTGCATTAGCGGCAGTTTTAACCGTCGCTTTTGTCTCTATTGGATCAGCTGGTAAAGCCTGCTCGCGCACAGCTATATCGTCTTGCAAGGCAGAGGCGGTGATTTGCTTTTCTTTTTTGATTGACCCTAATAAGGCGTCTAAACCTCGATTGGCAGCCAACCCTCTTTTCTTCGCCATGATTACCTATCCTCTAACGCTCAAATAAAAGCCAAATGTTTTAAATTCAATAATAAATACGATGTGCACAATTTTGTTATCTGGCTGATTACTCCAGTGATCCATTATTTTTTATAATCGATCATTTTCTCTTATAACCACATAACTATCGACTTTGTTTCATGACTTCAGCGGCCAATTTCTGATAAGCACGTGCGCCCTTTGACCATCTCTCATAAGCAATGACCGGTAGACCATGCGCAGGCGCTTCAGCCAAACGGATATTTCTTGGAATGATGGTTTGATACATGATCTCACCAAAGTGCGCTTCCAGCTCAGCAGACACATCACGGGCGAGCGTATTGCGTGCATCAAATAGCGTTCTGACCACACCGCGAATATATAACTTAGGGTTTAACTCTGTTAAACGCTCTATCGTTTGAGACAAATCCGCCAAGCCTTCTAGTGCATAATACTCGCATTGCATCGGAATAATAACGCTATCAGTCGCCACCAACGCATTAATTGTCAATAAATTTAAACTGGGCGCGCAATCTATAATCACATAATCATAGGCAAGTTTTTGTGCCGCTTTTTGAGCTTCAACTAAATCTGCCATTGCCGTCTTAAATAACTCATGGCTGTTGGTTTTGCTCATCAAAGTGATGTCCATACCCGCCAAATCACGATTGGCACCGATGACATCGAATCCTGCCGGACTGCCAACAATAGCGTCAGATAAAGCCACCCCATCAAGGAGCACATCTGCTATCGTCAGTGCCAACTCATTCTTATCGACACCCGTACCACTGGTCGCATTACCCTGTGGGTCTAAGTCAATGAGCAGTACGTGCTTGCGTTTGGCAGCCAAGCTGGCGGTCAAATTTACCGCCGTTGTGGTCTTACCCACGCCGCCTTTTTGATTCGCAATCGCTATGATTTCCATACACTCACTCAATTTAATTAGGATCTGTTACTAATTTTATTAACACGCGCTTTCGTTAAAAACATAAACATGAGCACAGCATTTACCATAAAAAAGATAGTTTCATGGTAAATGCTGTGCTCATAGCTTAGACATTTTTATAAGACAATTCAATCAAATGACGACTATCATGTAAACGTGGCACGTTTAATTTAATGGTTTTAAACTGCCAATCGTTACTTAAAGCGTCTAACTCTTCTTCACTTGGCGCTTTGCCTTTCATCGCACATAGATAGCCATTATCTGCCAATCGCGGCTCGGCAACTGCAACAAAATCTATCAAACTGGCAAATGCTCGAGAAGTAACTACATCATAGCTTGCCTCGTGCGCTTCAATACGCGATGCGATAGGCTGCATATTACTCAAACCAAGCTCACTGCTCACTTGCTTAATAAAGCGGATTTTTTTCTGATTGCTATCAAGCGCTGTACATGAGCGCTCAGGCTGACAAATAGCAATAATCACTGCCGGCAAACCGGCACCCGTACCAATATCGAGCAGCGACCCCGAGGGTAAATGGGTTATAATAGCCAAACAATCGATGACATGTTTGATAAGTGCTTCTACCGGATCAGTAATCGCGGTCAGATTATACGCTTTATTCCATAATAAAAGCTGGTCTAAATACAATAATAAGCTGCGCTGCTGCTGGATACTCAATGTTAGACCCAACTCGTCTATTGCTTGCGCTAAGATATTCGCCAATGTCGGTAATTGTGCGCCAAGCTTTACAAAGCCTGTCGGATCAATATGAATATTACCCATGTTAGCAGAGGATAAAGAAGCTTTAGTGGAGTCTGACATACAAGGGTTTATCCGTTTTTGACATGTGAACCGTCTATTTTATCATGCAGGCTGCTTATTGAATAGTTGCAGATTGCGCCAATGTGCGTCATCTTATACTATCTACGCCTATATTGAGCTGTTATTCTTCTTTAACTGTTCTACTATTATCGTTTTATAATTAATATTAATAAACTTTTGTTTTCTAATGCATAATCGCCCATGATACAAAATTGCGCTCAATGACTGCTTTAAAAAACAGCGATATCTTGTAAGATGTTCTATTACTATAAATGCTAATGTATCCATTGCCACATCAAAAAAACCAAAATCAATCACCATTTAATACTTTTAAGCGACTGACCCTATTCCTATGACAGAACAGACAAACATACCCCTGAATAAAGACCAACAAGACATTAGCGATAATACCGCAGAGGCTATGATGCCTATTAGTGACTCAAGTAACAAGCATCCCCATAAAGAGCCCTCAGCCAATAAGGAATCATTTGATAAAAATTCCTTAGATAAGAAGAAATTGGATAAAAGCTTAAAACGTAAAAAAACGGTCCATAAGTCGGTAGAAAAAGAAAATATCCCTAACGCTACTGATGCGCCTATTACACCTCATCCTATATTCATAGAAGTCAGTCAGCGCTGCCTCGTCGCGACAAACCAGCTTAAACGCTATAGTAAACCCAGTCTGCTGCCAGCCGATACTCGTAGCGCACCAGATTTAGATATTGGTTTTGGGCAACAGCGGGCGCTTAAGGCGTTGCATACGGCACTCGATATTCATGCTAGTGGCTATCATGTGTTTGCGGCTGGCGAGAATGGTTTGGGTAAACGTACGGTGATTAGTCGCTTGCTCAGTATTATCGCAGCCGATGCACCGACGCCGGATGATTGGGTATATGTACACAACTTCACTGATCCTCGTACGCCGCTGGCACTGCGCTTACCTGCTGGTCAGGCCGCAGTCTTGCAACATCAAGTCAATACTTTGTGGCAACAAGCCAAAAAACGGCTGAGTCAACGCTTTCGCAGCGACCAATATCAAAGCAAGATAGAAGCCATCAAAAATGACACGCATCAAAAGGAAAGTCATGCCTATGATGTGCTCAATGCTGAGGGCAAGCAGTATGATCTAGCGTTAACGTTTCGGCCGTTTGATAATAAAGCCGTTTTTGTTCATCCAAGCCAGCTTGCAACAGAAACGAGCGATACGGATGATAAAGCAGACAAACTCTCTAACAGTCATAAAAACAATACCCTTATCAATGACAATAAGGAAGCGGCGACCGCTAGCACCGATGAGAGCGATGTTAAGGCTAATGATAGTTCATATAGCAGCGAATATGAAACTGAGCTAAATAATTTCGCTCAAAAAAATCATATGCAAAAACGTCTGAGTCAGCTGACGATTGCTTTAGAGCAATTAGAAGATGAAGCCAATGATGCCATCGAGTTGCTACATCGCAATATTGCCAAGCGGGCACTACAGCCGTTATTTACCCCTATTTATGAGCAGTTCAGTGCTCAACCACTGGTCGTTGAGTATCTAAAAGTAGTCTTTGCCGATATGGTTACTCATGTCGAGCGTATCGTTAATGGAGATGATGAAGAGTTTGTAACGGCATTGCTCGCCACGACGCCTAGTAGATATGCGGTCAATGTTATTAGCAGTCATGAGCCTGATAGTGGTGCGCCCGTTATCTTTGAAGACTTGCCTACTCACTTAAATTTATTAGGTCATGTAGAGCAGATCACTCAATTAGGTACGGTTACGACCGATGTCAGCATGATTCGTGCTGGCGCTTTACATCGTGCTAATGGAGGTTATTTACTGCTTGAAGCCAGTCATCTGCTTGAGCATCCTTATGCGTGGCAAGGTCTTAAGCGTGCATTACAGTCTCGTAAAATCAAACTCTCAAGTCTTGAGCAAATGCTGACCTTAACAGGTAGCTTATCCTTATCGCCTGCGCCCATTGATCTTAATATCAAGGTCATTTTATTGGGTGAAGCTGATTTGTATTACGAATTACTGGAGCTTGAGCCGGAGTTTGATGCGGTATTTAAGGTACGTGCTGACTTCCACGATGATGTAGTTCGTACTCATGAGCACGAGCTCGCGTTGGTCGGAAAGATGGCAGACATCATCGATTACGCCAATCTTTATCCATTTGATAGAAGGGCACAAGCTGCTCTACTTGAGCATTTAAGTCTGCAAGCAGAGGATCAAGACCGTCTGAGTCTGCACAGTGATTTGCTTATTAAGCTGTTGCATGAATCCAATCGCCATGCGCGTTTGGGCGGACAGGATATCGTCAGTGCCAAACATGTGGTACAAGCTATTGAAGATATGGATGAGCGCTCAGGATATTTGCGCGACCTCTACTGGGATGAACTCAAAAACGGTCAACAGCTTATTCAAACTCAAGGAGAGGCAGTTGGGCAAGTCAACGCCTTAACAGTGGTGAGCTATGCCGATAGTGAGTTTGGCATGCCTGCCCGTCTCACAGCGGTCATTCAGCCAAATATCGGTACAGGTGAAATCCTAGATATCGAGCGCGATGTTGATTTGGGCGGTAGCTTGCACGCCAAAGGTATGCTGATTATGACCAGCTACTTAAGAGCATTATTTAGTCAGCACCATGCGCTAAATTTTAGTGCCTCACTGGCTTTTGAGCAAAGCTATGCACATATTGATGGTGATAGCGCGACTGTCAGTGAGGGCTGTGCGCTATTATCTGCTTTAGCAAACGTACCGATTAATCAATCTCTTGCGATTACAGGTTCTATGAATCAGCTTGGTGAAGTACAAGCCGTCGGCGGCATCAATTCCAAGATTGCAGGTTTCTTTGATGCGTGCCGCGAGCAAGAATTGACTGGACAGCAAGGCGTGGTCATTCCTATGGCAAACGTCAAACAGCTTATGCTGCGCGACGATATCATTACTGCTGTAAAAGCAGGTAGCTTTCATATATATGGGGTGCACACGCTCAGTGAAGCGCTCACATTAATGACGGGATTACCTGTCGATACAGTGAATAAGAAAAGTCGCTACCGCAAAGAGACGCTGTTCGGTAAAGTCTTAAGTCGTTTGATGCTATGGGATGAAAACCAAAACACAGATGATGATATTGACGATAAAAAATCAAAAAAGAAAGCCAAAAAGAAACGCCAAGCCAAACGCCAAAAAAAAGAAGATAATAATAAAGTCTCTAAGAAAGAAAAGGCTATTAAAGAACAGCTTATTAAAGAGGATAACGACACTATCGTAGAAGAAGTTATTATAGATGAAGCACGCTAGATATTAGGGTGCTCTGTGCAATGCTATATAATAACCATCTGCTGATGTCCTTTCATGCTCATACCAATGTGAATAACCCGCTGACTTTATAATCGTGACATTACAAAGGTTATCTTTTCATGACTGTATCTCATACCGACATTGCTCATACTGACAACGATAATCGCGACACTCAACAGGCTACTGATGAGCAAGCAAACGCTGTTGCACTTTCAGACAATAAAGCCGCTGATGATGCAGCCGATAGTCGTCATGGCGCTGCGACAACAGCGCGGCAGTGGCAAGTGTTGTCACAATTACAACGTAATCGTTGGGTCGGCACCACTCATGTCTATGAGCAACTGATACTGGCAGGTTTTGATATCAGTTTGCGCACAGTACAGCGCGACTTAAACGCCCTTGCCAAACGTTTTCCTATCGAAAAAAATAACGCCAATCCACAAGGTTGGCGCTGGGAAGACGATGCGCCGCTACAAAGCTTGCCGCATATGAATCTATCACAAGCGGTTGCCTTTAATATGGTGGAAGCCAATCTAAGCCAGCTGCTACCGCCAGTTATTTTAGATGAGTTATTTCCTTGGTTTGATTTGGCACGGCGCCAACTTAAAAACAGCAAAGTAACCCATTCATGGATTGATAGGGTTCGTATTGAGCCTGCGACCCAGCCTTTGATTGCGCCGCACATTGATTTGGACAGTAAAGATAATATTTATCATGCTTTATTTTATCAATTACAAATCAAAGCCAGCTATACCCGTAGCAACAAATCCCAAGCCAGCGAATATACCTTAAACCCTATTGCCATTATCCAACGCGGGGTGGTTATTTATCTGCTCGCGACCCGCACTGATGATAGCGAAACTATCATTCGCACCTTTGCCCTACATCGATTTGCCAGTGTTGAGATATTAGAGAGCGCAGCAAAAACGCCTGATAATTTTCAGCTAGATAACTATCTGGACGCAGGTGGTATGGGCTTTAGCCACCCCTTATTCCGCCAACTGCCCAATCATGGCAAATATACAGCGATTGAGCTACAATTTACCAAACAAGCAGGCAAAAGCTTAACAGAAAGTAAGCTCAGTGATGACCAAATTGTGAGCATCAATAACGATGAAACCTTGACCATACAAGCAACGGTGAATCTAACTTCTCAGCTGGTTTGGTGGTTACGAGGTTTTGGTAATGGGCTGCTAAACGCCAAACCAGAGCTGCTTTATCAAGCGGTATTAGATAAAGTAGTGGCAGATATCTAATTTTTTAAGTCATTCTTACAAGCACTTTTATAGCTTCTACATCTACCTAATTCACTCATAAAAAAACCAAGTATCAAAAGGATTATTATGTCGACCACTACCCCATCGCCACTACTTTCAGACAGCTTAAGAGGGTTGGGTTTGGACGCAGGAACTTTGTTTTTTGGTCTCAATTATGAATTTACCAAGGTTGAACAGACAGGCTTATTTAAAAAATTAAAGAAACGTTTTAATAAAAATGCAAACTCCATGGATCTTGATTTGGCTTGCGTATTATATGATGACAACTGCACCATCAGCGATATCGTTTGGTTTAAGCAGCTGCGCGACAAAGCCGAATCGATATGCCATCAAGGCGATAGTTTGAATGGTAAAGACCGCGGCGACCAAGCGATGTATCTTGCACCGCTTGATCAAGAGCAAATCAGACTATATCTGGATGAAATCCCTGCTCATATCACGCATATTGCTTTGATTGCCAACTCCTATTACGGACAACCTTTTACCAGAGTTAAAAAAGGCGAGATTCATCTCAGCGATGATGAAGGTAACCGCTCTTTTGAGGTCAATTTAAAGCAGCTGCCACGCGATTGCGTGACGCTGTGGGTTGCCCATTTGCGCCGAGAAGTAGATGACTGGCATCTAACGTTACAGAACCTGCCACTCCCTGCAACAAATTTGGCAATAGCGGCACAACAAGTGGCGCATGAATTGGCTCGTGCCCTACCGATCCCGCAAGCCATCTATAGCTAAAAGGATGTGCCGCGCTTAATTAAAAATGGTCAATCGCTATACAAAGCCATTGACCATTTTTTATTTTATATATAGGCGATTCGATACAGAAGAAAGCCTGTGATAACTGGCATAGTTAAAATATCTTAAAAAACGCTACAGTACTGCTAGTATAAATTTTTTGCAGCCTCTGTCTGCGTAGGCACAGCAAGCAAGAAAAATTAATATCAGCCATACTTGATGTATCAATATTACTTTTCCCTGACTCTAGTCCTTTACTATAAGCGCTCACCGCAATGTGGACAAAAATTCTTTTGCTGCACGTCTCTTTCACGGCGCTCAAGTTCTTGCTCACGCAGCACTTGCAGCACAATATCCTGCGCTTGCTCTTTATCTAAGCCAAGCTCGCGGCGGATTTTTTCAATCATCATCTGATTTTGCACCAAATCAAAATCACTATCAATCAGCTGTCCCCTGAAATCCTGCTCAAGCTCTTCACGGCGCTGACTGAGCTCATTTGCCAAGCCGGTTGCCAAAATACCAGCAGGTAACGCTGCTAAACCAACGCCCAATATAGTAATGATAGCGCCTAATATTTTGCCAGCATTGGTAATCGGCGTCACATCACCATAACCTACCGTTGTTAGAGTAACTACCGCCCACCACATGGCTTTTGGTATCGATTCAAACTCCTCTGGCTGTGCATGATTTTCTACTAAATAGATACCACTAGAAGCGGTCACAATCATAATTATTAAGATAAAAATAACCGCTTGGAAGGAACCTTTTTCCTTACTAATAACCACCAACAAAATACGCAATGAGGCAAAATAACGAGTCAACTTAAGAATACGAAACAGACGTAAAATACGCAAGAAACGCAAGTCTATACTGACAAAGAAGTTCAAAAAGGCAGGGACAATGGCAATCAAATCAATCAATGCAGATGGACTTCTTAGCCAATCCCAGCGCTGTCGCCATGTAGTATTGCTTGGCTTGGCTTCAGCAACGCTCCATATGCGAAGCAAATATTCAATAGAAAATATCACAATAGAAAAATTTTCAAACCACGTAAAGTATTCTTGATAAGGGTAGTACCAAGTATCAACAGACTCTGCAATCACCGCCGTGACGTTTGCCATAATCAAAAAAATAAGGAAATAATCAACACAGCGACTAAAGAGCGTATCATGCTCATCGTTTTGCAAAATATTATAGACAAAAAGACGCAAGCGCCGTATAGATTGAAATAGCATGCCGTCCCTATGCGGTGTAACACCGAGCTTGGATGAACAAAAAAGCCGTTATGAGAGTCTGATTATACTAACTTTGTATAATAAATGTAGACAACCAAAACCAATATGATAGCAACGGCGAAAAACGCTATGCGCAATAACCGCTCTTCAGCGCGCCACTCATGACTACGTTTTTGGGCAGGTAGCAAGGATAAGCCACAGATCGGGCAACAAGAATCTATTTGGTCTAACACTATCAATGAGAGAGCGTTGTCACAGCGCAGTGGAGAATTACTACAGTAGCCAAGCATAATAAATAACCGATCCCTTTATAAAATAATGGCATATCAATAATAGCAAAAACCTACAATCAAAATAGGTTATGCCATAAACTTTAACGTATCCAAACCTTTCTGATTGTAACTTTACGCATAAATATCTGAACATTCCGCTTAATACCTTACTATTAGTAAGGTATTTGTACTATAATAGATAGCAGATGTTACAGGTTAATCCCTAGCCTAACATTATATGTTGCTAACTTATGACATCCCTCAGGAGCTAGCGACCATTATCTAAACGTTAAGGAATTAAACGATGAAACTACAATCCCTAGTTTTAGCCGCTGCTACTGCACTTACTATGACCACTGCTTTTGCTGTGCCTGCAGGCACTTGGACAGTTGCCGCTGGTGCGCATTATGTTGATCCTAAAAATGATAATGGTGATGTCACTACAGGTGGCACAAACTATGCTGTAGATATTGATGGCGATGTCCGTCCAACCATCAGTGGTGAATACTTTATCGCTAATAACGTTGGTGTTGAACTACTCGCTGCCATTCCATTTCATCATGACTTTACCTTAACTGATGCCTTAAATAATGAGATCACTGGTAGCACTCAGCATTTACCACCAACGCTTTCTCTACAATATCACTTCGATGATTATAACCTACCTATGAATGTAAAACCGTTTGTGGGTGTTGGCGTAAACTACACGATGTTCTTTAAAGAAAAAGCAAATGTTGTAGGTACTGAATTAAAGCTTGATGATAGCGTTGGTGTTGCTGGTCATATCGGTCTTGATATCCCATTTGCTGCCTCTGAGTCTTTCCGTATTGATGCCCGTTATATGGACATCAAAACAGACGCTACTTTAAACGGTACTGCTATTGGCGAAATCGACATCAGCCCTTGGGTTTATGGCGTTGCCTTTGTAAAACAATTCTAATTTAGAAGAATTATGAGCTAAATATCATAAATAGAAAAAGCCAGCTTAGTTACTGGCTTTTTTGTGTCTATTATTTATCTATCATTTGTTGCAATAACAGCTATAAAAAAGACCATCCGCAGACAGTCTTTTTATGATTCATAACATATTTAAGTAATACTAAAGTTTATAGCAAGATACGGCGCGGGTCAGCAAGCAATGTTGCGACATAACGCGTGAATACTGCCGCATCAGCCCCATTAATCACACGATGATCATATGATAATGACAATGGCAACATCAAGCGCGGCTCAAAAGTTTGCTTATCAGCATTCCATTTCGGTTGCATCGTCGCTTCTGATGCCCCCAAAATACCAACTTGTGGCCAGTTCACCAATGGCGTAAACGCCGTACCACCCAAGATACCTTGACTTGAGATAGTAAAGCTTGCGCCTTGCAAATCTTTGGTGCTCAGTTTCTTATCACGGGCTTTGATGGCCAACTCACCGATTTCAATCGCAATTTGCTTAATACCTTTTTCGTGAGCATTTTTAATCACTGGCACGATTAAGCCATCATCTGTTGCTACTGCAATCCCCATATTTACGCTTTTACGTAGGATGACTTGGGTATTGTCGTCACTTAAATGACTGTTAAAACGTGGATGCTGGGTCAATGCATAAGCCGTTGCTTTGACAATAAAGGCTAAAATTGTCAGTCCAACACCTTCAGCTTTCATACTGCCTTTAAGCTCACTACGCAGCTGCTCTGTCTCAGTGATATCAGACAAATCAAACTGCGTCACCTGTGGCAAGTAAGTGTTGTAATTCAGCTGTGGAATCGACACCTTTTGCAAGCGAGTTAAGTCTTGGGTTTCTGTTTCGCCCCAAATTTCAATATTACTCATATCAGGTAAGCTTGGTAAGCTGGCTCTAGATACACCGGCTCCAGTAGCGGGTGCAGCTTGTTTTGTCGTCAAGCTTTGCTTCACATGAGCAAACAAATCTTCTTTTAAGATACGTGCATTCAGTGCTGAACCTGTTACTTGGCTAATATCCACACCCAACTGACGGGCAAGTTTACGCACGGCGGGACCAGCATAGACATCAACCATTTTTTCATTGACTTGTGCTTCGGTCAGCTTATTACCTGTACTGCTTTTTGCAGTAGTACTAGCAACTTGTTTAGGCTCAGTCGTAGCTTGTTTAGCAGCTTCCTGACTTGAATCAGTCTTTTGCTCGCTCACTGCTGGTTTTGAATCTTGCGATTGAGCGACTGGTGCTTTGGCTTCACTCGTAGCATTAGCATTGTCTGAGCTTTGACCAATGATGACAATAAAGTCTTGCCCATTGGCAACCATATCGCCTACTTGTATCAGTATTTTCTCAACTTTGCCGGCTTGTGGCGCTGGTACTTCAACCGACGCTTTATCTGACTCGATCAGCAAGATAGACTGATCAGCAGTGACCATATCACCGACACTGACCATAATCTCAGATACTTGCGCTTCATCGACGCCTAAATCTGGGAGCGCATGCGTGGTCGCTGATGCTGCTTGTTGAACAGGTTGATCAGTATTTGACTCAGCTGGCGCCTTATCGCTCTGCTCTTCTTTTTGCGTTTCTTCTTGCTCACCATCAAGAGATTTCTCTTGAGTGTCAGCAGCAGGTGTTTCTACGCTTTGATTGTCATCTTGACTGTCAGTTTCGCTTTCAAGCTCGATTAGCACCATACCTTCACTGACTTTATCACCAATCGCAACACTGATTTTAGTCACTTTACCAGCAGCAGAGCTTGGCACTTCGACCGAAGCTTTGTCTGACTCAAGTAGAATAATATTATCGTCTTTTGCAATGACATCACCAACTGCAACCATAATTTCACTGACTTCGGCGCTATCGACACCCAAATCGGGGGCTTTAATGTCCATTTTTCATTTCCTTGTCTTATGGTTATTTTTCTTCGACATCATCATTATTAAGTAAGGTTGCATCGGCTTGATCTTCGGCGCGACCTTCACTGCTGATTTCATCATCATCTTCAGCGACAAACTCAGGTACAGGAATCGGATTGATGTTACCAGGTGCTGGAGCGTCTGGAGAATAGTCATAATATGGCTGTTGCTGCCATGCAGGCGGATGATCGATATCGATATTTAAGCTAGAGATCGCGTCTTTAACCAGACGCATTTCTACTTCGCCTTCATCAGCCAAGCGTTTTAGAGTAGCAACAACAATATGAGCGGCATCAACGTTAAAGAAGCTACGGAGATTTTCGCGGGTATCGGAGCGACCATAACCATCAGTACCTAAAGTGGTATATGGACGGCTATCTGGCAACCAAGCACGGATCTGTTCTGAATAGTTGCGCATATAATCCGTTGCGGCAACGACCACACCTTCGTGCGGTGCAAGCTGTTCAGTAATCCATGGCACGCGCTCTTCATCCATTGGATGTAGACGATTATAGTCATCACACGCCATACCATCACGTGTCAACTCATTAAAGCTGGTGACGCTCCAGACGTTCGATGTGATATTAAACTCGTCTTTTAAGATACGTGCCGCTTTTTGCACTTCACGTAAAATAACACCAGAACCTAACAGCTGAACTTGCGCAGAACCATTATCTTCTAACAGATACATACCACGCTTGATGCCTTCTTCAACGCCTTCTGGCATGGCAGGTTGCTCATAATTCTCATTCATCACGGTGAGATAGTAATAAATACGCTCACCTTCAGCATACATGCGGCGTAAACCATCATGCATAATCACTGCCAATTCATAACCAAAGCACGGATCATAGCTCACACAGTTAGGAACGACGTTGAATAAAATTTGCGAATGACCATCTTGATGCTGCAAGCCTTCACCATTTAACGTCGTGCGACCTGCTGTAGCACCAAGTAAGAAACCCTGTGCTTGACAATCACCAGCCGCCCAAGCCAAATCACCAATGCGCTGGAAACCGAACATAGAGTAGTAGATGTACATCGGAATCATCGGTAGCGCATTCACTGAATAACTGGTTGCCAGCGCAATCCACGCACTCATTGCACCCGCTTCGTTAATACCTTCTTCTAACATATGACCATCGATGGCTTCTTTATAACCCATCAAGGCTTCACTGTCTTCAGGCGTATATTTTTGTCCAACTGCTGAATAAATACCCAATTGACGGAACATACCTTCCAAACCAAAGGTACGCGCTTCATCAGGTACGATAGGTACGACGCGGTCTTGGATGTCTTTGTTTTTTAGCATTGCTGATAATAGACGCACAAACACCATGGTGGTTGATTGTTCTTTACCGTTACTACCTTTTAAAACACGATCAAAGATAGATAAATCAGGGATATTCAAAGGAATATGCCCACTACGGCGATTTGGCAAATGGCCACCCAAGGCTTCACGGCGACCTTTTAGATACTTCATCTCTGCTGAATCTTCAGCTGGACGATAGAACGGTAGCGTCTCTAACTGCTCATCAGTAAATGGCAAATCAAAACGGTCACGGAAGTACACCAATGCTTCTTGATCAAGCTTCTTAACTTGATGCGATTTGTTAACCGCTTGGGTGGTAGATAGACCATAGCCTTTGACGGTCTTCACTAAAATAACCGTCGGCTGACCTTTGGTTTTCATGGCTTCACTAAACGCGGCATAAACCTTCATCGGATCATGACCACCACGGTTCAGACGTGAAATATCTTCATCCGTTAAGGCATCTGCCATCTCTTTTAATTCAGGATACTTATTAAAGAAATGCTCACGGGTAAATTTGGCATCCCGCGCTTCATATAGCTGATACTCACCGTCGACTGTCTCTTCCATACGGTGTTTAAGGACACCAGTATCATCATTAGCAAGCAGACTGTCCCAGTTACCGCCCCAAACCACTTTAATCACTCGCCAGCCTGCACCGCGGAATACGGATTCAAGTTCTTGAATAATTTTACCATTACCACGAACAGGACCATCGAGGCGCTGTAGGTTACAGTTAACGACCCAAATCAGGTTATCCAGCTTTTCACGACCAGCAAGAGAGATAGCACCTAAGCTTTCTGGCTCATCTGTTTCACCATCACCTAAGAACGCCCAAATCTTACGACCTTCTGACTCTAGCAGTTTACGGTTTTCCATATAGCGATGTACATGGGCATGGTAGATTGACATGATAGGACCTAATCCCATCGAAACCGTTGGGAACTGCCAATAGTCCGGCATCAAATAAGGATGTGGATAGCTTGATAACCCTTTACCACCGACTTCACGGCGGAAATTATCCAACTGATCTTCAGTCAAGCGACCTTCAAGATAAGAACGGGCATACATACCTGGCGCTGAGTGACCTTGGTAATAAATCATATCGCCGCCGAAATGATCGCTGGCCGCGCGGAAGAAATGGTTAAAACCAGTTTCATATAGCGTCGCACTAGAAGCAAATGAGGCTAAATGACCACCCAAATCGTCATCGTTTTTATTGGCGCGCATCACCATTGCCAAAGCATTGTAGCGAATCAAGGCGCGAATCTTGCGCTCGATCGTCAAGTCACCTGGGTACATCGGCTCATCTTCAACGGCGATGGTATTGATATAGGCCGTATCTAAACGGTTAAATGGCAGGCCTTCTTGCACCCCCATATTGTATAAGGCTTTCAATAAAAACTGCGCACGATCTTTATCGGCATGCTTAATCACAGACTCAAAAGCTTGCAGCCATTCCTGAGTTTCGCTGCTATCAGCATCCTTGTAATAATTCATCTTCTCTAATCCTTTTTTATCAGTCATCCCTACACGGTGGCAGGGTATTATTAAATCACAGAGTTATACATATTTTCGTAAGCAAACGATTTACCTAATGCCTTCCTTGCTGCATCTCGTCATTCCATTATATGTCTTGGCTATTACAGACCAGTTGCTCATAATCAGCAACTGTAGCTTGGCATGGGGTTCAAACAGACATCGTAGTAAAAGTAAACGACAGCCGATATGCGACTTTCATCATCAAATGATATTGACGCTCTATTATAGGGGTTTATTCACGTATTGTTTATAGCTATAAAGAAATGCCAATATGACAAGTATTTTTAAAATAAATAGTGATTATGTTTTTTGAGATATTTGGGAGGTTTGTTGGGAGATTGTTTGTAATGAGCGATAAATATAATATTTAGCAGAAATATATGTATTTGGTCATAGTAAATCTGCCATTCATCTGTTTTCTAGGAAATTTACAAAATTATTGCTTAATATGATGAATTACGTAATATACACAGATTTTTGGTTATGTTTATCGTGCGTATTT
Organism: Psychrobacter sp. ANT206; assembly: GCF_056880555.1. Classification (NCBI taxonomy): domain Bacteria; kingdom Pseudomonadati; phylum Pseudomonadota; class Gammaproteobacteria; order Moraxellales; family Moraxellaceae; genus Psychrobacter; species Psychrobacter sp. ANT206. The sequence goes on along the minus strand of NZ_CP096271.1, from coordinate 1,218,356 downwards.
ACATAAATGATTGTTAGTGAATATCAGTTTATAGGGATAGCAATATGTATCAGACTCAGCGCTTCGTAAATGCAATAGTTTCACAATTATTTGGTGAATATCTATATCGAATGTTGGCGTTGATGACAGCGATGATTTTTCTTACGATCAGCAATTCATCATTCGCACTTGCACCTAATCCAGGTGCAACTTGCGAAGGTGTTACAGGTGCATCTCAAGGCAGCTTAACTAATGCGGATTACACCAATCTAGTATCTGCAGTTAATACCAATAATTATGTGAATATCGCAGGTAACGCCTCAGGCAGTATCCCATTGCAAATTAAAATGAACACAGTAGAATCTAGTGCTAGTACTACAACATCAAACTTCGGTGTCATTACTACATCAGGTACCAGTGCTGTCAACATAAGACGAACGTTCCCTAATACAGCCGCTTTTACGGACATCACGCTTGAATTTCGCAACAGTATAACGACACAACCTATTTACTTGACCAATGTGGCACTAAGTGCGTTCGATATTGATTATGCAAATAGTAATGGCAATAGTTTTGATGACTACGTTCAGATTACTGGTATTACTCAAGCAGGCACTCCTATCGAGGGTGTATTTCAATCCATAACTGGCTCCAACATTTCCTACGCACAAGGTTTATTTACGACTAGTACTTTTAACTGCCCAGCAAAAGATCTAGGTACAGCCTGCCAAGGTTCTGTACGATTTTCTCAACCAGTCGCTTCAGTGAGAATTCGTTATACGAACACAGGTCGCCTTTCAGCATCACCAACCAATCAAGAAATTGACTTTCGAGTAGACAATTACTGCTATATTCCTCAATACGTATTTTCTGGTACAGTATTTGATGATAACGGTGGTATAACCGGTAATAATGCCGATGCCACTAACGCAAATATCACTACCGGCCCTTACGCCAATAATAACAATTACTTTAATGGTGCGTTTAACCCGCCTCAAGAAACAGGGATTGCAAGTAGTACGGTACGATTGGCTAACTGCGCTAATACCTCTACGACGTATCCAACACAATCGGTCATTAGAGACAACGCTCCTATCGGTGAGTATCAAATCAGTATTCCTAAAACAACATTGGCAAACAACAACAATCTTTGTTTATTAGAGAGCCGTAGTGGTACTACTTATCCTATTCGCACTAGCAATGAGATTACAAAAGTTGGTTTTTCATCAACCACTTATAATTATCCTAATAACAACTTCGGTAGAGTCATTGTGGAAAATGCGGCGTTGGTGCTTAGAAAAGCTCAATATGTGAACAATTGTCCTACAAACATAAATTATACTGCTAGTAATCTTAATGCTGCAGGTAATACAAACCCTAGGACTGGCTTTAGTGAAGGCAGTATCACAGGTAATCTTGATCCAGGACAATGTATTGCTTATAGAATTACCGCCACCAATCGTGCAAATATCGTGATCAGCGATTTTGTGATGCGAGATGTGCTGCAGAAAAAAGGGGTAAACGGCGCTCAAGTCACATCAGTACTTGCCAACCCACCACTTTCAACCACTGATTATAACGCTGCCGAGAATCCAGCTATTGGAGCAAATGGTGAAGTCAAAACCAGAACCCTTACCATCAATGCAAGAAACAATCGCGTTTTTTACCTCAATACCAAATATGGCACCACAGCAAATCCTTAGTCATCGTTTTCTCTTGCATTATTCTCAACACTGAAAATTCTGCCTTTTTCAACAAAAGCCCTATCTTGAAAGACGGGGCTTCTACCGTTTAGTCACTTCAAAATGCCGTTTGTCTTATTTATAGTGAAATTTTGTATTTAGTTTGTGACAATAGCCTTAAGAAAAAATTTGATGTTACCTAAACTTTTATATATTACTGATTGCGATTTTTGAATCATATAAGATGACATTTAAGTCTCATTAATAACAATAGTGTAAACAAGGAATACTATATGAAAGGTTTTAACATTTTACGTACTGCCTTATTAGCCAGTTTAGCATCGGTATTTTTGTTAAATACAGCTTATGCAGATGAAGCTCTAAAAATGGAGCTAACCGCTAACAAGGTCGTTAAAAATAGTGAAGGTAAAATTAGTTACTTACCAGTTCGGACTGCACCTAAGGGCACTGTGATTCAGTACAAAGCAACTTATAGCAATACCATCAATGAAAATATCAATGACTTAGCAGTTACCCTGCCCATTCCAGCTAATATGACTTTTAATGGTGAGGTATCTCCCGCTAGCGCCCAAGGCAGTATCGATGGCAAGAATTATGCTGATATGCCACTGATGCGCAAAGTCGATGGCAAAATGGTAAAAATTCCTTTTTCTGAATACCGTACCTTACGTTGGAATATCAAGTTATTACCCGCCAATAAATCTGCAGCCGTAGCCCTTAATACCATCGTTGACTAAGACAGTCATTCTTGAAAATACATTGGTTACTATTTTGAACGTAACTTCTAGAACTTTTTAATTCGGAGCTTTATATGAAATCAAGCACTTTTAATTACAGCTTATTAGCCATTGGCGTCGCTGCTATACTAGGTATGAGCACGACTGTTAATGCAGTAGAGACGTCTAAAACATCAACGAGCGTAGAGATTACTAACAAAGCTACCGCTAGCTATAATGTGAGTGGTCAGGCTCAACCAGAAGTCGAATCTAACACAGTAAAAATAACGGTAACAGAGCAAACATCATTCTCATTGGTTCCTGCTATCACTAATACTGGAAAAGAAGTAGCGCCTAATGGGTTTGTTCAGTTTACGCATACTTTGACCAACACGGGTAACCGCACTGATAACTATGCTATCACGACGCCAACAGCTCCTGCTGGTTATGACACGGCAAACTCTACTGTCTCGTATAAGATATATAACGAGCGTGACGAAGAAGATACAACTCGTACTACAGATAATGCGCCCTATGGTGCCTCTAGTGGCAGAGTTTTTCCTCTTGAAAAAGGGCATTATATTGTACTTGTTATTAATGCCAAAACCACTGGTAACAAAGGTGGTGAAACCAAACCACTAGAAATCTCTGCGGTTAGTTCACTTTTAGGTACAGATAAAACACTCATCAATACTGACACCTCTTTTACAAGGCTTCCTACCTTTAGTATCGTTAAGACGATTATTAATGGCTTAGACCTCAATAATCTTGATAATGATACAGCTACTTATAGAGTTGTAGTCACCAACGATGGCAACACTGCATTTACGACTGATGCTACTGATATTGCTATTGCAGATATTCTACCAGATGGTCTGGTAATGGCAGAGGCACTAACACTAGCTAATATCAAAACCAGTTCTACTGCGACTAAAGGCACTATCGATCCCATTAATACGGGTGCTGTAGGTACTAGTGGCTTTAACATTACTGGTATCAATATCCCAGTAGGGCAAAACATAACTATTGAATTTAAAGTCAAAAAAGGGACAGGCACACTTACTCCTGCAACAGCTATCAATCACGTGACAGTGACTGATGACTTGGATAACAATCCTAATACTGATAATACGCTTATCGATAGTACAGACACTAGTAGAGAACAAAATGTTGGTGCGTTCTATCCTACTACCGAGATTAATAACCTCAACGGTCAGCGACCAGCTAACCCAGGTGATGACTCAACACTGCCACTATCCTCAGCAACTATTCAGCGAGCTCTAACACTAACTGGTTCAACTTTCAGAGAGATTTCACCGACTTCAGGTACTCTCGGTCAAGTGAAACATCAAACGGTCATCACCAACACTGGTAAAGACGTCGAGGGCATTAAAGCTGAGGAATTAACTTTTACTATCAATGACAATGACGGTAACCTGCCAGACCAAATTAATATAGTTCCTAATAGCGTCACTGTCACTTATTATCCAAATGGCAACGACACCACAACACCAACAGTAGTGGATAAAACTATTACCGCGGTCGATGGTGTGTATGATCTCTTTTCTGCTTTACCTAATGGTATAGCCCCTAATGGTACTGTCACTATTAAATATAACGTGTCATCAGCCAATGCAAAAATATTTACACCAATAAACTCTACTACTCCTACATTCGAAGAAACTGTGGTTACCTTGATTCCAGGTAAGGAAGGCGCGCCTCAATCGGTTTCAGTCACCGATAGAACAACTGTTCGCGGTTTAACATTGCTGAAAACCCAAGCGATAAATGCAGATTGTGTGGGTACACCTCCTGCTGCGAATTTTGTCAGTACTGACATTAAAGACGTTTCGCCTGGCCAATGTATTGTTTATAAGGTCCAAGCGAAAAACACTTCTTCTGCTGATACGACCTCTCCTACAGGCATAGGTTTTGATATTAAAAATATCGTTATCTCAGATGCATTTTCTAACTTCTCAAATGAGGCTGACTATGTAGCGAATTCTGTAGGGACTACTAATGGCACAACATCTGATACTGGAACTGCCATTACTAATAATATTGATATGTTAGCGCCTCAAGCAACTGAAACCATGCAATTTAAAGTAAAAGTCAAAACTGCTAGGGTAGTTACTCCTACGCCATAATTGTATTTTGAGCTTAAGATTATCAACTTAAACTGAATTTTTAACTCTATAAGTATCTACGGGTACTTATAAAGACTTTCCCTAGCTTATAATTTATTTAAGCTAGGGGGATTTTACCCCCATCTTGTTTTATTGGATAAGCAACATATGACTCTATCTGTAATGACACCGTCTAATCGTATCGCATTGTGTACAGCGAAGATCTCTGCGCTGTCATTAGCAATGTTGCTTATGCAATCAAATATAGCCTTAGCAGCGCCTAACCCTCTGCTACAATCCATCAAAAATACTGCTGAAGCCAGTTATATTATTAGTAACGGTACTAACTTTAATCTAAATAGCACTTCTAACCAAGTGAATGTTCAATCGTCTGCTTTTCCTCAATATGGTATTAGCATAACCTCGCCGCCAACAAAGACTATCGCCCCTGGCTCGACCGTTAGTTGGAAAAACCTTCTAACCAATACCAGTTACAGTGATCAGACTATCGATTTGAGCCTGACTATACCTAATAGTTTATCGAACATAAAACTCTATCAAGACTTGAATAACAATGGACGCTTCGATGATGGTGTTGATAAAGCGATTAAGTTAAATAACAATCTAACCGCTCAGATTACTTTAGGTCGAAATGAAAGTCTTGAGCTTACTATACAAGCATTATCTGATACCAATGCTAAAGCCGATGATACTGCTAGCATCAAGCTTGGTGCTGCTGTTGTTGAAGACCCTTCTATTACCGCTTTAGTGAGTGACAAGCTAATCATTGTTGAAACACGTCTCGATTTTATGCTTTATTCATGGGATGGCTACAAAAGTAAATCGCAAGTTGGTGAAAATACCTATCTTGAAGCCAGCTGTGCTAAATGTAACGTCCGTGATAGCGCACGAGATGAAATATGGCTAACTATCACTTCTCCTAAGACTGGTGATACTTATTCACTTAAAGCTATTGAGACTGGTGATAATACCGGTAAATTCCGCATAGAAGCACCAACAGAAAATAATGCTAATGCCATTAATGACGGTATCATTCAGACACTAGAAGGTGATAATTTACTCGCTACGTTAGAGGCTTATATCGACTCAAATGGTATACGACAAGAAATTAAAGAAGCTATCAGTAGCAATATCGCTATCGTTAATGATATCCCAACCCTGCAAGTTACCAAAGAAGGTGATGTCAAAACTGCCTCACTCGGTGATTATGTTAACTATACGATTAATATCAAAAATGATGGTACCAGTACGGCTTATAACGTTGAATTAAAAGACGCTTTACCGCGCGGCTTCGACTACGTTGGTGGTAGTGTGAGCATTGACAAAGCACAAACCACTGAGTTTAAAACCGATGGCAAATATCAAGTTTTAAGTCTGGGGAATATGGATGCCAAAACTAGTAAAGATATTACTTACCTCGTATTGGTTGGTTCATCAGCATTAGGCGGTGACGGCATTAACCGTGCGACTGCCATTGCCAAAACTGAGCAAGATCAAAGCCTCGTATCAAGAGAAGCCCAGTGGAAAGTAGAAGTTGATCGCGGTGTTATGAATACAGACGGCATCATCGTTGGTAAGGTCTACCACGACATCAACCGCGATGGCATTCAACAAAAACAAGATGGCGAGCTTGGTGTTGCTGGCGTGCGACTCTATATGGAAAACGGCAACTTTGTTGTCACTGACCCTGAAGGTAAATATAACTTTTACGGTATTAGTGCTAAAACCCACGTATTGAAGGTTGACCGCACGACTATTCCAAACGCCACAGAACTGGTTACTCAAAGCAACCGTAATACTGGTGATGCTGGTAGCCGTTTCGTTGACCTCAAATATGGCGAGTTACATCGTGCCGATTTCGGCATCGTTGGCGGTATGGCGGACAGTACTGAACGCTTAAACGCAGAGCTTATAGCGCGTAGCAAAAGTATCGGTGCCAAAAACGATCGCTTAGAGCAAGCAGTTAAAAGCGAGCTAATTTTAGATCCTGACTATAACCGTGACAATAAAGACAATATCAATGCCAGCGGCTGTAAATCTAACGATGTTTTAGATGCAGGGATTCAATGCGATTCAGCAATCGTCAATGAAATGGTAAACCCATCTGCAAATCGCGTTGAGATGGCAATTACTAAAATTGCACCTCCTGTAGAAAAAGAGTTAGAAGAATACCTTAGAGAAGTGGCAACTAATAATGTCTCTTTCATTAATTTGAATGAAGGTCAGCAGCTCAGCACTTATAAACAAATGGTACAGGTACAAGCCCCACTGGGCTCTATTTTCACTCTATATGCCAACGGTAAAGCCATATCAAGAGAACAAATCGGTAAAACGGCTGAACAACAAAAGCAAAATGTCACTGCATTTGATTATTACGCAGTCGATTTAAAGCGTGGCACTAATACTTTACGCGGTGTCGCAACCGACGTGAATGGCAAAGTTATCTCTGAGCAAACTATCAAGGTATTAACACCGGATATTTTACAATCTATTAGTTATCGTACCCAAAAACAACTGGTGGCAGCTGACGGCGTCAGCGATTATCAAATCGTTATCAGTTTAAAAGATCGTGATGGTCGTCCTTATATAGCATCAACTCCTATCACCATTGATACTAATATTGGTCGTATCAACTTGGCAGACAGCAGTAAAGACCAAGCCGGCACGCAAGTTACTGTCAATGGTGGTGAGCTGTTGATCTCCGTGACTGCGCCAAGCGTACCCGGTAAAGGTGAGATGATCATCGATACAGGCAGCAATAAGCAAGTAATTCCGCTACAGTTTACGGCTCAATTGCGTCCATTAATAGCTGTTGGTATCGTTGAAGGTGCGATAGCGCTCAAAGACTTTGATGGTAGTAATATCACTGACGCACAAGGTGCATTTGAAAAAGAATTACGCGAAATAGCCGGTAACGATGATTACTCAGCGACGGGTCGTGCGGCAATGTTCTTAAAAGGCAAAGTACGCGGTGATTATCTATTAACGCTTGCTTATGACAGCGACAAAAAAGGCGAGCGCCTGTTCCGTGATATCGAGCCGGGCGAATACTATCCCGTTTATGGCGACTCATCAGCCAAAGGTTTTGATGCGCAATCGACGAGCAAGCTATATGTACGTCTAGATAAAGGTCGCTCATTTGCCATGTATGGCGATTTAAAGACTCAAATTGACAATGATGAAGGTATTAAGCTCGGTCAATACAATCGTACGCTGACTGGTGTCAAAGCTCAGTTTGAAGATAGCAACACGCGTATTACTGCTTTTGCCGCTGAAACCAGCACCTCACAGCGTGTCAATGAAACTCGTGGTTTGGGCATTTCAGGTCCTTACCCACTTGCTAATGATTTTGATGCAGTATTAGAAAATTCAGAAACTATAGAAGTAATCACCCGTGATGCTAATAATCCTGGACGTATTGTGCGCCGTGAGACCTTGACGCGCTTTGCTGATTATGAAATTGATCCTATTAGCCGTAGCTTATATCTGAAATCACCGATTGCTAGCCAAGATATCGATGGCAACCCTATCTACTTACGCGTTACTGTCGAAGTTGATGAAGGTGGTGAGAAATATTGGGTAGGTGGCGTCGCTGCTAAACGACAATTGACTGATAAAATTGCTATCGGTGGCAGCTATATTAATAGTGATGATCCACTTAATAAAGAAGAGCTTGCTAGCGTTAATACTGTGGTTAAGTTTAATGACAAGCTAAAACTGATCGCAGAATATGCCAAAAACAAAGCTGAGAATCCAAATTTCGAGCCAAGCAATCAGATCAATGCAGACAAACTAACAGGCGATAATGCTGAGGGTGACGCTCTACGTATCGAGCTTGACTATGATAATAAAAAGAATACCCGTGCAAAAGCCTATCATAACGATACCGATATCGGTTTTGTCACTGGCGCGTCACCACAAACTGCTGGTCGCACCGAATCTGGCATCGAAATCATCCACACTTTAAACGAGAAAAAGACTGCGCTTAAACTTGAAGGCGTACGCACAGAAGATCATATTACTGATGCAAGTACTGAAGGCGTACAGGCCAGTCTCGAACAACGTTTAAGTAAAAATATCGTTGGTGAAGTCGGTGTACGTTATTACAAACAGGAAGGTGCTTCACGTAATATCCAAGCAGCAACAGATGTGGTGGATATTACTAATGATACTTTTGCAAATGATGACATCATTAATCAATCTGCACTAAGCAACGTCAGCAACGTCAGCAACACTGAAAAAGACATCGAAGGCACTACTGCCCGCGCCCGTCTAACCGCGCGTTTGCCAAAGCTGAATAACTCATTGGTATTTGCTGAGTATGAGCAAGATATTGAACACAGCTCACGCAACGCAACCTCTATCGGCGGTGAGGCAGCACTGGGTAATTTAGGTCGACTTTATGCTCGCCATGATTTAATCAATAGCTTGTCTGGCAGCTATGGTTTAGACGATTCTGAGGAGCGTCAACGCACTGTTGTCGGCTTTGATGCCACTTATATGAAAGATGGCAAGGTTTATAGTGAATACCGTATGCGTGATGCCATCAGTGCTCGCGAAGCGGAAGCTGCCATTGGTCTAAAGAATAAATGGTATGTGCAAAAAGGCTTGACGCTTAATACTTTACTCGAGCGTGTCGAATCTTTAGAGGGTGAGAAAGACAGTACCTCAACTGCAGCAGGTTTTGGCGTTGAATACCTTGCTAACGAAAATTACAAAGCATCAGGGCGCCTAGAAAAACGCTGGGGCGATACCAGTGACACCTTATTAGGGAGTGCTGGCGTTGCTTATCGTTATAACGATGAAGTGACTTTATTAGCCAAAGATATTTATTCAAAAGTTGATTATGATGATGGTCATCGGACTATCAATCGCTTTCAACTTGGTGCTGCCTATCGCGATTACGATAGCAATCAGCTTGATATGCTGGCCAAGCTTGAATATCGCTTAGATGATAATGCCACTGGTGATGACCCTTATCAAAAGGATGCTATTGTTTGGTCATGGAGCGGTAACTACCATCCAACGCGCCCATTAACGTTATCAGGTCACTATGCAGGTAAATATACCGAATACGATGCTCAAGGTATCGCAAGTGACAATACCGCTCATGCTGTGTATGCTCGTGGCTTATATGATATTAGCGAGCGCTGGGATATTGGTTTACAAGCAGGTACTTATTGGAATAAGCAAGCAAATGACCTAGCCTATTTAGTTGGCGCTGAAGTTGGCTATAGTCCAATGAACAATTTATGGTTATCGCTTGGTTATAACTTCATGGGCTTTGAAGATGAAGACATCGCTTATGACGATACTACCATCGAGGGCGCTTACTTTAGACTACGCTTCAAGTTTGATGAAGATCTATTTAAGCGTGAAGACCCACGTAAAAATAAACGTGCAGCACCTGTATCCTCTACATTATAAGACGGTCAATTAAAAAGGCACCATCTTGAATGACGTTTTTCTGGAATCTTTTTTGCTTATTCACATGCACTAAAGCAAGATAAAGACTTTGAAATCTTATTCCAATAGCACTATATTTTTGAAGTAAATTGACTATAGCATTTGATAAGCGATAAAATCAGTCTCAAAATTGCCAGCACCGATACTTATCAGCTTACTACAAGGTTTTCGCGTTATGCTTTACTCTACTATTAAAGTAGCTACTTATAAAAATCCAATATGTGCTGCGTTTTCAGCTGTTTTGCTATTATCAACGACTTCATGCGTATCAACCACAGCTACAACTCTTCAAAAAAGTGCTCATATCACTACTATAGACACCTCTGATTACTGCCAGAGTCAGGATTTAAAAGCGACATATAAAAACCAAAATACGCAGCAACGTGCGATGAGCTGTATGCTAGCAGAACTACAGCATCATCAGCAAAAAGACAAAACTGCGCAGCAACAGTACTTTGCTTATAAAGCCCAAGCTTGGCTCAACTATGCCATCCATAAAGACAGTATGAATAGTCGCTCACCTGCTGGATTAGAAGCGGCAAAATCTGCAGAAGCTATTTTGCAAGCATTAAAAAAAGGCTCAGAAAACGATCTTGTTCTTATCCAAGATATATCTGCCTCATCAGCGCTAATGCGACCTGATTTATGGGCAGCGTTAAGCGCCCTTAAAGACAGCGGTGGTATTGCAAGCGCTCCCCGTGAAATAGCATTTAGTGAAGTGGCATTAATCTGGGCAGCGACCGACCAATGTGAACATAATTCACGGCAGGCAGGCAGCCAATTTCGCATGGCTGACCGCTGGCTTGAACAAGCACGTGAAGCTTTTGTTAATGCTCACGATTCTAAAGAAAACGTGGCATTAGAAGGGCTTATCGTACGTTATTATGAGCAATACTCGCCTTTCGATGCAAGTGGTGATCGCTGTAATGGACAAGTATTGCCAACACTTGATCAAATGTAGAAACCTTATACACTATAAGTATTTTATAAAGCTTATACATAAAAATTTAGCAAAAAAATCCGACATATATATGTCGGATTTTTTAATGTCTATCTTTAAAACTTAATAGACAGACTAACGGTCTTTACGCGGTAGCTTCTCTGGCAAGTAACAACGCAGATAAGCGATAGATGCCGTATTAGCTTCTTGCAGATACTTATCGGTAATACGCTCATGACGACGATAAGAAACAGTAAAGATCGCATTCACGATACTAAAGGTAATCAATAATACATCTTGAATATCTTCAAACTTAGGCACTTCATAGCGTTCAGCCAAACGATCATAGACCAATTTTACTACTTGGTGATCCATATGCTCGCCAAAACTGTCGCCTTCAAAATCAGGCGTATTGGTATCATAAATTAATTTGGCTTTGGTTTGATCTTCATCAAAAATTTGTACACAGCGATCAATCAGCGCTGTAAGATACCCTTGCCATCTATCATATTTAACCGTCTCAACGGTTCTCAATACATCTAAAATATCAATAGCATTTAAAAAACGCAGCGCCAAAAATATGGCTTCAATATTAGGGAAGAAATGATAAGCAGACGCCCGTGGAATACCCGCTTCTTCGCAGACAGCGGCAAGCGTAATATCATTGATAGATTGAGTTTCACTCAACTTTTTAGCACCCATCAACAATTTTTGACGGCGGGCGCGTCCTTGCTGGCTAGTAAACTTAAACTTATTCGGCACCAGCTTTTTTGCCAACTCCGAATCTACCAGTACATCTTCAATTTTGTCGTCTTTATTTTCACTCATGATAAATCTCTTAATGTTATGTCATATCTTTAAAAATATAGTATTCATCGGATAGTATGCGCCCTAAATCAAAGCACCATTTCTATCAATCACATATGGATTGATAACACCGCTACTATACTCAACGAAGAGGCATAATAAACGCTTGTACACTATCAAGCAAGGAACAAGAATAGGTTAAAAAAAATTCACTAATTAATTATAAAATAGTGTTAATTGTGAAGCTTGATTTTCGCTCTTATAATACCGTGGTCGATCACTCTATCTGCATAATCCCACTTTAAATGGTCATTGAAGTAGTCAACCCGTTCAACCTGACCGAGCGAAAACTTACTATCAGGTAGAAATTCTTCAGAGACAAATAACTGATCAATCACTTCTGGCATACCTTGATAGATATGAGTATATGCTACATCTTTCATCCAACCATAACGGGCTTGAATACGAGCAGCATCAAACAGCGCGACGTCTCGCATGCTCTTATCATAGTTGACCTCGCCAGTCTCAGTCATCAGCTGGGTGGTCACGCTTTCAGTCACATCATTCATATCACCAAGCAAAATCAAGGGCTCACGAGTATGCTGTAACCTATCTATGATAGAAAGCCTGATAGAAGCCGCTTCTGACGCACGCATACACAAACTACGCAACTTAGCACGAATACGAATGTTTGGATCATCCATATCTTCTAACAAATTACCAGCCTCATCACGTAAGAAAAAAGCACGTTTACTTTTTAGATGAGCGGTAATAATCGTTATCGGCTGACCAAATGCATCTACGCGCAATACAAGGGGCGGACGATTAAAGCGCTGATAAGGACCAACATCAGGGATATCAATGACCGCTTTTGGGGCAATCTCTTCAAGCAAACTGGTCTCTAAGTGCGCAAACCGACTAATGATACCGACAGCAGGCGTATTTTGCGCCCCTTTACCTTGCGTATATGAATTTACGCTGTCATTACTTGCCAGCGGAATAACGACATGTTCAGGCTTAAAGCCCAATGATACTGCTAAAGCTTCGAGCGCTTCACTGTCCCATACTTCCTGGACCGCAATGATATCAGCATGTGCCTTTGACAGTAGATCTGTGATACCGCGTAACTTATGTTCGTATTCGTGATTAGTATATGCAGGTGCGTTTGGATAATAGAGACGATTGGGATTGGCAAAATTGAGCAGGTTGGCAGTTGCTATATAAAACTGCTTATGATTACTTTCATTATTATTGGTCATAAACTGCCTATTATTCTATAATTTTTTTTACATAAGGTTTCTAATTATTACTTATTGGCTAATTTTAACAATAAAGCATATTATATATTCATACATAGTAATATACAGTAAAAAAGCCTCCAAAGAAATCTTTGGAGGCTTTAAAATAGCATAAATTCAAATTATTGCGTCTGTTAACAAAAAATGTCTACAATCGAACTAAACCCAGTAATAAGACAGTAAGCTTTAGTCGTGTTTGCTTACTTGAAGCAAATATACTATTAGTAGCACTTGCGTGTTATTCGCTGACTAATAGTAGCACTTGCGTGTTATTCGCTGACTAATTTTATAGATTATCTAACCTGAGTACTTCATATCTTATTAAAATCAGCATAAATACATTAAGAAATGCGGTTCCATGCATCACGAGATGCTCTACGTGCCTCATTCCATTCCATACGTGATTCACCTTTCACATTGTTCCATGAGCGCTCTAAATCTGACTCATGATCTTCAAAGCGGGCATCAGCGGGATAACGTGCACGGTTAGCATAGCCTACCGCGTAAGCTGGATGCAAATCACGATCGAAATCATGACCTTCTTGATAGTAATCGGCATTGGCATACTCTGCACGCCAATATGCTTCTTCACGTGTTGGATCAATCGCTTCGGCTGCTGCATGACCTGCACCGCCACCGACAATTGCACCAATTGCTCCGCCAATAAGCGTGCCTAATGGGCCTGCCATCGTGCCAATAGCAGCACCTGCTGCTGCGCCGCCAATACCACCAATACCTGTACCTACAGGGTGTGAGCCTGGCTCCCCTGTAATTGGATCAGCATTCAGATCACTTCTTGCTTCTTTCGACATATGCTTGACAGCAGTACGATCAATCGCATCATGATCCTCTATAATGTTGTCATTTTCATGTCTAATAACAGTGTTATTGATCGTCTGATCATTACCAGTCAATCGGCGCTCATTATCATCGATAATACGCTCTTTATCACCAACTTCAAGATAGTCATCAGTAATCACACGGTTATTCGGGTCTGTAATACGGCCATCGTTATTCATAATATCTTCCTTAATTGATTTGTTATATATTCTATTTATCGTCAATTCACTTAATAGCAATATAAGCTAGATTAAGCGTTTTATTAAATCTTCTAAAGTATAGGAACTGAGTTCAAAGACAGATAGGTCGAATATGTAAACAGTGTCAAAATCACGATGGTATTGCGTTACAGTCTGTATCTATACCAAAACTTTGTCAATTGACGTAGTTTCTAGGTGAGTCGATTATACAATATTGAAAAACGGCTATTAAGTAATAAGTAAAACACTATCTATCATAGTAATCATGGCACCATTAATGCTCTACTGATAGCTTGTTGCCATTTATACAGATGCTTTTCACGCACATCTATAGACATACTAGGCTCAAAAACTCGATCTACCTGCCATGAGGCCTTCATCGTTGTATCATCATATAAACCTGTTTTTAAGCCAGCAAGTAAAGCGGCTCCTTTTGCAGTAATCTCTGTGTCTCTTGGACGCAGTACCGGCACATTCAATAAATCTGCTTGGAACTGCATCAACAAATCATTATTTGCCGCGCCCCCATCTACCCTTAATTCAGTGAGTGGATGCGGGCTGTCTTTTTGCATTGCAATGAGCACATCGTATGTTTGATAAGCAACCGCCTCGAGTGCTGCCCTTGCAATATGGGCTTTGGTCGTACCGCGACTCATACCAGTAATACTGGCACTGATATCTGAGCGCCAATAAGGGGCACCTAATCCCGTAAATGCTGGCAGCAAAACCACCTCTTCACTACTCTCAACTTGCCGAGCCAAGTCTTCTACCTCGCCGCTTTTTTGAAACATACCTAGGTTGTCACGCAGCCACTGTACAATTGCACCCGCCATAAAAACACTGCCCTCTAACGCATAAGTTACGTCCCTGTTTGGCGGCTGTAGCATGCGTCTGCCAGATTGGACGATTTGTTCGAACGAGAGATTGTCTGGGCGAGTTGGTGCAGATTTTCGTTGCCATGCAATAGTTGTGAGTAGCTTATGTTCACTAAGCAGCGGCTTTTGACCGATATTCATCAGCATAAAACAACCAGTGCCATAAGTATTTTTAGCCATGCCCGTCTCAAGACAGCCTTGACCAAAAAGTGCTGCTTGCTGGTCACCCAATACTGCATGAATTGGGATTTGTTTGGCAAATAATCCCTTTTTGGTTTTGCCAAAGTCGCCATCGGATGGCAGAACTTTAGGTAAAATATTCATGGGTATGCCAAATCGGGCGCACAACTCCTCTGACCATGCCAGCTTATGGATATCGTATAGCAAGGTACGAGAAGCATTGGTCACATCGATGACATGCTCACCACCTGTGAGCTTATATATCAGCCAGCTGTCTATGGTGCCAACTGCTATCTCGCCTTTATTGGCGCGTACGCTTAATTTAGGATTTTGATCTAATAACCAAGCGATTTTACTGGCACTGAAATATGGATCTAAACGCAGACCTGTAATACGTTGCACTTCGCTTGCCATATCACCTTGGCTATTATTACTAACCGTACCCCTTTGCGGCGTGGCGGTTAGGTTCTCAGCAGCAAGCGCTTCGCAGTAGCTCGCTGTACGCCTGTCTTGCCAAATAATAGCGGGGGCAAGTGGCTTACCTGTTTGCTTATCCCACATGACTATAGATTCACGCTGATTGGTAATAGCGATACTGCTAACATCGGTGGCGAGTAGCCCTGCCTGATTAATAACGTCATGAGCGCAGCTGATTTGCGTCTGCCAAATTTGCTGGGCATCTTGCTCAACAAAGCCGGCTTGCGGTGTCTTTAAGACCGTTGGCTGCTGTGCTATTTTAATTGGGCGCGCATGATCATCGTACAATATAGCCCGACTTGACGTTGTCCCTTGATCTAACGCTAAAATATATCCTGCCATTATTCACATCCCATCTTGTCTTATCTTATTTGAGTCTAATATTATTATTTATTAACTATAAATTTATAAAATCTAAAATTCAGTATAGATAATGCTATCCATTTTATAGATGGTACTTACAAAAAATTTAAACCTATGCAATTAGAAAAATCAGAGGAAAAACAAGTTACTAGCCTATATCAGCCGTTTATTAAATGATGCTATTATTCATTGTAGTTAAAAGCGTTACCATAAACCCTTTGTTGATACAATGCAGAATAAGCAAATAGTGAGCATTGACCCGTCACTATTGTGGCACTACAGTGTACGCTTTGTCATCCATGACAAATTTTAGATCGAATCATATTTGATAATTTAGTCTATTTAGCAGCACATTTTGCATAATACTTAGCTTAGATTATCTCTAGCATAAACAGTACTCAGCATGACTAATACTGTTTATACATTGCGTGTGATTCTAGACATCTTTTAACTTGTACCTTGTATTCTAATTAATGGCTTACGTGACCTATGAAATTTGCTCTATCGACTCTGTCCACTGCCGTGATGACGATTACGCTCATGAGTATAGTAGCGACTGCCTCTGCACGCGCTAGTGAGCATATGAATGAGTCACAAAATGAGATGATAGCTGTCAATGTGACACAGATTATCGACGCCGACAATCAAAACAATGCATTACGTGCACTTGATATGGTCAATCAAAATATCACCTCTAAAACGGTATCCTCTAAGCATGCAGCTTTTGCAAACAAATCTTCTATAAACGAAGCTTCTGTAAAATCGGCGACGATACGTGGCGACAGTACGGGCGAGGTCTCTGGACGTCAAGCAGCTCTTAGCACGCTTATCGATCCTATTACCCATAAAAGCATAGAGAATAGCTATCCGTTAGAAGTGTCTAGCTTGTTAAGTCTTGAACAAGCGCAAAATATTTTGTTGCAAGTATCCCCAAAAATCGCTGCCAATCAAGCCGCTATTGCTGCCAGCGAATATCAAACGGACGCCCTTAAAACTATCGACCACCCACTTGTATTTGCTCGTGTTTCAGCCACTACCTACAATTTGGATGCGGACATTGATCTATCGTCGCTAAAAAACGGCATCGTTAATGATATTAATAATGGGGTTGGTGACATTATTCCGCCCATTCCAGATTTGCCAAATTTTGGCGAATTGGTTGGTGAGCGTATCCCAGATAATTACGAGTTAAAACGCTCAGGCTCTACGGTGGGCGCAGGACTTGGGGTAGTATGGCCTATTTATACCGCTGGACGTACTGCCGCTCTGACAGGCGCGTCCAATGCTCGTACTCAAGAAGCCGTAGCTGACAGTATATTGGACAAAAACGAGCTTTATAACACCTTGATTGAGCGTTATTTTAAAGCGCAATTGGCAATCATTGCCGCCTATTTACGCGACGATGCCTATGATACCTTGCAGCAGACTGACCATATGGCGCAGCGGCTTTTTGAAGAAGGTTTTATATCGCGGGTTGATCGCTTAGAAGCGCAGTCGGCACTTGCGGATGCCAAAAGTGAATCTGTCAATGCCAATAATGATGCACGTCTTGCCATGATAGCTTTACAGCGTCTATTGCGCACTGAGTATCGCATTAAACCTCGCACACCTTTGTTTGTCTCAAGCCGACCCTTAGCTGATGTCAGCTACTTTCAAGATTTGGCACTGACCAATCACCCAGGTCTACAAAAAGTCGCCGCCAAACGAGCTCAGGCTCAGCAATTGCATGCGCTATCGGATACTGGTTACAAGCCGACTGTGATGCTGTATGGCTATGGGCAAATCGAAAAAGACCCAAGCTGGGTCGCTGGCGTCTCGGCGAGTTGGAAATTATGGGGCGGTCTGGATAAAACTGCGTCTCTGGCATCAAGTAATGCCAAGATACGTCAAGCTGATTTGTCTGAGATTGAAGTCAGTGACAACCTATTATTACTGGTTGAAAAAAACTGGCATGATGTGAATAACGCCCAATCACGATATCAAGCTCTACAAAGCAATGTAGAGCTTGCGGCAGAAGTCTTGCGTTTGCGCAGGCTTGGACTACAAGAGGGTTTGAATACGCCAGTCGAGATTGCCCAAGCGCAAACGCAGTCGTTAAAAGCACGTACGGAGCAAGCGCAAGCAGCTTATAGCTATGTTCAATCACTTGCTGCTCTTATGCAAAGCTGCGGTACGCCCCTTGCCTTTAATGCCTATCTCAATGCCGCCGATATTCGGCTACCCACTTTATATGACAAATAACATCGCCCATTTATCGTCTTCGCAATATCAGACGACAAACGATTTATTTTGCTTATTACCGACTTTATTGCTTTAGGAATCTCACTGTCATGACTGAATCTACCAACGAATCAGGCGACTCGCGCAAACTAGGTGCCTTAAACTCATCGACTGGATCGACCAATACTAACAATAATCCAGAACCCACGAACATGGATTCTACGGTCGATGCAAATGATGCTGATGCGTCTAAGACTGATATGAATAACAGCACTGATGCCGATAGGGACACCAATACTGATACTAGCATTGAGCCGGAGCAAACGGTGCCAAGCTATAAGCGCCAGTCAGCAAAAGATAATAAATCAACAAAGATTAAAAGGGCGATTTCGGCGCTGGTGATTTTAGTTATTTTGGGCGTGATTACTTATGGTTTATACAAGAGCAATCAGCATAGCGAGCCGCAAATTATTACCCTGCAAGGGCAAATGCAAATGCAGCAAACGTCTATCGCGGCAAAAGTACCGGGACGTATTGCAAAAATATTAGTCACAGAAGGTGATGCAGTCACGGTCGGTCAACAGCTGATAGAGATGGATTCGCCTGAGATTAATGCAAAAATCAATCAGGCACGTGCTGGCAAACAGATGGCACAAAGCCAGCTGGATAAAGCAGAAAATGGGGCGCGTCCGCAAGAAATTGCACAAGCAAAAGCAGCGTGGCAAGCTCATAAAGCGGCATCTGACTTGGCAGAAAACACTTATCAGCGTGTTAATCGTCTGTATGAAGAAGGACTGATGGCGCGGCAAAAGCGTGATGAAGCCTATGCACAATATTTAGCAACTCAAGATCAAACCGAAGCGGCACGCTTACAATATGAGTTAGCGATGGAAGGCGCACGTAGTGAAGATAAGTCAGCGGCGACTGCACAAGTTGCGCAAGTCGATGCGCAATTAGAAGAAGCATTAGTAGCGAAAGAAGAAGCCAACTTAAAAAGCCCAATCTCTGGTGTCGTGGATAATGTCATCGTCAATGCAGGTGAAGTAATCGGTCAAGGTGTGCCGCTGCTAACCTTAGTCAATACCAATGATCAATGGGTCGTCTTAAATGTCACGGAAACCTACTTAAATCAGTTTGCGATTGGTCAGCGGTTCATGGGTACTATTCCCGCTTTATCATCACCTGAAAAGCCTTATACCAAGCAATTCACTGTTTATGCTACCTCAACCTTGTCTGACTTTGCCACTTGGCGACCGACTAACAATGACGATGGTTTTGATGTTCGTACCTTTGAAGTGAAAGCCCGACCCACTAACCCTGATAGACGTATTCGCTCAGGTATGAGCGTAGTTGTACGTCTCAATCCTGCCCTCGTTAATCAGAACCAAGAGTAAGCTATGCGCCTGACGAAGCTAAAGGATGCTTTTGTACGCAGTGCAGCTTACGAGCGACGTTTTTTGGTAAAAAATCCGTGGGACTTGGCGATGGTGTTCTGGATACCGCTGGCTACTGTGCTATTAATTTGGTGGATTTTTTCACAAATACAAATCACTGATTTGCCTATTGGCGTGATTGATAATGATCGGGGGCCTGTTGCCAATACGGCATTACGGTATTTGGAAGCCAATCCTAATTTGACGGTAAAGCAGCTATATCATACGCCTGCTGCGGCAAAAGCTGCTATCTTGCAGCGTGATATCTATGCAGTCGTCATTATCCCTGAAGATTTTTCTCATAATATCTTATTAAGTAAGCCTGCTCCTATCGTACTCCAAGTCAATGCCCAATATGGCACCCACTCTGGCATTATCCAAACCAGCGTACAGTCTGTCATTGGTACCTTATCCGCAGGCGTTGAGATGAAGCGCTTGGTCAAGCAAGGGATGGCTCCATCACAAGCTGCGATTGCCTACTCTCCTATTAGCATTCAACGTATTAGCTTGTTTAATGCTGCGACTGATTATCAGCAATTTTTGGCATCGACAGTCATTCCTGCTCTGCTGCATATTTTGGCAATGGTGATTGGCGCAACGACGATCGGCCGTGAATTGCGTGACAAGCGCATCGGTCGTTGGTATCACTTTATTAATGGCAGTCATGTTTATTTAATATTACCTTCTAACGACAATCAGCCTAGCCCATCAAACAATGTCTCAGCCAGTCAAAACCAAGCACCAAAAGAAGTAAGTATACCGGTATTGGTATTTGGTTTATTGGGCAAGTACTTTTGGCCGCTACTGGCTTATAGTATTTGGTCGATATTGGCTTTATGGCTGGCAGCGCCGCAACAATCGATTGCTATTAGCGCGCTCATGGTAACCTATATAAGCCTTGTATTATTAATGATGTTATCTTTCTGGCTTGGCGCTATATTTACCTTAGGCTCCTTCTCATTGCGTATGGGTTTATCGGCGACGGGTTTTATCTCAGCACCTTCTTATGCGTTCGCTGGGGTGACATTTCCTTATGTCGCTATCAGTAAGAATGCCCAGCATTGGTCAGATGTGCTGCCGCTTACCCATTATCTTAAGCTGCATATTGCACAGTTACAGATGCAAGCGCCTGTCATCATATCCTTACCAATTGTGTATGGGCTGACGCTAGCAACACTCGTTACGCTATATTTAACGGCTTTACTAAGCAAACGCGCATTAGCGCATCCTGAACGCTGGGGAGCACGCTGATGTCATCCAATTCAAATCATAAATCGTCTACTAAAATAGTAGTATCAGAGGAAATTCTGGCATCGCCAAGCTTCTTTGGCAGCTTTTTACAAACCATAAAAGACGTGTTTTCTGATAAAGGTGTGCTGTTACTATTGATGATTGCACCGATTATTTATGGTTTCTTCTATCCTTGGCCGTATTCTACCGAAGTTGTAAACCACGTACCTGTTGGTATTGTTGATAAAGACAATAGTCCTTTATCGCAAACCATCGTTCGTTATGCCAGTGCCAGCCCGCAATTAGATACAAAACGCTTTTTAAATGAGCAGCAAGCCATCGATGCCATGTGGGCGGATGACATCGCAGGCTACATGATTATTCCAAGCGGACTTGAACAGCAAGTGTTGTCAGGCAAAGCCGCTAGCGTCAGCGTGCTTGGTAATGGCGGCTATTTTTTATTAAATAAAAACGTACAAATGGGATTTTTGCAAGCGGTTAGTACCGTCTCAGCTGGCATTGAGGTAAAGAAAAACGTGGCACAAGGGGCGTACTTAGCGACTGCTTCTGCCAAAACCCAAGCCGTACCGTTAAAGATTATCCCTTTATATAATCAAACGGAAGGTTATGGCGCTTACGTCGTGCCAGCGGTATCTATTCTTATCTTGCAGCAAACGCTTTTGATGTCAACGGCGATGTTAATCGGCACTTGGTATGAGCAACGACGCCATAGAACTAACATTCGTGGATGGCTTGGGCGGATTGCTGCGCTAAGTATGTTTAGCTTTGTGATTGGCTGCTTTTATTACGGCTGGGCATTTGAGCTTCATGACTATCCGCGCGGGCAAAACATGCTCGGCAGTTTATTATTCTTGCTGCTATTTTGTCCGACAGTCGCCACACTTGGTTGCGTGCTTGGACTTTGGTTTCGCCAGCGCGAGCGTAGTATGCAAATTTTAATTTTTAGCTCATTACCGATGTTTTTTGTCAGTGGTTATCCGTGGCCTGCCCATCAGCTTCCTGAATTCTTGCAAATTATTCGTTGGTTATTGCCAACGACACCAGGTATCAATACTTCCGTGCAGCTTAACCAAATGGGCGCCAGTATCGCGCAAGTAGCGACAGGATTTTATGCGTTGGCAGAATTGTGGATTTTTTACTTTATTCTACTGTTACTATTCCGCTGGCTAACGTCAGAACGTAAAAATGCTTATTAAAGTTAATAACATATTAGCCATGATAAAAAAAGCGCCTGTATAATTACAGACGCTTTTTTATTGACTCAGTTTAATATCATTAATCGTTAGAACACACGATTCAGACCGTTCAATGCCGCGACGCGATAAGCTTCTGCCATTGTTGGATAATTAAAGGTGGTATTAACAAAGTATTCAAGCGTGGCATTACATTTCATCACGGCTTGCCCAATGTGAATAATCTCAGAGGCATGATTGCCGTAGCAATGAATACCTAAAATCTCTAACGTCTCACGGTGGAACAAGATTTTTAGAACGC
This sequence comes from Psychrobacter sp. ANT206, assembly GCF_056880555.1. NCBI lineage: Bacteria > Pseudomonadati > Pseudomonadota > Gammaproteobacteria > Moraxellales > Moraxellaceae > Psychrobacter > Psychrobacter sp. ANT206. The sequence continues at coordinate 1,195,967 of NZ_CP096271.1, read as the reverse complement.
CTGAACGCTCACCAATGATTTGCGCGCGTGCAAGATGCTTAAAGAAAGCCTGACCGACCTCATAAGGAACTTTGGCATCGGTTAACTCTTGTTCCGTTTTACCGATACATGAAATCTCAGGAATAGTATAAATACCTGTTGGTACGCTCGATACAGGCTCTGCATCACGGTCACCGACCATAAATGCCGCCGCACAGCGCCCTTGGTCGTAAGCGGCAGAAGCTAATGAAGGCCAACCGATAACGTCGCCCGCTGCATAAATATTTTCAACTTCGGTACAGTAAGTATCATCAACTTTCAGCTGACCACGGCTATTGGCTTCTAGACCTAGGCATTCTAAATTTAAGCCTTCAGTGTTACCTGAGCGTCCATTTGACCATAAAATAGCGTCTGACTTGATTTTCTTACCACTTTTTAGATGCAAAATCACACAGTCATCATGCGTTTCTAAATGGTCAATCTCTTCATTACTGCGGATAACCACGCCAAATTGACGGAAATCATGAGCAATAGCGTCACTGATTTCACTATCCAAATAGCTTAGCAGCTGATTTTGGTTATTAATCAAATCTACTTTATAGCCAAGACCGGTGAAGATAGAAGCATACTCACAGCCAATCACGCCAGCGCCATAAATAATGATTTTCTTAACCACATAATCCATCTGTAAGATTTTATCAGAATCAAATACGCGTGGATGATTAAAGTCTAAGATATCAGGGCGATATGGACGGCTACCGACCGTAATGATAGCTTTGTTAAAGGTAATCGTTTCAAAGGTATTTTCATCAATTTCGATACGTATCGTGTTTTTATCGATAAAATTTGCCCAACCATGAATCACTTCGATTTGGTTGCGCTCATAGAATCTGGTGTGCGTCTGAACCTGTTGTAGAATCACTTTTCGAGCTTTAGCTAACACGATATTCAGTGGAACTTGATGATAGTCCATGGCCTTAGTAAACATCTGGTCACGGCGAAAGTTAATCAAGTTAAAAACGGACTGGCGCAAGGCTTTACTTGGAATCGTACCAACGTGGGTACAGTTACCGCCTACTTGCTCGCGCGGGTCAATGACCACCACTTTCTTGCCCGATTTGGCAAGTTTCATGGCAGCAGCTTCACCTGCAGGACCTGCACCTAATACGACCGCATCATATTCAAACTCATGCTTATCGCTTTTTAGACGTTGTGAATCCTTAGTAAAGCCCGATTTTACGTCGATACGTGTATCATCTAGTGGATTGACCAAATCTGGATGATGCATGATATCTTCAGTAACTTGCTCATGCGTTTGTTCGATTTTCTCTTTCTTATTTTTACCCTCAGTATGCTCGGGGTTTGGCACACGACCACTTTCCTTATTAGACACCTCAGTTTTAATATCTTTACCAGTATCATTGGTCGCGTCGCCTATCGTTTTGCTTCCCATCGTGTCCTCTTTATTCATTTATGAATCTGTTTTTTAGCTCGCGGACGCCTTCATCTTTATAAATGTCTAGATAAAAATATCCATGGTGCTAAAGTGTGTCCACCATACGTGGTGATACGTTATTTTGCAATACAGCCACGACTACAACTGTTTTTTTCAAAAGTATTGTTTTTCAGAAAAATAGAGGCCGAGCTCAATTAGCCAATGCGGCGTTTCAGACCAGTCATCTGTAATATACGCGTGGCAATCTCTTCAACGGACATCTCTGACACATCAAGACTTGGAATCCCCTGTGAGGTATAAATTCCTTGTATTGCACGCTGTTCTTGCTGACATTGCTGATAACTTGAGTAGCGACTACCCGCGCGACGCTCTTGGCGGATTTTCACCAAGCGATCCGTATCGATAATCAGACCAAATAACTTGTGTTTATGCTCACGCAATGCTTTAGGTAGCTGGTTATCGTTTAGATCTTCTTCGGTTAAAGGATAATTGGCCGCTCGAATACCAAATTGTAGTGCCAAATATAATGAGGTTGGCGTTTTACCAGAGCGTGAAACGCCAATCAAAATAATATCTGCTGCATGATAATGACGGGTACGCGCGCCGTCATCGTTATCTAAAGCAAAATGCACCGCATCAATACGCTCTTTATAAGTCTCAGAGTCGACGTTATCATGTGCATGACCTGAATGCCCATCTGGCTCCACGCCCGTCTCTTCTGCTACGCGACCGATGAGACCTTCATACATGTCAAGATTACAGCTGTGCGCTGAATTGATTTTTTCACGAATCTCAGGACTAACAATAGTATCAAACACCAGTGGCAGCAAACCATCTCGCTGATAGGCGGTATTGATTTGCACAACCGCATCTTCAGCACGTTCTAGATTATCCACATAAGGCAATACTCGAGTCTCAAAGGGCACTGAAGCAAATTGGCTTAAAATAGCACGCCCAAGCGTTTCTGCTGTAATCGCCGTGCCATCAGAGATAAAAAACGCCGTTCTTATGTTCTGAGCGTTATCAACTTCTAGTGCTTTCATATTTTGAATCGTAGAATTGGGTTGTGGTGACGAATGATTTACATACATAACGTTGATACCTTATTTTTAAATCCTTGGTTGAAACCTCAGTAGCAGCCTTTCATTTTTAGCATCTAGCGCTTCATAATTTGGTCATATGCGTCTCAAATTTTCACCTTTATTATACGCATAATAGACGCTTAATAGTAATCAATGTTACAGGCGTACACTTAGACTTATATAGATTTTTAGGACTCGGCTCACTGTAAGATCGATATTTATCGTGCCAAAATTTATGATCTAACCTAATAAATATGTAGCAAATCTCACAATTTGTAGCTTTTTCATCATTTTTTTGCTTCAAGCTCTCGAAATTCTTAAAATATAGGGGTATAATCGACCATTATAATCTTTACTAAATAACCTTATTTTCTGGAGTTATCATGGCAGCGCAATCTACAGCACTTGTAATTAACCTTGATCAGTTAGGAAAAGACGACATTGAAATGGTCGGTGGTAAAAACGCTTCACTTGGTGAAATGATCAGCCATCTATCTGATTTGGGCGTTAGTGTTCCAGGCGGCTTTGCCACAACTTCAAATGCATTTAACCGTTTTTTGAACGAAACTGGCTTGCTTGACAAAATCAACAGCGAACTAAAAACGCTAGATGTTGATGATGTCAAAAAACTTGCTGAAACGGGTAAAAAGATTCGTACTTGGATTATTGAGCAAGAGCTGCCAAGTGACCTTGAGCAAGAAGTGCGTCAATCGTTTGAAACGATGAGCGGCGGTGAAGACATCGCGGTTGCTGTCCGTTCTTCTGCGACTGCTGAAGATTTGCCAGATGCCTCATTTGCTGGTCAGCAAGAGACTTTCTTGAACATTCGCGGCATTGATAACGTCCTAATTGCAATTAAAGAAGTATTTGCATCTCTTTATAATGACCGTGCCATCTCTTATCGTGTACACAAAGGTTTTGAGCATGAAGGCGTAGCATTGTCTGCTGCTGTACAGCGTATGGTTCGTTCAGAAACTGGCGCGGCGGGTGTGATGTTTACCCTAGATACCGAAAGCGGTTTTGATCAAGTGGTCTTTATCACTTCAAGCTATGGACTAGGTGAAATGGTTGTACAGGGCGCCGTAAACCCTGATGAATTCTATGTGTCAAAGCAATTACTTGCTAACGGCAAACCTGCGATTATTCGTCGCAACTTAGGTAGCAAGCATAAGAAAATGATTTATGGTGATGAAGGTAGTACCACCAAATCAGTTAAAGTCATTGATGTCGAAAAAGAAGATCGTATGCAGTTCTCTTTGTCTACTGAAGAGCTGACGTCACTTGCTAAGCAAGCGATGACCATTGAAAAGCATTATGGTCAAGCAATGGATATCGAGTGGGCAAAAGACGGCGACACCAATGAAATCTTTATCGTTCAGGCTCGTCCTGAAACGGTTAAGAGTCGCCAAGACAGCAATGTCATGGAACGTTATATCATCGACACGACTAACGCTAAAGTATTGTGTGAAGGTCGCTCAATTGGTCAACGTATCGGTTCAGGTAAAGTCCGTATCGTTAGTAACCTAAATGAGATGGATAAAGTACAAGAAGGCGATGTATTGGTATCAGATATGACGGATCCGGATTGGGAACCAGTCATGAAGCGTGCTTCTGCTATCATTACTAACCGTGGTGGTCGTACTTGTCACGCAGCGATTATCGCTCGTGAGCTAGGCGTCCCTGCTATCGTTGGTTGTGGTAATGCCACTGAGCTGTTGGTTGATGGTCAAGATGTGACTGCTTCTTGTGCTGAAGGCGATACTGGCTTCATTTATGAAAGTCAGATTGATTTTGAAGTACAGACCAACTCTGTAGAATCTATGCCTGAGCTTGCATTCAAAGTAATGATGAACGTTGGTAATCCAGATCGTGCCTTCTCATTTACCCAAATGCCAAACGAAGGTATCGGTCTTGCACGTCTTGAGTTCATCATCAACCGTATGATTGGTGTACATCCAAAAGCCTTACTGAACATGAACAGCTTGCCACGTGAAATTGCACAAGCCATTAATGAGCGTATCGCAGGTTATGCCTCACCCGTTGACTTCTATGTGGATAAATTGGTTGAAGGTATCTCAACCCTAGCCGTTGCTTTTATGGATCAGCCGGTTATCGTTCGTATGTCAGATTTCAAATCAAACGAATATGCTAACTTGCTTGGTGGTAAATTATACGAGCCATCAGAAGAAAACCCAATGCTTGGTTTCCGTGGTGCTAGCCGCTACGTGTCTGATAACTTCCGTGACTGCTTCGAGCTTGAGTGTAAAGCACTGAAACGTGTCCGTGATGAGATGGGCTTGACCAACGTCGAGATTATGATTCCATTCGTCCGTACCGTTGGTGAAGCCAAACAAGTCATCGAATTGCTTGAGAAAAATGGTCTAAAACGTGGTGAAAACGGTCTACGCATTATCATGATGTGTGAGCTACCAACCAACTGCTTACTAGCAGAAGAGTTCCTAGAGCATTTTGACGGTTTCTCAATCGGTTCAAACGATTTGACGCAGTTGACTCTAGGTCTTGACCGTGACTCAGGTATCGTCTCACATCTATTTGATGAGCGTGACCCTGCGGTTAAAAAGCTGTTGTCAATGGCAATTGATGCTTGCCGTAAGCAAAACAAATATGTCGGTATCTGTGGTCAAGGTCCATCAGACCATCCAGATCTAGCTTTATGGCTCATGGAGCAAGGCATCAGCTCAGTATCATTGAATCCTGACTCAGTACTAGATACTTGGTTCTTCTTAGCGGGTGAAGAAGCGAAGTAAGCTGTAACGTTACGTCACAACGTTAATTCACACCGTCATTTAAGATACAATTAATAGGGTCTATTTGATTTTTTTAAATAGACCCTAATATAATGTATGATCAATAGTGACTGAAAAGCAGTTTTTTAAAACAGTGACTTAAGACATGACTAACTATGCAGGCAATTATGCAGATTTTCCTTGCTCGAAATAACGTACAAGCCGGTCCCTACACTTTGGATCAGCTCAATATTATGCTCACCTCTGGTGAAGTGCTATTAGATGATTTGGTCTGGCATGACGGCTTAGATCAGTGGCAGCGCGTGGGTAACTTAACTAACAATCAAGCCTTTTATCGCCCAACTCATGTAGCGATGCCTGAGGTTAATGATTCTATCATCAACAACGTTACTATCTTCCCAGAAGACGATGCAGCAGATACCAATAAAGACAAACAATCGGTATCGCTAGATCGTTTATATGGCAAGCCTGAACGTTCAAAAGACACGGCTAAAAACACCAAAGCAGATATGACAACCAATCGTCATCACACGCCAAATAACAACGTGTCATTAAATAAGTCTAACGCGACCAAAGCTGCTTCAGCGAAAGGCAAAGTAGTGGGTAATGTGATACTGGCTCCTATCATGTCACGGATATTGGCAACGGCGCTGAATGCTTTACTGTATTTATTGGCTATTTTTCCACTAGTCATGGCATTGACCAAGATGGATGTCGATTATACCAAGTTCCAAAATATCCAAGATATGGACGCTGCTTATCAGTACTCAGTGACGTTGATGGAAAGCTTGCCTAGTAGCACGTTGATGATCTCGCAGGTCATGGTCTTTGGTTTGTTTGCCTTGCAATTGTTATTTATCATTTTGCGTGGTCAATCACTGGGCAAAATGATTACAGGTATTCGCGTGGTTGATCAAACCACCCATCGTCTACCATCATTTTTAAAGCTTATTGGTATGCGTACCTTTTTGCTGTTTATCATTTATAACTTATTGTTCTCGTTTACCAGCTTTTTGGGTTTCGTTATTGTCGCCATTCATTATTATATGGCGTCTAAAAGCCCTGAAAACATTGGTTGGCACGACAAATTGGCCAAAACTTTGGTAGTTAAAGCAGATAGCAGTCAATTGATAAAAGAGCCAAAAATAAAATAATCCTATTTTTGATTATTCCTAATATCTCTTATGTTTGTTATAAAAAGCGACGTATCAGCGTTGCTTTTTTATTGATAAAGAAACAAGGTATTCGATTAATAATTTTTATTAACAGTTGCGCATTGATTAACCTTTGTGTTCATCAGTGACTACTGTTATAATACGGCGCTTTATAAACTAAGCTTATTCTCTGTTAATTATTTATAATAATGGGTAGGATTTGAGCTTACCTTATAAATCTCCTTGCTATTAACATAGGGTTAATAGCTACTAATCCGTAAGGAGTCATAATGCGACATTACGAACTGGTGTTACTTGTACACCCAGACCAAAGCGACCAAGTGGTCGGCATGGTTGAACGCTATATCAAGTTAGTTCAAGACAACAACGGCACTATCCATCGTCTAGAAGATTGGGGTCGTCGTCAACTTGCTTACCCAATTAACAAGATTCACAAAGCTCATTACGTTCTTTTCAACATTGAAACTGACGGCGAGACTTTAGCTGAACTTGAAGAATTATTCCGTTATAACGACGCGATCATTCGTAGTCTAGTTATGCGCCGTGATGATGCTGTCACTGAAGAGTCGCAGTTAGCCAAGAATGCCGATGAAAAACGCGCACGCAAAGCTACTACTCGTCGTCCAGACAGTAATGATGACAACGACAACCACAGTGATGACTAATTAAAGGAGCATAATCATGGCACGTTTTTATCGCCGTCGCAAATTCTGCCGTTTCACTGCTGAAGGTATCACTCACATCGATTATAAAGATGTTGAATTGCTAAAACAGTATATCAGTGATAATGGCAAAATCGTACCAAGCCGTATTACCGGTACGTCTACTAAATATCAGCGTCAACTAGCGACTGCTATCAAGCAAGCTCGTTATTTATCGCTACTTCCATACACTGATAACCATCAGGGTTAACCGTTAACTAGGAATGACTCATGCAAATTATTTTGTTACAGCGTATCGTCAACCTTGGCAAACTCGGTGAAACTGTCGATGTAAAACCAGGTTACGGACGTAACTTTCTTATCCCTTTGGGTAAAGCACTACCTGCTACTAAAGCTAACATTGAAAAGTTCGAAGCACGTCGTGCTGAACTTGAAGCTGAAGAAGCAAAAGAAGTAGCGGTTGCTCAAGAACGTGCTGAGGCATTAACTGACGTTAATGTTATCATGCGCGCTAAATCAGGTGACGAAGGCAAGCTATTCGGCTCTATCGGTACACGCGATATCGCTGAAGCATTGACTAACTCAGGTCTAGAAGTTGACCGTGCTGAAATCAAGCTACCTGAAGGCACTTTGCGTCAAATTGGTGAATATAATGTTGATATTCAACTACATCATGACGTTACGGCTACTATTCTAGTTACCATTCTTTCTGAAGATGGCGACAACGAAGATTTAGACGAAGACAATGCTGCAGACGAAAACGAAGACTATTCTGAAGAGTAATCTTTAGCATATTAAGTTTTAGTCGCAATAAAAACCAGCAACTTTAGGTTGCTGGTTTTTTTTGTGTTGGATTTGGACTTCGTTATTTATATTAGTACTGATACAGACAATAAACACTGTATACGCAATGACAAAAGACTATTGATAACGTCTGTTGTATTCTAATCCTCCTAGTCACTATGCTGACGATATATATTTTATGAATGAAATCTAGGATACCATGATAAATACTGATGACACTTTACGATGTACTCAAGGCAATGACTTTTATACCGAAGGCAAAACTTATAAGGTTGGTAGAATCGTTAATAATAAATACTTCCAAATATTAACCAATAATAATACTGACCATTGGTATGCGACCTTAGATGACAAAGGCATTTATGTGAGCTTTGATTCGGCTATAGCAGAAACTGAGAGAGCATGTTTTGAGAAGATCAATGATCTATCAAATGACTGTTAGTAGCATTTCAACACTTTTAAACTATAATCAAATATTAAAAACGGTCATTATAATGACCATTTTTTTTGGTTAAATATCAATACGACTATAGGATAAATATCCTACAGAGTGTGGCCAGTTAATTGCAAGGTTTGGTACCTCTTGACCAGTCACGATCATCTTAGCGGCATTGATCCAACCAGCATGACCGATGGCTAATACTGGATGATCTTTTTGCTCAACTGCAATTTTATCCAACCAGCTCTCCGCTCGATTAAACAGCTGTTGCAAACTTTCACCATGATCAGGCGCAAAGTGGGCAAAATTATTGCACCATTCATCAATTTGTTGTTTCTCAATCTGTTTCCAAGACTGACCATCCCAATCACCGAAATGAATCTCAGCCAATTCAGGTGCGACTCGACACTCAAAACCGCGCTGTGCCAATATTTTCCCGACCTTTAGTGAACGCTGTAAGGGGCTAACCCAAATCACTTTTGATAATTGCTGTAGACGTACAAAGCGCTGTATTTTATTAGCAAGGCGTTTTAGTTTACGTTTATCGACCTCTACATCTGTCTGTCCAATACAGAGACCACCAGCCGTAACTGGTTTTGGATGACGCCAAATATACATAATCATGAGTGCGAGTATCCTTTCTTAGCATCATTTTTAACGCTTTGGCTTAAATTAAGGGCAATGAAGCGGCCAGTCCAATGTAAATAGCAATTTCGCTAAGCTGCTGCGTGGCTCCTAAGCCATCACCCGTATAACCATCTAAACGTCTACGTAATAAGCGCCGCATATAATCTGTCGCGCCTATGCCTAGCAATAATGCCAATAACCATTGCCAAATACCAATCTGTTGCATGGTATTAGGGAAAACCAGTGCGACCAAAGTAATAGCCAACATTAGCCAACCACTGCTATATATAGCTTGTAATGGTGTCAGCTGCTGTGCCATCGGTTTTGCTTTGGCATGTTCAATCTCTCCGCCATAAGGCAATAGCGTCAGTAAACTAATACAAAATAAACGTGACGCAGTATGCCCAATAATGAGTGCAACGATAGCAACGGGTGTTGGCATCGCAGTAAGTAAGCTGATTTTAAGCAATAGCGCTGAGACCAAACCTAATACGCCATACGTGCCTAAGCGTGAGTCTTTCATAATCTCTAAAGTGCGCTCGCGAGTGAGTCCACCACCTAGCCCATCGCAACTATCGGCAAGTCCATCTTCATGAAAAGCACCTGTCAGCTTGATACCAAAAGCCGTACTTATCACTGCCGCAACTAGCGGTATGAATAAGAGACTGCTAAGCCAAAACACGCCAGCACAAAGCAAACCTATCAGTAAACCTACCGCTGGAAAATAACGGCTGCTTTGGTGCAGCCACTGCGGATCATAATGGCTAAAAGACGGAACGGATATACGGGTTAAAAACTGAACAGCAACCAATATCAATCGGGCTTCATAACGAAGGCGCTGCAATACAGACAGCTTTGAGGATGAGCTTGGCATCACTTGCTTTGCTCACTGATACCAGCATCACTAAAACTTGCCATCTCATTGATAATCGCGCAAGCGGATTGCAATAATGGATACGCTAATGCCGCACCACTGCCCTCGCCTAAGCGCATACCCATATCAAGTAATGGCTTAGCATTCAGCAGTTTTAATAAATGCGCGTGCCCTGGTTCAACTGAGTGATGAGCAAATACAGCATATTGAGCAACGCCCGGCGCTAAGCGCTCAGCGACCAATAATGCGCTACTAGCAATAAAACCATCGATTAACAAAATACGACGTTCACTGGCAGCCTGCATCAGCGCGCCTGCCATCATAGCAACCTCAAGCCCGCCTAATGCAGCAAGCACATCGAACGGCACTTGCGCTTCACGGTGACGCTCTAATACTTGCGTTAAGATATTTGCCTTATGCTGCAAGCCTGCATCATCGAGTCCTGTACCGCGACCGATACAATCAGCAATAGACAAGTCGCCAAGTCTCGCCAGCAATAGACTTGCCGCTGAGGTATTACCGATGCCCATTTCACCGACAATCAATAGATTACCCGCCATGTTCTTAACCACGCTCATACCACTCTCTAATGCAGCCAAGCATTCTACTTGTGTCATAGCAGCTTCTGTCAGCGCATCGCGGCTACCATGTCGAATTTTATAATCTAGCAGTTGCGGATGGTCTTTAAAAGGAGAGTTGCCAAAATCCGCGTCTACCCCAGCATCGACTACTTTTAGCTCAATATTATGCTGACGTGCTAAGACATTGATGGCAGCGCCGCCTTGCAAAAAGTTATAAACCATCTGTGCAGTGACTGCACTAGGATACGCAGACGTGCCATGCTTGGTTAAACCATGATCGGCGGCAAATACTCGAATTTGAGGTTGCTCAATCTTTGGCGTAAGCGTCCCTTGAATCATACCTAACTGCAGAGCGAGCGTCTCTAAACGTCCAAGTGCGCCAATTGGTTTGGTCTTTTGGTCAATGATTTGCTCTAGCTGCTGGCGTAGCGCATTATTTTCGATATTGGGAATTATCGGGGCATTAAATATGTTCAAAGGAAGTATCCTAAATCTGCTACATGTCAAACAAAACCCACATACTAGCAGAGTATCTAAGCTTTACCATGAATAAAATCAAATATGAGCCGAATAGATTTCCTAGCAACGTAGATTTACTATAGAATATGCCCCTTTAAAAATTCATATGACTATTGGTGCTTTATGAAGTGCACGCTGCATGAGCCTCATAATTTTTCATAAGACATTAACAACTATATAGAGACAGTAATGATCGTATTTTGGCTGGTGCTGACCATTCTTTTTATTATTTTTGCCACCGCAAAACTCAAGTGGCATCCTTTTTTAGTATTAATCTTATCTGCCTTTTTGGTCGCACTGTTTTACCAAGTACCGCTTAATACGGTCGCTAAAACCATCTCTGATGGCTTTGGCGGTATATTAGGATATATCGGTCTGGTGATTGTATTTGGTACCATTATTGGCTTAATACTTGAAAAAACGGGTGCCGCCATCGTAATGGCAGAAACGGTCATTAAAGTCTTAGGACCACGCTTCCCCACTTTGACGATGTCTATCGTAGGTGCCGTAGTATCTGTACCAGTGTTTTGTGATTCAGGCTATATTATTTTAAACTCGTTAAAAGAGTCTTTGGCTGAGCGCTTAAAAGTATCAAGCGTGGCGATGAGTATTGCCTTAGCAACTGGCTTATATGCCACTCATACCTTTGTACCACCGACACCCGGTCCAATTGCAGCAGCAGGAAACTTGGGACTTGAGTCAAATTTGGGCTTGGTCATCATGGTCGGTGTAGTTGTGACAACTGTTGCAGTACTTGCCGGTTGGTTATGGTCCAATCGCTTCCTGAATGCCACTCCTGACAATATTGATGCACTCGACGCGCCAGCTTCAACTGTGCCAGAAAACATGAAAACTCGCGACGACTATAGTAAGCTACCGTCGGCAGCCATGGCATTTTTACCTATTATCGTGCCTATCGTCTTGATTTGCTTGTCGTCTGTTGCTAACTTACCTAGTACGCCATTTGGTACGAGCACCGTCACAGATATCTTAGTATTTATAGGCAATCCACTGACTGCCCTACTGATTGGTTTATTTCTATCATTTTTACTGATCAATACTGAACAAAAAACGCAGCAAATCAGCGATAGCATCTCTCAAGGCTTGGTGGTCGCAGCGCCTATTCTCTTAATCACTGGTGCTGGCGGCGCGTTTGGCGCTATGCTAAAGGTCACACCAATTGGCGATTATTTGGGTACGACTTTATCTGCCTTGGGGCTTGGTATTTTTATGCCATTTATCGTTTCTGCTGCACTAAAAACAGCACAAGGCTCAACTACTGTTGCCTTGGTGACCACCTCTGCGATGGTCGCACCACTATTGGGTCAAATAGGTCTCGATAGTGAGCTTGGTCGCGTATTTTGTGTGATGGCAATTGGTGCAGGCGCGATGACTATCTCGCACGCTAATGACAGCTTTTTTTGGATTGTTAGCCAGTTTAGTCGTATGAGTGTGGCACAGGCTTATAAAGCCCATTCTATGGCGACTGGTATTCAGGGCGTGACCAGTATCATCTTTATTTGGTTATTAACCTTGGTATTTATTTAAAGAGATTCAAAGAGACATTCATGAAAATTTTAATTGCTCCCGACTCATTTAAAGAAAGCTTAGAAGCACTAGATGTTTGCCGCGCCATTCAATCTGGCTTCAGCCAAGTGTTTCCAGATGCTGACTATAAACTGCTACCCATGGCAGATGGCGGTGAAGGGACTTCTGCAGTATTGTCTTACGTGCTAGGTGGTCGCTGGAAAGAAGTGCACGTCCATGACCCTTTAATGCGACCGATTAGCGCAAAATACTTATTACTGCCTGATGCAACTGCGGTCATCGAAGTTGCTCAAGCTTGCGGTTTACATCTCTTGACTGTGGCAGAGCGCAATCCAGTCATCGCCAGCAGCTATGGCGTTGGCGAGCTGATTGCAGATGCTTTAAGGGAAGGTGTCAAACGTATTATTATCGGTCTTGGTGGTAGTGCCACCAATGATGCAGGACTTGGTATGCTAACCGCACTTGGCATGAGGTTTCATGATAGTAACGACAATACATTAGCCCAAGGCGGCGGTGCGCTTGCCAATTTGCAACGATTAGATGCGACAAGCTTCCATACTAGCGTGTTGGAGACAGTGTTTGAAGTAGCCTGTGATGTCACCAATCCTCTATGTGGCGAGTTGGGTGCCAGTGCAATATTTGGTCCTCAAAAAGGCGCTAGTCTACAGCAAGTTAATGATTTGGACCAAGCATTGAATCATTTTGCAGGTGTATGTGAGCAGCATGGCTATCAGAATTATCAAGAGATAGCGGGTGCTGGTGCAGCAGGTGGACTTGGCTATGCATTAATGAGCTTTTGCCAAGCTGAGTTAAAGTCAGGTTTTGATACAGTGGCAAAAGTTACCAACTTATCACAGCACATTGCCGATGCAGATTTGGTCATTACTGGTGAAGGCAAGCTTGACGCTCAGTCTGCCATGGGTAAAGTAGCTGGTGGCATTAGCCACATTGCCAAAGCCCGCCATACGCCAGTGATTGCGATTTGTGGCAGTGTTGATGGACTAGAATCGGCTCAGACCAGTCAGTTTGATATCATCATGCCCAGTATCCAAAAGCTAGAGTCCATCGAGAACATCTTTAAAAATGCTTATCATAATGTTGAAATCACTGCCACCAATATTGCTGCGGCAATAAAACTAGGTCAAAGTATCAAGTAGGCTTTATACGGCTACTTAAGATGCTCTCTTAAACGCTGTTATAGCCATTTCTTCACCTCATTGAGGACGGTTTGCATCCTATTTGGCAGTACCTGCTGGCGACGTACAGCAAGGTACAGGGTCTCACTAACTGAGACTGGCAGCTGATGACATTTAAGCAGCTGCGGGTTTGGATACGCGGCAACTGCGTGCGCTGGTAATACGGTAAATCCAAGCCCCCTACTTACCGGCTCTAAAATCATACCTATCTGATTAGAAAAGCCTTTTTTAATAAAGTCATTGATGTGTCCAAATTCAGGATAATTGGCGCTCAACAGCAAACTGGTATGATGTGCGCCATCAGGATGATCAATAAATCCAAGCTCGGTAAGTGCTTCCCAGCTAGGCTCCATCATTGTGACTGGTGTCACCAGTTGTAGCGCTTCTTGAGCCACCGGCTTGCAGCTGACCGTCTCATCATTCGAGATAGTTGTCATAAAACCTATATCAATCTCATGCTTGGAAAGCGCCTGCTCTATATCTGTATTGGGGGCAAAACGGTAATCAATCACCAGCTGTGGATGCTGCTCTTGTAATGTTAACAACTGCGGATAGAGCTTTAAACCGACGCTGCCAGGCGATATGATTCGCACCATTCCCTCATTGTACGGATCGTCACCGATACGCTGCTCTAAGCGTGATAATCGCTGCAAGATGTCTTCTGCCTCTCGATAAAGCTGCTCACCTGCATCTGTTAATGAAAACTGCTTACCTTGACGAATAAGCAAGTCAACATCCAACTGATTCTCAAGCTTACGTATATGCTGACTAACCCCTGACTGCGTCATATATAGACGCTCAGCCGTTTGAGTAAAATGTCCGACTTCCACCAAGGTGCAAAAGGTACGTAGCCATGTGGTATTAATCATTACAATACATACTTATCTTTATAATAAACGATAATTTTACGTAATAGACTTAACTTTGTAAACTACTCCCATATCAAAAAGGAGTACAAACCATGAACAATATTTATCCAAGAAGCTTTTCACATATTGGTCTTTCAGTACCTGACCTAGATGCCGCTGTCAAATTTTATACTGAGGTGATGGGTTGGTATACCATCATGGAGCCGACCGAAATCACCGAAGATGACAGTGCCATTGGCGAGATGTGTACCGAAGTCTTTGGTGCAGGTTGGGGCAGCTTTCGTATCGCTCATTTATCGACTGGCGACCGTATTGGCGTTGAAATTTTTGAATTTAAAAATCAAGAAGACCCTGACAATAACTTTGAATACTGGAAAACAGGCATCTTCCATTTCTGTGTTCAAGATCCTAATGTTGAAGAGCTTGCCGAGCGTATGGTTGCCGCAGGGGGTAAAAAACGGATGGAAAAACCTCGTTATTACTACCCTGGTGAAAAACCCTATCGCATGATTTATATGGAAGATCCATTTGGTAATATCGTTGAGATATATAGCCATAGCTATGAGCTGATTTATAGTGAAGGCGCTTATTAAGAGTCATTAGTAGTATATTTTTTGAAAAATCATTGCTTTAAAACATAAAAATAGCGCTCTTATCATATAAGGGCGCTATTTTCATGTGGGCTATATCAGTATCACTGACCTCTTGCTTAACCAATTAAGCATGCTACTATTTAGGTTGTAATTTAATTAGCTTTTGCGCTTTTACACTAAGTTTAAATGCCTATTATCAAGGACGATAAATGACCCAGTCTAACCCCATTCAATCAGTGAATCCCTCGATAGACCAAGACACTAGTGAGCCCTTAGTTATTAAAGAAAACTCAGGCAGCGTGGTGACATTGACACTCAACAGTCCCAAACAATTTAATGCCTTATCGATTGAGTTGCTAGCTGCTATGCAAGCGGAGCTGGATAATATTGCCCAAGACAAGACAATACAAGTACTGGTGATTGCCGCAAATGGCAAGGCATTTTGTGCTGGACATAATCTAAAAGAGATGCGCGCCAATCCAGATGTCGCTTTTCAGCGTGCTTTATTTGAGCAATGTAGTCAGATGATGCTTACCATCAATCAAATGCCGCAAGTTGTCATTGCCAAAGTACAAGGCATCGCTACCGCTGCTGGTTGTCAGCTGGTCGCAGCTTGTGATTTAGCTGTTGCCTCGGACAATGCCAAATTTGCCACCTCTGGTATCAATGTAGGGCTATTTTGTTCTACCCCTGCAGTAGCAGTCAGTCGCAACCTATCTCGTAAGCAAGCATTTGAGATGCTTATTACTGGTGAATTTATAGATGCCCACACTGCACTACAGCAGGGACTGATCAATCGTGTGGCAAGCGCTGAGCAATTAGACCAGATGCTACAGTCTCTGATAGACGCTATTACTAATAAATCTTCAGTCGCTCTTAAAACTGGCAAAACCATGTTTTATAAGCAACTGGATATGGAATTGGCAGATGCTTACGAGTATGCCAGCGAGGTGATGAGCTGCAATATGATGGCGGATGATGTGAGTGAAGGGATTGACGCCTTTATCGAAAAGCGTTCTGCCATATGGACAGGACGATAAGAACAACAGAGTTATTCTATAATGCAAAATGTCTCTGTTGGCGTTGGCAGCGCCACTTTTTAAATAACAAAGGCGTTTTTTAAATAAGAAATGGCAATAATTAAGATTACTCAGCTAGTAATTTTGCAAGCATCTTATTTATCTCACTTTTGAATGCTTTATCGTCGAGCTTACTGGCAGTAATTTTAGCACTCTGTAAGCTTTGAATCGCTGCCTCTGTCTGTCCAAGCTCGCTCTGTAACTCAGCCATTGAAAAGGCAATCGATGATAAATGCTCTTTTGATTGAATCGCTACGGCTTTATCCAAGGCTTTTTGGTAAATAACTAATGCCTCATCCAAATCTTCCGTAAAATCTGCCAATGTCTCCCACTGCTCAGGATGATCCTTATTGCCTTTCTCATTTTCAATGCACAAGTCTTTTAGCTGTACATACAGCGTATCAAATGTCTCTTTATCATTGGCACTGTCCGCTTCTAATAGCTTTTCTGCCAACACATAAATTGAATGATAGATTTTATTATTAATCATTTTTTTGTAACCCTTTTTGCTGCTCATCAGATAACTGTCAATACTGTCAACGAGGTTAATTATAGACTATTTGCATGCGTCGCTCATCAAAAAGGGCGTGATAGTCATATCACGCCCTCTCATTATTATTCAGTTTTAAGTAGCAGGTACTGGTATTTACTCAGCAGCGATAGCAGTAATCTCAACCAACAGCTCAGGACGTGCCAAAGCAGATTCACCGCAAGCACGAGCTGGCGGCTGTACGCCTTCGAACCACTTATCCCATACTTCATTCATTGCCGCAAAATCCGACATGCTTTTCACCCAGACAGTCACTGACAGTAGCTTTGATTTATCGCTACCAACTTCTTCTAACAAGGCTTGTATCTTTTCTAAACAAGTCAATGTTTGGGCTTTGATGTCATCTTCAGCGTTACCTACTTGACCACATAGATAAACAGTCTGGTTATGAACCACAATTTTACTCATACGTTGATTACTATGGAGCTTTTGCATGGATTATTATCCTTAATTTTTAATGCTTTAAAATGTATAAATGACTCAAGTTTTATGAAATCTTACTTAGCGAGAAAAGCGATCAGCGCTAAATGGCTTGATATCGACCAATAGCGGTTTTTCATGAATCATCTCTTCAACGAGACGACCGGTCATTGGTCCTAAGGTGAAACCTTGATGACTGTGACCAAAGGCAAACCATAATTTTTCATGGTTACTTGCAGGACCGATAACTGGCTTCATATCTGGCATACAAGGACGCGAGCCTGCCCATGCTTCACTCTCAACTGCATCTTCTAATGGCAAGATTTTTCGCGCCAGTTTAAGCACAGTTTTCAATTGTCCAAAATTCTTTGGCGCATTCATGGTAGTCATCTCAGCACCGGTAGTAATACGGATACCTTGCTGCATCGGCCCCATGACGAAACCTTTATCCATATCAAACATACTATGATGGATGGTGTTCTTCTCGTTGACTTTAAAATGCTGATGATAGCCACGCATCGGGAATAATGGCAAGTCATAACCAAGCGGCTTGATGAGATCATTAGACCAAGGTCCTGCTGCGATGACTAATTTATCACTATAGAAAGTCTCGGTATCGGTGACAATCTTCCAGCCGCCATCTTCTTGTACGATTTCTTGAACGCCAGTCTCTTTAATTGTCCCGCCCATTTCTTGGAAGTTTTTTGCATAGGCTTTAACCAGAAAGCTTGGGTTTGAGACCTGCCAAGAATTCAACCAATGAATTGCGCCGACGAACTCGTCAAAATTGGCGCTAGGCTCCATGACTCTTAACTCTTCAACCGTCAATACCTTGTGCTCAACACCTTGATTGCGAGCATCGATAGCTAGCGCAATGGCTTCTTTAAAAGTGTCTTCAGAGCGATGTAATTGCAACCAACCATCGCGGGTAATCAGCTCATCTGCACCAGAGGCGCTAATCATGGTTTGATGTTCGCTTGTGCAATGCTCAATCAGTGTTTGCCACTCGCCTTCGATTTTTTTAACTGAGGCAGGTGTAGAGTATTTCCAGTATTGCAACAGTGCCTGATGATAACGAAGAATAGCTGGTATGCGATAGCGGATATCAGTACCTTGGTTTGGCAATACACGTATCATTTCAGTCAGCTGGCGCGGAAACGGATGCGTATGAATTGCCTCACGCTGAATCAAGCCAGCATTGCCGTATGAAGTCTCTGAGCCCGGTAGCTTTTTGTCTATAAGCAAAACTTCAGCATTGTTTTTTTGTAGATGCCAAGCAACCGAGGTGCCAACCATACCTGCACCGATAACGATAACTTCATGACGCATAACATATCCCTTTTTATGGCTTTGATACAGAGTGTTAAATAGATGAATATAACGGGTAAGGTGGTCATAGTAACGCATTGAAAGATTTTTTAAACCCTTATCTGTTAAATATTTTTACGAATAAACACTTTTGGTTATATGTTTTTATGCAAGGTATTTTTGATAGGAATAGTAACAACCTAATGAAAAACAAAAGTCATTTTTTAAGCTATTTTCCAACGTTTATAGCATTTTTTATCACCACCAAACTGGATCATCACTCTCTTCTAAAGGCTGTTTTACCGTTAGCACCGTTATCTTATCGGCAGGTACTTCAGCGATAAACCGTGACACTTTATCAAAATAGCCTGAATAGCTCGAAAAATAATCGGGCGCAGTTAAAAACAGCCTGCTTTTTGCACGACTACAGGCAACATAAAACAGCTTACGCTCTTCTTCTAATTCTTCAAAATCGCTTAGTGAGCGGTAATGCGGCGTCATACCATCTACCAATGAATTAACAAATACCACTGACCATTCAAGTCCTTTGGCACTATGAATGGTCGAAATGGTCACTTTGTCCCTGTTTTTGTCGATACCTTCTTCGCCTTTTTCAGGCTCACTTGCGGTGGCAACCGAGTCATTAGGTGGATCGAGTGCCAGATTTTCTAAAAATTTATCTAGGCTATCATGCTCTAACGCTAGATTTTTGAGCACACGGAAGTCTTCGCTACGCTCACGCCAATTGTCTTCATTGATTTTTAAAACGGGCATATAAAAATCTAGAATCAGCTCGATAATGGCTTCGACCGACTCTGCTTGACTGGCTTGACTTAGCATTTTATACAGCGGCTCAAGTTGCGTGCTTTTTTTGGCAAACTTTGTTGTTAATAACGGCTCAAAAGAGTTATCGTCAGCATTGATTGCTTGGGTTAAGCGCGTGGCAGTCACCGACCCCACGCCTTTAAATAAGGTCAAAATACGGTGCCATGCAATGGTATCATTCGGGTTATAAAGTATCTTAACAAATGCTAAGACGTCTTTAATGTGGCGTCTTTCAATAAAACGAATCCCACCAACGACAATAAACGGGATATTACGTTCCATAAATTCTAGCTGGACGTAGTTAGATTGAAAGGAGGTTCGGCACAATACCGCAAAGTCTTGATAATCATAGTCTGATTTTAATTCGATGATTTTATCAGCGATATATTTAGCCTCTTTCGTTTCATCGCTAAGTCGGCGAAATATTGGTTTTACGCCTTCTATAGAAACCCCAGAGTACAGCTGCTTTTGGTAACCCAAGGTGATCTGAGCGGATAACGCATTGATATAATCAAGCACTGCTGGCGTACTACGATAATTTTGCTCAAGTTTAATCAGCTTAGCTTCAGGGTAACCCTCTCCGAATAATAAGATATTTTCATAATTGGCGCCGCGAAAGGCATAAATACTTTGGTTGTCATCACCGACGACCATCAGCGACACTGACGTAGGCGCACAGATGAGATCAATCAGCTCTTTTTGCGGAATATTGGTGTCTTGATATTCATCGACCATGACATAACGATATTGCTTTTGTAGCAGTTGGCGAAAGGTATCATTAGTCTTTAAATGACGCACCACTTGGCTAATGATGTCATCAAAATCGTATAGATGGTTAGCACGCTTGTACTCATGAAAGTCAACGGCCAATTGCTCAATAACAGGAATATGCACGGCAATATCAGGATAGCTGTTTTCGATTAAACCTCGGATATGAATACGGCGATTTCTAGAGGTTGAAAAGATGTTTTGCAACGTTTTTTTGCGCGGAAATGCCTGATTGGTTATTTTGGTCGGATACTTTTTTTCCTTATGAATTAAATCGATGGCGTCTTCACTGTCGCCTGTATCTAGAATGGTAAATCTCGGATTAATACCAAGCAGACCTGAGTATTGACGTAATAGCATATTACAAAAAGAATGGAAGGTGCCACTGGTAATGTCATTCAGGGCTTTATTTTTTGGCAATTTATCTTCTACCAAATCCTCATTTAACCTTTGGGCAAAAGATGGTGTGCTTGCTAGCAATTTTTTAGCCCGACCTTTGATTTCGTTGGCTGCTTTACGAGTAAAGGTTAATAGTAAAATCTCTTTTGGCGACACGCCATTTTCTATCAAGTAACTGGTTCTATAGGTCAAAGTCTTGGTTTTACCAGAACCGGCACCGGCGATCACCAATACCTTGCCCTCAATAGTCGTGGCGGCCAATAGCTGATTGGCATTAAGCTCACTGGCATAATCTACTTGCAACCCTAAATGATTGCTAAGCCTTTGCGCTAATACCTCAGCATCCGCATTTATCAGATTGGCTTCAAGCTTCTTAATTGCCTGTTCAAGCCGCGCAATCTTGGGTTTCATCTCGATAAAATTTTGCGGATAATTATAATGGTGGGTAGCAAAAATGGTTGTGGTCATTATAGGATATTACCTTTGATATGGTTTAGCGTGCCATTCATTATAAAGTAAGATAATAATTTTAGGGGCTGTCTTAGATAAGTAAGACAATCTAGGGCAGCTTACAGATAGGTTCAACCCTACTTGACGCTTTACCACTTTCAATACACTCATTGACTATAAGTAAGCCGACTGCTTAAATGATTTATCCCTAGGAGAATATCATGACTGAAAAAATCGAAGAAAACGCTGCTACTCACAAACGCAAATTAATTGATAAATTTTTGATAAAACTGACCAAAGAAGAACCGCAGATGTATTACGCCACGACATCTGAGATTGCACGCAGTCTTTATAGCATGTTAAAAGAACATACGAATCGCTTAACCGTTGAGGAACAAGCGCTTATCAGACATATGACTATCGAAGAAATACAAGGGTTATTAGGCTTTCATGCTAAATGAGAAAATAAGATTCTTATGACTGCACAAAAAAGACTGCCTTATAGGCAGTCTTTTTTATTAACACATCAAATTAGAGCTTTAATAATAAACGTTTAAAAAGGATAATCACGCGGCGTATGCTGCACTGAAATCCAATGCAAGGTAGTAAACTCTTCTAGTATCCATTCACCATTAAAGCGTCCGATACCCGAGTTTTTCTCGCCGCCAAATGGCGCGTTGCTTTCATCATTCACCGAGATATCATTAATATGGGTCATGCCAGCTTTGATACCACGAGCAAAGCGCAAGCCTGTTGCCATATCTTGAGTAAATACCGCACTCGATAAGCCATACATAGAGTCATTAGCAATAGACAGCGCATCGTCTTCATCTTTGGCGCGGATGATACCCACCAAAGGACCGAACACTTCGTTGCAAGACAAGTCCATCTCACGTGTGACATCGCTAAAGACGTGTGGTGGCACCACTTGACCTTTTATCTCACCACTTAATAGCATTTTTGCGCCTTCATCTTGCGCTTTAGCGATTTTTTCTTTTAGCGACTCAACTTGTTTTTTATTGATAATCGGACCGACTGCCGTATCAATTTTGCTAGGATCGCCAACATTCAAGGTCTTAACGTGTGACACAAAACGCGTAACGAAATCGTCATAAATCTCATCTTCGACGATGATACGGTTAATCGCAATACATATCTGACCTTGATGCAAGAATTTACCAAAGGCAGCAGCTTTTACGGCTTGCTCAATATCAGCGTCTTTTAGCACGACAAACGGGCTATTACCACCAAGCTCTAACGCCACTTGCTTGATATAGTCGCCGCCATTTGCCAACTCACCGATATGCTTGCCTACAGAGGTCGAACCGGTAAAGGAAACCAAACTCGGAACATGATGGGTGACCATCGCATCGCCAATTTCACTACCGCTACCAACGACAACGTTTAATAACCCTTTTGGCAAACCGGCTTCTTCGAATATTTTTGCAAGCAGCAACCCACCGGTAATCGGTGTATCACTAGCAGGCTTTAACACTACGGCATTCCCTAGTGCCAATGCTGGCGCAATAGAGCGCTGGGTTAGATGTAATGGGAAGTTCCATGGGCTAATCACGGCAATCACACCCATCGGTTCACGATAGATAAAGTTTTCTTTACCCGGTGTGTTCGACGGGCGAATCTCACCATGGACGCGATTGGGAAAGCTTGCGGCTTCAAGGGTAATCGCCCGCGCACTGCTAAACTCGACCATCGCCTTAATACGGGTACTGCCCGACTCTTTGATTAGCCAATCGACAATCTCATCTTGACGCTGATCAAAGATACTCACTACTTTATAAAGGATAGCAGCACGTTCGTTCGGAGTTTGCTTTGCCCACTGTTTTTGCGCTTCACTAGCAGCTTGATAAGCTTCATCAAGTTGTTTATCCGTTGCTTGTTGAATCTCAACCAAGGTTTCACCGTTAAACGGATTGGTATTGGTATTGATACTATCGTCATCACCCTTTTTCCATTCGCCTGATATATATTGCAAATGAAAATCTGTATAAACATTTACCTGCGTATTTTTAGTTTCTGTTGACATAATTGTTCCTATTTTTTATTTAATAATATTATTAGAGTGTGGCTATAACGTATCATGGCCGTCTATCAGATTCCGTAACACGTTTAATAAGCAATAGCAGCATACGATAACAAACGTAACTTGCTAGACGACTGGTCTAATGCTAACATAAACGCTATAAAAATTAGAATCTTTTAAACCTGTTGTTTGTTGAACAAACGTAACTCACCAATTAATACTTATAAATTTGTTAAACCATCTTAAATAATTAGTCTCTCTAAGGAGAACATAAGTAACATGTCTATACCCAATGCTATAAAACATACTCAACCAGATAGTTCGCTATCTAATATTGCATTATCGAACACCAGAGACCATCTGTTAACGACGGGCTATAAGCTCATCGCACAAAAAGGCTTTACCGCAGTTGGCATTAAGCAAATATTAGATACGGCAGGCGTGCCGAAAGGCTCTTTTTATCATTATTTTGCGTCAAAAGAAGCCTTTGGCGAGGCGATTATCAGCCACTACTTTACCCAGTATAAGCAGCGCCTTGATACTATTGGTTCACAAGATGATAGCGCCCAGCAGAAATTGTATGACTATTTCCAAAACTGGTATGACACGCAGCAAAGCGGCTGCGCTCATGAGAAATGTTTGGTAGTAAAGCTTAGCGCTGAAGTATCAGATATGTCGGAGCCAATGCGTAAAGTCCTATATGCGGGCTATCAGCAAACGATTACATGGCTTGCAACTCAAATCAAAGCCGGCTGGGCAGACGGTTCTGTGCCTCATCCCGCTAACGTAGCGGCTGAGAGTATGGCAAAACGTTGGTATTTTGCATGGCTTGGTGCCAGCTTAGTGACCAAAATTAGTCAAACGGATACCCCGTTAGCAGAAGTATGGCTGATGACCACTACCGCTATGGGTCGCTAGTTTTTTCATTTTATAAACGATCTCTTTACATTTTGTAGCTCTCGCTTTGTCTATCTTTCTGTCTTACTCCTCCTTGTTTAACTTACCATGAACTAGTGTTGAACAAGGATATCTTATTAATATTTTGTCTTAGGAAAAATATTAATTACTACTATTAAAAGTCCAACTGAATAATTCGATTAACTTAATATCGGCTGAAATGCTTATACGATAGTTTTGTAACTATTTACTATAATTACTAGACGACCGGTCTAATTAATATATAATGCGGACAGATGCAAATAAGTTGCAGACTTTATTTTCAGTTTTTAAATCCCTTTTTCATACTCAGAAAACATATTAGGAATCTTATGAATAACTTTCAATATTACAATCCCGTCCGTATCGTCTTTGGTGAAGGTCAAATCGAGAAGTTGGCTGAGCTTGTACCAACAGATGCCCGCGTACTGATTACCTATGGTGGCAGTTCAGCACAGCGTACAGGTACGTTAGATGAAGTTAAAACGGCATTAACTGCCAGTGGCAATCGCGAAATATTCGAGTTTGGTGGTATTGAAGCCAATCCAGAATTTACTACCTTGCTAAAAGCATCTGATATGGTCAATGAGCACAATATTGACTTCTTATTAGCCGTTGGTGGTGGCTCTGTGCTTGACGGCAGTAAGTTTGTCGCACTGGTATCTTCATTGACTGAAGAAGATGGTACGGTATCACGCGATAAAGCATGGGATGCGCTCACCAGTTATTGCAGAGATATCGATTCAGCAGTTGATTTGGGCGCGGTATTAACCATTCCAGCGACTGGCTCTGAAATGAATTCAGGTGGCGTGATTAACTTTAGCGAACGTCAAGCAAAACTGCCGTTTGGTAATCCACTTGCCTTCCCTAAATTTTCAATTTTAGATCCAACCAAAACCATGACTTTACCTGAACGCCAAGTAATGAATGGTGTGGCTGATGCCTTTGTTCATGTGATGGAACAGTACCTGACCTATCCGGTCAACGCGAAAGTTCAAGATGCCTTTGCTGAGAGCTTATTAAAGATTCTGATTGAGGAAGGCGCAGCGGTAAAAGCCGATCCGGAGAATTTAGAGACCCGCAAAAACATCATGTGGACAGCGACTATGGCGCTAAATGGTCTGATCGGTACTGGTGTACCGCAAGATTGGACGACGCATATGATTGGTCATGAGTTGACCTCATTGCACGCGATTGACCATGCTCGCACGCTGACCATCGTATTGCCATCAGTCATGCGTGAGCTTAAAGACAGCAAAAAAGACAAATTGCTTCAATATGCACGCAACGTTTGGAACGTTAAAGCTGACGATAATGGTGCTGAGCTAAATGATGACGCCATCATTGAAGCGGCTATCAAACAAACTGAAAACTTCTTCCGCGAGCTTGGACTGCCGGTCAGCTTAGCAGATGTCGAGTTAGATGCTGCTGCCATTGATCCTATTATCAAGCAATTAGAAGTGCATGGTATGGTGAAATTGGGTGAGCATGGTAAAAACGACTTGGCAGTATCACGTCGTATTCTAGAGCGTGCCATTACTAGCAACGCTTAACTCTCTGAGTAATTATCTATAGTTATATTGTCGTTATAGAAACCACTAGCCTGTCACTTCAGAGTGGCAGGTAACTTTAAAATCAAAAATAAATAAAATAAGGCGCTTTATCATGAGCTTTAACGAACAACAAAATCAACAACAAAACCGTCAAATCAAACTTGCCAGCCGCCCACATGGCGCACCAACTGCCGATAATTTTGAATTGGCTACTGGCGAGATTCCAAAACCCAATCAAAGCGAGATGCTATTACGCACCGTATATTTATCGCTTGACCCTTATATGCGCGGACGTATGAGTGATGCCGCAAGCTACGCTGACCCATTAGAAATTGGCGATGTCATGCTAGGTGGAACGGTTGCCCAAGTTATCGAATCTAATATCGATACATTTACAGTCGGTGATTTGGTAGTATCGAACTCGGGCTGGCAGGACTATAGTGTCAGCGATGGCGAAGGCGTACTAAAGCTCGATAAAAATATGGCAAACCCTTCTTATGGCTTGGGTGTGCTTGGTATGCCCGGCTTCACAGGCTACATGGGTTTGACCGATATTGGTAAACCAAAAAAAGGCGAAACCTTAGTCGTCGCGGCGGCAACGGGTCCTGTTGGCGCAACTGTTGGACAAGTCGGTAATCAATTAGGCTTACGTACTGTTGGCGTCGCTGGCGGTGCTGAGAAGTGTGCTTACGCAGTTGAAGAATTAGGCTTTGATGTTTGTCTTGATCATAAAGCCGATGACTTTGCTGAACAACTAGCAATCGCTTGCCCAGATGGTATCGACATTTATTACGAAAATGTCGGTGGTAAAGTCTTTGATGGCGTATTGCCACTATTAAATGCCCACGCACGTATTCCAGTATGTGGCTTGGTATCACAGTATAACGCCACTGAATTACCGGACGGTAAAGACCGTTTGGGTGTCCTGATGGGTAATATTCTAAGTAAACGTCTAACCATCAAAGGCTTTATTATCTTTGAAGAATACGGTGATCACTTTCCAGAATTCTTAGCTACGATGAGCAAATGGCTTGAATCAGGTGATGTTAAAACCAAAGAGCATCAAGTCGATGGTTTAGCACAAGCGCCACAAGCTTTCTTTGACATGCTTGATGGTAAGAACTTTGGTAAAACAGTGATTAAAGTGGCTGACGTTAAATAACTAACATAAAAAATCATGAAAATAACCAGTTAACAACATAACTTGTTAAGACAGCTACTGAAAGTCATTCTTAAAAGATGAATACTGTCAGCAGTCGGTTTTTTAGCGTTATTAGTTTTTGATAGCGTTAATAATTTTCAATACCGACTGCAACACAGTACTGATAGGCTTTAATAATAAACCTCAATAATAACTTTCAACAATAAACAGGGACAATTATGAATATTTTAATGGTACTAACTTCACACGATAAATTGGGCGATACTGGTAAGAAGACTGGTTTTTGGCTAGAAGAATTTGCCGCACCTTACTATGCTTTTTTAGATGCCGGTGTCAATATCACGATTGCCTCTCCTGCAGGCGGTCAACCACCACTTGACCCAAGTAGTGACACGCCGGATGCTCAAACCAAAGATACCAAACGTTTTAAAGAAGATCCTGAAGCCCAAGAACGCCTAGCAACGACTAAAAAATTGGCAGATATGAAAGCGGAAGATTTTGATTCAGTATTCTATCCTGGTGGTCATGGTCCAATGTGGGATTTAGCCGTTGATAAAAACTCGATTGCATTAATTGAGACGTTTATCAAACAAGATAAGCCCGTTGCTTTTGTCTGCCATTCTCCTGCCGCGCTCAAAAACGTTAAAATCGATGGCGAGTATCTGGTCAAAGGCAAAACGGTCACAGGCTTTAGTAATACCGAAGAAGAAGCGGTTCAGCTCACTGACGTCGTGCCTTTCTTATTAGAAGATGTGCTAAAAGCCAATGGCGGAAACTATGAAAAAAGCTCTGATTGGGAATCGTTTGTGGTCGAAGATGGTTTGCTGATCACGGGTCAAAATCCAGCGTCGTCAGAAGAAGCCGCCAAGCGTTTAATGGCTAAAATACAGGCTTAATAGCATCAAATCCACTGCAAAAAGGCTAACTAAATGATTCGCTTACATCACCTCAATCAATCACGCTCATTACGGACGTTATGGCTTTTAGAAGAATTGGGACAACCTTATGAAATTATTAGCCACCAGCGTGATGCCAAAACGCATCTAGCACCAGATAGCCTAAAAGCGGTACATCCTCTTGGTAAGTCTCCGGTTATTGAGATGGATGGCGAGCTATATGCAGAGTCAGGTGCGATTACTGAGCTATTGATTGAGCGGTTTGCACCTGATAATCTGCGCCCTGCTATCGATAGCGCAGATTATGGTCATTATTTACAGTGGATTAACTTTGCTGAAAGCTCGCTGATGCTGCCGCTTTTGCTTGAATTATTTACCAATAAAGCAGGTGCTGGTGATAATGCATTTTTAAAAGGGTATATCGCTCAAGAAAAACACAGGCTACTGAGCTATCTAAATGACGAGGTGGCAGGCAAATCCTTTATCGTGGGTAACAAGCTAAGCGGTGCAGATTTTATGCTGTCGTTTGATTTGATTATGCTTCTCAAGCGTGAGGCGTTAGAGGATTATCCTCATATTAAAGAATACGCGCTACAACTGGCAAGCCTTGATAGCTATCAGCGCGCCATGCGTTTGGAAGCAAATTATGATATGACTACTCTGACATAAATCCCACGGTTAAGCGCGTAGATGCGAACGATAATCAAAAACTATGATAAAATAGCTCAAGCTCTTCTTGGGCTATTTTTTCTTATACAGCATTATTAAGTATTAAAGTTTTATATCTTTATGCTTTTATTGTTCTGTGACCTATTTTTTACAGCGCTTTGAATGAGTGAGCGCTAAGAATAAAACCGTATGATGAGCGCCGACCACGCTTATTAGACACCGCCTGATACTTGGGAGCGTTATCATGAATTTACATTATCCGTCGTTACCGATGATAGATAGCCCATGAGTACCGACTATCAGTTTAAACCTCATGAACAGCCGTTCATGCTAGGCTCTCCTGCCACACCCGATCATCCTACTTATCGAAAAGTATTTTACTTACTAATCGGTATTTTTATCGGTATTACTGCCAGTTTTCAAAACGGTTTATTAGTCGCCAACCTCTCTCAAATTCAAGGTGAGATGGGCTTAACCCCTGTTGAGGGTGGCTGGATATCAGTCGCTTACAATATGACCAATGCCTGTATCACGGTACTGCTCTATAAAATTCGCCAACAGTTTGGTATGTCGTTATTTAGCAAAATCACCCTATTCTTTTTGCTCTCAGCGACCAGTATGCAGTGGTTAGTCAGTAGTCATCTATTGAGCTCAACCACCGGAATTAGCATTGATCCTTATTATTTAGAGCTGATTGCCCGTGGCTTTAGCGGCGTGGTCGCGAGCGCTATGACAGTATTGTCTATCTTTTATTGTTTGCAAGGCATGCCAGCAGCTCGGCGTATTAGTGGACTGATTTTGGGCTTTGGCTTGGTACAGTTTGGGGTGCCTTTATCTCGCATCATCTCGCCTTATCTTGCCGCCGATGGTCAACTTGAAGGCTTGTTTTTATTCCAAGTAGGCTTAGCTTTGATATGCTTTGGCTTAATTAACCTTCTTGAGCTGCCACGCGGTAATATGGAAAGAGTCTTTGAAAAGCTGGATATTGTCAGCTTTGTTTTTTTTGCGACTGGTCTTGCAGCATTGGCAGTGTTTTTGGTACAAGGGCGTATTTTATGGTGGACGACTCCTTGGCTCAGTTATCCACTGATTATTTCCGTCGTCACCATTTCTATTGCGTTGTGGATTGAAACCCATCGTAAAAATCCAATGCTACAAGTACGTTGGATGCGCAGCCGGACGATTATCGCCTTTATGATAACGGGCGCTGTGATGCGTATCTTGCTGTCGGAGCAAAGCGTTGGCGCGGCAGGGTTATTGGCTAACCTCGGTTATGGCAATGATCAGCTGATTGTGTTCTATGCCATTATTTTAGCCGCTAGTGCGCTGGCATTGGTGCTTAGTATTTTTACGACCAATGCGATGGACCTGCGTCGACCGGTTATTTTTGCCGTGGCATTGATTGCGATTGGTGCATGGATAGATACGGGTGTGTCACTGAATTCTACACCTGTCATGTTTTATTTTAGTCAGTTTATCATTGCGTTTGCTGCCGTATATTTTATGGGACCGATGGTATTTGAAGGGATGTTTCGTGCCATTGCTAATGGACCTGCCTATATTATTAGCTTCTCGGTGATTTTTGGTATTTCGCAAACGGTTGGCGGTTTAGCAGGTGCCGCCGGTATTCAAGCCTTTACCACTATTCGCACGCAGATGCACTATGCAGATATGGTCAGCTCGATGACTGCTGGCAACCCTGCTCAAATGACCCAAATGCTGCAAGGGATTCAGCGCCAAGCGACCGTTGCCGCTTATGATGATTTATTCTTTTTAATGGCAGTGAGCGCTACGATTACCGCGATCTATTTATTAATGGTGTATTTCTATTATTTGTATCATAAGCGCAATCCTCTTGGTAAAGAGCTTGCCGCGTTAGCAGAAATGATGGGCAAAAAATAGCAGATAGTGCAAATGCTATTGTGTATTCTATAGCGCCTATTCTCTCTTATTATTATTGTAACGTTATCTATTATGCTTATTAAATCCTTTAGGAGCGTGTCATGAACGAAGACAAACCGAACCGCGTTGATGACGCAAGCACCCCTAACAAAACAGCTAAAACTGTTGAAAATGCTCAAGCTAGTGAATCATTATCAAATCAAGCGGTTGTGGATACACCATCACAGTCATACGTGGCTTCCAATAATGACACAAATACCAATATAGCAGCCATTCAACCTGAACCGACTATGCCTGCAATTCGGATTCAAACCGACCCTTCTGATGACTTACCTACGAATACCAATGAGCCTATAGACGCCGCTGATACAAATAAAATAGACAGCACTGAGGCAGGCGATGGCAAAGATGATACACCGATGCCACCCACTGAATCTATTCCTGCGCCAGCAGGTTGGTCGCCCAAAAAGAAGTCGTTTTTTAATTTAGCCTTACTGATTGCACTGATTGTTATTGGTGTGGCACTCATTCTCTATGCGTGGAAACTGCCACCTTTTACCCCAACCATGCAGCAAACCAATAATGCTTTTGTTAAAGGACAAACCACCATTATCAGTCCGCAAGTGTCAGGTTATGTGACAGAAGTAGCAGTAGAAGATTTTGCGAATGTTGCAGCTGGTGACTTATTGGTAAAAATAGATGACCGTACTTTTCAGCAGCAGCTCGAACAAGCGCAGGCGAATATCGATATTGCGTTAACCAATCGCTCTAGTAATGCGCAAGATACTGGCACCAGCCAAGCACAGATTCAGGCACGTGAGGCAGATGTTTATAGCGCCAAAGTGAGTGTCGACAGTGCCCGAGAGGACGTCAACCGTTATCAGGGCTTGATTGCCATTGGTGCAGTATCAAGTGCAGATGTTGCCCATGCTGAAGCTCAATTAGCAAAAGCACAAGCTGGTGTCCAACAAGCGGAAGCCAATTTACAAGTGGCGGTCGAGGGCAGCAAAAAAACGACGGCTAGCCGCTCTTCATTAGATGCCAATATCAAAAATGCTGAAGCTGCCGCAAAACAAGCACAGATTAATTTGGACAACACCATAATCCGTGCTCCTGAATCGGGACAACTGAGTCAGTTGACCGTTAAAACAGGACAATATGTCACTGCTGGTACGCAGCTTATGTATATCGTACCAAAAGGCGTATGGATTATTGCCAACTTTAAAGAGACGCAAGTGGCAAATATGACCATTGGTGAAGCGGCCACTATTCATGTGGATGCCTTAGGTGGCACACGGTTTAGCGGACGGGTCAGCAATATATCACCCGCAACAGGCAGTGAATTCAGTGCTGGCGCTGCCAATCCTGCGACAGGTAACTATATTAAAATCGCTCAGCGTATTCCGGTACGCATCGACTTAGACTCTAACCAGCCAGACCTTGCCCGCCTACGTCCTGGTATGTCTGTTTCGGTAGATGTTGATACCAAATAGCTCCACTACTAAAGAAATAAAAAAAGCCACTTTTTTTGCCATATGAATATGACAGGTAAAGTGGCTTTTTTATAGACATGAACTTCTTCTAAGCCCATATCATGCGCTATTGATTACGTTTAAGGCAATAAGCGTTTGGTGCTAAAGCTACCATCCGCCTCTTTATGATAGACAATACGGTCATGCATTCGATTGGCGCGACCTTGCCAAAACTCCATCTCATTGACAGTAATCTCGTAACCACCCCAAAACTCAGGCGTTGGTACGGCTGCGCCTTCTGGATAGTCTGTTTTCAATTGCTCAAACGTCTGCTCCATCACATCGCGATTAGCAACTTCACCGCTTTGTGGTTGGCTAACCCATGCGCCTACTTGGCTATCGTGCGGGCGTTTTTGAAAGTAAGCAGCAGATTTATCAGCATCAATTTTAGCAATACTGCCGCTGATACGAATCTGACGCTCAAGCTTGTGCCAAAAAAACAGCGCTTCGGTATTAGGATTTTCAGCGATATCTTGACCCTTGGCACTTTCGTAATTGGTATAAAAAACGATACCTTTATCTGTAATTTCACGCAATAGAACAATACGTACGCTAGGTTTATTATCCGCCCCACAAGTCGCTAAGCTCATCGCATACGGTTCTTGTACTTGCGCCTCTATTGCTTCATTCATCCAAACATTTAATAGCTCAAATGGTGATGCTGGTACTGACTGTTGGTCTAGTTGACCTTTTTCATATGACAAACGCTGATCGCTAAAGTCCATACTCATGATTGTCCCTTATTTTGCTATTCTAGTGTGTTTATATCAAAGACTATTAACCTAATATAGCTTTTATTTTATCTGCCAAATCATTCGCCATTACATCACACTCTATCTCATCATCTGATTCAACCATGACTCGAATCATCGGCTCTGTACCCGATTGACGAATAAGCAAGCGACCGCGACCTTCTAAAGTAGCACGAGCTTTATCAAAAGCAACCACTAGCTCTTCATGCTCAAATGGATCTTGCATTTGAGACAAGCGTACATTGACCAGTTTTTGTGGCAATACTTCAAAGCCCTCAGTTAAATCACTTAGCGCTTTGCCTTTTGCTTGCATAACTGCAAGTATCTGCAAACTTGCAATAATAGCGTCGCCAGTCCGGCTTTTATCCAAGCATAAGATATGACCTGACGGCTCACCGCCCAATATCCAACCGTTGGCCTCAAGCTCTTGCATCACATAACGATCGCCTACTTTTGCCCGTGTAAACTCAATATCAGCCGCTTTTAACGCCAACTCTAAACCCATATTGCTCATTAGGGTGCCAACGACACCTGCCACCTTTGTTTGACCTTGAGTAGCGAGCACATACAAGATACCATCGCCGTCAACCAAATTGCCGGCTTCATCGACCATCACAATACGGTCGCCATCACCATCTAAGGCAATGCCCACATCGGCTTCGTATTTTAGCACTGCTTCTTGCAGACCTTCAGGATGCGTTGAGCCACAATCAGCATTGATATTGACACCGTCAGGCTTATTATTAATGGCGATGACATTGGCCCCCAGCTCACGCATGACACGAGGCGCCACGCTATAGCCTGCACCATTTGCACAGTCGACGACCACAGTCAGATGATCTAAATCATATTGATAGGGAAAGCTGCCTTTACAGAATTCAATATAGCGACCTTTCGCATCATCGATACGATTATTTTTACCCAATTGTGCCGGATCAAGAATAGGCATTACAGCATCGTTATTACCGTCAGCCGCCATAATAGCGTCCAACTTATCATTGATAGCATTTTGCATTGCATCAGTTAATTTTTTGCCGTCGGCTGAGAAGAACTTGATGCCATTATCATAGTATGGATTGTGTGAAGCAGAAATAACCACGCCTGCATCGGCATTAAAGCTACGGGTTAAATGTGCGATAGCAGGTGTGGGCAATGGCCCTAACATATATACATCGACGCCAGCGGCATTAAAGCCGGCTTGTAGTGCGCCTTCGATCACATAGCCTGACAACCGCGTGTCTTTACCAATCACAACACTTGGCTTACGCGGCGAATTTTGATTGTTTTCTATCAGCACCAATCCTGTGACATAACCCAATTTCAAGATAAAGTCTGGCGTAATTGGCAGCTCACCAAATTTACCGCGAATACCATCAGTGCCAAAGTAGCTCATTATTATTTTTCCTTAAATCTAAAAGTAAAAGCCCCGACGTGGAAGCAGGCTCAGTAGCTTCAATCATTCACTGTCATCAATGGTTTTGATAAGACAAACAGTTATCAATTATTAGAATAATCTATGATTGTATTTTACAAAAAAAACAGCCAACAATAACAAGGCATTGTTGGCTGTTTGTATCTTAACGTCGCTTGACACTGTACAGCTGCGAGTCATCGCATCCTATAGCGGCAAAGATATAATTAGTCGACTCGATAGTTAGGTGCTTCTTTGGTGATTTGCACATCATGCACATGCGATTCTTTCATACCCGCTGAGGTAACTTTGATGAACTGTGGTTTGCTGCGCATATCTTCAATCGTGGCACAGCCGGTATAACCCATAGATGAGCGCAAGCCACCTACCAATTGGTTGACGATACCAGCGACTGGACCTTTATAAGGTACACGACCTTCGATACCTTCTGGCACCAATTTTTCTACGCCATCTTTGGCATCTTGGAAGTAGCGATCTGATGAACCGTTTTGACCTGACATCGCGCCCAAGCTACCCATACCGCGGTAAGCTTTATAATAGCGACCTTGGAACAACTCAACTTCACCTGGCGCTTCTTCTGTACCTGCCATAAGTGAGCCAACCATGATGCATGACGCACCAGCAGCAATGGCTTTTGCCATATCACCTGAATAGCGAATACCACCATCAGCAATCAATGGAATACTGTCTTGCAAAGCGCTTGCAACACTATCAATCGCCGAGATTTGCGGTACACCGATACCAGCGATGATACGTGTGGTACAGATAGATCCTGGACCAATACCAACTTTGACCGCATCAGCGCCAGCATCACGTAAAGCTTTTGCAGCATCGCCTGTCGCGATATTGCCGCCAATCACTTGTACATGCGGGAAGTGCTTTTTAATCCAAGATACTTTATCAATAACGCCTTTTGAGTGACCATGCGCGGTATCAACAACGATGATATCGACGTCAGCCGCAATCAATGCTTCAACGCGTGCTTGAGTATCAGCGCCCGTACCAACTGCTGCGCCCACACGCAGGCGACCTTGCTCATCTTTACAAGCATTGGGATTGTTTTCAGCTTTAGCAAAGTCATTGACTGTAATCAGACCACGCAAACGGAAATCATCATTGATAACAATAACTTTTTCGATACGGTGCTCGTGTAGCAGTCTTTTGATGTTTTCGTTGCTCTCACCTTCTTTAACGGTGACGAGCTGCTCTTTCGGCGTCATGATATGGCTAACTGGTAACGACAGATTGGTCTCAAAGCGCCAGTCACGATGAGTAACGATACCAACTACTTTATCAGTGCCCTTTTCAACCACTGGCACGCCTGAGATGTTATTGTCTTGGGTCAGTCTTAATAACTCACCGATGGTCATCTCTGGATGCACAGTAATAGGATCAACCACAGTACCAGCTTCGAATTTCTTGACGCGGCGCACTTGCATTGCCTGCTTATCGATATCCATACTCTTATGCAAAATACCTAAACCACCAAGTTGTGCCATGGTAATGGCCATCTCAGACTCAGTGACTGTATCCATAGCAGCAGAAATTAGCGGTAAATTTAGCGTGATACTTTTTGTTAGGCGGGTCGTTAGATTAGCAGCTTTTGGCAGTATTTCTGAATAAGCTGGCAATAATAAAACGTCATCAAAGGTTAAGGCTTCATCGACAATTCGCAACATACAGACCCCTAGTAGTGGTTATTTTGATGGGTGGGCAATACAGCATCAAGAAAATCAACGAAAATTCTATCAAAATCATAAGGTTATAAACCTAGCAGAAAATAATAAAACCGTGGGCAACAAATACTAAATACAAACATTCGCTCGGCACATCATCAATTCATCATTGCTCATTAAATCATTGGCTCAGCAGACTGGCTAATACAGCGCCCTTTACCTGCCCCAAAATCTAACTATACAATGCTTAACAACTGAATTATCCCTTAAAAATAACGCCATATTATAACAAATAAGCAAGCAAATCGCATGCTATATTTGTCAATAGGTTTTACCCAAAGCTGTCTATCGATAATGACGCTGTACATTCAAATTTTTTAAGCGCTAAACCAATAGACATTGACTATTTTTGTCTCAATACAAGGTGCTCAGCTGGTAAATAATGCTTTTGTTCACGGTACAAATAATCAAGCATCTGCTCACGTATCTCGCAGGCCAGTGTCCATGCTTCTACAGGGCCTACCGCTGAAACAGCGCCACGCAGTTGAATGGTCTTTTCAGTTACCTCAACGACAAATATTTCAGGCTCAGTTTTATTGTCCCAAAGCTTATTGTCTTTCACCACCGAAATAAACTGCTGCCGAATGGCGTCAATATCTGCACCATAATCGATATATAAGAACACAGGACAGGTCTGATGTACTTCTGTATGCGACCAGTTCTCTACCATTTCGGTGATCAATTCGCGCATCGGCACGATTAATCGACGTTCATCCCATGTTTTTAGTACCGCATAAGTGTAACGCAGGTCCTCAACGGTACTAAAGTTGCCATCCATTATCACACTGTCGCCAATTCGTACGGGCTGTGTCACTGCTACCTGTACTCCAGCAATGATGTTACCCAGTATTGGTTGAGCGGCGATACCAATGACCACGCCAGCAATGCCAGCCGAAGTCAGTAAGGTTTTGCCAAAGCCTTCCATATTGGCAAACTCACTCAGACCTATCCAAATACTGCCCAACACCATGACAAATACGAAGACGCGGCGAAATATCGATACGTAAGTTCGACGACGGCGCACTTTGTCAAACTGCTCCTCTCCTAGATTTTCAATCTGCATATCTTGATAGCGGTTGGCAAAAAAGTTGATAACACGTATACCGAGCCACATGGCGCTAAAGACCAATCCAATCCAAATAATCGGACGTGTCGAGGAAGCGACTGCATCCAGATAAGGAAAGCCGCCCGATACCAAGGTAAATACCGATGAGAAGCTGATGGTAAAAGTTAAAGGGACCGTCAGCTTATTGACCAAATCCTCTACACCGTTGTGATGAAGGGTGCCAAGACGGTTGCCTTCTTTATCCATGACATACCAATTGAGGAGCTTGCCAGCGGCAGTACTTAGCAGCCAGCCAATGCCCATGGTAAAGGAGAAGAATATAAATAACGCTAAAAATTCCCAGATAGCAATATTAAAAAGCTTTAGCTTGGTCCAACTAGGCAGATAGCGCTCAAACTTTGCCGGATGATATTGCTCATAAAGCTTATCAATATTTGCCACCGTCTGCGCTGAAAATACCCAAAAAGGCGCACTATCATCAATACGTACACGCTCTAGATGCAAGGGTACTCGGCGCTCGCGATAATCAATATAACCCAGCTGAATCGAACGTCTAGGAATGCCTTGAATACTGTTCGTGCTACCAAGCGGTGGCTCAATCAAACCGTCAGGACGATCTGGCAATTCATCAAAAACATAGAGCTTTTTTTCAATCAACAGAAAATCAAGCTGTTTGACCAAATCCATTGCTTGATTCGACTGTGATTCACTATCAATCAAGTTCATATTTAGTGCATAAGCTGCCAAATCATATTGCTGATTCATGACTGCCGATTGGAAAAACTCTAATGTGGCAAGTGGTGTCGACAAGTTTGGCGGCTCAGACAAGGGCGGCAAACCTGCATTAAGCTTATCTAACGTATAGTAGTTTTCGTTGTAATCACCAGTGAGACCAGAGTCTCCTTGTAGCACACCTGCTTGCTGCACTGTCCTTTTTTCTAGCGGGCTAATTACCTCTGCTGCAACGGCAGAAACAGTCACTCCTTCTTCTTTTAACTTATCGATTCTTTGCGCAGCATACTCCACCAAATTTTCTGGTTTTGTAGTAACTGTCTCTTCAATATTTCGATTGTCTATGTCCTCAGTACTGCTTGCTGCATAAGCAGAAATGCACGCCATATTTAATAGGATAAATAAGCTGCCAATTATAAAGAGCAGTCGCGGTAAAAATTGGGCATGAGACTGTAGAGAGTGAGTCCTGAGAAATCCGAAAGGAGTTTGCATACAAAAACTCTTGCTAATAAGTATGATATTAAGCTAATGCAGAAGACACAAAAAAGCCAGCAGATAGCTGGCTTAATTTATTATTGTTTGTGAATGAACAAGCGCAAAAAACTAATGCTTACATTAAGCACGGCGCCAAGTGGTGCCCGCACGACTGTCTTCAAGCTCAATACCAGCCTCTTTCAACTGCACACGAATCTCATCAGCACGCGCAAAGTCTTTATTGGTTTTGGCATCAGCGCGCTCGATGATTAGCCCATCAATGGCTTCGTCGGTTAAACTATCTTCAGCTACTTCACCAATGACGGCTTGCAAGAACTGCTGCACAGGCTGCTGTAAAATATTAAGCGTTTGCGCCAAAGCTTTTAAGTGCTGCGCTAATTGCCATGCAGTCTCTACATCTTCTGCTTTACTCGCTTTATTGATATCACGCGCCAATCCAAATAGTACACTGATAGCCGTTGAGCTATTAAAGTCGTCATTCATGGCTTTGATAAAGTCTTGTCCCACTGCACTGGCGTAGGCATTATTAATCAAGGCTTCATCGATAATAAGTACCTCACCTTTTTGTTGTTCAGCAACTTTTAATGCTTGATACAACCTGCTTAGGCTATTATGCGCTTCGTCCAAGGCACTATCAGAGAAGTTTACTTGACTGCGATAATGACTCGACAATAAGAAGAAACGCACCGTTTCTGGTAAGTATTTTGCCATGACATCACGAATGGTAAAGAAATTCCCCAATGACTTGGACATTTTTTCGCCATCAACATTGATAAAACCAACGTGCATCCAGTTACGCGCGTATTCACAGCCGGTCGCTGCTTCAGATTGGGCAATCTCATTTTCATGATGCGGGAACTGCAAATCATGACCGCCGCCATGGATATCAAAGGTATTACCAAGGCATTTGGTCGACATCGCTGAGCATTCAATATGCCAGCCTGGACGCCCTTGACCCCAAGCTGATGCCCATTGCGGCTCATCAGGTTTCGCCGCTTTCCATAACACAAAGTCAAACGGATTGCGCTTATCGTTTTCGACTTCGACCCGTAAGCCTGCCTGCATATCGTCAAGGTTACGTTTTGACAATTTGCCATAATCTGCAAAACTATCGACCGCGTAGTAGACATCACCATTATCGCCCGCGTAGGCATAGTCATTACTAACCAGCGTCTCAATCATCTGCTGCATCTCATCGATATGATCGGTCGCACGCGGTTCTGCATCAGGGGACAAGCAGCCAAGTACTGTCGCATCTTCATGCATGGCAGTAATAAAACGTTGGGTCAATGTGCCAATCTCTTCACCATTTTCGGCAGCACGAGTAATGATTTTGTCATCAATATCAGTAATATTACGCACGTAATTTACGTCATAGCCCAATTGTGCTAGCCAACGTACTGCCATATCAAAGCCAACCATCACTCGAGCGTGACCGATATGACAATAATCATAAACCGTCATGCCACACACATACATGCCAACTTTGCCCGTGGCAAGCGGCTTGAATGCTTGCTTGCGTCCAGTAAGTGAGTCATAGATGACGAGCTGAGACATCGCGTCTGCAAGAGGTGTGGTCATAGTCATAAAGCCTTTAAATTAAAAGTATAAGAGAAAACAAGCCTAGCAATCATGTACGCTTAGCCAATAAAAAAGCGCTTACATAAGAAAATCACGCATAAATCAAGGGTAAAGAGAACATCAATATAAAACTTAACCCATTATCTTAGCGAAAATGCTCGTAAAATACTACAATGAGCGCGCAAGTAAGACTCTGTAATGATAAAAACATTGATAGTTAAGGATAAAAATATGGGCAATCGTTTAAGCAAAATTTATACGCGTACTGGCGATGATGGTAGTACTGGCATGGCAGATGGCAGCCGCGTTAGCAAGGCGGACAGCCTATTTAGTGTGATGGGTGATATTGATGAGCTCAACTCCCATATCGGTTTAGTACGCGCGCAGCTTACTCAAGCGTTAAGTGCGCAAACCAACAATTTAAGTCACAGCCAACAGCTACCTGAACGCTTACAAACAAAGCAAGAAGTCGACTTTGCCCAAGCTTTAGTCATTATTCAACATTTATTATTTAATATCGGTGGTGAGCTTGCTATGCCAGAATATGAAGGCGTAAATACGATTCATATTGATTGGCTTGAGCAGCAGATCGATGCGATGAATACGACGTTACCACCGCTAAAAGACTTTATCTTACCAACAGGCTCATTATTGGTCAGCCAGTTACATGTAACACGTACTGTTTGTCGCCGCGCTGAGCGCCAAGCAGTATTACTAAAACAAGCTCAGCCTCAAGCCATTCGACCGACAGCGGTCAGCTTTATCAACCGTTTGTCTGATTGGCTCTTTGTCGCCGCACGTTTTTGCACAGATCCCAAGCAGGTCTCTGAAGTATTATGGGACAGCCAAGTATTACAAAAATTCGCTGATAGTTGAGCCATTTAATGAACCATAAAAAAACGCCCGCAATAAATATATTGCAGGCGTTTTTTTATTGAAATACTGAATTGAAATATTGAAACGATGCTTATCGATATTTAGTAGCAATAAGATTAATAAGTTGCTTCTTTATCTTCAATAATGACCATATCAATGCTTTCATCTTTAGGCGTTGCTTTTGGCGCTTCTGGAGCAGCAGGTGTAGGAGTTACTGTACTAGGCGCAGTAGTGCTAGGTGTTGGCGCTGACGGAGTGCTACTTGGCGTCTTTGTATTTTGACTACTGTTTTGATTAACAACTGGTGGCTTAGCAGGCTGTGCTGGGCGCACAGGCGCAGCTGGCGTTACTGCTCTTGGCTGACTACTATTATTATTGTTCTGTGTATTCTGTGCTGGTTCACGGCGGCGTTCAGATTGCTGAGTAGCACGTTGGGCGCGCTGCTCTTCCATTGCTGACTGGAGCGTTGAGCTGGCGACCACTTCTGATACCACTGTTAATAATGCCGGCTGTCCTGCGATACGTGTACGTACTTGACCACCTTGCGTACCAACAACATAGGTAAAAGCATCATCAATGAGCATATTGTTATTGATACGAATATTGTCATTGGCTAAGCGCGATTGCAAACTTGGCTGATTATTAGCGGCTTGCACTTGGCTGGCTTGATATAAGTCTTCACTTGGCAGAGTCATGCTGACGCTTGCCTGACAGGTTGTCAGACCATTTTCATTGGTTGCTTGCAACACGGCGGCATTTTGTATATCGATGATAATACCGTTTGCTTTAGTAGAAACCACACCGCTGCCTAAGCCAATCTCTGCATCGTTGGCATAACTGACTGCTAAAGTTTGGGCTTGTTGATTGAGCGTATTTTTCAAAGCGGATTTGAGGCGGTCTTGTACCATAGGATCATCACAGCTCACTGCCGTGGCAGCAGCATTTTCACTAACCTGTGTTTCTTGCTCAGTCACTTCTACCGTTTCGGCATCGTCTTTTTCTGAGCGATCACAACCAGCAAGCGCTAAACCACATACCATGCCGATACCAGCAACTTTATACCATTTGCTCACACTTTTATTTGCTACGCTCATATCTCTTTTGCTCCAATTTACTGATTCGTACCGTCGCTCACGGACAGTATTTGACATTTACACTATAAAACTCAAATCTAGCAGAAACCGGTATTGCGATAGATTTGAAAAC
The DNA here is from genome assembly GCF_056880555.1 of Psychrobacter sp. ANT206. NCBI lineage: Bacteria > Pseudomonadati > Pseudomonadota > Gammaproteobacteria > Moraxellales > Moraxellaceae > Psychrobacter > Psychrobacter sp. ANT206. The sequence continues at coordinate 1,154,429 of NZ_CP096271.1, read as the reverse complement.
CACATTATTATACGGTGTTTGCAGGAGATGGTCATCCATGTAGCCTACTGATGTACAAATAACGTTCAACATTGTGTCCGAAATCTAGCTTTAGTTGCAAAAAAGCTACAAATATATATTCACCTAAACAAATATTAAAATGATGACAGAAAGTTTTATCAGCATAAAATTTTTATAAATGCTTTATTCAATACGCTTTGATACGTGATAGCGTTGGATGCAGTTAATAACAGACGATATAATATTTCCATTATAATGCTCAAAATATGAGATGGTCACTGGTTATGATAGATCTTAAGAACACTTTGCTACTTGGTCATCGCGGCGCGCGCGGTGAAGCATTAGAAAATACCTTATCAGGTTTTGAATATGCGCAAAATTTGCAAAGCTCTGGCTTAGCAGGTGTAGAGTTCGATGTACAACTTAGCCGAGATGGACAGCTTATCGTCTTTCATGATGAAACGCTTGAGCGCATGTGCGGGCAGCAATCACGTCTAGATCAGCTAAATGTGAGCGAAATACAGCGTCATCATCAGTTTGGTCAGCCAATTATCACGTTGCTTGACATTGCTTCTGCTCTAAATACCTATATTTATATTGAGCTTGAGGTTAAAACCCATAGTCGCACTGATTATGCCAAACTCGTAAAAGCCTTGATGCGTGACCTCATTGATAGCCCACTTGCTAGCCTACCGATTGTGCTGACCAGCTTTGATGTTGAGCTGCATGCCCATTTACAATGCAGTACTTTCATGAGGCATATACCACGTGGGCTGCTTATTCGAGAGCCTAAACTACTGAAACAGGCTCCCAATACTGCCTTACAACTTGGCTGTAAGCAATTAGGTATCCACTATCCGCTTTTGAATCGTGAAGTCATACAGTATTGTCATCGCTATGACTTACCTGTAAGTGCATGGACGGTCAATGATATTGAGACTATTAAGCAGCTTATAAACTGGCAAGTTGATGTGATTATTACCGATTATCCAAGCTATTTATTACTGCCTTAACGCATTACTCCTATTTCTAAACTCGCTTTTGCGGTGTACATATTTATTGTTTTACTTACATTTTTACCTTATAGCTGATAAGTCACGGCTTATTTGCCATAACACCTACTATAATCCATACAAGTTATTGTTATTTAGCAATATTTTTATAGTGTATAAGTGTTCACTTTACTAAGTATTTAAGGTAATATAGACGCTTAAATTAATACCGTTAGGGATATTATATGATTGCAAAAAAAGCACTTGGCTTACCGCTTAAAGGCTTACGTTTCGCTATCAAATCTGGTGACACATTTGTCAAAAATGCCAGCATTCAAGTCACACGTTTTAAAACACGTTTTGATGAGAATAAAGCAAAAAAATCACTCGATGAGATGCCAGTTGCCAAACGCAACTATGCAAGCGCCTCTGAGCAGACTGAACTGCCTACCGATGTAGACAGTATCGATATGCGTGAATTTGAGTTTACCAAAGCACCGATTAACTGGATTCCAGCGACTATTCTGGTAGCCACGCCTATTGCTGCAGCAATTATTACGCCATGGTATCTGTTCACCCATCAAGTCAGTGCACCGGTTTGGGGCGTATTTGGTGCGTTTATGGTTTGGACGGGTATCAGTATCACAGCAGGTTATCACCGTTTATTGTCGCATCGTGCTTATAAAGCGCATCCAATCGTCAAAAACTTTTTATTGCTAGGTTCTACCTTTGCGGTACAGGGTTCAGCGTTTGACTGGGTTTCTGGTCACCGTACGCATCATCGTCATGTCGATGATCGCTTAGAAGACCCGTACTCAGCGAAACGTGGCTTTTTCTTTAGTCATATGGGCTGGATGCTACGCAATTATCCTAGTGGTAAGTTTGACTATAAAAATATCCCTGACCTGACCAAAGATAGAACGCTGCAAATTCAGCATAAATATTACGGTTTATGGGTCGCTGCATTGAACATCGGTGCAGTCGCCGCGATCGGTTGGTTATTGGGTGATGTTTGGGGTACTTTGGTCATCGTCGGTTTGCTACGTCTGGTACTGACGCATCACTTTACCTTCTTTATCAATTCGCTATGTCATATGTTTGGGTCGCGTCCTTATACCGATACCAACACTGCACGTGATAACTTCTTCTTGGCTCTATTTACGTGGGGTGAGGGTTATCATAACTATCATCACTTCTTCCAGTACGATTATCGTAATGGCGTAAAATGGTGGCAGTATGATCCAACCAAATGGCTCATCGCTGGTTTATCGAAGCTGGGCTTGACTACTGAGCTACGTACTGTTGACGACACCACTATCAAGCATGCTGAAGTACAAATGCAATTTAAAGCAGCGCAGCAGCAGATTGATACGGTCACATCAAGTGGTATTGATATTCCTCATGCGATGAAAAGCTTCCAAGATCGTATTAAGTTTGAATACGATGCCTTTACGCAAACGGTTGAAGAATGGCAAGCATTAAAAGCAAAAACCATTGAGCTGAAAAAGACCGAGTTTGCTGATCGCTTGCATGAAGTTGAAGATGAGTTAAAGCAAGATTATGCCAAGATTGAACAAAAAATATTAGCGCATAACAGCAATCTAAAAACAGCATTTCGCTCTATCGGTGAAAGCGCAAAAGCGGCTTAATTATTGATAACTGTTTGATTATTTAGTATTTTATTGCGACGTTTCTCCTTCCCTCTATCTGTAAAAGATAGGGGGATTTTTTTGTGCGGTATTAAATCTCATGTCTATTGATAAACAATGATGTGATAAACAATCATGTAATAATTAATCATGATTTACAAGAGACGGAAAGAGTGCAATGCTGCTATATCAAGGCTATGTTATAGTGAGTTTACTCTATTCATATCTTAAATTTCTTCTCCCAGCTTTTATCTTTAAATTGGAACGGCTCTTATGCGCTATCAAAACACCTATGCTCAATTGGACACCCGTCTTTATAATGAGCAACTGCCAAACCCATTAGACAATCCTCGTGTCGGTCATTTTAATATTCAAGTTGCTGAGCAGCTGGGCTGGACGGAAGATACAGATTTGATGAATCGTTGGGTTGAAATACTTGGCGGACAGTATGTGCCAGCTGAATTTCAGCCTTTATCAATGGCGTATGCCGGTCACCAGTTTGGGCAATGGGCGGGGCAATTGGGCGATGGTCGCGGCTTATTGATGGCGCAAGTACTCGATAAAAACAATCAATTACAAGATTTACATCTAAAGGGTGCAGGCTTGACGCCCTACTCACGCATGGGCGATGGGCGTGCAGTATTACGCAGTACCATTCGTGAGTATTTATGTGGTCATGCGCTCACTCAGCTTGGTATTGCCTCATCTAATGCCTTGGGATTTGTGGTATCAGATACCAAAGTGCGCCGCGAACGAATAGAAGCAGGAGCGGCTTTAATGCGCGTCGCTGACAGTCATATTCGCTTAGGTCATATTGAGTGGATTGCCAGCTTTGCGCCCGACTTACTCGCTGAATTTACCGATTATATGATTGATACTTATTATTCAGAGTGCCGTGATAGTGACACGCCAGTCTTAGCATTTTTGCAGGCGGTGGTTGAATGTACTGCACGGATGATAGCTGATTGGCAACTGATTGGATTTGCGCATGGTGTTATGAATACTGATAACTTGTCTATTACCGGCAGTACTCTAGATTTTGGTCCATTTGGTTTTATGGAACGCTTTAACCCTGCTTGGATCAACAATCACTCTGATCATAGCGGACGCTACGCTTATCAAAATCAACCTGCTATTGGTCATTGGAATCTAAATATTTGGTTACCGCACTTTATGCGTCTAGACGGTGTGACGCGCGAGACGTTAGCAGATTGTCTAGCGCCTTATGAGGCGACCTTTATGCAGCATTATCAGCAAGGGCTATGCCGTAAGCTTGGGTTGCCACATCAGCGTGAAAGTTTAAGCTTAGCGTTTGAATGGTTGACACTACTAGAGGATAGTTTACTCGACTATACCAATAGTTTCCGAGCGTTATTAGGATTAATCGCACCGGATGAGCATCATTATGAGCAGCAGTTGCTTGCAACCCTGACGGCCGAGCTGAATCCTGAAGCACAGCAAGTCTGGCAAGCATGGTCGATCCGTTATCTGGCACAAGTAAAGCAGGTATCGATTACTCAAGCAATTGAGGATATGCAAGCCAGCAATCCTATTTATGTATTGCGTAACAGCATGGCTCAGCGTGTTATCGTTGCCGCAGAGCAAGGACAGTTTAAAGAACTAAATAGAGTATTCGAGTTGCTTGCTAGCCCTTACACGCTACATGATAGCGCCATTGACCTTGATACCTTACCGCCTGCGCCTCATGCACCGCAAATGCCAATCAGCTGTTCATCTTAATATATATTTATTCTGTAATATTTTGAAATATTTTGCATTTAGGGTTGATATTTGGGTCATTTTTTTGGCATTATCAACTAGCTAAATAATGAATATCAATTTATTATATTGTGTGCGCAGTTCATAGTCCTTAGCTAGGCAAATTATTGGCGATAATGTAGACTATCTATTTTGCACTATTGTTGTTTTTTGTTGATGTTTAAGCGCCGCATAGTACCCTTTAACAATCAATGTACACTCATGATCATATTCAATGGTTATTGAGAATTAGGCATTAGTTTTTATCACCATTTAATTTATTCCAATTTATCCTAACCATGGCAATTATTATGAATGACGATATCACTTTGAATACGGACACCCCTAGTACGGAAAAAGAGCAGTTTGAACAAGCTGCCTTACATTACCATGAGTTCCCTCGCCCTGGTAAAATCTCAGTTACTCCTATCAAGCAATTGGCAAACCAACGTGATCTGGCGCTCGCCTATTCACCAGGCGTGGCAGTACCTTGTCTTGAGATTCAAAGAGACCCATCTCTTGCGGCAAAATATACCGCACGTAGCAACTTAGTTGGTGTTATTACCAATGGTACAGCGGTGTTAGGTTTGGGAAATATCGGTCCATTGGCATCAAAGCCTGTTATGGAAGGCAAAGGGGTTCTATTCAAAAAGTTCGCTGGTATCGACGTTTTTGATATTGAAATTGCACAAAACGATCCGGACAAATTCATTGAGGCAGTTGCTTCTTTAGAGCCTACGTTTGGTGGGATTAATTTAGAAGATATCAAAGCACCAGAGTGTTTCAAAATCGAGCGCGAATTGCGTAAGCGTATGAACATTCCAGTATTCCATGATGACCAACATGGCACGTCAATCATTGTTGCGGCGGCGATGCTTAATGCATTAATCATCACGAACAAAAAAATTGAAGATATTAAAATCATTTGTTCTGGTGCTGGTGCTGCAGCGATTTCTTGCTTGGACATCATTTGCGCCCTTGGTGTGAATAAAAACAATATCTACGTATCAGACTCACGTGGTATTATCTCTACTACCCGTGAAAACCTTGATGAAACCAAACAGCGCTATGCTCGTGAAACCACTGCTACGACTATTGAAGAGCTGATGGATGATGTCGACATGTTCCTAGGCTTATCTATGCCGGGTACATTGACAGAAGACATGGTTCGCCGTATGGCAAAAGACCCTATCATCTTTGCGCTTGCTAACCCAACGCCTGAGATCATGCCAGAAATCGCCCATGCCGTCCGTCCAGACGTTATTATGGCAACCGGTCGCTCTGATTATCCGAACCAAGTAAACAACGCATTGTGTTTCCCTTATATCTTCCGCGGTGCATTAGATGTAGGCGCAACGACTGTCAACGAAGAAATGAAAATTGCATGCGTACGCGCCATTGCTGCTATGGCACATGTTGAAGCGACGCCAATTAGCAACGTCAAAAACGTTGAAAGTACGCCAAGCTTTGGTCGTGATTACCTGATCCCAGGACCACTTGAGCCAAACCTAATCATTGAAATCGCCTCTGCAGTCGCAAAAGCAGCTATGGATTCAGGCGTTGCAACGCTTCCTATCGCAGATATGAAAGCCTATCGTCAGCGTCTGTCTGAGTTTGTCTATAACTCAGCGTTTGTAATGAAGCCTATTTTTGCTCGTGCAAAAGCAGATCCAAAACGTATCGTTTACTGTGAAGGCGAAGACAGCAACGTACTATTAGCGGTACAAGTGGTCGTCGATGAGCAGTTGGCTTATCCAATCTTGGTCGGTCGTCCTTCAGTGATCGAAAATAACATCGCCAAGCTAGCATTACGCTTGAAAGACGGCGTGAACATTACTATTGTCAATGTTGATGATGATCCGCGCTATAACGATTACTGGAAAGGCTACTACGAGAAAAACAAACGTACTGGTGTCAGTATCGAGCTTGCTCGCCGTGATGTGCGCCGCAAAACTTCTTTAATTGGTGCGCTTTTGGTTGAAAATGGCGATGCCGATGGTATGATTTGTGGTACATTCGGTCACTATCAGCTGCATTTAAAATATGTCGGCAGAGTGATCAATAAAAAAGAAGGCATTAATGATTTTTACGCGATGAATGCGGTGCTCATGCAAGATCGTAATATTTTTATTGCTGATACCTATATCCATGAAGATCCAACGGCTGAGCAATTGGCTGAGATGACTGTATTGGCAGCTGAGCAATTGTGCCGCTTTAGCATTACCCCACGTGTGGCTTTGGTGTCGCATTCAAACTTCGGAACTTCTGATCGTGCCAGCGCGGTCAAAATGCGTAAAGTACATCAACTGTTGACCGAGATGAATGTCGATTTTGAGTTTGACGGTGAAATGCAAGGTGATGCGGCACTTGACGAACATATCCGTGCCAATGACTTGCCTTCGAGCAATCTTAAAGGTTCAGCAAATCTACTTATCTTGCCAACGTTAGATGCGTCGAACATTGCCTTTAACCTGCTTAAGACGGCAACCGGTAGCGCGTCTATCGGTCCTATTTTGTTAGGTGCAAGCAAACCTGTACATATCCTAACGCCATCAGCCACAGCGCGCCGTGTGGTTAATATGACGGCACTTGCGGTCACTGAAGCTCAGGATTTAGACAACGAGAAGCAATAATCGATTACGCTCTGTAAAGTGCGCAATTTACACGGTCTTTTGCATTTTTTATAGAGACCGTCTGCTATACTAAAACCAGCCAATGCTTAAAGTATTGGCTGGTTTTTTTTGACAAAATTTAGGTTAATTGGTAGTAAATATAAAGAGAGTATTATGCAAGTGTATCTCGTCGGCGGTGCAGTACGTGATCAGCTATTAGGGCGCCCTATTAAAGATAAAGACTTCGTCGTCGTTGGGGCAACAGTTACTGAGATGATTGACGCAGGTTTTCAGCAAGTAGGCGCAGATTTCCCTGTATTTTTGCATCCAGTAAGCCGTGAGGAATATGCGCTCGCACGAACTGAGCGTAAGCAAGGTCTGGGCTATCAGGGCTTTAGCGTGCATGCCAGTATTGACGTTAGTTTAAAAGACGATTTGCAGCGGCGCGACTTGACGATCAATGCCATGGCCATAGAGGTTACTAGCTTAACCGACGATACGCCGATAAGTAGTGACGTGATTGATTACTACGGCGGATTGCAGGATATTGAAAATAAAACCCTACGTCATGTCTCAAGTGCCTTTAACGAAGACCCTTTACGGGTGCTGAGAACGGCGCGCTTTTATAGCCGCTATTACGATTTGGGCTTTACTATCGCTGATGACACGTTAGTCTTGATGCGTGAGTTGGTTGCTTCAGGAGAGCTTACCCATTTAAGTAGCGAGCGTATTTGGCAAGAATCGAGCCGTGCAATGATGCAGCTCTCCCCTCAGGTATACTGGCAACAGCTATTTGATATTGGCGCCCTTGCAGAGTACTTTGCACCGTTACATCAGGCTTGGAATGATGATCAGATACGAGAGACAGTGCAAACATCGCTATATTTCGCCGGTCAGATGCAATTGAATCTATCACAGCGTTGGGCGCTATTAATGGTTAGCCTTAAGCCATCGTTATTTCAGATCAAGCCTACTGAAGCCGTAACAGCTGTCAAAAGTATTAACGATATAGGTAATATGGCTAAAGTACCAAAGGCACAAACACAATTTGCTGGTTTATTCGTACAACAAGCTGATAAATTAAGCGTTATAACCCAACTCAGTGCTGCCGAAAAAATTGATCTTATTCAAGCCTGCAGCGCCCATAAAGAGCCTGAAAAACTCTCGCAGCTCTTGGTCATAAGCCAAGTATTACAGTTATCTATACAGCACCGTCAGATGATGTTGGCATTAAATAGCTTTCACAGTATTGGTATGAATGATATTGATCAAAGTCTCAAAGGTCCAGCGATTGGTAAAGCCTTGCGTCAATGCAGAATTGAGCATTTACAAACGCAAACAGCCTGACATAAAAACATTAAACACTCTTTAAAATTTTAAAACCATATCCTAATTAAAATTCTATTATGACTCAAACATCTAAAAACACTCAGCCTATGATGGCATCTGCCCCCGTTATGCTTGTCACAGGTAGTGCTAAGCGAATTGGCGCGGCTATTATTCGTGCGGCTCATAAGCAAGGCTATCGCGTCATTATCCATTGTCATCATAGTGAGCAAGAGGCACATGCATTAGCAGACGTGCTGAATGATACTTGCGCTCATAGTGCTGTGGTTATTGTCGCGGATTTGGCAGTGGTAAATCAGGCAGACACTCTCAAGCACCTGACCCAAACTATTATGCAGGCATTCGGGCAACTAGACGTACTGGTACATAATGCCTCTCGCTTTTACTCTACTCCCCTTGGCAGTATTAATTATGACCAATGGGACGAGCTGCTGTTGACCAATGCCAAAGCGCCTTTGTTGTTAAGCCAAGCACTACTACCTTATCTTAAGCAACAACAAGGTTGTATTATTAGTCTGCTTGATATTCATGCGCAGGATAAGCCGTTTGCCAATTATACGGTTTACAATATGGCAAAAGCGGCGCATCGGATGATGGTGCAGTCTTTAGCACTGGATATGGCGCCTGATGTACGCGTGAATGGGGTCGCGCCTGGGGTCAATATTTTACCCGATGCAGATAGCGATCAAGCGATTGATAGCGAGCAGCAAAATAAGATTATAAGCTCCATTCCTATGCAGCGAATAGGCATCCCTGCTGACATTGCGCATAGCGTGCTCTATTTGGCGCACGCCAGTTATGTGACGGGTGAGATAATAATCGTAGATGGAGGCCGAAGTTTGACGCTGGCTGGTGGTAATTAGTGATAATTCATCAAATAGTATGCCCTATCTGCTAACTTTTACTTGAAAATATATAAAAATCAGGTATCATTGTGCGTCTAAAGGGCCCATAGCTCAGTTGGTTAGAGCAGAGGACTCATAATCCTTTGGTCGTAGGTTCAAGTCCTACTGGGCCCACCAAATTCAAACCCCGTAAACGCAATGTTTATGGGGTTTTTTGTTGTCTAGTGTTTTTAGCTGGCTTGTTAGAGTGTGCGATAAACCTCTGAGGGTGGATTTGCCTATCCCCAATGAATCAGCACCGTCAGGTACTTTACGTTTGTGTTCAACGACTAAGCTGATGGCTTCTAATTTGAATTATCAGGTATATTGATTGCGTTTGTTGGTCATACTATGTTCCTTCTTTTGTTTAGTACAACCTCTTAGCAACTGTCCAAATTTATTATGCCACTACATGCTGGCATGTCTTAGCAAGTCCTTACTGCTTTTATGAGTACTCAATTGGCTTAATTAATATCGGGGTTTGCTTTGCAAGCACCCTTGTTTATGCTTTCTGAACTTAGCAGCCCACCGCTTTCAATGTAATCGTTTTAATCCTCTTAGACTAGACACTTATGGTGCATAGAAAATCATAAAGACTATCATGGTGCGAAAAAAGTGCAATATATCCTAAAAAGACCGATATTGGTGCGTTTATTGTGCATTTTGGAATGGCATAAATATTGAAGTATTAATAGCAGTTAGGAATGGTTTGTTAACTCGGCCTACCAAGCTGCTACTTTATCTTTTTGGAGAAATATATGTCTTTATTGCCAACGCTTATCACTGATACTCCTATAAGTACAAATTATCGTATCGACTCAAAAATCACATCACGTTTGTCTCTACTAGCAGTAGCCGTTGTAGGTAGCTTAAGTCTTATAGGTTGTCAAAAACCTGCAGAAACTAGCGCTGAGACCAATTCTACAGCCACAAAAACCGAAACGGCCGAGACCGCTACTACCCCTGCGGCAGATGGTGACACCATCAAAGTTGGCATCTTGCATTCTTTATCTGGAACGATGGCCATCTCTGAAACATCATTAAAAGATACTGCTCTCATGACCATTGATGAAATTAATGCCAATGGCGGTGTGTTGGGCAAGCAGCTAGAGCCAATCGTCGTAGACCCCGCTTCTGATTGGCCGTTATTCGCTGAAAAAGCGCGTCAGCTATTAACCCAAGATAAAGTGGATGTCATATTTGGGGGTTGGACGTCGGTATCACGTAAGTCAGTACTGCCTGTCGTTGAAGAACTAAATGGTCTCATGTTCTACCCTGTGCAGTACGAGGGTCAAGAGCAGTCAGAAAACATTTTCTACACTGGTGCTGCACCTAACCAGCAAGCTATTCCTGCCGTTGAATATTTAATGAGTCCAGAGGGCGGTAGTGCAGAACGCTTCGTTTTACTTGGCACAGATTATGTCTATCCTCGGACTACTAACCAGATATTGCGTGCTTTCTTGAAGTCTAAAGGCGTCGCTGAAACAGACATCATGGAAGAGTACACCCCTTTCGGTTTTAGCAACTATCAGACCATCGTTGGTAATATTAAAAGCTTCTCTACGGGTAAAAAGACGGCGGTTATCTCTACCATTAATGGGGATTCAAACGTACCTTTTTATCGTGAACTTGCCAATCAGGGTATTAAAGCCTCTGATATCCCCGTCATGGCATTCTCAGTAGGAGAAGAAGAGCTTCGCGGTATCGATACCAGCTTATTGCAAGGGCATTTGGCGTCATGGAACTACTTTATGTCGGTTAAAAATCCTGTCAACAGCGGCTTCACCAAAAAGTATAAGAAATATGCGCTAGATCATAAGCTACCGAATGCTGAAAAGGTCGTGACCAATGATCCCATGGAAGCCACCTACGTGGGTATCAATATGTGGAAACAAGCAGTCGAAAAAGCAGGTACCACTAATGTCGATAAAGTGCGTATTAGTATGGGAGGTCAGACTTTTGACGCGCCATCAGGGTATACATTAAAAATGGATGAGGAAAACCATCACTTATGGAAGCCTGTCATGATCGGTCAAATCCGTGCCGATGGTCAGTTCGATGTGATCAGCAAAACGCCAAAAGTCATTCGTGCTGAGCCATGGAGTCAGTACATTCCTAAATAAGGTTGTGGTCACCCAAGCCTTAGTCCCTAATCCTTAGCCCCTTAATGGTATCAATACCAGCAACCCTTTAGCTCCTCTACTGATAAAACAGTTTTTCAGTAGAGGTTAGAGGAGTGTTGACTGCAAAAAAGGAACCATCATGTCACATTCTCCTTCCTATTATAAAAGTGACGCGCAAGCCAATTATTCTAATAAGACTTTTATCATCGCCTTACTATCTTTACTCCTCCTCATTGCTATCACATCAGCTGCTCATGCTCATGAGACGCCAGTAGTACACAGCCATGGCGAGAAACTATCGACTAATACTGTGGCAGCGACATCCAATGCTGTAAGTGAAGAGATCTTACTTGCTCAAGACGACACCTTACTTGCTCAAAACAAGCAGTCTCTGACTACGCCTGCTAATCTTGCGATAAGTAAAGGGGACGCTATCGAACAGTTCGTTGCTGCTGACTTCACCAAGCGCCAAACCATGCTCAACCAGTGGCCGGGGTCAGTGGAGAGTTTGGATGCTTTAGTTGAGCTGATAAAAAACGATGAGCTATACCAAGGTAATGGTGGGCAAACTTATCTACTTAACAGCGAAGATGAGCTATTTACTTATCCTGCTAAGCAGCTGACCACCGAGTGGCCTAGCGACTTGGCGCAAGTGACTTTGACCAATACGCTACGCTCAGCCTTAGTGTTTGGACAAGCCAAGGTTAAGCTTGAGTCAAACGATCCTGCGCAACGTGTGCAAGCAGTTGCCATCTTAGCGAACAATATCGAACAGCTAGATCCAGCACTCATAAGTACTGCTGCCACTAATGAGGAAGACGACGACGTCAAAACAGCGTTGAGTACCTTACAAGCAAGAATTGATTTTAGAGATGGCGACGTCACTACCCAAATTGCCGCGCTTACCGTGCTTGCTGATAGCGATAGTCCACAAGTCTTAGTTGATGTCAAAAAAGCATTGGCGGCAGATAATATCGATCCTGTACTCAAATCTGCGCTGTTAGACGCTGAGGATAGTATTGAGCATCGCATTACCATCAGTACTTGGATAGGTCATCTGTTCACGGGGCTTAGTACGGCAAGTATCTTACTACTCGCGGCATTAGGGCTGGCCATTACTTTTGGACTACTGGGTGTCATCAATATGGCTCACGGTGAGCTCATTATGATTGGCGCTTATGCCACTTATATGGTGCAAAATCTCTTTCAAGCGTATTTTCCTAGTATGACTGGATGGTATCTGGTTGCTGCTATACCCGTCGCTTTCTTAGTCAGTGCCATTATCGGCATGATTATCGAACGAATCATTATTCGCCCGCTTTACGGTCGTGAGCTTGAAACCTTACTGGCAACTTTCGGTGTCAGTTTGATTCTTATGCAGTTGGTTCGGATGATATTTGGCGCGCAAAACGTCGAAGTCAGCAATGTCGACTGGTTGAGCGGTGCCTATCAAGTGTCCTCGAGCCTTGTGCTTCCCTTCAACCGTATCGCTATTATCGGCTTTACCATCATTATTCTTATGCTACTGGTGTACTTACTTAATAAGACTCGTTTCGGGCTATTTGTGCGCGCTGTCACTCAAAACCGGCAAATGGCACGTGCAGTTGGTATCTCATCTGCTCGCATCGACATGTTGGCTTTTGGGCTTGGCTCGGGCCTCGCAGGTCTCGCTGGCTGTGCTTTGGCGCAAGTAGGCAATGTCGGACCCGACTTAGGTCAAACTTATATTATTGATGCGTTCTTAGTCGTCGTAGTTGGCGGTGTTGGGCAAGTATGGGGCGCGGTATTGGCATCTTTAGGTCTTGGTGTCAGTGGTACGGTGCTAGAGATTGGCATTGGTGCTGTGATGGCTAAAATTGTATTACTGGTTCTTGTGATTTTGTTTATTCAAAAACGTCCACAAGGTTTATTCGCCCTCAAAGGCCGTTTTGTGGATTAAGGAGAACCTCATGCGTTTGACTCAATTATTATCTGATTCCCCACGTAATGCCATTTTGATTGGTTTGTGTTTTTTAGTGCTACTGATATTGCCTTGGCTCCATCTACTACCTGAAACCTCTAGTTTTCACCTGTCTGCTTACTGGATAACTTTGATTGGTAAAATAATGGCGCTCGCCATGGTAGCACTGGCTTTAGACTTGGTCTGGGGCTATGCTGGCATCCTAAGCTTAGGTCATGGTCTTTATTTTGCGCTAGGAGGTTATGCCTTTGGCATGTACTTGACGCGTGAAACTGCTGGCACGGGCTTACCAGATTTTATGCGTTTCTTAAGTTGGACCGAGCTGCCGTGGTATTGGGCAGGCACTCAACACTTTTGGTGGGCAATGGCTCTAGTGGTATTAGTTCCCGGTCTGGTCGCTTTTATCTTTGGCTATTTTGCTTTTCGCTCAAAAATCAAAGGGGTTTATTTTTCGATTATTACTCAAGCCATGACCTATGCGGCAGCCTTATTATTCTTCCGTAATGAAACAGGCTTCGGTGGTAACAATGGCTTCACAGGTTTTACCACGCTATTAGGTTATGACATCACTGCCTCTTCAACAAGGGCTGTGCTGTGTTTTACGACCGCTTTGGCGCTGCTACTGTCCTATCTTGGACTACGCTACCTGATGAGCCAGCCTTATGGGCGCGTGCTCGGTGCCATTCGTGATAGTGAAAATCGATTGCAGTATTTAGGCTATCGCACGCTTTGGTACAAGCTTTCTGCTTGGGTATTGTCTGCAGTCATTGCTGGTATCGCTGGTGCTCTATATGTACCGCAAGTTGGCATCATTAATCCCGGTGAGATGAACCCCGTCAACTCTATCGAGATGGCAGTATGGGTGGCTGCGGGAGGCAGAGGTTCACTCATTGGTGCTATCGTAGGCGCAGGTGCAATCAATGCGATTAAGACTTATTTTACCGTTGCCTATCCGGAGTTTTGGTTGCTTATCCTAGGTGGATTATTTGTGGTGGTTACTTTATTTCTCCCTAACGGCATCATTGGCGTACTTGATCGTTTTAAAAAGGAAAAAGAATAATGTTAATAACTAATGCTGCTCCTTCTAATGCTGCTACTTCCCAAAAAGTTACTAACGATACGCTTGTTAAAAACAATCCTAGTATCAATAATCCAATGAAAAACTCTAAAAATATACCACACATAACGGTCGCAGAAAACACGCCTACCCGACCAGTCACTACTCTGGCTGAAGATTACGGAGATAGTGGTGGTTTAGCGCATCCTGTTCCCAAATCAGGGCCAGATATGAGACATGGTATTGCGCTGTATTTAGAAGACGTTAGCGTGTGGTTTGACTCGTTCCGTGCACTCAATGACTTATCTTTATACATTGAGGCAGGCGAGCTACGCTGCATCATCGGCCCTAATGGCGCAGGTAAGACGACTTTAATGGATGTCATCACTGGTAAAACGCGTCCTACTAAAGGCAGTGCATTTTTCGGTCAAATACATAATTTAGCCAAACTATCTACCGAAGAAATCGCGGAAGCAGGCATTGGTCGTAAGTTTCAAAAACCTACCGTATTTGAGAAATTTACTGTACTTGATAACTTAATGCTGGCCGCGCCAAAGGATAAGCGAGTGTCAAAAAGCTGGTTTACTCGTATTGACGCAGAAATCCAAGATACGCTTGACTCAACGCTTGATCAAATACGCCTAAAAGAGCTGATTAACAAGCCAGCAGGACTGTTATCTCATGGTCAAAAACAGTGGCTAGAGATTGGGATGTTGTTGATGCAAAGACCAAAGCTTATTTTGCTTGATGAACCAGTGGCAGGCATGACAGATGCCGAAACCGAACATACCGCTGAGTTATGTCTGCGCCTCAAAAAGAATCATACTTTAATCGTGGTTGAGCATGATATGACCTTTATTGATGCCATAAGTGAGAAAGTAACGGTCTTAGCAAATGGCGCTATTTTGGCTGAAGGCACGTTAAATGAAGTACAGAATAATGAGGCCGTTATTGAGACTTACTTGGGTCGATAATTGATAGTAGTGCTTAGAAATAGACCTAAAAAATAGAGGTGCTTATATGTTAGAAATTAATGCCATAAATCAATATTATGGTGGCAGTCACATTTTACGTGATGTCACCCTCGCCGCACCGGTAGGAGAATGTAGCGTGGTACTGGGTCGTAATGGCGTCGGTAAAACCACCTTGCTTAAATGCTTGATGGGCATCCTACCAATAAAATCAGGTGAAATTTTATTAGACGGTAAGGACATTAGTCAGATGACGCCTGAGCAGCGTGTACGCGCAGGACTCGCTTATGTACCGCAAGGACGTGATATCTTTTCCACTTTGACCGTTGAAGAAAACATTCTGATTGGCATGGCGAAATTTTCTCAACGAAAAGCAAGCAAAGTACCCAAACACTTGTATGATATATTTCCAGTGCTGGACGAGATGAAGCATCGGCGCGGCGGCGATCTATCTGGCGGTCAGCAGCAGCAGCTCGCTATTGCTCGTGCGCTTGCCTCCGAGCCATCTGTGCTGGTACTCGATGAGCCGACTGAAGGTATTCAGCCCTCTATCATCAAGGACATCGGGCGGGTCATTAGGGATTTAGGTTATCAAGGTAAAATGGCCATTATACTGGTCGAGCAATTTTATGAGTTTGCAGAAGAGCTTGCCGATAACTATACCGTGCTCTCTAGAGGACAAGTAGTTGCTCAAGGGGCTGGATGTGACATGGCAAAAAATAATATTCAAGAGTTGGTGGCAATCTAAAAGGATACTTTCTAAAAGGGCACTTTCTAAAAGGAAATACAATTTTGACTTGGCAATCCTCACTACAGCTTCATTTCGACTGCGCCTCTAATGCTGCAAAAACTCGGCTGTATCATCGTGCCCATACTGGGGCGTTAATGGTGCAGCGTGCGCTGTATCCTGAGCCTGATAGTACTGATAACAGCCAAGCAGGAATTTGCCATATTTATGTGTTGTATCCTCCTGCTGGTATCGCCGATGATGACCGCTTAACACTGGAATTTGACCTACACTCTAATAGCCATGCGGTGATTACCACCCCTGGAGCCGGTAAATGGTACGGGCAACGCAAATCATTACGATCCTCTAGACCCAGCGACTCATCAAAACCTGCCGAGGGTACTCAAGAGACAACTAGCAACGACTCTGACCATCCTCTCAATAATAGCTCCTGTTCCCATATTATCGACAATACCGTCAGCGCAGAACAATCTATCGACGCCCGCCTCGATGACCACGCTGTCCTTGAATGGCTACCACAAGAAAGCATTTATTACGATCATTCTGTCTCTACTGCCAATAACCGCTTTTATTTAGCTAAGACGGCAAGTTTATTGACTTGGGATATTGCTGTGTTCGGACGTCAAGCGTATCAAGAGACTTTTGCTAATGGTCATTATGCCAACCGCTTAGAGATATGGCGTGAGAGTGATCTATTGGTCAGTGAGTGCACCTCCCAGCAAGCCAATACGCGCTGGTTTACCTCACCATTAGGACTGAACAATCAACATGTGCATGGCTCTTTTTGGGCAATACCTAGCACAGAGGTCATTGCGCCAGAACTACAGAATAATCCGCTCAAGCTCGGCCAATATTTAGATGCCACTATTACCGAGATACGCCATCTCATTGATACGCAGTCATTACCTATTTATTGTACTCATAATTTTCAAGGTATTAATTGCCGTTATTTAGGGGCAGATGTGCGTGCCTGCTTTGAGGCTTTTTACCAAATTCGCGAGCTTATCAGGTCTAAATGGTACAAACTTGAGCCTCATCGACCGAGAATTTGGGACACCTAACATCATGTGCTCCTGCATACTATCATCCTTAAACAATGCTTAATCAAACCAGAATAACCCTACTTAGTACGTTTACCTTGGCACATTTACTTTATGAAGATTAAAAACGGTTCATAGTCTTTAAAGCATAATAATTATTAAGGAAGCTTTATGCAATTAAATCCTACAGAGAAAGATAAACTCTTATTATTTACAGCCGGTATGGTGGCGGAACGTCGTAAAAATCGCGGTGTAAAACTCAATTATCCTGAGTCTATCGCTTACATTAGCATGTTACTAATGGAAGGCGCACGTGATGGCAAAACCGTGGCGCAACTGATGAGTGAAGGAGCCACTTATCTCTCTGCCGATGACGTCATGGAAGGCATTGCAGAGATGATACACGATGTCCAAGTTGAAGCCACTTTCCCCGATGGCACTAAGCTGGTGACGGTACATAACCCCATCGTATAGCTTGTTTGCTATAAAGTCGTATACAACGATATTGAACTAGAGCCATTGCCGTAAGACGATTAAGGATAATAAAAATGACGATGAAAGTAGGCGAATATAAGATTAAAGCAGGCGATATGGCATTGAATGCTGGTCGCTGCGTTCAAACCATAGCAGTAATCAATACCGGCGACCGCCCTATTCAAATCGGTTCTCATTATCACTTCTATGAAGTCAATGCAGCACTGAGCTTTGATCGAGAGTCGACGCTTGGCTATCGACTCAATATCCTATCTGGCACTGCTGTACGTTTTGAGCCGGGACAAGCGCGCGAAGTGGAACTGGTTGCCATCTCAGGTAGACAGCACATTTATGGTTTTTCGGGCAAAGTTATGGGCGTTGTAGACCCTAGAACCTCTCAAGACACCTCTCAAAACACCTCGAAAAAACGCATTGACCGACGTATTTATGCCGAACATTTTGGCCCTACCACAGGGGACAAAGTACGCTTGGCAGATACAAATTTATGGCTTGAGGTTGAATATGATTTGACCAGTCATATTGATCACCAGCCTGACATTGATAGCGTTAGCATCGGTGAAGAGGTTAAATTTGGCGGTGGTAAGGTTATCCGCGATGGCATGGGTCAGTCACAGCTAATAGGTGACCAAGTTGCCGATACTATTATTACCAATGCTCTAATTGTGGACTATAGCGGTATCTATAAGGCAGATATCGCTATCAAAGAGGGTCGTATCAGTGGCATCGGTAAAGCTGGCAACCCTGATATTCAGCCGAACGTGACGTTACCTATTGGCGCAGCTACCGAAATTATCGCAGGAGAAGGTAAAATCTTAACTGCTGGCGGGATTGATAGCCATATTCACTTCATTGCGCCGCAGCAATGTGAGACGGCATTGATGTCTGGTATAACCACGATGTTAGGCGGTGGTACGGGACCTGCTGAAGGTACTCTTGCCACCACTTGTACTCCTGGTGCCTATCATATTCACAGCATGCTAAAAGCCACTGATGCTATCCCGATGAACATCGGATTCTTGGGTAAAGGCAATGTTAGTCTGCCTGCTCCCATTGTAGAGCAGATTGAAGCGGGTGCTATCGGGCTTAAACTTCATGAAGACTGGGGCTCCACGCCCAAAGCCATTGATAACTGCCTTAGTGTGGCTGAAGAATATGATGTGCAAGTTGCTATTCATACTGATACGTTAAATGAAAGTGGCTATTTAGATAGCACTCTTGGCGCGTTTAAAGACCGCTGTATTCACACCTTCCATACCGAAGGCGCTGGCGGTGGTCATGCTCCAGATATCTTAAAAGCTATTGGCGAAACCAACGTTTTGCCCTCGTCCACCAACCCAACGCGTCCTTTCACCATTAATACTATTGACGAGCATCTCGACATGCTCATGGTTTGTCACCATCTAAGCCCAGCCATTGCTGAAGATGTCGCTTTTGCAGAAAGCCGTATTCGTAAAGAAACCATCGCCGCTGAAGATATTTTACAAGATATGGGCGTTATCTCCATGATGAGTAGTGATTCGCAAGCGATGGGACGCGTGGGAGAAGTCATTATTCGCACATGGCAAACGGCTGATAAGATGAAAGCCCAGCGTGGTTACCTTGCTCCTGATCAATCAGCTAAAACCGAGCAGTCCTTAGACAATATCATGCTAAGTCCTACGGATTCTGATAGCGGCAATGACAACTTTCGTATCAAACGCTACCTCGCAAAATACACCATCAATCCTGCTATTACCCATGGCATTAGTGATGAAGTAGGATCACTGGAGTTGGGAAAATGGGCAGATTTAGTGTTGTGGTCGCCTGCATTTTTTGGTGTCAAGCCTGATTTAATTATAAAAGGCGGTTTGATTGCAGCGGCACCTATGGGCGACCCCAATGCTTCCATATCCACCCCACAGCCTGTGCACTATCGCAGCATGTTTGGCAGCTTCCCCAAGACAGTGGCGCAGACTTGCATCACCTTTATGTCAAGTGCGGCTATTGATAAGGGTGTTGATAGGCAATTAGGATTAGA
This sequence comes from Psychrobacter sp. ANT206, assembly GCF_056880555.1. Classification (NCBI taxonomy): domain Bacteria; kingdom Pseudomonadati; phylum Pseudomonadota; class Gammaproteobacteria; order Moraxellales; family Moraxellaceae; genus Psychrobacter; species Psychrobacter sp. ANT206. The sequence continues at coordinate 1,134,776 of NZ_CP096271.1, read as the reverse complement.
AAAGGTCATCAAAGCAGTACATAACATTCGTAAGGTACGCAAACAAGACATGAAATTCAACAGCTACTGTCCTCAGATGGAGGTCAATCCTGAGACCTATGAAGTGTATGCCGATGGTGAGCTGCTGACCTGTGAGCCTGCCGACTATCTACCGATGGCACAGCGCTATTTTTTATTCTAGCTGCTTTTTATTGTCGTGCTGATAATCCCCATCAGCTGTGAATCATCTACTTTAACGGACCATAAACATAATTATGAACATTTATACGCAACGCCTTGATCTATCAACCCTTAGCGCTGAACAACAAGCGATCATTGATAGGCAAAAACAGGCAGAAAACTTTTTATATTTAGATTTCGACACCCGTCAGCGTAGCCGTTTTAAAGCAAAAACCCAGCACCAAGAATCCATTGGTGTTGATTTGCCACGTACGGAAACCATTAAGAATGGCAGTGTGCTGGCAGACCATCAAGGCAACTTGATACAAATAATAGCTGCCAAGCAGGCTTTGATAGAAGTAACCGCTGATAATGATTTTGACCTTATGAAAGGCGCTTACCATTTAGGCAACCGCCATGTGCCTTTAATGCTGACACCTAATGCACTCTACTTTGAGCCTGACCATGTTTTAGAAGCGATGTTACATCAACTTGGCCTACATACCCAAGCCGTACAAGCGCCATTTGAGCCAGAAACGGGTGCGTATAAAGGTGAGCACGGCGGACATTCTCACTCTCATGGTCATAGTCATAGTCATCACGATCACGACCATTCACACACCCATGGCAACTCTCATGACTAATCATGCCACGCACTCCCAGCATCCTGCCAGTACCGCACAAGGTATAAATGATCTGAATCATGTAGATTTGACCGGACGTTTGCTCATGCTGGCGTCAAGCAACTTACCTATTGGCAGTTATACCTACTCGCAAGGCATAGAACCGGCTATTGAGTCAGGGCTTATTTATGATGAAAGCAGTAGCATGGACTTTATGAGTGATTATCTGGAGCTAGCATTATGTCGTTATGAGCTACCGCTACTAGCGCTGATGATAGAGGCCCTTATGATTGAGGACGTCGCACTTGCTGATGCTCTAGGTGCAGATTACCACGCTAGCCGCGAAACCAAAGAGTTCGTCTATGAGTCAAGTCAATTGGCGCTGTCTTTATCCGCATGGCTTGATAATGTCCTTGAGCTCAATGTGCCTGATAGCTTACTCGCTTATGGGTTTTTGCCACTGTTTGCCCATATCAGCTCGCACTGGCAATTTAACCCTGTACAAGCCATGACCACTTACGCCTTTGGCCAAATCGAAAACATGGTGCTGGCTGCGGTCAAGACCGTACCGCTTGGGCAAATGGCAGGACAGCGAATCATTTGGCAGCTGCAACAGCTACTAAGCCAACAAGTACAGCCACTGGCTGCTCGCGTCAAGCAAAGCTTTTTGTACGCTCAAAGGCTGCCGTTAATGGCAGATAGCTCTGACATAACGATATCAAAGCTAAATCTACTTTATCAACAGTTACAAATATCAGCCAACTTACCAAATTTAGCGCTCCTGTCTTGCCAGCATGAAAGGCAATACAGCCGCTTATTTCGCTCTTAATCGCTGATAACCCAAACACTTATTGAGGACATTTATTTATGGCACTAACTCCTAAAGTCGAAAACAAACATTCAGACACGACATTATCACCACTACGCCTAGGTATTGGTGGCCCTGTAGGCTCAGGAAAAACGGCATTAACGCTGAGATTGTGTCAACGCCTGCGCGATGACGTCAACATGGCCGTAGTGACCAATGATATTTATACCAAAGAAGACTCTGAATTTTTAACGCGTCATGAGGCCATGCCAGCCGAGCGCATTCGTGGTGTCGAAACGGGTGGCTGCCCGCATACTGCCATCCGTGAAGATGCCTCGATTAACCTATCTGCCATCGCCGAATTACAGCAGCAGTTTGCAGGTCTTGAGCTTATTATCATCGAGTCTGGTGGCGATAATTTGGCAGCAACTTTTAGCCCTGAATTGTCCGACTTGACACTATATGTCATTGACGTCTCGGCAGGCGATAAAATCCCTCGTAAAGGCGGCCCTGGTATCATGAAATCGGACTTGCTCATTATCAATAAAACCGACCTTGCCCCTTTCGTAGGCGCGTCACTTGAGGTGATGGCACGTGATGCCAAAAAAATGCGCGGCGATAAGCCTGTGGTCTTTAGCAACATGAAAACGGGTGAAGGCGTTGATGACATTGTTGCCTTTATCCTTGATAAAGGCATGATAAGCATAGCGTAAGACTGTGTCTATAATGCCACATGCTATGGCATAAATAGATGTTCTGCAAACTACTGAATGATAAGCAGATTATCAGACAGTGATCATATCGATTAGCTTACACATTAAGGATTTATCATGACCATAAAAACCTCACAAACCATGATATAGTCAATTCCAAATAAAATAGATACGTTATGTTCCAACGCAGTACTGGTATAAATTTTTTTAGCATGCGGTGCCTACGCCGACAGAGGCTGCGTAAAACTCATTCCAGTCCCACTGTATCGCTTTAATACTGAATTCATTATACGTAAAAATTTCACCAGAAAAACGTCAACGGCTAGTGGATTAGTATTGTTATCATTAAAAAAGCCGAATGCTACTTTTAATCGTAGCATTCGGCTTCTTGGTCGGATTTTCTAACTGTTAGAAAGAAGTACGGCGATAGTCGCGGTATTTAGGTAACCAGAAGTTAGCTTTTAATCGACGCTCTAAGTTTTCTGCCGTTACCGGTAATGCCAATTTATCTTCAATTGCTTGCAGGGCAACTGCATAGGCTATTTTTTCACTGATTTCTCTAATGAATTTAATGGGCGGCAATATGGCACCGGGCGCTTTTTCATATTCTACTGAGATATCTGCAAGTGCTTGGCTTGCCGCCGTCAGCATATTATCGCTGATACCCGTCGCACGTGCTGCTAATACACCTAGGCCAATACCAGGGAATATATAGCTGTTATTACACTGAGAGACTTCAAAAGACTGACCTTCAAAAGTGGTATTAGGAAAAGGACTGCCGGTTGCAACAATGGCCTTACCACGACTCCAGTTAGTCACTTCTTGCGGTGTTGCTTCAACACGAGACGTTGGATTTGATAGCGGCAATACAATAGGATGTTCAGTATTAGCACATAAAGCTTCGACGACCTCTTGCGTAAAGAGACCTTTTTGTCCGCTTACGCCAAACAAGACAGTTATTCTTGCTTGTTTAACCACTTGTGCTAAGCCAAGTTTTTGACTCTTATCCCAATGTTCAATATCTGTTTCTTTTTGCACTAACGGTGTTTGGAATTTTTGTAGCTCTGTCATGCTATCGGTTAGCAGACCATAACGGTCAACCATAAATACCTGTCTGCGAGCCTGCTCTTCTGTTAACCCTTCACGCTGCATCTGACGAATAATGTGCTCAGCGATACCGCAGCCTGCAGATCCTGCACCCAAGAAAGCAATATTTTGTTGGCTAAGTTTCTGGCTTTTATTTAAACATGCTGCAATCAATGTACCGACTGAAACAGCCGCAGTTCCTTGAATATCATCGTTAAAGCAACATAGCTGATCACGATATTTATTCAATAATGGGGTCGCATTTTCCTGCGCAAAATCTTCAAATTGCAATAACACCTCGGGCCAACGACGCTTAACAGCCTGAATAAATAAGTCTACAAATTCATTGTACTCGTCGCCAGAGATGCGTGGATTTCTCCAGCCCATATACATAGGATCGTCAAGCAACTGCTGATTATTGGTACCGACATCTAACAAAATAGGTAAGCAATAAGCGGGACTAATACCACCACAAGCGGTGTATAAAGCCAATTTACCAATTGGAATTCCCATACCGCCAATACCTTGGTCACCTAAGCCCAAGATACGCTCGCCATCAGTGACCACGATAACTTTTACGTTTTGTTTGGTGGCGTTTTGCAGCATGTCATCGATTTTATGACGTTCAGGATAAGAGATAAATAAACCACGTTTACGGCGATAGATTTGAGAGAATTTTTCACACGCTTGCCCAACCGTAGGGGTATAGATGAGCGGCATGACTTCCTCAATATGCTGCTCAATCAAATGGTGAAATAATGTCTCATTGGTGTCTTGTATATTACGCAAATAAATATGCTTATCCATATCACTGGTAAATGAGCGTAGTTGAAGATAAGCACGTGATGACTGCTCTTCAATCGTCTCAATATTATGAGGTAATAGACCGGTTAAATTAAAGCTATCGCGCTCCTCTGATGAAAAAGCACTGCCCTTATTCAATAAAGGGGTTTCTAATAGTGCAGGACCTGCAAAGGGGATATATAACGGACGTTGGTTTAACATGATAAAATCTTCTTATTAAAAGTATGGGGTGGTACAAGGTTAATGGGTTAAATATTTTTATCGATTCATTAAACAAATGAAATTATTTAAATTTATGTTTTGCTCTAGCTTGCTCAAATTCGTTCAAGCTGACATACTTAAAGAATTGATATCTATCATAAATACAATGTCTTTTGTAAACCCTCAACATTGATAATGAAGGGTTTTTTATTGTATTTTCTTAATTGAATAAGTTGTTTTTAGCAAGTTAGAAATTGAGCGATGCTGAAGAAACTGTAAAGATAAACTTAGTAAACTAACCACTGGACGAGGCGCTTACCATGACCAAAAAATTGCAGAGATATAGTACAGAATGTAAAGCAGAGGCTATCTAACAGATAACTTAATGCGATGGCTTAGTAATTAAGAATAGCGATACAAACGTTATCCAATTGATATAACCAATCAAGGCAAAGTTGTCGGCAAGAATCCCTATTATACTGAAGTTATAGCAGCTCTTGAAGACATCATACAACTGAAATAGCAATCATGAATTATTTCGGTCAAAGCATAAAAGAATAAATAGGACTAATGTCGGCTATTTACGCAAAACAGTCACTGTAATAGTCTTGAGAAGTCTAGCACAAAGGTTATTTAAAAACACCTTGTTACAACTTACTATTAGTGCTATATTTTAACAAGTTGATGAGTATCTACACTTTTTCAACCAAAACCTCTTATTTTATCCTTCGTAAAAATCGTTACCGCAAGAACACCATAAAAAGAACGCAGTAAGTAGTAAAGTGACCAATCACCTGCAACTCCTTTCTTTGACATGGTTAATTTTTTAAATCTTAAAAACACAAAACCCAAACTGTATGAGTCAGGAAGACTCTTGCATTAAATTCGCATGAACCCCTGCTTATACAACAATCGTGCCCCTTTATATGCACTTACAAGGATGTCAATCATGTCGCTACAAAACCCAATTTTTATTCCTGGCCCTACCAATATTCCTGACAGATTACGTCGCGCGATGAACGTGCCGACGCAAGATCACCGTGCGCCTGATTTCTCAGACACGTTCTTACCGGTGCTTGCTGATTGTAAAAAAGTATTTGGCACCCAAGATGGCGAAATCATTCTATTTACCTCTAGCGGCACAGGTGGCTGGGAAGCTGCTATTAGCAATACCTTGTCACCTGGTGATAAAGTTCTGATTGCACGCTATGGTATGTTCTCGCATCGCTGGATCGATATGTGTCAGCGCCACGGACTTGATGTGCAAGTTGTAGAATGCGATTGGGGAACAGGCGCACCTGCTGATAAATTCCAAGCAATTTTAAACGAAGACACCGCACACGAAATCAAAGCCGTCATGGTCACCCATAACGAAACAGCAACAGGTGTTTTAAGTGATATTGGCGCCGTTCGCGAAGCCATGGATAGCAGTGACCACCCTGCTTTATTATTCGTAGATGGTGTTAGCTCAATTGCTTGTGTCCCTTTTGAGATGGATGCTTGGGGCGTAGACGTTGCTGTTGCCGGCTCACAAAAAGGCTTTATGCTCGCAACGGGTATGGCAATATTGGGCGTCAGTCAAAAAGCTTTGAGTCATATGGATGAGGCAAAGCTTCCACGTACTTATTTTGCTTTTCGTGATATGTTAAATGCCAATGCCAACGGCGGCTTCCCTTATACGCCACCATTAAATCTCATCTATGGCCTAAGAGAAAGTCTTGAGATGTTGTTTGATGAAGGTCTTGATAATGTCTATGCACGTCATTACCGTCTAGCCGAAGGCGTACGACAAGCGGTTAGCGCTTGGGGTATGAAACTGTGTGCAAAAACACCTGACCTTTATTCTAATACCGTCAGCGCCATCTTTGTTCCTGAAGGCTTTGACAGTAACAAGCTGACCGATCATGCGTTTAATAAATATGGTATCTCATTTGGTATTGGTTTGGGCGAGATGAATGGTAAAGCATTTAGAATCGGTCATCTAGGTTCATTAACTGAAGTTATGGTACTAGCAGGGCTTGCAACGATTGAGATGGCAATGGTTGATTTAGGCTACCCTATTAAACTCGGACAAGGCGTTGCGGCTGCACAAGAGTATTATCGCCACAGCGCACCAACTAAATAAAATTTATTAGATAATAAGCTATTAAATAACAAGAGTTAAACAAAAGATGAAGGACTATTTTTTATGATAACAAATGATAATGGATTAGTGATTCCAACCCTTGATGATATGTTAGAAGCGCATGAGCGCATCAAACCATATATCCATCGCACTCCTGTTCTGACCTCTCGCTTTTTAAATGAGCTGGCTGGCTGTGAGATGTTCTTTAAATGTGAGAACTTTCAAAAAGCGGGTGCATTTAAAGTACGTGGCGCCTCAAATGCAGTGTTTGGTCTCTCTGACGAAGATGCCAAAAATGGCGTCTGTACACACAGCTCAGGTAACCATGCCTTATCTTTATCTTATGCGGCAGGCCAGCGTGGTATACCTTGTAATGTCGTCATGCCGCATAGCGCGCCTGAAGCTAAAAAAGCCGCGGTACGTGGCTATGGGGGTATCATCACCGAATGCCAGCCATCAACCACATCACGTGAAGAAGTCTTTGCCAAAGTTCAAGCAGAAACAGGCGGCGACTTTGTCCATCCGTACAATGATCCACGCGTTATCGCTGGACAAGCCACTTGCTCACGTGAGTTTTTAGAACAAATGGAAGAGATTGGTGAAAAACCTGATATGGTTGTGGCACCCATTGGTGGTGGCGGTATGATTTCAGGTACTTGTTTGACGTTGTCGAACCTAGCACCAGATGTCAAAATTTATGCTGCTGAGCCAGTCAACGCTGATGATGCCGCGCGCTCATTTAAAGCCGGTCATATTATCGCTGATGATGCACCAAACACGGTTGCCGATGGTTTAAAAGTGCCGCTTAAAGATTTGACTTGGCATTTTGTTAGCAATTATGTGACTGATATTTTGACCGCGACTGAAGAAGAAATCGTTGAAGCGATGAAACTGACTTGGACGCATATGAAAATCATCATCGAACCAAGCTGTGCCGTGCCGCTTGCTGTTATCCTGAAGAACAAAGACGTTTTTGCAGGTAAAAAGGTTGGCGTCATCATCACTGGTGGTAACGTTGATCTCGACAAGTTGCCTTGGAATTAACGATTGGCAACTAAATATCAGTAATTAGGTATCAATAACTGATTACAAATAGAGCGTTAACTAAGCGCCAGTAATGCGCAAGTTTAAACGGCTTTTTATAACACTAACTAATAACATGGAAGAATTAAAATGACAATGACTGCCGAATTAGAAGTAGGTTACAACGTACCCGCCGCTATTGGTATGGACGAAGCTGACATTCAAACCCCTTGTTTGATCTTGGATCTTGACGCCCTTGAGCGTAACGTCAAAAAAATGGGCGATTATGCTAAAGCGCATAATATGCGTCACCGTAGCCACGGTAAAATGCACAAATCAGTTGACGTACAAAATTTACAAGAAGAGCTTGGCGGCGCTATTGGCGTTTGCTGTCAAAAGGTCTCTGAAGCAGAAGTATTCGTACGTGGTGGCATTAAAGACGTGTTGGTATCAAATCAAGTCCGTAATCCAGCTAAAATTGAGCGTTTAGCGAATCTACCTAAGTTGGGTGCAACCATCACCGTTTGTGTCGATGATGTCGATAACGTCGCTGAGCTATCAGCTGCTGCGACCAAAGCAGGCACTGAACTGAACTGCTATATCGAAATCGACTGCGGCGCTGGACGTTGTGGTGTAACGACGACTGAAGCGGTTGTTGAGATTGCCAAAGCAATTGATGCCGCTGAAAACCTAAAATTCACTGGTATCCAAGCTTATCAAGGTGCGATGCAACACATGGACAGCTTTAGCGATCGCAAAGCGAAAACACAAATCGCTATCGATCAAGTACAAGAAGCAATCGATGCATTAACTGAAATCGGGCTAAAACCAGAATTTGTATCGGGTGGCGGTACAGGTAGTTATTACTTCGAAAGTAATTCAGGTGTTTTCAACGAATTACAGTGTGGCTCTTACGCGTTTATGGATGCCGATTACGGTCGTATTCTAGATGAAGACGGCAACCGCATCGATGCTGGCGAGTGGGAAAATGCCTTATTTATCCTAACGTCTGTGATGAGCCATGCCAAAACCGACAAAGCCATCGTTGATGCTGGTCTAAAAGCTCAGTCAGTTGATAGTGGCCTACCGTTCATCTATGGTCGTGACGATGTTGAATATGTTAAATGTTCAGACGAGCATGGCGTAGTCAGCGATCCAAATGGCGTACTGGAAATCAATGAAAAACTAAAACTGGTACCTGGTCATTGTGATCCTACTTGTAACGTTCATGATTTCTATATTGGTGTGCGTAACGGTAAAGTTGAAACCGTATGGCCAGTATCTGCACGTGGTAAAATGTACTAAGCACTGTATTAGGAACTATAAGCTAAATTAGTATGATTCTATCCGTTTAGTTTAAAGGGGCTGTTGTAGCTTTAGCCTACAGCAGCCCTTATTTATTTAAAGTATTCAAGAATTACAAATTAAAAAGTATAAAAAGGAATTTATAATGAGTGAAGCAAATAGTGTTAATAGTGACGAAGGTTTATTGATCGTATCAGAAGACGCTTGCAAATCGGTGATTGATCGCCCTTCTGCATTTATCGCCGTTGAAAATGTTTTTGCGTCAATGTCACGAGGGGACGCCTATAACTTCCCTGTTATCCGCGAAGCCATTGGCTATGCTGATGCGTTATACGGCTTTAAATCAGGTTTTGACCGTGCAGGAAAATCACTAGGTCTAAAATCAGGTGGCTACTGGCCAGGTAATGCGGCTAAAGGCTTGACCAATCATCAATCCACGATTTTCTTATTCAATCCAGATAATGGTAAATTGCGTGCACTGGTCGGCGGCAACTATTTAACTGCCGTACGTACCGCCGCCGCATCAGCAGTATCAATCGCCCATCTAGCACGTAAAGACAGCAAAGTACTTGGTATAGTCGGCGCCGGCCATCAGTCTACTTTTCAGATGCGTGCCGCTCTTGAGCAACGCAATTTCGAAAAAGTAGTCGCTTGGAATAAGAATAAAGATCGTCTCAAAAACCTACAAGCCGTCGCTGAAGAATTAGGCGTACCGTTTGAAGCCGTTGAGCGTGAGCAGTTATGTAGCGAGGCGGATGTGATTATTACCATTACTTCAGCGTTTGAGCCATTATTGATGAAAGCGTGGATCAAACCGGGCACACATATCGCCTGTATGGGTACCGATACCGTTGGTAAGCAAGAAGTTGATGCTGACCTTTTAGCGTCTGCCACCGTATTTACCGATGAAGTCGCACAATCAATCAGTCTTGGTGAAGCCCAGCATGCGATTAAATCTGGTGCTATTAAAGAGAGTGATATTACCACGCTTGGTGATGTTATTAATGGGGATCACCCAGGTCGCAGCTCAGATGATGAAATTACCTTGTTTGATGGTACAGGTGTTGGTTTACAAGATTTAGCAGTAGCCTCTGCTGCCGCTAAGCTTGCTTTTGAAAAAGGTGAAGCTCAGCATATCTCTTTATAACTCTCGTCGCAATTAGGACATTAGCTATTGTATTTTAGAACCGCCAAATAATGAGTGTATTTGGCGGTTTTTTATAATACTGATATAAGCAGAGGCCAACTATCACTACCTTCTTCTATATCACTTTAAAATTTGTCTCAAGCCATCCACAATATTATATTTGAACAATCGCTCAATAACGATTACAATGGATAAATGTCATATTTTACGTATATCTATGACTAAATTTTGAACTGTCATTTATAACATAACTATATGAAAAACTAGCTTATAGTAGGAATACAGCGTTATTCTTTACTAAGTGATTCTTTATTACATGATGTTTTATATTATTTATCTGGATAATCCATGATTAAAAAAATAGTTTTGATATTCGCGGTCTTGATTGGCGTCATTGGCTTTTTTTATTTTGACCTCAATGAATTATTAACACTTGAGGGCTTAAAAGGCTCGATGGATCAGTTTGAGCAATACAAAACACAGTCGCCATGGTTAGTCATCGGCGGCTTTTTTTTGGTCTACATCTTAGTCACGGCATTATCTTTACCCGGCGCCGCTATTTTAACTTTGGCAGCGGGTGCTTTATTTGGTTTAGTACAAGGGGTATTGGTCGCCTCATTTGCCTCCAGTATCGGTGCTACATTGGCCTTTTTGACTTCGCGCTATTTATTGCGCGATACCATCAAACAGCGTTTTCCTGACCGTCTTGCCTCTATCGATGCTGGGGTAAAAAAAGAAGGCGGATTTTACTTATTTACGCTACGTCTGGTGCCAATATTCCCCTTTTTCCTTATCAACTTATTAATGGGTCTGACTGCTATCAAAGCACGGACCTTTTATTGGGTCAGCCAAATCGGTATGCTTGCCGGCACCTTTGTATTTGTGAATGCCGGTACGCAATTGGCACAAATCGAGCAGTTATCTGGCATTTTGTCTTTTAATCTTCTGGCTTCATTTGCATTATTAGGATTATTTCCGCTAATAGCGAAAGGCATATTAACGATACTAAAAAAACGCCGTGTCTATAAGAACTATAATAAACCAAAAAAATTCGACCGTAATATGATTGTGATTGGTGCTGGTGCTGGCGGACTTGTTACCAGCTATATTGCTGCGACCGTCAAAGCAAAAGTCACATTGATTGAAGCAGGTGAGATGGGCGGCGACTGCTTAAACTATGGCTGCGTCCCCAGTAAAGCGCTGATAAAAAGCGCAAAAGTGGTTGAGCAGATACGCCATGGCGAGCGTTACGGACTCAACAATACCCAACCGGATTTTGCATTCAAGAACATCATGGCTCGCATTCATAAAGTCATTGCTGATATTGCTCCAAATGACAGTGTTGAGCGTTATACAGATTTGGGTGTCGAGGTATTAAAAGGCTATGCAAAACTCATTGATCCATGGACGGTTGAGATTGCCCTCAATGATGGCGGTACTCAGACATTAACTGCTCGCTCTATCGTTATCGCGACGGGCGCACGCCCCTTTGTCCCAGACCTACCGGGTTTAGAGGAGACAGGTTATGTGACAAGCGATACTCTTTGGGATAAATTTGCAAAACTTGATAAAGCGCCGAGCAAGCTGGTCGTACTTGGCGGCGGACCCATTGGCTGTGAGCTGGCACAAGCCTTTGCTCGTTTAGGTTCTGCTGTGACCCAAATCGAAAGAGGCACGCGGCTGATGAAAAAAGAAGATGTCGACGTTTCTGTATTTGCGCAAGAATCACTGACTGAGAGTGGCGTTACTATCCTAACCTCACAGCAAGCAATTCGCTGTGAAACTCGTGATGGCAAAAAATATATTATCGTCGCACCAAAAGGCAGCACTGATGATCAACAAGAAACTGCCATTGAGTATGATGAGTTGATTTGTGCAGTCGGTCGTAGTGCGCGCCTAGAAGGCTACGGGCTTGACACCTTAGGCATCGATACTGAGCGCACCATCAGTACAGATGAGTATCTCGAAACGCTTTACCCCAATATCTATGCAGCAGGTGATGTCGTAGGTCCTTATCAATTTACTCATGTAGCTTCCCATCAAGCATGGTACGCTGCGGTCAATGGCTTATTTGGTCATCTTAAAAAATTCAAAGTAGATTATCGGGTGATTCCGTGGACGACTTTTATTGACCCAGAAGTAGCACGAGTGGGCTTAAATGAGCAAGAAGCGATTGATAAAGGTATCGACTTTGAAATCACACGTTATGACTTTAAAGACTTAGATCGGGCGGTAACCGAAAGCGCCAATCATGGCTTTATCAAGGTCATTACCCCAAAGGGCAAAGATAAGATATTGGGTGTGACTATCGTCGCTGAACATGCCGGCGACTTGATGGCTGAGTTTGTACTGGCCATGAAACACAATCTAGGGCTGAATAAAATACTGGGTACCATTCATATCTATCCAACATGGGCGGAAGGCAATAAGTATGCAGCTGGCGAATGGAAACGCAATCATGCGCCTAAAAAAGCGCTACAGTTGCTTGAGAAGTATCATACTTGGCGTCGAGGTTAATTCATGCAACCTCCTAGCTTGCCCGCAGCTTCGATGATACCAAAAAAACTGCGCCGCTATAGCGCCTTTATCATAGTGCTTAGTGTCTGTGCTGGCATCTCTGCAAGTACCGCTTCGACTCCCACTGCTATAGATAATAAAAGTACCTTGCAGTGGCAGCAGACGGTACGAGCTGGTGAAAATCAGGACGTTTACTTTCATACTTGGGGCGGGGATCCGCAAATTAATGCCTATATTCAGTGGACTGCAAAAGCGGTCGATAAAAAATATAATATCAACTTGGTTCATGTCAAATTAAGCGACACCAGTGAAGCTGTCAGCCGTGTCCTTGCAGAAAAATCTGCCAATAATAATAAAAAAGGTAGCGTTGATTTAATTTGGATCAATGGGGCGAACTTTGCCGCTATGAGTGAGAATAAATTACTATTAAAGGACTGGGCACCTACTTTGCCGAACTTTGCTCTGACTGATCCTGATAACAATCCCTCTGTCACTCTTGACTTTGGCATACCTACTAATGGTATGGAATCGCCATGGGGACAGGCGTCATTGACCTTTTATTATGATAACTTAGCGATAGATAAGCCGCCTGCTACCTTGCAGCAATTAAAGATGTGGGCACAGCAGAACCCCGGACGTTTTGGCTACCCAAAGCCGCCTGATTTTTTGGGTATGAGTTTTTTGAAGTATGCTTTGGTCATGCTGCATGAGCAAAATGATAGTAAGAATAGAACCACTCTCAGAGCAGAGCTTAACCAGCCGGTAGATGCACAAAACAAAGATTTGATACTCAATCCGCTGTGGGATTTTTTGGATGAGCTACATCCCAGGCTATGGCGAAAAGGTGAGCAATTCCTGCAAAGCGGCGCACAAATGCGCCGTTTGGTAGATGATACTGAGCTCAGCTTGGCTTTTACCTTTTCAGGTCCCGAAATACCAGCTGCTGTTCAGCGCTATGACTTGCCGTCCAGTATTCGCAGCTATGCTATGACAGATGGCAGTTTGAGTAATACTCATTTCGTTGCTATCCCTTATAATGCAAGCCATGCAGCCGCAGCACAATTGGTGGCGAACTTTTTATTGAGCCCAGAAGCACAGGCACATAAACAAAACCCAGCTGTCTGGGGAGATAAAACCGTGCTGGTTCAATCGACACTGAGCGCCGAGCAGCAAGCACTCTTTAAAGCCAATAAACCGCATGCAAGCGCCCTACCTTTTGATGCCATTAAACGAACCGTCAGTGAACCACACCCCAGCTGGGTTGACGCCATTATGCAAGGTTGGCAAGCGCGTTACGGGGTTAGCGAATGAAAAAACCTATCGAGAAAAACAAGGCTGACACTGATAACAGCAATGCTGATGGCGTGAATACTGACACTCTCCATACTGCTATTGTTCATTCTAATTTAAGCAATCAAATAGCCGCAACTTATAAAACCGACCTTTTTACGCGTTTAGTGACCCTAAGCCCCAGTCTTTTATTAATACTCCTTATTCTTCCTGTATTAGGAGGTTTGATAAGCGTCATCCTGCCAGCGTTTGGCTGGGTGCCTGCTCTAGAAACAACGACATTTGGTCTACAAGGATTTAAAGCGCTGGGTCAAACACTGGGGCTTAAGCAAATGGTTGCGCTCAGTGTGGCGACCGGATTTCTCAGCACCCTACTCGCCTTTGTCATAGCGATTATGATATTGGCGACGTTTTTTAATAGTCCTTGGCTCACACGTATTGAACGTTTGCTTAGCCCTATTTTAGTGATCCCGCATGCCGCAGCGGCGATTGCCGTTGGGTTTTTGATTGCACCCTCTGGCATGATTGCACGAATGATATCGCCATGGCTCAGTGGTTGGGAGCTGGCACCACAGGGGATACTACCGCATGACCCTTATGGCATTAGTATCATCTTAGGTCTAGTACTCAAAGAGCTGCCTTTTCTATTGTTAATGGCACTTGGCGTATTCGCACAGCCTGAGCTTGGCAAAAAGCTACGCCAACAATATCAAGTTGCGCTAAACTTAGGCTATTATCCCATCACTGCCTTTTTTAAAGCAGTATTTCCTATTTTGTACCCCTTCTTGCGTTTGCCTATATTGGCAGTCCTCGCTTACGCCAGTGCCAGTGTTGAGATGCCATTAATTTTAGGACCCAATACCCCACCCACGCTTGCTGTCACTATCATGCAGTGGTTCAATGATGTTGATTTGAACTTACGTATCAAAGCCTCGGCTGGGGCAATATTACAGCTACTACTGACAGGCAGCTTAATTGCATTATGGCTGGGCGGTGAGCGTATGGTCAAAGCACTATGCAGTGACGCATTGGTTAATGGAAAACGCCAGTATAAGGATGTTATTTGGCAGAAACTCACTGCAAGCGCCACAGTATTCATCATAGGGTTTATCGCCCTCTCGCTCATTGGTCTGCTGATGTGGTCTTTAGCTGGCTATTGGCGTTTCCCTGCCGCCTTGCCAGAGCAGCTCGTACTGTCACACTTTCAAAGTGCCTTGATGCAAATAAGCACGCCATTATTTAACACGATCACCCTTGGTATTGTCTCAACGCTTTTTGCTATTGGCATCACTTTATTGTGCTTAGAGGCAGAGCAGTTAAGTAGTAAACCCATCTCGAATTTTACCAGCTTGATTATTTACCTGCCACTTCTGGTGCCAAGCATTGCTTTCTTATTTGGCTTGGTGTGGTTACAGCAACTTATCCATAACCAAGCGGCATTTTTTAACGTCGCTTTTACCCACGTCTTATTTGTACTGCCTTATGTATTCTTGTCCCTTGCTAGCAGTTATAGACGTTTAGATAAGCGCTTTGCCACTGTAGCAGCCAGTCTTGGCGCGCCACCTATGAGAGTATTCTTACAAGTTAAGTTACCGCAGTTATTTGCACCCCTACTTATCGCAATAGCACTAGGACTTGCGGTGAGCTTTGGACAATATCTGCCAACGTTACTCACGGGCGGTGGACGTATTGCTACCATTACGACCGAAGCGGTGACGCTTGCTAATGGTGCCAGCCGCCGTACCAGCGCCGTATATGCCATTATACAAATGGGGTTACCACTGATTGGCTTTATGGTGGCATGGCTGCTACCGAAGTATTTCTTTAGAAGTGGCGTGCGTTAGAATGTTCAATCATAAAAATTTTTTTAAACTTCATTTATCTGTGTCTTTTTTATTTTGAATTGAAGATTTTTTTAACTGGCTATATTTTTAATTGACTACATAAAGGCGCTTTAATGCAATCATCTTTAGAGATAAAAAATCTACAGCTCTTTCGAGAAGATAAATTGCTCCTTCAGTTAGATGAACAGATTGAAGGTGGTGACATTCTTACCATCATGGGTCCATCTGGTAGTGGCAAGTCAAGTTTGTTAAATTGGATGACCGGCACCTTGCCGAGCGGCTTGAGTGCCACGGGTGAGGTTTGGCTACATGGTCAAAACATCAGTCACCTACCCGCGCATTTACGGCATATTGGCGTTTTATATCAAGATGCGCTGTTATTCTCGCATTTATCGGTTGCAGGAAATATTGCCTTTGCAATGCCTAAAGGCAATAAAAAGCAGCGCTTTGAGCAAATAGCAGACGCACTTGAGCAAGTCGGTTTGGCAGGTATGGAAAATCGACATCCCGATAGTTTGTCTGGGGGTCAGCAAGCACGCGTTGCACTGCTGCGTACTCTATTGAGCCAGCCTAAGGCGATATTGTTGGATGAACCTTTTAGCAAACTTGATAGTCAGCTTAGAGTGGAAACCCAGCAATTGGTATTCCGTCAAATCCGTCAGCATAAGTTACCTACCATCATGGTTACCCACGACCATAGCGATGCTGAAGCGGCAAATGGCAAAATAATTCGCCTTTGATAAGAAAGCGTTTGCCTGATAAACAGCCTTTAGCTTTTGATAAAATAAAAAGCTTGATAAATAATACTTAGAAACCAGTATAAAAGGTTCGACTGCTTGCTTCTAAAAGAATGACGATACAAAAGGCAGAAATATGCTCGATAAGTTTATTACACCCATCATCAAGCCTCTATTAGAGCCATTGGTCGTGCTATTTTATAAGGGCGGTGTTACCGCAGATCAGTTGACTGTCACTGGTTTTCTCATTGGTATGTTGGCGTTGCCATTGATTGCTTTTGAGCTGTGGAATGCAGCACTAATTGCTATTATATTGAACCGTGTTTTTGATGGATTAGATGGTGCACTGGCACGTTATGCTGAGCAAAGCTCAAGTGCGGGCGGCTATTTAGACATTACCCTAGATTTTTTATTCTATGCAGCGGTGCCACTCGGCTTTGTATTGGTTAATCCCGAGCAAAACGCTATTGTAGGCGCATTGTTATTAGCCGCCTTTATTGGCACTGGCTCTAGCTTTTTGGCCTTTGCTATTGCAGCTGAAAAATTTCAATTAGATAAGCCACAATTTAAATATAAGAGCTTCTATTATCTAAATGGTCTCACTGAGGGTACTGAAACCATTGTTTTGTTTATCGCCTTTTGTATTTGGCCACAGCACTTTGTGGTATTAGCTAGTATTTTTGCAGCGGCGTGTGCGGTTACTATTATGACTCGTATATATGGCGGTTATCATACGCTTAAACGGCTCGAAACCGATATACATAAGCCCATTAAGGAGGTCAATAATGGCGAATGAGATGTGGTGGCGTTTGGGCTTTTTCTTTAGCATATTGGTCATTATGATGCTCATTGAGCATAGGCATCCCGCACGGCAATCACCGATTAAGAGTAGCAAGCGTTGGTTTGCCAACCTTGGGCTAGTATTTGCCTCTTCTTTTGTTGCCCGTTTGGCAGTGCCCATTGGGCTGACAACGGTCGCCATTTATAATCAAAAAAACGGTATCGGTTTATTTAATCTAGTTGAGATACCGAATATCGCGGCTATTATTTTAAGCTTATTGTTGCTTGATATGGTTATCTACTGGCAACATCGCTTGTTTCATCGAGTGCCGCTTCTCTGGCGCTTGCACCGTGTCCATCACGCTGATTCGCATATCGATGCCAGCACCGGGCTTAGATTTCATCCTATCGAAATTGTCTTAAGCATATTGCTTAAGCTCGTTGTCATTAGTGTGCTTGGTGTCCCTGCTATCGTGGTACTTATATTCGAGATTGCCTTAAATGGATTGGCTATGTTTAATCATGCCAATATTCGTCTGCCACCAGTGATTGAGAAGCCTTTACGCATGATTCTAGTCACACAAGTCTTACATCGCATTCATCACAGCCAACGGGCCAGTGAGACCAACTCCAATTATGGTTTTAGTGTGACTTGGTGGGATTGGCTTTTTGGTAGTTATAAAAGCCAAGGATCAAAACCTGATCAAGCATTAGATATTGGTTTAAAAGAGTATCCCGATGCCAAGCAAAATGCCTCACTATGGGTGTTGTTGCTCATGCCTTTTAAAAATAAACCCTCTAAAAATCAATCCAATCAAAAGTAGATGCAGCATCTAACCATCACTAAGCGGGTAATATAGACTATTAATTACTAGCCAAACCTTTAATTGTTAATCAGCGTTACAAATATTTGAGCAATCATTCAATTTATATTTGAGTGATTGCTCAAAATCATTTATAGTGGTGTCAGTTATCAAGTAGAAGGTGATACCTTTACGATAACGAGCTCTAACTTTAATCACATATTATCTTTATTTTTCAACCTGAATGATTGAATAAAATTTTAATACTGTTACTAATACCAAATAGGAATTATATATGACTGACTTTACATTACATGACAAACAAAGCGCGCCAGCAGAAAGCACAGCACTACTTGATGTCTCAATCAATGCATTTGGTATGGTTCCAAACTTACATGCCGTAATGGCTGAAGCGCCTGGATTGCTTGAAGGCTACCAACGTCTACATCAACTGTTCTTAGACAGCAGCTTTGATGACGAAGAGACCACGGTAGTATGGCAAACCATCAACGTCGAGCATGAATGTCATTACTGTGTACCAGCTCATACTGGTATCGCAAAAAGCATGAAAGTGGATGACGCAATCACTGATGCATTACGTAATGAGACACCACTACCAACTGCAAAACTAGAAGCATTGCGTAACTTTACGCTATCTGTAGTACGTGGTCGTGGTAATGTTGACGACGCTGAAGTACAAGCTTTTTTAGATGCAGGTTTCACTAAGCGTCAAGTGCTAGAAGTAGTATTAGCAACAGCACAGAAAGTAATGAGTAACTACACCAACCATCTGGCTAATACGCCAATCGATAAGCCTTTTCAAAAATTTGAATGGCATAAGGCTGTCTAATTAAAGCTGACTGATTGTGTAAAATACGAAGGGCTATTCTAGATTATTTTATTTAGGATAGCCTTTTATATTATGCCTATAAGAAAACATCATATACAAGTAAGTACAGTATATAAGAAGACCATTTATCTAAGCATACAATAAGGAGCCACTATGAGTAATTTAAAAAAACCATTACGAATAGATATCGTGTCGGACGTGGTCTGCCCTTGGTGCGCTATCGGCAATAGTCAACTAGCCGAGGCATTAAAACAAACCAACACTCCGCACGAGATTCACTGGCATCCGTTTGAGCTTAATCCTGATACACCAAGCGAAGGACGAAACTATCGTGAGCATATCGCTAAGAAATACGGCTCAAGTCGAGAAGAATCTGATGCTAGCCGCGCTAGAATGACTGAGGCTGGTCGTGAGGTAGGCTTTGCGTTTAACTTTACTGAAGGGAGTCGCACTTATAATACCTTTGCTATGCATCAACTACTGCACTGGGCCGATCAGCAAGGGTACGCGCATGATTTAAAGCAAGCCTTGTTCGCGGCTCACTTTACTCACGCTAGAGATATTTCTAACAAAGAAGTCTTAGCCGATATCGTAGCAGAGATTGGTTTAGATCGTAGTGAGGCGCTAGCGGTATTAGCAGGCGAGCGCTTTGCTGAAGACGTCCGCCGTGCTCAGCAACAGTGGAGGCAGCAAGGTATTCAAAGCGTACCTTCTGTTATCTTTAACCAAAAGCATCTGGTTAGCGGTGCTCAAGGGGTTGAGAATTTCAAAAGTATTTTGCAGCAATTAGCAGACATGCCACAATAGATGTATCTCTAATTCATAATAAAAACACACTGCAAAATTTAAAACTAAAAAGGCTACTTAATCTTTCAAGTAGCCTTTTTTTACACCTGCTATTATACAAATGACCGTTAATATCCATACTCATGTTCGATTTTTAGCTTAAATGACCATCATACTAGCGAACGTACGCTTATGCAGACTCAGTATTTAAACTAAGCTTGCCCACTAGCCATCGATTTAACCAACAGACTCATTATTGCGCAAGCTTTCTATAGAATACGCCATATCCTCTGCAAGCGCATGAACCGCTGCACTGTCAACATCGCGCTGAGCAAAAGCACGCAGCCCCATAACCTCGGCTTGTAATCGACGGGCCAATCTTAGTGGATCGAGCGTGTTATCCAACTCTCCTAGCTGCTGCGCCTCCACAAAACATGCGGCAAAACGCGCCTCCATACCGGCTAGTAATTTTTCAACTTTCTCTAGCGCTAACTGTTCACGGGCACCAAGCTCAAGTAAGCTTTTGACCAACATACATGCCCGACTGGGCAGATTTTTTTCGCGGATACCGCCAAGCTGACGCATGTAAGCTGCCAATCCTAATAAAGGGGATTCATAGCTGGCTAATGTACGCTCAAGCTCCTTTAGCCCTGCCTGCGCATAGTAATCAAGCGCTTCTTGAAACAATCCGTCTTTATTACCAAAAGCGGCATAAATACTGCCCGGTCGCATATCAAGCGCTTGCTCGATATCCTTTAAAGAGGTTGCATGAAAGCCTTTTTGCCAAAACAGCTGTATGGCCCGCTCTAATGCTTCATGACGATTATATAGTGTGGTACGTGACATAATATTCCAATTTTTGTCCCATGATTTTAGACAATAAAGTAAACATGGTTATACAATTTGAGTGACTACTCAATTTTATCTTGAATGATTACTCAAGTCCAGCTAAAGTAAGTTTGCCGAATGTCTTTATTATATTATCAAACCTCACTATAGCCGGTCCTAAATAAAAGAAATGCAAATGTTATAAGGTACTACTGGGGTTACTTTTTCTTGCTTGCTGTGCCTACGCAGACAGAGGCTGCGAATAATTAACCCCAGTAGCTCTGTACCCTTTTAAAAGTGGATTAGCTATAGTAAGGCTTACTTTGATTGCAAAAGGAACTTTTATGTCCTATATCTACTCAGCTCCGATGATCGTATTCGATGTCAACGAAACCTTACTCGATATCGATACGCTCACGCCCTTATTCACGCGTTTATTTGGGGATAATAACAGACTCAGAGAGTGGTTCGCGCAATTGGTACTTTATTCGCAAACCATGACTTTATCTGGTCTTTACACACCTTTTGGCGAGCTTGGCGTCGGTGCTTTACAAATGACCGCAGATATTCATGCCGTTACGCTAACCGAAGAAGATGTACAGGAATTTAAGCAGCGTATGAGTCAGATGCCAGCTCACCCTGATGCTATCCCTGCTTTGACCAAACTACGTGATGCAGGATTTAGATTGGTGACTTTGACCAACTCAGCACCTAGCGCTTCTCCGACACCGCTTGAAAAAGCAGGACTGAGTGAATTCTTTGAGCGGAATTTTAGTGTTGCAAACGTCAGCCAATTTAAACCTGCACCGGCGACATATCAGATGGTCGCTCGCGAGCTGTCCGTTGAGACCTCAGAGCTATGTCTTGTCGCCTGTCACCTCTGGGATGTTATCGGTGCTCAAGCTGCTGGCTGCCAAGGGGCTTTTATCACTCGACCTTATAACGCGCTACTTTCGGCACCCAATGTACCAAAACCCGACTTTATCGCTTCAGACCTCATCATCCTTGCTGAACACATTATTAATCATCAAAGCTCTTAGGTGAATGGACAACAATCTACAGCAATTATTCTAAAAAGGTATGTGACTCAATTATCTGACAGACGGTGTTTCCAATAAAAAACGTTGGGATTGCCGTATTTGATGACATCTCTTGGCAGAATTTGTTACCATGACTGATGACAATTTAGATCATTTCACTTAGTTAGTTTCATTTAGGTAATGCAGATATGGCAAAAAACGCCCTACAGGCTCAACTTCTAAAAGCAGGCTTGGTTGATAGTAAGAAAGCCAACAAAATAAGTAAACAGACGCAGCACGCTAAGCGCACTGGCGATGCATCGAATATCGAAGCTAAAAAAGCTTTGGCAGATGCTCAAGCTAAGAAGCTAGAAAAAGACCAAAAGCTCAATCAAGAAAAGCAGCGCATCTTAGAAGAAAAGATGCTAAAAGCCAATATCATTCAAATGATTAAGCAGCATCAACTGACTGAGACAAACGGCGACATTAGCTATCAGTTTGTCGACGATGCCAAAGTCAAAAAAATCTCTATCACTCAAAAGCTATATGATCAAATTGTAGCAGGTCACGTGGTCATCGCCCGTTTAGATGACAGCTATGCCCTACTACCGCGCCCACTTGCCGATCGTATCGATTCAAAGATGACAGGCTTTATGGTGGTATCAAACGATACTGCAGAAGATGAGCTGGCAGAAGACGATCCGTACGCCGCCTATGTGATTCCAGATGACTTGATGTGGTAATCACTGCTGTAGATAATACTATTGACAAGCGCTATTGATTATCAATAACGCTTGTCAATAGTCATCCCAGTCCCGCTGTATCGTTCTAATATTGAAGTCACTATAGCAAAAAATCAAATCGCCTTAGCAAACTCCAAGTGCTTTAAACCAATCGTTCTCAGCTTTCCTTTATCGTCCACTTCTTTGATGACTAATGACCACTCATCACTGATAGCAACCGTATCGCCTGATACTGGCTTCATATCCAAATTGTCTATGACATACTCAGCGACCGTCTGCTCCCACATAATTTTTGAAGTATTTTCAGGTTTTGCCTTTAGCTTATCTACAAGAGACTCAGACGCCATGATATCGGTAAAAAAAGGCAAATCTCCAAGCTTCACACTGGGTGACAGTAACCAATCGCCATAAAAGTCATCAATGGCTTTACGATCGAGTGTCGTATCATTGAAAATCTTGGCAATTTGACTGGCATGATTACCTCTCATCGCATACCAGACTCTATCCCCACATTTGAGCTTGGTCGTTTCTTCGACCATCACAATGTGTTGCCGACGTACCAAAGCAAAGATACTAATCTCATCAGGGCTGACACGGTTAGAGATGCCCATCGGATGACGGTCAATCGCAAATGCACCAGACTTTACTTCAAATTCATATAAGGTAATGCTCGCTTTATCAGATACCCAAACTTCATGTTCTTCTTCTGGGTCTTTATTATTCGGAATACGTACTTTAAACAAATTTGCCATAATAGGAATGGTCGTGCCTTGCAAAATCAAAGACAACACCACCACACCAAAAGCAATATCGAATAGCATAAAGGCACCATCTATGCCTGCCATAACTGGCAATATCGCAAGGGTAATAGGGACTGCCCCGCGTAAGCCAACCCAAGAGATAAAACCAATTTCTCTGTCTTTGAATTTAAAAGGTTTAACGCTAGTATAAACTGCAATAGGACGAGCAACTAAAATCATAAAGGCGGCAATCGCCACTGAATAATACCAAACATCGATAACGTTCGATGGCGTCACGAGTAAACCTAGCACCACAAAAAGCACCGCTTGTGATAACCAAGCAAAGCTATCCATCACCCGCATGACATGCTCGGTTGAGCGTACCTTGTGATTGCCAATCAGCACACCAGTGAGGTAAATTGCCAAAAACCCACTACCGCCAATAAGATTGGTCGCGGCAAAGACTGCCAAGCCAGCAGACATGATCAAAATGGCATACATACCTTCTGCCAAGTGTATTTTGGGTAATAGTCTTGCCAATAAATAACCAAACAACAAACCCATGCCCAAACCGAAGCTAAGCTGCTGTAATAGCAACCCTAAGAAGCCCAGTACTGTTTGCCCAGCGGGATCGACATTTAAAGCAATCAATCCTGTCACCAGCAAAATAGCCAACGGATCGTTGGCGCCTGATTCTAGCTCCAATGTAGCTTGTACACGATCGTTAAGCTTGACGCCGCCATTACGCAGCAATGAAAAGACCGCTGCTGCATCAGTTGAACCAACGATCGCCGCCATCAATAGACCAAAACGCCAATCGACATCGAGTAGCCAAGTCACGAATACGCCCAGTATCATGACAGTAGCGAGGACACCCCAAGTAGCGAGTGTAACGGCAGGCTTAAGACCAACGCGAAAGGACTTAAAAGAGGTACGTAGACCACCATCTAGCAAGATACAAGCTAAAGCGGCTTGCCCAACAAAATTAGCAATAGCATATTGGGAAAACTCGATACCTAAGATACCCTCTTCACCAGCCAGCATTCCTACCATTAAAAACAGCAGTAATAAAGGAATGCCCAAACGTGCTGATAACGTGCTTGCCATGATACTGGCGAAAATTAACAATGCCCCTACAAGGTATAGGATATTTAAGGTATCCATCTTTTTTTAAGCCCTATTTTATCAGTGATGACGAATGGAGTTATCGATATAGTCTGGTTATGAGTTTGTTGCAGGTAACACGATAAAATCGTCCTTAAGCATAACATCTACAACGGAATCTATAAAAATTATCTTTAGAAATAGTCACCTTAGCCTATATGTTCAGTTGATAAACAGCTCTCTTGCATCGTTTAAGCTGCTTGTTTAGTGACTACTAAGCATGAATGTATTGCCATGTCAGCACTAAAATAGCCGCTGCCACTGTCCAAGCGATAGTGCCCAATAAAAGTGCCTTATATAAGCTGATATAGCTGATGCTAAAAAACACCACAAAGGTATAAATAAGGTGCGGAATGACACCAAGCATACTAAATATCAATGCGACCCTTAAATCAGCAGGGCTACGCTCTGTCCCTACAATAAAGTGACTAATCAACGTAAAAGTGGGGAAAAGTGGGGCAAGTGCAGCCAAATAGAAAAATCTGGTTTGCGCGAATAATTGAATCGCCAGTACCATTAGAGCGCCAATAAGCATTTTTAACCAAATCACGACGGGATCATCTCCTGTTGAATGCTAAGGGCTGAACATAGCCCAATCCACCATGATACTAAAGTCTGCAAAGCGATATAAGAGGAACAACAGCTTAATTGACTTACACCATAAAAAGGCTCAAAAAAACCCCATCTAGCAATGCTGCTAAATGGGGCTATGACTGATAATTGTTGATGCTATTTGCTAACTAATTAATCATTTTTTGGCTTAAGCGCGGCACTGATATCGGCTAATAGTGGCGGGATATCATGCTTGCCAGCGATAACCTCCAACATAACCAGCTTGTCTTTTGCAGCCGCCGCTTGCTTGAGAGCATCTTTTAACTCGCCTGCTGTCTCTGCTTTTAGTAGCAGACTATTATCATCATTGGCACCAAACGCTTTTGGCATCAACTGCCAGTCACATTTAGGAATGTCGTTATAGTACTGGTTTTCACCATGAATCGCGCGCTCAACGGTATAGCCATCATTGTTAATCAATACAATCACCGGGTTGATGCGTTCTTGAATCATTACCGCAATTTCTTGAATGGTTAATAAAGCAGAACCATCACCAATGAGTAAAATACTACGCTTATGCGGTGAAGCAATGGCACCACCTAAACTCGCAGGCAAAGTATAACCAATAGAACCCCACATCGGCTGACCATAAGACGTCACGCCTTCTGGCAGACGCACATCACTGATACCAAAATAGGCAGTACCTTGTTCTGAAAACACCAAGTTTTTATCATCGAGCGCATCGGCAATGATATGCCATAAATCATCTTGACGGATAGCCTCATCATCCTTGCCATGTTGCTCATGCGGCTTTACCTCTTCACAGAACTGCTTCGGTACAATATTAATATCTGAAGTCATTACCTCATGTAGTGTTTTTAGAGCATCTTTTAGGGCAATGGGCGCAAAGTTTTTGCCTGCGATACTCGCACGCTCATAATGCAGGTCAACCACCACGTTTTCATCAATATCTTGGCTAAAACCTGCAGTAGTAGTATCAGTATATTGCACACCAATTTTTATCAAACACTCACAGTTTTCGACCATATCCTTAACCACAGGACGCGATGCCACACCTGCATAGGTGCCTGCCCAACGCTCACTATTTTCATCAAGCAAAGTTTTGCCCCACGATAACGTCGTATAAGGAATGTCAGTATCGGCAATCAAAGCCTTAAGCTGATTTTGCAGACCCAAACGATGCACCATCAAATCTGCCATGAGCGTCGTGGTTTTATTGGGTAAAAATTCTATCAGCGCTTGTTTAAAGTCTGCTAACGCCGCTTGGCTAGTAATGTCTTCCTCACTATCGATAAGTTTGGTCGTTGGCGGATAAATTGGCGTTTTTGCTACATCTGGTGATAGTAATAAATAGCCTGGGCGATGCTTTTTGAGAATCAAGCGAATCACGCGGTCAATCTCTGAAGCAGCATTTTCAGGCGTAATTTGCGCCCGTGCTACCGTAACCGGTTCTACCATTTTAATAAAATGATTGAACACGCCATCACCAAGTGAGTGATGGATGCGACGCTTTGAATCTTGTAATGCTGTACTTGGCGCGCCTACGATATGAAGCACTGGTGCATACTCAGCAAACGAGCCTGCGGTGGCATTGATAGCGGACAGCTCACCCACTCCAAAGGTCGTCACCATCGCCGCAAACCCACGCTCACGCGCATAGCCATCTGCTGCGTAACCAGCATTCAACTCATTGGTATTACCTACCCAGCGTAATTTATCTGAGGCAAGTACATTATCTAAAAACGTTAGATTAAAATCACCAGGTACGCCAAATACCTCTGACGCACCTGCTTCTGCGACACGATCAAACAAATAATCAGCGATGGTATATTGTTGACTCATACTACTTATCCTTAAGTGTTATGTTTATTAATCATAAATATGATAAAAGTAATTATAAAACTGCATTCCAGCCTATTTATAGAAAGCAAAGCTTTTGGAATATAGATTATAACAATCTGTTATAACATAGATAGACGATGCGATAATATGCCAATTTACTATCTTTTGCTTTTTTTCATACTAGCTGTTGACACGCTCAAAAAACTGCGTATAATACGCCATCATCAACTGACGATAGTTAATTGATAATTAGCGGGAATAGCTCAGTGGTAGAGCATAACCTTGCCAAGGTTGGGGTCGAGAGTTCGAATCTCTTTTCCCGCTCCAAATATGGCTTGAAAAAGCACTAAAAGCCTCACTCCTTAAATAGGAAGTGAGGCTTTTTTTTGTCCAATTTTTGGGGTTTATAGAAGATTTGATGACACACCCTAGAAACTTCTAATAAATTAGACCTTACAGGCCACACTAGCAGCTTTTGCTTTTTCATAGACACTTCCAGCATCAAGTCCTAATGCGCTTACATCGTCTAAGTATTTTTGTGTTCCTTTTAGCAGAGGTCCTTTCCAATCTGGATCATTAAGTGGATCTGGAATATCAATGATCTCATCACCTCTATCTTTAGCAGCTTGCAAACCTAATAAATCAGTTCTATCCCACATCTCACCAACTTTCTTAGTAAGAGCCATACCTGAGTTATCATCAATGACCTTTTTTAAATTATCAGGCAAACTTTCATATTTATCTTTATTCATAGTCATCATCAGAGCAGAACTATAAAATGGGATATTGGTATGATATTTGGTTAACTCATCAAGCTTGAAAGTTGTGATCGCCTCCCATGGAAAGCTCAATCCATCAACCACACCGCGCTGTAGAGATGTATATATATCATTGGCAGGTAAACCCACAGGAGAGGCACCCATACTTTCGATAATATCACCTGCTACAGCAGATGGCCTGCGGATACGCATCCCTTTCATATCTTCGGGAGTTCGAATAAGCTTATCAGCACTATGTAATGTACCAGGGCCGGTAGCGAACATAAAAAGGAGATGTGAATCTTCATATTCGCTAGATATAGTGCCATTTTCATAAAGGGTTTGCAGCATACAAACTGTCTGTGTTGATGAATTAGACAAACCGGGAAGCTCTGCAATCTGAGTCAGTGGAAAGCGGCCACTAATATAACCCTGTACTTGAGAACCGATGTCAATCGTTCCCTTTACTGTGGATTCATAAGCGGTATCTGCTTTACTGAGTGTTGCCGATGGATATACCTCAACCTTAAGACGACCATTGGAATCTTCTCCAATTTTTTTGGCCCATGGCTCAAAGATTTCTTTATTACATCAGCAGTAGCGGGATAAAAATGGGAGAAACGTAGAACGGTAACTTCTTGATTTGAGGCAACTTCGCTACTGTTATCAGATTGCCCAGAACAACCAAAAAGGCTAATAGCGGCTAGTGCACCTATCGAAAAAAAAGGCGCTAATTTCATTATCAATTCCTTTTGATAGTGATTATTTTTTTAACATTTGATTGATATTAAGACTTAATTAATCTGCCTCAATAGATACAAGCACTTTAAATTAAAACTGCTTAACATTCAAAACGCTACTTAAAATTAACAGCTAAAATGATAACAGTCAAATCATTTAACGACGATTATCTAGAAGTGATGATATAGTCGATACTAAGTAAAATGGGTACATGACATTATGATGCGTGACTGGCAAAAAAATTTCTTACTTGCCGTGCCTGCGCAGACAGAGACTACAAAAAAAATATTCATGAATTCAAAGAAGAAACTTAGCTCAGGATTGACCAAAGAGCAGATAGGAATGAAGCGTTGTTTAATATTAGGATATAAAATATTTTAAGCTGGTAAACCCTACTATAACGAGTTTGCCAAGTTTTCTTGTATACCTTTTTTAATATAGAACGACATAGGTTGCGCAATATTTATATCGTTAGTATCATTTCAGTTTTGAAATGACCCACTAACCATTAGGAAAAATTTTATGGCAAAATTAGAATCAAACATTGAATTAGAAGCAGCGGCATTTCGTCGCTTATTGGCTCATTTAGACGAGCGTAAAGATGTGCAAAATATCGAACTGATGAATCTTGCCGACTTTTGTCGTAACTGCTTATCCAAATGGTATAAAGCGGCTGGTGAAGAGCGTGGTATTGAAATAGAATACGAAGATGCACGCGAGCTTGTTTATGGTATGCCTTATGCTGAGTGGAAAGAAAAGTATCAACAAAAAGTAACGCCAGAGCAGTTAGCGCGTTTTAACGAGATTGAAGCTGCTAAGAATGAGATTGATAAAGGAAAAAACTGATTAAGAGTAACAATAGTTGCCCGAACGCCATAATCGACACTCAGAGCAACCCATAAAAGATACGACAAAACCAAACATTGCCGCTAGATTAGCGGCTTTCTATAGATTTTAGTATGCTACTAAACCCTATGGTTCCTTGTTTCTGCATTTGACGGTCAAATAGGCGACCGATTAATGGCAGTGGTACCGTCAATCGACCCTCAGATACCCAAGTCACGTGTGTGGTGCCATCGCCCAAGTCTTTTAAATCAATAACGCCTTTATCATGTTGCATTTTTATAGGTTTAGCTTTTTCGATTTGGTATTGCATATGAGTAGGACGCTCAAACGCCGTAATTCGCTCCCAAAACTTAACAGGTCCCGTTTTAATGCTACGTAAAGTCCCAACGCCATTGCGCTCCTCGTCACCTTCATTCACCAACTTAGCTAAACCTACCGCTTTAAATGAGCCATAACTGGCATGGTCACTCAGTGCCTCAAATACCTCATCAATCGGTTTTTTGACAATGCGTTCTACTTTTATTTTAAACATAATATTATCCTATTAAGGTCAAAGTTAAAATTATTTAGCTTACTGACATTTAAAACATGAATAAAGCAGTTGCACTGTGAAAACTTACTATCGCGAAGAACCACGACCTTTTGAAGGGCGTTTTCCATTTGCAGCAGGCTTACCATTACCCCCTGACGGCTTACCACGACCAGCAGGACGCCCATCTCTACCTTTAGAACCCGCTGGTTTTCTGGCACCATCCTTGGAGTGTTTTTTATTTCCCTTTGCCGCACCCGCTGTTTTTGAAGACGACTTTGCTTTTGACGAGTCATCAGTACGAGGATTTTTTCGTGGTGCATTACGAGATTTCTTAGCCGGTTTACTGTCTTGCGAAGAAGAATCTTCTACAGACTTAAGCAAAACAGACAACTCTTTTGGCGTCAGGTCTCGCCAGTCTCCAACGGGCGTACCCTTGAGACTTACATTCATAATCCGCGTACGCTCAAGCTTGACTACTTCATAGCCAAAATGCTCACACATACGGCGAATTTGACGATTCAGACCTTGAACTAGCGTGATGTTAAACACGTTGGGCGCTACTTTAGTCACTGGGCATTTTTTCGTCATCTTCCCAAGCATTGGCACGCCACCGGCTAAACCCTCGATAACACTATCCGTTAACGGCTTATTCACCGTCACCAAATACTCTTTTTCATGGTTATTACCAGCACGCAATACCTTGTTCACCAGATCGCCATTACTGGTTAAAAAGATCAAACCTTGAGAGTCTTTATCCAAACGGCCAATCGGGAAAATACGTACGCTATGTCTCACAAAATCAACAATGTTGTTTTTCTCGGAGCTTTCCGTGGTGCTCACAATGCCGACTGGCTTATTCAAGACAATAAAAACAAAGTCATCAGCTTCTTTCGGCTCAATGAGCTGCCCGTTGACTTTCACCGTATCTCCAGCAACTACTTGCGCGCCTACTGCAGCACGCTTGCCATTGAGGTATACATTACCTTGCTCAATAAAGCGGTCAGCGTCTCGCCTGGAGCAAATACCGCTTTCACTGATGTATTTATTTAAACGAGTCGAGGAAGCGTTAAACATAAAGCACCGTTTTTACCTAATAAAAAGCCTTTCTTGTTCAGAAAAAAGCCTAAATTGAATGGATCATCAACAACGAGATGGCTCGTATTATATAGGAAATTCAGTGCCCATTTCAGTAGAGATGGGAAGAAACCTAGAAATATATCCAGAGTCCTATAGATTGCGATAGCTTCGATAAAGCTTATTAATGATGTCAAAGGTTCAAAAAGCTAGAGGAATAGTGAGTAATATCTTGATAGAATTTAATGCTTTTAATAAAGAAATATTCTTACAAAAAGTGCCAATTAATAGATATACACTGTAGCGTGATTGAGTTAATACTAAAGACTTTATACACGCGATTTATCTAAAGGCTATAAATAGACAAAAATAATCGCTCATCTACACAAGGAAGAATAGAATGACAGGGATGGAGTTTTATACTAATGGACACATCGTTAGCGAAGCTGACAGTATGCGCCAGAAGCTAGGGGGTTTAGCAAAACAGTACGACGCGACATCTGCCATTATTATTACAGACGCTGGCATTTCTGAGCTGGGATACGTCGATATCGCACAAGAGTCTTTAGAGCAGGCTGGTATTAATGTTGTTATTTTCGACAGGGTTGTTGCTGATCCCCCTATTGAAGTCGTCGAACAAGCTATTGAACTTGCCAGAGCGAACCAGTGTAATCTGGTCATCGGTTTAGGAGGCGGCAGCCCTATCGATACCGCGAAAATTGTCGCGCTATATTCCAATGACTTTCAGTCGGTTAATGAGCTCTTAGAGGCAGATATTAGTGGTTTTAAAAAAATGCCGTTGTTTGCGATCCCCACCACTGCAGGTACTGGCGCAGAGGCTACTTTCGTATCTGTAATCACAGCAAAGGATGGCAGCAAGAAAGCCATATATACGCCTAAAATCCTACCTGATGTCGCGATTTTAGATGCGACGCTAACTCTCAAGCTTCCTCGCCATATTACTGCTGCCACTGCCCTAGATGCGATGGTTCACTGCATCGAGGCTTATACGAGTCGCACCAAAAAGAACCCCATTTCAGATGCGTTGGCTGTTAAAGGTTTGCAAATGCTATGGAGTAACTTTTATACAGTGCTCTATCACGGCGATGATATTGATGCTCGTGCTGATATGTTATTGGGTTCAACGCTAGCTGGTATCGCTTTTGTCAATGCTTCCGTAGCAGCTGTACATGGACTCTCCTACCCACTTAGCATTAACTTCCATATACCGCATGGACATGCTAATGCGCTCGTGATGTGCAGTGTATTTACTTTCAACTTACCAGTAGCAGCCCCTCTTTATGCAGAACTCGCTCGTGCGGTAATGCCTATCGAAACTTCGGGCATGACTGACCTAAAGGCTGCCCATCAATTTATTAATCAACTAAAAGACTTCTTGAAAACAAGTGGTCTAAAGTATCGCTTAAATGAGCTAGACATAACGGCACAGGATATCCCCGCGTTAGCTGATATGGTCATTAATACCTATGCTCGTCTCATTGAAACCAATCCAATGGATATGTCTTTAGAGGAAGTAAAAATGATCTACCAAGAAATACTCTAATAAGCAGCAAATTTCTTAAATAATTTTGTCTATAAATCAAGGAAGATAGTTATGTCAAAATATGAGTTAGACGTGGTGGTTGATGATTTTCACTACCTAGAAGGACCGCGTTGGTATAAAAACGCTTTATGGTTTGTCGATTTTTATACCAAAGGCGTTTATCGTGTTAATGATGAAGGCGTTACAGAAAAGATTGTACATGTAGAACAGCAGCCATCTGGCTTAGGCTGGCTTCCTGACGGCCGTATGCTCGTTGTCTCTATGAAAGATCGTAAAGTGTTACGTTTAGAGGACAATGGCGAATTAGTTGTTCACGCTGATATCTGGAAGCATTGTGAGGGGCATGCTAACGATATGGTCGTTGCGCCTAATGGCAACGCTTATGTTGGAAACTTCGGTTTTGACCTGATGGGTGGTGCTGATCATAAACACACTGGTCTTGTATTGGTGAGACCTGATGGTACCTCTCAGGTTGTGGCAGAAGGTTTGGCCTTTCCAAATGGCATGGTCATTTCTGCGGATGAAAAGACATTAATCGTTAATGAGCTATTTGGCAATAAAGTCTCACAGTTCGATATTGAGGAAGACGGCACTCTGGGAGAAAAACGTGATTTTGCTAACTTTGGAGAGTTAGGAGACGAGCCAAATTTAGGAGTACGTATAGAAAGCGCCAGCATCTTACCTGATGGTCTTGCCTTAGATAGCGAGGGCGCTGTTTGGATTGCAGATACCTTGAACCAACGTACTGTTCGTATTAAAGAAGGGGGCGAAATCTTAGAAACCGTTGATACGGCACCTGACGGCATTTTTGCGGTTGCTCTTGGCGGACAAGATGGCAAAACATTTTTTATGTGTGCAGCACCTGACTGGAATGAAGCGTCACGCACTGCTGAAACTAAAGGGCGTATGCTATCTACACCAGTTAAAGTGGGTCATGCTGGTACGCCTTAGTTTAAGAATACGCAACTAAAAATATTGAGTAAGTATCAAAAATATATCTATCTACTACCCATTTATAGTAAGAAACTAGAATCGATACCAATTTTATCGATTCTAGTTGTGTTAATCGAACCAATGAACTTGAGTGCGAAGAAAAGATAGTTAACAACAAGAATAATTAAACCACAGGAGTATGTATGTCAGCGACCAAAGAAGAAATAGCAGCCTTTATGGCATTAGAATTTCCTCAAACCAAGTGCAAAGTTGAAGCAGTAGGCGATGATAGTTCAACCTTATCGCATGATATCGGTATAGATGAGCTACGTCCTGGTGGTACGGTCTCTGGCCCTGTATTGATGAGCATTGCTGATGTTGCACTCTATGTGGCGATACTTGGTAAGATTGGCATTGTAGCGTTGACGGTAACAACAAGCCTTACCATCAATTTTCTGCGTAAACCATCAGCAGAAGCGCGTATCATTGCTGAGTGCACCTTGCTAAAGGTAGGGCGTACGCTCATTGTAGGTGAGGTTTCCTTGTACTCAGAAGGCTCTAGCGACTTGGTCGCGCATGTTGTTGGCACATATTCTGTACCGCCCAAGCACGACTAGGCTACTGTCTCAATATTGTTTCCTAGGTTGTCATGCTTCGAATTATTTAGATCATGATAATGCATTTCACTATGTGCTTTTTGGGTAGCTCAGTTCGCAAGCTTTGCCTTTTAGAGGAACGACTATGAATACCTAAACCAGCCCTTTAAAAAGGAAATAGCACCCAACCACGGTTAATAATACCGCAAAGCATTTTTTTAAAAGCTCTGGTGATAGTATATGGGCGACTTTTGCACCTAGCTTCGCAGTGAAAAAGCTCATGATACTAATCCCTAAAAAGGCATAAATGTGGACAAAGCCAATGGTATTGGGCACATCAACTTGTTGCTGCATCCCAAAGAACATAAAGCCTAACGCTCCAGCGATGGCAATGGGCAAGCCACACGCTGCTGACGTGCCAACGGCTTTTTGCATGACCACACCGTAACGAGTTAAATAAGGCACCGTTAAGCTACCGCCGCCAATACCAAAAATGGCAGAAGCAATACCAATAACCCCGCCTGCCGCTAGCTGCTTAGGTTTTGAAGGCAGTTCCGTATTAGCGCCATTGACATCATCAGCATGACTAACGACCTGCTTTTTGCCATCGAAAAACATCTTATAAGCGACCCACAGCAAAAACACGCCAACGATAAGCTGAAGATATAGCCCAGATATCTGTCCTGCAATCCCTGCCCCTAAAAAACAGCCAATCGCTAAGCCGGGTGCTAGGTTTTTAAAAACAGGCCACATGACGGCGCCCTTTTTATTGTGCGCCATGAGCGAGCTGATAGAGGTGACAATGATGGTCGCCAGCGACGTACCTAACGCCAAATGCATGATACTGTCAGGACTGTAATCCATTTGGGTAAAGACGATAAATAACAGTGGTACGATAATCGTGCCGCCGCCCACACCAAAAAGCCCCGCAGCAAATCCTGCTAGAGCGCCTATTATTAAAAAAATGATTAGTTCCACAGGATAGTTACTTCTCGGTTAAATGATAGTTTTATAGTCGATGCTGAATAATATGGATACGTTATCTGACAAGGTGAAACTGGTACGAATTTTTCTGGCTTGCTGTGCCTACGCCGACAGAGGCTACAAAAAATTCATTCCAGTTTCACTGTATCTTCTTGATATTAAGCTGACTATAGTTAGATAATCAATGTCAGAAAGTCAGCTTAAGCGATTTCTACCTGACCTACTTGATGGTAAGCACGGTTGAAATATACCAAGCTTTCATCAGCACTGCTTTGTTGATAGCCTTGTTTGATGGCGACAACTCGGCACATAAAGACACTGTGCGTACCAACTTGCTGAATATCCTCAATCTCACAGTCAAAACTGACCAATGCATCTTCTAAAATAGGAGCGCCTGTAGCTAATGTCGTCCAAGAGCCCTGTTGAAATCGCTCTTCTGAGCATAATTTAGAAGCAAAGGCATTAGATATAGGCTCATGCTGTGCGCCCAACACATTGACACTTAAGGTTTTATTTTCAAGAAAATGGGCATGTGAGCGAGACGTTTGATTCATACAGACCAGCAAGGTTGGCGGTGTATCGGTGACGCTACATACCGCCGAGGCAGTAAACCCATGCAGACCAGATTGCCCTTTGGTGGTGACTACATTGACGGCAGTCGTCAACAAAGACATGGCATCTCTAAAGTCGGTTGCTTCAATCACATCTTTACTCATTGCTGCAATCCTAAATGTTAAATCGGTAAGTACATTGATAACTGAGGTCACTCATGAGTTTAAACAAGCTTTTATAGGCGGAGTTAAAGACCCAACCTATAAAAGCTAAATTTTGCATAAGTTTAGTCGGTAAATCCTAAGCTGTCAGCTCTTGACGCACGATTGCAGCGCCTGCACTTAACGCGTTCAACTTACCGCGTGCCACTTGGCGCGACAACGGTGCCATGCCGCAGTTGGTCGAAGGATAGAGCTTGTCCGCATCGACAAATTGCAGGGCTTTGCGTAGTGTATCGGCAACTTCTTCAGGGGTTTCAATGGTATTGGTTGCCACATCAATGGCACCGATCATCACTTTTTTACCGCGAATGAGTTCTATCAAATCCATCGGTACATGTGAGTTTTGACACTCTAACGAGACAATATCGATATTCGATTGCTGTAGTTTCGGAAAGGCTTGCTCATACTGACGCCATTCTGAACCCAGTGTCTTCTTCCAATCGGTATTGGCTTTGATGCCGTAGCCGTAGCATATATGCACCGCCGTCTCACACTTTAGACCTTCTATGGCGCGCTCTAAAGTAGCAATACCCCAGTCGTTGACGTCATCGAAGAACACATTAAAAGCAGGTTCGTCGAACTGGATGATATCTACCCCAGCCGCTTCTAATTCTCTGGCTTCTTGATTCAAGATTTTAGCAAATTCCCACGCCAATTTTTCACGGCTTTTATAATGACCATCATATAAGGTATCAATCATCGTCATCGGACCAGGCAGCGCCCATTTGATTGGCTGACCGGTTTGCGCCCGTAAAAACTTCGCATCTTCAACAAAAACAGGCTTTTGACGGCTTACCGCGCCAACAACCGACGGTACACTTGCCTCATAACGATCACGAATGCGAACAGTCTCACGATTCTCAAAATCGACGCCATCAAGATGTTCAATAAAGGTAGTCACAAAATGCTGACGGGTCTGCTCGCCATCACTGACAATATCAATTCCTGCATGTCGCTGCTCTTGTAATGTTAAACGTAGCGCATCTTGTTTGGCTTCAAACAATTGCTCCCCTTCTAATGCCCAAGGTGACCAGATTTTCTCAGGTTCGGCAAGCCAAGAAGGTTTTGGTAAACTGCCCGCTGTCGATGTTGGTAATAATTTTTGTGTCGGTAATAATATTGTCATGAGATTCATCTTCTTATTCATTCGTATTTTATATTTTGGCTATAGTTAGATTGCTTAGGCTGCCTTTTTTTTAGCCATTTCTTTTTGAGCCGCTTCTCTTTGAACAATCTCGCTTGCAACATCATAGCTTGCCGCCCATTCTTCAAGAATGTCTTGGTAAGGATTAATGAACTCGTCTTCCGTAAGTTTACCTTGCGTCACTGCCATCTGGCTGCGCTCCGCGCGATCATACACAATTTGCGTCAGTGAATAATCTTGGTACTTCAAACTGGGTTGATATATTTGAGCGGCGGTGGAATTGGCATTGTAAATTTCAGGTCGATAAATCTTTTGGAAGGTCTCCATGGTACTGATCGCACTAATCAGCTCAAGATCGGTGTAATCCGTCAGCAAGTCACCAGAAAAATAAAATGCTAAAGGTGCAGCACTGTTGGCAGGCATAAAATAGCGCACCGTTAAGCCCATTTTGGAAAAGTACTCATCGGTCAATGATCCTTTGTTCAAAGCGCAGCCATCTTGTCTATATTCAATCCCTAATACAGGATGCTGATTACCCGTACGATGATAGGTTTTACTACTTGAAACGCTTAGGCAAATCACTGGTTGTTTATTAAAATTGGCTTGGTACGCCTCTGAGTTCAATAAATGTTGAAACAATTTACCGTGCAAATCGCCAAAATCGGTTGGTGGTGGCGATGCAGGATGGTTATCGAAATGTGCTGGCAATACGATGCTAAAATCATAATCGCGCACATAAGATGAGAAGCTGTTGCCAATCATACCGTCAATACGTTTGTTCTCTTTATGATCAATAATTGTTGTCTTTAGCGTCTCGATGACTGGAAATGTATGACCATTGCCTTCAATATCCAAGTCTGCAGAAATGATATCAACTTCAACAGAATAACGGTCGGCTGTCGGATTATCCCAATGTGCTAGATCATTAAAACGATTATTTATCATAGTCAGCGTTTTGCGTAAGTTCTCTTGACGACTTTCGCCACGAGCCAAATTCGCAAAGTTAGTCGTCAGACGCGTGCTGTCTGCTGGCTGATAATTTTCATCAAAACGAATGCTCGAGATGGAATATATAAATTGTTTACTCATGATAATTCGCTACCTTAATCTAATCTCATTATTTGAGATAAAACCGAATTTGTGTATGAGATGAATCATACCCGAACCAAATCATGAATAAAAATGATACTATTTAAATTAAAGATGAATAAAATTCATGTTGCTAGTTTTATAGTAGGAAAAGCAGGGAGTAGCGGATATTTTGACGACAGACTTAATAAATATTAAGCTTGTAAAGGGCGTTAAAGATGTGGTCTAGCGGGGTTAAAAGGTACGTTTATTAAGATCTACGTTTTTTAAAGATTGTAATCAAAGCGTTTACTACTAAACGGCTGAGCATCAATAAATAATGGCTTACCATGAATCATTTCTTCAATAAGACGCCCTGTCACCGGTCCAAGTGTCAGACCTTGATGAGCATGACCAAAAGCAAACCATAAATTATCGTGTTTTGATGCAGGCCCAATAACTGGCTTCATGTCTGGCATGCAGGGTCTTGTCCCACACCATGCTTTAGATTCAACAGCAGCATCAAGCGGCAACACTTTTTTTGCAAAAGTCAGTACAGTCTCTAACTGATTAAAGTCTTTTGGATCATCTAACAATGCCATTTCAGCGCCAGTCGTGATTCTCACGCCTTGATCCATTGTGCCCATCACAAACCCTTTATCTACATCAAATAAGCTGTGAGAAAATGCGTTTTGGTCGGTGCTTTTAAAGTGTTGATGATAACCACGCATAGGAAATAGAGGAATTTTATAACCCAATGGTTTAATAAGATCAGCTGACCAAGGACCAGCAGCAATGACCAAATTCTGACATAAATAGGTTTCGCTATCGGTAATGACCTGCCAGCCCTCTTCTGTCTGTATCATATTTTTTACGGTGGATTGTTTTATCTCTCCTGCCATTGCTTCAAAATTTTTAGCATATGCTTTCACAAGACTGCCGGGATTTTTTATCTGCCAAGAGTTTTTCCAGCGTATACCACCGACATAATCTGTAAAGTTCACATTTGGCTCTAGCGCTTGGAGCTCTGCTAGCGATAGAACCTGATACTCCACGCCTTTATCCGCCGCTTTTACCGCTTTATTAATTGATTTTTCAAAGCTATATGAATGACGATGAAGCTCAATCCAACCTATTTTACTGACCAGTTCATCAGCGCCTGACGCTCTAATCATAGGCTCATGCTCGTTTGTGCAATGCTGAATGAGCGTAGCCCACTCGTCATCGATCTTTTTAACGTTTTTTGGACTTGAGTGCATCCAATACTGTAATAACGGGCGCTGAAGACAATATATTGCAGACCAACGGTATCGAATATCAGCACTTTTATTGGGCAATACTCTGGAGATTTCTCTAAGGCTTCTGGGGAACGGTTTTGTATTTACCGCCTCTCTCGTAATAATACCGGCATTACCATAGGAAGTTTCTTCTCCTGGTCGTTTTTTATCTAGCAAGAGAACTTGAGCATTGTTTTTCTGCAGATGCCAAGCAATAGAGGTTCCTACTATGCCGGCACCAATCACAATAACGTCATAGCGCATATCACTACCCCCAAGTAATAAGCTGACCCAGACCTTCGTCTTTAGCCTTTTGAGCAACTTTCAAAGCGACTGCCGCGTCAAAGCTGGCGGCCCCAACAGATTTGAACAGGGTGATGCCTTTTTTATCTTGGTCGATGACAATATTTTTTGTGACCAAGTCCGCTAAATTGCCACTTAAATCCTCCCAAGTCCAACTGCAACCCTCAGCAGCATCCGCCTGAATCAAATCGCCCGCTTCATGACGTCCGCCCGCGATATCATCGATGAAAACGTGTGAGCAGGCTTCAATGACGGAATCACTGACTTCTTTCATCTCAGGTTGATAAGCGCCTACCGCATTAATATGTACATCGGCTTTAATTTGGTTTATCTCAAACAAGCCTTCGGTTGCACGTGTCGCCAAGTTAATCACATCGGCATCTTTTACAGCGCTCGCGATATCTTCACAGACTTCGATGGTAACCGACCATTCTGGATACTGTTCAGAAAACTGTGTTTTAAAGGTATTTGCACCCTTAGCAGTTCGATTCCATAGCATTACCTTTTTGATATTTGGACACACAGTGAGCACAGCATTCAGCTGCTCATACGCCATACCACCGCAGCCGATGACTGCCACTTGCTGGCTATCTGGCTTTGCTAGATACTTACTTGCGATACCTGATAGCGCTGCCGTACGTACTTGAGTAACGTAGACACCGTCCATGAAGGCAAGGATTTCACCCGTATCATTGTTTGAGACACTCACCACAGCGGTAGTCGTCGGTAGATTTCGCTTTGGATTATCTGGACAAATGGTGACCAGTTTAACGATAGCAAATTCTTCATGACCATCGAACAATACTGAAGGCATCGATAGATGTGAGCCACTGTTTTTATCACTGGCAGTGAAAGTCGGAATGACCAAGCGCTCAGGGCACTTAATCCACTCTGGATGCTGCGCTTGTAGGGTCAACAGCTGCTCGATTGAGTCGATAGCCATGGTCATTTTCAATTGACTCTTTACCGTTTTGCTGTCTAAAATATGCATGAGGGTTCCTTATAGTTTTTATTAAAAATAAGTCTTAGTTGATTACGATACCACTCAACTAGAGATCAAAAATCTTGCCGCGATTCATAATACCATTGGGATCGAGTACCTTCTTAATCTCACGCAGATAATCAATCTCGGTTTCGCTACGGCTGTAGCGTAGATAAGGCTTTTTAGTCATACCCACACCATGTTCTGCTGAGATCGAACCGCCATACTGCTGCACTACCTCAAAGATAGAATCATTTACCGTCTGGCATTGCCCAAAGAATTCATCTTTCGATAAATTCTCAGGCTTGAGAATATTGAGATGCAAGTTGCCATCACCAATATGTCCAAACCAGCAAATCTCAAAATCTGGATATTTGGCGTTTACGATCGTTTCTATATCATGGATAAATTTTGGCACATAGCTGATGAGTACTGATACGTCATTTTTATACGGCGTGAATACTGAAATCGTCTCAGAGATATACTCGCGAAGCTTCCACAAGTCCATCGCCTGAGCCATACTTTGACTCATCACCCCATCGACGACCCAGCCATTATCCATACAGTCTTCAAAGATAGCCATCGCCTTATCCATAATCGGCTCATACGGCGCTTCGAATTCTAATAAAACGTAGTATTTCGTTCGAGCGTCAAACGGCTCTTGCACATACCCAGTCGCCATTAATTTATCAATCGCTACACCATCAAAGAACTCAAAAGCAGTCAAATCAATTTGTGCCTGAAAAGCTGATAAGACTCGCATGACATGGTCAAATTCATCCATGCCGAGCACCATCACGGTCAAATCTTGGGGTGGACGGTCAAGCTTCATTTGTGCCTCGGTGACGATACCTAATGTGCCTTCAGCGCCAATAAATAATTGGCGTAAATCATAGCCAGTAGCGTTTTTAACCATGCCGCGGTTGAGCTTAAGGATATCACCTTTGCCCGTCACGACGGTGAGACCCATTACCCATTGACGTGTCATGCCATAGCGAATGACTTTAATCCCGCCAGCATTGGTACCAATATTACCACCGATCTGACTTGAGCCTGCTGAGGCAAAATCAACCGGATAATACAAACCCTGCGCTTCGGCAAACTGCTGTAGCTGCTCAGTAATCACACCGGCCTCCACCTCTACCAAACGATCAGCCGAATAGAACTGACCAATTTTATTCATCTTATCTAGGCTGACAACTATCTCGCCATTGCTAGCGACTGCACCTGCCGATAGCCCAGTACGACCACCACTCGGTGTGATGACAATATTGTGCTCATTTGCCAATTTTATTAAAGCTTGAACTTGCTCAGTAGATTTCGGAAATACGATCGCAGAGGGTGCTGGCGCAAAGTGTTTGGTCCAGTCTTTACCCCAATGTTCTAGGCTCACAGCATCTGTCTTAATCTGTGATACATCATAACCATGCTGCTCTTGCAGTATAGACAATACTTGCTGAGTCAATGCTAGCGTGGTTAAAGCATGCCCAGCTTCTAAAGTAGGCAGTGCTGAAAAATCAGTCACAATATACACTCCAAATAAATAAAAGCAGTGTGCCGTTCACTTAATCTCTCTGCCAGATCAGCGGCGGCAATAAATAAACACAACGCCCTGCGTCAAAAAACTAGGCTATGATTTTGAGACATTGACCCATATGATACAAAGTCAGCCCCAGCTCCGTATAGCCCGAACGCAGTCCCGACATGCTCACCTTAGCTTCTTTAACGGTCTTAAAAGGTAATGGCAAGACATCGCGGTCACCTGAGAT
Organism: Psychrobacter sp. ANT206; assembly: GCF_056880555.1. Taxonomy (NCBI): domain Bacteria; kingdom Pseudomonadati; phylum Pseudomonadota; class Gammaproteobacteria; order Moraxellales; family Moraxellaceae; genus Psychrobacter; species Psychrobacter sp. ANT206. The sequence goes on along the minus strand of NZ_CP096271.1, from coordinate 1,092,922 downwards.
AATATAATCGGCAAAGCATTTACCAATCATAGTACCTGTGGTAATCCCACGCCCATTGTATGCAGTCGCGGCAAGGATACCGTCTTCTGGCTCAAAGATACGCATGATATGGTCTTGCGTAAAGCCAAAGTGACCGTACCACTCATACTGCCACTTAAATTTAGGCAGATCTGGGAAATAGCTCTTTTGTACGACATTCGCCCAGTTTTGATAGAAGGTTTTGGACTTCATGGCTTTGCCACCGACGGTGCCAAGGAGTAAACGACCCTCTTTATCACGGCGAATACTGGACAATGCCAATCGCGTATCCCAAGCGCCTGTTTTATAAGGCAATATTCGATCTGCCACTTCACCGGTCAATGGCTCAGAGGCAATTTGATAATAATCAACCAAATAGAACGTCTTCTTAATATCTGTCCATTCGCCTTCGGTATAAGCATTGGTCGCGATGATGACTTTTTCAGCTTTCACTGCCGCATCAGCCGTACGCACATACCAATTACCATCAGATTTCTCAACTGAGGTTACTGCCGAGTGCTCATAGATACGTACGCCTAATTTAGTCGCGGCTGCCGCTAAGCCATTGACGTATGCGGATGGGTTAATAGTGCCCGCACGATGATCGAGCAGAGCCTTATTGATACTGGTTGTCCCGCAGTATTCATGGCAGCGCGCACCGGTTAACACCTCGGCATGAACACCGCGACGTATCAACTGATCATAACGGATGTCCACATCGGCTTCACCCTTGGCATTGTGTGCCATATGGATATTGCCCGTACGCGTATCCTTTGCATCAATATGATGGCGATCGATGATGTCAAACACGAGACTTGGCGCCTGACCGAGCGCAGTCCCTAAACGTTCACCAACCTCTTCTCCCATGATTTTATTGAGGTCATCAGGACGAGCCCAAGTACCGGCATTCACAAAACCCACATTGCGTCCTGAGCCGCCGCTACCGATGATCTTACTCTCTAGTAACACCACCGCCACTCCTTGCTCCGCCAGATGGATCGCAGCAGACAGTCCAGTATAACCACCGCCGATGATACAAACTCGTGTTTGCGTTTCGCTTGTTAGGGTATCGTAGTGGTGAGTTTTGGGCGCAGTGACGCTCCACAAACATTGCTCTTGCAACATCTCAAGTTCCTTCTAAATTATACGTTTTCTACGGTAGAGAGCGTGCTTGTGTTATCGATGACAGTCGGTTTTTCACGAGGAATAAATTTATTTAAGACGACCCATAGCAAGCCAAACAATGGTGATAACCAGCAGGCAAAGGCGAATGGAGCGTAAGTTAAGGTCGCAATACCTAGGGTTGCCGCGACAAAGCTACCGCCCATATTCCAAGGAATAAGTGGCGATAACAGCGTACCCGTATCTTCGATAGAGCGAGTAAGCGTCGTGCGCTTGTAACCCATCTCTTTATACTTATCTTTGAGCAGACGACCCGGTAAGACTAGCGTGGTATAGACATCACCGATAAGCGTACCAACACCGATGGTACTGGCATAAGTCGTAATCACTAAACCAAATCTCGATTTCACCATGTTGTTGATTTTGGCCATGATGGCTTTTAATGTACCGTAATGCTCAATTGAACCGACAAAAGCTAGTGCAAAGATAGTTAAGGTCACGACCCAAGTCATGGACATCACGCCACCTTTAGACAACAGTTGATCGACCACAGCAAAGCCGGTCTCACTTTTAAAACCGTTTTGTAGGACGTTAAAGATGTCATGGACACCGACGCCTTGCATAAAGAATGCGACAATACCTGCGACTACCACACCTGACAATACCGTTGGAATGGCTGGCATTTTCATAACAGCTGCAATGACGACGACAACAGCAGGTAATAAAGTAATAATGCTCAGGTTATAGTTCGCTGCTAATGAGGTTTGTATTTCTTTGATTGAGGTGAGATCGACATTGTCTGCGCCGTAGCTCATACCAATCCAAGCATAGAGAATCAGAGCAGTCACCATGGCAGGTACAGTCGTCGGCAACATGCCACGGATATGGTCCCAGAGGTCAACACCGGCAGCAGCTGGTGTTAAGTTCGTGGTGTCAGACAACGGAGACATTTTGTCGCCAAAAAAAGCACCAGAGACGATGGCACCACCTGTTAGTGACGGTGGAATACCTAACCCCAAACCAATACCCATCATAGCTAAACCGACTGTGCCAACCGTGCCCCAAGAGGTACCCGTTGCTACTGAAATAATGGCACAAATAAGACAAACAGAGACTAGGAATGAGGAGGGAGAAAAAACGCTAAAGCCGTAGTATAAAATAGTGGGTACGGTACCAGCGATAATCCAAGCACCGATGAGCATCCCTACACCCATCAAGATGATCATGGCAGGCAGACCAATTTTCACAACCTTTAAGAAACGCTCTTCCATACCGTCCCAGCTGCGCCCACGTAACTTCATGAACAGACCGGTGATCAAAATGCCACATGCTAGCGGAATATGCGGAGTAAAATCTTTAAAGACAAAAAATTGCACCATTAGAATAATGGCAGTCAATATCAGTGGGGCAATATCTAGCAGGAAGCTAGAAGAAGGATCATAACCTTCGATATCAGGGTCATGCGGTTTGTGGGGTTTATCTGCAATCATAATATATCTACCTATCCTAGTAGTTAAAACCAAATCCATTGGTATATAGTTATCGTACGATGTTGCTCATTGGTCAGATGCAAACCAATCTAGTGACCTAAGTCACTTCTCTAAATGCATTTATATTAAATAATCAATTAAAACAATAACTTAATAATCATGTTAAAGAATAAAGTATTGCCATCAATCAAAATAAATATTTGAAAGATATTCATGAATCATTAAAAGGGTTTAAAAAATAAAGCGTTAAACAGTAATCTTAATTAAAACGGCTATCCGCTATTTTTGCGGCTTATTGACGGTTTAAAAATAGATTCAAAGCAGGATTTAAAAGGATACAAGTAATGCTAAGGGCAGTTAAGCGCACATAACGCGCGCTTAACTGGCTAAAAACACACTTTTACATTAGCAACTATGGCTTGCATTAACCGAAATTAATACCTTGTGCTAGTGGTAGCTCAGTTGAGTAGTTGACCGTATTGGTCTGACGACGCATGTAGTTTTTCCACGCATCAGAGCCTGACTCACGACCACCGCCGGTTTCTTTTTCGCCGCCGAATGCGCCACCAATTTCAGCACCGCTGGTACCGATATTAACATTGGCAATACCACAGTCACTACCGCGGGCACTTAAGAACAGCTCAGCTTCACGCAAGTCATTGGTAAAGACGCAAGAAGATAAGCCTTGTGGCACGTCATTTTGTAGCTCTAAAGCTTCGTCGAAGTCTGTATAGGTCATGACATATAAAATAGGCGCAAAGGTCTCATGACGGACGACATCATTTTGCGCATCCATCTCAACAATAGCTGGCGTGACGTAGTAAGCGTTTGGATACTTATCTTGTAAGACGCGCTCACCACCAGTGACTGTACCGCCGGCTGCACGGGCTTTGGTCAAGGAATCTTGCATGTTATTGAAGCTATCTTCGTCGATAAGTGGACCGACCAAGTTGCCTTCTAATGGATGACCAATGCTCACTGTTGAATAAGCAGATTTTACGCGTGGTAAGATGTCGTCTTTCACGGATTCGTGAACAAATAGACGGCGTAGCGAGGTACAGCGCTGACCTGCCGTACCAACAGCTGAGAACAGAATGCCACGTAAGGCTAGGTCTAAATCAGCACTTGGGGTTAGAATCATGGCGTTGTTGCCACCAAGCTCTAGTAAAGACTTACCGAAACGCTCAGCGACTTTTGGCCCTACGATTCTGCCCATACGTGTGCTGCCCGTCGCACTGACGAGAGCCACATCTTTATGCTCAACCAACGCATTACCGACATCGGCTTCACCCAATAAAAGTTGAGATAGATTAGCAGGCGCATCACCAAATTTGGCTAGGGCTTTCTCGAATAGCGCTTGGCAAGCAATGGCGGTTAAAGGGGTTTTTTCTGAAGGTTTCCAGATGACAGGGTTACCACAGACCAAGGCTAGGGCCGTGTTCCATGACCAAACAGCAACGGGAAAGTTAAAAGCTGAGATGACCGCGATGACACCTAATGGCTGCCAAGTTTCGCGCATGTGGTGACCAGGACGCTCTGAGGCGATAGTCAAACCATAAAGCTGACGAGATAGACCTACTGCAAAGTCGCAGATATCGATCATCTCTTGGACTTCGCCTAGACCTTCTTCTTTGATTTTACCGGCTTCTAGAGAAACTAGCGCGCCTAGATCTTCTTTGTGCTCACGGAGCACTTCGCCTAAAATACGGACCAATTCGCCACGCTTAGGAGCAGGCACTGTACGCCATTCTTTGAAGGCTTTTTTAGCATCTTGTATTTGTGTGTCGACATCGCTCACTTGATGCAAAGCGACCTTACCGATGACTTCACCATCGATAGGGCTATGGACTACGAAATCGCCTGCTTGGTACTGGCTTTCGTCGACGCCCATGGCTGACATGTATTGCTTAATCATACTGACTCCTTTGTATAGTATTTCATTACGTCCGTGCAGATCTATAAACTACCCTGCCGTCGCTCAAGTTGCAAAATAATAAATTTCTTGCTGTCATTCATTTTTGGAATGGCATTCTAAACTTAGTAGATAAAATCTTAATGAATCAATATATTGACTGATATAATTCTCATTGTATTAAAGCGGATTAATCCTTACTGGCCTAAAACAATTTTTTAACTGTGCCACTGTTTTGTCTTTTAACCATAAGTTGCTTTAAGCCACTTGTCGTAATGAGGCCAAACATGCCTGTAGACTCTCATTCTGCCGCTGCGCATATAATGCCAATTCATCTTGCACACGCATGCCTAAGGCTTGCTCAAACTCTTGTTGATTAGACTGACCGTCATAGCTGTTCTCGCTATCACTATGAAGATTGGACTGGAAGATACCGGCTGCACTCACAGGCAAAAAGTCTTCATAAACAATCGGCTCAATAAGAATGATATCTTGCTCAATCAGGCTTTGCAGATTAGCAGCAGAGAGCTCGTTTGACGGTGAATCCACGAACTGATTTGCAAAAACCTCCTTGTCAGCTACCTGATAGAGGAAATAAGCGAGCTGCTCATGATGCAGTGTCTGATAATCGTCTGGGAAAGCGGCAAAAGATTCGCTTAATAATCGATAATATTGCTCAGCATTGTCTTCATTTGGGGTCGTACCCAACTTTTTACGGGCGGCGTTAAGCAATTGGTCGTAAAGCGCACGGCCTTTTGGGGTCAGGGCTACACCGCGCTGCTCAATCTCACCAAAGCGGGCAGTATGCTGACCGGATTCATACTGACCATCAGCACCTTTAAAACTCACTGCTTCTACTAATGCCTTAAAGCTGGTCTGGCGCAAAAGAATAGGACAGTGACGGCGTGGCGGTCCCTCAATGATCGCTTTTGGTGTAATTCCTCGGCTCTGCATACCTTGTTGGACGGCATCGATATCTAGCGTCCTTGGGGTCAAATGATTGATATGTGGTCCTTTAAACCCAACCACATCGGCAATCAGTTGATGTTGAGCTGCCAACTGCTCATATATGTCTTTCGAGATAGGCGACTGCTCATGCCAACGAAAGGTCTCGAGCGCTTCTTGGACAAATTGCTTACCCTGCTCATTCGTTAGACCGCCCTCGTTTTCATAAATTTCAATCAGTTTGATCGCGGCATCGGTAAAGATACAGCGTGCATCCAGTGCCGCTTGGGCTTGTTGCTTGAGCGTCGCATCACCAATCAAATCTAAACGCAATAATGAGGTAAATACGCGAAACGGGCTATTATTGAGCGATGCCGTATCAATCGCGCGAAACGCTGTAGAATGCACTGGCACGCCAGCAGGCGCTAGATCATAGTAGCCGACCGGATGCATGCCCATAACTGCGAACAAACGACGCATCATCGTAAGCTCTGCCGCAGTACCCAATCGAATCGCTCCATGGCGCTCCATGCTGAGTCTATCGATTTCATCGGTATTCTTAAGCTGCTCAGCAATCTCAGGTTGCTTGTCCAATACATCCTTATTAACTTCAGCGACCAGATTCATAAGATCAGTATATAGCGGCACTTCTTTTTGATACATCTTTGACATAGCGAGCGAAAATTTATGACGGATATCGTCACTGCTCATATTTTTTTGGTTTGAGCTTAGATGCTCTGAACTCACGGTTATTCTCCTTAAACTGCTTGTGATGACAAATGAATAATAGTTAAAAATGATGGCTGCTTTATGTAGCCAAATAGAAGCTACAAGCAAAAACAATCATTGAATCGGCAGCTCATTTGGGATGGATGCTAGGATGCCTTTTAAGATATCGAGGCCTTCTTGTAGGGTTTCAGGCTCAATCGTTAATGGCGGTAGTAAACGAATAATATGGCGGTATTTACCACTAGGCATCAATAACAATCCTTGCTTACGAGCTTCCGCTAAAATATAAGTCATCACGCTTGGGTGCGTACCATGAGATGGATGACGCAGTTCAATGCCACGCATAGCGCCGATACCCGTTAGTCCATACAACCAAGGCGTTAGACCCTCTTGTTGCCACTGCTCAATAGTGGTTTCAATGGTTTGCTGATAGTGTTCTGCTGAGTCCCATACGGCATCTTCTGCCATGATATCCAGCGTGGCATTGGCAGCAGCACATGCCACTGGGTTGCCAGAATAAGTACCGCCCAAGCTGCCCTTTTGTAGATCATTCATCACACTAGCTTTGCCAATGACTGCCCCTAATGGTAAACCTCCGGCGATACTTTTACCCAGCAATACCATATCGGGCTCGATACCTAGATGACTAAAGGCAAATGGTGTACCCGTACGCCCAAAGCCTGACTGAATCTCATCCATAATGAGTAAGATGGCATTATCATCACAGAACTTACGTAGGTATTGAGCAAATTTTGGCGACATTAATTGAAAACCGCCCTCGCCTTGCACCGGTTCTGCGATGATAGCGCCGATATTAGCAATATCGGTTTCGACTTCGAACAGGCGCAGCAAAGCGTCAATGGCTTGCTGGTCACTGATATTATTGTCAGGGCTTGGGAATGGAATATGATAGACACTGCCGGCAAGAGGGCCAAGACCACGTTTATATGAGGCCACTTTACCATTGAGGTTGACAGCTGCGAGGGTACGGCCATGAAAACCGCCATCAAAAGCAATCACACCAACACGACCGGTCTTCATACGGGCAATTTTGATCGCATTTTCGGTCGCTTCGGCGCCGCAGTTGGTCAGCATGCCCGCAAGTTTGCCTGCAATGGGAACTAAATCGCAAAGTCTCGGCATGAGCTTTTGGTAAGGCAGGTGACCTGCCGCATTGTAGGCGTAGTGAATGAGGCTTTGTGATTGAGCGATGATAGCGTCCACGATATGTGGGTGGCAATGACCAAAATTTAATACGCCGATACCACCGACGAAATCAATATAGTGCTTGCCATTCGTATCCCAAACGTGCGCATTTTTACCTTTGCTAAGGGTTACTGGATGCACCATGGTGAATGCATCGGTAACGTTATACAACGAATCCATGAACGTCTCTCATCTTCCTTGAGTTAGACGCTCATTTCAACAAAAACCTAGGGTTTGGGCAAACGAATAATAGTTGGGCGGGCATTCCTTTTTGTCATCGTGGCTGATTGGAGCGATTGTTTTTTTCACCACTGGCTTTTAGCAGTTAATCATCTTACTGTCGTTATCCATGGCTGACACTCGTACAAGTGATACCCAACAAACTGGCTAATTCTACTTGACTCTGACTAGAGGTTTCTAAGTAGCGTGCAATCCACTCTTGCATCACTTTGGTCTTGTGCGAGTTGCCAAGCGATAAAGGATAAGACATATAGTAAGCCCCTCTACCCTTGGCTGCATAACGCCAAGCCATAACTAGCTGACCCGATTGTAGCTCAGGAGCCACCAAACGTAACGGCACCAAGGCAACGCCATAACCTGTTAAAGCTGCCGAAATACAGGCATGAAACGTATCAAAGCGTGGACCTACAAACGTACCATCCAAGCTAATCTGCTGCTGCTTAAAGTACTCGTACCATGCGCTAGGCCGTGAGCTCAGCTGTAGCAGCACATAGCTATCCGATTGCTGCGGTTGCAAGTCTTTACCCTGCAAATAATCAGGCCCACAAACCGCCACACAGTACTCATCAAACAATTTAACATTTTGCATCCCTGACCACGTCCCTTCACCGTATAAGAACGCAATGTCGATATCATGCTCTTCGGAGAAAAATGGACCTACCTGCTCTTTAATATCCAGCCTAATTAAAGGATTTTCCTGACTAAAGCCGTGAAGCGCAGGAATCAGCCAACGTGCACAAAAGGTGGGATGCGAGACCATTTTTAGCACTTCCAAATTACTGCTATGCGACATCAAATTGGTCGTCGCAGTCTCGATATGCTTAAGAATACTTAGTACATCGATATAGTAAGATTTGCCGGCAGGCGTTAACGAAATACGCTGCGAGGTACGATAAAACAAAGAGATATTCAGCATCTCTTCTAACTGCGCCACTTGCTTGCTTATCGCACTTTGCGTCATATGCAGCTCTAAGGCAGCATTAGTAAAGCTTAGGTGACGAGCCGCTGTCTCGAAGCATTGCAGCGCAGTCGTCGAAGGGTATCTTCTAAACGCAAGCGAAGGATTGGTATCAGTTTTCATAGTCTGTTTTTATTTTCTTCCATGATAATAGATGTGGTACTTCGTATCACATCGCTTCTTTTAAGCACAGTCTAAGGTTAGTATGCCACTACAGCCTAGCAAGAGAATTGGTTAACCAATTTCTTATACTAAATTGAGCGCTGGTCTAGTTATCAGATCCAGCCCGCTTCCAAAAGCTCTTCGGTGTTACTCACTTTAAAGTCATGATATAAGTTAAAAAATACCGCTGGATCTTCAACATTATCGAGTAGCTCTCGTTTATGGAGCGCCACAAACATCGCTAGTGCATAAGCTGCAGAGTGGATAGATTTTTTTGGATTAAACTCCATATCAGTAAAGGCTTGATATTGCATCACCTCTTCATGCAGCTGAGGGTTTTGCTTTAGCGCATTCACATACAACCAATCATAAAATGTCGTTAATGGCTCTACACTCCACTCCATACCGAAATAATTATAGCCAATGAGTTCACCCGAGGTGATTAATCGCTCATCTTTTTTGGCTTGTCTGGGCGGTGCACTTAGCAAGTCGATATAGGGGCCACCATCCTCAAAAACCATACTGCTTTGAAAGGCGTTTTCGACACTATACTGCTCGCCACCATTCTCATTAGTCAGCTTTAGGCTCAAAGGGCTCAGCAGAAAACTCAGCTTATTACCCGATTTACTCGACAGCTCTAAAACATAATTAAATCCATATTTTTTGCGAATAACTTGATGCATATCATTGATAGATTTTTTCTTTTGCCGACTCGCAAATCCCACATGGCGCTCAAACCGAACCATGTCTGTTTTTACCAGATTATCACTGTTCACTCTAGGCATGAATACAGGTCTTTTTTCTACCGCGCTTTGTGCTTGTTCCATCGTGATGTACCTTATATCAATAATCTTTTATCAATGTTCTTTTATAACTGATTAAGTGCGTCTGCCCAGTCCGAAATATATCGAATTCAATCAGCGCTCGCGGGGCAGTTTATCTTATTATGGGTCATTTATCCTGCTCTATTTTAGCGTTATCAATAACCTTGAGCTATGCTGAATAAACGGTAAAGATAAATTTGGTGAATTTCAGCTTTATCGTTTGAGATGGATGTTGAGACGTAACTTCATGTGGTGACTCTTGAGAGAGTTAAACCTTCCAAAATTAGAAAAAACTACTTAATAATGAGCAATTTTTAAAATTAGAAATTTCTTAATGTATCTGATTACTATACAGGTAGTTGCCACCTTATAGTGTTAGTAACCATCCAGCGGCTCCGCAGCCAATCACTACCAGCCAAGCAGGGACTTTCCAGAACATCAAAGCAATGAGAGCGACCAATGCCAGACCAAAATCTTTTGCTTCAACAATAGCGCTTGTCCATACAGGCTGATAAAGCGCTGCCAATAACAAACCAACGACCGCTGCATTGATACCAGATAGTGCGGCTCTTGTGCGCAGATTTTGGCGTAGACTCTCCCAAAACGGCAGGACGCCCATAACCAATAAAAATGACGGCGCAAAGATTGCTATCAAGCAAATCACCCCTCCTAGCCAGCCACTAGGAGCTTGATTCATCGAGGCACCTAGAAATGCTGCGAAGGTAAATAAAGGTCCTGGCACTGCTTGCGTAGCTCCGTAACCTGCTAAAAAAGTATCATTACTTATCCAGCCTGCGGGAACAATCTCAGCCTGTAATAATGGCAATACTACGTGTCCGCCACCAAACACAAGTGATCCTGCACGAAAAAAGATATCTACCATAGATAGGGTTTGGCTTGGATACAATGCAGTTAGCAGCGGTAAGCCAATGAGCAATGAAAAAAACAAGAACAACCAAATAAGCCCAGTCCGACGTCTCACAGTAATAGGAAGCGGGTCATGAGCAATCACTTTTTCAGGTTTGAACCATAGCAGCCCAATAATGGCGGCAATCGCAATAACACTTACTTGAGCTAATGCAGAAGGCACCAAAAGTACAAAACAAGCAGCCAGCGCCATGATAGAGATTCGCGCAACATCGGTGCAGAGATTTTTCCCCATACCCCATACCGCTTGCGCAACCACAGCCACTGCCGCGACCTTTAAACCATGCAATACACCAAGTGGAACAATATCCCCATAACGGCTAATACCTATGGCAAACAACATAAGCACTATGGCAGAGGGTAAGGTAAAACCCGTCCAAGCAGCAAGCGCGCCAGCATATCCTGCTCGAGATAACCCGATAGCAATGCCAACTTGGCTGCTGGCAGGTCCTGGTAAAAACTGACAGAGCGCGATTAAATCGGCATAGCTGTTCTCAGTCAGCCACTTGCGGCGTATTACAAACTCATCACGGAAATAGCCCAAATGAGCGACAGGGCCACCAAATGAGGTCAACCCCAATCTAAGGAAGATAAGAAAAACAGCCCATGCTGATTTGCTTTCAATATTGGCGTTATTATGATGTACCACGTGTCACTCTCCTTGGCAGACCGTATAAAGAGAAAGTGTTATAACTTAAAGTCACATACAAAATTTGATTGGCTGTTTAGTATTATTTTCACTTACTATTCAGCATCATCTAATAATTTATTCAGGGTTTCTATCATGGCATCGTCTATGATGTGGTCTTCTACATAATCCACTATCTGATAGAGCGTCGCCAAATCCATTGCACGAATACCTAAGCTCGCTAACTGCGCATTGATAGCCTCTAAGCGTTCGTTGTCATCGGTACCGTCACTCGCGAACCAATACATCTGCTCTAGCAAGGTGTCTTGTTTGGTTAATGTTGAATAGCTATCGCCCTGAATAAATAAATTAAAATAATAGGGCATCTCTATATCATTAATAAAAAAGGTACGCTTACACTCTAGGGTATAGGCTTGCGCTTCTTCACTGTCATTGCTGTCAACGCCATCAATACCTGCATCATTTTGGTCGTCTTCGCCATGTTCAAGCTCTTCTTTTACCAAGCCCTCTAGGAGTTGGTAGCGCCCTGCTTTTATTTTATGATTGTAAATAATACTCGCATCCGCGATTGCTTCGAAGATAATGGCGCTAACATCTAGAGTATGATTATCAATATCATAGAAGCTTTTTAGCGCAGGTAAAAATTCAGTTAGCTGCTCTTCAGGGACTGGTATGAGAAATTGCTGCTCGTATATCTTGATCATGTCTTCGGGCGCGTAAGTATTGGCAGTATCAGTCTCGTTTCTACCAGTAGGCTGTAATGGTAAAAAATCATATGGGTTATCATTGGTCATTTGGGACGGCCTTTTATGTGTGTTAGATTTAATAGATGTCTACTATCAAAAAAATGAGAGTCTCTAAGCGGATATATCGCTCTTAATATACGCTTAAAATTTATGCGGGTATTGTCGCTTATTTGGACAATTTTAGATAGACAGCGATAGACATACCCCTTGAATTATTCTCATAAAAAAAGACCTTACCCATCAAATAGGCAAGGTCTAAACGCTAAGCCGTACCAAAAACGCTAGGTGTTAATTATAAAAACAATAGCCCTAAACCAATCACAACACCACTAACAATCAGGACGATGACACAAAAACCCATGATATCTTTGGCTTTTAGCCCCGCAATTGCCAAGGCTGGCAATGCCCAAAACGGCTGAATCATATTTGTCCATGCGTCACCCCATGCAACTGCCATAGCAACCTTTGCAGGATCGCTGCCCAGCATCTCTGCCGCCTCTAACATAATGGGTGCTTGCACTGCCCATTGCCCACCACCTGAAGGGACAAAGAAATTGACGAGTCCTGCACTTAAGAAGGCAAAAAGTGGCAATGTCTCAGCTGACGAGATATTGACGAATGCTTCTGACATCACGCCTGCCAAGCCTGACGCTGTCATCATACCCATGATTCCTGCATAAAACGGAAACTGGACAATAATAGCACCAGCACCTTTGACCGCTTCTTGAACGGCAATCAAATACTTACGAGGCGTTCCGTGAAAGATAATCCCAAGGAACAAAAACATAAAGTTGACCAAATCAAGCGTCAAGGCAAAGCCATTTTGTACAAAATAATAGACGATAAAAGCAATACCTAATGCGCCAATGATCATGGATAAAATCCAGCTATTTTCCAAACGCTCTGCTGGTGTCATGTCCGATTTTTCTGGCAGCACTTCATCAATTGGTTCAACCAGAAGTCTCGGATCTACCGTCACCGTATCTTCTTTTTTCGGCATCATCAAACGGTTGAGTAAAGGAACGATGACAATCAATGCCACAACGATTATTAAGTTATAGCTGGCAAAAATGGTTGCACTGGTCGGAATAATACCAATCTTATCAGCGAAAGGATGCCCTTCTGTGGCAATAGATAACGGAATGGAGCCCGAAAAACCAGCATGCCAAATAATAAAACCAGAATAAGCACTGGCAATCAATAAACGGTAATCGACATTCTCTACACGCTTTGCCAATTCTTTGGCGAATAATGCCCCAATCACCAACCCAAATCCCCAGTTAATCCAACTTGCCGCAAGGGATACTAAAGTTACCAAGATAATGGCACTGCCCGGCGATTTTGCTAAACTTGCCAGCTTTCCTAAACCTTTTTTAAATATCGGACTGCTTGCCAATACAAAACCTGTGACTAATACCAACACCATCTGCATTGAGAATGCGAGTAATGCCCAAAACCCTTCACCCCAAAACGCCACCATCTGTACCGGTGAAGAGTCAGTTAATCCTAAACCCAGTACAAAAATAACCACTGTTAAGATAATAACGAACAAAAATGGATCCGGTAAATACTTCTCCATTAAGCTATTCGAAAAATGGGTAATCCCTTTCATTTTATAACTTCCTTTTTATATAAATTTTCCTTGAGTGCTATTATTAGCTAACTATAGTCAAAATACTCTAAAAACACTACGGTACTGCTATGAATGACTCTTTTTTATTTAGACCTTAAGCGTCCTGTCTACTTTTACCTATTTAGTTATATCTTCCACATATAAAAAGGCTTCCAAATAGTTGAAAGCCTTTTTATTTTATTTAAGTGATGAATCATAAATTGATTATGACGCTCTAGAAAACGCGCGTCAAACCAATTGTTATGACAAAATCTGAATAATTACTATCTTACAGGTGGCGTACCTTCAGCATTAGAGAGTACGGCATCGATTTGTATCAATGCATCCATAGGGATTGCTGAAACTCCAAACACTGTTCTGGCAGGCAGCTCACCGTCAAAAAACGTGGTATAAATATCGTTGACCGTGTCAATATCGCTAACGTCTTTGAGTTGGATAGTTACTTTAACGATGTCATCCATTTTATGATTGGTACTCTCGACAATGGCTTTGATATTCTCTAAGCACTGCTTAGTCTGCGCCAGTGTATCACCGCCGATAAGCTTACCTGTTTCAGGATTGATAGGCAATTGACCTGAAAGGTGGTTATAGTGAGAAAAAGCAACCATCTGCGTGCTTAACGAGTGCTTTGGCGCCTGCTCAGTATTATTGGCTTTGATCACAATGCCATGTCGATCTTCAACGGCCTGTGGCGGTGTGCCATCTCCATGTGATACCACGGCTTCAATCTGTACCAAAGCGGCCATAGGTAACCCTGAAACCATAGTCACTGTACGCGCCGGTAGATAATTGACGGCTCTGGCAATAGCCGTGTCTGGGAAAAAAGTACTATAGACGTCATCGACGGCTGCAATATCAACAAGGTTGGTTAGACTAATATTTATTTTGACAATGTCATCAACACCGACATCAATACTGGTCAAAATCGACTTGATATTGGCTAGGCATTGCGTAGTCTGTTCTGCTATACCACCTGCTATTATTTGCCCTGAAGCAGGGTTAATGGGTAATTGCGCTGAGATGTTATTGTAATGAGAAAAAGCAACTGTCTGGGTAGATAGAGAATCGATTGGCGCATTATCGGTGTTTTTTGCCACTTTTACGAGCTCGCAAGGGGCTTGCGGGTGAGTACCTTCGCCATTTGAAAGTAATGCATCCATTTGTACTAACGCATTATCAATAGGCAGCTCTGCAACCATCACTACGTTACGTGTCGGCAAATAGTCGGTAAAGAAAGTACGATAGACAGCATCTACTGCCTGCATATCTGCAATATCTTTTAAAAATACAGTGATTTTAATCACATCATCCATGAGGTGATCGGTACTTTCCACAACCGCCTTGATATTATCTAAGCACTGTTTGGCTTGGGCTGTGATGTCAGCAGAGGCTAATGCTCCCGTCTTAGGATCGATTGGTAACTGCGCTGAGATGTTATTGTAATGAGAAAAAGCAACGCTCTGAGTTGAGGTTGCGCTAATCGGCGCACGGTTCGTGTTTCTAGATAATTTTATGATGGTATCATTCATATCGTGATAATCCCTATTTGATATATTTATTAATGCAGCAGGCATCTAGCCCACTGTCGTCGCTTTAAGATCTTTAGCAGATGCGAAAAGGAATATGAGAAACTAAAAAACCGTAGGAAGTCCCTACGGCTTCTTAGCTTGATGCGAAACGAGATTTTTTTTGATTAATACATATTAGCCCGCAGCCAATACCCCACCAATAATAGCAACCACGCCGCCTAATGCACGGGTAATACGGTTATCGGCTTTGAGCATCATGGTACCCAGACTACGACCGATAAAGGTAATAGCTAAGGTGGCGACAACGAAGCCAGCCATATAAAGCAATAAGCTTGAACCTTGTGTCATTTCAGTACCATGAGCATAACCGTGGGCGACCATAAACAGGGCAACCAATGTTCCACCAACAGCAGTCGGTAGTTTTGCTAACGTGGCGATTAGTACACCGACTAGCAATACTGACATGGCGATACCAGTCTCTACCCCAGCCAAACTGACACCCGCCCAAGCAAGGCCTGCGCCAGCTATCATGCCGCCTACGACAAATAACGGCGTGCCACGTTTCATCGTAGTGTTTTGGCGGATACTCCAAAAACCAATCGCGCCCATAGCCAATAAGTGGTCAAGGCCCATCATCGGATGCAGTAAGCCGCTAAGGAAACCATTGCTCACCTGCTCGCCATGGCCAGGGTGGGCCATCGCCAAAGTGGCAGTCATCATCAACCCTGCTGTCAGCAGCAATTTAGTCATTTTATTCATCTTTCTCTCCTATTTTCTTGTTTTCTATTATCTAACTAATTGATTGGTCTATTTAATACTTTGAAGTACTGTCCGCGTACTTATAGTTGATCCACTTTTAAAAGAGTACAGAACTACTGGGATTGATTATTCGCAGCCTCTGTCTGCGTAGCCACAGCAAGCAAGAAAAATTAACCCCAGTAGTGTTTGATAATATTTGCATTTTTTTATTTAGGACTGACTATAATTATTAAATGCGAGCAATTAAGCATTAAGCATTGGCGCTTAGCTTTTCAGGACGACGCTCAGGTAACATGCCCTGCTTTAAGATAAAGCTAATGATTTCTTCTACGCCTACGCCGTCATATAAGTTGGTGAAGATAAAAGGACGTTCTCCGCGCATTTTCTTTGAATCACGCTCCATGATATCTAGCGAAGCATGGACATATTCAGCGATATCAATTTTATTAATAATCAGCAGGTCTGACTTAGTTATACCTGGGCCACCTTTACGAGGGATTTTGTCACCAGCAGCGACGTCAATGACATATAAGGTCAAATCAGAAAGCTCTGGGCTAAAGGTCGCTGCCAAGTTATCGCCGCCAGACTCTACTAACACCAGCTCTAGGTTAGGATGGCGCGTTTGCAAATCATCAATTGCGGCCAGATTCATCGAGGCATCTTCACGGATAGCGGTATGCGGACAGCCGCCAGTTTCTACACCCAAAATACGATCGGCAGGCAAGGCGTCGTGCTTTAACAAAAAATCAGCATCTTCACGCGTATAGATGTCGTTAGTAACCACAGCGATATCATAGTGATCTTTTAGCGCACTACATAACTGACGTAATAGAGCTGTTTTTCCAGAACCAACCGGACCACCAACACCTACTCTTAAACAATGTTTCATGTATATTTTCCTTATCTAAAAACGAAGCATTAATTTAACTTCGAAATAATCGTGAATATTGAGTTTCATGCTGAGCACTACCCAGTGCTAAGCCGGGTAAAATCGGACCCAATTGCTCATCAGTTAATGCTAACGCTTTATCAACTGCCGCCACCAGTTGCGGACGCAAGGTCTCGTTCAAACGTTGTGCAGCGGTATGACCGAGTGGCAGGGCTTTACAGGCAACCGCCAGCTGATTTTCTAGCCAGCCCCAAGCAAATCCCAGTAGAGCTTGACGTACAGGCACCTGCCTTTGATGAGCCGTCCACGCAAAGACAGTGACATAACCCGGGTCTGTTGGTAGCTCGGCATGACCTAACGCTGTCTGTGGCTGCAAATCCAAACTGTTTAGTAAGCGTATCAATGCTTGACCTAAACGTGTGTCTTCATCGCTCAGCTCAGCCGTTTCCCGATTGGCATGTAGCCAGTCATTCCAAAAGGCCAGACCATCACCGTCATTATTTGCCCAACATCTCTGTAAACGTGCTAGGACAGGCAGTTCACAACGCGTCAAACCGTCACCTAAAACGCCTTCCAACCATTCGCCCAGTTGAGCTTCATTATTGACCCAACCCAGCTCAAACGCACTTTCCAAACCTTGTGACCAAGCAAAAGCACCAATAGGTAATGCTGGGCTAATTAATTGCATCAAACCTAACAATGCTAGATCGCTCACAGCATTTGACGGCTCATTAATGCGCATGGTTATGACCGTCGTGTTCAGAATGGTCGTGGTCATGAGAATGAGAGTGAGAATGCGCATGACTATTTGAGTGCGAGTGCTCGCGACCAGCCTGCGCATAAGCACCAGATTCAGGATCAAATGGTGCGTCGTGATGCCTTAAATCTGCTCCCAATAGTACTGCTAGCTCCTCAAGCACATGATCTGGAGGAAAACGTACCCAATGACGCCCATCTTCATCGCTACCAAGGGCGAGTGACACATGTCGATTACCTAAGTGGTAGCACAGTCTAGCGAGTGGTAAACCGCTTTCGATATAAGCAGTAGCCACTGGCTCATCAGCTGCAAGAACCTGAATCACCTCACCACTATCGGCTTGTAGCAAATCACCATGACGAAGCACAGGACCTCGGTCAAGAAACAGACCCATATCACGTTCGTTATCACTAACTGCCTTTAGACGGCCACGAATACGTAGCTCATAAGGCAAGGTCAAGGTGTCATAAATATCAACCAAAGCATTACCATCCATTCTTTTTATTAATTCAAGCATATTATTATCCTTACAAACGATTTAAAACAACTGGCCTAAAACAAATGATAAAGCTGAGCTAATGGCAGTTCAGAGAGCGGCTCACACGTTAAAAGCACACCGTCTACACGAACCTCATAAGTTTCTGGATCTACCGTGATGTTCGGGCAGTAATCATTCAGCTTCATGTCTTTTTTGCGCATGCTGCGAACGTTTTTACACGCGACCAATCGGCTTTTTAGCCCCAGTTTTTCTTCGAGTCCCGTGTTCATCGCAGCTTGGCTAACGAAAGTAACACGTGTAGCAGAAACTGCACGTCCTAGCGCGCCAAACATACGGCGGTAATGTACTGGCTGCGGGGTCGAAATTGCGGCGTTAGGATCACCCATTGCTGCGCCAGCAATCATGCCGCCTTTTAAGATAATGGAGGGCTTAACACCAAAAAACTTAGGACGCCATAGTACCAAGTCTGCCATTTTGCCAATCTCTACCGAGCCCACTTCATGTGATACACCATGGGTGATGGCAGGATTGATGGTATATTTGGCAATATAACGTTTGACTCGGAAGTTATCAGTACCGCGCTCTTGATCTTCTGGTAGCAGACCACGTTGCAGCCGCATTTTGTGCGCGGTTTGCCACGTACGGCAGACCACTTCACCAATACGGCCCATGGCTTGCGAGTCCGACGAAATCATCGAAATAGCGCCAAGATCATGCAAGATATCTTCTGCAGCAATGGTCTCACGGCGGATACGCGAATCAGCAAAGGCCACATCTTCAGGAATATTTGGGTCTAAGTGATGACACTCCATCAGCATGTCGAGATGCTCGTCAACAGTGTTGATGGTGTACGGGCGTGTTGGATTGGTCGATGACGGTAAAACATTTGGCTGACCACAAGCGACAATAATATCTGGCGCGTGACCACCACCCGCACCTTCAGTATGATACGAATGGATACAGCGATCTTTAAAGGCCTCTAGCGTATCTTTAACAAATCCTGACTCATTTAAACTATCGGCATGTAACGCTACCTGAATATCGTAACGGTCAGCAACATCAAGCGCATTACTAATCGTTGCTGGCGTTGCCGCCCAATCTTCATGAACTTTTAAACTCATAACGCCAGCTTTGACTTGCTCTTCAAGTGCTGCAGGCGTACTGGCACTGCCTTTACCCAAAAATCCGATGTTAATAGGCAGGTCATCCACGGCTTGCATCATTTTGCCAATGTGCCACGGTCCAGGCGTGTTGGTGGTAGCGACTGAGCCAGTTGCAGGGCCAGTACCGCCACCAATCATCGTGGTTAAACCGCTCATTAACGCCTCATCTACTTGCTGCGGGCAGATATAGTGAACGTGAGTATCTACCGCGCCTGCGGTCAATATTTGGTTTTCACCAGCGATAATCTCAGTACCTGCGCCAATGATAATATCAACATCCGGCTGCGTATCAGGGTTGCCGGCTTTACCAATAGCGGCAATGCGCCCGTCTTTTAAGCCAACATCGGCTTTTACGATGCCCCACCAATCAATAATAATCACGTTGGTAATCACAGTATCCATCACTGAGTCTGAGCACAATTGGCTTTGACCCATACCATCACGAATCACTTTACCGCCACCAAATACTACTTCTTCACCATAATGAGTGTGGTCTTTTTCAATCTCGATCCAAAGCTCAGTATCGCCTAAACGGATGCGGTCGCCAACGGTCGGACCATACATATTGGCATAGGCGTCGCGAGATATTTTCATCGTGTTTCTCCTGAATCTAAATTGTCATCTAGCGCACCCATTACCTCACCTCTAAAGCCAAAGATGCGGCGCAGTCCGGCATAAGGCAGTAGTGACACCTCACGTTTTTGACCTGGCTCAAAGCGCGTAGCGGTGCCGGCAGGAATAGCTAGGCGATGGCCATAGGCTTTTTTGCGATCAAAGCTCAGTGCGCTATTGGTTTCAGCAAAGTGATAGTGAGAGCCCACTTGTATAGGGCGATCGCCAGTATTGGCCACTTCAATCACAAAGCTCTCGCGCCCTACGCACAGTTCAATATCACCTTTCTTTAATTGATATTCACCCGGAATCATCATGCTCTCCTTAAGCTTTATGCTCTTATTAGATAATAGGACTGTGAACAGTCACCAGTTTGGTGCCATCAGGGAAAGTCGCTTCGACCTGAATACTTTCAATCATCTCAGGTACACCTTCCATCACATCATCACGAGTTAAAATTTCACGACCAGCGCCCATCATTTCTGCCACAGTGCGTCCTTCTCGTGCGCCTTCCATAATCTCACAACTTATCAGAGCAATCGCTTCTGGATAATTAAGCTTCAGCCCTTTTGCCTTACGGCGCTCAGCCAAAAGCCCAGCAGTAAAAAGCATTAATTTGTCTTTGTCTCTGGGGGTTAGTTCCATTATTGTCTCCATTATTATTGATATTGTTGTGCTGAAAACCGATTGATTTGCGGCTTGCTTTTATGCGTAATCGAAAAAAATACGCAAAAGAATTATTAGGTTAACCAAATGCGCGGCGTCACTGCCTCAACATCCATCAGTCTTGGGCGCAGAATTTCCCTCGCTTGCTGCAATATATCCCACGCTTCATTTCGCTCCATGCCCAAATATCGTAGTAAGAGCACACCGCGGCGATAAGTCACCGCCCAATTGTGGTTGGCAGGTATTTTGTCGCGTAGTTCGGCAATGGTCTCAGCAGGGTCACTCAGTCCGACTGCCCACAGAGTAGCGTGAACCGTAGCACCGCCTTGTCCCCATTTACCTAAAAAGCGAGGATGTGTTGGGTCAATGGCTTGGCGCTCTAACCATAGTGGCTGACCTTTTCGGCTAAGCTGAAAGCGCTGTTCAATGATGCCGCTGACATAAGGTAAGTCGCTGGCTGGGCGACCAAGGCCTATAATTTCCCAGCCCAAGCATTTAGCCGTTTCAGCCAAATCGATAATCACCGTTTGCTCACCGCGTGATCCATCAAAAGCCAGCGTTTCTTGTGGCAGCCATTCAAGCGTGGCACCGTCTTCGACTTTGAGATGAGTATGCTGTGTCCAAGCGACATTATTGCTATCGGCTCGATACAGTTTGTTGGCAGCTGGGGTGGTTAATAAAGCGTGAGCGTTTTCAGACACCGTAACGTCAATGGTTAAAGAATCACCGCTGGCAATACCGCCGGGTGGATGCAGAAGATACACATGACAGCAGCCATCACGACCTTCAGGGTAAAAAGCGCGCTGTACCCGTAGTGGACCATAGTGACGTGCGACATTCATGCGGGTAATGCGAGTGTCCGCTTCAGGATAGGCTGCAAACCCCAGAGTTAATGAGGCTGGCCAATGGCGGCTGGCATCAAAACGATGCCCAGAATCTATGATTGGCTGCGGATGCACAGGCATAGAAGATAAAATCGTCATGCGATTGGAAACCTTTTTTATAGGCCCAGCGCGACATACATCGCTGAATCGTCAGAAAATTGGCTGACAATAGCAAAATGAGAAAATACATTCACGTGCGCGGGTGAGGTTAGAGTGACATTGGCAGCCTAGTAGCTGTCAGCGAATGTCATCAGTTGGGCAATGATTGCCTAAAAACCATAAAACGAGTAGTGCAGATAAATTGCGATGTACCATCAGGGTAGAAGATGCTTCCCTTGATATGTGTATGAGCTTAATCAATGCAAATAGGCACTCTAAAAAAGCACTTATTGGCAAACAGCCATACTGTTTATCTCTTATAAGCCAACCGTACATAATTGTCAAATTATTTCTTTACACATTGGTAAAAATTATGGCAGCTTAATCTTATTTTTATTTAATCTGTACTGTGAATCTTGTAGTAATTCAATAAGATAGATAGCTAGAGGGTAGTAACCCTAACAAACATGAGACGAAAATTTCAAAGTATTAACACTTATTAAATATTTTGGAGGAAGTCTCAGCAAAAAATTACTGCTTCATCCCCATCCTGCCACGGCTGAAATTTGGTCATCGTTTGCAAAAAAAACGCATGCTGCAGCCAATCTTGTAACCATCGCTGTAGATTTGGATAAGGCAGGCTATAAAAAACATTACGATCGACATGAGCGAATTGACGGACAAAAGGCATAATACCAATATCGGCAATCGTTACAGTTTCCCCTAGCAAATAAGGATTTTTAGTCAGCAATTCCTCTAACACTTGTAAAAATATTTCACCCTTCTGTCGATACTCTGTCTGGGTCATGTCTGTATGACGATCGGCATATTTATAGCGATCGAGCCAATATTTAAATTCGTTGTCGTTTTTATCAATCAGCGCATTGGCCTGCTGCAGAACCTCTGCATCCAAAAGCCCTTGCGGATCTTGCTGCTCAAGCGCCCATATCATTATCTCTGTACTCTCTTCAATCACCGTCCTATCTACAAGTTGTAAAACAGGTACCGTACCTTTTGGGCTAATGGCTAGCATCTGCGACGGCTTATTTTTCAGTGTTATTTCGCGCAGCTCTACCTGTAGCTCGGCAAACAGTATGCCGAAACGGGCGCGCATGGCATAAGGGCAGCGACGAAAAGAATACAGGCAATGATAAGAGGAAGTCATAGGTAGGGTTCGTAGTTGAATTAAGATTAATAAGTTTAGACGCGGAGGTTGATTATTACTAGTGCGTGTCATCATTTTAAAAATGCTAGGGACGATACCTTCATTTGCACATCATAACAATGCAAGTAATTGCATTCAACGATGGTCTGGATAATTTAGAAGATAGAGTACTAGGTTAGAACGATATTTACTGCACCATGGTTAAAAATTTTATACTTGTTAGCTTATTCAACTTATATTGGGATTTATGATAAATTCGATTGATAGGATTTTCTAAAGCAGTTACACTTCCTTAATAAACCGCTACATTCACGACAAGGAAGTCGATATGCCTCGTAATATCTCTCACGCTATTGTTAACCCTACCACCCTTAAAACATTGACCAAAAGTCTGCTTGCCATCTCGCTATCAATGGCAGGTCTAGCGCATGCTGAGCTTTATAGCAGCGTGACATTTTTTGGTGATAGCTTGACCGATGGCGGCTATTTTAGCCCTATTACCCAAGGTAAACTCGGTATTAAAGAGTCGGGTCAATTTACGACCAATCCTGATAATGTATGGGCAACCTCATTTGCTGAGCAGCTTGGCACCACCTCTGTTGCCAATACTCTTGGTAGTCCCCAAATTGGCAATAACTATGCTATTGGTGGCGCCAGAGCTGGTGTGGATATCGTTAATACGGACTTTGGCGTTAACGTTCCTGTTGCGTCTGTGAACACTCAAGTAAATGGTTATCTGGCTAATAAAAAAGTTGATCCTAATGGTATGTATGTGGTGTGGGGAGGCGCAAACGATTTACTTGCGGCAGCTACAAATCCTGCTAATGCGATAAATACGATTTCATCAGCGGCTGGCAGCCAAGTCGCCGCTATTAAAGCGCTAAAAGATAATGGTGCCAACTATATTTTAGTACCTAATATCCCTGATATAGGTCTAACACCTACTGCTATCGCTGCAGGAGTAGGGTTTCAATCGTCTGGTACGATGTTAGCAAATTTATATAATCAAACTATGTATAGTGGTGCGGTCGCTACGGGTGCTAATATCATACCGCTCGATACTTTTAGCTTATTACAACAAGTCGCTGCCAATCCTAAAGCTTACGGCTTTACTAATATGACTCAAAAAGCGTGCAACACTTCAAGCTCGCTTTTATGTGGATCAAGTAATTTAGTCGTGCCAGATGCCAATGAAAGCTATTTCTTTGCTGATGGCATCCACCCATCAGGACGCGCGCACCAGATGATTGCTGACTATGCTAGTGCCGTCGTTACCGCTCCTAGTCTTATTGGCGTGTTACCGCACATTGCGACGACAGCAGGGCTAGCAACTAGTGAGCGCTTACAATCTCACATCAATCAAATCCAAAGTAGTGAACAAAAACCTGCCCGTAAGTTATGGGCAACCGGTGATTTTGAAAATCAAGATATTGCAGGGTTTGAAGGCGATAGTAATACCCAAGTATTATTAGGTGTAGATTTTGCTCATCCTAACTCAGCACATGCGGTAACAGGCTTGTATGGCAATATCACTCAAAAGGATTTTGAGAATTCCGGGGTTCGCACTGGCTTAAGCAATATCGACCTAGAAGAAGTAGGCTTTGGTGTTTATCATAGCAATACGCTAGATAAGCTTGGCGGCGTGCAGCTTAATGGTGCGGTTGGCTTTGGTAATCTAGACCTCGATGTCATACGTGCGGTCACACTTGGCGGAAATAAACAAGAATTTAACTCTAATGCTGATGGTAAACGTTACTATGCTAACTTGCAGGCAGGATATCCGATGCAGCTTAGCAGCCTTGCTATCACGCCATATATCGGTGCAACGGCTAGTCGTGTGAGATTGGACGCGCTAAAAGAGCAAGAAATGTCTGGTATCGCCATGCAGTTCGATGAGCAAAAATATACTACCACTTATGGCAAACTTGGCGTGAAAGCCAATCATAACCTAGCCGATACACTTAATGTATTCGGTGATGTTCATTATCAAAAGCAGTTGAGTGACAATCGTGAAGCGGCTTCTGCGCGTCTTAACACCATAGCAAATATCAGTTTTGATACGCCAATGGTACAGACCGACGATGATAATTTTGGCATGACACTTGGTGTATCCAAAAACTTTGGTCAATTAAATGCCAATGCTGGTGTTACGCACTCGCAAGGTGATGATGACAAATCAACGAGTTTGTTTGTCGGTCTTAGCAGCACTTACTAAACGGTTTGAATCAAGCTTAGTTGCTGATAGTTTATATACTGAAGCTCAAAAAAACCGCCAAATGATAAAAAGTGCTTGGCGGTTTTCTATTGAGATGAATTTTAAATAGGTTTTTTAAGCTTTTTTCTTACATCGTTATGAGTACTATCATGATTTAACTGGCAGCCCATATTCCACTTTGCTAATAACCTCACCATGCTGCTCAATCGTTAGCCAGTAGCCTTTAATCACGCCGCCATATGGCAAGTTGCCATTGTAGTTTTTGTAATGCTCATCAATACACTTTTGTACGATGACCTCACGTTCTGTCTCAGTCATTCGAGCAATATTTTCAGGCAAGTGAGTATGAGCCAATTGAGCCGCGCCGCCACGGGACATCCAATTTGCGCCGGCAGTAAACTCAAAATCAACATCTGCTCTTAACCGATATTTAGGCAAAGGATACGCATAATGCGCCAAATCATACTTGATTTGAGCGATGTCTTCTTCAAACGTCTCATCCTGCATATCAAGTACTGAAACCAGCTTTTCTAAGAATTGCTCAGGAGTAAAATAAGCATCGATATAACTGCCATCCAAGCCCAATTTTTCGCTAGACAGTACATGACGCAGGCGATCACAGGCAGGAATAGTATGCTTAAGCGGATAGCCCATGGCTTTGGTAATATCTTGGGGACGGCGCTCACACGTATCGATTTGAGTAATGATACGGCGCGCCAAAGAATGCTGCGGTCTATAATAGCGGGTATATTTGGAATGAGTAGCAGGAAGATTAAACAAGTGAGACTCCTATAACTCCGACAATAAAAGTATAATAATAAGCCAAATTCGGCAAATCAAATAAGGCATGGATGACTTTGTCGGAGAAAAGGCTCATGCGCTTTACCAGAGTTATTTTATATCGTGCTGGAAGTTGCAAGGCTTGTAGCGCTGTCATTGATTGATTCACAATGGCAAGTGAAAGCTACGAAACCATTAAACCCACGATAGGTCTGAATGACCATTTTTAATAATGATAGCACATCAGATAATGGTAATACTGTTAATCTTCATTATAAAACGTAGCAGTATATATCCTATTCCTTTTATAGCAAATAGACGATAACGCTGACATTTAAAAAACCCTATAAGCTGTATTCAACTTATAGGGTCAGTGTAAAGTCGAGTATATTACTTAGCTATTAACGCTCTAAATGTAGATACTGCAAATGGCGCTCGTACTGATTTAAGATATCGACCAACACTTGCTCTTTGGAGTAACCAACCAAGTCATACTCTTGCGAGCCTTCGCTTAAGAACACTTCCGCACGATAATAGTACTCTGCGTTCTTAGTTGAGGTGCTCAATGTAAAGTTAGGACGCTCCGCTTTGATCAAGTTAACTTCGTAAATAAAGTCATCTTCATCGCCATGTCCAACCCGTAATTTTAGACCATCTATTTGACCGCTACTCTCGTCCATACCCTCATCTATATCTTGTCCGATATGTTCAGGGTTACGGATATCCAAAGACGTCTTTAGACCGCCTGCGGCAAACTCTTTTTCAACTTCCGTCATGGCAGGTCTGACCACATTTTGTAAAAACCGTTCAACTTGTGCATGGCTTGGGAAACTCACAATACGTTGCAAGCGTGCTTTCCAGCTTTTACCACTATCAAGCACATTAGCCGTACCAATCGTACTGGCTTTACGCTTATTACCTTCCTCTTTGAGCGACTTCCACATCGACATCATATAGAGTACAAGGATGAGTGAGAATGGCAAACCTGCAATGACAGATACTGACTGTAATGAGGCAAAACCACCAGCAAACAATAAGCCTAGAGTAATAAGACCGGTCGCTGCTGCCCAAAATAAGCGTAACCAAACAGGTGCATCCGTATCATTGGTCATGCCGCGTGAGCTCAAGTTTGCTAATACTAACGCGCCTGAGTCAGCTGAAGTCACAAAGAATACTAACCCGATAACCACACCTGCAAATGATAGCACTTCGCTGTAAGGAAAATACTCAAACAAGGCAAACATGCCCATTGCCGCATCATTGACTGCGATTTCACCAAGCTCAGTGGCACCATTGGCAACCAAATCTATCGCTGAGTTACCAAAGATAGAGAACCAAGCAAAGATGAATCCAAGTGGGATAAACATCACACCAAATACGAACTCACGCAGGGTACGACCACGGCTAATACGCGCAATAAACAGACCTACGAACGGTGCCCAAGCGACCCACCATGCCCAGAAAAATATCGTCCAGCCTGACTTCCAGTCAGCGCCAGCTTGACCATCATAAGCATAAACATCAAAAGTTTTGAAAACGATGGTTTGGAAGTATTGACCAATATTTTGGGTAAAGGTATTCAGCAAATAAACCGTATTACCCATTACCAATATCGCGATTAATAGCAATATCGAAGACAGCATGTTGAATTCTGATAAACGGCGGACGCCTCTTTCCACACCAGTCATCGCAGAGATCGCCGCGGCAGCGACAACACCTATGATGATAAAGGTTTGAACCATTTTGCTAGATTCAATCCCAAACACATGAGTCAAACCAGCATTGGCTTGCAATACACCAATACCCAAACTGGTAGCGATACCCATTAGCGTACAAACAACACCAAAGGTATCAATACCATCACCAAGCCAGCCTTTAATTAAGCGCTCGCCAAAGATAGGCGTCAGTGGTGAACGTAACGCGAGTGGCATGTTTTTACGATAAGCAAAGTACGCCAATGCCATCCCGATTAAGGCATAAATGCCCCAGCCATGTAGACCCCAATGTAAAAAGGTCTGCGCAAGTGCTTCACGCATAGCCGCCTCACTGGCAGGCTCTAACCCCGTATGCGGCGTCAGGTAATGCATCAACGGCTCAGACGCACCAAAAAACAATAAATCAATGCCGATACCAGCGGAGAACAGCATCGCTGCCCACGCTAAAAAGGGAAATTGTGCTTTTTCGTGGTCTTGACCAAGCTTGATATCGCCATACTTAGAAAAGCCAACAAACAAGGCAAATATACTATAAGCGGCAACCACCAGCATGTAATACCAGCCAAAGCTCTGGGATACCCATGCCATACTTGAACTTAATAATGCCTCACTATAATCTGGAAACGCAATCGTCCAGATTATCAATAAAATAGAGATAATAGCTGAGCCTAAAAAAACCGTCTTATTTAGAGTCAGGGGTTTCGTCGCATCCTTTGATGGCGAGCTGTACATAAAAGACCTCAATAGGTAAATTAAACAGGGTCTGATATTGCTTTGTCCGTCATAATCTTATGACTGATAACCGCATAACATACAAATAACTGCATGACGCACAAAGCAGTACCAATAAATGAAATTTGCTACTTTAATAATTAGCACTTAAGCAACAAGGTAAGTCATTAAAAAATCAATTTTAATGGTGTTCGTTTTCTAAAACAGTAGCGCGGATAAAAAAGACCTTTATAAAAAGGCCTTCTTATTAATATTTAATTTAAACAGAGCCATAAGCACGCATCGGCTCAGCTCTCAACGGTGCACCATTAGCCGTAAAATAATCTACCGTTGAACGTGGTAGCTGTACGCCACGCATCTTATCGACGATTTTTTCTGCCAACATAATAGTGGTTGCGTTGAGATTGCCACTGATGATATTTGGCATGATAGAGGCATCAACCACGCGCAAGCCATCGATACCATGTACCAGCCCTTCGCCATTGACGACCGAATCACTGTCTTCGCCCATCGCACAGGTACAAGACGGATGATAAGCCGTCTCGCTGTGGTTACGGACATACTCGTCCAACTGCGCATCAGTCACTAAATCATCGGTCGGTGCAATCGAGCGACCACGATAAGGATCAAGTGCTGGCTGATGCATAATCTCACGAGTGATACGCATGGCAGCACGGAACTCTTGCCAATCTTGATCATGAGACATGTAGTTAAACAAGATACTTGGATGCGCACTTGGGTCTTTTGAGGTCAGCTTGACACGACCGCGACTTGGCGAGCGTAATGAGCCAACGTGTGCTTGGAAGCTATGAGACTTCACTGCACTACGACCATCATAACGTACCGCGAGCGGTAAGAAGTGGTACTGAATATTAGGATGCGTGAATTTTTCGTCGGTACGAATAAAGCCACCACCTTCGAACTGGTTTGACGCGCCAAGACCCGTACCATTGAATAACCACTCAGCACCGATGGCTGGCTTGTTCCACCATTTATTGGCAGGGGCAATCGACACAGGCAGCTTACATTCATACTGCATATACAGCTCTAAATGATCTTGCAGATTATTACCAACACCCGGCAAATCCATAATTTCATTAACACCCAAATCTTTTAGCCATTGACCGGGGCCAATACCAGAACGCTGCAATAATTGTGGCGAAGCAATCGCACCAGAGGAGACAATCACTTCACGCGATGCATGAAAGTTCTTAGTTTGACCTTGATGCTCGACTTTGACACCGATAGCACGCTTACCATCAAATAAGATTACATCGGTCAGTGCACCCGTCAAAATCGTGATATTACTGCGCGGCTTAGCACGGTCCAGATAGCCACGGGACGTTGAAGCACGGCGACCATTAGGCGTCACGAAGCGATCCATCGGCCCAAAGCCTTCTTGCTGATAGCCGTTTAAATCGTCGGTACTTGGATAGCCAGCTTGCACGCCTGCTTCAATCATCGCTTGAAACAGTGGATTGACCCCTGGTTTTGAGGTCGTCATCTCAACAGGACCACCCACACCATGATAGTCGTTCTCACCAGCATCGCGGTTTTCTAACTTTTTAAAATACGGCAGACAATCCAGATACGTCCAATCTTCTAAGCCTTTAATCTCAGACCAGTCATCAAAATCTAGTGCATTACCACGGATATAACACATACCGTTAATCAATGACGAGCCGCCAAGTCCTTTACCGCGACCGCAGTCCATCACACGATTATTCATATTCGGCTCAGGATCGGTTTTGTAGCCCCAGTTATAAGTCGTTCCTTGTAACGGCATTGCGAGCGCCGCTGGCATTTGGGTGCGGAAATCCAAACGATGGTCTGGGCGACCCGCTTCTAGCAGCAGCACTTTAATACTGGCATCTTCGGTCAAGCGTGTAGCCAGCACATTTCCTGCTGATCCTGCACCAACGATAATGTAGTCATACTCAGCTGTGGTCGATGTCATAAAACGCTCCATAATATTGAAAAATAAATCATTTACTATCAGCAAAGTCGAACAAAGAACAAATTAGCTCTACTACTGAACCACTTTACTGATTAAGAATTTTCTCAATACAAATGATTAAAAGACAGATTCAAACTTACCCAACTCTACTTGGATAGACTTGGTCTGCGTATAGTGTTCAAGGGCTTCAATGCCGTTTTCTCGGCCAACACCTGAATGCTTATAACCGCCGACTGGCATTTGAGCAGCTGATTCGCCCCATGTATTTAACCAGCAGATACCCGCTTCAATTTGAGCAATGACGCGATGTGCTCGGGTCAAATCAGCAGTCACGACGCCAGCTGCCAATCCATATTCGGTATCATTGGCACGGCGAATAACTTCTTCTTCTGTCTCATAAGTCAATATCGACATCACTGGGCCAAATATTTCCTCACGTACGATAGTCATCTCATCGGTGCAATCAGTGAATACCGTCGGTGCGACGAATGCGCCATTTGCCAATTCGCCTGTCGTCACACGGTCACCACCTGTTAGCAAGCGTGCGCCACTGGCTTTACCTTGCTCGATATAACCGAGCACTCTTTCCATATGCGGGAAGCTGACTAGTGGGCCCATGTTGATGTTTTCATCCATCGGATCGCCCAATTTAATACGCTCAACACGCGTTAAGATAGCTTCTTCAAACTTGGCTTGCATCGCTTTAGGAATGAACACACGCGTACCATTGGTACATACCTGACCACTGCTATAGAAGTTCGCCATCATTGCGATGTCCGCAGCTGTATCGATGTCCGCATCATCAAAGATAATCAATGGTGACTTACCACCCAGCTCTAATGTCACGTCTTTAAGAGACGATGATGCCGCGCTCGACATGACTTTTTTACCCGTCGGTACGCCACCGGTAAACGAGACTTTGGCGATATCAGGATGCTGAGTTAGTGCCTCACCCACTTTATAATTGCCTTGCACGACGTTGAACACGCCATCTGGCAAGCCAGCTTCTGTAAATATTTCTGCCAGTTTCAACGCAGTCAACGGTGTCACTTCTGATGGCTTAAAGATCATTGCATTACCAGCGGCTAGTGCAGGTGCTGCCTTCCACATCGCGATTTGAATCGGATAGTTCCATGCACCAATACCAGCGACTACGCCAAGTGGCTCGCGGCGAGTATAGACAAAGCTGGTATCACGTAACGGAATCTGACGACCCTCAATCATCGGTGCAAGACCTGCATAGTACTCAACCACATCAGCACCAGTAACGATATCCACATACTTGGTTTCAGAATACGCTTT
Source organism: Psychrobacter sp. ANT206 (assembly GCF_056880555.1). Lineage (NCBI taxonomy): Bacteria > Pseudomonadati > Pseudomonadota > Gammaproteobacteria > Moraxellales > Moraxellaceae > Psychrobacter > Psychrobacter sp. ANT206. The sequence continues at coordinate 1,061,638 of NZ_CP096271.1, read as the reverse complement.
ACCTGTGTCTTTCGTTTCGAGCAATGCCAGTACGTTATTGCGCTCGCGTAATATCTCAACGGCCTTTGATAGGATTCGACCACGCTCAACTGCTGTCAGTGCTGCCCAAACTTTTTGACCCTTTTGTGCCGCTTTAACAGCCTCATCAATTTGCTCATTGGTCGTTTGCTGAATCGTCGCCAGCACTTCACCCGTCGCTGGATTGATATCTTCAAAGGTAGTTAATGAGTCATCGATAGCTAGGTAACGGCCGTTAATATAAGCAGTTTGTATTTGTTCTAAATCGATGATGTCTGTTAAGTTATTTAGCACTGTTTTTGAATCTGTCATGTGTTCTTTCTCCTTACAACGACTGGCAAAAGCTTTATAAAAAAGTTAATACCAAATAATCTCGTCATGGGTTAAGTATTTAAAATAAATTTATATCGTCTATTTCTATAAGCTGTTCGTTCAATGCTTCTATAATAAAAAACGCTTCTTCGATAAATCAGTTGAGAGCAGCGTCTTACTCTTTCTCAGATTGCGTCATGCTTATCAAGCGTTTATGAATGGATGTTTTATCTGAGATATTAATTCCTGAAAAATCAGAGAGCCAAATACCATCAGCGACTAAACGCACCATACATAGTGTTTCGGTATTGTCGGTTGCTTCATGTTTCTTTAATTGTGCATTTGCCCACTCTGCCCATAAGTCACGTAGCTCACTATCACCTAGCATCAATGCATATAGTGTCGCTTGGCTATTGAACTCATGCTGCCCTTTTTCGCCCAAGCTAATCGTGGCATTGATATAAGCACGGGTAAAAGAGCCAAAACGTACAGGGTCTTTTGCCATAGCCGCGTCAACCTCTAGCTCAAACTTTTTCATAGCGTCATGAAATACTTCCATCACCAAGGCGTTTTTGGTGGTGAAATGATGCATCACGCCACCTTTGGTTACCCCAACTGCATCAGCAACCGCTTGGAAGGTCACCTTGGCCAAACCTTGCTCTAAAGTAATGCGTGCCGCTTGGTCAAGTAATGCCCGACGTACTACTTCTGGTTGTTTTTTGCGCTTATGCGCGTTTTCAGCTTCCATTTTTATCTCCAGATACACGATTAATGCCCGACAGAATTAGATAGTAAATTCATCACGACGACACCGCCCACAATCATTGCAATACCAACCACCGCTGCTGTATCCAGTGTTTGCTTAAAAAACACCAAGCCTACCAATGAGGTCAATACAATCCCAAGTCCAGCCCACAACGCATAAGCGATACCAAGCGGTATGGTCTTGATAGTCTGTGTCAATAAGTAAAACGAGATGGCGTAGAGCACACCCATAATCACTGTCGGCACCAAACGTGTAAACTGCTCTGACTTAGCTAAAAAGGTGGTGCCAATGACTTCACAAATGATAGCAATGGCAAGGTAACCGTAAGCAATCGTGGTAGGACTCATAATTAGGATACCTGTCTCAAATTGAGCACATATTAATAATATATATATACATTAAAGAAACCACACGGTCGGTATTTTATAGAAATAATCTAGCAATGTGAAGGGTTAATATGTATTTTGTTTATTTTAGATGAAATAAGGCTAGATGGAATTATGGGGGCAAGGCGGACTGATAATATGGCTTTACTTGACGCGCCGCACTTTGCATTGAACTCAAACCTTTCCTTACTATAAACAGCGAAACGCCCGTATAGCAAGGAAAGAGCAGATCCAAAAACGACTGTTTAGAGGCGGTTCTTTATATTGGTATAAGCAGGATTAATTAAGTCAAGACTGACTCAGGAAGGTTTAGCGTCCCTATGCTAGCAGCATCGATCGCCCCAGCAAGGTAACCTGGGAATTGTGTTGACCATTCACTGCCAATACCCGTCAGACAATTTTCCCATACGCCAGATGTTGCTTTAGACACAGGTGCTGACGCATGTTGACCATTGCCACTCGAGTCAGTAGCAGTCGCTGTAAACGGTTCTTGCGCCCAGTCTTTAAGATATTCTCTTTTAGGGTTCTCTGCCTCTACACCAAACAGTCTTACCAACTGTGCACGGCAATGGATTTTTAATTGGGCTTCAGAAATATTTTGACGTATTTCTGCAGGTACACCTATAAAACCAAACAGCGCACCACTACCATCTATCATCGAAGCATCATGAATCTCAACCATAGGACCTTGGGCGCTTCTCGCCGCTCCAGAAAGACCCTGTTTTTGCCAAAAAGGCGTGTCATAAACCGCCACATATTTGGCATGTGGTGCCATCCAAGTTGCAGTCTGCTGCCACTGCGCAGCTAGATTGGAAGGTAAAGCAGGTTGAAACGTAATGCTTTCTTGTACCAAACGTGGCGGTAGTGCAAGCAGTATATGTTGCGCTTGCCAAGTCACTACTTGCTCAGATATATCTTTACTAGCAATCTCAATATATTGACCAGCATGATTAAGTTGATATACGATTTGGCCAGTCAAAATACGTGATGCATCTAAGCGAAGATACAGAGCCTCTATCAATGCCGCCATTCCACCTTTAAGTCGCATAGAAGGTGGTGAACTCTTATAGCCTTGCGTACGAACAGCAGGCATATCAGGCGTGTGCTCGACCATCATATCGCCGTCTTCAAACTGCATTATGGTCTCTAATTGTAATTCTTCAATAAGATGCGCCAACTGCTGCTGATAGTCTGGCCAAAACCAAGAAGGCCCCAAATCAAAGCTATCTATACTTTTATTATCTCCCGAAAATTTCGCAGTAACGATACGACCACCTAGTGTCGGACGCGCCTCTAACAGCACATAATCGATGCCTTTTTTCTCTAATAAATAAGCCGCATACAAGCCGCTTAGACCGCCGCCAATAATCGCTACCGATGCTTTCTTCATATTATTTTTCTCAACAGTACTTATAAACTCAGTGAACATCGATACCGATGATTTGTGATAAATGTCCAGTTTTTAGATAAACCGTGGCGCCATTCTCTCCTGCTGTTATTTGCGATGTCCCATCGACAGGCAGACGTATCCAACTACCGCGCTGATAACTCTGTCCCACTTCTATCAAAGTACCCTCTAGCACCAATAGCTCAGCACCTCCTACGATGATACCTGTAAACAATGCCTCACCTGCATTGATACGTTGCAAGATCACTTGCTCCTTTGCATCCGAGTATAACTGGCAAACCTCACGGCCGCCTTGTTCTTGCCAGTTGTCAGCATCGTTGGTATCGATAGCGACATGACGGGTCTCGTCGACTGTCATCTGCCAAAGTTTGACAAAAATAACAGCCCCCTCATGACTATAAGGCTGATGCCCTGAAGTCGGTGGATTGCGTAGATACCAACCAGCAGGATAATCGCTATTATCCGCAGAAAAAGTGCCTGACAATACCAGAATCTCTTCGCCACCTGGGTGCAGATGATGCGGAAAATTTGACTCAGGGGCATAGCGTACGATACTGGTAGCACGTGCTTTTTCGGCACCAACTCGGTCAAGCATCACGCGCTCGACGCCGTTTTGTGGTGATTGTACCCACTGATAGTGTTCAGGTGCTAAGGCAGCACGGCATGAAAAATCTGCATTGATGAGCATAATATAACTTCTAAATAAGTATGATATTGTTTGGAATTATCCTCTGATTTATCTATTTTGACAAACCAGATAAACCTATTGTCGAAGTCAGTATTTATCATTAAAAGGCTAAGCATTAATGACATTAGCAAAAAACCCCTTTAACTAAAGCCATTGACTTGCTATCTTGCTTACCTTTTCTATGAACATCTCACTTCCTGCACCGTTTTTACGCTAATTTTTTAGCATTCTTTCTGACCGTTGGATCTTATGAAACATAACCTTGAGGTGAGCGCAGACGCTCGCCGGACTCAGTATTTTCAAGTATTCCTAATGGGCGTCAGCGCCTTTATCATGAATACCACCGAATTCGTTCCCGTTGCGTTATTAAGTGACATTGCGCAAGACTTTGCTATTACTACAGCAGAAACGGGCTGGATGTTGACGCTGTATGCGTGGATTGTCGCGGCCATGTCATTGCCATTGATGCTGCTGACCAGTCGCTTTGAGCGCAAGCGTTTGCTGTTGGCCTTGTTTGCGGTGTTTATTGCCAGCCATGTATTGTCAGTATTTGCGTGGAGCTTTGAAGTGCTGCTCATCAGCCGAGTTGGCATTGCGCTCACGCATGCGATATTTTGGTCCATCACCGCACCGATTGCGATACGTGTGGCACCGGAGGGCAAAAAGGCGCTGGCGCTTAGCGTGCTTGCGACCGGTACGTCATTAGCGATGGTGTTGGGTGTGCCTTTAGGACGCGTGGTCGGTCAATGGTTCGGCTGGCGCGCGACTTTTGGTGGTATTGGCGGGCTTGCCCTTATCGTATTCATTCTGCAAATGAGACTGTTGCCCACGCTGCCTAGTATGTTTGAAGGGTCTTTTAGAAAGATTCCAGAATTACTCAAAAACCCCTTATTGGTCTGCCTATATCTGCTAATTTTACTGGTCTTTACCGCGCACTATACGGCTTACTCGTATATCGAGCCTTTTATGCGTCAAGTCGGCTCAATCAGCGAAAACGCTGCGACTATTGTGCTGCTATTGTTCGGTGTCGCAGGGATTGCGGGTAGTGTAATTTTCAGTCGTTGGGGTGATAAATTCAATACCAGATTAATGCTGATATCGACGATACTGATACTATTGTCTATGCTCATGCTGTTATTTGCGGTAACCTCAATATGGGCGCTCAGCTTGATTGCCCTACTCTGGGGCGCGGCGCTCATGCTGCTTATCATCTCCATGCAAGCCAAGGTCATCATGGTCGATGTCAATGCACAAGACATGCTGATGTCGATGTTTTCAGGGATTATCAATTTAGGCATTGGGACGGGTGCACTGTTCGGAGGCTATGCAGTAACGCATATTTCACTATCGAGCGTGGGCTATGTAGGGGCGGCTATCGCGGTTATGGCATTGCTACTGATGCTATTTATGATAAAGCGCTTTCCTGAGTTAAGCAGAAGACTGGGCTAATTGGGCTATGCTTAAATGCTAACTAAGCACAAAAAAATGCCAGCCACTTAAATGGGCTGGCATTTTGGTTAATTGTGAAAATCCACCTTAAAATCAGTCTATCTAAAAATCCACCTTACCGCGTAATACTTTTGTTTTACCGCGCTGAGTTTTTTGATCGACACGTTTACGCTTAGCATTTCTGCTCGGTTTGGTCGGCCTGCGTGTTTTATTGACGTAAGTAGCTTTGTTGATAAAGCTTTGTAAGCGTTCAAACGCATCAATTTTATTGCGTTCTTGGGTACGAAATTGCTGCGCCTTAATAATGAGCACGCCTTCTTTGGTAATTCGGCTGTCTTTACTATCAAGTAGTCGCTGCTTATTTACATCACTCAAGCTTGAGGCATGGATATCAAAACGCAAATGAATCGCAGAAGATACTTTATTGACATTTTGTCCGCCTGCGCCTTGCGCACGTATCGCGCTAATCTCTACGTCACTGTCATTTAGACTAATGGTATTGCTGATAAAAATCATAGGATGCTTTTATAAATAATTGATAGTTATGATTAATGATAAACCATTATCAGCTACCTCGCCACTTGCCAGCTCACCCACTTCAAAAATCCGTATGTCTTAAAAGCAGTTTTTCAAGACTTACAAGCTGCAATTCAGAGATGAAACCTTATAAATGTTATTGTTTGGCATTGCTATGTCTGTCATCTGTCTGTAAAGCGTAAACCTATCTAAGGATTCGATATTGACATGCTAGGATGGTTTTAGATTGCCAAGATGTTGCTTGAGCCAAGACGTTGTTTAATTAGCTAATTATTTAGCAAGCAGTTTCTTAGCCAAAACTTTACCCGTCTTCTTCACAATAAAGCTAAAAATACGATTTGATAGGAATAACTGTTTTATGACCACTAAAAATAAAAAAGTAAAACCCACTGCAAAAGTTGATGACAATGCCACTAAAAATATCGCTTGCGACCCAGCTCACAGCATCCAAGTCAGAGGCGCAAGAGTTCACAATCTAAAAAACGTCGATGTTGATTTGCCGCGTAATGCCCTTGTGGTATTCACGGGTATATCAGGCTCAGGCAAATCTTCGTTAGCATTTGGTACTCTTTTTGCTGAGTCACAACATCGCTATCTTGACTCAGTATCGCCTTATGCCAGACGCTTAATCGATCAAGTGGATCAGCCTGACGTCGATTCGATAGAAGGCTTACCGCCCGCCGTTGCCCTGCAACAACAGCGAGGTACGCCGTCTGTACGCTCATCGGTCGGTAGCGTGACGACGATTTCAAATGGTTTACGCATGCTGTACTCGCGAGCGGGGGAATACCCCGCTGGTCAAGGCATACTCTACGCTGACGCGTTCTCTCCAAATACGCCAGATGGCGCTTGCCCTACTTGCTCCGGTATTGGCCGCGTGTTTGAGGTAACAGAAGAATTGCTAGTTCCTGACAATACCAAAACCATTCGCGAACGCGCCATTGCCGCTTGGCCGCCTGCATGGCAAGGGCAAAACCTAAGCCGTATCCTGACCTCACTGGGCTACGATATCGATAAGCCGTGGAATACCCTGCCCCAAAAAACCCGCGATTGGATTCTCTTTACCGACGACACCCCAGAAGTCCCTGTCTATCCAGAGTACAACATTGAACAAGTACGCGACGCTATTAAAAAAGGCGAAAAGCCCAATTATAAAGGGACATTTACCAGTGCAAAGAATTTCGTTTTGCACTCTTTTGCTAGCACGCAAAGTCCGCGTACCAAAAAGCGCGTTTCCCAGTTCATGCAAATCTCTGAATGTCCAGAATGCCATGGCAAAAAACTCAAAAAAGAATCGCTATCGGTGAAATTCGCGGGTCTTGATATTGGTGAATTATCGCAATTAACCTTGACTGAAATGGCGCTCAAACTCCAGGATGCTGCCAAGACTAAACCGACTGACAACATGCCAAACCGAGAAAAGGCCATTGTTGCTCAACGTATTGCCAGTGACATTCTGTCTCGAGTTGAGGCTTTGACCACGCTAGGCTTAGGGTATCTTTCGCTTGAACGCACTACACCTACTTTGTCTCCGGGTGAGCTACAACGCATAAGACTCGCTACCCAAATTCGCTCTAAACTGTTTGGTGTGGTCTATGTGCTTGACGAGCCGTCTGCTGGATTACATCCTGCCGATACTCAATCGCTACTGGGCGCATTAGATGAGCTGACAGCGGCTGGTAACTCGTTATTTATTGTTGAGCATGATGTCAGCGTGATTCGGCACGCCGATTGGATTGTCGATGTGGGGCCAAAGGCTGGAACCCATGGCGGCGAAGTTATTTACAGTGGCCCTGTAGCAGGCTTGCGGGACGTTGCGCAATCACGCACAGGACAGTATCTTTTTGAGACTGAAGGGGCGGTTGAGCATACTCCAAGAAAAGCAAAAGCCTCGCTACAGCTGGTCAATATCGAACGCAACAACTTACAAGGGCTAGATGTAGCGTTTCCATTGGGGGTAATGACAACGGTGACGGGCGTATCAGGTTCGGGCAAGTCAAGCCTAGTCAGTCAAGCGCTGGTCGATCTCATTTATAGCGAATTAGGGCAGAAGACAATCATCGAAGCGCCGACTGGCGAAGCTGATTTACTAGAGCAAGAGCTAGAAACTCAGACCAGCGGTAAGATTGCTGATGGTATGGAACACGTAAGTCGATTGGTGACCGTTGATCAAAAAGCCATCGGTCGTACGCCGCGCTCAAACCTTGCCACTTATACCGGACTGTTCGATCATGTGCGCAAATTATTTGCAGCCACGCCAGAAGCCAAGGCACGACGTTACGATGCCGGTCGCTTCTCCTTTAACGTTAAAAAAGGCCGCTGTCCAAATTGCGAAGGTGTTGGTTTTGTGAGTGTTGAACTGCTATTTCTGCCGAGTGTTTACTCGCCGTGCCAAGTGTGTCATGGGCAACGCTACAATGATGAAACCCTTGAAATTACTTATCAAGGCAAAAATATCGCTGAAATCCTCGATCTCACTGTCGAATCTGCTTATGAATTCTTTGTAGAAGAATCATCTATCCTACGAGCATTAGACGCGTTGCTAAAAGTCGGACTTGGTTATCTCAGGCTTGGTCAGCCAGCAACCGAACTGTCGGGCGGCGAAGCACAGCGCATTAAGCTTGCCACCGAACTGCAACGAACACAACGAGGAGACACGCTTTATATCCTTGATGAACCAACAACTGGCCTGCATCCTTCGGACGTGTCGCTATTGATGGCACAATTGAACGGACTCGTTGACGCTGGTAACACTGTGATTATGGTTGAGCATGACATGCAAGTCGCTAGTAACAGTGATTGGATTATCGATATTGGGCCGGGCGCTGGCGATGAGGGCGGTCTCATTGTGGCAGAAGGCACACCAGCAGAAGTCGCAAAATCAAAAGCCAGTCGTACCGCGCCTTTTTTGCTGTTTTAGTCTCTTAGAGCGCATTCTATTAAAAAACCTCTTATGAACTCAGCAACTGACGGCAGCGCTCAATCACGGGCGCATCGACCATCTTGCCATCTATTTTAAATACCGCTTGCCCGCTCCGCTCGTATTCTTCTATCACACGTCTTGCAAACTCAATATCGGCGTCAGTCGGTTGCAGAGATTGCTTAACAGTTGCTACTTGCTTTGGATGGATACAAAGCATTCCGGACATGCCCATTTGTGACCATAATTGCACTCGCTGCCCAAGCCCCTTACCATCGTTAAAATCAGTATAAACTGTATCAATAGGCGCTAATAATTGATGTGCTTTTGATGTGAGTAAAAGCTGATAACGAATTTGATTGGCAATAACATCTGCTGCCGCTGTACCTATGTGCACCTGTAAATCATTGCATAAATCTAAAAATCCATAGCTAAATGCAAGCAGTCCAGCAGATTTTGCCATACTATCGATTTGATATAAACCAAGCGCTGTCTCTATTAACGCAATGACAGGCAAATCCGTAAGTTGATGCACACTTTCAATATCTGATGCTTGCTCAGCTTTGGCTAGTAACACGCCAGCGAGATTGGGCATTTTCTGACATAACACCACGTCTTTGAAAAACTCCTCGCTACCTGCTTTATTGATGCGTACCCAAATCGGCTGATAAGCCTGACTATTATAATAAACTTGTAAATCTTTGCGAGCTTGTACCTTGTTCGCTCCAGCAACCGCATCTTCTAAATCTACAATCACTGCATCTGTCCCACTGGCAAAGGCTTTTTCCACTCTATCTATGCGAGTGGCTGGAACAAATAACCATGTTTTGATATTGGAAAATTTTTTAACAATAGATGCTTGCATGCTTTACTCCTTCCTTAAATATTATTACTTCAAACACTATTATTTCAAACACTGTTACTTAAAATATTAGTCCTTACTATAACCAAATAAAAAACCGTATGCCATTTATCAGCATACGGTTTTAGAAATGACTCTACTTTTAGAGGGCGAACGGCTAACTAAGCCAACATCCCGCCATCAACGACTATCGTTGCGCCCGTCGTATAACTTGAGGCATCAGACACTAGATATAAAACCGTGCCAGCCATTTCATCTGGATCTGCTACGCGTCCGAGTGGAATAGCATGTAATGCCATCTTTAAGACTTTATCATTGGTGGTCAATGCTGAGGCAAATTTAGTATCGGTTAAACCCGGCAACAATGCATTGACGCGAATGTTTAATGGGCCACATTCTTTGGCAAAAGATTTGGTCATGCTAATCACAGCCGCTTTGGTGATTGAGTAGATACCTTGCTTGTCACCCGCGACCAAGCCATTGACCGAGGCGGTATTTAAAATCACTCCGCCGCCCTGCTCGCGCATCATCTTACCCGCCGCCGTCGACATAAAGAAATAACCACGAATATTGACTTCAACGGTCTTATCAAAAGCGGCTAAGTCCGTATCTAAGATATGCCCGTAGTAAGGGTTGGCAGCGGCATTATTGACCAAGATATCGATTTGACCAAACTCGCTTTTAATGTGCTCAAAAATCGCATCAATCTGATCCATATTTCCGACATGGCACGCAAAGGCACTGGCTTTGTGACCATCAGCGACGATGCTATCTGCCACTGCTTGGCAAGCATCAATCTTACGGCTAGAGACAATGACGTGCGCGCCTCTAGAAGCTAATAAGCGTGCAATAGATTCGCCAATACCACGACTAGCACCTGTGACCAAAGCAATCTTGCCGGTTAAATCAAATAAATCTTTCATTATTATTCCTTATATTTTTAAATATATTATATGGTTTATACATTTTAAATGTGTAGCAGAGCTGGAAGAAATTTTTGCAGCCTCTGGAGTGCAACGCTCACAGCAAGCAAGAAAATTTTTACCAGCTCTGAGATACTTAGCTTAGAAATTTCATACCAATCGTTTCAAGAAATTGCATTAAGTCAGCTAAGCCAACATGCCACCATCAAGGGTAAACGCATGACCATTCATAAAGCTACTTTCATCGCTCGCCAGCCATGCAATCGCGCCGGATACTTCATCAACTGTCCCTAAACGGCGTAGCGGGCTGGCATTAATTGTTGCTTTTTGCGCGCGCTCGCCCATCTTCGCCATGGTATTTTGTACCATAGGGGTGTCAATAAAGCTTGGACAAACGGCGTTAAAGCGAATATTGACGCGGGCATATTCATGAGCAGCAGACTTGGTCAGTCCCATCACGCCATGCTTCGCGGCGCTATACGCTGACAGTAATGGTGCAGAACGAAGTCCTGCGATGGATGCCACATTAATCACGTGACCGCCACCATTAGCTGCCATACAAGTAACAGCTGCACGCATGCAATGCCAGACGCCTTTTAGATTAACGGCAATATTACGGTCAAAGTCCTCATCGCTTAGCTCATGCATCGGTGCAGGCTGATGGTCGATGCCCGCATTATTTACCACGACATCAAGACCACCCAGCGTTTCCATGGCAAAGACAAATAATGCGCGCACTTCGTCGCCACTCGTCACATCGACCTTTTTAAAGACGATACTATTGCCAGCGTCTTGACCTTGCTTGGCAACGGCTGCGCCCATCTCTTCTGCCATATCACCGATCACGACTTTTGCGCCGCGACTGGCTAGCAATAACGCGCTTGCTGCGCCAATACCAGAGGCACCGCCCGTGATCAAAATTCGTTTGCCCGTTACATCTGATGCAATTCCGTTTGTATTCAGTGTCATGATCTATCCCTCTACCTTAAGTACCAGTTTGCCGAAGTTTTCACCGTTAAAGAGCATCATCAAAGTATCAGGGAACGTCTCGATACCTTCAACGATATGGTCTTTTACTTTCATATCACCTGACTGAATCCAGCCAGCAATCTCTTTCATCGCGATTGGATATTCTTTGATATTATCAAAGACCACGATGCCTTCCATACGGGCACGATTGACCAATAATGACAGATAGTTTGACGGCCCTTTTACCGCTGTGGTGTTGTTATATTGGCTAATCGCACCGCAAATCACGATACGCGCGCGCAGATTAATTTGCGTGAGAACGTCATTTAAGATATCGCCGCCTACGTTGTCAAAGAAGACATCTACCCCATTTGGACAAGCTTGCTTTAAGCCTTTTTTGACATCCTCATTTTTATAATCTACCGCAGCATCGAAGCCTAGCTCATCGACTAAGAATTTACATTTCTCAGCACCGCCTGCGATGCCAACGACACGGCAGCCTTTTAGTTTTGCAATCTGTCCAACCAAACCACCAACCGCACCCGCAGCACCAGAAACAACGACTGTCTCGCCCGCTTTTGGCTTGCCTGTTTTCAATAAGCCAAAGTAACCGGTCATACCCGGCATACCGAGCACGCCTAAGTAATAAGATAAGGGTGCAAGGTTTGGATCGACTTTGTATAACCCAGTACCATCACTGACCGCATACGACTGCACGCCATTATGACCACAGACATAATCGCCGACGGCAAACTTCTCATGCTTACTTTCAATGACTTCGCCCACGGTACCCGCACGCATGACATCACCAATCTGTACTGGTTCGATATAAGATTTGGCATCGTTTAACCAGCCACGCATCGCTGGATCCATCGAGATATATTCAATTTTTATCAGTAACTGACCGTCTGTGATAGTCGGTAGTTCTGACTCAGTATAATCCCAAGTATCAGCACTCGGTGCGCCAACAGGTCTTTCTTTTAAGCGCCACTGCTTATTCATTGTTGTCATTATTTATTCCTTTAAATTTTTATAAAAAGCCATTGTTATCATTTGCTTAAAAAGATTTTATTCAAAATAAGACAAATATATTAAAAAGCGTTCTTCTGGGATAAATTTTTCTCGCTGGCTGTGCGCTTTGCACTCCAGAGGCTTCGAAAAATTCATACCAGCATCACATTGGTCGTATTATTCAGGCATGTTCTTATGTTGAAAACCAGTCAAAAAATCCCTTAGAACCATTCTGCTTGCATATCGGTACATACCGCATTGTCGTTATTTAGCAATTCGATATCGCGATTGATTAACGGCAATTCCCAATCGATAAAGTATTTTGCCGCTTGTAATTTGCCATGATAGAAGTTTTGTTTCTCAATATCTGTTGTCTCGCTTAGCAACTGTTCCGCTTTACTGGCTTGGCGAATCCAAATCCAGCTGACCACGATAGAGGCAAAAATATTCATTAGTGCTTGTGCGTTACCCGTTAATGTAAGTGCTTTTTCCGTTTGCAGGATTTTGCTTAGATGCACCAATACTTCATGCAAATGACCCATATAAGGCATCAATTTACCGGCAAGTTTGGCGGTTTCTGGTGTGGTGATGCTCTCTAAGTCTTGGGTAATTTCACGTTTGAAAATTTGAATACCAAGACCCTTGTTTTGCCATAACTTACGGAATGACAAATCTAACGCTTGCACACCATTTGTGCCTTCATGAATGGGATTGAGACGATTGTCACGCCAAAACTGCTCGGCTTGATACTCGCGCGTATAGCCTGCACCACCCAATACTTGAATGCCTAAATCATTGGCTTTGGGACCATATTCAGAGGGCCATGCTTTTAACACTGGCGTGAGCAAATCTAGCAGTTCTGATAGCTCAGCTTTTAGTGTTGCATCTTCACAGGTATTGATACGGTCAATCAGATTTGAGCCATATAAACACAGTGATATGCCACCCTCGCTATAGGCTTTTTGCGCCAACAGCATACGCTTAACATCGCCATGCTGGATAATCGCCGTTGCTGCATCTTCAGGTTTATTATTCGGTGCGATTCTGCCCTGCGTTCTGTCTTTGGCATAATCGAGCGAGTATTGATAACCACGATAGCCAATCATCGCGGCACCAAAGCCAACCGCGATGCGCGCTTCATTCATCATCTTAAACATATAACGCAAGCCGAAATGCTCTTCGCCGATAAGATAGCCATAGCACTCGCCTGCATCGCCAAAGCTTAATGCGGTAGAAGTCGCGCCTCTATAACCCAGCTTATGAATGAGACCCGTTAAATGCACGTCATTACGCTCGCCTACTGATGCATCCTCATTCAGACGATACTTCGGCACGGCAAATAAAGAAATACCTTTGACGCCACCAGGACCGCCCGGCACTTTGGCTAATACCAAATGCACAATATTGTCAGACAATTCGTGATCGCCTGCTGAGATATAAATCTTGCTGCCTTTTACGCGATAGCTGCCGTCGTCTTGTTTAACGGCGGTAGTTTTGATATCGGCAAGCGATGAGCCAGCATGTGGCTCAGTTAATGCCATCGTGCCGGTAAATTCACCCGTTAGCATACGCGGCATAAAGGCATTTTTAATCTCATTACTGGCGAAATGTGAGATAACATTAATCGCCGCCGTGGTCAAAAATGGATAAGCCGTCGTTGATGGGTTGGCCGCCATAAAATAGCCTGCCACTGCGGTCATAACCGTTTCGGGTAATTGCATGCCACCATCATCAAAGCTATAACGACCAGCGATGAAGCCCGATTCACGAAACGCATCAAAGGCGACTTTTACGTCACTTATCATGCTGACTTTCTTGCCATCAAACTGTGGTTCGTTCTTATCCGCAATATGGTTGTGCGGTAAGAATAAATTGGTCGCGATTTTATTGGCGGTGTCGAGTACCGCATCAAAGGTTTCGCGGCTGTGTTCTGAAAACTTCGGATGCTCGGTTAAATGCTCAGTGCCTAATACATCATATAGTTGGAACGGTAACTCAAAGTCATTGATAAGCGTATCTGCTGCCATAGTATTCTCGTTAACTCATTAAATTTGGTGATTCATTGATATTAATCTAATTTAACGCCTTGCCGTATTGTCATTTATGACATAATTATGGTCAAATAAGACATCCTCTCTAACCTATAGTGAGTGAGTTTCAAATTACGTATCGTGCAGCTGGTGAATATCAGCCATAAATTTGCATACACTTAAAGGAAGCCAAATTTTGCCCTACTTCAAACCGTTTAAAGTGATTATTGTTGGCTTCGATGGCGTGCTCGGCAGTGTGCTCGCTGGGGCGTTAGATTTATTTTCGTTTACTGGCGTCAGCTGGCAACGGTTTTTGGATGAGGCAGTAGAACCAAGGTTTGACGTGCAGATTGCAAGCTTAGGTGGCGCGGATATCAGATGCAGCAACCGTTTGATTATGCGAGCGCATTGCGATATTCAGGAAGTCACAGAGTGCGACTTACTATTAATCCCAACCATTGGCGATTCAATCGATAAAGTATTGAGCCAAAATAGCGATTTAATTCCGCACATCAAGCGACTGGCGAATACCAAAGCGGATATCGCTAGTAATTGTAGCGGGGCTTTCTTTTTGGCAAAAGCAGGCTTGCTCGATGGCAAAGTAGCGACTACTCATTGGGGCTATGCCAGTAAGTTTAAGGCAGATTTTCCACTGGTTGATTTGCAAGAGAATCAATTTGTCACTCAATCAAAGAACCCATCAAAGAACCATCCAAAAAGCCAGCCAAAAAGTGATTCAGCACACCAATCAGGCAATATATTCTGTGCGGCAGGTGGTAGCGCCTTTTATGACTTGGGATTGCTATTGATAGAGCGTTATTGTGGGCGTGAGATTTCTACCCAAGTGGCAAAAACCCAAATTATTGATAGTAAAAGAGGCAATCAAAACAGCTATACCAATGTGACGTTGCATAAACCACATTCAGATCAGCTGGTTAAGCAAGTACAAGAGTTTATCGAGGAAAACTTCAAGCAATCTATTCAAGTTAGCGGCGTGGCAGCCATGGTAAATATCACCCCACGCACGTTAAACAGGCGCTTTCAATCCTGCGTTGCGATGCGTCCGATTGAGTATATTCAAGCGGTGAGAATTGAGCAGGCCAAGCGCTTACTAGAATTGGGCGATGTGACGATAAAATCGTTAGCGGAGCAGGTTGGCTACGATGATATTTCCTCATTTACTAGGCTTTTTAAACGCGCTACTGAACTGACCCCGAAAGAATATCAGGATAAATTTTCACGCTTGGCGATTTAACTTTATAGTAGATTTTTTAGAAGTAATACGTTGCTGCAACAAATTTATCACAGCAACAATTTTATATAATTAATTCGATATAAAAACGATACAGCGAGACGAAAAGTTGTTTTTCGCAGCATCTGTCGGCGTAGGCACAGCACGCAAGAAAAACAACTTTTCATTGAGCGATTTGATAGTTACGTATCTGATTTATTTAGATTCGACTATAGAGCTAAATTTTATTGCCATAAGCCTTCGACATGAATGGCATCGGACTTAATAGTGGGATAATCGCTAAATACCAACTGATAGCCACTGACTGTATTGGCGCTAATTTGACACCTCGTCCCCAGTGGAAAACTGTGTTTCTGACCAATATGACCAAAGCGCATGCCGCTATAAATCGGCAATCCTGTCAGCTTATGCAATTGACGAATCACGGTGGCGACATCATAACGCTTGTCATAGCTATCCTCACCGCTACCCGATAGCGCGCCAAACACGATGGCTTGCTGATCTTTAAATACGCCTGCTAAATACAAATCATACAGCATGCGCTCAATACGATAGGCTTGCTCACCGACATCTTCTAAAAATACGATACCGCCAGCAATTCGTGGCAAATACTCACTGCCTGCCAGCGCTGACACCACGCTTAGATTGCCACCCCACATAGTGCCCGTTATCGTTTTTGGCTCAGAGCTTGCCAAGATACTCGGTAAATTCGGACTGGTTAAAGAGGCGTCTGGTATATTGATAGCCAGATTTGGATTGGTTAATGCTTCCGCAAATTGTCGACAGCTGACTTGGTCGGGTTTGGTTTTGCCAAACTCACTATAAAGCATCGGTGCCGCAAGCGAGCTCATGCCTCCTTTTGCCAGTAGCGCACACTGAATCGCGGTCACATCGCTAAAGCCCGCCAGTATCGTGCCACGCTCCTTCATAATACGACCAAGCGTCGACCAATCCACCATCGGCAATAAACGCACGGCACCATAGCCACCACGTACACCAAGTAGCAGTTTAGGTGCTTTAATTGCACCCGTAGCGATGTTTTGCAAATCGCTAGCGCGCTGCGAATCCGTACCTGCAAAGCGCAAATACTGCCGTTTGGTAATCGTAGGATTGTCGACTTTAAAGCCCGCACAAGCCATGCGATCTAACGCCAATTCATTACGCTCGTCACTACCACCGACGTTGGAGCTGGCAAAAAGCCGCGTCTCAATATTTGGCGTGATACAACTCGTTTGCGCCTGCAATGTTTCGGGCGCTGCTTGTTGTGCTTGTCCTGATGGCAGATCATCTTTGGTCAGTTGCGTGCTGTTATCTTGCTCAGTCGTATTAGAAGCCAGCGCTTGAGTAATGCTTTGGGTCGCTAACAGCCCTGCCCCTACGCTGATTCCGACTTGACATAAAAATTGGCGACGATTAAGTCCAGAAGATATCTTGGTCATTATTTTACCTTTTGTACTATTCAGTTAATGCTTGTTTAACAAGGATACTTATTTAGCATTGATGCTTTAAATGCACGCGATTTCATTTAACATGCGCTAAGCCTTTATCTTTGAAACATTGCATTATAACGGAAGTTGAGACGGCAATTTGGTTTAAGATTGTCTAGGGTAGCTCAACCCATTGTTATACTAGTCAACAAAACAATACAGAATCACCCATCGTCTTATTTGGATGAAATCGCTACTCTTGTTATAGTAAAGAACGATTAATCGCAATAAACCATAAATATTTACTAATACAAAAGGATCATAAGCATGGCTGACAAAGAGAAAGAGAAAGAGAAAGACAATAAAAGCCTAATGGATAGTATTAGACTCATCTTGGGTAAAGAAGACAAAATAAAAGACCAACTTGAAAACGGTCGCGGTCTTGAGCGTTATACCAAGGATTTACTATTGCTCATGAGCTTGGTAAAAGACTACTATCAAGGTAACTATCGTAATATTCCTTATAAAACTATTTCAGCGGCAGTGGTTGGTCTGCTCTATGTTATAAACCCTATTGATCTTATTCCGGACTTTATCCCCTTTATCGGTCAAATCGATGATGCGTTGGTACTGAAATTTTGTCTCAAGCTCATGGAAAAGGATTTGTTGAAATACAAAACTTGGAAGGATGAACAAAGCGCATCTAAAGATAAAGACTCAAAGCCTACTAATAAAAAGCTCAAAGATAAAAGTACGGAAAAAGCAGATAAAGACGAAGAGTCTAAGGCGGAAGACGATAAGGTAGATACTAAAAAGTCGTCATAGCTATTTAGTCATCTATATTAAGTGATATACCTAGCATAACTTAATATAGTAATTGTTATAAAGACCCGGTCAATGAGGTATACATTGACCGGGTCTTCGTATGAGATTAATAATATCTTTATGGATTTTAGCTGTCTAACAAACCATTAGTCCGGCACATCATAACGGGCTTTTTCTGGATTAAGACCGAATGAATATACAAAGGTCGCAACGAGGCTGTTTATAATGATGAACGGGAAATCAATAGCGGTATGTCCAAGCACGTAGCGACCGATGAGCCATGAGACAATCAGCATAACAATAAAGAACATGCCCAAATACGCCAAGATAGCTGGATGCTTAAGATTGTAAGGCTGCTCAGGTTCAGGTTTTTTGTTTAATACATAGGTTCGTATCGCCCAACCAGCCGCATACGAAAACCCACCCAACACCACATAACTAAAAAAATTCATATTGCCTAACTCTAATGATACGACGGTTTATAACAAAATTGTATTGATAAAAAAGCACTTTTTATCATAAATAACAGATATGTAATATTGACTGATAATACCTAACTAAATAGTCTCTTTAACATTATCAATGACAATATTGGCATGAGGATTGGCCAAAATATCAGTATTAACGTCATCACATTCAACTCGGTAAATAGTGTTTGCCCCTTTATAGATATAAGACAAGTACTCACTATCAAGTAGCGGATCGATATTGGCATAAACAGGCTTAACATGAGCTAATACCAACACTCTATCCGGACGACCAATCACCGCATCGACATTATCAGGATCAATAGAAAAAAACTGTGGTATATCGCTATTTTCAATCACCTCTAACGGCTCAGCATCATCCCAAACACGTTTGGCACTTGCAGGCTCTTTCATCTGCATGACCCATGCGCCGCCCTGTTGGCTGACTTTTATTTGCGCCGGCTCATCATGACTGACGGTATAACAGCCCTCAAAGATAGATAAATCTGCTATCTTCTCAACCTTTTTGGTATCCGCTTGGGTATTACTATTATTACAAGCGCTCAAAAGCAGCATACTGCTCGCAGCCATCGCAATCATCAAATGGCTAAGGTTTTTAGAAGAAGGTTTTGAGGCTAATGACATCATAGGGTAATCCTGCATTCGAGCATTGAAAGCTTTAGTTAAGCAAATGATAGTTAATGTCTGGCTAGACATATCCTTACAACCGCTCTATTTTAACAGAAAACGATAAGCTTACTATTAGGATATCTGTTTTTGGTTTTTTGTGCATGGCAATTGCCCCTATTAACGCTGGATTTGTTATACTCAATTCCAACATAGGTAGCTAGAATTAGCCTCCAATATATCAGTGAAATCGCTTCGCTATATCCTGTATTTATTCTCTATTAGGTCAGTAAATTTTTATGTCAGAAAATCGCAGCGCAGCGCAGCCATTTAACACCAGTAATGCCATAAACCCATTGGCTGCCAAAACAGATACTACGGTTGCTTACACAGATGGCGCATGTAAAGGCAATCCTGGTGCTGGTGGCTGGGGCGCTCATCTGATATTTAGCGACGGACGGACGCAGGATTTTTATGGCGGTGATAAAGAAACAACCAATAATCGTATGGAATTGATGGGTGCGATACAAGCATTGACCCATAGCCCGCATGAGCAGAAACTCGAGATTTGGACAGACTCAAGTTATGTCAAAAAAGGCATCACTGAGTGGATTGAAGGTTGGAAAAAAAGAGGCTGGAAAACGGCCAGTAAAAAACCCGTCGCCAATCAAGACCTATGGCAGCGACTCGATGAGCTCTGTCAGAAACGCGATGTTGATTGGCATTGGGTAAAAGGTCATGCTGGACATGCTGGCAATGAAAAAGCGGATGAGCTTGCGAACCTAGGTGTGACCTCACGTAGTGAATATTCGATAATAGAGACTCAAGATAACATTAAAAAAAAAGAGCAAATAACAGCTGATAAAAAGCCATCAAGCAGCGATGATTGGCTAAATTTTGATCCATTAGGTTTTGATATGATGGATGATGAGCTTGATGCCGAACTACTAGAGAATCAAAGTTATAATGACAATGTAATAAATACTCATGCTTTCGCTGAAGAAAACATTAGTCCGTACAATGCCACCAATTCAATGAGTGCTATAGAAATGCCAGACGCCCAGACGCCTTTGATGGACACAAGCATCAATAACCATACGTCCAACATAGTTGCTAATGTTGAAGCAGATACGCCAAAATTCGATGGTGATACCAGCCGTGCCAATCCGTATTTTATACCGCTGCTACCCAAGCCAATCCATCGTCATGAATCTGATCGTCAGCTCATTATGGATACTGAGACCACCGGTCTTGATCCGTTAAAAGGCGATCGCATTATCGAAGTCGGTATTGTAGAGATGATCGGACGTAAGTTCACCGGCGAAAAGCTCCACGTCTATATCAACCCACAGCGCGGTATGGATGAAGAAGTTATTCGAATTCACGGTATTTCTGAAGCATTTTTAACGGACAAACCAACCTTTGACCAAGTCGCGCAGTCGCTCTATGACTTTATGGATGGTGCAGAAGTCATCGCTCATAATGCCTCGTTTGATATGAACTTCTTAAATATGGAGTTTGCCAAAGTTGGCATGCATGACTTTGCTGAGCGAGTAAAAGTGACCGACTCACTGGTCATGGCAAAGCAGCAGTATCCTGGACAGAAAAATACTCTTGATGCTCTCGTACGTCGTTTAGACGTGGGCAAGCAAGACCGTACCTTTCACGGGGCATTACTAGATTCAGAGATTTTAGCAGAAGTATATCTGGCGATGACTGGCGGACAAGTAACGCTAGGCATTGAGGATGACGCGCAAGCGGATGGCGGACACACAGCCCATGCTAGCTTTGCCAACTTAGCGGCTTTATTGCTTGAGTCAAGTACTGATGAGGGCGCCAATCAAAGCTGGTATGCGTCGCTCGCAGAAGATTATCCTGAGCTGAAAGCCAAAATGTAACAGACATTAAAATCGCTTCTTATATTGGCGATTAGAGAATATAGTCTTGATTATTATAACGATAAAAAGTAAAACCTTATCTAGCGCTATTTTTTAATTTACTCTCTAACTATTTGCTATTTTCGTCAGTATCTTATGGAAAAAATAATTATGAACCACTCTACGCAAATAAAATTGACCGCGCCAACGCTTAGTGTTACTGACTTTAATTTGCCATCGCTGCACTTATTGCACGATGAGGTCAAGGTCATACTTAAAGATACTGAGATTCATTTGGGCGAATTTAATGACGACAATAGCCAAGCGCCCTTATTATTAGACTCTATTATTGTATTAAAACAGCTTTCTTGTATTTTTGAGCTGATATCTTTGGTGGGTGCAGAGGCACTCAATAATGCGATTGTACACGGTTTACAGGAGCTTTATGACAGTGGCGACAATAGTGATATTGACTTAATCATGGATCTGTCCGAAGCGATCATGACGCTTGATCGTTATATTGAATTTGTGCTGCTGACTGAGTCGGTAGAGCCTACTTTATTACTACCTATTATTAATAAGCTGAATGCTCATAGCCAAATAGCGCCTATTGCTGCTGATTATTTTTCTGCTTTTGGTAATAGTAGCGTCATTATCGCCAATCCTGAAAAGAATTTTCAGCCGCTAAATGAGCTCAACCTTGATCAAGAACTACTGACCTATGCTTATCGTAGTGGGCTTGGCGTTACTTTGATCAATCGGGATGGCAACATCAATCAAGCTGATCAGCAAAAATTGGATGCTATGTCAGCTGCCTGTGCGTTGATAGCGAAAAATACCAGCAGTCTATTTTGGCAAGCAGCGTCCGCTGCGGTCACTGATATCGCAGCCATCCTGCCGCTTAATGTCAGTCAAAAGCACACGCTTATTTATGTTGAGCAGCAATTCCAAAGCTATTTGCCTGTCATGGATACGCGTTTTGCTGATTTGGTCAGTTTTGCCGGACAACGTGATACTGAAGCGGCAAAAATACTGCGCGATCAATACGCCGCCAACCGTTTAGAAGATCCACAGCGCCAGCAGATGGAGCGCTTCTTGTTTGGTCCAAACCGTGAGCTGACGGATACTTTGAATATCATTATCCAGACTCAAATCAATACGATTAAAGAAAATGTCGACAGCTATGCCCGTGGCGACTCAATCAATCCAGTCGATATGCAGACCTCGCAAATTATTGAAGAACTCACTACTTTAAGCTCTGCGTTGCATCTTCTTGGTCTATCTGATGCCGCCAATAGCCTTATTAAAGCGTCAGAAGCCGTCAGCACATGGCGCTCGCCTACTCCAGAAGATTTTGATCATTTATTATTGGCACTCATGCATGCAGAAAACGCGACCATCGCCATGGCTGAGATGCATACTCCAGGTGCAATTTATCTGCCTTTGAACAATCCTCATATCTCACTACATCAGCTGAATACCGCTTATGATACCTTGATAGAAGAGAGTCGTACGGCAATTGCCAGTGCTGAACAAGCAATCAATGACTACCTTGCGGAGCCTGAGCGCGATATTCTTAATATTCAAAATACCCCTGAAATGCTGCGTCAAGTAAGCGGTGCGGTACGCTTCTTGCAATTACCAACGCCTGCCAGTATGCTCAGTCAATTGGCAAATTATTTACAGCAACGTATCAATAGTGGTAATCGTATCGATGATGGCACCTTATCTTATATTGCTGATGTTATCATGGCAGTTGACCATCATCTAGACGGTTTCGAGAACAATCGCCCTGTCAGCAAACAAGCATTGGATGTTGGGCAGCATAGCTTAAGCCAATTGCTTGCCGCTTAATCATTTATGTAAATTTTTATACAAAGACAAGCTGATATGAGCTTGTCTTTGACCGTTTGGAAACCTATATGATGATCTGCGCCTTTGTCCTATCTGATGAAACGATCTTATGTCGTCAAACGCCTAATGGCTGGTGGCCTTTACAGGTTGAGCTAGCACACTCTGATGTCAGTAGTGAGCAAGCTTATCAATTAGGACAGGTTACATTGTTTGATAGCTTAGCGCCCAATAGCTGGCTGCCGAGTGATGTAGATGATACTGATAACGCTAATGCTGTCACTGTACAAGCAAGCCGCGCTATCACTTATGATTATGCAATAGCACATAATATCGCCTTACCCAGTATTTTAGACAGTGATGAATTAACAAGTAGTGACTTGGCTAGTAGCGTTATTAGCAATGTAGAGAACAGTATTAACACTTTTATAGCTTATCGACAGCTTATCACGCACCTGCCCATAGCATTCGCTGCTCAGCTTAGCCAAGCCATACAACTACTTCGTTGGCAAGCAGATACACAGTTTTGTAGTCGCTGCGCGGCACGCACGGTAGCTGCCAAATGCGGTGAGCGTGCTATGGTTTGTGACGTTTGTCGATTGCGTCAGTATCCGCGTGTACAGCCCTGCGTCATTACCGCCATTACTCGACCCAACCCGCAAACGGGTGAAATGCAAATTTTATTGGCTCATCATCATCGTTACGGTCAGCAAAAAACAGCCTCTCATTTATTACAGTCGCCCCAACCGTTACTATACGGTTTGATTGCAGGCTTTGTAGAAGTAGGTGAAAGTCTAGAGCATGCTGTGGTACGCGAAGTGGCAGAAGAAGTGGGTCTTAGCTTGTCCGATATTCGCTATGTGAACAGTCAACCATGGCCGTTTCCGTCTAATTTGATGTTGGGCTTTCGAGCATCTTATGCAGATGGCGATATCGTTATACAAGAAGATGAGCTATCACATGCAGATTTTTTCGATCTATCAAAGCTGCCAAAAATACCCTTTAAGGGTAGCATTGCTTATGAGCTGATTGCGCAAATTGCCAATGAGGAAGGTATTTTGCTTTAATCTATCATATCAACGCCTCATTCAACCTTCATCCATATTACTATTATCCTATTTATTTTAATATCAGCATCTAGCACTGATATAAAGGTTTTACATTAAATGCAAAGCACCATGAATAAAAACAGCAATCATATCCGTTTAACCAATCTGCCAATCTTATTCGATTCGCTGAAGATAGAAACATTGCCTGCTGATGTTCAGGAAAAAATTGCGCGCATTGATGGCAGCCTACCGCAAACACAGTGCGGTCTATGCGACCATGCTGATGGTTGCTTACCTTATGCAGTTGCTATCGTGATGGATGGTGAGCCACATAATAAGTGTGTACCGGGTGGTCAGCCAGTGGCGGATACTATCGCGCAGATTATCGATGCTGATATGCCAACACTAAGCGCTGAACCTTCAAAATGGCCGTTAGATTCTACTTCTCAGCGGCCTGTTGAAGTGCGTGCCGTCATTCGTGAAGATGATTGCATTGGCTGTACCAAATGTATTCCCGCCTGCCCTGTTGATGCCATCGTTGGTACTGGCAAGCATATGCATACTATTTTTACAGATTTATGCACGGGCTGTGAATTATGTATAGCGCCCTGCCCTGTTGACTGCATCGATTTGGTCACAGTTAAGCGCACGCTTTCGACACCTGAGCGCACCCTTGAGCAAGAGGATTTGAGACAGCGTTATCATACCCATTTAAATCGTGTCAGCAAGCAACTTGCGGATAGCAGCAATAGTAGACCCGTGGTAAGCATGGTGGAGGCAAAACTGAATAATGCCGCCAGTCAGTCGTTAAATATCAGTGAAGCTCAAGCAAAAAATACTATTGCAGCGGCAAAGCTGCGCAGTAAAATTAAAAAGTTAGAAAAGCAGCTTAGCGTACGTCCCAATGAAAGCAAACAAGCAGAATTGAATGAATTAAAAGCTGAGCTTGTACAACTTTAATAGCCAATATCTACTTTGAATAACCAACGAACAAAATAATGGTAAAAATACCATGAGTAAAACCGTCAAACATAAAACAGCTGATACTCCGCCATCGAGGCGCATGCCCAACCGTGATGTGCGTCCATTTTTTGAGAAGTTGGCGGCGACGATTGATGAGCCAGTGACTGAGCTGAATTATAAGAGTAACTTTGAGCTGCTTATCGCAGTCATATTATCAGCGCAAGCGACTGATGTCAGCGTCAATATTGCCACCAATCAGCTCTATCCGGTGGCGAATACGCCTGAGGCGATACTCGCTTTAGGCGAAGAAGGTTTGAAATCCTATATTAAGAATATCGGCTTATTTAATGCCAAAGCCAAAAACGTCATCAAAACTTGCCGTGACTTGATTGAGAAATTTGATAGCACCGTCCCTGATAACCGAAAAGATTTAGAGTCTCTAGCGGGTGTCGGGCGCAAGACGGCGAATGTAGTTCTAAATACCGCCTTTGGACAGCCGACGATGGCGGTTGATACCCATATTTTTCGAGTGGGTAATCGTACGGGACTTGCCACTGGAAAAAACGTCTTAATCGTTGAGCACAAACTGGTCGAACGTATCCCCGATGACTTTATCGTTGATGCCCATCATTATCTGATTTTGCACGGTCGCTATACTTGTCAGGCTCGCACCCCAAAATGCGGCGCTTGTCCTGTTTATGACGAATGTATGTTTAAAGATAAAGCAGTATTTTTAGAGTTGTGACGTGAGCAGATGATAATGATCGCAAAGCCTATCGATCAATATACTTATGCTAAATTATAATAATGTCATTATTGAGCATTACTTATAATAGAACGAGTGCAGCTCACTAGAGTTTTATTGCGTTTCGAGTTAGAATAAGCGTATTTTTAGGCAAGTACGCCATATTTTTGATCCTGCTGATAATCAGGTGATAGACGTATGATTGGCGACAGCTTCAAGCACGTTGTCAGTTAATAATTTGATATATTACAACGTAAAGCTATCGCTCTCTTAGCCTGACCCCATATGATTTATAGAAATCTATGCCTTATGTAAATTTATATAACACATGCATTTATGAATAAGTGAATTAAGTAGTACCAATTAAACACCAAGCAATACATTGTTTGGCCAATACCAATTAAAGCAGCGCCCAGACGTTATGCTTTTTCCTATCTTTATTGATTCAATTAAGCGATCCTATTATGCGCGAATACAACTTATTTACCTCAGAATCTGTGAGCGAAGGTCATCCTGACAAAATGGCTGATCAAATCTCAGACGCTATCCTTGATGCCATCTTGCGGCAAGATTTACATGCACGCGTGGCATGTGAGACTCTAGTCAAAACTGGCGCTGTCGTATTGGCAGGTGAAATAACCACCACGGCAAATATCGACGTTGAGCGCATCGTGCGTGATACGGTTAATGGCATTGGTTATCATCATTCAGACTTGGGTTTTGATGGCGAGACATGTGCGGTTATTAATATGCTTGGTAAACAATCGCCTGAGATTGCCCAAGGTGTTGACCGCGCTGACCCTGAAGAACAAGGCGCTGGTGACCAAGGTTTGATGTTTGGTTATGCTAGTAATGAGACTGAAGTATTGATGCCCGCCCCTATCGAGTATGCTCATCGCTTGATGGAGCGTCAGTCGGAGTTGCGACGCGCAGGCGAACTACCTTGGTTACGTCCGGATGCCAAAGCACAAGTCACTCTTAAATATGATGGCAATAAACCTGTTGCTATTGACGCAGTCGTCTTATCTACGCAGCATGATCCAAGTATCTCGCAAGCCGATTTACAAGAAGCGATCATGGAGTCAATTATTAAACAAGTACTCCCAGCAGAGCTACTACATGCTGGTACACGTTATCATATCAACCCGACTGGCAAATTCGTCATCGGTGGTCCTGTTGGTGATGCAGGACTGACTGGTCGTAAGATTATTGTTGATACTTATGGCGGTATGGCGCGTCACGGTGGCGGTGCATTTAGTGGTAAAGATCCCTCAAAAGTCGATCGCAGTGCGGCTTATGCGGTGCGTTACGTGGCTAAAAACATCGTCGCTGCTGGTATTGCCGATCGCTGTGAAGTACAAGTAAGCTATGCCATTGGCGTTGCTGAACCGACTTCTATTTCGATTAACACTTTTGGTACTAACAAAATCAGCAACGATGAAATCATTAGCTTGATTCGTACGCATTTTGACTTACGTCCGTATGGTATCACCCGTATGCTGAATTTATTGCAGCCGATGTATCAGCAAACCGCCAGTTTTGGACATTTTGGTCGCCAAGGTTCTGAAACCGCCTTTACGTGGGAAAAAACTGACAAAGCTGAGATTTTAAAAGCGGATGCTGGCTTATAAAATTTTTGCTAAAACCCTTTTTGTACCTATTATATTATCCAGTTATTAGACTGCTGTGATACATTTAAATTTACCTACCATTATTAGGAGTCGTTTATGTCTCAAGAGAATGCTCAAAACAATGAGATTGATGCAAGTCTTGAAATCACCCCTGAAATGCAGTCGTTTTATCAACGTGCTGATGCCATTATTGGTGTAGCAAACAGTCAATTAGGTCCTGATGCGCACTCAGGTCAAGTAGGTGCGTCATTACTTTATGCCGCAGCACGTTATAGCGCATCGGTCGCCTCAATCGGCTTTGTAAAGGGTGATGATTTTGCCAAAGAAAAGGATGATATTGTCGAATTTTACACCAAACAATATCGCCAAATGCTGAGCGACAACTTAACTGATTATGCGCAGAACTTTGATAAATATATTCAGCTTAATCAAGATGATAAGCCTGCTAACTAAAACGGTTATGCTTGGTTAAAGATATTTATCTGAGCATCTTTAGTGGCAGAAATTATCTTTGAGCAAATAAAAACCCCAAGCTTACTATTAAGCTTGGGGTTTTTATTTGCTCAAAGATAGAAAGCTATTAAAACCAACAATGCTATTGCCATGAAGTTTTTGCAGCTTTTCTCACGCATTGAGCAAAATACATAGCAGTAGTATAGCTATAGTTAAAATATCTCAAAAACGCTACAGTGCTGCTGGTATAAATTTTTTGCAGCCTCTGTCTGCGTAGGCACAGCAAGCAAGAAAAATTAATATCAGTAGTACTTGATGTATCGATATTACTTTTCCCTGACTATATATACATATATAATTTTCTCGATTTTATTTTGTACTTATCATATGATGTAGTGGATGACTTCCCCTAAATAAGTTACTATCCATTTGTATCATTCTATTTCTGATATGGTTGTCGTTGACTGTTGATAACAGGAAGTTATCGAGCGCTATTTATAAGGAAACATCATTATGAATCATTTATCTAAACCGTGGCTGTCAATACTAGGGCTCTCAGTAGCCATCACATTATCTGGTTGTAATAATCTTCCAATCAGCACCCATTCTGAGCCGCCTATTCATAGCACTGAAAACAACAAAGACCACAGTGCTAGCAGTAATCAAGGCTCAATTAACAATCCTTTCAATAAATGCCCACCCTTTAATCCTGAGAAAACCATGTGTACCGCACAGTATGATCCTGTCTGTGTCACTGTAAAAAACCAATCAGGTGTCAGTTATCGTACTGCGGGCAACGCCTGTTCAGCATGTGGTACTACCTCTGCAGTCGGTTATGTAAAAGGACAGTGTGTGTAGTTTAAATCAAATACTTTTCATCATAATATAGTCAGTCCTAAATAAAATAAGTACAAATATTATAACGCGCTACTGGTATAATTTTCTTGCTTGCTGTGCCTGCGAAGACAGAGGCGACGCAAAATTTATCCCTGTAGCACTGTGTTTTATTTACAGTGGATTGACTATAGATATATCAGTAGAAATGAAAAAGCCCCAACTTATAGTAAAGCTGGGGCTTTTTTATTCAATTTTATAGCTATATTACTTTTTAGATATTGTCCAAGACCTTTAACCTTCAGGCTTTTCAATATCAGGTGGACCTGTCAGCAAGTCTTCATCACGAAATTCATTGGCTGAATTGTGCTCAGCAGATTCTTCGGTGACAAACCATTGCTGATTGCGATACAGTATCAAACGGTCACGACTTAAGCCACGTAGTAGCGAATACATCATTACGACTATCACTATCGCAAAAGGAAAACCTGACACAATGGAAGCCGCTTGTAGTGCACTCAAGCCACCTGCTGCCAATAGTACCGCTGCGATGACACCTTCGGTACCCGCCCAAAATAAGCGCTGAATTTTCGGTGGATTGGCATCGCCACCTGAGGTCAACATATCAATGACGAAACTGGCTGAATCCGATGACGTGACAAACCAAAGAACAATCATCACCACGATGAGCAAGTTCACAGCCGATGTTAGCGGATAAGACTCCATCAACTTAAAGATGGCACTGCCAGTATCTGCTTGGACGGCCTCGATCAAGCCAGGACTGATAATATTGGGGTCCGCCGCCGCCATTAGCTCCATATTAACGGCTGAACCACCAAAAGCGGTAAACCATAAGAACAATATGGTAATAGGAATCAACAACACTCCCAATATGAATTCACGAATCGTACGACCACGAGAGATACGAGCCACGAACACCCCAACAAAAGGCGACCAACTTATCCACCATGCCCAATAGAAAATAGTCCATGAAGCTTGCCAGTTTTCTTCACCATTATAAGACTCTGTCCAAAGACCTAGTGGCACAATCTGATGTAAATAGTTGCCGATGTTCTCTACAAAGCTATTTATAATAAACTGAGTCGGTCCTAAAATAATCACAAAGCTTAGCAATATCACAGTAAATAATATATTGGTATCACTTAAGCGCTTAATCCCTTTATCTAACCCCATAAACAGAGATAGACCAGCCAGCATAGTGATTAAGGCAATCAATATAATTTGCACTGTAATATTATTGGGAATACCAAATAACGTCTCAAGACCTGAGTTAATCTGCAATACCCCAAGACCTAACGTGGTCACTACCCCAAACATCGTCCCAAATACCGCCAGCGTATCGACCGTATGACCCCAACCACCATAGATTTTTTTACCCAATATAGGATAAAGTGTCGAGCGGATGGCCAGTGGTAAACCCACTCGGTAGTGAAAATAAGCCAATGACAAAGCAACCATGCCGTAGAGCGCCCACACATGTAAGCCATAATGCAGGAACGAGATATTCATCGCTTGCTTGGCGGCGGCTATCGTTTCGGGCTCTCCCAATGGCGGCGCCATAAAATGATACAAGGGTTCAGCGGTGCCCCAATAGAGCAGTCCAATACCGATGCCAGCTGAAAACAGCATACCAATCCAAGAGACTATATTATACTCGGGTTTTTCGTTCTGATGACCAAGTCTGATATCGCCATAGCGACTGAATATCATGTAAATACTCATCACCAGCGTTAAATTGACCACCACAATGAAGAACCAGCCAAAGCGCAAAGACACGAATGCTTTGGCATGACCAAATACCAGTTCAGCTTGCTCATTAAAAAAAGTACCAAATATAATAAATGCCAAAATCAATAGCGCTGAAGTTAAGAACACAGGTTTACTTACCCGTGGAAAAGGGCCTAAGCGGCCAACTTTTACATGATCCATTTAGTCGTCTCAGTTTTTGAAGGGGCTCACCTTAACAAGATATTACACAACTATCAAATCGAATCAGACACTTTATAACCTTGCTATTGGTCAACAAATAAAAAAATCCTAAGATAACCATGCATCTTAGGATTTGATATTACAAGTATTTTATCGTTTTTTAATAAATAAAAAACAGATATAGTGAGCTGTCAATCATTGATTGAAACGACTGTCAGCACACTCTTGATCTTTCTTCGCTTAATCACAGGTTGCTTATCTAAGCCCTAATTCATGACTATTAATCAGCATCGCGTTGATTAATCACCCTTTACAATTTTAGGTGGGCCTTTCAACAAATGCTCATCTGTAAACTCATTGGCTGAATTATGATCTGCAGATTCTTCAGTAATAAAGTGCTGTTGAGCTCGATACAGTATCAATCGATCTCGGCTTAAGCCACGAAGTAACGCATACATCATGACAAATATCACCAAAGCAAATGGCAGTCCAGCCACAATAGCAGCGGCTTGCAATGCGCCTAGTCCGCCTGCTGCTAACAATATAGCGGCAATCAAACCTTCCATCAACGCCCAAAATAAACGTTGGATCTTGGGTGGGTTGGTATCGCCACCAGCCGTCAACATGTCGATCACGAAACTTGCTGAATCCGATGAGGTCACGAACCATAAGACAATCATAATCACGATAAGAAAAGTAATTGGTTTTGCAAATGGATAGTACTCAACCAATTTAAAAATAGCGCTACCCGAATCTGCTTGCACCGCTTCTACCAATCCTGGACTGGTCATAGCTGGATCAAGCGCCGCTAAAAGCTCCATATGGATAGCGACACCACCAAAAGTAGTGAACCAGAAGAACAAAATTACCATCGGAATCAATAGCACACCCAATACAAACTCACGGATAGTACGACCACGACTGATACGGGCAATAAATACGCCTACAAATGGTGCCCAACTTACCCACCATGCCCAGTAGAAGATCGTCCAACCACTCTGCCAATCGGTATTACTATAAGCTTCGCCCCATGTTGATAACGGCACCATAGCAACGATATAATTACCGATGTTTTCTATGAAACTATCAAAAATGAATAAGGTTGGCCCTAAAATAACCATAAAGGCTAAGAGCACACCTGTAAAACCCATATTGATGTCACTTAAGCGCTTGATACCTTTATCAAGACCGAGCATCAATGAGCCACATGCCAATGCAGTCACAAAAGCAATAATAATAAACTGTACAGTTAAAGAGTTTGGTATACCAAATAAATTTTCAAGACCTGAATTGATCTGCATAACCCCTAAACCTAAGGAAGTTACCACACCAAACATCGTCCCGAATACGGCTAGGATATCAACTGTATGACCCCAGCGACCATATATCTTCTCGCCTATTAGCGGGTATAACGTCGAACGGATAGATAGCGGCAGTCCACGGCGAAAGTGAAAATAAGCCAGTGCCAATGCCACTATGGTATAAATCGCCCAAGCATGTAATCCCCAATGCAGAAATGAGATGCTCATAGCTTGCTTGGCAGCTTCTACCGTTTCAGCTTCACCTAATGGCGGTGCCATAAAGTGGTATAGGGGCTCAGCTGTTCCCCAATATACCAGTCCAATACCGATACCAGCAGAGAACAACATGCCAATCCAAGAAAACAGACTGTACTGCGGTTTCTCTGTTTGTTGACCTAAACGTATGTCGCCGTAACGACTTGCCGCTAGATAAATACAAAAAACCAGCGCCACGTTCATTAATATAATAAACATCCAGCCGAACTTATCGGTGATAAAGTCCTGCAAAAAGCTAAATAGCGCGCCAGCGGTCTCGGTAAAGAAAGCACCGAAGATGATAAATCCAACGATAAGTAACGCTGAAGTAATAAATACAGGTTTACTCACCCGTGGAAAAGGGCCTAACCTGCCAACTTTTACATGATCCATTTGTTTGTTAGCCTTAGTTTTTAGGAAGGTAACCTTAACAAGATAGCTGCCAACTATCAAATTTAATTAAGTATTTACGCTTTTCTCATTGATAGACATAAATCAAAACTCTCTGGTCACGCAAACCACAATACCGTAAAACCTCAGAAACTTAGCCAGTAATTTCTATATTCATCCGCTTATCAACTTCGTTAGAAAAGTTCAATCTTTCTTAAGTAAAAAGAATAGTGGAGATAAATTGCTACTGCGGTAACAACTGCACTAAATCACCATCGTTGCCGTCTTCTAGCACCCAAACCTGCCCATCTACGGCTAGTACACTACGAATACGCTCGCCCATATCATAGCGATAGCGCTCAGTCGCACCATTATTTTCATCAAAATTAACGACTATCAATGCATTAGAGGATAAACCGCTTAGCAGCGCATTGCCTTGCCAAGCAGGAAAATCAGCATGTGTACCAGTCGAATACATACTGATTGATGAAGGGGATATGACTGGTGTCCATGTGATTTTGGGGGCTTCAAGCTCAGGACGCGTACTGTGATCAGGAATATCGACACCAGAATAATTGCGACCATTTGATACGATTGGCCAGCCGTAATTCTTACCTTTTTCAATCAGATTGAACTCATCGCCACCTCGTGGACCCATTTCATGCGCCCACAACTGCCCTTTACTATCGAATGCCATCCCGAGTACATTACGATGTCCTATGCTCCAAAATTGAGCAGCGATGTCATTATTACTCACAAATGGATTGTCCATTGGCATCGAGCCGTCAGTATTTAACCGTATTATTTTGCCCAAATTGACAGTCATGTCTTGAGCAGGGGTTTTTTCCTGACGCTCGCCTGAGCTAATATACAAATATTGCCCATCAGGAGAAAATACTAAGCGATGACTGTAATGCCCTTGCCCGTCTACCTTTGGCATCTGCTCCCAAATTGGAGCAATTTCCCGCAAACTTGGCTTATCAGTATCCAAACCTGACAGCTTGGCTTTGATGACTTTTGCACCAAATTTATTACTATCAGCAGTTTTGCCTGCTTCAACGTAGCTAAGATATATATTATTAGAGGTAGCAAAATCTGGCGCAAGGATAATATCGCCAAGACCGCCTTGTCCGCCATAACCGACTTTAGGTATGCCCGCGACGGCCGTCTTAGCGCCAGTCGCTGTATTGACTATAAATAACTCACCTGTCTTTTGTGTTACGAGTAGTCTTAATGGTTTATTATCAACTTTTGGTAATGCAGTCATTGCCCATGGCTCATCAAAGGTGGCAACGTCTTTTGTGGTAAAGGCAGGTTTGTCCGTACTTGCAACATCTGCTACTGAGGTTTCAGCTTCTTGATATTTTGCCAGATCGGCATTGGTATCAGTGGCAGATTGATTGGAACAAGCAGAAGTACTAAACAGTAATGCTGTGATAATTATCGGTAACGTTAATGGTTTACTCATATACTGCCTATTTATTATTATCATTCTTTTATCTCCATAAATTTTATATTTATATAATTAGAGCTTAGATTATTTATAACATAATCTAAGTAGGGCAAGAGTAAAAATAATGATGGCGCACAAAGTAAAAACCCCTTACTTGCCTGTATAAAAAATGGGCAAATAAGGGGCTTATTTTCGGATCAAGGGCTAAAATGAACGATTAGCTCATTCTAAGCTTATCAAATGTCAGCTTATCATCCACACCGACATCGACTTTGATGATATCACCAGCAACAAAGTCACCCGCCAGCAGCTTCAATGACAATGGGTTTTCAATCTCTTGCTGAATGGCACGCTTGAGTGGACGCGCGCCATAAACAGGATCATAACCAACCGCAACCAGCTTATTCATCGCTTCTGCTGATAACTCGATATCTAACTCACGCTCATATAAACGCTGACGTAAGCGGTTTAACTGAATCGCAGCAATACCTGCCATCTGCGACATACCTAGTGGATGGAATACCACGATCTCATCGATACGGTTGACAAACTCTGGACGGAAATGCTGCCCAACTGAATCCATCACTTCAGCTTTGATATCCTCGTAGCTCTCGCCGACCATTTCTTGGATTTTATGCGAGCCCAAGTTACTGGTCATAATGATGACGGTGTTTTTGAAGTCGACCACGCGACCTTGCGAATCGGTCAAACGACCATCATCCAACACTTGTAGCAAGATATTAAACACATCAGGATGCGCTTTTTCAACTTCATCAAACAAAATCACACTATAAGGCTTACGACGTACCGCTTCAGTCAAGGCACCACCTTCTTCGTAACCGACGTATCCTGGAGGCGCACCAACCAAGCGGCTGACACTGTGCTTCTCCATATACTCACTCATGTCGATACGAACAATTGCATCCTCACTATCGAATAAGAAGTTTGCTAACGACTTTGTTAACTCAGTCTTACCAACACCCGTAGGTCCTAAGAATAAGAATGAACCAGAAGGACGATTCGGATCTGACAAGCCAGCACGACTACGACGTACTGCATTGGCTACTGCTTCGACCGCTTCATCTTGACCGATGACGCGCTCATGGAGTTTTTCTTCCATTGCCAGCATCTTATCACGTTCGCCTTGCATCATTTTACTGACTGGAATACCCGTTGCTGCAGCAACGACTTCAGCAATTTCATTATCCGTGACTTTGTTACGCAGCAGTTTTACACCACTATTTTCACCAGTCTGCTCTTTTTGCTCTGCCAAGTCAGACTCATGAATACGGCGCTCTAACTGCGGAATCGTCTCGTATTGTAGCTTACTCATGGTCTCATAATCGCCTTCACGACTGGCTTTATCATAAGCAATACGCGCTTTGTCCAGCTCGTCTTTTAGCTGCTGACTGCCTTTGACCAAAGCTTTTTCTGCTTGCCAAATCTCATTAAGATCAGCGTATTCTTTCTCTAACTCTTCAATTTGTGCATCAAGCACTTTACGCTCTGCTTGCGCGCCAGCATCTTCTTCATTTTTGAGTACTTCGCGCTGCATTTTTAGCTGAATCAGACGACTATCGAGTTTGCCAAGCGATTCAGGTTTGCTGTCCATCTCCATCCGTAAACGACTCGCGGCTTCATCAATCAAGTCAATCGCCTTATCCGGTAACTTGCGATCAGTGATATAACGATGACTCATACGAGCAGCAGCGATGATGGCACTGTCTTGGATATCGACTCCATGATGCAGCTCATAGCGCTCTTTGAGACCACGCAATATCGCAATAGTGTCTTCGACCGTTGGCTCATCGACCAATACTTTTTGGAAACGACGCTCAAGTGCTGCATCTTTTTCAATATACTTACGATATTCATCTAAAGTCGTCGCACCGACGCAGTGCAGCTCACCGCGAGCAAGCGCTGGTTTGAGCATATTCCCAGCGTCCATCGCGCCATCTGCTTTACCTGCCCCAACTAACGTATGTAGCTCATCGATGAATAGGATAACGTTGCCTTCTTGCTTCGATAAGTCACTCAGTACGGCTTTAAGTCGCTCTTCGAACTCACCACGGAATTTTGCACCAGCAATTAACGCACCCAAGTCCAACGACAGCACT
The DNA here is from genome assembly GCF_056880555.1 of Psychrobacter sp. ANT206. Classification (NCBI taxonomy): domain Bacteria; kingdom Pseudomonadati; phylum Pseudomonadota; class Gammaproteobacteria; order Moraxellales; family Moraxellaceae; genus Psychrobacter; species Psychrobacter sp. ANT206. The sequence goes on along the minus strand of NZ_CP096271.1, from coordinate 1,025,892 downwards.
TCTTTGCGACGTAAACCTTCTGGCACATCACCATTGATAATTTTTTGTGCCAAGCCTTCTACAATGGCCGTTTTACCAACACCCGGGTCACCAATGAGCACAGGGTTATTTTTGGTACGGCGAGACAACACCTGAATGGTACGGCGAATCTCTTCATCACGACCAATCACTGGATCAAGCTTACCTAGCTCTGCTTGCTCCGTTAAGTTGATCGTATATTTATTGAGGGCATCACGCTGATCTTCGGCGTTTTGATTATTCACGGTATCGTCACCGCGTAATTGCTCAATCACGGCTTTCAATTTATTGGCTGTAACACCCGCACTTTCAAATATCTTTTTGGTATCGCCTTGTTCAGCCAGTGCCAACATTACCCATTCGGTGGCGATAAAATCATCACCTTCTTTTTGTGCTTGGCGGTCTGCCAAGTTCAGAATTTTGACTGAATTTGGGTTTAGATTAACGTCTCCTGTTGGCTCACTAATCGTTGCTTGGTTGTCGAGCGCTTTTGCCACGCCATTTTTTAGCGCAGGGATAGACGCGCCCGCTTGTTGGCAGATAGACAAATTAGACTCATCTTGTAGCAAGACTGCTAGCAAATGCACAGGGTCTATTCCCGTATGGTCACGCCCTAACGCCAAACTTTGTGCTTCTTGAATGGCAGATTGCAGTTTTTGGGTAAATTTCTCAAATCTCATAGTAGTATCCTTTTATCATTTATATATTCTTAGGCAGCAAACTTATGCTGTTCACTTGCCTTCGTCTGCTTTTATATATGCGGTATATAGAGAGGAATTTCAACCTACTCAGTACTAAAACCTTATTAATAGTAATGATATTAATTGCTTGAAATAAAGTCACTAAATCGTGATTACACTCAATATATAATTCATTCAATTTTAGAAAAAAATGCATCTACGGATACCGCTTATTTAAGATTTTCATTCTACGATTTCAATAGCGGTACCGACCTTGACCATCGCCATGATTTCGTCCATCTCTTCATCAGTGACGGCAATACAGCCCTCGGTCCAATCGCGTAATTGATTGACCGACGCCAGATGTCCAGAACCGTTCTTTTGACCATGAATCATAATATCACCGCCCGGATTGACGCCCATCTTCTTAGCATGTGCCTTATCAGCCGCATTAGGATAACTTACGTGAATAGAGCGATAAAATTTGGATTTATCATTCTTATAATCGAGTGTATAAGAACCTGATGGGCTACGCTTATCACCCTGCTGCTGCTTGTGACCAATAGGATTGCCACCAAGCGCTATATGATAAGAATTGATAACAGTGTCATCACTTAATAACTGCAGAACACGCGCTGATTTATCAACGAAAACTTTGTCGATAATGGCAGTATCAGGAATAGAGGGGGTAGATTTTGAAGTATTTTGTATGTTTGGCGCGGCATTGGTACTCATGAGAGTCACGAGGCTAAGACTTATTGCGCTTACTAACCAAACAAGATACTGACTAAAATCTGCACGAAAAAATGGCATGGTATTGCTTCTTATTATTAATAAATAAAATTATTATCTATAAGATAGCAAAAAACCATGCCAAGCGTTGTGCGAGTTGTACGAGTGAGACTTAAAACTGCGATATTAAATTCTTAGCATTCTATTACACCATACGAATCGCGCCATCCAAACGAATCACTTCGCCATTGAGATAGGCATTATCAATGATGTGCATGACCAATTTGGCAAACTCATTAGGATTACCCAAGCGCTTAGGATAAGGTACGCCCGCCTCTAGTTGTTCGCGCGCTTTTTCAGGAATGGTCTCCATCATCGGTGTGGCAAAGACGCCAGGTGCGATGGTAATCACGCGAATACCATGACGTGCCAGCTCACGTGCTAGCGGTAAAGTCAGACCGACGACACCTGCTTTTGACGATGAATAGCTTGCTTGCCCTACTTGCCCATCAAAAGCGGCGATAGAAGCCGTATTAATAATGATGCCGTTGTCAGCGTTCTTCTCTACGGAGCTGTCTGCGTTATTGGCATTAGCTACACGCTTCGCAATACTGGCTGCCACCAAACGCGCCACGTTAAAAGAACCGACAAGATTAATATTGACGCCGCGACTAAAAGCATCGAGATCTGCCGGATTGTTTTCACGATCTAAGAGCTTCTGTACAACAGCGATACCTGCACAGTTGATAGAACCTTGTAAGCCGCCAAAGTCGCTTTCAGCCATATCCACAGCCGCTTGCACCTCATCGCCACTGGTCACATCACAGCGTACAAAACGAGCATGGTCACCCAATTCATCAACCAGTGCCTGCCCCGTCGACTCATTAAGATCAGCGATGACAACCTTGCCGCCTTGAGCGACGATAGCACGCACTACCGACTCACCTAGGCCTGACGCACCGCCCGTGACCAAAAAGCTGTGTTGTTCAATTTGCATAATTTTTCCTTTTATTAATATTTTTACTGTTATTTTTATCAGTTATCGATTTTTATCTTAACCTGACGATATAAATGCATTGCTTTATTAAGCCGCAGATAAACTGCGCAGCAAAAAGCGCTGAATTTTACCACTTGGGGTTTTTGGCAACTCTTTCACAAACTCAACCTCACGTGGATAAGCGTGAGTTGATAGACGCCTGCGTACCAAGTCTTGAATCTCTTTAGCAATCTCGTCTGTGCCTTTGATACCATCTTTTAGCACCACATAAGACTTGATGGTGTGACCACGCACTTCATCTGGCACGCCAACTGCCGCTGACTCTGCGACTGCCTCATGCTCAAGCACTGTGTTTTCGACATCGGTTGGTCCAACTCGGTAGCCTGCCGTAATGATAATGTCATCATCACGCCCTGAAAACCAATAGCTGCCATCACTATGACGCTCAACCACATCACCTGTTAAATAATAGTCATCAGAGAAGGCGTCTTTTTCGTTCCAGCTATAGCCGCGAAAATAAAATGCTGGCGATTGACTGACCACTACAGCAAGCTGTCCTTGCTCGCCATCAGGTAATATATTCATATCATCATCTAACACAACGAGTGTATGCCCCGGTAGCGCCATACCCATCGAGCCAACTGGGCACTCATGTGCTAACGCATGATGCTCACAGCAGGTCATACCCGTTTCTGTCTGTCCGTACTGATCACAAACTTTACAGTTTAAATAGGTTTCAACCCAGTTGACCACTTCGGTATTTAAGGTCTCGCCTGCTGAATTGGCACAGCGCAGTGATAGTTTAGCCTCATTATCATTATCATTACTATTGTCATTGTGAGCAGCTTCAAACACGCCACTCGATTTCATCATCCGAAATGCAGTTGGCGAGGACGCCAAATTGCTAATTTTATGGCGTACCATAAAGTCGCGGGTATTAGCAGCGTCAAAGCCCGCTTCATTAAAATAGGTGGTGACACCCATCAATAGAGGTCCAGTAATCGCATAATATAACCCATACGCCCAGCCTGGATCTGCCATATTCCAGTAGTTGTCATCCGCGCGCAGGTCAATTGCATAATGCATGTACAGATAAAAAGCCGAAAGTGCGCTTAGTGGCACACTAACGCCTTTTGACTTACCAACCGTACCCGAGGTAAACATCTGTAAAAATGGTGCATTGGTATTTAGTAACACTGATTCTATAGTTTGTGGCTGCTTTGATATCTTGTCAGCATAGTTATCATCACCCCAGCTTTGCGCATCTACCTTGCTACCAACCAACACCATTTTGGTTTGCTTCGCCAAGTCGTCAAACTTGCCACGATTGTCTTGATTGGTAAAAACAACTTTAGTATTAGCTTTGTCCATTCGATACTTAATCGAATCATAACCAAAGGCGGTAAACAGCGGTTGATAGACTGCGCCAATCCGCCAAGTGGCTAATACAATGGTGAGTAACTCAGGGGTACGCGGTAGCATAGTTGCCACTTGGTCACCCGCTTGCACGCCATAAGAAAGTAGTAAACTGGCAACCTGTGCACTTGCTTTATCAAGCTCAGCAAAGCTCATACGCGTGACATTGCCAGCCGTATCTTCATGAACTAGCGCAATATTATCACCGCGACCGTCACGTACATGACGTCCACAGCACGCCATATAGGCGTTTAAACGGTCATCTACATTTTCACCAAATATCTCTGTCAGTAATGCGTTCATATCAAAATTATTATAATAGTCACTATAACTCGTTAGCGCCTGTGAGGTATTTACAGCATGATTTGAAGGGGTGTTTAAAGAGGTAGTACTTGAAGGAGAGGTATTCATAAGCTAATCCTTTAGCAATCGAGAATCACTGACAAAATCAGAGAATTAGAAATAATAGAATAAATCGTAAAACAGCTATATTTTATCAACCGTTTAAACATCTTAAATGGCACATGCTCTATTAGTAACGTATTTTTATACTTATTTCAATACATAACGTATCATTTTTATTATTCTCTAAAAACAGTTACTTAGTAATGGTTTACTGTCGCGCGCTCAAAAACCCAAGGAACGCCTTTTCTTCACAGCTTTGATGCCGTTTGGTACGTCCACGGCGCGCTTGTTTATAAAGCTCAAAAAACTCCCCTGCTAAAAACTGCTGGATAATAATAGGATTGATATAAGAAGATCGACAGACCGTTGGGGTATTGCCGAGCTCATCGGCGACGCTTTTTACCATATCAGTTACCAGTTGCTGACGCTCCTTACTATCAGGCGCAGTGGCTAAAATCAATTTACCAGATTTGGTTTGCAGCTCATCATAAAGGTAGCTTGCTGCCAATACACTTGCCATCCAAGTACGAAAGTCTTTTGCACTGTATAAATTGCCGCTATAACTTTCACACTCATTACCACAGGTATGCGTACGCAGATAATCATTGATATCAGCGCTATCAACGACTTGCTTATTGCCCTCTTCATCTAAGTATTTGAATACTTGATAACCGGGCAGCTCAGAGCACGCTTGAATGATGTCAATCAAACGCTCATCTTGCAATTCTATATGATGCTCTTTGGCACTTTTACCGACAAAGTCAAATGCCAGTCCAGTATCCGTTTCGCTGACATGTTTACTGCGTAACGTGCTTAAACCATAACTTTTATTGAGCTTGGCGTAACGACTATTACCGATACGAATCAAGGTGGTCTCAAGTAGTTTGACCACTGCGGCCAACACATTGTCACGTGATAAGGGTTTGGCTTCTAAATCTTTTTCAACTTGCGCACGCAGATTGGGCAACGCTTCAGCAAAACCTATCATGGCATTAAACTTGGCTTGATCACGTACCCGATCCCACTCTGAATGATATAAATACTGCTTACGCGCTTTATCATCTCGACCTGTCGATTGTAGATGTCCTTTATCATCTTGGCATATCCAAACCTCTGACCACATCGGCGGTATGACCAAAGCATCAAAGCGCTGACGCAAGGCTTTATCTTTGACCGTTTTGCCAGTGGCATCTCGATAAGTAAAGCCACGTCCAGAACGCCGACGCCCATATCCAGGATCGTTATCGCTGACATAACGTAAGTTCGCGAGGCTCGCCAAGTGCTCATAATCATGGCGCACATCTTGTATATTGCTTGGTTGATTTGACTTCGCCATAAAAAATACTCATTTGCTAATATCGTTGTTTTAGCATAATCAACCGCCATTATCATTGCTGTGTACTTGCCATGGACAATGTGTAATGCTGTGTAAAATAAAACCGATAAATGGCTTGTAGATTTTGGGCGCTACGGCATAATTTAAGACAAACTAACTAAAGACACCATTAATATGACAAACGCCACTCCTATAAATCCAACTAATGGCTCTTTAAAAATAATGCCATTATCTAAAAGTGATTACGATGCTTGGTTAAGCCTATGGCAAAGCTATCTGACGTTTTATGAGAGCAGCTTGCCATTAGAAACGACGAATGCAACGTGGCACAGTTTGCTCGATAGTAATGTGCCGATTTATGGTTTTGGTGCTTGGCAAGACGACAAGTTGGTAGGTATCACGCATGTGGTGCTACACCCCAATACTTGGAATAGCACTGAATGCTGCTACTTAGAGGATTTATACGTGGATCAATCTGTGCGCGGGCAAGGCGTAGGACGTGCATTGATTGAACAGGTTTATGAGTTTGCCCGCCAGCAAAACTGCAACCGCGTTTATTGGACAACCCAAGAGGGAAACACCACAGCGCGCAAACTCTATGACACAATCGCCACTCAAACAGATATGGTGCAATACCGTAAGAACTTATAGATTGTATTGGCTTGTTTTATTTTTTGAAATTAGTCGGAGAATAAAGTACTCATAAAAAAACGCCAAGCATTAACTTGGCGTTTTTTTGACGACTGTACTCATATGGGAAATGGCTATTTACCGTAAGTACATAAATAAGCAGACTCAACTTCCACTTTTACTTGAAACTTTTGGTTGGCGTCAATGGTAAATTGCTCACCTGCATTAAAGGTTTGCCACTCATCACTCTCTGGCAGCTTGACCGTCAAGGCACCGCTAACGACTGACATGGTTTCAAATTCGCTGGTGCCAAATTCGTATTCACCAATTTCCATTACACCGACAGTCGCAGGTTTAGTTGCGGTTTGCAAGGCGATAGAAGTCACTTTGTTTTCAAAATAATTATTAACGCTTGGCATAATTTTCCTTAATTAAGTGTTGATTGATATTTTAAATCTGTCTTTATATTCTATTTTTACAGTCCAGCTTTTAGACTTGCTTCGATAAATTGATCGAGGTCGCCATCGAGTACCGCACCAGTGTTAAAAGTTTCAACGCCAGTACGCAAGTCTTTGATACGTGAATCATCAAGCACATAAGAGCGAATTTGACTGCCCCAACCGACGTCGGACTTGCCATCTTCAACCGCTTGCTGGGATTCCATACGCTTTTGCATCTCTAGCTCATAGAGCTTAGCACGTAGCATTTTCATCGCCGTCGCTTTATTACCATGCTGGCTACGCTCGTTCTGACAAGTGACCACTACGCCACTTGGCTCGTGGGTGATACGTACCGCAGAATCGGTGGTGTTTACGTGCTGACCACCTGCGCCAGAAGAGCGATAGGTATCGATACGCAAATCTGCTGGATTTATATCAATTTCGATATTATCATCAATTTCAGGCGACACAAAAACGGCGGCAAATGAGGTATGACGACCGTTATTGCTATCAAATGGTGACTTACGCACTAAGCGATGGACGCCGATTTCGGTACGTAACCAACCAAAAGCGTAATCCCCTTTAATCTCAATCGTGGCCGATTTAATACCAGCGACGCTACCTGATGATACTTCAATAACGTCCACTTTAAAACCATGCGCTTCCGCCCAGCGCGTATACATACGCAGTAGCATTTCTGCCCAATCTTGCGCCTCTGTACCCCCACTACCTGACTGGATGTCCAAGTAGCAATTATTTGGGTCCATCTCACCGCTAAACATCCGGCGAAACTCTAAATCGGCAACGCGCTTTTCAGCGTTATCTAATTCGGCTTGCACATCCGCCAGCAAGGATTCATCCTCTGCTTCTACCGCCAGCTCCAGCATGGCAGACGCATCTTCCAATGTGGTTTCAAGCGAAACCACCACATCAATCACACCATCAAGCTGACTTTTTTCTTTATTAATCTTGGTCGCACGCTCTGGATCATTCCATAGCTCGGGATTTTCTAACTCTAAATTGACTTCTTCTAAGCGTTCTTGCTTACCATCGAAGTCAAAGATACCTCCGCAAGTCCTGCCCACGCTCTGATAAATCTTTAATTCGTTCTTGATACGGATTGATTTCCATAAGGGTTCCTGTCTGTTTTAAAAATACGATGGCGCTATTTTAAATGAGATTTGGGTGAAATGTTTGGCTAATTTTAGCCGCTATTTTCATCTTTTAAATTGACCAATCCTCAACCGCCCAGCGATGCGACAACGCATGAGCATGTAGCGCATCATCAGGTGACACACAAATCGCCACATCTGCCCACTCTAGTAAAGGAATATCATTTTTGGAGTCTGAATACGCATAAGTCTTGCCAAAATTAATACCTGCCAGCTGCTGTTTGCCAATCCATTTATCCAAATGATAAATTTTACCTTCTTTAAAGTTTGGCTTATCGGTCAATTTACCCGTATAGCGCTCATCCTTTATTTCAAGTGGCGTTGAGAGCACATTGCCGTCTTCAATCCCAAAACGCTTAGCAATCGCCGAAACGACAAAGTCATTGGTCGCTGAAATAATCACCACATCGTGACCTGCTTCAACATGTTGACACAGGACTTCCATCGCTTTTGGGCGGATGTGCGGCTCGATTTCACTTTTAATATAATCTTCTCGCAGCTCATGCAACCTATCCATTGGTAAGCTGCTTAAAAACTGTGCCACAAACTCGTTATATTCCGTCGCATCAAGCGTACCTTCAATATAATCATTATAAAATTTCTGGTTGGCAGTGCGATACTCGGCTTCGTCGACAAAATTATGCTTGACGATATATTCGCCCCATAAGTAGTCGCTATCGACATCGAGCAAAGTATGGTCTAAATCAAATAGCGCTAACGTGCGTGAGACAGTCTGGCTGACAATGCTTGGCGTGCTCATAATAAAATACTCATTAATGACAATTGATAATAATTAATAGTAATCGGTCGTTAGTAACTGTTGACTAGTGATTGTTAATTAGCAACTTATTCTGGTTGCTCAATCTCTCTAAGACCCGTTTTAAACTTCTGACAACGATCGCTATAGTGTAGTGCTGACAGTTTCATCATGACTGCCTGTTCATCTGTCAATGTTTTCACCACTTTTGCAGGAGCACCCACAACGAGAGAATTATCTGGTATCTCTTTACCTTCGGTGACCAAGGCTTTGGCACCGATAATACAGTTTTTGCCGATTTTGGCATTATTCAAAATGACCGCGCCAATGCCAATCAAGCTATTATCACCGATTTCGCAGCCATGCAGCATCGCTAAATGACCAATGGTGACATGATTACCGATTTTTACCTCGATACCAGCATCAGTATGAATAACACTGTTTTCTTGCACGTTAGTATAGTCACCGATATGGATGCGCTCGTTGTCACCACGAATCACCGCGCCAAACCAGACGCTTGACTGATGACCCAAATACACGTCGCCTATCACGCGTGCTGAGTCTGCAACCCAACCATTAAAGGGTACAGCGAATGTAGGCACTTTGTCTAAATATTGATAAATCATACTCTATCCTTGATAGGTTTTATTCAGTTGTTATTATTAATAAATGTAGTTGAGACAGATATCGGCTATAAAACTGACCTGTAAATATGTGAGCGCTGAATTTAGGAGCAAGCATTTGTAGTATAATGCGGTTTTCCTTCATCTGCCCTATAAACCCTCTTTAGGATTGCCGCAATGATCAGCAAAAACGCTTCCGCTATCATTTTATTACCCAGTAGTTTTTTATTATCGAGCAGCTTGCTTGTCGCTATGCCAGCTCACGCCAGTAGTAGCGATAATATCGACAAGGCGGGTGACATTCTATCTTTCGCTATACCAGCAGTTGCTTACGGTAGCACTTATTATATGGATGATAAAGAGGGACGAGAGCAATTTTATTATTCATTTGCAACCAATGTTGCAGCCACTTATGCCCTAAAATCTGTGATTAGTAAAGAGCGCCCAGATGGCAGCGATGATGATTCTTATCCATCTGGTCATACCTCAAGAGCCTTTCAGGGAGCCAGCTTTATTCATAAACGCTATGGACTAAAATATAGTGTTCCTGCCTATATTGGCGCAGGTTTTGTGGCTTATAGCCGCATTGAAGCCGATGAGCATGATACTGTCGATGTATTGGCAGGCGCTGCCTTAGGTATGGCGAGCAGTATGTATCTGACGAAAAGCTATCAAGATGACCAGCTGCATATCGCCACCAACTTATCGCCAGATTATTATGGCTTATCAGTACATTATAACTTTTGATCAATAAATCCTAGTCTTCATACCTATTTATATCACCTCCTAGTCACTACCTATAGCCAAATCTACTATGGCTGCTCATGATTGAAGGTTAAATAAGAAACATCTTAAATTTATTAGTCAAGCATCAGCTTAAGATGCTAGCCCTTAGTGCAAAACTCTAGTATAATGCGCAAAATCTGTGCCAAAGCGAGCGGACATGATGTAAGTTACTTATTCACCACCTAGTGAATCCTGTACCTTTTCATCTATGATGTCTTCTCGCTTTTTTGTGGAAAAATTTTGGCGCTGTCTCTTTTATTATGGTTATTTAGCCGCAGTTAAATAGCAATAATCAAAAAAGCAGCGCTTTATTTTAACCAAAAAACAGCACAGCACTCACTAATAACAGCGGAGGCAACCCTTGAATTCATCGGCAGAAATACAAGCAATTTTGGCACTAGCAGACGGTACGATTTTTCGCGGTTTGAGTATCGGTAGTCTTGGTCATCGTGTCGGTGAGGTGGTATTTAATACAGCCATGACAGGGTATCAAGAAATCCTAACTGACCCAAGTTACGCGCGCCAACTGGTCACGCTTACCTATCCGCATATTGGCAATACCGGCACCAACGCTGAAGATGTCGAGTCTGGTAATGGTCATCAAGTATGGGCTGAAGGTCTTATCATCCGCGATGCGACCATGGTAACCTCAAACTTCCGCAACTCTCAATCACTGACTGATTATTTACAGAGCCATAATACCGTCGCCATTGCTGATATTGATACCCGTCAATTGACCCGCCTACTACGTGATAAAGGTGCACAAAACGGCTGTATCATGACCGCTTCTAACGGTACAACAATTAGCAGCGAAGATGAACAGCAAGCCATCAAACTGGCGCAAGAATTTGCTGGTATCGAAGGTATGGACTTGGCAAAAGAATGCTGTACACCGACGATATTTGAATGGACAGCCGGTAGCTGGGATTTATCAGACACCCTACTCAACCGTGATGTAGCTGGTAGCCATGATAGCGGTACAGGCGGCTTCTTTAAGCATTTGGGCACGCACATCGAAGCAAAATACAATGTTGTCGCCTACGACTTCGGTAGCAAAACCAATATCCTACGTATGCTCGTTGACCGCGGTTGTCATGTCACTGTCGTGCCAGCACAAACGCCTATCGCAGATGTCCTCGCGATGAATCCAGACGGTATCTTCTTATCAAATGGTCCTGGTGACCCTGCTGCCTGTGATTACGCTATCGATGCGGTACGTCACATCATTGAAGAAACAGAGATTCCAACCTTTGGTATCTGCTTAGGTCATCAGCTGATTGGTCTTGCCAGCGGTGCAAAAACCATCAAAATGAAAACCGGTCATCATGGTGCCAACCATCCGGTACAAGACTTGGCAACTGGCACGGTTATGATTACCAGTCAAAACCATGGTTTTGCGGTTGATGAAGACACGCTGCCTGCCAATGTTAAATCGACCCATCGCTCATTATTTGACGGTACCAACCAAGGGATTGAGCTGACCAATAAGCCAGTCTTTAGTTTCCAAGGTCACCCAGAAGCCAGCCCTGGCCCGCATGATGCTGCGCCATTGTTTGATAAATTTGCCGATATGATGGCAGCAGCGAAAGCTTAATCCCTAGCCATAAATAATAAGTATAAAGCTTGAAGCACAGATGGTGATTCAAGCTACACCATGCCAGACACGATAAGCGTTATTGAACATATCGTTAAAATGCAGATTACTCAAAATATCACTCAAACGAAGGTAGCCCTAACTATGCCAAAACGTACCGACATAAAAAGCATTCTTATCATTGGCGCAGGCCCTATCGTCATCGGCCAAGCATGTGAGTTTGACTACTCAGGCGCGCAGGCGTGTAAAGCGCTAAAAGAAGAAGGCTACCGCGTCATCTTGGTCAATTCAAACCCTGCGACCATCATGACTGACCCAACCATGGCGGATGCGACCTATATCGAGCCGATTACTTGGCAGACGGTTGAGCAAATCATTGCCAAAGAACGCCCTGACGCTATCTTGCCAACCATGGGTGGTCAGACCGCTCTAAACTGTGCCTTAGAGTTAGACAAGCACGGCGTATTAACCAAATATAACTGCGAATTGATTGGGGCAACCAAAGATTCAATAGAGATGGCAGAAGACCGCAACTTGTTCGATAAAGCCATGAAGCGCATCGGCCTTGAGTGCCCACGCGCTGAAACTGCCGAAACCATGGAAGAAGCGTTTGCGACCCAAGAAAAAATGGGCTATCCGTGTATCATTCGCCCTTCATTTACCATGGGCGGTTCAGGTGGCGGTATCGCCTATAACCGTGACGAATTCATCGAGATTTGCGAGCGCGGCTTTGACTTATCACCGAACCATCAATTGCTTATCGATGAGTCACTCATCGGTTGGAAAGAATATGAGATGGAAGTGGTTCGTGACAAAAACGACAACTGCATCATCATTTGTGCCATTGAAAACTTTGACCCAATGGGTGTGCACACAGGCGACTCTATCACGGTTGCCCCTGCGCAGACTTTGACGGACAAAGAATATCAAATCATGCGTAATGCTTCATTAGCAGTACTGCGTGAGATTGGTGTGGAAACGGGCGGCTCAAACGTGCAATTCGGTATCAACCCTGAAACGGGTCGTATGGTCGTCATCGAGATGAACCCACGTGTATCACGTTCATCAGCATTGGCCTCAAAAGCCACGGGCTTTCCGATTGCAAAAATTGCGGCAAAATTAGCAATTGGCTATACCCTAGATGAATTGCAAAATGACATCACGGGCGGCAAAACCCCAGCCAGCTTTGAGCCTGCGCTTGATTATGTCGTCACTAAGATTCCTCGTTTTAACTTTGAAAAGTTCCCACAAGCCGATAATGTTCTATCAACGCAAATGAAGTCAGTTGGGGAAGTCATGGCGATTGGTCGTAACTTCCAAGAGTCGATGCAAAAAGCATTACGCGGCATGGAAACTGGCAATGATGGTTTTGATGAGCAAATTGACTTATCAAAAGTAAGTATTGAAAAAGCGCGTAGCGAAATTACCAACCGCTTAACCATTCCAACGCCTGAGCGCATTTATTATATTGCGGATGCTTTCCGTATTGGCATGAGCGTCGATGACGTTTTCAAACTAACCAAAATCGACCCATGGTTCTTGGTACAAATCGAAGATATCGTAAAAACCGAAGCACAAGTTAAAGCGTTAGGCTTTGGTGGTTTAACTGAGCATAATTTACGTAGCTTTAAGCGTAAAGGCTTATCAGATTTGCGTCTTGCTAAGTTGCTTGGCGTCTCACAAAAGCAGCTACGTACCAAACGTTGGGATTTAAATGTCTATCCAGTTTATAAGCGTGTCGATACTTGTGCAGCAGAGTTTGCTACCAGCACCGCTTATATGTACTCAACATACGATAGCGAATGTGAAGCCAACCCTACCGATAATAAGAAAATTATGGTTATCGGCGGTGGTCCTAACCGTATCGGTCAAGGTATCGAGTTTGACTATTGCTGCGTACACGCGGCGCTTGCCATGCGCGAAGACGGCTACGAGACCATCATGGTCAACTGTAACCCTGAAACCGTTTCTACCGATTATGACACCTCTGACCGTCTCTACTTTGAGCCAATCACATTAGAAGACGTGTTAGAAATCGTCCGTATCGAAAATCCTGACGGCGTGATTGTACAGTTTGGTGGTCAAACGCCATTGAAGCTCGCCCGCGCGCTTGAAGCTGCTGGCGTTAAAATCATTGGTACCAGCCCTGATGCCATTGACCGTGCGGAAGACCGCGAACGCTTCCAACACATGATTCAGCAGTTGAATCTTGTGCAACCAACCAATGCCTTGGCGACGAGCTTAGAAGACGGTTTGGTCAAAGCAAAAGATGTTGGCTATCCGCTGGTTGTACGCCCATCCTATGTACTCGGTGGTCGCGCGATGGAAATCGTTTATAACGAAGATGAATTAAGACATTACTTGCGCACTGCGGTACAAGCATCAAATGAAGCGCCGGTTCTATTAGACCGCTTCTTAGATGATGCCATCGAAGTCGATGTCGACTGTGTTAGCGACGGTACAGATGTGGTGATTGGCGGTATCATGCAGCATATCGAACAAGCTGGTGTTCACTCCGGTGACTCAGCCTGTTCATTGCCTCCTTACTCGTTGTCTGATGAGCTGTGCGATGTGATGCGCGCACAAACCGTCGCCATGGCAAAAGAGCTTGGTGTTGTCGGCTTAATGAACGTCCAGTTTGCGGTAAAAGGTGAAACGGTTTACATCTTAGAAGTCAATCCACGTGCCGCGCGCACCGTACCGTTTGTCTCTAAATGTATCGGCACTTCTTTAGCACAAATCGCAGCACGCTGTATGGCTGGCACGTCGCTCAAAGACCAAGGCTTTACGAAAGAAATCGTTCCTGCATTCTATGCGGTGAAAGAAGCGGTCTTCCCGTTTGCTAAATTCCCTGGTGTTGACCCAATCTTGAGCCCTGAGATGAAATCGACTGGCGAAGTGATGGGCGTTGGTAAAACCTTTGGCGAAGCATTCTACAAAGCGGTTATCGGTAGTAACGAGCGTTTACCCGGTTTGCCAACTGAAGGTGAAACCAAAACGGTCTTTATCTCGGTACGTGATAGCGATAAAGAGCAAATTTCCCCTATCGCTCGTCAGCTGATTGACTTTGGCTTTAACATTGTAGCGACTACTGGTACGCAAAAAGTACTAAGTGACAATGGTATTGAATGCAAGCAAATTAACAAAGTCACCGAAGGTCGCCCACATATCGTTGATGCCTTAAAAAACGGCAAAATCGATATTATTATTAACACGACTGAAGGTAAGCAGGCACAAGAGGATTCATTCTCTATCCGTCGTAGCGCGCTACAAGGCAAAGTGTTCTACGTCACGACTTTGGGCGCAGCAGATGCCGTTTGTAAATCTTATGCGATTGACCTACCTTTTGAGGTGTATAAATTGCAAGATTTACATGAGCAAGCAAAGTCTATTGTATAGCTCTATTGACTTGGCTGAATAATTTCAGTAGATTAAGCATAACCGTTAGGCTTGCCTAGGAGCTTATTTGAGCATAGTGTAGCGTTTAATACTGTAGACCATGCTTGAAATAAAATTTAAATGATAGACCTAAAAAGCATAGTGGCTAAACTGCGACTATGCTTTTTATTACGTAAGCTTAAACACCCAGATTATTGAATTGATATCAATGAATGATAGCGACCTGACTGGTTACGCTGTCTGCATCATTATTCTTTTTTTATTTTATACCCATTGCAACAACTCTGACACCATCTCACTATTCACTAAGAGTAGGAGATGGTGCCCGTGTTATTGGTTTAAGGAAAAAACATGCAACGTTATCCCATGACTCCGCAAGGACATGCGGCTTTAGAAGCCGAATTAAAACAGTTAAAAAGTATTGACCGTCCTCGCATCACCGCCTCTATTGCTGAAGCACGCGAACACGGTGATTTGAAAGAAAATGCTGAATATCATGCAGCGCGTGAACAGCAGGGATTTTGTGAAGCTCGTATCCGTGATATCGAAGCCAAACTTGGCGGTGCGCAAGTGATTGATCCTACGACGTTACCAAAAGATGGCCGTGTGATATTCGGCGTCAGCGTCGTTATTGAAAACATGGACACTGAAGAAGAAAAGCAGTACAAAATCGTTGGTGACGACGAAGCGGATTTCAAAGCCGGTAAAATCTCTGTTAACTCACCGATTGCGCGTGGTTTGATTGGTAAATCTGAGGGCGATGAAGCACGTATTGAAACCCCAAAAGGTGTGGTTGAATACGAAATTATGAAAGTCATCTACGATTAATCTAGTTGTCTTTTGTAGTGAATCAAATAGTAATTTTCTTAAAAAATTAGATAAAGTAAACCACACAAAAAGTCATCGTTTATAGGATAGCAGTTACACAAGGCTGCTTTTCTACCTAACTCGTTTTAGCGCATAATTGTTGACTTGAGACTGCTAAGTGTATGCTTAGCAACTAATTAAAATAACCGCGGCTAAATCAATAGTTTGATAGGACGGTTTGACAGATAGCTTTTATCGTCTGGCTATTTACTACTATTATCAGTAATGCTGCCCCCGTTATTTGACCTCCGCTGCAGCGTCAATTAACGGGGGTTTTCTTATCCAAGCTTTCTTATTTAAGTGTTCTCTATTTTTGTGTTACTTATTATCATTTTAAAGGACTTTATTATGACCACCACTATTAATCGCTCATTCGTTGTGATCCAAAAAACAGCTACATTCACGGCGGTATCCGCACTGTTGGCAGGCACTGTTATGGCTATGTCTGCTGCCAATGCCGCCACTGAAGTGACCGTTCTACCTTCTACGGGCGGTAGTACCACCGTGGTCGAGCAGTATTCTGATGGCAAAACAGCTGTCATTACCGCTACGCCAAATAGCATTGGTATGCAAGATGGCATGCCGTTTTCTGTGACGCAGGTTACCAATGTACCGCGCTACGTGGTTCGCCAAGTAGCCAGTAATGGTGTTAGTAATACTGTCGTCACTCAAGGTAGTGCGACTGTCACTAGCGTACCGGTGACCAACCAAATAACCAATCAAAGCAGTCGTGTTGATGTCATCGCAGTGCCGACCAGTACTGTCACTCAAGTATTACCGACGACTCAAGTACTGCCTGTTACCACAGCAACTCAGCTGCCAGTCATAAATACGTCAGTAATCAATGCACCGGTGATCACCACCCCTGTGACAACAATTACTTCTATAGAAGCCTTGCAGCTCAAACCAACCTTTAGTACGCCTGATGTGGTCAACGCGCAAACCAAAGTTATGAAAATCCTTAAAAATAGCGATGGACGTGAAGTTGCAGTACCTGCCAATCATATCGCGCCTGGTGATGTGATTGAGTATCATACCGTTTATACCAATACCACAGCGCAACCAGTGACTGATATCAATGCCATGGTTTCTTTGCCAAATGGCGTGAGATTGGTATCATTAAACAGTCCATTACCAACGCTTGCGACCACTGGTGGCGATAGCTATCAAACCATCCAACAAGTTGGCAATACAGTAGTGGTAAAAGAAAACTACTCAGGTCTTAAATGGAACTTGGTAAATCTTAGTCCTAAAGCTGCACAGACTGTCGTGATACGCGCTAAAGTTCAATAAATACGGCAGTGAAGTTATAGTATTAAAACTTAAGAAATACTAAAACTAATAAAAGGTCTTGTTTGCTAAGTCTCTAGCCGGCAAGACCTTTTTTGTGGCTATTCATAAACCATAGTCAAAACACCTTAAAAACGTTACGGTACTGCTAGTATAATTTTCTGCAGCCTCTGTTTTGTAGGCACAGCAAGCAAAACTAATACTAGCAGTACTCAATGTATCGATATTACTTTTCACTGACTATATTGCTTCAAATTTAAGCGCTTTTATAATCGTATAGTGCAGCTCAGAATAGGCGACAACAGTTGTCGTCTATCATTGCTATTTTACTCATAAATACAATGACTTACCGATAATTTTGCTAAAATAGTCTTTCATTACTGACATGGTAAATACCGCTTATGGCAACCATCAATTATGAACGACTACAAGGTAAGCTCAATATTTTAGCGGACGCTGCTAAGTATGATGTCTCTTGCTCATCCTCCGCTGGTACGCGGAAAAACCAAGGCGGTGGCCTTGGCGATGCCTCAGCAACCGGTATTTGTCACAGCTATACCGAAGATGGTCGCTGCGTTAGCCTGCTGAAAATCCTGCTGACCAATCATTGCATATATGATTGCGCTTATTGCACCTCGCGTAAAAGCAATGACACCCCGCGCGCTGCTTTTAGTGTTGAAGAAGTCGTTGATTTAACCATGCAGTTTTACCGCCGTAACTATATCGAAGGGCTGTTTCTCAGCTCAGGTATTTTTAAAAGTGGCGATTATACGATGGAGCGATTGGTCGAGGTCGCTAAGATATTACGTACCCGTGAGCGTTTTAATGGTTATATTCATCTAAAGACCATTCCCGGGGCTTCAAAAGAATTATTATTAGAAGCTGGATTATATGCTGACCGTTTAAGCGTCAATATCGAGATTCCGACTAAATCAGGATTGGCGTTACTGGCACCAGAAAAATCTCACGAACAATTAAAAGCACCGATGGAGACGGTAAAAGAAGAAATTATTACTATTCGTGAGAGCCGTAAAACGCATAAAAAAGCGCCGAAATTTGTGCCTGCAGGTCAGACTAGCCAGATGATTGTTGGCGCAAGTAACGAGACCGACTTGCAAGTGATTCAGCTATCGAGTCATTTTTATAAACAATATGATTTAAAACGAGTTTACTATTCTGGCTATGTGCCAATGCTATCTGATAGTCGCCTGCCAGCTATCGGTACGCCTGTGCCAATGATACGCGAAAACCGTCTCTATCAAGCGGATTGGCTGATGCGTTTTTATGGTTTTGGCGCGCACGAAATCGTTGAACCAGACTCGCCATTTTTAGATTTGGACTGCGACCCAAAGTTAGCATGGGCAATCCGCCACCGTGAGCATTTTCCGGTCAATATCCAAACAGCAAGTTATGAGATGATTGTACGTATTCCCGGTATCGGTACAAAAACGGCTAAAAAAATAGTCAAAGCCCGCAAGTTTAATCAGCTCACACTTTATCACTTGAAGAAAATGGGCGCGGCGGTCAATCGCGCCAAATACTTCATTGCAACTACTGGTAAAAACGAGCATCTCGCACACTTAACCCGTGACAACTTTCGTCAATATGTGCTGGCGCAAACGCAGACGAAATTTAAAGATCAACGCAGTGGACAGTTGGCTTTGTTTTAAATATCAAAATTATTGATAATTTAGCTACTATCATGAAGTTATCTTAGGACAAATAATGTCGCAATCACTGTCAGAACTTGTCAAAAACCAAAATTACCAGCTGGGTCAATTGACGCCCAGCATTGTACTTTATGAGCCAAGTTTTGAGGGGTGGCTCAGTGCAGTATTTTACGTCTATTCCAATCACTTACAGGACGATACATCGCTACAGCTTATTGCGCAGGACTGTTATATGCCGTCATTACTCGCTCACGCCATTAGTGTAGAGACCAATGCCAACCATGCCGAACGAGTACTTACGAAGTTGAATCAACTCCTAGGTCGCTCGGGTATGCGCAATTTACTTTGGGGTTTTTTGTCAGAAAAAGACAATATTGGTAGCACATTGTTTCAAGTGGTCAAATACGCTATTAACTACCCAAGTCGCCATATCATGGATGATTTGGGTAATCTCAATGTTTTAGAGCTCGTGCAAACAGTCAAGTCTGTCGGTCGTGAAAAACACCGCATGGAAGCCTTTGTACGCTTTGAGCATACAGTTGAAGACATTTACTTTGCCCGTGTTGAGCCGGATTTTAATGTTTTGCCTTTAATCGGAGAGCATTTTCGCCAGCGTTATCAAGATCAGCATTGGGCAATTTATGATTTGGCTCGTGGCTATGGTATTTATTATGACAAAAGCCAAAGTACGCCCAAGCGCCCCGCAGCCCTGCAAACCATTACTGAGCTTGATGAGGCAGTACTACGTAATCCTGCCAGCATTCATAGCGAAGATGAGCAACGTTATCAGCGTTTTTGGCAAGGTTATTTTACCAACGTCAATATCAAGGAGCGTAAAAATTCACGTTTGCACAAGCAATACTTACCGCAGCGCTATTGGAAATACTTGAGTGAAAAACAAGTCCTGCCAAATGCGCAGCACCTCAAAAAACAGCGCTAAACATTTGATTACTGTCATTTATATTATCTGTATTTATTGACGACGAATAATAGTCATCATCCCATGCTATCTTTTTATCTTGGTGGTTGAGTTTTAGACGCTTTTCACTGACAATAGCAGCTTGATATCCTCTAATAGTGACTCACGCCATTATGAAAGTTATGCGTTTACTGTCGTCTTTGAAGCATGATGAATCCGAGCGCGGTATTTTTCATCTTGGGCGTGCTTTGGTTAAAAACGAGCATACCTCAATTATTATCTCTAGCGCTAATGAAGACAATGACTTGGTCAGACGCCTAAAGCGTGATGGCAACCATTATCATCAGTTATATATGAACAAAAAGTCTTGGCTGTCCTTGTTACAGGTCGCGCCACTGCGCCGCCTGATTGAAAAATATGACCCTGATATCATCCATGTGCATTCGCGGACACCAGCATGGGTACTGCATTTAGCGCTGCGCCGTGCACGGGTAAAACGTCGACCAAAACTGGTATCGACCATGTATGGCTTCTATCCTATTAATAAATACTCACAAGCCTTACTTGATGTTCACACCATTATTACTGTGTCTGATAGTGTGACTGATTACTTAAAAAAAGGGCTGCGCCGTGAGGAGCTGGACCCCAGAGTCATTAAACGTATCTACCGCGGTGTTGATACGCGTCGTTATCCTTATCGTCATAATCCATCAGTATATTGGCTACGTCATACTTTTGCTGAATACCCTGAGCTTGAGAATAAAAAATGGCTGGTATTTCCGACCATCATCGGTAAGGAATATGGTCAAGAATGGCTGATTGATATCTTGGGCAATCTTCAAGAGCAGTTCCCCAATATCCATGCCATTATTATGGATGATGATTATCGCGCGGGCGATGTCGCCCATGAAGATTTTCGTCAACGTAGCAATACTTTGGGATTAGCCGATCGTATCACTTATGTCGGCAGCAAACGTAATGATATGCGTGAGTGGTTGTCAGCGGCCAATGTCGTCATGGCACTTGCCAATCAGCCTGAATCTATCGGCATCAATGCTTTACAAGCCATTCATTTGGGTACGCCTGTCATTGGCTGGGATCAAGCGGCATTTAGTGAAATTCTGCGCCCACTCTATCCGCAAGGTTTGGTCAGAAAATACAATGCCAACGCACTGTGCAAAGCGGTGCGCAATCAGTTAGAAAGTGTGACTCGCCCTGAGATGACCAATAAATTTACCATGCGTGAGATGATTGATGAGACAATAGGCGTCTATAAAAATCTGCATGAGCAGGCATTAGCAGAAGAAAAAGCCGCAGCGGATGCTTTAGCCGTAAGAAGACACAAAAAAGTCTTTGGCGTGACTTCTGAGCCCATCGTTAATAAAAAAACAGCCAATAAAGTCAGGTTGGTCAAAGACAAGCCCAACACATCTTATAATACTAAAGTAACAGAAAAGCCAAACGATGCTTAATTGGCGTCATTTCTAATTTGACTGCTTGCCTATCTATTATTAACTTTCCTCTTATCAGCTTGCTTCAAAGACACTTATAAAAAACGCTACTTTCTAGTAGAAAATAGCGTGAGTAAAAGGCAATCCTGTATGTTCAATAATCATACGCTTTTGAAAATACATTACTATATGGACCTATCACTGTATAAAAGCTTATGCTGATTTTTGTTCAGTAAGTCGTTGGCGTATGCGCACTAACGATACGAGTCACGCCGTCAGTAGGATTGATAAAAGTGTGCGGTTTAATCGTATCGATCACATAACTGTCACCTTCATTTAATAAGTAGGTTGTCTCTTCAATACGAATCAATACCTTGCCTTCAATGACAGTGCCAATCTCTTCACCTTCGTGAGCGATTTTTTCTTCCGTCGAGCTATTTGGCTGATAGGTCTCAATTAAAAAACCCAAATTTTTAGTGGTGCTACAATTATATACCTGCTTTAAAGACACTCTACTGCTCGGCTCGCTCAGCTCTATTAAATCTTTTGGCGTGACCACCACTCGAGCTTTAGGCTCTTTCCACTCATCACTAAAAAAAGTCGTCAAATCAGAACCTAGCACCAGCAAGATCGCCTTTAGCGTATTTACCGCGGGACTAACTTTATTACGCTCAATCGCACTGATTGAAGTATTGGTTACCCCTGCCATTCTTGCCAGCTTTCGTTGCGAGTAGCCTTTTGCAAGGCGCAGCTGATTTATTTTTTTACCAATATCGTCTTCAGGCCTTCCATCCATCTCAAGTGTGGACGGTGTCTCGTCAGATTCTAACTCATTTTCTTCATCGATGATAACCTCATCAATGTCGTCTTCTGGCGAATCCATCTCGTTCTCGGGCGCAGTACCCTCTTCTTCGATATCGTTTTCCGCACTATTATGAACCGTGTTTTTTGCTGGCATAGTGGATAAATTCCTTGAATAGAAATTTGGACAAGTTGTCTTGTGCATAATTTAACTCAGGATGCCATTGTACACCAATCATAAATGGATGTTTTATTAAGCTGATGGCTTCTACCAATCCATCCGGTGCGCGTGCCTCGACAAACAAACCCCTGCCTACTGTATTGATCGCTTGTTTATGCAACGAATTGACGTGCCATTTTTCACCAAACGCTGCCAGTCGTCCCTCAGGTTGAATAATCACGTCATGCACTGGCTGATATTGCACTTCAAGTGGCTGGGTATTGTCCTCCAAATGCGGCTCATAAAACCCTTCTACTTCACGCCAGTCAGGATGTAGCGTGCCATTAAAATGAACATTCATCTCTTGTAAACCTCGGCAAACTGCCAACAGAGGCATGTTTCTTTCATCTGCATAAGCCAACAATTTGAAACTCAGCTCATCACGGCCTAAGTCTTGTTTTGCCTCGACGTGCGTCGCGCCATAACGAGTTGGCGCGATACGTTTGCCATTATCGATTTTAGGAGTCGATATCTGGGGTGCGGATGTTATCGAATCCTCTCAGTGTAATGGTGATATCGATGCCATCGCTCGTCCTACTGGCCGCGCCGCTTATCCGCTGCTCAATACCAGTGCGCCCTCATCGCTATTGCCCGTTTGGCTTTATACCGAAGACAACGAGCCTTATTACGGTGACGCACGCCATGTTTTAGATTACGTCAGCAAAAAATTCAAAGCATTGGGATTGACGCCGGTTATGGCAACTGAGCTAGAGTTTTATTTGGTTGACTATACCGAGGGAGAGACACCTAAGCCTCCCATTCGCCCCAAAAGTGGATTAAGACTGAATAAAACCTCTATTTTAAGTATCAATGACTTATTGCAATTTGATGAATTCTTAGATGAAGTTTATGAGCAATGTAAAAAACTTGATATTCCTGCTGATGCGGCGTTGGCAGAAAATGGCTGTGGTCAGTTTGAGATTAATTTATTACACGTAGACGATCCACTAAAAGCCGCTGACGATGCGATTTTGTTCAAACAGGTCGTCAAGGCCGTCGCTGCTCGCCGTAAACTCACCGCGACATTCATGGCAAAACCTTTTGGTCTGCAGTCGGGTAATGGTTTTCATGTGCATTGCAGCTTATTAGATAAAGACGGTAATAATGTCTTTGATGATGGGTCAGATGAAGGCTCAGATATCTTGCGCCATGCAGTCGCCGGATTGTTAAAGACCATGTCAGATTGCACGTTGTTATTTGCCCCACATGTGAATTCTTATCGCCGCTTTACACCTGGTACGCTGGCACCAAACAATGTGTCATGGGGTTATGAAAACCGCACGGCGGCAGTACGTATCCCTGGTGGTGACTCAAAAGCGCGCCGTATCGAGCACCGTGTCTCTGGCGCTGACGCCAATCCTTATCTGGTCTGTAGTGCGGTACTGGCAGGTATGCTGTATGGCATCGAAAACAAGCTGGAAGCGCCAGAACCTATCAATAGCATTACTTACGACGAAGCAGAACTTAAGACCTTGCCACTAGATTGGCTTTCCGCCATCCGCAAATTTGAAAGCAGTGATGTGATTGATTCGCTGTTCCCAAGCGAGATGATTGAGCTGTTGATCGCGGTCAAAAAGCAAGAAGCCAAACGCTTTGCTCAGCAAGTGACCAACCTTGAATACCTTACCTATTTACAGGATGTTTGATATGTCAAATAACTCAAATAGCAACTCAAATAGCAATGCAGCAACGAACCAAAACCTATCCTCGAATAACACGCGCAATATCCCGCATTATTCAGACAAAGGGCAATATCCTGATAGCTATTATGCAGCCAGTCGTAATTCTAAGCCGGATAGACCAACGCTAAAAAATGATATCCAAGTGGAAATATGTGTGGTTGGCGGCGGCTATAGTGGTTTATCAACAGCCCTGCATCTCATTGAAACGGATCATGAAGTCGTGGTTTTAGAAGGAGCGCAGATTGGTTGGGGTGCATCAGGGCGTAATGGCGGGCAAATCGTCAATGGTCTAAATGCCAGCCTACAAAAAATCAAAAAGTCTTATGGTCAAGAAAATGCAAACTTTGTCGGTCAGCTCGTGACCCGCGGTGGCAAAATCATTCGTCGTTTTGTCAGCGACTACGATATCAGCTGTGATCTCAAAGAAAAAAACATTTTTGCGGCATTAAATAATGGACAGCTAAAAGACTTGCAAGAAACGCATGCGCTGTGGGAGAGCCATGGTATGCATGATCGAGAAATGCTCGATAAGCGCGGTATCCAAGAGCATATAAAATCAGATGCCTATGTGGGCGGGGTCATTGATCATTCAGGTGGACATATCCATCCATTAAATCTAGCGCTTGGTGAAGCAGCGGCCATTGAGCAAGGTGGCGGCACTATTTATGAAAACACCTTAGTCGTTGACATTGAGTATGCCGATGATGCTATCAAAATCATCACCGAGTTTGGCACCGTGACTTGTAAGCAAGCGGTGCTATGCGGCAATGCCTATCTCAATAAAGTCATCCCTAAACTGACTGACCGTGTCATGCCTGTATCGACGCAAATTATCGCCACCGAGCCGCTGGGTGATTTAGCAGACCAGTTACTGCCAACCGATGTTTGTGTCGAAGATGTCCGCTACATTTTGGATTACTATCGCCTCTCAGCAGACAAGCGCATGTTATTTGGCGGTGGTACAGTCTACGGTGGTCAAGACCCCGCCGACATCACAGCTAAAATTAGACCAAACATGACTAAGATTTTTCCAGAGTTACGTGATGTCAAAATTGACTATGCGTGGAGTGGGAACTTTGCGTTGTCTTTTTCTCGCGTACCACAAATGGGCAAACTACATGAGCGAGTATATTTCGCCCATGGTTATAGTGGTCATGGCGTGACAGGCTCGCATCTATTTGGACAAATATTAGCCGATGCCATCAATGGTAAAACCAAAGAGTTCGATGCTTTTGCACAAATTCCTTGGATTCCGTTCCCAGGTGGTCGAGCGCTGCGAGTCCCTTACTCGGTCATGGGCTCATGGTGGTATGCGCTAAAAGATACCACTGGCATGTAAACGCATGAAAGCCTTGAATAATAAACATTGAATAAGGTGTTTTTATTTTAAAAGCGGTCGTTACATTGACCTATCATAGCAACGGATTGTTGTGATAGGGCGCGATAGAAAATTGGTTCGCTACTGTCTGTCGCGCGTCAACCATAGAATAGAGCTTGTTAAAAAAACAATGAGGTTTTACAGGGAGCGTAAATATGAACATGAAGCTCAATGATGCTGTCGAAGGACAGTATCATAATAAGCGAGTATTTCTCACCGTCATAGTAGCCGTCGTCATCTATCTGGCTTTTGCTTGGCTATCTACTAGCCGTGCCCCAGACCAATCTTGGGGTGCCTTATCTTTACTACCAACATTACTAGTATTAGTCACTGCTATTGTCTCTAGGCGACCATTCGAATCCATGATCGCAGGCTGTGTCGCTGGTCTCGTGATGCTCAATCCTTTTGATTTGGTCTCCCCTTTTGCAGACAACATGTCGATGGTGCTGGGTAATGAGACCATTATTTGGATTGTTCTCGTCTGTGGTCTGATGGGTGGTCTTATTCAACTGCTTGAGATTAGTGGGTGTCTAGATGGCTTTAGTGAATGGCTGCAAAAAATCATTAAGTCGCGCCGTCAGTCATTATTGGCCACCTTTGCTTTGGGCGTGGTGGTTTTCATTGATGATTATTTGAACTGTCTAGCAGTATCAACCTCCGTCAAGAAACTCACTGATGTCTATAACGTTTCTCGTGAGAAGCTTGCTTATATCGTCGATTCAACCGCCGCACCGATGTGTATTATCGTGCCTATTTCTACTTGGGCGGTCTACTTTGCAGGTCTTTTAGAAGAAAACGGCGTGGCTGGCGATGGTGAAGGTATTGGGCTTTATATCAGTGCGATTCCTTATATGGCATATGCTTGGTTTGCACTTTTGATTGTATTCTTGGTGGCGTATGGCATTTTGGGTGACTGGGGTCCGATGAAAAAAGCAGAGGCACGGGCCAAAGCGGGTAATCCTGTTCCGGAAGCCTTTGTAGAAGAGCAACTGATCTCAAACGTCCAAGCCAAACGTAAGCTATCGTTCAAAGCCAATATCACAAACTTTGCTTTCCCAATGATCTTACTGATTGTCTCAACGGTTTACTTCGAAATCGATCTATTACGCGGTGCATTATTGACCTGTTTTGTGACCGTCGTTGTCTATTGGATGCAAGGCATTTTAAGTTTTGAGACGCAAGTTGAAGCCATCTTTAAAGGCTTTAAAGTCATGCTCTATCCACTCTCAACTGTTATTGGTGGTTTTTTCTTAAAAGCCATCAATGATGAGCTTGGTATGACCTCATATGTGATTGAGGCTATCACGCCTTATATGACGATTATTATTTTCCCTGCCGTCATCTTTGCCGTCATGGCTTTTTTAACTTTTGCCACGTCATCAAGCTGGGGTTTGTATGTCCTTGCTATGCCCATTGTCTTTCCAATATCGCTCGCCCTAGGCGTTAGCACTCCCCTTATGATTGGCGCATTGTTATCAGCATCATCATTTGGTAGTCATGCTTGTTTCTTTAGTGATTCATCGCTACTTGCCGCGCAAGGTGCTGGCTGCTCCCCTATGCAGCATGCCTTTACTCAGTTCCCCTATGCCATGCTCGGTGCGGGCTTATCCGTCGTCACCTTCTTAGGATTGGGTTATATGATGGCTTAAGCCAACCTTAACGCTATTATTTTAATCATTGATTAGCGGGCAATGAGAGATGGTTCGTTAGTCAGTCAAAACAAGCCTTTTATATGGTACTCACTAATAAATACGATAAGGATTTAGATCATGCGAAATGTTACCGTTGCTACGACTCAAATGGCATGTGGTTGGGATATACAACAAAATATTGCCACTGCAACTGATTTGGTCACCAAAGCCGCCAAAGCGGGTGCCAATATTATCTTGCTACAAGAGTTATTTGAGACGCCCTACTTCTGCCAAGTTCATGACTTTGATTACTTTAAGCTGGCAACCTCAGTTGCGGATAATGCAGCCATCAATCACTTCAAACAGTTGGCTAAAGAGCTGCAAGTGGTATTGCCGATTAGCTTTTATGAAAAATCAGGCAATACATTCTTTAATAGCATCACTGTGATTGATGCCGATGGCGAGATACTTGGCACTTATCGTAAAACGCACATACCAGATGGCATTCCTTATGCCGAAAAATTCTACTTTACCCCCGGCGATACGGGGTTTAAGGTTTGGCAAACCAAGTATGCCAAAATCGGTGTCGGTATTTGCTGGGATCAATGGTTCCCTGAATGCGCTCGTAGCATAGCATTGATGGGTGCAGAAATACTGTTTTATCCGACTGCGATTGGTGATGAGCCAACATTGGACATCGACTCAAAAGGACATTGGCAGCGCTGTATGCAAGGTCATGCTGCCGCTAACCTCATGCCAGTGGTAGCAGCCAATCGTATTGGCACTGAGACGATTACTCAAAACGGAAACGATAGCGTCATGGCGTTCTACGGTAGCTCATTTATTACCGACGGTCGTGGCGAGATAATCCAAGAAGCATCTAAAGATAAAGAAGAGATACTTAGTACGACTTTTGACTTAGATCAACTGGCTATCGAACGTCAGCAATGGGGCATTTTCCGTGATCGTCGTCCATCGATGTATGGCACGTTGCTGACTCATGGATAAGGTTTGTTAACAAGCAAGCTCACTCGCGCTATCGTCAAATAAGGTGCTCTATATGTCATTATTACCGAACCGATTAATCACGGGCTCAACACCACAACAAGACGGCTTTTACATGCCAGCAGAATTTGAGCCGATAGAAAAAACATGGATGGTGTGGCCTTACCGTGCTGATAACTGGCGACAGCAAGCCATTCCTGCTCAGAAAGCTTATGCTGATGTCGCATTGGCAATCAACAGATTTTGTGAGGTTAGCGTACTGGTCAATCCTGATGATTATCAATCATGCCGCGATAGTCTACCTGCTAATATCGACGTCATATCCATGCCTAGCAACGATGCTTGGGCGCGTGATACCGTCCCGACATTTTTAATCAATAATAAAGGTGAGCTACGCGCCTGTGATTGGACATTCAATGCATGGGGCGGCGACTATGACGGACTATACTCGCCGTGGGATGACGATGATAAGCTGGCTGAACGCTTATGTGACCATCTAGATATCAAACGCTATCGAACGGATGACTTTGTGATGGAAGGCGGTGCATTTCATGTCGATGGTGAAGGCACGGTTCTGACCACGCGCATGTGTTTGCTCAGCCCTGGACGTAACTCGCACCTAACCGAAGATCAAATTGAAGACAAGTTAAAAGCCTATCTCAATGTGCAAAAAGTACTGTGGATTGATGACGGTATCGATCCTGACGAAACCACTGGTCATATTGATGATATTGCCTGCTTTGCGCGCCCTGGTGAAGTGGTTTGCTTGTTTACTGACGACCCTAAGCATCCATTTTATGAAGCAACGCAAAAAGCCTATGAGCAGCTCTCAAATATGACCGATGCCAAAGGTCGCCGCCTAAAAGTCCATAAGCTTTGCTGTACCAAGCAACCTGTTACTTTACCTGAGAACTATGATATTGAACAATCTGACGATGCCAAGGCGCGTCAGACTGGTGATGTTTGTATCGCCTCGTATGCCAATTTTTTAATTTGTAATGAGGCTATCATCGTACCGCAATATGATGATGAAAATGATTCATTAGCCATTGATCAGCTTGAAAAAGTATTTCCTCAGCATCAAGTAGTGGGAGTACGCACAAAGGAGATTGTCTTTGGCGGTGGTAATATTCACTGTGTTACTCAGCAGCAGCCAAAATCATCAATTAAAAGCATTAATTAAAAGCACGCGCATAAAAATATAGACCCAAATGGATGTTGAACCCAATAATATTTTAAAAAAGGACATAGCTATGAGCGATTATCAAGTTAATAACCCAGCCACTGGCGAAGTAGAAGCCACCTACCCTACGGCAACTGAGCAGGACATCCAGAACGCTATTGCACAAGCCGATACCGCTTATCAAGACTGGCGTCAGGTTTCATTGGGTGAGCGCAGTGCCATACTTCATAAAATTGCCGATATCTATCTTGAACGTCAAGACGAGCTGGCCCGCGTCGTTGCCAATGAGATGGGCAAGCCCGTTGCACAAGCGAAAGGTGAAATCGGTCTAGTTGCCGATATCTATCGCTATTATGCAGACAACGCTGAGCAGCTACTTGCACCTAGTACCATTGATGTTGACTCAGGGTCAGCTTCGGTAGAAAAACGTCCTGTGGGCGCTTTATTGGGTATCATGCCGTGGAACTACCCGCACTATCAAGTGGCACGTTTTGTCGCGCCAAACTTTATGGCAGGCAATACCGTTATTCTAAAGCATGCGCCGCAATGTCCTAAGACGGCAGAAGTTATCGTCGATATCTTTAAAGACGCCGGCTTACCTAGTGGCGTGTATAACAATGTGTTTGCAACCAATGAACAAGCAGCGACTATTATTGAAGACAGCAGGGTACAAGGTATCTCCTTAACTGGCTCTGAACGAGCTGGACAAGCGGTTGCTAAAGTAGCAGGCGGCGCACTCAAAAAAGTCGTGCTAGAGCTTGGCGGTTCAGACGCCTTTATTGTCGCAGCTGACGCTGATATTGGAAAAGCAGTACAAGGTGCTATCTCTGGTCGTTTTGGTAATACTGGCCAAGCCTGTAATGCCGCCAAACGCCTAATCGTCATTGAGTCAGTTTATGATGATTTCGTCAAAGGCTTTACCGATGCCGTACGTGATATGAGCTTGGCTGATCCACTTGATGAAGATACCTTCATTGGTCCAATGTCTTCAAAGGCAGCTGCAGTTAATTTGCAAGAACAGCTCGATAGCGCCATTCAAGCAGGCGCAACCGTATTGGTCGAAGGCGGTATGATCAAAGACAAGTCGGGTGCGTGGTTTAAGCCTGCGGTACTAACAGATGTAACTGAGTCTATGGATGTTTATCGTGAGGAGCTATTTGGTCCTGTGGCGGTCGTCTATAAAGCTTGTGATATCAATCATGCCATCAAGATAGCTAATGATGTGCCTTTCGGACTTGGCGCTTCTATCCAAACGCAAGATGCTGCGCTAGCCGCTGAGATTGCTGAGCAATTAGAAGTCGGTATGGTCACTATCAATGCGCCTTCTGGTAGCGAAGCCAATACCCCGTTTGGCGGTGTCAAACGCTCAGGATTTGGTCGCGAGCTTGGCACCCTTGGTATCACTGAGTTTTTAAATTATAAACTGATTCGTGTTAAGTCGTAATCGACAGAGTCATTTTTAGAACAATAAAAAGCCTAACAGTGACTGTTAGGCTTTTTATTGAAAGTTGATGTTATTAAAAAATAACCCATCGAAAAAACTATTGCTTAGGTGGATTGTCTTTTAACCATAATTGATTGACGATTTTTAATTCACGTAGCTCTTCTGCCATAATCGATTCACTAATACCTGGATATTTAATCCTTGCATAGCTATATAACACAATACCTAAGACGGTCCAGCCAAAGAAGATCCACCATTCAACGGGTGTCAGCGCTGATGGCATACCTGGCATATATAGCATCAATAAACCAAAGCTAAGCGCAATCGTTATCATACCAACAAGCTTACCTGCTGGTATCTTAAATGGACGTACCATATCAGGCTCACGGTAGCGCAGCACTAAGAATGAGATAGCGACACAGGTATAGGCAATCACAATCCCAAAACCACCAGCATCAACGATCCAAACCAACATCTTGCGACCAAATAAAGGTGCTAGCGTTGCTAAACCACCAATGAGGAGAATCGCATTCGAAGGTGTATTGTATTTTGGATGTAACTTACCTAAAAAAGCTGGCAACATGCGCGCTTTTGACATCGCATAAAGTAGACGACTACCACCGATTAAGAACGCATTCCAGCTTGATAAAATACCCAGTACACCGCCGATAACCAGTAAAATACCTGCCCATTTGCCTTGCCAAGCATTGGTCATGGCATCAGCTGTGGCTAAGGTTGAGCTTTCTGCTTGTACAAGCGGCAACGTCGTGCCCACGCTCCAAGCGATACCCACATACCACATCACCGCAACGACGATAGAGATAATCAAAAACTTACCGATATTAGGACGAGTTAAATCAATCTCTTCTGCCGCTTGTGGAATAACGTCAAAACCCACAAACATAAAGGGCACCATGACAATGACGGCCATCATGCCACCGACACCACCAATGAAGGCTGGCGATTGTATTGCTGTAGAGGTTTCAGGGTTATAAAGCACTGCACCAATAAATAGTAAGGTTCCGACGAATAAGATACCTAGTACTGCAGTTTTTTGGAACCATGCACTGACTTCCATACCGCGTATGTTTAGCCACGTTACAATGACGGAGCCCAGCATCCCAACCCCTACCCATGTGGCATAAACATCCCATCCAGCAATGGTCCAGAGATAACCTTGATTATAATTAGGAATAAAATATTCTACAACTGTCGGCAAGGCAACTGCCTCAAACGCGACCACAGAGAAGTAACCAAATAGGATACTCCATGAACAGATAAAGGAGACATTTACTCCCAGCGCTCGATGCGTATAAGTATGCTCACCACCAGTGATGGGCATCGATGCCGCAAGCTCAGCATAAGTCACACCAATCAGTATCACTGCCAGCCCACCTATGAAGAACGCTAACATCGCACCCCAAGTACCAGCAGATAAAATCCAACCACCCGCCAAGACGACCCAGCCCCAACCGACCATTGCACCAAATGCTAAGGCGATAACATCTAGCGTCCCTAACGATTTTTTTAATTCAGACATAACTTGCTCCTTGTCCGTGCTTCATCCGTGTGAATCTTTTTTCATTACACTTAGAGTGACACTGTATTTTATATAACAGGGTTTTATTTAACAGGGTTTTATTTAACAGGGCATTGCCCCTCATGTTTATCTTTCCATACTTCTCAGCCGAGAAGCTCGATAGTATTTTTAATATCTCGATAGCGGAGACAACAACGGCGTCTTGACTTGCAAGGCGCCGTTGTACCAAAACTGCTTAGGATTTGACTATAAACACAGCCTAACCTTTAGCACTTGTTATCCTTTAAGCTATCAAATACTTAGGCAGTCAAAATACCTTTGATGATATCAAGACCTTCTTGTAGCACTTCATCTTCAACCGTCAATGGCACCATCACACGAATGGCATTGCCATGCATACCGCAAGATGCTAGTAACAAACCTTGCTCAAATGATTTCGCTTTTAGGTTAGTCGTCGCTTCAACGTCAGGCTTACCTTCGCTATCGATGAGCTCAAATGCTAACATAGCGCCTTTATGGCGAATATGTCCGATACTACTTAGATTTAGCCCTTTTAAGAATGACTCAATTTTGTCGCCAATTTCAATACTACGCTCAAGTAGGTTCTCCTCTTCGATGACTTCGATGACTGCTAAAGCGGCTACACAAGCAAGTGGGTTGCCAGCATAAGTACCACCCAAGCCACCTACTTGCGGGGCATCCATAATATCGGCACGACCAATAACGGCAGAAATAGGATAACCACCTGCCAAGCTCTTAGCACTGGTCATCAGATCTGGCTCAACGCCCAATTGTTCACAGGCAAACAACGTACCCGTACGCGCAAAACCACACTGTACTTCATCAAAGATTAGGACGATGCCGTGCTCATCACAGATATCGCGTAAAGACTTAGCAAATGATGGCGTGACTTGATGGAAGCCACCCTCACCTTGTACTGGCTCGATAATCATCGCCGCCACTTCACTAGGATCGATATCCGCTTGGAAAATCATCTCAAGGCTATGCAATGCTTGTTCTTCAGTAACATTCAGCTCATCGCATGGGAATAGTGCATGGAATACAGGCCCTGGCATCGGACCAAAGTTCTTTTTGTATGGCAATACTTTACCAGTCAAGCTCATGCACATAAGCGTGCGACCATGCCAACCGCCAACGAAAGAAATCACACCTGGACGACGGGTTTTTGCACGAGCAATTTTGATACAGTTTTCAACCGCTTCTGCACCAGTGGTCAAGAAGAACGCTTTGGTGTCGCCACTGATAGGCGCTTTTTCGCAAAGTTTTTCGGCAAGATCGACATAGCATTCATAGTTAATCATTTGCGCAGCAGTATGGGTGAATTTGTCTAGCTGCTCGTGCACACGCTGCGTGATTTTTGGATGACTGTGACCGGTATTTAGTACTGAGATGCCGCCAACAAAATCGATATAACGATTGCCTTCAATATCCCAAACTTCTGAGTTTTTTGCTTTTTCGGCAAAGATAGGAAAAGCCACACCCAGTCCGGTTGGCAATACCGCTTTACGGCGTGCAAGTAATGATTGATTGGTAGTCATAAGAATGTCCTTTTCTTTCTTTTTACGTAGATGCCAGTGAAGTGATGGCGGTTTATAGAGTAAATTACAGTTGGGATTCATAGTACTGAACCCCGTTTCGTGCTATGTGACAATTGAATGTGTGACCATTAAAATAGAATATAAAACTGAAAAGCTTAGCTGACGTCAGAACACCAGTATTTGGTCACAACATATTCTTCGATGCCGTATTTTGAACCTTCACGACCAAAACCAGATTGTTTGACACCGCCAAATGGTGCTACTTCTGTTGAGAGCATGCCCGTATTATGTCCAACCATGCCATATTCAAGACCTTCGGTCACACGCCAAGCACGCGCATAATCGCTACTATAAAAATAAGCTGCTAGACCGTAGATAGTGTCGTTGGCTGCGCGAATAACCTCTTCTTCAGATGAGAAAGTAAAGACTGGCGCGATAGGACCAAATATCTCTTCGCTGGCAATATCCATATCAGCGCTGATATCGGTGATAACAGTTGGGTTGTAAGCAAGGGCTGACGCATTGTTCGTACTGCCACCAGCAATTAGGGTCGCGCCTTTATCTAGCGCATCTTTTAGTAGCGCTTGTACTTTTTGTAGGGCTTTTTCATTAATCAAAGGACCAACGTTGACCCCTTCTTCCATGCCATTACCGACTTTTAGCTCAGCGACTTTTTTGATAAAGATATCTAAGAATTCATCTTTAATGCTGTCTTGAACATAAACGCGGTTGGCACAGACACAGGTTTGACCGGCGTTACGGTATTTAGAGGCGATTAGACCTTCAGCAGCTTTTTCAAGATCGGCATCATCAAAAACGATAAACGGTGCATTGCCGCCAAGCTCTAATGACAGCTTTTTAATCGTTGGAGCACACTGCGCCATTAAGGTGCGACCGACTTCGGTAGAACCCGTGAATGATAGCTTGTGAATGCGAGCATCGCCGGTAAGAATATCGCCGATAACAGATGATTTACCGGTCACAACTTGGATAACGCCTGCAGGAATACCTGCTTGCTCAGCCAATGCACCGAGTGCTAAGGCAGAAAATGGCGTTTCAGTCGCAGGTTTGATAATGATAGTACAGCCTGCTGCCAGTGCAGGAGCTGCTTTACGCGTGATCATCGCCGCTGGAAAGTTCCAAGGCGTGATGGCAGCACAAACGCCAACCGGCTGTTTTAATACTACATAGCGTAATTGCGAGTTGGTTGCAGGAATGACATCACCATAAACACGCTTGCCTTCTTCTGCAAACCAGCGGATAAAGCTATTGGCATAACCAATCTCGCCGCGTGATTCAGCCAAAGGCTTGCCCTGCTCGGCGGTCATGATAATGGCCAAATCTTCTTTGTTGGCATCGATAAGATCTGCCCATTTTTGCAGCAGCTGCGCGCGTTCTTGTGGGGTTTTGGCAGCCCAAGTGATTTGAGCTTCGTGAGAGTAAGTAACAGCATCATTGACATCAGCGGTCGTCAAGCTTGGCACCGTACCGATAACATCGCCGTTGAATGGATTACTCACTTCGATAGTGGCATCATCATTGGCAGCGTGCCATCCGTCTTTGATAAGACACTGCTGTTTGATCAAATCTGGGTTTGAGAGATTTAGGGTCGTCTTTAGCATCGTAACACTCCATGTTTGTCGCTATTACTTATTTATTATTTATAAAGCTATCTAACGTTGGCATAAGCTTGTCTTTTTAAACAGCTATTAAACCAATGAAAAATTGACGTAAGCAGTCAGTAATAATGATTGATAATATATGTAGTGTTCAATATACTGAACAACTATTCCATATATGAGACATCATTATAAGAACGATGCGATACTCTTTGCAACCGTTATTTTGATAGTTCTCGAACATATTTTTTATTTTTACTTTTTAACTGACATTCTAATAGGCAACTTATGAGTACCAGCGCCGTTCCTGCTCTAGACAAAACGTTTCAAATTCTGGATTTAATCACGGCAAGCCAGCAGCCCTTAACGGCAGCTTATATTGCAAAAGAGTTAAAGCTACCACGTAGCTCAACGCATAATATTTTGCAAAGCCTACTTACCAAGCATGTCATCTATAAGGATAGCGAAGGGCGCTTTCACTTAGGGTCTTACTTGCTGTATTGGGCGGGTAAATACGAGCAGCAGCAAGGAGTGGTGCAGTTATTTAAAGACCTTATCATGCAATATCCTATCCTGTTACAGCACACCGTCACCTTGTCCAAAATGGATTTGGGCGAAGTGGTTTTTTTAGCATGTCATGAAGCACCAGCTCCGCTTGGTTTTACTTTCCGTGCTGGTGTGCGCGTACCAGCAGTATTTTCTGCCACGGGCAAAGCTATGCTTTCAACCTTGCCCATGCATAATATCAAATCACTTTATGAAGGTATCTTTCCAGAGCCAATGACACCTAACGGAGTTAGCAACTTCGAAACTTTAGCGGATGAAATTGCTGCCATACAGCAGAGCCGTATTTCACTGGATGACGGGCAATTGCGTGATGGTATGTATTGCTTAGGGACTTACATACGCAATGCGTCAGGCAATGCGGTTGCGGGTATGGCAGTCAGCTTTTTACAAGCAGAATATGAGTCCAAGCGTGCTGAGGTCAGTGCTGTACTGATTGAATTGGCGAAGCAAATTGAACAGCGTTTAGGTTTCATTGATTAGCAATAAAACCTAAACGCTGCTATTTCCTTGTTTATTGCCAATTATTTCAGTTATTTTGAGGATAACCATTAATCTTCTGACATATAGTTAATCCACTATATGTCAAACACAGTACTACTGGGATAAGTTTTGCGCCGCCTCTGTCTGCGCAGGCACAGCAAAAAAGAAAAATTTATACCAGTAGCACTTTACGATATTTGTACTTATTTTATTTAGTACTGACGATAAGCCCAGACAAAGACGCCTGCAAATTGTCATTGAGTTTTTGCAGGTAATAACCGCCTTCGACCAAGACAATCAAGGGTTTAATCAAACAATCCCATCAGCTTTCAATTTGGCGATCATATCGCTTTCATAGCCCAAATTACTAAGCGTGCTGTCAGTATGCTCGCTCAAACGCGGTGGCGGTGTACGATAAGTGACAGGCGAGCCTGAGAGTTTAATGGGACTGCCAAGCGCTCTTACCGGACTGCCTTGCGCGGCAAAATTAACAATCATCCCTCGTGCCAGTGCTTGCGGCATAGCCAAAGCTTCTGCAACATTATGAATAGGACCGCAAGGAATACCAGCCTCATGCAAGCGCGTAAGCCAATATGCACGTGGATGCTTGGCAAATGCGTTTATGAGCCACTCACAAATCAGCTCACGATGGGCAACGCGTTGAGGGTTGGTCGCAAAACGACTGTCAGTATGCCACTCTACGGATAGCATCTGGCATAGTCTGGCAAATTGACTGTCATTACCACAGGCTAAAATGAAATGCTCCTCCCCTGCACCGGCAAACACTTGATAAGGAACGATGTTAGGGTGACCATTGCCCAGTCTTGGCGGCACCTCGCCAGATGCCAAATGATTCATACCAACATTAGCGAGCATTGCCAACGCACTGTCTAGTAACGCGACATCGACATGTTGACCCAGTCCAGTATGCTGGCGCGCTATTAACGCCGCTTGAATACCAATCGTCAGCTGCAAGCCTGCAAATAAATCTACCACTGCCACGCCAACTTTATGCGGTTCGCCATCAGTAGGTCCAGTGATGCTCATTAGCCCTGACAAACCTTGAATAATATAGTCATAGCCCGGCAGCTCAGCATCGGGACCTGTTTGCCCAAAGCCCGTTAATGAGGCATAAATCAGACGTGGATTGCTTTGCTTTAGACTCTCATAGTCCAAACCATATTTTTTCAGACCGCCAACTTTAAAGTTTTCTACCACGATATCGCTTGTTTCAGCGAGCTGCTTAATGATGGTTTGTCCAGCAGACGTCGTAATATCGACCGTAAGGGATTTTTTATTGCGATTAATGGTAGCGTAATAAGCGGATGTATCATCGCTGAATTTTGGCGGCGCCCAATGACGGGTTTCATCACCAATATGTGGACGCTCAACCTTGATCACATCAGCACCAAGGTCGGCGAGCACTTGAGTGCAAGAAGGACCTGCCAATACCCGCGACAAATCAAGCACCTTGATACCATGCAATGCGCCTTTTGATACAGCATCAGTCGCAATATCAGCGGTAGCACTCTTAGTAAAGTTGGCTTGTTCAGGCTCTTGTGTGGTTGTAGTGACAGTCATAATAATCCCTTATTGATAACGTATTTTTTATAATAGTAAAAATGATAAGACAGTGCCTAGTCCTCATTTATCTAATTCTTTAAAACTACTGCTAAACCAGATATAAATGAGGACTAATAACTGAAAAACGCACGCTACTGCTTATCAAGTGCTTCGTAAGAAGCACAACAGTAACGTACGTTAATGATCGGGAAATTAGCTAATACTTATTAGCTAATAACGCTTAATAAAATGCCTGGATCCCAGTCTGCGCGCGACCTAAGATGAGCGCATGAATATCATGGGTACCTTCATAAGTATTGACCGCTTCTAAATTCATCACATGACGAATAATATGAAACTCATCAGAGATACCATTGCCGCCATGCATATCACGGGCAATACGGGCAATCTCTAGCGCTTTGCCGCAGTTATTACGCTTAATCAGTGAAATCATTTCAGGCGCCGCATTGTCCTCATCCATCAAACGGCCAACACGCAATGCTGCTTGTAGACCTAGTGTGATTTCCGTTTGCATATTGGCAAGTTTTAGCTGTACCAACTGTGTCGCGGCTAGCGGACGACCAAACTGCTTACGGTCAAGGGTGTACTGACGAGCCGCTTTCCAGCAGAATTCAGCCGCACCCATTGAACCCCAAGCGATACCATAACGGGCTTTATTTAGGCAACCAAACGGACCTTTTAGACCACGAATATCTGGGAAAGCATTGGCTTCAGGGACAAACACTTTGTCCATGACAATCTCACCCGTGACAGATGCACGCAATGAGAACTTGCCTTCGATTTTCGGTGCGGACAGCCCTTTCATACCTTTATCTAAGATAAAACCACGAATGTCACCCGCATCATCTTTTGCCCAAACGACAAATACATCAGAAATCGGGCTATTGGTAATCCACATTTTATTACCAGTCAGCTCATAACCGCCTGCCACTGCGCGCGCGCGCGTTGACATTGATGAAGGATCTGAACCCGAATCCGGCTCTGTCAGACCAAAGCAGCCGACATATTCCCCAGTTGCCAGTTTTGGTAGATATTTTTCTTTCTGCTCTTCTGTACCATAGGCATGTATCGGATGCATGACCAAGCTTGACTGCACGCTCATCGCTGAACGATAGCCCGAATCCACCGCTTCCACTTCTTTCGCAATCAAGCCATAAGCCACGCTTGACATACCAGCACAACCATAACCGTCGATCGTCACACCAAGAAGACCCATCTCGCCCATCTGGCGCATGATATCGCGGTCAAAATGTTCATTACGATTGGCCTGAATGATACCCGGCATCAGCTCTTTTTGAAAAAACTGACGCGCACTATCCGTTACCATGCGCTCTTCATCTGTAAGCTGGTCACGTAATAAAAATGGATCTTCCCAATCAAAACGTGGGCTGCTAGAAGTTGCCATGTGGTGCTCCTTGTTGTCAGTCATCCTGACCGACGATTAATGATGAATATGATGCTTTGGCTAAATTTACTATTGACTTCAAAATTCCGCTATGCGAAACTTAGTTTCATAATATAAACTATTTAAGCAAAATTTTAGCGTCCTGTAAACCCTTATTCATTCAGATGGTTATAAAATGAGAAAAAACATGTCGGTAGCTGCACCATTATTGGATCGATTAAATAACTCTCTTACCCAAGGTAAAGAAGACAACGATAGGCAATTTGTCACTGCCCTTGGACGTGGCTTAATGATATTGGCAGCTTTTGAGCATGAAGAGGCGCTTAGCCATCAGCAATTATGCCAGATGACAAAATTGCCAAAAGCGACGATTACTCGTCTGATTCATACCTTGATGACGCTTGGATTTTTGCGCGTGACGCTACATGGACAGTATCAATTGGGTAGTAGTGCGGTGCGATTAAGTGCAACAGCGTGGAGTCGTCATGATTTAGTCGCAGCAGCTGAACCGTTATTGCGGCAGTTTGCCAGTCAAAATGAGGTGTCGGTAAATTTAGCAACCGAAGTAGAAGGGGAAATGCGCTATCACGCTTGTTGTCGTAGCCCTGCCCGCCTATCGGTCAATTTGCAAGTTGGCTCAGCCGTTCCCGTCGCCCGAACCGCTATTGGACGTGCTTTTTATGCGGCTAGTTCGCAAATACGACAGGCTGTTATTCGTAGTAATTTACAAGAGCAGCTATCAGCAGAAGATTATAACCATGCGCAGGCTGCTTTATCTGACGCCGCAGAACATTATAAAATGCATGGTTATACCGTATCAGATGGTGAGTTCTCTACAGACATATTAGCAGTGGCCGTTGGTGTCTTTGATGTTGCGACTGGGCAATATGCCTATTCACTTAATGCCAGTGTCCCAAGTGCTAACTGGGAAAGCGAAGACTATGCGGCGATGATAGTACCTAAATTGCAAGTGTTGGCTGAAAGGATTGGTAGCGGGGTTTAGACTAATTGAGTTGCCAAGTAAGTTTTAACTTAGTTTACCAATGATACTAAAGCGTTTCGATGCAATCACAAATTGATTTGGTCTAAGTGCTATACACTTTGTAGCAAGTAGTTTGTGCTGAAGCGTAAGAGACGTTAAAATTTTATGTAAATACCAATAATAAAAGTAATGTGCCATAAGCCATTGATTGAAGCGATTGATATAACTGGCAAATTGACCTTGTTGAATAATTGCTTTTAAACTATTAATGTCCGAATTTTCTATATGCTTTATATAAACGTATAGACTCCCCCTTTGCAACCGATTGGGCGAGTTTCAGGCCCCGCATTCTCGCAACAGCGGGTTGAAAATATCCAGCAGCGGCTACTGTGCATTGCGGATAGGCGCTTTTTTTACCCTTTATGCATCGTCCTCGTCACAGCCTACAAGGTGCTTTTTAGACCTTACCACCAGACACTGACAGTCGGTTTCAATTTTATTTTTAATATTTTCTGCCATTGATTATAGGTAGCTTACTCATAGCTACGCGACAAACGGTCATTAAAACATAAGCTTAAGGTTTTTTTTGGAATTATTAAAGCCTGAGAGTAGCAATTGCAAGGTCTTTATTGGTCTGCCGTTACTTAATTGATATGGAGCCGTGATATTATAGGCGTATGATACACACCACAAATTTGAGCCCCTAAGGGCGTTTAGCCTGCTTTTAGCATGTTGGCTTTTAGCGCTTTCGCTCATTTTAAAACTCTTACTTAATCTTTCTATATTGAATCATGAATAGCGGCAAAGTTACCAAATAACTTACTGCCGCATTTTTTAATTCCTATTTTTTATAGTTGAGCCTTGTTATGCCCGATTCCAGAACCAATTTGAACCCTGAGCCTGAACACAACTCCCCTTACCTAACCGGTGTTTTGCTACGCTACAGCACCTTTGGCGCCGCAATCTTGCTGTTTTTAGCAGGATTACTCCTCGTCAACTGGGTACTCATTATCATCGGTGGTCTCGCCGTTGGGCTAGGTATTTATGACTTATTGCAATCTAAGCACTCTATCCTAAGCAACTATCCTATCGCCGGTCACATCCGCTATGTGTTAGAGGATTTCCGTCCTGAGATTCGCCAGTATTTGCTCGAAGACGATAAAGAGCAAGTGCCGTTCTCACGTCAGCAGCGGGCCTTGGTCTATCAGCGCGCCAAAAACGTCAGCGATACCAATGCTTTTGGCACTTTGGACAATTTATATGCTCATGGTAAAGAATGGTTTTTGCAATCTGCTGTCAGTGAGCCTATTAAGAATAAAGACTTCCGCATCATTGTGGGCGGTGAGCGGTGTAAGCAGCCGCATGATATGTCAGTGTTTAATATCTCAGCGATGAGCTTTGGCAGCTTATCCGCTAATGCCATTATGGCGCTCAATCAAGGCGCAAAAATGGGCGGCTTCACTCATGATAGTGGTGAAGGTGCTATCAGTCCTTATCATCGTAAATTCGGTGGTGATTTGATTTGGGAGCTTGGTACAGGTTACTTCGGTTGCCGCGATGACAATGGCAACTTTGACCCACTGTCATTTGCCGAAAAAGCCGTTGACCCGCAAGTCAAAATGATTGAAATCAAACTATCACAAGGTGCTAAGCCCGGTCAAGGTGGCGTGTTGCCAGCAGAAAAAATCACCCCAGAAATCGCTGAAACCCGTCAAGTGCCGATGGGTCAAGACTGCGTATCACCTGCGTCGCATTCTGCTTTTAGTACGCCTCGCGAATTGGTTGTGTTTTTACAGCAGCTACGGGATTTATCAGAAGGCAAGCCAGTTGGCTTTAAGCTCTGTATTGGTCAGCCTTGGCAGTTTATGGCGATTGTCAAAGCCATGATAGAAGCCGATAACTACCCTGATTTTATCGTCATTGATGGTGCTGAAGGCGGCACGGGTGCTGCACCTGTTGAGTTTATGGATAGCGTCGGCATGCCATTGATCGATGGTTTTTTATTCGTCCATAACACCTTAGTTGGAGCAGGTATCCGCAACCAAATCAAACTTGGCGTGAGTGGCAAAATCGTCTCAGGTTTTGATATCGCCCGCCTATTAGCATTGGGCGCTGATTGGTGTAACTCTGCGCGCGGCTTTATGTTTGCCGTCGGCTGTATCCAATCACGCTCTTGCCATACCAATACCTGCCCGACAGGTGTGGCAACCCAAGACCCTTATCGTCAAAAGGCGCTGGATGTACCAAGCAAGGCTGAACGCGTTGCCAGTTATCATAAAAATACCCTAAAATCGCTTGCTAGCATCGTTGGCGCAGTCGGCTTACAGCACCCAAGTCAATTGCAGCCTTATCACATTGCACGCCGTTTGGATGATGGACAAATTAAGCTATTGTCGAAGTTCTTTTATTTCACCGATAAAGGTGCCTTACTTGATCATAATGCGCGATCAGAGGTCTTTAATCAGATGTGGGTAATGGCAGATTCGTCGAGCTTTTTAGCCAATAATGATGCGCTGATTGCTTATAATAAAGACTCGCGCGATATCGGTAAAGAAACAGGTGCGCCAACAGAAAAAACGGTTGGAGAGGTAGACGTCAATATTGATGGTGGTAAAATGATTGGCAATGTCAATAATACCGTCCGCGATTTTATACCGCCAACTGTTTAACCATTTAACAGTGTTTGGCTGTGACAATCACGC
This sequence comes from Psychrobacter sp. ANT206, assembly GCF_056880555.1. NCBI lineage: Bacteria > Pseudomonadati > Pseudomonadota > Gammaproteobacteria > Moraxellales > Moraxellaceae > Psychrobacter > Psychrobacter sp. ANT206. The sequence goes on along the minus strand of NZ_CP096271.1, from coordinate 982,928 downwards.
AATTTATTTCCTTATATTTATTTCTTTATAAAAGATAGATGATTGATGCCAAACACTGTTTTCAAAAAACTTCTTCATGTACTGCCAATGATGCTTATGGCGCTTATGACTGTTGGTATAAGTGCTTGCCAACCAACTGATAGCAATCAGACGGACACTGCTTCTACTGATTGGTCATGTCAATCACACAACACACCGTTTGCTTATAGCACTTGTCATATTCAGTCTGATTTGTTGACAGATAAGCGCTATTCATTAGCATTATTTTGGCAACAATCTGACAGTCGACAACCGCTACTGACTTTCGATAATCTCTTGAGCAGCCTGCCCTCGTCGCAATCTTTGAAGTTTGCCATGAATGCGGGCATGTACAATGAAAATTATGCACCTATTGGCTATACCGTCATCAAATCTGAAGAGATACGTGCATTAAACCTGAAAGAAGGCGGCGGCAATTTTCACCTCTTACCCAATGGCGTACTGTGGTGGGATAAGTCTAGCAAGGTACAAATTACTGAAAGTAATGCCTTAGCCGAGCAGCTAAAAAACGGCACTGCGCAGCCATTGTATGCTACCCAATCTGGTCCTATGCTGGTCATTAATGATGCTATCCATCCGCAGTTTGACCCTGATGGCACCTCAGCTAAAATTCGCAACGGTATAGGCGTGTGTAGCGATGGCAGTCTACAATTTGTCAATAGCGAAGCACCCGTGACCTTTTATCAGTTTGCCTCACTATTTAAAAACGAATTGAAGTGTCCAAATGCTTTATTTTTAGATGGCGGTATTGCATCCGCTTTATACGCACCCACGATAGATAAGCATGACAAAAAAGAGATGGGCGTGATGATTGGACTGGTTGAGTCAGCACAATAGACCATAGTATGGTTATTTACACTCCACCAATTCATCATCAGTAATACCATATCTACTAAAACTGCCTCTTTGTAAACTCACTGAGCCACATTAAGTATTTATTAATAAAAATGAAGGCACTATTATTCTTAATAATAGTGCCTTTTTTGTGCTTACTTAAACCTTATCATAATATCAGTAATTGGAAATAGCGATTCCAATAAGCTCGACTTACATCTTATTTACTTTTGTGCGCTTTGATAATCATTGGTTAACAATAATGCTCATTATAGAAGTATCGTTTACATAGATGCTATACAGGTAGCAGCTATGTGCTACAGACTACTCCAGCACCCTTAGGCTATATTACTTAGCAAGCAAGGCTTACTATATTTCTTAAGGGTAATGCCAATGCGAAGTATTAAAATAAGTATTAGAAATTTGAACAGCTATATAGTGATTGCTAGCAAGCCTTAATAGCTATCTAACAATCACTGATTTAGAGGACAAGCTAAGATTGGATGTCAAAAATGACCTTTATTTTAATGTCATTTAGATTGCAGGCTACTTATATCATTCTTCATAACTTAACAATAATAGTAAAAAGGATAATAGCTCATGGATAATATCAATCGTACAGTAGTAGTCAATGACAACGCTGACCCTATTACAGGTGAGCCAGGCTCACATCCAATAGGTACAGCTCTTGGTGGTACAGGCGGTGCAGCAGCAGGCGCAGCTATTGGCGCTATTGGTGGTCCATTAGGCATGCTGATTGGTGGTGCTATTGGTGCTATCGTTGGCGGTGTCGCAGGTAGCTCGGTTGGTGAGATGCTAGATCCAACAGTAGAATACGAATACTGGCAAGAAACTCATACCACGCGCCCTTATTATCATGAAGATTATGATTATGATACCGATTATCATCCAGCCTATGCAGTAGGTTATGCTACCCGTGCGCATTATCCAAATGCGACGCGTTTCGAAGAAGTTGAAGCTGAGCTTGAACAGCGCTGGTATGAGGTAAAAGGCGATTCACGCATGACTTGGCTACAAGCAAAAGACATGGTACGTGATGGCTGGGATAAGACCCATGCCCGTATGAATGGTGAAAACTATGAGCCAAAAGAGTACGTCCATTATGCAGGTCATAGAGAGCCTATTGAGCCGATCCATCATGGTGAAGATAAGCCGCATCCAGTAGCAACAGGTACTGGCGCGCTTAGTGGCGCAGCAGCAGGTGCAGCCGTAGGCACAGCAGTTGGAGGTCCAGTTGGCACCTTAGTAGGCGGTGCTGTTGGAGCAATCGCAGGTAGCAAAGTTGGACATGAAGCAGGCGAGATGGTCAATCCTACCGATAGCTTAGAAGCTCATGAGAAGCCGCATCCTATTGCTAGTGGTACTGGTGCACTGGGCGGTGCAGCAGCAGGCGCTGCTGTAGGTACGGCAGTTGGTGGTCCAGTCGGTACAGTAATCGGCGGCTTAGCAGGCGCAGTTGCTGGTGGTGCTGGTGGCCAAGAAGTTGGTGAAGCCATTAATCCTACTGATCAAAATGAAGTACAACGAGAAGCCAATCCTGTTAGTAGTGGTACAGGTATGGTCGGCGGTGCAGCAGCAGGTGCAGCTATCGGTGCAGTAGGTGGTCCAGTAGGTTCAGTCGTAGGCGGTGCCGTTGGTGCAGTCGTCGGTGCAACAGCTGGTAACGCTGTTGCCAATGCCTTTGAAGGCAATATGGAAGAAGACACTTACTGGCGTACTCAGCATGCGACGACTGACTACTATAACCCGCAATATGACTACGATACCGACTATCGTAATGCCTATGGTTATGGTTATGCACAGCGCAAGCAGTATGGTAAAGATCAAACGTTTGAGCTGGTAGAGCAAGACTTGCAGAGAGATTGGTTAAATTCACGTGGCAACTCACGCTTAGAATGGTCAGATGCTAGATTTGCCGTACGTGATGCGTGGAATCGTCCTATTATTTAATTATTAATGATGAGGCAATAATTGCTTGTCGTAAACAATTAAAATGTTATAAAAAAACAGCTTCTATTAAATAATAGAAGCTGTTTTTCTAGTCTGGTTTATATCATCTAAAAACTGACTGCAAAGCTAACATTCAATTACTCTAAAGCTAATATAATATTAGCGCGCCATATAATTGGTCATATCTTCCACGCCATGTAACGTCATCGGATACATCTTATTATCAAACAGTTTTTTAATCTCAACGATGGTTTGGGTATATTGCCAATAGGTTGGATTCTCAGGGTTTAGCCAAGCGACTTTATCAAAGTGCGCGAGAACCCTCTTTAACCAGACGATGCCTGCTTCATTATTCATATATTCAACGCTACCGCCTACCGTCATGAGCTCATAGGGTGACATCGACGCATCACCAACGAAGATAACACGATACTCTCGGCCATACTTATTAAGCAATTCAAACGTTGGCATCGGTGCGCTACGACGACGGTTATTGTCCTTCCAAACATAATCATACAGGCAGTTATGAAAGTAAAAAAACTCTAAGGTTTTGAATTCATTTTTCGCCGCAGAAAACAGTTTTTCGAGCGCTTCGACATGGATATCCATACTGCCGCCCACATCAAATAGCATCAGTACTTTGACACGGTTACGGCGCTCTGCTTGCATATGAATATCGAGCACACCTTTTTTTGCGGTACGTTTAATCGTCTCATGAATATCCAGCTCATCAGCACTGCCCGTCCGTGCAAACTGGCGCAGATTGCGTAGCGCCATCTGAATTTGACGAGTACCGAGCTGATTATCGTCATCGAGATTACGATATTTACGCTGCTCCCAGACTTTTGCCGCACTACGTTTGCGTGACTCACCGCCGACACGCACGCCCTCAGGATGGTCACCATAAGCGCCAAACGGTGAGGTGCCGCCCGTCCCTACCCATTTACTACCACCTTGATGACGCTCTTTTTGCTCTTTTAACCGCTCTTCCAACGCCTTCATCAACTCCTCAAGCGAGCCGTACTTTTTTAGCAGACGTCTCTGCTCATCGGTCAGGTTCTTTGGATCAAGCTTTAAATCGAGCCATTCTTTGGGCACATCTGTTAGCTTGGCCAACAGCTCATCCATGTCTAGACTATCGACGCCTTCGAAATAATCCGCCATGGCACGATCAAACTTATCAAAATGGCGCTCGTCTTTGACCATACATAGCCGAATCAGACGATACATGTCTTCACGACTGGCGAAAGTAGTCAATGCTAGATCTTCAGGGTGCGGCTGCATCATCAGCCCTTGCTCTAACGCAGCATTTAAATCGAGCAGCTCGCGGGTACTGACTGGCACGCCATAAGTACGCAAGGTGTAAAATAGTTTGATAAACATAAGAGTCGTATCACTTATTGGCTGATATTATTATCTGGTGATATTGCTGATATCATTAATTGATACAGTCATAGGCTAAGCGCTGGCATTGACTTTGATATCTGATGTTAAAATCAATGCAAGCTACAAATATTAACGACGCATCATATTAGCAAAACGCTGCAACAAACTCACATCGGCTTCGTTTTTCAGCAGGGCACCATATAGTGGCGGAATAGACTTTTCACCGCGCAAGTTTTCTTCTAACTCTGCTTGAGCCATATCATCCGCCAATAATAGCGTCAACCAATCGACCAACTCAGACGTTGATGGCGGCTTTTTGAGTCCTTGAACGTTACGTAATTTATAAAAAATATCCAGCGCGTCATTGACCAGCTTTTCTTGAATATTGGGAAAATGCACCTCAACAATTTGGCGCATGGTTTCCTCTTCAGGGAAATCAATATAGTGAAAGAAGCAACGACGCAAAAACGCATCCGGTAGCTCTTTTTCATTGTTTGAGGTGATAATAACCACGGGACGCTGCGCCGCTGTGATGGTTTCGCCCGTCTCATAAACATAAAAAGACATCTTATCAAGCTCGTGCAACAAGTCATTTGGGAATTCAATATCTGCTTTATCAATTTCATCAATCAATAATACACTACGCTGTTTGCTGGTAAAGGCATCCCACAATTTACCCGGCTTGATATAATTGCCAATCTCATAGACTTTATCGTCACCCATTTGCGAATCACGCAGACGCGATACCGCATCATACTCGTACAAACCCTGCTCTGCCTTAGTCGTCGACTTGATATGCCACGTAATCAGTGGCATACCTAAACTTTCAGCAACTTCTTCTGCTAGTAAAGTCTTGCCTGTACCCGGCTCACCTTTGATAAGTAGCGGTTTTTGTAGCGTCATTGCCGCATTGACTGCCAATTGCAAATCATCAGTAGCGATATAGCTTTGCGTACCCGTAAATTTGGTTTTTTTATCGGTCATAATACAATCTCATTTATTGTTATCGTTAAAAGGTTTTAAGAGCGTTAATAAATTGTCATTTAGATTAGCACAGCCTTATTGATTGCCAAAATACTCATGCGTTCGCAGATATTTATCATATAAAAAAAGACACGCATGGTGTCTTTTATAATCATTAGAAAAAATGCAGGAATCAGGAATCAACACTGTCAACTAGAAAGGAAATACTTTAAAAGGTCATAGCGTTAAAGCAATCGCATTCAGACTAATCATTATTTTTAGATACAGGCGTATCCTCTTTTAGATTAATTGCTGGATCAATATCTTTAACTGCCCCCACTTCATCAGATTCTGTCGCCAAATAATTGCCAGAAGCTAGCTGCATATTTGCTTGCGTGTCCTGTGCGGTACGACTGCGAGCTTTATCTAAGCTTGATTCAAAGGCGCCGCGAATCAGCTGCCAAACAAAACCAACAAATAAACCAACAAATAATACCACCATGATAGGCAGCATATTGGCAATCGCACCAGTCGTGTCCTTCATCATAATCGCATAGACCACGCTGATACTGGCAGGTGCAATCACACTTGGGTCACCCAGTGCTGTACCTGGTGCTAATAATACAGCAAACAGTATCATCCAACTCATGCCGCCTAATGGACGTGGTAATATGCGCGCGACCAGTAGCCAAAGTACTAACACGATAATGACACCACCAAGATAAGCATACATTGGTAAATCTGCTACCGGCACGTCTTTTACCAGCTGCCCCCACCAAATAGCAATCTCACCGAGAATATCGCTGATCGCTTCTAGTGGTAAGCTGTGTAAGATATTTTTTAACCAGTCCATGCGTGTTTTATTACCTGCGTTCGTAAATAGTGCGGGATAGTGATTATATTAATAAACTGCTAGTTTATCATGACTATTCACCAAAATGCATGACACTATAGATTTTGATATTTCGACATTTCATCTGTATCTATCCACTCTGTTCAAAAAAGCCAGCTAAAAAATTAGACTTGATAAAACGAGCTGCAAAATATCGATGTAAACCTTGTTAAAATATAATTTTATAACTATTACGTATTATAAATACTGTCTTGAGATTCGCGAGCACGCAATTCTGCTTGGCGGCGCATGACATCTTGTGGTGGTAATTGTACAAAATACCCTTGCGACGCTAGCTTTGCTAGCACCTCTTCTTTGTCCACTCTAGCAAGTGTAGGCGTTGTAGCCAAATCCAGATGCATGACAAACTTGCTACGACCTAAGCCTGCACGAAAGTCTTTGGGTAACACACCCAGCCAATCCTTGATCTCATCCGTATCATTCGGATAATCAGGACGGGCAATATAGATATACATATCATCATGTTTAAGGAATTTATAAATATCGCAATGCATAAAAACAACCTATCAGAAACTATCGTCATAGATTAGCATATTTCAGGCCATTATCAGTAGTGACTTTACGTTCAGATAAGGTAAAGCATCCCAAATACTATCGCAACTTAGCTTAAGAGAAAGTAAGGAGCATCTTCATATGAGCACTCTGTATCCCTTGTATGGTCAGGCATGATGCTCATAGATAAATTATATACTTTTAAATTCTTATAACAAATGCTTCAGCTTTATTTTTTATTGACGCTATGTAATTTTACAGAAACACATCTACTCTATTTTGCTGTCGTTCGGTGTATTGTCCGTATAAAAAAGCATGTTTGCTAAAATTATTCACTATAATTTATATGATGGGTTGTAAAAAAGCTGTGAACCTTTCATAATAAAAGCGTTTTTCAGGAGAGAGTCTTTAGCCTAATGTTAGTAATGCTCATATTAACGAGTTTGTACTGACAGCCGCTACATGACCACCGAAGGCGCATCCACCCTGCTAATCGCTCAGGTAAAAGGACTGAAAAACACATGTCATAACGGTTTATTTGCATCACGCTGATTGGCGTATTATTCTTCAAACCTTAGGCATAACAAATCTGGAGAGCGGTAAGGACGGACGACGTCTTACCCACCGAAGGGGAGAAAACGCGACATCATTGCTCTGTTGAAGAATTACGATGATGGATCGTGTTGAAAATCTCAGGTCACAGGACAGATAGGGCTTCCCTCTAAACTGACGTTAAGCGTTTGTTTGGCGGATAGTTTTATCTTATTTCTGTACTACCCTTGGTTGCAATGCTTGTACCCTGCAATATTGCTTCTCGCTACTATGATCATGTACATCAGCCCTAATACTTTTACTAAGTATAGCTAATGTCCACATAAGGATTTGTTATGACCGATACTCAAAATACTAACAGCCAAGCTCCTCAACGCACACCCCTTTATCAGTCTCATGTCGAGAGTGATGGCAAACTGGTGGATTTTTCTGGTTGGGAATTGCCAATCCATTATGGCTCACAAATCGAAGAGCACGAAGCGGTGCGTACCGATGCCGGTATGTTTGACGTCTCTCATATGGTTATTGTCGATATCAAAGGCACGGATGCCAAAGCATGGCTACAGAAGCTATTGGCTAACGATGTCGATAAACTAAAAACAGCTGGTAAAGCCCTTTATTCTCCTATGCTAAATGAAGAAGGCGGCATCATCGACGATTTAATCGTTTATCTATCAAATTCTGATGAAACTGAATACCGTATCGTCTCAAATGCTGGAACGCGAGATAAAGATATGGCACAGTTTGAAAAAGTAGCCAAAAACTTTGATGTTGTCTTAACTGAGCGCACAGAACTTGCGATGCTTGCCGTTCAAGGACCTAATGCGGTTGAAAAATTGGGAAAGATTAAACCCAGTTGGGCTGATACATTAGCTGCGCTTAAACCTTTTGTTGGTGCTGATTTAACAGACATCGAAGGTACAGATTGGTTCGTCGCTCGTACGGGCTACACCGGTGAAGATGGCGTCGAAGTCATTATGCATGGCGATGATGCGCCGGCGTTCTTTGAGCAATTAAAAGCCAATGGTATAAAGCCTGCCGGTCTTGGCGCTCGTGATACTTTGCGTATGGAAGCTGGCATGAACCTCTATGGTCATGATATGAATGAAGATGTTAGCCCTTATGAGTGCAACATGGGCTGGACACTGGCGCTAAAAGACGATCGTGACTTTATTGGTCGCGATGCTATGGTCAGTAAACGCAAACAGTCAAAAGATGACAATACTGCTATGAAGCAAGTGGGCTTATTAATGACTAGCCGTGGCGTATTACGTGAAGGTATGGAAGTGACCATTAATCAAGGCACTGATAAAGAGCAAAAAGGTATTATTACTAGTGGTACTTTCTCTCCTAGCCTCAAAAATTCTATCGCTATCGCCCGTGTTCCTGCTACCCTAGCAGAAGATGACAATGTGCAAATTGATCTGCGCGGTAAAGGTAAGTTCGTCGATGTACGCGTGCTTAAACTACCGTTTGTCCGTAATGGCAAGCAGCAGTTTGACTCGTAGGCAACAGAAAATTTATTATTAGCTTTCTTTTTTATTAATTAACCTCTATCACCTAGGAGAGAAACCATGAGTAATATCCCAGCAGAACTAAAATACATCGCCAGCCACGAGTGGTTACGCTTAGAAGACGACGGTACTATCACGGTTGGTATCACTGATCATGCTCAAGACCTATTGGGTGACGTAGTATTTGTTGAATTGCCAGATGTGGGTGACATCATCGCTGTTGATGACGAAATCTCTGTTGTTGAATCAGTAAAAGCCGCTTCTGACGTTTATGCACCTATTTCAGGTGAAGTGGTTGCGATCAATGAGGCCTTAGAAGATGATCCAGAAATCATCAACTCTGATCCATATGGTGAAGGTTGGTTCTTCAGAATGAAGCCTGACAATATTGCTGACTATGAAGCACTGCTAACGGCTGATGAGTACGAAAACGAGCTGTAATATCAGTCTTACGCTCTCTTAAAGGCAGCATTTAACTTTAGTATTGCTGCTTTTAATATTTTTATTGATAAGACAGTCTTTGATAAGATTGTCATTTATAAAATGTTTACTGATGAAAAGAAGCAACTCGACAGATACTGGCAAGCGCTGGTATCTGTGCGCTTTACTTTTAAGACAATAATGGCAAGACCGTGTTTTCAATGCAGTATTTTCAAGACAATCAGCACTCAATTTATGACGCCCAACTGCTATCTGATTTATTCATATTAATCACTCGTCAGACACTATTGAAGATATGCAATCGATAATGCAATCGATAATGCCTGAAGCTGATTACTCAGGCCTCAGCATGGACCCTACTATGAATGCTAATACTGGCAATGCAGACAGTCTTGCGACGCCTAGTGCCACCCCGCAGCTGGCAGCGTTTTGTGACGTGGTATCGTCACGCCGTTCAGTACGCCGATTTACAGATGCGCCGATACCTGCCGATGTGTTAGCAGACTGTCTGGATTTGGCGATGCTTGCACCAAACTCAAGCAATCTTCAGCCATGGGCGTTTTATGTGATTGATGATGCTGACAAGCGCAAGCTCGCGGTCGCAAACTGCATGGGTCAAAACGCAGCAGGAACCTCAGCGGCCTTAATCGCTGTCGTTGCTCGTACTGACGTTTGGCATGACCACGCCAAAAAAATCCTATCTGAATACCCTGATATGCCGGTGCCAAAAGCAGTCAAAGACTACTACGGCAAAGTCGTTGCCTTAGATTTTTTGCGTGGACCTGCTAACGTAGTATCAGTAGCTAAGGGGAGCGCCATTCAAGTAGTTGGACGAATAAAAGGTCCTATTAAGTCGCCTATCTATACCGCTGGAGATACCAAAAACTGGGCAACCAATAACACCGCCTTAGCGGCTGGAAACCTGATGCTTGCACTGCGTGCGCATGGCTTTGATAGCTGTCCGATGGGCGGTTTCGATGAGCCTGCGATGAAGCGCTTATTAAAGCTGAGTAATTCTGGTTCTATCGTTATGATGATTGGTGCTGGCGAGCGTGCTGATAATGGTGTCTACAATACCCAGCTCCGCTTTGCGCAAGATCAATTTGTACATTACGTATAACTATTTTTATTATAGCCATCTCCTTTATTCCTATATTTACCAAGGATCACCATGACTATCTCTCAAAACCCAACGCTTGATACGTTTGAAGGCTTGTTCAACGAAGCCGAATTTGTTTATCGTCATCTTGGCTCAAATGATGCCAAACAAGCTGACCTGCTCAGCGCTATTGGTTATAGCGACATGGCAACTTTTATCAATGATACCGTGCCTGAACCAGTACGTCTGCATAAAGAGTTAGATTTACCAGTGGCGATGAGTGAGCACGCAGCGCTTGCCAAATTGCGTACCATGGCAGATGACATCACTGTTAATAAGAGCTATATCGGTCAAGGTTACTCGCCTGTGCGTATGCCAGCAGTTATTCAGCGCAACGTCCTTGAAAATCCAGGTTGGTATACCGCTTACACGCCTTATCAAGCGGAAATCGCTCAAGGTCGCCTAGAAGCCTTGCTTAACTTCCAACAAGTTTGTATCGACCTGACTGGTCTTGAGCTTGCTGGTGCATCACTGCTTGATGAAGCAACGGCTGCTGCTGAAGCGATGGCAATGTCAAAGCGCGTAAGCAAAAGCAAGTCTATGCAGTTTTTCGTTGATGACCGCGTGTATCCGCAAACGCTAGATGTTATTAATACTCGTGCCAAATATTTTGGTTGGGAAGTGGTGGTTGGTGATTTTGAACTGGCTAAATCAGGCGACTATTTTGGTGCATTATTCCAATATGTCGGTGTTGAAGGCGATGTTAAAGACCTAACCGACGTTATCGCTGCCGTTAAGAAAAATAAAACTTATGTGAGCGTCGTGAGTGACATCATGAGCTTAGTATTATTAAAGTCACCAGCGGATATGGGCGCAGACGTGGCATTGGGTAGCACGCAGCGTTTTGGTATTCCAATGGGCTTTGGTGGTCCACATGCCGCCTACTTTGCGTTCTCTGATAAAGCCAAGCGCTCAGCACCTGGTCGTATCATCGGCGTCTCTAAAGACTCACAAGGCAATACTGCCCTACGTATGGCGCTACAGACTCGTGAGCAGCATATCCGCCGTGAAAAAGCCAACTCAAACATCTGTACCTCACAAGTACTATTGGCAAACCTAGCTGGTATGTATGCAGTTTATCATGGTCCAGGTGGTGTAAAGCGTATCGCTACTCGTATCCATGCATTTGCGACTGCCTTCGCTGACGTCATCAAAAACGCCAACGATAGTAATTTAAATGTGGTCCATGATCAATTCTTTGATAGCGTTGTGGTTGATTGTGGCTCAGAAAAATTTGCTAGCCAAATCTTTCAAAATGCTGACAATGTTGGTTATAACTTATGGCGTCTTGGTGAGACCAAATTAAGCGTTGCGTTCAGTGAAACCAGCGATCAGAAAGACTTTAATGTCCTAACTCAGCTGTTCGTTACTAAAGCACATGACCTACCAGAAGACGCTCGTGTCTCTCTTGATAGTGCTCATTTGCGTACTGATGCTATCTTATCGCATCCAGTATTTAACTCGCATCATACCGAGCATGAAATGCTGCGCTATTTAAAATCGCTTGAAGATAAAGATTTGGCGATGAACCGCAGCATGATTTCACTTGGTAGCTGTACCATGAAATTGAATGCCACCAGTGAGATGCTACCGATCACTTGGCCTGAATTTGCCAATGTGCATCCTTTTGCACCGCGTGACCAAGTCACAGGCTACGTTGCCATGATTGATAGCTTGCAAGAGCAATTAAAAGCCATTACCGGCTTTGATGATGTCTCTATGCAGCCAAACTCTGGCGCTTCAGGTGAATATGCAGGCTTGCTAGCGATTCGCCGTTATCATGAATCACTTGGTGAGACTGACCGTGATGTTTGCTTGATCCCTATGTCAGCGCATGGTACTAACCCTGCGACTGCTATGATGATGGGCATGAAAGTGGTTGTGGTCAAAACTGACGACAATGGTAACGTTGATATCGATGACCTAACTGCCAAATCTGAAGAACATAGCGCGCGTCTAGGTGCATTGATGATCACCTACCCATCGACGCATGGTGTGTTTGAAGAAGGTATCCGTAAAATCTGTGACCTCATCCATAAACATGGCGGTCAAGTTTATATGGATGGCGCTAATATGAATGCGCAGGTTGGCATGATGCAGCCAGCTGACGTTGGTGCTGATGTACTGCACATGAACTTGCATAAAACCTTCTGTATCCCACATGGCGGCGGTGGTCCTGGTATGGGTCCTATCGGTATGAAGGCACATCTGGCGCCATTTATGGCCAACCATACTTTAAGCCCTGTGCACAATGCACAAAAAGACTGCTCAGCAGTATCAGCAGCCCCTTATGGCTCAGCGAGCATTTTGCCTATTTCATGGATGTACATTGCCATGATGGGACGCGATGGTTTATTAAAAGCGACCGAGCTTGCGCTACTGAATGCCAACTATGTTGCCGCTGAATTAAAAGACCATTACCCTGTGCTATATACGGGTAAAAACGGCCGCGTTGCTCACGAATGTATCATCGATATTCGTCCTTTAAAAGAAGAGACGGGCATCAGTGAAAGCGATATCGCGAAACGCTTGATGGATTATGGTTTCCACTCACCAACCATGAGTTTCCCAGTATCAGGCACCTTGATGATTGAGCCGACAGAATCAGAGTCAAAAGAAGAGCTTGATCGCTTTGTTAGTGCTCTAAAATCTATTAAAGCGGAAGCGCTGAAAGCCAAAGCGGGCGAAGACAACTGGACGTTAGAGAACAATCCATTGGTCAATGCCCCGCATACAGCTGCGATGGTAATTGACGGCGAATGGACCTATCCATACAGCCGTGAGACAGCAGCATTCCCACTGCCTTATATCCGCACTAATAAATTCTGGCCAAGTGTGGCACGTGTCGATGACGCCTATGGTGACAAAAACCTCATGTGTTCTTGCCCAAGTATCGAAAACTATATGTAATCCCAGTTTTATATAGTCCTAGCTTTTGATACTTTATAAAAGATAAAAATAAACCTCCAAGTCAGCAGCTGATTTGGAGGTTTTTATTTTACTAATAACATTTAGCGCTATAATAAAATGGCTATTAATCTATTCATATCATCCACTTGGTTAGAATCACATATGCAGAAAAACAATCTTGTCATTCTTATCCATGGTCTGCACCAAACGGCTTGGATTATGCGACCACTTGCCAAACGCTTACAAGCAGCAGGATTTAAAACTCATCAATTTGGATATCGTAGTATGCGCGATGGTATTCAAACCAATAGTCAGCGGCTTAATAAGTGGCTTAAAGAAAATCATCATCCTGATGAGCTGATACATTTGGTCGGTCATAGCTTGGGCGGTTTGATTATTCGTGATTTTGTTACTCAGTACCCTAAGTGGCAAATTGGTCGTTGCGTGACCCTTGGGACACCGCATATGGGCAGTATTTGTGCGGATTATATTTGGCGACTGAGCCCTGCTATCGTTGGGCAATCCTATATCGATGCATTAGATGGCACAGTTGCGCCGTTACCTGAGCATATCACCCTTGGCGTGATTGCTGGGAATCGTCCATACGGTTTGGGTCAAATATTCCTGCAATATCATAATCGTAAATTACGCCGAACAGACAACCCGTTGCTTGATGAACATCTGGTGCATGATGGCACCGTCTATTTAAAAGAGACCAAACTTGAAGCAGCGGCTGACCATTTAATCCTGCCTGTATCGCATACCGGCATGTTGATTGATACTAACGTTGCCAAGCAGACAGGATATTTTTTACAGTATGGTCAATTTGAACGCAGATAAGTGTCAGGCGTTAAACCCTATACATTGATACCCATGCCTTGCTGTAGCTCGGTTTTATGCGCTTCGATAACGGGAATAAAGGTGTGCATTACCCAATCATGACGCCAGCCTTTCAACCCTTGCGGCAACTCGCTGATATCTTTATCAAAAGCAATCACTTCATATAATTGCCCAAGCCATTTTTTACGCATCAAGACATTGGCGGGTACGCCGGTAGCTTTTGCTTGATCATCTATCGTTTTTTGTACCGCTTTTGAGAGTACTTTATTCTTTGAGCGATACGGCGGCAATAGAGAATCTGGATATTCTGCAGGATGCAGATTTTTTGCTTCCTTTATCACTTTGAGTAATTCTTCACCATACAGTCGCAACATACTGCGATGTATCGTTGTCTTATGCGCAAGCTCACGCATCGTGTTTGGTTTTTCAGTGATAATCTCACGCACCGCTTGTTTTTTTATGACAAAAGTACGGGGCTGATTGGTTGAGCGCGCCAGCTCTTCACGCCATGTGGCTACCGCCTGCAATATTGCCATTTGCTCAGAGGTATAGCGATAATCTGCCATGGTTAGATACATCTGCTCGTCTGCAACATTTTGAGCATCATATAAGTCGTTGGCGTAAAGCTGACAGTCTTCCCAGACATACTCATAGAGACCTTGAGATTTTAGGGCGTATTCAAGACTCAAATATAACGCAGGTAAAAAGCGCACGTCATCAATCGCATACTGCTCTTGCTCATCTGATAATGGACGCTGTAACCAATCTGACTGGCTTTGTTCCTTATCAATATGCATATCGAGCTGCTCATCAAGCGCTTGCTGATAGCCCATCTGTAATTGACCTGTTAGGTAGGACAAGGCAATTTGCGTATCAAAAATATTGGTCAGCGGCGGGCAGCCGGACAATAGATAAAATATACCTAAATCTTCACCACAAGCATGCCAGATAGCCACATCAACTTTCATAAGTGCTTGCCATAGCTCACTCAGTTGTAACTGCGGCGCATCTAATAAATATACATGATTGCCAGTATTCAGCTGTATCAGTGCTAAGCGTGGATAATAGGTATCGCGCTTGATAAACTCGGTATCTAATGCCACACGCCCGCAAGTGGCCAATGCATCAATCACTTCATCCAACTGGCTTTGCTTACGCACCCAAGTGACGGCAACCTCATCAGCAATATCTAATAATGCGTCAATATCCGGCTCTACTGGCAGGTCTACTAATTTGGCTGGATTGACTGAATGGTGTACTTCGTCAGCCGAAAATGTATTTTGAAGGTTTGATTCGGTTGGAGCAGTGTTAGACACGGGCAGATACCTGCATTGATAAGAGAGAATAAAACGCTAAAGCACGTCTTAATAAAATTAAAAGAGAAAGCGATAAAATAATATAAGCAATTATAACCACATCATTGAATAAAATGCGCAAGATTTTAATCTGATAAAGATAAGAAGGCTATAAAAAGGAGCGATTTTGCATCGCTTGTCCAAGGGTCATGCTGTCAAGATATTCAAGCTCGCCGCCCATCGGTACTCCTTGCGCCAGACGCGTGACTTTATTGACATGACGACTGACTGCTTCACTGATAAAGTGAGCGGTCGTTTGCCCTTCAACCGTCGTACCGGTTGCCAATATCAGCTCTTCAACAGGCTCTTGCTTGACGCGCCAGACCAGTTGCTCAATATTTAAATCATCAGCGCTAATACCATCAATCGGTGATAAGTGACCACCTAAAACAAAATAACGCCCGCGATAGCCTGCCGTCTGCTCTATCGCCATCACGTCAGCTGCAGTCTCGACCACGCATAGCAATGCATCATCACGCCTAGGATCTTGGCATAATGGGCAAACAGCCTCATCGCTAAAGCTATGGCAGCGCTGACACTCGACGATATCACGCATCGCCTCATCAAGCGCTTGAGCAAGTGCCATGCCTTGTGGGCGTTTTTTGGTGAGCAGATGCAGCGCCATACGTTGAGCGCTTTTTTGACCAACGCCCGGCAAGATACGCAACTGTTTGACCAGCTGATCAAATTTGGCTGTCAGCAAAGTGATGTCCTTTGTTTATAAATCATAGCTATGAAAATGGGGTCGTATCATGTCGATAACAACCCCATTTTCCTTTAATATGTCGCCTTTAGCGTTTAAGAACCAGCTACTTAGAACATACCTTGCATACCTGGTGGCAAGCCCATACCTGAGGTCGCGCCCGCCATGGTTTCTTCATATAGCGCATCTGCTTGGCGCACTGCATCATTGATAGCAGCAGCGATAAGATCTTCGATCATATCTGGCTCATCTTCTAATAAGCTCGGATCAATGGTCAAGCGCTTAACCACATGACGACCCGTCATGGTTACTTTTACCAGACCACTGCCCGCTTCTGCATGCACTTCTTTATTGCCAAGCTCTTTTTTAGCATTTTCGACGTTTGCTTCGACTTTCTTTTGCATGGTTTGTGCTTGTTGCATCAATGCTTGAATATTCATAGTTGCCTCTTGGTTTTTTAATAATAAATAATGGGGGTTTTGATAATAAAAAATAAAATACTAATAGCAATTATACCGTTATCTTTACAAACTGTCTAAACCACGCGCCAAATCTTTGATGATATCTTCCACATCTTCTAGACCGACCGACAGACGAATCAGACCGTCTTTTACGCCTGCTTCTGCGCGCTCTTGGGCGCTCAAACGAAAATGGGTCGTTGTTGCAGGATGGGTAATCGTGGTTTTGGCATCACCCAAATTATTGGTGATAGAGACCATTTGAGTTGAATCAATGACATGCCATGCGGCAGATTTTGAATCACGCGTCTCTGATGGCTGCACTTCAAAACCCATAATTGCCCCATATCCGTCTTTCATATGATGCTGACGTTTGGTCAACTCATGCGATGGATGGTCGCTCAAGCCTGAAAAGTGTACGGTGCTGACATTGGGATGATTAACCAAAAACTCTGCCACTTGATTGGCATTACTACAATGCGCTTGCATACGTAATTTAAGCGTTTCAAGTCCCTTGGTAAACACCCAAGCATTAAACGGACTCATGCTGATGCCGCCTGAACGTATGACGGTAAACGCTTCTTGCATCAACTTATCGCTACCGACTAACGCGCCACCAAGTACTCGACCCTGACCGTCTAAGTATTTGGTTGCAGAATGAATCACCACATCGGCACCCAAATCAAGCGGACGTTGCAAAGCTGGGGTGGCAAAACAGTTGTCAACGACCAAGAGTATATCATTGGCTTTACATAGCTGGCTTAAAAAGCCAATATCACAAATCTGTGCCAATGGATTACTAGGGCTTTCGCAATAAATCACCTTGGTATTTGGTTGAACAGCATTTGCCCATGCGTCATTGTCGAAACAATCAACGTAACTGACTTCCACACCAAACTTTGCCATATAGTTATTAAACAAACCAATAGAGGAGCCAAATAGCTGATTAGCAGCAAGTAAATGGTCACCGGCTTTTAAGTACGCCAAGCACATGGTCAAAATCGCACCCATGCCAGAGGCTGTTGCGACTGCACGCTCACCATTTTCAAGTGCTGCTAAACGGCGCTCAAAGGTACGTACGCTTGGATTGGTATGACGTGAGTAGACATTGCCCGTTTTAGTGCCATCAAAATGACCTGCAGCATCAGCTGCTGAGCTATATACATAGGAGCTGGTCGTAAAAATAGCTTCTGAATGTTCGCCCTCATCGGTACGATGCTGACCTGCACGTACTGCAATGGTTTGCATACCATAATCGAGTTCTAAATCCAGTGCATCATTGCACCAGTTTGCATCCAAGCCGTTTATATTGTCTTTATTTTGCGGTTGACTCATAAAGTTTCCATTGCCTTGATTGTTATTTACAATAGCGTTTATTTTTGATTATAAACATCACGCATTCGCGTTATCATATCATGATAAATTATTCCAAGCAGTAGCTTCAAAGCAGCAGTTTTCAGCACTGACTGTCTATTATTTTGCCTAACGTATCACTTATTAGAAATAAGAAGCAAAAATTGTGCTACCTAGATCCAATAAGAACAATATCTAATACAGGCAATATTTTATAAAAGTAACGTATTTATAATAGGCACAGATGCCGACACCTGATAAGCTTAGCGGCGATTTAAACTTTGCCTTAGGCGATATTATCATATGCCTTATAATCAGTGTTATTATCTGCAAAACCACCAAGAAATCCATACATATTTTTTGGCAACTTCTCCATTATATAAAGGCTCACTAAGGTAATTTATTTATGTCGATGTTCAGTATAGAACCCAGCAACTTATCGTTGAGCCTGACACTCGGTCTCACCTTAGGTCTTAGTGGATGCCAAAGCTTACCCAAGCAGCCGCACTTGCCTGAAAGCCAAGCACTATCTGCACGGGTCAATGCTTTATACCAATCGGACATCAGCAAACAAGCTGAAATAGAAAAAGACGCCCAAAAAGAGGGCGATCCTATAAATACTACGACTGTTAGCACAGACCTTGCTATCCCAAACACGGATAGTCTTGATTTGGTTGCTGCCATCAGTCAACAGAGTGAGATTCACCCTGATTTATCAGGCTATCATCCAATTGTGACGGGCGCCAATGCTTTTGCCTCACGCAGTATATTGACAGGTATGGCAACGCGCAATATCGATGCCCAGTACTATATCTGGCACGATGATCAAGCCGGTCAGCTGATGCTCAAAGACTTATGGGATGCGGCAGAGCGCGGCGTGATCGTACGTTTACTGCTCGATGATTTTAATAATAATGCTAAATTTGATCAGCATTTACTGCGTTTTGCCAGTCACCCTAATATTGCGGTGCGTATTATCAATCCACTAATGCATCGTAAATTTCAGACTTTAAATTTTGTCACCGGTCTGCCACGTATCAATAGACGCATGCACAATAAAAGCATGATTTTTGATAAGCAAATCACCATCATTGGT
Source organism: Psychrobacter sp. ANT206 (assembly GCF_056880555.1). Taxonomy (NCBI): domain Bacteria; kingdom Pseudomonadati; phylum Pseudomonadota; class Gammaproteobacteria; order Moraxellales; family Moraxellaceae; genus Psychrobacter; species Psychrobacter sp. ANT206. The sequence goes on along the minus strand of NZ_CP096271.1, from coordinate 963,949 downwards.
GGTCGTAATATCGGTGATGAATACCTAAGCAATGATAAAAGCAGTCAGTTCGCAGATTTGGATGTACTATTGATTGGTAAAGTGGTGGCAGATATTGATAATAGCTTTGCCAGCTACTGGTCAGCACCAATATCATTCGATATTCAAACCTTAGCGACCCTTGATAAAGGAGAGACGACTGACTTCGTACAAGGGCTCGATAAGTTAAAAGCCGATGAGAAAAGTAGTAGCAGTGGCAGCTTATCAGTGTATAAAGCAGCCATAGAAGACTCCTCTATCGATACGGATTTGATTAATAAACGAGTGCCGTTTCGCTGGACGGACATGCAATTCTTAAGTGATGACGTCGGTAAATTGACTAAAACTGTGCCAGCAGACACCAATTTGGTGCATCAGCTGCGCACTTTGCTCGGTAGTCCATCAAAAAAATTGACTATTATCTCCTCCTACTTTGTACCGACCAAAGACGGTGTTAATACGTTGGTCGCATTAGCAGAATCTGGTATCGAAATCAAAATTCTCACCAATTCATTTGATGCAACCGACGTAACAGCGGTACATTCTGGCTATAGCCAATGGCGTCCTAGTTTACTGCGCGCGGGAGTCAAGATTTATGAGCTAAAATCAACCGCTTCTGAAGAAAAGCGCGAAAACAAACTTTGGAAAGCGCGTAGCCAATCTTCAACCAGTTTACATGCAAAAGCTTTCGCCGTTGATGACTATCAAGTATTCATTGGCTCATATAATGTTGACCCGCGCTCGGCTAATATCAATACTGAGATGGGCGTGATTATCAATGATGATGAGCTTGCGACTCAGTTGCATGGTGCATTGAGCGATGACTTACTAAACCAAGCGTATGAAGTGAAGTTACTAGAAAACGGTGATTTACAATGGCATACCATGGAAAAAGATAAGAAAGTCATTTATGATTCAGAGCCGCGCGTCGATGTCAGTGACCATGTTTGGCTAACCATCATGTCATGGTTACCTATTGATTGGCTGTTATAGTTGGCTCAATATAAAAGAAACAGAAATTGAATGCTTTTGGCTTAATTCTGTTTCATATAACCATATTTGACATAAACGTCTTTATTTTGACGATAAATCATTAGCAATGATGATTTATCGTTTTTTATTATAGGCAGTTATTTAGATAATGACTGCCTTAACGAATACCTTAATGTCTGGATGCGTGACCTAATATGCCTTCTCGTTCTCAATATGCACTTATGTCTTCTAAAGATAAAAATACGGTACTGTTTACTTGCTATAGCAGTGCAATAGCGTTTTTCGACTTTTTAATATACCTATATCTTGCAGATATGTTGGCAGCGACTTTATTTCCTGTTAGCTCAGATCCCAATCTTATGAAGATACAGGGGCTGTCATTATTTGCAATTGGTTATGTGGCACGCCCAATTGGCGGTGTTATCTTTGGACGTTATGGCGATATAAAAGGTCGTAAACCGTTATTACTAATCAGTATCTTGATTACGGCAGCAAGCTTATTGGCGATGGGATGTTTGCCTACTTATGCACAATGGGGTTTGGCAGCGCCTGCATTGTTTATCGTCTTGCGAATCATACATGGCATGGCCTATGGTCTTTATGTGCCACTCTCTTGGGTGTTCGTTGCAGAGCACGTGCCGCGCCAATATCTGTCAGTAGGCTGTAGCTATGTGACTGCCAGTTTTTTTGTGGGCGTTTTATTTTCTAATGGTTTTTTTCTTTGGTTAAGCAGTACATTGACCACTGAGCAATTGGCAGATTATGGCTGGCGTTTGCCTTTCTTTATAGCGGCTATCCTGACGGTTTTACCGCTCCTTGCCTGGCGATGGATAGAAGAAACTCCGTTTTTCACTCAGATGAAAAAATCAAGACCTAGTGATTATGTTGCTAAGCCTTTTACGACCCTATTTAAGCATTGCAAGCATGCTATCTTTATAGGTCTGGTTCTCACTTTAATTGTCTCAAGTATCACCACAGTTGTGGTTATTTTATTGCCTGATTTGATTGAATTACGCTTTACGCTCGATACTGACTTGTTTGGATTCTCACACAGTCTTGGCATCGTTTTTATGATTTTTGGCTGTATTTTTTATGGCATCATCTCTAACCACCAAAACTTTGGCAAAATTTTGGCGATAGGCTCTATTATCTTAATCGCTCAAATGCTTGCTTTCTTCTATCACTTAGAGGCAAGTGGCGATTATATCCTTATTATGTATGCACTTTTAGGCTTTTGTGCCGGTGTTATCGGCATGATACCTGCCATCTTGATTCAGCTTTTTCCTACCAATGTGCGGCTCACCGGAATGGCTTTTTGCTACAATGTCACTTATGGTATCGTTGGGGTGCTAGTACCATTTGGACTTGGCTATGCTACTTTATATGTGAGCTTTTCACCCGCACTCTATATCACTTTCATCGGTTTTATTGCCATCATCATGGGCATTTATTTTTATAATCTGCCTGAATTCAAAAAAATCGATCAGGTCATATAATGATATTTTATCCAAATAGGCTGATCTTTTATCAGCCTATTGATTATAGACTCACAAGCCATTGCAAGTGATACATAAACTGACACATATACCATCAGCATTTAGCATATACATCTTCAAAAATTTCTAAAAAATTAAGGCTTAACCACTATGGTTGATATGACCAACAAACGTCTTTCGGTTGCACCCATGATCGATTGGACAACGACAGATTATCGTTATTTTGCTCGGCTTTTTAATCCGCATGTCTATTTGTATACCGAGATGATTAGCACAGGCGCGCTGATACATGGCAATCGTGCACGGCATTTACGCTTTGATACTCTTGAACATCCGCTGGTATTGCAACTTGGCGGCGCAGATATCACTGAGATGACGCAGTGTGCAGAATTTGCTCAGCAGCATGGTTATGTTGAGGTTAATATTAATGTGGGCTGCCCCTCTGATCGTGTACAGCACAATAAAATCGGTGCTTGCTTGATGGCGGAACCCAATACCGTTGCAGATTTGGTTAAGCATATGCAAGCGGCAGTCGATATTCCAGTCACGGTCAAGCATCGTATTGGCATCGATGACTTTGACAGTTATGAATTTATGGCGGATTTTGTACAAAAGGTAGCAGCAGGTGGTTGTACACGCTTTATCGTTCATGCACGTACGGCGTGGCTACAAGGCTTGAGCCCAAAGCAAAATCGTGAGATACCGCCACTGCGTTATGAAGATGTGTATCGTTTAAAGCAGGACTTTCCTACCCTTGATATTGAGATAAATGGTGGGATTGAGACCGTCGCTGATATTGAGGCACACCTTGAGCACATCGATGGCGTTATGATTGGACGCGCCTTTTATCACAACCCGTATTTGTTAGCCAATGCCAATAGCTTGTGGGATACCCCCGTCCCGAAGCGCTCAGATATTTTGGCCCAGCTGTATCCTTATTTAGAGGAGCAAATAGCTAAAGGTGAAGCGCTTCCAACGATGACTCGACACTATTTAGGGTTATTCCAAGGATTGGTGGGTGCTCGAAAATGGCGTCAAGCATTGAGCGGTAAGCCTCACTTGACCATCGATGATATCAAGCACGCGGCGACTGAGGTATTAGCCCTTAATCCTGACGCTTGACGCTTGACGCTTGATAAAATCTATTATTAAATAACAATGCATACGGCGTGAGTATTAATTATCAAATATTCACTGTTATTCTTTATGTTCCTTGCGCCAAATACTGCCACATAGCCGCGCCGTTATTTATAATATGTAATAACATGGGCAATATCAGCGAGCCTGATTTGATCCGCGCATAGCAAAATAGTAATGCCAGTACCACGATGGTACTAATCTCATAAATTCCATATTGTAAATGAATGACCGCAAATATCAAACTGGTCACCAGACTTGCTATGATTGCCCCGCGATATTCTGTATCAGGTGGCGAGATAAACTGCTCCGCAATCGCCGACCACAATATGCCACGAAATATGAGCTCTTCATAAATGGGCGCGACGATAACCATCGCAAAAATAAGTAGCCATACTGAGTTGACAGATTGGTATAAAGGATCTACAAACGCCAGCGGTGATTTATCAAGCACATACGTCAATGCCTGACTGCCAATCATAAATATCAACAGCAGCCCTATCATGCCCATACCGACCGCCAATGAGAACGGTCTTAATGCCAAATACTGCTTTAAATTTCCGCCTCTCACGCGTATAACCAACGCACTGATTGCCACTAATAGCACGCAGCCTATCATGATAGAAATACTGACAACCGTTCCATCATTGCTGCCAAAAAAGAAAATATCGCCGACCGTTGCGCTTTTGGCAGTTGGTAATACCAGTTTGCCAGCGATGTAAATCCCGATCAATTGACTGATAAAGAAAACAACCCCCATGCCTATGATAAGCAGTAAAGTGCCTAAGCGTGTGAATAAAGGCTGAGGATGTATGACAACTTTATTGTTTTCAGTAGCGCTCTTATTTGGCATTCGCATTGACATAATAGGTTTACTCGAAAAGATACTGAAGCATTACTTAAAAACTGCTCACAAAGACAATCGGTTTAGCGTAAGGACATTGATTAAAAACAAAGCCTGTTGTTATTTGGCAGATAACTGTTTTTCAATCAATGCTAATACCTGCTCTGACACAGACTCTGGATGCTCAAGTGGAAACATATGACCGCCCGCATGAGTAATATAAGGAATACGTAAGCGCGACTTTATTTGTTGCGGGAATCGACGTTTTAAAAAGATACTGTCCTCACCAATAATCAAGGTAACTGGCACTTTGGGAGCTCGATTTGGGGTCAACCAATACCAAGAAGGGTTGGTGCGAAAGACGGCGACTTCACTGGCTTTTGGAATCGCCAAGGTAACTTTACCATCGGCACGCTTATGCAGACCATGCTCAATATAACCTTGAAAACTGCGCTCAGTAAAATCTTTAAAAAATCCTTTATGGCGCAGTTTGTCATACGCATCTTCTCGGCTATCCCATACGTCACGGCGATGCTTAGACACGCCAGCTGGCGATAGCTTATCCATCAAACGATTATTCATCAATGGCAATCGATCTGCTGTCTTGGCAAGATGCCATAGCAAGCTAACTTTGCCATAAATCCATGGCGGATCCATCAGAACGGCTTGCGAAAAGTACTCAGGTGCACGGTACAACGCTTGCAAGGTACACAGAGCACCAAGCGAATGCCCGACGGCTACGACTTGCTTAACGCCATGTTTTTTACAGGTATCTTTGACGCTATCGACAATCTGCTGCGTGAGACTTCGCCATTGGTTATCGACCGGATAATCAGGCGTATCGCCTAACATTGAGATATATTCAATGGTAAAAAATTCAGCCAATTTCTCAAAAAACGGCTGATAGACAGGACTTGGCATTCCGTTGGCATGAGCAAAATGGATGACTGGTTTTTGGGTTATTTTCGATATCGGTAAGGACGCAAAAGACTGCAAATTGACTTCACTCATGACACATTCTCATTAGTTGTTATAACGGTTTGTATTGTATTTATGGTTTTAAATGCTAGATAGTGACACATAAATAAGGCTGAGCGTAATCATACGCTCAGCCTTAACAATCATACACGGTAACGCTAAAAATTAAAGTCTATTAACGCATCTGCGCGTTGCCTTCTTCTTGTGGCAAGAGATCAAGATTGATGCTTGAACCCACACCTGCGCCCAATTTGACGGCGAAGCGATCCATAAACAATTGGAAAGGATCACTTGGCGTATAATTGACCACATTATTTAATTTAAGCTGCTTCTCTAAACTTGAAATACTGCCTTTTTTGTCCGCCAAGCCAAGCTCGATAGATTGCTCACCTGTCCAAAACAGTCCCGAAAACAGCTTATTTTGTTCAGGATTCTTTAGACGATCGCCACGACCCTCTTTTACGGCATTAATAAAGTGCTTATGAGTATTGTCTAGCACTTTTTCAACATGCTTTTCTTCATAATCCGTCAGGGGACGTGACAAACTCAAGATATCTTTATATTCACCTGCTGTAATGGTGCGATCTTCTACGCCGACCTTGTCCATCAAGCCTTTTACATTATAGCTTGGCATAATGACGCCGATCGAACCGACTAGGCTTGATGGGTTGACATAAATCTCATCAGCCGCTGATGCGATATAATACGCGCCAGAAGCACCCATATCGCCAATCACTGCATAAAGCTTTTTATCTGGATATTCTTTACGCAAATCCATCATAGTCTGCCAGATTTCATCTGACTGCACAGGCGAGCCACCCGGTGAGTTGATGTCGAGCGCCACTGCCTTTGAGTTACTGTTTTTAAAGGCGCGTGTGAGCGCATCATTGACATCATAAGCGTTGGCCACATCACCACTGCTAATAGTTCCTTGAAGCTCAACCACTGCCAAATGCGGCTTACTGGTATCGATACCATCAAGACCAGTGGGTGCTTCAGTACTACAGCTACGACCAATCGTCAAAAATATCAATAAAATATAGCCAAAGGTCAGTAGCTTAAAGAAAATACTCCAACGACGGGCACGGCGTTGCTCGACCACGCTTGCTAATAAAGTATTTTCAATCAGTCGCCATTCTTGCCCGCTCGGCTGGTTTGACTGCTGCATCGGTGCTGGCTGATTTGCCGAATTATCAGGACGTTTGTTAGGGTCTGGCGGCCAGTTGGGCATATAACTTCCTAAGTAGAAACAATGTAAAACGATAAAAGACAGATTATATAAACTTACGACAGAAAAATTCGAAATTCTTACTGTTTAAGCTTTCTGTATGAATAGGTGGTTCAGTATGGTGCCATTTTACTCGTGGTTCAATAGCATCTCTGTGAAATACGTGTATTTTATAAATGTGATATCACAAATAAAACACTATCACTAGATATTAGGACTTCCCAATAATATCTGCAACATTATCGATATTGGAACAATTCCTAATCACCCTCTTTGAATAGCGCATCAGAAGATAAAGCGACTTCTAACGGTTTATTATCATAGGTGATTATCTCATCTATTTGTTGCTGGGTGATTACCTCATTCGTAATATGTGAGGTACTGTGACCTAACCATGTCGTATGATTCATGGCTATATTGCTATTGGTTAAATCAGCCGAGCATAGCAACGACCACATTTGCCAAGTTCGCTCATGCGTGTCTGCATTCAAAATTAGCCGCGATTGCAACATATTTGCTTGGTTAGATAGTGGTTGGCTTTTTGACATGAGTGTTTGCGAGTTAGCAGGTAATGACTTGAGAGGATCGTTTGCTTGATACTTGAGCACTCGTATGGGCGTGCTGCTATCAATAGCCACGGTACAATCCCAAACACTGGCATCCTCTATCTTGCTCCAGCCTGTGATTGCTTGCAACGTTAAGTTACCATTTGGCAGCTGCCATATTTTACCGGATTCGCAACGTTGGGCGCTGATAGTTACCGTCTTTTGAGAGTCCGTAGTAACTTTATAAGCTTGATGCAGCGCAGACCAACGCTCACTACGTCCTGCTTGCCAGTATTGGCTCACAGGCAATCTCTGACTGAGCTGAGCGACTATCATGGGTAAGAGCTCTGAATCATTAGGACTCACTGCGCTGCTCTTTTTATCATAAACGCGTGAATCAGTCACGCCACTACTACTGCTTTGTACGACGATGCCCTCTAGCTTGTTGACAGATAAGCTACCCAATTGCTGCGCTAACATGGCAGAGAATTTATCTGCCGTCAGATTGCTGGGCATGGTCTTAATTTTAGTGTTACTGGGTCTATGATCTGCCAAAAACAGCCAGCTGGTATTTTTGGCATCTTTATCATTGACGACAGGATATTGTAATAAAGTGGCACTTATATAATGATCACCCGTTGGCAATATATATAGAGTGGGTGTCGTAGTCAGTGACTGCTGATTGGCATATACCGTCATTACCAAAAGACTGAGCGGTGGCAATACTAGCCAACGACTGATCAGACCGCGAGGTAGCAACCAAGGTAACAGGGTTAATAATGCCATGAGCAAAATAGCAGCATTAACGGGCGTATAGAGCCACGCATCTGATAGCACAGGCATTGATGTTAGCCATGCTATTAGCTCATGCAGGTTACTTACAATTGCGGTGACTAACATCCAAATAATATCGGCTACAGACGGCAATATAAGATAGCAAAGCCCAGCCAATAAATTAAGCGGTACGATAATCCAACCAAATAAGCCAATAGCAAAGAGATTTACGATTAACCCCCATAATGAGGCTTTGCCAAAGAGTAACAAAGTCACAGGTAATAGAGCGAGGAATAACCAACACTGCAAATTAAATAAGCGCTTAAAACTTAGCCATAAACGTCTGAGTAATTTGTCATAGGAAGTAAAGGGTTGGTTTAATTCTAATAGCTGATTTTGTGAGGTATCTTCATATTTAAGCAATAACGCCACGGCAATAAAGGACAGCCAATAACCTGCTTGCCATAATACATAAGGGTCATGCCATGCCATCAGTACTGCCAGAGCAAATAATACGCGCATGGTACTGACAGGCAATAAAGTTAGTCTTGTCAGACCGACTGCCAGTAGCATCCATGCGGTACGTGCAGCGGGCACATCAAACCCTGTAAACAATGCATAAATAAATGCGGCGCTAATCATCACCCACCAACGTACGTGCCAGCGCGGAATATAGCGATATAAAGCGGGATACAGACGATTAGCTAGTAGGATAACTATACCAGCCAGCACGATCGCTAAAAACAAAACATGCGTACCCGATATTGCTAATAAGTGTGAAATGCCAGCCAACTGATATAGATCTTTGGTCTCACGATTAATTAAACTGCGATCACCGGTCAGCAAGCTTAATGTGACCGCTTTTGCTTGTTGCTCTGCAGCAGTATTTATAGCCCAATCTTTATAAAAGTGCTGACGTAATTGCCAACGCCCTTGGTCAATAGCAGTACGTAACCGTGTTAAATAAGAATCAGAAGAGAGTAAATGCGAATTTGAATTTGAATGTGACTGTATCTGTGGGTGACTGGATGGCAAAATCGCGCTGCTGGTAGCCAGTATATTGGCAACGCCGTCAATGTGCCGACTACGTAGCCAGCGATAACTATCAAACCCTGATGGGTTATTTGATACTTGCTCAGAAGTAGCAAGCGGTGCCAGCGTCAAGGTCATAAACAATCTATCACCCGGCTGCAGATGATTTAAGTCAACAATCTGACTTTGTTTTTCTGTTTTCTTAGATTTTTTCTGAGAGTTAGTCTTAGATGACTGTTTGGCTGGCTTTTTTGGGTAAGCATTGAGTAGGACGCGGTATACCTTATCTTGAACAGCATTTTCAGCAAGTGTGTTTTGATGTGAAGATATGGCATTTGAAGATTCATACTTGATATTATCGCCGCTTAGGCTATTATTTAGCCCTGCTCCGTATTCTGCTGTCACTTTATCCAAGTCTTGCGCTGTCAGCTCAGAAACCAATGGCAATATTTGACTGATGATCGCCACTTGCCGATAGCCGGTATCGGTACCAGCATCATACACACTATCGCTTATTCCCTCTATATGAACCAAAGCCTGCACACGCATTGGCTCAGTAATTTTTTGAGCGTCTGCTTGTTGATGACTTACTAGTGCCTTCAAACCACTACCAATAACCAAAGTGCTTGCTAGTATAGCGATTGATATAAAATAGAGAATACGAGAAGCAAACCTAGAGTGATGAGACGTATTTTTTACGGAATTGATAGGATTAACTGACGGGATAGTAAACTGGCTGATCAAAATTAAAATAAAGGTAAGAAGTACGAATGAAATAGTCAGAATAGGAGTGCTAGCGCTATCCATAAATAGCGGCATTATTGGTATAGGCGTGCTATCAGCAACCGCCAAAACACCCATCATAGCAAGGATGATAAAGCTACCTATTAACCAATACACCAGTGCTCCTTGCGTGATATTTGAAATAATATATAGCATCCACTAAAAAACTGTAATGCGCTTGCTATATTACCTTGGCGCTAAATACCACTACATCAAGCCATGGTATTTATCCGGATATTATCCTATACTAATTGCACACACTAGGATGGTGATTGTCTAACGTTCTTTTTACGTTTTTCTGATAGAATTCTTATCTATACTTTTATCAATAACATGACTGCCTATCTGCCTATTATTATGATTGAGCGGGCTGCGGACAATGAGTAAAGGCAAATCTGTGCCAAAAAAACGTTTAAAAGACTTATTACCTACCCCTGAGAAAGTGTTAGAAAGTCGCACATTAAAACTGTTTGCGCCGCAACTTTCTGACCCACGATTGTGGCATTTTAATCGCCATAGCTTAAATAAAGCCGTCTATATCGGCGTGCTGAGTGCCTTTTTTCCATTGCCAGGACAGATGTTATTAGCATTGATTGGTGCGCTTATTTTCCGTGCCAATGTCCCTATGGCACTGGGCTTAACATGGATTACCAATCCACTCACCACCTTACCGGTATTTTACGCTGGATACTATATCGGTGCCGAAATACTCGATTTGCCAATGATTAGCTTGCGCACGATTGGCAGGATGATCTCTGACTTAAGTTTATGGATTATATCGGACGGCGCCAACCCCTTTATTACTTATAAAGGCACTGTGTCCTTGACCGCATTTTGCCTAGGTCTGACTATCTTAGCCATTATTACAAGCATCGTCTGCGGCTTAGCGTTTAAAGCCATTTGGCGCTATAAGACTGTCACGAGTTGGCAAAAAAGGCAGCTTAGCTCTTTAGATAAGCCGCCCGAACTTTAATAAATGCTATCAATCCTCATCTCTATTTGCTTCAATAGCATTAAGGATGTTGTCAGTGAGCTTATTATCCATCACAAAAACTTCAACCACTTCTTCGTTTTTGAGCAATACATAACGCTTACCTGTCGCACTGTCTTGAACCTTTAAATCAAAATCAACACCTGCCAAAGTAATACGATCAAAAACGGGCGTCAGTAAATCTATTTGACCTTGTTTATCGAGCGTATCAAATAACGCGGTATCCATATAAAGGTTTAGTGGCTCATCGCCTTCTTCAATACTGCCAAAAGCAGCAATCGGGTCGTCATCTTTATCCATTATATTTATCCTTACTCAATCAATAAACTGCTATCTTGCAGTCCTTTCCTATTATATTTTAATAATTTTCCCAATGACCATTACGTAAAAGCAGCTGACGATCAGCAAGCGCCGCTAGATTTCGATCATGAGTGACCATTAATAGTGCCGTTTGCATCGTACTTTGCAGCTCTGATAATAATCCAAAAACGCTTTGTGCGTTATCATAATCTAGGTTACCTGTTGGCTCATCTGCCAAGATAAGCGACGGTTTGGTGACTAAAGCACGCGCAATCGCCACGCGCTGACGCTCACCACCCGACAACTCACCCGGTCTATGAGCCAAACGATGCTCAAGACCAACACTGTTTAAAATATCGATGGCTTGCTGACGCGCTTCAGCCGTCGATACTTCTGGGCGCATCAATAGTGGCATGGCAACGTTTTCAATGGCAGTAAATTCAGCCAATAGATGATGAAACTGATAAATAAATCCCAAATGCTTATTACGCATCGCACCGCGTTCGGTCTCATTCATACTGTTTAACAACTGACCATGCAACCAAACCTCACCGCTGGTTGGCGTATCAAGCCCACCGAGCAGATGGAGCAAAGTACTCTTTCCTGAGCCACTGGTACCAACGATAGCGATACGCTCACCAGCGGTGACAGTCAAATCCAAACCAGTCAAGACTTGGGTGCTCACGGCACCTTCATCGTATATCTTATTAATATTGGTCGCTTTTAAGATAGCAGACATAATGCTTCCTTTATTTTATTTATAACGGCATTAACGCCTATAAATTACTCGTAACGCAGCGTTTGTGCAGGCTGAATTTTAGCCGCTCGGCGTGCTGGATAAATGGTCGCCAAAAAGCTCAATATAAATGACGCACTGGTAATCAATACCACATCCGCCAAACGCAGCTGCGATGGTAGATAGTTCACAAAATAGGCATCAAATAAATTTAGACCAAAGCTATTATTAATAAAGCCCAAAATATCACTGACCGTTAATGCAAATATCACGCCCAATATCGTACCTGCAATGGTACCAATAAAACCAATCACCACACCTTGTACCATAAAGACTTGGGTAATCAGACGCGGTGAGGCGCCAAAAGTTTTTAAGATAGCAATGTCAGCCTTTTTATCTGTGACTAGCATCACTAAACTTGAAACAATATTAAAAGCTGCCACGAGGATGATTAAGAACAGTAGCAAGCCAACCATGGCTTTTTCCATTTGGATAGCACCAAATAGATTGCCATGCGTCTGGGTCCAATCACTAGGATATAATTGCTCTGGCGCAATCGCAGCCGCTTTTTGTGCTGCCATTGGCGCTGTAAAGATATCATGAAGCTTCATACGGATACCTTGGGCGCCCTCTGGTAAACGCAGTAATTTTGCCGCATCGCCCATTGGAATAAATGCCATGAGACTGTCCACTTCTGGACTGATAGAAAATATACCAGTCAAGGTAAAGCGCTTAAAGCGTGGTATCACGCCAGCAGGTGACGGCGATGCTTCTGGCAGTACGAGAGTGACTTTGTCACCCAATTGCAACCCTAGTGATTGCACCATACCTTCACCAAGCACAATACCGAACTCGCCATTTTTTAGCGTATCAATATTGCCTTCTACCATATGCTCATTGATGATAGAAACGTTTTTCTCATACTCAGGATCAACACCTGTCACCATGATGCCAGCTACCTGACCATTCGAGGTCAACATACCTTGCAACTGGATAAAAGGCGCAACTGCAACCACTTCTGGATCTTCTTTAATCTTGTCCGCGACTTGTTTCCAATCACCGATAATCTCAGTTGATGTGACAGTCGCTTGCGGTACCATACCCAAAATACGCGTTTTTAGCTCACGATCGAAGCCATTCATGACCGACAGTACGGTAATCAATACCGCCACGCCAAGCGTCAGACCAATCATTGAAATCAGTGATATAAAAGAGATAAAACCATTACTACGTTCTGCTCGGGTGTACCGTAAGCCGATAAATAACGCTAAAGGACGAAACATATTCAAACTCTTTATCTTATCTACGTGCGACTTTATGTAGGTTACAAAACAAATAGCGGCAATTGCATCATACTTTTGCAGCTGCCACAAAAACATATCAATCGAACACAAAAACAGGGTGTAAGACAAACCAAATGTGGCTGTCAAAAGGGAGCTAGTTTGACACAATTTGGCTAACAGGTGCCAGTCATTACCGAAAACTGTCCAGATTTTATAATAAAAAATGCGGTTTTATGATTATTTTTTATAACAGACTTGCTATTCTCTGTGTCTATACCTATATATTGTATGCTAAGGACAATTGTCATTAACCCCTCATTGTTGTTTGTTGCCTCTTTGCTGATGGCATTGCTGACCATCATAAACCCCTCTTTTCAAGTGGTACATGGTACTCAGCGATCACAGTTTCAGACCCAAACCTCATGGCTGACTTAAGTTTGAGTATTTTCATGACCATTAATTATCAATATAAAAACATCCAATCTCCTACCAAAATCACCTTAACTGATGAGCAATCAGCTGGTCACGGTGACCATTGGCGTATTCTGACTGATGACATGAGTCATGATGTACCTGAATGGTTACAACAGATGATTGAAAAAGCAGCGATGCCTAAAGGCCTTAATACCGATGTCAGTGCCAAAGACAGTTGTTTATTGCTATCTGAGAACCAACCTTGTCATATCAATCAAGTACTGGCAATGAAGGATGGCAAGCCTGAATGCTTTATCAATGCCTACCCTTGTGTCGATAGCCCATATGGATTGAGCTGTAAAATCGAGCGTATGATTGTCAATGACAACTCACACGATGCAGTATTACGCTTACGTACCACTGATGGCAGTATCATCTATGCTTTTGATCAGCTATATACTGCTAACCGTCATTTATACCAACGTGATACCACCTATTTTGTGAACTTTAGCGCATGGGCACATGAGATCAAAATCAGTGAACAAAATGAAGTCATCAAGGTAGAAGACCAAGAAGCGATACGCTATCACCGTGCTTTTAATGATATTGTTGCGGCAAACGATGGAAAGATGCCGGATGACCTACAAGAACAAATCAAAGCATGGCAACCAGAAACCAAAGAACAAATGGCGCCGGTCGAGATCAATCTAGGTCATATGTGTGCTTATTTATTTGGCGATACGTTAGGTCAAGAAGATGAAGCGTGGTGTCAAGGTCAAGTACTTGGCAAGCAAGAAACCCTATTTAATGGTAAAACGATTATTCTGTTTGATGTGGTGGTACTGCGCGAACAAGATGCTGATCCGTTTGTGATGCGTATTGGTGCGCTAAAAACACCTGATACTGCCTCTATTAACGTTCATGATTACGTACAAGCAAACGTATGGCTACAAGCGGCTATTTATAAAGAAAATCAGCAAGTAGCACAATCGAAAGCCAGCTAGTCAGATTTAGATTATTTTAGATAAATAAAAAGCCCCTAATTGATTTTAGGGGCTTTTTATTTATCTAAATACGATTAAATTAATAATGACTCTAAGCCATTGTAGTCATTGACTTAATATTGCTATAAAGCGCTTTTTGCTCAGCACTTGGACGAGCCGTCTGTACTGCCATCAACTGTGACATATCGCCTTCGACACGAATCTTACCACCCATAAAGGCGCCCATGATTTCATTGGTATCGAAATCAGTGATGATGGATTGTAGGATACTACGATCAAGCAATAACGTGGTGGTCGCTCCATCGTTTAAGCCGCGATGTAATAGACCGTTTGCAAAGTTGGCTTCGATGTCTTGATCGCTATCAGATACTTTTAGATTGACAATCATATTCGCAAGTGCGGGCGGCAAATTAAGCTCACCTGCCTCTTGACCCATTTGCTCAACTTGCTCAAACCATTCATCTGTCAAAAAAACTGCCATATTATTATCCTTAATACCTATTGTTGTTAATCGGTGCTAGGTCAGCACCTTTCGTGCTCTAACCTAACAGTCAGTTAAATGCCAAAAAACTTACTACTACAAGGTGACTATTTTATATAATAAGCACTTTATTATGGATGCTGCTCATTGGCATTATAAGACGCGACTTTACAATAAGTAAAACTTATTTGTAGAACAAATAATAAAATTGTTACAAAACCTTGTTAATAGTTTGTCCATACAAACTTGTGAATACTATCTTTTTTCATCTATAGAATAGTCATGAAATTGGGTATAAAATAAGTGGATAGCATAGCAGTGATAAGTTGCTTGCTAAGATTTTACTAAAGAGTTTGTATTTTGGCGCATAGTTCTGATGATATTTGATTAGGTTTGCGTTACAATACCCTTAAACAGAGTCGGGAGTTTTAACTAAACATTACGTAAATATGTTTTTTTGTCAGCTATCGCTAGCATACATTGACGGTCGATACCTTCTTATCACCGGTTGAACATCAGTATCTATCTTGGTTTGTACGGCTTTTGGCGGTGACAATTAAGATAAATACTCAGCCTCAATAGATGTTTGATGCTCGAGAACGGCACATTTTCTTATTAAACCTGACAATATATTAACAATCCTACTATCAATCAGCTTCGCGGGCAGTCCGCTTTAGTACTGCTCTCTACCCATCAGCAATCACTGATATCTAGGCCATGCTTAGCTTGATAGTTAATACCGTCAGCCTGATAAGACGAGTGAAAACAGCCTTTACCAAAGCCATTGTTTGGTTATGATCTTTATCATGATCTAGATGACATGGCATGTTAGTTAATTCTGTTGATAATTCGGGCTGTAAAGGAATCATCCAATGAGTTTACAAAACACAGCACTCGCCCCCATTGACCGTGAATATGAAATTACTATCGTAAGATTCTTTACGGTTATGGCCGTGGTATGGGGCATCGTCGGCATGAGTATTGGTGTGTTCATTGCTTCTCAGTTAGCATGGCCAGCACTCAATTTTGACATTCCATGGCTGACTTTTAGTCGTTTAAGACCACTGCACACCAATGCGGTTATTTTTGCGTTCGGTGGCTCAGCCTTGTTCGCAACGTCTTATTACATCGTTCAGCGTACTTGTAAGACAAGATTATTTGCGCCTTACTTAGCTTGGTTTACCTTTTGGGGTTGGCAGACGGTTATCGTATCGGCTGTTATCACCTTACCATTAGGTTTAACCTCGGCTAAAGAATACGCTGAGCTTGAATGGCCGATTGACATCCTTATCGCATTGGTATGGATATCTTATGCTATTGTCTTCTTCGGTACACTGATTAAGCGTAAAACCTCACATATCTATGTGGCTAACTGGTTCTTTGCTGCCTTTATTATTACGATTGCGCTACTGCATATTGTAAACAGCATGGCGATTCCTGTTAGTGCGTTTAAGTCTTACTCGCTGTTTGGCGGTGCAACCGATGCCATGGTGCAGTGGTGGTATGGGCATAATGCGGTAGGCTTTTATTTGACGGCTGCTTTCTTAGGCATGATGTATTATTTCGTGCCAGTACAGATTGGTCGCCCTATTTATTCTTACCGTTTGTCTATCGTTCACTTTTGGGCATTGATTGCTTCATATATGTGGGCTGGTGGTCACCATTTGCATTATTCAGCGCTTCCAGATTGGACGCAGTCTCTAGCAATGGTATTCTCAATCATTCTATTTGCTCCATCTTGGGGTGGTATGATTAACGGTGTACTAACGCTCTCAGGTAGTTGGGATAAGCTGCGTACCGATCCGATCATTCGCTTTATGATTGTCGCTTTGTCATTCTATGCCATGTCGACGTTTGAAGGTCCAATGATGTCGATTAAGACAGTCAATGCGTTATCGCATAATACGGATTGGACGATCGGTCACGTACACTCAGGTGCGCTTGGCTGGGTTGGTATGATTACCATTGGTTCGCTATATGTACTGTTACCACGTATTTATAACAAGCCTAAAATGTATTCTATCAGCTTGATCACAACGCATTTCTGGCTAGCAACAGCGGGCACCATCTTCTATATCGTCTCTATGTGGATTTCAGGTATTGGCCAAGGCATGATGTGGCTTGCGACCAACCCTGATGGTACTTTGGTATACAGCTTTGTTGATACCGTTGAGTTCTCGCATTTCCCATATATTGGTCGTGCGTTTGGTGGTCTTCTGTATGTATCTGGTATGTTTGTGATGGCATATAATGTCTATAGAACAATCAAGATGCCAGAAGGTAAGCCAGTAGACATTGCTGATCCGACTGATCATGAACCTAGTGTCGATCAAATCTCGACAGCTAAAGTATAAGGAGCGATCATGGCTGGTACACCGCATGAAATTATTGAAAAAAATACAGGCTTGTTGGTCATCGGTATCGTTATCGCTATTAGCTTTGCAACGCTCGTTGAGATTGTACCGCTGATATACGATTATAGAGGTGCTGAAGAAGGTGGTGTGAACACTCCTCTCCCTTCTATGGAGCCTTGGACTGCGCTTGAATTTGAAGGTCGTGACATCTACATTCGTGAAGGTTGTCATGTCTGCCATACCCAAATGGTACGTCCATTACGTGCTGAAGTTGAGCGTTATGGACCATACTCACGTGCTGCCGAATCAACGTGGGATCACCCTTTTCTTTGGGGCTCAAAACGTACTGGTCCTGATTTAGCACGTGTGGGTGGACGTTATTCTGAAGATTGGCAAAGACAACATCTGATTGATCCACGTTCATTAGTGCCTGAATCAGTCATGCCTGGTTTCCCATGGCTTGCGACCAATGAAGTGAATGGTTCTAATGTTCAAGCCAAAATGCGTCTCTTCCGTGATCGCTTCGGTGTGCCTTATACTGAAGAAGATATCGAAGGCGCTCCAGATGCTGTGCTTGGTGCTACTGAGCTTGATGCTTTGGTTGCCTACCTTCAGCAGTTAGGTACCGCAATGGAAGGACAGCGCTAATGGGTATTGGTGAATTACAAACAATTGCGACCGTTTCTGCCTTTATTGCCTTCGTAGGTGTTGCATGGTGGGCGTATTCGCCAAAAAACAAAAAACGCTTCGAAGAAGATGCACAACTTGCGCTTGATGACGAGGATATTAAATCTCTGTCTGACGAGCAGCGCGATAAGGATAAATGATGACATTCTTTTGGAGTTCTTGGATAACTATACTAAGTATCATGTGCTGGGCGTTTATCCTCGGTATTTTACTAATGGTCTTAAAATTCAAACCAGAAGTAGAAGACGATGGTACCACAGGGCATGAATACGACGGTATTCGAGAATATGATAAAGCGCTGCCTAAATGGTGGCTAGTGATATTTTTTGGATCAATCATTTGGGGTGTTGCTTACTGGGTATTCTTTCCAGGTATTTTCCCCTCAAAATGGGAAGGCATCACAACCGTAGAAGTCGATGGCAAAACTTTGCCATGGACCTCTAAAAACGAGCTTTACAGTGAGCTTGAGAGTAACAACAAAGTATTTACGGATAACTTTGAGAAAAATATTTTGGCAAAAGCAGATGCCAGCGGTGCTACTAAGACCCTAGCCAGCTTGTCTGAGATGCAAGCGACTATGCGTCGCAGTGAAAAGCCGCCTGCAGATCTGCAAGCTCAAATTGATGAGAAAATTGCAGAACTGTCACCTTATGTAGAAAAGCTATCTGAAAACCCGAATGCGTTAAAAGTCGGTAGTCGCTTATTCTTACAGAACTGTGCGGTCTGTCATGGCTCAAACGCCAAAGGTGCTACAGGTTATCCAAATCTAACCGATAATGATTGGTTATATGGCGGCGAAGCGTCAAACATCTTAACGACGTTACATAATGGTCGCGTCGGCGGTATGGCTGCATGGCGTGATCAACTTGGTGAAGATGGTATTCGTGCTGTTTCTGAATATGTGTTGTCACTATCTGGTAACCAACCCGGTTACGAGCTTGATAAAGCCCAAGTTGCTCAAGGTGAAGCTATCTTTAAAGAACCTACCAACTGTGTGCTTTGTCATGGTCCAGAGGGTAAAGGTATGATTTCAGCGGGTGCGCCAAACTTAACAGATAATATCTGGTTATATGGTGGCGATCGCGAGACTATTCGAGAAACATTACGTTATGGTCGTGCAGGTGTGATGCCTGAGTGGGAAACCAAGCTAGGTAATGAACGTATTATGTTGCTTGCTGCCTACGTATATTCATTATCAGATAGAACTGTTCAACCTGCTGCTAAGGCAACTTCTGTTGTTGCTGCAATGCCAAAACAAGTGGCAAGTACAGCGAAGACGGTTAACTAATACGGTTAATTTTAACTATAGTTACTTGGTTAGCAGCTATCTCATTGACGAGTAGATTTAGATAAAGGGAGGTCTGTCATTACAGTCCTCTCTTTTTTATTAAAAATATTTAAGCTTTGTCATCAATTATGGCTTTTAGCAGTACAACTATTTGTAGCGTAATAGCCCTCATATAGATATTGCTTTTTAACACTCTCACCCCATTTATAGTAGGGAGAATGTTAAAATAGTTAGACCATAAGACATTGGTGACAGAGCCATTTCAGCTTTTTTGCCAATTATTGATCATCCCTCATTTGGTAGACGAATTAAAGGTATTTTAATTTTTATCTCTCTACTTACTGACATTGATAACACCGCACATCCACCTATCTTATTTTTATAATAGATGTTTGTTACCCATGCCAGCAGACTGATTCTTTTTTTAAAGAGGCACGTTTATGTCAGCACCACAATCTAATAAAATCCCTGTACAGCAAGTAGATCTTGATGCTACAAAGCATCGTGTCCATCCACGATTTGTGACTGGTTTCTATCAAAACATTCGTGTTATTACGATGTATGCACTTTTAGCGGCTTTTTTGCTGTTGCCGTGGTTGCGCTATAACGGACGACAAGCTATTTGGTTTGATGTGCCATCGCAGCATTATTATATTTTTGGCATGACATTTTTGACGCAGGATTTTTATTTTATTGCCGCCTTTGCTATCATTGCAGCCTTCGCCTTATTTATGGTAACAGTCTATGCAGGGCGAGTTTGGTGTGGCTATGCTTGTCCCCAGACCATTTGGACGCATTTATTTCAATATGTAGAAAAATGGGTGATTGGCGATCGTAATAAACGCATTAAGTTTGATAAAGAACCAATGAGCACAACCAAGGCTTTTAAACGTTTCTTGATATATTTCATCTGGTTTGTGTTTTCCATGATTACCGCCACAACCTTTGTAAGTTATGTATCGGGTACAGATGCTCTATACAATAGCTGGCAGATGATTGGTTTTATCCCCTTCCCTGATTGGGCGACGTGGATTTGGGTATCAGTATTTATTTTTGCATTTTCGACCTACGTCAATGCAGGTTATATGCGCGAGCAGATGTGTATCCAAATCTGCCCTTATGGTCGTTTTCAAAGTGTGATGTTTGATAAAGATACCTTGGTGGTTTCTTATGATTATGAGCGCGGCGAGCCTCGCGGTGCTCGCAAAAAAGGCACCAACCCTGAGAATTTAGGTGACTGTATCGAGTGTCAGATGTGTGTACAGGTCTGCCCTACTGGGATTGATATTCGTGATGGATTACAAGTAGCTTGTATTCAATGCGCCGCCTGTGTGGATGCTTGTAATGAGATAATGGATAAAGTGGGCTATCCACGCGGACTTATCCGTTATACCACAGAGCGTCAATTGGCTGAAAAAGAGAAGAGCCGTGTCTTTCGCCCTCGTTTCTTCGCTTACTTAACACTTCTCACGATACTTTGTGGCGGTGTTTTATACGCTTTGAATGACCGTGTGCCCTTAGAGATTGATATACGGCGTGACCGCAATCAGTTGTCTTCATTGAATCAGCAAGGCATGATTGAAAACAGTTATATCGTTAAGTTGACCAATAAAACCCAAGATGCCCATACTTATAAAATAACGCTCGCACCGCAAGAGGGTTTGAGCTTGGAGATTCGCTTTAACGATGTGCCGTTAGATGCCGGTGAAAGCTTTGATATGCCAGTTAGTATCTATGGCGACCCTGATGTGATTGAATTTGGTCAAACACCCGTGACTTTGAATGTCAGTAGTGAAGACGGCAAATATCATGTTAGTAAGCAGAATGTTTTCACCACTCAAGGTCAGTAAGTATTAATATTCATTGTTAAATGATACCTACCAGTGAGTTACCGCTTGATAGCTCACTGGTGATTGAGTTACCTTACCTTGGCAGCTTTTGGCTGTCAGCTTTATCCGTTGATACGGTTACTAGATATCTGATTAATAGGTATGTTATGTCCAGTCCAGCCCCAAATTTTAAGCATCAAGACAGCCAGCCATGGTATAAAAACTATATGGTGGTTATCTTTGTCATTGGTATGCCAGCTTTTGTCGTCATTGCTTGCATCTGGTTTGTTTATTACTCTTATCAGATTCGTGATAGCGTGGTACGCGACGACTGGTATATGGATGGTAAAACCCTTTATCATGATGTGTCACGTGACAAGTTGACCTATGATTTAGACTTGCATGGACAAATGCAATTTGCAGATAATGGCGATGTTGTGTTTTATCTGAATTATCCTGAGCAAAGTTTACAGTCGGGCAAACTGATTAATGGCAGTCCACTTAGCTATCCTGAAACACTGGATTTGTCTATATCTCATGCCACTGACATCAAAAAAGACCGTGATGCTGTGTTAAAGCATCTAGAAGGTAATAAATATAGCGCCCAAGTAAATATAGATCCTCTTAAAGCAAAATATTATTTACAAGTAAGTCATAAAGGTAAAGACGATTGGCGCATGCAAGATGTTGCTAAGTTACCACGCTCAGAGGTTAGCTTTGATCCTCTACCAGTATTTGGCGAAAGCTAAACTGTTCAAAGTATGATTAAAATAAAAAAACCAGCCATGAACCTATCATGAGCTGGTTTTTTTATTTGAAGAAAGTAAACGGTATCAGATCATTAAATCATCAAATCATCAAATCACTGGATTAATCGTTGGGATCTTTTTCGGCGCACGGCTGCCCTTTTCTGCATTAGCAAAGTCTGGATTGAATATCTGCGTTTCTGGTGATACTGGCAAACCAATCTCAGCCAGACTCTCTATTTGCCCCGCTTGGATATTGTCACCTTCAAACAAACGCTCGTTATCATCACGATCCAGACTTAATGTCTCAAAATCAAACAGCTCTCTATCTGCCAATTGCGAGGGCGCAACATTTTGCATCGCTTTAAAAATAGACGCTAGGCGCTGGGGATGGGCATCGTCCCATTCTCGTAGCATGTCATTAATAATGGCCCGTTGCAGATTGGTCTGGCTGCCACAGAGATTACACGGAATAATCGGGAATTCTTTTAGGCTCGCATATTCAATGATGTCTTTTTCTTCCACATAAGCCAGTGGACGGATAAGCATGTTTTGCTTGTCATCACTGAGTAATTTGGGCGGCATCGATTTCAACGCGCCGCCATGGAATAAGTTCAAAAAGAAAGTCGCCAACATATCATCGCGATGGTGCCCAAGCGCAATCTTGGTCGCACCGATTTGTTTAGCGAAACCATACAGTGAGCCACGACGCAGACGTGAACACGCCGAGCAATAAGTTTTCCCTTCTGGCACCACGCTTTTGACAATACTATAAGTATCTTTTTCCAGAATATAATGAGCGATGCCCTGCTTGTTTAGATAAGCGGGCAACACCTCTTCTGGATAGCCGGGCTGCTTTTGGTCAAGATTGACCGCAACAATATCAAAATGAATCGGGGCGATACGTTTTAATAGCAGCAAGATATCGAGCAACGTATAGCTGTCTTTACCGCCTGATACGCAAACCATCACCACATCGCCATCTTCAATCATATTAAAGTCGCGAATCGCCCATGATACTTGACGACGAAGCTTCTTTTGCAATTTCCGAAAGTGAACCGACTCGGTCAGTGATTGCGTATCAGCCAATATGTTATCTGCTTGCTCATCCATAAAATCATCATTTCTGTCATCGATATCATCATATAACATCTGTTCGATATCAGTTGTTTTATCATGATGATTCACATCAGTATCGATAGAAGCCTTGTCAAACTGAGGCGTGATTGATGGTGTAAATAAGGTTGCTGCAGTCATAAGTTACTCAATATCTTGACAAGAATGGCGTTACTTCAAAAGAGATAATCAATCGATTTATTCAAAAGGCTGCAATAAAAGCTATCTGCGTATGGCTAACAATGATGCTTCATAAGGCAACGCTTCAAACATGATTTAAAACAGCAGCGATTATAACAAAATTTGCTAACAGATTGAAAAGATGACATTAAATTATCGTCTTAAATGCGACTGCTTATCTAAAGCTACTAATTATCGATTTCCTAAACTTTATACTATTACTTGCATGACGTTTTAATGCTGCTTTCAAGGTTCTGTAATGGTAGAATTTTTGCTAAAATAGGCGTTTTTCGCTAACCAATAATAGATGCCATTATGACAAATACTGCTCTGCCAACCTCTTCTGCTGATCAAGAAAACGATACCCAATTAAATGAGCTGCATAAAAGCCAAAATGCGGTCGTACTGCTATCAGGTGGGCTTGATTCAGTGACTTGTCTATATTGGGCAAAGGCCCGTTATGCGTCAGTAACTGCAGTCAGCTTTGATTATGGTCAACGTCATAATAGTGAGCTGGTCGCTGCCAAAGCAATCGCTGAAACTGCAGGCGTTAATCACAGAATTATTGATATCGATATCGCCCAACTGGGTGGCTCATCACTAACGGATCACAGTATGATTGTGCCTGATGGTGATACGGATAAATTCCCAGACAAAAAGCGTGATGAGATTGATAATGACGCGATTCCAAACACTTATGTGCCAGCGCGCAATACCATCTTCTTATCTTATGCCCTAGCAGTCGCTGAAGTAACTGATTCAAACCATATCGTCATTGGTGTCAGTTCAGTCGATTATTCAGGATATCCTGATTGCCGTCCTGAGTATATTGCCGCTTTCCAACATATGGCAAATCTTGCTACCAAAGCGGGCGTTACCGGTCATCACTTATCGATTCAAACCCCGCTACAACAATTATCGAAAGCCAAAACCATCGAGCTGGGTCTGTCGCTAGGGGTTGATTACGGACAAACAATTTCTTGTTATCAAGCAGATGCCAATGGTCTTGCCTGCGGCGTTTGTGATAGCTGCGCGCTGCGTCGTCAAGGGTTCGCTCAGGCAGGCGTTGCCGACCCTACCCATTATCAGTAATGATTTTAGAAGTTTCGCCTTAGAACATGAATAAACGGTCTTAAAATAAAGGCAATTAAACATTGGCGAAACATTCGCTTGCATTAACACAGCACGCTACCGTTGTATTTTAAATACAATCATTGCTATGGTATGAGCCACTTTATCTACCACAAGATATAAATGCTCATCAAAGTAGCAACGTTTTATTAGAAGTAATATTTTATCATTTGTACAAAATCGAATTCATTTATAAAAAATTCAAGTTATCGCTGTCACATGTAAAAGGATATTTATGAAATTTTTGCCAGTACTACCCCTAGCTCTTGCTGCACTATTTGCCATGCCACAAGCGAACGCTGTTGATATTAAGCAGAATAATATCAATACTTGCGTTAATGGCGCGGTCAAATATAAAGTCGCTGACAAGAGCACCGCAACCAAGCTTTGTGATTGCACGATCGGTGTCCGTAGCAATATGACCATTGGTCAGATGTGGGAGATTGAGAGCTATGCGCAAAGTAAAAAAGACCCATCAAGCCTCTCGTATGTGAAAAAAATGCAAAAAGATTTGCAACAGTGTACCGTTGGTTTGGACTTAAAACAGCCACAAAAACCTGCTTAATCTTTAAATTTTTAGATATATAAAAGACTGGCCATTGCCAGTCTTTTTTGTTGCTCATCCATAAGTGATGTGTAAAATCGAGGATTTATTTCTATGAATCTGCCTATAATGGGATGACCAATAATAATATAACCGCAATCAAAATAAATAAGGATTTTATGATGGCAAAGCCAACCACAGAAACCATTACTCTACCTGATTTTCCAGTCACTATCGTACGTGAGTTAGATGGTCATTTCATTCATGATGATATTAGCCTAAAAGAGCTGGTCGCCAACACCAGCAAAGGACTTATCCTTTATTTTTACCCAAAAGACAATACACCTGGCTGTACCACACAAGCAACTGAGTTTACCGCCCATCTTAACGAATTTGATGATTTAGGTTACGACATTATTGGCGTCTCACGTGATAGCGTTGAATCACATGAAAACTTTATTAGCAAATATAATCTACATATTCCACTTATCAGTGATGCCGATGAAAAACTCTGCCACTATTTTGATGTGATTAAAGAAAAGAACATGTATGGCAATATTACTCTAGGTCTTGTACGTTCGGCGTTTATCTTTGATAAAAATGGTACGCTCACTCATGCACAGCGTAACCTTAAAGCAAAAGATTATACTGAGCGTTTATTAACTACGCTTGCGCCTTAGTCTTTTAATCGATCTTACGATAAACCTTAAAACTATTTTTATTTGAGAATACTATGAATAAACAGCCTGATACCGCCTCTGATTCTTCTGCTCCCTTTGATCATAACATTCATCAAAACGTGACTCGCAAGGTATCTGTTGCGGTCATTGGTGCTGGGACTGCCGGACAAAACGCTTTTCGCCAAGCAAAAAAATTCCTAGAAGATGTCATTATTATCAATGATGGCTTTTGGACAACGACTTGTATTGCGGTAGGTTGCATGCCAAGCAAGCTACTCATTGCAGCTGCTGACCGCGCTCATGATGCCAATCATTCTGCCGAGTTTGGCGTACATGCCACTGCTCGCATAGATGGCAAACAGGTGATGGAACGGGTGCGCGCTGAGCGTGATCATTTTGCCAGCTACATCGAAAAACAAGTCGATAGCTGGCCTGAGGATAGTAAGATAGCGGGACGGGCTTATATTAATAAGCAAGGCTTGATTGAGGTCAATGATGAATTGATCAAAGCAGATAAAATCATTGTCGCCACTGGCAGCTCGACCTTTATTCCAGATGGCTGGGAAGATAAGCTTGGTGATACTATGCTGACCTCAGATGCTGTCTTTGAGTTAGCCGACTTACCAAAATCTATGGCTGTGATTGGCGCAGGTGCTATAGGTTTAGAACTTGCCCAAGCTTTCACGCGATTGGGTGTCAAGGTAACGGTATTTAATCGCGCCAAACGCGTTGCTGGTCTAAAAGACGAAGACATCAATAACAAAGCCATTGATTGCCTAAGTCGTGAGCTGACCATGCACTTGGGCAGCAAAATTACTGATGTCGGTCAAAGATCAGATGAAAATAGCGATAAAAGCATAAATAAAAACAGCACTGTTGCCTTTATTGACTATGAAGACAGCGCTGGCGAAGTACAACAATGGCAAGGTGATTACGTACTGGTCGCGACTGGTCGACGTAATAATATAGAGGCATTGGGTGTTGAAAACCTAGGCGTTGAAC
The DNA here is from genome assembly GCF_056880555.1 of Psychrobacter sp. ANT206. NCBI lineage: Bacteria > Pseudomonadati > Pseudomonadota > Gammaproteobacteria > Moraxellales > Moraxellaceae > Psychrobacter > Psychrobacter sp. ANT206. The sequence continues at coordinate 937,355 of NZ_CP096271.1, read as the reverse complement.
TTGATGAAAAAAATCGCCCACAGCAGCTGGACAAAAAAACTGGTAAAATCGGTGATTTAGACGTTTATATCGTTGGTGATGCCAATGCTAATATTCCCTTGCTGCATGTAGCAAGCGATGAAGGTTTTAGCGCCGGCAGTATGGTCTGTGACAATAAAAAGGATGCTTATATTCGTCCGCCTGCAACGCCATTTTCCATCGTATTTAGCTCACCACAAATCGTCAATGTTGGTATGTCTTTACCGGAAATCCAAGAAGATTCAACACTTGAGCATGTGATTGGGAAAGTCAGCTTCGACAATCAAGGTCGTAGCCGCGTCATGGGTGTTAACTGTGGTCTATTGCATATTTATGGCTGCAAAAAAACAGACAGAATCTTGGGTGCAAGCATGGTTGGTCCAGATGCAGAATACATCGGGCATATCTTAGCAATGGCGATTACTAATGACTTGAGTATTAAAGACATGCTTGATACGCCTTTTTACCATCCTACTATCATAGAAGGCTTGCGTACCGCCTTGCGTGATGTTCAGGATTTGATGGAAATACCGTATCAGTCGCTTGATATTCATCAAAACAATTCTTAATCAACTGTTAAATGCTCTGTTTTAAAGGTAATGGAGTAGACCTACTAGCGCTGACTTCAGAAGATCTAAACTTGATTTGCCGTCAGGACGTAAGCTACTTTATATGGTTAAAGCAGTATTTGGTAAAAGCGGTTTTATTTATAATGATACGGTTAAAATCCTATTAATACAGAGTAATATTTTTTAGAACCACACCTTTCATGGATAAGATAATGGCAATCGCTAGTATTACTGAATTTTTTCAAGAGATTGCTCGTGACCTACATACCAGCCTTTTTCTTGCCATTGGTGGCTCTATCGAGGAAGGCACCTTAGATTGGTCGTCTAAATCAGTAGAACTGGTGAGCACTGGCATCAAAATTCTAATACTGCTTGCGATATCGGGGTTTATGTATTGGCTTGCTATTTATGTACTAAAAAAAAGCAAAGCACGCATTCGTCTGAATGAGCGCCGGGCTAAAATTGCCCGCTCAATCTTGCGTTATGTATGGGCTGTGACCAGTGTCATTGCTATTATGAGTCAGCTGAATTTTGAGCCAGATACCATTAAAGCCACTGCCAAAGCCAGTACATGGGCAGGGATATATTACGTGCTATGGACATCATCTGGACAAATTGTCCATAAAATACTACAGCACTATGGGCTAAACGCCTCTATTGAGCAGCTGCTTAAGAATATCTTATCTGTGCTATTACTAGTATTAGGGCTTGCCAGCGTCATGGCACAGTTTGGCTTTGATATCGTCTCTTTAGTAGCAGGTCTGGGTATTGCTGGTTTGGCGGTCGGCTTTGCCGCGCAGTCAACGCTTGCCAATTTTATCGCAGGTATTACCATTTTGCTTGAGCAGTCCTTTCAAGTTGGTGACTGGGTCAATATCAATGACAATGAAGGGCGCGTGGTGGTGATTGCCTTACGTACGACCCACGTCTTAACTCGTGATAATATTACGGTCATCATACCCAATTCGAATGTGGCCTCCTCTGTCGTTACCAACCTGACCTCCAAAAACTTTATACGCTTTGATATTCAGATGCGTATTGCTTTTGAAGATGATATTGATAAAGCACGTGATGAGATTTTGCAGGTACTGTCTGATAGTGAGGCGGTCCTCAACCGACCTGAGTCTTCTGCGACCGTGGCAGAGATTGGCGAGTATGGCGTATATTTTATTGTACGCTTTTGGGTCAAACCAGCGGCAGTTGCTCGTATGCCCAAAATCAAAGAAGATTTACGAGAGAATATCAAACGCGCTTTTGATGCCGCTGATATCTCGACCCCTTATCCTCATATGCGCCTACTTATGCCAAGAGAAGACGTCTATCCGATTGTGACCAAACCCAAGCCATTGGCAACGACCGCGCAAACTGTTTCGGAGTCATTAGCGCTGAACAAAGACCAGCATTAATATCCTTGCAACTTATTTAGCATTTATATGCCATATAAAGTACTTTCAAATAGACATCTTTTAATCATCGCTTTCTTAAACATCAGCGCTTTAAACCATCCGCTATAGAATTATGGTAAAATTAGCGGTTAAACATCTTATTTTATGATGTGCACTATTTATCAATTTAGCCCACAGGTATCCGTATGACCGAAACAACCGCGCTCGCCTCATCCACAGCGTCTTCGCAACCATCTTCACAAGCATCTTCACAGGTATTGTCGCTTGACCTTATCATCACCTGCGCCGATGGGTTAGAAGCACCGCTACAGACTGAGCTGACCAGTTTTGGTATTGCAAGTGAGATAAAGAGTACCGGTCGCCTTGCTGTTACGGGTACCTTGCGTGATTTATATAAGATCTGTCTTTGGTCGCGCGTGGCATCGCGCGTATTAATGCTGATTAAACGCAAAAATATCAATGCCGAATATGATGTGGCTGAGCAGCTGTATGGTTTGGCGAAATCGGTCAATTGGACAGAGCAATTTAGCCTAGAGCAAACCTTTGCGATTCGTCTGTCTGTTGATAAACGTGTGGCTGTCAGCCAACAGTTTGCCATGCTACGTATTAAAGATGCGATTGCGGATACCTTTAACGAAGTGTATGAGAGCCGCCCTAACGTCAATAGTAAAAACCCAGACTTTTCTGTTTTTGCGACCGTCAATGATAAGCAAGCTGAGTTATATCTAGATTTGTCAGGTACCAGCTTGCATCGCCGTGGGTATCGCGTTGCAATGACAGAAGCACCACTAAAAGAGAACTTAGCAGCGGCGCTACTTTATAGCGCAGGCTGGCATAAGAAAAACGAAGCAGGTGATGCGCCTTTTTATAATGCGCTAATCGACCCGATGTGTGGTTCTGGTACCTTTATCATTGAAGCGCTCCTCATGCATTGCGATTATGCCGTCGGTATCGATAAAGCCGCCAATCAGTTTGGTTTTTATGAATGGCAGCATCATGACAAGATCTTATGGCAAGAAATGATTGATGATGCACAAACGCGTTTCCGTGCAGCATTAGAGATTGCTAATGAGCAGCCAGATACATTACCGCTTATCTTTGGATTTGATGCCGATAATGGCGCTATCATTGCCACAGAAAAGAATCTGATTGCTGCTGGTTTACAAGACCTGTTACCGCTACTCGATATCGAAACACGCGCCCTTGATCAGCTAAGCACGCTATTAAAACCTTTGGTTGCTGACGGTCGTTTGAGCAATCCTTTGATTATCACCAACCCACCTTATGGTGAGCGTCTGGGTGATGAAGAAATGATTAAGCCGTTATATCAATCGATTGGGCTTATCCTACAAGACAGCTTTGCCGGTAGTGGTATTGACCCGATGCTTGGTATATTGGCGTCGCATGTTGAGCAAGTCGATATTTTGCCGATTAGAGAGCCAAAAACATTGCGATGTCATAATGGTGCTATTACTGTGTATTTCCGCTATGGCACCTTGATTGCTGGTCAGACAGGGAATCTCGTTAGCCGCTTTGAGAAACGTGAAATTGAAGTTGAAGACGGTCAAGATTTTATCAATCGTTTGCAAAAAAACCTGACCCGACTAAAGAAATTGGCTAAAAAAGACAACGTGAGTAATATCCGTGTCTACAATGCTGACCTGCCTGATTTCAAAGTGGCGATCGACTTATATGGTGATTATGCCCATGTACAAGAGTACGCGCCGCCAAAGACCATTCCACCAGAAACCGCCAAAAAACGCTTTAATTTGGCATTAATGGGTATTCGTGAAGTGTTCGGTATTAACCGCGAACAAATCTTTATTAAAACCCGTGCTCGTCAATCCGGTAATGATCAATATAGTAAACAAGGCAATACCGAAAAGCGTGGCAAGTTTTATATTGCCCGCGAAGATGGTGCTTATCTTTATGTCAATTTCACCGATTATCTCGATACGGGTCTATTTATTGACCATCGCAATATGCGTGCGCGTATCAAAGACAACAGTCGTAATAAATCGGTATTGAACTTATTTGCTTATACTTGTACGGCGAGTGTGCATGCGGCATTGGCGGGCGCTAAAAAAGTCACCAGCGTTGATTTATCACAGAACTATCTGGATTGGGGCAAACAAAACTTTGCTTTAAATGGCTTAAATGTCAGTGGTAATAAATATCAATTCGTTGCTGCCGATATTTTTGAGTGGATCAAAGACAATACGGAACAATTCGATATTATCTTTATTGATCCGCCAACCTTTTCAAACTCTAAAAAGTTTCAAGGTACCTTTGATGTCCAGCGTGACCATGCTGCACTAATCAACCGCGCGATGAACCGCTTAACGGCAGATGGCATCTTATACTTCTCTAATAACTTTACCCGTTTTGAGTTGGATGAACAGCTGACTGAGCGTTATGACATCATCGACATTACCCAAAAAACCATTGGTTTTGATTTTGATATCAAAAAACCGATTCATCAAAGCTTTGAGATTCGTCATCGTCAGAGTCTATAACAAATACTAAATCTTAGCTTTGACGCCTAACTTGCTATAAAACATAACAATGACCCAATCAGCTTTGATTGGGTCATTTTTTGTTGGTATGATAGAGAGCTACTAGCGATCGTTTTATCTTTATTGAATCCCATTATCGCTGGTATAGCGTATCTAATTCAAAAGCGACACAGCACTATTTTGAACTGACGGTCTCAAAATAGTTATTACTTTTACCGTTGTAAACGTGCAGTCCACCCTACTCCAATAAATAACAAGGACCATTCCATGGCATTATCTCTAAATAAAGGCGGTAATTTATCGCTAACCAAAACGGATCCAAACTTAACTAAGCTGCTTATTGGTCTTGGTTGGGATGAGCGTGCAACCTCTGGTGCCGAATTCGATCTTGATGCAAGCGTATTCTTATTAAATGCCGCTGGCAAAGTACGCGGCGACCATGACTTTATCTTTTATAACCAACTCAAGTCTGACAATGGTGCAGTAGAGCATACTGGTGATAACCGTACAGGCGAAGGCGACGGTGATGACGAAGTCGTCAAAGTCAACCTAACGCAAGTACCTGCCGATGTCGATAAAATCGTTGTTACAGTCACTATTCATGATGCAGCGGCTCGTAGCCAAAACTTCGGTCAAGTTGCCAATGCCTTTATTCGCGTTGTGAATGAAGAAACGGGTGCTGAAGTGGTCCGTTTTGATTTAGCAGAAGACTACTCTGTTGAGACAGCAATGGTATTTGGAGAAGTCTATCGCCACAATGCAGAATGGAAATTCCGCGCCGTTGGTCAAGGTTACTCTGGTGGCTTACAGGCGATGTGCCAGCAATATGGTGTCGTTATTTAAACTGTTATTTAAACTACTATCTAAATCGATATTTAGCCCGTGCTAAAACCATCCATTAGATGATAAGTAGGTCCAAAACCTAAAGCCATTATGCCTCACTATTGGCTGTAAAATATGGTTGCAAAATAGTCACAATCTTTAATAGCCAAATGACTGATAATACTTTATATTTTATTAAAAATCACACATGGAGAAGTGGCTAGCGATAGCCACTTTTTTTATGCTGCGTCTATAATAGACAACCTTAGCTTTACGCAACCAGACAGGATGTGTCATGAGACATTTTTATTTAGACTTCATCTTCACAGCTATCGCATTGATGGTAGCTGCATGGTGGGGATATTCACATGGCGGTATGGGCGGTTTGATAACCACCCTTTCTATTACTGCTATTTTGGCCGTCATGGAGATTTCATTATCCTTTGATAATGCAGTGGTCAACGCCTCAGTCCTTAAAGGCTGGGACGAGTTTTGGAAAAAAATATTTTTAACCGTTGGTATTTTAATTGCTGTATTCGGTATGCGCTTGGTATTCCCAATTGTCATCGTTGCGGTTACCGCAGACCTTGGCATGATGCAAGTGATAGATTTGGCATTGAACGACCCTAAAGAATACTCAGCAAGACTGATGGCACATCATGCTGAAATATCAGCCTTTGGTGGTATCTTCTTGTTACTCGTCTTCTTAAACTTTATCTTTGATGATAAAGAAGTGCATTGGTTTAACTGGCTTGAGAGCCGCTTAGCAAAGCTTGGCAAAGTCGATGCCATGAGCGTGTTTGTCGCTCTAATTGTCCTGATGTTCGCTGTATCTTGGGCCAGTGCGGAGCAAGCTTCTGCCGTACTGATTGCGGGTGTTTGGGGTATCTTGGTCTATCTTGGTGTCCAAGTTATCTCTGGTATGCTCGAGGGTGACCTTGAGGAAGACTTAGAAAATGAAGAAAAGGGTTCAGGCGCCGCAGCGACCAGCGCGATTATGAAGGGCGGTATTATCGGTTTCTTATACTTAGAAGTTCTTGATGCTTCATTCAGTTTCGATGGTGTGATTGGCGCATTTGCAATCACCAATGACGTTATTGTGATTATGTTAGGTCTGGCGATTGGTGCCATGTTTGTGCGTTCGATGACTATTTTCTTGGTAGACAAAGGCACACTTGATGAGTTCATCTATCTAGAGCATGGTGCGCATTATGCCATTGGTGCTTTGGCAATTATTATGCTGCTATCAGTGAAATTCCATGTACCAGAGATTATTACTGGTTTGATTGGTATTGCCTTTATCGGTTGGGCATTGCTTGCTTCACTTAAGCATCGCAAGCAACAAGCGAAGGCGATTACTTAGTGTTAATTTTAGCTCAAGTTTAAACGCTACGTTCAAATTAAGAAAAAGCGCTTTAGTAAAAAATCGTAGTTATGACAGGTTATATCAAGCGATTGGTATGACCTGTTTTTTATACCTTTTTTACTTTATGAGTAATTCATATCATAAGGTTTTGTTTCATTGGTAGGTTCGATATTGCAACCTTAATACCAACTTCAGTATCTAAAAAATTCATTTTTGATAACAATATCTTAACGATTGTTATCGGGACGGTTAGAAAGTATCAGATTTGCACAATTGCTATATCTGTTAGTAAACATAACATCAGCGCACAAAATACGCCTTGCTTAGTGAGCAAACGCTTAGTATAGTAAATCGTAATGATATGCAGGGCATGGCGTCCAGATAGATTTTTTCTAACGGCGTCTATATATCGACCACTGCACTATGTGAGTTCATTTTTTATCAATCAATCCACTTAATTATTAATCCAAAGGATATTTATATGGCTATTAGCTTAACAAAAGGCGGGAACGTAAACTTATCAAAAGAAGCGCCAGGCTTAACCAATATTACGGTCGGTCTAGGCTGGGATCCACGCGCTACTGACGGTCAAGAATTTGACTTAGATGCGATTGGCTTCTTGGTCAATGAAGCGGGTCAAGTACGTAACGATCAAGATTTTATCTTCTTTAATAACTTAAAGTCAGACAATGGCGCGGTTGAACATACAGGCGATAACCGTACTGGTGAAGGTGATGGCGATGATGAAAAAATCAAAATCAACCTTGCAAGCATTCCAGCTGACGTGAGCAAAGTTGCTATCTGTGCCATCATTTATGAAGGTCAAGCTCGTAACCAAAACTTCGGTCAAGTGGGCGACGCTTATATCCGTGTTTTGAACGACAATGGCGATGCTGAAATCGCTCGTTATGACCTATCAGAAGACGGTAGTACTGAAACAGCGATGATTTTTGGTGAGTTATATCGTCATAGCGGCGACTGGAAATTCCGCGCGGTTGGTCAAGGCTTTAGCGGTGGTCTTGGACCATTAGCGGCCTCTTATGGCGTCAACGTTTAATCGTCTCATTGACTTAATCGTGTCGCAAGCCAACTATCGTAAGTAACTATTTATTCACGAGCTACTTACGAGATCTATAAGCCATCAAGTGTGTTGTTTAAGACATTTGATGGCTTTAAATTTAAGTGGCTATGAATTTAATGTCTAAACGATATTGACAGAAGTTATTTGCTATACCCTCTACAGATGGACTTATAAAAATATTAGAACAAGGACTTTTGACCTATGGCTGCAACGTTTAGCTTAATTGGTACTATCGAACCTTTTTTACATTGTAATCTTAAAAAAGGCGACTCAATCTATTGCGAAGCCAACGCCATGGTGATGATGGAATCAAACCTTGAGCTAAAAGGTAAATTGCAAGGTGGACTGATGCAGTCATTGATGCGCCGTTTTGCTAACGATGAGTCACTTTTTCAACAGCAAATTGAAGCGGTAAACGGTGAAGGTGATTGCTTGCTGGCACCAACGCTCGATGGCGATATGCAAATCATTGATTGCGGCAAACATCAATACACCTTGAGCGATGGTGCTTTTGTCGCGGCGCAAATCGGTGTCGATATCAGAGCCAATATTCAACGTAATCTAGGTGGCGCAGTCTTTGGCGATACTGGCGGCTTTATGGTCATGCAGACGCAAGGTCAAGGTCAGGTAGTGGTATCGGGTTTCGGTTCATTATTTGAGATTGATGTGACGCCAGATAAAGACATCATCATCGATAATGGTCATGTGGTCTGCTGGGATTCAACGCTTGATTATAAGCTCTCTGTATCGACCAGTAAGAAAAAAGGCATCATGAGCAATATTATCAATTCAGTCACCAGTGGCGAAGGAATGGTACTCAATTTTTCAGGCTCAGGCAAAGTTATTATCTGCTCACGCAATCGTGACAGCTATCAAGGGTGGCTACAAAGCATCTTGGGCACCAGTTCAGGTGGTCGCGGCGGCAATAGCGGATTACTTGGCAATATTTTATAGCAATTTCTCATACAACTATTATAAGGATTATCACATGGCAGTTAGTTTACAAAAGGGTCAAAAAATCTCCCTAAGCAAAGAAGCGGGCGGCGAGCTTACTCAAGTAAAATTGGGTTTAGGCTGGGACGTTGCCCAAGGTCCACAAGATAAAAAAGGTGGATTCTTAGGTAAATTATTCGGTGGTGGTAGTGGCGGCGATTCTATCGATTTAGATGCATCATGCATTATGTTTGATAGCAACAAACAGCCAGTTGATGCCATTTGGTTTAGCCAATTAAAATCGAAAGACGGCAGTATCGTGCATACTGGTGATAACCGCACTGGTGACGGCGATGGTGATGATGAAGTAATCAATGTTGATTTATCAAAAGTTCCAGCTAACGTAGTATCCTTGGTATTTACCGTCAACAGCTTTACTGGTCAGACGTTTGAGACAGTAGAAAATGCGTTTTGCCGTATCGTCAATGCCAATAACAATACTGAAGTAGCACGCTATAATCTGTCCTCACAGGGTACGCATACGGCGATGATTATGGCAAAAGTTTATCGTCATAATAATGAGTGGAAGATGCATGCCATCGGTGAAACGGCGACTGGTCGCACTTTCCATGACTTAATGCCTGCTATCACCCCGCATGCTTAATATCCATAAGTGTCATTTTTGAAATGATATCTCATTATTAACAAGAATTATGCATAAAAATAAGCTCATCTAACAATAGATGGGCTTATTTTTTATATCTATCAAAGTATATAAATAAAGTCGTTACTTACTACCACGTTTCCAGCTAAAGCCCCAATTAAAAGCTTTGTCCATCTCTTGATGTCCTTTGAAGTATTGGTTGATACGTTCAACGTTGATACTGCCTTGCTGATTGACCAGACGTGCAATGGCGCACATCGGTAAGTTACCTGTACCTTCTGTCAAACGCGTTTCAATCGGTGGCTGGTCGGGTACATGAATAGTCACTACCCCATCAGTTTGCGCCCAATTTGGTGCGCCTTCGTAAATGAAAGCAAAGATAAATACTTCTTCAATCTGTGACCACTGTTGCCCATTGATATCTAGCCATTCACCGCCGCTTACCTGTCCTGTTCTGTCATCGGCACGCAATAGAACGTATGGCGCTGACTGTAGGCTACCAAAACGACTTCCCAACGCTTGAATAAGCGTTTTTTCACCATTTTTCAGATGAATCATCGCACCAACATCGAGATCAATTCCACCAGCTTTATGCTGCTTAAATAAATCGCCGAGCAGCCCTTTTTTGGGTGCTTGCTTGCTGATATCTGGACGTTGGTTCCAGTCTAGGTTGACCGATATTTTGCCAAAATCATCACGTTTCTTGAGATTGATACTAGATTGATTTTTGGTTAAAGTAATTTTACTTAGGTTGATTGAAGGATTGGTAGAGCCAGCAGGAATCGGCGGTGGTGTAGTTGTCTGAGGCGCACTACTAGCTTTTTGCGTATTGATTGGTCGCTGCGTATTAATAGGCTGAGCTTGCCCTTGTGACTGATTTTGTATAGGGCTTTGAGCTGGTGCTTCATCGGCAATCTCTACACCGAAATGCTCAGATAAAGGTTTTAAGCCACCTTCAAAACCTTGAGCGATAAAACGAAACTTCCAATTGCCCTGCCGACGATAACATTCCGCTAAGATGATAGCTTTTTCATTACGCCCAACAGCACTTAATTGGCAAGTTATTAGCACTTGACTGCCTTGTAGTACTTGAATATCCACATCGCCGACTTGAGCCAACGTCTGCGCACTAGAAAACGCTAACGCAATCTTTTCAATATTTGCTGGCTGCGCAGGTAGATTGATATCAAAAAATCCATCACTGTCATGACCGCGAAAGCTCACGCTACCATCATCGCTACGCGTCTGCCCATAAAATATCATATCGCCATCGCCACGTACTTTTCCATCCGCTGTCAAACGATAAGCCGCACAGTCGATGGCATTTTGGCTTAAAATACGAATGCTAATATTATCCGTTGGCAGCGGCGCGTTAGCACCTGCAATTAAAGCTTGAGGTTGACTCATCATTTATCCTTTACGTTATTTATTATTTACTTATATGAGTGAGGTTAACTATCGCCATATAGTAGCATGGATGGCATTACAACCTTAATCAGAACCAGCATCTTATAAAACATCATAAAAAAAGTAAAAATCCTTGATGCTATTTAATTGGAAACATTTATAACATCTAGCATTTGTATATAATAGAGCCCGTTATGTATAAATGCCATGTCTGAAATTGTTCGATCATATATTAAATTGCTAATCACTTTATGATGACGATATCAAGTGATCCACAACCCTATTATTTAAGAGAGTGCAAAGAGAATTATGGATAACCCTGTTAACAATAGTCATCATACAAAGTTAAGCGCTGCTTGGTTGGCTGAAGGTCAGTCAAGCCAGCGTGATATGTTAGCTAGCCTGCAAACCCTAAAAGCTCAATCTAGCGTGCCCTTTCATATCGTTGCCTCACATCGTCATAATAGACCTGAGATTTTTGAATTTGCCGACATCATTTACCGCGAGCCTTCTATTAGCACCGCAGATAGCGATGAACAAGCAGTGCTCGAATCTGTTGAGCCATTGATGCCACGTTGGCAATTTGTGTTAGAACAAGCTCAGAAAAACAACGTGAAAGTGTTACTCACTGGACGCAATGGCATTGATTATGAAGCTCATCGCGAAAAATTTGCAGCAGCAGGTATCCGTTTATTGACAGGTGCGACCAGTGTTTCAGCACTGGAATCCATCGATGATAAGTTTGCCTTTATGCAGCAGTGCCATGAGCATGATATCCCTGTCGCAGATGCATGGCGCTTTGATACTGTCGCAGAGCTTGAAGCGTTACTTGCCACCCATGGTCATCAGCCTTTATGCGTCAAACCAGTAACGGGTATTTTTGCCCAAGGATTTTGGCGCTTAGGTAAAGTTAAAGAGACGGGTAAAGAAGAAAGTGAGCAATACGACAGTTTCGAGCATCTATACTTTACCGAAGAGAAGAAAATCAATACCGCGCAATTTATCAATGCTTATACCAACAGTCTCATGGTGCATGAGCGCCCGATTCCCATGCTATTAATGCCTTATTTATCAGGACAAGAATACTCTATCGATGTCGTCTGTGAATACGGCGAAGTGTTGGCTGCTATTACCCGTTATAAAACGGGGAAAATTCAGCATATTGGTTATGAGCAATCAGTCATGGAGGTGGTCATTCCACTGATAAAAACGTTCGGCTGTGATGGTATCGTTAGTGTCCAGACTAAAGCGGATGATAATGGTCAGCATCGTGTGCTTGAGATTAATAGTCGCCCCTCTGGTGGTATTGATTACACCACTCATAGCGGCGTAGATCTAACTCAAGTTGGTTTTGCTTATTGGCTCGGTTTAAGTAAGAAGCCGAAACTGGCAGATATCGCACAGCAAATTACACCGTGCCAAGTACGTTCTATTATGGTGAGTGTAAAAATTGAAGAAGATACTACTGAATAAGTGAAACTAACGATATAAAAAATTGAAAAACTGAAGGAATATGAATGCCAAATAAGCAACACAACACGACCATCACCTTACCTCGCGGTACGCTTGATCTGACCTATCAGACCAACGCTGCTAGTGGTAATAACGACCTTAAAGAAAGTAGCCATTATCAGCTAGAAGATTTGCTTGATTTTGCTCAACGTATCAACCCAAAACGGGCGTTTTTGTTTGTCTCAAAAGTGTTAGGTCGTCATATTCCGGTGGCACCAAGCATCATGCGTGACGCCTTTACTGATTTGGCAAACTTAGTACCTGATGATTTGCCTGAGCCGATTTTGGTCATCGGTATGGCAGAGACGGCGGTTGGCTTATCTGCCGGTGTGCACCAAGCGCTACAAACGCGCTATCCACAAGCGTTACTGCTGAATTCTACTCGTCATGCCCAGCATGATGACAACAGTAGCGATTCTTTATTGACCACTTTTAGCGAAGACCACAGTCATGCCAGTCAGCATCTGATTTATCAAAGTGCCGATAAAATGACGCAAGCGCAACTACTTGCCAGTAAAACGCTAATTATGGTCGATGATGAAGCATCAACGGGTAATACTTGCGTTAATGTCGTCACAGCATTACGTGAAGCTGGGTTGACCCAACTAGAGCAAGTGCATCTCACAACCTTAGTTGATTGGTCACTAAATCAGAATCAAAGTGAGTCTGATGCTAACGCCAATGATACGATTGCCGCCCGTCTGCCAAACATTGATTTTCACCGCCATCATTTACTATCTGGCGCTTGGAAATGGACTGATGCGCCCAACCCTGAGCCTATCATTATGCCATCGGTTGATACGACCGAAGCTGGTAGTCAACCTTTGGGCAATACCGGTAATTGGGGGCGCTTTCCAACGCTAGATAGCACGAATGGCTTTGCGGATTATCTAGCAAGTTTCCAAACTGCATTTGCAAGTTTTGAGGGCCAAAACGCATTTAATAACGCTCAATTGCCACAAAAAATATTGGTATTGGGCAGTAATGAATTTGTCTGGCTGCCGTTTTTGCTGGCGGAATGGCTTGAGCAACATACGAATTTAGATAACAGCAATAATATGGTGAATTTTAGTGCATTAACCCGCTCGCCGATTGCACTTGGTAGCGGTATTGGCACGATGTTAAGCTTTCGTGATAATTATGGCCTTGGTATGACCAATTTTGCTTATAACGTTGAGCCAAATGAGTGGGATTTGATTGTATTGTGTGTGGAAACGTCGGCTGATAGTGTGGATACCATGTGGAAAGGTTTGGATAATGTGTTGGTGGTGAGTCCTAAATAGACGTGCATTTAACATGCATATTACGAGCTACTGATAATGGATTGTCATAGCCGTAATATGAACATCTTTAGAATATTTATTATATCTTTCTAAAACAAAGTTTACTTATATATGCCTGTGATTTTACGGAGGTTAAATACCTCATTAATAACAAAAAAGATGTCCATAGCATAAAAAAATTCATATTTGCGCTGTAGATACCTTGCACAACCTCATATTTACCTATATATTCGGTCTATTCATTTGCTTATTCAGTGTCAACATATCAACTATTAGAAGACCAAACACTTGAGACACACCATTCTGGGGTGTCTCGAATTCTGATAATTTGTCATGACCTGAAATAATTTGAATTGATAAATACTTTAAAAGGAATTAAAGGTTTATCGATTAGAGTTCGAGATCAACGGCGTCTAACGTCGTTGTCGTGCTATCAATCGATAATTATCTAACGATTTATACAGGATGTAATCACAGTGCAAACTCCATTTTTCAAGCTCACCTTATTAGCAGCCTTAACGCTAGGCGCCAGCGCCTGTAGCGGCGACAATAAAACTGCGGATAAAACGGCAGATGCCGGTAGCGATGCCAAAGCCGCCAAGACCTTAATTTACTGTTCAGAAGGTAGCCCTGCCGGCTTTGACCCTGCGCAATATACGGCAGGTACTGACTTTGATGCCAGTGCTTATCCTATTTTTAATGGTATCGTACAATTTAAACGTGGCGAAACCGAAATTGAGCCAGGCTTAGCCGAAAGTTGGGAAATCAGCGAAGATGGCAAAACCTATACACTCAATCTACGTAAAGGCGTCAAATTCGGCAAGACCGATTATTTCACCCCAACTCGTGACTTCAATGCTGATGACATTATCTTTACCATCGAACGTCTTACCGATACAGGCTTTGCTTTTAATAAAGACTATCCAGCTGAATTCCCATATTCAGTAGGCATGGGCTTACCTGATATTATCGACAAAGTAGAAAAAGTCGATGATTATACGGTCAAAATCACTCTGACTGAGACCAACGCGCCATTCCTACAAAACCTAGCAATGCCGTTCGCCTATGTGCATTCTGCAGAGTATGCTAAGCAGTTACAAGACGCTGGCAATGCCGCTGATCTAAATACCAAACCAGTCGGTACTGGACCTTTCGTCTTTACTTCGTATCAAAAAGATGCGCAGATTCGTTATACAAAAAATCCTGACTATTGGAACAAAGACAACATTCATATCGATAACCTCGTCTTTGTCATCACTAAAGATTCTGCGGTTCGCGCACAGAAGGTACAAGCAGGCGAATGTAATGTCTCCGCTTATGCCAACCCATCTGAAGTTGATTCTGCCAAAAAATCTGGCAAAGCAAACGTACTAGATGATGCTGGATTTAACGTTGGTTACTTAGGCTATAACACTGAAAAACCAGACCTAAAAGATGTCAATGTTCGCCGCGCTCTCGATATGGCAATCAATAAAGACGCCATCATCAATGCGGTATATCAAGGTTCTGGTATCAAAGCAAGCAACCCAATGCCACCAACGCAGTGGGGCTATAACGATGAGATCAAAGATGCGCCTTACGATACCGAAAAAGCCAAAGCCCTACTGGCTGAAGCAGGTGCTAAAGATTTAGAAATCGACTTATGGTACATGCCCGTTCAGCGCCCTTATAACCCTAATGCCAAGCTAATGGCTGAAATGATTCAATCAGATTGGGCTAAAATTGGCGTTAAAGCCAAGCTTGTGACTTATGAGTGGGGCGAGTACCTAAAGCGTGCGGGTAAAGGCGAGCCTGAAGCGATCCTAGCCGGTTGGACAGGCGATAATGGCGATCCTGATAACTGGTTAGGCGTTCTACTATCTTGTGATGCGGTTAACGGTAACAACTACTCTCGCTGGTGTAATAAAGACTTTGATAAGCTGGTCATGGATGCGCGTGCAAATACCAACCAAGATGAGCGTATTGCCAATTACAAGCAGGCTCAGGTTATCTTTAAAGACCAACTACCTTGGACTACAGTTGCTAACTCAGTCGTGACGGTATTAACGACCCCTAATGTAAAAGACTACAAAATTAGCCCACTCGGCTCCATTCGCTTTGATGGCGTTGATATTGAATAAGGATGTTAAATAGCCTTAGCTAATATCAATGCTTCACTTGGTACTGATATTAGATTCAATACCAGTACTTAACAAACCTTAGTGACGCCTTTTATTCTATAGTCATTGCTTTATGTACGTTTGCGGCTGGTTCAGAGATTCTGTTCCAGCCGTATTTGTCTGAGCCTGAGCTATAGCTAGTAAAAGCCACTTCTATAAAAACGAGCCGAGCTATGCTACTTTATATTCTACGCCGGATTTTAATTTTAGTTCCCGTCTATATCGGCTTAACCCTATCGACTTTTATTCTTATTCGCCTTGTACCTGGCGATGCAGTTGAGATTATGATGGGAGAGCGCATGGTTGATCCTGAGCTACATGCGCAGGCTTTAGCCCGCCTTGGTCTAGATAAACCGTTACCCGTACAATATTGGGATTATCTCACTGGGATACTGCAAGGTAACTTTGGTGAATCCTTTCGTACCCGCACACCGATATTGCAGGACTTTTTTGCCCATTTTGTACCGACATTAGAATTAGCGCTTTGCGCGATTACGATAGCGAGTATCATTGGTATTAGTCTGGGTATTTTGGCTGCCTTACGCCGTGGTACTTGGCTAGACTATACCCTAATGTCTGGCGCACTTGCCGGCTACTCTATGCCGATCTACTTACTTGGTCCAATCCTAACGGGTATTTTCGCCCACTATCTAGGTCTACTACCGGTCTCTGGCGTTATCTCTGTCGCGCAGTTCCTAGACGTCAAACCTTTATACGGGTCTTGGCTACTAGGTTCTTTAAGCTCTGGTGAGCCCGGCGCCTTTTGGAACGTTGTCAAACATTTCATCTTGCCCTCGGTTGCCCTATCTACCATTCCTCTAGCGATGATTGCTCGTATGACACGCTCGGCGATGCTTGAAGTATTGGATGAAGATTATGTGCGTACTGCAAGAGCCAAAGGTCTGTCACCAAAACGTGTGATTTTAATTCACGTGATGCGTAATGCGCTTATTACCGTGGTTACTGTAGTGGGATTACAGATGGCAACATTGCTGGCTGGTGCCATTATCACTGAGACTATCTTTAGTTGGCCGGGTGTCGGCAACTGGTTATTAGATGGTTTCTTTACACGTGATTATCCCATTGTACAAAATGGTATTTTATTGGTCGCTACTGCTCTGATTCTGGTGAGCTTAATGATCGATATTTTATATGGATTTATTAATCCTAGAATTCGCCATTCTTCATAGTCTATTGTTAGGGTGAAGCCCATTTGATGCATTGTTATTGCATCGACAATTGCTATTTATAGTTTTTAATAATTACCCATAGTGCTCATAAAGATCTTGTATCCCTAAGTTTGTATTACTCAGCTTACAGAAGATAAGCGCATGCTAAGTTAGCTGAAACCATAAGCGACTTATCCTAATAAAGTAAGCAAGCCAGTGGAGTAAAACAAGGTCTGATTCACTAAAGGAATATCCAATGAAGCCTTCTGTAGTTCCTTCTGACATTGCTCCGGTTGCGCCTAAGCCGCCGACTTCTTGGCAGCTGTTTTTATACACCTTTTGCCGAAATAAAGGCGCGGTACTGGGTTTTATAGTCTTGATGCTGATGGTCATCGTCGCAATCTTGGCCCCTACCATTGCCCCTTATGACCCTTATGAATTATTCACCGGTAAAGAGCAGTTGCCGCCCTCCTTCTTTAGTGGCGGTGATTCGATGTTCTTTTTGGGCACCGATGATGCCGGTCGTGATACGCTCTCGCGCGTCATGCACGGCGCACGTTATTCATTATTTATTGGCATCAGTGCTACTTCGATAGCGATGATTGTAGGCGTATCTTTAGGGCTAAGTGCTGCCTTTTGGCCCAAGGTTTGGGGCAAAGCGGTCATGCTAGTAAATGATATCTTGATGTCTTACCCAAGTTTACTGCTTGCTATCATCATTGCCGCTATCTTAGGGCCTTCGATGACTAACACCATCATTACCATTGCCTTGGTATGTACGCCGCCTTTTATTAGGTTGACCCGCGCAACAGCAATGGTTGAGCTGCAACGTGAGTATTTTATTGCTTCACAGGTCATGGGTGCAGGCGTCTTAAGATTATTATTTATCACGATATTACCCAACTGTATGGCGCCATTAATCGTCCAAGCGACCATGATTTTCTCTACTGCTATTTTGGAAGCCGGCGCGATTGGTTTCTTAGGTTTCGGTGTTCAACCCCCTGATGCTGAGTGGGGTGCGATGCTAGGTACTGCTCGCCAATATATCCAGAGCAATGTGTGGTTAGCGATTTGGCCCGGTGTGGCGATTTTCTTAGCCGCATTGTCCATCAATCTAACGGGTGACGGTCTGCGTGATGCCTTAGATCCAAAATTGAAGCAGGTATCTTAATGAACGACTCTCAAGTAAATAGCCCAATAGCAAATAACCTTGCCACAGACAACCCATTACTCCTCGATATTGAGCATCTATCGGTGACTTTTGGAGAAGGAGCACGAGCATTCCGTGCGGTCGATGATGTCTCTCTAAAAATCAAACAAGGAGAGGTCGTCGCAGTTGTCGGTGAATCAGGCTCTGGTAAATCGGTCACTATGATGGCACTGATGGGTTTATTACCCTCTTCTGCCACTGTCGTTGCTGATCGTCTTAACTTTGATGGCAAGAATCTCCTCACCATGCCAGCAAAACAAAAGCGCAAGATTATCGGTAAGGATATCTCGATGATATTTCAAAACGCCATGTCATGCCTGAATCCAAGCTTTACGGTCGAGATGCAAATGGGCGAGGTATTGACCACCCATCTTGGCTTGCGCGGAGCAGCAGTACGGCAGCGTCTTTTAGAATTATTAGAGCTGGTTGAGATGCCAGATGCTAAGAATCGCCTACGGGTCTATCCGCACCAACTCTCAGGTGGTATGAGTCAACGGGTCATGATTGCGATGGCACTGGCTTGCGAGCCAAAACTGCTTATCGCTGATGAACCGACGACCGCTCTCGACGTTACCGTTCAGGCTCAAATCATGGATTTACTCAGTCGCTTACAACGTGAAAAGCAAATGGCAATGGTGCTCATCACTCATGACTTGGGCTTAGTCGCACAAAACGCTCGTGATGTCGCTGTCATGTATGCCGGTCAAGTGGTCGAGACCAGTACAGTGCCAGAGATATTCCAAAAACCTGCGCACCCTTATACCGAAGCGCTACTACAGGCGATTCCTGAACTGGCTGTTGGACAAGATAGATTAAATAGCTTACCAGGTGTGGTGCCAAGCCAATATGACAGGCCTACAGGCTGTCTGCTCTCACCACGTTGCCCATACAAAGAGCCTGCTTGTGAGGTGCCACCACCCATTTTAGCAACCCCAAATGGCGAAGTCCGCTGTATTCACGCCACCCTGCCCGAACATCCTACTCGGACTACTCAAACCGCTACGATGGAGTCTGGAATATGAGTAATAAAATCGTCTTAAAGGCAGATAACTTACATAAGCACTATCAAGTGTCTCTAGGCTTAGGAAAAGGCAAAGCGTTCGTTAAGGCATTAAATGGCATCTCATTTGAGCTAGAAGCAGGTAAAACCCTCGCGGTCGTCGGTGAGTCAGGATGCGGCAAATCTACTTTGGCGCGCCAACTTACCTTGATAGAGGAACCTACCAGTGGCGAGTTATTTATTAACGATGAGGCAACTACGAGTTATAGTAGAAGTGCGCTTAAAAACTTGCGTACTGAGATTCAGATGGTATTCCAAAATCCGTATGGTAGCCTCAATCCACGCCATACCATTGGCTTTCAGCTCACAGAACCGTTAGACATTCATACCACGCTGAGCAAAGAAGAAAAACGCACCAAAGTCCATGCAATGATGAAGCACGTTGGTTTGCGTCCTGAGCATACCGGTCGCTATCCGCATATGTTTTCTGGCGGTCAGCGCCAACGTATTGCTCTTGCTCGTGCCATGATGCTCAATCCTAAAATTGTCGTCGCTGATGAGCCGACGTCAGCACTCGACGTCTCTATTCAGGCGCAAGTACTGAATCTATTTATGGATTTGCAAGATGAATATCATACTGCCTATGTCTTTATCTCGCACAACCTTTCTGTCGTACGCCACGTAGCAGATGATGTGATGGTCATGTATTTAGGCAAAGCCGTTGAGCACGGTGCTAAAGATGCTATTTATAATGATCCTAAACACCCTTATACCATCGCTTTACTCTCAGCAGCGCCCTCAGTGACGGGTCATAAAAAAGAGCTGACTCTACAAGGCGAATTACCTAGTCCGCTTAATCCGCCAAGTGGCTGCGCACTTCATAAACGCTGCCCCTATGCCAAACCAATATGTAGCGAAATTGAGCCCGAGTTGCGTGAATGGGAAGGACGATTAGTCTCTTGCCTAAGGTTAGAAGAAATATATGGATAGGATATTCAAATATTTCTTTGTTATTTAAATGATAGTATAAACATAGCACCTTGATTGTTGCTGAGTCTATAGTAGCCATCACAAGAAACCTAGTATTATCCTGCCGTCTGCATAATCACCCTTTAATAAACTTGGAAAGTTTGGTTACTCAATTTTCTGAGTTTATTACATTTATATGCTAACTCCAAATGAGTTACGTCCAATCCTCTTGCGATAATTCTGCACTTTTATTACCGATTTATTCTGACCTTTTTTATGATTATCGTTATACTGTCTGCATTTGGCTAAAGTCTGATAAATAGGTAATGCTCAGTTTTAAAAATCAGCGCTGCACCTCCCTTACATATTCGTATCCAAGCCATCTATAAACAGTCTTATCATCATTTTTATCTTTGGAAAACATAATGACCTTCCCATTTTTCCAGTCTAGTCCAAACATTGTAAAGCCATATGCGCTAATGGATTTGGACGATACGCTCTTTCAAACTCAGCGTAAAATTGATGCATGGGAATTACCCACTACTGAACCTGAAAATTTGGTTTGCGCCACCATCAATAAACAAGGTGAGCCGTTAAGCTTTATGAGTCAGCGCCAAGCGGTCTTTTTTAATTGGCTATTTGCCAGTACTGAATTGATAGCTGTCACAGCACGTGATCGTCAAGAAATTAAACGCGTCAAACTGCCTTTTAATAGCTGGCAAGTATTGACCCATGGCGCGGTCATTTTAGCGTCTGATGGTGAGCTACTAAGCACGTGGCAGCAGCATATGTATAACGCGCTTGCTCCAGTACAAGATAAGCTCAGTCAGCTGACTGAATTGGTCAATAGTTATAGACCAGAAAGCGATAGTACTCATAACTATTTAAAGTTAACCCCGCATACCGATACTTTTATCGATAGCGAGATGACCATTTATTTAGCGATCAAACACACGCAAAAAGACCATCAAGCATTGGCAGATTTAGCCACACAATTACCAACGCTCATACCAGATTTTGATGAGATTTTTTATGTGCATGTGAATGCTAATAATTTAGCAATATTGCCGCATGCTATTCATAAACGTCATGCGGTACAATTTTTATTGGAACAGCATTTGGATCATCAGCGCCCAAGCTTCGGTTTTGGTGACAGTCTGGCAGATCTGCCATTTCTGCAATTACTTGACTGGTACGGCATGCCCAATCATGGACAGCTACATGAGAAATTTGCAGCTAAATGATGAGCGCTACCTTTTATTAAATGATATTCTGCTATTAATCTATTATTAAACCGTCATCAAACGAGTACAACTATTTCTACTATGACTTCAATCCATTCTAATATTAAAACAGCCGATTTATCACAATATGGCTCAGGCAGCTATCTTGCTAGCGATGTCACTGTGCTGCTCAATATCGTTGATAAAGATGCCGTTGCTGATGTGCCTGTCAGTCAAAAAGAAGCACTGATTCAAAGTGGGCAGCGTCATTACTCTGATATGCTGACCTTGGAAGACGCGCCAAGTGCCATGCATGAGCAGCTATATATCGAGGCGTTAGAGCAGGGAAAAGTAAGAGCAGCGACTGATATTACCAATTTGGCCTATACGCTACAGCAAGTTTTTCAGCCAAACGTCAATAATGAGCGCCCGTTAATATTAGTCAGTCTTGTGCGTGCGGGTTTACCAATAGGCGTTCTGTTACAACGCGCATTAGCAACTGCCGATAGCAGCTACTCTCTACCAAGTGTGCATTATGGCGTCAGTATTATACGAGATCGTGGTCTTGATCCGGTTGCTTTAAAGATGATATTAAATAATCATCCTCATAGCCCGATTGTATTTGTCGATGGTTGGACAGGTAAAGGGGCGATTTATCAAGAACTGGCGCATAGTCTAAAAGCCTTTGCCAATCCTAACCACCCTAACTTTGCCAATATTTTCCATCAAGGTCAGGATGTTATACCGCTACTGACCCTTGCTGATCCGGCTGGTGTTGCTTGGCTGGCTGCTAGTATCGATGACTGGTTGATTCCGTCAGGTTTATTAAATAGTACTGTATCAGGGCTTATATCACGCAGTTTATATACTGAGCCAGAATTGGGGCTGCATCGCAGTGTCTTTTATGATAATTTGATCAGTGTAGATCATAGTCTGGCCTTTATTGATTGTATCGATGCGACAAGGCGTACATTAAACACGCCTTTGAAATGTTTGCCAACACATAAGCAACCTCGCTATCAAACGGCCGAATTAGTCGATAGCTTGGCTGCTGAGTATGGTATTAGCAACCGCAATCGTATTAAGCCGACCATTGCTGAGGCGACACGCGCGATACTACGCCGCGACCCTGAACGTATTTTGTTAGCGAGCGCTGAGCACCCCGACACTATATTATTAAGGCATTTATGTACACAGCGACATATCGCTATTAGCGTACTAGGTGATAAAATACTGCCTTATCAAGCGATTACCCTTATTAAGCAGCGCGCTACAGACGATTAATAACTCCTTATCTTTCTACCTAATCTTGAAACCATACTTTTAGACCCATTCATTTACCACTATTTACGATGCCCATTATGTCAGATATGCCAAAAAACGAGTCCCACCTTTATCAAAACACCCAGTCTTACGCGCATCTGATTACTGAGCGTCATGCTATGCTCAAACCTAACATGCATCATCCGTATCAGTTGGGAGCGAGCTTATATATGCCAGCGACGCGCCAAGATATCTGGCAAGTGATCAAGCGTGATAAATTACCGACGATTAATAGTATTATCATCTGTCTAGAAGATGCGGTCAGCCACAATGATGTTGAGTTGGCACTTGAGCGCTTGCAAACGCTGCTGTATACGTGGGCGACGCACGTTGATAGTATCAATGAGCCGACACAGCAAGCTGAAACACAACAAACCAAGATACAGACTGAGCAGCCAACGCGTCCGTTGGTATTTGTACGTCCGCGCCATCCTGCCATGCTAGAGCAGTTATCGGGCTTTACCCATATTGATTTGATTGATGGCTTTGTGATGCCAAAAGTCGATATGTATAGTCTATCTAATTGGCGCATGGCATGCCAGAATCTTAGTACTGACATGCTATTAATGCCAACGCTTGAGACGGCAGCGTTGTTTAATCCACATCATAATCAAGAGCTGGCGATTGGTTTCAAAGAAGCTTTTAGCCAGCCTGTATTTGCTTTGCGTATTGGTGGTAATGATTTATTTGCAGCACTGCGTTTGCGCCGTCCTAAGAATAGCCTTGTCTATGATACACCTGTTGGTACACTAGCCTACCAGCTGCTTGGCTGTTTTGTGCCACATGGCTTTTATCTGTCGGCACCGGTGTTTGAGTATTTGGATGAGCCTACGTTATTTATGCAAGAGTTGACGCGTGATGTCAGCTTGGGGTTGGTCGGAAAAACCGTTATTCATCCAAGTCAAATTGCCTTGGTACAGCAAGCATACTGCGTACCGCTTAGCACTTTAGATGAGGCACAGGCGATATTACATAGCGAGGCAAAAGCGGTCTTTAAATATAACAATACTATGCTAGAGCCTGCTACCCATCGTGCTTGGGCAACCGAAATCGTCAATAGAGCTAACGTTTTTGGCACCATTAATGATGGCAATAACGACTATACAGCGCGCTTATAAGTTTTAAACACTCCTTTTAAAGCGTTAAAAAAGCCGTTATCAAATCCATGATAACGACTTTTTTGCTACATTTTTTGCGATAATAAACGCTGTCATATCAGGTATATAGATCCGCAATGAACACTATATAAAGTTTGCCAAA
Source organism: Psychrobacter sp. ANT206 (assembly GCF_056880555.1). NCBI lineage: Bacteria > Pseudomonadati > Pseudomonadota > Gammaproteobacteria > Moraxellales > Moraxellaceae > Psychrobacter > Psychrobacter sp. ANT206. Next base: position 913,465 of record NZ_CP096271.1, on the reverse strand, counting down.
AACTTATTAATGGCTTTATTAACTTGCTCCGGCTCTTCAACCGTTGCCGTATGCCCCGCACCTTTAATCACCACCAGCTTAGAGCCTGCTATCGCAAAGTGCATGCGCTCAGCTTTTGCATACGGTGTTGCCACATCTTCATCGCCAACGATGATAAGCGTCGGCATCTTGATATCACTGAGCTGATCATACGTTGCAGAGCGCTCAATCACGCCAGTAGTTGCCTTGATGACCCCGCCCTTACGATTGCTTTGCAACATAGACAACCACTCTCTACGGTCAGCTTTACGCGATTTATCTGCTAAAAAACTGCTACCAAACATAATGGGCATTACTTTTTGGCTGACACGCTTCATGCCCAACCAACGAATGGCTTTAATCAGCTTGCGGTACTGTGGCACGTTTTTAGGATCTTCAGGATCAGCAGAGGTTTCAAGCAGCGTCAGTGATAGCAATAATTCAGGACGCTTTAACGCAATACGTTGGGCGACAAATCCACCCATTGATAGTCCTAAAAAATGACACTGCTGAATATCTAGCGCATCTAACAACGCCAGCGTATCTTCAGTTAAGGTTTCCATATCATAGCCAGATTTGGTAATTTCAGACTGACCTTGTCCCCGAAAATCAAACGCAATACAGCGATAACCCGCTTTAAAATACTCGACTTGCTTGTCAAACATACGCGTATTCCATAGCAAACCATGGGCGAATACCATGATGGGCTTTTGCTTATCGTTTGGTGCGCTGTCTTCATAATAAATATCGATATCATTGACATGAATCATTGGCATAACCACTTCCTTGTTAGTGTGATAAAAAATAAAACCTTTTGAAATCTGTCTTCTAGCATAATTCAACCCTCTTACAGATAGTAGCCTTATTTTTGAATGATAGGTTTTATACCTTTGGCAATAGTGATAGCAGCAAAAAATGTTATTCAAAACGTGCCTTAAGCGCGCACAAATCTCGCTTTTATAATAAGCTCAAACTGCTATAGTAATTAGTATTGCCCTATTTGTTTTACTTACTGCCAATATAGTTGTTCCAATTTTAAAAGAGTACAACACTACTGAGGTTAATTATTCGCAGCCTCTGTCTGCGCAGGCACAGCAAGCAAGAAAAATTAACCTCAGTAGTTCTTTATAACATGTATATTTCTTTTATTCAGGCATGACTATACCAGTATTTTATTGCAACCATTATCTAGAAAATCATCTTAAGGATATCCAAAATGTCACAAGCTCTCGTCGAATACCAAGCCGAAAACCATATCGCTACCATCACAATGAACGATCCTAAAACCTTGAACGCCTTTAGCACGGTACTCAAAGATGCCATGATGGCATCTTTGACCAAAGCCGATGAAGATGAGCAAGTACGAGTGATCGTTTTGCAGGGCGCCGGCAATAACTTCTCAAGTGGCGGGCATATCGGTGAGATGTTAGAAAACGGTATGGAAAGCGAGGCATTATCGGATAAGCTAAACTTTATGGTTGGTGAAGTCGCTGAGATTAGCTTAAAGCTACGTAATATTCATAAGCCTATTATCGCCAAATTAGAAGGTGCAGTTGCTGGTGCTGGCATGAACTTAGCGCTGACTTGTGACTTTCGTATTGCCGCTGAAAATGCCAAATTTGTACAAGCTTTTGTCAATATTGGTCTGATTCCAGATGCTGGTGGTATTTACTTATTGAATCAATTGATTGGCGTTGCAAAAACGACTGAGATGGTCATGCTTGGTGATAAGCTCAAAGCGGAAGATATGGCACGCTTAAACTTGGTTAATGATGTGGTTACTAGCGACGAGCTGGATGCTAGGGTGCTGGCATTGGCAACGCGTCTGAGCAATCTCCCCGGCAAAGCATTGGCATCGATGAAGCACATGATTAATACCCATGCCTATATGGGTCTTAATGAAGCATTGGATATGGAAGTAGAACAACAAACGATGCTTGCTAAAACCGATGATTTTAAAGAAGGTATTACCGCATTTATGGAAAAGCGTAAGCCAGTTTATCAAGGTAAATAGTACGCTGATGACATTGTTCTTTGCAATATCATTAAAAAGGCTGCCAAGGTGCAGCCTTTTTTGAATAAATTATATAATTAATGGACAAAACCATTTCCATTAACCTCTTTATTTATCAAGAAGCAGAAGCACTTTTATAGTGATGTGGTAAGGTAAATATTTTGTCAAAACCCAAGGTAAAGAAAAAAGTATAAACCAAGAAAAACAGCAGTAGCACGGCTTCCATCATAAAGGCTTTGATAAAACCAACATTATACCAAATCATATACACCGGCAGGCAAATCAAAACCAAGCCGCCTTCAAAACCTATCGCATGGGCACTACGTACCAATAACGTGCGCTGCGTCACCTGTTTACGACGTTCCCAGTTTTCAAACGCCGTATTGTAAATAAAGTTCCAAATCACCGCTGCCAATGAGACCATCACGGCAACTGGTAGAGATTCTGCGGCGCTGCTGTTGCTTAACAACATAAGAACCAAGGTAGATGAAATGATAGCAATGATTTCAAAGACAGTCACATAGACGATGCGACGTTTGAGTGGGGATAAAGTAATCAACCAAAACTCCAAAGCACTTGATTGCAAACAAAAAGTGCCTATCAAAGTATCGGTCCGTCCCGAGATAGAAAAGGAGAGATAACATACAGAGCCACGGTTTCCGCCTGCTCCCATATTATACATAAGATAATAAGAGAAACCAGCCATTGCTCACAGTAAAAAACCCCGCATCATGACGATACGGGGTTTTTGAATACTTCAAAACATTTAAGATTTGACCAAAATTAGCTCAACTGAGCAACGTTGATCTTATCAGCTTCTTCAGTATAGTCTTCCATACGGTCGAAGTTCATGTATTGATACACCTCTTCTCCCATACTATCAAGCATGCCAGCGTACTGCTGATACTCTTCGTTGGTTGGTAATTTACCAAGTACCGCAGCAACAGAAGCCAATTCAGCTGATGCTAGATATACGTTAGCACCTTGACCTAAACGGTTCGGGAAGTTACGGGTAGAAGTCGAAACGGCAGTAGAATTCGGTGCAATACGTGCTTGGTTACCCATACATAATGAACAACCTGGCATCTCAGTACGAGCACCGGCTTGTGCATAGATATTATAGTAACCTTCTTCCATCAATTGACGCGCATCCATTTTGGTTGGTGGCGCAATCCATAGACGAGTTTGCAAAGAACCTGCTGGGACATCTTTTAGCAACTTACCAGCAGCGCGGAAGTGACCAATGTTAGTCATGCATGAACCAATGAATACTTCATCAATGGTGTCACCAGCGACATCAGCCAATGTTTTTGCATCATCTGGATCGTTCGGGCAGCAAAGAATCGGCTCTTTGATTTCAGACATATCGATAACCATATCGATAGTATATTCTGCATCTTCATCAGCACGCATCAGGCTTGGATTCGCCAACCACTCTTGCATACCTTCGATACGACGGCTAATCGTACGTGCATCGCCGTAACCTTCTGAGATCATCCATTTTAATAATGTGATGTTCGACGTTAGATACTCGGCAACTGACTTCTCAGATAGAGTAATCGTACAACCAGCAGCACTACGCTCAGCTGAAGCATCAGACAATTCAAACGCTTGTTCAGCGGTTAAATCTTCTAAACCTTCGATTTCAAGAATACGACCGTTAAACTCGTTGATTTTACCTTTCTTATCAACGGTTAACAGACCTTCTTTAATCGCTTGGTATGGGATTGCATGGACCAAGTCACGTAAGGTGATACCGGCTTGACGCTCACCGATGAAACGGACACGGACAGATTCAGGCATATCAAGTGGCATAACACCAGTCGCAGCAGCAAACGCTACTAGACCAGAACCCGCTGGGAATGAGATACCGATTGGGAAACGCGTATGCGAGTCACCACCAGTACCAACGGTATCCGGAAGTAGCATACGGTTCAACCACGAGTGAATAATACCATCACCTGGACGTAAGCTCACGCCGCCACGGTTCATAATAAAGTCAGGTAGAGTATGCTGAGTTTCGATGTCAACTGGCTTTGGATAAGCAGCCGTATGACAGAATGACTGCATCACCAAATCTGCTTGGAAACCTAGGCAGGCTAAGTCTTTTAACTCATCACGAGTCATCGGACCAGTGGTATCTTGACTACCAACCGTAGTGATTTTTGGTTCACAGTACATACCAGGACGAACGCCTGGCAGGCCACAAGCTTTACCAACCATTTTTTGCGCTAGTGTAAAGCCTTTGCCGGTATCAACTGGCTCTTCTGGCTTAGCAAATACGTCTGAATGACCGAGACCCATATATTCACGAGCGCGATTGGTCAGACCACGACCAACGATTAACGGAATACGACCACCCGCACGAACTTCATCAAGCAAAGTTGGCGAGTTTAGCTTAAAGGTTGACAGTACTTCATCAGAGTCATGCTTAGTGATTTTGCCATCATACGGATAGATGTCAAAGACATCGCCCATGTTTAGGTTATCAACCGCTACTTTTTCGATTGGTAATGCGCCAGAATCTTCCATAGTATTGAAGAAGATAGGTGCGATATTGTTACCTAGGACTAAACCACCGCCACGTTTGTTTGGCACGTTAGGGATATCATCACCCATCAACCACAGTACTGAGTTGGTCGCAGATTTACGACTAGAACCGGTACCTACCACGTCGCCAACATAGGCTAATGGATGACCTTTTTCTTTTAACGCTTCGATCTGTTTCATCGGACCGATAACGCCCTCTTCGTCAGCAGTAATGCCGTCGCGAGAGTTTTTATGCATCGCTAATGAATGTAATGGGATATCAGGGCGGCTCCACGCATCTTGCGCAGGAGACAAATCATCGGTATTGGTTTCGCCAGTGATTTTAAATGTCGTGTAAGTCGTCTTTGCTGGTACAGCATCACGGCTCAAGAACCACTCAGCGTCAGCCCAAGATTGAACGACTTCTTTAGCAATAGTATTGCCCGCTTCTGCTTTTTCGGTCACATCATTGAACGCGTCAAATACTAGCAAGGTTTTTTTCAACGCATCAGCAGCTTCTTGCGCGACTTCCGCATCATCAAGAGCAGCAACTAGCGGTTGAACGTTGTAACCACCTTGCATCGTACCCAAGATTTGAACCGCTTTTTTCTTACTTACTAGTGAAGAGGTTGCTTCACCCTTAAGGATCGCTGCCAAAAATGCCGCTTTAACGTAAGCAGCTTGGTCAACACCGGCAGGAATACGATTTTCGAGCAAGTCCATCAAGAACGCATCTTCGCCCGCTGGTGGATTCTTTAGTAGTTCAACCAACTCTGCTACTTGTTTTTCGTTCAGTGGTAGCGGAACCGTTCCTAGCTCAGCACGTTCTTCGACATGTTTACGATAAGCTTCTAACACAATAGTCGTCCTCGTCAGTTGGGAGTATTAGCACATTACGTGGGTAGTCAGCATGACCACCTGCGTCTATATACTAGATGGAATAATTATCCGTGCAATCATAGCTTAAAACGCCCTAAATGTTAATGGCTCAGCCTTTAAAAGGCTCATAAAGCGGTCATAAAAGGGGCATATTGAACATTTATTATATAAATAGTGCCATAAATAATATGACTATATGACTAATAGTACCTATATCATAAATTCTAAATTTTTCATACTGAGGACCTATTTTGTTTTTTAACATTCACGATATATTAGTAGTAAATTGCGGTTACGACTATCTATTCACCTAAAAAGATATAACGCTACTGTCTTAGTATCTCGTTATTGTTATACGTTGTTATTGCTAAATGGAATCAACTATATCTCGATTAACGGTTAAATAAAACCTACTCGACTGTTATAATATTTGATAAGAACATACCGATTAAATGCAAAGGATTTAATCATAAAATCAAGGATGACAATGGCTAATAAAGAAAATGAAGATCACAATACTACTCACAGTATGAGTCACAATGCCAATCAAGGCACCAGTCAAAACGTCAATTATGAAAACGGTCTAAAAGTTCGTACCGAGGTGATGGGCGCAGAGCATGTCAAACGCTCGCTTGACTCAGCAACGCCATTTACTCAGCCATTACAAGATTGGATTATTGAGCACGCTTGGGGCAGTACATGGCAAGATAACTCGGTACTACCGCGCAAATATCGCTCGCTTATCACGATTGGTTTTTTGATTGCACAAAAAAGCCCAAACGAGCTAAAGGGACATATCCGAGGTGCCATCAATAATGGCGCCACTGTCGCTGAGATTCGAGAAGTCTTGATGCACAGCCTGCCTTATTGCGGCGCACCTGCCACTAAGGAAGCGTTTCGCGCTGCCATAGAAGTACTAAATGACATGAACATTGATATCAATAAATGAAACTATGCTAAATCTCTTATTTATAGTAGCCTTGATAAACTGAATTTCATACGATTGCCTAAAAAACCTTGACCAAATATCTGCTATAATAGCTCTATTCATAAAGCATTCTAATAATTCCATAAACCCTTGTTCTATCAAGGGTTAAGAGAACATTCGATTATGACAAACGCCGTACAAACGCACACGCCTGCTGCCCGCGCAAAACCCAAAAAAGCCATCCAAGGCGAAAAACTCCGTGGCTACGATAAAGTTGCTCGTATCCCAATTAAAATTATCCCGACCGTCGAGGCTAAGAAAAAGCCAGATTGGATTCGGGTAAAACTGTCTTCACCTGCGGAAGTCGCACGTATCAAGTCTACTTTGCGTGAACAGAAACTCTATACCGTTTGTGAAGAAGCTGCCTGCCCGAATCTGCCACAGTGCTTTGCCGATGGTACTGCCACCTTTATGATTATGGGTGATATCTGTACACGTCGATGCCCGTTCTGTGATGTCGGACATGGTCGTCCAAATGAGCTTGATAAAGATGAGCCGCGTCATACTGCCGAGACCATCCAAGGTTTAGGTCTTAAATATGCCGTCATTACCTCGGTTGACCGTGATGATTTGAAAGATGGCGGCGCGATGCATTTCGTTGAAGTATTGAATGAATCGCGTGCGCTAAGCCCAAATTGCTTGATCGAGATTTTAGTACCAGATTTCCGTGGTCGTATGGATATCGCATTGGACTTATTGACTGAAACGGCGCCTGATGTTTTTAACCACAATATCGAAACCGTGCCTCGTTTATATAAAGCTTTCCGTCCAGGTTCAGATTATCAGCATTCATTAGACTTGCTAAAGATTTATAAAGAACGTCGCCCTGATATTGCGACCAAATGCGGCTTTATGGTGGGACTTGGTGAAACTGAAGAAGAAATCTATAAGCTGCTTGATGATCTAAAGGCGCATAACGTCGATATGATTACCGTTGGTCAGTATTTACAACCTAGTAAAGACCATGCCCCAGTCGATCGCTATGTGCATCCAGATGAGTTCCAGCGTTATATGGACTATGGCAAAAAGATTGGCTTCTTTAATATTTGGGCAGGTCCTATGGTGCGCTCAAGCTATTTTGCTGATCGTCAGTACTATGGTGAAGATTGCCCAGCACCTATCCGTAGCAAAAAAGCATTAGCAGCAGAAGGTAAACTTGGCTGTTAAGTGAGAGTCGTCACTATATCAACATAACGTGACGGGTCTTAAAATATAAAAAGGTCGAATAGCAGATATCTGCTATTCGACCTTTTTTATGCTTCCAACTTTTCTGTCTCACTTAAAGTAGCAGTGCTTCAATGTTAAACACTTAAAGCGGTTGGCGCCTTACTACCTTTTATATTGAATGCCGCAATACCTAGTACTATTACGCCACCTATTGCACCTGTGATCAGTCCAGGATAAATCAGCAGCAATGCGCCTAATGCTAATATTAAGCGCGTAGCGAGATTCATATCACTTTTAAAATAACCCTCTAACGCGGCGCTGAGTCCAATCACACCAATGACCGATGTCACAACAGCAATAATAATATCGATGACCGGCGGCAATGGAAATTCTTTAGCCGTGACAGCAAGATCTGTTGGGTCAATCATCAACATCGCGGGATTATAAATAAACATAAAGGGGACGATAAAACCTGCTAACGCTAACTTTAATGATAAATACCCTGTTTTCATCGGATCACCGCCAGAGATACCAGCACCAGCAAAAGCTGCCAGACAGACGGGCGGGGTAATATTTGCAAACACACCAAAATAGAAAACAAACATGTGCGCCGATAAAATAGGAATATCAAATCCTGCTAAAGCAGGCGCTGCCATGGTTGCGGTAATGATATAAGCAGGGATAGAAGGCAATCCCATACCCAAGACCATAGACGCTAGCATGGTCAAAATCAAAGTAAGCAATAAAGATCCTGCACCCAAAGTAACAATTGAAGAGGTCATTACTGTACCAAAGCTGGTCAAACTAACGACCCCAATGATGATACCTACAACCGCACAAGCTGCCATCACTGCTAATGACTGGCGTGCGCCATCTTCTAGAGCGCCTAAAATATCTTTAAAGCCCATGCGGGTTTCTTTGCGTAGCATACTGATGACAACAGTAAATCCAATGGTATAGGCAGCAGCGTAACCTACAGGAACATTTTGTATTAATAAATAAATCAAGAATACAATCGGCAATAACATATGACCGCGTGCTTTTAATACCTCTTTTACCTGCGGCAAAGTCTCTTTTGCCATGCCTTTTAAGTCTCGGCGACCGGCACGAAAATGTACCTGTGCGATAACGCCTAGATAATAGAGAATAGCAGGTAATAACGCAGCCAAAGCAATAGTGCTATACGGTAGACCTGTCGTCTCCGCCATAATAAAAGCACTGGCACCCATAATAGGTGGCAATATTTGACCACCGACCGACGCACTTGCCTCTACGGCTCCTGCAAAGTCTTTATGATAACCAACCTTTTTCATCAATGGGATGGTAAACGCGCCCGTACTGACCACGTTTGATAAGGCTGAACCATTGATACTGCCCATAAAGCCGCTTGATATGACAGCAACTTTAGCAGGTCCACCTTTTTTATCGCCTGCTAGCGCCAATGCCAAATCATTAAACAGCTGACCCATTCCAGAACGCGCTAAAAATGCCCCAAATAGAATGAATAAGAAGATAAAAGTTACTGATGCGCCGATTGCAACCGAATATAAACCTTCGGTCTTTAAGAATAATTGACCAAAAATATCGCCCAAATCATAAGGTCTGGTCAGCAACCTATCCGGCATAAAGTCCAAATGACTGATAAAGGGATATAGCAAAAATATAGAGGCTAATATAGGCAAGATCCAGCCAGTAATACGCCGACTGCCTTCAAGGACGCAGATAACCGTAATAATAGAAAAGATCACATCGACCGAATTTGCCATACCGCCGCGACTGGTGACAATATCTTGATACTCATAAATGAGATACGTCATCCCAGATAAGGAAAAGATAAACCAAATCCAGTCATACCATGCCACTTTCTTACGGCTGCTTTTTTTACTGGCAGGGAAAATCAAAAAAATCAAAGCGAAGCCAACGCCCACATGCACAGAGCGCTGTAGTAACGATGGCATTGGATTAAAGGTAATGTATAAATGAAAAATGGAGTAGAAAATACAGATCGCAGCGATAATATACTTCACTGGACCTTGGGTGATATGACGCGTAATAGATTCTCGATCGTATTTTTCTAATATTGCCTGTGTGACACTAGGATCAACGTCATCGTAATTCTCAGTATCTTCAGGCGCATTTGGCTGATTTGCCAACTTAGCATCATCACTGACATGAGGCTTATCGCTACTGTGATCCATCACTTGGGAGTTCATGACAAAAATCCTTATTGAATCTATCGATTGGACTATATGCTTTGGGCATGATAGTTACTTCTGAATAATCTGGTACCAGTTGATGAATAAGGATGCGCTGACCGGCATAATCAATCTCACCTTTTGTCAGTCTTGAGACAACCCAGTTAAGATGGGGAAACCTTTGGTTGATTTGATACCCGACATAGCCCTCTTTTTGTATAGGAGCGACATTTTCAGTAGACGGCGTGCCAGCACCAAACGCTTGAAAGTAGGTATTGGTTAATAGTAAGCCCTCTTCTTCACGAAGATACTGCTCCTCCCACCACTGCTTTTCTACTGAATGAATCCAGCGTAATTGAAAATTGGGCTCAACAAAATAGCAGACTAGGCTGGCACTATTATTATTGTTACCAGCAACGTCCGCTACTCGTACTTCGATGACTGTTTGGCGGCTGAAAATCGCCCATAGTATAAATAAAACCAGCGCAGCAATAGCTGCTACGCCAGCAAACCACCATACTTGTTTATTTAGCTGCTTTCTCATCATAGTATTTTTTGGCACCAGGATGAATAGGAGCAACCATACCGACTTGAGCCGTCTCTAAACTGATATCGCTCGCCGCTTGATGAGCATTCTTTAGACCATCCAAGTTTTCAAACAATGCTTTGGTCAGCTTATAGCCATCTTCTTCAGAGATATCAGAACGTACCAATAAAGCATTCATGACGGCTGTGGTTGGAATAGCAGCAGCATTACCATAGGTACCGGCAGGAATCTCAAAAGTTTTAAAGTAAGGCTTGGTCTCAATAATTTTCTTAAGCTTATCTTGATTGATGGTCACCAACTGCAACTTAATGCCCTGCTCTAGCTCTAAAAGCGAAGAGTTTGGTAAGCCACTACTAAAAAATGCCGCTTCAATTTTGCCAGCTTTCATCGCATCTGCAGCATCTGCAAAACCTAGATAATCTACCTTGACATCATCATAGGTAATACCAAAACCTTCTAACAAGGTACGAGCATTGACTTCAGTACCAGAGCCTTGATCACCAACCGCGATACGCTTACCTTTTAAATCTTCAATGTTTTTGATGCCAGATTTCTCTGAAGCAACCAGCTGAATGACGTTCGGATACAGAACAGCAATTTGCTGAATATTGGCGATAGGTGCCTTAAAGTCATTTTTACCTTCGACTGCATCAGTGACGACATCACTAAGTGCCAGCACCATATCTACTTTACCTTGGGTCAATAAATTGACGTTTTCTACTGACGCCCCTGTCGTTTGGGTCTTAGCATTAACGCCAAAAGTCTTGGCATAAATCTCTGCTAAAGACGTCCCAATAATATTGTAAGGACCGGAGGCGCCTCCTGTAGCAATGGTGACAAATTTGGTTTCAAGCTTGTCATTTGCTGTGGCAGCGGTATCTGTGGTGGTATCAGCAGTAGCACCGTCAGTAGCTGCGCTATCAGTAGCCGCTTTGTCTGAACAGGCAACCATTGTCATGCTGGCTGCAATCATTGCCGCAAGTAAAGGCAGTTTATAAATGGACTTCATTATTTTCTTCCTTGATAAAATAAAGCAAATGGACTTATAAAAGTATGACTCAGATATGATGGTACTATCCATATCCGTCACACTAGCAACGTGCTACTTTGAATGGCTTTTTACTCACTCTGTTGTCATGAGCACGCCATAAAAAAATAGTCTATCTAATTAAAACATGAGAGACTTTATATTGCTATATTGTTTTTCTCACTAACCCTTATCCTGACTACAAATCGAGATTTATTGAAAGTTAAGCGCTATTATTCACTAAATATTGCTTTCTTGTTTCGCTAAGCGATACTAAGTTTCATATTGTAAGTTATTTAAACAAACTTTAACCGCCTTGTAAACCTTTAAGTCCATAAAGATGAACTACTCCTATAATATTTATCATCATTTTTTCTACGACATAACTTGGTATAAAAAACAATTGTTAATAGATATTCTGATAGCACGTTTATATTTCCTTTGTCATCAATATTGAGTTCTAGTAAGATGACTTTTTATTTGTGCTGATGTATATCATGCAAATATTGCAAGGCATAGTCAGTCCTTGATAAAAGAAGTACAAATATTATAAAGCACTACTGCGGTTAATTTTTCTTGCTTGCTGTGCCTGCGCAGACAGAGGCTGCAAATAATTAACCCCAGTAATGTTGTACTCTTTTATAAGTGGATCAACTATATAGGTAGCAAAAAGCAGTTTATAGGTTTTAGTACATCTGCTCAGCATGATATAAAACTTTAAGTATATCCCCTCATAATACTGATCAATCTGAAAGGAAATTTGATGAAAAAATTATTCGCATCAACAGCATTACTAGCAACATTTGCACTAGCGGGCTGTGCCTCAACGGGCGGCAATACCAATGCAGGAACAGCAATGGGTACTGCAAACGAGATCGGTATGAGCGTTTTTAAAGCAGCTATCGACAATCAATGTCGCAGTCAGATCGAACAGCAAAACGCGTGGCGTATTGCCAGTGTCGCTATGACTGAAGCGCAAGAAGAAGCGGTAAAAGGCAGAGTTTGTGGTTGCGTTAGTGAGCAAGCACCGCAACAAGTCAGCATCGTTGAATTGGGTAATGCAGCCATAGACCCACAATATCGTGTGCAATTAGTGGCTAGAGTCGTTGCAAAATCATTGCAGAGCTGTTATTCCAGTATCGTTAAATAAATAGTTTATTAATAATATCAGTCATTATAAATAATTAGGCTGGGTTGGCGATTGCTTAACCCAGCCTATTCGTATAGATTATCAACAATAGATCGCGATCCATCATCAACCGCAGAACGCCCTGTTGATATCAATGAACACGCTTTTTCAGTGTGAATGGTATTTTACCCATACTTTAAAAATACGTGACGACAGTACTCGTTTTGCCAAAGGCTTGGTCACACAAACCAAGACCAATCATTTAGTTGAAGGCGCACAATCTATTCCTATTACTAAATCATCTGTGTTATCTGCCAAAGATAAAGCTGTTGCTACGAAAAAGTAAGCATCAATAGTAACTGTTTCAAGTTGACACTAAAAAATGAAGTAAGAAAAAGGGCGCGTCATTTAAATATAACGCACCCTTTTTCTTACCAATTGCTTTTATTTTTTCTAAACCTACAATAGTTCAAATCACCTTATAGCTTACTTGTTGTAATGTGGCTGAGACATTAGAGACGCTGTAGGATGCAATGTCTTGTTCTGGCGAAAATATTTTGACCGACGCTCAAGTATCTTACTCACCTCTTTAGTCAAATCATGAATAATATCATCATAAACCCCATGATATAGCTCGGTCTCAAACGCAGTAAACGGATGCTTACGTGATGCGGAACTTACTTCTGTCACGCCATCCTTGGTATAAAAAACATCCACTCGACCATCACTATTGAGTACACAATTTAATAATCCGCCTTCTAGCGCCATCTCTACACGCTCAGGCATAAAAATATAATCGTCTAAATTGATGAGTTTTTTTTCTACTTCTCGTTTAAAAAATGATTTGATATCAAACATGAATATATCTTTAACCTTATAATTATAATTTACGTTAGCACACCTAACTTTAGCTATCCCTCAACGTTTATCCAGCGACTTAAATTTATCTAGCAACTTGAAAGCTAGTACCCTAAAAGGGTGTGCTTAACTGACCAATCTTATAAGATAAAGTGATGTTTTTTAAGGTGGGATATGTAAAACTGCGTTTGAGGTTGGTTAAGACATATGATTTATCTCACTCATACCCAGTCCTTTTCACGAAATAACTTTAATACTTTGATAAATGCTGCCATCTCATCGGGCGTACCAAGTGTCAAGCGGTTGAAGCCTGTAACAGGTGGGAACTCGCGACCAACCTTGATGCCATGGTCTCGCATTCTGTCGATATATGTTTTTAAATCACCTTTTATTTCATGAAAAATAAAGTTGGTCTGTGAGGGTAAGTAGCGCAGTCCAAGCTCGTCCAATACCGTTTCAATCATCTGACGCGATTGATTGGTATTGCGCAAACTTAGCGCTAAAAACTCTGCATCATTTAACGTCGCAATAGCAGCAACCGCACCTGACAAGTTGGTGTTATCCATAGACATAAACGCCTCGACAGTCTCAATAGCTTGCGGGTTAGAAATCGCATAGCCCACTCGCATACCAGCTAAAGCACATAACTTTGAAAAAGTATGAATGACAATAAGCTTGTCTGATAACCCTTGTTTTACCCATTCAATCCCACTCTCAAAACTTGGGTCTGACACGTACTCCAAGTACGCTTGATCTAATAAAAAGTAATGGTTGTCTGGCGCCTTACTTACCCAAGCTTTAAGCCTTGAAGTTGATGTAATGATTCCAGTTGGATTGTTTGGATTACAAATATAAAGTAGGCTGATGCCATCAAAATCGTCAGCTGCTTTTTGTAGTTCGTCAAAATCATAATCATAGTTTTCAGCGGTTAACGGTATCTTGACTACAGGCACGCCAATGGCATTTGCATACATCTCTGCACAATCAAAAGTGGGAACAGGGATCACCATTTGAAACTGCCTGCCCTCTTTTAGAGCTTTATATTGCAGCATTTGTAAGGTAGCTCGAATATTTTCAGTCGAGCCATTGCCTAATGAGATTTGGTTTTCTGCCACGCCATGGATGGTAGCAATTTTGCTAATGAGTGCCGCACGTGGATTATCTGGATAACGGAAGCCTGCACCTAAAGAGTCTGTAATGGCTTGTTTGGCAGAAGCTGACATGCCTAGTGAGTTTTCATTCGCATTTAATTCTAAGCATTTATTATTTTGCATGATGGATTATGTGCCTCAACGTCCGTTGTTATAAGTTCATATTGCTCATTGATATCATATTAATTGGCATTTGGTATAAACACAAGTTTTGTCATTACCAATTATTAGTTATTAATAACCTCGGGCAAAAGCGAGGTTATTTTGGTTATAAGAAGACCATAAAAAAGGTGAGCTGCGCCGTTGGCAACTCACCTTTTTATTACTATTTTAAACTCAGTAGCTTTACTCTTTACAGTAAATGCGCTTTTAGCTCTAGTACCTTATCACGCGTTTTTGCTGCATCTTCAAACTTCAAGTCACGTGACATCTGCTTCATGAGCTTTTCAAGACGGTTGATTTCTTTAGCCAATAAATCAGGACTACGTAAGATACTAATATCAACATCAGGCAGATTGCTCTTAATTGGAATCATCTGATTATCGTTGGCATCATGGTCATCACCTGTGTCAATTTTATCCGTGATACTACGGCGTGCGCCTGTTGGCGTAATGTTATGTTCAAGGTTAAATGCGACTTGTTTTTCGCGGCGACGATCGGTCTCATCAATCGCTTTTTGCATACTGTTGGTAATACGGTCGGCATAGAGAATGGCTTTACCATTAATATGACGCGCCGCTCGACCAATGGTCTGAATCAGAGCACGTTCAGAGCGCAAAAAGCCCTCTTTGTCCGCATCAAATATCGCAACCAATGACACCTCAGGCATATCAAGCCCTTCACGTAGCAAGTTAATACCGACCAGCACATCATGCACGCCCGTACGCAGCTCATGGATAATCTGCATACGCTCAAGGGTATCGATATCCGAGTGTAGGTAAGCGACTTTGACATCATACTCTTTGAGATAGCTTGTCAAATCTTCTGACATACGCTTGGTCAAGGTAGTGATTAACACGCGCTCGTCTTTTTCTCGGCGCTTGGTAATCTCAGACAGCACATCATCGACTTGCGTCAATACCGGACGAATCTCAATCTCAGGGTCAATCAAACCCGTTGGACGCACGACTTGCTCAACGACTTGCTCGCTGTGCTCAAGCTCATACAATGCAGGCGTGGCACTTACATAAATAGTCTTAGGCTTGATACGCTCCCACTCTTCAAACTTCATGGGCCGGTTGTTCATCGCGCTTGGCAGACGAAAGCCATAATTGACCAAATTTTCTTTACGTGATCTATCACCTTTATACATTGCACCAATCTGCGACACTGTCACGTGCGACTCATCAAGAAATAATAACGCATCCTCTGGAATGTAATCAAACAAAGTCGGTGGTGCTTCCCCTGATGGACGACCAGAGAGATGCTGCGAGTAGTTTTCGATACCGTTACAGTAGCCGAGCTGTTGAATCATCTCAAGATCATACTGGGTACGCTCTTTAAGACGCTGTGCCTCAATCAGCTTGTTATTTTCACGGAAATACTCTAGCCGTGGCTCAAGCTCAGCGCGGATGGTATGACTAGCAGCCTCCAATTTATTGCGCGGCGTCACGTAATGTGATTTTGGATAAATAGTAATACGCGGCACTGTACGCACGGTCTTCCCTGTTAAAGGATCAAACCACGTGATTTTTTCCACTTCATTATCAAACAAGTGCACACGCACCGCTAGCTGCTCAGACTCAGCAGGATAAATATCTAATAGCTCACCGCGAAGACGATAAGTACCACGCCCAAAGTCTAGTTCGTTACGCGTATACTGCATTTCAACAAGACGTTTAATGGTAGCAGTGCGATCGATTTTGTCACCAACGACTACGTGTAGCAGCATTTTTAGATAACTTTCTGGATCACCTAGACCATAGATACAGGATACTGAGGCGACGATAATTGCATCACGACGCTCAAGTAGTGCACGCGTCGCTGACAGACGCATTTGATCAATATGATCATTAATCGCGCTGTCTTTTTCAATGAAAGTATCACTGGCAGCGACATAGGCTTCTGGCTGATAATAGTCATAATAACTAACGAAGTATTCAACCGCGTTATTGGGGAAAAACGACTTAAACTCACCATATAATTGGGCGGCAAGCGTCTTATTATGCGCCATGATAATAGTTGGACGTTGCGTCTCAGAGATGACCTTTGCCATGGTATAGGTCTTACCAGAACCCGTCACACCCAGTAATAGCTGCTCATCCATGCCAGCATTAATACCATTAACCAGTTTCTTTATCGCTTGCGGCTGATCGCCTGCTGGCTCAAACTCGGTGACCATCTCAAAGGCGCGACTTGATATTTGCGTACCAGACGCGTTGACACCACTAATTTCAGCTTCGCCTTGCAGCTGAGTGGCCAATTGGTTTAGCTGACGCGACGAGCGCGGTTCAGGCATTCGCATAATGGTTATTTTCCTGATATTTATAAAAAGTTATAAGAGGTTAGGTTTATAACAATATGGGGTTAAACCTTTATTTTTAAAGGTCATTTATTGCGCAAAACGCCCACAAATGGATGCACAAACACTCAATAAAAAGCATAGAAACTCAGGTATAGTTCAATGACCATTAATCAAGGAACGAGTTATGAAAGGTCACTGTCTGTGCGGTAACGTCACCATAGAATTAGAAGATATCAATACCTTTGAAGCGTGCCATTGTACGATGTGTCGTCGTTGGGGCAGCGGACCACTAATGGCGATACATAGCCACTCAAAACCGGATATTAAAGGTGAGGAGTCAATGACTATTTACCCCTCTTCAGCATGGGCGGAGCGCGCGTTTTGCCATAAATGCGGCACCAATCTCTATTATCATCAGCTTAGCTCTAAGACTTATGTTCTGTCACTAGGACTGTTTCAAGAGAATCCAAACCTTACTTTTGAGAGCCAGATTTTCATTGATAGAAAACCTGATTATTATGAATTTGCTAATGACACAGTCAACTTAACTCAGCAACAGCTGTTTGATAAATTCGCAGAGAAAGGCATTAGACCAAAGGACTAAATATTTATAAGGCTTAAAATGCGTATGACTATTCTTAACTTAACGTCAATTAAATCAAATTTTAATACGATTGAATATGCTGGCGTGTGCACGGATTGTTATCAAAGCGTCTATTTTATCGGTTAAATTTACAAAGGTTTTCATGATTAACAAACTCATTACACGACCCTTGTATAAAGCCTAAATGTTGGGGTTCCATCTATTATTTAAGCTGTTATTATCGATAATGAATTTATAAGCAGTCAGCAACACCTTAATAAATAAAAAATTTAAAGAGCTGTTGATAATTAGAAACCTAAATTTATTAAAATAGAATAATGGAGCAGAATATGAGAGAACGTTACGCAAGTGGAATAGATGACGCAACTGCAAAAAAAATGATCGATCTGTTGAACGCGAATTTAGCAAACCTGATTGATTTGAGTATGGATAGCAAGCAATGTCATTGGAATCTTCAAGGTACTGGTTTCATTGGTGTACATCAGTTATTGGATGACACTTATGGACGCCTAACAGAAGCTTATGATACAGTCGCTGAGCGCATTGTTATCCTTGGCGGCAAAGCCAATGGTATCTCTAAGCGTGTCGTTGAGGACTCTATCTTAGAGACTTACCCGACTGATATCACTGACGTTGACCAGCATGTTCGTGAGCTGACCAATCGCTATAAGACCATTGCTGCGTCTTTGCGTGAAGGGATTGATGCCGCTGGCGATGCTGGTGATGAAGATACCGCTGACTTATTGACTGAAGTGAGTCGTACTGTTGATAAAGATGCTTGGTTTATCGGTGCAAACGCCCCGAAAAAAGATACGTCTAAAAAATAAGCACGTTTCAACATAAGATTAACTTATTTGCTAAATAGAAAAAGGTCACCTCAATGGTGATCTTTTTTATGTTTGACGATTTTGACTAGAATCATTAAACATCAATACCGATGAATCATATATTACTGGTATTAATTTTTCTTGCTTGCTGTGCATACGCAGACAGAGGCAGCAAAACATTTATACCAGCACTAGCATAGATCTTTCAGGAACTTTAGCTATATTTCTAACACACACTTTAAAAAATACCTTTCACAATTTGCTTCATCTGCGGTAACAGCTCACTCAATTGGTTTTCAGTCTCTGAGGTATCTTGCGGTAAAGATTGCTTTAAAAAAGCGGCAGTAATTTGTGGTTGTTTTGCTAAGATATTTTGACCGACAGCAGTGTCGTAAAATTTGATTTGGGCATCCACTTCCGCTTGCGTATAGTAAGTTTTTGCTGCACTGATATAAGCTTGCGTTAAGGTTTGAATATCTGCCGTATTGCCCATCCCATTGGTCATAATTTTGGCATATTGCCCTAACACACTTTGGATCTGTTTTTGTAGCTCACGTTGACGTTTATTCAATGGTTCATCAGTCGCCTGTTGATTCTGAGTTTGCGTGTTAATTGCATTGATAGCCGCTTGCTTTCCATCCACGATAGATTGGATTTGGTCATCAATATGCATGACTTGCATCAGTTTAATAATAGAGATGTCAGTAGGTAACGGGCGGTTGACACTCTGTGCATCATCAATCTTACGGACGTTATAGGGTGCTGATTTGACCGTTTTTGATTGTTGAATTCGATTGGCATCACTGTGTACGATTAATTCTGCATTGGCTTGTACAGCAGTAGCTGACATCAAAGTCACCACTACTAATGCCAGCAACGGTGATACTATCTGTGTATGGCGATTAGGATGTTTTGTTAACGGTTTTAAAGGACTTTTCATATTATGTTCTCATTCTTATTATAGATTATAAATGTTCATTATCAGGTAAGCGTAAGATTTCAGCGTTAGGGACAGATAAAGTTAAGATAGCTTCTTGAAACAATGACTGACTGCGAAACTGATTTTCTATACTTTCAAATTTGTGCGCAATCTCATGTTCATGTTGATTTCCAGCAATATCGACCGCCGCGACCATAAATATTTTTTTGGGACCTACCCACTCCAAATGCAAGTAAGAAACACTATCAATATCTGGATGCTTGATAAGCTCTGATAAAATATAATCGTGCATTTTTTCTGAGACTCTATAGCCAACCAAAAAATCACGATTACGACTGATTAAAAAGACTGCCACTACGGCCAGCAATATACCGACAATGATAGACCCAAGCGCATCCCAAAATGGTTCGCCAGTATAGGCGTGCATTGCCATAGCAGCTGCTGCCACAACCAAACCTACTACTGCCGCCAAATCTTCAAAGAACACACCGCGCAAGGTGGGATTAGAGGTGTCCATCACATAGCCGATGGCACTGACATTAATCGCTTCGCCATGTTTTTTACTTTGCAAATACGCTTGTGTTAAAGAAAATCCTTCAAGCACAAAGGCGACTGCCAAGATAATAAAACCGATGGTATAGTTGGTTTCAGTTTCAGCTGCATTCCACTCGGTAATGCCAGTATAAATAGACACTACTGAACCTGCCATAAAGACGCCAAACGCGGCAATCATTGACCATACATACGACTCTTTACCGTAGCCGAGTGGATGGCTTTTGTCAGCAGGTTTGACCGACTTTTTCTCTGCAACGATCAATAAGGTGCCATTGCCCGCGTCTGCCCAAGAATGCGCTGATTCCGCTATCATGGAAGCGGAACCCGTCATAAACGCTGCTACTGTTTTAGCAATTGCAATAATAAGATTGGCACCAACTGCAATCAAAACCGTTATTAATGAGCTCGATTTTTTGTCATCATGGCTTGGCACAGATTTAGAGTGGTCAGAATTGGTGCTATCTGAAGCATTAAAAGGATTTCGAGCGCGAGAGCGACCAATGCCGTGCGTATCAGCGCGCGACATTGGCTCATCTTTTGGGTTGGATTCTGGCGGTTTTAAACTCATCTGAGTCTCAATAAATGGATGGTTTAAGGTATAAAACCAGACTAGTTATATATAAACACTAGCTGATCTATTAGTTACTTTAGATTCCATTTACTGTAGTCAAAAAATCTGTTCTTATCAGTAATTTTTTGGTGAGAGTATGTTTATTGTCTGCATTAATGAGCAGATTATGCGCTTGCTACTTTATTAGTCAATTTACTGATGTCACAGCTGATACGTTGCGAGCCTTCCATACGCAGCTTTCTGCGCTCTAAGCCTGCGTCAAATCGACATTGTTGCAAGGCATCTTTAATCTCAAGCTCAGGGATTAGCGTGGGCTTACGATTTTCATCAATCGCCACCATGGTAAAGTAGCAGCTGTTGGTATGGCGAACGGTACGTGCACGTACATCTTCTGCCTCTACTCGAATGCCGACTTCCATTGAAGTCTTACCAACGTAATTGACACTAGCCGCAAACGTTACCAACTCTCCAACATGAATAGGCTCACGGAACATCACTTGATCAACTGACAGTGTCACCACATAACTACCGCTATAGCGACTGGCACAGGCATAAGCGACTTGGTCCAGCATCTTGAGCAAATCCCCACCATGGACGTTACCAATAAAATTGGCCATATCTGGCGTCATAAGCACTGACATATACAGCTCATGGTTTAATGGGACTGTTTTGGCGGTAGAGCTGGTGTTATATTGCGTCATAATGTTCCTTAACGGGGGTAGAATCTATTTAAAGTGCTATTTATACAGTAGCAATTTCGACAGCGCAAATATAGTCGATTTAACTTAACTACTAGATTAGCTTAACCAATGAAAACGATAAGCAAGCCAAGCCACGATAGCACTCACTGAACCTGTTAAAATACCACCCCAAGCAAAATCAACCAAAGCGGTGTCCAGAGTAAAACCTTTATATAACGCTAAGCTAGTAAAATCATAAGTACCGTAAGCCATCAGTCCTATCAAAGCGCCCAATAAGAAGATATGGTGAATCGGCGCATTTGATCTGATTTGTGGGTATAAAACAATAATACACAGCGCCAACAGATAAAACAGATAAAACACCCCAGCAGCAGTCATATTTGGCTGTTCGGCAAGTAAGTGTCCGATACGCTTTTCATAAAACAGACCGGTCATGGTCTGCAGCCAAACCGCATCAATGCCCAAAAATATGACAAGAGAAGCAAGATAGATATAAATATAACCCATAGTAAGATCCTTTTATAATAGGGACTAAGATGCAGCCTATGAATGCCATGCATCAATGTTGTTTGGCTTAACGGCGGTGACTTGCACGACTCCAATCGTACGTTCCAAAAACCCCCCTTCGCAGTAGCAGAAATAAAACTCCCATAAGCGAATGAACTCTTCATCATAACCGAGTGCTTTTATCTCCTCATGTTGTGCCATAAACGCAGTACGCCAATCCCATAGTGTGTACGCATAATCAAAGCCATAATCATGCAACTGCTTAATGACCATATCGGTCTGCTCAGTAAACTGCGTCGTCAATTCTTGATTAGATAGTAAGCAACCACCGGGGAAAATGTGTGTCTGAATAAAATCGACCGACTTTATATAGTCTTGATAATTTTGATCATTGAAGGTAATGGCTTGTAATACCATTAAACCTGTTGGCTTCAGCAGGCTATTACATTTAGCAAAAAACGTCGGTAAATACTCATGTCCAACCGCCTCAATCATCTCAATACTTACCAACTTGTCATACTGTCCTGTCAGTTCGCGATAGTCTTGCTTCAGTAAGGTAATTTTATCCGACAGTCCAGCCGCTTCTACACGGCGCTGCGCCTCTTCATATTGCGCATCCGAGATAGTGGTCGTCGTTATATGACAACCATAATGCGTTGCTGCATAAATAGCAAACCCGCCCCAACCAGTCCCAATTTCTATGACAGTATCTTCGGGTTTCAGTTGTAAACGCTCACAAATCAAAGCGAGTTTATGCTGCTGCGCCTCAGCCAATGTCGTATCTACTTTTTTATAGACTGCTGATGAGTACATCATCGTATCGTCTAAAAAACGCTGGTACATGTCATTACCTAAGTCGTAATGTGCCAAAATATTAGACTTTGAACCCAATTTATCATTACTGCGTAACTTATGATTGGCTCGCTCAAAGGTTTTACTAATAACCGCAAAACGATTTTCTAACTGATTAAGTACCGCCAAATTACGCGCTGCCAGTCGAATCAAACCCGTTAAATCATCCGTATCCCATTCGCCATTGATATAGCTGTCCGCTAGCGCAATAGAGCCGCCAAATAATAACTGACGATAGACGCTGCTATCATGAATGGTCAGCGTCACATCCAATGTATGACGACCGATAGCTGAGCTACTTATGTTGCTAGAAGCAGCTGTGCCAAAACAATGCGGCTTAGCATCCTGCCCAACAAAATCCTCAATGATAGTAATACCACCAAATTGAATGTGCTTCAAAGCTCGGAATATGGCTTTTCGCGCCAGATAATTCACGCTATTACTAACTGGCTGCAAAATAGCACTATCGTTAACCGTTTGATTGATGTGAGCAGTGATTTTTCCTAATTTTGATACGGGTGCCTTGCTTGCTAGTCTTGCTGACATCATTTATCCATCCTTGTATAATTATTCGATAGTAAGAGCTCTACGTTAAATTCTTGAGTCTTTGAACCTTTGAAGTTTTGAATTTTTGGCATAGTAGTTACTGTCACTGCTCATGCTTATTATTGCCATTCTGCTGCTTGCTATCGGCTAATGTTTCATCGTAATTAATATAGGGTACTTTTTTAATGGCATAGAGTTTAAAAGCCTGACCATAAATACGCATTAAAGACGTTATATTCATCAGTGGATTTTTGCGTAAGCTCTTATAAATCGTCGATGCCGTCATTGGTACGCCAGACATTTTAATACCTGTTTTTAATACTTCACCGCGCTTATCGCTGATATTTATAGCGATACGAACGTCAAAGCAGTGATTAGACAGCTTTTCTTTCTTACTTTTTACTTCACTAGTGACAGTATTTTTTATTGCCCTTTTAATCGTTACTTGCCACTGATACTGCTGGTCAATAGGATTAAAAGGTGAGACATGAAAATCTTTATCGTGACAAAACTCAGTGTTTGCGCCATCTAATAAAAACCCATAGTAATGGTGTTTATCCCATGGCGTATTAGATACTTCTGCCAATAGATGGCTGGGTTTTTGCTCTGTATCAAAGCCCAAATAGAAATTTACTGGGCTAAAATATATCCCTGCATTACGGCAAACGACCATTCCAATCATATCGCCTGTTGGTGCACTACCCGTCCGTTCTATAAATGCTTGAATTAAAAGTTGTTCTAGTGATTGAACATCTGATAAATACCCTCCTTTATCGTCAGCATCTTTGCTTTTACCTAGGCTATTTTTATCTTGTGTGCTCAATCCTTGTAAGTAATCCTCAGGATTAAACTGTTGTAAGGCTTTTTTTGTTCCAGAGAAAAGTAATTGCTTATTAAATGGCCATTTTTTTAGGATTTTATTGCCGTTAAATGAACTGATATCCACTTCTGGCAATGCGTGCCCTGCTGCTAATGCAGTGATATTGACACCCCAATAACGATAAGGATAGGCAAATTTATGCACACTCGGTAGCAACCGGCTGTGCCAAGTTGTTCCGTGAAATATTTGGTGTGGCAAGAGCTTAGTATCATCTGCCAAGGTAGGCTCTACGCTTATACTGTTAGGCTGTTCTGCTTCTACCATACTTAATAACCTTAATTGGTCATGCTGTATTTAACTGCTACGAGCACTTATCTTTACGAGCAGCAAAAAATCCCAGTTTTTTCTTTTTAAACGCTTTAGCCATGGGCGCCAACATTGCAATGTATTGCACCAACTCTTGATTGGTCGTGGCAGTGACTAGCTGACGTTTTTTAAGTTTGCGTAATTGTTTGTCTGCTTTTACTGGTAAATCTTTATAGCGGAACGGCGTATGTGCGCTTTCAGCATCAGGCAAATGGCTTAGGTCAACGCTATCCTTAATATCGATATTGCATCCCAATGCCTGACAGACACGTAGCGCGCTTCTTACGCCATCCTCATGGAAGCCATTGAACCAATAAGCACCGCAAAAATGGGTGTGCGAATCGCTACTACCAGAGATATTTGACCACTGTGCTTGCGCGGCAATCATTTCATTATTAAATACTGGATGGCTATAGTCGATACGCTTAATAACTTGACTCTCATCTACCTCATGATTGAGAGTTACTAAGTAATTATGCTGTTTGGTCAAGCGCTGCAAAATATTCATATGATAGGTCAATACGGGCTTTGTGGCAGTTTGCAGCGATTCTTTATCTTTTTTAATAGCATTTTTATCATCGATTAAATAGTTCCAGCTTGCCCACGCCAGTGGTTTTTTGGGTAAGACTGAGGTATCGGTATGTAGAATGGCTGTGTTATCGGTAAAGGTAAAATGATTCAGTACTTCTTGCTCGATAGGATTGGCATCTTGTAAGATTTTGAGCGCTGTATCTGCATGACAGGCAAAGATGACTTCATCAAACACAAGACCTTGCGTCTTATTATCTGTTGTATCCGTAACGTTCAATATCACCTTGTTATCTTCTCGAATCACTGATTGCACGGGACTGTTCACGCGAACGCTGCCACCTGCCTTCACAAAACGTTTGATCAGTTTATTTACATACTGCTTAGAACCGCCTTTTATCGTAAACCACTGCGGACGATTGACCACATCAAGCAAACCATGATTGTCGAAGAATTGAGCGAAAAACACTAAGGGGAAATCTTGTACGTCGCGCAGACTGGTCGACCAAATCGCAGATACCATGGGCAATAGATAATTATCGGTGAATAAATCACCATACTTTTTAGTATCTAGATACTCGCCTAGCGTTTGCTTGGTAAAAACAGCAATATCCTGCCCCTGCTCACGCGCCTTATCATAATCTTGACGTAGCTGACGCACCCGTTTATTAAACTGCAAAATATCATTCATAAATCCCCAAAACTTCGGATTCAGAAGATTCTTGCGCTGTGATAACAAGGTATTGAGCGTATGGCCGTTATATTCGAAGTTGCGTGCAGTATTTTTGACTGAGAAACTCATATCCGTTGCTTGAAATGGTACTTGCAGCTCATGAAGTAAGCGAAAAAAGTTAGGATAAGTACGCTCATTAAAGACAATAAAGCCGGTATCTATGGCACTTTTTTCAACCTTATTAACTTTAGATTTTTTACCGTCTTGTAGCGTCACATCGATGGTATTTACGTGTCCACCGATATAATCACTGGCTTCAAATACGGTGACGTCAAATTGCGTTGCCAAGTAATGAGCACAAGTTAAACCTGATACCCCTGAGCCAATAATAGCGATATTTTTTCTGACTTGTGCATTCTTCTTATCCTCTGAATGACGGCTTGTATCCTTAATAACGGCTTCTACTTGATTAGATAGCTGCTTAGATTTACGGCGCAAAAACGGCATAAAATATTCCTAGTTATTTTCTTTATAGGTGTTCAGAAATAGTAAAACTGGCTATTTTTTATTGATTTTTGTACTGACCTGTTGCCAAACCATATCAGGTAATGTCCCTAATACTTTTAATGGCAACGTCAGTTTTTTGGGAAATTCAATAACGTCATTGCCACTTTTTATACCATCACGAATCGCTTGACTTGCCTGCTGTGTAGTCTGTAAAAACGGCATCGGAAAATCGTTTTGTTTGGTCATTGGCGTCTCTACAAAGCCGGGAACTACTAAGCTCACTGACACGCCTTGCGGTGCAAGGCTAATCTGTAAAGTTTTCATTAAATAGTGAATAGCTGCTTTTGAGCTGCCATAAGCCTCTGCACGAGCAAAAGGCACGTAAGCCGACGCCGAACCAATACCAACTAAGCGTCCTTTTGAAGCCATCAGCTTTGGCAGTACTGCTTCAATGGCATGCGATAACGTACCCATATTCACCGACAGCACTTTCATAAACGCCGTGCTATCAAAGTTTGGCATATCTAGATACTCACACATGCCAGCGCCGCAAATCGCCAAATCAATCTCAGTAATTTTATCAAAAGCAGCAATCACCTTATCTCGATCCATTAGATCTAAAGCGATAGTTTCTGCTCCTAATGATTTTAGCTCAGACAAGGCTTCCTCATCGCGACCGACGGCATAGACATGCTGTCCCTCTCGCAGATAGTCTTTTGCCAGCTGATAACCAATCCCAGAGGTCGCACCCGTAATCACAATATGTTGTTTCTTAGCAGTGTCTGTCATCGCAAATATCCTTTTCGTCGTTTGCTATCTTATTCTTGGTTTGGCTTTAATAAATCTTTATCTTATAAGCCTTTAGCAGCTTTATAGCTATTAACAATGTAATTTCATTAGCATGATTTTATTAACCAATGCAGTCTTTTATTTATCAAATCTAAATAATTATAGTATAAGCAAGTTGCTTTATTTGTTGTTACTTCGCAAACAGAGTGATATCGAAGATATGACGCAAATTGGCTCGACAACAACCTTTGCGCTAGCGTTAATATCTTTAATGTATAAAAACATGCAAAAAAAGCTTGACGTATTTTTTATCTTTGCTAGAATACGCCCCACTTAGCAAGAACTCGTTAGAGACTTTCTAAGCTCGCAGTAAGTCATTAAACACTTACCGCTTATTCTCCAATAGCTCAGTTGGTAGAGCAACGGACTGTTAATCCGTGTGTCCCTGGTTCGAGCCCAGGTTGGAGAGCCATATTTTAGTAGTAAATTTTTTGAATCATATTTGATTCGATTATGGCATTTGCCAAGACCCTCATCACTTTGATGGGGGTTTTTTTATGGTCGATATTTTTGTAGCTGTCGTTTAAATGAATAGACCATAACGCTGACTAAAAACCAAATAACATACTAATGTTGCCAAATTTCGCAATTAGATTGGTTGTAGCAATAACTTATCCCTATAATAAAGCCCTAAAAAATATATAATCTATCTCATCATACCCTTAACCATTCAAGGACTGGATTTTTATGAGTAATAATGAACAAATAACTTCCTCTGACAATACCCATTATCTGCATCATACTTTTTTTGAGCCGAGCCATAGTGATACTGTCATTAGTGCAACCTTGCTGATTGTACACGGCATGGCAGAGCACAGCGGGCGTTATGCAGACGTGGCGCAATTTTTAGCCGATCACGGTATTGCGGTCGCCACTTATGACCAGCTTGGTCATGGAAAAACTGTTAAATCAGCCGAAGACTTGGGGTTTTTTGGTGAAGAGCATCCTGTGCAGTCATTATTAAAAGATGTCATCGTCATGGCGGACAGCTTAAAAGCGCGTCATCCGAATGTGCCACATTTCGTCATGGGTCATTCGATGGGCTCGTTTATCGTCCGTAACGTCCTTAAACACCATGCGCGTAACTTTACTGGTGCTATTTTAATGGGCACAGCGGATGCCAATCCATTGATCAAAGTATTATTGCCGGTCAATAAGTTACTGACAAAAGCGGCACCTAAAAAGCCAAATGCCCTATTTGCTAACGTGATGAATAAAGTACTCAATAGCAAGCTTAATAATCGTATTTCTTCATCAAAGTTTGCGTGGTTAAGCGAAAATCCTGCCGCTGTTGAAGCTTATGAAGCCGATCCATTGACGGGTTTTGATTTTACCAATAACGGCTTTATGACCCTCTTTACACTGATGAATGCAGGCTTGCATAAAAACTGGGCAATGACGATTGCCAAAGATTTTCCAATGTTATTAATCAGCGGAGAAAATGACCCAATCGGTGATATGGGTCGCGGTATTCGTAATATTGCCAATCGCCTAGACAAACAACATTTTGATCATGTCTCTGTGCAGCTCTACCCTCATATGCGCCATGAGCCGCTACATGAACAGAATAAAGAGCAGGTTTACCAAGACATCTTAGGCTGGATAAATAGCAACACTTAAGCCCATAAAATCCCGAAATTATAGTATCGTCTATCACGTTTGCTAAAAGTCGCCAAATTAGCGACAATACGGCAAGTTTTTATTTACCTTCATCAATTCTAGGAATGTTTATGTCATTACAACAAACCATCGAACAAGCTTTTGAGAACCGCAACGAGTATAGCCCAGCAACCATGCCACAAGATGTCCGTGATGCCATCAATCAAGTACTTGAGCAGCTAGATAACGGCACTTTGCGCGTTGCAGAAAAAAAGGATGGGGAATGGGTCGTCAATCAGTGGGCAAAAAAAGCTGTCTTGCTATCGTTCCGCTTAAATGACAACTACGTTCAAGCAGCGGGCGAGCATGTCCAGTTTTATGACAAAGTACCAACCAAATTTGCAGATTGGACAGAAGCGCAGTTTAAAGAAGCTGGCGTGCGCGTTGTACCGCCAGCCGTTGCACGTAAAGGCTCTTATATCGCGCCAGGCGCCGTATTAATGCCATCGTATGTCAATATCGGTGCTTATGTCGATCAAGGCGCTATGGTAGATACCTGGGCGACCGTTGGTTCATGTGCTCAAATCGGTAAAAATGTCCATCTATCAGGTGGCGTCGGTATCGGTGGTGTTCTAGAGCCATTGCAAGCCAATCCGACTATCATTGAAGATAACTGTTTTATCGGTGCGCGCTCTGAAATCGTTGAAGGCGTTATCGTAGAAGAAGGCGCAGTGATCTCTATGGGCGTCTATATTGGTCAATCTACCCGCATCTATGATCGCGAAACTGGCGAGATTCATCGTGGTCGCGTACCAGCAGGCTCAGTTGTTGTGCCAGGCAGCTTGCCTTCTGAAGATGGTACGCATAGCTTGTATGCAGCTATCATCGTGAAAAAAGTCGATGCGCAAACCCGTGCTAAAACATCCGTAAATGAGTTATTACGTTTAGCTTAAATACTTAATCACGATAGTGATTGTTTTAAATAAAAAAAGATGCTGAAGCTTTGGGCTCCAGCATCTTTTTGTTGTTAGGTAGCAGCTTAATAGAGGACTTTACGTTATAATATTTGTCTTGTCTGGGCACTGAATTTCCAAGCATTAGACAGATTCTTAAACCTTTTTTATTTGATATGTGCTCGATGGCACAATCAATCCTTAACTGTATTTGAAATATTATGAGTGAGTTATCTTTACGCACCGCTGCTATCCCTGTCACTGACCCTGAAGCAGGGTTACGTTTAACGGAGATTTTTTATTCTCTGCAAGGTGAGGCACTGACTTCAGGGTTGCCGACGATATTTGTGCGTCTGACCGGCTGCCCGCTACGTTGCGTTTACTGCGATACCGAATATGCCTTTAGTGGCGGCGAACGTCAGTCGCTTGAGACTATTATGGCGACTATTGCCAGCTTCCCTTGTAAGCGTATTTGCTTAACCGGTGGTGAGCCTTTAGCCCAGCCTAACGCTATTGAATTGATGAAGCGTCTGCTCAATGAGGGTTATGAGATTTCTCTTGAAACGGCAGGGGCACTGACGGTCGAAAACGTCCCGCCAGCGGTCAGCAAAGTGATGGATTTGAAAACTCCAAGCTCAGGTGAAGTTGATAAGAATCTTTGGTCAAACCTCGATTACCTCACTCAACATGACCAAATAAAATTTGTCATCATGAATCGCACCGATTATGACTGGGCAAAAGCGAAGCTTATCGACTATAAGCTAAATGACTTGGTCGGTACCGTGTGGTTTTCACCGATGTTTAATGTGGCACATGAAGATACGGCAAACGATAATAGCCCAGAAGTGCCAGTACTCGCACGTGAGCTTGCCGAATGGATGTTAGGCGATGCCCTACCCGTACGTTTTCAATTGCAACTACATAAGATTATTTGGGCAGATGCCAAGGGCAAATAGTCTCTAAAATCTGAATGGATTCTCAAATAAATAGCAAGCCAAGGAAGAAAGGGACAGCTATGGTCAAACTCATTTTATTGGGCTTATTAGCGGGCGCGTTTTTTAGCTCCACCTTTATTTTAAATGAGATGATGAGTAGTGCTGGTGGGCACTGGTTTTGGTCAGCTAGCCTACGCTATTTATTTATGTGGCTCATCATTACTGTCCTGATTGCAATGCAGCATGGTTTTGGACGTATTAGAGAATTGAGCGCTATCTTCTTTCAGCATTGGCGATTTTGGTGTATCACCGGCAGTATTGGCTTTGGCGTATTTTATACGGGTATTTGCTATGCTGGCGACCACGTTGCAGGCTGGGTGGTTGCAGCAACATTTATGTTTACGGTCGTGACAAGTTTATTGGTATTGGTAGCATTTGGGCAAAGATTTGATAAGAAATTTATCATTTATGCGCTACTCGTCTTTATCGGTGTAGTGATGGTCAATGTCAGTGAAGGCTTACATGCATCCACTCTCGCTGATACCGTACCTATGGCTGATATGATACTATATGGCGCGCTACCTGCACTGATTGCAGCATTCAGTTATCCGATTGGCAATCAGCTTGTTTGGCAAGTGTCTCATAATTCGCGCAAACACAGTGTTGAGCGGCAACAGGCTCGTGATAATCTTCAGCCAAATGACACTGATGATAACATTGACACTCATACCCAACGCATCATTACCGAAGCCCCTATCCTACCTATCGATAGACAAGCTGCGTCACGCTTGCAAAGTCTCATTGCGCGCATTCCTGCCATTGAGACAACCTTATTACAAAATGCCTTTAATAAAGTCTGGTTAATGACCCTCGGTAGTTTGCCATTTTGGTTATTATTAGGCTTAATCATACGTCCTGAGCAACCGGCGACCACACAGGTTTTTAGTACGTTACTGGTAGCAGTACTCGCAGGTGTGGCGGCGACGAGTATATTTTTATATGCCCGTGAGCAAGCAGTGACATCGAGCGAGGTGGCAGGCGTAGATTCTACTCAAGCCAGTGAAGTAATATTTGCTTTAATTGGTGGCATGTTATTACTGAATAATGCCCTTCCTTCTACACTGGGCTTGGTGGGTATTGCACTCATCATTCTAGGACTGATATTATTTGCCAAAGATGGTTAAGGCTCAAATATAGCGATGATAAATAACTTTATTTTCCCCGATATCCTGCTGTATATGTTGGATATGGTTGGGATCATCGCCTGTGCTATCGCTGGCACATTGCTCGCGCAGCACAAAGGTTTTGATATTGCAGGCTGCATATTAGTTGCACTGGTCAATGCTATCGGCGGTGGTACACTACGGGATATGGCACTTGATCGCCATCCCTTATTTTGGATGACAGATCTCAATTACGTCATTGTGATTACTGCTACTTCTCTTATCTTGCAAATGTTTTTTCATCTGTATCATAAAATTGATAACGCGCTTAAGTTCTTTGATGCTATTGGTCTAGCAGCCTTCAGTGTGATTGGCTTTAAAGTGGGATTGACGCAAGACATAGCGCCAATGATTGCTATTATGATGGGGGTTTGGACAGCCATTATTGGTGGTTTATTGCGTGATATCATTTGTAATGAGATTCCGCTCGTACTACAGCGTGAGATTTATATCACTGCCAGTATTGCAGGCTCATTGACGTATTTGGTGCTCGACTACTGGGGGCTAGACGCGACAATAAACGAATTTATAATGCTATTTATCATCTTTGCCATACGTATGCTGGCATTGAAATTCGATTGGCACTTGCCTTCCATTCGTTTGATCGATTAACGGATTAGCCAGTTTTTACGATGAGCGAAGAAACTAGCAGCACTGTAATCTCAGTGCTTTAATGAGAATAACTCATGCCCATTATTCCCTTAGATTCGGATTTGATTACTACTTTTAACCCGCGCTCACTAATTTATTTGTTCGATATGATTGGTATTGTCGCTTGTAGTATCTCAGGGACGATATTAGCTAAGCACAAGAACTTTGACGTGTTCGGCTGCTTGCTGGTATCGATTGTGACGGCTATCGGAGGGGGTACGGTGCGCGATGTGATTTTGGATCGTCACCCACTGTTTTGGATGGTAGATATGAGCTATTTGACAGTTATTACCATCTCTTCACTGGTGATGCAGATATTCTTTCATCCCAATTCTAGACGTGTTGACACATTTCTTAAACTCTCTGACACTATTGGTCTGTCAGCCTTTACCTTAATCGGTATCAAGGTGGCTGATAGTATGGGCGCAAATATGCCGGTGGCATTATTACTCGGGGTTATTACGATTATTGTCGGCGGTATCATCCGCGATATGATTTGCAATGAAATTCCGCTGGTGCTACAGCAAGAGATTTATATCACCGCCGCTTTAACAGGTGGTATCCTTTACTTTGCGCTACACCATATTGGCGTGACCGCTTGGATTGCTGATATCTCAGCAATGGCAACGATTTTTACCTTACGCATGCTTGCTATTCGCTATGACTGGCAGTTTCCGACCATTGAATGGAAATATTGACGCTTAGTGACTATTAGCGCAGTTACTATCTGTACCGTTAAGTCTCTAGTTTGCTTCGACCATCTCTTTTACCAGCGCCAAATCTTTTATCATTAACTGCAAGCTTTGTTTGCCATTCCATTCATTGATGTCCAGCTCAAACAATATATGTACTTTTTCGGCACGGTAATCCCAAGCACTGCTATCAAAATTAAATTGAATCGCCTCAATCGGATACTGTACATCAGGATAACGTAGCGACACTTTAAGGTGTTTATCCTTTAACACTTTAAAGTTCAACACTTCAAACACCCCATCAAATATCGGTGGCGCAAACCCATGTCCCCAAATACTAGACTCTGCAAGATGCTCAGCAAACCATAAGCTAAAATCACTTGCTTGCAAAGCACCATCGGTGAATTTTTGCTCAGCGAATACCTCATCCTCCATCTGTGCCAGTACCGTGTTAAATGCTGTCACAAAGGCATCAAAGTTGCCTCGTTTCAACGTCAGTCCTGCTGCCATGGCATGACCGCCAAAATGACTGATTAAATCAGGATGGCTCTCGGCAACTTGTTCAATGGCATCACGAATATGCACGCCAGCAATAGAACGTGCTGAGCCTTTGATGGCATCATCATCGCCCGTACATTCAGTATCTGCGGGCGCAAAGACAATGCTTGGCAGATAATGGCTTTCTTTCAAACGTCCTGCGACGATACCGATAACACCTTGATGCCAGTCATCTTGATATAACACAATACTACGGGTATTAGTGCTCTTCTTCTCAAGCCTATGCTGAACGATAATACCATCGCTTGCATCAGTTTCCATACCTGTATTAGTAGCAGCTAATGCTTGGACGATATTATCCGCTTGCGTACGCATCTCACCTTCTACTTGGCGACGCGTACGATTAAGCTGTTCAAGCTCTTGTGCCAATCGCTGCGCTGTTGCCCAATCATCTGCTAGCAAGCACTCAATACCGATGCGCATATTATCCATACGCCCAGCCGCATTAATACGTGGACCCAAGACAAAACCAAAATCTTGCGCCTGTAGTTTTTTGGGATCTCGACCCGCTTGCTCAAGTAACGCTAGTATGCCAAGAGATCCACGTCCTTGACGAATAGCCGCTAAGCCATGATGGACCAAGATCCGATTGTTTTTATCAAGTACGCCCACATCAGCAATCGTACCAAGCGCCACTAAATCCAAATATTGACTGACTTGTACGGTAGATTTGCCAGCATCGCGGCGCAGCTTTGCCAGTCGTCCGAGTACGTAAAAAGCTACCCCAACACCTACCAAAGCTTTACTAGCAAAAGTGCAATCAAGTTGATTGGGGTTGACCACGGCTTCAGCAGGTGGGGTTTCTTTAGTCGTCAGATGATGGTCAGTGATAATGACAGTAATGCCATCAGCCTGCGCGCGCGCCACGCCTTCATGGCTTGAGATACCATTATCTACCGTGACAATCATTTGCGGTTGATAAGTTTTAATACCCAATTCGACAATCTCTGGCGTCAACCCATAACCGTATTTAAAACGGTCAGGGACTAGAAAATCAACCTTGGCATCCATGGCAGTCAGGGCGCGCATCATAAGCGCCGTACTGGTTGCGCCATCACAGTCAAAGTCACCAACGATCAGAATACGCTGACCGTCATCAATAGCGATATCTAATAGATCTACCGCTTCAATGATACCTTTTAGCTTCTCAGCAGGCAGCAAACCAGCCAGCTGAGTCTCAAGCTCATCTGGCTGCATAATACCGCGAGCGGCATATAGGCGAGCAAGCGTCAGTGATTGGGCGGCAAGTGGTTGCAACGCGGCGGGCAACTCGTCAATGCGAGTGCTGGTATAACGGGGAGTTAAATTTAGCATGAAGCTATTCTACTGGCTTTAGTAAGTGCTCACAATATTAATTTAGAGGTAATTTTTGGCATGTCGGTGCAAGGTTAGAGATTGCTTATACATCCATCATCACGTAACTTATAGAATAATTTTAGCGCACCTAGACAATGTATTTATTTCTAAACTTATATTTTTAGCGTATGGCTTCATTTACAAAAACGGTGCAGATTACCCCTATTTTTCAGCATTTTGCTACAAAGCAGCGATTGTATGGCGTTTATAAATACATAAAATGGTAGACATCTTATAAACCCTGCAGTTTCTTGTTATTTATTCTATGTCTTATTTTTTCTTTTAATTGCTATTTTTACCTATTTTAAGGATATTTCATGAAAACGACCCCTTTAGCTGAAAAGCTACCGAATACGATTGATCCAAACTTAAATCTTGAACAAGTCAAAAAAGAATGTATCGCCATGGTCAAAAAGCGCGCCAGAATCTCTGCTGGTGTTGCTATCGTTCCGGTACCATTTTTTGATGTGGCAATTGACGCTAGCATGCTGACGATGCTGTTACCTGAAATCAGTGAGCGCTTTGGTTTACTCGAGGATCGCCAAGCAGCGGTAGATTTAGAGTCACGCGCTATTCACTGGAGTGCGCTAAAAGATCGTACCGTTGACTTTGCAGGCTTAATGGCAACTCGTGGTATCGTTAAAAAGACTGTGCAAGGCTTTGGTGGTCGTATCGCTGCTAAGCAAGTGACCAAATTTATCCCACTTGGTGGTCAACTGGTCGCAGGTACTATGGGCTATATGATTTTTAAGAAGATTGCTACTGACCATATCAATGAATGCTACAACTTAGCTAAAGACATTCAGCAAAAGCAACACGGCAAAAATGTCTAAAGTACTATTTTAAATAAAAAAGTTACCTATCGCTTAATAAAAAAAGCCCTGTACCTAACAGGGCTTTTTTGTGCCACCTATTTAATGAATCGTAGCGTTTTAAAACTAATGATTTATGTATGTGGACTTTGCATAAGTGAACCTCTTCACCTGCAAAGCAAAATTAGATTGTGATACAGAAATGTTGCCAAAAGGAATCAGTACAATAGTATTGCATCATTGATATTAGAACAAAGATAATATATTATAAGATTCATTTTAAATGAATCTTATAATTTCGGTTAACGATTTGACTTTTAAGTGTTGAGTCACTGCGTTTTATTGGCTCATTCGGCGGTTCGAAATTTTGATTATCGTTATTAATTTCGTTCATTAATCTTAAATCACTAAATATTATCAATGTGAATATTCACTAAAGGATCCACAATGGCGTCACTACAAACATTAGCAATCGTCAAAGCAACGGTACCGGTACTCGAAGAGCATGGGATCGCGATTACTACTGTATTTTATAAGAATATGTTTCATGAGCATCCTGAACTACTTGATATTTTTAATGAAACCAATCAAAAGCTTGGTCGTCAACAGACTGCACTGGCAATGACAGTTTTGGCAGCGGCTAAACATCTAGAAAACTTAGCGACATTATTGCCGCAAGTGACGCAAATCAGCCATAAGCATCGCGCATTACAGATCCTACCAGAGCACTACCCTATCGTTGGCGAGCATCTGCTTGCTGCCATCAAGGAAGTGTTGGGTGATGCAGCAACTGACGATATCCTTACGGCTTGGGCAGAAGCTTATGATGAGATTGCCTCGATATTTATCCAAATCGAGCACGGTATGTATGAGCAGGCAATATGGCAAGGCTTTGCACCGTTTATAGTAACGGCAAAAGTAGAAGCAGCGACTGATATCGCCGCCTTTACCGTCGTCCCGGTAAATGACCATTCAGTAAACAATCAGACTATCGATTTAAGCAAGATTAAACTGTCTGCTGGTCAATACATTACCGTAAAAACAGACCCAGCAGACAGCGATCATATTGCTCTGCGTCACTACTCTTTATACTCAGCCAATAGCGATCAAGGTATCCAATTTGCAGTTAGACGTGACAATCGCAATGAGCATAAAGGTCTAGTGTCTAATTATTTACATGATCATCTAGCCGTCGGTGACACGGTTTTATTGTCGGCACCGGCTGGTGATTTTGAGCTAGACCAAGATTTGGTGCAGCAAGACGATATTCCCTTGGTGCTGATCAGTGCTGGCGTTGGCGTGACACCTATTTTATCCATGTTAGAAGCTCAAGTTACCGCCAATCCAAAACGTCCTATCGTTTGGGTTTATGCTTGCCAAAACCAAGAGCATCATGCTTTTGATAGTGAAGTTAATAAACTATTGGCTACTGCGACAAACGTAGAAAAGCACATTTTTTACTTTGAGTCTGGGCAGATTCTTAATGAAGCTTGGCTTAGCAATTTGCCTAAACTTGCTGATATTTATGTTTGTGGTTCCATGCCTTTTATGGAAAGCATTATTGATAGCCTGATCATCCTTGACCATGTCCTTGATAACATTCATTACGAACCCTTTGGTCCCAAAATGAGTATAGAGCTGGCTTAAGCTTATAAGCAATTGTTAATGACAAAATAGCATTACTGGGATGGTTTTTTGAAGCTTCTGCATCGTTCTCTTCCAGCAAGCGATAAAAAACTATCTCGGTAAAGTGATATGAAAATCTGCTCTATTTTCATCTATTTTTTAACGTACAACCTCAGTCATATCTTACGACTCCGCTTATAAAATCCCTGTCAGCCATGTCATTCTTATGGTATAAAGTATGTCTGATGCTATATATAGCTCAACATTAATAAGATGAGTACAAGGTTATGATTACGGTTGAAGGGCTTGTAGCTGAGATACAGCAGCGCGTAGAGAATTATAATAATAACGACTATCCGCTTAATAAAAGAGCCGTCACTAACTACGATTTATTAGACATCTGTCATCACATACTGGCTGAAGATATCGTCTCGCCTTTTTCGGTACCAAGACAGAACCTATCCGCGATGGATGGTTATACGATTGCTAAAGGAACTAAGCTTGCAAAAAA
Source organism: Psychrobacter sp. ANT206 (assembly GCF_056880555.1). Lineage (NCBI taxonomy): Bacteria > Pseudomonadati > Pseudomonadota > Gammaproteobacteria > Moraxellales > Moraxellaceae > Psychrobacter > Psychrobacter sp. ANT206. The sequence continues at coordinate 875,737 of NZ_CP096271.1, read as the reverse complement.
TACTACCATTACCATCATCGGTGAATCGCAAGCTGGTAGCCCTTATAATGGTGATATCCAGTCAGGTCAAGGAGTACGCATTTTTACTGGTGCGGTCGTACCTGATGGATGTGATACCGTTATCATTCAAGAAAACACCAATTTTGCCGCGATAAAAGGCAGCATTGATAAATCAAAGCCATACTCAATCATCCTTAGCCAAACGGCTCAGTCTGATGACCATATTCGCAAACAAGGCGAAGAAATTGCAGTGGGAGAAGCTGTTTTATTTAAAGGTAAGCGGCTGAATCCTGCTGATATCAGCTTGCTGGCTAACTTAGGCTTTGATAAAGTCAACGTCTATCAGCCTTTAATCGTTGGTGTATTCGCGACAGGCGATGAGCTAGTGGCGATTGGCAATGAGCTTAAAAGTTTGGCGCAAATCTATAATTCTAATACCCCCACTCTTAAAAGCCTGCTTTCTGATTTACCAATAGCTCTTCAAGATTATGGGATTATCCCTGATGATTTAGACAAAACGACGGCTGCTGTCACTCAAGCCATGCAAGAGTGTGACGTACTGATCTCTACCGCTGGTGTATCCGTTGGTGATTATGATTTTTTGACCACCGTCATTGAGCAATTGGGCAAAATTAATCACTACAAAGTCGCGATGAAACCTGGTAAGCCGTTTGTCTTTGGTGAGCTGACGCAAAACCTTGCCAAGCCTGTCTTATATTTTGGTTTGCCTGGTAATCCACTATCGACGGTCGTTGGTACGCTACAGTTTGTGATTCCTGCTTTGTGGCAAATGGCAGGCGCGTCTCATTCAGAGCGACCTATGCAATTAACAGTCATGGCAACACTTAAAAACGATGTTAAAAAATCAGCGGGTCGTAAGGACTTCCAAAGAGGCGTTTTAACCCAAGATGAAGCAGGCAGTTTTTATGTTGAAAGCTTTACCAAACAACAATCACACCGTATCAAGCAGCTGAGCCATGCCAACTGCTTTATCGTATTGGCACAAGATTCTGGCAATGTAGCCGCTGGCGAAAGCGTACAAGTGCAACCTTTCCCTTGGATATAGTGAATGTCGCTTAAAAATGATACAGTGAATAAACCTCTATACTATAGACCGTGTGAAACTTAACATTTATTATCTAACTGCTACTCTGGTGTTAGTCACTAATTGAATGACGGTTGATCGTTATTTGTAGTTAATCGGTCATATTTATACCTGAATAGCCTATTTCACTCACAACCTGAGGCAACGCTTAAAAGTACACACTATATTTTATATTAATGGTAATCATCTATGAACCATCTTGCCCCCACCGTAGGAAATGCTCAACTGTATTCGCCTACTGCTGCATCTAGTTTTTTTGATGATCATTTACCATCGAAATTGGCAGTTTTGTCTACTGATTCTGCAGTTAACCTAGCTCAACCATTAACAGATGGCTTTGCACGACGTCTGACCTATTTGCGTTTATCGATTACTGATTTCTGTAATTTTCGCTGTGAGTATTGCTTGCCCAATGGCTATCAAGGCAAACCTCCCCAAGATGAGCTTAGTGTCGCTGAAATTGCTACGTTAATCCGCGGTTTTGCTCAAGTTGGCACCAAAAAAGTCAGGATTACGGGCGGTGAGCCTTCTATACGCCGTGATGTGGTAGACATTATTAAAACAATCAAGAACACTGAAGGCATTGAAACCGTTGCCATGACCAGTAATGGGTATAAGCTTGGTAAGCACTTGGCTAGTTGGCAGGCAGCCGGACTAAATCAGCTTAATATCAGTATGGACAGCTTTGATGCCGCTACTTTCCACAAGATGACTGGCTTTGATATGTTGCCTCAACTCTTGGCTGATATGGATACCTTGCTGGCAACCACCGATATTAAGCTTAAAATAAACAGCATTCTGATGGCTGAAACTGCCTTTGAAAACTTAATGAATGCCATTGATTATGTCAAAGATAGAGCAGTCACTTATCGCTTTATTGAATTTATGCAGACCAGTGACAACAGCGATTTGTTCTTTGCTCAGCATGCGCAAACCGACATCATTACCAACTATCTGATAGAAGACGGCTGGCAAACTCATGAACGCGGCAGTAACGACGGTCCAGCAATTGAGTACAGTCATCCTGATTATAAAGGGCGTATCGGACTGATTGCCCCATATGCAGCCCATTTTTGTGACAGCTGTAATCGCCTACGGGTTAGTAGTCAAGGCAAGGTGCATCTGTGCCTATTTGATCAAGGCAATTACGACATTCGTGAGCATTTGCAGCAAGATGATGTTGCAGGACTGGTCAGTACTTTACATAGTTTTATGCCCATAAAACCTGAGCACCATCATCTTCATGACTCGAACAGTGGCATTATGAATAACTTGTCGATGATTGGTGGTTAATTTATTTATCAGCAATATTTTTCATAATAAGTATATTTATCAAGGAACATTCATGAGCAAGCTGCAAGCACCTTTTACCCCACTTAATCTCGCCATCTTAACGGTTTCTGATAGTCGTACGATGGCAGAAGACAGCTCAGGACAATATCTGGTCGATCAGTTAACCGCAGCAGGGCATCAGCTTGCTGATCGTCAACTGATTACCGACGATATCTATAAGATTAGAGCCGTTGTCAGCGGCTGGATTGCGGACCCAAATGTTCATGCAGTGATTACCACTGGCGGTACGGGATTTTATATTAGAGACAGCATTCCAGAGGCAGTTAGCGTCTTGTTTGACAAGTCAGTAGATGGTTTTGGCGAGATGTTCCGCTTAATATCAAAAGATGATATTGGCATGTCTACCATCCAATCTCGTGCTGTAGCTGGTATGGCAAATGGTACAGGTATTTTTTGCTTACCCGGCTCATCAGGTGCTTGCCGTACTGCTTGGGAAGGCATCTTACAAGAGCAGCTGGATAGCCGTACGCGCCCATGCAATTTTGTTCCGCACTTTATGCGTACCAACCCCGGTCACGATTAATCATGACAGATGCTGTAAATACCTTAAAAAGTGTAAATAGCTCAAGCGATATAGATCACTTGAATCGCTTAGCAGGTATCGTCATCTTAGCAGGCGGTGCATCCAAACGTATGGGTTCGCCTAAAGCTGAGTTGAGGCTACCAACCAATGAGCAATTGCTTGATTATCATGTCAGGCAAGCGCTTAAACTAAGCGCAGCCACTGCTTATAATGCGCCTATTATAATTGCAGATAATGGTCGTGGTTTTGGTATCAATCCAGATTTGATTTTGAATAACCCGCAAGTGCCCATCATTCATATCACTGATTACCTTTCGGTTGACGATTTTGCTAGTAATGACAATGAACAGATCGAAACCGGCGGCGCATTGGTCGCCATAGAGGCGGCATTACAATATTTGACCAGCTCAATGATTATGCAATCAACCAATGCGGCAAATTCGTACGCATCTTGGCTGATGGTTATTAGCTGTGATAGCTTGATTGCTGTAACCGATTTATGGAAAAAACTACAACCTTATATAACGCAAGCTGTAGATAAGTCGGTAATTTGTCTTACCGATGAGCATCATTTATCTCCATTGTTAGGTATTTATCGCTTAAGTATTGAGCCGGATTTGAAGCATTATATTGACAATGGGCAGCGCCAAGTAATGAAATTTATTCAGCCAATTGTGCAGCCTGTAACGTTTTCAGAGGATTGGCAATGTCTTACCAATTTCAATACGCCTAAAGATTTTGAGCGTGCCTGTATTGCCTTACGTAACATATAATAAGATTTACTGAGAGAAACTAGCCATTTAAGAGAAATGATAAATGAATATCAGCAGTCAAAAAACCATTCAAACTGCCTTGTCGCATTTAGATAGCAACGGTGATATTACCATGGTCGATGTGAGTGGCAAAATAGCGACGACAAGAGAAGCACGTGCGCAGGGGCAAGTGATCTTCCCTGCGATAATTTATGAGCAAATCAAAGCTGCTGATGGTATGACCAAAAAAGGCAGTATCACGCAGACCGCTCATATCGCAGGTATCATGGCTGCAAAACGTACCCATGACCTGATTCCACTTTGTCACCCCCTACCATTAGATAAGATTGGTTTAAATTTTGAATACGACGATAGTCAAAACAGCATTACTGTCACTGCTACTGTCAAAGTTACGCATAAAACCGGCGTAGAAATGGAAGCACTGACAGCCGTCAGCGTCGCTTGCCTAACTATCTATGATATGACCAAAGCCATCTCTCACGACATCATCATCAATAACGTCCATCTGATGAATAAGACGGGCGGCAAATCTGACTATCAACATGCGTAAATACGCCATAGCGATATGATAGATATAAAGCTTGGCAATTAATAAATAATGGAGACTTCTATGAGCGATTTAATAGAAAGCAGTGACGATATAAATACGACGATGAATATCACCGTTTTATACTTTGCCAGCTTAGCCGATGAAGCCAATTGTCATGAAGAAAAAGTAAACGTACCACAGTCTACGTCATTGACCGAGTTATACGACCAACTGCGCCAAAAGCATCGTTTTAGCCGTCCACAGTCAGAGCTGCGTGTGGCAGTAAACGATTACTTTGCCAAGTGGACAGATGAGATTAGTCATGGCGATAGCGTGGTTTTCATTACTCCAGTAGCAGGCGGTTAATAGTATTTAGACGCTTATGTGTATCGCTAAAAATTTTAAGAATAATAAATAGAGACAATATATGGCAGACCAAGTACATGGGCAGTCGATGAGCATTAAGCGTAGCATCGATGAGGCTTATCTCATCGCTGAACGCGATGGCTTTGCGCTACTAGATTCAGACATTGATGAAAATCGACTAAAGAAAACCCTTGATGATGACAGCTGCGGCGCTTTCGTATGTTTTGAAGGTCGTGTACGTAATCACAATAATGCCAGTAGCGTCAACCGCTTGACCTACTATGGCTACGAAGAACTTGCACTTAATCAAGGGCGTGCCATTATCGAAGAAGCCAAAAAGCGCTTTGAAATTACTCACGCTATCGCCATTCATCGTATCGGGGCTTTAGAGATTGGTGATGTAGCGGTTTGGGTTGGGGTGGTTTCTGCCCATCGTTATCCTGCTTTTGATGCCTGCCGCTGGATATTAGATACGATAAAAGCGGACATTCCCGTTTGGAAGCAAGAATACTACCAAGATGACTCTTCAAAATGGCTAAGCAATAATGGGTAAGAATATAACAGTGTCATCACTGAGCTTAGCCTTGATTCTAACGGCTTGTACTAAAGAAAAAGGTACTGACTTGCCAGCTGAAATCAACAATATCACTGAGCCAAGTCAAATACTCCGTATCGCTGCAGCTGCCAATTTATCGGACGTATTGCCTGAAATTATTGAGGGCTACAAAACTGATAAGGGCTTACCTAACCAAGAAATAGAAGTCACTTTTGCCTCATCAGGTAAACTTTATTCTCAAATTATCTCAGGTGCACCATATGATATCTTTTTAGCAGCCAACCAAGACTTCCCCGCGCAGCTGCTAAATGAGGTTTTTAAAGGTGATGCAAATCATACGCCTTTTACTTATACCCAAGGGCAACTGTCCATTTATAGTGCCACCAAAGCTGTTGGTGTATTCGATCAAAACACATTGACAGAGCTACTTAATAACAATGATAAAAGCAAAATCACCATTGCCAATCCTGAGCTTGCGCCTTATGGTGCATCTGCAAAATCCTATCTACAAACGCAAAATCTATATGACGCGCTAATAGCACAAAAACGTCTTATCCAAGCGGAAAATATCGGTCAAGCGTTCCAATATGCCCATACTGGTAGTGTCGACTATGGCTTTGTTGCGCACTCACAAGTCATAGCAATGAAAGCAACACCTGAGCATTTTTACCTCTTACCATCAACATCTTATCCTGCTATCTTACAAGACGGCATACTCATTACTAATGAAGCAAATGCAACAGATTTCACGGATTATCTACGTTCTCCTACAGGACAAGCTTACTTCTCTAGAGCTGGTTATTTAGCAGTTCGGTAATCTACTTATAGCCGCTATGAATAAGGCTTTAAATATCATTATAAATGTGTTTTCTTATCATGATATTTGAAAAAAAGAATACGATAAACGGTACTTTATAATTGATGCTCGATATAACATGGTACAAGTGCGCTATTAGATAAAAGGTAAATAAACAGTAACGTTATGATGTCTAATGCTCTTATCTCAGATATGCTGCTTCCTGTGTGGGTGAGCATCAAGCTTGCTGGTGTCACTACCTTATGCTTGCTGGTGTTCGCAACCCCATTAGCCTATTGGCTGGCAAAGCCCAGCCGCAGCCGTATCGCTGGGCGCATCAAAATTATGCTCATGGGCGTGATTGCGATGCCGCTGGTCTTACCGCCTACAGTGATTGGTTTCTATTTATTATTACTGTTAAGCCCCAATTTTGGTATCGGTAAGTGGCTGTTGCAATACAATATCAGCGCTTTTGTATTTACCTTTGAAGGACTGGTCATTGGCTCTATTATTTACTCGTTGCCTTTTTTTGTTCAGCCTGTCTACGCGCAATTTTTACGCATTCCAACCAGTGTCATGGAAGTTGCAAGCTTACTGGAACCTAGCCGTTTCAGACGCTTCATACGGGTAGCATTACCGCAAGCTCGAATCGGTATCATCCTTGGCAGCTTAATCAGCTTTGCGCATACCATTGGCGAGTTTGGCGTGGTATTGATGATCGGTGGCAGTATTTCGGGGGAAACCAAAGTGGTCTCCATTGCTATCTATGAGCAAGTAGAAGCATTGAATTACGAGGCAGCACACATGATGTCTGCTATTCTTATCATAATGGGTATGGTCATGGTGGCGCTGATTGCAAGTGTCAGTCGACTCTATCAGCGCCCATAAGCGCATGAGTCAAATTTAAAATTTATGCGGTTTTTTAGCACCTTTATTTTCTTCTTAAGCCTATCTGAATTTCGATTTTTTTGCATACACAACAAAGAACCCTCATCCAACCGATAAAGTTAGCATGAGGGCGTTATTGATCATATTTAAAAATTTATAATTGTTTAAAAATGGAACTTCACTAAAGCGCTCGCGGCATTCTGCGTTTTGTCACTACCAAATTTATTCTTCCAGTAGCTATATTCCATACCGACTTCTAAGCGGTTATCAATACCCAACACTTCTTGTAAGTTGTATTTTAATTGCGGATTGATATGGATATTATCTTTCACAGAATCATCTTCGCTGTTAAATGCATAGTCAACATAACCATCTATGACAAAGTTATTTTTCTCCCAGCCGTAGGTTAAGGTAATCTGTTGATCATCAGCATTGTCCTTATCATTAAACGCATGATATAGCGATGCCGATGCATATTTCATACCCGGAATAGGTACATTTAAATCCGCGCCAACACCTACCAAATAGTTGTCTTGACTAAAACCATTACTGTTTGAGCCAAACTCGTACTGCCCCGCTAAATTGACTTGTTTGATAAAGCTGTTATCAAACTTTGCCAGCTTAAGTTTGGGCGCAAGCTCACCATAGGTTTCCTTAAACTCTTTACCTACTGCATTTTCTTTACCTTGATGGCGATCGACAAAGAAAAATACACCACCCCATGTATGGGTCGAGGCATGCTCTAAAGTAACGGTGGTTAAGGTTTCTTGAGGCACTAGCTCATAATCAGTACCGTAAAGCGCTGAGATACTGGTATCAGTGAAGAGCACTTTTGCTTGGGCGCTGCTCATAGCGCCTAAAGCAGCAATGGCAATAAGCGCATAGGTTAGCTTATTAGTGATTAATGATAGGCTTATAGATGAATGATCACGCACAGTAGTATTCCTTTATTTACAGTGTTGGTGCCTAGCAACATTGCCATCATGGTTATCATGGCTATAAACGGGGTTTAACTTCCTGTTAAAACGCACCCGTGCTGCTAGAGGGAAAAAGGCTATTAGCTTTCAGTAAAAATAAAACGTCATCAAAACAAGCATCAATGCTGCTGAAACTACAAAGATTTTCTTAATAACTTATTTCAGTAATCTCGATTTTGGCAGCAATTATTAACACTTTGAAACAGTTAAGCATGTTTTATAAGGGCTGACAACTGTATTTTAGCGCCAAATATCAGTAAAAAATGTACTCTAAGTTATTGATATCATCTAAGTTTATGATTTTATTAAAATAACTGACTAAATGGTCAGGAATATTAATTTTGTAAAGGAGGAAGAAATATTGTTACTCTGGTCAATAATCTGCTGCTGAAATACTTGGAGAATTTTTAAACAGAAAAAAACCTCAATTACGTAAATAATCGAGGCGAAATTTGCTTAAACAATAACATCTAAATACAGTCTTAATTATTTGGCTAAGTGGGACGAGAAGCTCGAATTTTCTTATTTGATACTTCTTTATCTAGCCATCATCAACTCAACACTGATTTGAAAGTAAGAGTCATCTTTTATAGTAATACTGACCTTGCCATTATGGGCATTGGCGATAGCTTGCACGATAGATAAGCCTAAGCCTGTTCCCGAATGCATCGTATTCGTTTTATCATGACGGTAAAAGCGCTCAAACAGTTTATCAGCCTCTACTTGAGTCAATGGTTGATCTAAGCGATTGGTGATCACTACCTTGAAAGATGCAGGATTTAATATAGATGACCTCATATCTTGCTTATCACTCGTGACAGTATGAGGCACAGTGGGGATCTCAATACTAGAGGCTTCAATAATGATCACACTGTCACTAGCAGCATAATAAATGGCATTTGACATGAGATTAGCGAACAGTCTTTGTAATAAGCTTTCATCTCCTAGCACAGCTTGGAAGTTGCCCGTCTTTTCAAAGGAGATATTCCGATCTTCTGCGATTAGCTCATAGTAATCAATAAGCTTAGTGAACATTGACTCGGTATCAACCCGATTGAGCTGTGAGTCAGACAGCCCTTTTTGTGTCTTTGCTAGCAGCAGCATATTATTAATCAGCATAGATAACTGCTCAAGGGTGTCATGCTGATGGTGCAGCTGCTCAACATATTCATGGCTCGCTCTAGGCTTACTTAACATCACTTGGGTTTGAGTGCCAAGCGTCGCCAGCGGAGTACGTAGCTCATGGGCAATATTATCTGAAAAGCGTGATAACGATTCAAAATTACTTTCCAGCTTTTCCATCATTAAGTTATAAGACTCAGCCAATGGTCGTAGCTCTAAGGGCATATTACTGACCACCACCCTTTCATGTAACTGCTCAGGATTAATACCCTTCATCTTTTGGACGATAGTAGCGAGTGGCGCAAATCCCCAATAGACACTTAATGCGGCAATTGACACCAGTAGTAGTGTGATCGCGATCAGTATCAAGCTCAGCTGGCGATTAAAATGTATGAGATACTGATGATGAACATCGATAGGCAGCGCAATAAGCGCCAAAGCCTCGTGGTTTGCAATGACCATCGCTCGATAATGTCTACTATTAATTTTGATCATAAACTGCTGATCGCGATAGTCCTGCCGTAGTTTTAATAAGCTAAAGTCGGTCGGTAAATCATGGATGAAATTACTGGGATCGCTGGATAATAATTTGCCGTTTTTATCTGATATTAGCGTTTTTAAATCATAATCTAGCCAAGAAGAATGTAGGTGATTGTCATCAATGAGTGATTGGGACTTTGAAGCTGTTAATGGCTCTACTTCTTCGCCCAAGGCAACCATACGTTTGCGCAAATTAAACGCGGCATGAGTAATGATCTCTGAGTCCATTTGCTCAAAGTGCTCGTTAACAGAGCGCTGAACCCATATATAAATAATGACTTGAGAGATGACAACAAATATGGTCAGTAAAAAAACAGTGCGCCATAACAGCGGCCAACGTCGATTCTTAAATTTATATCTCATTTTATTTTGGATCATCTTTGTCATCGTCGCCCATGCCTACAGCCATCGGCTCTAACCTGTAGCCCATACCGCGTACTGTGTGAATCAGCTTGGTGTCAAAACCATCGTCGATTTTGATTCGTAGACGTCTGATAGCTACGTCAATGACATTGGTATCGCTGTCAAAATTTATATCCCATACTTGCGAGGCAATCACAGTACGTGGCAGTACTTCACCTTGACGTTCTAGGAAAAACTGTAATAAAGCAAACTCTTTGGCAGTCAGTTTGATAAGGGTGTCGCCTCTATATACAGTGCGTTTGGCAATATCCATTTTCAGATCAGCGGTATGGATGACCGTGCTTTTATAGTCCGATTGGTTGGCACGTCGCAGCAAACTTTTTATTCTAACAATCAGCTCAGCAAAAGCAAAAGGCTTGGTCAGATAATCATCGCCACCAATTTCAATACCTTTGATTCGATCACTTAAATCATCTTTAGCGGTTAGAAATAAAACAGGCGTATGCTTTCCAGCGGCACGGTAGCGCTGTATCAGCTCAAAGCCACTGACGTCAGGTAGCATCACATCCATCAGCACCACACTAAATTCTTCAGTCATTAGCGCATGATAGCCATCTAGACCAGTCATATAATGATCCACGAGGAAGCCGGCCTCAGTTAAGCCTTTCTTAATATATTCTCCGAGTTTTTGCTCATCTTCTACTAACAGTACTTTCATCGTCGCCCACCTTCATATCATTATATTTGTCAACAGCGTATCACTAACGTTGTTAGATTATCATCTATATATTTATCAAAAGTTCTTGTTATAACGACGCTCTATGGATAAAAGCGGATAATGACATTTGGTTCTAATGACAAGCAGATGACAGTATTGTTTTGTTTCTAACAAAAACGTCATGTCCGTGTCATCTAGCTGTCAGCCTCTATTTAGTATTCTAAATCAACGCCACATAGAAGCTTGTCTCTGATATAGACCGCTTCTATGAGTTAGGCGATTATCTTACTTAAATGATTTATTATTTGAATTCAAAGGGTTTTAAATGAAAAAATATAGTACATTAAAAAAAGCAGCTTTACTTTCAGTATCAATGTTAGTTGGTATGTCAGCGGCCAATGCTCATACCACGAACTTAGATGCTTCTATTCTTAGTAGTTGTGATGCGGTTACTAGTTTTGCAAAGAACGCAGATCATAACGATGCACAAATTTCTAGCGCGCAAATGAAAGGTTATGTCGATGCGAGAGTCGCGTGTCAGGTTCAGCATCAGGATCAACACTTGCAATCTGAAAAATATTTTGTGAAAAATTATAATAGCGAGAAGTAATACTAAAAGATTACTTGGGATATTGAAATCCCAATATGTGAAGATGACAATATTGTAATCTTAATGTCATGTGCCAGTCAGAATGAATAATGTATCATTGAGGCTGGTCTAACTGCTTTACCCTCAATAGCTCTTAATCCAATCAATAGGAATTAATTATGTCGCAATTTAAAGCACTGACTAAATCAATCGCCATTACTGCCATCGCTCTTGTTGTATCAACCTCAGCTCTAGCGCATGACCCTAAAATGCATGCTGAAAAAGATCAAATGAACTGTGAAAAAATGCAAAAGCATATGCAAATGATGGGAAAAATGGATCATAGCAAGATGGACATGAATGACCCTGCTATGAAAGCCATGATGGCCAATATGAGCAAAATGAAGCAAATGTACCAAAAACATTGTGTGACTACTGACAGTAAATCTTAAAAATTTCAGCTCTGTTAACTCACAGCTCCTCTCTAATAGCAGAGAGAAATTAACGGAAATAAGTTTTTAGGAAAATATATGAAGTTTTTATTGGGTGTGCTCTTTACTTTATTTGTGGCAATCGTTGGGATGTTTGCGGTTGTCAGCAGTGGCGTTGTCAACGTGGGTGCAGACCAAGAGCATAGCCCAATGATGTATAGCTTTTTAGAAACTGCGCGCAATCGTTCTATACAAACTGCCAGTAAAGATATTGTGGTACCAGACTTAGAGCAGGTTGACATGATCAGCTCTGGTGGCGCGGACTATAAAGATATGTGTGCAGGCTGTCACTTGTCTCCGGGAGTGGCACAAACTGACTTTAGCGAAAGCTTATATCCGAAGCCGCCCAACTTTACCAAGGCTGATATCGTCAAACGTTATCAAACTGAGGACGGTGCAAAGCAAAGCTTTTGGGCCATCAAACATGGCATTATGGCTTCGGGAATGCCTGCATGGGGCGCCTCCCATGATGACGATAGAATGTGGGCAATGGTCGCTTTTATCAGATCGCTACCTGAATTAGATGAAGCTCAGTACACGATGCTAACCACTCGGATAGATGGCGATATGATGGACATGTCATTTGATGGTGATATGAATATGTCGGATGATGGTATGGGTATGGAGATGTCGGAAGATGGTTCTGGAATGCAGCATTAACCCTATCTGTATATAGAAGCATCATCATTAAATGTTATCGTTATTAATAATGCAGTACTGAACGGTGCTGCATTTAACGTTTTTAGTTAAGACCACAAATATAGGGTCCAGTTTTTAGAGTATCGAACATAATAACAGACACTTAAAGGTGATTTGATGAGACATTACATACACGGGTTTTCTAATGGACATCACTGGTTATCCGGTCGTGTCCTTTTATTGATGGCGGTATCAGCACTACCCCTTACACTAGCCGCTTGTAGCCAATCTACTACCAGTGTCCCTGATTCTCAACCAGTAAAGGTTGAACAGTCTGCTACTCAGAATGCACAAGTACAAAACGAAAGTTCGGCTCCGGCAGATGCTCCTGCAATCGACCCGTCATCATTACTCAAAAACGTCTCAGCGACCGTCTATAAAGATGCCAACTGTGGCTGCTGTAAAGAATGGGTAGGCTATGCAAAAGACAATGGATTAAGTGCAACCGCGCAAGATGTGGCAGATGTCTCTTTATTCAAAGATCGCTATGGCGTACCACAGCAAATGCGCTCTTGCCATACCACCGTTACTACCGACGGTTTCGTCTTTGAAGGACATGTCCCTGCTAAACACATGGCTCAGTTCTTAGAAAATCCTCCTATACAAGCCATTGGACTTGCCGTACCTAGTATGCCAGTTGGCAGCCCCGGTATGGAATATCAAGATAAATTCATGCCTTATAAAGTAATGCAGCTTAATAAAGACGGCACCACAGAAGTTTATGCCGCTATTGATTCTCCTCAGCAGCAACTATAATTTTGATGGTTGTTTTGGCTGAGATCTGGATAAATTGAATGTGAGTAGCATTAAAAGCGGCTTAATAAGATTCCCAATCGTAATTGACGTATCGTTAAATATTATAACCATAAGCTTAACCACCATCTCTCAAATTAAATTAGGTCATCATTATGAATAAACAGAACATATTGAACCGCCGACGTTTTTTAACCGGATCCTCCGCTGTCCTTGGCGCCTCCTTGATACCGACCATGGCCAGTAGTGCATTGGGACACTCAAGTCGTTCGGGCAGTCAGGGTGCTACTATCAATAGTGACCAAAACACTCATAAAGTGCCTATATTGACCGGTAAAGAGTTTGACTTATACGTCAGTAAACAGTCCGCTATTGTCAACGGTAAAAAGAGCATGGCAACGCTCATCAATAATTCACTGCCAGCACCGACGTTAAAGATGCGTGAAGGCGATACGGTGGTGATACGTGTTCATAATCAGATGGATGAATCAACCTCTATCCATTGGCATGGACTACTAGTACCGTTTGAGATGGATGGGGTGCCGGGCATTAGCTTTGATGGCATTCCTGCAAACAGCACCTTTACTTATAAATTCAAACTCAAACAATCAGGCACCTATTGGTATCACTCACACAGTGGGTTCCAAGAACAAACCGGTATGCTGGGTGCCATTGTGATTGAACCTAAAGGTCGTGAGCGTCATCCTATCGAAGAAGACCACGTGATCGTGCTCAGTGATTGGACCAGCCGCAACCCGCATAATCTCTTGAAGCTGCTCAAACAGCGCGCCGACTTTGACAACTATCATCTGCCAGACTTCAAGAAGCTACTGTCTGATATCGCTGAAACGGATATGAAAACTGCGTTTGATAAACGCAAAATGTGGAATCAGATGCGCATGATGCCCACTGATTTTACTGACTTGTCGGGCGAAAACACCTTCACCTACCTTATAAATGGCAAAACCACCGCGGCTAATTGGGCACAAATCGTCAAGGCAGGACAGCGCGTTAAATTACGCTTTATCAATGCTTCAGCGCAAACCATCTTTGATGTGCGCATACCCGGTCTCAAAATGACTGTGGTGGCAACCGATGGTATTGATGTCGCACCCGTTGCGATTGATGATTTTCGTATTGGCGTGGCTGAGACCTATGATGTCATTGTCACCCCAACCAAAGATGCCCATACCATATTTGCCCAAAATATAGACCGTTCAGGCTATGTCGCAGCAACGCTTGCCACCAAAGAAGGCGCTCGTGCGGCAACGCCTGCTATGGACAAAATCGAATGGCTCACCATGGCAGATATGATGGGCGCTATGGGTGCTGATGGTTATAAAGCCAAGCATGCCAAAACTGAGTATGACTTCAAATCTGACATGCGTGTGGACAGTCCACGTATGAACCTTGATGATCCAGGTATTAACCTGCGTAACATTGATAGAAAGGTGCTGAACTATAGCCAGCTGCGCTCTGTCGATGAGGCCATATTTGCGGAGCAGCGCAAGCCTACCCGAGAGATCGAGCTACATTTAACCGGTAACATGGAGCGCTATATCTGGGCGTTTGATGGGGTTAAGTTTAGTGAAGCGACACCGGTTAATATTAAACCTAATGAGCGCGTGCGTATTACCTTAGTCAATGACACGATGATGAATCATCCGATGCATTTACACGGCATGTGGAGCGATTTGCGCATGCCTAACGGCGAGTTTCAGGTGCGCAAGCATACTATTATGGTGCAGCCGGCACAAAAAATCAGCTTTGATGTCACAGGGGAAGCTGGTCGATGGGCATGGCATTGTCATCTGCTCTATCACATGGAAGCTGGTATGTTTAGAGAAGTGGCGGTCATTTAAGCAAATCTTTGATTGATAGGTGAGAGATGAGATGAAAATACATAAAGTAGGTTTACGGTTCGCTGGGGCATCATCATTGGTACTGCTGGCATCATCATTTGCTAATGCTGCTGACCCGTCCACTGCTAAAAAAGACATGATGATGCCAGGCATGGATCATAGTAGTATGGATATGTCAGGTATGGACATGTCGGATATGGATCATAGCGGTATGGATATGTCAGATATGGATATGTCAGATCAGATATGGATATGTCAGATATGGATATGTCAGATATGGATATGTCAGATATGGATATGTCAGATATGGATCATAGCGGTATGGATATGTCCGGTATGGATCACAGTGGCATGGACATGTCGGGTATGGATCACAGTGGCATGGACATGTCGGGTATGGATCATGGCAGCATGGATATGTCAGGTATGCAAGGTGGTAAGGCGCCAGCTGATGCACGAAGTTCCGACTACTCAAACGGCGTTCCCTATGGACAGTATGGTAAGCCTATGATGATGGGTGATATGCCATTATGGGGTGTTTCTGTAGATGATTTAGGTTATCAGTTTGATGACGATCAGATTAATTATGAGGTTGGTGCTTGGTATGGCCTAGATGAGCGCCGCCTCTCTTTACGCAGCGAAGGTAGTATTAAGACCGAAGGTGATAAAGAAATTGATAGTCTGACCTCACTATCTTACTGGAAGCCGCTAAGTATCTTCTGGAATGGCGAGGCCGGTGTTGCTTATGATACCGAAAATGACAAACCTGCCATTATGGCGGGTATTGTCGGTACTATGCCTTACTTTATTGAAACCGATGCCAGAGCTTATCTGTATTCTGATGGACAAGTTCGATTGGACCTTGGCGCAGAATACGAGTGGCGCTTGAGCCAGCACTGGGTTGTGATACCGGAAGTAGGACTAACAGCCTTTAGTAAAAAAGACAGCGACAATCATATTACCAAAGGTTTTAACGAGATGGATGCTGAAATGAGGCTCACTTACGAGACATTCAGTCGCCAACTTGCGCCTTATGTGGGTGTGAGTTATGAGACAGCGCTTGGTAGTGCTCGAGATCAGCGTCGTCAACATAATGAAGCGGTTGATAGCAGTAGTTTGACTGCAGGGGTTAAATTCTGGTTCTAATATTATTAATGTAATAGGAGATATACTATGAATGCTTCAGATCAAAACAACATGAATCATCAACAGGGCATGAACCCTTATGTCAAGTTCACCCTGATGACAGTGACGTCTACGATTGTGATGTACATCATGATGTATTTCAATACTTATGAATGGAGTCATGTTTACTTTAGTGAAACCCGAGCTTATATGGCGCTCTACATGGGTGCGGGTATGGCCATCATTATGCTCGCCTTTATGGGTAATATGTACAAAAAAACCAAAATTAATTTGATGGTTTATGGACTGAGTGTGTTGATGTTTGCCGTTGGGATATGGGGCGTGCGCTCTCAATCAACTGTCGATCAAGTCGATTGGATGCAAGCGATGATACCACATCACTCGATTGCTATTTTGACCAGCTCAAGAGCAGATATCGAAGATCCTAGAGTGCAACAGCTCGCTGACGATATTATTAAAGCGCAAAAGCGTGAAATCGCTGAGATGCAAGCGCTGATCGAAGAGCTGGAATAGACACTGATGTATGTAAATATTATAAAGCTATTAAATAAAAAAATACCGGCATAAATGCAGGTATTTTTTTATTAGAGAGTAAGCTGATTCAAGAAAAGTGACAAAAAATAAAATGGCAATTTCATAAAAATAAAGGGTTTAAATAGAAATTCAGGCACAAAAAAACCTCAAACAATCTAATGTTTGAGGCGAAAATTGCTTAAACTCGAAAGTCTAAATTCGTTTTAAATATGGCGCAGCGGACGGGACTCGAACCCGCGACCCCCGGCGTGACAGGCTAGACCCACCATATTTCGTTAATGTATATTAAATTATATTAACCTACAAACCTTTATGTACAAAGGGCTAATTATAAATTACCCAAATGACGTTTAGCGTCATTTAACGTTATTTATCAAGAAAGATATACCATTTTTGGTCACTTATAAGGTATAAAAATTATACTTTTTTAATTTATTTAAGTATATATTTTATACTTTTATTTTAGATCGGTATTGCTAAAAGCGCCTTAATCTCTCCAAAAATCCTATCCCACTGTTTCATTGTTAGCGAAGGGCTACCGATCGCTGAACTAGATGTGGCTTGATTTACTGTTAAGCGGCGTAATTAAAATGTCCCAAGTTTAACTGTACGGGATTAGCGGCAGGGGTCAGAGCAACGCCTGTGCGGAATGATAAACAATAAGAGCTAGCAAATAAAAATCATGGCCTCTACACCTGAGTTCTTCAATGGTCGTGAAATGTGCGAGGCATGGGCAACCTATATTTAATGATTGGGTTCACGCCTCGTCCATCGGCAATAGCAAATACACAGAACTCGGGATGTTCTCAAAAATATTCTTAGTAACTATAGTGGCGAATTATGACTCCAACCCTCTGCTACGATTTCTTTAACCACTTGGTCGTAATGCTCGGGTAATAAATTATTTCTGTAGTAAATACTGTCTATTAGCTCCTCTGTGGTTAGACCACCTTTTAAACTATTAATCATCCTTTGATACGGCTCACGAACTTCAGGCCATGACAACTCATCGCCCAGTACTCGACCAACATAAGTCATCATATAACTTTGAAAGGAAAAAGGCTTCTCCATTCTACCCTGTATAGCTAGGCGGTATATGGGCTCGAATGCTTCTAATACTGGTTTGACTAGTCTGGTGTTAAATTGAATAGATTTTTGAATATCTTCTTCTACCCATTCAGGGCGATGAATAGAAGCTACTCTCGCTATCTTTTCTCTTGACTTCCAATCTATAAGCGCCTTTTTAAACTCAATAGCTGCTTGTTTAATTTCTTGCTCGTTCATATTAAATTCTTTCATATTATTTGACCTTTATGATGTCATTAGTTTTGATAGGGTTACCGTAATTCGCCTGCTTTAGGGTTCACAAAAAAAGCTACAATACATATTGCGTATTGTAGCTTTTGAATATGAACAACATTAATAGCATGGAAAAGTAGTTATACAAACTTATAATATCTGACTCGGTAATATGGTCTCATCCAATAATTGATTAAAATCTTTTTCATCAATTTCTATTGCTTGACTTTGTCCTGTCCTTTGTTTTTTCCATAATTCAATAAAATATCGATTATCAATTGTGTATAATATATAAGGTTCAGATGAAGATAAATATAAGTATTCCTTCATTGTTTGGTCAAGGTTTTTGAGCCTAATGTCTCTATTGATAATTTGATTAAAGTTATAGCTATCGGTCTTTAACTCCTCAAAACTCTGTTTGGTGATCTGTACAATTCGATCACCGCCACCATGACCACCATTCAAAAATATTACGAAATAATAGTTCTCAAGATTATACAAGGCATATACTTCTGGCATTTTATAAAAATAAAAGATTTTTAATATTTTTTTCATTATGAGTATACTATTTGTTAGCGTCGTATTTGTTGACCAGTTTCAATTAACTGTGGACTTTTTGGATCCACTGCAAAAAGTGTATGAAAAGGATATATAGGGTTAGTAGTACTGTTTATAGTCACACTGTTCTTGTCAGAATGTTCTATAGATTCTTGTGCGAAACTCTCAATGTACAAGCTACTTTCGAGGTTATCTGTCAATTTAATTTGAAAACGTAAGCTACCATCCGCATTATAAATAGCTGCATTATTGGGATATTTAAAAAACCACGGATAACTAATGGCTTCACTGAACTTTCTGTGCTGTTCTTTATAAATAACTACAAATCCTGTGCGATCAGGTAAAACTTCTATAATATCGGAAACTGGAATATGAATTTCTTTATTATTATCCAATAATATATAGTGTTCTATAGAAACTATTTTACAACTATGTTGCAAATGTGGATATCTATCCCTTCCTACTGAAAAAATAGTACTTGTCGTAAAAATAGATCCATCATCACAAGTAACTTTTCTCAAAATATCCTTTATGAAAAATTCATTCATTTAAGCAACTCTATGTTTTTTAAAGACTCTAAATTTATTTCAAACTTATCAAGATTTGTGCCTGGATAATCTTTGAACTCCACTTGATGACCTCCGCCTGGTAGACGTTCTTTAGTTTGTGTACTGTACATATCTCCCACAGTGCCCTCACGCACTCTAGTACCTGGCTTAGATGTAAATTCCACGACATATAGGTTACCAGATTTCCACTCTTCAGGTACACCAAGCTTATTACGGACGTCTGCAACCGAACTGACAGGTGTATCAGTTGCCCAGCTCCCAAAATGCGATGCTGGGTTTTGTCCATCTTCTATGGCATTCCTCATATTATCCAACTGACGTTGATCTATTACCATCGAGAAATTACGTGGTTCTGTTAATACGTGGTCAGTGACAGTTGTACCATTTTGCCAAGCAGGTCTTTGTGTTGCCCATCTCTCTAGTTGCCAGCCATTCTCCAAGCCTATATTTTCGGCAACTTGATTATCGCTTAGTGTCTTAGTTCTAGTAGTTTTATCTATGTCAATTCGCTGTAGACCATCTCGATCTGTCACCTGACCAGCATTTATATTCTCTGCACGGTGTACCACTGGGTTATTGGTAGTTGCACTGAAATCTCTAACAGCTGAATTACCAAATCCCGAGTTATCCGCGTTAAAATTATTCTCAACTCTAGTATTTCTCGTTTCTGAAACTGTTAAAGTTTTAGTCTTCGGCTTAGTTAAATTTGCTACTACACCGCCTGCGCCCAAGTCAGTCCCCAGCTTAACCCAACCTGCCGTTTCTTTAGAGACACCCGCTGCATCTAACACAGCAGAAGGCACTTGCTCAGTCGATTTTTTATTAAAGTTTGATCCGCCTGTGGCCATGTTATCTAAGCCATTAGCGATTAATACAGCTCCTCCTGTGCAGCCAACTCCTGTCACGCAAGCTGCTGTACCCCCTAGTACTTCACTTGTGCCAACACCTACTTGAACAACTGGCATCACTTTTTCATTTACCGTCTTGTCTGATACTGCTTGAATACTTTTACCATCACGTAGGTCAGCACCATTCTTAACGGCTTGATTACGGGCATCTAACTCTTTTTGATTGACCTTCTGTGCTTGATTAGCACGCGGCTTAGGTTTACCTGGAGTAGGTCCTGCTGTCTTTCCTTTATAAGGTTGAACCACACCGCCAGTCCAGCTATAACCATAACTATTTGTCTGATTTTGAATTAAGTTAACTAGATTGGTATCAGGTTTCTTGATATTTGAAAAATTCTGAGTGAAGGTTGTCGTCTTACTAGTAGAAGCTGTATTTTTCCATAGTCTTGATTCAAAATCAGCACCTACGCCATTGTCATACATGACTTTATCAATAGCAGCACCCTTGGCGTTATTGCCAACTCTAATGGTTACATCATCGTTATATTTCTCATTATATTTCGTACTGTTCGCCCATCGTAAGGCATCTTCTATTTCTTGCAGAGTATAAGATTTACCATCTGCTCTTTTCCACCCTTGTTTTTTAGCTTTTTCAAACAGTACTTTAGCTAACTCTTTTTCTTGTGGATGCAGCTGTCTATTGTTCGCATCCACATTAATAGCGGTCACTGTACTCGACGTATCAAGTCCAGCAGCACTGCCAGCACCTAGCAACGTCAAACTGATTACACCACTTGCGGCACCTTTGGCTACATCTTCACTCATTCCTGTATCAATCAGCGCTTTAGCTACTTTAACTTGTATATCATTGAGAGTAGGCGCAGCTGCTGCAACACCGCCTGTGGTCAGTGCGCCCTCAATACTACCAGTGCCCAATGCACCAAGAGCCGTATGAGCAGCAACTCGGTAAATACCGCCTTCATCCCATTTCTCGATTGCTGCTACTTTCTCTGCATCACTAAAAGTCGTATCAGCTCTGATCGCTTTAATACGATCATTAGCAAAATCCCCAACTGCCTTCGGCGCTTCCTTACCGAACTCTTTAGTAATGATCTTCTGCGCCCCAAGCTCTTCATTAACTTTTGTTTCGTCGAACACATTGTCAAGCGCACCTGCATACTCGGCTTGGTTGTCGGTTGTGATACCACTATTGCCAGCGATGCCTGCACGGGTTGTACTGCTATCACTATCACCATCTGTGCCATAGCCTAAACCATTCATGGTGGCTTGTGGCTTGCCTGTGGTATTACCCACACTTAATCCAACAGAGATCGCATCACCCTCATAGCTACTGGTGTTCTCTATATCTTGAGTAGTAATACCGCCTTTACTAACATACTTGTTGAGTCCTGCTGCTAGTGCTGCATCGGTGGTGGTAATCGCCCCGCCAATCAAGGTGGTCTTACCGCCAACTTCTAGATCAAAGCCACCATCCCCTGTAAAGATGCCAGACTGCTCACCCACCGCTTTATAGTCGGCATTGATATTGGTCTTGCCACCGTTCAAAGATAGACTGGATCCTGCACCTTCTAAAGCAATGTCCGCGGTAAAGCCCATGTTCTTCTGATTACTGTCATAAGTAGCTGTATCTTGTAGCGACTCTATGTAGACGTTGCCACCGATGATGCCTTGCGCTTTACCTGTGTTAATGACCCCGCCTTTGATGTTGAGGTCATTGCCAATATCTAGGGTACTGGTACCACCCACGTTGACTTGGCTGTTGGCATAGGTGACTGAATCGCTATTGGCATAGCCTTTGCCTTTGCTAGCATTTGCGGTGATGCCGCCGCTTGGGCCTTGTCCGCCAAAGCTGGCATAACCGCCAATAGCCGCGCTTGAGCTTGAGTTATCACTACGGGTGTTACTGTTTTGGGCAACCCCGTTGACGTTAAAGTCATTGTCCGCTTGGAATAGGGCGTTATTGGTGACGTTCAAGTTACTGCCATTGATGTTGATATCGTTGTCAGTACCTGTGCCAGTTGCGATAAGTGCTAGGTTGTTGGCTTGAATAGTTGAGCCTTGGTTGACCTCAGCGTAACTACTAGAGTTAGATTGGCTCTTTTGCGAGCCGATGGTGGCTTGAATGCGGGTGTTACCAACGCCTTTTAGGTTGCCGTCGAGTAGGTCGTATCCTGCGCTATCGCTTTGGTTGGTAGTGACATCTTTGACGCTATCCATCGCTCAGGCGGTTCTAAAAAGTCAGCAACCTTTCGATGCTGCCTTGCATAAACATTGAGCCTTTAAGCTTGCTTTTTCTCATGGTATCTACGTGCTTTTTGTCATTGAGTACTTTGTTAGGGTGTCGCAAGCTTCACCTAGCCTACGCGCTACTATTTATCTAAATCAATTGAGCGTTTAGCAAGTTCTTAATTGTAGCAGGTACAGAAAAACCACTGATTGTACTCACATGCCCATCTAAATCATAAATACAACCACATTGCCTACATTCAAGTTGTACTATATTTTTATTAAGCTCTGCGATAGCTATCAAACCATATGCCCCACAATTCTTACATGTTTCATCAACTTCAAAGTAGTAGAGTCGCTCTAAAGTATCTCTTAGAAATCTTGTTATGTTTTCACCTTCATTATGCTTATAAGAATTAATAATTTTTTTGAATACAATTATTTCAGATTTATTGAGAGATGAATAATTAATTGGATATCCATTATCGTTGTAATCTAAGAAACCTAATAGCTTATAATCACTATACGGTTTTTCTGAAAAAAACTCCTCATTAGATATAAGAAATTTTTTAATAATGTCAAGTAATTGTTGAGAAGACGACTCTTCAGATAAAATACTCAAGTCATCTTTAAATTTTTCAAACTCTAGTTTATTAATATTAATCATTTTTATTTTTTATCATGAACGCCAAGCGATTAGTCTATCAATAATTTCAATACATTCCTCTTGAGGTAATATGAATTCATCCATATCCATTGCTATTAAGCTGTGCAGATCACTCTGAAGTTCATAAGGTATCTCGTTAGAATAATCAAGCAAAAATTTCATAGCTTGTATTGATACCTTAGTAGGTTGGTAGTCGGCCAATATCTGTTTTCTGAATTCTAGCAATTCAGTTTTTATAAGTTCATCCATATCTTCACCTTAGATTTATACATTATAAATACAATTTAACTTAGCGACCTAATTCCTTACCTGTCGGTGGATAATGTTGCCCAGTTACCTGCTGTCCATTGATTGATTTTGGATTCACTCTGATAACTTCACCTTTATGATTATTGAGCTATGCTGAAGAAACCGTACAACTAAACTTGGTAAACTAAGCGTATTCATCGGAGTTTATCATGACCAAGAAAGTAAGAACCTACAGTAACGAATTTAAAGCCGAAGCCGTTAAAAAGATAGCAGACAATAACGGTAATGTTTCAGCCACAGCCACAGCCAGGCAGCTTGGCATAGCGATGCAAACGCTGTCAAAATGGAACAACAAAGCCCATCAAGGCAAGCTTGTTGGCACAGAGCAGTATGATCCTGACCTTATGAGAGCTCTTCAAGAAATAAAGCAGCTCAAACAACAGCTTAAAGTTGCCGAAGAGGAGCGCGAGATCTTAAATGAGGAGGGATAAAGCGAAGCACTGCTTCGCCCCGACGCAAGATGAGAGCTATGCTCGAATGAGGCGACGGCGTACTTTGCAAGGCACAGCTAGTCAAGTACGCCTTCATCAAAGACAATCAGCACCTCTTTTGCATCACCACTATGTGCCGCGTGCTCAGCGTTAAACCATCAAGCTACTACGACTGGCTGGGTCGTGATATCAGCTGTCAGCAGATACACCGTAATCAGTGCGAGCTGTTGGTTAAAGCTGCGCACAGTGAAACATCAGAGCGCTACGGTATAGATCGTTTGCATGCAATGCTCACCGATCAAGGGCATGATATTAGCCTGTACATGGTCAGAAGTATTAAAGAAGAGTTTGGCATCAAATGCCGCCGTCATAAGCGCTTTAAAGTGACCACCGACTCAAATCATAACAAGCTTGTCTATCCAAACGTACTGGATCAGCAGTTTGACGCTAAGCGTCCCAATGAGTCTTTGGTCAGTGACATCACTTATATCTGGACTGCTGAGGGCTGGCTGTACCTGGCAGGCGTTAAAGACTTATACACCAAAGAGCTAGTCGGCTATGCTATCAACAAACGTATGACCGCAGACTTGGTTTGCCGAGCACTCAATATGGCAATCAAAAACAAACGACCCAGCAAAGGGCTGCTTGTACATTCAGACAGAGGTAGTCAGTACTGCAGCCATGCGTATCATAAGATCATTAAACAGCAGCAGTTTACAGGCTCTATGAGTGGCAAAGGTAATTGCTTTGATAACGCACTCATAGAAAGCTTCTGGGGCACTTTAAAGAATGAGCTGGTATATCATAAGGACTATAAAACAAGATTTGCCGCGATCAACGATATCATTAGGTACATCGAGCTGTACTACAACCAAACGAGAATTCAAAAGGGTTTAGGCTATAAAACGCCAAGACAGGTGTGGTTTGACTCTTATCGTCAGGCGGCGTAATTAAAATCTCCCAAGTTTAAGTCTACGGGATTGACGGCATACATCATCTAAGGTGGTGGTGCCGCCAACGTTGATTTGACTATTGGCGTAGGGAAATAAAAAAAGCTACGATGCGACTTATATCGTAGCTTTTTTGCTTATCTCATGGCTATTCTAAAAATAGTATTTTGAACTCCGTAATTTGTACTAATTTAAACACTCATAAGAACATTATTATATGCACCAATAACTACATATAGAAATAAAAGTACAATTAGTGCAACTATAACTATTAATATAATTTTATTTTTCCTTTTCATTTTAAAACCCTTATAAGAATTTAAAGAAAATTAAACATAAGAAATATAGCTATACTGAATAACATTAAAAATATTCCTTTTACTTTATATTATTTCTTTTCTTTTTCAAAATCTTCTGAAGCTTTATCAACATATTCTTGGAGTGCATCATTAGCAATACTTCCTGTCATACCAATAACAGGAGGTAATTCTCCAAACAAAATACCAGAAGGCCCTGCAGGTATCTCTATTCCAAAAATTTTCTTGCTCGTAGGAACACTTGTTCTGTTTATTAAACTAGTTCTATCACCTTTACCACTTCCAAAATCAATATAAGGGTCTACATCGTAGTCTTTATGTCCTATACCTTCATCTGTTGGCGAGTAATAGTTGTAGCTTCCTGCATTAGTAGGGTCAGTTACAATTCTATTGTAATCACTTGAATCTATTCTTCCATCTTGAGTATCAATAATAATCTCAAGTTGTCCATTTTTATGTAAAAACTTCTTATAACGATATTTACCATTAGGGAGCTTAGCTGGTTTTCCATTTGAATCAAAATTGTGAAAAATGTTTTGTTCATCGTCTAATAAAATCCAATCGCCTCTATTTTCTTTAAATGATTTTTGAGCACTCGCATTCCATGCTTGTCTCTGAGTAACATGCAAGTTATAGAAGGTTTTACAACCTGCGCCGCTTCTACAATTATCATAAGCAGTATCAAACTGCTCATTTCTAGCTTTGTCTAATCTCTCTAACTCACGTATTTCTGCAGTTATTTCTGCACACCTTACTGAAACGCAGTTACCATAACTATTAGAGTTCTTACTTTTCTCCTTTCTAAGTTCCGCCATTCGAGCATGTTCAAGATGATTCAAATAATTATTTTGCGTTTGATTCACACTACTAGCTGCACCTGCTATATCGCCACCAACGACAGCGCCAATTCCTGCTGAGAGTCCTAGAAGCAGAGCATTTTTAGTAGTGTCATCAATACCTTGCTTATCAAGATAACGACTTACTGCAGGAATAGAAACAGCCGTAGTACCATTTGCTAAAGCACCTTCAACACTACCCGTAGCAATAGCGCCAACTAAAGTGTGTAGAGCAACACGATAAGCGCCACCTTCTGCCCATTTATCAGCAGCATTAATGTTCCCTTTATCAATCATTTTAAATTGCATGTAGCTTGAAACATCCCCAACTGCCTTCGGCGCTTCTTTACCAAACTCTTTAGTAATCTGCGTCTGCGCCCCCAGCTCCTCATTCACTCGCTCTGCATCAAACACATTGTCAAGCTTACCCGCGTACTCAGCTTGGTTGTCAGTAGTAATACCACTGTTACCCGCAATGCCCGTAATACCTGCACGGGTAGTGCTGCTATCACTGTCACTATCCGTGCCGTAGCCCAGTCCATTCATGGTGGCTTGTGGTTTACCAGTCGTTTTACCAGCACTTAGACCGATAGAGATAGCATCGCCGTCATAGCTTGTGGTGTTCTCAATGTCTTGGGTGACGATACCGCCTTTGCTGACATAGTTGTTACGTCCTGCTTTTAAGGCTTCCTCGGTGGTAGTAATCGCCCCGCCTATCAAGGTAGTCTTACCGCCAACTTCTAGATCAAAGCCGCCGTCTCCTGTAAAGAGCCCTGATTGCTCGCCGACTGCTTTGTAGTCTGCATTGAGATTGGTTCTGCCACCATTGACGGATAGACTTGAGCCTGCGCCTTTTAGGTCAATGTCAGCAGTGAAGCCGAGGTTCTTCTGTTTGCTGTCATAGCCTTTTGAGTTGAGGTACAAAAAAAGCTACGATAAATTTTATATCGTAGCTTTTATTTAAGTCTATCACTTTATAATTTCATTTTTGAAAATATGTGTTTATTTTACCTATTTGAAAACAAATCATCTAAACGTTTCGCGGCTTCATCATATTCATCGCCTGGATCTAAAAACGCTGTTTTAAATGAGTAATAGTCCGCTAGAAATTCAAATGAATCTCCACCTAAAGATTTTGCTTTTTCCATAAGCTTGATTCTTGAATCGAAAGGAATAAGCCATTCATCATCTTGTAGTAAACATTTAACCAGTATATCAACGTCAGAACATTCATCCAATGCTTGGTCAAAACTATTAAAAACAGCATTCCAAGCATTGATATCTGAATCTGAATCTGCTTTGGACATACTTATAATCTCTTCAGTAATATCATTAATATTCATTTTTATTCCTATTTTGGTGTTAAATAGTAGGTATTTATAGTCACTTCTCCACTGGGTAGCTTAGCCGCTCGATAAGTTATAGAGTGACCTTGGACATCAATGGTTACTTCTTGAGCTTTTTGACCTGTTTTATTAGGGAAAACAGGTAATTTAGAAATATTAACGTTGTTAGTAACATCTCTAACGATTGCATTATCAATAGTGTCCATAGATAGACCTGTATCTCGTACATCGCCTGTCGCATGTGCTCTATTATATGAATGACCAGAATATATTCTAACTTTTACTCCATCCACTTCAGTATGTCGAGTAAGATTTGTAGGAATTTCTTTTTTACGTTCTTCAAAAGTATATGCTTGCTGATTCCTGTTTGAGTTATTAAGGTTAGCCTGGCCTTTTTTAGTAAACCCTGCAGCCTGTATACCTCCACTTCTAACAGCGCTTCCCACACCAACACCAATAAAAACTCCTGTTTCGAAGTTTCTTTTAAATTGTGCTAACTCTGCACAAGCATTTACGCTTCCATTAGCACAATTTGAAAGTTCATTATGACGTGAAGCATAGTTAAGCACTTGCTGATATGCTGCTGGATTTTGACCTTTTCCAACTTCTTTGATTAGCTCATTATAATTAACTTGCCCAAATACTTTTTGGAACTTTGGCAAACAGCTATCTGGATTACCACTGTTTAGACAGTTATCGAGCGCAATAGTATTTTCATAAATTCTTTTACCCATGAGCGGTATAATAGTTTGTTGCAAATACCGATAATCATCTGTTCCTCCCTTCTTAGCACGATTTCTTTTCAATAGTTCTGAGAAACCATCTATCTGCTTTTGCGATAAATAGTTATCCTCAACCGCAACCTTATTCGTTTCAGCGGCATTAGCGGCATTGGAAGCATTACCAGTACTAGCACCGATACCAGCACCCAAAGCACTAGTGAGTGCGCTAATAGTATCTTTCTGCTCAGCCGTAAGCTCGCTTGGCTTGTCAACGCCATACAGATATTTAGATAATAAAGGCGCGGTCGCTTCTCCTGTCCCAGCAGAGACTCCTCCAGTTAAAGCATCGTTACCTGTCGCATAGCTGATCGCGGCTCCTAATACACCTTGGGCTAAGATATGAGCCGCACTACCTTGTTCTGATCGGTCACCACCATCTATACTATTGATAACTTCATTTGCTTTGAAATAGGTTCCAATTTGACTAGCGATAAATGGACTTGCAGCTTTCGCCACATAACCTGTAACGCCATTGCTGTTCGGACCGTAAATAGCACCAGATATCGCATCAAACAGCAGACCTTGGTTTTGTACTTTGTCCGCTTGTTCGATAAGTTTATCGCGAGCAGTTGTGTTACCTAGCTGTCCTTGTTCTTCTGCCTTTTTACGTAATTTTTGTTCTTTAGCATTAATCTCAGTCTTAATTTTTCGCCGTTCCTGATCTAAGGCTTGGGTAATCTCAACCTGCGCCCCCAGCTCCTCATTGACTCGCGTTTCATCAAATACATTTTCAAGCGCACCCGCATACTCAGAGCGGTTGTCAGTCGTGATACCACTGTTACCCGCAATACCAGTAATTCCTGCTTTCGTAATACTACTATCACTATCGCCATCGGTGCCATAGCCAAGCCCATTCATGGTGGCTTGTGGCTTACCTGTAGTGTTGCCAAGACTCACCCCAACCTGTATCGCATCACCATCGTAGCTACTAGTGTTCTCTATATCTTGGGTAGTAATACCGCCTTTGCTTATATAATTATTACGTCCTGCCGCTAATGCCGCATCAGTGGTAGTAATCGCGCCACCAATTAAAGTAGTTTTACCCTCAGTGGTCAGATCAAAGCCACCGTCCCCTGTGAATATTCCAGACTGTTCACCAACCGCTTTATAGTCCGCGTTAATATCCGTCTTGCCACCGTTTAGGGATAGACTAGATCCTGCACCTTCTAAAGCAACATCAGCGGTAAAGCCGATATTCTTTTGCTTGCTGTCATAGGCTGCCGTGTCCTGTAGCGATTCAATGTTAACATCACCACCGATCACGCCTTGCGCTTTATTAGTGTTAATGACGCCGCCTTTGAGGTTGAGGTCATTGCCAATATCTAGGGTAGTGGTATTAGCAACGTTGATGTTGCTATTGGCATAAGTCACTGAATCACTGTTGGCATAGCCTTTGCCTTTGCTAGCACTGGCAGTAATGCCGACACCGCTGCCTGTTGAAGCATAACCCCCAATAGCCGCACTTGAGCTTTTGTTGGTGCTACGGGTAGTACTGTTTTGTGCCACGCCACTGACGTTGAAATCATTGTCCGCTTGGAATAAGGCATTATTGGTGACATTAATGTTACTGCCATTAATATTGATATTACTATCAGTACCTGCGCCAGTTGCGATAAGCGCTAGGTTGTTAGTATTAATATTTGAGCCTTGGTTGACCTCAGTGTAGCTACTAGAGTTAGATTGGCTCTTTTGCGAGCCGATAGTGGCTTGAATGCGGGTGTTGCCTAAACCTTTTAGGCTATCTGCATTGATACCACCAGCTAGACCTTTTGCAGCACTAGCAGCCTCTCTAGCTAGTGATCTGGTCTTAAGAGCGCCTGCGACGCTTGCCATACCTTTCATACGCACACTTTCGGTATTGCCCGCAGCGTCAACGAGACTATCAATAGCTTTGGCACTGTCAATCAAACTGTTAGAAACAGAGACGGTCAGACCGCTTTGCTTGAACTTGCTTTCGCTTTGGTTGGTGTAGACGTCCATGACATTATCGATATTAATCTCTTTGGCACGTACCACAGTATTGCCACGGTTGGCGTCATTGATGTCTAAGCTACTGTCATTCCCCATTCCAGCAATCAGATTGCTGCCAGTTTGCTGGTATTTGCCACCAGCCGAGATGATGACGTTGCCGTCGATGGCAGCGACGTTGCTGGCGGTATTGGTCAGTGCGGTTTGAGCATTAGTCTCATCAGTTTGTTGCTTACCGATGGTAAAGCCCATGCCACCATCGGCCCCAAATAATCCTGACTTTTTAGTTTGACTAAAGGTGCTTTCGCTTGAAGTGTTTTGTGCGGCTAGAATGTCGATGTCACCGCCTGCGGTGAGGCTAGTACCTTTATCACTGATGGCGTTGGTGCCCGTTAGGCTAATATTTTCGCCTGCTTGAATGGCGACTTGGTTGCCTTCAATGTTGCTAGTGATGGCATTATCGCTTTGTGAGTCAAAGCGCTCTTGGGTGGTCTTTTTACTTAAGAAGCCACTGCTGGTCATTTTATTAGCGGTTGAGAACTCAGAGGTGGCACGGCCCTCTTTAAAGGTGATATCTTTTTCAGCGTAGATAGAGGTATTACCACTATCGCTGGTCAGTGTCGCTGCGGTTCCTGAAACATTTTTAGCGGCGATATCAAGATCACCATAGCTTGAGACACGGCTGCCGATATCTTGGCTTTGACCGTCTATGTAGTAGTTATTAGCATCGCCAATGGCACGGATTTCATTGCCCGTATTGATAGCGTTAAAGGCCACATTGCCTTCTTTAGAGACGATTTGGGTGTTGCCGCCTTGATTATTTAAAATCCCAGCGTTGAAAGTGACATCATTAGTCCCGTTGATCGCCAAAGTAGTGAGCGCTTTACCATTAGCATCCACTTGACCTCGCAGGCCGTCACCAACACCGATTGATGCTACTTGATCAATGCCTGTGCGTGTCGCGCTACTAGCGCCAAGCTGGTTGTTGGTAGTAAAGGTGGTGCTCGTATTCTCAACACTCTTGGCTTTTAGACCTAAAGTATTGTCAGCAAAGATGCTACCGCCCACGTTGGTTATTTTATTCTCAGCAGTTAATCTGGCATCAGCCGCACGTAGGCGACCACCATTGGTATTATTGATATTATCAGCATTGATATTGAGCGTTTTTTGAGCAGAGATGAGTCCTTGGTTATCTAGATTACCCGTTAGGCTTAGGTTGACTCTTTCGGCGGCAATAAAGCTACCGTCTCCTCTGATCGCGCCTTGGTTGGCTCGAACATAGACTTTTGGCACCAGTACGCTTTGAGTGCTGCCATCCGCGAGAGTGACTTGTTGCTGCTCTATCCAGATGATATCGCTGGTTAGATTAGCCACTTGGCTTGCCGTAAGAGCAATACCTGGACGTAGATTTAACGTCTGCGCGGTGGTGACGCCCGCATCCATTAGCCCTTTAAACTGAGCATCTTGGGTGCTGTAATCTTGTAGATAGTAGCGACCCGTCAGCATCATGATTTGATCACGGATGTACTGCTGCTCGTAATAGCCATCACCTAAGCGTTTTTGGGTGATATTAGGATCAAGCTTGAGTCTATTGAGCATATAATCTGAGGTGAGCCAATTGCGATAGCCAGTAAAGGCAGGATCACTTTCAATCAAATAGTCGTTTTGACTGTCTGGATTAATATTATATAAGCTATTATTGGGCAGGTTAGTGGCGCCATTGACACTTCTTATTTCATCGCCAGATGGTGAAGTGGCGACGTTAATAGCGGTATTATTAGTAGGACCGTCGCCTTTTTGCAAATTAGATAAGGTAGGACCATCATCTTTGATTTGGTTATCAACGTTTGGTGCCTGTTGCCCTTGCAAAGAGAGATCAGCGTTCTGCTGCCACTGCGAAACGGGTAATTTAATAGTGGTCTCTTGAGTATCGGTATAAGCTTGCTTATCATTCCAGTCCCTTTGATGATAACGCTTAAAGCCACCTCTCCAGCGCGACTTAGTATATTGACTGGTCCCATTTTGTACGACTAGAAGCTTACCATCGCCATCGATTTGCTCAAAGTTTTCTGTGGTTTTATCAAAGTCGATAAGGCCGCCTGCTAATATCTGGCTCTTATCATTGACTACGTTATCTATATCTAGCGTCATATCACCGCCTGCGATGATTTGCGCAGGGGAGGAGTCAGTTACCACACTTTGTCTTTGCCGCTCATTGACTATGATTTGTGTCCATTTTTTGATCTCAATGCGACCGTAGTCGGCATTATAAGCACGAATAGCATTGTCTAGTGCTTCATACTTCTCACTATCTTGCTCCTCCCAGGCGTCAGCCTTAGCATTATAATCTTGCCAAGCTTGGTCATATTCTTTTTGTTGCTGCTCGTACTGCTTATAAGCATCATTGTAGGCACTACAGGCAGCACTGGCGGGATCGCTACAGCTTTCTTGTCCTACAGCTTTAGTAGGCTCAGTTATAGTAGGGGTTTGTGGCGCCTCAACAGTCGGCGGCGTCAGATTAAAGTAGGCCCAAACCTCAGAGTCGTTATTATAATTTAAAGTACAAACACTGTTTGACCCATCGCTACAACTAGTAGCATCAGGTATAGGCGCTTGACCAAGCTGACCGTTTTCAATCTCGTTGTCGGTGTCGCTTACATACTTATAAAGACCAGCGCGGCTCCAATTTACCCATCTTAATTTATCTAAAGGGATTTTGTTAGCGGTGCCTCCAGGTATGATAAATGTCTTTTGAGTGTCACTACCTGCAACATCTTGTATCTCTGTCTTAAAAGACGCATTTTTATTGGTCAGCTTATCAGCAGTGATTGACATATCGCCAAACGACTCAATACGGCTACTTATATTATTGACTTCTTTTGCGTTGGCAGTGATAACGCCTTTGTCATCGATAGCCCCGCCGATGGTTAGGTTGCCATTACTTAATATCCATGCATTATCTTGCGCTTTGCTATAGGTGACATTGCCACTTTGATTATTAACCGTATCAGCGATTAAAGTCATATCACCACGTGAGGCGATGATAGCGCCTTTATCACTAGAACGATGACCTTGGTTGTTGATGGTATTAGCTTTAATTAAAACAGTGGTACCATAAATCTTGGCACTATCGTTATCGAGGTAGTTTGCTTGTAGACGCAAATCATTAGCATTGATCAAACCTTTATTATGCAAAGTTTTTGTGGCTTGAATATCGACATCATTGCTAACGATTTGAGCATCGATATCATTAGTAACGTTATTAGCTTGTAGAACTAATCTCTCACCCGCTTTAAGATCAGACTGATTATCGATATTGCCTAACGTTTGAATAGACAGCTGCTTGTTGATCAGTAAATTGTCGCCTGCTTGATGCAAGTAATCTTGCTTAGTCTTAATTGCAGCATTGCCTTGGCTGGCGATCAATCCTTTAGTGTTAGTAACGCTATCAGCGACGATATTAATGTTTTGCTTGCTTCTTAATTCGCCCTGATTATTATTAAGTTTTAGAGTTTGTGCAGGGGTACCAATGTTTAAATCAGTTCCACCATAGATATAACCTTTGGTGTTTTTTAAGTCTTTGGAAATAAATAGATTGCTATTATTACTACTGATATACCCTTCGGTGTTATCTAGCTTCTGCGCAGCAATAATGATGTCTTGTGCTTGTATGCCACCGGTGAATTTTTTATCAACGAGCTGATTGTTATTGTTCACTTGCAACGCTTTAATATTTATCGTTTGATCAGATAGTAATAAGGCATCTTTACCCGTGTTATTAACGGTATCAAAGGTGATGTTTAGGGTATCTTTACTTGCTATTTTTCCTGAAGCATTTAAAAGCGTGCCACCTGACTTGGTTTGATTCAAATTAATAATGGAATCGGCATACAGATTACCTGCAGTATTATCAATATTCGACGCCAATATATCTATCTGCTTAGCTGATATCTCGCTACTATTAAGCCTAGCGTCT
Organism: Psychrobacter sp. ANT206; assembly: GCF_056880555.1. NCBI lineage: Bacteria > Pseudomonadati > Pseudomonadota > Gammaproteobacteria > Moraxellales > Moraxellaceae > Psychrobacter > Psychrobacter sp. ANT206. Next base: position 841,951 of record NZ_CP096271.1, on the reverse strand, counting down.
TGCGCCGCTCTTAGATCAAGGTTGCCATCGGCGTATACCTTACTGTTTTGCAGATTAACACTATTACCTTTTGCCGTTAATTGAATATCATTTGCTTGTAAGGTGGCGCTATCTAACTTCAAGCCACTACCCACCATGGCTAAATTGCCTGTCGCAATGTTTTGACCTTGGTTGTCTTGAGTGCCTTTAGTGGCGATGGTTAAATCATACTTATCGGTAGATAATTCGCCTTGCTGATCTAATCCAGCAATCGTTTTCGAAGTCACATCTTGAGCAATATTATTTGCTTTAATATCTACATGAGTTCCAGCTGCAATCAGCGAGTTATCTAAGTTTTCCAATCGATCTTTGACTGTAAGATTTAATGCTTTGCCGCTACGGATAAGACCACTATCTTGCGAAATAAGCGATCCAGTAGCGATTTCGACCTCTTGCTTAGCACTTATCGCTCCTTGAGTGTTATTAGCTTTACCGTCAATCGTTAAATTAGCAGCGTTCTCGGCATATACTTTACCTTTAGTATTATCTAATTGATCACCTTGTACGGCCACACGCTGAGCTTGTATGACGCCTTGAGTGTTATTGAAATCACCTTGGGTCATTAAGGTGATGTCTTTTTGACTGGCTAGTGTACCCGCCGTATTATCGATACCTTGCTGACTGTCAATATTGAGATTTTGCTGACTGACAATTTGACCTTTGTTATTACTAAACTGCTCAAGCTTCCAATCTGCACCAGTCATCTGTATACGACTATGATCGTTATTGAGACGATTACTAGCTTGCTGATTGTTGGTGATGAGTTTATCAACGGCTATGCTTGATTTTGCTGTATTATTAATATCGTTAGCTTGTACTGCTATGTTGCCATTCGCTGTGATCACTGCATTGCTAGTAGCATTAGTTAGTGTATTTGCGGTAATCGAACCGCTAGCAGTCACCGGAGTTAGCACAGGAAGTGAGGGAGCATCGGGACTGGGTGTAGGGTTTGAGGGGCTAGTATTATCTACTATTTGGTTTTGTGAACCCGTGTTAGCGGTACTTGGTGGAGAATTGACCGTTGGCGCTGTCGTTGTTGGCTGATTATCATAGAGCGCTTGACCAATAACTGCTTGATCGTTATTAACCAGCTTTTGGGTTTTTACCTCTAGACTTCCTGAACCGGTTTGCTCAATCAAACCACGGTTGTCTAAATCGATAGTCTTTAACTGTAGCTGCCCACTACTGATGGTGCCTGTATTGGAAATACGCTGCTGAGTAATGGCTTGCGTCTTATCATAACTACTAACAACCCCGCTATTAGCTAAAGTTGCACTATTAATATCAATATTTGCACGAGAGCTAGCGATCGTTCCTGAGTTATCAACGCTATTACCTTTGGCGGCGATATTGACTTTGCCTTGATTAGCAATCAGGCTGCCTGAGTTGATCAAATTACCATCATTGTCTAATTGTAAGCCACCAGAGCTTGCAATGATGCTACCCGCATTGGTCACACCCATGCCTTTATCGGTACCGATCAGAAGGATTTTTCCTGCATACATCGCACCAAGCGCCGACACATCAAGCGCCACACCGGTTATAGTGTTGCTAGCATTACTATTCGCTGAACTGATGACAGTGTCTTTAGCATCAGCCTCATAGCTGACTTTATTGCTACCAGTGATGACATCTAAATTCTTAGCGTAGACAGCAGCATTAATCTCAGAGGTCTTAGCTATAATCTGTGTGTAGTCAGAGCCGCTGGTATCTAAACCATCACCGTCTATACGAACCTTACCACCTGTCACATCAAAGCCAGTGAGCTTGCCTTGATCCATCAACGCATTACCGGTGGTCAATGTTGTACGCGAGGCATTGATAAACCCGCAACCGGCACAACTGATACCAGCAGGATTGGCAATCACCAGCTCCGCTCGTCCGCCTGCAATTTCAGTGTAGCCACTTAAACGACTTGGATCACTTGAGTTAACCTCATTTAAAATCACACGGGCTTCACCGCGAGCCAGATACGGATTACCTTCAACCCAACCAGCAAGCTGCGTCTGAGCATTGGTGCGACTATTATTTAGGATGGCACCATCTTGACCGACGTCAAATTGACTAAAAACGTTACGTGAGACGCCAGCCGCGCTTGGGGCTTGAATATTCACCTGGGTGGTGCCGTTCGAAGATTTTAATATGGTTGCTTGTTGATTGGCCGCCGCATTTCGATCAGCGACAATACTCGTGGCATCAGCATAAGCGCTATTACTGATACTGACGCTGCTAGTAACGATTGTGGCAAGCCCTAACGCCAATAATACATGTGAGCGCAGCGCTACAAGCTGACCGCCTTGATAGGTGCTATTTGTTTGAGCAGCCGTTTGCGAAGCGCCTGCTACTTGGCTGATTTCACTACCGCCATTAGCAGGATTACCAGTTTTGCCTTGAGAGCGGGCTGATTCCGACACCACCATAAGCATTCCACGGGCTTTGTTAAAGACAACTCGGTAGCACTGTGCGTTCATGGTGATGTCCTTTGAGATATAGGGGTATAACAAATATTGGATAGTTTTAAAGCTAATGTGTTTTAAGAAACTTTTATTTATAAATAAGACGAGTTAGTGATTTGACTGATAGCAACTAATACTGCCAACCCAAGCTAAAGCCTGTCACCCACTCTTTATCACTAAAATTGTCAGGCTGTGCTAGTGGGTAGCCGGCAAACAAGTCATAGCTGGTTCTAATCGGCGTGACGTAGCCTTTAACGCCAACGACTCCGCCAACCAAGTGATTGCCGAGCAGTAGATCATCTTGCGCAGCATTGTCGAGCTTGACATAACCGGCATCAATACCCGCATAAACGGTATGTGGCTTATCTCCTAGATAGGCACTGAGCTCTTGTCTTAGCAAAGCACCATGATCGCCACTTAAGCTACGCTCACCATTAAAGCCTCGTACGCTATAGCGACCACCAATGCTAAAGCGCTCATTTGGTGTCAATGCCTCTGTCGCATATTGCCCTTTAAACGCTGCATGGTAATTGAGCGCTTTATCAGCAAGTCTAATGGGTCGATCCACATCAACACCCATTTTAACAATACCGGCGCGAGCACTGCCTTCATTAAACAAGGCTTCAGGCGGACTGATGGCATTAAAGGCAGCGGTACCACGCTGATAGATCACATCGCCTATCCATTGGGTTTTGCCAATGGTTGTCTCGTAGCCAATACCTGCTTTATAACCTGCCGTGCGGCGACGCTGCACTTCAATTTCAGTATCATCGATATAATTGTTTTGCTGCTTGGCATAACCACCTGCTTTTAGATAGGTTTTACTATGATTGTCGCGGTGGACCAAATGGCTAACTAACGCTTCCGTATTATAAGACTCACCACTATAAATATAATCCTGATTGGCACCGGCAACCGTCTGATCATAGTTGTAGCCGCTGTGCGTCAGGGTCAGTTGGGTATTATCAATGGGCAATACATACCCGACGTTATAGCCCCAACTGCCATCATTCTTGTCATTACCACCATCAAGATCATGGTTATAAGAGAGGTACAACAAGTCGTTATGCCAAGTCGGGTTGTCTAGTGACAAAGTAACGTTACCTTGATAGATACCCGTGCTCTCTTGACCTGAGTCATCAACAGAGGCAGATAAGCGCCAGCGCTTGTCTTGCTGCCACTTGACTGCAATATCACTATAGCCCGGCGTGCTCATACGGCTACTTGGCGCAATAGAGAAATCTGCATCGGCCGTAGGCACACGCTTAAAGTTCTCAAGCGCTTGTTCGATATCACGAACGTTTAATAAATCACCGGAGCGCATTGGCATGGCAGGTGCGAAGTTGGCAGGGTTGCCCCCACTATTGAGGCGGCTATCGACATAAATAGGACGACTGGCTTTAATATCGACCGCCGTTATCTGATCGATACGTCCAGGAATGAGGGTGAGGAATAGATTGCCAGATTTAAGGTTTTGGTTTTGTACCAAGACGCGAGTGGTCACGTAGCCTTTTTCGATAATGCGGTTTTGAACGTTGGCGACTAGTCTGTTGATATCATTGACGGATAGACAGGTGCCAATCAAAGAGGTTTTGCCTATGGTATAAGGCGTGAGAGCAAAAGTGAACTTCTCACTCAGTTCGCCGGTTAGATAGATATTGTTGATATCGAAGCAGGGAAGAGAAGCTGGGTCAGTACTCTGAGAAGCAGAAGGTATGATGGAGGCTGAAGGCGCAGGCTTAAAGACGTTGGTATCGATCGTGACATTGGGATTAATGAGCTGTTGTTGCTTTAAAGCTTCGCTACGCTGCTCTTGGTATTGCTCAGGCGTGATAGCCTGAGCGGCCATGCTCATCAAAATACCCGTCACACTGATCGATAAAAACCGCCACCCATGTCCTGCTCTATTCTGACCAAAAATACTTGTATACATAAGTCCACCATTTTTATAGTGAAAAAATTATGCTATTGATGGCATCTCATTGCAAGCTTTTTTTGCATTGTATATTAATGCCTACTTCATTGTTTTAAATATACTTTTGAGTGCTTGTTTTATGTTGATGGATACTTTTTTATAGGAATAAGCTTATCCATACAAAGCTTGTTCCTATAAAGATTTATGCCGCGGATAAGTATTTAAACTAAGCAGTTTAGATATCAATTGATATGAACTAGACTTTTGATTTGATTTATATTTGCTAGACATCCATAGCTTAATGTCAGACTTTGAAAGTCTCAAGTAACGTCTCGTTTTGCTACACACGCGTGCAAGCTGGATGTAGATAATATCAGTATGTTTGAACCATCGGTAAACACCATTCGTGATTAATAATAAATCTACCTTGAAATATAGCCAAACAAGTCTTAAAACTCAACACTAACTAACAATGCTAGGGCTCCAGTAATATATAGCTCTAATCACAGAAGAAAAGCATACAGCCTATATAAATAATGGCTTCGCGATGAAATCCAAACACAAAAAAACCTCAAACAATCTAATGTTTGAGGCGAAACTTGCTTAAACTTAACAGTTTAAATTCGTTTTAAATATGGCGCAGCGGACGGGACTCGAACCCGCGACCCCCGGCGTGACAGGCCGGTATTCTAACCAACTGAACTACCGCTGCTTAGGTCGTACTTAGTTTATTTAACCACTTAGCTTACTACTTTAGAGTAACGCTATACTAAATAGTGGTGGGTGATGACGGATTCGAACCGCCGACATTCTGCGTGTAAGGCAGACGCTCTACCAACTGAGCTAATCACCCTTCGAACAATTGCTAGGCAATTTATTCAACATCAACTGAGCTCTAAGTTTGTCACTAAGCTCTGCTGCTGTGGGTGTGTATTATATAGATTTACACATGGCTGTCAAACACTATTTTGATATTTATCACAGATTTTTGCTTATTTTCTTAATTAAATTTATAAGCATCTGTTTTAATTGATTTTATAATTTCGCAGAATAGTTAATCTTTTTCACTCTAGTACTTACTTTGCCGCCAGCGCTTGTTCTATATCAGCCTTGAGCGCTTCAGGTTTGGTCGTTGGTGCATAACGAGCAATTACCTGCCCTTTACTATCAATTAAAAACTTGGTGAAATTCCATTTGATACCGTCTGTGAGAAGCCCGCCTTTTTGATTTTTTAGCCATTCAAACACAGGATGAGCATCACTGCCATTGACGTCGACTTTTGCCATCATTGGAAAGCTGACACCATAGTTCTTTTGGCAAAATGCGCCAATTTCATCATTATTAGCAGGATCTTGGTTGCCGAATTGATTACAGGGAAAACCGATAATTACCAAACCTTGATCTTTATATTGCTGATACAGTGCTTCTAAGCCCTCAAACTGCGGCGTAAAGCCACACTTGCTTGCGGTATTAATAATTAGCAACACTTGATCTTTATAGTCAGAGAAATTTTGCGTCATGCCATCCATACGCTCAGCACTAAAATCATAAATAGTAGTCATTATTCATCCTTAAATGAGTTATTTTTTTGCTATCAAGCATTAGACACTGTGGTCAATAAGCTTAGTGATATTAATAATAAGTAGAGAGATATCAATACTCCCTACTCTTTTTACTACTACCTCATTAGCTTACACGCTGCTGTTACTATTCTTCAGACTTATCTAAATCGATAGATAACGAGTTGATGCAATAGCGCATGCCAGTGGTCTCACTTGGACCGTCAGGGAATACATGGCCCAAATGCGCGCCGCAATTGCTGCAAGTCACTTCAGTACGGCGCATGCCTAGCGAATCATCGACATGCTCATCGATGGCGCTATTATCGATACCTTGATCAAAGCTTGGCCAACCGCACCCTGCATCAAACTTATTGTCTGATTCAAACAAGTTAGCACCGCATCCTTTACAGCGATAAATACCCTTATCATTAATATCGTTGTAAACGCCTGTAAATGGTCGCTCTGTGCCCTTCTCGCGCAGCACATGATACTCCTCAGCACTTAAGCGCTCTTTCCAGTCAGCCTCGGTCAATTGGCTGATTTCTTCTTTGCTCAGTTGATTGTCTTGCATAACGTATCCTTATGGAATGACTGATTGTCTACTCTATCGTGAGTAATGGTTTATCGAGGCTTTATCGCTATTTTTTATAAAAACGATAGGCTTTATCTGTTGGCGAGCGTCTTATTATTCAAGATGTTTATAACAAGAATACTCACTGCATTGAATGGCAGTGCCAGATACTGTAGGCAATTTGATATCGAAAAATCACAAGTTAGATCGTTTCTTATTGAGCTGAAGTCTCTCAATGCATTATAAATCTCTCAATGCGTTATAAATCCCTGAAATGCAAGATTTTCTTACATCGTGAAAATCTATAATATACAAAGAACTTGCATTTAATTTCTATATGCAATAATATCTTGCATTAACAGTTAATTAAAAGTAGTTCTCTTTTAAAGCATTAGCTTAATACTCATCCAAGAGAGTTAATTTCGTTATCTGATTAATGACAGATTCATAAAATAAAAAAGGCTTACATAATGACGGCTGATGACAAAACTAAAAGCACACAGGCTGAACGACTGGTACAGCTGCGCCGTGACAAAGGCATGACGGCAGAGCAGCTGGCACAAGCGATGACTGCTGCTGGCGCTAAAGTCAGCCGCGGTGCTATCTCTAATTGGGAGCGTGGGACCAATGGGATTGTCTCATCTAAGCTACCTACCCTTGCGCGACTCTTAGGTTGTAGCGAAGGGTACTTGTTGCGCGGTGAGCTTGAAAGTGACAGCAAATCAGATGACGATTCTGACAGTATATCGTCTGATAACGATAAAGCTGTCGATGCAGGTGAGCAAGCTCATAGCACTAGTCAGAATACACCAACAACAACAACAACAACTACCTCTTCTACTCCCCGCAAAAATTCACCAAATAACCTGATGAGTGGTCACTCTATGAACTCAATAAAAAAATCCGATAAATTACAAAACGTCTGCTACGACATTCGCGGTCCTCTGCTGCAAACTGCTAATAAAATGGAAGCTGAAGGCAAGCGTATCTTAAAGCTAAATATCGGCAACCCTGCTCCTTTTGGTTTAGAAGCACCGCATGAGATTTTGCGTGATGTGGCGATGAATCTGCCGGAAGCGACGGGCTACTCAGACTCGCAAGGGATTTTTTCAGCGCGTAAAGCCGTATTGCAATATTACCAATCAAAGGGTCTGCTATCGGCAGTTGATGTTCGTGATGTCTATCTAGGTAATGGCGTCTCTGAGCTGATTGTCATGACCATGCAAGCGCTGATGAATGATGGCGATGAAGTGCTGGTTCCGATGCCAGACTACCCACTGTGGACGGCAGCTGCCAATCTCGCAGGCGGTACGGCGGTACATTATCGCTGTAATGAAGAAGACAATTGGCATCCTGATATTGAAGACATCAAATCCAAAATTACCAGCAAAACCAAAGGCATCGTAGTTATTAATCCCAATAATCCGACAGGCGCGCTGTATAGTGATGAAGTACTGCTGCAAATCGTCGAGGTCGCAAAAGAGCATGACTTAATCATCATGGCGGATGAGATTTATGACCGTATTCTCTATGATGATATGGAACATACACCGATGAGCACTTTGACCGATGAAGTACTGGTGTTGTCCTATAATGGTTTATCAAAATCACATCGTATTGCAGGCTTTCGTGCTGGTTGGATGATGGTTTCAGGTCGTAAAGAACATGCGGCTGACTTTATCGAAGGCTTAGATATGCTTGCATCTATGCGTCTGTGTTCTAACGTTCAAGGACAATATGCGATTCAGACAGCGATGGGTGGCTATCAAAGCATGAAGGACCTAACGTCTAAAAAAGGGCGCTTATACAAGCAGCGCGAGTTGGCAGTGACCCGTCTTAATGCGATAAAAGGTATCTCTTGTACCATGCCACAAGGTGCGTTTTACTGCTTTCCAAAGATGGATCCTGAGATTTACCCTATCAAAGATGACATGCAGTTTATGATGGATTTATTGTTAGAAGAAAACGTATTGATGGTACAAGGCACAGGATTTAACTGGGATAAAAACGACCATTTCCGCTTGGTGTTTTTACCCAACTTACACGACTTAGAAGACGCTATGGATCGCTTAGACCGCTTCTTTGCTAAGAAGCGTAAGCAGTTTGGTACTGACTAATATATAGATGACACCTATATTTTTCTATAAAAAAACGCTTACCGATATGATATCGATAAGCGTTTTTTATTTGTATTAATCAAAAATTAAATGATTTTGATTTCAACTTTTAAAAGATATTTATCAGCACTATATAACTGATTGCAGACATACTTGCTGCTGCAGGAAGGGTAATAATCCATGCCAAACCAATTGGTTTCATCAGCGCCCAGTTAGTGTCTCTATTGACGATACCAATGCCAAGTACAGCACCGACCAAGATATGCGTGCTCGATACTGGTATACCCATCGTCGATGCACCCATCACAACCGCAGCCGCAGCCAATTCAGCTGAGAAACCAGAAGCAGGATGCATTTTTGCCAAATTGGTACCGACAGTTTGAATCACTTCTTTACCAATAAACCAGAGACCGACAATCAATGCCACACCAAAAGTTAACATCACAGCAGGTGGTACTGCTGCTTCTGTTGAAATACTATTGGTACGGATAACATCCATAATCGCTGCAAATGGACCAACAGCATTAGCAATATCGTTCGAGCCATGACTAAAAGCAAATGCTGATGCAGTAAAGACTTGCATCCAGCTAAACATAATAAACGTGGCTTTGGTCAAATCTTCTTTGTGCTTACCGCGGATACTCTTAGTATAAATATAAGTCGCAAGCCATACTAGCGCTGCTATCATCCCCATGATTAAAAAGCCTTGCAACGTCGTCATACCATTATTGACGTTTTTCAGACCTTTGAAGATGACCAAAGAGGCCATGACTGCGCCGCCTGCAGCCGCCATAATAGGCGCCCATTGCTTGAGTGCTTTTAAGGTATCGAGGTTGCTGCGCTCGTTTTCAATCTCATAAAGTTCTTTGTAATAATTCGTCTCTAAATCTTCAACGACGCAATCATCATCTTTATATATTTCTTGATCACGTAACAACGCTGACGTATAAGCCAACTGCTCAGACTCGGTTAGACCATCCAAATACGCTTTATGCGTCAGTTTTAGCGTCTTTTTACTGTCTTTCAGAGTAGCAATATGCGCCTCTGTTTTATCGTTATACTCAATGATGTTTTTCTTAATCTGTCCATATAACAGATAAGAAAAAATGCCGCCTAATAGCGGTGATATAATCCAAGAGATGGCAATCATGCCAATCTTGTCCCAATTCACTGTTGATAACGCCATTTCAGTACCACCTAAGGTGATACCCAATACAATAGAGCTACCCACTATGCCACCAATAATCGCATGTGTGGTCGAAACCGGCAAACCTTTTTTGGTGGCAAACAACAGCCAAAATGCAGCAGCAATGAGCGCTGAAAGCATGACATAAATGAACTGATTGGGTGTCACTGACAACCCATCTAAATTGACAATGCCGCTCCGAACGGTATCGGTCACTTCACCACCAGCAAGTACCGCCCCTGATACTTCAAATATCGCTGCCACACCTAGGGCTTGTGGAATCGTTAACGTCCCTGCACCGACTGAGGTGCCAAATGAATTGGCAACGTCATTACCGCCGATATTGAATGCCATGAAAACACCAAAAGCAGTGGCGACAATAAATAGCGTTGTCTGCTGATGCATGGTGTAATCTAGACCCCACCACAAAAAGTAGGCAGTCATTCCAATCATTAAAATGGCAAAAAGTAGGTTAATTTTCATAGAGCCGACTGATTTTGTTGGTCCTGTAGAGCTACTGCTAATACCCATACGTTGATACGTCCTGCGTAAGCTGATTGAAATTATTGACAAATGATGACATTACGCGGCTATTAATGATGTGATTATTACCACCCAAAAATACAATAACATGCGCGCAACGTGGTTATTTGAAATACAATTTTAGAATACTGTGTTGAGACAGCTGCCTCAACGCTTTGACACCTTCCTTATTATCTTATCTTAGCGGTTATAGCCATTTGCAAATAAGCAATTGAGCTTAACGACAATCAGAAACTAAGATAAAACGCCTAAGTAAAATGTCATAAAGCCGCAAGTGGTATTGCCAAATCGTCTGATTAAAGCATCTTGCGGCTTAGGTTTTTATGATAATAGCGTTCTTCTATACAAGCTATTTATCGTGAATAATACATTGATATTAAAGACAAATAAACAGAAGACCAAGCTATTTTAATAGATAGCAACGCTCATTACGCGCCTATTATATTAAATATAGACGCATAATGCATGATGATATTACAAGATTTGTAACTGTGAATATAAGATTTAAGAAATATATACTTTAGATCAGACGTTATCGGGTTATTTTTAGCTAACATACACTTGAATTGCCATAGTCAATTCAAGTGATAACAGTGGAAAGTTAATAGTTATAAATAAATAGGTAGCTGCTTAAGAATAGGATTAAAATTTTTTCTATAAGATAAATAATTTCCGCTTAGCATTTGCTACGCATTCCAAGGCTTTAAGAAAACGTATCTATGTAGCACTTTATGACTTAGCTGGCAGCAAGCAACGCGGATAGCTGCTCGATAGCGTGGTCTAACACATCTAAACGTGCTTGGCGCTTGTCATTATTAGCGATCACACACCAAGGGGCGTTCTTAGTATCCGTACGTGCCAGCATATCAGCCGCCGATTGTACATAATCTGACCATTTATCACGGTTACGCCAATCGTCGTCGGTCAATTTAAATTGTTTGTATGCAGTTTCTTCACGTTCCTCAAAACGCTTAAGCTGCTCTTTTTTATCGATTGCCAGCCAGTACTTGATGACCAAAGTGCCTGACGCTGCCAAGGCAGCTTCAAAGCGATTGATTTCATCATAAGCGCGCTGCCACTCATCATCCGTCGCAAAGCCTTCGATACGCTCTACCAAGACACGCCCATACCAAGTACGATCAAAAATACCAATACGGCTGATGCGGTCTGTCTGCTCGTTCGGAAGCTTTTGCCAAAAACGCCACAAATAAGGATGCTGTAGTTCATATAACATGGGCGCGCCAATATTATAAATTTGATATTCGCGTGGATCTAGTGGCGCCACCAGTCTTTTGATAGCGCCACCCTTTCCTGCTGCATCCATACCTTCAAAGGCAAACACCACATGCTGACCTTGACGCGCACGTAACAGTTCTGCCAAGCGCGCCTGCTTCTTAGCCAATGCGTCATTGTAGTCAGATTTATCAATATCTGAATCTTCGATATCAGTAAGTACCTTAGGTATTTTTACTCGCTCAAACTTTATTGACTGATACTCTACTTGATTATTATGAGTATCCTTTGAATCTTGTGCTTGATCTGATTCTGCACTGCTTTCTCCTCGGCTGCTAACCAACGCTTTTTGCATCGCATGTAAGACTTCATGACAAAAATGTATGGCTGCTTGCGATTTATCCGCGCCATCGATGATAATCCAATCGCCTTGCTGGCGTAATAATTCGGCAGCAACTTCATTGAACTTAGCCACTATCGTCATATCATGCCAATCAATTTGGTATAGAAATTTTGGATCTGGCTCGTCATCATTAAGCCTCGCCTGCAAAGTCTCGATATCGACATGAAACCAGCACTTTAGTAGCTGCGTTTGATTTGCCACAAGGTCTTGCTCAAAAGCTTGCAATTCCGTTAGCTGCTGGCGTAAATAGTCTTGCCATTGACCAATTGGTAACGCTTCAATATCCCTATTCTTCTTATTCTTTTCTGACTTTTCGCTCTCTGCACTTGCCATGCGCATCACGTTATAAAGTAAATCTGCATACCAGTTGCCAAAATATACCATCACATCACCGTGGCGCGGCATGGCTTTGGTATGCGTCTGCCAAATCGGTTGGTGCGCTAAAGGACAATAACCAATGGTCGCTTCTACCTTAAGCAGGCGCGGATCGACCCACTGGCGCAATTGCGTTACCGCCGTTCCCTTACCTGCCTGCTCCATACCATTGACTAATACTAATAGCCCAATGGCTTTATCAGTGCTCGGTGATTCTGGCTGGCGCGTCGCACGCAGAGCGAACTGGGCTGTAACCAATGCCAATCGCAGCGCATCTTCATCCATTGAAAACTTGCTCAAAGGATTGGGCATAAGACGCTGCTCAACGACTTGCTCGTTAAATGGCGCGCTCACATCTTCTGCTGACTTGTCTGTTTTATTCTTTTTTTTGCTCATGTTTATGCTCGCTATAGTCTTATCAAATAATTGGTTTAAAATAATCGTCTAAAATAGCTAAGTTGTTTTATCATAGCACTGCGCCTGTTTAGTAAATAACGTGGCTATGTAATTTGTGTTATAAAGTCTTATAAATTGACTACCTGAAAGCGCTGAGCAATCTTTATATGTAACAGTTTGGCATTTGTATTCTGTCTTATTTTCTTTTAAGGTGAACAAAATCTTAAGAGCATGGTTTAATAGCTGCCTATAAGTAGAAAACTTAGCGCTAACCAGCCCCCTTATTATCCAGCTTTCATTATCAACTTGATGACTATTATTATTTTTATAGGATGACCTGCCATGTCTGCTTTAGCCAACTTACAACAGCACCTTGACCGCTTTTGGGCGCTGCCACATCATGAAGACGCTGCATTGAATGAGAAGCTTAATGAAGTACAATCATGGCAACAAGCCCGTATCAAGCGTACGCATAGCACGCTGTTTGAGCAACCGAAAAACCAGCTAATGGCAGATTATTTTTTAACGCAGCTGTATGGTGGTGATGAATTTAAAGTATTGGCAGAGCAATTGGGGCGCATCCTCCCTAAAGCCAAGAAACTTGAGCGTCTTGCCAAAGAGTCATCTTTAGAAGCTGGCAGTATGGGCATTCAAGCGTCAATATTGGCGATTGAGCTCGACTTGCATTTGGCGCAGTGGTTACTCGAACAAGAGTTAGCTGTGAATGAAGAAAATATGCTACTCGCTTACCGTACGGTTGATGAAGCTAATGAGCGTCGTGTACAGATTAATAACTTAAAAGACGTCTGCTATCGTACCGATAAAGACTTGAATTCATTTATGCTCAAAAAAGCGTTTGCGATGGCTAAAGGCACCGCGTATCGCTATAACTTTCAGCCGCTTTATGATTTTATCGATTCAGGCTTTAAAGCCATGAAACCATTAAAAAGTGTGAGCAGCTTTATTGAACCGTTTTGCGCGCGCGAGCTTGAAGTTATTGATGAAGTCCATGCCATGGATAATGACGGTAAGCCCGCTGCGTTTGCTGTATGATAAGCGCTATTGTCTCAATAACTATTAGTATTTTATCTGACTAAAAACAAGCATAAAAATAAATCATAGGACACCGCGATGACTGATCATGTAAATAATAAAACGACTACTAATGGCCGTATACAAGATAAATTGGTTCAAGACAGTATCACTCATAACCAAAATATTACCGCTCAAGTAAAAGCACGTCAAAATACCGCTACAAGTGTTAATAACGTTATTAACAATGACTTTACTCATGTTGAAGATTTACCCATAGGAACGCCACAAGGGCAACAAACCACTATGCCAAATGCCAATACTGAAAATCACGCCCAAAATAGCACTGTAAATGACGCTGCACAGACGAATACTCAAGCCACTAAGCAAACGCTTTTTAACCAGCGTGACGATATCAATAATCCACATACGTCTGATACTGATGGTCATGAAGAAACCCATTTTGGCTATAAGACCGTTAATAAAGCAGAAAAACAAGCGCGTGTGGCTGACGTATTTACCTCTGTCGCCAAAAAATACGACATCATGAATGACTTAATGTCATTTGGTATTCATCGCTTGTGGAAGCGTTATGCCATCAGCTTATCTGGCGTGCGTGCTGGTCAACATGTATTAGATATCGCTGGCGGTACGGGTGATTTAGCCAAAGTCTTTAGCCGTGAAGTCGGTCGCAACGGTAAAGTCGTGTTATCTGATATCAATGCGGCAATGCTAGAAGTTGGTCGTGAGCGCTTGATTAATGCTGGCTGTAATAATGTCGATTTTGTTTTGGCGAACGCTGAAACCCTAGCGCCATTTGATGATAATAGCTTTGATCTGCTGACCATCAGCTTTGGTCTACGTAACGTCACAGATAAAGATGCTGCGTTAAAATCGATGTACCGTGTGCTTAAGCCAGGTGGTCGCTTATTAATACTAGAGTTCTCAAAACCTATTTTTGAGCCATTGTCAAAAGCCTATGATTTATATTCATTCACAGCGCTACCGATGATGGGTAAGCTGGTTGCTAACGATTCAGAAAGCTATAAATATTTAGCTGAATCGATTCGTATGCATCCTGATCAGCAGACGCTAAAGCAGATGATGGAGCAAGCAGGCTTTGAAAATTGTGATTATCATAATCTGACAGCTGGTATCGTCGCGGTACATCGCGGCTTTAAAGCATAAGATTAAGTTTTAAATTACAATACATAGCGATAAAAGTGCCATTATGTAAAATGATGGCAACTTATATTTATAAATAATGCGCTCTTTTAAGGCGCTCAACTGACTATGCGAGAGCCTTATGCTGACTGTTCTACTTTTGGCCGGTGCTGAAAAGCTGATTAATATGGCTATTGCCAGTGATGAGATTACCAAAGCGGGTTTAGCGCCACTTGCTGGTAAAGTGCTACGTCTCAATATGGGGACGCCTGAGGTGAATTTAGATGTGCTATTCACCCAAGAGCGCTTGCGTTTTGAGCCAGTGACGACTGAAAGTGTGTTTGAGCAAAGTGGCGCTATGAATGAGCGTCAAAAAGCCAGCATGGATCGTGCGCGTCTTGGTCATAGCCGCCCAGATTGTATTATTACCGTTGATAATCCTGCCCAGCTACTGAATCTCATGCGCGGTACAGAAGGCAACTTGCCTATTGAGGGCGATTACAAAGTACTTATGCAACTCAATCAATTGGTTGCAGGCTTTGATCCTGATGTCGCGGGACAACTTGAACCTTTTATTGGTAAATCGATGGCGAGCCAGTTGCACCTCCTGATATCGCAGCTTAAAGGCAGCTGGCGTCATAGTGCCAAGCGTGCTTTTAACGATGTTAGCGATTGGGCAAACGATGTTGCAGGTAATAGTGCACCTGACCCAATAGATGTAACTGAAGTAAATGCGCTTAAGCAGCAACTACTGAAACTGCGCGCCGATGTTGAACGTGAAGAAGCCAAACTAGCCGCTATCAAAGATGAGCAAGCACGTTTAACTCATAGTAGATAGTTGCCTTTTTTACAACGCCTACCTTATTTTTGACTTTATCTAGAGTATTTATATCTCATGCTATTATCCCATCGCGCCCGTTTACTTGAGCTATGGCGCATTGCCGCCACCTATCGTATTGACACCCATTTTTCTGTCGAAGAGGCGCCGCAGCTACAACCTTTGGTACGTTTAATCCGTATGCATCCAGCTGCGTGGGGTAAAAAGCATCAGCCTAATGCGATTAAATACGCGCTTGAAGATATGGGGACTCTATTTTTAAAGCTTGGACAATTACTCTCGACCCGCCGTGACCTCGTGCCACCTGAGATTATTGCGCAACTTGTTCAGCTGCAAGATAAAGTTAAATCTTTCGATTCTGATATCGCGATTGCGCAAATTCAAGACCCTAGACACGGTCTTGGTCAATCTATTGGCTCTTTATTTGCACGTTTTGACGTCAAGCCTTTAGCAGCTGCTTCTATTGCCCAAGTACATACCGCTGCGCTGCATGATGGGCGTGAAGTGGTGGTCAAAGTGGTTCGTCCTGATATTCGCACGACCATTATTGCAGATTTTGAATTGCTACGAGAACTCGCCAATTGGGCATCGGCGCGTATCGAAGCAGCTCGTGCAATACACATCATCGATATTGTTGAAGACTACCGTCAAGTCATGCTCAACGAGTTAGATTTGACATTAGAGGCAGACAATACAACGCAAATGCGCAACAACTTCTTGGGCTCGGCATTGATGTATGTGCCAGAAGTCTATGATGCCAATAAAAACGTCATGGTCATGGAGCGTATACAAGGCGTTCCAATCTCACAAATTGAGGTATTTGATCAATTAGGCTATGACCGTGCAGCACTGGCAGAAAAAGGCTTAACGATATTTTTTACCCAAGTATTCCGTGATAACTTCTTCCATGCCGATATGCACCCCGGCAATGTTTTTGTCGAGACGCCGCCAGTCAATACTTTGACTGCAAATATGGCCGCCGTGGACTTAGGACATGAGCCGCGTTATATCGGGCTTGATTGCGCCATCATGGGCACCTTATCAAAGGACGATCAGCTTATCGTCGCGCGAATGTTATTGTCCGTGATGAATAACAACTTTACAGCGATGGTTGATATCGTCAGCCGAGCTGGCTGGATACCGCCAAGTGCTGATAAGCATGCATTGATGCGTGATATGAAACGCACTGTCGGTCCGATGTTACAAAAATCCATTAACGATATCGACTTTGCCGGTGTATTAATGCAAATATTAGATATCGCCCGCCGCCATCATATGAGTATTCCACCGCAGTTGATGCTACTGCTCAAAACTTTAGTGCATGTCGAAGGACTTGGTCGCGACTTGTATCCTAATCTTGATATCTGGTCGCTTGCCAAGCCAATCTTAAGCAGCTGGATTAAAGAGCAGCTTGATCCGATGCGTAATTTACAACAGCTACGTCAGCAGTTGCCTGAGATTTTATTATCGACCACTGATATCCCAAGACTACTAGATCAAGGATTACAGAGCCTTGCTTCACAAGGATCACGTCAAGACAGTCAACTGCGTGAGATTCAACAAATCCGTGCCGATATGCTAAACGACCGTCGCCGAGATTGGTTGGCGCTGGCGGGCTTTGCTATTTTCATAGCCATTGCAACACAAGTTATTGGTTGGCTCTCACCTATCTTTTACCTCTTAGCGATCTTAGCAGTCGTGTGGCGTATCTTAGCCTAAACCGTTAATAGCTTTGACTAAAAGACTTCTGACAATAATAAGTACTTATTAAAAACAGATAGGCATAAGCGTTTGGCTTGAGCCTTCATCCACTATTTAATAGATACTATAAAAAATAAAACAAAAAAATGTGCCTACATTTAATATTCTAATTAAGTGTAGGCACATTTTTTTAGGCTAACTTTATAGCATCTGATCGATCGCCATCTGCGTTAATACTCGGCCACGTGCAGTCCGAAGTACATAGCCTTGTTGGATAAGGTATGGCTCAATCACATCCTCTAACGTACCGCGGTCTTCAGCCATCGCTGCTGCCACCGCTTCAACGCCCGCAGGTCCACCATCAAAACGCTCGTGCAATATCTCAATATAACGTCTATCCAAATGATCTAGACCACGTCTATCGACTGCGAGCATATCGAGCGCACTACCAGCAATCGCCCCATTGATACTGCCATCGCCTCTGACCTGAGCATAATCACGTACACGTCGTAATAGACGGTTGGCAATCCTTGGCGTACCACGTGCACGGCGCGCAATTTCAACGGCACCATCCTCACTCATTGGCACGCGCATCAACCGCGCGGCGCGACTGACAATGGTGGTTAAATCAGCAATATTATAAAACTCTAGTCGCTGCACGATACCAAAGCGATCTCTCAGTGGTGACGTTAATAATCCGGCTCGGGTGGTTGCTGCGACCAGAGTGAATGGCGGCAAATCAAGCTTAATAGAGCGTGCTGCTGGTCCTTCACCAATCATGATATCCAGTTGAAAATCCTCCATCGCTGGATAGAGAATTTCTTCAATTACCGGACTTAAGCGGTGAATCTCATCAATAAATAGGACATCACCAGCTTCCAAATTGGTCAGCATCGCTGCCAAATCGCCAGCGCGCTCAAGGACAGGCCCTGACGTAGAACGTAGATTGCCACCCATTTCACGAGCAATAATATTGGCAAGGGTCGTTTTTCCTAAGCCTGGTGGTCCAAAGATGAGCGTATGATCCAACGCTTCATCACGCGCCCGTGCCGCTTGAATAAAGACTTCCATCTGCTCGCGTACGACGGGCTGACCGATATATTCCGCCAATAATGCTGGTCGAATATTGGCATCAGGGGCATCTGACGCCCCTTCTAGCGGATTAATCAAACGATCTTGCATCATAGTTTTTGCCATTATGCTTAAAGCATTATTTTTAAAAGATTAGGTAATAAATAGCATAACCAAACGCTGCTCATAAGTCATGCGAAACATGATAAAGCAGGTGCTAAAACGAAAATAAGCGACATCTAATGTCGCTTATTTTCAATCGCTGCTTTTTTAATTAATGTTGTGTTGAAAGATACTCTTATTTAAAACTTTGAAATTGCTGCAAAGTAGCTTTTAACAAACTCTGTGTATCTGCAAATGTCTCGCCATTACTTTTTGCCGCCTTAATAGCTTGCTGAGCTTCTTTTTCTTTGTAGCCCAAGCTAATCAACGCGCCTTCAACTTCAGCAATGATACTTCCTTCAGCAGATATTGGTACCGGCTGCATAGCAAATTCTAAATGACTGCTGTCGACTTCGATATTTTTCAGCTTATCTTTTAATTCAATTAATAAACGCTGCGCTGTCTTTTTGCCGATACCTGGGATACGTGTCAATGCCGTCTCTGAATCTTGCTCGACATGCATTTTTAGCTCAGCAGCTGACATTGCAGATAGCATTGCTAATGCCATTTTTGCCCCAACACCGTTGATTTTAATCAGCTGGCGAAAGACATCACGCTCTTTACGGTCAATAAAACCATAGAGCAGCTGCGCATCTTCGCGCACATGGAAATGCGTCCAAATGCTTGCCTGCTCATTAAGACGCAATTGGCAAAATGACGGCAATGGCAGCTCAATATCATAGCCAACACCAGAGGTGGTCATGATACAGGCAGTCGGTGCCATTAAGTATTGCACCTGTCCATTAATCAATCCAATCATAATCCACGATCTCTTATATAGACTATTATAAAAATGAGCTAAAACATCACCTAACTATCAATCAGTCTTTTTTACCATGTCAGCTTACTAGTAAAAATTAACCATACCTTCAAGACTGATTGGACGAATCTTATGCGCTTGACCAGCTGAACCAAAGGCTTCAAAACGATTGGTACAGATATCTGACATCGCAACCATAGACGCTTTAAAGTATTTACGTGGATCAAATTCGCTAGGGTTTTCTGCAAGGAATTTACGGATAGCGCCAGTTGATGCCAAACGTAAATCGGTATCGATATTTACTTTACGCACACCATGCTTAATCGCTTCAACGATTTGCTCAACGGGTACGCCATAAGTCTCACCGATGTTACCGCCGTTTTCATTGATGACTTTTAACCATTCTTGTGGCACTGATGATGAACCATGCATGACTAGGTGAGTGTTAGGAATACGGGCATGGATTTCTTTTACGCGCTCAATCGATAAGATATCGCCAGTCGGTGGACGCGTAAACTTATAAGCACCATGACTGGTACCGATAGCAATCGCTAACGCATCGACATTGGTGTCTTTAACGAACTGCTCTGCTTCATCAGCACTGGTCAATAGCTGCTCATGATCCAATACGCCTTCTGCGCCAGAGCCATCTTCTTCGCCTGCCATGCCAGTTTCAAGACTACCTAAGCAACCAATCTCTCCTTCGACTGAAACACCGCATGCATGAGCCATTTTGACCACTTCGCGAGTCACGCTGGCGTTATAATCATAATCCATCGGCGTTTTACCGTCTGTACCAAGCGAGCCGTCCATCATCACTGATGAGAAGCCAAGCTGAATTGAGCGTTGGCAAATAGCAGGTGACATACCGTGGTCTTGATGCATCACTACTGGAATATGTGGCCACTCTTCGATAGCAGCAATAATCAGATGACGCAAAAACGCAGAGCCTGCATAACTACGGGCACCGGCACTGGCTTGTACAATCACAGGAGAGTCACAGGCGTCAGCCGCCATCATAATGGCACGCATCTGCTCTAAATTATTAACATTGTAAGCAGGAACACCATAGCCGTGTTCAGCAGCATGATCCAAAAGTTGACGTAACGATATTAAGGCCATAAAACGCTCTCTGGTTATATTCTAAAAATAGTATTTTGAAGATGATATTAAAACATCATTTTTAACAATAAGACGTTGCCACGTTTGCACTGCGACCTAGCTTTGCAATGGGTATTCCATTATAAGCCAACAAAAAACCCTGTTTTTTGCTCGTCATTATTACGCCGTGATTATAGCAAAAATTACTAGCGCTTCGTAGCGCTTAACTGACTATTTGTTTGTCTGTTTGGTTTTTATACCTTGTTTGCACAGTTAGATGGTCGATTTCGTCTATAAAAAATTCATGACCTGCTTTTTATGAATCAAATTGATTATTTTTATCCATAAAAAAAGCCTTGGCAATTACCAAAGCTTTTATATATTTTATAGGCTTATAAAACAACTTATCAGCTAACAGTCTATCCATCTTATTTTAATAAATAAACTGAACTTTATGTTGCTTAATTTTAAATGACTTAGCCTTTATACGACTTAGTACTGTTGTTCTGCATCAACAGCGACATCATTTGCGCCGTCAGCAACTGCGTTAGCACCGTCAGCAACGGCTGATGCAGTACCTTCAACGACTTTGCTTGTGCCTTCAGCAATAGCATCGCCAGTTTCTTCTAGGGCATTAGTGGCAGCAGCACCAGCAACTTCAGCATTTTCTGCAGCTTCAGCGCCAGCTTCTTGGGCAGCTACTTCAGCTTCAGCAGCAGCGGCTTCTGTATTCGCAGCAGCTTCTTCTGTGTTAGCAGCAGCATCTTCGCCAGCTGATTCAGCAGCAGCATCGGTTTTATCTTGTGTTTCTTGGCTACATGCAGTGATTGCAAAAGTACCAGCAAGAACACTAGCAAGTAATAAATGACGTTTTAACATAACAAATCCCTCATAAATAAAGCATGTCAAATACATGGTTTGCGCTATTTTATAGAGTGCAAATTAGACATGCAATAATAATTTTCAGTATAGAAACAAATAATTACCACTTAATAATAATCGATGACGATTCAAACTTATTGCCTTGAAAACAATAAGATATGAATAGTAGCCAAAATATTATCCGTACAGCGTACCTTAGATACTGCGGCTAAGTTGTACGGCTAATGTTACTCATCTGCTGAAGTATCGTTAAGAGGTTATGCATTAATTTGTAAAGCAGCAACCGCTGGCAAGATTTTACCTTCTACAAACTCCAAGAACGCACCGCCACCCGTTGACATGTAGCTGACGCCATCAGCCACTTGATATTTATCAATCGCAGCGAGTGTATCACCGCCACCTGCAATCGAGAAACCTTGGCTGTTTTTGACCGCTTCTGCCACTATCTGAGTACCCTGACCAAACGCATCCACTTCAAAAACGCCGACTGGACCATTCCATAAAATGGTTTTAGCATCGTTGATCGCCTCTGCCAATTTCATGGCACTCTCTGGTGCGATATCTAATATCATGTCATTATCGCCAATCGTATCAACAGACTTGATGCTAGCAACTGCCTTTTGAAGCGAGCCTGTGAAATCTGCAAAATCAATCTCATTTTTATCAGCAACGACGACATATTCAGGTAATAAAATCTCAGTTTTACCCATGATTTCACGCGCTGTATCGAGCAGATCTACTTCATAAAGTGACGCACCAACACTATGACCTTGCGCGGCTAAGAAGGTATTGGCAATCCCGCCACCAACGATAATCTGTGAACAAAGCTCAGCCAAACTATGTAAAACCTCTAATTTAGTAGAAACTTTTGAGCCACCAACGATAGCAAGCATAGGTTGTGCTGGCGTTTCAAGTGCTAGGCTTAAAGCATCAAGCTCTGCTGCCAATAAAGGTCCAGCACAGGCGGTCTTACCAGCTTTATGCATCGCTTGGGTCACGCCTTCTGTTGATGCTTGGGCGCGATGTGCTGTGCCAAAAGCGTCCATCACAAATACATCGCACAAATCAGCATATTTTTGTGCAAGCGCTGCATCATTCTTCTTTTCGCCTTCATTAAAACGTACGTTCTCTAGCAGTACGACTTCACCTGCTTCGATAGCGACGCCTTGAGTGAGGTAGTCACTATTAAGCGTAACAGGCGCGGATAGTTTATCGCTTAAATAGTCAGCAACGGGTGCTAACGAATAAATGGCTTCAGGATTGCCTTCTGTCGGGCGTCCTAAATGCGAGCAGACTATCACTGCTGCACCCTTTTCTAGCGCCATCTTAATCGTCGGCAAACTTGCTTGCAGGCGTGCATCACTAGCCACTTTACCCGCTTTAATAGGGACATTAAGGTCTTCACGAATCAACACTACTTTATCGGTCAAACTCAGCTCGCTCATACGCAAAAAATTCATTACCTGCTCCTATATATCATCTGTTATCAATCTGTATGACGGTTCGCCAACGGTTTATTGGATACTTTTTAGCAAATTTATTTCATCAAATCCTATTGCTGGCAGTTTTAGAAAACTGTCTTAGCAAGCATTTAAGGCGGTGTATTCTAACAGTTTTATAGTCTGTACTTATATGTCACCTAAGATAAATTTAGCGATAAGCAAATTTATCTTCTCAAACTAATAACACCTTCATTAACATTTTGTGGTGGTACTGAGTCGTTTAGCTATCTATGATCAATAGCGTACTTGTGCCATAACAATAAATCATTAGGAGAAATCAATGAGTATCGACTTTGAAGCTGCCAAACAAAACCTATTACAACTAAAAGAAGAGTACCAAACTCGGATTGCTGATATTGAGGACCATATCCAAAATCCGCAAGATGATCTCAATGAACACTGGGAAGATCAAGCGATTGCTTATCGTCAGAATGACATGCGCAAGAACTTAATGGTTGAGGCACAGCAAAGCTTAGGTTTTGTAGACC
This sequence comes from Psychrobacter sp. ANT206, assembly GCF_056880555.1. Classification (NCBI taxonomy): domain Bacteria; kingdom Pseudomonadati; phylum Pseudomonadota; class Gammaproteobacteria; order Moraxellales; family Moraxellaceae; genus Psychrobacter; species Psychrobacter sp. ANT206. The sequence goes on along the minus strand of NZ_CP096271.1, from coordinate 818,454 downwards.
ACGCTTTAAGCCGTATCGAAAGTGGCAGTTATGGGGAATGTGAGGTATGCGCTGAGCCTATCGAAGCACAGCGCCTGCAAGCATTGCCTTATGCAACTTTATGTATGCAGCACGCTGAATAAATTCGTACTTATATTTTAAAATAGTATTCATTCAGCAGGCACATTCCACTTATTAAGTACTTGCTGCCACTGCTGACAACGCATCGCGATTTGATGGACAGGTAAATCCATGATATCGCCAACGATTGCTATATAAGCAATAGGTAACCCTGCCAGCTCTGAGATGTTTTCTGCCGTTAAACCGCCTATCACGCATATTTTTATATCTTGCTGACAACCTTCTATCAGTTGCTGGCGTAAGATAGTGGCAGCATTGGGCTTGGTCGTTGAAGCAAAGATTGCACCCATGGCGGCATAGTTTGCACCTTCATCTTTCGCAGCTTTGATTAGCGTTACATCGCCATGACAAGTGCGACCAATGATTTGATTCGGGGCTAAAGATTGTGTTGCCTCACTAAGATCACCATCTTGCTGTCCCAAATGCACGCCGATACCAAGTTTTTCGGCCAAAGCAATATTGTCATTTATCAAAACTGGCACATTGTAGGTTTTAGCCAAATTAACGATTTGTAGCGCCTCTTTATAAAGAACAGACTCACCGTCAGGCAATGCCAATATCTTCTTACGACGTATTTGTAAAAGAGCAATCAATCCTGTTGCTAAGGCGGCTTCTAACTTTTGATATAAAAGGCTAAACTCATCATCATTAGTCAGCAAATATAGCTTAGGTATAGTATGAGAAACCGTAGAGACCGATGCCTGAATCATGTAATGCTCCTTAATATCAACACGTTTTTGACATAATAAAAAGGCTGTTATATCACATAACAGCCTTTTTATTATAAATGTCTTTTGATACTGCGCGTTTAACGCTGTAATCTTATACCGTGCGGCGTGTTGCCAAGCTATTTAAGATATTTTTGGCATCACCCCAGCGCGTTGCTGAGCTATTGGCACCCAAAATTACGATAATAGCGGGACGATTATTGACGCGCGTCTCCATGACAACACAACGACCTGCTTCATTGATAAAACCTGTCTTTGAGATACCGATAGGATAGCTGCCATCACGAACTAAGCTGCTGGTATTATTGGCTTTGTAAGTGCGGTTACCACTTGAGAAGTTAGAGACAAAAAAATCATAGCTCTTAGTGGTTGAGAAACGACGAATCACATCATAGTTACCAGCCGCACGAACCATTTTAACTAAGTCATTTGAGGAAGCAACGTTGCGCTTATCCAGACCAGTTGGGTCACCAAAGAAAGCGGTACTCATACCAAGCTCTTGTGCTTTACGGTTCATAGCGCGTATAAAGGCGCTATAGCCACCCGGATAATTACGGGCAAGACTTTTTGCTGCAGGATTTTCTGATTTCATTAATGCCATTAATAGCATCTCAGCACGATTGAGACGATCGCCTGACTTTAGGTTAGAGCTGGCACGCTTTGGACCAACGAAATCTTCTGGATCAAGTGTTAGCTCTTCACGCATATCTAAGCCGGCATCAAGTACCACGATAGCCGTCATTACCTTGGTAATACTGGCCATTGGACGCGCGATATCTGCATCTTTTTGATAAATTGACTCACCGGTTTCTGCATCAATAACCGCGACACTGCGCGAATCGGTGCTGATCGGAATCATATTACTGTTGCCAAAACTACCGCGATAAGTGGTGTTGTAGCTATTGGCATTATTATAACTGTTGTTATTACTACTACCAAAACTGGTCGTATTGGTAATACTGGTTGTACCAGAACCGTTATCTATTTTTTTAATCGTAGAGCTGCTGCCAGACCTAGACATGATACTGCGCGCTTCAGACAAGCTATCGGCACCGCCCCAGCTCAGGCGAGCACTAGACTCAGAGCTGGCGCTACCATTAATTGTAAGTGCGGCTTGTGCGACACTGCCCAAACTCAATGAAATCATAGCAGCGATTAATTGCTGTTTGGTTAATGGTAGTTGCTTCATTCTGCCTCCTGCTTACGTGCTGTCATCAGTGACATACTGACTGACGCCAACTACGTACGTAGCGTTTATAGGTGTGTTTGTAGATACTCACATAGAGTTTTTGTATTTTTAGTGTATCATGGTTTGCATTTAAGTTTAATGTACTAAATCAATTAGATGGCATTTCAGTGCCACATTCAAATTTTGCTACACTTACTTGATGTTACAGCAATATTAGTTAACATTAGCGCAATATAGCATTACATTAACGCTAGTAGACACCTTATTGCGTCTCTACTGTCCAAATAAAGCAATTAATATTGGCTTTTTTATGCGTAAATGAGTGTTATTGGTCAAATAGATTGATTAAGATGACTTAAATTTAGCAGTGCACCCTTTATTCTGATAGATAGAAAAGAGTATAACAATGATTCGAGTATTAGTAGTAGATGATCATGATTTGGTGCGGATGGGTATTAGCCGTATGCTGGCAGATAGTGCAGATATCGAAGTCGTTGGTGAGGCAGATAGCGGTGATATGGCGATAAAGATGGCAAAACAGCTGCGTCCTGATGTGATACTACTGGATGTCAATATGCCCAATATCGGCGGTTTGGAAGCAACCAAACGCTTGATTCAGCTGGATATGGGTATCAAAATTTTGGCGGTTAGTAGTATGTCAGCTCAACCTTACCCCTCAATGTTGATTAAAGCGGGCGTCAATGGCTATATTACTAAAGGCACACCGCTTGATGAGATGATACGAGCGGTCAAAAAAATCTATCAAGGTGGACGCTATTTTAGCCAAGACGTCGCTGAACAATTAGCTGACGTACTATTATCTGATAATGCCAATTCCCCTTTTGATTTGCTCAGTGATCGTGAGAAGCAAGTAGCAATGATGGTGGTCAACTGTCAAAGCCCTCAACAAATTGCAGACCAGTTATTTGTCAGTGTGAAGACCATCAACACCTATCGCTATCGCATTTATGAAAAAGTAAATGTCGATAGTGATGTGAAATTGACGCATTTAGCGATTCGTCATGGTCTTATTCAGCCCTAATTATCAAGTCTCTCTCTCATTAAGAACATTAGTTGTTAATCCATGAATCCTGCCAAATCTGCCTCCAAGCTTATTGCTGCTATTACTGACTATCTAGAGCAAGATGATATTTTGCCTGTGCCGCAGTTACGCAAACTGGGGATGATTTATAGCAGTTATCGCTTTATCGTCAGCTTGTTTTTTATGTTGATGGTATATATTACGGTTCGCACGGATGGCAGCCTATCATTGCCAAGTTTCTTGCAGCAAACCGTGCTCAGTTTTTACGTTTTGCTAAGTTTAATCTTGCTAGGATTATTTTATACCGTTGGTAAGCATATGCGCCGACAGCTGGCTTTTGGGTTGGCGCTAGATGTCATTATCCTAAGCTTATTGCTCTATACCTCTGGCGCACCTGATTTGCAGCTGACCATGCTATATATGGTGGTGGTAGCAGCAAGCTTTATGTTATTACATGGCTCACAAGCATTGATTATTACTTTGCTTGCTATTATTTTTGTGATTTATCAGCAGTTTTTTTATGCCATTGCCAATAGTATGAGTTTGGCAAATTTAGGCAATGCCCTACTCATGTCAGCCAGCTTTTTGGCAGTAGGAGGTCTAAGCTGGTCGATATCGCAGCGCTTGGTACAGCTTGAAAAAGTAGCGGTTCGCCATGCCAAAGAAGTCGAGCGTTTAAATAGTATCAATCAAGAAGTCATCTCTCAAATGGTCAATGGTGTCATCGTCATTGATAACAAACAAGTGGTCTTAGCCAACCTTGCGGCTTATCAGCTACTTAGCATCCCAAGCCGTCATGACAATAAGTCAAAACCAGTAGCCGCTTTTGAGCAGCAACTTGGTCAACAACATCTGCAATTGTTTAATGCTTGCTTATCGGTAGCCGCAGGACTAACGCGTACTTTTATTTATGAGCTGCCTGCTGTTGCCAACTCTTCTATCATTGGCAAGCTACGTGTCGATATTATTCCGTTAAAAGACGAAAGTAAACTCATTATATTAGAGGATTTACGCCGTGAACAAGCCAGTGCGCAACAATTAAAGCTCGCCTCACTTGGACAGTTGACCGCCAGTATCGCTCATGAAATCAGAAACCCTTTGGCAGCTATTTCGCAAGCTAGCCAGTTGCTAATAGAAGATGTTATAGAAAGCGAGATGGACAATGACCTAAGTCCTTTCGCTAATAATCATATAAATAGCCAGATGACTGGCAATCATGAGCTTTATAAAATGATATTTTCGCAAACAAAACGCGTTAATCGCATTATCGAAGACGTATTAAAACTGTCGCGCCAGCAAACGGCCAATCAACAAACCATTATCCTTGCTGATTGGATGCCTGTATTTTTAGACAATTATTTTAAAGGACATGATGTCTTTTTACATGTTCTTACCCAGCCTACCATCTCTTTTGATATTCATCAGTTAGAGCAGGTACTCATCAATTTAATCAATAATGGTTTACGCTATAGCAGTTACGCCCACCCTCATGCCTTTGTGGAAATCGAAATTTATTGTGCCGATAACGATGTTATAATCGATGTTTTGGATGGCGGTACTGGTGTTAATGCAGATGATTTAATCTCTTTATTTAATCCGTTTTTTACCACCGAACAATCAGGCACAGGGCTTGGGCTATATTTATCACAAGCCTTTTGTGAAGCCAATCAGGCACGCTTACTGTATGTGCCTGAGCATCAAAAAACTTGCTTCCGGCTGATTTTTCCTGCTGTTCATAATGACATCGTTAGTCCAACTTTTATCTAAAGAAGAAAAAATTACTTCTCAAAAAACATTGAAAGAAAATATAAAACAAAAGGCTTTATATTGTTCATTAAAAAATACCTGTAACCAATGCATCTATTAAGACTGATAAACCCTTAGAGCGTTATTTTATATACTTTTGTAGCACTTGAAAACAATGAGATGATGTATGACAACCACCGCGCTAGTCGTTGATGACGAAGTAGATTTATGCCGTTTGATGCAAATCACCCTGACCAAAATGGGTATCAAAAGTGATGTTGCCTATACATTGTCGCAAGCGAAATCGTACTGGCAAGACAATGACTATGATTTTTGTCTAACCGATTTAAAACTCCCTGATGGTTCGGGATTAGAGTTGGTCAAACATATCAGTGCCAGCTCCAGTAAGCCCATTGCGGTGATTACAGCGCATGGTAGTATGGATTTAGCGATTGAAGCACTAAAGCTTGGGGCTTTTGATTTCGTCAACAAACCGCTTGAGCTACCACGCTTACGGCAATTGGTTGAAAACGCGCTAAAGGTAATACAACAAGATTTGACTGCCAAGTCCATGCCGCAACGCTCACCTGAACAGCAGATGCTTGATGAGCGCCTGATTGGAAATTCAGCGGTAATGCATCCTTTAAAAAACACGATTTTAAAATTGGCTCGCTCACAAGCGCCGGTATTTTTGTCAGGGGCGTCAGGTACAGGTAAAGAAGTCGTTGCGCGGCTCATTCATGACTTAAGCCCGCGGCGTGACGGCAGTTTTGTGCCAGTCAACTGCGGGGCAATACCTTCAGAGCTGATGGAATCAGAGTTTTTTGGTCATAAAAAAGGTAGCTTTACAGGTGCCGTTGCGGACAAGCAAGGGCTATTTCAGCAAGCCAATGGCGGTACTTTATTTTTAGATGAAGTGGCAGACTTGCCTTTGGCGATGCAAGTGAAGTTACTGCGGGCTATTCAGGAGAAAACCGTACGCGCGATTGGTGATACCAAAGAAGTACCTGTCGATATTCGTATCTTGTCAGCCACGCATAAAGATTTAAACCAACTGGTACAGACAGGGTTGTTCCGTCAGGATTTATATTACCGCATCAACGTAATTGAGCTTAAATTACCAACATTGAATGCACGGCGCGATGACATACCGGTATTAGCCACGCATTTTTTAGCGCTGATTGCTGAAGAGTGGCAGTTGGAGTCGAAGCCTTTATTAACTGCAGAGGCTTGCATGCGTTTACAGCAGCATGATTTTGCGGGTAACGTTCGTGAGCTGCGTAATGTACTTGAACGTGCCGTTACTCTAGCTGAAACCTCAACTATTGATATAAGCCATCTCGGCTTATCTGACTTAAACGACCATCAACAGGCGCATATGCCTCAAAAAATCAATGAAAATAACGCATCTGATTCAATAGAAAATATAGATAAAGACGATAGAGAACCATCATCTATCAAAAGTGTCTCGACGCAGCAAGCAACAGCTAATCTGCATCCTTATCGTACGATGACTCATCACTATGCTGCAGTGAAGCAACCTTCGATATCCGGTACGATATCTGACTCATCGTCTTCCGCAATAGGAATAGAGCAGCAATCAGTGACAGCAATGGCGGAGCGCGCTGAATCAGTAAACAAGGATGCAGTTAGTGATAAGACCGATTCTGTAGCCAATCTCGACAGTAGTATTGATGGCAATATTGATATATTAAACAGTATCGCGATAAAAAGCAGCGTCAGTGGTCAGCTACCAGCACAAGGGTTAGAGCACTATCTCCAAGAGCAAGAAAGACAACTTATTATCACTGCACTTAAGCAAACTGGCTGGAATAAAACCCAAGCCGCTGAACTATTGGGAACCACTTTTCGATCCTTACGCTATCGTATGACCAAACTTGAGATTGCAGAAGATCAAGCTGAATAAAGGGCTTTGATATAGAATTGTGACTAGATTAGAGCTTTACCTTAGATGTTGGTTTTTCAATAACATTCTTTATAGCTGTATTGTTTTTAATAATACTATTTTTAGGATCTGGCTTTTTCTCAGAACGTACAAATCGAATACCTGAAGTAAGCGCTTTCTTTCGTAATAAATCAAGCGCTTGCTGCTCCCACGTGCTTTCACTGCCCGATAGAGCAATATCAGGCTCTACCCCAATACCATCTATCTTTTTACCTGAAGCAGTCATGTAGTTGGCAACCGTAAGCTTGACCGCTTGCTCATCGTTAAGCGGTATCACCGATTGTACAGAGCCTTTGCCGTAACTGACCTCACCTAAGATAGTGCCACGCTTTTGCGCTTGTAAGCTACTGGTCAACACTTCTGCCGCTGACGCCGAGTAGCGATTTTGCAACACCACTACCGGTAATGCCTCAAGCAATGCTGCACCTCTAGTCGACAATGTACGGGAATCTGCTTGGCGACTCTTTATCTGTACCACATCCGTATCTGTCATAAATAGGCTAGCAACGCTCACAGCGGATGCCAATACGCCACCTGGATTATCACGTAAATCTAGTAGTATTCCTGTGACAGGCTTATCTAAATCGATCAAACTTTGTAGCAGTTTTTCACGGCTATTATTTTGAAATGCTGGCAACCTAACAATGGCCATACCATCTACAAAACGAGTTTCGATAATTTGAGGATGGCTATTATTACGTTGTAAAGTGGTGACATGTTTACGGCGTCCTGCCTTGGACGTCACCACATCTACTTGCGTACCGGCAATGCCTGTCAAAAGCTGCTCGATATCGTTACTTTCTTCATCTTCGCCAAGCTTAAATTCATCGACTTGGTGTAGATAATCGCCAACTGCGATACCCTTTTTATCGGCAGGTGAATCATCAAGTACCTCAGTGATGACCCAATAGCCCAAGGCTGATTGATACTCAACCTTGATACCAATATCGCCAACATCGCCTTCTGTAAAAGCACGTAGATTTTCATAGGCTTCAGCGTCCAGAAATTCCGCATGGCTATCAAGCTTGGTTAACATACCGCTCATAGCATTATTAAACAACTCTTCATCATTAACCGTATCGACATATTCACGACGTACCAAATCAATCAAAGCAACAAAGGTCTTCAGCGTTTCAGGAGAAATAGCATTTAATGACACTTGAGCGACTTCAGCAGGAATGTCGGTATTAATAATAGGCGATTCATTGTTCAGCACAGTTTCATCCGCCACACTATCAATTAAATCGTCAGCTTGATCAGCAGATTCAAGCATATCAGCAATATCTGATAAATCATCTGCACCGTTATCTAATGGTACATTATCAGCATTTAAACTGATGAGTTGTAAGCTTGCCGTACGACTCGCGTTGCGTCCTGCAGCAGTATCTTTGACAGCCGCTTGCGCTGGTATAGCAATCATACTTAAGCCCAGAAAACCCACGATAAGCGTCGGCTTTAAGACGTTAGTGTAGCTAGATATCGTACTCATTGACTGCTCGAGTCTTTTAGAGGTCAATGGAAATGTACGACTGATAGGATTGTTAAAATGCATAAAAATCACCTGAAAATTTGTCCAAAGTTAAGCCATCATTATTATAGGATTGTTATATAGTTATTATTGAATAATAGCCCATAAGATAGCATCAAGCACCCTTATAAGAATAGGACAGTATTGCAAGTAACTTAGGTGAAATGTTAGACAAAATGTAGCAACAAAAAAGGGAGAGCTGATCAATAGCTCTCCCTTTTAATATTAATTTACTTTGAAAGTAATGTAACGCTACTACTATAAATTTCTAGCACCTTACTATAATTGGATTATTGAGCGGCAACCAACAAACTTTCGCCTGTCATCTCTTTCGGCGCTTCGATATTCATTAAGGCCAGAATAGTAGGTGCAACATCACTAAGCTTACCGCCGCTACGGACTTGTACTTTTTTCTCACCGACATAAATAAGTGGCACGTGCTCAGTAGTATGCTGAGTATGGACTTGACCACTCTCATAGTCTTGCATCTGCTCACAGTTGCCATGATCTGCTGTAATCAGCATATCGCCGCCCGTGGCACGTACTGCTTTTGCCACGCGCCCAACGCAGATATCTAACGCTTCTACTGCTTGTACTGCAGCATCAAAAATACCAGTGTGACCGACCATATCACCATTAGCATAATTGACAACTAGCACGTCATATTTACCAGATTCAATCGCTTCCACCAATCTATCTGTCACTTCAGGCGCGCTCATCTCAGGCTGCAAGTCATAAGTAGCAACATCCGGCGATGGCACTAAGATGCGTGTCTCACCTTTATATTCATCTTCACGCCCACCACTAAAGAAGAACGTTACATGCGCGTATTTTTCAGTTTCAGCAATACGCAGCTGAGTTTTACCCTTATTTTGCAAATATTCGCCAAGTGTATTGGTCAATGAAGTTGGATAATAAGCGATGCTGGTTTTAGGATTATCTGCTAACACATCAGAATACTTGGTTAACATCACAAATGCCGCAAGTTTTGGCTGCTTATTGCGGGCAAATCCTGAAAACTCATGATCCGGTAATACGAAAGCTTGCGCAAGCTCACGAGCACGGTCAGCACGGAAATTCATAAAAATAAGGGCATCATTGTCATCAACGGTATAAGGCACTTCGTCACGCCCAATCACGACCGTTGGATTAATGAATTCGTCGGTTTCGCGTGCTTTGTACGCAGCTTGCACTGCCCCATCAGCACGAGTTGCTAAACGATCCGCTTTACCTTCAGTGATCAGCTCATAAGCTTTTTGCACGCGATCCCAGCGATTGTCACGATCCATCGCATAGTAACGCCCGATAATACTGGCAATCTGTACACGACCACTCTCATAATGCGCATTCAGCTTTGCGATATGATCACGAAGACGATTGATGTATTTATCAGCTGACTTAGGCGGCGTGTCACGTCCATCTAAAAAGCAATGCACAAAGACGTTTTTGGCACCATGTACCAATGCGGAATGACACATTGCTTCAATATGGTCTTGATGAGAATGGACGCCACCATCTGACAGCAAGCCCATAATATGCACATTACCGCCCAATGTATTGGCGGCTTTTACTGCATTGACCAAGGCTTCGTTTTTATAAAAATCACGACTGGCAACTTCACTTGAGATACGAGTTGAATCTTGATAAAGCACGCGCCCAGCGCCCAAATTCATATGCCCAACTTCTGAATTACCAAACTGACCATCTGGCAAACCAACATCTTCTCCTGACGCTGATATCAATCCATGCGGATATTGTTCATAAATATTATCTAAATTTGGCATATTAGCGGCAGCAATGGCATTGTCTTTATCGTCTTCACGATGCCCAAACCCATCTAATATCATTAATACATGCGGCACTTTCTTATTATTATCACTATCTTGCTGCTTGCTTAATTGTGCCTGACTATCGTCGATAGATTCTGATTGTTGCTGGGTATTGGTCATGGATTACCGCTCCTCAAGTGAATGAACGCCTATAATGCTGTATTAGGATGTCTAAAGTTGTCTATATTAGCACACATCTTGAAATAGCTGAAAAGTGAGCCTATAAGTCAACAATTGATTACTATATGAATAGATTAGTATTTAATGATAATCTTATGGTAATAATGCTAATTATCAAACTCACGTAGCAATCTGTAAATCGTACTTGCAATCACTCAAACCATTGGTTAAGATAATTATATTCTGAAGTGTTGGCTAGCAGATGTTTATTCCCTGAGCCGATAATGCTTTACCAGGATGTGGTACCTATTGCTTCATTGTGTATGCCTGCACCGCTTGCGGTGTATCAGGAAACCTGCCGAGGCAGTGACGCATCCGCCCTGAACTTCACGGTTCATGGGTCACCATCTTGCGGCGGCACTTCGGTTGTTATATTCGGTTAGTAGTTTTTTTATTTATAAGCACTATATTTATAAAGAATGAATTACAGCTACTAAAAAGCCCCTTTTGTCATTGACGAAAGGGGCTTTTTCTATACTCGTCTATTAATTCAACTATTCGTCATTAGCAGATTTAGTGATTTTTTTCACGTCTTTAGGAATGGTTTTTGCTGTCCCATCAATCGTTGTATGCTGTTTGAACACATCACCAAACGGATTTTGTTGTTGCTGACCAAACGGGTTCTGATTATTCATACCACCTGCGCCGCCAAACGGGTTTTGACCACCCATGCCGCCAGCACCACCGAACGGATTTTGTCCGCCGCCCATTTGTCCACCCATCTGCTTGGCCATCATCTCCATCATTTTTTGTTGATTGTTCATAACGTAATTATTGGCAAAGTCTTTGAGCTTTTTCTGCACGGGTGGCAAGATAACCAGTAACGCCAATAAGTCACTAAGCACACCGGGAATGAGTAGCAAAATACCAGCGGCTGCCATAGCCACACTTTTGATCATGGTTGACTCTTGCGGACGCATCGACGGATTCATCATACCGCCTGCTTTCATCTGCTGGGCCATTGGGTTGAGAGCTGCCATGCCTTTGCGCAGGAGCGAAATACCGATGACGGCGGCGATAATAAACCAAATAAACACCAACCAGCCACTCGTAAATTGAGCAAGCAAATACCAAAGCAGCATCTCGATAATAAACCATACGATGGCAATACCAACTATCTGACCCATAAAGTGTCGTCCTATAAAATAAAAACCAATAAATTGAGCGCCATGCAAATTAAAATGGCTAACATATGATGTATATGGGGATTGATTGCTATACTATCAAACTTACGGCTAATTTTTAAGCCATAAAACAAAATGTAAGTAAGACGGAACACTATGGCAATTATTATTGGGATTGATCCAGGTTCACGCATGACCGGCTATGGCATCCTTCAACAAACGGGCGATAAGCTCACCTATATTGATTCAGGCACCATTCGTACAGATACCAAAGAGATGCCTGAACGCCTAAAACGTATTTTTAATGGCTTGACGCGTATTACTCAGCATCATCTAAAATATGCAGATGAGCCTATTTATACGGCAATTGAACAAGTATTTATGGCAGAAAACCCTGATTCAGCGCTTAAGCTTGGGCAAGCACGTGGCGCAGCCATTGCAGCGATGGTAGCCCTGGATTTGGAAGTTTCAGAATATACTGCACGCCAAATCAAACAAGCCGTTTGCGGCTATGGCGCAGCAGCAAAAGAGCAAGTACAAGAAATGGTGTGCCGGATACTAACTCTGGATTTTGTACCACAACAAGATGCGGCAGACGGTCTTGCCTGCGCCATCTGTCATGCGCACTCAAGCCATTCAATGAACAAATTGATATTAAATAGTGCTATGCGCGGGCGCGGTGCATCTAAGAAAAAAGGTCGCTGGCGTTTAACTGAAGAAGATTTAGGCAATTTGCGTTAAAAAGCTCATTAAATAAGGACAAAAAACACGCACCTTTTCGGACGCGTGTTTTTTATGACTTATCTAATACCACTATTGAACATCGGTAGTTAATTATAACCAGACAGCCCTACTCTACGACTGAGCTTTCAATAACAGCGTCCAGTACATAGGCATACTCTTCACCTTCTGATACCTTATCGCTGTCTAATTGGTAACGTTGCAGGCGTAGCACTTCATCATGCTTACCATCATGCTCATAGCCGTCAATCTCACCATTAAATGCAGACCACTTGCCTTCACTGACTTTAATACCTTGATCATTATAGGTAACTGGTTTTACTTGCAAACACATCTCTAAGCTATTATCAGAGCACACTGTTTCATTAGCATTTACAGCCCAAAATACAGTCTCACCTTTACTATTGTACTTGGCTTGTGACGTCAACCTACCTTTCCAAGTCAAAGTGACCGCATTGCTGGTCACTTGCGTTAGGACTGGGTTATCACCTTCAGTGACACTTAGCTCACTAGTACCTTGCATCAAGGTATCTAAACGATTTTCTGCCTTATTTAGATTTTCGCATAGCATTTTGGTACTCATGCTGTCTTCTGTCATTAACGTATGACCTTTCAACTCATAACCTGCACTCATAGTGTTACAACCTACACCATAATTCAGGGTGTTATGACCTTGGTTTTGTTTAAACGACAGCATTACTTGGTTCTTAATATCTACAAGCGTCGTTATGACAGGTCCACCACTTTTATCATCGATATCGAGTAGTGTCCAACGATAACGCGCAAGATTTTCAATCATTTGTTCTTCAGCACTCATCTCGCTTGCCTTAGCTAACGTGGCATTAGTATTCGCTATATCAGCATCTGCAGTGCTAACATTGGTATCAGCTGACTCGAGATTTGCATCCGTTGGAACAGAAGCATCTTGGCAAGCACTTAATGCCAGACTTATCGCTAGCATACTTGGCAATAGGGCGGATTTAAAAGATAGCGTCATGAAGATCATACCTTGCAGTTATACTTCTTAATTCAACTTTTTGACCCATTTAATCTACAAAATCTGACTGTCACAATTATAAGAGGGATATCAGTCAAATTATTCAAAGGGCATTTAAAAAGATGCTTATAAAAGGGTAATAATCTGACCACTATAGCGCTCATAAGTGATATGGGTGTAACGAAGTGTTTAATTTTATAGATTCATAGTAAATTTCACATATATGCTGATCCTATTTTTAATGTTAACCATAGCAAAACAGCCCTGCGTCGTTAGGAATTATCCTCGTTACGCAAAGCTGTTGCTGCTTATCATTACATTTTTAAAAAATTTACTACTTTAATCTTCTTCATGAACAGGTTTGGCTTTTGCCATGTTTTTGATGCTAAAACGCTCGTTCATCATCTGGTAAAAACGGGCAAGATTGTCGCCTTGTTCATTGGGATTGACTTGAAGGACTTTGCCAAAATCTAAACCTAAATACAGCACAATATCAGCAAAGCTCAGCTGGTCACCGACCAGATACTCATGACCCTCCAACAGGGTTTCAAAATATGCTAATGCTTTGACAGCACGTGCGATAGATGGCGCGACAAACTCTGGTACTTGCTCAACACGCTGGGCTTTTGATGGGTGGCTATGCTGAAAGGCGAGCATAAAGTTATATAGCACCTCAAATTCGGCGATACGGCGCATAGAGCATACTTGCGCCCGCTGTACCACATCATTGCCCATCACCGAGCGCTCACCATAAACACGGTCGAGATATTCGCACACTGCCTGCGAGTCATTGAGTACAGTACCATCATCTAATGTCAAAACGGGTACGGTTTGCATGGGATTTATTTTGGTAAATGCCTCTGACATTTGCTCGTTGGCAGCAAAATCGATATCAATCACATCGAGGTCATCCATATCATCAATATCGATACCTTTTGATGCTAGTAAAATAAGTGCTTTCCGTGGATTAGGTGCAGTACGGGTGACATATAGTTTTTTCATAAAAACTCCTTGTAAAGTGGGCTTAAAAGCGGCTTAGCGCTGCTATATTTTATTATGATTGTTGTGTCATCAAGTATCAAATGCACTATTAACTCAAGTATTAACGATAACGATTCATCTCTAAATCATGCATACTTGATTTAATAGTTATAGCGTACTCTGTTCATCATAGCAAAGCCTTATTTAGCTGATGCTTCTGATGTTAAGCTGAATAACAGAAAGCCCCACAATTTTGCATTATGGGGCTTTTTAAATCATATCTTCATCAAGCTCACATGCTCCAGCTGATTATTTATCAGGTGCAGGAGTGGTACGTAAATACGGCTTAATTTCTGTGTGACCTTTTGGATATTTGGCAGCGATATCTTCGTTTTTAACACTTGGTGGAATGATAACGTCATCACCATCTTTCCAATCTACTGGCGTTGCGATGTTGTATTCATCAGACAATTGCAGTGCGTCAATCACGCGAAGGATCTCGTCAAAGTTACGACCACAGCTAGCAGGATAGGTCAGCGTTAGTCGAATCTTTTTGCTTGGGTCAATAATAAAGACGCTACGTACGGTATGCGTGCTGTCTGCATTTGGATGCATCATGTCATACAGCTCAGCCACTTCTTTATTAGGATCAGCGATGATTGGGAAGTTCAGTTCAGTGCCTTGAGTTTCACCAATATCTTTTGCCCAAGCATGATGGTCATCGATACCGTCAACAGAGATACAAATTGGCTTCACGCCGCGCTTTTGAAATTCGCCATTTAGCGCAGCAGCACGACCAAGCTCAGTGGTACATACTGGGGTAAAATCGGCTGGATGTGAGAAGAAAACCACCCAGTTATCGCCCGCCCACTCATGGAAATTGATATCACCTTCAGTAGTGGTTGCATCAAAATTTGGTGCGATATCGCCTAAACGTAAATGTGCCATGCTTGATTCCTTATTTATGATTGTGACGAGCGCTATTATCGAATGCTATCTACGCGCTCTCTTATTATCAACGACATACTCAGCGGTTAAAATATCTACCAAGCATCTCAACAAAAAAACTGACTTTATCTTAACAAACTGGTTATGAATGTCTTGTGACGGATTGTAATGCGGTTATTCCTTTTATTACTAATACGAATGTAGCAAAATTATTCTTTGAAAACAAAGTAATGAGCTAAAAAGTGAGAAGTTAAGTTGACTTTTATATCACTATCCCTGAATCCCATAAACAAAAATCACCGAATTTACCTTTTTTACTAGTGCCACCTGCTGCACGCCCAGCATCTGTTAATGTAAGCTCACCTTCTTGCTCTTGCAAATATCCCGCTGTCAGTAATTTCTCGTTTAATTCTTGGGTTTTAAAGCCCAGCTCTTTGGCAAGCTTCGCCGTCGTTAACTTAGAATAATTAGGTGTTGCTATTTCTGTAGGTTTAGCAGAATTAGTTTCAGTAGGGACTCGAGAAGCACTCTCAGAACTAAGGTTATTGTCAACACTATTACTAGGCTCAATTATTTTTTCGAGTGACATTCTGACTTCATCACTGATACGAATAATGCGCTGGGCTTCTTCATAAGTATCGGCATAGAGTTTCGCATCTTCATTACGGTAAATCAGTACGCCCATTTCATTATTATTTACTTGGCTAAATTCATAAAGATTTAAGCTCGTAATAATGCACTCATTTTCGTTCAGGTAGCATTTCGCATGCAAGTTTTTACAAAAGCTGGTGCGAATAAAAGTCAGATTTTTGAGCCAGTTTATTTCTTCAGGGTGCAAATCATTTTTACCATAAACGATACGGATATCGATTTTGAGACGATTACGATCTTCTAACAGCTCTTTAATACGCTCATTCAGCTTTAGATAAGGACTGATGATAATCAACCTATCAGACGCATTTTTAATCAATTCTTCTAAATGGTAAGTCGTGCCACTGCTGTTTAAAAATTTTGCCATTATTATTTCCTCAAATCTTACGATCAATCACTTTATAATCATGCACAAAAAAGCCCATCCCTAGCGTACTAGAAATGGGCAGGCTTGCAAACTACTATTGTTCAGTAGTTTTTCAAATAAGCGCTAATGCCGTTAATAGTGATAAATTAAGCTGGCTTATAGCTGTCACGCAGGCTAACGATTTGGTTAAAGACAGGCTTATCACTGCTATGATCTTCGCTATCAGAGATAAAGTAACCTTCACGCTCAAACTGGAAGCGCGTGCCAGCATCTGCATTCACCAATGATGGCTCAACTACAGCATTTAGCTCAGTCAATGAGTTAGGATTCAAGGCTTGATGGACGTCAGCGACGCCACTTGGGTCTTCGACACTAAATAGCTGCTCATACATGCGCACCGTTGCTGAAACGCCTTGGCTAGCCGATACCCAATGAATCACGCCTTTAACTTTACGACCTTCAGGATTATTGCCCAAAGTAGCTGGATCAATCGTTGCTTTAAGCTCAATCACGTTACCGCTATCATCTAAAATATGCTCCGTCACGGCCAATACATAGGTATTACGCAGACGAATTTCATTTTTCTCTGGTGATAAACGCTTATAACCTGCTGGCGGCTCAATTTCATAATCGCCTTGGTCAATATAAATGGTCTCAGTAAATGGAATTTCACGTTCACCCATATCGACATTGGGATGATTGGGCTGAGTTAGCCATAAAGTCTGCGAGGCATCGTCAAAACGTGCTTGAACGGTGTCAGCCTTTTGCAAATCCCAACTGCTAACAGCATCGCTAAAGTTGGTAATGGTCACTTTTAATGGCTTAAGTACCGCCATACCACGACCAGTTGTCGTCTCTAGTGACTGACGAATACTAAATTCTAATAAGCGAAAGTCTACAACACTGTCTACTTTGGTCACGCCAACACGCTCACAGAAATCACGTAAGCCTTCTGGTGTATACCCACGGCGACGCATGCCAGCAATCGTCGGCATACGTGGATCGTCCCAACCGCTAACGATATTTTCATCAACCAGCTGCTTTAATTTGCGCTTACTGGTCAATGTATGGTCGACATTTAGACGAGAGAACTCATACTGATGCGGCGGTTGCTCAAAGCCAACTTTTTCTATTGCCCAGTCATAAAATGGACGATGGTCTTCAAACTCTAACGTACATAATGAATGGGTAATGCCTTCAAGCGCATCAGATAACGGGTGAGCAAAGTCATACATCGGATAAATGCACCATTTATCCCCAGTTTGGTGATGTGCTTGATGCATAATTCGATAGATAACAGGATCACGCATATTCATATTAGGGCTTGCCATATCAATCTTGGCACGTAGCACTGCTTTACCTTCAGCATATTTGCCCTCTTTCATATCATCAAAGAGTTGCAAATTTTCTTCAACACTGGCATTACGATGTGGTGACGCTGTGCCTGCTTCATTAAATGAGCCACGATTTTCTTTGATTTGCTCAGGCGATTGCAAATCTACATAAGCATCGCCTTGCTTGATCAGCTGAATCGCCCAAGCATGAAGTTGGTCGAAATATCCTGAAGCATGGTACGCCTCTCCTGCCCACTCAAAGCCCAGCCATTTTACATCATTCTCGATGTTATCGATGAAGTCTTGCTTTTCTGCGGTTGGGTTGGTGTCATCAAAGCGCAGGTTGCAGATACCGCCAAACTCCTCAGCCACACCAAAGTTTAGACAGATGGACTTTACGTGTCCCAAGTGCAAGTAACCATTTGGCTCAGGTGGGAAACGAGTGACAATCTGTTGGTATTTTTGCGCATTAACATCATCACGAATAATATTACGAATAAAGTCGTTTTTGTGTTCGTCTTTTTGTGCATTATTGCTTGAGTGCTCACTCATCGGGCATTGCTCCTAACGCAAATGGTCAATTCATGCGACGTGCCATCACGCCTCATGGAAAATTCAAAATATTTGATAAAGTAAAACGATATCGTAAAACAAGCCTCAGCCATTAAATTTAAGCCAATTTACAAAAATTTGGGTTATAAAAACAGTGTGTTATAAACACCAAGCTATGATGACTTTTTGTCAAAATCGTTTAGAAATGGGTAAAGTTGCGTTATTCTATCAGCTTTTGCAAACGCATTAACAGCCTGATACATGACACGGGATAAAAAAGCCGTTAGACTAGCCATAACTTTTTATCCACCAACTTTTTATCCACCACTTAACAGCGTCATTTTAGGCGCTGCAATAAAGAGGAATATCCTATGGTAGACATGCCACCAGTAGTAGAACTTGACACCAGTATGGGTGCGATCGTTATCGAACTCAATGAAGAAAAAGCACCAAAAACCGTTGAAAACTTTTTAAACTACGTAAAATCTGGTCATTATGATGGCACGATTTTCCATCGCATCATTGACGGCTTTATGATTCAAGGCGGTGGAATGGACGCTGACATGAATGAAAAAGCCACCAACAAGCCAGTAGAAAACGAAGCAGACAACGGTCTAAAGAACGACGCTGGCACGATTGCTATGGCGCGTACGCAAGATCCACATTCAGCGACTAGCCAATTTTTTGTCAACGTAAAAGACAACGATTTCCTAAACCATTCTGGCAAAAACATGCAAGGTTGGGGTTATACCGTCTTTGGTAAAGTAACAAGCGGTATGGACGTCATCGAAAAAATGCGCGGCGTGCCAACCGGTCGTTTCGGTATGCATGCTGATGTACCAAAAGAGCCAGTGGTTATCAATTCAGCCACCATCATCACTCAGTAATCATTCTTCAATAGTTATTACTTAGTAGCGATGAATTAGTGAAAGCTTATGAGTCGTTACTGTTTAAAGTTATGAGGATAAGGATAAATGCAAAGTTTCAGCCATCTAATTACCACCCGCCCTCATGAGGTGCGACAAGTATTGATTAGCGATTTGCATTTATCGCCTGAAGAGCCTGCCTTAGTGCAGGCTTTTTTGGCGCTGCTTGATGATTGCCTTGCTCTGCCTGCGCTAAAACGCCTATTTATATTAGGTGACTGGTTTGAAGTCTGGCTTGGGGATGATTTTTATTTGTCTGTATCCGAAGAGGAACGACAAAAACATTGGCTCACACCACTTATCATTAAATTAAAGAAACTGCGCATAGCTGGCTGCGAGATTTTGGTCATGCACGGCAATCGCGATTTTTTGTTAGGTCAGCCTTTTTGTAATATATTCGGTGGCGAGCTTATTTATGAGCCGTATACCTTAACTGTTGGGCAGCAAAACTATCGCTTAGAACACGGTGATGCACTATGCGTTGATGATAAAAAGTATCAGTTTTTTCGTAAAGTAATGCGTAATCGTTTGACGCAGTGGTATTTGCTTAATAAATCGTTAGAGAAACGCTTGGCGATTGCTGATAATATGCGGCAGAAAAGTCAGCAAAATAATGCCAATAAAGCGGCGCATATCATGGATGTTAATGAAGCAGCAGTGAACAAAGCTATTTATCGCTTTGACGCCCTACTACATGGTCATACCCATCGTCCTGAAATCCACCAAAGTAATGAGGGCAAAACTCGCTATGTACTTGGTGATTGGCGACTGTTAAATAAGGACAAGCGCCAGCAAAAAGTGAGTGCCGTGATTGGTGCAATTACAGCAAGCATAGATGAAGGTATTATTGCTGAGAGTGCAGAGTTTAACTTATTTGAATTTACCATTACTATTTAAATACCTGAACATCAAAACTGCTGCTGTTATTCTTATACAATGAAAAACTCCGTTATAAAACGGAGTTTTTTTTATTTATTAACATCGTTATTTTTAAACAACCTTTGAAAACAACGATTATCCAAAAATAGTGATTTCAACTTATCTCACCACCCCGCCAATGAAGACGCGCTACGCTGAGTAATAAAACCATCTGGCGTCTGCCCGTTGGCTGCTTGCCAGCGCTGGAACGCATTGCGAGTATTGGTACCTACGATACCATCAGAGCCTTTTGTATCGTAGCCTGAGCTTGTCAAACGCTGTTGTAAATTGCGTACTTGCGACGTTGATAACGGACGCTCATAACGCGGCCATGACTTTTGCAAACCGCCTTGTCCAATCAGCGCTTTACCCAGTAAGCTGACACCAAGGGCATAGCTTGATGAGTTGTTATAGACTTTTATGACATCAAAATTTGGACTGAGTAGCAGTACTGGACCGTCTTTACCCGCTGGCAGCCACAACTCCATTTGAGTGTTACCATCCAAGGATACATCGGCTATAGTATCGACGCCCATTGACGCCCATCTAGCAGCAGGCTGCTTGGTACCAACCAGTGTGTAATCAAATGATGACGGAATGGTTGCTTCATAGAACGGTGCCAAACCACGTACCCAACCTGAATTGCTCAGATAATTAGCAGTAGATGCCAAGGCATCGCCCGTCGACCATGGATTGCGATGTCCATTACCATCACCGTCAACCCCATGCTTAAGCCACGTATCAGGGATAAACTGCGTCTGCCCCATACCGCCTGCCCAAGAGCCATCGAGCTGTGACCAAGACACATCGCCGCGCTGTAATAGTGTTGCTAGTGATAATAGCTGAGTTTCGGCAAATTCTTGACGGCGCCCATCATAAGCAAGGCTGGCTAGCGAGCTTGGAATACTACTATTACCCGTTACTACGCCGTATGACGACTCCATGCCCCAAATCGCTGCAATGATTTCTGCATTGACCCCATATTGCGACTGTAACTGCGATAAATACGTGCGTTGCTCAGCGAACTTACGCTTACCAGTACTGACGCGACCATCTGATACCGCAGAATCGACATATTCCCATGGCATTTTTGAAAACTCTGGCTGTCCTGAATCAAGCGAGATGACTTGTTGATTTAAATAAGCAGAATCGAGCAGACGACGAACCGTAGCAGCATCATGACCTGATGAAATGGCACGCATAGAAAAATCAGACTTCCAATCAGAAAAACTATTGTAGCTTGGCTTTGCGGGTGTTGGTTTAATGACCGGTGCTGGAGTCGGCTTCACTTGAATGGTTTGAGTCTGGGTAATTTGCACATTACCTTGACGAACTGGCTTATTAGGTTGCTGCATCGCCTGCTGACTGGTACAACCAACCATTACTAAGGCAGGGAAAAAGGCAAGGTAGTGTTTATTTAATCGCATAAGAGGTCTCAAGTATCCGTAAGTAAGGTGCAATGTGGCTTAGATAATTCCATTTAATTGCCAAACAATAATAAATTTAACGCCCTAGTACCGCTCGTGGATCGATAGGGTTGCCATTTAAGCGTACTTGAAATTCCAAACCCACTTGATTGGTCTGACCACTATTACCCATATTTGCGATACGTTGACCACGCTGAACGCTATCGCCCTCTTTCACTAACAGCTGGCTGTTATGGGCATAAGCAGTGATATAGTTGTCACTATGACGAATCATAATCAAGTTGCCATACTCTGGCAGACCGTTACCCGAATAAAGAACCGTACCTGATTGACTTGCTTGCACTGGATCACCTACGTTACCAGCAAACCACATGCCCATCGTGCTAGATGCTGCATCGAAATTGCGGGTTATTTGATTGCGAGTCGGATACTCATAGCCTGACGTTGCATTGGCAGTCACTTCATAGACGGGCGGTTGTGAATAGTTAGGCGTGCTGGTCACAGGCGGTGTATAAGTAGGTTGTACTGGTGCAGATTGAGTATTGTAGCGATTACTATTATTGGCACTTGCCGGCTCACCTTGCCATAGTTTGAGCCACTGACCACTATAAATGGTGTATTTACTGTCTAAGCCATTCAGTGAACCAATTTGACGGTAATTGAGATTATAGCGCGCCGCCACTTGACTGACCGTATCGCCGCGCTGCACACGATGATAGTTAGGAACCCCTTGATTATTGGTAATAATCTTCGGTCCTGCTTGGTTGGCTGATTGGTAAGTGGGTTTGGTGGCACAGCCTACCATCGTTACTGTGGCAGCAGCCATCGTGCCCAGCAATGCCACTGTGATAAATCGCGATCCAGCAATAAGCTTCTTCATACAAGATTTCCTATTCTTTATGTTACGTACAAACTCCTTGTGTGACTCACAAGCATTTTGCTAACTGTTATACCGTTTAAGTGTTTAGCTATCTTAGCTGCCATCATCAATATTCGATTCATCTTACAGCATTAACGCTGATAGCATATCGAGTGTGGCGGCTGGCGTATGGTGCAAACGTACAGGCGATAGACTGATGTAACCTACGGCAACCGCTTGATCATCAGTCATAGTAGTACCAGACGAATCATGATCAGTATTATCTGCCAATATATCCTGACGCTTGCGTAGTGATAACCAATATGCATCTCGCCCGCGTGGATCTACCACATGGTGGACAGGACGCGCTATTTTCCTATGCCCCAAAGCTGTCATTTTGCGACCGTTAATCTCATCAGCATTACTCACATCAGGAATATTAACGTTTAATACGTGATAGGGCAAATTTTTGCAAATATCCAATATTGGCGTATCTGTCAATAATTTCACAATCTCACTTGCTGCCATTTGATAATGACGCTCACATTCCTGCTCACTGGTTTTTGCCCCACCGCCTACCAATGAGGTCGCAATAGCGGGTATGCCAAATAACTGAGCAGTTAATGCCGCCCCAAAAGTGCCTGAAAACATAACATCTTGACCAAGATTGGCACCTGAATTGATGCCCGTAATCACACAATCAAAATCTGTGTCAGAATATATTTCGTTTAATGCCAGATAAATACAGTCAGCTGGTGTGCCATTGACAGCAATAAAACCAGAAGGCAATTGATGCGTATATAAGGGTGTGGTGATACTTAAGGCACTGGCGCAGCCACTTTGCTCAGTATTTGGCGCAACCACCATGACCTCGGCCATAGTAGATAATGCCTCATATAGTGCCACCAAACCTGGTGCATAAACCCCATCGTCATTGCTCATTAAAATCTTCATATTTACTCAATCTTTTTATGGATGACCGTTCATCCACTTATCTACGTTATTTGCGTAAAGTTGCTATAATCACTGCTATTGCTACTAATATCATTCTACTTGAAAGCATAACAATCAAAGCTATATCAGTTATTTATACTGCCCATCTATGTTTGTTTACATAGTAAATAGCTATGATTATTTCGGGCGATTATACCCTAATAGACTATTGAGACGAACCCACTCTTTATACATAATTTGCATAATAACGTAGTTTATTGAATGATTTGCCCAGAGCAAGATTCCTATTTTTCAGCATTGAAAACCTGCGCTGAGGTTACAGTAGGCTACAACCCACAACATTTACAACTTATACTTTTATGTTGAGGTAACTTACCGGTTTATAATACGGCTATGTTGCTGGAGAGCTGATTTAGCTCACAATATCTCTACACATAAATCAATATTTTATGTGACATTTGTTTTTTTACCCATTAACATAGCACCATTAAATAAAGATAAGCGAGTGTGATACTGAATGAAAAATCAATCGATATTATCTATGACTTCTGTATTGGCAAGAAGTGCCTCAAAAGTCGGGCTAGCAGCATTGATAACATCTATTGCGATGCTATCTCAAGCCACAAATGCTGCACCCAATTCTGCGACGACCATACCTTTAGATTTATCTGGGATCAATATCACAAAACACGAAATTGCGGTTATGCAAGTGCTGTCAGAGATATGCCCGCCGATGCTAAATGGTAAGCAAAAGCAACGTTTTTATAAGTCTTATAACGTGCAGCTTCATGAGTTGATGCCGTCATTAGAAGACCCAAAAGCAGCTATCCAGTACTTATCTACTCAGCAAGATTATCGTCAAATTCTGCAAGGTATTCGTAGCTGGACGATGGGATTTTCTAAGCAAGACAATAAAGCATTGTGTGAAGATTTAGCGAATGCTGAATATCAGTAGTAGCCCTTTATTGATACGCTATGTTATCGAAATACGTTTTTAAGCCATAGTGAGAGGTTAAAGAGGTAAAGATCGCCATAATTAACGATAACAATCTACTTTCTTATCTCTTTAACATCTGTATAAAGTGTTCAAATAAGTATTATATAAGCCAGTGCTGAGTGTTCATTTAGATGACTCGCTACAAAAAGCTTGCTGCTATCCCTATTATTTAATAAGGATAGTAGCAAGCTTTTTTATGAGTGAAGTTTATAAAATTATTCACTCTATTTTTAATAACGTCTTATTTTATTGTATTTATCGTTTCCCCATCGGGCGGCATTTTGCTAAGATAAGGCGTTAATTTTATGTCCGTTGCTTTAGTCTCCTCTACTCTCAAAAAATCCATGGTTTAACCTGAGATTTGATATAGTCTGCCAAAGATTGTGTAAAGGTGCGGTGTTAGGGACAAGCGACAGATACATTTGGTTTTATGATGCGGTGTAACAATCTATGACAGTAAAGCGTGTGAAAAAACAGCTGGTGCAGCTGGTAGTGGGTGTCAGTATTTCTATGGGTGCAGTGATGGCAAGTGCAGCCATACAGCCGCCTGAGATGGCAAATACTGCGTATGTATTAATGGACTATAACACGGGTGAAATTTTGGCACAGAAAAATGCCAACCAAGCCTTGCCGCCAGCATCTTTGACCAAAATGATGACCAGTTACATCATTGAACAGCGCTTAGCTTCAGGCGACCTCAAAGAAACCGATCAGGTATTGATGAGTCCAAGTGCTTGGTGCCGTGGCAGTAGTAGCCAGTCGTGCATGTATGTACCAGTAAATAAGAGCGCAAGTGTCATCGATATGCTACGCGGTATTATTATCCAATCAGGTAATGACGCCTCAAAAGCAATGGCTGAGCATATCGCTGGTAGCGAAGCATCGTTCGCTATCTTGATGAATGAGCAAGCGCAAAAGATTGGTATGAAGAATACCCATTTCGTCAACTCTACTGGTATGCCTGATGAGGGTCACCAAGCATCTGCTCTAGATTTGGCCAAGCTATCACGCGCCATTATCAAAAACAGCGGCGATTACTACAGTATTTATTCAGAAAAAGAGTTTACCTATAACGGTATTACTCAAGGTAATCGTAATGCCCTACTCGCTACCGACCCTACTGTTGATGGTCTAAAAACAGGACATACGGATGCAGCTGGGTATTGCTTAGCAGCCTCGAGCAACCGTGAAGGTATGCGCCTAATCTCTGTCATTATGGGCACTGAAAGTCAGCAAGCACGTGCTGATCAGTCGCGTGAATTGCTCAATTGGGGTTTTGGACACTTCACAACGGTTACTCAAGCACCTGCTGGTCAGTTTGTCAGCAAAGTTCCTGTCTGGTTTGGTGAAGCAAAAGAGATAGAAGTAGCGACTGGTGATAATTTGCAGATTTTGACCACTAAAACTCAAAAGAATAAAATCACTACTGTGGTCGATATTCCTGAAAGTTTAGAAGCACCTATCAAAAAAGGTCAAGAAATCGGTAAAATGATGGCTGTGATAGATGGCAAAGCAGTGGCCTCTGTGCCTGTGATTGCGACAAGCGATATTGAGCAATCAGGATTTATGAGCCGTATCTGGCAACGCTTTTCACGTTGGACGCAGAACTTATTTTAAGCGCAATGATAGCATTTTGAAATAATACTTTTATCATGAAGTTCAACATAAAAAAGACGTCTCATATCGAGGCGTCTTTTTTATATCTAAAATTTTATATTTCTCGCTATTTTTATGACCATGTCAGCCAGCTTTTTAGTAAATCACTTAGCGCTTTGTCTTCGTATTTGGCAACTTCGCAGTAGTCTATACCTGCAGCCTTTAAACCAAACTCAAAATCGGCTAAATGTTTTGCTTGCTGCTGTGGATACCAAAACACCAGTAACGTTCGATACTCTGTCTCAGCCGCACGAATATGACTCGCTAATGAGGCTGCTTTTCTGGGGAACACATCTTCTGCAAACATCAGCATGTCAAATTGCTTTGCATGTACCTCATCGATAACCAGCTGTTCATGTTGATAGCAGGCCACATCAGCACCCAAATGCTGTAATTGATCTACCAACAATCCTTTCTCATGATAGTAGTAATAAATAATTTTTAAGCCACGCAGATGTTGCTGTTGTTGAGAATGGTGTTGATTAGACATAGGAATAGTAACTGTAAAATTCGTACCAATACCTAAAGTGCTATCCACTTCAATGCTGGCCCCCATCAGCTGAGCCATTTGCTTAACCACTGGCAGACCAATTCCCGACCCTTCGTATTGACGAGTTTGCGATGAATCTACCTGAAAAAATGGATTAAAAATATCTTCAATAAAACTGCTATCAATCCCGATACCAGTGTCCTTTACGCTAATCTGCCAGCGATTGCTGTTATCAAAATGGGTCAGTTGTGACGTAATGGTGATTTGACCTGCTGGTGTGAACTTCATGGCGTTACTGACCAGTATCGCTAAAATTTGCTGTATTCTTTCAGCATCGCCTTCGAGGATATAATCGTTATGATGGATATGACTGATTAACGTTAAGCCCTTTTTCTTAATAGCTGACTCAAACTCTGCCAATAAGTCAGCGATTAGTTGCAATGGATTAAATTCATGCACATGTAGGCTGATTTGACCTTTCTGGATTTGATTTAACTGAATAATTTGATCCAAGGTTAAGACCAGCTTTTCACTACCCTCTCGAATAATATCAACCGCGTCTCTTTGCTCGTGATTTAACTTTTCATCATCTAGTAGCTGTAAGCCGCCAACGATCGCATTTAGTGAAGTTTTTAGCTCATGGGTAATCATACTTTGAAAATTATGTAGCTGCACATCAAGCGACACATCTTTATGATGCAGTTGTTGCTCGAAAGCCGCAAGTGCCTGATAATCTTGCTTTGCGATTTGCAGGCGATCAAATAGGGTAATGAAAGCCTGTTTAATCTGTACCAACTCCTGAAAATCAAAACGCTGTTGAATCAGAGGTAACTGCTCAATATCTGGATTTTTTATAACTATATCGCAAGCTGCCGTCAGATTAGCGATATCTTTTGACGGCCAATTCAGCTTACGTAGGATAAACAACGCCCAAATAATCGCCAATAGCGTTGTCATAAGCCATAGCAGTAGGTTCTTTTTAATCCAATTCTCACGCAGCGTCGCCACATCTAAAGTGATATTCAGATAACCAACCAAAGCATCTTCTTTAGGTGAAATAATTTTATTAGTAGGATCGCCAACGACTGGATAGTTAAAACTAACTGTATTAGCAAATAATGCATTTTTCCAATCATCTCTTAATTGATTGGCTTCAACAATAGGCTGAGAGGTGGTATAAAATAAAATACTCTCAATGCCTTGCTCTTTTTCTAATAAAAAATGTATTTGTTCATCGACGATATCGGTGGAATCTGCTATCGATGCGCTGATGGTCAGTAATGTCGCTAAATCCTGAATATGCTGGCGCGTGTCTTTGTAATAGTGGACAAAGCCATAAATAAAAGACACTAATAGACCTGCCAAAACAGCCAAAACCATGGTCTGCATGATAGAGTGCCAGATAAGCGTAGGAAGTGTTTGATGCGGGCGGTTGTTCATATCACTCAACTGAGTTAGACAACTTTTGATTATAGTACAGGTATTTTATAGCGGTTATAAGTGAAAATTGATATTTTAAGGCAATTAATGAATAGTGCCCTAAATTGCAAAATGCCATGACAACTGATACAGCCGTCATGACAAAGCACATTTAAAAAGCCTGATAGATAGTAGCAATAGATTTAAGGGTTATATCTGCTGGCTACTATCCAAAAGCGCAAATATGATTACATTAACGCTTTTTATCTTTGTTGGTAAATCTCGGCTTATCTTTGGTGGTAAATTTCTGCGCACGATTACGTTCACGTTGACGTAACTGTTGGGTTTTGGCTTTGGTTGGCGTATCGCTTTTATTAGCATACGGGTTTTCATTCAGTTTAAAGACCACGTTTAGTGGCGTGCCTTCTAACTTAAATACCTGACGGAATTGATTTTCAAGATAGCGCTGATAGCTCTTAGGTAACGAACCAGTTTGATTACCATGAATGACGATAACGGGCGGATTGTGTCCACCGATATGCGCATAACGCAACTTAATACGGCGACCAGCGACCGTTGGCGGTGGATTGGCAGTAACAGCATCTTGCAAAATCTGCGTCAAACGGTTGGTTGATACCTCAAACATTGACGATTGATAAGCACGCAAAATAGACGGATATAAATTACCCACGCCCGTACCATGTAATGCTGAGATTTGATGGACTTTTACATAAGGAATAAAGTTAAAACGGCGATCCATCTCAATTTTGATATAGTTCTTTTGATCGGCAGTCAAACCGTCCCACTTATTAATCGCAACCACTAGCGCACGACCTGCGTCCAGCGCATAGCCAATCATATGCAAATCTTGATCAACAATACCTTCATGAGCATCAATAACAATAACGGTTACATTAGAGTCTTCAATCGCTTGTAAGGTTTTGATAACTGAGAATTTCTCAACTTTTTCATCGATTTTACCACGGCGACGAACACCAGCCGTATCAATCAATACGTAATCTTTACCTTCACGCGTATATGGGATATAGATACTATCACGAGTGGTACCAGGCATATCAAAGACGACAACGCGGTCCTCACCAAGCAAACGGTTGACTAGCGTCGATTTACCAACGTTTGGACGACCGATAATAGCAAGTTTCAAACCTCTTGGCTCAACCACATTTTCCTGACTAGGCATATCAGCGGTTAATACTTCGAGCAGATTGCCGACACCGCGACCGTGACTTGCCGCCATTGGATATGGTTCGCCTAGACCTAATGCATAAAATTCAGCAGGCGCTGAATCATGCACACCATCGACTTTGTTGGCAACGACATATACAGGCTTGCCAAGGGTGTGTAAAAACTTACCAATCTCAGCATCGGCACCAATCATCCCTGCGCGTGCATCAACCACAAATACAATAATATCGGCTTCATGAATGGCAGTATACGACTGCTCAGACATATAATCATCAATATCGCCTCTGCCATCGTCCGCTTCACCAATACCACCGGTATCAACGACAATAAAAGCTTTGTCTTCGTAGGTCGCATCACCGTATTGACGGTCACGAGTCAATCCTGACAAATCAGCAACCAATGCCTGCCGACTTTTAGTGAACTGATTAAATAAGGTGGATTTACCGACGTTTGGACGACCAATTAAGGCGACCACAGGCTTGATACTCATGGGTTACTCTCAGTGAAAGGCACAATGACGGACAGTGCAACTACTTAGATACAATCTCTTTTACAACGTAAATTTACCGTTATAAAAAAGCAAAAAGTAGCAGCCGTTGACCGCAAATTTAAATGAATGATAAGATAAAACGATAGTCAGAAAATAGTTCTTGGCTATCTTACAATGAATAAATGATATTCAGAGGAATGCATCATATATGGATATTATCTGTCACTATTATATATAGATAACGCCAATAATGCACCGGTCGCATAGCGTACGCGAAAGCCGATATGTAAACAAGCAATTTTACAAGGCATTAAACGCTGACTATGCAGCGTTTTCTATTCATTTTACTATTAGGTGACCTATTTAATGAGCAATATAGAAAAATGCTCATTAAATAGGACTGCAAATAATTAAGATTAGCGTGCCAACTGCCAAATCGCTACTTGTCCTGAGGTGCTTTGGGTCATTAAGCGGCTGCCTTGCACTTGCAAATTGGTCAATGCGCCTTTGGTCTGTACACGGCTGACAATCTTACCCGTGGCTGGGTCAAATAAATGCACAACCCCATCAAAATCACCAACTGCGATATAGTTACCAATCATCACAGGATTGGTCAAATGGCGATAGGCCAATTCTTCACTTTCCCACAAAACCTGACCATTACTACGATTATAAGCAACCACTTTACCGTCTAAGCTTGTCGCAACCACTTGCTGATTGTTGACTGCAAGCGCTTTTAAACTGGCAAGCTCATTAACAAACATCACTTGGCGCGATGCCAAATCAATACCAAGTAACTGACCACTATAACTAATGGCAAATAACTGATTGTTATCTACAATTGGCATACCATCAACATCGCTCATGCGTTCAACTTCGCTGCTGCCTGTACCCACACCAACGCGTCTTGACCATAGCGGCAAACCATTATCTACCGTGACAGCATGCAAGCGTCCATCGGCAGTCGCTAACAACGCCGTCTTAGCATCTAATAACGTTGGTGCAGCGCTACCGCGTACACTAATCGCTGGAACTTGGGTAGCAAACTGCCAAACTGACTGACCGGTCTGCAGCGATAAGCCATGTAGAAAACCATCATTGGCTGACAAGATAACGCGGTTATTGCTAATGAGCGCTGGCGTTAGCACTGAACCAGTAAGCTGTTGCTGCCAGCGTTTTGCACCTGTTACGCTATCAAATGCCATAACCAGACCGCCACGAGTACTAATAATAGCAGTTTGACTTAGCTCATCTATCGCAACACCACCTGTAATCTGGTCGCCAACATTTACCGACCATAAACGTTGACCAGCTTTGTCAAAACCCACCAAATCACCACCGCGCGAGGCAGTAACGATTTGCGAGTTGGCATAACCGACTTGCAAAGTAAGCGGATCTTTTTTACTGACGTTTTTATTACCAAGGTCCGTACTAAAAACTGGCTGCAATACGCTAACAGGTTGCACGATTTGTACCAATTTTACAGGGTCGTTGACGACTGGCTTGATACCTCGATTACACCCAATGACCGCAGTTGCCATCACTGCAATTACGGCTACATGCATGGCCGTTGAGCGCATGGTCTTGGCTTTGATGGTTTTGTTAAAGCGAATAGCTTGAGTCATTATAGGTCTCACTACAAATAAATTAATCATTAATAAATTAGCATTTAATCAGTGATAAAAAACGATAATAACTTAGTACACATAAGTATTAGTTACCACCATATTACTTCCGACTGATTAGGCTACTTCCTTTGTAGAACGGTTTGAGGTATTACCATGTCTATTCTATTGAAATTAGTACTCAATTTTTTAATACTAAGTCTTTATTGCCGAATATCTAGTACTACTATTTTATGCACCAGCACCGGCACCAGCATTGGCTGCTACTGAATCTTCACTCACTGGTGCTTGCGATGTGGCCGTAGACTCTTGAATAAGGCCAGTTTGTTCAGCGATAGGCTCAGGAACGATACCCAAACTTTCCATTTTCAATGCCAATACTGCGCGAGTTTCTTGACGCTCACGTAATAAGCTCCAAGCATTATTATAGGATTTAATCGCTGACTCTGAATTGTCTTGTGCCAAATAAATATCACCCAATAATTCTTGCTGACTGGCTTCAAATGAGCTTGGCATATCACGACTGGCTTCTGTCAATGCTGCTTTTGCATCGCCTGCTGCCAAAAGCGTGGTCGCATAGCGCAAACGGGTAATTGCCTCTAGACCTGCATCACCCAAATCTATCGCCAATGCCTTTTTAAAGGTCTCGCCTGCTGCTTTAAAATCATCATTGTCAACTTGCTGACGCGCTTTAATCATTAAAGCCTGCCAAGCATAGACCGATTCTCCATGAGTGCCCACTAAAGTATCGATGTTCTTATTTAACTGAGTACGACTCTTTTCTAACGATGCTTTTGCTTCCGCTTCTAGATCAGGATTTTGCGATGCCAAGCTAACTTCTTCATTAAGACGTTGAATATCCGCATATTGATCGGCTGCAACGGTATCGACACGTGCATGATTATCCTGCCAATAAGTCCAGCCAAAATAAGCGGCTAACGCCAATAAAATCGCGGTGACAATATAGCTGCCATACTGCTTTAACGCTTGCATTGAGTTGTCTGCATTCGGCGAATTAGGGGTCAGAGCCATATACTTTTACCTGATCAATTTATATTAAAGTGCTAATGCTACGCTCACTACTATTTATGGCGAGAAAAGTTATCTTTATCCGACAGCCAATCTTGCGCTGCTGTTTTTTGTTCGCCAGTTTGCATATCTTTGATACTAATGGTTTTATCATCCAGCTCTTGCTGGGCGATAATAATGGTCAATGCAGCACCTGACTTATCCGCCTTTTTCATTTGTGCTTTTAAGCTGGTGGCACTTGCCATTTTGACGCGCAAATCTGGGCGGCTATAACGCAGGTTTTGCGCATAACTAATACCAGCACTATAAACCTCAGGATGGGCGACCACAAAGACATCACAAGCAGGCATATCAGCAATAGGCGCGACAACTTCCATAAGAAGCAATAAACGCTCAAGCCCCATGGCAAAACCAACTGCAGGTTCAGATTTAACCGGTTTATTATCGCCTTTGCCATCACGGTTATCAGCAGATTTTAGCTGTCCAACCAAGCCATCATAACGACCACCGGCACAGACAGTTGCTTGACTGCCAAGCTTGTCAGTCACCCACTCAAAAACAGTTTTATTATAGTAATCAAGACCACGCACCAGATGCGGGTTGATTTCAAAGTTGATACCAAGCTCTGTTAAATAAGCTTGTACTTGCTCAAAATGCGCCACGCTTTCTTCACCTAAAAAGTCAGCAAGCTTAGGCGCATCTACCAATAGGGCTTGGGTGCTGGCTTCTTTGCTGTCTAAAATACGTAGCGGATTGGTCGTCAGGCGGCGCTTACTATCCTCATCTAACTGCTCTTGCTTATCGGTCAGATAGGTGACCAACGCTTCACGATAAGCATGACGCTCATCAATTTCGCCCAGACTGTTTAGCTCTAAACGCATCTCATCTTTTAGACCCAGCTCTTGCCACATCAAATGAGTCATCGCAATCAGCTCGGCATCAGCGTCTGGTAAGGCACTACCAAAGCTTTCAACACCTATTTGATGAAATTGACGATAGCGACCCTTTTGTGGGCGTTCATAGCGGAACATTGGACCAATATACCAAAGCTTAGGCGTATCACCGCGTAGTAGATTGTGCTCATTTACCGCTCGTACTGCCCCTGCCGTTCCTTCAGGACGCAAGGTAAGCGGCGTTGGTGGATCAGATTTATCGGTAAAGCTATACATCTCTTTTTCAACGATATCCGTAGCACCGCCAATCGCGCGAGCAAACAAATCGGTTTGCTCAACGATAGGCAAGCGAATATGCTCATAACCGTATCTGCCTAGCACATTAGCCAATATAGACTCTAGATACAGCCATTTTGCAGACTGTGCAGGCAAAATATCATTAAACCCTTTAATCGCTTTAATCATGGTACGGTTATGTCCTTTAAGTTTTAACAAACGGCTCTATAATTTTTATTAATAAAACGCTTTATTATCTAACACGTATAATCTCGTTTTCGCGTTTTTTTGCCAATTCTTCTGCATGGGCGCGTACCATACCTTCTATCTCATCAACCAGATTATCTGTATCAATCAGATGACTTTTTTCGCCCATACGATAAACTAATGATTTTGGTGCTGCGCCAACAATACCGATATCGGCTTCTTTCGCTTCACCTGGACCATTTACCTTACAGCCAATCACTGACAAATTCATCGGCTCACGAATGTCTTCTAAGCGCGACTCTAACGCGGTCATCACTCTAATCACGTCGAACTCTTGACGTGAGCAGCTTGGGCAAGCAATGAAATTGACACCATTAGAGCGAATATTGAGCGATTTTAAGATATCAAAGCCAATCTTAATTTCTTCTTCTGGCTCTGCAGCTAAGGAGATACGAATCGTATCACCAATACCGTCCAATAATAAACCGCCCAGCGCGATAGCAGATTTGACCGAACCGGTACGATAAACACCAGCTTCAGTCACACCTAAATGCAAAGGATTATCAATTTGTGCTGAAATCAGACGATAGGCATCCATGGTCAAAAATACGTTGCTGGCTTTAACCGATACTTTATATTGATCAAAATTAAGACGTTCTAATATATCAATATGACGCATTGCCGATTCGAGCATCGCTGCGCCATTTGGCTCTTTATACTTACGCTGAATGTCTTTTTCTAAAGAGCCAGCATTAACACCGATACGAATAGGAATATTGTAATGCTTGGCACAGGCCACTACTTCGCGTACTTTGGCGTCACTACCGATATTGCCCGGGTTAATACGTAAACAATCTGCGCCCGCTGCCGCAACAGCTAAAGCAATTTTGTGGTCAAAATGCACATCTGCTATCAAGGGTACGCTGACCAACTTGCGAATTTCACCAAACGCTTTAACGGTATCCATCGTCGGAGTAGAAACTCGCATCAAATCAGCGCCTGCTTCAACACAGCGCTCAATTTGGGCAACCGTTGCTGCCACATCGCAGGTATCGGTATTGGTCATACTTTGCACACTAATCGGCGCATCACCACCAATCGCGACATCACCGACATATATTTTCTTCGTAAGACGACGGTTAATAGGCGCTGACGTTGACATAGACAAACCCTTTCATGAAAGCAGTAAAAACGAGAATAACAATAAAACCAAGGTAATACTATTTACTTTAAAAACTGAACCATTCAATAAATTAAGGTGCCAATTCAAAACTGGCTTGGCTACCATTTGCATAGCTGTTTAAAGCGACAGATTGCTGATTGAGCATCAAGCGCACGTTATTAATATTATCGATCTGTACATTAAACGGTGGCATACCTGATAACTGATAATCACCCGCATTCTGCGAGCCCGCGATCAAGCTGCTACCAGTAGCATCCGTAATAGTGACGACAGCAGCATCCGTCAGCTTGACATCCAAAGTGGCAGGAGCAACGTCGCCACCGCCTAAGTTTAGTGCTGAACCTGAAGCGCTAACACCTGTAACATCGGTATTAATAGCTGCGCCTTGTGCTTGTTCTAATGCTGAGATATCTTCAGAGCTAGATATAGGCTGCTCGATATTTTCTTTGCTGGCATTACTAACCATACGGAATAGGAAAATCGCTAAAATAATGACACCGATCACTGCGATAATTAGTAGCGGATTAAAGCGAATACGATTGTGTGTATCGCGCTGTAGCGTACCCATAGGCTGCAGTGGCGACTGAGTATTATTAGCCGAACGCGATTTTAGCTCATTTGGGTAAGCGGCATCAAAGCTACTGGCTATTCTGACTGGGTCGAGACCCAAATATTTGGCATAGTTGATCGCAAAACCGCGCGCAAACGCCACTTGCGGCAAATCAGAAAAATCTTCATTTTCTAACGCTTGCAGGTGACGTTTTAAAATAAACAATTCATTTGCCGCGTCATCCAAGCTTACTTGCTTAGCTTTGCGAGCTTGCTGCAACATGGCACCAAATGATCCCTGAGCGTTAAAGTTTGTGTTTGATGATGGGGTGGTCATTTCCATGGTGCCTCTGGATTGTTAAGCCAAGTCTTTAGTTGTTTTGCTTCATCACTTAATGGATAAGCAGATAAAAGTTGCTGTGCCAATTGTTGGCGTGTCTTGATGTTTTTTTGCGCTGCTGCCAATTTGATGCCTTGTAGGAGCAAGCGCGGACTAGCGCCCTGCCCTTGTACCAATATCAAGGTCTCATCATAGAGCCTTTGTGCCTGCTCAATACGCTGCTGCTCAAGTAATAAATCAACCAGTTCAATATGCGCAATAACACTATTTCGATTGCCATCTAGAGCCCGTAAAAAAGCCTTTGCTGCGGCAGGATGATCATTGAGCTGAAGGTAGGTACGACCTAAGTTCTCTAACGCCCCAATACGACCTTCGTAACCAAGGGCAGCACCAGCGATT
Organism: Psychrobacter sp. ANT206; assembly: GCF_056880555.1. NCBI lineage: Bacteria > Pseudomonadati > Pseudomonadota > Gammaproteobacteria > Moraxellales > Moraxellaceae > Psychrobacter > Psychrobacter sp. ANT206. Next base: position 782,588 of record NZ_CP096271.1, on the reverse strand, counting down.
TCAAACTGCTCAGCTGCCTCTTTATAACGCTTCATCTGCGATAAATACACGCCATAATTATTGTGAGCTTGGTCAAAATCTTTATCAAGCGCAATGGCTTTTTTGAAATATTGATCCGCTTTTTCAAGATTAAGGCGGCTGCCTTCTTGCTGCAACAAAACACCCATCATATCATAGGCGGGCGCATGACGGCTATCGGCAGCAAAGGCTTTTTCGAGCTGTCTTTGGGCAGCATCAAGCTCGTTTTTGCGGATATATTGTGCAGCAAGTGTCGTTCGAACGCGAGCAATTTCTTGCTGATCCAATTTACGGTTGTCATTGGGTTGCGTTGAGGTTTGATAAGGCGTGCCCGTTATTAGATCGTTGGTTGGCGTACTTTGACAGCCAACCAAGAATCCAGACAACAACATACTAAAGATGCCTACAACGTAAGCACGCTTTTTATTAGCATGAAAGACTGTAGAGCCTAATCGTTTTATCACAGGATAAAAGGGTCTTTTATAGTTGAACTGATAAGAGTTTTTAGAAGTCATCATGGCTACCATCATAAAACTATAATTCAATGCGTTCGATCATCGAGGCATCAGTTTATTGACATACTCACCCCACTTTCGCATTGCTCAAGTGGAGGATTCTAAGAGCAAAAGCTCTTAGGCGACTTCCTCACGGCTGTCACAAGTTTTCTGTATCATCGGGCGACCTTTACCGCATCCTCCCTCCGCAGACAAAACGGCATGTCCTGCCGATAATATGTTACATGCCGCATTGAAGTCGGCATTTGCAACATACATGCATTTAACACACTCAAATTTTGCCTGAGTCCGTCTATTTTCTTTGGCAACATGTTTGCAGTTAAAACAGGTTTGACTGGTGTAGTTTGGATTAACCTTAATCACTAATCCACCGCGCCAATGTTGCTTATATCCAAGCATATCAATCATCATGCCCCAACCTTGATCTAGGATTGATTTATTTAATCCTGATTTAGCTCTGACATTACGACCTTTATTCTCCATCGTACCGCTTGCCGACCTTGACATATTGGCTATTTTTAAGTCCTCAACGACAATCATGGCGTGGTTTTTGCTGATCGTGGTGGTTACTTTATGTAAGTAGTCATGGCGAATATTGGCAATATGGCTGTGGAGCTTTTGGATTTTGTGGTTGTGCTTTTTCCAGTTTTGACTAAATAGAACTTTTCTACTTAATTGACGCTGTAATTTTGCCAATTTGACTTGATTGGCCTTAAAGCTGTTTTTGGGCTTGATGGTTTTATTTTCTGAGGTGGTAATAAGTTTAGTAATGCCTAAATCAACGCCTAGTGAGCTTTTAGAGGGGTGAATTGGGTTTTGTAGTAATTCTCGCTCAGTACCAAATGACACATACCATTGCCCTGATTTCTTGCTGATGGTAACGTTTTTAATGATACCGACAATCTCTTGGGATTTTCTAAATTTCACAAACCCAACCCCGTTAGGCAGCTTTACTCGATTGCCCTCAACACGACAGTATTTATCAAATTGCACCAAGCGCATTGAGTCGCAGCGATCTGCTTTACGCTTAAACTGCGGCATTAAAGGTCGGTGCTGAATTTCTGTTCCATCAAGCAATTTAACAAACTTAGGCTTTCTAGGCTTCTTTTTACTTTCTTTAAATCTGGCATGTACTTTGGGGTCAAAGAATCGTGACCAAGCTGACGCGAGATCACGAACTTTTTGTTGTAGAGATACGGCGTTAGATCGGGATTTCAAAAAGGCAAACTCAGGATTGTTCTTCAGTCCAACAATCTTGTTAACCAAATTGATGGCATTAATAAATTCGTTTTTAGCAAACATCTCAAGCGAAAGTGCCAACATTTCATTCCAAACAAAACGCGCAGAGTCAACAAGACTGGTTAATATGACCACTTGTTCTGCATTAGGGCTAAGCCTAAATTTGTACGCCTTGTTGATTTTCATCAAATACTCTTTACCAATAAACGAATATTCTAATGTTTAACACTATACAGATACGTCATTTATTTTGGTATACTTTTAATGAGTGAGCTGTGTGAAAAAGACTAAAAACTATGTGAAATTTACCTACGACCTAGCTCGGGTGGAGCCCTCTTTAGTGCTTAGATAGACTGATAGTAACACGACACGCTACCACAATAAATTATTGATTAGTACTGCCTGCATAGTAGAGGCTACAAAAAATACTATAGTAGGATTCTCTTTAATACATCAATTCGTCTATAGCTACGTTAGATAGCTATAGCAGTCATTTTTATTAACCTAATTAACTATTCTCGCGATCCTTGATGCTTTGCTGCCATGCGGCTGACCGACGCGTTCTGTCAGCAACTTGCCCTACCAACTGCCCACAAGCGGCGTCAATATCATCGCCGCGCGTTTGGCGAATGGTACAAACAAAACCTGCTTCACTTAATATGTTGCTAAAGGCATGAATACGATTATTACTCGATTTATCGTAATTTGCATGAGGGAACGGGTTAAACGGTATCAGGTTAATCTTACTTGGTAAATCACCCAACAATGTGACCAATTGCTCAGCATGCTCATTACTATCATTGACACCATCTAGCATCACATATTCAATAGTCACGTGTTTTTTGTGGCGCGGATTTACTTCAAAAACGTAATTTCTCGCCGCCGCCATGAGCTGCTCTAATGGATATTTTTTATTAATTGGCACTAATTCATTACGTAGCTCGTCATTTGGCGCATGTAATGAAATCGCTAAAGCCACGTCAAGCTCCTGTGCCAACTCATACATTTTTGGCACCACACCTGAAGTCGACAAAGTAACACGGCGCTTTGATAAACCATAAGCATGGTCACTGAGCATCAATTCCATCGAGCTGACAACGGGACGATAGTTTAATAACGGCTCGCCCATGCCCATCATGACGACGTTGGTGACGTTGTTTTCCCATAAACTATGGTCAACATTTTCTAAACTATCATTTTCATCGGTCATATAAGAGGCATTTGCCACCCATAATTGTCCAAGAATCTCAGCCGCCGTCAAATCGCGCTCAAAGCCCTGCTTACCCGTACTACAAAAGCTACAGTCGAGCGCACAGCCCACTTGCGAAGAGACACACAAGGTTTTACGACCGTTTAATTTACTATCATCTGCGGGAATCAATACGGTCTCGACCAACGAGCCACCCGTAACTTCAAATACCCATTTACGCGTGCCGTCATCACTGTATTGACGATGAATCACTTTTGGCGGAATGACGCAGGCATTGGCTGATAATTTATCACGCAAAGATTTACTTAGATTGGTCATTTGCTCAAAATCAGTGACACCCTGCTGATATATCCACTTGATGACTTGCGTCGAGCGAAACGGCTTTTCGCCAATACTCTTAAAGTATTCCGCCAGCTGCGCTTGTGTCATACCTAGTAGATTGGTTTTCGCCTGCGCCTCGTCTACTAATTTTATACTCTTAGTAGTCTTAGCAGGTACATGTTGGACGTCAGTTTGAATAGGGCTTTGAGCAGTTGACATAATAAATAACCTTTTTGCATCTACTGGTATAGGCGATGCAATTGTTGAGATGGGTGTTGCAGACGTACTCAATATATGAGTGCATGAGCAATCCGTTATGAGCGCATTTTTTACCAAAAACTGAAAGTAATATGCTGATAAAGGATTGATAACGCTACATAAAACTAATAATGAGGGAGAAAAGTTAAAATTTCAACACATAGTCAGACTATTATAATAGCTAAAACGGCTTATACCAAAAGATATAAGCCGTCTCGCCACACTAATTATTAATCAGCGCTATTATTATGCATAACAACTATTATGCACAAAAGTGGCTATTAATAAATACTGCTATTAACGCGTACGTGCACACACTTCATCATCATTGAAGAAGTAGCTGATTTCACGTGCTGCTGATTCAGCTGAATCTGAACCATGAACCGCGTTTTCATCGATGCTGCTAGCGAAGTCAGCACGAATAGTGCCTTCAGCGGCGTCTTTTGGGTTAGTAGCGCCCATGATATCACGATGCTTAGCGATCGCATTTTCGCCTTCTAATACAGATATCAATACTGGACCTGAAGTCATAAATGACACTAGATCGTTGTAGAATGGACGCTCAGCGTGCTCAGCGTAAAAACCGCCCGCTTTTTTATCATCAAGTTGCATCATTTTAGCGGCAACAATTTTTAGACCTGATTTTTCAAAACGATCGTAGATAGCGCCGATGTTGTTGCCAGCGACTGCGTCAGGTTTGATGATAGATAAAGTACGTTCGTTAGCCATGAAAAGCTCCTAATAAATAAGTGAGAAGTTAAATAATTTACGTTGTCTGTGATCACTGCGCTGAGCGAATTCATTTATGAATATCCAATGCGGATACGCAATACGATGCTCAGCGAATGATTGCTGCCTATTATAATGATTAAGACTGTAAATGATAGGATTAATTTACGGTTGTAACTTGCACAAAAGTAAATTGGGTAGGCTTTTACCGCTTATCAATCTTCTGATTTATCAAAAACAAAACCCCAATGTTTAGCATTAGGGTTTTGTAAATTAAACATACAATAGCATTATAACCAATTAAGCATCGTACGGATCACGCAATACAATGGTCTCTTCACGATCAGGACCGGTTGAGATGATATCAACTGGGCAACCAATCAATGCTTCGATACGTTTGATGTATATTTTGGCGTTTTCAGGCAGCTCATCGTAGTTAGTGATACCGACCGTTGATTCGCTCCAGCCTTGTAGCGTTTCATACTTTGGCGTTACCGCTTCGTAGAATTCAGCATCATGTGCGCCTGCACACTCAGTCTCAGGTAAGTTATAACCCACACCGATTAGCAATTCTTCTAGACCATCTAACACGTCAAGCTTGGTTAGGCAGATACCTGACATAGAGTTCAGTACGACAGCACGGCGTAATGCTTCAGCATCGAACCAACCACAACGACGAGCGCGGCCAGTCGTGGCACCAAACTCATGACCGACTTTAGCCAAATGCGCACCAACATCATCAAACAATTCAGTTGGGAATGGACCGCTACCAACACGGGTGGTATAAGCTTTCGTGATACCAAGGACATAATCTAAATATAATGGACCGATACCCGTACCTGTAGATACACCACCAGCAGTCACGCTTGAGCTGGTTACAAACGGATATGTACCGTGGTCGATATCAAGTAATGTACCTTGCGCACCTTCAAACATTAGGTTCTTGCCAGCAAGACGCAATTGGTTCAAATCTTCAGTGACATCAGTCACCATGCCTCTGATTTCTTCTTTCCACTCTTTGCAAAGCTTAAGTGTCTCATCAAAATCAATCGCTTCAACTTTATAATACTGAGTCAGTTGGAAGTTATGATATTCGATTAAGTTACGTAGTTTTTCTTCTAAGTCATCACGGAACAAATCAGCAAGCTTGATGGCACGGCGCGCAACTTTATCTTCATAAGCAGGTCCAATACCGCGACCAGTCGTACCGATTTTACCACTACCGCGCTTGGCTTCACGCGCTTGATCAAGGGCAACATGATATGGCATGATTAGTGGGCAGTTTGGAGAAATACGTAGGCGCTCACGTACTGGAACGCCATTCTCTTCTAAACCTTTCATCTCTTTAAGTAGTGCATCAGGTGCTAATACCACGCCATTACCGATAAAACAGGTAACGCCTTCACGCAAAATACCAGATGGGATTAGGTGTAAGACGGTGGTTTTACCATCTACAACTAACGTATGTCCAGCGTTATGTCCGCCTTGGAAGCGTGCAACTGCTGAGGCTTTTTCGGTTAGTAAATCGACGATTTTACCTTTACCTTCATCGCCCCATTGGCTACCTAAAACTACGACATTCTTACCCATGATAAATCCTTACCTTAATATATTGAGGTGTGTGCAATAAGTGTTTAAAACTACCTATCAAAACGAAAGTAATGCTAAAAACGATACTTTAAACAAAGTATATTTTTAACGACTTAATCACTAAATATCTTTTTATAGCAAACGCTTTTTTTATAGCATTTATAAATATTAAATATTTTCAAAGTTAAACCGCGTGTAGCTGCCATTGGTTATCGACAAGGCTTAAACGATGAGTCATACCCACTGGCATATCTTCTGCCGTTAATGGCATGGTCACGCGATAGCCCTGCTGACGTAAGCTTGCCACTTGCTGTAATAATAGCTGCAGCTGCTCATTTTCTAAATCCTTGAAAGCGTCATAATCCACTAGCACAATAACAGGTGCATCAAGCTGAGTATGCGCGAGCAAACGGCTGACATCCATACTAAAGCCAGTTGCTTGACGTGGCTGATTCGTGGCTAATTGATTACTTTTCATACCATCAAAGCGCCCGCCACGTACTAGCGGCTGAGTTTCACTATTGATATAACCATTGAACACAATGCCCGTATGATAATGATAGCCTGATAGCTCGGTCACATCGATACTGACCGCACACTGCCACTGTACTTGCAAGTGCGCTTTTAGACGTTGCAGCTCATCAATAGCTGTGACAATTTGAGCGTCTTGTTGCGCATTCTCTGACAATCTGCCAAGCAGATTTGCAATGTCATGACCAAAGCGCGCCAAGGTATAAAAATCGCTACCCAGCGGTAGCGCTTGGCAAACCTGCTTCAGCTCTGGTAAGTTCTTATTGGCATAAAGCTGCATCAATTGCTCAGTATCACTTTCTGATAATACTGCCAATTCTGCCAAGCGCTTAAATATCGCTACATGACCCAAATCAACATGTAATGCTGCGCTCATCTCTAGGCTATTGAGCATGCTAAATAAGACATCAATCAGCTCAATATCTGCTGCAATGGACTCACAACCAAATATCTCAGCACCGAGCTGTAACGGTGTACGAGAGCCAAAAAGCCCCGATGGCAAAGTATGAATCACATCACCTGCATAGCAATAACGCGCGATTCCATCGCCGCCATGGTGTGCATCAATACGTAGAATCTGCGGCGTGATATCCGCGCGTATACCCATCAAGCGACCAGTCAACTGATCGATAATCTTAAAGGTTTGACGCTTTAAATCCTCTGAGGCTCCGCTCAGTAGCGATTCAGTAAACTCAATCATTGGCGGATTGACCAACTGATAGCCATGGCTGATAAGTTGCTGGATCAATTGATGTCTAAGCAATTCTTGCTTATGGGCGTCTTCAAATAACACATCGACCACCCCATCAGGCAACAACCAACTATTAGCAACGTCGCTGGCAAGATTGCTAAGATAAGGTAAACGGTTGGGTGCGGCGGTATTATCAGCGGGCTGAGTAGCCGCTTGCTTGAGGGTATTTTGCAGGGCAGGTTTTGCAGAATCAGAACTGGCAGACACAATAAATCCTTGTTTGGCGTATCGCTTACCAAAAGCGCGGTAAAGATGCGGTACTTAAAGGTTATATTTCCAATTGCATAGATATCAGGCGTTTTTTATTTTTTACGCGCAACATCACTGACCCAATTATTGATAAGCAAACTAGGTAACCGCAAAAGGGTGAGTAATAGTATAAGTTGGAATGATAAGACGAGTATCTTTATGCGCTAAAAAATTATGATAAATAATCAAGGCACTTTATGCTTTAGTTTAGCATAGCAGCTAAGCTTCGCCTAGTGACAATTAACGGCAATCGCCATCTAATTTATTCTAATAACCTTAAAAACTGTCTTTTTTATGACAGATTTATCATCATAAATACCGTATTTCTATAGACAAAATATAGCGTTAACGAAGCAATATTTCCTCTAACTATCTGTTGCACCTATCGTTGAATAACGTCTTAGATGTACACTCATGTTACACTAGCCTATATTTTTACTTTGGAAGCCTTATGTCATCTGATTATCATCCAAATCCTGCGACCAACCAAGCAAATGTGCTTGGCACTGCCCTAGCCAGCTGTTGTTTTGATCCGCTTACCGGTTATTATCGCAATGGTTTTTGTCATACGGGCAACCATGATGTTGGTCAACATACCGTTTGCGCCAAAATGACCAGTGAGTTTTTAAACTTTTCAGCCAGTCGCGGTAACGATTTGATTACGCCACTGCCTGAGTATGGTTTCGCCGGTCTACAACCTGGTGACTACTGGTGTATTTGCGCGTTACGCTGGGTTGAAGCACTCGATTTAGGCATGGCACCACAAATCAAGCTTGAAGCTTGTCATGAGAGCTTATTAAATTTGGTCGATATTGATACGCTAAAACGCTTTGCCTTGTAATCCGCATCAGTTGCAGAAGTTATTTTATATTTATTTTTATACTTAGACAGAAGGAGTAGGTATGAACCAAGATGATGACCTGATTGTCAAAACGGCAACGCGTATCACACCTGAGTCTAATGTCAGTCTTATTGACGCCACTATCATAGACGAGCACTCCTATTTAGACAATTATGACAGCTATATCTATGGCGATTCTGATGCAACGGTCGAGGACACTATTGAGACCATGACCGTCTATGATCCAGACTCTGAACGCTATGAAGATATTGAGCCACTCAGTGCTAATGAAGTGGTCAATTGTTATGCTTATTCCCGTAAAACGGGTGAACAGCTGAACAAAATAGCGCTCAGGGATGTCAGTCGCGCCTTGAGCAATAGTGGTCAGTTTATCTGGTTAGGTCTTTATGAGCCTAGCTTGCAGACAATATCCGAGGTAAAAGAAGCTTTTGATCTACATGAGCTCTCAATCGAAGATGCCTTTGCTGACCATCAACGCGCCAAAGTTGAAAGCTATGATAACGATACGATATTTGTGGTATTACGTACCGCTAAGCTTGAAGGCAATGTCATCCGCTATGGTACTACGGCGATATTTATGGGTAAGAACTATCTTATTACGATTCGTAATGGTCCTTCTAACTCCTATGCGCCAGTACGTGAGCACTGTAATCGCCGCCCTGAAAAACTGCGTATGGGACCTATATTTGTCTTGCACGCTGTTATTGATTTTATCGTCGATAACTATATGCCAGTGACCGACCGCTTAGGCAGCTATTTACGTGAGCAAGAGCGCAATATTTTTACTTATGAATTTAATAAAGAAACGCTTAGAAATCTATATGAATTAAAATCACAATTGGTGCATATGCGTGCAGTTATTTTACCAGTGCAGGATATCTGTAGCTTTTTTATAAACCATCAAAAAAGCGATTTGGTCTCACCATTTTCGCACGCTGCAAAGCCCTACTTTCGAGATGTGAATGACCATTTACTGCATTCTTTAGATGCCATCAATGGTTTAAATGAGATGCTCAGTGTGGTGATGAATACCTATCTCGCTATGGTAAATATGGGACAGAATGAGGTGGTTCGCAAGCTTGCGGCTTGGGCAGGTATTTTGGCAGTACCGACGGCGATTGCTGGTATTTATGGGATGAACTTCGACTTTATGCCTGAGCTACACTGGCAATATTCTTACTTTATCATTATGGCGGTTATCATTTCACTATGTAGCTTTTTATACCTTAACTTTAAGCGCTTAGGCTGGTTATAAACCCGCTTTTTAGATAAAAAAAGAGCTTCCATATATATGGAAGCCCTTTTTTTATTAACAGATATCAACTATCGTTAGTAACTCATCGACACCTATCATCCCTTTAATTCATGGTATTTATCGAAAATAATTATTTAAGAGACTGCTCATTATCAACACAAGGTAAGTGATGCTCAGTACTGGTCACTTGATGGTCTTTCAAATAATCTTCTGGTCGCCCAAACATCTTAGCTGTCCAAGTTAATATAACAATTGACGCACTCAGCACCATAATGGCAAAGGAAATCGTTGCTAGCAGCCATAAGTGAAAGTTATCTGATACCGCCTGTACATCGACGACTAAATGTCGCGATAAAGCCGTAATCGCAATAAATATCAAGAACTGCACTGGCAAACGATGAGTCTTAAAATAGATCCCAATCATCGCTAACAGCTCTAGATAAATAAAGAGTAATAAGATGTCTTTCAAATCCGCTGAACCTTTTTGAAAGATCACAAAGAACTCTTTACCCGCGGTCCAAACTACCACTACACTGATTAAAAATAAGATTATGTAATGAGAGACATCGACGAACTCTCTACCAATACCTTGTAATCGCTCATGAATACCCACGTTATTTTTAGCCATGTTAGATCCTATCAACGGTAAAGGGGTTGATTTAGCCTGAGTCCTTGTGCTGTCTACTGTGAAGTCTCAGGCTCCTTATCTATCGGCAATCCGTGCTCTTATAATTAACTCATTAACTATTGTCTAAACAGGCAGCTTTTTCAGCAGCATCAACGGTCTGGCGAATAAGCGTATTAATCGTCATAGGCCCAACGCCGCCTGGGACTGGTGTATAAGCACTAGCGATATTTTCGACGCCTTGCAATTCAATATCGCCAACACCGCCATTATCAGTCGGATGGAAACCTGCATCGATAACCACAGCACCTGCTTTAATCCAATCAGCTTTGATCAGCTCAGGTACACCTACTGCTCCAACTACGATATCAGCACGTTTAATATGAGACTCTAAATCTTGCGTTCTTGAATGGCAGATTGTTACTGTACAGTTGGCATTTAATAGCATCATCGCCATTGGTTTACCTAAAATTGCACTACGACCTACAACTACGGCTTCCTTACCAGCAAGCTCAATATTATGATGCTCTAATAAGTGCATGATGCCTTGCGGGGTACATGAACCATAAGCAGATTGCTGCATCGCCATACGACCAAAGCCAAGACAGGTCACACCATCCACGTCTTTTGCCAAGTCAATCTGCTCAAAGCAAGCACGCTCATCAATATGAGCCGGTACTGGGTGCTGCAGCAAAATACCATGAACATCTGGATTGCTATTCAGCTCGTCTATTTTTGCTATCAGCTCTTCAGTGGTTGTCGCACTTGGCATCTCAACCCTAATAGAATCCATACCGACACGTTTACAAGCATTGCCTTTCATACGTACATAAGTCGCAGAAGCCGGATCATCGCCGACCAATATCGTCGCTAAGCTTGGTGTACGTCCTGTCTTAGCTTTAATAGCGTCTACACGCGTACTCAGTTGCTGTTCTATTTGTTTAGCAAGTGCTTTACCGTCCAAAACGGTAGCAGATCCTTGGGCAGTTGACGTAATAGACGCAATTGACATAGTAACTCCAATAGAGGGTGCGATAAAAAAAGTAAAGACAGCGCCGCAATTGCTTGCATGCCTGTCTTATCCTTGATCAAGGTATGATTGATACTCATATTGTACCTGCCTGAGCCAAAAAATCCTAGCACCCTATATTCGATTCAATTTAAAAAGAACACCGTACTGCTGGGATAAATTTTACGAAGCCTCTGGAATGCGAAGCGCACAGCAAGCGAGAGAAATTTATCCCAGCATAATGCTATTCTAAGCATAACTCCTTTATATTGAACTCACTATATTAAAAAGCCATAATTAAAAAACAATAACGTGACCATAAAAAAGTCGATCTATTAAATATTAATAGACCGACTTTTTATTTTCAAGCACTGTCGTGCATTGATTAAGCAAGCATTTAATAAGTCTGCAGCTCAATGCCTACACCTACGCCGATATCAGTCGACTGGATATCTGAATCTACGGCCCAAATTCGGCTAGAAATAAGCGTTTGAGAGTTGTATTGATGCTCCCACGCCACATCGATACCAGTTAACTTATCAGTCGTTGGGAATGCTTGATTAATGGCCTCATTCGCTTGATTGACTTTTGCATGCTGTAGTTTTGCATTAATAAAATTACGATTGTCTAGCCATAAGCGACCACCAAGTGCGATACTTTCTGCATCGCCACCTAATGCATAGCCTAATGGGAAGCCTTGCTGATAATAACCATCGGTATAAGTACCATGATCATAAGATATTCCGCTTACTTCACCACTGGTACGGGTATCTGTATACTCCGCATACAGCTGATAAGGCTTACCATAAGCAGCAGACGCATAATCAACACCGGCTAAATACATGTTTTTCGCCGGCAAGCCGCCTGCTTCATCTTCACCGATATATTGAGCATAAACGCCAGCAGGTACATTGATCAATGGCGCTAAACTTAAGCGTGCGTCAAAACCGCCTAATTGATTAGCAGGGTCTTCACCAATTGTAGCACCATTATCACCATTATCTTTGGTGCCTAGTAAGGCATCAGTAAAGGAGCCAAAACTCTGTGGACGACCTTCACCGCCCCACATAAAGGTACGAGAAGCACCCAACTCTAACCATTCCCATGGGCTAGCTGTAAGTCGTGCACCAAACAGCTTAGCATCAGGAATCGCTTCATAATCCTCTAGTTGACCGGCAAATAGCTGATACTGCCAAGGTCCGACCCACGATACATATGGAGATGTCGGCGCTGTTTGCTGATCGCGCTGCATAGTAAAACCCGCAACCGGCAAGCTTGCATCGCCTCGAATAAGGCTACCATCATGCCCAGGTCCCCACCACGTTGGAATTTTACCCGCAATCAACCACTGATTAGCAGCAGTACCAGCAAGGTATGAGCCCTCAAAGCTAACATCTGAGCTGTCATCGATAAGTTTGTCATTTTTTAAATTGGCTTGCAAATTAAATTCCCACTCCGCTTCGCTAAGCGATACCCCAACGCTTGCTTGTTGACCCGCAAGTTGATCGTCAGCAAATTTTTGTGGTAGCTGATCTCTATCGGTTTGTACATGCAGTGCTGCCGACCCTTTTACCACTGAGTTGCGATTCTGATTCAGTCGCACTTGTACCGACTGCAGGATCTGCTGCTGCGCTGGCGTCTGGGCATCAGCCGTATTTAAAGCGCGTTTAATCTCATTAGCGGTCAGCGGCCAAGTGCTGGTGCTAATCTGCGCGACCCCTTGAGTATTCAGCCAATCAAGATCTGCTTTAAGCTTTAGATCGTTCATATACAGGTTTTGTGCAGATGCCAACATTGACACTGATGTTAAGACACCAAAACCCAATAAAATGCTTAGCTTCTTGTACATGATCAAATACTCTTCGGTTATAAAGGGGTTTATTATAAAAGCTAATGGTTTATAAATACTATGGGTCAAACATCAATTTGCATTAACGTAACTAAATTTAACTTAACTCAATAACTGATATATTATTGGTTATGTATATTCGCAAATACGCTATCAATTGCTTGAACTGTTTGCTTAATTTCTTCTTCTGTCAACGTTGGATGAACGAGAAACATCAAGCTGGTTTCGCCAAGCTGCTTGGCAACTGGTAGTCTCGTCTCAGGACGTAACCCTGTATTATCAAAGGCTTTTTCCAGATATACCTCAGAAGCGGATCCTGAAAAACAAGGAACCCCTAATTCATTTATCTCTTGAATAATTCGATCTCTTGACCACGCTTTAGGTAGATTGTCTGGCTGCACATAGACGTAGAGCTTATAATAGGCGTGGGTCGAATCTGCAATCTGCGGCGACTCTTCTAATCTTGGCACAGAAAGGTAGCCTTTTGCTTCCCATTTTGCACAGACATCTAAGACAGCTTGAGCATTCGCCGTGCGTTTGGCAGTCCAATCAGGCATTCTCGTTAATTGAATACGACCGAGCACTGCTTGCATTTCAGTCATGCGCCAATTGGTACCAAAGCTTTCATGTAACCAGCGATAGCCGGGTGCATGACCTGTCTCATAGACAGCGGCGTAGCTTTTACCATGGTCTTTATACGCCCACATCTTACGCCATAACTGCTCATCATTGGTGGTGACCATACCGCCCTCACCGCCCGTGGTCATAATCTTATCTTGGCAAAAACTCCAAGCACTAATATGCCCGATACTACCAACGCTACGACCTTTATAGCGCGCACCGTGAGCCTGCGCACAGTCCTCTATCACATACAGATCGTACTTATCTGCCAACGCCATAATGCCATCCATATTACAAGGCCAACCTGCCAAGTGTACACAGACGATAGCTTTAGTTTTATCCGTCAATACCGCCGCGATCGACTCAGGAGTGATATTACCGGTGGCCTCATCGACATCTGCAAAAACAGGGGTTGCTCCCGCATTGACGACTGATGAGATACTCGCAATAAAGGTACGCGGCGTTACAATTACTTCATCGCCTGCGCCAATTTCTAACGCTTGTAAGGCAACATCTAATGCCAACGTACCATTTCCCATCGCAATGGCATATTTGCTATCAGCCCATTTAGCGAATTCAGTCTCAAAATGACGACATTCTTGCCCTGTCCAGTAATTTACCTTGTTAGATAATAATACTTGACTAACAGCATCAGCCTCGATTTGAGTAAAGCTTGGCCAAGGTGAAAATGGGGTGTTTAACATAGTTGCCTCGATGGTGCTTATTTATAATTGATGATTCATTATTAAAAATTAATAACTTATAACGCAATATTTGATTCTAATTTTTTATTTATACTCTTTATTTATTGAGGGGTCTTGCAGGATTACCAATCACGACTGCCCCAGCTGGGACATCTTTGGTAACAACCGCACCCATCCCAACAATGGCACCTTTACCAATAATTAATGGCTTATCAGGTGTACCTTGCTTGATAACTGCCCCTGTGCCGATATAGGCATGGTCATGAATATGAATATTGCCATTGCAACTGACACGTGGGGCAAAGGTGACATAGTCGCCAATCACGCAATCGTGTTCCACATAGCTATATAGATTGGCATGGAAGCACTTCCCGATTGTGACATTAGCACCAATAGTGACGAATGGACTGAGCGCAGCACCGGCAGCGATACTGACTTCATCCATAATTAAGGTGGTCGCTACTCCCTGCACTGTCCACAGTGAAATACCCTCTTTAACCAATTTATCTGCAATTTTTTGACGAATACTGCTATTAGCAATGGCAATCAGGACAAATTTATCATCACTATCTATACTCTTAAATTTTGCATAATTCATCGCAGTATAGCCGTTGACAGTAGTATCATCATCCAAGGCATCATCAATAAATACGATTTGGCTATTCACTTCACCATCTAATCTCCGCAACTGATCGACGGCTACCGGCATTAGGCTACGACCACAGCCTGAGGCACCATAGACGGCAAATACTTTACTCATAGGTACCTTCTAAAGCGGACTGGTTTTGATTACCCATAAACTTACTCATCGTTACTTCACCGTCAGCGCTAATACCGTCTTTAATAACCACTTTTTTTACCGTCTTAAGCAATATCTTAATATCTAACCATAATGATTGGTTATCTACATACCAAGTATCTAGCGCAAATTTCTTATCCCAACCGATGGCATTACGACCATTCACTTGCGCATAACCCGTAATACCAGGGCGTACATCATGACGACGCGCTTGTTCTTTACTATATAGTGGCAGGTATTCCATCAACAATGGGCGTGGTCCGACTAAGCTCATATCACCTTTGACAACATTCCACAGCTCAGGCAGCTCATCCAAACTACTATTGCGTAGTGCTTTACCAAAATCAGTCAAGCGCTCACTATCAGGCAAAGGATTGCCATCACTATCTATACCATCTTTCATCGTACGAAATTTAATCATCTCGAACGGCTTATCGTCCAAACCCGGACGTGTTTGACGAAATAGCACTGGCGAGCCTAAGTTCTTTTTGACTTTATAAGCAGTAATGGCATATACCGGAGATAAGGCTACTAAAGCAGTAGTAGCCACAGTGATATCAAAAAGGCGTTTTATCATTTATAAACCCAACATATCTATTAATCGTTTATTTACTTTATCGACATCGAATTTTTCCTGCGCTATTTTATAACTTTCATATCCCATTTTCTTAATCTGTTCAGGGTGCTCTATAAAATAAATCATCTTTTCTGCTAGCGCTTGCGGATTCCATTTCTCTACTAAGAAGCCATTAACGCCATCAATCACTGTTTCGCGACAACCCGGTACATCGGTAGTGATTACAGCACGTCCAATAGCCATCGCTTCTTGAGTACTGCGCGGTACGCCTTCCCGGTATGAAGGAAGTACAAACACATGGCTGTCTGCAATCCATTTTTGAACGTTATCGACCTGACCAGGGTAATTGATAATATTTAAAGATATTAGTCTATCGAGTTCTAACTGTTGTAGAGCACCAGGATTGGCAGAGTCGATGGCTCCTAATACCGTAAACTGTACTTCTGGATAAATTTGCTTAACGATTTTTGCTGCTGCTATAAAATCATGTATTCCTTTCTCTTTCAACATTCGCCCAATAAATAAAAAGTTAATAGATGATTCAATATTTTCTATAGGGTGATGGCTGTACTTATCTAAATCCAAACCTATTCCACCCAATATGTCTACTTGCTTCACTTTTATATGATAAGCCTCTAATAAATCCTTTGGATCATCTGGATTTAGAAATACGATGTTATCAAGTTTTGGTAAAGCTATTTTATAAAGAAGAACTTGAATGCTTTTGATTAACTGTGCTTTTTTACTCAGTCCTTCTGGTTGTTCTGTAAATGCATAACCTAGACCTTCTAGCATACCAATCACTCGTGGCACTTTAGCAAGTGTTGCTGCTAATGTTCCAAAAATAACTGGTTTAGAAAAGTAGGAAAAAACTAAATCTGGAGCTATTTCTTTAATTTTCTTAGACAAGGCATAAGTTGCTTTAGCATCAGCTAAGGGGTTCATTCCTCCACGATTTAATTCGTAAGTAATAGGAATCGCACCTAGTGCTGCTATATCATTTAGCTCATCTTGGATATATTCAGATACAAAAACATAAACTACATATTCTTGCTTCAATAAATCTTTGATTAAGTTAGCTCGGAAACTCAAAACACTGCTAGCCACTGTTCCTATTAGAATGACTTTTTTATTATGCTTCATATAAAGCCATCCATTTCTTCACAGAGCTTTCTAAAGAAAATAGTTGCTCGACTCTCTCTCTTGCTTTTTTATTGTTCTGCAACCTCTTTTCAACGTCTAAATTTATAGCATTTTCTAACGCCTTAGCTAATTCTTGACTGTCTTGTGTGGGAACTAACTTACCAGTATCACCTAATATCTCAGCACTTCCTCCACAATCTGTTGCAACTACATAACATTCACAAGCCATTGCTTCAATAACGACTGTAGGTAGACCTTCATGTTTAGATGCTAGGACAAAAATATCAGCTGCATTTAATAATTCTGTAATATCAGAACGCCTACCCAATAATATTATATCTTTGTCTAAGGCTAATTCTTTGATCAAAGATTCAATATTAGGTCTAAGCTCACCATCACCTGCTATAGTTAGTTTAATATTGCTCTTATGCCGATTTTTCAATATCGCAAAAGCATTAATCAAATTAGGATAATCCTTCTGATCATTGAATCGACCTATAGTAATAAGATTTAATACATCCTTATCCAAACTAATACTATCGTGAGTTTTTTCAAACTTCCTAAGATCGATACCGTTATATACAGTTATTACATCATTTTTAGAGAAAGCACCTTTAATGATAAGCGCTTCAGTCGCTTCTTGACTGACATTAGTATTAACATCTGATAAATAGTTTGTTAATCGGTAAGCAATCATACGCGCTTTACCGCCCTCATTGGAATTATGAGCAGTACAAATTAATTTTGGCACTGAACATCCAACACGATTTAGACGAGCAAATATATTAGCATGAACCATATGTGCATGAATTACATCAGGTCGAAAGCTCTTAATCAGCCGTTGGTACTCTCTTGATGCTGATATGAAGTCTTTTACTGAATTCAAGTGTAATGCAACAGTTTCTACATTTAGAGAAATTGGCTTGACTAATAACTCACCTGTTAAATAAGCAATTTTTACATTATGTCCCAATTCGACCATTTGGTCAGCAAGGTCAGCCACAACCTTTTCTGCACCACCTAAACCTAAACCAGTAATTATATATAATACATTCATTAAAACCTCAAAAACTCTTAAAACAAAAAAACAACTTTAGAGAAGTATAAAAAACCTAAAGGCACAAGGAAATAAAAAAAAGATATTAAAACCAACTGATTTTTTTTAATATTATTAATTGTAGATATCAGATACATTACCGAAAAGAAAAGAAAAACACTCATAAATTTATGAAAAAAAGGATATTCCATAATAGAAGCAATTAAAGAAAATGAAAAGCCCATCGGAATAATAGCTATGTTGTAATTAAAAGCTAGTCTTTTTTTATAAAAATACATAAGAATCAGTAAAATAAAATAAAAAACCATGCTAAATGGAATCTTTCTTACACTATACTCAGCATCATCATTTAAATATTCTAAATAATAAGGATTTAAACCAAAAAAAACAATAGCTTTCTCTAAAGATACAGAACCAAAGAGCATGATAATAAAAATTAAAAAATGAAACTTATATGATTTAGTTAGCTCTTTTATATTTAAATAATAAAATAAATATAGAGCCAAAACTGCAGGGATGACTGCTATGTGAAAAAAACAAGGTAAGCTATACCAAAGAACATTACGAATAACTGGCTCTTTCTTCAAACCTATATTTATAAACACTAACAATACACATGCAAACCCTACTCTTAACTGAATTCCGAATTGAACACTAAATAGAAACAAAGAACAGACAATAGCTAATAAAACCTTTAACAAAGTATTTTTTTTAGAACTTAGTAAAAAAGATAAGTACAAAAACAATAGAGAGATAAACTGAAAAATTATCAACTTATATAAAGGTTTAATTACAATAAAACCTAATATATAAGAGAAAAAATGTATACCAATTTCTTCACGTCCAGAAAAAGGAAAAGTCATAATTTTTATATATTCAGCCCTATCAGGTGCTGTCCCCATACTTTCTAAAAAAAGGATAATATAGAAAATAATAAATGGTGATATAATTAAAAATATAGAAGCAAATTCTTTAGTTAGATTTTCAAGTCTTTTCATTATTCACCAAAAAAAATTAGTAACATCTTGCCGAAAAATATTAAACTTCAATACTTTACTCTTTAAGTAGAAATAATCTAAGAACCTTAATTGTAAATTTAAAACCTATCATCTTAACTAATATCCTAAAAAAAACCACTCTTTTCTCTAGGCTAAAAGTTAAGTATAATTTATAAGGAGCAAGAATATAGATTATTTCCTCTTCACTAAATTCATTATGCTCACACATCTGCTTAATACAACTTAAGTAATAGAATGAATAAAACTCATTAATATACTTTTCCTTACTTCCACTATATTCAATAGAAGACTCATAATGAGATCTAACTTGCCTAGCTATATCCATTAGATTTTTTTTTGAAGTTTTAAATGTAATAGAGCCTTCTCTTCCTTGTCGATAAAAATAAAAATCAATTGGATGAAAAGTTATATTATCAGCATATTTCAATAAATCACCACACCATTTAATATCTTCACTTAACATATCTTCTGGGAACTTTAAAGAGTTTCTAAATATAATCTCTCTCTTAACTATTTTATTACAGGCAGAAGCTAGGTATACTCTCTTTTTAAAAAAAGTATCTAAATCACTCGTGGCTTCTATTTTTTTTATTTTCCTTATTTTATGAATATTATATGTAAAGTCTAGGTTTAAACTGAAAGCAACCAAGTTGAAGAATAAAACATCAATTTCACTATTCAAAAGAAGAGCATGTATTTCCGAAAGCATACCTCCTGTTTTTTCCAAATGATCATCGCCATCTAAAAAAATTAAATACTTACCTTGAGAGATATTTATCCCCTTATTTCTAGTTTCTGCCAAGCCCTCATTCACTTTATCTATTAACTTAACTCTACTGTCTTTTAATTGATACTCCTGACATATTTGCAGTGATTTATCAGTCGAGCCATCATTAACTAATATTATTTCAAAGTTTTTAAAACTTTGTTTTAAAACACTTTCAATACATTCTCTTAAATAAGAATCAATATTATAAATAGGTATAATGATACTGAAGAAGGGGTGACTCATTTTATAGTCCTCACTTTACTGAGTTTCATAAAAGAAGCCTGTATAAACCTTAAAGGATTTCTACAAGATAAATTTAAGAGATTTTTAATAGTTTTATGATTGGAGAATAATTCAAAATCATTAACCCAACGTAAATTCCTTATTGCTTTTTCATATAAATTATGTTCTTTAAACATTTCTAAAATTTCAAGTCTACCTTCTCGCATCTTTTTTAAGTTTTTAGATATGTTATTATCATGCTGCCTATACAGAGCGAAAATTTCATTCATACTAAAAATCTCTCCTTCCCTGCTAAGAAGTAACCACATATACCAATCTTCAATAAATAGGTTTGCATTATAACCGCCTACGTCTTTAATAACTTTTTTTCTAATCATCTGAGTAGGCGCAAGTAAGTTATGTCTATGCATTATGATATCTTCAAAACTGTACGATCTTGCTTTACTTACTAGTTTTTCTAATTTTTGATCATTTTCATCTATTAATTGTACTGCACCAAAAACAGCTACAAATCTATTGTGCGTTTCTAAATATCTTACTTGTCTTCTTGTTTTATAATTAAGCATTTGATCATCTGAAGCAAGCGCTGAAAAATACTCGCCCTCACACCATTCCAATGCTTCATTCAGAGTCGCACTAAGCCCAATATTAGCTCTACTTCTAAATTCAAATCTTGTAAATCTTTGTTTGCAACACTCAACCATCTCTTGAATTTTTATAACCGAATTATCTTTTGAACCATCATCTATAATTATCAATTCTATATTTTCATAATCTTGATCAATCACGCTTTGGATTGTATCCTGTACAAACTGCTCATGGTTATAGCTAGGAATGACTACAGAGACTAAAGGCTGACTACACTGCATAACTACTCTCCTTACTTCTAAGTGTTTTAAACACAAACAACCCCATTAATAACCAGTAAATAGCATAGTTTACTAAATATGCAATAGATACACCTTCAAAACCAAATATCTGAGTAAATAAGTAAGTGAAAATAACTAGTAAAATCGAACAAATGATTTCTGTTATTATAAATAATTTAGTCATCGCTTTACTTAGCATTAGATAGGCTAGTATCCAACTGCCAATCTTAAGAGAATCTCCAATCATCTGCCATAAGAATAAGTCGCGCATAGGTAAAAAGGCGTCGGTAAATAATAACCCAATTATCCAATCTCTTAAAAGGTAAACAAGCATCGCACCTAATAACGCAACTGGAAAAATAACCTTATATCCTAGATACACTTCTTTTTTAATATCACTTATGGCTGATAATTCTGACAACCTTGGTAAATAATATACGCTCAAAGTAGTAGTTATCAACATTAGATAAGCCCCACTAAGACGAATCATAGCCTCCCAATAACCGGCATACTCTATACCAAACTCACCTATCATATAGGTACGAATAGCAATTTGCGATAGAGGCACACAGAGTGCACTGGTCAATGCCATTAGTGCAAAACCTGCAAACTTTCTCGTAATTTCTGGATCTATCTTGCCAAACAGATATTTAAATTTAAACCAGTCAGCTTTATAACATAAAACCAAAGTCACTAGGAATGCTGTCGATTGATATATCGATAACGCTACTAGTGCTCCATATAAGCCAAACTTAAATGCTAAAACCCCTGTTATTGCTAAAGAAAATACACTCCCCGCAATATTAGCTATAACAAGTTTAAGTATCTCTTTTTTACCATTCAGTATCGCTAAAAATAGCGCATTAAAATTAAAGAATAGTAAAAAAACTGCAAACCATACGAATACAGATTGAAATTTATCCGTTTGAAAGATATAAACAGACAGTTGCCGTTGTGATATTAGTATTAGAAAAGCAATGACTATGCTAAATAGCAGTACGATACTTCCTGCTGTTCGCCAAATAGCTCTTTGTCGGTTCTCATCTTCATAATATTGTGCCGTATATTTGATTACCGCTGTATTTATCGCCCCACCGGCAAAGCTGGTCACTATCTGAATAAAGTTTTGAAATTGACCTATAACGGCATAACCAGAAGGGCCGACGTATACCGCAAGTACTTTATTTAAGATAAACATTGTAGCGGTCTTAATTAAGACCGCTATACCGTTAAGTGCGCTAGTTTTGAGTAAATTCATTTATAACTGGAACTCATTACATATCTGAACGACTGTGTTGACGTCTTCCATAGTCATGGTAGGTCCAATAGGCAAACTCAACACCTCTGCATGAATGTTTTCAGAAATAGGATAACTTAGCTCATTCCATTCTTTATATGCAGGCTGTTGATGCGGTGGCACTGGATAATGAATGAGTGTCTGAACGCCATTATCAGCCAAGTATTTTTGCAACTCATCTCTACGTTCACAGCGGATCACGAAGACATGCCAAACATGAGAGTCGCCTTCGTGAGTAGGTAAGGTAATAGATGGATTATTAATACCTTGCAGATAACTATTCGCCACTTTACGACGGTGCATAATTTCAGTATCAAGATGGTTCAGCTTTACATTAAGCATCGCCGCTTGGATCTCATCTAACCGACTGTTGACACCCTGAAATAGGTTTTTATATTTTTCGTGTGAGCCATAATTGCGTAAGGCACGTAAGGTATCAGCAAGCTCTTCATCACTGGTAGTAATTGCTCCAGCATCACCCAATGCGCCAAGGTTTTTACCAGGGTAAAAACTAAAACCTGAAACGTCACCCCAACTTCCTGCTCTTTTACCATCTATAGAGGCACCATGGGCTTGCGCAGAGTCTTCTAACACTAATAAACCATGACGCTTAGCAATATCCGTAATAGCTGGCATATCGGCTAGTTGCCCATATAAATGCACTGGAAGTATCGCTTTTGTTTTACTGGTAATAGCCGATTCGATTTTTTTAGAATCGATATTGAAGCTGTCTACACACGGCTCTACTAGAACAGGGGTTAAATTATTAGCGCTAATCGCCAATATACTTGCTATATAAGTATTAGACGGTACGATAACTTCATCACCATCTTTGAGCTTACCTAATTCTTTCCATGCTCGCAGTGTCAAGATAAGAGCATCCAAGCCGTTAGCTACACCAATTGCATATTTCGTTCCGCAGTAATTAGCAAATTGCTGCTCGAATTGTTCAAGCTCACTACCACCGATATACCAGCCTGAGTCAATAACACGAGTACACGCTGCAATTAATTCTGTTCGGTATTGCTGATTTACACTTCTCAAATCTAAAAATGGAATGCTCAAGTTCATACTCCCAAAAGCTTTGCTTGATCATTATTAATATACTCATACAGACTCTTACCGGACCAATCTTTCAACGATATATCAGCCCCTTGTTCAATCAAATACTTGAAAAAATCACTATCATTATTTTCTAAAGCATAGTCTTTAGCATACATAAGGACTGTAGTTCCACGATAATTTCTATCATTTATATTTGCGCCGTTTTGAAGTAAAAAATTAACTAATTCACGCCTGCCATGATAGGCGGCAACTATTATGGGTGACCACCCTTTGCCATTACGATCATTAACGCCTAAAGTTGTTATCAGATTTTTAGAAAAAATATCAATACTCATAGTCGGAATTGCTTCTAAAAAAAGATCTAATTTATCACAATATAGTTCTATATCGTAATCTATGGTTGATACTATAAAAAAATCCTCATTTTCAAAAATGATAGTACCTGGTTTTAAGCTCGACTTTTCAAGCTTAATTTTTATATCAGATATATTTTTCCCAGCCATACTTAAAAGCTGATAAGGACGAAAACTAAATGCATATATTTGCCTTTGAATTTGCCAAGCTGTTTTATCAAAATCAATTGACAAATCCGAGTAATCTATAGTTTTTTTAGAAAAATACGTAGAATTTATAGCCAACTGTTTCTTTGGCTGTATTTTATTATTTATAATTTTGACAAACCACTCTGAAAGTAAATCCTTAGAGTTATCTATGTATTTTCTGTAGCAATCTTGACTTCGATCATTTGCAGATAATTTGAATATTTTCTGAGCTATAATATCACCAGTGTCTATACCTCTATCTATTTTATGCAAAGTGACACCTGACTGACTGTCTGCATATAATATTGGCCAAACTGAAGTATACATACCTTTATACTTAGGAAGCTCCGAAAAATGTATATTATATATTTTGTCTGTTTTTAACTTTTCTGGCTTAACAATTTGATCAAATTCTAATGAAAAAAAGAAATCAATTTCAGTTTCATAAACTTCATTTAAATTTTTTACTACTATATCTTTATCTTTGGCGATTTTAAGTAATGAGCGTTGCCAGCCATCATCGCCTCTATCGTTTTTATTAACAATAACAATAATTTCACTAAGATCAAAATGTTCAAGCGCCAATAAAAGACCATGAACAGCGATATCGTTTTTACCCGCTATTACAATCATATGGCTACCTTTAAAAATTCTTTGTAATTACGAATATAATCAGCTTCATCATAATGCTCACTGGCCAATACTAAGAGCACACAATCATCACTAAAATCATGCATTTCTCGCCATATCAAATCACCAATCAATAACCCTTTATTTGGTGTATCGAGCCAAACCTCCTCCCGATACTGTCCATCATCTAGGATCATACGACAGCTGCCTTTGACACAGACCGCAATCTGTTCTAGGTTGTGATGCGCATGGAAACCACGCGAGACTCCTGACTGAGTGCCAAATATATAATACAAACGCTTTATTTGAAATGGGATGGATCGGTCAGACTCAATCGCGATCAAGCCACCTCTTTCATCACCAAAACTTGGTAAATCAACTAGCTTTATTAAACTCATGACTATTCACTTGTTAAAGACATTAGATACTGACCATATGTATTCTTACTCATTGACTGACCAATCTCAGCCACTTGATGTTTGGTCAGCCAGCCGTTATTGAGGGCAATTTCTTCTAAGCAGGCAACTTTATAACCTTGACGCTTTTCAATAGTCTCTACAAACTGTGCAGCTTCTAATAAGCTCTCATGTGTACCCGTATCTAGCCAAGCAAATCCACGACCTAGTAGTTCCACACTTAGATCACCACGTTCCATATACATCTGATTGACCGTAGTAATCTCGACTTCGCCTCGTTCAGAAGGCTTTACCTTCTTCGCAATCTCTATGACATCGTTATCATAGAAATATAAACCAGTTACTGCATAATTAGATTTAGGCTTGACAGGCTTTTCTTCTATTGAAATCGCGCGCTTATCTTCATCAAATGCCACGACGCCAAAACGTTCAGGGTCTTTTACTTGATAGCCAAAGACGGTTGCACCTTTTTGACGATTGACCGCTTGACGGAGTAATGGGGTAAAGCCTTGACCATAAAAGATATTGTCACCGAGTACTAGGCAGACATTACTATCACCAATAAAGTCTTCACCGATAATAAAGGCTTGAGCCAAGCCATCTGGACTCGGTTGAACCGCATAACTGATATCGATGCCAAGCTCTTGACCATCTCCGAGTAAGCGCTTAAAACCATCTATGTCATCTGGTGTGCTGATAATAAGCACCTCACAAATACCTGCGAGCATCAATACAGATAACGGATAATAAATCATCGGTTTATCATAGATAGGTAACAGCTGCTTAGAAACACCCTTAGTAATGGGATAAAGACGCGTACCTGAGCCGCCTGCTAAAATAATACCTTTTGTATTCATTACTCACCTGCTCCTAGTCTTTCACGTTGGTATCTGCCATCTTGAACGCGACTACACCAGTCCATATTATTCAAATACCATTCGACTGTTTTTCTGATACCGCTATCAAACGTCTCGGTCGGTGTCCAATTTAACTCATTGGCAATTTTGCTTGCATCAATAGCATAGCGCAAGTCATGTCCTGGGCGGTCTTTTACAAACGTAATTAAAGACTCGTAGGGCTGACCATTTTCTTGTGGTTTTAGCTCGTCCAAGATGCGACAGATCGTTTTGACCACTTCAATATTTTGTTTTTCGTTATGCCCACCGATATTATAAGTCTCACCAATCTTCCCTTCAGTGACCACTTTGTATAGAGCACGCGCATGATCCTCTACAAATAACCAGTCCCGTATTTGATTGCCTTTACCATAAATAGGCAACGCTTTGCCGTCTAGAGCATTTAAGATAACTAACGGAATAAGTTTTTCAGGGAAATGGTAAGGACCATAATTATTAGAGCAGTTAGTAACTAAAATAGGAAAACCATAAGTACGATGCCAAGCTCGAACCAAATGATCAGAGCTAGCTTTGGACGCCGAGTAAGGTGAACTTGGCGCATAAGGGGTGGTTTCAGTAAATAAATCTGTCCTTCCCTCTAGATCGCCATACACTTCATCGGTAGAGATATGGTGGAATTTAAACTGTTGCTTGCTTATGTCATCAAGCGTTTGCCAGTATTGACGCGCGACTTCTAATAAATGATACGTACCGACAATATTAGTATTAATAAATTCAGCAGGTCCATCGATAGAGCGATCTACATGTGACTCTGCTGCTAAATGCATCACAAGATTGGGTTTAAAGCTATTGAATGCTTTTTCTAACGCCTCTTTGTCACATATATCAATCTGTTGAAATTTATATCTAACACTCTTATCAATCTCTTTGAGAGATTCTAAATTACCCGCATAGGTTAATTTATCAATGTTTAAGACTTCGTCATCAGTATTACTAATAATATGACGTATAACAGCAGAACCGATAAAGCCTGCGCCGCCTGTAACTAGTATTTTCATAAAAAAACCTATTTTTTTAAAGCTAAAAATTAAGTAAGTGCTTTGACACGTTTATCAATTTGCATTTCAAGTGTAGGTTTAGAGTCATTTCTCTAAATTGCTTTATCTTATCTATTTTGTATTTTCTTTATAGCCATCTACAAACTGCTTAAACTGTTGTTTTAGCCAAATGACATCGAATTGTTTTTGTTTTTCGTTCAATTCAAACAATACCGATTCTAGCTCATCTAATGGAAAGCTATGCTCTATTGCTTGCATGATAAGAGGATGATCAGTTGATTCAACATTATCTTCACCGATGATGAGCTCTTCATACAGCTTTTCACCTACTCTGAGTCCAGTAAAAATTACTTCTATATCACCATTTGGATGTGCTTTATCCTTAACATCAAAACCGCTTAAATGTATCATTCTATGCGCTAGGTCAACAATCTTAACTGGCTCACCCATATCTAATACAAACACTTCACCCCCCGATGCCATCGCGCCTGCTTGAATCACCAAATTTGCAGCTTCTGGAATGGTCATGAAATAACGTGTAACATCAGGATGGGTCACGGTGATAGGAAGACCTTTTTGGATTTGCTTAGTAAACACTGGTACGACAGAACCAGATGAACCTAATACATTTCCAAAGCGCACCATACTAATGCAGGTTTGGCTATCTATCTGACTTAAAGCTTGGCAGACCAACTCTGCTAAACGCTTAGAAGCACCCATCACATTGGTCGGGCGCACCGCTTTATCTGTAGAGATAAGTACAAATGTCTCAACATTCGCTTTAATAGCAGCGCGCGCACAATGATAAGTGCCTTTAGTATTGTTGATAACGCCTTCAAAAGGATTGTGCTCTACCATCGGAACGTGTTTATAAGCAGCCGCATGATAGACTGTCTGTATGCTGTATAGCTTAAATATTCTCAGCAAATTGTCTTCATTTGTTACACTACCGATGACAGCGACGATTTCAATATCTTGATAAATAGAATCATTAGCTTGTTTCGCTATTAGTTCCTGATGAATACTATACAGTGCAAATTCCGATAGCTCATAGAGTACAATACATTTTGGCTGGTTTTTAATCACTTGGCGACATAATTCACTACCGATAGATCCACCAGCACCCGTCACTAGTATGCACTTATCTTTAATATTCAATTGCAATAGCTTCGCGTCCGGCTCGACGGTTTGTCGATCTAGCACATCTAAAATATCGACTTTACGCATACTGCTGACAGTGACTTTTTCGTCAGCAATTTCTTCCAGGCTTGGCAACTCTTTTATTTTAATAGCAATACCAGACAATTTATCTATAATCTGCCTTTTGTGCCCACGACTGATAGACGGAATCGCTAAAAAAACCTGAGCGAGGTCAAGCTCTTCCACTAAACTTACCAACTCATGAGCAGGATAAATCTTTTTACCAAGTAAATAAGCACCGGTGAGCTGCGGATCATCATCAATATAGGCCACTACATTATATTTATGAGAGTTTTTCAAACCTTCTAAAAGCTCTTTACCTGCCTCTCCTGCTCCATAAATAACAACGTTATCATAGTCATCATACTTATATTGCGGCCTTTGCCCTTGCCATCTTGCTAATAATTCTCTAATTGTTAAGCGGCTATTCCATAGCCATATAAAAAATAGAAACAGATATAAGATAGGTACTGCACGAGGGATACCTGGTAGTAATTTAAAATATAAAACGGTTTGGGCGACAATGATGAGTACAAAGAAAAGTTGTAATACGCTACCCATCATCGCATCAAAGAACCCACGTGCCACGCCATTATAAAATCCAATAGCATATAGGCATAATACTGGAATTAATGCACTGACGCTTAATAGCCACAAACTTACATGATGGTCTAGATATCCATAGCGCGCAGCAACGGCCAAGAAAAGACAAACTACTGACATGATAAAATCAGCAAACATCAAAATACTACGCTTAATGCCTCGAGGTAGGCTCAACAATATACTAGCAGTACGTTCAGCGAAACTATTAGACTGTATAAAAGAGATCTTATCTTCTTTCGAGATTGTTTTCGGATCTATTGACATAACAGGCAACTATTTTGTTTAAATACTAACAAGCAAGGCAATACAAGATGATCAAAATACATCAGTTATTATTGCCATAAGCATAATTATAATGATAACTATATTTGCTCAAAATGCCTTGTTGTACATCATTTAAGATAATACCATCTACTTTTATATTGGCTTTATTCATCTGATTTACAGCGTAGACCAATTGTCCCTCTATAGAATCATCGTATCGTGTCACCATCAGTACTTTGTCAGCATGCTGCGCTAATATCATAGCGTCAGAAGCTGCCAATATCGGTGGTGAGTCGATAATAATATAATCATAATGAAGATTTAACTCAGTCATCAAGTGATCGAAGCTACCATTAGCTAATAGCGACGCCGGATTGCGAGGATGTTCGCCCCGTGGCATAAAATCAATATTATCAATACCTGTTGAATGGATAAAGCTTGCTAAATGACTAGATTCTTGAACAGCATCAATTTTTACTAGCTGAGTTTTATCTCTTGATAAATGTGTCGTATCTTGCGTTAAATAATCCGCCAGACCATTATGTTGGTCCATATTAAACACTTTATGCAACTCGCCCAAACGCATATCTGCATCTATAATTAAGGTTTTTTTATCCAATTGAGCAAATACTTCTGTCAGGTTAGAGGAGATAAAAGACTTACCTACTCCCGGACTTTCACCAGTAATTAAGATAACTTTGGCACGCTGACCAGCTCTTCCTTGGGTTGGCATCCCAAACATAAGGTTGGTACGTAAGCTTTTAATGGCTTCGTAACTTAAGCTGTTATTATCTGCATAGGCAAGTAGTCGATTGGGTGATTTTTTTCTACCCAGCCTAGTCAATATTGGTGAACGTGGAATTGTAGCAATAACAGGTACGCCTGTCTTAGCTTCAAGACGCTCAGGATCTTTGACCACGTTTCTGAGCATGTTTTTAACAAGCACTAACATCGTACCAAGCATCGTACCTAGTAAAGTAGCCAATACCCAAATCAACAGTTTTTTCGGTGCAATCGCTTTAAAAGTATTAATCGGTAGATCGATAATACGTGCATAACCAATTTGTCCAGCTCTAACGATTTTTAACTGTTCGTAATTTTTTAGTAAAGTTAAATATATTTCTCTATTAATAGCGGTATCAGCAGAGAGTTGTAAAAACTCTCTTTGTATTTCAGGCAACCCTAAAATGGTATTATCTATGTCTTGCTTTCTACTATTGAGCACTTTGAGCTGTTCATTGATTTGAATGACTAATGGATGCTCTTCTGTATAGTATGTAGTCAAATCAGCTTTCTTAAGCTTAAGCTCATTAAGCTGGACATCAATTTGCGAGTTCTCTGTTAACAACAGCTCAGCTTCTTTACTAACATCAATCGTGCCATACTTTTTACGGAATCTATTAAATACTTCTTCAGACTCTTCCAATTTTTTCTTTAATGTTGGAATCTGAGTTTCCATGAAATTAATAGTTTGAGTAGTTTCCTCAGAGCCGCGTGATTGATTTTGATCTACATAGGATACAATAATTTGTTTTAATATCGATGTAACCTGTTGTTGATTAGGGCCTGTCATCGACATCTCAATGATGCCTGTTTGCTTGCCTTTTTCAACTACAGAAAGCACATTATTAATATCATTTGTTGTATTATGTAATGACTGCTTAGTAATATTAATAGGGTAGCCATCAGCTGGGAGGCTATTTACTGTAATGTGAATCTGACCTTCTGTGCCTCTAAACTGATGCGCTTGACCAATCTGACCTTTAAAATCATCAAAACCATTGCTTAATACAAACCCTGTTGCAGATCGTGTCAAAGTAAATGTTTGATTTAGGTAGTCTGGTGAGACATTAAATTGACTGACTTGTACTTCACCATCCTGTGTTTTAAGTGAAACGCCTTCAGGTTTATTGATTTGAGTAGGCGTAACAGCATTTTTTATTCTATCAACATAGCCGATAGTAGGATCAGTAAGCTTTATACGCAGATGCAGTAAATTCACAACAGGCTCTAATATCATACGAGATCTAATGAGCTCTGCCTCTGTTTGAGCCTTACTAGCTTCTGATCCTATCAGCTCAGAGATATCCGAACCTAATGCAGAAATACCCTTTGACTGCTCATCTATCTGGATCAATGCATCTGATTGAAAAGTAGGGTTTACATACCGACTATACAAGATACCGACTATCAAACCCAAAACAGCAAAAAAGACAATGGTTTTCCAGCCACGTAAAATGGCAAAAAGTAGCGCCATTAAGTCGATTTCGTCATTGTCTTCTTTAGAGGCAGAGTTTGATACATTCTTCGAATCTGTATTCATAACGGTAGGTTCATCACTTGAGGTAATCGTTTAGTATTAGTCTTTTATAATAATTATTTATTCACAACAGCCACTTAGCTAACTTTATCGGCCCATTGCTTTATACCTTCAACAATGTCTTGATGTGCAGTCTCGAATGCACTTATCTCATGCTTATAAGGATCAGCAATGTCTTTATTTATCCAATGACCTAGTTTAAAGGTTTTACCACGGCAAAAAGGCCAGCGTTCTTCAATCCACTTAGTTTGACCGTCTGACATAGTGAAAATAAGATCCACTTTTTTTGCTAACTGCTCATCAATTTGCTTAGCAATATGACTGGTAATATCAATCTGCTGTTTTGACATAATCTCTAGGGCAGCAGGATCAGCAGGATGACCAACCAAAGCACCCACACCTGCAGAGTCAATAATTTTATTAGGAAAACGCTGCTTTAGCAGTGCTTCTGCCATTGGACTACGACAAATATTACCCACACACACAACTAGAATATGATCAAATGCCATGATAACTATTACCTATTATTTATAGACCAGAAAGAACGCTGATTGCTGAGGTAGATGGTAGTAGTGCACTAATGACACGATTCCAACGCGTTAAGCCAGTAGGATCGACGTATACGATATCATTGGCACGCATCTCAAAACGATTGGCAAGCGCAAAACTGGTAATTGTCTGCATATCAACATAATAAATATCTGTCGTTTTTGTATTAAGGTTGTCGCGGACGACATATATCTTAGCAGCATTAGCAGTATTAGAATCAAGACCCTTTGATTCACCTAATACTTGTGCCAAACTGATGCCTTGTTCTCTGATAGGTACAGGTTCTACACGTCCAAATTCTCCTAGAACATATACTTTATTACGGTCTTGACTATTAACGTGGATAGAATCGCCATCTTGAAGATAGATTTGATTGGCAGAAGCCCCTAGCTGGCGTAAGGATTGAAGTCCAATATTGTAGTTGACGCCTTTACGATTGAACACGATATTGTTTGAATCACCTGCAGGCGTTGCACCACCGGCCATAGAAATCGCAGTGTATAGCGAGACTGGTGAATCATTAATCGCAAATTCGCCAGGCTGTTTAACTTCACCATCAATAAAAAACTTATTACCACGGTAGTTAACAATTTTAACCTGCGGGTCTGAATATTTAAGATAACGCTGTAGCTGTTTCTGTAAATTAGCGGTGAACTGCGTCACACTCATATTGCTGGCTTTGATACGCCCAACAAGTGGAAACTGAACAAACCCCTGCTGATCAACAGGAAAACCTGCTGCATAAGGATTAGTAACATCTCCAGCTGGTAAAGGAGTTATATTAGGATAGCCTGTAAGTACAATACTTAAGATATCTCCTTCAGAAATACGATATTCTGCTCGACCGGAGTTTCTTATTAACTGACTTAAGTTGCTGTTTGGAAGGGCTGCTTGTTTTGGTGGTAATGTCGCTAGGTTTAGCGGTTGAATATTAAAATGAAGGCCGTTTTCAGCGATGAATGCGCCACTTGGTGGCAGCTCACCTGCTTGAAGACCTGCATTGATACTAGAGCAACCTGAAACCATACCCACTATCAACAGACACATTATACCTAGTAACTTTGATGAATTAAAAAACATAAAAAGACCTTTGTAAATCATAGATATAAGTAGCGTCTAGCATTAAAACATCAGACAGCCATATCAAAGCGTTGCATTATGTGCAAAAAAACAAAACCATAATAACATAGGTGGTTAAATTTTGAACCATAATCATGTATTTTTGATGGAAATTACGATTTATCAGAAAATGGGTTATATGGAAAAATCCTAATATTTAGCAAAAATTATCGTATAGTTATTGCTCATATAAATTATAAAAAATCTTTTCTCATTTATTTAACTAACCAATTTAAACCGACAAATGATATGAAAATTATTTACCTTATTCAGATATTAAAGTGGAAAATTATTAAACATAATATCTATAACCCTTAGAAATAGCGTATAATATGCAGTCCAAATTTATACATTGAGAAATGTAAACCCACCGATTCTAGGAAATCGCTATGAAAGATGAAAAATTACAGAAAGCACTTGCCCGTATGGGACTTGGTTCACGTCGTCAGATGGAAGAAGTCATTAAAGCAGGTCGTGTAACTGTCAATAATGGTCCGGCAACCATTGGTGATCGTGTTGAACAAGGTGATGAGATTCGCGTTGATGGTCGTCAGATCAAATATACTTCTGAAAATGAAAAGCGTCGTCGCGTTTTAGCTTATTACAAACCTGAAGGCGAAGTATGCTCGGCGAATGATCCAGAAGGTCGTCCTACCGTATTTGAACGTTTGCCAAAGCTGACTCATGATCGTTGGGTTATGGTAGGTCGCTTGGATATCAACTCAACTGGTCTATTATTATTTACCAATGATGGTGAAATGGCGCATCGTTTGATGCATCCTTCTAGCGAAGTGACCCGTGAATATGCCGTACGTGTGCTGGGTGATGTTACCCCAGATATGGCACGGGCGATGACTACAGGTGTCATGTTAGAGGATGGCTTGGCTAAATTTGAAGATATCAAAGAAGGCGGCGGTGAAGGCGTTAATAAGTGGCATCATGTGCAGCTTAAAGAAGGTCGTAACCGTGAAGTTCGCCGTTTATTTGAATCCCAAGGTCTTAAAGTCAGCCGTTTATTACGTACGAGCTATGGTAATATTGCGTTGCCAAAAGAGCTGCGTACAGGTCGCTTCTTAGAGCTTGATAGAAAAGACATTAATACGTTAACAGACCTAGTGAGCTTACGCCCGCGTTATGGTACAGGTCTTCATGGTGCTGCTAAAGAAAAGCAAGAGCGTATCAGAAATAAACCGCTGAAAGCGCGTCGTACTGATACTCGTGGCGATAATCGTAGTAGCACTAGTAGTGCCAAACCAAAAAGCAGTGCAAGTCCTGCCAGTCGCGGCACCCGTAATACACGTGACCGCAACGATAAACGCTAATATGTTTTAGATTTAGCATAATCAATAAAAAGCTGCCAATGATACATAATCATTGGCAGCTTTTTTGTACGTGGCATTAATGAGTATTCTCTAGTCACTGACATATTAGTGATGATGACTATCAATATAGCTTTTCATGATTCGTAAATCCTGTAATTGCTGCTGCTCCATTTGTTCTAATAAGCTATCTAAGCGTTGTTCTATATTATCTAATACGTCTTGCAGCAACTTGCCGGCTTCATCTCGTGATTGATTATTAACGCTTTTAGTATTTGATTTGATAATCGTCAATTGATAATAACTACTGAGTAGTTCAGGTAAACGTGTATGCAGCATCTTATGCAATACGAACTGTGCTTCGGTGATTTCAGGCGTCTTTTCTTGTGATTTTAGCTCTATCTGATAGTCATAATAACTGGCTACCTTTTCATCAATATGTTGTAGCTGGCGTAGCTGATTATCTGCTAAAGCTTTAAGATGCTTTTTATTAAAATTTAATTGTTGCCAGCTTATATTAGATAACGATAATGGTACATTAGTATTTTGATAAATGAGTACACCTGGCGTAATGCCGACCGCTTTATGAAAAGCATGCCAGCCTTTTCTACTTAGATAGAAGATGCTCATTGTCGTTATGACACCAACGCCTATTAATACACTCATAGCATTTTACTCTTAATCGTTTAACCGTCATTGATTCTCTTAACTATTTACT
This sequence comes from Psychrobacter sp. ANT206, assembly GCF_056880555.1. NCBI lineage: Bacteria > Pseudomonadati > Pseudomonadota > Gammaproteobacteria > Moraxellales > Moraxellaceae > Psychrobacter > Psychrobacter sp. ANT206. Next base: position 747,819 of record NZ_CP096271.1, on the reverse strand, counting down.
ACTCTCTATCTCATATCTTTACTAACAGTATCGTCCGCAAGTTTTTTGATCGTCTCTACTTTATCAGCATGGTCAAACAACTGCGTATCTATATCTACATTAGGATTGTCAAAACGCTGTTGTAGATATAGATTGGTTGCCAGTAGTTTTTGTCCATCTTGATGATAGGATGCATTAAGCAAGTCATCAAACTGGATATTAATGGTTTTTAATACATCCAACAGCGCTTCTTTACCTGTGACATCAGAATGCTTAATTTTTGTGGTATCAGAAAGTGCGCCATCCCCAACATCTAAGTCATGTAAACGGCGATAATCTGCTACTGCTTGTGGTACATGTTTATCCATCAGATTTTGAATGGTAATATAGGTTTCGTTAACTGCATCGCTATCATCTATCTTGCCATCATTATTGGTATCACCATAAATAAGTCGCAGCTTTTCACCTTTTTCATTAATTTGGGTCAATGCAGCTTTGACATCAACTGGTAAGCTTTTCTCAGGAATATAACCCAATTGCGGCATCGCTTTATACGCTAGCATTTTGGGTGCTGTCACCTTTTTGATACCACGATAGCCTAAATATAGACCTGCTGCGGGTAACACTCCATATAAAACAAGCATGACAAACATGGCAGTGATTTGAGTCATAAAATTATCCTTATTATTTAATAGTATTAATTGGCAAATTTATTATTATTCTTGATATGGTTGCTCCACTTTTGCAAGAACACAGCGCTACTAGGATCAATTTTCTTGCTTACTGTGCCTACGCAGACAGAGGCTACGAAAATTAATCCTAGTAGCACTTTATAATATTCATATTTCTCTTATTTAAGACTGAATATAGTATTTAATGATTTTATTAAACAAAAAAATAAGGCTCTATTAAAGCCCTATATTGTTATGCATTGAGTTGTTTGTGTTTGCTGACGCTTATTTTTTAGCAGAATAGAAAAATGGCGCCTAATTTTGCGTACGGCTTTTAACATAACGATGGGTTGAAGCCAGACGATTCATCACCGTTTGATGCAGCTCCTCTAACAATTCATCAAGCTCATAATCAATCTCTAAAAACAAATCCGTCAGCATATCGCCTGCAGTCATTTTACCCTGTACTACATTATTCTTCGTACGATGTGGACTAAAACGTTGCAGCTGCTCGTAATGATGCAAGGCTTCTGGAATACTTTCAGATATCAGCTTATCAATGACAAACTGCCGCTCATTATGTTGCTGCTTTTGCTCATCATTAAGCTCGCTACTCCATTCACGATAGCGTTTTAATTTGCCATTGATTCTATCTAAAATAGCAACTGCCTCAATTGGCATAGCATTTAGCGTGGCTGCATCGACCACATTCACAAGCTCAGTCATAATCGGACAGCGTCCATGTTTAAGAAACCATAAGGTATCTGGGTCAAAAGGTGGTCTATTACTCGGTCGCATTTGAGTACGATCGGTCAATGGCGTCGGCGCGCGAATATCAGACACTTGCGCTAAAGCATCGCAAATACGTTCGGTACGCTGCGGCTCAGTAAGCGGCGAAGCATGAGGCGTTGAAGTATTGACATCATTTTTATTATTAGTAAGTTTATTGGCAGCCGCTTGCTGAGCATTTTTAGCAGCGGCGGTTGGCAGGTCATCATGTGCTTGCCCAAATGACTGTAGCATTCTTGTCAAACTTATGACCATAACTTACCCTGCTCCTCGCCCATTTACTGATTGCATTTGACCATTCAATCCCTTATCTTAACAGCTTTTTGCCATACTACCAGTAAGCAAACGTCAGCATTTTTAAAGGATAAAACAGTCATTATGAATATCACCGATTACAGTTCTGGTTTTTTGCTTGGCTTATCCCTGATTATCGCTATTGGTTCACAAAATGCCTTTGTTCTAAAACAAGGACTGAAACGCGAGCACATATTTTTTGTCTGTCTGTTCTGCGCCGTCAGTGATGCGTTGTTGATTTCAGCTGGCGTTGGCGGTTTTGGCGCGGTAACGGCACGCTACCCGCAATTGGTCAATATTGCCAAGGTCGCGGGCGTCATATTCTTATTAGGTTACGGACTGCAAAGCTTGTATGCCAGTATGCGCTTATCACACGCACTTACCGTCGATGGACAAGTCGTCACCAGCCTAAAAAAGGCATTATTACTATGCTTTGGTTTTACATGGCTCAATCCACATGTCTATTTAGATACCTTGGTGCTGGTCGGTATGGTTTCAACAGGAGCCAGTAGTAAGCTTGCCTTTGCAGTAGGAGCAGTCAGCGCTTCATTCTGCTTTTTCTTTGCACTCGGCTATGGCGCACGGTTACTCAAACCTTTATTTGCCAAACCAAAAGCGTGGAATATCCTTGATGCCTTGGTCGGCATATTGATGCTATATTTGGCTTGGCATTTGTACCAAAGCTAAAACAGAGCTTTCTACTCAAGAGCCTTTATCCAAACAATGATACACCGCTTAAAAAACAGAAAAACCAAATACTTTTTTGAAAGTAGTTGGTTTTTTGAGCGATTAAATCGCTTCTATAGACTAAAAAATTAGATCAAATCAGGAAATAGCGTACGTAGCCCATTAACGATAATTTCTATAGCAACTGCCGCCAATAGCATACCCATGATTCGACTCATAATATTAAGCCCTGTATCACCCAATAAGCGACTGATACGACCAGCTGCCATCAATGCCAAATAACAAAATAAACTGATAAATAAACCCGCAATCAAAATGGCAGATATTTGCAAGATGCCGGAAACTTGTGATGAGTAGATAATAACGGTTGAAATACCACCCGGTCCAATCATCATAGGAATAGCAATCGGCACAACCGCGGCTGCCATCGTTGGCGGCGCACCTTGCAGATGGTCGACATCGAAGTTTTCTTGATCAGGCTTAACCGGATTGCCCTCGCCATTCATCATATTGAGAGCGATTAAAAACACTAAGATACCACCTGCTAACTGAAACGAGCCGATTGAAATACCCAAGACTTTGAGGAGCGTTTCGCCTGCTAATGTGAAGAAACTGATAGTAATAAAAATGGTCAGACAAGCAACGCGTGCTACTTTACGTCGATTATTCATTGAATAACCACGCGTTGAATCTAAAAACAATGTCAATGCGCTAAAGGGGTTAATCAATACCATAAAGGCTAGGATTATCTTAATAATTTCAGTATTCACTGAGCGCTCGCTTGTCTATTAGTCAAATCGGGCAAAAAACAAGGCCATTGGGCAAGTGCATCAATGACCTAATATTCGGTAGCAGCGGCATTGTAGCATAGGCAGATAAGCCTATTAAATCATTAACTTCGCTTAATTCCCATGCCTTACCAAATCCATAGGATATCGATACAAATCTGCCCTTTCAATAGAGGGTTAATCCTTTATTAAACTTCATTAAAACAAGTCTATATAGTCGATCCATTTTTAAAAGAGTACAGCACTGCTGGGGTTAATTATTCGCAGCCTCTGTCTGCGCAGGCACAGCAAGCAAGAAAAATTAACCCCAGCAGTGCTTTATAACATTTGTACTTCTTTTATTTGGGACTCACTATACTTAGACCAAGCGTTAAAGCTAAGCGCTAAAATCCAAACCAATATCTAATGCAGTCGTGCTGTGGGTCAAATAACCCATCGCGATAAAATCAACGCCTGTTTCTGCAACGGCTTGCACTGTTTCAGGGGTGATACCACCTGATGCTTCGGTTTTAGCGCGACCTTTACACATAGCGACTGCCTGCGACAATATCTCAGGCGCCATATTATCTAATAGCACTAAGCTCACACCAGCATCTAGTGCTTGCTCTAACTGTGCTAATGTATCGACTTCCACTTCGATTGGAATCAAATGCCCAGCAAATTCTTGCGCTTGCTCAATCGCTGTTTTAATATCACCTGCGATGGCAATATGGTTGTCTTTAATTAAAATCGCATCATCTAAACCCAAGCGATGATTACGCCCGCCACCGCAGCGTACGGCGTATTTTTGGACGATACGTAAGCCTGGAATGGTTTTACGGGTACAAGTAATTTGCGCTGGATATGCTGCCACGCTATCAACAATCTTCTTAGTATCTGTCGCAATACCGCTAAGATGAGTCATAAAGTTAAGTGCCGTACGCTCTGCTGTCAGCAAATTACGCGCATTGCCATGGACAGTTGCTAATACTGCGCCAGCTTCGACCACTTCACCATCATGGACTTGAGCAACGAATTCTATCTGCTCATCAATCAAAGCAAAAGATAAGCGTGCTAAATCCATACCACATATCACGCCTGCTTGCCTTGCCTTAATCTGTAATTGCGCTTGCATGTCGACTGGAATGGTCGCTTGTGAAGTGACATCACCACGTCTGCCCAAATCTTCTGTTAATGCCGCTTCAACCAACGGTTTAAGCAATACTTCAGCCAGTGCTGGCTCTCGTTTAACTGTCATTTTTAGCCCTTATTATGCTTATATTCTGAATATATATTATTTAAACTCAAAATGAGCATAAATATAACGCAAAGTTTATTGTCTCGCAAGAAAATATCCTAAATTAAAATTTTCAATAAATTTATTGGGTTTGACAATGTTGACATACTCCCGCCACTTTCGAAAAGCTCAAGTGTGGAATTCTAAAAGCGTTAGCTCTTAGGTGACTTTCTCACGAGTGTCACAAGTTTTCTGTTTCATCGGGCGACCTTTACTGCATCCTCCCTCCACAGACAAAGCGGCATGTCCTGCCGCTAATATATTACGCGCAGCATTGAAATCTGCGTTCGCAATATAACCACATTTGACGCACTCAAATCTTGACTGAGTTTGTCTGTTTTCTTTAGCAACATGTTGGCACTCAAAGCAGGTTTGGCTGGTAAATCTTGGGTTTACTTTGATCAACAATCCACCGCGCCAGTGCTGTTTATACTCAAGCATATCAAGCGCCATGCCCCAACCTTGATCCAGAATTGATTTATTCAATCCCGACTTGACTTTGACATTACGTCCTTTATTTTCTATCGACCCACTGGCTGATTTCGACATATTACTGACTTTTAAATCTTCAACGACAATCATGGCGTGGCTTTTGCTGAGTATGGTTGTGATTTTATGTAAGTAGTCATGGCGAACATTGGCGATATGATGATGCAATTTTTGAATCTTACCGTTTTGCTTTTTCCAGTTTTCACTGAATTTCACTTTCTTTGCCAGCTGGCGCTGCAATCTAGCAAGTTTCACTTGATTGGCTTTGAAGCTATTCTTTGGTTTGATGGTCGCACCGTTTGAGGTGGTGATCAGCTTTGTGATGCCCAAATCCAAACCTAGTGCGCTAGTAGCAGGGTGTCGTGGGTTTTCAACCTCATGCTCAGTACCAAACGATACGTACCAGTGCCCCGATTTCTTGCTAATGGTAACGTTTTTAATGGTGCCGATAATATCTTGCGATTTTCTAAATTTCACCAAACCAATTCCATTAGGCAGTTTGATACGATTGCCCTCAATGCGGCAGTATTTATCAAACTGTACCAATCTGATTGAATCTCGGCCATCGGATTTGCGCTTAAATCTTGGCATCAACGGGCGTAGCTGAATTTCTGTGCCATCAGCTAATTTAAAGAACTTGGCTTTTTTAGGTTTCTTCTTATTTTCTTTTAACCTGATATGAACTTTAGGATCAAAGAAACGCGACCAAGCCGATGCTAGATCACGAATCTTTTGCTGTAAGGACACCGCATTTGAGTGGGTTTTTAAGAACTCAAAATCAGGATTATTCTTAACCTCCATGATTTTATTAACGAGATTGGTCGCATTAATAAACTCATTTTTAGCAAACATCTCAAGCGAGATTGCCAGCATTTGATTCCAAACAAAACGCGCAGAGCCAACAAGGTTATTTAGAATAACCTGTTGCTCCGCATTAGGCTCAAGCCTAAATCTGTACGCCTTGTTGATCTTCATAAATACTCTCTTTATTAATGAGTATGTATTTGATATTATCAATATAATGCTAGCATTTAAGAGTTTTTATTGCAATGAGTGAGATATACAAAAATCGCCATGCTGCCTTCAATCTTCATGTTCACTTGATTTTTATTACCAAGTATCGAAAGAAGGTGCTTGGCGAGGTACATCACAATTATTTCCATGAGTGTGTCACCGAGATATGCAAAAAATTCGATGCCGAAGTAAAGGAGTGTAATGGCGAGGCTGATCATATTCACATGCTTATTCAGTACCCGCCAACCGTGCAATTGAGCAGGTTGGTTAATAACCTGAAGTCAGTCACAAGTAGACGAATGAGGGGTGAATTTTTGGATTTAAGAGGGGCTTATTCCAAGCCTGTACTTTGGTCTCGCTCATATTTTGCAGGGTCTTGTGGTGGGGCGTCATTGGAAGTTATTAAGCAGTATATTCAAAATCAACAAGGCTAAAAACAAATACGAAATTCATCTCCACACTAGCTCGGTTGGAGTCCTCTTTCGCTTTTTGATAGAAGCTGATAGCGATTGGGCGGCTATTTACGTTTTGGCAATTTGCTGTCCATCAGTAAACTTTGCAGTTCAATATCATGGCGAAAACGATAAAGCTTGGCTGGGCGACCACGCTGAGCGCTGCTACTCTGCCCTGTTTCTAGCACAAGATTTTGTGACTCTAGCAGCCGGCGGAAGTTTTGCTTATGTAAGCGCATACCCGATAGTGCTTCGACACTTTGCTGCAACTGCGACAAGGTGAATTCATCTGGCATCAAGCCAAAAATCAGCGGTCGATATTCAATTTTTGCACGTAGTCTTGAAATAGCCGTCGCAATTACGCGGCGATGGTCATAGTACATCGGTGACCCTATAAGCTGTGACCAGTTACTAGGCAATTTAAACGCCTTGTTAGATTCAGCACTGTCAGGTTGAACATTAGCCAAATAGCTTGGTGAATAAGTTGGTGCTTCTGCAATAAGACCTGCTTCATACAACATCTCATAGCGCAAAAGGACATGTTCTGCAATCCATTCCCTATTCTCGTATTCTTTGTCATTTATCAGCTGCTCGTTGCTCTCTGCATTTGAATGCGCGCTTTTATTTTTAGAGCAATTATTTAGAATCGTCTCACTGACGCTCCAACACAGACCAATACGCTGACGCCGGCGCTGCTGAATCTCTACCTTTTTTGCAGCATCTGCCCAACGTAATAATGCCGGTACGATATAGTCCATAATGATAGCTGGCATACCATCTAAGTGATTTTCCCATGGGAAATAATCATACCAATCACGCCATAATGCTTGGCTTTGTAGCTGTGTTTGTGCTTCTTGCACCAGACCCAAATAGCTGACGTAAACCAGCGCATGACCATCATCATTGCGTCTATTGGTATCGACAAAGGTATATAGCTGTTCCAAATAACCAAGCGGCTGCTGTGTTTGCTCTTCAACCCATTGGCGCACACCTGCTTGCAACGAGCGGTGTAATGGCATGAGGGGACCATTGGGCAATAGCTTGCCTTGATCAACGGTTAAAACGCGCGCCGTGTGCTCGGTAATTGCGACCAGCACTGCGACAACCTCAGTCGTACCGCTACCTTGTTGATGGGCGTGTGAATAAGACAACGTCATGACGTTAATGATTACCTTTTATTTTAATTATGAAATATAGCTCAACTGCTAAGCCATTGACCACATGCTCAGTTTGACATACTCCCGCCACTTTCGAAAAGCTCAAGTGTGGAATTCTAAAAGCGTTAGCTCTTAGGTGACTTTCTCACGAGTGTCACAAGTTTTCTGTTTCATCGGGCGACCTTTACTGCATCCTCCCTCCACAGACAAAGCGGCATGTCCTGCCGCTAATATATTACGCGCAGCATTGAAATCTGCGTTCGCAATATAACCACATTTGACGCACTCAAATCTTGACTGAGTTTGTCTGTTTTCTTTAGCAACATGTTGGCACTCAAAGCAGGTTTGGCTGGTAAATCTTGGGTTTACTTTGATCAACAATCCACCGCGCCAGTGCTGTTTATACTCAAGCATATCAAGCGCCATGCCCCAACCTTGATCCAGAATTGATTTATTCAATCCCGACTTGACTTTGACATTACGTCCTTTATTTTCTATCGACCCACTGGCTGATTTCGACATATTACTGACTTTTAAATCTTCAACGACAATCATGGCGTGGCTTTTGCTGAGTATGGTTGTGATTTTATGTAAGTAGTCATGGCGAACATTGGCGATATGATGATGCAATTTTTGAATCTTACCGTTTTGCTTTTTCCAGTTTTCACTGAATTTCACTTTCTTTGCCAGCTGGCGCTGCAATCTAGCAAGTTTCACTTGATTGGCTTTGAAGCTATTCTTTGGTTTGATGGTCGCACCGTTTGAGGTGGTGATCAGCTTTGTGATGCCCAAATCCAAACCTAGTGCGCTAGTAGCAGGGTGTCGTGGGTTTTCAACCTCATGCTCAGTACCAAACGATACGTACCAGTGCCCCGATTTCTTGCTAATGGTAACGTTTTTAATGGTGCCGATAATATCTTGCGATTTTCTAAATTTCACCAAACCAATTCCATTAGGCAGTTTGATACGATTGCCCTCAATGCGGCAGTATTTATCAAACTGTACCAATCTGATTGAATCTCGGCCATCGGATTTGCGCTTAAATCTTGGCATCAACGGGCGTAGCTGAATTTCTGTGCCATCAGCTAATTTAAAGAACTTGGCTTTTTTAGGTTTCTTCTTATTTTCTTTTAACCTGATATGAACTTTAGGATCAAAGAAACGCGACCAAGCCGATGCTAGATCACGAATCTTTTGCTGTAAGGACACCGCATTTGAGTGGGTTTTTAAGAACTCAAAATCAGGATTATTCTTAACCTCCATGATTTTATTAACGAGATTGGTCGCATTAATAAACTCATTTTTAGCAAACATCTCAAGCGAGATTGCCAGCATTTGATTCCAAACAAAACGCGCAGAGCCAACAAGGTTATTTAGAATAACCTGTTGCTCCGCATTAGGCTCAAGCCTAAATCTGTACGCCTTGTTGATCTTCATAAATACTCTCTTTATTAATGAGTATGTATTTGATATTATCAATATAATGCTAGCATTTAAGAGTTTTTATTGCAATGAGTGAGATATACAAAAATCGCCATGCTGCCTTCAATCTTCATGTTCACTTGATTTTTATTACCAAGTATCGAAAGAAGGTGCTTGGCGAGGTACATCACAATTATTTCCATGAGTGTGTCACCGAGATATGCAAAAAATTCGATGCCGAAGTAAAGGAGTGTAATGGCGAGGCTGATCATATTCACATGCTTATTCAGTACCCGCCAACCGTGCAATTGAGCAGGTTGGTTAATAACCTGAAGTCAGTCACAAGTAGACGAATGAGGGGTGAATTTTTGGATTTAAGAGGGGCTTATTCCAAGCCTGTACTTTGGTCTCGCTCATATTTTGCAGGGTCTTGTGGTGGGGCGTCATTGGAAGTTATTAAGCAGTATATTCAAAATCAACAAGGCTAAAAACAAATACGAAATTCATCTCCACACTAGCTCGGTTGGAGTCCTCTTTCGCTTTTTGACAGCTTGAATCGATGCTTATCATAGCTTGTGGTTGTAATTATACAAAATGAGTCCTGAATAAATAATAAACGTATAAAAAATTTCTTGTATTTATGCTCAAAATGAGCATAATTAAAACAGTTTATTTTTTAGCACTATTCAACTGACCCAATCTAACGGCAATTGACGTGTCGTTATTGCATGAAAGGTTTGCACTTATGAAAACGTATCCGTATGACGCACCGATTATGAGTGCCGATAATCGCATTGCCACGCAAATGAATATTGAATATGCCAAAGCAAAAATGCCCGCAGACTTGCCGCGTAGTGAGCGACTGCAAGTTGAAGAAAATATTAAGCAGTTGTTAAAAGAGCATAACGCCGTCTTAGTCGCACATTATTATGTCGACCCTTTTATTCAGGATTTGGCATTGGCAACAGGCGGCTGTGTTGGTGATTCGCTTGAAATGGCGCGTTTTGGTCAGGCGCATAGTGCACAAACACTGGTAGTTGCAGGCGTGCGCTTTATGGGTGAGTCGGCAAAGATACTCAGTATGGAAAAAACAGTACTGATGCCAGACTTAGAAGCAGAATGCTCGCTTGATTTGGGCTGCCCTGCCGATGAATTTTCTGCCTTTTGTGATGCGTATCCTGAGCGTACCGTAGTGGTCTACGCCAATACCAGTGCGGCAGTAAAAGCACGGGCTGATTGGGTAGTAACTTCGTCAGTTGGTATCGATATCATTCGACATTTGCAAGAACAAGGCGAGCCTATCATTTGGGGTCCGGATAGACACTTAGGTAAATACATTGCCCGTGAGACGGGGGCAGATATGCTGCTCTGGCAAGGCTCATGCATGGTGCATAATGAGTTTAAAGCCACTGAGCTTGAACAATTAAAAGCTGAACATCCGACAGCAAAAGTCTTGGTACATCCTGAATCTCCAGATAGTGTCGTTACGCTTGCCGATGTAGTTGGCTCGACCAGTAAGCTGCTGCAATCCACCTATGAGATGGATGCCGATACCTTTATCGTCGCAACTGACTTAGGAATCTTGCATGAGATGCAAAAGCGCTCGCCAAACAAGCGCTTTTTGGCTGCCCCTACCGCTGGTGAAAGCGCCAGTTGCAAAAGCTGTGCTTTTTGTCCATGGATGGCGATGAATGGTCTACAAGGTATCGAGCAATGCTTGACCAATAATTCAGGTGAGATATTGATGACGGCTGAGCTGGCAGCGGCAGCTAGAAAGCCATTACAACGCATGCTTGATTTTGCTGAATCACAAAAACAGCGGATAGCAGCAAGCGGCGATATCGTCAAAGACCGTGCATTGTTTGCGAATGTTGGAGCAGCATAATATGAGCGCGAACTGGTTAAATGGCAAAGATAACTGTAATGCGCATCAGATCCCTGATGCTGTCGTGATAACAGATGTACTTATCGTTGGTGCTGGGCTTGCAGGATTAAGCACTGCGCTTGCTTTACCAGAGTCGTTGAACATTACCATATTAAGTAAAGCTGCACTGGAAGTTTGCTCAAGCCATTACGCCCAAGGCGGTATTGCCGCAAGCTTGGACAAAAATGATTCGGTAGCTGACCATATCGCCGATACGCTAATCGCTGGTGCAGGATTATGTGCAGCGGATAATACGACAAACATCCTCAGCGCTGGACAACAAGCGGTTCAATGGCTATGCGAACAAGGCGTACCTTTTACTCAGATTCCCCAGCAAGAATCAAAAAATTATCTAAAGGCGGGTTTTGACCTCTCTCACTTGCATCTAACCAAGGAAGGCGGTCATGGCTGTAGACGCGTTGCCCATGCTGATGATGCAACGGGTCGACATATCATGGAGGCCTTGACTATAAAAGTGCAAGCCGCTTCTAATATCACTATCCTACCCTACCATGAAGCGCTAAATATTATAAAAAACAGCGACGATCGATGCCAAGGTGCGCTGGTTTTTGATCATGTTAATCAGTGCCAAATTACCTTTCATAGTCGAGCGGTGGTACTAGCCAGTGGCGGCTTAGGGCAATTGTTTAAACGTGCCAGCGCCCCCAATGTCTGTGTCGGTGATGGCGTTATGATGGCATGGCAAGCAGGCTGCCGTTTGGCAAATTTAGAATTCATTCAATTTCATCCGACTGGTCTAGCACTAGGAGATAGCAGCTTTTTGATTTCTGAAGCTTTACGCGGTGAAGGTGGGCGCTTATATTGTCCAAAAACTGGCACACGCTTTATGCTAGAGATTGACGCACGTGCAGAGTTAGCACCGCGAGATATCGTCGCCCGTGCCATCGCTGAGCAGATTAATAAGAATGGACTTGGCTACGTTCATCTTGACGTCAGTCACTTACCAGCGGCATTTTTGCAAGAGCATTTCCCTCAGATTTATCAGACACTATTAGCACTTGGTATTGATATAACTAAAGAGCCAATTCCGGTTGCCCCAACTGCCCATTATAGCTGTGGCGGCGTGGTCACTGATGCTAATGGCGTAACCGATGTAGCAGGTCTTTATGCCGCTGGTGAAGTTGCTTATACAGGTCTGCATGGAGCAAATCGCTTAGCAAGCAACTCATTGTTGGAATGCGTGGTGGTTGGGCGCAATATCGCCGCTGATTTGCCTCGCTATTTGAAAGCACTAGAGAATCTAGATACTGCTGCCATTTATGAGCGCTCATATTTACCAACATCTACCATTTGGACACCACCAACACTCAAAGATATTCAAGCCATTACGATCTCTTTTTTTATTACACGTCCATTGACTTCAGCTGATTACGAGGACACTGATAGCAATATAGATACTAATAATCAGGCTGGCAAAATCATTACAGAATTAAAATTTTTAATGACCTCACATATGGGTATCACTCGCACTGCCGAATCATTAGAGCAAATATTGATACAGATACAGCAATGGCAACTGTGGCTTGAAAAATCTGAGTTAAGTCAGCCTAATATGAATGCATCAGACGACGCCATGACCACTGATAAACTTACACACTTTCAATTAGCAAGACAGTTGCAATTAGCAACTTTAATTGCTCAGTCTGCTTGTCAGCGCTTTGAAAGTCGTGGTGGGCATTATCGTAAAGACTATCCCAACCTAGCAGCCACTGCTCGCATTAGTGTGATTGAGCCATTATCAAATCAAGCTATTCGCCCATTAAGTGGTATCAATAATCCCACTTCAGAAATTCAGAAACATCATAACTCTGTCCAATACGAACAAGCAGTATAGTTGCTTTATATTCAATCAATGCGGCACTGCTGGTCTAGCATATAGAGAAGCTCATAAAAAAAGCTTTGACCAGCAGCAATTCAATGAATTTTGTCTGCTCATGTCAGTATTATTATACTAATATGTTACAATCCTCGCCTTATTAAAAAACCCTTCCTAAAAAAATTGTGTTAAAACGCCTTTTAAAAAATGCCGCGAGCCCTTTACCATGCAAAGCTTAGTTACCCTTGTCTTGGTTTTAATGCCAATGTTTATTGGCTTTGCCATTCCCTCCAATGCAGCCCTGACCAAAATTGCCGATAAAGGCTTGTCTTATTTGGTCTTTATTATTTTAGGCTTGATTGGTATTGAGCTGGCACAAGTCGAAGGACTTGGCAGTCAGGTAGGTGAAATCGCACTGTATGTCACGATACTATCGATATTGACAATCGGAACTGGATTATTTGGGCTAATGCTGTTTGACCGTTTGCGCCCGTGGCATGCCAAAAAACCCAGTGTTAAATCTAAAGAGCATCGCGTCAGTATTCGCGGTAGCCTTACCCAAGTCATTTGTGTGGTAATAGGTTTTGTGATCGGTTATTTCTTGCCAGCCAACTATATACCGCCTGAAAACACTATGACGGTCATGCTAATGATACTAATCTTGCTGGTTGGTATTGGACTAAAAGGCTCGGGTATTACTCTAAAAGAAGTGCTGCTTAATAAACGCGGTGTCGAGATGAGTATTATCTTTACGATATCGGTATTGGTTGGCGGGCTTATCTTTGCACTGATGTTTAGCGATGTCTCTTGGACGAAGGGCTTAGCACTAGCGTCAGGATTTGGCTGGTATTCGCTATCTGCGATTGTGATGACTGATACTTATGGGGCGATTTGGGGCAGTGTTGCGCTATTTAACGACTTGATACGTGAGTTCTTTGCGTTGATATTTATCCCCGTCTTTATGCGCAAATATCCGTCTGCATCGGTTGGACTTGGCGGTGCGACCAGTTTAGACTTTACTTTGCCAATCATTCAGCAATCGGGCGGTCTAAAAGTGGTGCCATTGGCGATTAGCTTTGGTTTTATTATTAATATTGTCGCGCCCGTGCTAATGGTATTGTTTTCGTCTTTGGGGTAAGGTTAGATTTTGATGGTTTATCAGAATTTGCCATTATTCAAAAGGCTCGCAGTGTTTGGCGTACTCACCATATCTTTGAACATCAGATTTATATTTAAGATTCATTAAATCTTTGACTAAACTGCTCGCCATCAACGTTGCACGACGCTGTTTTGACTCAATATTTTTAACATTGAGCTTTTCAAAACTTGGATCTATAAACGCTGTATCTGTAACTAGAAACTTATTTGAGCACTCATAAGTACGGATACGCTTAGCATCAATATGATGTTGCAAGACTAACGTATTTTTGATGTTAAGGGCGCGATTGCGTGATAAAGAATGGAAACCAAGCGTCGCTACAGCATCTTCATCAATTTCATTTGTTGCTACATGACCAAAAATAAAAACACTGGCTTCTGGATACTCATTGATTTTTTCTGCTATTTTTACAAATTCTGCATCATAGATATCGGGTAATTGACTGCTCATTGGCGGAAAAAACCCAGCAAACTCCATTTCGAGTGCATCACCTCCCTCAATTATTATTTTACAACCTTTGGCATCGACTACTACGTTAGGTGGCGTTTCAGGACACTCGTCTATATCATCAAGTACGCCGTCACCATCTGAATCAGGAATATCTGCTTGCATCGTCCTGATATTTTCATATTGAAGTATGGTTTTGGGCGGTAAAATTTCGGTAGTCTGGCAGCCTGCTAATGTTATAGATGCTGCTAATAACAATAAATTTCTGTAGTTTCTATTTGTCATTGTTATTCTCTTCATTAAGAATCACTTACAGCTTTATTTGCCATCATTTTCGATTTTTTGAAACGTTCAATATATTACTTAACATTGCTAATAAGTGCATAAACGTTTAAAAACAATTAATCTTCAGGCTCTACAGCTATCTCGAAAATTCGGCGGTTCATGGACATTTCCTCTTCGCTATCAAAATCTGCAGTAGCTACCCCATAAACTCTGCGGTTCATAGACTTACCTTCTTCTGTATCAGAAGAGGCAATAGGCTGTTCGGCATCATAATTAAAGGTATTTAAACGCTCAGGATCAATTTTATGCTTTAGTACAAGATAGTTTTTGACGATAAGTGCCCTATTTCTTGCTAGAGAATTTGGTCGCAATTTTGCATCTGACATTTCATCTACTGAAGCGTGTCCCTCAATACGCATAGTTGCCGTATAGTACTCTTGCAGCTTTAGGGCTACTGTATCAAGCTCAAGCTGATACTCTTTTGATAACTCACTGCTGCCCTTGGCAAAAAAGGCACGATATTCCATTTTTAGGCCTATCCCCATACCCGTAAAAGGACAGCCCCTTTCATCTATAACCACGTTATAGGGAGTGCCTGGACATTGATCTAGCTCATCAATCACGCCATCGCTGTCAGAGTCGAGACTCACCATCAATATTGGCATTGGCGCTGTCACTATGTTATCAATCGCTAGTTTTGGCGCGGTTTGACACGCTGATAATGCCAAAGAACTACAAAGAGTAATGCTGACTAAATATAAAATTGCTTTCATATCAATGTCCTTTTTCAGTTATGGCATATTCTCTATTTTCAATCTTTTTGAAACGCTCAATATATTACTCAACATTGCTAACAAGTGCATAAATACGCTGGTTGAGCCAACTGTTTTCGTCATCATTTGGCGCAATTGGACGTTCTGATCCATAGTAAAAGGTCTTAATACGATCAGGATCAATATTATATGTCATGGTCATATAATTTTTAATCCCTTCCACACGGTATCTTGATAATGTTTGATTGGCATCATTGTCTTCACGCTCCGATATATGCCCTTCGATATGCATGACAGCGTCCAAATGATCTTGCATTTTTTTGCCTGCGTTATCTAGCTGTTCATAATACTCATTTTTTATCTCACTACTATTTTCATCATAGTAGGCTCTAGCTTCCATCATAAATTCGTTCTCACCAAAAAGTAAGGAATGCGGACAGCCCCTTTTATCTATCACCACGTTATAGGGAGTGCCTGGACATTCATCTAACTCATCAAGCACACCATCGCTGTCGCTATCCAAATTAATTAAAACCGTTGGCATATTGATAGTTTGACTTGTTTGCTTAGAAAAATCAGCGGTTTGACAGGCGGATAATGTTAAAGCGCTGACTAAAACGACAAGCGTATTTCTTAATAGCATTTTCATAAATGATACCTTTAAAATTGCTGACAGAATTCTTTATAGTACGTGAGTGACTGCTCGTGAACACTG
Source organism: Psychrobacter sp. ANT206 (assembly GCF_056880555.1). NCBI lineage: Bacteria > Pseudomonadati > Pseudomonadota > Gammaproteobacteria > Moraxellales > Moraxellaceae > Psychrobacter > Psychrobacter sp. ANT206. The sequence goes on along the minus strand of NZ_CP096271.1, from coordinate 731,661 downwards.
CCTGCATAAAAATCATTGGCATTTAACGCCTTGCCATAAATACGCTGGTTCATTGATCTACCTTCCTCAGTATCGTTAGGTGCAATCGGCATACTATCAGCGCAATCAAACGTATAGATTTTATCAGTAGCTATGTTTCTCTTAACCAAAGCAGTTTTTATTATCTGTGCCCGATCACGTCCTAATTGACGTTTATCAACTTTTGCTTGATTCATTTCTCCGTACATATCTACTGATGCATGCGCAGCTTCAAGCTCAGAGGTATGACCAGACAAAACCACTACTAGCTCAGGATTGCTATGCATTTTTTCAGCTACTTTTTCCACTTCTGGCAAGTACTTCGTTTGCAACTCATTACTATTGCGCTCAAAGAAAACTCGTAGCTCCATCGTAAGATAACCTATTAAACTCACTGCTACTGGACAGCCATACTCATCCGCCACTACCCCTTTAGGAGTGTTTGGACAATTATCGATAATGTCAGGGACGCCGTCATTGTCTGTATCTGCAAGTGGCTCTATCATGACTTTAGAAGGAATATATGGTTTTCCATTAATTACGGCAGTTTCTGATGTGGATTGGCAGGAGGATAAAATAAAGCTAGCTATTACAACGCCTATCGTCATCCATGACTTACTTTTCATATACCTTCCTTAGTTCATCTAGAAAGTTCGTTAAACCCTAAACCCCACTCGCCTGCTTAGCAAACAGCCGCATCAATGGCTTGATTTTGCTCACGCGGTACATACCTTCATTACGAAGTTGTTGGATAGGACGCAATTGAGCCAGCGAGCCAGCAAACAGCCAGTTAAGCGCAGAGAAGCTGTGCATCATCAGGCTATTATGCGGACGACGCAAGCGCTCATAGCTACGCAAGGTTTGATTGGTACCCCAAAGCGTCCCGCCACTACGGTTATAATCATGCGCCAATTGTTTGCTTAATGCTTTTACATCGAGCATCCCAAGATTGAGCCCTTGCCCAGCAAGCGGATGCACCCCATGCGCCGCGTCACCGATCAATACTAAATTATCCGCAACATAAGTCTTTGCTTGTTGGGCTGCTAACGGAAAGCTGGCGATTGATTCAATTTTGTGGATAGCACCAAGCTCATAATGACTGGCAACAGCGAGTTTATCGGCGATATAGCGCGGGTGTTCCTCTATCAACGCCAATGCTTGATTACGTGGTAATGTCCATACAATCGACTGCCAATGCTGTGGATTCGCTTTGTCTTCATCGGTGATATCAGCGAGCGGCAATAATGCCAGCGTGCCAGTAGGTAGCATGGCTTGGCGAGCAGTTGCTAGATGCGGCTTTTCAGTTTGAATCGCACAACAGATCGCGGTTTGATTATAATCAAGAATATCAAGCTCAATACCTGCTTGCTTGCGCACGAATGAGCCACGACCGTCAGCACCGACCAATAAACGCGCGTCAATCACGCTTCCGTTATCCAAAGTCACGCGGTAGCCTTGCGTTGCACCTAGCCAATCCATATCGACAACCTTTTGTCCGTCGATAACGGTTAGGTATTGACTGACATCAGAGGCAGATAAACGCTGCCATAAGGCATATTCGATAACTGCGGGCTCAACCATACTACCAAGCATTTTCGGCTCAGAATTTTGATTACTATCATCACTATTATTAGTACTATCGCCGAACAGCAGCTCGCCCACACCATTCAATTGCCAAACCTGCATTTGTAAGTAATCAGCTTTACGCTCTGACGCTGCTATTTTTTGCCAAGCGCCAACCTCTTTTAATAATTCAATACTGGCAAGACTTAACGCATAAACACGTGCATCACGTTGACCCAGTATTTGCTGCCAATCTTCCTCGTTACGCTTTGGGCGCGCATCAATGAGTGTCACCGGCTTATTGTCTTGTGCCAGCTTGAGAGCAAGCGTTGCACCGACGATACCGCCGCCGATAATCAGCGTATGGTTATTTTTCATAAAATATCCTTTGTGTCGCTATTTGAATTATCCGCTGATATTTTAATAATTAGCAGCAGTTAGATTTTTGGATTTTGAATTTTTTTAATGGCTTATCAATACTAAGACTTTAGACCCATCGCATAATTGGCAATTAAGGGCTTAATATTTGGTAACTTATCAAAGGCAACCAAAGCGACATTACGTGCCAGCTTCACGGCTGGATTTGGATGCGTAAAGCCATGTACCACTGCATCACAAAAACGAATAACGCGTTTTTGGTCAGTTTGACGGGCTTTTTCATAACGCTTTAGCAATGTAGGATTACCGATGTCTTCGCCTTTTAGTACTTGCGCACTCATCATTTGTGCCAGTACATGAGCGTCACGCATACATAGGTTAAACCCTTGTCCTGCTACTGGATGCAGGGTGTGCGCTGCATTACCCATGATAACGCAGCGACCATCCACTTGTTTATCTGCCAGCACTCGTGTCAATGGATATGCACCACGGCGACCAGCAGTTTTAAACGTGCCTGCACGCTGACCAAAAGCTTGCTGCAAAGTTGCTAAGAAATGCGCGTCATCCTCTAAGTATTGCGTCTCTTCTCCGGTTCGGCAGACCCAAACCACTGAACGTCTATAGCCAGTCTGATATTCGTCATTACCGTCGCCTTCTGGATCCGTTAATGGCAACACTGCCAGTGGTCCAGCAGGACTAAAACGCTCAATCGCATTATGCTCATGTGGTTTGTCCGTTTCTACCACGCCGACGATAGCCGTTTGCTTATAATCATAAGTAGTCGTACCGATATCTAATAACTGACGCACGGTAGAGTCGCGACCATCACAGGCGACCAAAACACTACCCTGCAATTGCTGCTCATGCTCTTCTTCACCGTAGTAGCTAAAACTTAGGGTTACGCTGTCACTTTTCTGGTCAACGGCTATTACATCGGCATTATCAATCAGGGTAATAAGCGGCTCTTGCTGTGCGGCTAGAAGCAACTTTCGTCCAAGCCATGCATTTTCCATCACTTGCCCGAACGACTCAACTTGTTCATCCTTTTTATTGAGTTGCGCACGCCCAAAGCTACCTTGTTCACTAATCTGTACGGCATCGATACGGCAGGCATGGCTTTGTAGTTCATCCCACAGCCCGATCTCTTGATAAATCTGTACCGTACGCCGTGACAATGCCGTATTACGGCTGTCTAAATAGTGGCTGCGATTGCTATCATCTTCAGGACTGATGGTCGGATAGCTGTTCTTCTCGAGCAATGTACTGGCGATACCATGGTTTGCTAGTAGCAACGCAAACGACAAACCGACATGACCGCCACCAGCGATAAGTACCTGCTGCTCAGTCATAGCAGTGTGTTTAATATTGTTAGATTTTGACAGATTTTCTTCAGTAGTTTGTATCATTATTATTCCTATCATTGCCGATTTAGCACGCATTTATACGTGATTATTATTCACTCAAAATTTTATTTTATTGAAAAACCTATTGTTCTTTGAACATATTAAAAAATTTCTAATATAGTAGATGCACCTTTAAAAGAATACAGTGCTACTGGAATTAATTATTCGCAGCCTCTGTCTGCCTAGGCACAGCAAGCAAGAAAAATTAATACCAGTAGCACGTTATAATGTTTGTATTTCTTTCATATAGAACTGACTATAGCGTTATCGCCTAAACAATAGATTACCACAAATTGCCTATTATTCTGTGGTCTTGACGGTATCCGTAGCAGCTATAAAAAATTCTTTCAGTGTGACTGCTGAATGCTTTTATCTATCGTTGCAATCGCCATACAAAAACAAAGCCATGCATACATCTATATAGCTTGAAATTTAAATTCTATCTACCATAATGAAGACAGGAAATTTATTTATTATTCATCAAACTTACTATTCATTAAACTAACAGCTACTTTGCCGTCATTTTCTATTATCTAAAAGCCGTACGCTAAAAGCTATAAACCAAAGTATATAAAGCACGACTAACTATTTTATCTCTGAAGTTCGTCTGACTATGCAGCATAGAAGCAATAATCATAGCAGCGGGCAACCAACACAAGGATAATCGCTTGACTGACTCCATGAGCCGCCGTATAAAATTTGAATCCTTGACCCCAGCACAGCTCAAAACCGTGCTTGGTGAATACAACAATCACATGAAATACATTCAACAACGCCTCGATATTAAAATCAGCCAACGCCAAGGCGACTTCTGTCTAAGTGGCGATATATTGGGTGTCGAGCGCGGCGAACGTATTATTTATAAAATGGTCGATGAAGCACAAAACACCAAAGACATCAGCGCCGAAGAATTGCATCTCATCATTCAATCAAGCCTCGCGCGCGATGAAGATATTGAAGAAGATGCAGCACAGCTAGAGGATAATGAGGAAGACTTAGACGCCCCAAGTGAATTTACGCCTATCAGCTTGCGTACCCGTAATGGCAAAATCATTCCACGCGGTGGCAATCAGCAGCGTTATGTCAGAGATATTTTATCGTCTGATGTGTCGTTTGGGATTGGACCTGCCGGTACTGGTAAAACCTATCTCGCGGTTGCTTGTGCAGTTGATATGATTGAGCGCAATGAGATTGAACGAATTTTGCTCGTACGTCCTGCGGTAGAAGCTGGCGAAAAACTGGGCTTTTTGCCGGGTGATTTGACGCAAAAAATCGATCCATACTTGCGTCCTTTATACGATGCGCTATATGAGATGATTGGGTTTGAGAAAGTCGGTAAGATGATTGAAAAGCAAATCATTGAAATTGCCCCGCTTGCCTATATGCGTGGTCGTACTTTAAATAACTCATTTGTGATCTTGGATGAAGCACAAAATACCACGCCTGAGCAGATGAAGATGTTTTTGACGCGATTAGGTTTTGGTTCGCGCGCGGTCATTACCGGTGACATCACACAGGTAGATTTGCCACGTGGCAGCAAGTCCGGCTTGGCACAAGCGATGGAAATCTTAAGTGGTATTGAAGAGATTCATATCACTAAGTTTGATTCAAAAGACGTCGTACGCCATCAATTGGTACAGAAAATCGTTGAAGCTTATGATGTCTATGATGACGAGCAGTTTGCTTTGCAGGAAAAGCGCAAGTTTGAACGTCTTAAAGAGCAAGATCGCAAACAGATAGTTGCTGATGCAGCAGCCAAACTCTAATCTATCTTGATAGGCGTATATTGGAAGGAAACCGGATTTTATATCCGGTTTTTTACTATTAAGTACTTTGTAAATTGACATATAGTCAAAATACTCTAAAACCGCTACGGTACTGCTGGTATAAATTTTTTGCAGCCTCTGTCTGCATGGGCACAGCAAGCAAGAAAAGTTGATACCAGCAGTACATAATGTGTCGATATTACTTTTCACTGACTATAGAAAATAAAAGGATTAGGGCATGAGCCAAGACAGCAATAGTGATGCTAGCAACAATATTGATGATAATTCTAATGAGAACAATAGCTTAGACGCGCTTGATATCAGTGCCAGTGACAATATTGATGACGAAGTTTTAGATAACTTTTATCATCGTGAGCAGCTGCTGTCTGTGATGATGGCAACGCTTGACTATGTAAACGAGCAGGTAAAAAACGGTCTGATACTGCCATACTTTGACGATATCGATGCTGAGCAGTGGCAAGAGAAGATTAAGGCGCTGGATATTTATATTACGGACGAAGATGAAGGTCGCGAGCTGAATTTAGAAGCCCGTCAAAAGGATTATGCAACCAATATCCTCTCTTATCCAAGCGACCTGCCAGCAGCCATTATTGGACTGATGCCAACGCTACCGCTTGGAGAGCTAATCATTTGCCATGCGGTGATGATACGTGAAGCAGCAGAGCAAAACAAAGAGGCTAGGCAGCATATTAGCCACTTATTAATTCATGGCATACTGCATTTGCTCGGTTTCGATCATGAGCTCGGCCAAGCCGAGCAAGATGAGATGGAGCGCTTTGAGATTGAAATTTTGGCAGGGCTCAATATCCCAAACCCTTATAACTAGTCTTTTTTCGTTAGTAGTTTTTGTGCTTGGTCCATCTGATTAATCATCTGGTCAAGCCCTTTAACATGGACATTACGCTGCGGGAACGGAATATCAATTTTATTATCATCCAGCGCGTATTTAAACTGTTCCAATAGATCGCACTGCATTGACCACCAGTCGTCATTAGTCGTCCAAACGTTTAAAGTTAAATCAACGGAGTTATCGCCCAAGTTGGTGACGCGGATAACCGGTGCAGGATCAATAAACGCCTTAGGATTACTGATTGCCAAATTTAGCATAACATCTTTGGCTGTTTTGATATCAGCATCATAGCCAATACCAACAGTGATATCGACACGGCGATTGGGCAGTGCGGTATAATTAACAACCGCTGAAGTGGTGATATCGCTATTAGGAATGATGACATCATGATTGTTAATCGTCGTTAGATGCGTATTGACCAAGGTAATCTCTGTCACAGTGCCAGTATAGCTGCTTATTTGCACATAATCGCCGCGCACAAAGGGGCGAAAGGTGACAATCATAATGCCCGCTGCAAAATTAGACAGCTGATCTTTCAGTGATAAACCAATCGCAACCGCTGCACCGCCCAAGATAGCCACGACTGAAGTGGTCTGCACGCCAACTTTACTCAAGGCAGCCAAAACGACCACAACCAATAGCACACCGTAAATTAAGCGACCTAAAAAGCTAGCGACCGTCTCATCTAAACGACTACGCAACATCATACCGTGAGCAAATGTGACGGCTTTTTTGGCAAGCCAGCGCCCTATCATAAATATTAGCAGCGCTAATGCCACTTTGGCAGCAATACTCAAAGCGTTATTGGTTAAAGTGGCAACATCAAGGGTAAAACCTAAAAATTCCATATAAACTCTTTACTCTATATCTGGGTGTTATCCATTTACTGTTTTAGTTAATACGTTGAAAATGCAGGACTGCTGTTAACTCTTCTAGTACGTCACCTCTACCGTATCACTATAACGATAGGTACGTATCAGACGCAACTCAACAATGTCTTTCATATCTGCGGTAAATTTACCAAATGGCGCGGCTTGCCTGACTGATTGTTTTGCCGCTTCATCTAAGATAGTTGAATTTGAACTCTCAAGCAAACGGATGGCTTTGATATTACCGTCGTTAGCAATAATTACCATTAAACGTACTTCACCCGTAATATTTTGCGCTCGTGCTTGAGCAGGATATTGAAGGTTGCCAACGCGCTCAACATGCTCACGAAAGGTATTGATATAATCTGCTGCTGCACCATGGGTCGTTGAATTACTGTCCATGGTCACTACTTTTGATTTGGTGGCATAAGTCTGCTGACGCTGGGATAGCTGAGCCTCCAAGGTAGCAATCTGCTTACGTAGGCGCTCTTCTTGCACCCTCATATCGTCTTGCGCTTGCTTACTATCATTGTCAGACTCTACGCTTGCATGACGCCAGCTTAGTGTGGTGCGTAAGTAGCTTTCTTGATAATGCTGCTGGCGTACTTGCCGCTGCAAGCGAATCACGTCTTGCGTCTCACTCATTTGCTCAGCCGATAACGGGCTGCTTTGGTCGGTCTCTTGACGCAATTGCTCTTTTACCGTACCGCCGCCTTGTTGCGAGGCATTGGCAATAAATTGCGCACCTTCATTTGGCTGCATATTATCCGTTAGGGCTTTAGCAACGTCTTGCATCAATCCGGCAGGATCTTGCCCCATCGAAAAACTGATACCGAAAATAATCAACGCATGCACGCTAATGGCAATAACAATCGCCATCGGCAAGCTGATATCACGTTTTGGTGCTTGCGCTGAAAAATGGTAGCTTTGTGAGTCTTTAATATACACCGCAGTCAGTCTCAGCTTATGAATATAAAGGCGGTCATCAATAAACGTGGTAATATCCATATCTATTGCCCATGCCGGCGCCATCATAACATGACATAGAATTGTCTCGCTAGCACAACCGTATACCGTAAATTCACAGTAGCTTCTCAACAATTTATCATTGCTTACAGTGAGAGGTATGCTCTAACTTGTACTCATCGCATTTGATATAGAAAATAAAGGTATGCTGATGAGTAATAGACGTTCATTTTGCCCGCCTCGTTTTTGATATATACTGTTTGGTATCGGTCACGCTTTTATAATGATAAGGATAATAAGTTTGAGTAGCTTTAATAACATGAGTGACAATGTCGATCATTCAGACAACTTTGATGACTTTTTCGAGAATCTCGGCTACCGCTTTGATGAATCATTCAGCGATGGTTGGGATCGCCTGACCCAATCTATTAAAGACTTATACAACCGTACAACCGATAAGCTAGAAGATGAGCTGGCGCTACCGCTAACACAAGCCTACGTCAATGATGCGCTAAAAACCTATGTCACGGATAATGTCAAAGCCATCTTAGAGCTGCGTGTTGAGATACACGAAGATTGGTTTCGCTTATACTGCACGGTCGATGCAGGTGGCATTTATGCAGAGGTCGCGAGTAACTTTCGTCTGGTACATGCTCAGCTCGATCGCAATGTACAGCGCTTTGTCTTTGGGCAACTGACCTATACCGATATCCTAAATTTGCGCTGTGAGTCCTTTCTGAAGCGTCAAGGTATCAAACTATTTATTTGGTTTTACCACCGTATCCTGAAAAAAGACCCGTTGGGTTTTATCCTATCTTATATCGATATTGCACGCGCCAAAAACGAGATTATCTATATTGATATTAATCGTTGGCTGAAGAGTAATAAGAAAATTATCGGCATGTTACATAAGGCACAAGTTAACTATGGTGAGCTTGAAGAAGAACAATTGATTTTGAAAGCGCAGATTAATTATCGCGATTTATTATCCTCAAATAGCAACGAAGATATTATCAGCGAAAAAGACGAGCCAGTACAAGTACAAGGTCCTGTCCATCCACTAGATACAGAAAATGTAGCAAATGTGGCGAGCCAAGTTTAGAATATCCTACGCTATCAGCTCTTATTACTTTGCTATCTTATAACTGTCAATTATTATAAAAAATGCTGTATCTTGCCAGACGAGAGTCTTCAAGATACAGCATTTTTCTTTTGCTAAAAGCTTTAGATTAGATGATAAGAAATAACAGTTTTACCAGTAGTTTTCTACCGCAATATTGCCTTCTCCGCGGCGATTCATCACCAGTTCTAAGCTCTTTAACGTCTCTTTGGTATCTTCTACCATATCTGGGTTGCCGCAGAGCATAACGTGCGTGCTATCGACATCTAAAGCAATGCCTGCGCGCTCTTGTAGCGTTCCATCTAGTAGCAATTTTGGCAGGCGCTCTGTCAGTGCACCTTCGATAGGCTCACGAGTAACAACTGGTATAAAGATTAATTTTGCAGGATTATCAACCAAGGAGCCAAAGTCTTCTTGCAGACTTTTTATCTTATCAACGTACGCCAACTCTTCTATCGAGCGCGCGCTATATGCGAGGATAATATGCTCGTAATCTTCCCAAGTCTTTAAATCTTGCAGCATCGATAAGAAAGGCGCAAGACCAGTGCCCGTAGCCAGCAGCCATAAATCTTTTGGTAATGGCTTTTGATAACGCGCCAATGTTAAAAAGCCAAATGGCATTGTATTAAGCAGCAGCTCATCGCCTACTTCTAAGTGTTGCAACTGCGAGGTAAATGCACCATTAGGAATGACAATAGAGAAAAACTCTAATACCTCATCAAAGGGAGACGAAACAATTGAATAAGCGCGAAAAATATCTTCGTTTAGTGCTTCATTAGCGACATCATTGCCTGCTTCGCCTTGCTGCTTATAGTAGTTTAAATGACTGGGATTAACACCCAAACGTACAAATTGCCCAGCCGTAAATTTAAAGCTATCCGGACGGCTGACAGTAAAGCTAAATAAATTTGGCGTCCAAGTGGTTTTGCTTAGCACTGTTACGGTTTGAATATTGTCGCTCATAGTCATAAATCACTTATATTTTATTAACATTTATTTTTATAAAATTTAAACAACATAAAAAAAGATGCGCCAAGCTTATCACAAAGCGGGCGCATCTTGTTTTTCGAACCGTAACAATCAATAAGCAGTAGTATGGATATAGCACTACTTATTTCAGCTTTTTACTTTTTAGGCTTACCAAATACGTGCCAAACTTGCCCATTCAATCATACTGTTTGGTAATACGCCAAAGAACAAGATGATCGCCGTGACTGCAATGACCATGATACCACCAGTACGTAGACCCCACTGTTTTGAGACGTCAAATTCAATAAACTGTTTTGGACGCTTAAATAGTGTGAGCAAGACGCGCAAGTAATAGAACAAGCCAATCGCACTACCGAGGATAATCATCGCTGCCAAGAACCAATTGGTCCCTTGTACTGCAGCAAGAATCGCAAACAGCTTCGTGATAAAGCCTGCGGTTAATGGAATGCCCGCTAGAGATAGCATCATGATAGTCATAACACCAGTCAATACCGGACGTCTCCAGAACAATCCTTGATAATGAATCAATTGATCGGCTTCACCAGATAAGCGATAAGGGCTAGACATCAAGGTCACGACACCAAAGGCACCAATAGAGGTAAAGGCATAAATCGCCATATACATGCTAGAGATACTATCAGCAGCAGAACCAATGCTCACGATTACGATTAGCACATAGCCCATATGGGCAATCGATGAATAACCAAGTAAACGTTTGAGACTGGTTTGGCGTACTGCCAGTAAGTTACCTAGCAAAATAGATAAAGTTGCCATGACCATAAGCAGCATCTGTACCGATGGCAATGCCAATAATGAGGTATCAATTAAAAATCGTACTGCCAATGCCATCATCGCTACTTTTGATACCGAGGCCAGATAAGTCGCGATAGGTGCAGGGGCGCCTTCATAGACATCAGGTGTCCAGATATGAAAGGGCGCGGCAGAAAGTTTAAAGGCGATACCAAACATCATCATCGCTGCCCCTAAGATTAACAGCGGCGATTCAAACGTATCTGTCAATGTTAAGCTAATAGGCTTAAATGCCAGTGAGCCAACTTCTGCATAGATAAATGCCATACCCATCAGCAGCGTTGCTGATGCAGTCGCTGATAGCACTAAGTATTTCAGCCCTGACTCAAGCGAGCGGGTGCGCATATAGGTATAGGACAGCATGCCATATAGCGGTATCGATAGCATCTCAAGGCTCATAAAGAATGATGCCAAATGCTGGGCGCAAACCATAAGCAGTGCACCAATCGTCGATAGCAACATGAGCAAATACAGCTCTTCTTTATTATCGTTGAGGTTTGCTAAATACGCATAAGACAACGTACAACAAGCCAATGCACAGATAAAAATAATCACCATATTAAACTGAGCAAAATTATCAATTACAAACAACTGCTCAGCCGCTGGCACAAGCGTTCCACTATCGACTATACCTGCCATTTGCCCAAGCAAGATAAACAGACCAATATTGAGACCGATGACCGAAATTGTACCCGTCACCATATGTGAGCGCTTTATAGTGATGGCAATCATCACCGCCAATACCGTAATCACTACCGCAATGATTGGTGCATAAGGCAATAGCCCCATCAAATCATTCATCGTAAAATCGTTCATGACTTAACGTGCCTCCATTGCATCAAGCAGCTGCGAAGCATCTACTTGGGTTACTTGACTATATATATAAGCGTTATTAATCCATTGCATCGCATGACTTGAGGTATCAAGGAACGGCTGTGGATACAGTCCGAGCCAGACCAAGCCTGCAGCAAGCATCAATAGTAACGATAGCTCACGCTTACCCAAATCTTTTAACGGACGCGTCGGCAGACCATGCGATTTGGTTTCTTTTAATGCCACTTCTTTAATGTTGTTGATACCAAATAGCGCTTTATGAATTAATATGAGTGAGTATAAACCTGCCAATACTAAGCTAAAGGTTGCTAAGACTACAAACACAGGATACTGAGCAAAGGCACCAAACAAGATCAAGAATTCACCGATAAAGTTACCCGTACCCGGAATACCAAGTAAGGCCGCACAGAAGAACATCAGTATCGGCGCGTAATAACGGAACTGACCCCACATACCGCCCATCAGGGTCAAATCGCGCGTATGTAAGCGCTCATATAACTGCCCTGCCATAATAAACAGCGCTGCGGAGCTTAGACCATGTGCCAGCATTTGAATCATTAAACCTTGTAAGCTAAGTAATGTTCCGGCATAAATTGCCAAAACTACAAAGCCCATATGCGAGATACTGGTATAAGCAAGCAGACGCTTCATATCGGTTTGCATAAAGGCAAGCCATGCGCCATAGAAGATACCAATCGTACCCAAGGTCATAGCAATCGGAGCAAAATCTTGTGATGCAGCTGGGAACAATGGCAGGACAAAACGAATCAAACCATAAGCAGCCGTCTTAATCAAAACCCCTGCCAAATCCACCGAACCTGCCGTTGGTGCTTGCGCATGCGCATCTGGCAACCAGCCGTGGAACGGGATAATCGGCAACTTAACGGCAAAGCCAATAAAGAAGCACAGCATGATCGGATATTCCCAGCCGCCAAGTGACGTACCGAGTAAATCATTATAGTTAAAGCTGACCACGCCTTTTTGGGCGTAGCTGATAATGACCAATATCAAAATACCGACCAGCATGATAAGACCAGACGCTTGGGTATAAATAAAGAACTTAGTTGCTGCGTATTCTTTGGTTTTACCAACGACGTCATGACCCCAAATCGCGATCAAGAAGTAGATTGGAACCAGCATCATCTCCCAAAAGAAGAAGAATAAGAACATATCAATGGCTAAGAAAACACCGATGACGCCGCCCAAACTCCACAGCAAGTTCAAATGGAAGAAACCAACACGTCGCTGAATCTCATTCCACGAACAAGCAACTGCGGCAACACCAAGCAGACCTGTTAATGCAACCATCATTAGCGATAAACCATCTAACGCCAAATGAAAGCTGATACCAAAACTCGGTATCCAAGGCACACTAAATTCAGCGACCCAAGGCACATTTGCGTCTGGTGCAATGACTTGCTGACTCATGCCACTAAAGTCACCCTGCTGCCAAAGTACCAATGACAAAGCAAAGGTCAACGTCATACCAAGCAAAGCAATCCAGCGCGGCAAGCGTTTATTAAAGCGTTCAACTAGCCAGCATAGCAATCCTGCAATAAAAGGAATGGCGATTAATGCTGGTAGCATCCACGTTTGTTGTAACTCAATCATCTTATACCACCGTCATCATTACCAGCACGAGTAATACAGCCATACCCAAGCCAAAGCTTGCAGCATAACCTCGAAGTGACCCTGTTTGCGTCGCAGACAATACCTTATTACCTGCTGATGCCAGCTTAGGTAATAACAGCCACGTTTTATCGATAGGGTCGGCTTTAAATAAGCGGCCGATGAACAAAAAGGGTTTTACAAAAACTATATCGTATAGCGCGTCAAAGCCCATACCGTGATAGCACCAATGATATAGCGCCCCACCGATACGCGTGCGCTTAAAGCTGGTCAGCAGTCGACCTTTATTAACGACATATAATAGCACCGCTAATACCAAGCCTGCTGCCATCGCACCCATGGCAATAAACTCAGCCGTATGCTTACCATGCGCTTGACCAGCCACTTCTAATAAGTGCCCAACACTTTCTGGCAATACGCCTTGCAATGGCGGGGTAATAAATGCACCCACTGCCGTAGATAATACGAGCAACACACTAAGCGGCAGCCAATATGACACACCAGATAATTTATGTGCATGCGTTTTCTCTTCACCAAAGAAGATAATCCAAATCATACGGAAGGTATAAATCGCGGTTAAGAAAGCACCGAATACGCCCATATAGAATAAAACCATATGACCGGTTGCATAACTTTCCCACAGAATGGCTTCTTTAGAATAAAAACCAACGGTGACCCAAGGTATCGCGGCAAGTGCACCGCCACCGACGATATAGCACCAAAATACTAACGGAATCTTTTTACGTAAGCCGCCCATCTTAAAGATGTTTTGCTCATGATGTACCGCAAGAATGACCGCACCTGATGACAAGAATAACAACGCTTTAAAGAAAGCATGGGTCATCAAATGGAAGATAGCACCTTGCCATGCTCCAACGCCGAGTGCTAAGAACATATAGCCAATTTGGCTCATGGTCGAATAAGCAAGGATACGCTTGATGTCCGTTTGTGCCAACGCACAGAATCCTGCAATAACCAGCGTTAATGCGCCCACTGCCCCAACCCAGTACAATAGTACGCCAGGTGTTAATATAAATAACGGATGTAAACGCGCAATCAGATAAACACCAGCGGTAACCATCGTCGCTGCGTGAATCAATGCCGATACTGGCGTTGGACCTGCCATTGCATCAGCCAGCCATGTATGTAATGGTAGCTGCGCTGATTTACCCATCGCCCCACCAACCAACATCATGGTAGTTAGAATCATGGTTGGATTATTGATATCAAATACTTCCGGGGCACGGGTAATAATCTCTTGAATATTAAGCGTACCAAATTCGCGGAATAATAAAAACAAACCAAATGCTAAGAATACATCACCAACACGGGTCACGGTAAAGGCTTTTATCGCCGCACGACCATTCGCACGGTCATGGTAGTAAAAACCAATCAGCAAGTAAGAACAGATACCGACGCCTTCCCAGCCAAGATATAGCAAGAACAAGTTATCCGCCAATACCAGCAATAACATGCTAGCGACGAATAAGTTCATATAGCTAAAGAAGCGCGCAAAGCCTGTTTCACCTTTCATATACCATGCGGCAAACAGATGAATCAAAAAGCCGATACCGGTAATGACACCCGTCATCGTCAATGCTAACCCATCAAAGCTTAAGCCAAAATTTGGCGCAAAATCACCGACTTGGAACCATGTCCAGAGTGGAATCTCTACAACAGTTCCAGCTGGATACGTCGTTAAAAAGGTATAGCTGACGATCAGCGTACATAGCGCTGATAGCAGCATACTACCGACACCAACAATCGCTGCCACCTGCTGGCTTAATTTATCGCGCATAAAGGCTAGAATCAAAAAGCCAACGAGCGGGAATATAAAGGTTAATGGTAATAAACTCATGACATCATCCTTTCATCTCATTGGCGCTGTCGACATCAAGATGCCCACGCTGATGATAAAAACGCAATAATATTGCTAAACCAATAGCGGCCTCTGCTGCTGCTAAGGTCAAGATAAAGATAAACATAATCTGTCCATCTGGATCGACCCAACGACTACCTGCTACCACAAATGCTAGTGCCGCCGCATTCATCATGATCTCAAGGCTCATTAGCATAAATAGAAAATTACGCCGTACCATAACACCGCACAGACCAATCGCAAATAAAATACCTGCCAAGATTAGTCCATGGCTCATGGGTATCAGACCCAGTACATTTTGCGCCTCAGCAACTGGCTGCACTAAGCCTGCTACTTCATGGGCAAACGGCACATTGGTAATATCTTGTGCCACGCTTGCTGCTAGTACCATCAGTCTGACTCCTTGCGCGTGACTTTCTTCATACCGTTCTGCGTACCTGCTTTCATACCGACCTTCATGCCCACATAGTCATGCGGGTCGATATCTTTATATTCGTATGGTTTTGCCATCTTTACTACATCGTTATTGGTGTGCATGCTGTCATTTTCGTACAGCTCAATACTACCGATATTTGGATTGGCTACTAGGCTATCATTACCGATAATCTCATCATCGATAGCTTCTTTACCTAAATGATAAGCTGCAACTAAGGCCGCGAGTAGTAGCAATGCTGCTACTTCTATCAACATAATATATTTGGTAAATAACACCGTACCCACTGCTTTGGCTGAAATCGTAGTACCGCCAATCGGAGCTGCTTCGTTATGATTAAGACCAATCATTGCATACAGCACAACTGCGATAATAATCGTCAAGCCCGTCGGTATCGCCCAAGTGCCGGCATCAAGCCAACGCTCTTCTCGCTCATCATTACGCATGCCTAAATTCAGCATCATAATCACGAAGACGAACAGCACCATAATGGCACCCGCGTAAACGACAATTTCAAGTGCGCCAGCAAACGGGGCACCTATCACAAAAAATATGCCAGCGATTGCCAGCAATGACACAATCATCGATAAAATAGCATGCACTGGATTGGCTTGAGTTACCACGCGCAAACTGGCAAATATTGCTACCGCTGCTAATGAGTAAAACCCTGCCAATTCAGGATTATTTAAAATATTCATCATGGTAGCAAGCTCCTTAGATCAATCGGTGCCGCTTCATTTTGCGCCGCGCCTTTTGGTTTATCTGCTACCGCCATACCCGTCACGCGATAATAGTTATAATCGGGATATTTACCCGGTCCTGAAATCAGCAAATGCTCTTTTTCGTAGACCAAGTCTTGACGGACGTATTCGCCCATCTCAAAATCAGGAGTCATCTGAATAGCTGTTGTAGGACAAGCTTCTTCACACAAGCCACAAAAAATACAACGTGAAAAGTTAATACGGAAGAACTCTGGATACCAGCGTCCATCTTCACGTTCCGCTTTTTGCAGGGAGATACAACCAACTGGACATGCCACAGCGCACAAGTTACAAGCAACGCAGCGCTCATCGCCGTCAGGGTCACGCGACAAGATAATACGTCCACGAAAACGTGGCGGCACTGGTACTGGCACCTCAGGATAAAGAATGGTGTCGCGTGGTCTGAGCGCATGACTATTGACCATCCACATGCTGCGGACAATGGTAAATAGTCCAATGACGGTCTTTTTTATCGTAGTAAACATGGGATTATTATCCTTCTCAGCTTTACCCTAGTTCATCAGTGATGGCTAGTGATGATTACAACATTGGGGAAAAAATCAAAATGACTGCAGCAGTAACCAATAGATTAATCAAGGTTACGGGCAGGCAGACTTTCCAGCCAAAGTTCATCACCTGATCATAGCGCGGACGCATCAGTGAGCCTCGAGCCAAAACAAACATAGTCATAAAGAAAAGCGTCTTAATCATGAACCAAAAAGCTGGTGGAATAAACGGAATATCTAAATTAAAAGGTGCCAACCAACCACCAAAGAATAAGCAGGTCATTAGAGCAGAAATCAATACAACATTGACGTATTCGCCAATAAAGAACATACCGAACTTCATGCCGGAATATTCAACGTGATACCCTTCAGCAAGCTCTTGCTCAGCTTCTGGTTGGTCAAATGGATGTCTATGCGTGACCGCAACACCTGCAACGACAAAGGTTAAGAAGCCAAAGAACTGCGGGATGATATACCAACCATCAGCCTGCGCTTCAACAATCGCACGTAAGTTAAATGAGCCAGTCAAGGCAACAACGCCCATCAACGACAAGCCTAAGAACACTTCATAACTGATGGTTTGCGCGGCTGAACGTAAGCCACCAAGTAATGAGAATTTATTGGCTGATGCCCAACCACCGAACAGTACTGCATAGACTGCAATACCAGCCATGGCAAAAAAGAACAAAATACCAATATCCCAATCAGCAACGCCAAGGGTTGGTGAGATAGGAATAATGGCAAATGAAGCCAGAGCGGTAAACATGGCAACCGCAGGCGCCAAAGTAAACATAAACTTATCGGTAAAATTTGGCGTCCAATCTTCTTTAAAGAAGATTTTGAGCATATCGGCGACTAATTGCAACGAACCGAACGGACCGACACGGTTTGGACCATAACGGTCTTGCCAGAGTGCTAGCATCCGGCGCTCATAGATAATCATCATTGCCGCGACAATGACGACGACTAAAAAGATAACCAGCGATTGTACGACCATAAAAAGTATGGACCAAGTATCAAAGGTCATCATACTTGCCAAAAAACTTGGCACATCAGGGATAATACGAGTTACTTGCATATTACACCTCCTGTGTGGTGGTCGGCGCTGTGCTTACTGGCGCTGCGCGGTTATTGTTATCTTCAAAGCTATTTAAAGCACTGCCATTTTCAGAATTGCCAATAGCGTCATTAGCCAAGCCGCCCATCATCGTAATAGGTGCATCGACTTTACGTACTGACGCTGGCATCGATGGATGAATAATGCTCACCTGACCGACAGGATAACCGATACAACCTTCGGCTAAATAACCAACAAGCTCTACTGGCAGCGTGATTTGCTGTTTATCAATCTCAATCGCTAGATAATCACCAGCCACGATATTCCAATCTTTTGCGTCATCAATCCCTATACGCCATGAGGCGACAGGTAATTGCTCAGCTACCACTGGGCTACGCGATGCCATCATTGAGCTGGCATAAATGTTATAAATAGGCACCAGTTTTGCCTGCCCTTGCTGCATATCCGTCGTAGCTACTGAGCTAACTTCTGGCGCAACATATTGGCGCGTAGCTAAACGCTCTAACTGATCGAACAAGCGTACGCCCGGATCACCATTTCTGAGACTACCACCGACTTTATCTTGATATTTATTCCAAGCTTGCGGTGAGTTCCAACCGGCAGATTGCGCAAAAGGAATCATAGAGCTCGGGGTTTGTTTGCCGCTATAGCCTTCCATTGAAAAGGTTAAACCGGTATCCAAATCTTTTGGCTGCATTGGTTCATGTACAGAGACAGGCGCGCGCATAGAAGTACGACCTGAGTAACGACGTGGCTGACGGGCAATTTTTAGACCCGTCATCCGGTAATCAGCATCGGGTGCAGCTTCTTTGATACCAGCAAGCTTAGGATGGGTCGCTATCAAAGCATTGATGACATCGTCAAGCTGCGTCCAATCGACATCGCGTCCTTCTAAGCTGCTGTGCACAGCATGCAACCAGCGCCAGCCTTCTTTGATACTACTAAGCGGATGATAATAGTCATTATCATAAACTTGGAAGAAGCGCTGCGCACGACCTTCGGCAGAAATAAGCGTGCCGTCTGCTTCAGCAAAAGTGGCTGCTGGCAATACAATATCGACGTCTTTGTGCCAATCGAGTAATTGATGATCTAACGCAATGACGGTTTTATCAGTCAATAGCTGTGTTAATTTATTCGCATCAATAGCATCAGTCAGCTGATTTTCAGCGACTATCACCACATCAAAATCAGTCGCCAGCAATTCTTCAACTGAATGACCACCGAGTAAACAAACACCGATACTATTAGCATCTGTCACTGCTAAATAGATACCCGCTTGGGCATGATACTTTTTATTGACTTCTTTTAGCTCAAGTTTAGTTGCTGGCTGACGTTCAACATCGTCTTGTGCTTCAGTATTAACGCCCGTTTCAGGCTTATTTGGCTTGGCAGACAGGTCTTTGTCTTCTGTTTGCTGCGCCGTTGTTGTTTGTGCTTGCGCTTCAGCTGCTGCAACTTTGGCATTATGTGTCTTAACTTCATACTGCTCAGTTGCTTTGATCGCTGCACGCTTTTGGCTTAATGCTTGAGTGATTTGCGCAGCTGCTTCTATCAAGGCAATAGACGATAAGCTGCTACCAGAGACAACCAATGGCTTATCTGCTTGGATCAAGTCATAAGCGATTTGCTGTGCCAGCGCTTGCATAGGATCAGCGCCAATATTGGCATTAGTATCTTTTTCAGCTTTTTGCGGATCGAATATTTTTGCTAAATTATCGTCAAATTTAGCAATTTCATCCGCAACTTTAAAACCAAGTTTAGTGATGTCTTCAGGAGTCGCTACGACACTAACTTTACTGATATCTTCAAGTTTGGTTTGAGTTACATCAATGACATATACTGGGCTTTGTGCACCTTGAGCAATACGTTTGACTGGCTCAGCCAACCATGACTGTGTTTTGGTAGCAGCCGCCATTTTTATGGCTTCATTTTTCGCCGCTTGACGGATAGAGAGTGCCACACGTGATGACGTTTGAGTGATATCTTCACCCAAAATCAGTACCGCATCATGGCTTTCAATATCGGTCATACCTGGGTTATAAATACCCTCAGTACTCAAGACTTCAATACATTTATTGACCAATGCTTGCTGCTGATGATTAAGACCCGTTGAAAAATTATCAAAACCAACGAGGTTCTTAAGCGCAAAGTTGGTCTCTAAACTGGCACGTGGCGAACCAATACCAATGACTTTTTTGTCTTTAATACGCTTAATAGTTTCATCAAGAGCATAGTCAATATTGATTTTGACGTGTTTATCATTGATACGTTCAAGCGCTTGGGTTGGACGATCTTCACGATTGACATAGCCATAACCAAAACGACCACGGTCACATAAGAAGTAACGATTTACTTCACCGTTATAGCGGTTTTCGATACGGCGTAATTCACCATAACGCTCACCGGCAGAGATATTACAACCTGCCGAACAACCATGACAGATGCTTGGTGCATACTGCATATCCCACTTACGGTTATAACGATCTGAATGCGTCTTATCGGTAAATACACCTGTTGGACAGACTTCGGTCAAGTTACCAGAGAACTCGCTTTCGAATTGACCATCTTTATCACGACCAAAATAAACACGCTCGTTTGAGCCATAAACACCCAAATCTTCACCGCCCGCATAGTCTTTATAAAAACGGACGCAGCGATAGCAAGCGATACAACGATTCATCTCATGCGCGATAAACGGACCAAGCTCTTGATTGTGATGGGTGCGTTTGGTAAAGCGGTAGCGACGACGATGATGACCTGACATATAGGTCATATCCTGCAAATGACAATGTCCACCCTCTTCACAGGTTGGGCAGTCATGCGGATGGTTAATCATCAACAGCTCAACCATCGACTTACGGAACGCCTTCGCTTCATCATCAGTCACTGAGATGTACATATCATCGCCTGGGGCGACCATACAGGACATCACAAGGCGACCGCGACCTGCTTCCATGTCTTCTTTGGTCATATATTGCTTAACCGCGCACTGACGGCAAGAGCCTACTGAACCAAGGGCTGGGTGATAACAAAAATACGGCACATCAATGCCGAGGGACAAGCATGCTTGTAGCAAGTTGTCCGCGCTATCTACTTCGACAGTGGTTCCATCAATATGTATGACTGCCATGCCGCTCTCCTTATTTCACATCTAGCTGTTGATTGGCTGCAGCCTCAATGACATCTTCACCAACCGCCTGTGCAATCTTTTGATCAAACTCAGGACGGAAATATTTAATTGCACTCATCAGTGGTTCCATCGCACCGGGGGCATGCGCGCAAAAGGTTTTACCGATCCATAAGTCACGGGTTAAACCTTCTAGCTTTTCAACATCGCCAATCTGCCCTTCGCCATCATTGATAGCGGTAAGGATTTTGACGCCCCACGGCAAACCATCACGGCATGGCGTACACCAACCACACGATTCGCGCTGAAAGAAAATCTCAAGATTACGTACCAATGGCACCATATCTTGTTCTTCGTCAACGACCATAAGCAGACCCGTACCCATACGGCTACCCGCTTTTTGGATAGTGTCAAAATCAACGACAGTATCTAAGTGTTCAGCGGTTAAAAAATCCGTTGATGCGCCGCCTGGTAACCAAGCCTTAAGTGTGCGACCTTCCTGCATACCACCGGCGAAATC
Source organism: Psychrobacter sp. ANT206 (assembly GCF_056880555.1). NCBI lineage: Bacteria > Pseudomonadati > Pseudomonadota > Gammaproteobacteria > Moraxellales > Moraxellaceae > Psychrobacter > Psychrobacter sp. ANT206. The sequence goes on along the minus strand of NZ_CP096271.1, from coordinate 710,140 downwards.
TTCGATGATTTCGCGCGCCGTATAACCAAAAGGTAATTCCCAAAGACCGGGATCATTGACCAAACCAGAACAGCCAAATAGCTTCGTACCGGGGGTTTCGACTACACCTTTGGCTTTTGGCAGGTCTTGATACCACTTGCTACCATGTAGGATAATCGCTGAAACGTTATGTAAAGTTTCAACGTTATTAACCACGGTTGGTCGACCCCATGCACCAGCTACTTGTGGAAATGGTGGTTTGGTACGCGGATTGGCACGGCGACCTTCTAAGCAGTTAATCAATGCCGTTTCTTCACCGCAAATATAACGACCAGCACCCGTATGCACATGTAAATCAAAACTAAAATCTGAGCCTAAAATATTATCGCCGACTAGATTATTGGCTTTTAATTCTTCGATCGCTGCCGTTAAACGCTCCGCAGCTAAGATATATTCACCACGGATAAAGATATAACCGGCTGTTGCACCAATCGCATAGGCAGAAATAAGCATGCCTTCAATAAGCTGAAGCGGCAAACGCTCCATGAGCAAACGGTCTTTAAACGTACCCGGCTCCATCTCATCAGCATTACAGACTAGATAGCGTGGACCGCCATCTGGCGGTGCCATTAGCGACCATTTAATACCTGCTGGAAAACCTGCACCGCCGCGACCTTTTACCACCGCTTCTTTAATAGTATTTAACGTATCATCTGGCGATTGGTTTAACGCTATCTTTAACGCTTCAAAACCACGTAATGATTCATAAGTAGCCAAATCAAGCACGGCATCATGATGCGCTAAGCGCCAGGTCAGTGGTTTGGTTTCACTGGTAGCAGTCGCTCTATCGCCATAGATAGGAATGCGCTGTTCATTAAGTTGGCTTGGCGCTTTGCCTTGATTACGAAGAGCAATCTGCTCTGAAACAGTTAATCTCATGCGTATAGCTCCAACAATTGGGCGACTTCTTCAGGCTGGACAGGACCATAGGTATCTTCATCAATCAATACCGCAGGACCTTTGTCACAGTTACCTAAACAGCAAATCGGCAATAGCGTAAAACGACCATCAGCAGTGGTTTGACCATAGTTGATGCCCAGCTGCGACTTTAATTCAGCTGCCAGTGCTTCATAGCCTGTTAAATAACAAGCCACCGAATCACAAACAAGGATGACATGACGACCAACTGGCTGACGATAGATACGGTTAAAGAAGGTTGCCACCCCATCCATATCGGTCATAGGTACATTTAAAATATTAGCAATCGCATTCACTTGCGCATCATCAACCCAGCCGTTACGCTTTTGCACGATTTTTAGCGAATCTAAAGACGCTGCTCGTGGATGCGGATAATGATGCATAAACTCATGAATAGCCGCAATTTCTTCTGCAGTTAAGATACTTGCCACATCTACTTTTGGCATTTTATCGGAAACAATTTTCATAATCTTTTTCTTTCCTCACTCAGCCCACTGTTAAGGTTGCGCTCACGGCGCAATGACAGCGTTTTGGTGTGCCAGTTTGGCGATAATATGTTAATGAACGCGTCGTGCTTTTAATATATAAACGATAATGATAAACGTATAACCACAGACGCTCTAACGGTCACAATCCGCCATCACAATATCAATCGATGCCAAATACATAATGGCATCGGATACCAATGAGCCATTAATAACTGATGGCATCTGCTGCAAATGCGCGAATGTCGGCGTACGAATACGCGTGCGATAGCTCATCGTCGCTTTATCCGAGGTGATGTAATAGCTGTTTAGACCTTTAGTCGCTTCTACAATCGTTGTGCACTCACCCGCTGGCATCACAGGACCCCAAGAAACAGAGATAAAGTGATTAATCAAGGTTTCAATATCGTTCAACGTACGGTCTTTTGGCGGCGGTACTGCCAATGGATGATCCGCCTTATAAGGACCTTGTGGCATATTATCCATACATTGACGGATAATACGTAGCGACTGGCGCATCTCTTCGACTTTGACCATACAGCGATCATAAGCATCGCCGTTATAGCCGACTGGTACTTCGAAATCGTAATTCTCGTATCCCATGTATGGACGCGCTTTACGCAAATCAAAATCTAAACCCGTTGCACGCAAACCTGCGCCAGTCACACCCCAAGCCAATGCTTGCTTGGTATTATATTGGGCAACGCCTTGAGTACGACCTTTAAGCACACTGTTTTGCAATGCTGCTTTAACATACTCATCCAAGCGTTTTGGCATCCAATCTAAGAACTCACGTACCAAACGCTGCCAGCCGCGCGGTAAATCATGCGCTGTACCGCCGATACGGAACCACGCAGGATGCATACGGTAACCGGTTACAGCTTCGATAACGTCATAAGCTTTTTGGCGATCGGTAAACATATAGAATACCGGCGTCATACCACCGGCATCTTGGATAAAGGTACCGACGAATAGTAAGTTGTTGGTAATACGGAAAAACTCACTCATCATCACGCGGATGGTTTCAGCGCGCGGTGGAATAGTTATACCGGCAAGCTTTTCAACCGACATGATATACGGTAGCTCATTCATTACGCCGCCGAGATAGTCGATACGGTCGGTATAAGGAATAAATGAGTGCCACGTTTGACGCTCAGCCATCTTTTCTGCGCCGCGATGGTGATAACCAATATCAGGGATACAATCGACAACTTCTTCGCCATCAAGCTGTAGTACCAAACGGAATGCACCGTGAGCCGATGGATGGTTAGGACCGATGTTCAAGAACATAAAGTCTTCATCACGACCTGAACGCTTCATGCCCCATTCTTCTGGGACAAAGCGCAGGTTTTCTTGCTCATATTGTTGTTTGGCGGTATTCAAGAAATACGGAGTAAACTCAGTTGCCCGCGCATGATATTCTTTGCGCAGTGGATGACCTTCCCAGTATTTTGGCAATAAAATACGCGTTAAATGCGGATGACCAGTAAAGACAATACCAAACATGTCCCAGACTTCGCGCTCATACCAGTTGGCATTGGGCCAAATCTGTGTCGCACTTGGGACGTTTAAATCTTCTTCACTGAGCGCCACTTTGATACGGACATCACTATTACGCTCAAGCGACATCAAGTGATAAAACACCGTAAAATCACTGTCAGGTAAACCTTGACGATGCTGACGTAGACGCTCATCTATCGCTGACAAGTCAAATAACATGACATAAGGTTTTGGCAATTTGCGTAAGAATAAGAGAACGTCTAATAAATCAGCGCGTGCCACCCAAACCGTTGGAATGTCGTCAACCGTGTGCTGCACAACGAACTTACCAGCATATTTTTCTTCCAGCTCTTTGATAACTGCTGGGACAGGCTTGATCCTAGGATCTATGTTTTCGACTACCGTGACCATGAATGATGTCTTCCTTCATTAATCATAACTGAACCATGACAACCATAATAAAAGATGATAATCACAACCAAACTATGATGAGCGTACGCGCACTTCTAACAATTATTAATAACTACGCCAAACTGCTTAACTAAATGCTATCTGGGCTACGTAAGTTTTTCACAGCGATACGATCTGCTTGCTTACGGTCACGCTCAGGCGTCATCTGCGGCTGATAGACACCCTGATCATTGACATGGATACCCAGCGGACGACGTTCTTTAGTAATAGATTCTTGTAATAACATCAAGCCTTGAATCAATGCTTCTGGACGTGGCGGACAACCGGGCACATAGACATCGACAGGGATAATTTTATCCACGCCTTGCACGACTGAATAGATGTCATACATACCGCCCGAGTTGGCACAAGCACCCATCGAGATGACCCATTTTGGCTCAAGCATTTGCTCGTATAGACGTTGAATAACGGGTGCCATTTTAACAAAGCAAGTACCAGCAACAATCATCACATCTGCCTGACGTGGCGAGGCGCGGATAACTTCGGCACCAAAGCGTGATAAATCGTGAACCGCCGTTAAAGTAGTCGCATATTCGACATAACAGCATGAGGTACCAAAGTTAAATGGCCACAGTGAGTGCTTACGCCCCCAGTTTGCTGTTGAATGCACAAGATCTTCTAGACGACCCATAAAGACGTTTTTATTGACTTCATCTTCCATCGGATCATTGACAGTTTGGCTTGTCTGAGCAGGATAGACATCTGCATCAGGGTTGGCTTTTGTTAATGTGTATTTCATAACATACAACCTTTATGTTAAACAAAGTGCGGCAATGATTTGCCCTCACTACTGCCTTAACTTCATTATTAAATAATTTTGTTATTCACGTGCCATGCTAGTAATTAACACGCACTGTTATTCATTAACGCGTCATTTTATCTGTTTGTGCAGACGTCGCAAAGTCCACAGAAGTGACATTGCCCGTGGTATTAATATGATCAATGTTTTGTAAGTGACGACGATTGGTCTCAATATTGTTTGAGACATTAATCTGACCGGAGGACTGCGCAGGTATCTTGCCTGTAGGATCGACCATAAGTTCATCAACACCATCGAACTTGGTGATATCAGCTAAACTAAAGCCTGCGGGTGCAGCATATAGGCGCGCTTTTTTGCGTAGCTTATCAGCCGGTGCCCAGTTCATCGCACCCAGACTCAACTCGTATACCAAGCCAATGATCAAGATGGTGATAAATATAGCGGCAGCAGCAAAACCAAGCCAGCCCGCTTCACGAACTGAGACTGCATAAGCATATAAGTAGAGGGCTTCTAGATCAAAAATAACAAAGAAGATCGCCACCAAATAGAATTTGGCAGACAAACGAATACGGGCGTTGCCAGATCCGACAACACCCGCTTCAAATATCTCTTCTTTTTGTGAGCCATGTGAGCGACCGCCAAGTAGACGCGGGACAACCAACATAAACACAACTAGCGCAATGGCGGCTAAAATAAAAGCAATGGCTGACCAATTAAAAGCAGACATGATAATACGTGCTCCTCACCCAATCGAGTGTTACACGCCGCGCAAGCACCGACCCACATATTAAGGTCGTCAAGCAACAGGCATAACGCAGACGAAAACACAAAGCAACTGTCACTGCACTTAAGCAACTGTCACTGTATTTAAGTAACTGTCATTGAGTCACATGTTAGGTTCTGTACTGGTAACAACCAATTATCAAGCTTATTGACGACGATGTCAGATCTGACCAACTGTAGAGTGTCCGCTCTATATGCGGATAAAGGCTGGTCGCCCAACGCATCTTCTAACAACGTAAGATCAACGTATTAAATCAATGTCATATTCGATAGTTTATTTAATTGATTTAATAGCTCATTACACGTGGTCAACAATGACGTGACAACTGGCATAAATTATTTACGTACTATACGCATATCGGCAATCAAAAGCTAGTTTTTAACTGCATTGAGCGGTCACTTTATCGGCAAAAAAAATAGGTTTTTTTATCCGCAAACTATGCTATAGATTATTCATCATCCTGCTCTAAAAACTTTCTAAAAGTTTAAGGAATATATTATTAATTGACTGCTAACTAAGATGAAAAATCTATATAAAACGCGCAGTTAGTCACAGCTTGTAATTATTTCACTTTCACTTCCATAATGGATAATACTTAAGTCTGACTCCTTATTTTTATTCATGGGAAATGAGCTTGTATTGGCCAAATTTTCGACGGTTTTCATTGAAACAAAATATTTCTCTATGTCATTTTTCAAGACGTACCTTATATATACCTCATAATCTTATATATTCCACGCTACTAACTCCTGCCCAAAAGCCTTGGTTTTGCTTTATAATAACTCACCTAATTTTGCTCGCAGATTGCCTAAAACTTTAAAATTATTCTGTGAGTTACTCTATTTAAAATTCCAATATGCCCTCTATTTTAACGAACGTATTTTTCGCTTGATGGCAGCTAGTGGCATTTTACGATTTACTGCTACCCTCTTTTTGCTTTTGTCTTACAGGTCACGTTATGAGTCAACTTAATCCCAAACAACAAGAAGCCATGCTCTACGTATCTGGTCCGCTACTGGTGTTAGCAGGTGCCGGCTCCGGTAAGACGTCAGTGATTACCCGCAAGATTGCTTATCTGATCGAAGAATGCAATATGCCTGCTGAGCGGATCACGGCGGTGACCTTTACCAATAAAGCGGCGCGTGAAATGAAAGCTCGAGTCAGTAAGCTACTACCGAGTGAAAAGACCCGTGGTCTAACGGTTTCAACCTTTCACCAATTTGGGCTGCAGTTTCTGCGATATGAGCTGCTTCATACGCCATTGAAAGGCAATTTCTCCATTATGGACAGCGACGATAGCAAGCGTTTGCTAATGGAGCTTATGATGCGTGATAACTTAAGCGGCGCTGAAAGTCGTGAGTTGGTTGGTAAAGCAATCAAGATGATTTCTGATTGGAAAAATGATTTGATTGAGCCGGATAAGGCGATGGAAACCTTAGACGATCCAGAAGATATGATTTTTGCGACGCTTTATGCTTTATATGAGCGCAATCTACGGGCTTATAACGCGGTTGATTTTGATGATTTAATTGTATTACCGACCAAAATACTGCGTGAAAATAGAGAGCTACGTGATAAATGGCAAAATCGTATTCGCTATTTGCTGGTCGATGAATATCAAGATACCAATACGGCGCAGTACGAGATGATCAAATATTTGGTCGGACCACAAGGACGCTTTACGGTCGTTGGTGATGATGACCAATCTATTTATGCATGGCGCGGTGCTAAACCTGAAAATATGGGTTTACTTAAAGAGGATTTCCCAAAATTAAAAATCGTCATGCTTGAGCAAAACTATCGCTCGACTACCCGTATTTTGACCTCTGCTAATGCGGTTATTACCAACAATGAGCATTTATTTGAAAAGAAACTCTGGTCAGATAAAGGTCAAGGCGAAAAAATCCGTATTATCAATTGCCGTAATGATGACGATGAATCTGAGCGCGTCGCCAAAGAAATCGTCACGCATAAATTGCGCTTTGGCAATGAGTGGGAACAATATGCCGTTCTTTATCGCAGTAACTTTCAGGCGCGGATGCTAGAGGCACAGTTGCGTCAACTGCAAGTGCCTTATAAATTATCGGGTGGTCAGTCGTTCTTTGCCCGTAGTGAGATCAAAGACGTTATGAGCTACTTACGTCTGATTTTAAACCCAGAAGACGACAGTGCATTTTTGCGCGTGATTAATACGCCCAAGCGAGGTATGGGACCAGCCACGCTTGAGAAGCTTGGCTTATTTTCACAAGAACATAGCATCTCGCTACTGGCATCTTGTACGCATGCCGGTCTGGCCCACGTTTTACCGTCGAAATCTTATAGTACTTTAAAGGAGTTTGGCGACTTTATTGAACATTATACTCGTGAGCTTGATCAACATCCTGACCCTGTGCCAATCGTCCGTCAAATGATTGATGAGACCGGCTATATTGATTTTGTGCGTAGTGACTCTAAAACACCACAGCAAGAAAAAAACCGCATTGATAATATCGACATGCTTTATACCAGTATTCAATCGCTGATTAATCGCGCCGAAGAAGACGAAGATCGGACGATTGATACCATTATTCGCAAGCTGGTATTGCTTGATATGCTGGAGCAGCAGCAGGAAGAAGAAAACACCAATAAAGTTAATCTAATGACCTTACATGCGGCAAAAGGCTTGGAGTTTGATTTTGTTTATATCATGGGGCTTGAGGAAGAGATGCTACCGCACCGCAACTCTATCCTAAGCGAGACGGTCGAAGAGGAACGGCGCTTGATGTATGTGGGCATTACTCGCGCGCGTCGCGAGCTAACTTTGACATTAGCCACTCAGCGACGTGCTGGTGGTCAAATGCGCGTCACTTCTGAATCACGATTTTTAGATGAGTTGCCAGAGGATCATATCGATTGGCCTGCCAAAGCAAAAAAACAAAAAGCCACTAAAGACCCCGCAGCAGTTGCTGATGAATACTTGGCTAATATTCGGGCTTTATTGGGCAATCGATAATGTTTAACCATTAAAAAGCCAACAAATATAACTCACTTATTGAACGTTAAGCTTAGATCTTAGTCATTATTATTTATATATTTTGAAAACTTGGAACTTTTATGCCCGCTCCTACGCCGAATTCTGCACGACCATCGACACGACAGGGAGATTATAATCCGGCTGAATCTAACGCTGAGTATAAACTACTCTATTTGCAAGAGTTGGTTGCGGACAAGGCATATGAGGCGATTACTGAGTTTTTAGGGAAGCAGTCAGAATATGAGATTGCCAACTTACTAGAGTCGTTCCCAACTCAGAGCCGACTACTGATTTGGGCACAAGTACCAGAAAATATCAAAGGTGAAGTATTAGCTGAGCTAGAGTTTGATACACGCCAGCCATTGATGGAAAATATCTCGTCAAAAGAGATATCGCTGTTTACTCAAGATCTTGATGCACAAGATATCTCAGAGATTTTAGACACCGTTACCGAAAGCGTGCGTACTTCGGTGATGGCGACTTTGGATGAAGACATACGCATTCAGGTCAATAAACTCGATACCTATGCCGACTGGGAAGTTGGCAGCTATATGGATCCTGAGCTTATTCAAGTCCAAGAAGACATGACGCTGGCTGATGTTCAAAACTGGCTGCGAGAAGATATTGAGCTGCTTGATGATGAAAGCCAAGAGCTGTTGGTTGTCGATCAAAGCCAGCAACTGCTTGGCTTATTAAGTCTGGCTGATTTGATTAAGCATGACCAAAGCACCTTAGTGGCTGATTTGATTGATAGCGCTATTACCATCAATGATCGCTTGGACATTCAAGATGCGGCGGCGATTTTTCGCTCAGAAGACATTCGTTTTGCCCCAGTTATTAACAGTCATGGCGAGCTAGTCGGTCAACTAAACGGTGAGGACATCATGGAAATCATCCAAGATGATGTCGACAGTACCATGAAAAACCTTGCTGGTGTCAGTCAAGACGAAGAGCTGTTCGCACCTATTTTGACCAGTGCAAAAAGCCGTAGTATTTGGCTTGGTATCAATTTATGTACGGCACTATTAGCCGCTGCTGTAATTGGACAGTTTGAAGCCGTATTAGCAAAAGTGGTGGCACTGGCGATTCTTATGCCCGTAGTTGCCAGTATGGGCGGTATTGCAGGCTCGCAGACGCTTACCGTCGTCATTCGCGGTATGGCAATGGGACAAATCGGTGGCTCTAACCGCGTATGGTTATTAAATAAAGAGCTGTGGGTTGGGGCGATAAACGGTATCATATGGGCGATAATTATGGCGTTTATTGCGCAATTGTGGTTTCATAACATTAAAATCAGCGCGGTTATCGGTCTAGCGATTGCGATTAATATGACCGCTGCTAATGTCTCGGGCATTAGTATTCCACTGATGCTAAAGCGCATGAATATTGATCCGGCATTATCTGCCTCTGTTATCCTCACCACGGTAACGGACATTGTTGGCTTTATGTCGTTTTTGGGCCTAGCAAGTATACTGATTCTTTAATCAATCGCTTATTAAAATTTAGAAACTAGAAGTTAAAAATCATCAGCTATTTATAAAAATAGTTGTTGTTAAGCAATTAAATTTAAAAATTAGGGCCCGCCCTAAATTCATTCTGTTTATAAAACCATTAAATCGTTAAGTGAGTGCGTTATGCAAGCTGTACAAGTTAAAGTCTTAAACCCTAAAATCACTGAAGATAAAGCGTTTTCTTTGCCTACTCGTGCCACTGACGGCAGCGCAGGTATTGATTTGCGCGCTTGTATTGATGAGCCTTTAACGATTAAAGCGGGTGCTACCCATTTGATTGGTACTGGTTTGGCGGTTTATATACAAGATCCTAACTTTGCAGGTATGATTTTACCGCGTTCAGGTCTTGGACATAAGCATGGTATTGTTTTGGGTAACTTGGTTGGACTTATCGATGCGGACTATCAAGGTGAGCTGATGGTCAGTATTTGGAATCGTAGTCAGGAAGACTTTGTATTAAGTCCTGCAGAACGCATGGCACAATATGTGGTTGTCCCTGTTGCCCGTCCTGAATTTGAAGTCGTGACAGAATTTAGTGATACCAGCGCACGTGGTGCTGGTGGTTTTGGACACTCCGGTCGTCAGTAGTAGCGATTCTAAAATAACGATCAGCTATACGCCTAATACTCTTAGACGATTTATTTTTCATCAACCATTAGCATATCAATCACGACAATAAGGAGAGTAAGCGATGCCGTATTTTGCTAAACAGCACTCCTTATTTCGTGCTTATGATATTCGCGGTTCGCGCCAGTATTTTACTGATGATTTTGTTCAAGCTTTAGGGTACGCCTTTGCGCATCTTTATTGCATTCAACAAGACAGTGATAACAAAAAAAATATCGTCGTGATTGGCTGTGATGTACGCCATGATAGTGACGTTATTGCTCAAAACCTTGCCACTATATTGATCCAATGCGGTCTAAAAGTTATCCAATTGGGACTGATTACCACGCCTATGATGGTATTTTGGGCTGAGCAATATCAGGGACACGGTATTATCGTAACTGCCAGTCATTCTGCGAGAGATGTTTTAGGTATTAAGTGGTTGGTCAATCATCAATCCCCTAGCGTTGAAGAAATTCAAATGCTTTACCAGCAAGTGACTCAGCAGCAACTAGCTCTACGTTCTTTAGACAACAGCATGCTTGAAAAAAGTGGTTTGCCTAAAGATGGTCTGCAAGAAACTGGTTTTGAAATCACTGATTTTCAAAAAATGATCGTTAAAAAAGACAATCAAAAAGGCTATAAAGCGTCAAGCACTCCACGACATGTAGTGGATAACCCTATTAGCAATCAGCAAATGTCTTTATCGCCTGAGCAAGTAGCAGCGCATTATATCGATGCTATTGTGCAAGTGTTCAAAGCACTCTATCCGCATGATAACCAATCATTTCTTACTAAGGTAGATTTGGTGGTTGTTATCGATTGTATGCATGGTGCGACCAGTCATATCGCTCAGCAATTATTTGAGCGATATTGCCAAAATGTCATCATGCTTAATAACGTCCCAAACGGAGATTTTCCTGCTGGTAATCCCGATCCTACCGAGCCAAATCGGCTCACACAGTTGCAGCAAAGCGTCGTTAATCATCAGGCAGATATAGGTATCGCCTTTGACGGTGATGGCGACCGACTAATGATCGTCGATAATACAGGTAAGGTAGTCACACCCGATCACTTGCTCTACTTATTAGCAAGGGTGATATTGACTGAGCGTCCAGTCGCTTGTACCCAGTTGCAATCTCCGCCACAAATTCTCTTTGATATTAAATGTTCGCATCATTTGCCGAAGCTACTGACTGAGCTTGGCGCAGAACCTATCATCAGCAAAACTGGCAGTAGTCTAATGCGCCAACAGATACAGGCCTCTGCTGGGCAAATCGTATTTGCTGGAGAGTTATCGGGGCATTTTATCTTTAACGACAGTCGCTTTATTGTCTATGATGATGCCATATATGCAGCTTTAAGACTGTTGCATTGGCTGGCAGCTGGTAACTCAAATAGTCTAAATCCTACAACAAATCTTGCTAATATCATCTATCAATTACCAAACATTGTCAGTACTGCCGATCATTATTTACCGCTGCCAGTAAGTACGTCAACCGATTGCTCAATCATTGAGCAGCTAACTCGACTATGCGTGTACTTACAACAACTCATGAAAGTAACCGCTCCGCTGCCTATTCAAGCTGAATATCAAGTACTCAGTACCTGTCAGCGGACGATTTGTAGTTGCTCTATAAAAAGCCTCCCTATTGGCATAGAGCAAGCCAAAGACTTATTGCCAATAGGTACAACTCTGAGCTGTATTGATGGCGTGCGTCTAGATTTCGCCCATGGTTTTGGCGTACTGCGTCAATCTAATACCAGTCACAATTTAACCGCGCGCTTTGCAGGAGACAGCATGGCATATCTACAAGATATTCAAGCAAAGTTTGCCGCACTATGTTTTCCTTTTGATGAAAATCTAGCTGCGCAGATTGTAGCTATTTCCCCTCAGTAGTCAGTTATCAAAACTATTTTTTATCACAAATGTAACTTTGTTATTTATGACTTTTTATAACAACAACCAATCGCTTAACACCGTATTTTAGGAGTTTATAATGACCTTGAATTTAGATGAAGCCAAAATTACTGCTGAAGTCTTGACCACCGCCCTGCCCTATATTCAACGCTTCGTCGATAAAATCATTGTGGTCAAATACGGCGGCAATGCCATGACCGATCCTGCGCTTGAAAGCTCATTTGCCCGAGATATCGTCCTACTCAAAACCGTTGGTATGCATCCGGTGGTCGTACATGGTGGCGGTCCACAAGTGGATAATTTATTAAAAGAGCTTGGGCGGCACTCAGACCGTATCGATGGGATGCGCGTTACTGACAAGGACACCATGGATATCGTCGAGATGGTACTTGGCGGCAATGTTAATAAATCGATTGTGAGCTTGATCAATAAACATGGCGGCTGCGCCATCGGTTTGACGGGTAAAGATGCCAACTTAATCTTGGCTAAAAAATTGATGATGGAAAAAATCGGCGCAGATGGTGTTGCTGTACCGGTAGATTTGGGTTTTGTCGGGGATGTGGTTAGCGTCAATAAAGACGTGATTAATATGCTGATTGCTTCTGACTTTATCCCTGTTATCGCCCCTCTGGGCGTCGATGAAGAAGGCAATACTTATAATATCAATGCGGATTTGGTCGCTGGTAAAGTCGCCGAATTCTTGCAGGCAGAGAAACTCATGCTTTTAACCAATATCAAAGGGGTACTGGGTCGTGATGGCGAAGTCGTGACTGGTTTGACGCCTAAAACTGTGGACAGCCTAATTGAAGATGGTACGATTTCAGGCGGCATGATTCCTAAAATTCAGTGTGCGCTTGATGCGGTTCGTAGCGGCGTAAAAAGTGCCGTTATCGTCGATGGGCGCGTACCGCATGCAACGTTGTTAGAGATTTTTACCAACGAAGGTGTTGGTACACTAATCAGTCGAGATCTAGGCTAATCATTGGCCGAATAACAGGAGTGAATCATGGCATTGTGGCTTTGGTGTCTACTTTTTATCTTGGAAAGCCTATACTGCTGGTGGATTATTGGCTATGGTGGCGCAAAATGGATAGAAGGGTGGAAGTCATTTTTCCTCATTGAGTGGTTTGCACTAGATTGGAATGCCGAACAAATTCGCTTTTACGTCTTGCTTATATGGCTCGCAAGTGTGCTTTGGTTTATTTTAGCTGTTATAAAGCCCGAGCTAAGAGGTTCTTAGCTCGGGCTTTATTGATGGTAGCAGTAGGCTTTTACGAAAAAACTTTATCAAACTCAGCTTCACTAAAGCCGCATAATAATATTGGCTGATTTTTATCTACCCGCTCACCTACAACTATCGGACGCTTAATCATACTTGTATTTTCAATAAGTAAATCAATGGATTTATCCACATCGCTATCCGCCGCTTGCTTTTGAGCATCTTCTAGCTTACGCCATGTCGTTCCGCGCTTGTTTAATACTTTATCAATACCTAGGCTATCCACCCAGCGCTGTATCGTTTCTTTATCAATACCCTGTTTTTTATAATCATGAAAGTTATAGCTAACGCCCAACTCATCAAGCTTGGTAAAGGCTTTTTTCATGGTGCTACAAGATTTTATACCGTAAATGGTGATGGTCATAATGTCTCCTTGTCAATGAACGTTACTGTTTATTATACTCAAATAATGCTCGAAGCTGGCACATGGCAAATGTGGATATCGGAAAGCAGCGAATGCAAGCCGAAAAGCCACTAGGTAATCAATGAAAGGCGACATCCTATCGTCGCAATTTTCCCCAAATTACGCTATGCTATGGCATTATAAAATTTCACCCCATTTATCTGTAATAACCGATTCCGAGCCAACTATGACCAACGCCGTAACAGCAGAAACTGCTAATACTAATAATACTTCTAGCGACAAGACCCAATATCAGCCGCAACTTATCGAAGCGCAGCAGCAAGCCAAATGGGCAACAGATAAGCGTTTTGAAGTCAGCAATGAGCCAAGTGATAAACCAAGCCGTTATATGCTGTCAATGTTCCCGTACCCAAGCGGCAAACTGCATATGGGTCACGTACGTAACTATACCATCTCTGATGTGTTGAGCCGTTATTATCGCCTCAAAGGTTATGAAGTCATGCAGCCAATGGGCTGGGATGGTTTTGGCTTGCCAGCAGAAAACGCTGCGATTGCCAATCAGACGCCGCCTGCTAAATGGACGTTTGAGAATATCGACAGTATGCGCGCCCAGCTAAAATTGCTTGGCTTGTCTATTGACTGGTCACGTGAATTTGCCACTTGTAGCCCTGAGTATTATCAGTGGGAGCAGTGGTTGTTTTTGCAGTTATACAAAAAAGGCTTGGTCTATAAAAAGCTTGCGACCGTCAACTGGGATCCAATCGACAATACTGTATTAGCCAACGAGCAAGTCATCGATGGTAAAGGCTGGCGTAGTGGCGCTATGGTCGAAAAGCGTGATATTCCGATGTATTATTTTAACATCACTGATTATGCTGATGAGTTGCTTGATGATTTGGATCAGCTAGAGGGTCACTGGCCATCTGAAGTAATTACTATGCAGCGCAATTGGATTGGTCGTAGCTCAGGTATGGAAGCGCATTTCCCTTATGAGCTGGCTGGCCAAAGCAATAGCTTAGACGTCTTTACCACTCGCCCTGATACCTTGATGGGTGTCACTTATGTTGCCGTTGCTGCAGAGCACCCGCTAGCCCAATATGCCTCAGAGAACAATAAAGCGATTGCAGATTTTTGCGCCCTTTGTAAAAAAGGTTCGGTTGCAGAAGCTGATCTTGCTAAAGCCGAAAAAATCGGTATGGATACGGGTCTAACCGTGACCCATCCATTGACTGGCGAAGAAGTGCCTGTTTGGGTTGCCAATTATGTACTTATGAGCTATGGCTCAGGTGCGGTAATGGCAGTACCTGCTCACGATGAGCGCGACTATGAGTTTGCAACCAAATACAACTTACCGATTAAGCAAGTCATTGACATTCCTGCAGGGTATTTTGATGCGTTAGAAGCATATGCAAAGGCGAACGATACTGAGATTAATCGTGCTTATACCGAACGCAATACTTTGGTCAATTCAGGTGAATTTGATGGTTTAGATTTCGAACAAGCGTTTGCAGCGATGCTAACCAAACTTGAGCCTCAAAAGCTTGCCAAGAAAAAAATTCAATACCGTCTCCGTGATTGGGGTGTTTCACGCCAGCGTTATTGGGGTTGCCCTATCCCAATGGTCAACTGTGAGCATTGCGGTACCGTGCCAGTTGAAGAACAAGACTTGCCGGTTGTCTTGCCAACTGACGTCGTCCCTGACGGTCGTGGCAATCCACTAAAAAACATCCCAGAATTTGTGAATACCACTTGCCCTAAATGTGGCAATCCTGCTGATCGCGAAACCGATACCTTTGATACCTTTGTAGAATCAAGCTGGTACTATGCGCGCTTTGCCAGCCCACACGATACAACCAATATGGTCAATAAATCTGCCGCCAATAAATGGTTGCCAGTTGACCAATATATCGGTGGTGTCGAGCACGCGGTTATGCATCTGCTTTATGCGCGCTTCTTCCACAAGCTCATGCGTGATGAAAACTTGGTATCAGGCGATGAGCCATTTGCCAATTTGATGACTCAAGGAATGGTACTTGCAGGTACTTTCTACCGCGTGAATAGCGATGGCAGTACCACTTATTACTTTACCGAAGACATCGATATTGACTTTAACGAGCGCGGTCAGCCGATTAAAGCCATCCTAAAATCAGATGGACAGCCGGTAACGATTGGCAAAATCGAAAAAATGTCAAAGTCAAAAAATAATGGTGTCGACCCGCAGCTTACCATCGATAAATATGGCGCGGATACGGTTCGTCTTTATACCTTATTTACTGCTCCTGCCGATCAAACGCTTGAATGGTCAGATGATGCATTAAAAGGTCCTTATAACTTTGTGAAAAAAGTATGGCGTATTGCTTCTGAGCATATCCAAGCGTTAACTGATGCCAACTTAAGTCTTGAATCGCTCAATAGTGATGCTTTAAATACGGATAGCTTAAGTAAAGAAGCTAAAGCCTTGCGTCGTAAGACGCATGAAACTATTGGCAAGATTGATAGTGACTTGGGTAAACGTCTAGCACTCAATACGCCAGTTTCTAGCCTAATGGAGCTTGCTAATGAGCTGAGTAACTTTAAAGCAAGCAGTGAACAAGATCTGCAAGTACAGCACGAAGCCTTGACTGATTTATTGATTATGCTGTCGGTATATGCGCCACACATTGGCGAGCATTTACTTGAGCAATTAGGGCTTGATACCGTCACCTTAAATTACCCTGCGGTAGACGAGCGCGCACTGGTACAAGATATGATTACCATGGTGATTCAGGTCAATGGAAAAATGCGCGGCAAAATGGATGTGGCACCAAACAGCGACCCTGAGCAGCTAAAAGCACAGGCACGGGCGATTGAAGGTGTGGCAAAGTTCCTGACTGGCGAGATCAAAAAAGAAATCGTCGTACCGAATAAACTGGTTAATATCGTGGTTGCTGGTTAGAGATAATTAAACGCGGATATTTTAGGTTTTCTTATCATAATAAGAATAGCGATTATGACGAATAAACACCATGCTATGTCGTCATATCAAACAACATGTAAGGGAAAAAGCACATGCCTAATAAGTCGAATAGACAGAAACTAGCGACCGCATTACTTGCATCTCTGCCAATGCTTGCCATCGTTGGGGCGACTGCCAGTCTTAATGGCTGTGGCTTTCAACTACGCGGTTATAATGCGCCCATGCTGTTTGATGTGGCGAAGACCGCGGTAATTATCGAAGATAATCGCACCGCATTCCCACTGAAGCTGCCGCTCACAAAACGCCTTGAGGCATTGGGCGTTGATGTCATTACTAACATGACATTGACTGATGTGGCTAGTAACAATCAAAACGTAGGCGCTGAAACCATCGCTGCGATTACTGTCAATAACGTACGTTTTAAGCGTTATGAATTGGTCGGCGTATTAACAGAAATTCGCTTAGTGATATCAGCCGATGTTAGCTATCAAAGCATAGATAATGGTAAGCCTGTAACGCTCAGTAATCCGATTCAAGTTGAACGTAGCTATCAGTATAACGAAGCGTCAGTGAGCACCGACGATCAGCAAGGTGATCAAATTCGTGAATGGCTCTATGACAGTTTAGCAAGACGTATCACCGATCAATATGTCGCGATTGCATTGCCAAAGGTGACACCTGCCAGCGCCACTACTTCTGTGCAAATCGGTAAAGGTACAGGCGCTACGGCAATTCTTGTACCCAAACCTTAATATGGCTCCAATGTAGCTTAGCAATTTTTTGGCTTTGCTTTTTTATTCACAACTTTGTGTGCGTCAGCCTTTTATGCAAGATACTTTTATACAAGCTTATCCAAAGCTACAGCGATCCTCAGTTGCTGTAGCAGGCTTGTGGCTAGCACATGGTGATGAGCCATTATTAAGTCAATGGCTCATCGATGCGCTGCGTCCACATTGGCGCGCGCAGAATTACGCCATTAAGCGTATTGAGCTTATATCGGTTAAGAGCTGGCAAGAAGTATTGTCAGAGCTTGGCAGCCAGTCTTTATTTGATGATGCCAGTGCATTGATTGTCACAGGCAACCATAAACCTGATAAGGCAGTCATTACAGAACTTGAACGCTTTGCACAGGACGCTCAAGCAGGCAGCCACAGTCATAGCTTATTATGGTTGACCCCAAAACAAGACAAACGCGCTCAGAGCAGCAAGTGGTTCACGCCATTTGCGCAATATGGTCACGTCATCGATTGTAATTTGTATAATGAGCAGCAGCGTCAGCAGTTATTGCAGATACAAGCGCAGCAGTTTGGCTTAAAGCTATCGCAAGAAGCGTGGCAGCTACTCATGTCACATACTGAGCATCATTTGCTCAGTGCCTATCAAACCTTATGGCGTTTATCCTATTTGTTTGCCCCACAACTCATGGCAAATAATGATGCTGCCATTCAAGAAACTACAAACTCTAGCCCGCACCTATCGCAGGTCGCACTAGATATTAATGACTTACAAGCGGCATTGGTCAGCGATGCGCAGTTTAGCGTGTTTGATTTGTCCGATGCGATGCTTGCTGGCAATAGTGCCCAAGTCGCTAAAATCATATTTCAGCTCAAAGCCACGGATGAGCCAACAACCTTAGTATTATGGGCAATCAGTAAAGACATGCGACAAATCATGCAACTGATGGATGGACAAGATCCGCAAGCCCTAGGTATTTGGCGCAGTAAACAAGGCTTATATCAGCAAGCCTGTCGTCGTCAGGCAAAAGCGCAAACAGCAGCGTGGCCTGCTCTGCTTTATCGCTGTGATCAGGCAATCAAAGGTCTTATCATCCAGCCAGCATGGGAGTTATTACTACAAGCTGCGTTAGAGTTATCAGGAAAACGTTTATTCCCTACTAAATAGCCAAAGTGATGAATTCTTAGTTATTTATCAGTCAGTAACCAATAATACCTCTAAGAACGATATTATTTCTTAACCTGCTTTTTCAACGATAAACTTCCTGCACAAATCCAAATCTCTTCTGCAAAACCTGCCTCAATATTTCTTCTTAACCTTTCGCAAACTAACTCCCATTCCCTTTTGTCCATCGAGCCTCTATTATAGTTACATTTGATTTTCTTGTTATTGGATTGTCGTCATGCGCAAAATTAGCAAAAACTCTGCTATTAAATGGGGCATTATTGCCCTCGTCATCATCGCTTTAGGGGTTTTAGCCTACAAAACCTTAAAACCAAAAGAAGTAACACCCAACTATCTAACAGCGACTGCTGAGATTGGCGATATCGAAAATAACGTTATGGCATCGGGTAAAGTTAAGGCTTTAAATACCGTCGATGTTGGTGCGCAAGTATCTGGTGAAGTGACGCGACTATTCGTTGAAGTCGGTGATGAAGTGCAAAAAGGCGATTTGATTGCGCAGATTGACCAAGTAACGCAGAAGAACAGTCTGAGCAATGAGCAAGCAAGCCTTGAGCAAAGTGAAGCGGCGCTACAAAGTGCACGAGCTGAGTCATTAAGTCGTCAAGCAGGTTTAAAAAGTGCGCAGGCAGATCTTGCCAGCCGCCAAGCTGAGTTAAGACAAGCGCAAGCAGATTTTTCACGCTTGCAAGGCTTACTCGCTATCGACGCGATATCACAGCAGGATTATGATACTCAAGGGACAAAGGTACAAACTGCGCAGGCAGCAGTCGCCAATGCGCGTGCCTCTATCGATACTGCTAAAGCCGCTATTGCCACTACTGCAGCGAATATCAATAGTCAACAGGCGGCATTACGTAAATCTCAAACCAACGTCAGCACCGCGCAAGAAGATTTAAGCTACACCACCATTCGCGCGCCGATGTCAGGTACTGTAGTATCGGTAACGACTGAGCAAGGGACGACGGTCAATGCCAATCAAAGTGCACCGACCATTGTTACCTTAGCTGATTTATCTACCGTGCGCATCAATGCTCAAATCTCTGAAGCTGACGTCATTAATGTCAAAGCGGGCTTGCCTGTTTATTTTAATATCATCGGTAATCCCGACCAAAAATATGATTCGATCCTTAAAGCGATTGAACCGGCTCCTGAAAAAATCAGTGATACCAGCTCGACCGATGCTGCCATTTATTATGTCGGTTATATTGAAGTGCCCAATACCGAGCGCCGCTTTCGTATTGATATGACCGCGCAAGTTTATATTGTCATTAACCAAGCCAAAGACGCGCTGCTTATCCCTTCTGCCGCACTGCAACCTGCCGGTAAAACTGGAAAATCTAAAAATTCAAAAAATCTGACTACTAAGAATACTACGGCGAATGCTGACAGTGATTCTACGGCGACTATGGCAAATGTACGCGTTCTTAAAGCTGATGGCACAGTGGTTGAACAAACTGTCAAAGTCGGTATCAATAACCGCGTCAATGCGGAGATATTGAGCGGTCTTAAGAAGGGTGACGAGGTTATCTTAAGCGAAGAGGGACCAGATAGTGGCAGCAAAGGCAGTGGTGGCAGAGGCGGCCGACCATTTTAGCCCTAACTCCAGAATCAGATAGAACAAGATTTAAATGAATTTAAATTAGCGACAAATCAGCTTTGATATTGATTAAGATAAGCAGGATAGTAAATGAGCAGCCAAGATCTTTATGCTAACGCCGTTACTGATAAGCCTTTGATGCAAGTCAAAGGCTTGATTAGAGAGTTTAAAGCCGGCGAGCAGACCATTCGTGTATTGCACGATATCAATCTAACCATCCATCAAGGCGAGATGGTGGCTATTATTGGACAATCAGGCTCAGGCAAATCAACCTTGATGAATATTTTGGGCTGCTTGGATCAAGCGACTGCCGGCGATTATCAAGTATTTGGTCAATCCGTGAATCGTTTAGTCCCTGATGAGCTGGCAAAACTGCGCCGTGAACACTTTGGTTTTATTTTTCAGCGTTACCATCTATTGGGTGACATCAGTGCCCGTGACAATGTCTCTGTGCCTGCTGTCTATGCAGGGATGGATGGTCAAGCGCGCAATGAGCGTGCCGAAAAGCTCTTATCAGACTTGGGACTGGCGGACAAAGTCAATAATCGCCCAAGCCAGTTATCGGGTGGTCAGCAGCAGCGTGTGTCTATCGCAAGGGCATTGATGAACGGCGGTGATATTATCTTAGCGGATGAGCCGACAGGCGCGCTAGATAGCAAGTCAGGCAAAGATGTCGTACAAATTTTAAAAGACTTAAATGCGCAAGGTCATACCATTATTATGGTAACGCATGACCCCAGTCTTGCTGCTCAAGCTGAACGCGTGATTGAAATCAAAGACGGTTATATCATTGCCGATTATAAAAACGAAGACTATCAGCGTCCAGCAGCACAACCTGCGTCGATAATAGACAAACACCGTAAAAGTGCTTTTGGCAGCTTTATCGACCGCTTGCTTGAATCGTTTAAAATGTCTTTACTTGCTATGCGTGCGCACAAAATGCGTACTCTGCTGACAATGCTAGGTATCATCATTGGTATCGCCTCTGTGGTGTCGGTTGTCGGGCTCGGTAAAGGCTCACAAGAGCAGATATTATCCAATATCAGCTCACTAGGTACCAATACCATCACAGTCACCGACGGCTACCCTTACGGCGATCCTAGACGTCAGTATAATGATGATAACTTGACCCCACAGGATGCCCAAGCGGTTGCAGATCAGCCTTATGTACTTAGTGTCAGTCCACAGCTGAATAGCAATATGAGCGTCCGCTATCGTAATGTCCAAGAAGCCGCCAGTATCAGCGGAGTAGGTAAAGATTATCTCGATGTCAGTGGTGAAACATTGGCAATGGGTCAAGGCTTTGATGAACAAAGTATCTTACGCCGCACCCAAGATATTATTATCGACAGCAATGCACATAAAACCTTCTTTCCTACTATAGCAAACCCTATCGGTGAGGTACTATTGATAGGTAGTGTTCCTGGACGCGTGATCGGGGTACTGGCACCAAACGAAGGCGGATTTAGTAGAAGCGTCGACACCCCTACTTTATATATGCCCTATACCACTATGATGTCACGGCTCATAGGCAGCGCCTATATCGAGAGTTTTATTGCGCTGATTGATAATAACATCTCCTCTTCTGCCGCTGAGTCTGCCATCTCAGATCTGATGACAAGCCGTCACGGTACCGATGATTTTCGCATACGTAACTCCGACTCTATCCGTCAAACCATTGAGTCTACAACGGCAGCATTGACCCTGCTGATATCCTCTATCGCCATTATCTCGCTAATTGTCGGCGGTATTGGCGTCATGAATATCATGCTGGTATCCGTAACCGAGCGCACCAATGAGATTGGCGTACGTATGGCAGTCGGTGCTCGTCAAAGCGATATCATGCAGCAGTTTTTGATTGAGGCCATTTTGGTCTGTATATTAGGTGGTTTATTAGGTATTGGTATGGCGTTTGCTATTGGTGAGCTAATTAACCGTGTTGGTGGTGATAGCTTTAAAGTCATTTATTCTTCGACCTCCATTATTGCCGCCTTTGTCTGCTCGACGCTTATTGGTGTGGTTTTTGGCTTTTTACCAGCACGCAATGCTGCCAAATTGGATCCTGTTGAAGCGCTCTCTAGAGATTAGTAAGATTTTAAGCAAAAATTTTCAAACATCATTTTTAAAATAACAAACTATCAGCGATAATAGGTGACTCGATAGCCAAAAAAGGCTTAAAGTTAAAAAACATTCATTATTATCTAAGATTTTTAACTTTTTTGCTGATTCGGGGTTGTATTTGTCTTAATTATATATATAATGTGCTCTCACGTTTAGAGATACAAATTACCTAAATGTGAAACGAGTTTGATGCCTCTTTTGATATTGAGTAGTCAATAAAGAAAGACCTTAAGCTTACCGAAAATTCCCTTAAAAGAATTTTCACTTGTAGAGTTAAAAAGCAGTGCTTTTTTTATACTCTTCAGGGCCGATAGCTCAGTTGGTAGAGCAGTTGACTTTTAATCAATTGGTCCCGCGTTCGAGTCGCGGTCGGCCCACCATCTTTAGTATTACCCTTATTATATATAATACCCTATCCGGTAGTAGTATAATAAGTTTAAAGACATACTTTTTGATGTCTAGTTTTAATAAATTTCCCTTTAAGGAAATTTATCTTGCGAAGCTAAAATTGTCATGCAATTTTTTAACGCTTCTCAGGGCCGATAGCTCAGTTGGTAGAGCAGTTGACTTTTAATCAATTGGTCCCGCGTTCGAGTCGCGGTCGGCCCACCATATTTAGGAAAGCCCAATCATCTATTGATTGGGCTTTTTTTTTGTATTATTTGATTAAGGGGTATCTACTCTTTTACGAGCAAATTTAACTTGTGCAAGCATGAGCTTAAAACCATTTTGTAACGTTGTTTTGCGTGGTTCATTCGGTGCCCGTTCTATCAATTTTTCAAAGTCTTTATCGCTAAGCTTAACTCTTTTATCATGCGCCAGTAATAAAGTATCTGGTTGCAGTGCTTTTACCTTGTCCAATGACGCGCGGTAAGCGTCAGGTAAGGTAATTAAATAAGGCGAGACAAATCTATTTTTGATGATTAATATGAGATCTGCGGTATACGCCTGCTTGCTTTGCGGATGCCATAAAGACAAGTCCCGATCGGTATGCCCTGGCGTCTCCAAGACGATCCAATCGTCAAAATTTGGCACACGGTCGCCATTTTCAACAGTGATATCCGCTTTTAAAATGGGGTGGTACCAAACGTTGGTCATAGACTTATTTTGGCGACTGGCGACATAATAAGTCAATCCCAAATCATTCAGATGGGCAATTCTACCCAAAACACCATGATACCAAGGCTTGTCGGACATTGCGGTAACTATCTGACAGCCAGTTTTTTGCTGCAACAGCTTAGCGCCGCCCGCATGATCGGGATGCATGTGAGTGACCATGACTGTCTTAAGTTGCTCAACTGGACGTTTTAGAGTGTCGGTAATATACGCTAAAATCTTATCGACATCACATCGACACCCTGAATCTAATAATAATAACTTGTCAGGATAAACCGCCATATACGTTGTCTGAATATATCCCTCTATCGCAACGATATCTACTAAACTCATAATATCCCTTTATCTAATATAACGCTTATATTAGCCATTTAAATATCCATATATGAAAGCAAAGGCTATATTTAACCAGCTTATTCATTGCCGTATTCTTGATGTTATTAAGCAATATGATTGATTATTATAACGTTCAATAAAGATTTAGAAGTGATATTCAGTGAACGCTTGTGACTAAAAATTATTTAGGCTGAAGAATAAAAAAACCCAGCACAGTGGCTGAGTTCATTGTTGGAGATTTAAATACGAATATATTAAGCCAAATTAAGCTAAGTCACGAACCTTTGGCTCACGTTCCCATAAGCGCGATTTGGCATTTTCAATAAAGACGTCCACATCAGATAGTGGCGTGACGAACGCATCTTTTTCAATCGGCAGCTTACTTAAGATAAACTCGTCCGTTGCCCCGCAATAAGAAATCGCTTTACAGTGTACATAAGCATCCGTGAACCAATCTAACGTAGCACTGTCTTTAGCCAACTTCTTAGCTTGGTCAGGCATGATGATACTAACCACGGCATCAAACATCACGGATGGACCCCCTGCTACGCGCTCATCAGCTTGTATGATAGTATCATCGTCCAATTTGACTTCTTTATTCGGTGCAATAATTTTGACACTAGCACCTTGCGCTTGCGCTGCCTTCTCATACTTCTCTATTTCACTATGCTTTGAGCCTTCCGCTACCAAAATACCAATCATGCGACCCTTTAAGCTCTTAGGTGACAGACCAATCGTTCTTACGGCAGGAGAGACTTCCATATCTTGAATAGGTGCGGCAGATTCAGCAGCTTCCGGCAGCTCCATACCCAATGCTTTTGCTACGCGACTTGCCAAATCTTCATCGATATTACGTAGATGACTAAGCATACGACTACGGACATGCGCTGTATCTACTTTACCTAGCTCAAAAGCATAGGCTGAGGCAATATGTGCTTGTTCAACTGTCGTTTGGCTGCGATAGAACATACGTGGCTGACTATAATGATCCGCGAAGCTCTCAGCGCGCACGCGACCTTTAACACCATCATCTAGCGTCTCAGCAAAAGACGCAAAGCCTTTCTTCACACTCTCACGTGGTCTGGTAGGATCAAGACTTTGTGGCTCATAAAGCACGCGCGTTTTTGGTACTTGCATCTGCATATGACCATCTTGCTGATTATTAGCAAACGGACATTTTGGTGCATTGATTGGAATTTGTGCAAAATTTGGTGAGCCTAAGCGCGATAACTGAGTGTCCAAGTAGCTGAACAGACGACCTTGTAATAAGGGATCATTACTAAAATCGATACCCGGTGGTACATGCGATGGACAGAAAGCCACTTGTTCTGTTTCAGCAAAGAAATTATCAGGATAACGATTTAGTACCATTTTACCAACGATTTTGACGGTCACCATTTCTTCTGGAATCAGCTTGGTCGCATCTAAATGATCGAACGGAAAGTCATTGGCTTCTTCTTCCGTGAATAATTGCACGCCAAATTCCCATTCAGGGAAATCACCGTTATTAATCGATTCAAACAAATCGCGGCGATGATAATCAGGATCGGCACCAGAGATTTTTACCGCTTCATCCCATGTCGTTGATTGTACGCCAAGCACTGGTTTCCAGTGGAAACGCATAAAGGTACTTTTGCCTTCTTTATTAATTAGGCGATAACTATGAATACCAAAACCTTCAATCATGCGTAAGCTACGTGGTATCCCGCGATCACTCATCAACCAAATGACGTTGTGCATGGTTTCAGGACTTAATGATACAAAGTCCCAAAACGTATCATGAGCGGACGCCGCTTGCGGAAAACCACGATCCGGCTCAGGTTTGACTGCATGGACAAGATCTGGGAATTTCATTGCATCTTGGATAAAGAAAATCGGCATGTCATTACCGACCAAATCCCAGTTGCCTTCTTCGGTATAAACTTTTACTGAAAACCCACGTACATCACGCGGTGTATCTTTTGAGCCTTTACTACCTGCAACAGTTGAAAAACGTGTAAATAATGGGGTTTGCTTACCGGTTTCAGTCAAAATTTTAGCCGTGGTATATTCTTCTAATGATTCGGTCAGCTCAAAATAACCGTGTGCGGCACTACCACGCGCATGCACAATACGCTCAGGAATACGCTCATGATCAAAGTGATGGATCTTTTCACGTAAGACAAAATCCTCTAATAGCGTTGGACCGCGCGGTCCTGCTTTGAGTGAGTTTTGATTGTCCGAAATTGGTACACCCTGTTGGGTAGTCAGTACTTTGGTGTCATCACCTGCACGTTGATGGGTTTCACCACCATTGCCACGTTCCATATTCATGTCTTTAGCGGGGTCGGTATGATCAATATTCTTATTCATAAAATATCCTAGCTAGCTGATGAGTAAAAATGGACTATAACTAGACCATTTAATAAGCGCTAACACAGTTTTTATATCCGTAGCGATAGTGGCGACTTCAAATGTCCGTTTATTTTCTGTGTTGTAGCACGGTTAAAGATAAAAACTGATTCAAGCACTCTTGAGATAGCAATGCTGAGCTCAACAATTATCTTACTCAAAAATCTTGCTCAGGTATGTCAACTATATGGTTAAGCGTGTTGATATTTGGTTAAGAAAAACAGGCATTAGTTAAATTTATAAACGATAGAAACACTTATTATTTTTAACAATATAGCGTTGTTATGTCGTTATTCTTTACGCTATCCTGTAAAAGGTGTCTGCTCATTAGGGTTAAAAGGGTGGATCGGTTTTGAAATAGGCTATTTTTCACTGACATTTTTTAACTAACATAATGAGGCTACCCATGACATTCACATCCACTTCTATTAAATCATCTAAGCGCCATGGTGAAAACTTACTATACAGCGCCTCTGTAGGCTTAACAGCACTACTACTTAGCCAAACAGCGGCAGCGATTAGCACTAAAAATGTCACTTATACGGTAGATAATCAACCCTATGAGGGCTATTACGCCAAAGCAGATAAACCCAATGCGCCATTTATATTACTGATTCATGATTGGGATGGGCTAACAGATTATGAGCGCAAGCGCGCTGATATGTTGGCAAGTGAGGGCTATAACGTACTGGCTGCTGATATGTTTGGGAAAGGTATCCGCCCGTCAACTATTGAAGACAATAAACGTTTAACCGGTGCACTATATGACGATCGCAGTAAAATGCGCCGCCTACTTCAAAGCGCATTGAACGCTGGCCAAGAGCAAGGCAATGATGCACGCACAGGTGTAACGATGGGCTATTGTTTTGGCGGTACGGTTGCTTTAGAGCTAGCACGCTCAGGATTTCCACAAAAAGCGTTTGTCCCTTTCCATGGTGCCTTTGACACCCCAATAGGTCAAAGTTATGATAAGACGACTGGCGAGATATTGGTATTTCATGGTTCTGCGGATGAATCCGTCTCCCTTGAAAGCTTTGTCACTTTGGGTAAGACGTTAGAAGCGGCAAAAGTGCCACATGAGATGCTAACCTATAGTGGTGCGCCACATGCCTTTAGTGTGTTTGGCAGTGATAGATATGATGCTCGTGCTGATGAGCGTTCTTGGCAGCGTTATTTAGAGTTTTTAGCAGAAGCCTATAAGTAATTTGACTGTATATAATTTAAATATAGTAAATTCAGTATTAAAACGATACAGCGGGGCGGGAATAAATTTTTCGCAGCCTCTGTCGGCGTAGGCACAGCACGCCAAAAATATTTATACCTGTTCCGCCTTGAAATATAACGTATCTGTTTTATTTAGGACCAATTATAGATATAAAAAAAGACCTCTCAATCAAAATCTTATAACGATCGATTAAGAGGTCTTTTTATGCCAAAGATTCGTTATCTAATTTTTTGAAATACCAATAGCTGGTTATTAGCAGGCATCGCATATTTATCAGATAGTTTTAGCATATGTGTATTTGCCAACGCTATTAGGTCTTCTAAATGACGAATACCGCTCTTTGGGTCGCGTTGTCTGAGACTACTATCAAACTGCTGATTACCCGCGCTGGTATAATGTCCGTTTTCATTAAACGGTCCATATACGATTAACTTTCCATTGATAGGTAAAGCCTCACCTACTAACTCAAACAACTTTTCCACCAACGACCATGAGATGATATGTAGGGTATTAGCAGTAAATACCGCATCATAGGGCTGATTGCTAGCAAGACTCATCGGTAATGAATCCACTGCCAAATCAAAAGCCAATGGTGCATATAAATTGGGCACAGGATACTCAGTATGCCAAGCATTAATAATCGCATGATGAGCTGACACATCACTAGTCTGCCATGTTAAATGCGCCAATCTCGGTGCAAAATACACACTATGCTGACCTGTCCCTGAACCCACTTCCAATACATGATTAAAATCTTGCAATTCCTGCTGTAAAATTTCTAAAATTGGTTGCTTGTTATTTTCACAGGCTTGAGAAAACGGTATTCCGGCAGGAGCAATAGATTGGCTACTATCTGAGTCATTATTAAACACTGCTAATATCCTTATATGCCTTCATTACTACAGCTTTGATATTAATAATAGCGACAACCAAAGCGTTAAACAACTAATAAATACCCGCTTCTACCCCAGCTGCCAAGGTCATCGCCAGCTCTTCAACTTGCTCAGTAAATGCTTCTTGCCAATCACCTTGTAAAATCAGCGCTTCTTGGATCCATTCCCAGCGTAGACCAGTTGTAATCGTCTTTATAGCAAGCTTAGTGCCCGTACCATCATGACCTGCTCGAATATATAAGGCAAATGGCATGCCCTGCTTCTTCTCTAACACCGGATAATAACAGCGATCAAAAAAGTCTTTGGTCAGCCCTGCCATATAAGCCAAGTTCTCAGTCGTCCCTAATAATACTGCATTAGCTGCTAATACATCTTCAGGCTGGGTATCTTGTGGTAATTTCAATATAACATTGATATCTAAATCAGGATGACTAGCACCAGCATACGCCGCATGAGCCAACTTTTTGGTATTCGTCGATGGTGCATGCGCGACAATAAGCAAGGTTTTGGTAGTCATATTAATCACCATGATAGAGGCCACTGGTTTTTAGAATGAGCAATTCTTGGAATCAGTAACTCTTAGAATTAAAAGCTCTTAGAATTAATAGTCACTTTTTGAATGATATCAGGGTGGATGCTTTTTGCAACCGGACACGTGAGCGCGGTGTTATAAAATATTTTTTGCATTTTGTCGTCTAACTGCTGATTAAAAGTAATAGCGACATGTACTTCACTAACACGTCTTGGGTCAGCAGCCATCACTTTGGTAACATCAGCGGTAGTACCTGCAATATCGATATCCATATCACGAGCTTTAATACCAATAATAGTTAACATACAACTGGCTAAGCTCGTCGCCAATAAATCAGTTGGTGAAAACGCTTCGCCCTTACCTTGATTATCAACTGGTGCATCAGTAATGATTTCATTATTTGATTGCAAATGAATAGCGGTGGTGCGTAAATCGCCTTGATAGGTTACTTTTGAGGTTGTCATAAGTTTCTCTTTGATAGTTATTAGATTATAGCTTTTGAAAGGTTCTAAATATCCTAATGATAGATAATAAGTGCTTTAGATTTTTTAGTCAAAAAAAGAGATTTGATGCTTCGCGATTTCCATGAGAAGGGCTTACATATAATGATCATTTCTACGACTAATTCAATTAAAAGCTAGAACTTTTAACGGTTTCTTAATATTATCTTGCCTGTATTTGATTTATTAAACGAAATGTCCCATGACTTAGAGGTAAAGAAACTTTTCCTGAACGCTCATAGCCATACTTCATAAGATGGTACATTAATGATAAGATCGCGTTGCTTAAATTATATAAAATTGAAATATCATTATTATTCACATTCAAATCAAAAGAAGTTGGATCTTTTAACCATTCATTATTTCTCAATACCATGTCAGAATCATGTAATGCGCCTTTATAGGGGTACCATACACCGTGAGTATGCTGATAATTAACTTTATTCCTAATTTGAGATGGCCAATTTCCTTTAGCGGTACCGGATATATGTAATGCGGCTTTGATGTTTGAAATCAAAACTAATGCATCTGCTTTATGCGCTCCAAGTCCTACAGTATCTGAAATATTTCCAATCAACCATAATAGCAAATTTGAAAATGATGCCCATGTATCAGCATGTGAGTCTTTTATTTTAATGAACATTATTTCATTATTTAAAATTGATGAAAAGTAAAACCCATTTTCTATACTAGCAACACCACCATCAAGCTGCGTCATACTGGCTATTTCCAGCACTTTGTCTACATGACCTCTCTCTAATTGACTACATGCCCGACCGTAAACACGCAATAAAGCATGTGCTGCAAAAAAAGCAGAATAATATAACTGGACGGTTGCCCAACCCGTACTTTTTGGTAGCTTATCAACTTTTCCTACGCTCCACATAGATTCGATCGCTGCCTGTGCAAACCTATTGCAATCGTTTGCCAATGAAACATGGAGTATCTCTACCTCATGAAACCTTAACTTAAATTCAGTAGCCCGATTCCTTGCTAAAGGTACTAGGCTATCAGAAACTAAATAGCGTCCATTTGCAATCCACGCTTTTAAGTCCGATTCCGATGATAGACTTATTTCAAATATCTCATTTAATGAAAGCTGATGAAGTATTTTAATCTCAGGAGTCATTTAAAGAGTAAACTCCTGTTTTAATGACTCTTCCAAATGATCTACGATCGGCTTATAAGCATTAGTAGGATTAGAAATTTTGGCTGGCTTTAGTCTTTGACCGATAATTGCTGTAAATTCATAATAGTTATCCACAGAATAAATCGCACCAAACCTGTCTTGTACTCTCGCAGTAATTATTGGAAAAAATCCCGCTATTGCCTTAAATACAGTCGTATTAAATGCTTGCTCCTCTAATTTGTGAGGAAGTAGCACTCCTTCATTAAAAGCTATTAAATAAGAATTAAAAATTTCATATATTTCGTCTGCGTTCTTACTTCCAAACACTTTAACTAACGGTTTTACTGCCGTATTAAAAACTGAACGTGTTATTTTACCCTTTTGTTTTTTTGAGGCTGATAACCTGTTATACAAAGCACTATCATTTTCTGTTAAAAATGTATCAAAAAGCTCTCTAAGATATTGCTCAGTATCATTCTCATACTCAGCCATTTTTTTGATATCTAAAAGAAGTTCTGTGGGCACACCTTTTTGTTTCGAATTTATGTCAATAAATAATCTAGATTCATCACGTTTGGACAAATTATCATATACGATTACAGGTATTCTAAGTGCCGTTTTCGCAAGTTTAAAACCATAAACTCGATGCTGACCATCAATAATCAAAAACGCCTTATTAATATTCAAAAAACTAACTGTTTTATTTTTTGAGTTATAATGAAATTCACTCCCTTCTTGCGCAGACAACACAATTGAACTAGGAATTGTACCTAATCCTGAATCGATGTAATTAGCTATTTCGATCGCTCTTTTTTTATCCAGTTCCCGCTGGAACCCTTCAATAGGATCTTCATCACGATTTATAACATAACATGTATCTGAAAGCACATCACTTGGCATAGTAAATGAGTAAAATCGATATCCACCTTGGCGAACTAAGCTTACGCTACCATAACTCTCTTTATCACTCATTTGAATCCCTTACTTAATATTATTTTCTAATGTATTTTATTACAACTTTAGGGCTAACTTAATAACAAATAATATATCAACAAAGACCCATAATACACTCTTCCATAATTATAGAAATAGATAAAAATTATTAAACATTAATTTTTCAAAGTATACACGGCATTAAATAATTACTAAACCAATCCCCAGCCAAAAGAAAACCCCCAACGAATTAACGTTGGGGGTTTATCTAGGAATAGAGAGCTGACGATGACCTACTCTCACATGGGCGAACCACACTACCATTGGCGCGACGATGTTTCACTTCTGAGTTCGGGAAGGGATCAGGTGGTTCCATCGTGCTATTGTCGTCAGCAAAGGGGGTTAGATATGAGTCTGTTATTATTGTTTTGACGTCAAGATATTATCTATTGGTCGACCAACTTGTAACCTAACTGAATCAAGGTTAAAGGTGATATCGAAATTATATATTCTATAGCCTAGGCTATACAAGATAGATTAATTAGAGCTTTCATACAAACCACTTGGGTGTTGTATGGTCAAGCCAAACGAGCAATTAGTACAGGTTAGCTACATGCATCGCTGCACTTCCACACCCTGCCTATCAACGTCGTAGTCTTCAACGGCTCTTTAGGGAAATCTAATCTTGAGGTGGGCTTCTCGCTTAGATGCTTTCAGCGATTATCCCATCCGAACGTAGCTACCGGGCAATGCCACTGGCGTGACAACCCGAACACCAGAGGTTCGTCCACTCTGGTCCTCTCGTACTAGGAGCAGATCCTCTCAAATTTCCAACGCCCACGGTAGATAGGGACCGAACTGTCTCACGACGTTCTAAACCCAGCTCGCGTACCTCTTTAAATGGCGAACAGCCATACCCTTAGGACCTGCTTCAGCCCTAGGATGAGATGAGCCGACATCGAGGTGCCAAACACCGCCGTCGATATGAACTCTTGGGCGGTATCAGCCTGTTATCCCCAGAGTACCTTTTATCCGTTGAGCGATGGCCCTTCCATACAGAACCACCGGATCACTAAGACCTACTTTCGTACCTGCTCGACTTGTGGGTCTCGCAGTTAAGCGCGCTTTTGCCTTTATACTCTACGACCGATTTCCGACCGGTCTGAGCGCACCTTCGTACTCCTCCGTTACTCTTTAGGAGGAGACCGCCCCAGTCAAACTACCCACCATACATTGTCCTCGGTATTGTTATACCTGAGTTAGAACCCCAACATGACCAGGGTGGTATTTCAAGATTGGCTCCACAAACACTAGCGTGTCTGCTTCAAAGCCTCCCACCTATCCTGCACAAGTCAGGTCAAAGTTCAATGTAAAGCTGTAGTAAAGGTTCACGGGGTCTTTCCGTCTAGCCGCGGGTACACAGCATCTTCACTGCGATTTCGATTTCACTGAGTCTCTGCTGGAGACAGCGCTGCCATCATTATGTCATTCGTGCAGGTCGGAACTTACCCGACAAGGAATTTCGCTACCTTAGGACCGTTATAGTTACGGCCGCCGTTTACTGGGGCTTCGATCAAGAGCTTCGCTTACGCTAACCCCATCAATTAACCTTCCAGCACCGGGCAGACATCACACCCTATACGTCCACTTTCGTGTTTGCAGAGTGCTGTGTTTTTAATAAACAGTTGCAGCAGCCTGGTATCTGCGACTGCCAACAGCTCAAGGAGCAAGTCCTATCACCATCGGCAGCGTACCTTCTCCCGAAGTTACGGTACCATTTTGCCTAGTTCCTTCAGCAGAGTTCTCTCAAGCGCCTTGGTATTCTCTACCTGATCACCTGTGTCGGTTTAGGGTACGATTCGTTTATAACTATTGCTTAGAAGCTTTTCCTGGAAGCATGGTATTTGCCACTTCGCTGTACAAGTACAGCTTGCTATCAGATCTCAGCATAATGACAGTCCGGATTTGCCTAAACTGTCTGCCTACATCCTTTCACCTGGACAACCAACGCCAGGCTGACATAACCTACTCCGTCCCTCCATCGCATTATAAACAAGTATCGGAATATTAACCGATTTCCCATCGACTACGCCTTTCGGCCTCGCCTTAGGGGTCGACTCACCCAGCCCCGATTAACGTTGGACTGGAACCCTTGATCTTCCGGCGTGCGAGCTTTTCACTCGCATTATCGTTACTCACGTCAGCATTCGCTCTTGTGATACCTCCAGCATGCCTTACGACACACCTTCACAGGCTTACACAACGCTCCCCTACCACTTGAAAACAAATTCAAATCCGCAGCTTCGGCTCCTAGTTTGAGCCCCGTTACATCTTCCGCGCGGGCCGACTCGACTAGTGAGCTATTACGCTTTCTTTAAAGGATGGCTGCTTCTAAGCCAACCTCCTAGCTGTCTATGCCTTCCCACCTCGTTTCCCACTTAACTAGGAATTTGGGGCCTTAGCTGGCGGTCTGGGTTGTTTCCCTCTCCACAATGGACGTTAGCACCCACTGTGTGTCTCCCGGATATCACTCATCGGTATTCGGAGTTTGCATCGGTTTGGTAAGTCGGTATGACCCCCTAGCCGAAACAGTGCTCTACCCCCAATGGTGTTCGTCCGAGGCGCTACCTAAATAGCTTTCGGGGAGAACCAGCTATCACCGAGTTTGATTAGCCTTTCACCCCTATCCACAAGTCATCCCCTAGCTTTTCAACGATAGTGGGTTCGGTCCTCCGGTGCCTGTTACGGCACTTTCAACCTGCTCATGGATAGATCACTCGGTTTCGGGTCTATGCCCTGCAACTAAACGCCCTATTAAGACTCGGTTTCCCTACGGCTCCCCTAAACGGTTAACCTTGCTACAGAACATAAGTCGCTGACCCATTATACAAAAGGTACGCGGTCACCCTAATAAATTAAGGCTCCCACTGCTTGTACGCACACGGTTTCAGGTTCTATTTCACTCCCCTCACAGGGGTTCTTTTCGCCTTTCCCTCACGGTACTGGTTCACTATCGGTCAGTCAGGAGTATTTAGCCTTGGAGGATGGTCCCCCCATCTTCAAACAGGATTTCTCGTGTCCCGCCCTACTTAATATGTTAACGCTAATGTTTCGAATACAGGACTATCACCTACTACGGTCAGCTTTCCCACGCTGTTCTTCTACATTAGCATTAATCGGCTTCTCCCCGTTCGCTCGCCGCTACTTGGGGAATCTCATTTGATGTCTTTTCCTAAGGGTACTGAGATGTTTCACTTCCCCTCGTTTGCCTCTTGTACAAGTACAAGATACCTACCTTATGGTAGGTGGGTTTCCCCATTCAGAAATCTCCGGATCACAGGATATTGCCGCCTCCCCGAAGCTTATCGCAGGCTGTCACGTCTTTCATCGCCTCTGACTGCCAAGGCATCCACCATGTGCGCTTCATTACTTGACCATACAACCCCAAGTAGTCTTTCTCTATAAATAGAGTTAGATTTCTAAGTGTTATATAAGTCTAATTATGATAACGATATCACCTAATTTTATACGCTTGATTCAGTTCTCTTTACTTTTTTAATAACTCACTACTGGGATAACAACTGATGTCGTTAAGTAGTGAGTTATTAAGGTTAGAAACAACGCGTGAACACGTGTTCCTAACCCAGACTCATATCTATGTTTTTAAATAGTCTCTGTGCTCTCGTCGAGTCACAGATTCTGTATAAAACAGAAAGAAGTAATCTTGCCTTTGTTAAGACGAATCACTTGTTTCTATTTGATACCTATTTATTTATTAGCATCTAAAGAATAGTTTATTATGTGGTGGAGCCAAACGGAGTCGAACCGTTGACCTCCTGCGTGCAAGGCAGGCGCTCTACCAACTGAGCTATGGCCCCTAATAATGGTAGGCCTGGGCAGACTTGAACTGCCGACCCCCGCGTTATCAACACGGTGCTCTAACCAGCTGAGCTACAGGCCTGTGCGAGGCATATACCTCTAGCTAATAAACTAGCTTAAACTAAAGAACAACTTGTTGTGAATTCTTGCTGACCGAATGCCATCTATAAGGAGGTGATCCAGCCGCAGGTTCCCCTACGGCTACCTTGTTACGACTTCACCCCAGTCATCAACCACACCGTGGTGAACGCTCCCCCGAAGGTTAAGCTATCCACTTCTGGTGCAATCAACTCCCATGGTGTGACGGGCGGTGTGTACAAGGCCCGGGAACGTATTCACCGCGGCATTCTGATCCGCGATTACTAGCGATTCCTACTTCATGGAGTCGAGTTGCAGACTCCAATCTGGACTACGATAGGCTTTTTGAGATTCGCATCACATCGCTGT
The DNA here is from genome assembly GCF_056880555.1 of Psychrobacter sp. ANT206. Classification (NCBI taxonomy): domain Bacteria; kingdom Pseudomonadati; phylum Pseudomonadota; class Gammaproteobacteria; order Moraxellales; family Moraxellaceae; genus Psychrobacter; species Psychrobacter sp. ANT206. The sequence continues at coordinate 674,514 of NZ_CP096271.1, read as the reverse complement.
GTAGCTGCCCTCTGTACCTACCATTGTAGCACGTGTGTAGCCCTGGTCGTAAGGGCCATGATGACTTGACGTCGTCCCCGCCTTCCTCCAGTTTGTCACTGGCAGTATCCTTAGAGTTCCCGGCTTAACCCGCTGGTAACTAAGGACAAGGGTTGCGCTCGTTGCGGGACTTAACCCAACATCTCACGACACGAGCTGACGACAGCCATGCAGCACCTGTATTCTAATTCCCGAAGGCACTCCCGCATCTCTGCAGGATTCTAGATATGTCAAGACCAGGTAAGGTTCTTCGCGTTGCATCGAATTAAACCACATGCTCCACCGCTTGTGCGGGCCCCCGTCAATTCATTTGAGTTTTAACCTTGCGGCCGTACTCCCCAGGCGGTCTACTTATTGCGTTAGCTGCGTCACTAAGTCCTCAAGGGACCCAACGACTAGTAGACATCGTTTACGGCGTGGACTACCAGGGTATCTAATCCTGTTTGCTACCCACGCTTTCGAGCCTCAGTGTCAGTATTATGCCAGAAGGCTGCCTTCGCCATCGGTATTCCTCCAGATCTCTACGCATTTCACCGCTACACCTGGAATTCTACCTTCCTCTCACATACTCTAGCTCAACAGTATCAGATGCAGTTCCCAGGTTGAGCCCGGGGATTTCACATCTGACTTATCGAGCCACCTACGCTCCCTTTACGCCCAGTAATTCCGATTAACGCTTGCACCCTCTGTATTACCGCGGCTGCTGGCACAGAGTTAGCCGGTGCTTATTCTGCAGCTAATGTCATCGTCCGTGGGTATTAACCACGGAGTCTTCTTCACTGCTTAAAGTGCTTTACAACCAAAAGGCCTTCTTCACACACGCGGCATGGCTGGATCAGGGTTTCCCCCATTGTCCAATATTCCCCACTGCTGCCTCCCGTAGGAGTCCGGGCCGTGTCTCAGTCCCGGTGTGGCTGATCATCCTCTCAGACCAGCTACAGATCGTCGCCATGGTAGGCCTTTACCCCACCATCTAGCTAATCCGACTTAGGCTCATCTAATAGCGAGAGCAGTAAACTGCCCCCTTTCTCCCGTAGGTCGTATGCGGTATTAATACGAGTTTCCCCGTGCTATCCCCCACTACTAGGTAGATTCCTAAGTATTACTCACCCGTCCGCCGCTCGACGCCTGATAGCAAGCTATCATCGTTTCCGCTCGACTTGCATGTGTTAAGCCTGCCGCCAGCGTTCAATCTGAGCCATGATCAAACTCTTCAGTTTAATCTTGCTATGAAGCTCTTTAAAGAAGCTTCTAAACTTGGCTCATCTAATCTGGCAAAATCGCTAAAAATTATGTTCGTAATGAATTAACTTTGAGTTTTTTTACTGTCTTAAATGATAATTTTTATAGTTAGAATCCTATCGAAAAGATAGTCGACCAACTTTATTTTTTAGCATTCTGAATCAGCAAAAATCCACACAAGTTGTTCTTTAGTTATGCTTTTAAATAATGTCTCTACTGTCGTCCAGTAAGAGTATTCTGACTAAATATGCTAAACCAATCTGGCTTATCCTATTTAGCGAGCTGACCATCATATCATGTTTTAATAGTCTGTCAACTTCTTTTCTTAATTTGTTTCTTTAAGTTAACTGGTTAGTTATTGTGTAATCACACAGTAGCTGATTCCGGTTCGTCTTAATGAGGTGCGTATTATAGACGCTTTAATTAGTAAGTCAAGAAGTAAATTATTTTAATTTGAGTTAACTTAAAAGTAATTTTTCCGGTTGGCTAAATTGTCTAAGCGGTAAACCACTTCAACCCGCCTTCCTCTCCGACTGGGTGGCAGTATACGCTGTTTTAGTAGAGGGTCAAGAGATTATTAAGGTTTATTTTTATTTGGTTGAAAACACTAGGCTTGGCATTCAATGCAAGATTCCATTAAGGACAAAGACTTTTCGTCCATTTCCCTACTTTATTACCGCGAACACATTGATATTGCACCCCATACTGTACCCATTGCCAATTTAAATCAGACGGCTTGCCTTTTAAGGTAAAACTAATACGGTAACGTTCTGCACTCACACTATCATCCATGAGACCAGAACGGGTAATGACAACAACCGCTGTCTTAGGCTGCGATTTTGATGGATAGTAAAAAGCTTGTGCCAAATCATAATCCGCATCTATCTCGTTAATACTACTATTGATTAGCTTAAGCTTTTCAAGACCACAAGCAATCAGCCCTTTTTTAATAGAGCATGGTGCTGATGCGGAAGTTACTGCATTACCATTGATGTTTAAATGCTTAAAATTAGCTGGATTGGCAGCTTCAGCACGAGATATTGTACTTACTGAATTACTAGTAGTGGCATGTGTAGAGACTGAAATAAGTGACAATGAAAATAAAGCGCTTGCCATCAAACCTCTCAACAAATTGTTTGAGGTCCTTGAAACAGGTAATAGGCGATTAAAAATAGGTAAGTTCAGCATAATAATCTCGGCTTAGTTATCAAATGGCGTTATAGGAAGGCTCATCGTATAAACTTTATATAGACTGCATACAATAGCATTGTATAAGGCTTTAATATTGAACCCAATCAATAGATATTTGTAGTGTTTTATTTTAACTTTTCCATTGTTGTGCTTATCTCTATCAGAGCTATATTTCAGTGCCCAATAGAATCAAAAACTAGCACGCAAATAAAAACCGCCTATTAAAAAATAAGCGGTTTTTGTTTGCGTGTCTTAAGTTAATATTTACTATAAAAAGCTATAGTATTAACTTGTCGCTTTGGCTTGTAAGGTGCTAACAATACCTGACAAGGCATAAATAACACCAATCGCTAAAATGCCGACTGGAATATCATATAACACGATACTCATGACCAATACACCAACGATAAGCACCACGAAAGGGACTTTCTTCTTATCAAACTCTTTAAAACTATAGTATTTGACATTGCTAACCATAAGCAAACCGCAAATAACGACCCAAGCAGCAAATAAAAACATCACAAGCGTATCGTATTGTCCGATCCATTGATTATGATCAACGGCAACCATAACAGCTGCTGTGACCAAAATAGCGGCAAGCGGACTGGCCAAACCAACAAAGTATTTTTTATCGACCTCACCAATCTGAACGTTAAAACGCGCTAGACGGAAGGCGGCACAGGCAGTAAAGACAAACGCACAGCCAAGCCCAATACGACCTAATGGCTGCAAAGCAAAGCTATAAATTAAGATTGCCGGTGCGACACCAAAAGCTAGCATATCGGCAAGCGAATCATACTGCTCACCAAAGGGGCTTTGCGCATTAAGCATACGCGCTACCCTGCCATCTGCGCCATCCAAAATAGCCGATAAGAAAATCGCTAAAGAGGCTTTATAAAACTCACCTTGGGTACTGGCTAAAATAGAATAAAAGCCTGACAGCAGCGATAAAGTGGTGATTAAGTTGGGCGCTAAATAAACACCGCGACTGACCACCCGCTTACCTTCAGCGACTTCTGCTTCAATCACCTCAAACGTCAGCCCATCATAGTTCTCATTATCCGCCAAGCGAATATCGAAATCATGCTCATCCACAAAAGGCGGTTGAGTGGCAGCGCTATCTTGTAATAAGGGCTCTTTAATCAAACCGTCATTCATCACTTTATCAGTGACCAGACTGCCCTTTGCAAGATTGTTTTTTTCAAGGCTACGTGATGATTGATCAGTCGTCATATCAATATCCTTATTCGCCAACCAACCAGCGGACGGTGGTTGCACTATCAGGTGTTAAATCTGGTGCATCAGCAACTTTTAATACAGGCTGTAAGAAACGTAGTATTTCACGCGCTTGGTTATCAAACTGCCATGGCGGATTGATCACAAGTAGCCCTGTACCGTTTAGACCGACAGCGATATCTTTAGGATAGATATTTAGCTCACAAACCAGCTGACGTCTCATCTCAGTACGCTTGAGTTTTTTATAGAACAGCTCAACCGCGTCGATGTTCTTAATTGGGAACCATAATGCATAAGTGCCTTGTGGCCATTTGTTATAAGAATGCACCAACAAATCGATTAGACGCGTGAAGTCTTTATGCTCCTGCTCGTAAGGAGGATCTAAAAAGATCAAACCGCGCTTTTCTTTTGGTGGAATCACGGCAGCGATACCTTCAAAAGCATTGCGATGATGAATACCAATTGGCAACTTATGCAACTGATAATTCAATGCATCATATTCACTGGCTTTGGCTTCAAACGCTTCACCGCGCACGCCAGCATCTGGATTTTTTTCAACATGATGGGCAATCCACCATGGCGAACCCGGATAGACTTTTTTGTCATAGGTAAAACGGGCTTGCTTAATGCCTTCCATATAGTCTTTGATGGCAGCTGGTGCTTTTTCGACATCGGCTTTTACCAAGGCTTGAATACCACCTTTGGCTTCACCCGTCTTGCGCGCCTCTTCACTGCCGAGCGAATACAGTCCACGACCGCCATAAGCATCAAGCACATAAAAAGGTTTGTTTTTTTGCCCCATTTGATTCAGTAGTTGTACCAATAGAATGTGTTTAACAACATCGGCAAAGTTACCAGCATGATAGGCGTGTTTATAATTCATAAGTTCAAAAGTTTAAATAAGAAAAATTGCATCTATGGTAGCATAGGATGGCTAAAAGATAACGATGGTTTTGGTAAAAAGGCATAGATTGGTCGGGTAAAGGTATAGATTGACGGTGTAATGACAGATAATGGACGATAGCGAGACAAAATGACGAAGATTATTAGCAATCTTGATGTAACGACGTTGGTGGTTGATAATCCAATAGGTAAGGAGAATCCGCCACTGTTATCTTTACATTCTACTAACTATAATAATCAGGCGCTGCCGACCCAACATTTATTACAATCCTCTGATTTTTTGGTTAATTGGGAACACAAGCTGACAGATAAACAGCTGGATACGTTTGTTGATGATGGTTGGCTCATTATTGACGATGTCTTTGAACGAAAAGCCTTAGTAGCACTGCAAGCGGAAAGTGGCTTTATTGACTATCGTGATGCTCAGCTAACGGCGGGTATTCGTATCAGTGATATTCGCGGTGATAAAATACGCTGGATTACCAAAGACTTTTTTGCAGGATTTTATTATCTACACAGTATCAATGCGCTTGCCAACTTATTCAATCAAAGCTTGTACGCTGGTATTCGCCATAGCGAGGCGCATTATGCTTGTTATCCAGTAGGTTTTGGCTATCTATGGCATAGTGATAATCCGGCTGGACGTAATGAACGCGTTATCTCGGCAGTGTTTTATCTTAATGATGATTGGACAGCGAATGACGGCGGCGCGCTAGAAATTGTTGATAAACATGGCAGCCATCATAATGTGATGCCTGTTGCTAATAGGCTTGTAATATTCGATAGTGACTTACGGCATCAAGTGCAAATCGCCCATCGTCAGCGTTATTCTATCGCGACTTGGATGCGCCGTGATGGCTTAGTACCTTTTATTGAAGACGTTATTTAAGTACTGTAATGTTCATAAAGACTCTCTTACCAGCTACATCTAACCATCCTATCTATCCCTCTATAATAAAAAAGGCTTCCCATGTCAGATTCTGATAAAAACTTAACTTCTCAATCTCATCAGCAAGCAACTCATCAACAAGCAACATTGGACTTAAGTATCGCCTTACTTGAACGTCCTTCTGTCACCCCAGATGATGATGGCTGCCAAGACATATTGTCTGAACGGCTGACACAAGCAGGCTTTGAATGTGAATTTATGTATTACGGTGATAGACAGGCAAAAGGCGAACACGCTGAGGTTAAAAATTTATGGGCGCGCCGTGGTACTACCAATCCGGTGATTTGCTTTGCCGGTCATACTGACGTCGTCCCAACAGGCGATGAAAAAAACTGGACTTATCCGCCATTTACCCCAACTATTGCAGATGGCTATTTATGGGCACGTGGTGCTGCGGATATGAAAACTGGCATTGCCGCTTTTACCGTCGCCGCTGAGCGTTTCGTTGCCAATCATCCTGAGCACAATGGCTCTATTGCTTTTTTAATCACCTCAGATGAAGAAGGCCCTTCTATTAACGGCACAGTCAAGGTAGTAGAAACGCTAGAAGCGCGCAATGAGAAAATTACGTACTGCTTGGTTGGTGAACCATCCAGTACCGATACCTTAGGCGATATCATCAAGAATGGTCGTCGTGGCTCACTCGGCGCAGTACTTACCGTCACTGGTAAACAAGGTCATGTTGCCTACCCGCACCTTGCTTCAAATCCCATTCATGCGGCTATGTCGGCACTCGCAGAACTGACCAATGCTACTTGGGATAATGGCAATGATTACTTCCCTGCGACTTCACTACAAATATCTAATATCAATAGTGGAACGGGCGCGACCAACGTCATTCCTGAAACCTTAGAGGCTGTATTTAACTTCCGCTTTTCGACAGAAACGACTGAAGATGAACTAAAAGCGAAAACACATGCTATCTTTGATAGATATTTCGCTGATAGCAAAGCAGCTTATGATATTCATTGGAAATTATCTGGTCAGCCTTTTTTGACGCCTGAAGGTAAATTGGTCTCAGCATGCCAGCAAGCGATTAAATCTGTGACTGGAACCGATACGACATTATCAACTTCTGGCGGCACATCAGATGGACGCTTTATTGCACCAACCGGTGCGCAAGTGGTCGAACTTGGTGTGCGTAATGCCACTATTCATCAAGTTGATGAAAAAGTTGAAGTAGATGACTTAGGAAAATTGGCGCAGATTTATGAAGGGATCTTGGAAAATTTACTACTTAATTAATCATAAATAGCAGAAGTAAAAAAGCGCCATCTCATACAGATGGCGCTTTTTCATTATAGATATTAATTACTTACTCAATACCAATATACAGCTCGACTTGACCATATTCTAACTTACCCTCAACGTAACGCTCAAAGTCGACGTTATAAGTTCGAGTATGCTCACAGCTTGGATCATTGAAATACGTCCAGGCTTTTTCCCATGCATTCATCACGGTGTTAGGCATGTTACCGTATTCAGAAAACACCATGTATTTTCCTGCAGGGATGCTAACAGTCACTAGATTGCTTGCATTTTTATTCTTACTAGCTTTGACAGTATTAGCGGTATCGTCATTGTCTGACTGTTTTTGCTGACTTTCCACCTTCCAACTCGCAACCACATCAAAAGCGCCTACATCATCACTCTCATAGTTATGATAGATACCATAGATATCCTGACCCTTTTCAAGTTGGCTCACGTGATTTTTGTAAAAACTTTGCCATAGCTTACCTAACTTTGCCGTTTCATGGCTGATTTCATCGGTATTGGTGGTGCGTACGCTGATGCCTGTGCAAGTTTGTACGTCGGTTAGTTCTTGGATTGGTGCAGTCATGAGACAATATGTCCTGTTTTCATTTGAGATTATGTTTATTAAAGCTATGTTTGTTATTAAGGCTATGCTAATTATTAAAAAATAGTAAAAAGGTCAATCTAGTCCGCTTCGTCGATCCAATTCATCTGAATCGCTTCTAAGATACCTTCATTGGAGCGTTGCGGATCATCATCAAAGCCTTCAAGCTCCGTCACCCAGCGATGCAAATCCGTAAAGCGAATATACTGCGGATCGGTCTCTGGGAATTTTTCATAAAGCTCAATAGCGATATCTAAGCTGTCTGTCCATTTTAACTTCTGCGGGGTCATAGTAGCTCCTTATGTTTTCAATTATTTTTATAAAATAGCATTATAAAATATATATGCGCTATCCTACCAAAATTCATCATAGGATTATAGGCAAGTTGGTTACGCAGCCTTTGTTGATTTAGTCAACTCAGTAGATTGAGCAGCTTTAATCGCCACTTGATGCTGATTCCATGACTCAATAACTTCTGTCAGCTGCTCACCCGTCATATCTAGCACCCCAGTTGCGCACTTACCTTGCTTATTGGTTAAAACAAACTTGGTCATACCCACTGCCATCAGCTGGTTTTTAACAAAAAATCGATGCTCAAAATAGACATATTTTTTATCCCAACCGACAAGCATACTATTGACTGTTATCTTATCTAGAAACTTAATTTGTTTAAGATAGACCATCTCCTGCATAGCGATAATCCAGCCGAGATTTTTAATGCCTTTTTGATGACAGCAGTTCATCAGCCATTTGGTGATATTTAGCTCAATAAAAGATAAATAGCGATAATTAGGCAAATGATCGCGAAAACCCATGTCATGTGGTAATACCCGATACTGACGCACAGTTGGTGCTGTCAATGTCTCAATACTCAGGTGATTGCTTGTCGATTGCTGCTTAAGTTGTTGTTTGAGTAGGCTTACCATAATAAAGAAACGCAGCAGCATATTCATAAGAAACCTTCTTATTTTATAATATTGATAATGAGAAAATACATTGTAGATAGCTTTAGATGGGCAATACTCTAACGCAAAAAAAGCCACCTCAGTGACTTTTTTATGTGAAAGCTTCTGTTTAAAAAATGATGTGTAAAACCTATCTTAAAGATTAATGACCAGCGCCGTTGATACTACGTACCATCTCTTCAACCATTTTCTTGGCATCACCAAAGATCATCATGGTTTTGTCCATATAGAACAAGCTGTTATCTAGACCGGCATAACCTGTACTCATCGAACGCTTAATGACCATCACCGTTTGTGCTTTAGTCACTTCTAGAATTGGCATACCAAAGATTGGCGATGTCGGATCATCTTTCGCAGAAGGATTGACAACATCATTGGCACCGATGACTAATACCACATCCGTACTCGCAAAATCTGAGTTAATCTCATCCATCTCTAAAATATCATCATAAGGTACATCCGCTTCTGCCAATAGGACGTTCATATGTCCTGGCATACGACCGGCAACTGGATGAATGGCAAAACGAACATTAACGCCTTCTTCTTTTAACAGCTCATACAATTCTTTTACAGCGTTTTGTGCACGACCTTGCGCCATACCGTAACCTGGGACAATCACCACACTACTGGCATTTGCCATAAGGAAGCCAGCATCTTCTGCTGAGCCTGCTTTGTAATTCTTTGGCGCGCCATCATCGCCGCCAGCTGCGACCGCTGATGTACCCATACCCCCAAATAATACGTTGAGTAATGAGCGATTCATAGCTTTACACATGATATAAGATAGAATCGCACCTGATGAACCGACTAGAGAACCTGCGATAATCAACATCGAGTTGCCAAGGGTGAAACCAATACCCGCTGCTGCCCACCCTGAAAATGAGTTCAATAGCGACACGACCACTGGCATATCGCCACCACCAATTGGCGCAATCCACATCCAACCAAAAATCACTGCAATCACTGCCATCGCATAGAAGGCGGGTAATGAATCAGTGACAAAGTACACACCACCGAACGCAATCATCGCAATGAAAAGTGCCGCTTGTACTGGTTTTACCCAACTACCAACTAAGGTCTTAGCCCAGCTCTTAGCTGCCAATTTACCAAAGGCAAAGACAGATGCTGAGAAAGTAATCGCACCGATGAAACAACCGATAAATAGTTCGACACGAGCAACTGCGCCATGCTGTTGTTCAGTATGCAGTACCGTTGCTAATGCAATCGCCACCGCTGCCAAACCGACAAACGAATGCATCAAAGCCACCGTTTCTGGCATTTGGGTCATGGCGACCGTCTTTGCTTTCCACATACCGACGATAGCACCCAATACCATCGCACCGATGATTAACCAAAGCACTGGACCTTCTGCTAGGAAGAACGTTGTTACAACGGCAATCGCCATGGCAACCATACCCAATCGATTACCACGAATAGCCGTTTTTGGGCTAGATAAACCACGCAACGTCAAAACAAAAAGAATGGCACCGACTAGATAAAACCAGTCCGCATTAGCCGCAATCATATTTGATAAGTCACTCATGCGTCACCCCCAGTATCCGTTGTTACTACTGCTTTTTTCACTTTTGGCTTAAACATCGACAGCATACGCTCAGTCACGGCGAAACCACCAAAAATATTGATACTGGCTAAAAATACCGCAAAAGCCCCAAGTAAACTGGTCGGCGTAAATATCGAACCATCAATAGTGACGGTCTGTAGCATTGCACCGACAATAACAATACTTGATAAAGCATTGGTGACGGCCATCAATGGCGTATGCAGCGCAGGGGTTACACCCCAAACAACGTAGTATCCGACAAAGATAGCCAGTACAAATACGGTAAAAATCGCTACGAATGGCGTGCTACTCATGGCCGCACCGGCTGGCGCTGCCGCTAAAATAGTGGCAATCATCTTATCCTCCTAAAATTTATTCGTGTCTGGCAAATGTACGATAATGAAACTATCAAGACCTGAAATTTAGCATTTAGCACTTAGCGTTTAGCAAGACGTACTTGATTGTCATGCGTTACCGCTAATGCGCCTTGAATCTCATCTTCCATGTCTAAGTTGAGTGCCATTGTGTTTGCTGTAGCGTCATCTGTAGCGGCAGGCGCAATTAAAGTGGTGATAAAATTAACGAGGTTATTGGCATATAAGTCTGATGATTGCGCCGCCAACTGTGAGGGAATATTAGCTGCACCGACAATACGTACGCCATTTGACGTCGTAATCGTTTTATCAGGGACACTGCCTTCAACGTTTCCACCAGTGCCAGCAGCCATATCGATCAGTACCGAACCAGCTTTCATCTTAGCAATGGTTGATTGGTGTACCAAACGCGGCGCTTGACGACCCGGAATCTGTGCAGTCGTAATGACGATGTCAGCATTGCTCAAGGCTTTATCAACAATAGCAGCTTGGTCTTTGATATATTGCTCAGATGGCGTCCACGCATAGCCGCCTGTAGATTTAGCTGTCTCAGCCTCCTCCGCACTCATCGGGACATCAAGCCATTTACCACCTAATGACTCCACTTGCTCGCGAGCGGTCGGACGTAAATCACTGGCTTCAACGACAGCGCCTAAACGCTTCGCCGTCGCAATCGCTTGTAAACCCGCAACCCCAACACCTAGAATAACGACTTTGGCAGGCTTCACCGTACCGGCTGAGGTCATAAACATCGGGAAAGGACGCGAATATTCATTGGCGGCGAGCAACACCGCTTTGTAACCGGCAAGGTTGGCTTGTGAAGACAAGACGTCCATATTCTGTGCGCGTGATAAGGTACGTGGCAATAGCTCCATGGCAAAGGCGGTAGCCCCTTTAGCAGCATAAGTATCCAGTTGGGTATTACGATAGGGATCAAGCATGCCGATAACGATTTGACCAGACGTTAAACTAGCAGTCGTTGACGTCGGCAAATCATTGACGGTAGTGATAATCTGAGACTGTGTGACGACGTCAATGCTACTATTGGCGATATCAGCACCCGCAGCCTGATATAATTCATCCGCATAATAAGACGCTTGACCTGCACCTGACTGGATGACAACCTCAAACCCAAGTTTGCGTAACTTTTTTACCGCGTCTGGGGTTAATGCCACCCGACTCTCACTTGCGCTATCTGCACTAATAACACCAATTTTCATACTGTCTCCTTACGTCTAATGACTACTTTTAATACCCTAACGCACCTCTAAAAAGCACAGGGGACAAAAAAATCTTTGGTCAGGGTTTGTTTAACACTTAAGACCAAAGATTATCAATTTAATAAATGATAGCTCGTTTGCCATCATGCCGTTTTATTATAGATATATCGTCTGCCAACTTTCATTGTCTAATGATGACCCGCAAGTAAAATAAAAGTTAGCTATTTATAACATTATCATAACTTTTATTGTTATATTAAAAAATTTTATTTATTCTTAAGTAGCTTGAAGCCTTTAGGCTATTGGCTTACACGAGTTATCACAATGCCTATAATAGTTGATATATGTCCATGATGAGGCTTAAAAGTACAAAACAGCCACGCGTAAGTCAAGTTAAACCTGTAGGTATCGTATAATGAGAAAGCTCGAAACATTAATGGAGTGTTTATCACTTCACTATAATAAGGAATAATTATGTATTTTTTACTCTCTCCTGCCAAATCTTTGAATGAAACAGATACTGCCCCAATGGATATTAGCAGCTACTATAGTCAGCCTGAGTTGATTGAACATTCACAGGCGCTGATGAAGATATTGAAGTCGAAGGAGCCGATTGACTTACAAGAGCTTATGAGTATCTCTGATGATTTGTCGCAGCTAAATGCTAAACGCAATCAAGATTGGGCTTGGAGTGATAACGAACTGTTTACGGATGACAATGCCAAACCAGCTGGTTATTTGTTCGATGGCGATGTTTATACTGGACTTGATATGTATAACATGGATAAAGACACCGCCATTTACGTCAATGAACATTTGGGTATCTTGTCCGGTCTTTATGGCGTGCTAAAGCCACTGGATTTTATTCAGCCGTATCGCTTAGAGATGGGCACCAAGCTGAAAAATGAGCGTGGCGATAATTTATACGAGTTTTGGGGCGAAGAAATCACTGAGATTATTAATAAGCGCATGGCTGATAGCGATGACAAAGTTTTGGTTAACCTTGCTTCTAATGAATACTTTAAAGCGGTAAAGAAAAAAGCTTTGAATGCGGAGATTATCACGCCAAGATTTGAAGATGAAAAGAATGGTCAATATAAAGTGATTAGCTTCTATGCTAAAAAAGCACGTGGACTGATGGTGAAATATGCTGCGGATAATAAACTGACCAATGCTGAGCAGCTTAAGCAATTTGATTTGGCAGGTTATTATTATGCCGATGATGCGTCTGATGATAAGACGTGGGTGTTTAGACGGGATGCGGCGAATCAGTAATATTTAATGCTTTTATGATATACATGAAAAACCCCAATAAGCTCAGCCTATCGGGGTTTTATTTGAACTAGGTTTAACAAGTACGTTATGACAAAATCATACTTCTAGCAAAAATCGATTTGTCGAGGAAGACGCGCGAAAATAGTACACATCGTACATTGAGCGCGTCTGACAAAGAGAAATCGCTTTGTAGCAGAAGTAGAGTTACATCATGCCGCCCATTCCACCCATACCGCCCATTCCACCAGCACCGCCCATGCCAGCCATACCGTCATCACCTTGTGGTAAATCAGTAATCATGACTTCAGTAGTAAGCATGAGGCCTGCTACAGAAGCGGCGTTTTCTAGTGCTGAACGAGCAACTTTCGCTGGATCAAGGATACCCATCTCTAGCATATCGCCGTATTCGCCAGAAGCTGCGTTGTAACCGTAGTTACCGCTACCGCTCTTCACTTCGTTAACCACAACTGAGGCTTCTTCGCCAGAGTTGGTCACGATTTGACGTAATGGAGCTTCCATTGCACGACGTAAGATATTGATACCAGCGTTTTGGTCATCGTTATCGCCACGTAGCTCAGACAATGCATTCATCGCACGAACTAGGGCAACACCACCACCAGGGACAACGCCTTCTTCAACCGCTGCACGAGTCGCATGTAGCGCATCATCAACACGGTCTTTCTTCTCTTTCATTTCAGTTTCAGTCGCAGCGCCAACTTTGATAACGGCAACGCCGCCAGCAAGCTTAGCCATACGCTCTTGAAGCTTCTCTTTATCATAGTCAGACGTTGATTCTTCAACTTGACGTTTAATAGATTCAACGCGATTTTCGATATCAGCAGTGTTACCAGCGCCATCAACGATTACCGTATTTTCTTTACCGATAGTCACTTTCTTAGCGGTACCAAGTTGCTCTAGGGTCGCAGTTTCAAGGCTCAGACCAATCTCTTCAGAGATAACCGTACCGCCAGTTAAGGTTGCGATATCTTCTAACATAGCTTTACGACGATCGCCGAAACCTGGTGCTTTTACTGCACAAGTTTTTAAACCGCCACGCATATTGTTCACAACTAAGGTAGCCAATGCTTCGTTTTCTACATCTTCAGCAATGATTAGCAATGGTTTGCTTTGCTGCATGACTTGCTCAAGTAATGGCACGATTTCACGGATGTTGCTGATTTTTTTATCAACAAGCAAGATGTATGGGTTTTCAAATTCAGCAGTTAAGCTGTCTTGCTTGTTCGCAAAGTACGGGCTGATATAACCACGGTCAAACTGCATACCTTCGACAACTTCTAAGGTATCTTCAAAGCTTGAACCTTCTTCAACCGTGATAACGCCTTGCTTACCGACTTTTTCCATCGCTTGCGCAATCAATTCACCAATTTTGGTGTCTGAGTTGGCAGAGATAGAACCAACTTGGGCAATCGCTTTTGAATCATCAGCTGGAGTAGATAGCAAATGGATTTGCTCAACAGCCGCACGTACCGCTTTATCAATACCGCGTTTTAGATCCATTGGGTTCATGCCAGCGGCAACTGATTTCATGCCTTCTTGCAAGATTGACTGAGCCAATACCGTTGCAGTAGTCGTACCATCACCAGCAACATCGTTGGTACGGCTAGCGACTTCACGGACCAATTGAGCGCCCATGTTTTCAAATTTGTTTTCAAGCTCGATTTCTTTGGCAACTGATACACCATCTTTAGTGATGGTAGGTGCGCCAAACGACTTATCGATAACCACGTTACGACCTTTAGGGCCTAGTGTTACTCGTACTGCGTTTGCTAGAACGTTTACGCCGTCCATCATTTGTTTACGGGCATCAATGCCGAATTTTACGTCTTTTGCCATGTTAAATTACTCCACTATTATAAGTATGAGAATGCAATTAAATGTTTCAATGATATTGTCAAAATGCGCTGAGTATAACAATACTCAAAAAGGACTAGCCTTCTAGCACACCCAATACATCAGATTCTTTCATGATAAGTAGTTCTTCGCCGTCAACTTTCACGGTTTGACCAGCATATTGACCGAACAAGACTTTGTCGCCAGCTTTTACATCTAACGCGCGAGTTTCACCGTTGTCACGAATCTGACCGTTACCAGTTGCTAGCACTTCACCTTGTGAAGGCTTTTCTTGCGCTGAACCAGGAAGCAAGATACCACCAGCCGTTTTTGTTTCTTCTTCTATGCGGCGGACAACAATACGATCATGTAAAGGACGAATATTCATCAATATGTCTCCAATAATTGGTTGTTTAAGTTAAAAATTTATTTGGTTTGTTAGTCTCAACATCCTATCTTCAAAAGCCATCTTATAAAAACGCTTTTATTAAGATAAGCCTTGAGCTTGTTTCAAAAAGTGGGGGCATAGCGAGGTAGCTTCAAGTGTAAAGACCAAAAATTTACAAGAATTTCTTAATTAGAGGGGTGTTTGTCGATAAGCAATACTAAATCTCTGGGAGTACTATGCAATAAAGGCATTAAATGAGTAATAATCCAGTAGAAAAGACCAGTATTCTATACGCCTATTCTTACTAAATTTACAGCAAGTTACTCATAGGCCAAGCATTACTTAAGATAGTAACATCAACTACAAGAGCCAAACGTCAGCGTAAGTTCTCCCTCTTGAAAATG
Source organism: Psychrobacter sp. ANT206 (assembly GCF_056880555.1). Lineage (NCBI taxonomy): Bacteria > Pseudomonadati > Pseudomonadota > Gammaproteobacteria > Moraxellales > Moraxellaceae > Psychrobacter > Psychrobacter sp. ANT206. The sequence goes on along the minus strand of NZ_CP096271.1, from coordinate 659,058 downwards.
TAACAGAGTATGACCATTATAAGCATTGAAAATATAATATTAGTTAACAGTAAGGTCGAATTGACTTAAATAAGTTATTTGATACCAATCTATTAAGGTGATATCAATCTATTAAGGACTGTCCATGAGTTTTTCATTTACCAATAAAAAACCATCCATAACCGATTATAATGATAAGAATAACGGTAAGGTTAAATTCTTAACTGCGTTGACTACTGGAGCGAGCATAGCGGCTATCAGCGCTTTAAGTATGGCTGCACCAACGATTGCCAGTGCAAAAGACATTCAACCGTCGAGCGCCGATTATACGTTTACGATTGAAGACAAGTATAAAGGTACCGCCACTCGTGCTTTAGATAAGTCAGGCAACACGTGGAAATATAATGTCGATGCACGGGTTGCCGGTATCGCAAGTGCTGCGCAACATAGTACCTTTACTATCAACGGTAATGCGGTTATTCCAACCCAAGCCAGTACCACTTATAAACTACTGGGTATCGGTCGTACGCATAAACTCGATTTTAATCCCCGTGGTAAAAAAGTCGTGAGTAATTATAGAGGCAAATCGACCACGTTAAATATGGCGCAGCAAGCATTTGATGATTTGAGCCTTGAAGTGCAAATTCGCCAAGACTTGTTAAATGGTAAATTCTCTGGCAATTACTACATGGCAAAACACGATAAAATTGAAAAAACGCCGTTTAAAAAATCTGGTAATACCAAGATAACGGTCCCTGCTGGTACCTTTGATACGGTGCGTGTCGACCGTATCCATGATGACAATAGCCGTTCGACCAGTTTTTGGTTGGCACCAAGCTTAGATTACTTACCGGTAAAAGTAAGCCAGATTAATGATGGTAAGAAGATGGATTTAGAATTGTCTAAAGTGAACTAAGAGCCTCAACTCTACGGCTTAAAACATTAAAAAATCGGCATGCTAAATAGCATGCCGATTTTTTAATGTAAATTTTTTATTAAGCACTACAGAAAAATAGCATTGGAATAGATATCAATGACTTATGAGCGTGGCTGTTTAACCACATTATTCATCGAAGGTAGGCGCTTTAATAAGATAAACAGCCAGATATTAATCGCAGATAGTAGGACGAAATCAATGAAATAAACAGCGATTTCTGCCCAACTACTGCCATAAGCACGTGTGAACAATACAACCCCACTTGCCCCTAAATATACCAAAGTAAACATACTGTCTATTAATAGCGCATAAGGCGAGCGCCCGCGTAGTATCGATGGTGTTAAGACAAATGCTGGTACTAACCATAGCGCTTGCCATGCAATACCGCCGATAATATCAGGGTGACTAGGATTAAAGATATTGATCAAAAGAGGCAAAGCAAGCAATCGAAAGGTTAGCCAAACCAGCCATGTCACCATCAGGCGCTGACGAACAGGCATAATCGGTTTTAACAGATGGGTTGATTGACTGCTTATTTCGGATATTTGCTGTTGACTGTCATCATGAGAAAGGTTAGTAGCCATTAGAGGTATGTATTTCCTAATTGTTCATGCCAAACAGTAATAGATGAGCGCATTAACGGCTCCAGTTAGCTTGCGCTAATGCAGATGCCGTAATCGCTAAACGACGCCCTTGAGCGATGCCAAGCTCGCGCTCATCAGCAGATACAGGCTGATCATGGGAGGCGCCACTCACATGACTGGCACCATAGGGTGAACCGCCACGCATGGTACGGTTTAAAGCAGGCTCAGCATAAGGCACGCCCACAATCATCATGCCATGATGCAACAGTGGTAACATCATCGTCAGCAAGGTCGTCTCTTGACCGCCATGCATAGAGCCTGTTGCCGTAAATACTGACGCTGGCTTGTTCTGTAGATTGCCTGCCAGCCAAATGGTGACGGTATTGTCCCAAAAATACTTCATGGGCGCGGCCATATTACCAAAATGGGTGGGGCTACCAAGTGCCAGACCGCTGCAATTTTTTAGATCTTCCATCGTGCAATATAAATCGCCGTCGTCCGGTATCGCAGGCTTGCTTGCCGTGGTTTCAGGCGCGACTGTTGGTACCGTACGGATGCGCACGGTCATGCCCGCCTCTTCGATACCCTGAGCGATAGCATAGGCTAATGTCTTAGTCGTACCATAATTTGAATAATAGAGTACCAAAACATAAGGGGCGGTCTGACTCATTAGCAAAACTTCCTTATAAAATCGTTAACAGTAATATAGATATATGCCCATTATGCCCGAGTCATTCACTGACATGCAAACAAACCCTGCTACTTGGCAGCACACTTAACCTAGCAGCCAAGCAAATTATTTGCAGTACTTTACTTAACTACTCAATACAATCTAATGCATATTGACACAATTAACGCGCAGATTCAGACAGAGCATGTTTGTTACACTATCCGCACTCTATTATCCTTGTTAGATGGTCGTTATGGAAAATCTATTAAAAAAAATACCTTTTTTACACCAACGTTGGTTTCAGTTCCTACGTTTTTTGACGCGGCACTTTTTTGAGGATAACTGTCAGCAAAAAGCTGCATCATTAACCTATACGACTTTGTTGTCGATTGTGCCCATATTAACCGTACTGCTGATGATTTTGTCTTCAGTGCCAGCACTTGCTTCAGTTAGGGCGCAGATTTATGAAGTCATTTATAGCAACTTGCTGCCACAATCGAGCTTGCAAGTCAGTAAATATATCAATAACTTTGCTGAAAAATCATCAAACCTCACCATCATTGGGGCGATGTTCTTACTTTTTACTACCATCATGACTTTGACCACCATTGAGCGCGCTTTCAACCAAATATGGCGCGTAGAAGATCGTTCTGGCGGCATGAGAAGTATGTTGCGCTATTGGACCATCGTCACGTTGGGACCCTTAGTATTGGGTACGGCATTCATCGCCTCAAGTGCTGTCCAAAGCCTGAGTTTGTTAAATAGACAAATTGGCGGCTATGGTATTGATTGGTCGTTTTGGGTACAGATAGTATCGATTGCAGTTACGATCGCTGGTTTTATCAGTATGTATTGGTTTATTCCAAAAGCGCGAGTACCAGCAAAAAATGCTGCGATTGCAGGTGTCTTTGTAGCAATTGTCTTTGAGCTGATGAAACATCTATTTGGTACAGTGATGGCGAACTTTACCAGTTATGAAGCGATCTATGGCGCATTTGCTGCGTTGCCGATTTTCTTATTATGGATATATCTGTCATGGAATTTGATTTTATTAGGGGTTGAGATCAGCTATACCCTAACGATATTTGAGACGAAAGAGGTTTATCCGCGCCATCCATTTTTAAGCTTGCTTGATATGTTAAATCTTGTTTATACCCATCACTTAAAAGGCGAAGCGGTGAGCGAACAAGCGCTACGCAATGTCCTCGGACGTAAAGAGCTGCCAAAATGGTATACCTATATCAATTATCTGCAAGACAGCAACTTGATTACCATGACAGAAGATGAGCACTATGTACTCAAAAGAGATTTGAGCAAAATGACCTTGTGGGATTTTTATCGTACCCTGCCTTATCCATTGCCTATCAAAGATGAACTTGATGAGATGAGCCTAGAAAACCAAAAACCTTGGCTTAGCTTATTGGTTAATCGCTTTGAAAATACCGAAGCCTATGCCAAAGCACAATTGAATGTGCCGCTCGGTGCTATTTTTGCCCATAGTGAACCACGTAAGAAAACCTCTGATGACAAATCCACTAACCATAAAAACGAAAAGCTTCAAAAAGAGAAAAATGAATTTTTTAGGAAATCTAGCGCAGCTACCTCCAGTCATTTATTACAAGAGCCTCTAGATAGTAAGGATGACATGCCGAAGTTTGAACCAGTCGCTTATGATAAGGATAGCGACATAGAGCGTGACGAGCACAATCGTGAAATTCTTATTCCACAAGACAGCATTGACGATAAAAATCAAATAAACGCTAATTTTTCTAATGCTAAACGCGATATTATTACTGAAGCCGATAACCCAAGATCGATTTGAGTGTTTAAATAACAAGACCTCTCTATAAAAAACAAGTTCCAAATGGAGCTTATTTTTTATCCTGTTTTTAATGGATTATTTGCAGTGAATCAGGTAATTTGTTTTTAAGAGCTTTTGTTGTCAGCAGTCTGATTCTATAGAACTGCTGGTAATAAAAGAAATACTACGATCATTTTTGGAGCTCCTCACGTTGACTAAACATGCTGAAGACAACTTATTCAACCGTCTATCAACGTCAAGTCTCAAAAGACTGCGGCAGTTTTTTCAGTTATGGTCGCTAAAAACGCTTACCAATTTACCCGATCGCCTAACGAATTTGTGGCAACAGCTGATTGGCTCTTACTGGTTTATACCGACTGCCTGTGTGCTGGTAGGCATCTTGCTCGCTCCTATCCTTGTAACGATCGATGAGCATTTTGATCGCGACATGGTCAGAGAGATTACCTTTGCCTTCACTGGCGATGATGACGCCGCGCGCGCTATTATGACCACTATTGCTGGTGCGGTACTTGGCGTGGCAGGCACGACTTTCTCGATTACCATTGCAGTATTATCAATGGCATCTTCACAATTTGGACCCCGATTACTCCGTAACTTTTTGACTGATACGCCCAATCAGTTCGTTTTGGGCGCGTTCATCGGTACATTTAGCTATAGCTTGCTGGTGTTAAAAGCCATTCATAAATACGATGTTGGTTTTGGTGTGCCGCAATTGTCGGTGACCTTTGCCATTATTATGGCGATTATTTGTGCCCTTCTACTGGTCTATTTTGTACAGCATATGGTACATGCCATTCAGGCATCGCATGTGATTGAAGGTGCCAGCAATGAGGCAATTAAAAACATTCATTATTGGTACAGTGACCGCTGCGATATCGAGCACCAACGTAATATCGAGCATCATGATATCGAACAATTTCATCACTGGTCTGCGACGCCTATTTATCCACCGTACTCGGGCTATTTGCAGCAGATTTATTTTGAATCGCTCATTACCCTATCGCAAGATTATGGCGGCGTGGTAGAAATAAATAGCAGTCTCGGTCACTTTGTCACCGATAAAAATGTGATTGGCTATTTTTATCAGCGTCCGGCAGACCATCCAACTAACCTACAAAAAACAAAAACGCCGCATTTGGCGCTTGTGCCACGTTCGCCTGATGGGCTATTTTGGCAACGTTTTGCTGGTTGTATACGTCTTGAACAGCGCTTGACGCAATCTAATGATATTGCTTATAGCTTAGGGCAAATGACTGAAATTGCCGTACGCGCATTGTCACCAGGTATCAATGACCCAAAAACAGCGGTTAACTGTGTTCAATCGCTGACCAGTTGTCTGAGCATTATGATGCGCTGTCAGCCGCCGACGCCGTATCATTTTTATAAACCGTTAGATGAGACAGATACATCAGATACTATCAGCCATCAGCCGTCAGCCATCCTTGCCGTTGTTACCCGTATCCCTAAAATATCAGATTTTATTGATAGCTCACTTGGTGAGATACGGCGTTATGCGGCAGCAGATTTGATGGTATTAAAGGCGCTATGTCAGGCAATGATTGACTTGAATTATGCTAGGGTTAATGAGGCGCAGCAGCAAACGCTCATACATGAGATAAAATTGATTGAGCGTGCCGGCGCGGATAATTTAAATTACCATCAACTCGCTGATGATTTGACCGCAATGTGCCAACAAGCAGAGAAATTTATTATGAGTGAAAACGCCCAGCATCACTATTTCCATTATGTCAGTGATTTTGATGCCCATATTCGTCAGGCACTACAAGCCCAATCGAAACAAGTTAGAGCATAGTTGACATCTCTTATTACCCACTTGAGACTTTTTTATGGACCCTACGAGCAGCCTGACCATACTCGAAATTAGCGCGATATTTTTATCTATCACTGCCCTATTAACTTACGTTAACCATCGATTTATTGGCCTACCCACAACTATCGGTGTAATGGTTATCTCGATATTATTGTCGATCGGGGCGATATTTTTAGGGTTTTTAGGGTTTGATCAGCTTATTGATTATGAAGTCAGTTTATTAGGCCAGCTTGATTTCACTGAAGTCTTACTTGATGGCATGCTTTCTATGCTTTTATTTGCTGCCGCTTTGCACGTCAATATTGGTGATCTAAAACGTTATAAGCTGCCTATTGGTATTCTAGCTTTCATAGGTACCTTAGTATCAGCGCTGCTGATTGCAGGTGCTCTATATCTAATGTTGCCGCTGTTTGGTTTCGAGCTGTCTTTTTTATGGTGCTTACTGTTTGGCGCTTTGATATCTCCAACCGACCCTATTGCAGTGATGGGTATTTTAGCCTCTGCTGGCGCCCCAAAAAGCATAGAGACGGTCATCGCGGGCGAATCGCTATTTAACGATGGTATCGGCGTCGTCATTTTTGTACTGCTGCTCGGTATTTTATCGAGCGGTGATATCCCAACCGCCAATTATGTGGTGCACACCTTGGCAGTCGAGGCTGGTGGCGGTATTATTTTTGGCTTAGTACTTGGCGCGATTTTATATTACATGCTCAAAAGCATCGATAGCTATCAAGAAGAGGTTCTACTGACCCTTGCCGGTGTCATAGGCGGATATGCGCTGGCCAGTCATTGGCATTTATCGGGACCACTAGCAATGGTAATGATGGGGCTGATGCTTGGTAATCGCGGACGAGCACTAGCGATGAGTGATAAGACGCGCCATTATGTTGATTTGTTTTGGGAATTGATCGATGAGATTTTGAACGCAATTTTATTTGTATTAATCGGTCTTGAAGTGGTGATGATTGCTTATTCAGCCAATTTATTTATCGCTGGCGCTTTAACGATTGTGATTGCCTTACTTGCTCGATTTATTGTAGTCGGCATGACCACCAAAACCTTTCATCGACAACTTGACTTGCCAGCAGGGGCTTGGAAGGTGCTAACATGGGGTGGACTACGAGGTGGTATTTCAGTTGCTTTAGTATTACAACTCCCAACAGGATCTGAACGCGATATACTACTGGCCCTAACTTATGCAGTCGTTATATTCTCTATACTGGTACAAGGTTTAAGTGTAGGCAAGGTCGCCAAAAGCATTCGTACTGATGAAAAAACAGCCAATATATAAATCTTAGATTGCGTTATTTATAAAAAAGCCAGTTTAAGATAAATATCTTAAACTGGCTTTCTAAATTGTCATTTGAGCCTAAGGAAACCTGATTAGATTAAACCCTTTCGTTTCATATTACGATAAACCACAATCACAATAATAATATTCGACACCAATATGGCAAGTTTGAACCAATCAAACGGACTCACAATCAGATAGTAGAGTTCAATAGGAATAAATATTCCATAACCCAGTACCCCAAACCAGTAAGCCCATGTTTTATCTTGCCATAAGCCATACGCCTCGACAAAACGCAAACTGGCATAAGCAAAAATCAATAATAAGAATATCGACCAGTTTTTGCTTGCCATCTGTGCAATACGTACCGCACTGTCAACTTGCGGCGCTAATAACTGACCAAATACTTGTTGCCAAGAAGCCGTCGCCGTAATGAGCCAATGCTCAAGGTCGGTATGCCACGACCATAAAGCCAATGCACCTAGTAGTGCGCCAATACCCTTTACGACTTCATAGATTGCTACTGCTTTGATAGATTCGCTTGACGTCGTGCGAGGCTCATTGTGTCGTGGGTCTGAAGACGGATGGTTATCTTTTGATGAATTGCCTTCTAACGAAGACTCTAGACTATCATCCTGCCTAGGCAAATTAGCCAAAGAAAGTCTCCACAACGCGCCCTTGCAGTGTTTGGTTAAAGAATGGCGTATTTTTGCCGTTTGACAGCATGGATTCGCTAGTCACCTGCCATTCAAGATTGGGATCGACCAGTACTGCGCCACCGATAGTCTCATATTGCTCGCTGATACCCGCAATTTTTGCAGGATTTAAGCATATTTTATCGACTAGCTGCTCAAGTGTTAACACCTCATCTTTTACCAGCTGGCACGCCAGCGCCATAAAGGTATCAAAATTTGAGATACCGGGCGTACTTTCCGCAAATGGGGCTTTTTTCGCGGTACTGTTTAATGGCTCATGATGACTACAAATTGCATCAATTGTGCCATCTTTTAGACCACGGCGAATCGCTTGCTGATCGGTATTACTACGCAAAGGGGGTAATACATATGCTTGAGCATTAAAGCCTTCCAGATTATCATCGGTTAAATACAACTGATGCATTGCCACATCACAAGTAACTGGTAAACCTTTATCTTTTGCCCAGCGCATCAGCTCAATTGACGACTTACAAGATAATTGGCTAAAGTGAGCAGCTATGCCCGTTTCTTCCACCATAAGTAACTGCGTTGATAAAGCGACGGTTTCTGCAATCCAAGGAATACCCTGCAGACCATGATAAGAAGCGATATAACCTTCATGCGCCACGCCATCACCAGATAGGCTTGGTTCATCAGGATAAAAGAATACTTTCATGCCAAAAGTCGCCGCATACTCGAGTGTACGTAAGAGCACTAAGTCGTTTTGAAAGGGTCTACGAGCATTGGAGACCGCAATACAGCCGCCTTTTTTAAGTCCTGCAATATTGGAAGGGCGCTCACCTTCTAAGCCAGCAGTCAACGCGCCCAAGATATGCAAATAGATGCCGCCATCATCGAGCGCACGCTCACGTAAGCCTTTTAACAATGAGCCGTTCTCTAAAATAGGATTGGTATCAGGGGGAATCACCACATGCAAAAAACCATTGGCACGGGCCGCACGCCCTTCTGACTCTAACGTGCCATGCTGCTGTTGACCCGGCTCACGTAAGCGGGCGCACAAATCCACTAACGGTGGTAATATCCATGTCTCGCGCTCGCTCGTCAGCTTTGCTAACTGAGCAGTGGCGATTTGTGACAGTGATTCTTTAAATACTTTTGGAAGTAAGTCGTGCATATGAACATCTGAATTCGTAATGTGAACCATGAGCGTTATTACCGTATCAATAAAATGGGATAAATAAGAATAAAACAGGCGAGCTAAATATTAATGACCAGCCGCTTGATGCGCGCGCTGACCTTCCATCGCCAGTGACAGTACCGCCATACGAATAGCAATGCCGTTATTAACCTGTTTTAAAATCACAGATTGTGCCCCATCGGCAACGCTTGAGGCAATCTCAACACCGCGGTTCATCGGTCCTGGGTGCATAACTAGAGCATCAGGCTTCGCCAGTGCCACGCGCTCAGGAGTAATACCATAGTGCTTATAGTATTCACTCGATGAGGCGAGGAGCGGTGAGCCAATACGCTCATTTTGAATTCTCAAGCCCATAATGACATCACAGTCCGTCACGCATTCATTCATATTCTCATATACTTGCACACCAAAACGCTCAATCCCTTTTGGTAATAACGTACGAGGTGCGCAGACGCGAATGTCTTTTACACCCAATGTTTGTAGCGCACTGATGTCAGAGCGTGCTACTCGCGAGTGTTTGATATCGCCAACGATTGCAACCGACAGCTCTTCAAAAGGACGCGGCGCCTCACGGTGAATAGTCAGCATATCAAGCATGCCTTGCGTTGGATGCGCATGCCAGCCATCACCACCATTGATAATGGCAATATCTGGCGTCACTTCAGTCGCCATAAAATGTGCCGCACCTGATGCTGAATGACGTACCACAAAGATATCTGCCGTCATCGCTTGCAGATTCCATAACGTATCGCGTAAGCTCTCTCCCTTCTTAGTACTAGAGCGTTCGATATCGATATTTAATACATTAGCACCTAAACGTTTTTCTGCTACCTCAAACGTGGTACGCGTGCGCGTCGATGGCTCAAAAAACAGATTCATCACCGTATAGCCTTCAAGCTCAGGACGGTTAATCAGCTGTCCCTTATCATCAAAAAATGACTCAGCTTTAGAGATAATCGCCTGCAGCTGGGCTTTATTAAGACCTTCGATACCTAAAAAATGACGAATACTACCATCAGTATTGAGCTGCGGACGACTCAATGACGCATCAAGTTTTTCATGAATCGTATCAGGATCAAATCTTGCGTAGTCTGTCGGCGAGACGGTAGGTAGTGATTGGCTATCGATAGAATTTGACATAAGGACACGTCTTCATTAAGGGTTTGTATGATTTTATAATAAGTTATCATTCGTTTTTTTAACGGTTTTGGCTCGATAATACGGCAGACATGCATACAGACAAGGACATTTTGCTGCTTATTTGCTACAATTTACCGCAATGATATAAGCAATATTAAAATAGATGTGGCTCTCATTTTAGAGAATAGCAGCACATCATTTGGCAACCGTATCAAAAGACAGCCTCTTAAACCATAATTGAATAATAATAGTGTTAGTGTAGCTGATTTTCAGGTCAGGACAAAGACGCCTTAGTCAGTATTTAACAATATCTCTCATATCAATATAACGTAATCAATTCTTAAACACGCATTCCATACTTAGCTTGTACCATTCTTTATCAGAATTATTCATTAGGAAACACTATGACAACCTTAGCACAGTATTTGAACACTAACGCCACCACTCCTGCCCTCAATGACGTTATTACTACCGTCACTGACGTCGGCAAGACCATCTCACAGCTCTTAAGAAAAGGCGCTTTAGCAGACATCCTTGGTGAAGCGGGTAATCAAAATGTGCAAGGTGAAGACCAGAAGAAGTTAGATGTATTGGCCAACGATTTATTGTTAGATGCATTGGCACAAAACAGCCATTGTGCTGGTGTTGCTTCAGAAGAGCTTGATGACGCTACTCCTGCCAATATTGATGGCAGTTTATTGGTATTGTTTGACCCACTCGATGGCTCGTCTAATATCGACATCAATATGGCTGTCGGCACCATATTCTCGATTTTACCGTACCAGCGTCAAGGTCAAGTTAGTAAAAATAGCGACTTTTTACAAGCGGGTAATCAGCAGCTAGCAGCCGGTTACTTACTATATGGCACCTCTACCGTTCTTGCGCTGACCATCACAGATAATGTAGTCATGTTTAGCCTAGATCCAGATACCAATGACTATGTATTGATAGAAGAAAATGTCACCATCGATGCCGATACTAGCGAATATGCTATCAATGCCTCAAACTACCGTTATTGGCGCGCGCCAATGCAGCAATATATCGATGAGCTTATCGCTGGCGAGACAGGCATACGTGGTCGCGATTTTAATACGCGCTGGGTTGCCGCCATGGTTGGTGATGTTCATCGCATTCTATGCCGCGGTGGCTTATTCACATATCCATTTGATACCAAATACGCCAATAAAGCAGGCAAATTACGTCTCATGTATGAAGCCAATCCCATGAGTTTATTAATTGAACGTGCTAGTGGCGGGGCAACGGATGCAGTCAATCGCATTTTAGATATAGAGCCGATTGACATTCATCAACGTGTGCCTGTAGTACTTGGCAGTAAAAATGAAGTCGACTATATCAAAGAGTTACATTTAAACCATACTGATAAATAAGACATACAAGCACATTTTGACAGCGCCTATAAAGCCATATTTATAATCATTTCATAGGCGCTGTCTATATTTTATACTTTTTCTCTAAGCGATCTATTATGGTAGCAAATCCCACCGAGCTTATTACCTCAGATAAGAATACAACGGTCAAGCTAGTAAAGGCGTTATTGACGCAAGCTCGCCAACGTAACAAACATGGACAAACTGTCATTGAAGGTATTCATCTTATTGATGCTGCCCTTCGTAGTGATTATCCATTTGTGCAAATATTGCTAGCAGAGTCTGCACACCACCATCCAGAGGTGCAGCAAGTTCTCACTCGTCTGCCCACTTATACGCCTATATTAACCTTGTCGGATGCGCTTTATGAAAGTATTCGTAGCTTAGGTACCGGGATTGATATTATGGCAGTGATTAAGATGCCAACCCCTAGCCTATCTATGATTCATGATGACTGCTTGATTCTCAATGACGTTCAAGATAGTGGTAATGTCGGCACATTACTGCGCACCGCAGCAGCTGTTGGAATCAAAAACATACTTTGCACCAGCGCTACTGCGCAAGCTTGGTCACCAAAAACATTACGGGCAGGAATGGGTGCCCAGTTTGCCCTAAATATATATGAGGGATTAAGTGTACAAGAGGTTTTAGACCATGTGCAAACCCCTCTATTTGCCACCAGCTCGCACACTGATACCGTCATCTATCAGCATGATTTAAAAAAACCAATCGCTTGGATTATGGGACATGAAGGTCAAGGGGTTTGTGACGAGCTGATGCAGTGCGCAACCCCTATCGCTCTACCACAGCCCAATGGGCAAGAAAGCCTCAATGTTGCGATTGCAGGCTCACTATGTTTGTATGAGACATTACGTCAAAGAAGTTATAGCTAATATCATTTAACTGAATCAGCAAGACGATTTTTAAGTTGAATACAAAAAAACCCGCAATCAATGATAGCGGGTTTTTTATTTTACTTTCACTAACAAGTACTTAGATTTTACTGGTCAGTTCAGGTAAGGCTGCAAATAAATCAGCTTCTAAGAAGTAATCGGCAACGCTAGCAATAGGTGATTCTGGGTCATTGTTGATAGCAACGATGACTTTAGAATCTTTCATACCCGCTAAATGCTGAATAGCACCTGAAATACCAGCTGCGATATATAAGTCTGGTGCAACGATTTTACCCGTTTGCCCAACCTGCATATCGTTTGGTACATAGCCTGCGTCGACAGCGGCACGTGATGCACCAACAGCAGCGCCAAGTTTATCAGCCAATGGCTCGATATATTTAGTGAAGTTTTCACCATTTGCTAGGGCACGACCACCAGAAACCACGATGCTGGCTGACGTCAATTCAGGACGATCAGATTTAGCCATCTCTTCGTTAACAAAGCTTGATTTGCCAAGCTCTTGCACATTGTCAAGAGTTTCAACAGTGGCTGAACCACCTTCACTTGCTACTGGATCAAAAGCCGTCGTACGTACGGTTAATACCACTTTATCTTCTGTCGTTTTAACCGTTGCAGTCGCATTACCAGCATAGATAGGACGCTCAAACATTTGTGCATCTACCACAGCAGAGATTTCTGATAACATGCTCACATCAAGTAATGCGGCAACGCGTGGTAAGAAATTTTTACCAGTTGTTGTAGCAGGTGCAAGAATATGACTGTACTCACCAGCAATATCAGCGACCAATAGCGCTAAGTTACCTGCCAATTGATGCTCATAAGCTGCGTTGTCGGCTAGCAATACTTTGCTAACGCCTGCTGCTTTTGCTGCTTCGTCAGCTGCTGCTTGCGCACCACTACCAGCGATCAATACATGAATATCACCGCCAATTTGCTGAGCGGCAGCGATCGTATTCAAAGTTGCCTTTTTTAGACTGGCATTGTCGTGTTCTGCATATACCAAAATTGCCATTGTTTTTGTCCTTTATTTATTCGTATCATCTATTCATGAGGTTGTTGGTATACAAAGCCCTATTATGTCCAAGTTCAATAAAACTTATTTAGGACGTCATGGCTTTGCAGTAGATAGGCATTAGCAAAGTATTAAATGACTTTTGCTTCGTTTCTTAGCTTATCGACCAACTCATCAACTGAACCCACTTTGATACCAGCTTTACGCTCAGCAGGTGGTACAACTTTAATGATTTCTTGCTTAGATGCCATATCAACACCAAAATCAGCAGGTGTTTTTTCATCAAGCTGCTTTTTCTTCGCTTTCATGATGTTAGGCAATTTTGCATAACGTGGCTCATTCAAACGTAAATCAGTCGTAATAACCGCTGGCAAATCAAGCGCAACCGTTTGCAAACCACCATCGATTTCACGCGTTACATTAACTTTATCGCCTTCAACTTTTACTTCTGATGCAAATGTACCCTGACCAATACCCATCAATGCCGCTAGCATTTGACCCGTTTGGTTATTATCATCATCAATTGCTTGTTTACCTAGTAAAATAATATCGGTAGCTTCAGATTCAGCGATATTTTTCAGGATTTTAGCGATTTGTAGAGGATAAGGTTTTGCATCAGTTACTACCAAGATGCCACGATCAGCACCCAGTGCTAAAGCAGCACGAATCTGCTCTTGTGACTCTTTTGGACCAATTGAGGCAACGATGATTTCATCAATCACACCCGCTTCTTTAAGACGAACCGCTTCTTCTACTGCAATTTCATCAAAAGGGTTGATTGACATTTTAGTGTTAGATAAATCTACGCCAGAATTATCAGCTTTTACACGAACTTTTACGTTGTAATCAATGACACGCTTGACCGCTACTAATGCTTTCATACGTTCCTCGTTTATTAATGTTATGAATTAAAATTGCCAGTTAAGAACCAAAGGTTCATTTCTTTAAAATCGTCGTTCGAAATAGTACTCAAGGTTGATTGCTGCGTCAGCATCTATAATGTAATAAAAAATATCAGACCATAAACAATATACTGGCATCACACTCTCTATCTATAAAATCTGCCAAAGCTAAGCCAACCGTTATTATCAGACCTATGTATCTTGCGTGAGCTCAGCCCTAAGGTCAAGACAACGCCGTGAATAATGCGTCATAAATTTGTCACCATTCTACAATAAACAGTTTATAAGCGCCTAGTCACACCATTTTCTTATCATTATTCTTATTCTTTTCTGACTTTTACAAGCTATCTAAGTCGTTTATAACCGTTAATATAAACCAATACTATCTCGTTATTATAAGAATTGAATCAAAAAAAGATCATAAAAAAAGCAACCTGATCAGAGGTTGCTCTTTTTTAAAGTCTAAACAGTATTTTTATTGTTTTAACAAACAAAGGCATCAATGCATATTGATAATCTTACTTTCATTAAGCGCGCTGAAGAACAGCTTACTCAATGTCAAATGAGATTAGATAGCTTCGATTTGCTCAGCTTGTGGGCCTTTCTTGCCATCACCTAAGATGAAAGACACTTTTTGGCCTTCGGCTAGAGTTTTGAAACCACCGCCTTGGATAGCGCTGTAGTGAGCGAATACGTCTTGTCCGCCGTTGTCTTGCGCGATAAAACCAAAACCTTTAGCTTCATTAAACCACTTTACAGTGCCTTCAACTTTATCTGACATAAATTTTCCTAACTCTTTAACTGTTGGCGAGACGTGTGTCATCACCGATTAATTGATATATACCTAAGTTTTTCTTGCAGAATGCGTGGATGAAATAATTGAAACCTCTAATAGAGATCTTAATATTTTTACCCGAAATCCTTTGAGTACAAGCTGATTATAACAGCTTTTTTTAAGCGCAACAGCTTAAATTGATGATTTTTGTAACCTATTTAAGTCAATTTTAAATAATTATTACTATTAATTAATTGAGACTTAATACTTTGATATAGAATGTTTTTTTACCATTTACCTTTCGAGATTTACTATGGACTTAGATATCGCTTTCGACAAATCCCAGTGATAGGAATTATATTTGCTACTTTATTAAAAGCAAACTATACAGCAATCGGCAACCACGGTGAGCTCAATACCAATAAACATAGCGCAAAAAATATCAGCGAAAATGACTGACTATAAGCGATATATTTAGCAGGTATGACCAAGTCTTTCGGAGAGTCAGGAATGCCTTTACGCTTCAATAAACGTGCGCCATAGATCCAGCCAAAGGTCGTATAAAGACCGTAAGCCGCTGGTACAGCAACGGCTAGTGGTGTCAAATCAATCGTATATAGCATCACTACTGAGATGAAAAACCATGAGGTATCTAGAATTGAGCTGATTTGAAAGAACTTAGAGTTGGGTAGTTTGCCGCCGGTTTTTTTGAGCATTTCCCCTTCGATCCAAATCAAAACGGCAACGACAGCGCTCAGAGTAATGTATATGAATTGCGGTGTTAGCCAATCAGGATAAGATATTTGCACAACAGACAACCTGTAATTTATAGAATAAAAGAATCCTTGGCATTTATATTGCAAGAATAAAAATAGCGATACCTATTTAACCGAGTAAGCCGTTAATAGATATGATAATGCTTGCCTATATTAGGCAGCGAAGTCAGATTTTCAACCAGTACAGACTGGCGATGATAAAAATACTTTATAAAACACCGCCTACTAAAAATAAAAAGCCCATGCTATCACTGATAACATGGGCTTCTTTAGACTGATTTCTTTACTAATTCATCAATAGCAAATTAGTTTTTGTCTTTATCGATGATTTTATTGCCACCGATCCAAGGCATCATACCACGTAGCTTAGCGCCCGTGATTTCAATTTGATGCTCTGCATTGTTACGACGACGAGCCGTCATTGATGGATAGTTGGTTGCGCCTTCACTGATGAACATTTTTGCGTATTCGCCAGATTGAATGCGTTTTAGCGCATTACGCATGGCTTCACGTGATTGCTCATTGATCACTTCAGGACCAGTCACATATTCGCCATATTCAGCGTTGTTACTGATTGAGTAGTTCATGTCAGCGATACCGCCTTCATACATCAAGTCGACAATAAGCTTTAGCTCATGTAAGCACTCAAAGTAAGCCATTTCTGGTGCATAGCCAGCTTCAGTTAGGGTTTCAAAGCCCATTTTTACTAGCTCTACTGCGCCACCACAAAGAACCGCTTGCTCACCAAATAGGTCAGTTTCAGTTTCATCTTTAAAGGTCGTTTCGATAATACCTGAACGTCCACCACCAACACCAGCAGCATAAGATAGTGCTAATTGCTTGGCTTGACCTGACGCATCTTGATAGATAGCGATAAGATCTGGGATACCACCGCCTTTGGCGAATTCTGAACGAACGGTATGACCTGGTGCTTTTGGTGCCACCATGATGACGTCAAGATCGCTACGTGGTATAACTTGGTTATAATGAATCGCAAAACCATGAGCAAAGGCCAGTGTCGCGCCCTGCTTGATGTTTGGCTCAATCACATCGTTATAAAGCTCTTTTTGGAACTCATCAGGCGTCAAAATCATGATGATGTCAGCCGCTTTTACCGCCTCTTCTACTTCAGCAACTTTTAAGCCAGCATTTTCTGCTTTCTTCCATGAGCCAGAGTTAGCACGTAGACCAACCGTCACATCGACGTTTGAATCTTGTAGGTTAAGCGCGTGCGCATGACCTTGTGAACCATAACCAATAATGGCAACTTTTTTACCTTGTACGATTGATAGATCACAATCTTTATCATAATAAACGTTCATAAACAGAGTCCTTTTCCTAAATCATGGCGTACCATGGATAAATAAACACTTAAATTATAGTCACCTTATCGAAGTGATTGGTGAGATAAGCGCTATGTTGATGTTGAATAAATAAGTTTGAAATACTATATTTTGAAGATCATAAACGCTGATTATAGGCTTAGCGTTTTGTCACCACGAGCAATACCAATGACGCCTGAACGCACTACTTCCATGATACGTTCGCGACCAATAACATCAATAAAACCATCGAGCTTAGCTTTATCGCCGACGATTTGAATCGTATATAAGTTGGCATTGACGTCAACGATCTGTGCACGAAAAATATCGGCACTGCGTTTGATCTCTTCACGTACACCGCCCGTCGCACGTACTTTTATTAGCATCAACTCACGTTCGACGTGTACGGTATCTGAGAGATTAAGCACTTTAACCACTTCGATCAATTTATGCAATTGCTTGGTGATTTGTTCTATTTTTTCAGGTGACGTGACTGTCGTTACTGTCAGACGTGAAATACTTGGATCATCAGTAGGCGCGACGTTTAGCGTTTCGATATTGTAGCCACGTTGTGAGAACAAGCCGACTAAACGCGACAACGAACCCGCTTCGTTTTCCATCAATACCGAAATCAGATGTTGTTGTTGCATTAGGTACGCTCCCCTTTTGTTAACCACATATCACGCATCGTTTGCCCAGCGATTTGCATCGGATATACATGCTCATTACGATCGACGTAAACATCAATAAATACCAACCTGTCTTTTATTGCCATGGCTTCAGCCAATTGTGCTTCCATCGTCGCAGGATCAGTAATCTTGATACCGACGTGACCATAGCTTTCAGCAAGCTTGACAAAGTCTGGTAAAGAATTCATGTAAGAGTGTGCGTGACGACCTTCATATAGCATGTCTTGCCACTGTTTTACCATACCCAACTGTGCATTATTCAAGTTTAGGATTTTAACTGGCAAATCATACTGCAAACAGGTAGACAGTTCTTGGATATTCATCTGAATAGAGCCTTCACCGGTAATACAAACCACATCACGCTCAGGATTAGCAAGTTTGGCTGCCATCGCATACGGCAAGCCAACACCCATAGTACCAAGACCACCTGAGTTCAGCCATTGACGTGGCTCATTATAGGTATAGTAAAGCGCGGCAAACATCTGATGTTGACCCACGTCACTCGTGATAATCGCATTACTATTAGTCACTTTATCTAAAGCTTGAACGACCGCTTGTGGCTTAATACCATTATCGGTACTGGTGTCATAGCGCAAACCATGACGCTTGCGCCACTCATTAATCTGTGACCACCAATCCAACAACGCCGGTTGGTCTAACTCTTTATCTTCGCCAATAATGTCTATCATGTCAGTAAGCACTGATTTCACATCGCCAACGATAGGAATATGAGCAAAGATCGTTTTTGAGATAGACGTTGGGTCAATATCAATATGAATAATCGTCGCATTTGGACAGAATTTTTTGACGTTATTGGTCACACGATCATCAAAGCGTGCCCCAACTGCCAATATAACGTCAGAATGATGCATGGTCATATTGGCTTCATAAGTGCCATGCATACCAAGCATACCCAAGAACTGCTCATCAGAGCCAGGAAAAGCACCCAAACCCATTAAGGTATTGGTGACTGGTAGGTTTAAACGATGGGCAAGCGCCGTTAATTCTTTATAGGCATTACCTAAAACTACACCGCCACCAGAATAGATAATCGGGCGCTTAGCCGCAAGTAAGGTTTCAACCGCCTTTTTGATTTGACCACTATGACCTTTTAATGACGGCTGATATGAGCGTATAAATACCTCTTTTGGATATTCATAAGCAAATTTTTCGCTAGGCGCAGTCATGTCTTTTGGCACATCGATGACAACAGGACCCGGACGTCCAGACTGGGCAATATAA
Organism: Psychrobacter sp. ANT206; assembly: GCF_056880555.1. Taxonomy (NCBI): domain Bacteria; kingdom Pseudomonadati; phylum Pseudomonadota; class Gammaproteobacteria; order Moraxellales; family Moraxellaceae; genus Psychrobacter; species Psychrobacter sp. ANT206. The sequence continues at coordinate 639,930 of NZ_CP096271.1, read as the reverse complement.
AAGGCTTTTTTGACAATCATTGGGATTTCGCTAGCATGGCGAACTTGAAAGCTATGCTTCACGATTGGGCGTGATACACCAATCATATCGGTTTCTTGGAAAGCATCTTCACCGATCAGACTACTAGGCACCTGACCTGCGATGATCACCATCGGTACAGAATCCATAAAAGCAGTGGCAATAGCTGTCACTGTATTGGTCGCACCAGGACCTGAAGTCGCTAGCACCACACCCGTGTTGCCAGTTACTCGTGAATAAGCATCTGCCATGTGACCTGCGGCTTGTTCATGACGTACCAGAATATGCTCAACATTGTCTTGTTGAAATAAGGCGTCATAGATATGAAGGACCGCACCGCCTGGATAACCAAAAATGTATTTGACGCCCTCATCCGTTAGTGCTTGCACCAACATCTCAGCGCCAGATAGCATGACAGGCTCATTGCTTCCTTCGGCAAGGCGTTGCTGCTTTTCAGGGAAATTCTTGGCAGCATGACCCGTTTGGGTATGTCCAGTCATATTCGGACTTTGCGTGGTTTGCGTCACTGTCGTCACCTTTTTTTGTGGCAAGAATATGTGCCCGCTACGTCTAAGTTACGCTGTGTTATAGGACAGCATATTACTCAAACATAGCAATATATTTAAGGTCAGCTTTGCGACAGGGTTTTATCGATATACAGTGACAAGATGCGAGTGCATCTATAAAAGAAGCTTATTATTTGTAGTGCATACAAGGTTGCGCTAATGACAAATAGACGGATACAGAATGATAGAACAAATCTCAAAGCTTATATTTTATAGCTTATATCATGTTATATGATTACGAAATCTTATAACCTGTTTGATGAGGAGATGTTAAAAACACACATGACACTCTATTTTTACAACAGCAAAATCTTACGAGACACAGTAATAATAAGTTTATCTTAGTCATTGTAGACAGATAAGTCCGGAGACAATAAATATAGATTTGAATAGCATTATTACAAGCGCTATTTATTTTATATCATTGTCACAAAGATAATAAGGCTAAGCAAGCTACCGATAAGCAACCCGTAGTCCTTATTTTCAAGTGCCACGGCAATATCATAAAAGCCGCTCACTGACCAATCAACTGCTATTATATTCGATGGTTTGTGAGCTATTGTCAAGAAAAACTTCTAAACCCTATCCCCAACTATTGGTTATTAAACAATGTACATTCATAAGTATTATTTGCTAGAATCAAGCCATTATGTATTTATATTGTTATCGATTCTATTAACCCTTATGCTTAACTGAACGATAGCTGTATTTTTTACCCATTAAGAGGGCTGTTACTATGGCACAAGCGTCTACGATAAGCACTGCTACCAAACTACTTATCAGTGTCAGCACTGCGTGTATGTTCATATTACCAATGAGCGCCACTCATGCCATTCAGGTATACAAATCTATTGGCGCACATGGCGAAGTCAAGTACAGCCAATATGCGCCGCAAAATGGTAGGAATATCGAAGTTATCGAGTTTCGTAGTGACGGTAGACAGAGCAATGCTGGACAGCTGGCAGGTAAAACCGAAGCCAATCAAAGTGCGCCGCAAAGCGCAGAAGAACAGCGCGTTGCCCAATTAGAAGCACGCATCAAAGAGCAAGAAGCCCAAGCGAATGCCCAGCGTTGTCAATCGTTACGCAATAATTTAACCAATCTAAATGTGGGCGGACGTATTTATGAGATGGATGCCAATGGCAAACGTCAATATCTAGATGGTCGTGAGATTGAGCTTAAGCGTGAACGTGTTCAACAAGCCATTACCCAGTATTGTGGCTAATCTTCAATTTGGTGTTTAAACACATTTAGCTGAGGTGACATTAAATCGTTAAAGGCTATCTGTTATGAGATGCATCACATGACGGATAGCTGCTGGCATATCTTGAGCTTGCAGACCTCGCTGCCCCACCAATAATAAATTATCATCGTTATTTCTCGTCTGGTTGACTAAAACATCGCCTGCTAATCCATGGATAATGACTGCTTGGTGCAAACTGCGTAGTTCATGTTTTAAATCATCCTGTGCCCATAGTCCAGTAATGACACCTGTAAGTACATCACCCATACCAGCGGTCGCCATGCCAGCATTGCCCACACCGCACACATAAACATGCGGTTGCGCTGATTGCTGCTCCAGAATTAACGACCCTGCTCCCTTTAACACCCAATCACCGCCATAAATTGCTGCACACTCTGTTATTGCAGCCAATCTATCATTTTCTATCTCATTTACCTTTTTATTTAATAATCTAGCAGCTTCCCCACTATGTGGCGTTAAACACACTTGATAATTTTTACTATGTGCTTTTAACTCAGCTATCAGCATATGGTTTTCCCGATGCAATGAAGCCAAATGATAGAGACCATCGGCATCAATGATTATATGCTTACCTGCTGCTACCGCAGCCTGCAGATATTCAATAAATAGCAATTTTGCTTTTTCATCACGCCCCAGACCCATACCAATAGCAATCACACTGGCCTCTTTAATTAGGCGTTTTACTCCTTTGGTATCATGCAAATCCATGCTCATTGCATCTGCTAGCGAGGTTAATAACGCCCCATGGTAAGCCTTATGGCAGGCAACTGTTATTTTACCACTGCCCGTCGCCATCGCGCTCGATGCCGATAATATGGCTGCTCCGCCCATGCCTTGTGAGTTATCAATACGATTGCCGCCAATGATTAATACATGCCCATAGCTGCCTTTATGGCTGTTTTGTCTGCGTGGCTTTAATCGATAAGGCAAATTAATAAGGGTGGCGATAGGAATAAGCGCGTTATCATTTGCTAGATGGGGTATCAGCGGTATATCAATCACGGCGCCGCTATAATCGAGCCCGTCTTTGGTATGCAGACCAAATTTACGTGCGATCAGACATAAGGTCACATCTGCGGCTATCGCAACACGCTCAAATACCTGACCAGTAGAGGCAACCAAGCCACTTGGGATATCAACCGCGATGACCACTGCTTTAAAATGCTCTGTTACTTCGTTAAAAGCGCAAATTGCTTGCTGATAAATATCGCTCGCTGCACGATTGAATCCAATACCAAATATCGCATCGATATAAACATCCGCCGGCAAAGCGCTCATGCTTCTATCATCGATATTTTCGAAACATCGATATTTACAATCAGCAGATAGTGCCAGCTGTAACGCCTTTGTCGCATCAGCAATTGGATTTTTACTATCTTCATTAAAACTTTCTATATTATCTTTTATAACAAAATCTTGTTTCTCAAAGCCAACCGTAATGATTTGTACTTGCCAGCCTCTCTGCTGTAAATAATACGCAACAAGCCACCCATCGCCACCATTATTACCTTTTCCGACCCAAACACTGACACGGCACGGACGATTAACAGGACGAGAGGCAATGCCCTGCTTTGCTAATTGCTCATTCAAACATTTTTCTTCATAAAGTATCTCAATATGCTTCACCATTTGCCAAGCCGCTTGTTGCATTAGAGCAAAGCTGTTATTGCCTTGTGCAAACCATGCTTGTTCCATCGCATAGAGCTGCTTGCTGCTATATAGAGCGATAGGCATGGTAGTTTTCGATGACAATTCATTTGACGTTGGCATGACTAACCCTCGATTATTCTTATAAGATTTGGCTAAGCTTCTGACTTATTATCAGTACAAACCAAAATTGATGTATGTATTTGCTGCTATTGACTTTAAGGTCAATTAATTAGGTTTAATCTATATAAATCTATATTTATATGGATTTATTCACTTTGATACTTGCGCTCTTCGCTCACTGGCTTATCATATCCATATTCACATTATCATTGATCGTCAGATATGAGCAATAAATCTCAAACAAACTCTCAAACGCAGATGCCATCATTACCTACTAGCGTCACTGCTAAAAAGATTGCTATCAATAATACGCATGATTTTACTACTACAGCAGATATTAAACACTGGATTAAAGAGACAGCGCAATCGTTAGGGTTTGCAGATTGCGGCTTTTTATCGGTACATCACCCTTTGTTTGTTAAGCAGACTGAACAGTTAAAGCAGTGGTTGGCCAAAGGCTATGAAGCACAATTACAGTTTATGCACAGCAATCATCATCTGCGTGCACACCCTGAGCAACTGGTAGAAGGCGCAAAAACCATTATTAGTGTGCGTATGGATTATCTCACTCAAACCCCAACACCACGTACTGTGACTGACAATAATTATCCTAACCAAGGTATCATTGCTCGCTATGCAAGAGGGCGCGACTATCATAAAACCATGCGCAGTCGCCTTAAGCAGCTGGCGTTAAAAATCGAGGCGATGCTTCCTGAATGGCGACATCTAGATATTGGCGCTGACACAGATTTTATTTTTAGACCTTTTAGTGACTCAGCTCCTATCTTTGAGCGACCGATTGCTGATGCTGCGGGTCTTGGCTGGACTGGCAAGCATACATTACTCATAAACAAACAAGCCGGCTCGTTCTTTGTGCTCGGAGAGCTGTTTATGAGCCTTGAACTACCTGACGATGAGCCAGTTAAAGAGCATTGCGGCAGTTGCAGCGCCTGTATTGATATCTGTCCCACTCAAGCCATTGTCGCCCCTTATGAGCTTAATGCGTCAGCTTGCATCTCTTATCTTACGATTGAACATGACGGTATTATCGATGAAAAATACCGCCGCGCTATTGGTAATCGTATCTTTGGCTGTGATGATTGTCAGCTGATTTGCCCATGGAACCGTTATGCCAATCTGACGCCCGTAGAGGATTTTGCGCCAAGGCATCGCCTTGATAGCAGCAGTTTGCTGGAATTGTGGCAATGGCAAGAAGCAGAGTTTATGAAAAAGACCGAAGGTAGCCCACTTAGACGCACCGGTTATGTGAATTTTCTGCGTAATATCGCTATCGGTCTTGGCAATGCCACTGGTAATCAAGAAATCATCGAAGCATTACAAGCAAAACTGGGGCTACATAACACTATGCTTGACGAACATATAGATTGGGCGATCGCTGAACAGCGTCATAAATTGGATATCTTACTTATTAATAATTAGAAGCCTAATTTTTAACTCTATATTTTATACATAAAAAAACACCTCATATTTTGAGGTGTCTTTATACAGCCATATTCTAAGTATCCAAAATACTATGAGTGTTTCGATACTTATAACGACTTAAAAAATGATAACTATTTAGGAATACGTAGTACTTGACCAGGATAAATCTTGTCTGGGTCAGACAACATCGGCTTATTGGCTTCAAATATCTTCATATAATCACCAGTTGAACCATAAACATCTTTTGCAATTTTAGATAAGCTATCACCAGATTTTACAGTGTACATAGTCGACTCAGGTGACTGCTCTTCAATATCGATATTATCAATGACTTTAGCCACGTTTTGTACATTACCGATGGCAATAATAGCTTTTTCGCGATCAGCTTGAGTCTTAGCTTTACCGCTAATTTCTGCAGTATCGGTTGACCCATTATACTTAATCTTTAAATCACTAATATTTAGATTTTGCTGCTGAATACGACGAAGTAAAATATTGGCTACTGATTGCGCTGAAGGCTCAGTACTCTGTACTGGTGTATTAGCGTCTGCTTTGGTTTCTACTTTAGCGTCATGCTTGGCGTCATCACGATTAAAGATTTTATCACCAATGTCTTTTGCAAAACTGAACATACCCATATAACTGCTCCTTAAAATATTATTAATTATTGTGCATCATTGTTATTTCGATGATAACGCATATCAGTTATCACCCTTTTTTGCTTACCATTATGAGTATAAGCAAAGGCATGAACGATAAACAGTAAGAGTATGTTGAGTAATGTTGATTTGGCGTAGCTAATGTTAACGCTAATATTAAATCAGTTGTTATAAGTGTAATAATAAAGAGAAATGACAAACATAAAAAAACCGCCTATCTATTAAGATAAGCGGTCATATCGAACCTATTGAGCAAGTCGCTAATTATAGCTGTGCTTGTACGTAGTCGATTGCTTTTTGAACAGTCGTTAATTCTGCTGAATCTTCGTCAGGAATTGTGATGCCAAAATCGCTTTCAAATGACATAACCAACTCAACTAAATCCAGTGAATCAGCGCCTAAGTCTTCCATAAATGAAGCATCATTGTTGATGTCTTCAACATTCATACCTAGTTGCTCAGCTACGGCAGCTTTAACTCTTTGCTCGGTATCATTACTCATGTAGATTTCTCCTTTTTGATCTATTATTTTGACAAACTACTATAATCACGTGGTTAGCCACTATAGCATTGTATATAAATGGGATTTTCAGATCCATATAGCCATCTGAGTGTACTATAACAAGTTATACATTCTGTACTAATATCTAGTAAAGCCTTGCTATCATACATGGCTTTGACTTAAAAGTATTCGACATTATAGCACCCTTTATTATAGTTTACACTCGTTCACACAGTTTTTTATTATAAGTATGTAACACTTGGGATTCAGCACTAATTGCTATCGCATGTAGGAAAAATCCGACAGCAAACTGCTACATATACATGCCGCCATTGACCGGCAAAACAGCACCTGTGATATAACTGGCTTCGTCACTGGCTAAAAACAGTACAGCAGCAGCGATATCTTCTGGTTGACCCAAACGGCTGATAGGTACAGCATCTAACATGGAGTTCAATAAACGCTCATCAAGCTCATCAGTCATATCTGTTTCAATCAAACCTGGCGCGACGCAGTTAATGGTTACTTGACGTGAACCAATTTCGCGCGCGAGCGTACGGCTAAAACCCTCTACGCCAGCTTTAGTCGCCGCATAGTTAGATTGACCGGCATTGCCCATTTGAGCAACCACAGAGGTAATATTGATAATACGACCACGGCGTGCTTTCATCATGCCGCGGATAGCACGTTTGCTCATACGATAAACAGAAGTTAGATTGGTATCTATCACATTGTCCCAATCTTCATCTTTCATACGCATCAATAAGCCATCTTGAGTGATACCAGCATTATTTACCAATACTTGAACAGCACCATAAACGCTTTCTATCTCTTCAAATAGCTTGTCAATCTGCGCAGTATCGCGTACATCTAAAACACGACCAATACCGCCACTATCATTTAGATAGTCATCAATCTGTGCAGCCCCTTTTTCAGTGGTGGCTGTCCCAATGACAAAATGTCCTTCCTTAGCAAAGCGTTTGGCGACGGCTTTGCCGATACCGCGGCTTGCGCCTGTGACTAATGTGATCGTACGGCTCATGATAATACCTCCAGCAATTTATCTAGACGAGCGGGCTTGTCAGTCGGATAGCTCATAATTGGATGCGCTTGACGCTTCGCCAAATTACTCAAGACGTTACCACTACCACACTCAATTAAAATATTAATTTGTTTATCTGCCAGCTCTTGCATGGTTTTTGACCATAGTACTGGCTGACTTAATTGTTCGGTTAATGCCTCTTTAATACCTGCCGCACTGGTTTCAACACGTGCATGACGGTTTTGAATCACAGGAATCGTTGCTTGATCAAACTTAATCGCGGCAAGCTCTGCTGCCAACGCTTTACTAGCCGGCTCCATCAAAGCGCAGTGTGACGGCACACTTACCTTTAATGGAATGGCTTTTTTGCCAGTATTTTGCACTTTATCAATGACGGCATTAACGCCTGCAGCATTACCAGAAACCACCACTTGCCCTGGGCTATTAAAATTTGCTGCACCAACAATCGCATCATCTACATGCTCGGTTGCTTGCTCACACAAATTTTCGACTCGGTGATCTTCCAAACCTAGTACTGCTGCCATAGCCGTATCAATACCCACTACAGCGTCTTGCATCAATTGACCACGCTTATGTACCAGTTTCACGGCATCAGCAAGTGACAGCACGTTAGCTGCGCAAAGGGCGCTATATTCGCCAAGGGAATGACCAGCTAGGTAACAAGGCTTATCCTTTATTTTTTGTTGTAAGATGCGCCAAATAGCGATACTAGCGGTCAATAACGCAGGCTGTGTATAGTGCGTTTGATTAAGTTTTTCTTCATCTTGACAGATTGCCCACAAATCTTCGCCTAAGGCCACACTTGCTTCAGTAAAGGTTTCAAGAATTTCAGGATAGGTATCAGCAAGCTCGCTTGTCATACCGACTACTTGTGAGCCTTGCCCAGGAAACAGTATTGCAATACGGGTTGGTTGTTTTTTTATCATATCGGGTACAGAGCCCATAACCAATATTCCTTATTTGATTGGAAACACCCCTAGCGTAAATGGGGCTAATCGTAGAGTTAAAGACTATAATAGGATATTAATTTTATAGAGCCGTTACTGTCACTAGTCCTTTAAGACAGCATACTCTTATGAAACTATACACTGACATCGGTAATTAACAAAGCTGCTAAAAAGTTAATTGTTTGTCTCGCTTAGATAAATCCTTTGATGTGACTTATACTAGATAGCTAATTCTTCATAACTGATGCGTTAAAACAGCCGTCAACAGCTAACAGTCAATAAACAGTACTAAAAACTAATAATTAATAATTAATAATTAATACTATTACTAAAAAACCCATAGCAAAAAGCCAAGTTATCTAGCCACATAATATATGATAGCGAAATAACTTGGCTTTCATTAGCTCAAACCAATTGCTGAATAATAGTCTGATAAAGAACATCGACAGTCATAAAAACCATCATCATCTTTAGCAGCCATCAAATAACAATAAATTAAGCGTCTTGACTTACTTTAAACAACTGACGACCACGATAAAAACCATCTTTGGTCATGTGATGACGACGATGTTTTTCACCAGTAGTAGCATCAACGCTTATTTCAGCGATTTCCATACGATGATGTGAACGGCGCATGTCACGACGTGAACGACTTTTACGACTTTTTTGAACGGCCATGATATAGCTCCTATACTTAAAAGGGATAAGCTTGAAATTCAGCTTTAATCGACACTGACAGAGGCTATATAATCACAACAACCTAAGTCTTACGCATCATTAGTTAAATAGATTGCCACGTATTAAAGTGTTGATTACGTCTAAAATCTATAGTTAGTCTGCAAGGTTAGCTTCTCTCTGCCAATGGCAGATTGCTAGAATGCAATAAACGGGACATTATACGCATGTTTAACGGATTAATAAAGCCCTGCTTTTCACTCTTCTGCATAAAGTGGGCAAAAATATAATAGAACATATCTTTTATAAATGCCGTTTATAGCGTTATAAGTTACCTTTCAAAGATGCTAAAGCAGCAAAAGGATTTTCGGTTTCTTCTTCTTCAGGTATTTCACCAAACTGCTCAACACTCATTTCACAGTCATCATGCTTTGGCGCCATTGGCGTTTTGAGCAAAATTTCATCTTCTACCAATTTTTTGAATGGTAATAGTCGCTCTGGCGATTGCTCAGTGACAATTTCGTCTAACAATAAATAATCTTGCTCTTCATTAACTAGGCGTATTTGGCTTTCATTATCAAGAAGCGCAATATCATACTCATCACTCAAATCAATAGCAATCGGTTGCAGACAGCGCTGGCAAGTCAGCCAGACTTCACCAGTCAATGTGAAAGCCAAATGCAGTACATTGTTACGACGATACAGAGTGGTATTTAGCACAATATTTGATTGTTCATGCTCGCTAGCTAAAATAGTCGCAAGACGCTCAAAAGAGTGGGGAGCTTCTTCACCTGCCCATTCAAAGCCAGTGTCTTCCCACTTATTTAAAGAGATGTTATCAGGCATGCTGGTTGACGTAGGCACTTGTACTTTACTAGCATGAAGCGCTGACGGCTTGTTATCTTGGGTGCTTGACATACGCGGCCTCATTGATCAAAAACGGTGTATAATATTGCCTGCCATACTAACGGAAAGCGCCCTGTTGCGCTAGCGCTAGTATGTTAATATTTTTTGGCAATTTCCTTGTCATTGTTTACCTAAAGAGATGGGACATCCTGCTCTATCATCCTTTACTTGATTAAAGTTTTATTTATGATATCGCCTACCGTTTCTCCTGATTTTTCCAATTTATTATCTACTATTGATGCCAAAAATTTATTACACCGTTTGAATGAATTGCAAAGTCAGAAAACAAATCCTACTGAACATAGTATCAATCTTGAGGCAGATGCCTCATTAAAAAAACTGTCATTACAGTGGCAATATTTGGCTAATAACTATTTGATTCATTCTGCTAAAGAGATCATTGAGCCTATCAAAGTATGCGAATTTATTCAAAACAGTTTAACCGATCTTAATTTACAAAATGAATTATCGTTTGAAGGTATTGAGCAAGCACTGACTGATTGGCTTATTGATCTATTTAATCATTTATTTATCAGCAAACAGGTTATCTTGGTTCGTAGCACTGGCGAGCCCGAATACTTTCCTGCCCAGAGCAATCAACCCGCAAGAATTGAGTTTGCTCATGGATTTTTTGCTAGTGCATTGCATGAAATAAGCCATTTTTGTATGGCAGGTGAACGACGTAGACAACTACCTGACTTTGGCTACTGGTATGCACCTGACGGACGCTCAGCGGCTCAGCAGCAGGCATTCGAACGTGTTGAGGTTAAGCCGCAAGCTATAGAGTGTTTGTTTACATTAGCTTGTGGACGACCTTTTCAAGTATCACAAGACAATCTATTTGCAGATTTTGATACCAGTGGTAGTACTTTTGCTCAAGATGTTTATCAACAAGTTCAAGCATATATCACTAAACCAGATACCTTACCATCTGATGCTAAAACCTTGCTACAAGCTTTACTCACTATCTGCGCCGTATCTTAGCTAAAACCTACAATGTAAGATTTTTTATTATTGTCATCAAAACTCATTACACGACTGGCTATTGTTAACGATTTTATACTCACGTTAACGCCTTGCCCATAAACTTATATTTACTTTACGCTATACTACTTAATAAAGCCGTATTTTAACCTTAAGTACAAAAAGCAAAGTTCATCTTAAACAAATTTTTATCATCACCATCTGCCCAATAACCAAATTCTAATAATTATAAAATAAGGAATTATTATGCAAGTATTTTATATTCATCCAGAAAATCCACAGCCACGGCTGATTGAGCAAGTAGCAGATTTATTACGTAAAGATCAATTGATTATTTATCCGACTGATACCAGTTACGCTTTCGGCTGTCGCTTGGGCGCAAAAGATGCCTTGGAAAAACTAAAACAAATACGCGCACTTGATGATAAACATCAATTCACCCTACTTTGTCGTGATCTAAGTGAGATTGCGAATTACGCTGCAGTAGACAATGTCCAATTTAAACAGCTCAAAGCGCATACACCAGCACCAATTACCTTTATTTTAAACGCCACCAAAGATGTACCTAAGAAGCTGGCACATGCAAAGAAAAAAACCATTGGTATTCGTGTTCCAAGTAATGCTATTGCCCAAGCTTTATTAGAAGCGATGGATGAACCTATTTTAACCAGCTCATTAATATTACCGAATCGTGATGATATATTAGATGACCCTTTCGAGATCGAAGAATTATTAGGCAATCAGATAGATGGGCTAATTAATGCTGGCATTAAAACCACCAAACTCACGACCATCGTCGATATGACTAGTAGCCAGCCAGAAATCATTCGGCAAGGTGCTGCTGATGTGAACTCATTGCTGTAGATATAGACATACTGTAAGTATTTAAATATGCACTTCCCTAACGATCATACAAAAATTTAAACGAAAAAAAGCTCCAATTCAATTGGAGCTTTTTTATATACATATTTTGGTTATTGTAAAATTAGTCGCGATCAACCAATTCTACATAAGCCATAGGCGCATTGTCACCATCACGGTAACCACATTTTACGATACGCAAATAACCACCTGGACGAGCTTGGTAACGAGGACCAAGAGTACCAAATAATTTGCCTACCATAGCTTTGCTACGCATACGGCTAAATGCCAAGCGACGGTTAGCAACGCTGTCTTCTTTAGCCATAGTGATCAATGGCTCAGCAACGCGACGTAACTCTTTTGCTTTTGGTAAAGTTGTTTTGATCAGTTCATGCTCAAATAATGAGTTGGTCATGTTCTGAAACATTGCCTTACGATGACTGCCGGTACGACCCAGCTTGACTCCACTCTTACGATGGCGCATAGTCAAAAATCCTTAAAGTTTAACGGCTACGATAAGAAAAGCGATCATCAACACGTAAATCAGCTGGTGGCCAGTTATCTAGGCGCATACCAAGCTCCAAATCTTTAGACGCTAGTACGTCTTTGATTTCTGTCAATGATTTCTTACCAAGATTTGGGGTTTTTAGAAGTTCAGTCTCTGAACGCTGTACCAAATCACCGATATAGTAAATGTTTTCAGCTTTTAAGCAGTTGGCTGAGCGAACCGTTAGTTCAAGATCGTCCACAGGGCGTAATAGCACCGGATCAACCTCTTCTTTTTCTTTCACAGGCTCAGGCGCTTCTTCAGCTTCTAGGTCAACAAAGATAGAAATCTGTTGTTGTAATATAGTGGCTGCTTTACGAATTGCTTCTTCTGGATCTATAGTGCCATTTGTTTCAAGCTCAATGATAAGACGATCAAGATCGGTACGTTGTTCTACACGTGCGTTCTCAACCTGATAAGCAACACGAAGCACAGGACTAAAACTTGCATCAAGCTTTAAGCGTCCAATTGCTTTAGTATCACCATCTTCACGGCGCTGGTTTGCTGGCTCATATCCACGACCCATCACTACGCGCAAACGCATCTTTAGATGACCACGGTCACTCAATGTACCCAATACCAATTCTGGATTGATGATGTCTACATTGTGCGGTAACGTGATGTCTGCAGCAGTGATAGTGCCTGGACCTTGTTTATCCAAGGTCAAAAATACTTCATTTTGGTCATGAAGGGTGATTGCTAAGCCTTTTAAGTTCAAAAGCAAATCAAGCACGTCTTCTTGTAGTCCTTCAAGCGTTGAGTATTCATGGTCAACACCATCAATCTCAGCTTCAATGACTGCAGCACCAGGTAATGAAGATAACAAGATGCGACGTAAGGCATTACCCAAGGTATGCCCAAAGCCGCGTTCTAACGGTTCGAGCGTGACTTTCGCAATCGTTTCATTAACCGTATCCACGTTGATGGCGTTCGGCGTTAGAAACTCAGTTGCATTTAGCATCATGATGTCACCTCGATTTATTAAACTGGTTTAATTAACGTTAATTGCTCAATGCCATGTGAACAGCATCGAGCAGTACGTTACTTACTTAGAGTATAGCTCAACGATTAAGCTTTCGTTGATTTCAGCAGGTAGATCAATACGATCAGGCGCTTTTTTGAACGTGCCCTGTAATTTGCTGTGATCAACATCTAGCCATTCTGGAATACCACGTTGGGTAGCCAGCTCAATTGCGTTTTTAATACGTAATTGCTCGCGAGACTTCTCTTGGATAGCGATGACATCACCATCTTGCAACTGAATTGATGGAATATTCACACGAATAAACTCATCACGGCCAGCTTTTTTCACCATAACAGTACGATGGCTAACTAGCTGACGTGCTTCAGCGCGCGTAGAGCCAAAGCCCATACGATATACTACGTTATCAAGACGGCTCTCAAGCATTGCTAACAAGTTTTCACCAGTAGCACCACGCTTACGAGCAGCTTCTTTGTAGTAGTTTGCAAACTGACGCTCTAATACACCGTAGATACGCTTAACTTTTTGTTTTTCACGTAACTGTAGAGAGTATTCTGAACTTTTGTTACGACTAACACCATGTTGACCAGGTGGACGAGCCGATTTTTTCGTTTTTACGTCGTATGGTTTAACACCAGACTTAAGACCTAAGTCAGTGCCTTCACGACGTGATAATTTGAGTTTTGGTCCAATATAACGGGCCATTGTTATGTCTCCTATAAGCTTCTATTATAAAAAGCTTCGTCTTTAATATTAGACGCGGCGCTTTTTCGGCGCACGGCAACCATTGTGTGGGATTGGGGTTACATCAGAGATGCTGTTGACTTTATAACCCAATGCACCTAGTGCTCTTACCGCAGACTCACGACCCGGTCCTGGTCCTTTGACCAAAACATCGATGTTCTTAACACCATATTCTTGAGCCGCTTTACCAGCGACTTCAGCTGCAACCTGAGCTGCAAATGGTGTAGATTTACGTGAACCACGGAAGCCTTGTCCACCTGAAGTGGCCCAAGCCAATGCATTACCTTGACGATCGGTAATCGTAACAATGGTGTTATTAAAAGACGCATGGATATGGGCTATGCCCTCCGATACTGAACGACGAGCCACCTTTTTGCGACTGCGAGTGTCTTTTGCCATCTTTTAGCTTCCTAAGTTAATTATCTTTTGAGAGGGCGTGTCGGACCCTTACGAGTACGAGCGTTGTTCTTGGTATTTTGACCTCTAACTGGTAAGTTACGACGATGGCGGATGCCACGGTAACAACCAAGATCAACCAAGCGCTTGATATTCATTGACACTTCACGACGAAGATCACCTTCAGTCATGTATTCTGCAACTTGTGCACGGATAGCATCTAACTGTGTATCATCTAACTGACTGACTTTAGTACTAGGGGCAATGCCAACTGCTTCTAAGATTTTCTGAGCAGTGGTACGACCTACACCAAAGATGTAAGTTAGTGAAATAACAGCATGCTTATTATCCGGAATGTTTACGCCGGCAATACGAGCCATTGATTTCTCTCCATTAAAGAAAAATACCCTTATTCATTAAAATAAAGTGTTATTTTTCAGATTTGTTGCTGTCAATACTAAAGCTTTTATAATTATTATCGCTGCTTCGAGTTGGTAAACCAATCTATTCATTGATCATTTCATAAAAGATTTTGCATAAACTACGGCAAGTGGCGGATGATATCGCATCCGCCGTCATTTTTCAAGTATTAATTTAATAAGCAAGCCAATCACTTAAAACTGACTTGCTTAAATTATTAACCTTGGCGTTGCTTGTGGCGAGGTTCTGCGGTACAAATGATATGTACACGGCCTTTACGGCGCACAACTTTACAGCTACCACAAATCTTTTTAACTGATGCTTGAACTTTCATAGCATACTCCTTTGAGATATCGTACCGCTCATTTAAGGTTGAGTGGGCGATTGAATTAACGTCTGATCATGATATTGATGGGTCATCAAATGCGCTTGAATCTGCGAGATGAAGTCCATTACCACAACCACCATAATCAGTAACGACGTACCACCAAGTTGAAACGGCACACCAAACGATGACTGCACGACCATTGGCATTAAACAAATAACCGTCATATACATCGCGCCAATAAAGGTCAATCGGTTTAATACATGATCGAGGTAACGCTGAGTTTGTTGTCCTGGGCGAATACCTGGGATATAAGCACCACTACGTTTAAGGTTTTCAGCAACTTCACGCGGACTAAATACCAATGCCGTGTAGAAGTAACAGAAAAAGATAATCATTGCACCAAATAGAACGAGATACAGCGGCTGTCCTGGGGACAACACCAATGCCATATTTTGCAATATCTTTTGTGTCAAGGTAGGATCAGGCGATTGACCAACCCACTGCCCTAAACTTGCAGGAAACAATAGCAATGAGCTAGCAAAAATAGCAGGAATAACCCCTGCCATATTTAGTTTCAACGGCAAATGTGATTGCTGCTGAGCGTAAATCTTGCGACCTTGCTGTTGTTTTTGCGCATAATTGACAGGAACACGGCGCTGAGCACGTTCAATATAGACGATACCCGCAGTAACCGCGACACCTAACAGTGCAAAGATAAAGAGGACAATCAAGTTCATTTGACCTTGGTTGACCTGTTCAATAGACTGCGAAATCATACCTGGCGTACCAGCCACAATACTCGCAAAAATGAGCATTGAGATACCATTACCTACGCCGCGCTCTGTAATCTGCTCACCAAGCCACATTAAGAACATAGCACCAGCTACCAATGAAGTAACCGCTGGAATATAGAAAGTCAGACCAGAAGATAAAGTAAGATTTTGGCTGATTAAGCCAGCACACATCCCTAATGACTGTACTAGAGCTAATGCAAGTGTCCCTTGACGGGTATACTTGTTTAGCTTACGTCGTCCCGCTTCACCCTCTTTTTTGAGAGCTTCAAGCGATGGCAATACCGCAGACATCATCTGTACAATAATCGATGCTGAGATATATGGCATAATACCAAGTGCCATGATGGACATACGCTCTAGTGCACCACCTGAGAACATATTAAACATGCTCAGGATGGTATTTTCGTTGCGCGAAAACAGATCAGCCAAGTTAACCGGATTGATACCCGGTACTGGGATATGCGACCCAAAACGATAAACAATCAATGCGCCGATTAAGAATAACAAACGCGTCCATAGCTCATCATACTTACGTATAAAGGCAAAAGGATTAAGCGGTATACCAGTCGATGACATTGATTGCTTTGACACGTTACTACTCCTCGATGCTACCACCAGCAGCTTCGATTGCTTGCTTAGCGCCTTTAGTCACTTTGATACCTTTAAAAGTATAAGCTTTAGTGACTTCACCTGACAACATAACGCGCGCACGCTTCATGTCACGACGGATAAGGTTAGCAGCTTTCAAAGTTTCAATACTAACGACATCGCCTTCAATTTGGCTCAGTTCAGACAGACGAACTTCAGCAGTCGTCATAGCCATTTTACTGGTAAAACCAAATTTTGGTAGACGACGATATAAAGGCATTTGACCACCTTCAAATCCTGAGCGTATGCTAGAACCTGAACGAGATTTCTGACCTTTTACACCACGACCACCAGTTTTACCAAGGCCTGAACCGATACCACGACCACGACGTTGGGCAGTTTTCTTTGCGCCAACACCTGGTGATAATTCATTTAATCTAAGACCCATTACGCTTCCTCCACTTTTACCAAGTAGTTAACGCGATTGACCATACCACGAGTTGAAGGAGTATCTTCTACTACAACAGAATGATTAATACGGCGTAAACCCAATCCTTTCAAGCATGCTTTGTGGCTCTTGAGGCGATGGGCACCCGATTTGAATTGAGTGACTTTCATTTTTTTCATCGTAACTCACCTAGTCTAAGTTAACCCAAGATTTCGTCTACAGATTTACCACGTTTTGCTGCCATCTTTTCTGGAGTTGACATATCACGTAAACCGTTAAACGTTGCACGAACAACGTTAGCAGTGTTGGTAGAACCATAACATTTAGTCAAAACATCTTTGACACCAGCAACTTCTAATACAGCACGCATAGCGCCACCAGCGATTACGCCAGTACCTTCAGATGCAGGTTGCATATAGACTTTACTAGCACCATGACGTGCTTTGATCGGATGATACAAAGTTGCATCATTTAGCTCAACAGTAATCATATTACGTTTGGCAGCTTCTAGTGCTTTTTGAATGGCAGCTGGCACTTCACGTGCTTTACCGCGACCAAAACCAACGCGACCATTACCATCACCAACTACAGTTAGTGCAGTAAAAGAGAAAATACGACCACCTTTAACAACTTTTGCAACGCGATCAACGGTAACTAAGCGTTCTACTAGACCGTCAGTCTGTTCATTTTTATCATTTTTATCATTTCTAGCCATGATTAAAACTCCAATCCGTTTTCGCGAGCAGCTTCAGCTAAAGCTTTTACTCGACCATGATATTTAAAACCACTACGGTCAAATGCAACTTTAGTAATGCCAGCTGCTTTTGCGCGTTCTGCGATCATTTGGCCTACAGACGTCGCTGCATCAGCGTTACCAGTCGCGCCTGAACGCAAGCTGCTGTCTAAGGTAGATGCCTGAGCAATCACTTCACCACCGTTCGGAGAGATAATCTGGGCATAGATGTGTCTTGGCGTACGATTAACCGTTAGACGATGAACGCCCAAAAAACGGATATGTGCGCGGGTTTTCTTAGCTCGACGTAGACGAGCTGCTTTTTTATCAAACATTTCAACTCACCTTATTTTTTCTTGGCTTCTTTGCGAATCACATGCTCGTCACTATAACGAATACCTTTACCTTTGTAAGGCTCAGGTGGGCGGAAACCGCGGATATCGGCTGCTGCTTGACCAAGCTGCTGCTTATCGTTTGATTTTAAAACGATTTCAGTTTGCGTTGGAGTTTCAGCTGATACACCTTCAGGTAACGTATATTCTACTGGATGTGAGTAACCAACGTTTAGCGTTACTTTATTACCAGCAGCTTGAGCACGGTAACCAACACCAATCAACTGAAGACGTTTTTCAAAGCCTTCGTTAACGCCTATTACTAAATTATTTAGTAAAGAGCGCATGGTGCCAGTATGCATCATCGCTTCTTTTGAATCGACTGTAGGTGAGAAAATGATTGCATCATCTTCCTGTTTCAGCTCGACCAATTCATGCAGGCGTAAAGACATATTGCCGTTCTTGCCTTTAACTTCGACCTGCCGATCGTTCAAAGTAACGCTTACGCCGTTTGGCAGCGTCACTGGGGCTTTAGCCACACGAGACATAGGAATATTCCTTAGAAAATTAACTTCTTTATATTAGCGAAAAAACTAACAGGCTAAAAAGCGTGTTAGTTTAGCATAGTTGACCGCGTTAGACACCTATCAATGTTAAATAATTTATCACTACCACATTGATAGAAGCCTAACAGCGTCAAATAGACTTTATCGTCGTGTAGCTTACGCTACAAATGCGACGACTTCACCACCGATACCAGCAGCACGTGCAGCACGATCAGTCATGATGCCTTGGCTAGTTGATACGATAGCAACACCCATACCTTGCTTAACAGTAGGGATAGCGTCTTTACCGCGATGCTGGCGTAAACCAGGACGGCTAAAACGTTGAATCGTTTCGATGACAGCTTTGCCTTCAAAGTATTTTAATACGATGGTCAAAGTTGCTTTGTTGTTGTTTTCTTCAGTAACAACAGCGCTAGCAACATAACCTTCGTTAACCAACAAATCAGCGATTGATTTGCGTAGCTTAGAGTTCGGCATTGCTACCGATACTTTATTAGCCATTTGTGCGTTGCGAATACGGGTTAGCATATCCCCAACGGTATCTTGCATACTCATATAGTTACCCCTTACCAGCTTGCTTTACGAACACCAGGCACATCGCCTTGCATGACACGCTCACGCAGCATATTGCGTGATAAGCCAAACTTGCGGAAGTAACCGTGAGGACGACCCGTGATAGCACAACGATTGCGCAGACGTACTGGTGATGCGTTACGTGGTAAAGCTTGTAGCTCTAGCATCGCTTCCATACGAGTTTCGTCACTTGCAGTCATATCACTGATAGTTTCTTTTAGCTTGATACGCTTATCAGCGTATTTAGCAACCATTTTTTCGCGCTTTAATTCGCGGTTAATCATGCTCTTCTTTGCCATAACGTCTTTACCTTATTTAAATGGGAAGCCGAAAGCTTTAAGCAACGCACGACCTTCTTCATCAGATTGAGCTGACGTAGTAATTGTCACATCCATACCACGGATACGATCAATCTTGTCAAAGTCTACTTCTGGGAATACGATTTGTTCTTTGATACCCAATGAGTAGTTACCACGTCCGTCAAAGGCTTTAGGAGAAAAACCACGGAAATCACGAATACGAGGAATTGCAATGGCAATGAGACGATCTAAAAATTCGTACATTTGCTCACCGCGTAGCGTTACTTTACAGCCAATTGGCCATTCTTCACGAATTTTAAAGCCAGCAACTGATTTACGCGCTTTGGTGACTACAGGTTTTTGACCAGCAATAGCAGTCATATCAGCCACAGCACCTTCAAGCAATTTCTTGTCTTGAGACGCGCCGCCTACACCCATATTTAGTGTGATTTTAGTGATTTTTGGCACTTGCATCACATTCGCCAAACCAAGTTCTTCTTTGATTTGCTGTTTTAATTCTTCGTTATATAAAGATTTTAATCTTGCCATTACCATTACACCCTTAGTGTCTTACGCAGTCGCCACTACTTCACCGTTCGAACGATACAGGCGTTGTTTCTTGCCGTCTTCGCCGAACTGATAAGTAATACGATCAGCTTTTTGGGTTTGCGCATTTAAGATTGCGACATTTGAGATATGCAGAAAAGCTTCTTGCTTAAGAATGCCGCCTTCAACGCCAGTTGCCTGATTTGGCTTCTGATGTTTAGTGACAATGTTAATGCCTTCAACTTTAATACGATCGTTTTTTACAGCTTGTACAGTACCTTGCTTGCCTTTGTCTTTCCCAGCAATCACGATAACTGTATCGCCTTTACGTAATTTTGACATGGATTACCTCACAATACTTCTGGTGCTAGTGATACAATTTTCATAAACTGATCACCACGTAGTTCACGAGTTACCGGTCCAAAAATACGAGTTGCAATCGGCGCTTTGTTTTGGTTCAACAATACCGCAGCATTGTCGTCAAAACGTAATACCGAACCATCAGGACGACGAACGCCTTTTTTGGTACGTACAACTACCGCATTCATCACGTCGCCTTTTTTAACACGACCGCGAGGAATGGCTTCTTTAACCGTTACTTTAATAATGTCGCCAACTGATGCATAACGACGATGAGAGCCACCCAGTACTTTAATGCACTGAACTCGTCTTGCACCGCTATTATCTGCAACTTCCAGCATAGATTCAACCTGAATCATAGCGTTACTCCACACGTATGAGCAATAAAAACCAGTTGCTGCCGCTAGCACAGTATGAGTAGTCGGCATTTTAATATTAATAACCGCTGCTACTCTTAATGTGAGTGATATACGCTCGGCGCAATCAGTATCCTTAAAAAGGCAGCTATTTTAACAGCTTCTGGCTTTTAATGCAATTTACTTAGATTTTTTCTACTTTTTCAACCACATCAACCAAAGTCCAAGACTTGGTTTTTGAGATTGGACGCGTTTCTTTGATGCGGACAAGATCGCCTTGTTGGCAAACATTATTCTCATCATGTGCTTTGATTTTAGTAGAACGACGAAGCTGCTTGCCATATAAAGGATGACGAACCAGACGCTCAATCAAAACCGTGATGGACTTGTCCATCTTGTCACTGACAACTCGTCCTGTCAGAACACTAGCATTGGTCGTTGCTTGATTGTTATCGCTCATGAGTCGCCTCGTTGTTTCTCGTTAATCAAAGTCTGAAGCTGAGCAATCGCACGACGATTGACACGTACTTCATGGGTATTCCCCAACTGACCAGTTGCTTTAGCCATACGAATACGGAAAGCATCAAGTTGCTTTTCATCAAGTAACTGGGTCAGTTCTTCTAATGATTTATCACGTAATTCACTGATCTTCATTACATTATCGTCCGCTTAACAATGGTAGTTTTAAAGGGCAGTTTAGCTGCAGCAAGCGTTAACGCTTCGCGAGCAAGCTCTTCTGAAATCCCTTCAAGCTCATATAGTATTTTACCAGGTTTGATTTCGCATACCCAATATTCTACAGGACCTTTACCTTTACCCATACGTACTTCTAATGGTTTATTGGTAATTGGTTTGTCTGGGAAAACGCGAATCCAAATCTTACCGCCACGCTTAATTTTACGAGTGATGGTACGGCGTGCTGCTTCAATTTGACGGGCAGTCATACGACCACGAGTCAAAGATTTTAGACCAATTTGTCCGAATGCAACGGTGCTTCCACGATGAGCTAGCCCAGTGTTACGACCTTTGTGCATTTTACGAAACTTGGTACGTTTTGGCTGTAACATAGTTTAACCTCTGTCTGTGTTTCGACGGTTTCCGTTTCCACGACCACGGCGTTTTGGCGCACGAGTCTGCTCTTCTTTAACGGGATTGTATACACTGTTCATACCGTCAAGGATTTCGCCACGGAAGATCCAAACTTTTACACCGATGGTGCCGTAAGTGGTTTCCGCACGTACTGACGAATAGTCGATATCAGCGCGTAGTGTATGCAGTGGCACACGACCTTCACGGTACCATTCAGTACGAGCAATCTCAGCACCGCCAAGACGACCAGACAGCTCAACTTTAATACCTTTAGCACCAGAACGCATGCTGTTCTGTACCGCACGCTTCATAGCACGGCGGAACATAACACGACGCTCAAGCTGACTTGCGATGCCTTCCGCTACTAAATGAGCATCAAGATCAGGCGAGGTGATTTCTTCAATGTTGACCTGAGCAGGTACGCCCATAATTTTGGTCAATTCTTTTTGAAGTCTTTCAATATCTTCGCCTTTCTTACCGATAACAATACCAGGACGCGCAGTGGCGATGGTAATCTTAGCAGCACCAGTAGGACGCTCAATCATGATCTTGCTAATCATAGCACTATCAAGTTTCTTGCGCAGATATTCACGAACCTGAATGTCGTTAATTAGGTATTCTGAGTATTGTTTAGGGCTAGCATACCAGTTTGCGTTATGCTTTTTTACAACACCAAGACGAATTCCGATTGGATGTACTTTTTGTCCCATAACTTATTCCCCTACCTTTATAGTGATGTGACAGGTACGCTTACTGATACGATCAGCGCGACCTTTAGCACGTGGTAGGATACGTTTTAGCGTAATGCCTTCATCAACGTAGATGGTTGATACTTTAAGAGTATCGATATCTAAACCGTTGTTGTTTTCAGCATTGGCGATGGCAGAGTTAAGACATTTCTTAACAAAAACCGCGCCTTTTTTATTGCTATACGTTAGGATATCCAAAGCACGCTCAATAGATTTGCCACGAACTTCATCAGCAACGAGTCTAACTTTTTGTGCCGATATGGCGGCACCGCGTAATTTTGCAGTTACTTCCATGGTAAGCACCTTATCTCTTAGCTTTCTTGTCAATGCCGTGACCACGATATGTACGAGTCGGGGCAAATTCACCTAGTTTATGACCAACCATCTGTTCACTTACGATAACCGGTACATGAGTACGGCCATTGTGAACAGATAAAGTTAGGCCAACCATTTGTGGCAGAATCATTGAACGGCGCGACCAAGTTTTAATTGGTTTGCGTGAGTTGGTTTCTAATGCAGTTTCAACTTTAGCAAATAAATGCGCGTCTATGAATGGACCTTTTTTCAATGAACGAGGCATGAAATTCTTCCTTTATTTCTTCTTGGCGCGACGGCGGATGATCATGTTGTCAGTACGCTTATTGTGACGCGTTTTAAGTCCTTTAGACTTCTGACCCCAAGGGCTAGTAGGATGGCGACCTTTGTTACGACCTTCACCACCACCATGTGGGTGATCAACCGGGTTCATAGCGACACCACGAACAGAAGGACGAATACCTCTCCAACGTGAAGCACCGGCTTTACCAAGTGATTTCAAGTTGTTTTCAGTATTAGAAACTTCACCGATAACAGCACGGCAATTTACGTGTACACGGCGAGTTTCGCCAGAACGCAAACGAAGAATTGCATAAATACCGTCACGACCTAGTAGCTGAACGCTAGCACCCGCAGCACGAGCCATCTGTGCGCCTTTACCGATTTTAAGTTCGATATTATGGATCACAGTACCTAGTGGTATGTTTTTTAGCGGTAAACAGTTACCTGGACGAATTGGTGATAATTCACCTGACATTACAGTATCGCCAACTGCTTGCTTTTTAGCAGCGATAATATAACGACGTTCGCCGTCAGCGTACTTAAGTAAAGCAATATGCGCAGTACGGTTAGGATCGTATTCAATACGCTCTACTGTAGCTGGGATATTGTCTTTAGTACGTTTAAAATCGATAATACGATAATGTTGCTTATGACCACCGCCGATGTGACGAGTAGTGATACGGCCATTATTGTTACGACCACCGGTCTTGCTTTTTGATTCTAGAAGCGCTGCAAACGGACGACCTTTATAAAGGTGTGGATGCACTACTTTTTCAACAAAACGACGGCCTGGTGATGTTGGCTTTGCTCTTACGATAGGCATGAGTGTAATCCTTATTCGTTATTCGCTGTTTCACTAGTAGAAGCAGTCGTATTTGCGACCTCTTCACCAGCATCAGCCATTTGTACATCTTGACCAGCTTTTAAGGTAACATAGGCTTTTTTGTAGTCATTACGACGGCCGATACTTTTACCAAAACGCTTTGTCTTACCTTTAACGTTCAATGTGTTTACTTTTAAAACTTCAACACCTTCAAACATCATCTCAACTGCTTTTTTAACTTCAAGCTTAGTAGCCTTAGAGTCAATTTTAAATACCTGCACACCAAGTGAGTCGCCAAGCATTTGAGATTTCTCTGAGAATACAGGTCCTCTTAGGATCTGATAAAGTCTTGCGTTATTCATGCTAGTGCTTCCTCAAATTGTTTCGCAGCTTCGACTGTCATGATCACTTTATCAAAAGCGATCAAGCTCACTGGATCCACTTCACTTGTATCAAGTACATTGACATGTGGGATGTTGCGAGCAGCTAAGTATAAGTTTTCGTCAACTTCTTTGGTGACGATCAATGCACGTGATGCATTTAACTCACCTAACTTTGCGATCAGCTCTTTGGTCTTAGGACCAGAAACGCTTATCTCTTCAACCAAAATCAGACGCTCTTGGCGAATCAATTCGGCTAGGATGCACTGCATAGCACCGCGATACATCTTACGGTTAACTTTCTGTGACCAATCTTGTGGCTTAGCCGCGAATGCACGACCGCCCCCACGCCAGATTGGGCTACGAATAGAACCTGCACGAGCGCGACCAGTACCTTTTTGGCGCCATGGCTTAATGCCACCACCAGAAACTTCGGCACGGGTCTTTTGAGCGCGTGTACCTTGGCGAGCACCAGCAAGATATGCGGTGACGACTTGATGCACTAGTGCTTCGTTGAATTCACGACCGAAAGCCGTATCAGAAAGCTCAACTGCCGCCCCTGTAACTGTTTTTAAATCCACGTTAATCCCCTTGCTTAGGCTTTGACTGACGGACGTACGATGACATCGCCACCGGTGGCACCTGGGATAGCACCCTTGATGACAAGTAACCCATTTTCAACATCAACCGATATCACTTCTAGGCCTTGAACGGTAACGCGTTTGTTACCCATCTGACCTGGCATTTTTTTGCCTTTGAAGACTTTACCTGGTGACTGGTTTTGACCAGTTGAACCAATGGCACGGTGAGATACTGAGTTACCATGAGTGGCATCTTGCATGCTGAAGTTGTGACGCTTCACGCCGCCTTGAAAGCCTTTA
The DNA here is from genome assembly GCF_056880555.1 of Psychrobacter sp. ANT206. Classification (NCBI taxonomy): domain Bacteria; kingdom Pseudomonadati; phylum Pseudomonadota; class Gammaproteobacteria; order Moraxellales; family Moraxellaceae; genus Psychrobacter; species Psychrobacter sp. ANT206. The sequence goes on along the minus strand of NZ_CP096271.1, from coordinate 614,742 downwards.
CCTTTACTGTTTCCTGTGACATCAACCATCTGACCTTGTTCGAACAAGTCAGCTAGGATCTCACCACCAATCTCACGACCTTCAAGATCGCTGTCATTGGCACGAAATTCCCAAACACCACGACCAGCGGCAACGCCGGCTTTAGCGAAGTGACCTTTTTGAGCTGCTGTTACGCGGCTGTCACGACGGGTGCCTGTGGTAACTTGGATGGCTTGATAGCCATCTACATCAGTATTTTTTACTTGAGTAATGCGGTTAGCACTGATCTCAACCACTGTTACAGGGATAGATGCGCCTGCTTCAGTGAAGACACGGGTCATGCCGCATTTTTTACCGACTAAACCGATCGCCATTTTAGACCTCTTTATATCTTATATTAATGGGTTGGGTGTTTATGTGCATTAACCCAAAGCAATTTGAACGTCAACACCCGCCGCTAAGTCAAGCTTCATTAGCGCATCCACAGTTTTATCGGTAGGTTGAACAATGTCAACCATACGCTTATGAGTACGAATTTCGTACTGATCACGAGCGTCTTTGTTTACGTGTGGTGAAGTTAGAACGTTGAAGCGCTCAATGCGAGTCGGCAACGGTACAGGACCACAAACTTGCGCACCGGTGCGCTTTGCAGTATCAACAATCTCTTGTGCAGATTGATCAATCAGACGATGATCAAAAGACTTAAGACGGATACGGATTCTCTGGTTAGCCATGCCAGCAAGCTCCTAATATGTGCTTTTGTCATTCTTGCTTTGCAAGGATATGAGCAAAAGCCGTTTGGTTAAATATTCACTTAAAGCGGCCTTCTGTTCTAAACCAGAATGAGTTCTTTATCCGAACTTATAGCGTGCCAAAAGCAAAATAGTTTAAAGCCCCGCCGACCCTTCCATTGTAGGATGTCAGCAAAGGCATAATGAAATAGTGCTAGAAACGATGCTCTAGCTGTCATAGCGCCAGCTGTTTGATTGGCTGCGCATATATAATTCAGTGGTCTGTATTATACATAATAATCAGATGATTGCAAGGGGCTTATTTACAATGATATACACAACTGTTTGATATAAATATTGGTTTCTAAACCAAATCCTCTAACTTTTAACCAATTGCTTACTAATCATCAAAGCTAAACCGTCCCATTAAATGCCCTCAGTTTTCAACATTTGACGGTAATACTTACTATTCAGATCCCGCCTTAATGTTCAATCTAATACTATATCGTATTGTTCTTGGGTATATAAATTCTCAACATCAAAGGTAATCACTCTACCAAGCAAATACTCTAAATCTGCTACCGTATCCGACTCTGAGGTGAGTAATAAATCAATGACTGCGGCATGGGCAACCACCGTAAACTTCTTAGGAGAATTATAGGTACGAGCACAGCGCATGATTTCACGAAATATTTCAAAACAGACCGTCTCAGCGGTTTTGACAAAGCCGCGCCCTTGACAGGTTGAGCAAGGCTCACATAGTTGCTGCCCAAGCGATTCACGAGTACGCTTACGGGTCATTTCTACCAAACCAAGCTCACTGACTTGAGTGATTTTGGTTTTGGCATAGTCTTGTACTAGCTGTGACTGCAAGCTCTCTAAGATATCATCCTTGTGCTGCTGCTCAAGCATATCGATGAAGTCTAGGATAATAATACCGCCTAGATTACGTAAGCGCAGTTGACGGGCTATCGCGTGTGTTGCCTCTAGATTTGTTTTGTAGACGGTATCTTCTAATGAACGCCCACCAACGAATGAGCCAGTATTGACATCAATGGTGGTCATCGCTTCAGTTTGGTCAATAATCAGATAGCCGCCCGACTTTAAATCAACGCGACGTTTGAGCGCATCACGTAAATCATCTTCGACGCGGTGCACATCAAACAGCGACTGCTCAGCGGTATAATGTACTATGCGATCATAGACAAAAGGCACAAATTCTTTGGCAAAGTATCTAACTTGCTCATATATCTGTGAATTATCAATTACGACTTTTTCGGTACCAGCGTGTACCAAATCGCGGATAGAACGCAGTGGTAACGATAATTCTTGATAAATAAGCTCTGAACTTTGATTAGGCTTCATTTCTTGACGACGAGCACATATCGTTCGCCATAGTTGCAAGAGATAGTAGATGTCTTCTTCAAGTTTATCAACGGGGACACGCTCTGCCGCTGTACGTGCAATAAGACCGCCCTTGAGATTGACGGTTTGCATCAGGCTAGTAAGCTCAGTCTTGAGACGGGTACGCTCTTCTTCGCCATCAATACGCTGCGAGATACCGATATGCTCACTCGATGGCAAGTAGACCAGATAGCGAGATGGCAGTGATATATTGGTGGTTAAGCGCGCGCCTTTACTGCCCAGCTGATCTTTGGTGACTTGAACTAAGATACGTTGGCTCTCGTGTAGGCGATGCTGGATGAGAGTTTTCGAAACTGGTACAACTTCTGTGTTCTGCGTACTTATTACAGGCGGCGTAATGGCTAAATCGTCAGCGGTTACCTCTACAATAGTGCGCTCATCATCAGTCTTTTCGACTTTACTGCTTTTGGCAGCTGGACGAGGTTCACGCTGCATATCATTAACGTGTAAGAATGCAGTACGTGACTGACCAATATCGACAAAGGCTGCCTGCATACCCGGCAGAACGCGTACCACTGTACCCAAGTAAATGTTACCAACCAAACCCAGTTTATGATGACGCTCAATATAAATCTCGCCCAAGATACCGTTATCTAGTACGGCAACACGGGACTCCATGGGACTAATATTAATCAGCAGCTCTTCGGACATAGTATTTTCTCTTATCACTTAGCTTTCTGGTGAAGCATTCATAGTTTGGTAGCCTAACAGTGTAACAAATGCCACTTGCTTTTGCCCATGACACAAGCGTGTCATTATGTGCAGATGGCTTAATATCAAGCTTCATCTTAAAGCACTGCTGAATCCATACCCCTGCTCTAAACGTTTTGAGCATGTAAGCTTTATTAGGTATTATCTATTTAGGCATCAAAATTTTAAAGCGTATCAGTGTCATTCATCTCTTTAATCAATGCCAGCGTTTGGGCAAGCGGTAAGCCTACCACATTGGTATAGCTGCCATTGATACGGCTAACCCAAGCCGCACCCAAACCTTGAATACCATAGCCACCTGCCTTGTCTACAGGCTCGCCGCTGTCCCAATAATCACTCATCATCTCTAGGGTAAGCGCTACAAAGGTGACCTCTGTGCGTTCAATGATTTGTTGCTGATTGATGATTTGCCATACTTGCTCATTATCGAACCCATCAGAACGTTTAGGCTGTAATGAGAGTTGCGTTGCCTGTACCGCCGTCCATACTTCATGAGTACTATCAGACATTTGCTGCCACATACGATAAGCATCTTCGCGATTATTTGGTTTGACCAAGACTGTTTTGCCATCTGGCAATACCCCAATGGTATCAGAGGTCAATAAAATAATGGGCTTCGACAAGAGTGATTGATATAAGTGAGCGTCGTTATTCTTTAACTGTCTATTTAGCTGCGCGGTTGCTGCCTCTGCTTTGGCGGCGACCATACGGACAATATAATCTTTGGGCGACTCATCTTGATAAGGCGTTTCATCGATATCCACGCTGATGACCGTAAATTCTAGTTGCACTCTACTTAGTAACTCGCGACGACGCGGCGAGCCGGATGCTAAGATAATATCCATCACTACTCTCTATATTATGTAGAAACTTGATATTGATAGGTTTAGTCATAAATAAACGAGGGTCGTCTATCGTAGATGCTTGTAAAGACCATGTGTGATGAAAATACTTGTATTGATAATCGATGTAATAATCAATCTGATTAACGCACAAATTTTCGTAACGTCAATAGTACCAATGGCCAGCTAATAATACTCATCAACAAAGAGAAAGTAGATTGGGCAACAAAGACATCTTGTACAAACATCTGTAGCATCCACAGACTCGCTTGAAATACAAATAATCCCAAACTCGCTATTATGCATGCACTAATCGTATTTAGCTGTCTGATATAGATACTGGTCACCTTTATCGTAAGCGCCACTGCCACAGCAGAAAAAGCCTGCTGTCCTAAATGAGTATCCATCAGCAAATCAGCAATAAGGCCAATAGCAAAGGCGCTAGAAATGCCTACATAACGCGGCTGAAACAATAACCAAAAAATCAATACCATGATCATGATCATAGGACGCAATGTGGCCATACTAGGACTTAATGGATAAACACTGAGCGATGAGGCAATAATAAAACTCAGTACAATCACGGCATGCAGCAGCCCATTTGCATGATCAGAATCAGGATATGCCATGAATACGTACCTTTAGCGGATGTTTAGCAGCTACTTAATAATGAATTCAGCATTGCAGGGAATAAAAAACGAGGAGTAAAACAGCGCACTTAAATAGAATAGCGGCTGATTATCGGGCAATGATTATCTCTAACAATGACCATCAAGACTCATTGATGCCAATATTGTTTTTATTAGCCAGCTTGTCTTGCAATATCAGCACATAAGCATTATCGACAAAGTTTGCAGCAGGTATGACATCAATGCTTCTAAAATTATCCGCTTGCGTGTCTTCAATATGGGCGATACGACCAACACGGTAGCCTGCAGGGATACGCCCACCTAATCCAGACGAGACCAGCTCATCCCCGACGCGTACATCTGAGGTTTTAAAGACATACTCAAGGCTCAATGAAGTAGGTATACCCTGACCGGTGACAATAGCGCGCTGACCTGTCCGCTTGACAGTAACGGCAACGGACTGCTGTTCATCAGTAATAAGCAATAAACGGCTGGTATTAGGATAGACATTGATAATCTGCCCTAAAATGCCGTTTTCATCAATGACCGTTTGCCCAACTTGTACCCCATCTTGCTCCCCTTTATTCAACACCACAATTTGACGCAGTAGATTGGTGTCAGTACCAATTACCTGTGCCAAATTTAAATCAAATTGTTCAGGGCGTGTGGTCGATAGAATACCTTGCAGGCGAGCGTTTTGCGCCAAGATATAATCTTGCTGCTGCAACTTAGCTTGCGCATGAATAAGTTGAGATCTGAGCTGCATGTTTTCGCGGCGCAGCGTTTCTTTTGATTGTAGGCTACCGCTTGACCAGTGTTGTGCATAACTGGGTAATAATGATAGCTCGTAAATAGGCTGCATTGCGGCATGGCTCGTTGAGCGTATAGGCTTGAACCATTCTGGATTTTTGCTATCAAACCACATCAATATCAATGCCACTATTAATAAAACAGCAGTCATACGAAGCGCGAGTGGCTGGCGAGCAAAAATACTTGGAGTCATAGTTCGTCTAATGTAGAGGTTTTAATGTGAGCATTAGCCAGCACTGAATAGCACTATATAAAAGGCAGTGGATATTAAAGAAAAGCTCAGTATCTATCAGATATTGATTGCCTTTATTGATAATATTAAAGGCAACCTTTTTGGCTACCTTCAATGTTATTTATCCAACCTTTCTCATGCTTATTTATCGTTAACTTCAGCCTTGTCTAACATTTCTAGTATGACAATGCTTGATAAACAGTGATTTATACAAAAATCATATTTAGGCTTTTGTTATTGATAAAATCAAGCGCAATACCGCCACCACGGCTCACACAAGTTAATGGATCTTCAGCGACTGTAACTGGTAAGCCTGTCTCTCTTGAGATGAGCTTATCTAGGTCACGTAATAGTGCGCCGCCACCGGTCAAGACAATACCGCGTTCAGCGATGTCTGATGACAACTCTGGTGGCGTCTGCTCAAGTGCTGCTTTTACCGCGCTGACGATACCACTTAACGGATCACTCAAAGCTTTTTGCACTTCTTCTGAGTTGACAGTGAAGGTTTTTGGTACGCCTTCTGCCATGCTACGTCCGCGTACTTCTACTTCTAACTGGCTGTCTTCATTTAGCGCAGAGCCAACTTCTTGTTTGATACGCTCAGCAGTAGTTTCACCAATCACGCAGCCATGAATACGACGTACATGGGTAATAATGGCATCATCAAACATATCGCCACCGATACGGATAGACTCAGCATAGACACAACCTGACAAAGCAATAACGGCAATCTCAGTGGTGCCACCGCCGATATCAACGACCATCGAACCGCTGGCTTCATGAACCGGCATGCCAGCACCAATCGCTGCTGCCATTGGCTCTTCTAGTAACAATACTTTGCTGGCGCCAGCTGACGATACCGCTTCACGAATCGCTTTTCGCTCGACAAGGGTAGACTTACAAGGCACGCAAACCACCACATTAGGCTGGGCCATAAAACGCTTAGCTTTTACCTTGGCGATAAAATGCTTAAGCATTTTTTGCGTCACTTCAAAGTCAGCAATCACGCCGTCTTTTAAAGGGCGGATAGCCGTAATATTGGCAGGCGTACGACCCAGCATCTGCTTGGCATCAATACCAACAGCAGCAACGGTAGGGTTCTGTGTGCGATTGCTTCTTAAAGCGACCACCGTAGGCTCATCGAGCACCACGCCTTTACCAGGAATAAAAATAAGGGTGTTCGCAGTACCGAGGTCGATTGCGATATTATTTGATAAAAATCCAAACAGGTTCATGACTAATATTTCCAGCGTATTACAAATGAGGCGAATGAGGCAAATGAGAGTGACCGAGGGATTACTCGTCAGTATTGAGCAGGTCGTCTTTAGACATTACCCGTGGCGAGAGTTTATCATCGTAACAAGTCAAACCGAAGCTATAATGATGAAATGAAAAAACTGAGCTAAATTATACCGATTTGGCTCAAAAAAAACACAGATATTTGCATCAGTACGCTAGGATTTTGCGCTTATGCGCTAAAAGTTGTTACAAAGTTTGAAATCGCAGACCATACCAGCCGCTTTAATGAAACAGCCTTTAATTCAATCACTCACAAGCAGCTACCGTCTTATGATACTTACTAAGTAATTTGCTTGATAACTTGCTTAGCAGCAGCTACCCACTGTAACGTATTTCGTCATTAAATGGGGAGCTATTGACCATCAACTTTTTACTATCCAGTCAGCTTTGCATAATTGCTTATTAAGTTGAGCCTTTTTTAATAGAAGAGTCGTGAATAAAGCCCTTTTAAGCAATCTTGTGAGTAAAGATTGTGCTGTAATCAAGTGTCCTACTCTGTAAACTTCGGTCAGATGCTTTATAATAAAGCCACTGTATACTTACATCTTTATATAAGTCGCTTATTTTAGTGCTTATCTGTTTTAGTCATATTCTACTCTAACAAAAACTGTCCGTAACTGGAGACACTATGTCACAGCAACCATTAACGTCTGACAACACTGTCAGCCGTGAAGAAATCCTAGAAGTTGCCTACCTTGCCCGTTTAGGTGTCGATGAAAATACTGCCGATAGCTATGCTGCTGATATCTCTAAAATACTTAAGCTGATGAACACGCTTGGTAATGTCGATACCACTGATATCAAACCTTTATCAAACATTCATGAAGCTTGCCAAGATTTGCGTGCTGATGTCGCTAAACACGATATCAATCGTGAACGCAATCAATCGGTTGCCCCTGCTGTCGAAGATGGCTTGTATTTGGTACCGCAAGTGATTGAATAGGCGGCTGTCGCTCTCTGATTTCGTATCTTACTTTATGCTATTAACATTTTGACGGACGACACCTTATGTCTGAACTTCATTTATTAAGTACCCAGCAGCTCATTACTGGTCTGCAAGACAAACAATTTAGCAGCCTTGAGCTGACTGACCACTACATCAAACGTATCAACGCGCTTGATAGCAAGATCAACAGTTTTATCACTCATACCTCTGAGACAGCGCGCGCGCAAGCAAAAGCGGCGGACGAGATGCGTGTACAAGGGGACAAACGCCCATTACTTGGCGTACCCATGGCGCATAAAGATATTTTTTGTACTCAAGGCGTATTGACGACCTGTGGCTCTAAAATGCTGCATAACTTTATCTCTCCTTATGATGCGACCATCGTCACTAACATTGATAAAGCTGGAATGATCAGCCTTGGTAAGCTCAATATGGATGAGTTTGCGATGGGCTCGGATAATGAAAGCTCATATTATGGTGCGGTGCACAATCCTTGGAACATAGCACATGTACCTGGTGGCTCATCAGGTGGTAGTGCAGCAGCCGTTGCAGCAGGGTTTGTACCCGTTGCGACTGGTAGTGATACTGGTGGCTCTATTCGTCAGCCTGCCTCATTTTGCGGCTTAACGGGCATCAAACCTACTTATGGTCGCGTCTCGCGCTTTGGTATGATTGCTTATGCCTCGAGTCTTGATCAAGCTGGTAGTATGGGTCGCAGTGCCATGGACTGTGCCTTCCTATTACAGCCAATGATTGGTCATGACCCACGCGATGCGACTTCTATCAAATACGAAATGCCTGATTATGTACAAGATTTAAATGACGCTGCTACCAGCGCTGGTGATAAACCGTTTGCCGGTTTACGTATTGGCGTTGCTAAAGAATATTTTAGTAAAGGACTTGATACTGAAGTCGAACAAGCAGCTCGTGCAGCGTTAAAGAAATACGAAGAACTTGGCGCGACCATTGTAGAGGTGACAATCACTGATCCAGAGATCACCCTTGCTACCTATTATATGCTCGCACCAGCTGAAGCATCATCAAACCTATCACGCTTCGATGGTGTGCGCTTTGGGTATCGCTGTGAAAACCCTAAAGACTTGATTGACTTATATACGCGCTCGCGTTCTGAAGGCTTTGGTCCTGAAGTACAGCGCCGTATTTTGTCAGGGACTTATGCGCTATCTGCTGGTTACTTTGATGCCTATTATACTAAGGCCCAAAAAGTGCGCCGCATAATTATCAAAGACTTCGAAGATGCTTTTGCCAACTGTGATGTGATCGCCAGTCCAACGGCGCCAACAGCGGCTTATAAACTTGGTGAAGACCTTGATCCTGCAACGATGTACCTAGGTGATGTTTATACCATTGGTGTCAACTTAGCGGGTCTACCTGCGCTTAGTCAGCCAGTTGGTTTAACCTCAGCAGGCTTGCCTATTGGTTTGCAATTGATTGGACAATATTGGCAAGAGAGCAAATTGCTCTCTACTGCTCATTTATTCCAGCAGCATACAGATCATCATCTGCAACACTCTACCATCGCGAAGGAGACGGTATAATGAATACAGCAACTACTACTGATAACAACGCCGTTCGCAAACACGATGTTCGTAAAGAGCTATTCGTCGATGGTTATGAAGTGGTCATCGGTATCGAGATTCACTGCCAGCTGAACACAGAAAGTAAGATATTCTCGAGCGCGCCGACTGACTTTGGTCACGAGCCAAACAGCCAAGCCAGTATTGTAGATTTAGGCTTACCGGGTGTCTTGCCAGTTCTAAATGCTGGTGTGGTTGATCGTGCGCTAAAATTTGGTATCGGTGTCAACGCTGAGCTGGGGTTATTCAATACCTTTGACCGTAAAAACTACTTCTATCCAGACTTGCCTAAAGGCTATCAAATCACCCAGATGGCCAATCCTATCGTTGGCGAAGGCTATATAGATGTCGTGGTCAATGAAGGTGAAAAGAATGAATATCCTAAGCGCATGGGTATTACCCGCGCGCATCTAGAAGAAGATGCTGGTAAATCAGTACACGATGCCGTCGATGGTATGACTGGTGTGGATTTGAACCGCGCTGGTACGCCATTAATCGAAATCGTCTCTGAACCTGATATGCGCTCGGCTCACGAAGCGCTTGCCTATATCAAAGCCATTCATCAGCTGGTGACTTGGCTGGGTATCTCAGACGCTATCATGGCAGAAGGCTCCTTCCGCTGTGATTGTAACGTCTCTATCCGTAAGCCTGGAAGCGAGCTTGGTACACGTACTGAGCTTAAGAACCTAAACTCATTCCGCTTCATCGAGCGTGCCATCAATCGCGAAATCGAGCGTCAAATTGACATCTTAGAAGACGGCGGTAAAGTTGTGCAAGCAACGATGCTTTATGACCCAGAGCGCGACGAAACTCGGGTTATGCGTACCAAAGAAGACGCCAATGATTATCGTTATTTCCCTGATCCTGACTTGCTACCTGTGCGTATCGAGCAGCATACGGTTGATAGCATTCGTGCAGCGATGCCTGAGCTACCGGTTGCCCGCCGTGCGCGTTTTGAAGAAGCGCTTGGTCTGTCAGAATATGACGCTCGTATCTTGACTGGTAGCCGTCAAATTGCTGATTACTTTGAAAATGTGGTTGCAGAAGTTGGGCAAGCAGATGCCAAAATGGCAGCTAACTGGGTAATGGGCGACCTACTCGGTGCGTTGAATAAAGATGATAAGGAAATTACTGACTCCCCTATCAGCGCCAAGCAATTGGCTGGTATGCTATCACGCATAAAAGACGATACTCTATCTGGCAAATTGGCTAAGAAAGTATTTAGTGCCTTATATGAGCGCGAAGGCGGCGATGCTGATGATGCAGCAGATAAAATCATCGAGGAAAAAGGTCTTAAGCAAGAAACCGATACAGGCGCTATCAAAGCCATCGTTGAAGACGTCATTGCTAAAAATGCAGCGATGGTTGAAGAGTATCGCGGCGGTAAAGAAAAAGCCTTCAATGGTTTAGTTGGTCAAGTAATGAAAGCCAGTCGCGGTAGTGCCAATCCACAGCAAGTCAACCAAATTCTGAAAGAGTTACTGGGTTAAGGTTGACTGCTCATTGGTTATACTGGCTATGATATATAAAATGCCATTGTAGATTTTGGCTGAAATAAATAGCTCTTGCAATATACATAATTTTGCGTAAAATAGTCAGTCATTCGGGGCGTAGCGCAGTCTGGTAGCGCACTACACTGGGGGTGTAGTGGTCGCAGGTTCAAATCCTGCCGTTCCGACCAAACATAGTAGTAAAGAGAGAAGCCAATCATTGTTTTCAATGGTTGGCTTTTTTTTGTGATAAATTTGGCTGATAATTAAAGAAAGAAATAGTAAAATTTGAGCAGGGCTAGGATTCATTACTCAAAAGCCAGCCAGCCACACACCTTTAGGCTGGTACTGACTTGCAACTACTATAATTTAAGGGTGTGTAAAGGTGTAAATTATGGTTAATTCTAGAGAGGGTTTTTCAGATGCTGACCTTCAAAAAATTCTCGAACAAGCCGAACGAATAGAGTTTGAAAGATTGCAACATAGAACAACTATACCCACAGTATTTATAAAAGAATTACTAGATAGCCCACCTAATTTTTTACTAAGTCGTCATTTTTTTGACGTAGGTTATAAAGATAGGAAGAGAATATCAATCATTCATGAGCTAATAGAAAAGATAGAGAATATTGCTATTGAAGACTGCAAAGGACTTTTAGAAGAACAGGGTTATCGTGTAGATTTTGAGAAAGAAGAATCTATTATGTATAGAGGATTATCTGTTCATATTATGCTCAGTAACAAAGATATTTACTTAGAGTCAAAGGAGCTTAAATGCTTGAACTTTCATAAACTATGTGACTGTATCAACTTAGTTGGCTATGTTTTTGGTGCAGGAACAAATGAAGTTAGAGGTGATAACGATTTTCAAAAAAAACTATCAAAGTCCAACAAGACAAAAGCGAATAAAAGATGGTCAAAACACAATCAAACCAGACCTGAAAAAAAGAAACTATACCTAGAAATTATGGATCAACAGAACTTCACTACTTTTGCTGAAACAGCCGAATATATTAAACAGCACATTGAAACAGATAAAAAACCATCTTATGACACTATCAAACGATGGTTAAGCCAAGCCAACAAAGGCGATTTTTCATAACCTATCATACTGTGGTATGCAGGCATACAACACGCTATGCATGCATAAGTATTTAGCTATAACCATACAACCTATAACATAAATCCATGAACCGTTACTCACCGTTGTGTAACGGCATAACATGGAGCTAAACATGACACAGCAAGATCATATCCCACCTAATCTAGAACAACAGCCACCGCATAACGCGCCTAGCAACTTATCAAAACGGCTACTGCCAATACTAAAAATGATACTTAGCATTCTTTTGCCTTACTTACTATCACCGCCTGATATCAGCATTCATATTCATCACATTAATATCCTGTTTTAAAGTCAATAAACTGAGCACTACCCTAGCTGATACTCGTGTCCTATAGACTTTTATAGAGCGAGCCGTTAGGGTAAATGCTACAACGTTACGATGGTTTATCCTATGCCCGAGCCTATCGCTCAGCCCCTCTCGACTTACCTTATAAATGACGCACCTTGGGAAGCTTACCAGCGACCTTATGTGCGTGATTTGGCGTATGTGCTTGCTTGCCCAAACGTTTTGACTAAATGGCTTGACGTTGCGCTTTACCAAAACACTAATGCTATTTCCGTACATAGCGCAAGTTTTTGGCAACAGCAATTCGCAGGATATCAGCAGCGTTTAAAAGAGTTGGATACCACCAATGACTATCAGGCGCTAACCCGCTATTTACTAACGCGTCCAAGTCCCAATCGTTTGGGTTTTCACTTTGAAGGGTTACTGTCATTTTGGTTAGAGGATGGGTTTGCGCGTAAGCTGCATCCGTATGAAACACTCGCTAATAATGTGCAATTATTTAACGGCAAGCAGACGACTGGTGAGCTGGATTTAATCTTATATAATCATGCAGAAAATCTGGTCGAGCATTGGGAACTGGCTATTAAGTTCTTTATGGGATCAGCACCGTTTGAGCCGGAGAACTGGGTTGGCATCAACTCCAAGGACAATCTACAGCGCAAAATGACCCACATGCAAACCAAGCAGTTTCGCACCGTATGGGTAGATACCGAAAATCATGGTCAAATTAGAATTGATAAGCGCTATGGCGTGATAAAAGGACGGTTCTTTTTGCCCATCAATACCTGTAACTTTACTTATCCGTCTTGGCTGACACCAAGCTTTCCTATGCATGAGTGGTGCGATAAGACTGATAGCGCAAATCTTTCGATGATTGATACTGATACATTACGCGCTGCTTATTATATTGAATGGTTTAGCAAACGCGACTTTTATGATGACCGTCAGTCGCCACTGAAAAATTCTGAAAACGATATATTAAAAACAGGTTTATATTTTGCAGGCGATAGACCTATTGTCATTTATCCTAAGCAGACCGAACAAGTAGAAAATAAACTTTAAGCTTTTATCATCATCTTAATAGCTTTTAATAACTCTCAATCACTTGCATCAGCTCATATCTCAGCATGTCGGCACTCGGCATGCGCTCCGCATGAAAACGCACGATAGCAATGCCCGCACTGGCAAGCGCCTTGTCTTTTTTGTCATCGGCTTTTTGCCTTGCTTTACTGCTATGTGTCCAATCATCAAGCTCAATGGCAACCAAGGTAGTCTGCGCATCAATATCAACAATCACATAATCAACACTTTGGCGGCAGATACGATTGAACCAAAAACTGCGCTCAGACGTCTCATTACTGTTCGCTTCGATAATCCGTGACAGCTGTACTTGCACAAAAATATGATATTCCGGTAATGCATTTTTTAACTTATTAAAAAATATCACTTCAGTAGGGGTCATGATAGGCATCGGCGCAAACGGCCAAATAGCCAACTCATCACCGCGTACAGGCGTCGGATCTGGTTCAACAGCTTGTTTATTAGAAAATAATTTTGGTAAGGTAATCAGCCCCAAAAAGCCAACTGCCAATATTAAAAATATAGCGCCAAATGACATGGTTTTACCTTATGCAATATCTAAGCAGTTAGATAGTTTGCCTATATGCTAGCCTAGCCAACATAACAAACTACCTTTAACTGCAGCAGGTCGACCCTCATGGGCTAACAGGTTATACAGAGAGAAACAAAAATGGTGCTCATGGTAACTAAGTATGAGCAAATGGACAAACACTAAAACGAAAAACACGACAATAGATGTCGTGTTTTAATTATAAAGCATCAAATGATAATAATTGAAAGTACTCTCACTAAGATTGTAGGTCCACATTCATTATCATGCGTTTAGCAGTTTAACAATATCTAGCGCCAGTATAATACCCAAGCGCTGGTGGTATTCACTTTAGGGTCACTATTAATCTTATCCTTCAAGGCTAAAGCGGCTACTTTACCACGCTCAGGACCGACAATAACCCGTACACCGCGACTCGTCGGGCTGGTCTTAACTTGATAACCTGCAGATTGGAATTTTTTTGCCATCTCATCCGCTTTGGATTGGTCGTTTGCTAACGCTACTTGTACCCCAAAGCTACCTTTAGCATCGGTTTCTTTGACTTCTTTACGGGCTTCACTGAGTTTTTGCTGAGCATCACGTTTAGCGTCTGCTGACTTTTTCACTAAAGCTTCTTCTCTTTGACGCTTTTCTTCACGTGCCTGTTCAGCCGCCGTCGCTTCTCGCTCTAAACGCTCTACTTGCTTACGCGATGGAATCGTAATGGTTTGACCAAGATTTAGCGATGTTGATGGTGAGAGATTATTGGCTTGAGCTAAGACTTCTACCGGCATATCGTACTGGCGTGCCAGTTTAATCAGCCCATCTCCTCTTTTGACTTGATAGTCAGAGGGCGACTTAGGTGGGGTCTTTTTTGCGGCTTCATCCGCCTCGCGCTTTTTTTCCGCAGCTACTTGCGCTTCAGCCTGCTTTTTAACGTCTGCTTCTTTTTTGCTATCTGCTAATTTCTTAGCAGCAGCTTGCTCTCTAATAGTTGCTTGTCTTTCAGCTGTCTGCTGCTCCGCTAGTGCTTTCTTCTTTGCTTCAGCACCATCAGTGGACGTCTCTGCACTAGAAGGCGCTGATATAGGTGTTGCAAGTGTGTTCTTCGTCGCCTCTTTATTAGTACTGTTAGTATCAGCGTTATCTTCGATACTTGGTGTGGTGCTCGCCAGATATTGCTGACTTTCAGCGCGTGCTTTTGCCAATGCTTGCGCCTCTGCCGCTTCTTGTTCAGTTAAGAACTGCTGAGCACGCTTTTCTTGTTCTGCAACGCGAGCGGCACGCTCTTTTTGTTTTTGTGCCAAGATACGTTTTTCTGTTTCGATATCTGTTGTCAGTGGTTGTACAGACGTAGGCTCAGCACTCGGTTGATCGATCATTGCCGATCCCGGCTGTGATTTATTGGTATCACCAATTTGTTGTACCATGGCGTATAGCATCACGCTACCACCGATAATCATCCCAATGCCCAATAAGGCTTGTCTCGAAAAATTCATCCGTTTACGTCTCTTAGTTAGTAATAAGGTTGATTGGGCGGCGCGGTTATTGTTTTAAACTATATTATAGATAGCTTAAATCAGCAAGCTATTAGCGCCAGTTGCTTCCATCCGTGTTAATACTAATGCGCTAGGTTTTAATCACTTTGATTATAAAGCATATTTTTCATGCTGTCTGCCACCACGCTATTACTAAGACTAACATCAAACAGTCAATGTTTTAACGTAAATTATCGCGTTTTAAGCGTAGACAATGCCTCTCCAATCGTATGAAAAGAGCCACAGACTACAATCAAATCTTGTGGCTGACTGGCATTTATAATCGCATGAGTGGCTTCTTGCAAACGCGCAAACTCATGTATCTGAGCATCATCGACATAGCTCGCTAAGATACCTTGCAAATGCTCCGTAGTGGCAGCACGTGGATAATCAATTTCAGCGATGAACCAATCACTGATTGGTAAGCCTGCTGTCGTCAAACGCTGCACCACTTTATTAATATCTTTATCACCTAGCATAGAAAACAACATTTTAATGGTAGCAGGTTCACCTGAAGTTTGATTAACTTGTTCAGATGTACTTTGCTGTGTTAAATGCTGCTGCCAAAGCGGTAATAATTGCGCCAATAAAAACTCAACGCCTTGATCATTATGCGCCACATCAAATAGCCAATGACGCTCATGGACTTCACGATAATCGAAGCGACCGGCAAGCTTAACTGTTTTTAGCGCTTGCTCTATAGCATTGGTATCGACGTCTAAGGGACTTGCAAGTACTGCTGACAGAGCATTGGCAGTATTGGTCAATGACAGTGCGGGTTGAGGCAATTGTAGAGTGACAGCGGCATTGCTATATTGCCACGTAGTCGAATTATTTTCACAATAGCTGAACTCTTTACTGACTTGATAACAAGTCGCCTGATGCTTATCTATCGCTTGCTGTACGCTATTTGGCATCTCTGTAGCACCGTAAATGACGCTAATCCCATCACGTAAAATACCTGCTTTTTCCGCTCCGATGGCTTCCACATTATCACCCAACCAATCAACATGATCGATGGCAATATTGGTAATCACTGCCATATCAGGGTCGATGATATTGACCACATCTAAGCGACCGCCCAGCCCTACTTCTAACACCCAAACATCGCAATCCGCTTCCGCGAATATCAACAATGCGGCCAGTGTTGTCATCTCAAAAAATGACAATGTTAAATCACATTGCAACCGTGCCGCTTCTACCTTGCTAAAGGCAGCAATCAGGGTTTCATCGCTGACTATCTCGCCATCGATCCGTACCCGCTCGTTAAAAACGCTCAAGTGCGGCGATTGATATAAAGCAGTTTTATATCCTGCGGCTTGGCACATCTGCGCGATGACCGCAGTCGTCGAGCCTTTGCCATTAGTACCTGCAACCGTAAATACATAGGCGTCATCTTTGGCTGATTGTATGACTCCCAATGCCTCAGCAACTGGTAGTACTCGTAATAGCCCCATATCTATCGCCGAGACATGAATCTGCTGCATATAATTCAGCCATTCGGTTAAAGAGGCTTGGTTGTCAGGGGTACTACTGGGGCTATGAGACGCTAAAGAATCAGACATGGACAGAACCTATATCAAAGTTTGAGATAAAAGATAAAACTTATATAAAAAAATAAAGAGAGTATAACTAGCTTGCTACAAAGCAAAAATAGCATTTACCGTTATTCACGATAAATGCTATTCATTAGTTTTACATATTTGGCAGATATTAGCACGCCGCTCGATCATTATGCAGTGAAATTATAAAACAGCTGCTTGAATCTAACCCACGTGTTTTTATTTTTACTACCTACTGAGCATCAACGTTGGGTACGCTACACAGTTTTGCCAGCAGACGATAAATAGTATCAATCATTTGATGACGATGTACCACTTCGTCAACCACACCATGCTCTAGCAAAAACTCTGCACGTTGAAACGGCTCTTCTAGTGTCTCACGTACTGTCTGTTCAATCACACGCTTACCAGCAAAGCCAATCATGGCTTTTGGTTCTGCTAAGTGAATGTCACCAAGCATCGCAAGAGATGCGGTCACACCGCCATAAACAGGATTGGTCAGTACCACGATATATGGCACGCCAGCAATTCTCAAACGCTCAATTGCTGCTGCTGTTCTTGCCATTTGCATGAGTGATAGCAAGCCTTCTTGCATACGCGCACCACCAGAGGCAGCGAAACAGACCAAAGGTACTCTATCTGCGAGGGCTTTTTCGGCAGCTTGAACAAAACGGTCGCCAACCACCGAGCCCATAGAGCCACCCATAAATCGGAAGTCAAACGCACAAGTTACGATATCGAGATTGCGTAATTTGCCATGTAGCACAATCAACGCTTCACTCTCTTTCGTTTTTTCTTGTGCTTCTGCCATGCGATTTGGATACGGCTTACTGTCTACAAACTTTAGCGGGTCTTTGGCGGTAAACTCTTGCCCAAGCTCGCCTTCTACTTGATCAAGCAGCCAGTTCAAGCGCTCACGAGCACTCATCGGTAAATGATGGTCACAATGCGGGCACACGTAACAGTTAAAAATCAGCGCTGTATTGGTAATGATCGAATGGCAGCTGCTGCATTTTGTAGAAGGCTCTGTCTCTACAGCGGTCAATTGCGCCGTTAATTGCTGTTTGATACCCGGAATCGGGCGCTCAAACCATGATTGACCGGCTTTATTGCCATTCTGCTGCAGGCTTGTACTATCATTATTTATATCAGGTTTTGTCATCGTATCAGTCATATTATTCGCCATTATCTAAGGCTTATTGGCAAGCTCACTTGTGCACTTGTCCGTAAGAGTCCATTTATAAGAATCAGTTTAATCGTCACATATCCTCATGACTTTAGCAATTATAAGGCACGCTAATGCATAACTGTGACCATTTATATGTGATGTTAGTTTACACACGTAAACTAACTTTAGCAAAGCCATTTGCCTGTGTCTTTATAAACATTGTTATAAATACCCTCATAAATATTGTGACGATAACTTGCCCAACTGTTTGAGCGGGTGCTTATAAACTATCGAGTGCGCCGCGTAACTCATCCATTTTTGCCATAATTTTTTGCTGAGCATTAGCGACTGCAGTGATATCATTGGCATCGATATCAGCAAAGTTCTGTACCAATGCACTACCGACGATAATACCATCCGCATGAGCACCAATCGCTTTGGCAGAAGTCGCATCACGAATACCAAAGCCCACACATACTGGCAAATCCGTCTCTGCTTTAATTGCTTGTACTTGCTTTGCAACATCGTCAGTATCTAGCGTTGCTGAACCCGTCACACCTTTTAAAGACACGTAGTAGATATAACCACCGCAATGGGTCAATACTTGCTGACGACGTTCAGCCAGCGTAGTTGGTGATAATAAGAAAATCTCATTCATCGCGTGCTCAGTCAAATGCTGGGTAAAGCTACCCGCTTCTGCTGGCGGCAAATCAACCATCAAAATACCATCGACGCCTGACTGCTCGCATAGCGCAACAAAGTTATCATAACCGATAATCTCTACTGGATTGAGGTAACCCATCAGGATAATTGGCGTCTGCGTGTCTTGCAGACGGAACTCTTTGACCATTTTTAGCGCATCACGTGTACTCGTACCTGCGGCTAATGCACGCTCGCCTGCCAATGCTACTGTAGGACCATCTGCCATTGGGTCAGAAAATGGTAAGCCCACTTCAATCATATCTGCGCCATGCTTGACTAAATCATGCAGCAAGCCAACAAAGTTGCTTGGATTGGGATCGCCTGCCATCACATAAGGGATGAGTGCTTTTTTATTTTGTGCTTTTAAGGTTTCAAAGGTGCTTTCAATTCGGGTCATAGTGGTCTCTTATAATTTTAAAATTAATTTGTTGTCATTGAATCGCGTAAGGCACGCATCTGTTTAATAGAATTCTCAAAACTCGCTTGGGCGGTTTCTATAATGGCATCGACTTGAAAGACTAAGTCAGCATCTAACTGACTAATAAGAGATTTCTGATGCCAATTCTCAATATATGCTAAGCGTTCTACATAAACCGAATTGGGTAGATTTTGACATTTAATAACTAAGAATTCTCGCCAAGGCATTTCTCTTTTTTCATCACCATTACAAATATTGCATGCCAGCACAAAGTTATAAACGTCATTGCTACCTCCATCTCTTACAGCATGCAGGTGGTCAAGATGACCTTTGCGACTATTAGGCTCAATAACTATATTGCAGTAAGCACATTTATTATCAAAGTAATTCCAAACTTGCTGCTTCTGGGACTTATTAGGATGAGTGTCTATAACTTGTAATAGGCTACGTTTAATCTGATTTTTTGCCATAGAAGGTGTGACTTTTGCCATTTTGCTAACCCTCTGCTTTTTCAAAAAATTCTATAATGGAAAACCCTTCTTAATAGGCTATCTAGCGCGTTTTTCAAAATCGAATAATATAAATTTATATTGTGAACCCTCTATTAGATTTAATAGAGGGCATTATGAAACTTAATGAATAATATACTAATAACTTTTAAGCTAGAAAATGACTCTAAAGCTCAATCCCTTCTGCCTTCATCACCGAATGCAAATCTTTATCGCCACGACCAGACATATTGACGATAATAGTTTGATCAGGAGTCATGGTTTTAGCCAGCTTCAGCGCATAAGCAACCGCATGAGCAGATTCAAGCGCCGGAATAATGCCTTCTTTACGCGTGACTTCATGGAAACCTTCTAACGACTCCTTATCGGTACAACCAACGTATTCAACGCGCTTCATATCTTTTAAGAAGCTATGCTCAGGACCGACACCAGGGTAATCAAGACCAGCTGAGATAGAATGGGTTTCTTGGATTTGACCTTCATCATCGGCCATCAAGTAAGTACGGTTACCATGTAATACACCAATACGACCAGCAGCTAATGGTGCTGAATGGCGACCGGTTTCAATACCATCGCCTGTTGCTTCCACGCCATACATTTTAACGTCATTATCATTTAAGAAATCAAAGAATAGACCAATGGCATTTGAGCCGCCGCCAACACAAGCGACTAACGCATCTGGTAATTTACCCGTCATTTGCAGATGTTGCACACGCGCTTCTTTACCAATAATTGCTTGGAAGTCACGTACGAGTAGCGGATAAGGATGCGGACCTGCAACCGTACCGATAATATAATACGTGCTATCCACATTGGTTACCCAATCACGCATGGCTTCATTCATCGCATCTTTGAGAGTGCGTGAGCCAGATGTTACTGGCACAACTGTCGCACCAAGTAAGCGCATACGATAGACGTTCATCTTTTGACGCTCAACATCGTCCGCGCCCATATAAACGATACACTCTAGTCCCAAACGCGCGGCAATCGTCGCTGTCGCAACTCCATGTTGCCCTGCTCCAGTTTCTGCAATAATACGTTTTTTGCCACTCATTTTGGCAAGGAGCGCTTGACCAATAGTGTTATTGACCTTATGAGCGCCAGTATGGTTTAAGTCTTCACGCTTAAAGTAAATTTGCGCACCGCCAATCTCATCACTTAGACGCTTGGCATGATAGAGAGGCGTTGGGCGTCCAACATAATTGACCAAATCATTGTGATATTCTTCCCAAAACGCAGGGTCTTTCTTGACTGTGTTATATAACGTTTCTAGCTCTTCTAACGCTGCCATCAAGGTTTCAGAGACAAAGCGTCCGCCGTGGACGCCAAAATGTCCTCGCGCATCAGGATACTGGTTAAAATCTTGCACGCTTTCTGGATTGGTAAAGCTATTAATAGCGTGTGCGGTGGCAGATACATCTTTGTTAGCGACATGACTCATGGTAATTCCTACTGTAATAAGTGGTATTTTTTAGGATAGCTGTTTTTTGGAAAAACTATAGGGAAAACTGTTTACATAGTTTGCTTTGGCAATTTGACAGCAGTAAAGCTAACTACTTATATTCGAAGGTTCGCTAAGCGTCTCGTTTTGCCATCGGTCGCGTTTGACTGATTTCATAAAGGCATGCATTTTGCCAACGTCTTTTTTGCCTTTGTCAGACTCAATTCCACCGCTGACATCAACGGCATAAATAGGCAAATCTAAAGTGGCAGCGACATTATCGGCATCAAGTCCACCAGCTAGGATAATCGGTAGTGAGCTGTCATTCGGTATCAGACTCCAGTCAAAGCGTACGCCTGTACCGCCATACTTATGGTGATGGTAGGCATCTAGTAAAATGCTGCTCGCGCCTGCTGCGGCAAAACTGTCAATTTGCATATTCACACTCTCAAGCGTATCTTGTTCAGTATTGACACGCAACGCTTTAATCCAGCGCTTATTGACGGTACTTGCCAGCTGACGGCACTGCTCGGGCGTTTCATCGCCGTGAAATTGGATAATATCAAAAGAGACATGATTTGCCAGTTCAATAAGCTCATCTTCAGGCATATTGACGACCAAAGCCACCACACTGATAAAAGCCGGTACTGCCGCACTCAATATTTGCGCCTGCTCGATTGTAACCGCACGAGGACTTGGCGGGTAAAATACCAAGCCAATGGCGTCCGCATTGAGCTTAACAGCAGCTTTAATATCATCAAGTTGAGTAAATCCACAAAACTTAATGTGCATGAGGTGACCTTGCGAAAGACTGAATATGATGATTTGTTAATAAAGGAGCAAATCAATTGCATCCAAAAACTTATCCTAGCATACTTTTATTCATAGTTTTGTTTATGATTGCGATTGATTAATATGGGAATAGATGAATGTCTAAAACGGCGGTAGCGATAAAAAATAATTCACACAACAAAGTCGAGGATAGTCATCAGTTGCATTACCTCATGTGGTTTCGCCGTGATCTACGCGTTCATGACAATACTGCTTTGGCTGCCATTTGTGAGCGTGCAAACGAAGACAATGCTCAGCTCAGCGCGGTATTTTTTCTTACCCTTGAGCAGTGGCAGGCACATGATATGTCGCTTACACAGCTTGATCATATCGCGCGAACACTCCCTATCCTCGCACAAAAACTGCATCAGTTGAACATCATTTTAACCATGCAAATCTGCCCTAGTTTTACTGATTGTATAGCTGCGTTGAGCGCATTATGTGAGACAAATAATATCAGCTGCGTGATGGCAAATCATGAGTACGAAGGTAATGAGGTTGCACGTGATGAGCAATTAACCAAAAAGCTCCTCGAGACTGATATTAAGTTTATCCGCTGGCATGACCAATGTATCTTACCACCGAAAAGTATCACTACCAATGACGATAGCATGTATCAAGTGTTTACCCCATTTTATAAAAAATGGCGGCATACTTTGGAGGTGAGTGACATACAAATTCATACAGCACTTGCCATCATAGGTAATAGACAAGTTAATTTAACATTATCAGAAATCAGCGCAAATACTACTCAAGATATAGAAGCATTGTGCAAAAAAACTGTCCACGACTATCAAGAATATCTACAAACTCATGAATCCTATCAATATATAGATACGGACAAGCAAATTAGCCAAGCTCGCCTTGCCTATCCTGCTGGCGAAGTTGCTGCTTGTCATCGATTAGAGCACTTTATCGCGGATGATATCAATAACTATGATGTGAGCCGCGATGTGCCAAGCTTACAGGCGACCAGTCAGCTATCCGCTTACCTTACTATTGGAACAATCAGTCCTAGAGTGTGTTATTTACAAGCTACTCAGGCATTAGGGGAATTACATGGAAATGATGGTGACAACTTTGACAGCGGTGACAATAATGACATCAACCGCTGGATAAGCGAGCTGGCTTGGCGAGATTTTTATCGCCATGTTTTAGATTATAAGCCTGAGCTTATCCGCCATCAGGCTTATAAAAATGAGACTGATAAGAAAATCAACTGGTCATATGATGAAGATGCTTTTGCAGCATGGCGTGAGGGCAAAACGGGTGTGCCATTAGTCGATGCAGCGATGCGCTGCCTTAATGCGACAGGCTATATGCACAATCGTTTGCGCATGGTTACCGCGATGTTTTTGACCAAAGATTTATTGATTGATTGGCGCTGGGGTGAGCGTTACTTTATGCAGCAGCTGATAGACGGTGACTTTGCATCAAATAATGGTGGCTGGCAGTGGAGCGCATCAACAGGTACAGATTCTGCGCCCTATTTTCGTATTATGAATCCCTTTAGCCAAGCTAAAAGCCATGACCCTGATGGGATATTTATTAAGACTTGGCTGCCTGAATTAAAATCGATTCCTACCAGCATCTTGCATAGCGAGGATAAAATGCGCAAGGCACTGAGTAAAAACGGTACCTTTACAGACATTGATTATCCTGTGTCAATCGTTGAGCATAAACTGGCACGCCAATTAGCGATTGCTGAATTTAAAAAAGAGTAATATCTATAGTTAAAATATCTCAAAAAACGCTACAGTGCTGCTGGTATAAATTTTTTGCAGCCTCTGTCTGCGTAGGCACAGCAAGCAAGAAAAATTAATATCAGCAGTACTTGATGTATCGATATTAATTTTCCCTGACTATACAACCATTATCTGCTGAGAATTGGTTTGATTATTTGTTAACCGTAGGAGTTGCCGATGCTGAAGCGACTGAAGGCAACTGACATGAACCAGCACCTTGCGTGGTGACCGTCACTACTGCGCCAGTTAATGCAAATAACTGCTGTAACTGAGTTTGCGCGTTATCTAACGCCATTGTCATGACATCACCGCGGCAAGCACGTTCAAGCACCTCGGCTTTTGCCATGCTTTGTGCTTGTTTTAGAATTTTTGGATCGACTTGCATCATACCAAAAGCACCGGTTTGCCAATCATAAATCTCAATATCATCTAGATAGACTGAAAATATCTCTGATGGCGGCAGCGTAATATTAATTTTTGGCATAATAGAAACGGGGGCATTAACATCAGAGTTTTCAGCATCATTTACTTCCGACTCGGTAGGCTGTATCACTTGTACCATCTCAGGTGTCAATGCGCTCAAGTCAATGCCTGCCTCTACGCGACCACGAGCAATAAATAGCGCCTTTTGCTCATCTTGCCATAGCTTCATCCAACTGCCTGAACGCTGACTAGTAATCACCGTATCAACGCTGAACGCTACCGTCTCCAATCGATTCAAGTTCTGAATTTGTGTCACCACACCTTCACGAGTGATGGTTTCTATGGGCTCTTCTTTGGTAATATTCTGCACAGTATAGATAGCGAAAATGACGGCTGCGAGACCAGCAAGCAATACGATCCACGACATCATAGCGATAGATTTTTTCGCTTTTGAAGAAATCGTATTAATAGGAGTTCGATTATCAGAACTGTTCATATAAACACCTTTGTGGTTTTATCATAGTTTTATCGATTATTTTTATAATGCCATATTATTAGAACTACACAAAAAACGACATACTAGATGATAAATGCCATTTTTAAGCAGCAACTTCAAGTAATGACTACCAATACTCTACATAATTACCAATAATACCCTTTTCAAAAAACCCCTTTTTATTTGCTATAAATACATTTAGAACTGGTAAATAATCGAGTTATAGCTGTCTGATTCAACCCTTTAAGTAACCTTCGCTCTGAAAAAACAAAAAGTCATTGCGTCTTAGGCGAACTTTACCTAACATAGTCAGGTTGTATGCTTAAAACATCGGTATACAGGTATTTTTCGAGCTTTATGCTAAAGACAGCGCTCGATGAAGTCTGATATTTTTATACAAAATAATATGTTATATCCTTTTTTAAATGCTGTTTACGAACGCACTGCTCACTAGCGTACTGTCTGTTGTAGTACTTTCTAGCTAGGGCATGTCCTACACTATTACCAAGTAATAACAGGTCATCTTGCGTCGGCTATCAAACCACACGCTCAATATCCTACTATTTCTTATTTATTTTATCGTCGATAAGGTTCCGCTTTATTTATGAAAGCCAGTCAATTTTTATTTGCCACGCTAAAAGAAACACCCAGTGATGCAGATATCGCTTCAAGCCAATTAATGGTTAGAGCCGGTCTGATTCGCAAAATCGCTTCTGGATTATATATCTGGTTGCCAATGGGTTTGCGCGTATTGCAAAAAGTCGAGCGTATCGTTCGCGAAGAGATGCAAAATATCGGCGCTCAAGAAGTGCTTATGCCGATGACTCAGCCTGCTGAGCTTTGGCAGCTGACCGGACGTTTTAACGACTATGGTCCTGAGCTACTACGCTTTAAAGACCGTCATGACCGCGATTTTGTATTGGGACCGACTCACGAAGAAGTCATCACCAATCTTGCCCAAGGCGAGCTGCGCAGTTATAAGCAATTACCGATTACTTTCTTTCAAATTCAAAATAAGTTCCGTGATGAGATTCGTCCACGCTTTGGTGTGATGCGCGCACGCGAATTTACTATGAAAGATGCTTATTCGTTCCACGTTGACCAAGCATCACTGGCAAAGACGTATGATGAGATGTATGACGCTTATACGCGCATATTCACGCGCTTAGGTCTTGATTTCCGTGCGGTACAAGCCGACACTGGCTCAATCGGTGGTTTTGCCTCTCACGAGTTTCACGTCTTAGCAGACAGCGGCGAAGATGATATTGCTTTCTCTGATTCGTCTGAATATGCTGCCAATGTCGAGCTTGCAGAATCTGTGAGTACGGCAGAACGCCAGCCTGCGACGATGGCTCGCGAGAATATTGATACCGTCAATATGCCAACCTGTGAAGCCGTTGCTGAGCATTTAAATGTCCCACTTGCTACGACTGTCAAAACATTGATTGTGCAAGGTCATACGCCAGAAGGTGAGCCGCAGCTTATCGCTGTGGTATTACGCGGCGACCATACACTAAACACCATAAAAGCCGAAAAAATTGAAGAAGCCAATGTTCCTTTAATGATGGCAACGGAAGAAGAGCTAAAAGCCGCTGGTCTGCACAAAGGCTATATCGGCGTCGAGCTTGATATGCCAGTCTTTGTAGATCGTGCAGCAGCAGCATTGTCCGACTTTGTCTCTGGTGCCAATGAAATTAACAAGCACACGACGGGTATGAATTGGGAGCGTGACGCGCATATCACCCGTATTGTTGATATTCGCAATGTACACGAAGGCGATCCTTCTCCTGACGGTAAAGGTACGCTACAGATCAAACGCGGTATCGAAGTCGGTCATATATTCCAGTTGGGTGATAAATACTCGCAAGCGATGAACTGCACGGTATCAGGTGAAGATGGCAAGCCGGTCACTTTGATGATGGGTTGTTACGGTATTGGCGTCAGCCGTATTATCGCTGCTGCTATTGAGCAAAACAACGATGAAAACGGCATTATGTGGCCATCAACCCCAGATATTAGTGATTCTTTAGCACCTTTTGAAGTCGCTATCGTGCCAATGAAATCAAAAGAAGACACCGTTATGGAAACAGCAACGGCATTGTACGAGGAGCTAAAAGCTCTTGGTATCAATGTATTGCTTGATGACCGTAATGAGCGTCCAGGCGTGAAGTTTGCTGACCTTGAGCTGATTGGTATTCCGCATCGTATCGTAGTATCTGACCGTAACTTGGCAGAAGACAAGTACGAATACGTTAATCGCCGTGATAGTGAGAAGCAACTACTTAGCCGTGATGAAGTAGTTGCTAAAGTCAGCGGTAAATAGTGCAACGATAAAATTAGTACCATAAAAAGCGCCTATCTCATTATATGAGATAGGCGCTTTTTATTCTTAGAGATTTATTTAACAACCATTCACAATGCTTTTATTATTGACGAATCAAACGACTAGGCACAGGCAATAATGCAATATCGCTGACACGACAAGGATTGATATCAATGCCGCCACGGCGTGTATACCAAGCACGAACCATGAGCTCACTTGGCTCATAGTATTGACTCAAATCAGCAAATATCTGCTCGACACATTGCTCATGAAAGCCATTATGCTGACGGAAACTTAATATGTAACGCAGCATATTTGCGTTATTAATGGGCTTATTACTGGTTATCGAAACTGCCAATGTCCCCCAATCTGGCTGATTGGTCACCGGACAATTACTACGTAATAGATTAGAATAAAAGCTAAAAGCTTTACCCTCTATTATTTTAGCATCACTTGTATTATGTTCTAATAATGACGCATCAGGATGCAGCGTTAATGCTACTTTCTCAGTACTGTCCGCTAGTGCATCATCAATACAAATGCCATCAGGCTGAGCGATCAATAGCCCTGAATGCTCATCCTCTAAGTCAAACAATTCAACATTAACTTCAGCTTGTACGCATTTCGACAAATCTTTCGCTATCAGCGTTTGTACTGTTTCCCAACTACCAAATTCAGTAAAGTTGATACTATTTAGATAAAGCTTCAATGACTTTGATTCAACAATAAATGACGAGCTTGCCGGAATGCCAAAGCGTGCTATCGCAACCTGCGATATACCTTGCTCATTTAACCATGACAGCTCAAATGCCTGCCACCAATCGAAACCTACCTCTAGCTTATCATCCTGCCAACCAATGACCTCTCGCCCCATACTACGAGCAATCGGATATAACGTCTCTGGACTATACTCAGTTGGATAATCAGTGGTTTGTTCACCCAAGATACCGTGGATACTCATTGGTATTTCCTAATAGTAATGATTGAAATTAAATAATATTTAAAGTTTTAGTAAGATTATTAACCAGTTCAAGTGCTGGAACGGAATGAAAGATTTATATAAACCTTACTCTTCCTACAAACGTACACGCGAGCCGTCACTTAATAGTCGATAGGCAATGGTATAAAATATCGCACAAAAAGCAAAAATAGCGCCCATTGAATACCAGACATTGACGTCAGAATAGCCCAAAATCCCGTAGCGGAATGAGTTGACCATATAAACGATCGGGTTCAATAATGAGATATTTTGCCAAAATGGTGATAAGTTTTCCATCGAGTAAAATACCCCGCCAAGATAGGTCAGCGGCGTTAATACAAAACTTGGAATGATGGAGATATCATCAAAAGAGCGGGCAAATACAGCATTAATAAAGCCGCCCAATGAAAACAGAATAGAGGTGCCAAGGACAGTAAATATGGTCACAAATAAATGTTCAATACCCAAATCAGTAAAGAACAGCGCCACGATCGAGACAATGATACCAATCGCTAATCCGCGGAAAATACCACCGCTGATATAGCCCATCAAAATAGCATGTTTTGATACGGGCGAGACCAAAAGCTCCTCGATACTAGCGGTGAATTTGGCACTAAAAAAGCTTGAGACCACATTAGAATAGCTGTTAGTGATGATTGCCATCATAATCAAACCAGGCACGATAAACTGCATATACGGCACACCGCCCATCTCACCCACACGTGGTCCAATCATCTTACCAAAGATGACAAAATACAGGCTCATGGTAATGACTGGCGGCAATAACGTCTGCGGCCAAATACGTAGAATCCGGCGCACTTCTTTGACCAAAATAGTGCGAAATGCAATCCAGCGTTGTGCAAAGTTCATGCGGTATCTCTCCTAAGCGCCTATGCTTGCTAGAGTAAATAGTCTCTAGTGCAAACAGAGTTGCCTATCTGATTATTCTATTTAATATACATGTTGAATGAAGACTTATTAATACGGTCTTATTATTCATAAAAATTCGTTATAAAGCCCAACTTTCAAAGGTAGCTAATGCTAAAGAGCTACGAGCTTAAAGGCTCATGTAGGCTTTTATCTACCAGACGCATAAACAGCTCTTCTAAACGGTTGGCTTTATTACGCATACTCGCAACCGTAATACCTTGCTCAGACAATTGAGTAAAGACACCATTTAACGACTCACCTTCTGTCAATGTTACCTCAATCGTCAAATCATCCGGCTGCACGACATCCGTCACACCAGCTAATACTATTTGATGTGTTAACGGAGTCGCCACATCAAAGACAAAAGTCTCAACCGATAACTGCGCAAGCAAGTCTTTCATTTCAGTATTAATACGAATTTCACCGTGATCCAAAATCGCGATACGCTTACACAGCTGCTCAGCTTCTTCAAGATAATGCGTAGTTAGAATAATGGTGGTGTTTTCTTCAATGTTAATCTGCTCCATAAACTCCCACATTGAGCGGCGTAGCTCAATATCTACACCAGCAGTCGGTTCATCTAATATCAATAGACGTGGCTTATGTATGAGCGCCCGTGCAATCATCAATCGACGCTTCATACCACCTGAGAGCTCACGCGATTTGCTGTCACGTTTTTCCCAAAGTCCCAAAGCTTTGAGCAACTTCTCTGCACGCGGTTTTGCTTCTTTTGCTGCAATGCCAAAATAGCCTGCTTGAGTAATAAGAATGTCTTCAACTTTTTCAAACTGATTAAAGTTAAACTCTTGCGGTACTACGCCCAAAAATTGCTTGGCTTTTGAGGGATCAGATAACAAGTCCGTACCAAAAATATGGACACTACCCGCTGTTGGCTTAAAGAGCGAGCTGATGATACCAATCATTGTTGACTTACCAGCACCATTTGGTCCCAGTAACGCAAAAAATCCCCCTTGCGGAACCGTAAGACTGACATCTTTTAATGCCGAAAATCCGTTGCTATAAGTTTTGGATAAATTCTGAATCGATAGTGCTGGTACTTCAGACATGAATACCTCTTTATGAATGATTAATCTAAAAAATGCTGTATCAGCATGCCAATTCTTATAATCGTTGCTGTCGTGTATTAATGTGAGGCTGAAGGGAAGCTATTTCAACGGTGGAATATCATAACGACGACATGAGTCCTATCAATCATACATAAAAAAGCACCTACCTCACTATGAGATAGGTGCTTTTTATTTATTGCCTTTTAAAGTGCGATATTAAAGCACCTTAGCAATAAAAACTAGCTGGCTTCACCAACCATATAATCAACGGCATTTTGCACTTCTTCATCAGGAATATCTGCGCCGCCTTTGGCAGGCATAGCATTGAAACCATTGATAGCATGGGTATATAGGGTATCTTTACCTTTTGCTATACGAGGTCCCCAAGCACCCGCATCACCTAACTTAGGAGAGCCGAGCAGCCCTGACGCATGACAAGTTTGGCATACTGCGTTATAGACTGCTTTACCATCACGAGGACCATCGCCTGCAGCTGGACCAGCAGAACGAGCCGTCACGTCACAAACTTCATCTTCTTCAAAACATATTTTGGCAACAGGCTGAATACGAGCAATCAGGTTCGGATATAACGCAATCAATTTTTGTACTTGCGGCGTATCTTGTGGAATTGGCTCTTCAACAGCAGCTGGTGCGGCTGCCGCAGTTGCCTCGGCTGGTGCATCTGTTGCTGTCGCGTCTGTTTGTGCAGTTGCATCAGCAGAAGCAGCGCCATCCGTGGTGTCAGCCGCCGCTTGAGGCTCATCACCTAGCTTTTGAGGGGCATTTTCGACAACCTCTTTGCCTTCTGCAACAGCAGATATAGTAACGGGTGTATCTATAGCACTTTCAGCTTGGCTCACAGCGATACTAGCGATTCCTAGAATGGCAGCTGCCGATAACATAACTACTTTTCTCATTCGTCACGTTCTCTTATTACGTATACAAGGGTCAGCATGACTTAGACATTCTGTCTGTCCTCCTTTGACAACAAACCGTTGTCAATAGCAAACAGCCATCCCGCATGCGAGCGCACTTGTAATCGGTGATTATAAATATGGATTCTCCCTGACATTATAAGGGAAAAGACGGGTAGATTGCCATGCCTGTTTGCGGACTATGCTGTTTTTTCTTAAAAAACCTTAATAGCGGGCTTCATTCATTGGCTTTATGACTTTTATTTGTTAGACTAAGCGGTCTTTATTTCTAGGCACTTTTGCGCTCGTAGCTCAGTTGGATAGAGTATCGGTCTCCGAAGCCGAGGGTCGTGGGTTCGATTCCCGCCGAGCGCACCAATCATCGTATTACCCCCTTACCTAGCATTACCTCAAACCTCTAAAACCCTTATATACCAAAGTATTACGTCTTTCAACATAACTTGCCATTACCTATTAGCACCTATAGAATGTTGTACATCCTGTTGTACATACACAACATTTTTTATAGCTAGCTTTCGGGTGTGATAATGAATGAGCGTAAAAACTATTTACTAACTGACAATGGCGTGAAGGCAATCGCTAAGCAGTCAGCACCTGCCAAACGCACAAGGTATAGTGATGGAGACAGTCTTTATTTAATTCATGACCCTAAAGGTTCACTTTATTGGGTCATGGCTTATCGCCATCAGTCCGATAAAGATATTCAACCCAAACAAAAAACTCATCATATTGGTACTTATAAATTATCTAAACAGATAATTGACGCATCATTCAAACCTGAAGTAACACTCAAGCAAGCTCGTATCGAACGCGATAAAGCAAAATTATTACTTGCTGACGGTATCGACCCTAACGACTATAAAAACAGACATAAAAACAGCTACGAACAAAGAGATTTATTCAAAGTTATAGCTGAAAGCTATATGTCAGAGAAATCAAAAACTACATCGAAGAATGTGCAAAAGCTTCAAGGGTTTTTGGATAATCATATTTTAGAGCATATAGGTAAATATCCTATTGGTGCGATCACAGCACAAGATATTATTAAGACAGGACTTGCTATTCAAATCAGCTTCGAGCAACAAGGCAAACATACGTCAGAAACGGCGCATAAATCCATGGGACTTATCAGCTCGATATTTGACTATGCTATCAATACGCTAGGCTATGACATCGTAAACATTGCCAGCGGACGTAACAAGGCGCTAAGACCACACAAAGCCGAACGCATGAAAGCCGTTGATCAGCACCAATTTCCCGAGCTTCTACGTAATATCGACAGCTATGTAGAGAACTATCCAAACGGTCATCAGCAGACTGTCGCAGGCTTGCAACTGATGACACTCTGCTTTGTTAGAACTAAAGAATTAAGGTTTTTTGAATGGTCAGAAATTGATTACCATAAAAGCGTTTGGCGCGTGCCAGCTCATAAAATGAAAATGCGTCAAGATCATATTATCCCGCTGTCATCGCAAGCAATGGCAATTATTGAAAGTTTGAGACCACTGACTGAGCGGACGGGTTATGTTTTCTATAACTTCGAGTCTAATAAGCCCTATAGTGAAGCGTGGTTTAATCAGGCATTAAAGCGCATGGGCTATACGGGTGACCCCTACCCTAAAATGACAGGGCATGGCTTTAGACAGCTGGCTAGTACGGGGCTATATGAGCTGCAATTTAATGACAACTTGATAGAGATACAGTTAGCGCACCTTGAGCAATCTAGTGTAAAAAAGCGTTATGATTTATCGGCTCATTTAGCAGAACGTCAAATGATGATGAATAAATGGGCAAACCATCTTGATGACTTGCGTGCGGGCAAAGCGGTTAGTTTTGATCTTCTAACACCTGATGAATTATCCAAAGAAATGAGTAATAGAAATAAGCAAGTGACTGATATAGTGCTGCATGATAAAGACATTTTGTTAAAGAGCTTAAGAGCGCAAGGTATATCGCAAGAGGTACTGACCAAACTTGCAGAGCAGCTTTAACAACAATATTTAACAACACTGCTTTACTTATTATCGTCAGCATTCGGCTGGCAAGCCAAACCTGATAGCGTAAATCGCTGTCATAACCGATTGCAAGGCTAGGATTAATTACCCGAACGACAGCACCCGCACCCTTATGTTGTCAGCGCCTTGTTCCTATTTTATTTAAGGGTGTAAGGGTGCTATAAATGTTAGTTCTTGAGAAAGAATTTTTAAGTTTGGAAGAGGTTAGTCTGTATTTTAACGAAAACGGGTTTAACTTTGATCTAATAGTAGAAAGTGACTATTGGCAAGTTAGTGAGATAGTCAGTGATCTAGTTAAGGAAAATAGATTAAGAGTAGTCATCTATTATGACGGACAAGGGCGACTCAACCCCCTCAAAAAACTTTCGCATGACAATAATCAAGGCAACGAAGTAAAAACGGCCAATATACAGGGATACTTTCAATCAAAATCTCTAATTAAGTCTTTTGGAAATAGTGCAGGTATAAGTAAGGACTTCTCTTACGAAGCTTTCAAAATATTTGAACTTCCATCTATTTACAAATTCGATCCAACGGCATTCACGTACTTCTTATTAGACAATGAGAAAGTACATAGTAGAGATCTAAGATTTGTTAAAGCTGATTTAGATATATTTTTCAATAACCAACCTCACAAAGTAGAGAAGGAATTACAAGCTAGATTAGAACTTGCAAGAAATTCATTTCGAAAGCAGCAAGATGAAATCACTTCTTTAAAAACTCAACTTAACAATGCATTAGATATCATCGAGAAAAACAATAAGGTAGATTGTTCATTAGAGAACTTCACTGTTACTGATAAAGAACTACAGTCATATGATTGGCAGAAAATGAACCCGTACACCTATCCTCCAGAACTTCATTTAGCCATGATGATATGGGAAAAAAGTTATATCTTAAATGAGATAGAAAACCGACACATAACGGACCACTCTCAGCGATTTGATATAATTGCTGAAAAAATAGGTTTAGATAAAGATGTTCATGGCGGAGCATTGATCAGTAGATTAAGTAAAATAACCAATCCTCAAATTAACAAACAGAAAGGGGATATCGAAAAATTAAAAGTCATTAAAGATTTAAATATAAAGGACTTAGGCGACGGTAACCCCCAAGGGTAACCCATGACCGTCACCCATTGTTTAAAGGGTTACCCTTTGCAGTAACCCCACTACCACCACTTAATATCACTTCATAGCAGGGCATTACCGCCCATTCCTTTAACCGCTATGGAGTAAATTATTATGGCCTTAGTCGATCAATATCTAAGAATGGCAGACCTTGCCAACCAGCCAGCGCGAACCACTAAGACCTACATTACAAAGTCAGGTCAAAAGCGCACCGTCACCGCCAAAGCTGCCACACGCGGCATCACTGGCTTTAGTATTAAGCACATCTACCATCTAATGAATGAAGGTAAATTTCCAAAATGCGTCAAAATTGGACGTGCCAGCTTATGGCGTTTGTCTGATATTAATCAATGGTTAGAAAGTCATAACACTACTAACAGTAGCGAGGTATAAGCTATGACTACCTCAAAACAAACCAACAGCCAAGAAAAAGCCCGTGGTGTGAACACGGGCACTGAAAATATCTTGCAAGGCTATAAACCGGCCACAAAGGAACAGCTGGTAGGCGATCCCTTTTTAAACAAGCTCTATGACATTCTAGAACCTGAACGGCTGCTATCCGTTACAGACAATACTACTATATATCATGGTGATGAGGTTGGCAAAACTGAACCCACCGCTGGCACGATTACCTTATCAATCACTGACAAACAAGGGCAAACCGTCGGTGCGATATTCTTTAAACCAAACAGTAAAGACAAACCTATTGTTATTGACCCGACAGGTTACGGTGCCATTGTTATGGGTAGCACTGATCCAAACAGTGAGGTTATTGCCTTTGACAATATCACTGACATGCTTGATGCCTATATCGCGGCCATCGGTCATGATAAGACACTGATCGCCAGCACCAGTAAGCAAAAGCAGATATTCAAGCAGACCATACAGCACTGGAGCAGCACGCGCCGCGTTGTTGTACCTATGACGCTTGATGATAAAGGCAAAAAAGCACTACTGGCAGGCTTGAAGGCGCAGGCACTGATTACCACGGCCGATATAGTCACGATGCTACAAGCAAATGAAAGCTATGAGTACATCAAAGAGCAGGCAGACATTATTGAGCTTGCCGACACTGCACACTACCCTGAATGGCGTAAGGATAGAGCACCGCAGCTGAATGAGCCGATGATTTGTGCTGATGGATGTTTTGAGCTATACCATGATGGACTGTTTTTTGTGAAGTACGATAAGAGCGACCCTAGCAATATTCTATATAAACAAAAAATGTTTGTTTGTTCTCCGATTGAGGTTATCGCCAAAACAAGAGACGCGAGCAGCGGTACATGGGGGCGGTTATTACAATGGTGTGATGATGATGGTGTACTACATCAATGGTCAATGCCATTAGATTTACTACAGGGTGATACACGTGAGTATCGCCGTGAGCTTGCTAGGCAAGGACTGAGTATTACTACCAACAACAGACAGCGTAGCTACTTAGATACTTATATTCAAGGTTACCTGATTCAAAAACGGGCATTATGTGTGGATAAGCTGGGTTGGCATGATAAACAATATGTATTACCTGATAGAACAATAGGTGATGATGGTAAGCAGCTAATTGTTTATCAATCTGCCCGTACGATCAATAACACCATATCCCAGAAAGGCACATTAGCCCAGTGGCGTAACCAATTATCCAAACCACTAGCAGAACAAAGCCGTTTTGCTTTCTCTATTTGCTGTTCGTTTGGCGGTCAGTTACTCGAGCTGTTAGATGAAGATGGCGGTGGTTTTCATATTATGGGTTCATCAAGTATGGGTAAGTCTCTATCCCTTAAAGTAGCGGCCAGCGTATGGGGCAACCCTAGCAAGTATGTCAAGACATGGCGCAGCACGGATAATGCTTTTGAAGGAACAGCAAGCGAGCATAACGACAGCTTTTTACCTCTTGATGAGATCAGTGAATGCGACCCTAAAATAATAGGTAAGGCTGTTTATATGTTGGCTAATGGACAAGGTAAAGCACGCAGTAACCTTGGCTTAAATAATCACACCGCAAAGACATGGCGCACTATATTTTTATCCAATGGTGAAGAATCGCTACAAAAATTCATGGCACAAGCAGGACAAAAGACCAATGCAGGCTTAGAGATTCGAGTAGCGCATATAGATGCTGATGCTGGTAAAGGCTACAAAACGTTTGATAGTCTGGTACTGGCAAAAACCGGTGCAGCGCAGGCAGATAAAATTAAAGAGTTGTCTCATGCTTACTATGGTGCAGCTGGCATAGCGTGGCTAGAACATATCACCACTGATAAAGCCGCGACCACAGCCATTGCTAAGCAGTTTGTTGATGATTTTATTAATCAATGTAGCAACCTATCACCGCAAGCCTACAGAGTGGCTAGAAGATTCGCTATTATGGCAGCGGCAGGAGAGATGGCAACGATGGCTGGCATTACAGGCTGGCAAGCCGGTCAAGCCATAGCAGCTGCTATGACCTGTCTAAATAACTGGCTTGATAATTATGGACGTGACGGTGAACATGAAGAGCGCCAAATCATCAAACATATTCAAGCGTTTATTGAACAGCATGGGTCAAGTCGTTTTGAACCACGCCATAGTCACCGATGCCCAGACTTTGAGCCTAGAACCTCTAACCGTGTGGGCTATCGCAATACTAATACAGGGGATTACTATTTCTTAATGAATACCTTTGAGATGGAAATTTGCCTACCTTTTAATACTAAAAAAGTCTTACAGGTATTAGACGATGCAGGGCTTTTGATGCGTAATCAAGGTGACCGCAAAGCATACAAGGCACCAAAGACACTTTTTATAGAACGCGATCCATTCTATGCAGTTAAATCTCACATATTAAGTTATGAAACCGATAAAAGCATGGGACATACGGGACTAGCGGGACAGGCCTTTCACAGCAAGAGCTAAACACTGTCCCGCACCCTAAAACATTACTGGGACATACGGGATGGAAAACAACAATTTGCTAACTCTGTCCCGTTGGTCTCAAAAAATGAAAATGGGTTGGGACAGCTCAAAACTAGTAAGCACGGGGCTGTCCCGTTGTCCCAACTATCCCAAGCAAAAAAACTAAGGTACAGAAAAATATTAAGAGGCAGGCGTGTATCGTCTGCCTTTTCTCTTAATGCCAATATATTTATCAGCATACGAACTTATCAAATTTATTGAGAATTGAACCCTAATCCAACTTTGGATTAGCATTACTAACGGTAATCCTCCCAAGAATAAGACACTTATCCAATAGAATTAAGCTGCTTGATTTAGGCTCGCTTCACTCCTGATTTAAAGGTTGGTAATCTGGAGAAACAAAAGACAATGCACGACTCCATTCACAAACTGAACTATTATCATTGATTAACGATGTTCTCTCTGAGTTCTAGAATTAGATTTCCTTACAGATAATGATTTATCTGATAAGATCGCTTTAAAGCTTATTTTATCGATACCCTAGGTAAATATTTTCTAGCGTCAATTTGTCCACAATAAGGCAGTGCAGTTATAGCCTTTATCATGATTAGTAAGAGGTAAAGTATTCTATGAAAAATTTTTTTATTGAAAGGGTACAAATTGAGGGTGGCTTTCTTGATGGGTTAGATACTAGTCTAAAAAACGGTTTAAATGCAATAATCGGTGCACGAGGTACTGGTAAATCAACATTTATTGAATTGATAAGATACTGCTTAGGTATAAAAGGACACACAACTGACTCTCAGGCAAAGGCAGTTGGGCATGCGAGATCCGTGTTAAAAGATGGGCAAATAATAGTAACCCTTTCTGACGGTGTAGAAAGCATTATATATTCTAGAACCGCTGAAGGTGAAACAACCCCTCCGATATACAACACACCTAAACTCCCACTAATATTTTCCCAAACAGAAATTGAAAATATAGGGCTAGTTTCAAGTGGAAGACTTAAAATTATTGATGGATTTGTGGACGGTCTAAGTGATTTAAAGTCTCAAGAATTGTCTGCTATCACGTTAATTGAATCATATTCATCAGAAATGCTATCTTTGACATATATGATCAATGACTCTGAAGATAAACTACTGCAACTGCCACCTTTAAAACAACAGCTTAAAATTTTGGAGTTGGAGGAACAAAAGATTTCGGAAGTATCTAAACAAGCGGCTCAGAAGTCAGTGCAATTGAAAAAGCTAGAAAAAGACTATTTTGAACACTCTGCCATAGTGAGCTACATAAACGAATATTTAACATCTCAAGTGGAATGGAAGTTAGAACTAAATAATAGCCTCAATGAAGCAAAAAAGACTAGCAATTGGCATTATTCTTCCGAAGACCCTTTGCTTGAAGTTATAAATTTAAAACACGAAGCAATTAAAAAAGTTGAAGAAGCGTTACTAAAAATACAAATAGCAGAGAAAAAAGCTGTTGAGAAGATTACTACGAGTCAAAGCTCTATCAACTCCATAACTCATCAAGGTCAACTCTTAAGAGGTGAAATAGATAAACTACAAAAAGGCTCTGGTGAGATATCAAGAAAATGCCAAAAACTAAGGAACGAAATATCACAATTAGAAGCTGTAGCATTAAGCACTACAGAAAAAAATCAGCAAATCGATAGTGTTAGGAAAGAGCGAAACAAGGCTTTGATACAGCTAGAGCTAGTCCGAACAAAGCGCTCTCAGAAACGTTCTATCATATGTTCTGGATTATCTTCAGTTCTACAGCCTAAGATTAGAGTTTCAATAGAAGAAGCAAGTCAACTTGAAGATTACCAGCAAGAACTAATCAATGCATTGAAGGGAAGTGGTATTCAATATAATGAGCTTGCACCTATTATAGCTGAGACAATTCCACCGAGAGCTTTGCTTGATATTATAGACAATAATGATGCTGATGAATTTATTTCGCTGGTACCTATATCAAAAGAGAGAGCTTTCAAAATTATAAGTAGTTTAAAGTTATCAGTTGATAAAATTGCAACAGTCTTATTAGAAGACGAAATAAAATTTGAATTATTAGACGGTTGTGATTTTAAGGATTTTAGTGAACTTTCCACAGGTCAGCGATGTACTGTTATTCTTCCTTTAGTTTTAGAACATAAAGATACTATTTTGATTGTGGATCAACCAGAAGATCATATTGACAATGCTTTTATAGTGGAAACCTTAATATCTGCAATTGTTCGAAGGTCAGGCCAAGGGCAGGTTATTGTTACTACCCATAATGCAAATATTCCAGTATTAGGAAATGCAGCGGAAGTTATACATCTAAACTCCGATGGAACGAGAGGATATATTGTAGCTGAAGGTACATTGGACAACCCTGAAATAATTGAAGCTATATCTACAGTTATGGAAGGTGGTAGAGATGCATTTAGAAGAAGAGCTTCATTTTATGAACAGTAATTACGAAGAAGCTTTAGCTGCCTTATCATCCCTAACGGCAATAGATCGTTTTAATGCTGCTAGGTATTTTATTAAAAATAGTGATAGTAGGGCTACTGAGCAGCTCATGATACAAAGAAGAATCGAAAAAGTCAGACACGTAAAAATGGCTTTGGACAAAGCTTTGAATAATATCAATAAATTAGAGACAAATCAGTTATTAACTATAGACCTTCAAGTTGATGAGGCGACTGATATAGAAAGAAAAAGGTATTTAAAAGCGGAAGCAGTCGATGAGTTCTCAGGAATTATTTTACATGAATTAGCCCCAAAACTTGGCATGCTTGAAGCTATTTTAAGTACAGAGTTTCACTCTTTTGATTCAAGTCGGTCTAAAAAGTGTATCGGTAACTTAATGCAAGTTTTCAATGCGATTGAACAACTTAGAATTTCTGCTAGTGCACCTGATAGCAAGGAAGTTGATTTAGCACAGTTAATAAA
The DNA here is from genome assembly GCF_056880555.1 of Psychrobacter sp. ANT206. Lineage (NCBI taxonomy): Bacteria > Pseudomonadati > Pseudomonadota > Gammaproteobacteria > Moraxellales > Moraxellaceae > Psychrobacter > Psychrobacter sp. ANT206. The sequence continues at coordinate 574,980 of NZ_CP096271.1, read as the reverse complement.
GGACATTTTAGCAGAGGAGGTTAAGGGAACTATAAGAGTCAACTTAGAAGGTAGTCAACCCTATATTATAAAAACGGACCCTGCTCTGCTCAGTCTTGCTATTTCTAACGGAATTAGGAATAGCAGTGAATCAATTAAAACCCTAACTAACATGAATGATGATAAAAGTATCACGATATCTTGGGGAGGGAATGATCAAGAGTTCTGGGTGTCTATCATCGATGAAGGAATCGGAGTTCGAGGCAACCCCAATGAAGCATTCACTATTGGGAACACAAATAAAACAGGCCATACAGGATTTGGAATGGGCATTATGATGCAAGCAATAGACAACCTAGGTGGAACTGTAGAGCTATCCAATATTGAGTCAGGCGGTGCGAAACTAATTTTAAGATGGGGAAATTTTAATGTCTAATCATAATTTTAGAGTCTTAGTAGTAGAGGATGAAGTTGATATTTCTGACTATATAATAAATATTTTTACGAAAATAGATGATCGAGTTGAAATCACTATTGCAGGAAGTCGAGATCAAGCTTTTAATTTTTTAGATGATTCGAACCAATTTTTTGACTTTATTACTCTGGATCTCAAGATCCCAATTGAAAATGATAGCTTTGAAAAATCACCCACACATGGTTTAGCAGTTTTAGGTCGATGTAGACTTAAGGCGCAAGGCACTCCTCTACTCGTTTTTACAGGAACAAGTACTGTAGATATGATAGCTAAATTTTTAGCCTCTTCTCATAATTTAGATGTTTGGGCTGAAGGAAGATCGCGATCAACTATCGATCATCTAACTAAAACAAACATGGGTGAGTTTAGAGAAAAAGTAACTGGAATAGTTAACGCTGTATTAAATCTCTCTGAGATCGAGTTAAATACTTGTTCTGGTTCCTTACCAATCGAGCACGACAGATTAATTCGAGTTTTTAGTAAAAATCAAGGAGGGAGTCGTGCTAAAGTCACTAAAATTGGAGGCGGTCTTTCTAGTGCAAAAGTCTATTTGGTACACGTAACGAATGAGACAGGAGCTATCGTTCATAGTGCCATTGCGAAATGTGGGCCAATGAAAGATATTAGTGAAGATGCAGAAAATTATGATAGTAAAATAAATAGGTTAAGGCCTGAAGTTACTCCAAGAAAACTTCAGCATATAGAATTCTCCGCCATGTCAAATTCAGGCGTTTTTTATGGTCTTGCAACAGGCTACGATCGTTCTTTTTTCAAGTCTGTAGAAGAAGGTGTAATTACCTCAACAATTAGACAGTGTGTATCTGGCATGTTGGATAGATGGCATGATACTTCTTCAGAACAGCGTATCAGTATCAAAACTATTAGACAAAACTTAGTTAGTGATGAAACAAGTGAGCTTTTGAAAGAACAATATGGACTTGATTGGGCAAACAAATTTGAGGACAACAAGGTTCAAGCAAATATAGGCTGCTTTCATAGGGACTTACATGGTGAGAATATTCTTATCGACATAGCTAGTAACCGCGCAACTTTGATTGATTACGGTGATGTTTCAGAAGGCCCAATCACTATAGATCCCATAACACTAGAGTGTAGTTTCTTATTTCACCCAGCAACAACTAAATATGGTTGGCCTACTAAAACGGACATTGAAAACTGGGAAAATCTGAACAAATATATTGAAAATTGCCCAATAGCTGAAGATATTCGCTTCTGTAGAGAATGGGCTAAGAATATAGGAACAGGTCCCCGAGAACTTGCTGCATGTTTATATTCATATTCTTTAAAGCAGTTAAAATATACAGACACTAACAAAGAAACTGCTTTGAATTTGTTGCAGGCTTCCAGAAGAATTTACAATCAATCTTAAATGGCTTTTGTAAGAGTAATAGGTCCCTTACCCTATTTAGGGTTCTAATAAATTCTGCACATAGTAAACCGAATTAAAGGGTGACCGATCGCAGAGACATTTCACTAGCTTAATATAAAAAAACGTATACACCATATACATAGTTTGTACGTTTAACTTATTTCATAAAAACCTTGTTATCAAAGTGATTCCACTCACTCGAGTGGATATATATGTTTTTATAAAAAACTAAATTATTTGTATATTTTTTGATCAAAACTCTAAGATAGCTGGGAGATTCAATCAATTTAAAACGTTACTCTATTAATCATAGTCAGTAAGCAACTGGCTATGAAAACTAAATCTTTAATGGAGTAATGAATATGAAAGTGTATATGAATAATGCTGGTCAAGGTGCAGGCTGGCCAAGTCAAACAGGTAATGCCTCAGGTGGTGGTCGCGATAATAATCCACCCAAGGGCCAATAAATCACTCTTAGTTACTTTTTAGTTTTTTTATGCTCAAGCCGTACGTTCATTACGTGTGGCTTTTTTTAGGTAGTCTGGCCATTCAATACGGTCATTTTTTATATTTTCACTGACCTTTGATTCGTAGTAAACTATTATGGATTCCCATAAACTATGATAATCATCATAGAAGATACAGCTATCGCTATCAGACTTCTCATACAGGGTTTGAAAAAAAGCATAGACTAACCAGATTAATCCAACAAAGTTATGATCAAATCCTTCTAAAGCCTCAATATCAGCGTTTTTTACATACTTGACCATATTATTTCGGCGAAGATGAAGGACTTTATGAGACTCATCATCTGTTCTATCCTCAATACCTAACAGCCAATATAAATCCATTAAAGTAATCCACTTACCTTCACTTGTTCGGCGAATATAGTATTCACGCCTTCCTTCTGGGTCATTAATAGCAGGCCATTTGATCTCGCTGCTTATACCTCTTGTACTTTTGGGCATCTCCTCATACTGCTGGAAATACAGCCAAGTTTGCGACCACTGTAAAAAAGTACGAGACGTACGGGTAAACAGACTACCTTTTTTGCCTAATGAAATAAATTTATTCGTTTTTGAATCATACTGTAATTTATTTGGATCTTGCTTTTTTTGAAACAGATATCCTAGACTGATAGGCTTGACTGATGATGAACATTCGTGATGGTGAAAGTAAGCGTCAAGATGCGCTACAAAACTCAGCAGTAAATGCATATAAAAATTTTCTGCATTCATCCCTACATGAAGATCATCAGTTTCATAACCGAACTCGCAGTATAAATAGTCTTTGAATTGCTTAATAACTGACTTAGACAGCTTGACACTGGCACAAGCATCAATGATCTCTGTATGTTCATACAACTTGCTATCAGGCGCTACACCCATAATTCGTAGTAACGCCTGATAGGGTTCCGCTGACATCTCACTTTGTTCAAGATTAATATCTTGTGCATTAATATACGTATCGAGTGACGCAAATATTGAATCGTTTAATATTTCGGCTATTTGAAACGGATGTTTATTATGATTCTTAGATAAACCTGTGGTCAGTTGTTTTAGTAATTTGTTAGGTTCAGCTCCCATCTGTGTGATGAAATAAGTCGGCAGCATGTTGAAAATATAGCGCTGCTTTTCATCTTCAGTATCACAAAGGTTAATATTTTTATCTGTCATGCTGTTTAACTCTTACTCTCTGTATAGCCTACCTATGCGTGCTCACCCAGCTTCGTATCAAGCATCAATCTAATGAACTTTTTAAACTGGTTAGGATTAGACAATAAGTGCATGGTCATCCCCTCATACGCCTCTTGGCTCTCAAATAGCGCGTCCATTGCTGCATCAGGATAGCCGCCTAACATGATCTGATCGGTACTATTATTACTAAACTGCTTGACCACAATCTCATTTTCTGTGACCTTATCCCAAATGGTGTTTTGAAAATTAACCATGTCATTCTCGGTAAAGTCCTCGCCTGCAAACACCTCGTTTAAGCGCTCAATGATCTGCGATAAAAACGCTTCTTTTATATCTTTAGGAGTGGCCGTACCAGCACCGCCACCCGCTTCCAATTCACCACTACCCTCTTGTAGCTTTAGGTCTTGCTGATATAGCTTTGAGACACGGTAATGACTCATCACAATATTGGTTAGATCAACCTCATCTTCATTGTCAAAGCTTTCGCGCAGTAGCGGCTGTAGGTTACGCGCATATAGGCTAAGCTTCTCTAGCTCTTTATCGTCATAGTCCACGATTTGCGACATAAACTCATATTGTCGGGTGAATGTACCCAAATCCTTTTTAAAGATCTCCAGCGCATCCTGATCGGCCTTGAAACCTTTGTAGTCATTTTCGGCATTGGTCATCAGCACCACATCGCCCGTGGCTTTGGTACGCTCAAGCATCGCCTTGGCATGCTGTGCTTGCTCACGTGCCAGCTTATATCGCTTCTGCCATCGTTCGACCGCTGGCTTGCAGATATTACTAATGGCGGCGTTCGACTTATTCTTGCTATAGAAGGCGTCAACGAACTGTTCAACTTCATTCTTAGTGAAGATATCACTACTATCAAGCTTGTTATAAAGGTCAAATACCTGATCAGGATCGGACACGTCCGCTAAGTGTGCAGTCTCATAATATGGCTGGAAGGCCTCTAAAATATCTTGCGGGTCATTAAAGAAGTCGAGCACAAACGTGCCGCTCTCTGCCTTACCCTTATAGGTGCGGTTAAGCCGTGATAATGTCTGCACGCAGTCCACGCCCGTTAGCTTCTTATCAACATACATGGCACAGAGTTTGGGCTGGTCAAAGCCTGTCTGGAACTTATTAGCCACTAGCATCACTTGATAGTCATCACTATCAAAGGCTTTACGCATATCTCGGCCTTTGAGTCCGATATTCATATTGTGCTCAGTGAACTTCTCTCCAAGCAACGCGCCGCTATCTGGATCATTATCATTAAAGGTGACTTCACCTGAGAATGCGACCATGGCATTGATGTTTCTATAGCCGTACTCAGCGATATAGTTATCAAAGGCCAGTTTATAGCGTACGGCTTCTTTACGTGAACCGGTCACAACCATCGCTTTAGCCTGCCCGCCAAGTAAACCTTTAATATTGTCATTAAAATGCTCAATGATGATCTTCACTTTCTGCGCGATATTGTGCTCATGGAGTCGCACCCAGTTATTGAGCTTAATCTTGGCTCGGCGCGCATCGACTTCATCATCAGCGGCGGCAAGCTTTTGCTTGAGCTGATAGACCACTTTGTAGTTGGTATAGTTTTTTAGCACATCTAAGATAAAGCCTTCTTCAATGGCTTGGCGCATTGAATAGACATGATAGGCGGCTGGTAAGTTATCTTTTGAGGCTGGCAAGTCAGGGTTAGGCAAACGTCCAAACAGTTCAATAGTTTTCGGCTTAGGCGTGGCAGTAAAGGCATAGTAGCTGAGATTAGGACTGCTACGGCGGGCGGCAAGCGTGGCGTCTAATATGTCCTCGCTAGATAGCGGCGCGTCATCATCTGCATTACTCTCTATATCACCAGAGACCAATACTTCTTTAAGCTGGCGAGCGGTTGAGCCTGTCTGTGAAGAATGCGCTTCATCGGCAATAATGGCGTAACGGCGTGATTTTAGAACGCTTGAATCTTCAATGGCTTTAAGCACAAAGGGGAAAGTTTGAATGGTGACGATAATAATCGGCTGCGATTTTACCAGCGCGGCCGCAAGCTGTTCAGACTTTGAGCCGTCACCCTCTTTTCTATTAATCTTGCCCACCACGCCATCGGCATGCTCAAACTGATAGATAGTATCTTGTAGCTGGTCATCGAGCACGGTGCGGTCAGTAATGACAATGACGGAGTGAAATTGCTTATCACCGTTGCTGTTGTATAAGGTGGATAGCTGATGCGCTGTCCATGCGATAGAGTTGGACTTACCCGAGCCAGCACTGTGCTGGATAAGATACTTTTGCCCCACGCCCTCAGTAATGGCTGCATTAACAAGCTTGGTTACTACATCCCACTGATGGTAGCGCGGGAACATCATGGTTTCTTTTTTAGACTTGCGCCCAATGGCATCTTCTTCCTCTTCGATCTGTAAGTGCATAAAGTGCCCAAGGATCGAAAGTAAGTTCTCAGGCGTGAGTACTTCATTCCATAGGTAATCGGTGGCATAGCGGCTGCTATCGCTCGGCGTATCATTACCCGCGCCACCATCTTTAGTGCCTTTATTAAACGGCAAGAAGTACGTACTGTCACCTGCCAGCTTAGTCGTCATATAGACTTCATATTGACTGACAGCAAAATGTACCAATGCGCCACGCTTAAATGTCAGTAGCGGCTCAGGCTTTTTGATATCTGGGTCTTTTGGCAGGCGTGTACGCTTATACTGAGTAATCGCATTTTGTACCGCTTGTTTAAACTCTGACTTTAGCTCCATCGTTGTGACGGGCAAGCCATTGACGAATAACACCACATCAATACGGTTACGCTTAGCTATCTTGCCATCATTGCTCTCTTTTAAGCTGGCATGAGGACTATAGACTACTTCAGGGACAACACGGCAGATATTAGCCTCATAGCGTGCCATGATCTCAGGGTTAAGGCTGTGTTCAGGTTTGAACTGGCATAAACTAAAACGCGCATTACGTATCTTTAAACCATGACGCAATACGCCCAATGTGCCATAAGTACGGGAGGCTCTATCAGTAGAGTGCTCATCAGCCTTGTTTAGCTGCTTGACCAATGCGGCGATAAAGTGGCGCTCAGAGTCGATAGGAAAGGTGCGGCAAAACTTCTCCCACTCCTGCGGCTGGGTGTTCTGCACAAAATCCAGCACGTCTTGCTCATATAGCGCCGTCTCTGCCTGATAGCCGCTGGCATGACCCAATTGCCAGCTTTGCGCTTGCATCTGAGTGACGATATCGGCTTGGAAGACAGATTCATAGGTAATATTGTGCACATTGTCCATGTTAAATTCGCTTTTAATATTGTTAGTTCGTGCACTTGTTTATTATTTTTTCATACCATTTATATGAAGGAGCTTCAATATCATTAAATGCTATTGGTGTTAAGTATAGTTGACGATACCTATAATAGCTTTCCGCACACTTTCTATCATTTTCGGAAAACTTCCTTTCAATTCTTTCAGAATTTTTTTTATTTTTTATGTTTTCAGAAATACATATATCGTTTTCTAAGTCGAACTGTATAAGCCCAGTATTACTATCATTGATTACTAGCCACTCATTTCTTTCAAGAGGACCATTGTGATCACTGCTCATATTGAAATGTAGAACTTTCCTAACTTCCACTTCAAGCTTTAGAGTAACATTACCATAAACAGAACTCGCCCCATTTACTGACCAACTACTTAAAGTATCAACTTCAAGATCTATATTTTTGCTACCAGATTGTTTCTTGTATGAAATATAAGCTGCTAAAATTGCAGGATTAATATCTCCAGTGCATTTCTCCGAGATGTAATATTTACCCAAATTTTGATCGAGAAAATGATTATCTGTACAAATACGTCTATACAACTTTATCTTATCATTTTCTTTAAAACCTGCTTCCTTCAACCTGCTTTGAGTATACTCATACAAAACCTTTATATCTTCATTTAGATACTTTAATTCATCGAAACATTGATCTATATCTTTCCTGCTAATAGCAGAAATTGTTCTATCATAATAAGTTGGTAAGCGTACTACATTAAACATCTTAGATGCCAAGTATGCCAGCACTCTATATCCTTCTTTTACTGTCTGCCATTTATCCAAAAGCTCTATGATGTCTGGAGGTATTTTTCCTAAATCTAATCTAGGGATTTTTTTTAATCTTTCCATATCGACTCTCTCAAACTTTATATTCTTTAGTATGACTTTATTGTTTTATACATATAATATTTCAGATTGAATATTTTAAATAAAAACTAAAAGCCTACAAGGTATCAATTATCAAGTGCAACCCAACCCCGAACATCAATCTTACCCGTAACCGCCGCAGATATTAAAGCGGTGCGGCGTTCTTGCATGAGTTGGATGGCTTGTTCTGCACTATCTTCAATTAAATCTAACACTTTCATTTTTTTAAAAGCATCATCCGTAATGAGTTTTTGCTGCTCATAACCAATATCTCTAATTGGAAAGCTTTTTACTTGATCTGGACTGATATGAGGAACACTAACGCCCGTCAAATCAGCTTCTACAGAAAATTTGAATTCTTTACTTGCAAGGCATAGTTTAATAAATGGCTGATATGTATTTTTATTAGCTCTAATTCGTATAACTCGCTGTAATAATAAGCAAGGTAAATCTGACTTAGTTACTTCCGCTACTCTAGCACCTGCTGAAATCCAAGGTCTATCCATTCCAAATATAATATCACCTTCCTCTAATTCAAACGCTTCTAATCCATCTCTGTCAGTTCGAGACCACCATACTGTTTCATCCCATTTCAGAGCCCCAACACCTACATTAATACCTCTTAACAAAGCGGTATTTCCTTCTGGTTCAGTTTTATAACCATTACTTGGGAAAGCATAACCAGACAAGAGATCAATAAAATAACCCAACTTAGCTGATTTTTCATTTTCATCAGGTTTAACGGCATGACTGATGACCGCTTGGCGCTTTTCTTTTAACAGCTGAATCAGGGTTTGTTGCTTATCAATTAAGGTATCGATTTGGGCGGTTTGGTAATCGAGAAAATTGGCTATTTGAATTTGCTCTAAGGCTGATGGTAATACAAGCGGCGACCCTTGTAGCTTATCTGCTGTGTAGTGAGCGATAGTTGCTTTATTACAAATAATATTAATGAAGTCAGTAGATTTTAAATAATTGATCCAGTAATAAAAAAATCTTGAATCATTGTTATATCTAGGACGAACCCTGTTAATCGCATTCTGAATGTAACATTCATCTATTTCATTATTCCAAATAGCAGCACGGCCAACATCTCCACCCTCACTAACCAAAACATCTTTTTTCTTTAAAAGTAATCTTTTACGTTCATCATCAGAAAACCACATTAATCCTACGTTTGTAAGATCAATACCAGAAGGCTGTACATTTTGAGCTTTTAAATAAGGTTTCAGTAAATCAGAGTTAGACTTAGGCGTTGTTTGCAGCATTTTTCCTAGCACTACTGTGTAACCATATTTTACTTGTGTCGAAATCCATTGCTTCGGAATCTCTCCCAACCACTCAACGCCTGATTCTTTATATTCTTCATATTGCCGATACTTCATTACCAATTCAGCCATTACGAATGCACCTCACCCAATAACTGCATGATTTCCATACTGACCGCATCTAAGTCCGCATCGATATCGACAAGCGAGCGCGGCGGCTCATACACATAGAAATGACGGTTAAACGGTATCTCAAAGCCCACAATACCAATCTCTTCATCGATAGCATCTGTCTTATCGCTATTGATCCACGCATCAGGCACATGCGGCTGTACTTCACGGGCGAAGTAACTTTCAATCAACTCAGTAGTGGTTACTTCAGGATTGAGCGGCACGTTTTCATAATCACGTAGGTCGCTGTCTGCTTGAAACTCTACAATTTTGGCTGACTTGTCTGAATTGGTCGGCTTATAGCTAAACGCACCATAAAGCGGATTGACAACCTTGACCACTTTTTTGATGACAGGTTCTGCCTCAGGATTTTTCCACGTGATCGCATCCATCAGCTGCTTTTTCTCTTTGGTGTCCAAGCTGACATTGGCGTCTTTTAGTGCTTGCTTGAACACTTTTTCAAACTCATTAAAATTATCAAATTGGCTAACACCGATAGCCGTTTGCAGCGCTTTGGCTTTATTCATGATCTCAAGCTGATCTCGCCATACTTTGGAGTCAAGCACGTCTTTGACTTGGCTTTCTTTCAGCTCGCTAAAGTCTGCCTTGATCATTGCCCGCGCTTCTAACGTGACCGCTGATAAGTCACCATAGCTGTCAGCCGTCCAGTGACTACCAAATGCCTCATATAGCGCTGGCATGACCATATCAAAAGGTTTAGGCGCATAACGTAAGCTATCAATGGCACTATCAGATAGCTGCGCAGAGAGACGCAGCGGACGCTCAATGGTAATACGGCGATAGCCAAACTCATGGGTGGCAAATATCTTACTGGCAAAGGTTTTAGCAGGCTCACTTTTAGGATTGGCAGACTGACGACCACGGTTAGATTTAACCTCATCAGGCTTATCTAATACGCGCGCATCAACCACTTCAAAGTCACCAAAGCTGCGGGTAATGGTCTTGATATCGTCATCGCTCATCTCATTACGCTTAGAGCCAAGAGATTTACGCATCTTGCTGTATAGGTTACTACCGTCGATTAGTTGCACCTTGCCGCGACGCTCATCAGACTTTTTATTACTTAATATCCAGATATAGGTAGCAATGCCGGTGTTATAGAACATATCGTTTGGCAAGGCGATGATGGCCTCGAGTAAATCCGCTTCCAAGATATAACGGCGAATCTCACTCTCACCACTTCCTGCGCCGCCCGTGAATAACGGTGAACCATTTAAGATGATACCGATACGGCTGCCTTGGTTGCTGTTTTGACCGTTGCTAGCTTCTTGCTCACTAGCAGTGATCGGACGCATTTTGCTAATCAGATGCATCAGGAATAACAGCGAGCCATCAGACACGCGCGGCAAGCCAGCTCCAAAGCGACCGTCAAAGCCTTTCTGCGTATGCTCGTCATTAATCTCGCCTGCTATTTTTTTCCAATCTACCCCAAATGGCGGGTTCGATAGCATGTAGTCAAACTTCTCAGCGACCAGCTGATCACTAGACAAAGTATTGCCCAGCTTAATGTTATTAACCTCTTGCCCTTTGATCAGCATATCTGCTTTACAGATCGCATAAGACTCAGGGTTTAACTCTTGCCCATAGGTACGCATGACTGCATCAGGGTTAAGTTCTAGCACGTATTCCATACCAGAGGATAGAAAACCACCAGTACCTGCTGTGGGGTCATAAATGGTGCGAATAATGCCGTCTTTGGTCAGCGCGTCATCATCTTCCATAAACACCAGTGAGGTAGTCAGGCGCACGATATCGCGCGGCGTAAAATGCTCCCCTGCGGTCTCGTTTGAGCTTTCAGCAAAGCGGCGGATCAGCTCTTCAAACACAAAGCCCATTTCATGGTTAGAGATAGTCTCAGGGCTCAGATCGGTATTGGCGAACATCTGCACCACTTTATAAAGTAGGTTGGCATCAGCTAGCTGACCGACAAACTCTTCAAATTTAAAGTGCTCAAATATCTCACGCGCGTCTTTAGAGAATGATTGCACGTAAGTATTCAAGTTATCCTTAATATCGCTTTGACCCATCTTGCTTAGATCCATCGGCGAGATATTGTAGAAAGGTCGCCTGCTGGCACGTATCAAGAACTTCTCTTGCGCTTCTTCTGGTATTCCCATTTCAGCAATACGCTGACTCTCAGCGACGACGTTTGCTTTGGTCTCTTCTAATACGCACTCTAGGCGGCGCAACAGGGTGAATGGCAAGATGATTCGACCGTATTGAGATTGCTTAAAATCACCACGTAATAGATCAGCGACAGACCAGATGAAAGCCGCTGTTTGAGAGAAGTTTTTGGTCATGGGTTCGTCTTATAGTTTGTTGAGCACAGGATAGATACTTGGGATGATATGACAGGCTTAAAAATTGGCTAACACGTACTGCGATGGAATACATCGACTTATGACGGTCTATAAAAATCATTGTATGATAGTAGAGGATATGAACGCTAGTTTGCAAACGCAATTAAGGGTTTTACTTGATAAAAGTATTCTTATTTAAATAAAAGAATTCTTGTTAAGAATAAATGATGCTTTTTGGAAGCAAAAATTGAGGAAGCAAGGAAATTAGGAATAAAAATACGCTGATTTAGACCTTTATTTAAAAGTGAAAAACCACCTCTAAGCCAATAAAATAGTTGGCTGGCATTGGAAGCAGAAAAATTCTTAGGAAGCAGAAAGTGGAATAATTGATATTTTACAGTAGGTGACTTAAATATGGGATGGTACACTAAAAAGGAATCCAGATTTACTTAGAGTGACCGACCTATAAGTGTAACTAGATAGCTATTAGAGATTGAAACCCAATGTCTTTCAAAGTAAAAATGCAACTGCTTGCACTCATGAACGTTATGTACTGGGAAATATTGTGATTAATACATTTATATATCTGATGAATGCCTACTTCTATCAAAATTGGTGGGCAGAGTATTCTGATCCTAAAGTGAATGACGCAGACGTAATCATTCATTTTGCGAGTCAGGAAAATTTAGAGATATTAAACAGCTTAGTTCAAGACCTAGAATATATATTAGAGAATGACCTTGCAAAAAAAGTTTTTGAAAATAACAGCTTTGACTTTGAGCCGTTATTAAATGGTTATGTTAATGAACAAGCATGGGTTGAGTCAGCTTATAAGACACTGATCGCTGAAATTAGATAATTGACTTTCATTAGCATAATTATTTTGTAAACAGCTATGAGTAAGCCTCCAAGTTATAAGCCGGGAGTAACGATATTAAAATGTTGTACATACTGTTGTACATAAAATAAAATTAATATAAATTATCTATATTAATCAATATGTTGAATCAATTGATTTACTCCCGCCGAGCGCACCAATCATCGTATTACCCCCTTCCCTAGCATTACTTAACATCGATAAAATCATTTAAAACAAAACCTTGAAGTTTTTATCATTAATAAGCTCGTCTGTTAATACCTATAAAATGTTGTATATATTGTTGTCAATTCCATTTTATGCTGACTTATGACGGAGTATTACTTCTCCTAGCTAAATATTCGTACCAATCTACTCTGCCTCTTGCAAATTGGCATCCAGTTGCGCACGGCTAGGTACACGCTGATAATTAATCACTGGTATATCACCCAAACGGCGTTGACTAGCAGCAAGCTTGGGGTCGATCGTAATCATCGCGATTTTTATATTTTGTCGAGTAACAAGCAAATGACTGCCCTTTCGTGTCACTCGATAATCAGGAAAATACTGCTTAATCATCTCCGCCGTCTTTTGTAAGGCGTCATTTATCGGTTTTTTCTTATCTCTTGACTTTGTATCATGCAAGTTATTTGGTGCACGTGATTTTGCAAAAAACCATAATCCAACGATAACTGCCGTCAATATGACAAGCCACCAAATTCCGTCTATCATAAGAAAGGATATCCATTATTAGCAAGGGTTAGCTTATGTTAGCAGAATTATCATCAGCGTTAATAGCAGAAGTAGAGCGTGCTGCTGAACTATTAGAATCGAAACAGCATATTTGCCTTTTAACTGGCGCAGGGATTTCAGCAGAAAGCGGCATTCCGACTTTTCGTGATAAGCAAACTGGCTTGTGGGAAAATTATCGCGCGGAGGACTTGGCGACACCAGATGCCTTCACTCGCGATCCAAAGCTGGTTTGGTCATGGTATCAATGGCGCAGACAGCTCGTGGCTAGTAAAAAACCCAATCCTGCCCATACAGCATTGGCACAGTGGCAGTATCACAGTCAATCGACTAATCAGCAACTAACCCTCATTACTCAAAATGTTGATGATTTGCATGAGCAAGCAGGTAGCGCTGTTACCCACCTGCATGGCAATCTATGGCGTAACCGATGCAGTCAATGTCAGACACCTTATACAATCCAATTAAAAGGCGCTTATAACAGCGAGAATAGCATCAGCTTTGATGAAGCTCTAATGACTTGCCAGCATTGTGATGGTTATATCAGACCTGATATTGTGTGGTTTGGAGAGTCGTTACCGATGCGGGCATGGCAGACAGCAGAGGAAGCTGCCGCGAATTGTGATGTATTTATTAGTATCGGTACTTCTAGCCTCGTCTATCCCGCTGCCGGACTGGCACAACTGGCGAAACATAACGGTGCCAAAATTATCGAGATAAATCCTTATCCGACACCAAATACGCTAGTCGATATTACTCTGGCAGCAAAAGCTGGTGTCATCCTGCCAGAGTTAGTAAAAAGAATGGGCGTACTATAATAGACAAACCATTAACCTACCGCTTGATCTACTTTGTCTAAATACTGCTGCTTTAGCTCATCACTGATAAATGACGATCTAAAAGAATTTTTTACCAAGGTGATAATATCGTCTTCTGTCAGTGGCAAATTCTCGCTGATATTAATGAAGTTTTGGTTGATATAGCCTTTAAAATAAGCAGGGTCATCCGAGTTGACAGTGATATTTAGACCATAATCTAGTAGCTCTTTGATGTTGTGCTCTTTATAGTTGTCAAATACTCTCAACTCGATATTAGAATTCGGGCACACGGTGAGCGGCATCTGCTCATCTTTTAGACGCTGCATCAGCTCAGCGCTTTTGATAGATTGCACGCCATGATCGATTCTGCTGATATCCAATAAATCCAACGCTTCATAAATGTAAGAGAAATCCGCTTCTTCGCCAGCATGGGCAACCAACTTAAAGCCTTCCTCTTTTGCCTTTTTAAATACCTCTATAAACTTCGATGGCGGATTGCCTAATTCTGAAGAATCTAAACCGACACCAATAATGTCGTCTTTAAATGGCAATGCTTGCTCTAACGTCTCAAACGCTTCTTCTTGTGATAAATGCCGTAAAAAGCACATGATAATACAAGAGGTAATACCATATTGTGCTTTGGCATCAGCCAGTGCACGTTTGATGCCTGTTATGACTGTCTCAAACGCCACGCCTCTTGCCGTATGCGTCTGCGGATCAAAAAATATCTCTGTATGAATGACATTGTCCTCAACACATTTGAGAATATATTCCCATGTCAAATCGTAGAAGTCATCCTGCGTAATCAAGACATTGGCACCGGCATAATAGATGTCTAAAAACGTCTGCAGATTGGTAAAGTTATAAGCATTACGCACATCTTCTATGTCTTTATAAGGAATCTCTATCTGGTTCTTTTTTGCCAATCTAAACATAAGCTCAGGCTCGAGCGAGCCTTCAATATGTAAATGCAGTTCTGCTTTTGGCAGTCTTTTTATTAGATCAATCATAATATTCCAGTATTGGCGTTGTATATCGGTTATTTATTAAATATAGCGATAAGTGTTTAGTGTAATCTTTCATGCTGATGGCCGTCAGGGTTTATTTTAAAAAAACCACCGTATCAGATAGCTCATTACCTGATGGGTTTTGCTCCAGATGATAATACTGGCGCAGCACTTGACCAACCTCATCGAGCAATTCAGTCAAGCTTTCTTCTGTTTTCTGATTGGCAATACCGACTACCGCTTTGTCACACATTGCGCGCCAAACTGTTGGGCTAACATGGGCACTGATACCGCGATCAGCGACGATTTCAAGCTTATGCTCGCAAACATTGACGTATATCAGCACACCCGTATTTTCTTCGGTGTCCCACACTCGATACTCACTAAATAAATCAATCGCACGGTCACGGCAGTCGCTATGATAGGCCTCTTGAATAGGCAAATGATTTTCTACGATCAAAAATACCTCGCCGCGATGGCCTTGCTCAGCAAGTGTCACCCGCTCTGTCAACCGAGCTTTTGCCGCGGGCGTTAACCATTTACTATGCAAAACGGGGATAAATAAGACTTGGCGCCACCAGCGGGCAAAGCTGGATTTTGAAGCGTTATTCTCTGCCATGATACTATTTCCTCAAGTACGTCATTACTAATGGTTATTTAGTGTCTTTACTAGGTAGCTATGAAGCCACTGAAAAACAACGGGCTAATGCTTACCAAGAACCGCCAGCGCCGCCACCACCAAAACCGCCACCGCCACCGCCGAAGCCGCCACCACCAAAACCGCCGCCGCCGAAGCCACCGCCACCGCCCATACCCGGTAGGAATATCATACCACCGCCTCTACCTCCTTTACCGCCGCCAGACCCGCCTTTACCGCCGCCGCGTGAAATCAAGAACAGCCATAAAAATATCGCCATAATGATGGTCATAAATAGACCACCGCCCAATGCTAGTGAGCCTGCAACAAAACCACCAGCCGTCAGCACTGAACCGAATACTCGACCAAATATACTGGTAATAAAGCTACCAAATATCATCGCCATGATGAATAGAAAAATAGGAGATGGCAGCTCGTCTGAGCCTTGTTGGGTAGTACGTTCAGCTGCCTGCGCATCGGCACGAGCAAGCACTTCAGGATCAGCAGATAAACGATTTTGTAAGGCTGTTACGCCTGCCAATATCCCTGCTCCATAATTATTTTGCTTAAATAACGGGGTAATATCCTCTCGAATGATGCGATTGACCGCCGCATCTGGCAGTACACCTTCGAGTCCATAACCTGTCAATATATACATATCACGGTCATTGACAGCGACAACCACAAGCAAACCATCATCGATGTCTTTACTACCCAGCTGCCATTTTTCAGCAACTTGCAAGGCATAATCAAAGATAGGCATGCCATTGGTAGTTGGGACAATCACCACTGCTGCTTGTGCCAAACCTTGCTGATAAATTGTACGTAGCTGTGCTTCTAAGCGCTGCTTCTCTTGTGGGTTTAAGATATTAGCTTGGTCGATGACAGGATTGTTTAAAATCAGTTTGTCCGCATCGACACTGTCAGCAGTTGATTTAACAGGAGGACGTTTGGTCGCATTTGCCTCTGCCACGCCCTCATTGTTGGATGCATTAGGATTGATAGCTTCATTACCGAGTATGGTTTCGTTAATCGCCTCATTGCCTAAAACAGCATCATTAATAGCTTCATTGGATTCAGCGGCTTTTGCAATAGCCACTAAGTCTTCCACACTGCGATTTTGCATGGTGCTATCGGCAGCAAGCGTACTGTCATCGGGCGCCGCATACAATGTAGACGCGCTACTAATAGTAAGGGCGAATAACAACGCTGCTAGGGGTGTTTTTAAATGAGTCATTAACTGTATACCACCTCAAGTCAGATCTTTACTAAATTAATAGGTAGAGCGGCAATCAGTAAGTATTTAATTAATCAGTACTTGATGCTCTACCTGTTTTTAATGGCTTAACGATATAAATAGGCTTTAAGAGACGCTTATATTTAATATTAGACGCAACCTATTCATACCAGTAAGAAACGCTAGGACGGCTACACAATTCGTTCAATAGATGAAGCATACCCGCGTGAAATAAACGCAGGATTCATCATTATTGATTTGCTGCTATTGCGCCGTCTTTGACTCGCCATTGTCAAAATCCACGCTTGGTGCAGTAGAAATCTCTTTTTCGTTCGCGACGCTAAAGTTTGGTTTAGCACTCACCCCAAACACTTTTGCCGTAATATTGGTTGGGAATTGACGTACGGTCGTATTGTAGCCCTGTACTTCTTGGATATAGCGGTTACGAGCGACGGCGATACGGTTTTCAGTACCTTCTAATTGCGCTTGCAAATCTTGGAACAGCGCATCAGATTTCAGTTCAGGATAACGCTCAGACACTGCCATCAAACGTGATAGTGCACCCGTCATCTGTTCTTGCGCCGCCGCATAACGCTCCATCGCTTCAGGATCATTGAGTACTTCTGGCGTTACGGTGATACCACCAGCGCGTGAGCGGGCTTCAGCCACTTGCGTAAAGACTTCCTGCTCTTGCTTGGCATACTGCTGTACTACTTTTACCAAGTTTGGCACCAAATCCGAGCGACGTTGATATTGGTTGACCACCTCTGACCACGAAGCCGTCACTTGCTCATCTTGAGCCTGAAGATTATTATAACCACAACCTGTCAAGCCGACAGTAGACGTGGCTAATACAGCTGATAGCAAGATGGATTTTACAATGGATTTACGGGTCATTGTGGATTCTCCTAATAATGATAAATATCAAACAACTGATAACAAGATTTTAAAATAACTTTTGACTGCTTTTTTTGATACTGACTTCAATACTATGACTATATAAGCTTATATTTTGTAGCCTACAATATGTTGTGCTAATAATGGCGCTATAACGCTTTTTTTACAATTCATCGTTACCAAAACACAACCGCAAGCAACGACTTGTAGCATAATCTCTCACTCTGTTTTGACTATGTATCTATATAACCTGACTTATTGAAAAATCATCCAAATTGAGATAAATCGACCTTATGCCATATTCTACGGTACTTCTTGTCATAATAAAGCTTGTCATAACATATATATAGCTGCTGCTAAGAAGAAATTTCTAGTAATTGGGTAAAAAATATGGCAAATTGCAGTTACGTAGCTGTACGGTTTGCATACATTTGGTAGTGGACTTATTTTCTTCATAGTACTAGCGATTCGTTTATTTATCATTTAAAAGGGTTAATAGACAGATAAATCATCGCTTTATGACTCTATTACGCAATTGTACTTAGCCGATACTGCTCATAGTAAGCTGAATACCATCGCGATGATGGGTATTTACAATTATAACCGCCTGTTTTATCCACTGGTTTATTTATAACAGCGTTTATGTTTATGGCAGGATGACGGATTACCAAAGTAAAGAGACAGTAAAAAGATGGCAACCATCGCCAATCAATTGATACTCATATATAAGTGCTATCAAGAGATGAGCAAATACAGCCAAACTTTGATAATAAACCAAGCGGATAAACACAGACAACTACAGTCCATTCTTGGTGACTATGTACATATGAAGCTTAAATCATTGTTTTAAGTACATGCAGATAATTTGAGTGGTTGGCTTTAATAAGGATATTAAACCGTTAACTCACTCTATGCATCCTCATATATAGTCATTTTGAGACAGTTGAAGGAATAGATATATGGAAGGTTTAGTCAATTTAGTAAACGGAATTATTTGGAGCCCTGCATTAATTTACTTATGCTTGGGCGCAGGTCTATTTTATTCCATCATGACGCGCTTTGTACAAGTACGTTTATTCGGTGAAATGGTCAGACTACTATTCACTGGTAAATCCAGTGCAGATGGTATCTCTTCATTCCAAGCCCTGGCAGTAGCCTTAGCTGGGCGTGTGGGTATGGGTAACATCGCAGGGGTAGCTGCGGCTATCGGTTTCGGTGGTCCTGGTGCCGTATTTTGGATGTGGGTTGTGGCGTTCTTAGGAGCTTCTACTGCTTACGTTGAATCTACGCTGGCACAGATTTATAAAGAAAGAGACGTCATCACTGGCGAATATCGCGGTGGCCCTGCTTACTATTTTGAGCGGGCACTTGGTCAAAAATGGTACGGTATCCTCTTCGCAATCGCTTCTATCTTAGCTTGTGGTATGTTCTTACCAGGTGTACAGGCAAATGGCGTTCTTAGTGCTTTCACGCAACTTATGGGTGAAGGTACTACTATGAACGTTGCAGGCCTAGAAGTCGGCTCTATGCGTCTGGTCGGCTTAGCCATCATCTTAGTCGTACTAGGTATCATCATTTTTGGTGGTATCAAGCGTATCGCAACGTTTACCGAGTATGCGGTTCCTTTCATGGCAGTCGGTTATATTGTCTTAGCTTTAATTATCATGTTCAGCAACTTCAGTTTGATCCCAGATATATTTGGTTTGATCATTAGTGATGCCTTTACGGCACAAGCTGGCTTTGGTGCTGCTATCGGTTGGGGTGTAAAACGTGGTATTTACTCTAACGAAGCCGGTCAAGGTACAGGTCCTCACGCTGCTGCTGCTGCTGAAGTTCAGCATCCATCACAGCAGGGTCTAGTACAGGCATTCTCAGTATATGTTGATACACTACTGGTTTGTTCTGCTACTGCCTTTATGATCCTGTCTACTGGTATGTACAATATTCAGGGTACTTTGCCAGAAGGTCAGTTCATTCTGCAAAATGTAGCCGCTACTACTGAAATCAATTCGCCTGCCTTTACCCAAATGGCAATGGAATCAGTATATGGTACTACTGGTAATGTCTTTATTGCAGTCGCTGTATTCTTCTTTGCCTTTACCACTATCTTGGCTTACTACTACATCGCTGAAGTGAACGTTGCTTACTTGACTCGCTTTATCGGGCGCGGTGCAAATAAGACAGGTTTGTTCTTAGTAAAAATCTTAATTATGGTAATGGTTGCTTACGGTGCTCTAAACTCAGCTGGTTACATCTGGGCAATTGGTGATATCGGTGTTGGCCTCATGGCTTGGCTCAATATTGTTGGTATTCTTGTTATCTTCTTTGTGGCTCGTCCGACGCTTACCATGCTTAAAGACTATGAAGCACAGCTTAAAGCAGGTGTAACACGCTATACATTTGATCCTGCAAAATTCGGTATCAAAAACGCGCCTTATTGGGAAGAGCGTCATCTAAAAGAACAACAAAGAATAGCGGCACAAGATACTTTAAATAAAGAGCATCGTTAATCCTCTGTAAAGTATTTGCCTACTAGCCAGTTATTAAAAAAGCCCGAGACCATTGTCTTGGGTTTTTTTGTATGTGCGCTCTTGCCTCTTTTCTACTATATTCAGTCCTAAATAAAAGAAATACAAATGTTATAAAGTACTACTGGATTCCTTATACATTGCATCGACTCAAATTATTAGCAGCAATTATTAGGCAGCAAAAAGCCCAGCTCAATGGCTAGGCTTTATGTATTTTTACATCATTTACTTTCTACAAGAAAGACTTAATAAGTCTATTAACCAAAACTTATTTAGGCAATAAAACTGTATCAATTACATGCACTACACCATTGGTTGCCATCATATCAGTGCCAACGATATTGGCGGTATTACCATTTGAATCTGTAATGACATTGGCATCACTAATCGTGATGGTTTGACCATTCGCCGTTTCAATCGCAGTACCGTAAGGAATATCAGCGGCTTTTACAACCATAGGTACGACATGGTATGGAAGCACACTTTTTAGCGTCGCTTGATCAGCAAGTAATTCTTCTTTGGTAATGTTCAACTTAGTCAATAAAGCAGCAAATGCATCATCAGTAGGTGCAAATACTGTGTACTTGTCTTCAGCCATCAGCATCGAATCAAGCCCAGCTGCCTGTAGTGCAGCGGTCAAGATGGTCAAGTCTTTATTGCCAGCTGCCATCTCACCAATAGTCTGCGTAGCTGCTGCTTCAGGGGCAACATCCGCTTCAACCATTGGTTCAGCTGCGACTTCTGGCTCAACGACTACATCAGTGGTTGCTTCTGGCTCAACTGGCTCAGCAACGACTTCTTTATCGTTACAAGCTGCTAATGACATTGCTGCCGCCACAACGGCGATAGATAGTAAGTTCTTTTTTAACATAAGACATTCCTTTGATATTAATAACTATTGAGTGAATAAAAATTTGATAAGTATTGATTCGATAAGTAATAATTTTTGCATAAACAGTTTTTTTAAAATGCACAATACTGTTTAGAATATGACATTCTTTAAAGGGACGTTATCTGAAATCATCTACAATATTAACTGATTGATTTTTAATTGATATATTCTTAGGTAGTAGCACTGTAGCAATCACGTATATAACACAGGCGTTTCGTTATCTGAATCTATAACGAATTTAAGAGCTGCGTAGAACAGCTCTTAAACGATTGATCTTATACGCATATAATGGCTAGTTTATAAAACCTTGCCAAAAGACTATCTAGGCATTAGAACTCTATCAATCACATGTACCACACCATTACTGGCAGTAATGTCCGTTTTTAAAAGATTTGCTGTACGTCCACTTTCATCCATCAATTTGCCTTGGGCTGTGACCATAAGCGTGTCCATGCTTAGCATGGTTATATTGCCTGGTCTAACATCCTTGGCATAAATAGGTGCTGCAGCGTTAATCACGTGATAGCTTAAGATTTTAGTCAATAGTGGTTTATTGGCAAAGAGCTGTGCTTTGGTCATGTTATTTTCTTGTAACGCTTGCATAAAGGCAGCATTGGTTGGCGCAAGAATCGTATAGTTGGCATTAGGATTAGAGAGCGCGCCCGCTAAATCAGCGGCAACGACAGCTTCTACGAGTACAGAGAAGTCAGGATTGCTTTGGGCAATTTGTACTACATTCATTTTTGCCATTGATTGGCTATGCATGGGCGCTTTCATAGGAGCGCTTTTGGCTGGCATCATATTGTTACAAGCACTTAGACCTGCAATTGAAACAGCTAAAGTACCAATAGCAGCGATTTTGATGATTTTCATAACATTATCCTTAATGAGTAAATATCTATAATCTGTTGGTTTTTATCTGGTATGTCAGATGAGATTGGCTTTCCTTAGCAGCAACGCTTAACGATATAATCACTGATTTGATAATGCATGATTAGCCATGAAAAATAATATATAGGCAAACTTGCAAATAAAATCATCAACCCTTACTAATAAGCACTGCTTATGAAACATCAATCCTTCTGAAATTAAATTAACATATCCTTAAGTGGCGTAAACGGCTATTTACGCTACTTTTTGTGGTGTGCATGTAATCTGTATTTGCATTATAAAGTGATACTTTTACGTTTATAATCATAAGTAAAGCTTTCTGTAACCCTAAAGATAAATGATATTCATTTGTGCTCACACGCTTTATGCAATAGACTTTGATAACCTGACATTGGCAATATATTTTCTGCTAAAATCATCTGTATTTATTTACTATTTTTTACTGGCATTGATGGTTTTGACGTCTTCTCTATTAAAAATTATAACGACTTTTTCCTCTTCTTTTTTATAACATTGACTCTATAAGCAGCGCTCCTATGACTCCAACAGCCCGTTCTCAAACTGATACCTCTTCAACCAATCTAACTGACGCCAGTAACCCAAATGCCAATCCCAATGACTTTATATTGACGCCGCCTGCTGTATTCCCTTATAAGGATCAGCAGCTAACGGCGCGAGCGCGCATTACAGAGCAAATGGCAGCACGGATTTTGATGCTCGATGGCGCCATGGGCACGCATATTCAGAACTATAAATTAGAGGAAGCGGACTATCGCGGTGAGCGCTTTGCTGATATCAAGCAAGATGTCCGCGGCAATAATGATTTATTGGTGCTGACGCAGCCACATATGATTAAAGAGATTCATTTGGCGCATTTGGAATCCGGCGCTGATATTATCGAGACCAATAGCTTTAACGGTACGCGGCTGTCGATGGCAGACTATGATATGCAGTATCTGGTGCCTGAGCTGAATAAAACGGCTGCTAAGATTGCCCGCGAAGCCGCTGACGAATACACTGCGAAGAATCCAGAAAAACCACGCTTTGTCGCTGGCGTTATTGGTCCGACATCGCGTACTTGCTCGCTATCGCCTGACGTTAATGACCCCGCCTTTCGTAATATTACCTTTGATGAATTGGTGCTGAACTATCGCGAAGCAACCTTGGCGCTAATGGAAGGTGGCGTTGATATCATTTTGATTGAGACTATTTTTGATACGCTCAATGCCAAAGCAGCAATATTTGCCGTCACAGGCGTCTTTGATGATATCGGATTTGAATTGCCAATTATGATTTCAGGCACGATTACCGATGCGTCAGGTCGCACCTTATCTGGGCAAACGGCTGAAGCTTTTTATAACTCCATTCGTCATGCCAAACCGCTATCCGTTGGCTTTAACTGTGCGCTCGGTGCGGACGCGCTTAGACCCCATATCCAAACACTATCGAATATTGCCAATACTTATGTCTCTGCGCATCCAAATGCTGGTCTGCCTAATGAGTTTGGTGAATATGATGAAACTGCCGATGAAACAGCTGCACTGCTTGAAGGCTTTGCCAAAGCTGGTATCTTAAATATCGTTGGTGGCTGTTGTGGTACAACACCTGAGCATATCCGTCAAATCGCTAATATGGTAGCAAAGTACCCACCGCGCATTATTCCTGAGATTCCGCCTGCCTGCCGCTTATCTGGTCTTGAGCCATTTACCATCAATAAAGACAGTCTATTCGTCAACGTTGGTGAGCGTACCAACGTTACGGGTTCGAAGAAATTCTTACGCCTAATCAAAACCGAAGCTTATCTTGAGGCGCTTGACGTTGCCCGTGACCAAGTCGAAGGCGGCGCACAAATCGTCGACATCAACATGGACGAAGGAATGCTTGACTCTAAACAAGCGATGATTCACTTTGTGAACCTCGTATCAGGCGAGCCAGACATCAGCCGTGTGCCGTTGATGCTGGACTCATCAAAATGGGATATTATCGAAGAAGGTCTTAAGCGCACTCAAGGTAAGTGTGTCGTCAACTCTATCTCATTAAAAGAAGGTCACGCTGAGTTCGTCGAACGTGCCAAGCTCTGTATGCGCTATGGTGCCGCTATTATCGTCATGGCATTCGATGAAGATGGACAGGCGGATACCTTTGAGCGTAAAACTCAGATTTGTAAACGCAGCTATGATGTGTTGGTCGATGAAGTGGGCTTCCCTTCTGAAGATATTATCTTTGACCCCAATATTTTTGCGGTTGCTACCGGTATCACTGAGCACAATAACTACGGTGCCGACTTTATTAACGCGACCAAATGGATTACGGAAAATCTGCCCAATGCGATGGTTTCAGGCGGTGTCTCTAACGTCTCGTTTAGTTTCCGTGGTAACCCGATTCGTGAAGCCATCAATTCTGTATTCCTTTATCATGCGATTCAAAACGGCTTAACGATGGGTATCGTCAACCCCGCCATGCTTGAGCTGTATGATGACATTCCTGTCGAGGCACGCGATGCCATCGAAGATGTGATGCTTAATCGCAACCAAGGCGAAACTGGGCAAGATGCCACCGAACGTCTGATGACCATCGCTGAAAACTATCAAGATGGCGGTAAGAAAAAAGACAGCACCGTCGATATGACATGGCGTGAAGGTACGGTCGAAGAACGGATTGCTCATGCGTTGGTAAAAGGGATTACCACCTTTATCGAAGCGGATACTAAAGAAGCGTGGGAGAAATATCCGCGCCCACTGGAGGTCATCGAAGGGCCATTGATGGATGGTATGAATATCGTCGGTGACTTATTTGGTGCCGGTAAAATGTTCTTACCTCAGGTAGTAAAATCTGCGCGCGTCATGAAGCAGTCGGTCGCGTGGCTGAACCCGTACATTGAAGCTGAAAAAGTCGAGGGTGAAAAGAAAGGTAAAATTCTCATGGCAACGGTCAAAGGTGACGTCCATGATATCGGTAAAAATATCGTCGGCGTGGTACTCGGCTGTAATGGCTATGATATTGTCGATTTGGGCGTCATGGTACCTTGTGAGAAAATCCTTGATACCGCGATAGCTGAGAAAGTCGATATTATTGGCTTATCAGGTCTGATTACCCCAAGCCTTGATGAAATGGTCTATGTCGCCAAGCAAATGCAAGAGCGTGGCATGACTTTGCCATTGATGATCGGTGGTGCAACGACCTCAAAAGCGCATACGGCGGTCAAAGTCGAACCACAATACCAAAATAATGGTGTCATCTATGTAGCGGATGCCTCACGCTCTGTCGGCGTAGTGACCAAGCTACTGTCAAAAGAGAATTGCCAAGGTCTCATTGATGAAACCCGCGAAGAATATATCAAGGTGCGTGAGCGTCTGGCTAAGCGCCAACCAAAGGCGGCGAAGGTCACATATGCCGAATCGGTCAAGATTGGCTTTCAGTATGATTGGGACAACTATGTGCCACCGACGCCTAATAAATTAGGGCAAGTGATCTTTGACGACTATCCTATCACTAACCTGCTGCCTTATATCGATTGGACACCGTTCTTTATCTCTTGGGGACTTGCTGGCAAATATCCGAAAATATTGCAAGACGATGTGGTTGGCGAAGCGGCGCGTGATTTGTTCGATAATGCTAATGAGCTGATGCAAAAGATGATTGATGAGCAATTAATCGTCGCAAAAGGCGTGTTTAAACTCATGCCAGCTCGTCGTACTGGCGCGGATACCGTCACCGTTTATGATAAAGCACCGACTAAGGGCGGCATAGCAGAATATCAATTTGAGCACTTACGTCAACAAAGTGACAAAGCCAGCGGCAAGCCAAACTTTAGCTTGGCAGACTTTATCTCACCATCAGATATGTACACGGATTATCTTGGCGGCTTTACCGTTTCGATCGTTGGAACAGAAGCGCTGGCTGAGAAGTATAAAGCGGCTGGTGACGACTATAATGCCATTATGGTACAAGCCTTGTCCGACCGCTTAGCCGAAGCCTTTGCCGAACATTTACATGAGCTGATTCGTAAAGAGTATTGGGGCTATCAGCCGACTGAGTCACTCACTAATGATGAGATGATTAAAGAAAAATATGTTGGTATTCGCCCTGCGCCTGGCTACCCTGCCTGCCCTGAACATACCGAAAAAGGCAAACTGTTTGAATGGCTTGGTACGGGCGATGCCATCGGTACGACCTTGACTGAAAGCTATGCGATGTGGCCTGCGTCATCAGTCAGCGGCTTTTATTACTCACATCCTGATAGTGAGTACTTTAACGTCGGTAAGATCAGCAGCGATCAGTTAGAGAGCTATGCTGAGCGTAAAGGCTGGGATATAAAAACTGCTGAGAAGTGGTTAAATCCGAACTTGTAGTATTATTTAGGTTGTAGATATGAAAGAAGCTATGAAGCTTTGGTTTAAGGAAGGATATACAGATTTCGATTCAAGCGAGGGCTTGAATCGAAACAATCCTTTTGAATTAAAGCGTTTGAATATTATTGTGGGCGCAAATAACTCTGGTAAAAGTCGTTTTATGCGGGAGTTAGCTTGTAAAATTCATATCGACGAAATATCTTTAAAAAACTTAACTTCTTATTTGCAGTTGTTGCAAAAAGTAGGTGTGTTACTTAATATGTTCTCTGTAAATGATGAATGGAACACAAGTGCCTTCGAGTTTAATAGCTTTAATGTCATAAAAAATAATTACACTTCAAACTTGGAGAAGCTTACTCAAATTAAAGATCAGGTTAATTTAGCGATAGCTAGAGCTAACTATCCATCTCAAAGTAGTCATCCAACAGCCTATAAAATATATGACTTATATCGTAGGCAGAGCTACAACGATAATTCTTATTCCAAGTTATTTGATGAGCTACAAAATATTATTGAAGAACTATTTAGTTTAGAAGCAGGATATGAACTTATAAACATATCAGCTTTAAAGATTTTTTATATAAACTCTTTGAGAAGCTTAAAACACTTTAAGCCTTTAGAGTCCTTAGCTGAGTCTGAAATTGAAAAAATAATATCCAATAAGAATGATATTTTAATTCATAAAAGTACAATTGCACCAGATAAGGAAGATCATACTCAAGTAACCAATAAAGATATTTTAGATAAACTAAGAAAAAACATGCTTTTACTTAGAGTTTACAAAGATTATGACTTTTTAGATCATCAAATAGTGACAGGCGAAGACTTCTTTGAATTTCTAACAGACTCACTACTAGGAATGCCTGAAGAACGTCAAAGAATTGACGATTATCAAGCTAAACTTTCTCATTACTTTTTCAATAATGAAGTTGTCACTCTTATACCTCATCGTAAAGATGATAGTTTGCATATCAAAATTGGAGAAGCAGAACAGTTTCCTATCTCGCAACTAGGTGATGGCTTGCAACAAATTATTATCCTTACTTATAAGGCCTTCTTAACCACTGAACCTTCTTTCTTTTTTATCGAAGAGCCAGAAATGCATTTGCACGCCGGCTATGTTAAGCAGTTAATGAAATTTTTATTGAATGAAACTGATCATTACTATATGGCAACTAGTCATTCTAATTACTTGCTCGATATGATAAATGAAGATAAACGTATTTCTTTATATCGTGTAGATAAAGAAAATGTTGGTAATGAAGAAAACAAATACAAAACTGTAATTAGACGCTGTGATGGTGACCGCACTATACTACAAACGCTTGGTGTATCTCCTTCGTCGGTCTTCTTAGCTAATTGCACTGTTTGGATTGAAGGCATTACTGATCGCCTATATTTCGTCCAATATTTAAAAAAGTACTTGGATGAGTTAAAGGTAATTGATGAAGATAAGTGGGAAGATTATTCACGCTTTATAGATGGCTATCACTATGCGTTTGTAGAATATCAAGGTTCAAACTTAGAACATTGGGATTTCGAAGTTGATTCTTTAGAGGATGTGGACAGCGGCAAGAACAAGGGTCTAAATGCAGTACTTGTCACTTCTAACGCTCTAGTAATAGCAGACTCAGACTTAAAGAAAAAACCTAGATTCAATGAGCTGGAACAACAGCTAGGGGATAAGATTGCGATTACTCAAGGTAAGGAGACCGAAAACTCATTGCCTAGGAAATTTCTCGTAAAGAAGTTTTTTGAGATGTGTCCTGACAATGGATTAGCTAAACAAGGGAACAAAAAAAAGCTAGCTTACAGCGATGAGTATAAAAAATATTTTACAGATAGCTATCAAATATCACCTAAAGGGATAGGTAAATATTTTGATACAGCTCTAAATAAAATGCGTAAAGATGGAGTTTTACCTCAGTTAGAAACTAATGAAACATCTTTTTCTTTTTCAGATGGAAACCAAGGCACTATTAAGAGTAAAACTAATTTCTGCCAAGACATAGTTGAACTGATGCAGAGTGAGCGATGGGAGCTAACACCATCAGCCACAGAATTATGCGAATCAATATTTCAGCATATAAAGGATAATAATCACTAGTTTAGAATTTTGGAACGAACAATACATCGTATAAAGCTTCTATACTGTCGTATTTAGTGAATTGTCCTTTATTAATCATGCGTATGTTAGGTCGTTCCGCTTTTAAACCATTAGCATTCGCTTTGGTATGCTTTGCAACTTTAGCATTTTCTAATCCAGTTAATGGTTTTCCTGCCACTGCGCCAAAAAAGTAGAAAGATTTTAACTCTAATGTATCTTCATCAAATAGTATCCAAACAATACATCCTGAAGGCTTATTGGCTAAGCGAACATTAACTTTTTGACCTGATGTCTTCGCACCAAATTTTGAAGTCTTTAGTTGAATATGACGAATGATGTTATTATCTTCGAGGACAACATCGCAACCTGCGTTGTCAACTTCAGGTTTCATGACCTCTAATTGACAATCGTCCTTTAGCCACGATAACTTAAGCATTTCACCAATAAATAAGTGTTCAATAAGCTTTTCTCGAAAGCTTGAATATTCAAAATGTTCACTCATAATTCACCTTAATATTTTGAAGTAACTCAATCTACTTTACTTTTCCCACGCCGACAACGCTCCGAACAATAAATCACCTGTTCCCAATCCTTTTCCCATTTCTTGCGCCAAGTAAAAGGACGCTGACAAACGGGGCAGATTTTTTGCGGTAGGTTTGCTTTTTTATGTGCCATTGTCTGCTCCCATTTCCCTATATCTCTACTTCATCATTAACGCCTATTTATCTTCTTTTTGATGATCCAGCCCTTCATACTTTTTAACACGGCGGCATTGGTCGGAGCAATAGACCATGCTCTCCCAGTTTTTATCCAACTTTTTAGTCCAACTAAATTCGCGTTCGCAGACAGGACAGAGTTTTTTGCGGACGTTCTTCTTTTTATGCGCCATGATATTTCCCTTTAAATTAAAAAAATCGCTTAACGACCCCAAATTGGTGAGCGCACTACTCCGCCCGTTTTACTACTAATCGCATAACTGGTATTCCCTGCTAAAGAATGGATAACTAAGCTACCGCCATTTTGACTGCTTTGACCTCCTACTTGTCCACCCAAATTTGACTGACGTGTTGGATAGAGGGCGTATTGTCCAGAAGGTGATAGGCGCGCAGGCTCATCGAGTCCCGTTTCTGCCAGATTGATGACTTGTCCTGTGGTAAGCATCATTACTGCCGCTTTGCGACCATTGAGATATGCCAAACGTTGACTATCTAAGCTAAGCTGAGGACTGGCAGCATAGCCTCCCGTCGATATCAGCGCGGCGTTGCCCGTGGCAAAGCTATAACGATAAATGCTTGGGCGACCAGCGCGGACTTTATCACTGGTATAGACAAAGCTCTGCCCATCGCTGGCATAGCTTGGCTGCACTTCAGTACTCGGTAGCGTGGTAAGCTGTTTGGTACTGCCATCACTAAGCTGCATCTCATATATATCGGCATTGCCGCCGACAGTTGAGCTATAGAGCAGCTTTTTGCCATCGGGTGAGAATGACGGTGATAAATTGCTACCTTCTGCGTTGACGACCAAATTATGACTACCACTTTTGACATCGTAAATATAAATCTTTGGATGCTGACGCGCGGCTTGTTTGCTATAAGCAAGCATTTGACCATCCGCTGACCACGTAGGCGCGTAGATATAGCCATTTAGCTGATCAATCAATTGACGCCTGCTACCATCGGGGCGGATACGATATAGCGTCGAGACCTTGGCAGCACCCACGCCTTGCTCCTCTACATAAGCAATATAGCCTTGTCGATCTATTGCTGGCATGCCAATAGTGAGCGGATTATTCATAGCCATCGTGCTAGGCGCTTTGGACAAAGCAGTTGGCATGGCCTGGCAGCCTGTTAATACCGCCAGCATTGAAAGCATGATAATAGGAACAGTACTGTTTCGCCTACGAATATTAACAGTCGGTTTTAAGACAGTGGTTTTTAACATAAGATAAAGTCCTATAGAGCCATTCGATATAAGCTATTTAAAACGTGCAACTTACTATTAATAATATTAAGTAGAAGAGTGCTGAATGAAATATAAGTCATCAGGAACAGCGATGTCGCTAGTGTAACGCAGATTGGTCTCTTCTTTTAAACAAAAATTTTAGACGAAAAAATGCCCCACTGCTAAGTGAGGCATTTTTTATATACGGTTATAATATAACGATAGTAACTGACTGTCTCTATTATTTAGCAACCGCTTTAAAATGAGCGACTTGACTGCTATTTTTGATGGTCAAGATAGGCGTGTTGTTTGCATTGGTGCTGATGCTATATTTACCTTGTACCGTAGCAAGCGTCGCTGTATCAAAGCTAGCTTGTGGCTCAGGACATGCCATCATAGTAGATAGAACATTGCCTAATACAACATTGCCATTTACAACTTTATAGTTAGAACCCATGTTATTACAAGTATTGACAAACGCAACACGGTCATTGCCGTTGTCTTTGAAGAATTTTAGAGTAAGTGGTTTGGCTGGATCAAAGAATAGCTGAGTGACTTTATCGCCATTTGCGCGCTTTGCATCAACAAGCTGCCAATCATATGCTTGTAGTGCATTAGCAGTAATTGGTTGAGTCACAGGTGCCGTTACGATAGGAGCAGTTTGGCAACCAGCAGCCAATGTACCTACAGCAAGGGTCGCAGCCATCATCATTTTAGTCATGTTTTTCATATACACTCCTATAAGTTTCAAATATTAATATACATAATAAGATATTCATTGTTTATTATTTTAATCAGTAGCGTTTGCTCTGATCAATTTATTGTTTTCTTTAGTCTAAACAATGGGGCTATTATGCCTATTTCTCATAAGCCTATCATGATAGATTGAGTACCAATTAACGCTATATTTGTACCATTTTACGGTATTTTTGCTAATATGCCTTGTTAAGCCAGTTATTAACTGCTAACAAACAATCTTTTGTCTTATTCTTAAGAATTGCTTTACTGGCTAAAAGCTTATCAAGCGATATTTACGGTTTTTACTTACCTTTGGATTCATATCTATAGCCTGTCTTTTGGTTAATTTGTATCGGTAGCTTTCTGCTGCTGTAGGGCGGCATAGCCTGTTAAACGCTTGCGTTCAGAGTCGCTAAACAATTGCCTTTCAATCTGATTGATTTGAGCTTGTGATTGCGTTTGTGATTGATTGACGCTTTGTTTTAGAAGCTGCTGTTTTTGTGCTTGGTACTGCTTGAAACGCTTATCGAAGCTAGCGTCTGCTTGATCTACTTGCGCTAAACGTGCTGCCGCTGGTGCACCGACCAGCTCACGACGCATATTATACAGCGCTTCAGGTGTGGCACCTTTTGCTTGCATTTGCTCTGTACGTGTCATCAGCTCGTTTAGATTGGCTTGCTGGGCGATATTGGTTTTGGTTGCATTGTCTGGCATACGACTGATGTAATCTTGTTTTGCGGCATCTTTTTGCGCCTCAGACAGCTGAGAATTCTGACTGATTCTGACCATCTCCATACTATAGTCGTCATACTCATCTTCTGTCCCAAAGAAAGCGATAATGGTGTCTTTATCAAAATGCTGTTGGCGCAATCTAGCGACATCTTGTTTCTGCTGAGCGACGACACTTAAATCCAGCTCGCCACTTTGGGTCGCTTGCAATTGCAGCGTACCGTATTTTTTCTCAATCTCAGGTATGGCCTTGAGATAAGCCACATATTGATCAAATATAACCACCGCTTGACTGGCGGCTGGCTCTGGCGTATGACTGCGAATATAACTCTCTACGCGAGCGTAAATAGCTGATTCCTCTTCTTCACCAAGCGCTGATAAAAAATAATCAAACAAACGCCTTAAGCCTTCTGTGATGACCAGTTGCTTGTTTTCATCAATAATAATCTCACCATCGACATCTGTCCCTTGTAAGGAACGCGGTAGACTCTCAAGTCCTGTGGTAAATTTAATTATGTTTTGATTCGATTTTTGGCTCATATTGCTATCAGAGCTCGCTTGATCTACTGTATTAGCGTTAGCTTGATTGTCTAGTGTTATAGCATCCGCTTGAGAAAAAGCGTTGCTATTGTTAACAGGCTTAAACCACCAAATAATCGCTACTATTAGAACGACTATCACAGCAATAATAATGGACAATAAGGGTGAACGGCGATTATTTGACATAACGACAATATCTTATTTAATCAATCGGTTTATGTAGAGATTTATGATAAATAAAAATGGATAAAGAAAAAGGGTCATTTTAGTATTGACCCTTTTTCTATAAAAGCTATGAATCATAAAAGCTGTGAATCTGCTAACTCGTCTATGAACGTTATAAATTAGCTTTTTTCAAGCGATTGACTTGATCACGATACAAGGTTTTTGGGTCAGGCTGCCCCCATGCGGTCAAACCCAAAAGCTGGTTGGCTGAATCTAAGTGATTCATACGATAATCATCTCGAATCACATAACCCAGTCGGCTTGAGCACGCAGATACCAAGCCATCATTTGGATCATTGTCAAAACTTGTTCCTGTCAGCGCGAGCATATAATCACTAGGATCAAGACCATTGGTTATTTGCCCAACACCACTAAATGAGTAGTACTTGATACCATTGGCTTCAGTGCCAGTAGGCTGTCCACAATAGCTGGTCGGCATCGCCGCAGGAAATTTAGCATTAAACTTGGCAGCACCATCAGTTGATAACGCGACAGCTGTATTCCAAGCTTCTTGTTTATTGAGTTCTGTCGGGCTCGTACCTGAACCGACATCCGTAACGCCACCGAATAGCTGAAAGAACACAGATACCGCTTGGGTAGCCAAGCTATCCTCAGAAAGCGTTCGCATAACAGCATCCGCCGTTTTTGATCCTTGCTCTGGACTGCCAATCGCAGTGACAGAAGCAACATATTCTGGTGCCACGCCAGCGACATAACGAATATCAATACCACCTTGGCTATGACCCAATAAGTTCACTTTTGGGCTGCCTGAAATGGCACTGATGGTTTTTATTTTCTGTAAAAGTTGCTCGCCACGAATTTCGCTATTGTTAAAAGAGGATGTTTTTGTGGTATATACTTGACTGCCACCGCTCATGAGTGTTTCAGGAATACCATAAAAATAATCAACCAAGCCGAACATCTTAGTAAACCCTGCCATACCATGTGCGAGTACTACTGGGTATTTGGTTTTGGTATAATCTGAGGTGAAATATTGACTACTTACGAGCTGGCAGCCGTCAGCATTGGCGCAGTTATAATACTGTCCAGCTGCCTGAGCAGAGGTAGCTTGCATAGTCATCAAAAGCGCACCGGTGACAATGGCACCTAATGACGGTAAAAATGCGCTCGGCGTTAGCACAGCGCGCAGAGAAGGTTTTAGAGTCATAACAACATCCTTGTTATTGTAAACGTGATTCTATCTTTATATTGCCTTATCTCTTGCATCCTGCACAAAGCTATAAAGAGGTCTGCTAAATCATTTAGCGAACAAAATTACAATACTTATATATTCCGTAACATTCAACTTTTTTTTGACATTAGCAGCTCTATCCTAGTGACTATATAGTCACATTAGCGTATATAAAGTCATTTAATATCAATACGATTGAAATATTCAATAACTTGCATTCAAGCAGCAACTTGTGCGTTTATGCTATAATTGATAACCTAAATTCTATAACTATAAGTACGACGATGATGACTAAAAAATCTCTTATTCAATCTCCTGAAGCCATAGAAAAAATGCGCGTGGCTGGTAAGCTTGCCAGCGATGTCCTTGTGATGCTTGATGAGCACGTCAGAGTGGGCATCAGTACTGAAGCACTGAACCAAATTGCCCATGATTATATCGTTAATGTTCAACAAGCTATTCCTGCACCGCTTAACTACAATGGTTTTCCAAAATCTATCTGCACCTCGATTAACCATGTGGTTTGTCACGGTATTCCATCCGAAAATAAATTGCTAAAAGACGGCGACATCATCAATATCGATGTGACCGTGATTAAAGATGGCTATTATGGTGATACCTCAAAAATGTGGATCGTCGGCAATGGCTCTATCATGGCGCAGCGTATCTGCAAAGTAGCACAAGACGCCCTATATGCTGGCATGAGCGTGGTCAAAAACGGCGCGCGTTTGGGCGACGTTGGTGCGGCTATCCAAGCAGTGGTCGAGCCTGAGCGTTTTAGTATCGTGCGTGAGTTCTGTGGTCACGGTATCAGTAATGAGTTCCACCATGAGCCGCAAGTCATGCACTATGGACAAAAAGGTACGGGCTTTGAGCTAAAAACCGGCATGACTTTTACCATCGAGCCTATGATTAACGAAGGCAAATGGCAGACTAAGATTTTACCGGATGAATGGACGGCGATTACCAAAGATCGCAAGCTATCCGCCCAGTGGGAGCATACCATGGTCGTAACGGACAATGGCTGTGAAGTATTTACCACGCGCCCTGAAGAAGATTTGAGTTTTTTGACTCAGTAATACAATAAAAGATCGCTTAGGCGGTCTTTTTTTTCGTCTATTATTAATGGTTGTCCCCCACTATTCTTGATGGTTTTTTATCTTTATACTTTCTCTATCTTATTGATCGCTTTTTATTTTTAGCGATCCTTATTTACTGAACTAGACTTCAAACTTTTAACTGGATAAATCTCATGTTTAATTGTGATGTCACCGCTATTGATTTGACACCGATGCCTTTATTTTCAGCAGACAATATAACAACTGCCTCTTTATCAACAGACACGAGCGTGGTAGAAAAATCGCTATTTGGTATTCCTGAATGGTTGCTTCAAATAAATGATGATATCAGCCGCGCACTCGAACGTGGCGTCAATATCCGGCAACTGGTTAGCGCGCGTGCTTGCGTGATTGATGATTTATTGATCGAATTATTTAAATGCTTTGGGCTTGATAAGACGGATTTGGCACTGTTTGCAACTGGTGGCTATGGTCGCGGTGAGTTATCGCTACATTCAGATATCGATATTTTGCTACTGATGCCACATGATATTGACGCTGATACCAGTAGTAAAATTGATAACTTGGTGGCACTCTTATGGGACATTGGACTTGAGCCTGCGTTATCAGTACGCAGCGTCAGTGACTGCTTGGAGGCGGCGCTTGACCATACTATTGCCAGTGCATTATTAGAGGCTCGCCTATTAATAGGCAACGACGCCTTGCAAAATGTCCCGCACCAAATAGTAAACAATCAATGGTCCCCGCGCTCGTTTTATGATGTAAAAATCGATGAGGCAAAAGCACGTTATTTACAGCACAATGCCACAGAATATAATCTTGAGCCCAATATAAAAACCGCCCCTGGTGGTCTGCGCGATATCCATATTATTGGCTGGGTGACCAAACGCTATTTTCGGGTCAGTAAGCTCTATGATCTGGTACAACAGAACTTTTTGACTGAAAAGGAATTCGATGAATTAAGCTTTTCAGAAAACTATTTATGGCAGATACGGCACTACCTGCACGAACTGACTGGTCGCAATGAAAACAAGCTGTTATTCGATTATCAGCGTGAGATTGCTCAACTGATGGGCTATGATACCCAGACAGATGATCAACCAAATGCTGCGGTAGAGCGCTTTATGCGCGATTATTACCGCTGTGCGATGCAAATATCAACATTGTCTGAAATGCTAACCAATCACTATTACGAAACCATCATCGAGGCACAGTTGCCTGATGAAGAACGCCCAAAAAAACAGCCTATCAATGCCCGCTTTAACCAAGTCGGCGACCAAATCGCAATGGCGCATCACAGAGTATTTGCGCAGCATCCCGAGTCGATTTTAGAGATGTTTTTACTTATGGGTCAGTATGGCATCAAGAATGTCCGTACCCATACTTTGCGCGCGCTAAAAATTGCAGCGCGTGGTATTGATCAGGCTTATCGCGACAATCCTACGCACCAAACCTTGTTTTTAGCCAATCTAAAAGAGCAAAATTATCTCTTTCATCGCCTGCGTACCATGAATCGCTATGGCGTGCTTGGCAACTATATCCCCGCCTTTGCTCAAGTTACTGGTTTGATGCAGTATGACTTATTCCATCGGTATACAGTTGATGCCCATACCTTATTTTTGATTCGTATTCTGCACCGTTTTACGGATCCGCATTTTTATGAAGATTTTCCGCTCGTGAGCTCCATCTTTCAGCGCATCGAGCGCAAAGAGATTTTGGTATTAGCGGCGATGTTTCATGATATTGCCAAAGGTCGTGGCGGCAACCATAGTCAACTTGGCGAAATTGAGTCGATTGAGTTTTGTTTGGCTCATGGTATGAGTACTGCAGACGCCAATCTGGTTGGCTGGTTGACCCGTTATCATCTGCTAATGTCAATGACAGCTCAGAAAAAAGATATCTCAGACCCAGAGGTTGTGACACTATTTGCAGATTTGGTGGGTAACGTCACCCATCTAAACCATCTGTATGTCTTAACCGTCGCTGATATGAACGCCACTAATCCACAACTTTGGAACAGCTGGCGTGCGACACTTATGAAGCAGCTATATTCGCAAACGCGCCGTATTTTGCGGGCGGATATTGATGCCCCAACCAATCGTCAAGATATGATTAGTGCCACACGCAAGCAAGCACTGATAATGCTAGATAACGTCGACAATCAGCATATGAATCGCGATGAGGTGTTGAGATTGTGGGATGATTTGGGCGATGAGTATTTTTTGCGTGAAATTGCAGAAGATATCTTATGGCATACTGAAGCGATTTTGAATCATCCGCCTATAGGTCGAGCGTCAAATGCTGATAGTCCGCCATTAGTCGTTCTACGTGAGCATCGAGAGCTGGCGCTTGATGCAGTACAGGTTTTTGTTTATACCCAAGATCAGGTCAATTTGTTTGCGGTTACTATGGCCGTATTCGATCAGATGAATCTTGATGTATTGGATGCCCGTATTATCACAGCGACCCGTGATTTTGCCTTAGACTCTTATGTACTACTCGACCGTAGCGGTACTTTACTGGTCGATAGCGATAGCCAGCAAGAGCTTAAGCAACGATTGATTGATGCCTTTAAAAATCCGACTGCGCCCAAACTGACGCACAAACGGATTCCACGCCAGCTTAAACATTTCGATGTAGCAACGACGATCAATTTTGAATTCAATGATGCCTCAAGTCAGCACATCATGAGCTTAGAGACCCTTGATCAGCCAGGTCTACTTGCCCGTGTTGGACAAGTATTTTTGCAGCAGCAGATTGAGGTACATGCCGCGCGTATTACTACGCTTGGCGAGCGTGCAGAAGATATGTTTTATATCAGCGATCAAAATGATCAAGCACTGAGCGCTGATAAACTTAAGACGTTAAAAACGGCACTGATAGACAGTCTTAGTGTCCGTAATGATAGAGTCTAGCTTATTTTCTATATCAAGCTTTTGTAGATGATGCCACGTGCATATTCCTTCAGCGCATCATCGGCAAGCTCTAGAGGCAGTATATCGGCTTCCACCTTTTGGTCGCCATACATCAAGCGTCCCGCATCGACCTCCTTTTGTAGGAGGCGGTGCAAGCTGGCCAAACGAAATTCTGCATTATAATATCGGTAGATTTGCTTCAAAGTAATAGGTGCTTTGGCGTGGACATCGCGATACAAGCTATCAGAGGCCAAGATAGCCATCTCATTAAGCGTCTCTTCACGCGACAAATCGGCTTGATTGATCTTATATTGCAACTGCCTAGCAAGTCTGTCTTTAAAACTCAGCATCACAATAAAAATTAAGGTTTGTATGACAAATAAAGCGATGTATTGCCACAGAGGTAACGATATATCTAGCAACTTGCTAAGCAGCATGAGTACCATGGCAACGACTATATAGCTGACCAATTGCCAGAGCAGCCACATCATAAAACTGTTATCGCCAAACCAAAACATTTGACGTTCTCGTAACAGTGTCAACTGCTGGCGTGATTTCCACCAAGACTGTTCACGCTGCTTTAACTGCTTATAAACGTCAAGGCTTTCATGATTATCAAAGTATTTTTCATTGATATCCTTAGCATCGAGACTGTCCGTTTTTAACATACTAGACATATCAAATTATTCCTAAAATACGCTGTCAGAAAAGCCAGCATTTATCTTTACTTAGTAATACAGACATCACATCGCTTTTATAATAACGCGTTACGATATAGTCACATCATTACCTATTTACACAGCCATATAGTTAAAATAACAATGCTTAAATACCCTCTAGCCAAGCCATTACAAAGCACTATAAGGAAACATAAGAAGAAAAAGACAAAAAATAAGAGAAGTGCTACACTGCTTAAATGTAATTTTTCTTTATAACTTTATTATTAACTGTCTATTATAGTTAGCCTGCCTATGAATCACAACTTGACGTCCCTACACCCTTATCCCTTCGCTAAGATGGCCACTTTACTGGCTGATAGTACTCCAGCCCATAGCTATGATGAAATCAAACTGGGTATTGGTGAGCCAAAACACGCGCCGCCAGCCTTTGTGCTGGACGTACTACGCGAAAACTTGGACAAAATAAGCCATTATCCGACCACAAATGGACTGTTTGAGCTGCGTCAAACCATTGCTCATTGGCTTGAGAAGCGCTTTTTCTTAAATCACCTCAACCCTAATACGCAAGTATTGCCAGTAATGGGCACACGTGAGGCAATATTTAGTATCGTGCAGGCAGTGATTAATCACGAGACAGAGAGTGTTAGTCAGACGGCAACGCTCAACCAATCGCCTACGCCTATAGTAGTTATGCCCAATCCCTTTTATCAGATATATGAAGGGGCGGCGATATTAGCGCAAGCAACGCCTTATTTTATCCCTTGCACCTCAGACAATAGCTTTAAGGGTGATTTTCGTAGTGTGCCAAAAGACGTCTGGACGCGTACACAGCTCTTATTTGTCTGTAGCCCAAACAACCCAGCCGGTTCAGTGATGACGATGGATGACTGGGAGCAAGTGTTGCGCCTATCAGACCAATATGGCTTTATCATTGCCAGCGACGAGTGTTATAGCGAGCTGTATTTTGATAAAGCGCCAATAGGCTTGCTGCAAGCCTGCGCTGCCCTTGGTCGACACGATTTCAAAAATTGTCTGGTGTTTCACTCTTTATCGAAGCGCTCAAACCTACCCGGTTTGCGCTCAGGCTTTGTAGCTGGTGATGCCACTATTTTAGATTCTTATCTGCAATACCGCACTTATCAAGGCTGCGCGATGCCGATACCTCATCAGCTGGCGTCGATCGCCGCTTGGGAAGATGAGAAGCATGTGGCACACAATCGAGCGCTGTATCAAGAAAAGTTTGCACTCTGGATGTCGGAGCTTGGAGAATTACTGGATTTACGTATGCCTGAGGCAGGATTTTACTTTTGGATAAAAGCGCCTGAGCAATTCGGTGGTGATGATGAATTATTTGTCAAAGCACTCTATGAGAATGCCAATATTCACGCGCTTGCCGGACGTTACCTATCACGCGAGGTCAATGGTGAAAATCCGGGGCAAGGCTATGTGCGTATTGCTTTGGTGGCAAGCGTCGAGGAAAGTCGCGAGGCAATCAAGCGCATTCGTCAATTACTCGGTGCTTAAAATCGCTATTTAAAACGCATTAAGCTTAACAAACCGCCAATAACCACAATAATATTATGGTTATTGGCGGTTTTCTGTTAAAGAATGCTATAGTAAGTCTTATAGCCGAATCATACAGCACCGCCATTTGATGATATATAGTCAAAATATCTCAAAAACGCTACAGTGCTGCTGATATAAATTTTTTGCAGCCTCTGTCTGCGCAGGCACAGCAAGCAAGAAAAATTAATATCAGCAGCACTTGATGTATCGATATTACTTTTCCCTGACTGTATTTATCATACTTACATCCCTCTTATTGCTTATGCCATCAAGGATGATGCCATGCCCCATCTTGATTTTACCCAGCCACCATTTGATG
The DNA here is from genome assembly GCF_056880555.1 of Psychrobacter sp. ANT206. Lineage (NCBI taxonomy): Bacteria > Pseudomonadati > Pseudomonadota > Gammaproteobacteria > Moraxellales > Moraxellaceae > Psychrobacter > Psychrobacter sp. ANT206. The sequence goes on along the minus strand of NZ_CP096271.1, from coordinate 534,613 downwards.
TATTAAGTGCCGCTGAACGCCAAAGTATCAAAAAAAATACCCAAGTGCGTTATCTTGCCAAAGATGAGATGTTACCAGCGGATGATTTGCAGTACTTCTATGTGGTGCTTAAAGGTCATGTCGAGCAGCTGTTAGATGGTGATTTTGTCGCCTCTTATTTGGGCAACAACCATACTGCCCATCTTAATAGTAATGATTGGTTTGATAGCAGACGCTCACCAAAGTCGCTCATAGAAGATGGGCTGCAAGAAGATAAAAACATTGATTCGCAGCCGGCTGCTTATCAGTTTCGCGCTGTCGAAGATACTTTATTGCTGCAAGTAAATGGGGTAACCATTGATAAAATCGGTGCCCAAAACCATTTCGTACGCCAATTATTATCAGAAAATCTGCCTGAGCGTTTAAAAGCTTTACAGCTGAGGCATGGTGGAAAAAAACTTGACGCTGCCAGCTATGACGACCCTCAGGAAGTACAGCAAATCATGCTACAGCCGGTGATTGATATTACTTTACTACCAGTCCATATCGTTGACGCAGACGATAGTCTATATCAAGCAGCACGTACCATGACTGAGGCTGGATTGAAGCATGTTTTGATACGCCCACCAGGACATTTACAAGATAAAAATAGCTCCGATCGTACCTTGGGTATCCTCAGCGATAATGATATCTGCCGCGCCGTCAGCGACCAACAAAACACTGTTACAACGCCTTGTCAAAACTATGCAAGTTTTAATCTGCGAACCATTAACGCTGATAATGAGATTGGTGATGCGTTACTGACCATGACTCGCTATCGCATTCACAGGTTACCAGTGATAGATACCAATGGTAAAGTCATCGGTGTGCTTGCACAAGGCGATATGCTTGCTCATATTGGTCATCATTCTCAGCTGATTAGTATTCAAATTAACCAAGCCACAGATTTGCCAAGTTTGGCGACCGCAGTTGAACTCATTGGGCGATATATACGTGCTCAGCATCAAAACGGTATCAAAATGGGCAACGTCAGCCGCATGGTACAAACCCTTAACGCGCAAGTATTTACCAAACTTTGGCAACTCATCGTTCCTGATGAAGTAATGGAGAATACCTGTGTTATCGTCATGGGCTCAGAGGGTCGCGGCGAGCAAATCATGCGTACCGATCAAGACAATGCGCTCATCATGCGTGATGGTTATGACCACCCTAAGCTGGCACAATTTGCCGATACCTTTAACCAGCACTTAGCAGAACTTGGCTATCCGCTATGCGACGGCAATATTATGATGAATAATCCCATGTGGCGGCAACCATTAAAAGCGTTTAAAGCGCAGATTAGTCTATGGTTTAAAAACACTGACCCGATGCACAGTATTTATTTATCCGCTATATTTGATGGTGAATATGTCTGCGGTGATGAAACGCTATTGACGCAGGTTCGTGAACACCTAAAGACGGCCCATAGGCAGTCAGACTTGATGTTCGTGCGCCAATTTGCACGAGCAGCGCTGCAGTTCGGCGATGTCAATCAATGGTGGCAAAAGCTAGTACCGTTATTAGGTGGTAAACCAAGCGCTTATACTATTGACCTCAAAAAAGCGGGTATCTTTCCATTGGTACATGGTATCCGTACCTTGGCGTTAGAAAACGATCTCTTTACCGATGCTAGCAGCAAAGGTCGTCTGAAAGCTTTGGTTCAAGCTCGGGCCTTAACCCAAGAGCGTGCCGATACCTTACTTGAGGCATTAGAGTTCTTTATGGCGCAGCGCCTATCGGTTGCTTTATTGACAGACAATAAGCATGCAAAAGAAGTCAATCCAACGACCTTGTCGGCCCTTGAGCGTGATTTATTAAAAGAGTGTTTGGCGGTAGTAAAAAGCTTTAAAGACCAGTTAAGCCGACATTATCAGCTTGAATTTGGTTAAGGTAAACCGGTTAGCATTGGAGATAGATGACTATGAACTGGCTAAAACAGCTGTCTAATGCTTGGCAAAAAAACCAATTACAGCGACCTGAACTGGCATCAATGTTTACGGCACCTGTCGATGAGCAGTGGGTTGCGATTGACTGTGAGATGACCGGACTCAATCCAAAGAGGCATCATCTATTATCGGTAGCTGCCATTCATATCAATGGCGACAAGATTGATACGGGAAATGGGCTGCATCTGCTTTGCAGACCACCTGTCATGCCTGAGGGCGATACCATTGTCATTCATGGACTGCGCACCGCCGATGTTGAGCATGCGATGAGCTATGATGAGATGCTGGGGTTACTATTGCCCTTTATTGGCAATCGGCCACTTGTGGGGTTTTGTCCGCAAATAGACGTCGGGTTCTTAAACCCTTTAGTAAAGCATTATATGGGTACTCATTTGCCCAATGAGATTATCGATATCCGCCCCCTTTATAGCCGGCGTATGATGGGTCGTAGCCAAGGGCTTCCTAGCCAAGCACAGCATTTGAATAGTATCTTGGCGCATTATAATATTCCTGAGCTTGGCACCCACGATGCTTATAATGACGCCATCATGACGGCAATGGCATTTTTGCATGTGCGCTAATATGATGGCTAAAATGCATTATTTAGACAAGGCTTTAAGATAAAAGATTAAAATAAAAGCACGCTTACAACTACATGCTACAGCTACGCGAAAACAGCAACTCATGTTACCATAGCCTGTTTTTGCCACCTGATGATAGGCTGCTCATGCGCTCCTTAGTAAAACCAACTCTACTTAGAACTCATAACTCTTCTATACGCACAACAGCCATTAGCCAATATTTGCAAACGCCGAAAAATATCGGTCAACGTCTATCTTTATTGGCCTTAGTTGTTGCTCCTACTTTAGCGCCATTACAGCTGCACGCTGCCTTACCGCAAGAGATTGAAACGGCATTAGCGCGAGCCCATTTAAGCTCAGCAGACATCAGTATTGTCATTACGCCAGTGGGTGATAAAAACGCCAGTCGCTTGCCCTCTGCCATTCAGGTTATCGACAGTAAAAAGGCGGTCAATCAATTGCAGCCTGCAAGCTCAGACGAGATAAATACTGATGCCAATAACAGCAAGCAAAAACTGGTGCAAAACAAGCAGAGCCCTAAGCCGCTAGCCAATTACCAAAGCGCGTTAGTAACCATCGAAAAGCAAACCATCAGACAGCACGACAGACAATTACACGCTTATACCGATGATCCTTATACCCATCAAAGCTTGATGAGTACTCCGTCATTACTGCCAGAAAACGTGTTAAACACTGCTAATTATTCTTCCAGTCATAACGACAATATCAGTGCTAATGGCGCAGATAATAATAACAGCGACAATAAAAAAGCTGACAGTGAGACCTCAATAAAAATATCGTTTTCACCATTACTCAATCATCAGCCTGATATTGCGCGTACGCCCGCCAGCACGATGAAACTCGTTCCCAGCTTTATTGCCTTAGATATCTTGGGCGCTGACTTTGTCTGGCATACGCGCGTTTATCATACTGGTATTATCATTGGTGATACATTGCTTGGTGATTTGATAATTCAAGGCAGTGGCGACCCAAAAATGACCCATGAGCGCTTACAGCAATTACTCTATAAAGTGAAAGCAGCAGGCATCCGTCATATTGATGGCGATATCATTGTAGATAGCGGCATTTTTAACCACGTCAGTAAAGATCCTGCGGCATTTGATAACGCGCCTTTGCGTCCTTATAACGCCAGTCCCGATGGTTTTTTGGTAAATTTCAGTACTATTGGTATCCAAAGCTATCCATTAGATAATGCCCAAGCACAGCTGACTTATATGCCGCAGCTGGCAGATTATAAGTTGCCACGTAAGATAAATATACGCCCCTCTGCCTGTGGTCAAGCACGTTATAGTTTAGCGCCGCAGTGGCAAGCAACTCAGCTGACCTTTGATACCTCTCTACCCGATAACTGCGGCGACCATGCTTTTTATGTCGCTTATCCTGATGCCAAAGATTTTGCGGCTCGCGTGATCAAAGCCAAATGGCAAGCACTGGATAATACGCTAACGGGCAACGTTGTCGCTCAAGAAACACCATATAAGAATAAGAAATCCATATCAGCGCGCGGTTTGGCAGCTCTACCAATGTCGCCTTTACCAATTGTTAGTTATCCTTCTTTAAACTTAACGCAGCAAATCTATGATATCAATCATTTCTCTAATAATGTGATGACTGAGCAAGTAGCGCTATCAATAGGCGCTTATCATAAACCCAAAGATGAAACCGTTAATCCAACCATTAATAAAAACGTCGATAAAGCCATTAATAGTCAGCACAGCTTATATCAATTTGGTAAGCCTGCGACAACGAGCTACCCTGCTGCCTTACAAACCATCAACGAATGGTGGCAAACGCATCTAAGTACACCGCCGCCACATCTGACCAATGGTTCAGGGTTATGCCGTGATTGTACCATCAGCGCTGCTAATTTAAGCGAGCTGCTGACTTATGCTTACGCTCACCCAAGCTTTTATGCTTATGTAAACTCGTTAGGTATTGCTGGCGTCAGTGGCACCATTTTGACACATAGCGAGCGTTTACCAAAATCAAACGCCATTGGTCGAGCTTGGATAAAAACAGGTACTTTAAACAATGTCACTTCGATGGCAGGCTATGTCAAAGGCTTATCAGGACAGGATTATGTGGTAGTGGGACTGATCAATAATGAGCAAGCGCTAAATACTTATACAGCAAGAACGGTACTGGACGCCATGCTAGATTGGACAGCGCAGCATTAATTTTTTACGCCAGATTATTTACTTTATAAAGGACATTTTATGTCACGTAAGCCCGCGTCACTTAGCAAACCTATCACCCCATCAGGACGTAAAGGATCACACTTAAATACAACTGCCACTCAACCCAAATTGATGCTCTATATTGGGTTTTTTGCCGTTGGCTATATGCTTGCCAGCGCTGTATTTATGATGATTCAAACCAAGCTTGCTCTCAATGCGCAATTGGTCACTGTGCTGTCTATTGTCTTGGGCGCTTATATTGCCGTGCATAAGTTTATCAAGCACCAACAGCGTGCACTAGATAGAGACGAGATCAACCGCTTAATGTTTGGCGGCGTGATCGTGGTTTGGCTACTCACTATGGTTTACTTTTTGGGGATATGGGTATTTCTATTCGATTCCATCAGCCGTGAAGTGCTGCTTGAGATGAGCATGCAGCAGCCTTTACCGCTAATTTCTGCATTGATCATGATATTGGTGCTGAGTTTGGTGAGTGCACGTATCAGCATTTGGGCAATTAACCGCTTGCTTGATCCCAATCGCAAGGGCGCTTAATTGCTTACTTTCAGCAATTGAACGTTATAAACAAGCAACTACAAAGTTTTTGCCCTATTCATCTCTAAATTCCGTTACGCTGTATTTACGCTGATGAACTTTGATGAATAGGAGATAAGACCATGGAAATGATTTTTTTTGACAATGTTGATAAGCTGGGACGTATTATTCTGACCACGGTCGTGGTCTATGTTTTGATTGTTACGTTTACTAAAATTTCAGGCAAACGCTCAACCTCTCAGCTAAATAATTTTGACTGGATTGTCACAGTGATGATTGGGTCATTAAGTGCCAGTACGATTTTACTCAAAGACATTCCGATTATCGAAGGTATGGCGGCTATTCTTTCACTGTATTTATTACAATTTTTAGTCACCAAATACGCCTCTGTTTCGCCGCAATTTAGCAGCTTTATTTTGTCTGAGCCACGCATTGTCTTTTACCAAGGACAGTTTTTGCCCGATGCCATGCGTGATGAGCGTTTGACCCGCCAAGAAATTGAGTGTGCCATGCGCTCTGAGGGTATTCATAATTTTGATGAGGTTGAAGCCGTTGTTTTTGAGTCGGATGCCAAACTGACTATTATTCCAAAGCCCAGTCCTTCTTATAGCAATAACCAAGAAGCAGATGATACGGTATCAGAGACGATTGCTCCGCTTATGTAGTATGATTAATAAAAAAGGACAGCCAATATGCATTGACTGTCCTTGTTATCTATTTTGGTGATTATTGACACCGCTATAGCATTATTTAATACGCTGCCACGTTTGTGAACGACCAAAAACAGGTGAGCCAACATAACCGCGTAGTTGTAAGCTTTGCCCATTATCGCTTAGCGTCAGCTTGCCAGAATAGGTTTTTCCTGACTCAGGATCGATAAGCTTACCATCACTCCATTGGTTACTACCGTCAGCTTTCAAGCCTGTTAATATCTGTAAACCTTCAACAGGCTTATTCTTTAAGCTGCCGGGGCATTTGGTACAGACTTCATCAGCCTTCTCTCTATTGAGTACTTTGATGATTTTCCCTGAGACTTTACCACCGTTTTCAGAGAGTTGAACAACAGCTTTCTTTTCGCCTGTTTTATCATCAATAGTTTGCCACTGCGTGCCATTTAATGAGGCAGCAAAGACGGAAGTTGAGAATAGTGCACCAGCACCTAGAGTAAGTAAAGTTGAGATAGTACGATTCATGAACGCTTCCTTTCGCTTAAAAAAATATTTAAAATCTATATCGTGCTTTATCATAAGGACATCACAGTCAAACTTCTTAGAGAGCATTATTACTTCTGACTGTCTTTGACTATCAGTAATCGATTATCAAAGACAAAGTAAGAGAAAAGATGAAGAACAACTGTTTGTCAAAGTTATTGAAGCACAAAAGTTCACTATAATAAAGATTTGTTTGTTACTTTATCTTCATATTAACAACTTTTTGTTATCACTATTTAACCACTTCTTAAAATGGCAGCTGTTATGAAAGTAAGAATTTTGACCGTAGGTAATAAAATGCCCAAGTGGGTACAAACTGGTTTCGATGAATATCATAAGCGTATTCAGCCTATGCTCACTACCGAAGTCGTTGAAATTGCGGCGGCAAAACGTGCTAAGAATCCATCAGATGCCAATTTAGCTCAATACCGTGAGCAAGAAGGTCAGGCGATCTTAGCCGCTCATGCTGCAGCAGGACGTGAGCAATTGTGGGTACTTGATGTCAAGGGTAAGATGCTTTCGACCGAAAATTTGGCAGATAAATTGTCTGATGGTATGCAGCAAGGCGATGATATTGCCTTGGTCATCGGTGGTGCTGACGGGGTATCGCCCGAAGTGTTAGCGAAAGCTGATGTAAAATGGTCGTTATCAGCGCTTACGCTACCGCATCCTTTAGTGCGCGTTGTCCTCATGGAGCAGCTATATCGCGCGATGAGTATCAATCATAACCATCCTTATCACCGTGGTAATTAAAGTAGCAATAGAAAACTATCCAGTAGGAAAACATCATCAATCACAGTGACACAACAGATTGAAAAATGGACGCGCGCCCTAATAAATGCCACATGAGACATCCTAAACCTGCAACACCCAATGCCCAAAGTATCAATCCGCAACGCGATGATAATCGCGACGATTTGCATAGCCCACTCTTATCGACGCCAATTACAGCGGCGGCGGCTTGGACAGATACGCCTATCATATCGAGCGCGGCAAAGCGCCCTAAGTTACCGGCGCTGTTTATATCGCATGGTGCACCGACGCTGGCTATCGAGCAATCTGCTACGACGAGCGCGCTAGCTCGTATAGGACAAAACTTACCTAAACCTCGTGCCATCGTCATTATGTCCGCGCATTGGCAGTCAGCGAAACTTGAGATCAGCAGCAATCCTGAGCCAAAAACGTGGCATGATTTTTCAGGTTTTACTCCAGAGCTATATGAGCTGCAATATCCTGCTGCTGGTCATCCAGCACTTGCTGAGACCTTGGCGCAGCAACTGAGTGCCCGTGGTATTGTTTGTAGGGTCAATACCTTACGTGTCAGTGACCATGGGGTATGGGCGCCACTTTTACACCTGTATCCACAGGCTGATATTCCTATCGTACAAGTATCCTTGCCACAGTATTATGACAGTATCGCCTGCTATCAATTGGGCGCGCAACTGGCACGGCTGCGTGATGAGCAAATTTTGATTATCGGTTCAGGGAATATCACCCACAATTTGCAAGCGCTACGCTGGCAAGCAGACAGTATTGATCAAACCGCAAAAGATTTTAAAGTTTGGCTGCTACAACAGCTCAAAACTGATATCCCAAGCGCCTTAGACTGGCAGCAATATCCTGATTATAAGGACATTCACCCAAGTGATGAGCATTTACTGCCGCTATTTTTTGCCTTAGGTGCCGGTCAACGTGTCTCAGTCGTGCATCAAAGTATGGCGCATCATAGCTTAGGTATGGATATCTATCGCTTTGATTAAAGGCTCTCAATCAAAGCGTCAGATATATGCGGGTATACCACACTACTTTTCAAAAGCAAGTTTAGTAAATAAACCTGCACGCTCCATTTCGCCTGCTACACTCAATAACGTCGTCTCATCATTCATACGCCCAATCAATTGCATACCGATCGGCAGACCTTTTTTACTCATACCGACAGGCAACGACATGGCTGGCAAGCCTGTAATATTACCCAATAAGGTAAAACCCATCTTCCCAAGCACTGGCGAGCTTAACTTTTCAATCATGCCTGAGCTAAAAGCGTATTTGCCCATATCCATGCCTTTATTTAGCAAACCAGCGCTGCGCATCAGCATTTCGTCCATGCGACTTGGTGGTAATACGCCATGTTTTACTGCTGGTGTTGGAACGGTTGGGCACAAAATCATATCGTAGGTCTCTAGCAGAAGACCGGTTTGATATTGGCTATCATGCCAGCCATGCTTGGCGTGCGCCAAATCAACAGCAGATAGTGAACGTCCTAACATCGCCATGTTATACGTTTGCGGTTCAAGATTTTGTATATGCTGCGCACCATAGCAACGCTCAATATTATCAATAGTAAACGCAGTATGCACGCAAACAACGACTAAAAAATTATGCCAGAATTGTTCAATATTAATATTAGGTTCAGCCGGTATTACGCGGTGACCCATGGCTTCTAGCTGCTTAGCGGTCTGCTCTAATACGACTAGTACTTCTTTATCGACCACAGTATTAGCAACCAACGGCTGTTGATGCAAGGCGATGGTCAGTTGTCGTGGCGCGCGCATTGCCGCTTCTAAGAAAGTACCTTTAGGCGGTGCTATGACATAAGGCGCCCCAATCTCAGCACCACTAGTCGCATCAAGCATCGCGGCACTATCACGCACGCTACGTGTAATTACATGATCGGCTACTGCTCCTTCCCAGCCTTCACCAAATAAGGGACCCATTGGGTTACGTCCACGACTGGGTTTGAGTCCAAACGTACCACACCACGCGGCAGGAAAGCGTATCGAGCCGCCACCATCACCCGCGCCTGCCATCGGTACGATACCGCTTGCCACTGCCGCCGCACTACCACCCGATGAGCCCCCAGAGCTATAGCCTTTTTTAAAAGGATTATGTGTCACGCCATGCGCTTTTGGCTCAGTGGTGATAATCAAGCCAAATTCTGGGGTATTGGTCTTACCAAAAGTGTTCACACCCGTAGCTTTCATACGCTTGACGATTTCGCTATCGCTTTTTGAGATGATATTGACACTACGACTGCCCATCGTAATCGGCTCATCAGTGAAGCTAAATGACAAATCTTTTAACAAATAAGGGACGCCGTTAAATACACCAGCTGGCAGTCCCGCCTGCGCTGCAGCATAAGCGCGCTCGTCAAAACGATGAATGATAGCATTCAATTTAGGATTGAGCTGATTGGCTTGATAGACTGCTGCATCCAGTAACTCTTTGGTACTGACTTCACCAGCATTGACCAATGCCGTGAGTGCTAATGCATCGTATTGGGTATATTCTTTAAACATAACCGACCTTCCTTGGAGAATAATCAAATTAAAATTTTGAAAAGATTAATATGTATCCGATTTATAGACAGCATCCAGTTTAGTATAAAACCTTACTGTTTATAATGAATAAACAAACTCATTAGTCATTTACGGTATTTAGAATCTTATTTGATAGGGGCAATTGATAGCCTGAAAATAATACTCCTAAAACCTTTTACTACATAAAATTCCTTAATATCTTCAATAAAAAAGACGAGTTACTTTCGTAAATCGTCTTTTTACCATCCAGTCAAACATAAGCTTTACATTAGTAGCTCACGTTTACCACTCTTACCCATTGAGCTGACCAGTCCAGCCTCTTCCATCGAGTCAACAATACGTGCGGCGCGGTTATAGCCAATGCTAAATTTACGCTGAATACTAGAAGCGGAAACTTTACGAGTCTCCATAATAAAACCAACGGCTTCATTATAAAGATCATCGTCTTCGCCAGAAGCATTGGCAGCACTAGAGCCACCGCTAGGACTAGACAATTCAAAATTGCCTGCCATATTGTCGATATAATCAGGCGCACCGCGCTCACGCCATGCATCACAGACGCTATTGACTTCTTCATCGCTGACATAAGCGCCATGGACACGATCAGGTTCAATTTGCCCAGGCCCTAAGAACAGCATATCACCATTACCAAGCATATCTTCTGCGCCACCACTATCCAAAATAGTCCGTGAATCGACTTTTGAGTTGACTCGTAACGCTGCTCGTACCGGAATATTGGCTTTAATCAAACCAGTAATCACATCAACTGAAGGACGCTGAGTCGCAAGGATTAAATGAATCCCTGCTGCCCGCGATTTTTGCGCCAAGCGTGTAATTAACTCTTCTGCCTGCTTACCGACCTGCATAATCATATCGGCAAACTCGTCGGCAACGATGACAATCATCGGTAAGGTTTTTAGCTTTGGTGCTTGGCTAATACTTACGCTGTCATTGGGTCGCCATAATGGGTCAAGCATTGGATTGCCTGATTTTTCAGCAGCGATCACTTTTTTGTTAAACTCATTTAGTTTACGCACCTTTAGCAAGCTCATAAGCTGATAACGACGTTCCATCTCTGCGACGCACCATGACAAGGCACTTGCCGCCTCAGTCATATCGGTAACGACTGGGGTCAGCAAATGCGGAATATCATTATAGTTGGCAAGTTCAAGCTGCTTAGGATCGATAAGAATCATTCGCAGCTCGTTCGGCGTATATTTTAGCAGCATCGATAGTAACATCGCGTTGACCAAGACTGATTTACCAGAACCCGTCGTACCAGCGACCAACATATGCGGCGCTCGTGCAAGATCAGTAATAATAGCTTTACCGCCAATATCTTTACCCATCGCCATACTGATTTGCGCTTTAGGATCTTTAAATTTTTCGGTATCCAATAACTCAATCAAACGTACCATTTCGCGCTGTTTATTGGGTACTTCGATGCCAATGTATGGCTTGCCAGGAATGACCTCGACCACACGTAAAGATGCCATTGATAATGAGCGTGCCAAATCGCGTGAAATCCCTGTGACTTTACTGGCTTTTATCCCAGGCGCTAGGTCTACTTCAAAGCGAGTGACGACAGGTCCTGGAATCGCATTGACAACGTTTGCTTTGACATTGAACTCTTGTAATTTGATTTCCAATAGCTCTGATAACTGCTCAAGCTCAGCAAGCGTATAGCTTGGCTGACGATTGGGGTCTGGCTTATCTAAGATCGACATCTCTGGAATCGGCGACAGACTACTACGATAGGCAGCCGTTTGCATTGAGCGTGATTTTTGACTGAATGCAATATCATCACTAATATGAGGCATAACGGGAGCATCAATCTCGTCAGTGCTATCATAAACATTGTCGTCTTCTGGCATCATATCCGTAATATGATTGCTACTATCACCTTCTGGGACTGCAAAACTCATAGTTGGTTTGGTTACTGTGGCTGACTCGATACTTGATATGGTAGCCGTACTCTCTGCTATTGGTGGTGCTTTTGGATTTGCAGGCGGGGTATTGGTCGGTGTCATATCTATTATTTCTGATGTATTCTCTACATCAGCATCAGCAAAAGACTCCAAATCGTTCAACAAGTCATTTGCAGCATTATTAGGAATGTCGTCAGTAGTGTCGTTTGGTGAGATAGTAGTTTGCTGCTGAATAGGCGCAGTTTCTGTTAATGTCTCTACGGCAGATAATTCTTGTTCATGGCTAAAATCAGTCGCTTCCGGCACTGCCTCATGTTCTGCCAACCATGCATCAACTAAGCTATCGACACTAGGCGCTGATTCAGGAGTATCTGGCTGGGTAGTTGACATGTTCGGTGCGTAATCATTTAACGAATGTGCTGCTTGTTGCTGAGTCTCCTCTTGAGTGATATCAAGAACTGGGCTAGCAGAAGAAATGTCAGTATTTAAGCTGTCAACAGAAGCAGCAGCTGATGCCTCTGAATATGGAGCATTTGCGACATCATAAGGTATCGTATCTTGCTCATTTTCTATCTGGTTTGCTAATAAATCAGCGACGGTATTTGCATCGTTCCATGCAAAACTTGGCTCAACCTTTCTGATAGACATTGGCGTAGCATTGGTAGCAGGTACTGATGTTTTATTTAGATTAAAAGCACTATTGCTAGTCGTCGTAGCGGCTGCAGTTTGCAAATGCTCTTCTCGTTTGGCACTTTCACTGGCAACTTGCGCAGCAGCTGCCATAGAAGCTTTTACACTGGCACCCAATCCTGAAGACGATAAAAAGTCTGTCAATGCGCTATTAAAACGACCACTTCTATTGTCTTGCTGTTTATTTTCAGCCTGTTCATCCACTTGCAACTCAAGAGGCAATTGCTCATATTCCGGAGTATCAGTCTCACTTACTGCTGTATCACGACCTTGTTTATCGGCAGCATTAGTTGCATTGTCTTCTTGTGTTATTTGACTAGCGTCAAGGCTGCTATCAAGGTTTTTGACACCTGACCCAAACCAAGACAAAGTTTTAATTTTTTCGTAAATACTTAACCAATGAATATTAAAGGCAAAGGTGGTCGTAATAGCGACAAACACTGCCAAAAACGTCACACTGCCCCACTGTGATAACAGTTGTGCTAATCGCGCTTGTAGCTCAAGACCAATAATACCGCCCGCAACTCCTTTGAGCCCTGATGATATTGGATCTGCCACCTGCTGTACCAATGCAACCAACTGGGCAAATAATGCACTACTGCTCAGTATCAAGAACACGTAAGCAACCAAGCGTAATAACCAAAACGTCGGTTTATTGTCCCACCAAATCAGTACTGATTCATAAACCAGAAACGCCAGTAACCACCACGCACCAAAACCAAAGAAGCTATACAGCAAATCTGAGAGCCATGCGCCCATCTCGCCGCCCATATTATTAATGGTCGTCATATCACTACTGATGTGCGACCAGCTAGGATCATTACCGGTATAAGTCATCAAAATCACGAACAAATAAACCGCGAGGAGTAATCCCAGTAGGGTAAATATGCCCTTTTTTAAGTAATCAATAATTGGTGCTGATATCACGTAAGATCTGCCTTGTTGTTAATACTCGTCATGAATACTTAATAGTCGTCAAACCATGATTAAGCTTAATCATGCTGACATAAATTCTTGATAGAAACTGCTGTAATAGGTTACGACTGATGTGGCGTAATAACAAAAAAACTGTATCTAAAATACTACGGCAAAATATTGACCGCATTGCTGTTTTTGTTTTGTGCGCGGCATACAACTTCTTATAATAACAAATACATAGCTGCCGTGGCGACCGTGTTATCAATAAAGCGCATAAGAAAATCAATCCAGTAGTGATTTAGCCAAAAATGCAGCTAGTGAAAAATGATGCCTGTTCTTTTTGCATTAGAATCTAACCAAAATATATTAAGAACTCTACGTTACTGCTGGTATAAATTTTTTATAGCCTCTGTCTGCGTAGGCACAGCAAGCAAGACAAATTAATACCAGCAGTACGTGATGTTTATATATCACTTTTCACTGACTATATTTGAATATGGGCTAATTTTTGGTACTAAAATTTCAAGCTGCAGATACTTTAGTTCTAATGATACCCATATTTGTTTTAGCAAACTTGCACTTTTTGCTCTTAGCCCTTATGTTATTATCACATAGCAACCATAATAACCAGATACGTCGTCATTTTTACGCTTATCTTTTATAATACTTATAATATCTACTTATTATTTTAACGTTGAACCCTTTCACTTTTATTGCTCTAGCAAGGAAATCTTATGGCAACTGATAATACTGCTCCACGCCACGAAAAACTCATTATTTTAGGTTCAGGTCCTGCTGGTTATTCTGCCGCTGTGTATGCAGCACGCGCCAACCTAAAGCCTGTTATGGTCACCGGTATGGAAGTCGGCGGACAGCTCACGACGACGACCGAAGTCGATAACTGGCCGGGTGATGCACATGATTTGACTGGTCCTGCATTGATGGAGCGTATGAAAGCCCATGCCGAACGCTTTGGTACTGAACTGGTTTATGATCATGTCAATGCTGTGAATTTAAATGTGCGTCCTTTTGAGCTGACTGGTAATAACGCCAATTACACCTGTGATGCTCTTATTATCTCAACCGGCGCATCAGCACAGTATCTAGGTCTAGAGTCAGAAACCAAATTCCGTGGTCTTGGCGTTTCTGCTTGTGCAACTTGTGATGGCTTCTTTTATAAAGACCAAAAAGTGGCAGTTATCGGTGGTGGTAACACGGCCGTTGAAGAAGCGCTGTATTTATCAAATATCGCCGCTGAAGTCACTTTAGTCCATCGCCGTGATAGCTTACGCTCAGAAAAAATCCTACAAGATAAACTATTTGAAAAAGCCAAAAATGGTAATGTCAAAATCGAGTGGAACCACAGCGTAAAAGAAGTGGTTGGTGATGATATGGGCGTTAATGGCGTGGTCATTGAATCTATGATTGATGGCAGCACCAAGCAACTGGACGTGTTTGGTATGTTTGTTGCCATTGGTCATAAGCCGAATACTGACTTATTTAAAGGTCAGCTAGAGATGAAAGACGGTTATCTGATCGTCAACAGCGGTCTCAATGGTAACGCTACCCAAACCAGTATCGAAGGTGTCTTTGCCGCAGGTGACGTCGCAGATCACGTCTATCGTCAAGCGATCACCTCTGCTGGTACGGGCTGTATGGCAGCACTTGATGCTGAAAAGTACCTAGATGCAATAGGCGAAACGGTCGCTCAAGATCATACTTATGCTTCAACGTTGACAGCTGACAAAGAAGCGTAAATGAGCGATTTTGTTAACGATGGTCATACAACGCCTGAGGCTTTTGTTCAACATATCAAAAGTCTTGGGCGTTATGACTTTCCAGAGCCAGCGATAGTAGATCCTGAAGGTATGGGTATTGTGGCTATCGGGGGAGATTTAGCTCCTGAGACGCTGATTTCTGCTTACGCACAGGGTCTATTTCCTTGGTTTAATGACGATGAGCCAATTGCTTGGTGGTGCCCTGAACCCAGATGTGTGATGCAGCCGACAGACTATCAGCCCAGTAAATCGCTACGTAAGCTAGCAAACCGTAGTCGTTGGCAGTTGACACTGAATCAAGCTTTTGATGAAGTCATACACGCTTGTAGTTTACCGCGTAGTAATGGCGTTAATAACGATCTTAATGAAAGTCAGCCTGTTGGCGAACATACTTGGATTCATGATGAGATGATTGAAGCTTATACTGAGCTACATGCTCAAGGCTTCGCGCATAGTATTGAAGTTTGGGATGATAAAGGCGCGCTCGTTGGTGGTTTATATGGCTTAAAAATAGGCGGTATTTATTTTGGTGAATCGATGTTCCATATCGCTTCTAATGCATCAAAGCTAGCATTTTGGGGCTTGATGCGCTTATGTGAGCACAGCAATGTTAATCTTGTCGACTGTCAACTACCTAACGATCATCTCATGAGTTTAGGTGCTATCACCTTGTCACGTACTGAGTTTTTGACTCAACTAGATATATTAATATCTAATAGTTCAGATAATTGGCACAAAAACTCGCATAAGCCTCTAGCGGTACCGCTGTTAGGGAGTTTGCAACCTTGGCAATTAAACCTCTAGTTTATTACTTTATTTTAAAATCTAAAGTTGATCTGGCTAATCGATAGTTAAAATAGCGCGACTCGATTGAGTACGTATGATTATTACTGTTACGTTTAATCGGCAATATTTTCATAAATCAGTAACTTACCTATCACGATCATGAGTACATTATGGCACCTGATACCTCTTTTTTATTAATAGGTAAGCTGGCAACCAAAGCCAACACCACCAAAGATACGATTCGTCACTATGATCAATTGGGGCTGCTAAAATCGCGTAAGCGTCAGGCAGGTTCGCGGCTATATACTGAGTTTCATCCAGAATGTGTTGAACGTATCGAATTAATTAAAAGCGCGCAAGCAATTGGCTTTACCCTGACTGAAATCAAAGACAGCCTCAATGATTATTATGATGGGCAGCTTGATATTGACTTACAGCTGAACATTACCCAGCAAAAACTGATTCAAATCAGAAAACAACAAACGACCATCAGTTTGATGATAGAGATGTTGACCGAACGCATTGATATTCTTGAGCATATGAAGGCTGATAGTGATTATAAACTCGACATTGATGTGTGTAAAAAGACACTGCCTTTATCTTAATAAGGAAGCCTCGATACCACACCGCATTTTATATTTGTTATTGTTTTAAATCTCAAACAATAAAAGCTGCTAATATTTTTTAAGATTAATTATAAATACGCTGCATGATTAGCGCGTCGACTGCCGGTTGATGCGCTGCTTGATAGTAGTTTTTACGTGTATGAATCACAGTAAATCCTTGCTGCTCATATAGCGCGATCGCAGCAGTATTGTCTGCCCGCACTTCTAATAAAAGACTCTCTACTTGATTGGTCTTTAACGCCTCATCTAGTCTAATAAAAACTCGTGAGGCTATGCCTTGACGCTGATATTCAGGATGAGTGCCAATGCGTAAAATCTCTGCTTGCTCAAACAATAATTGGTATAGGCAGTAGCCAATCAATTCATTTGCAGAATTATCAGTAACAACCATCAGACTGATACTATCCTGTTCGAGCAGGTCACCTATTGCTTGAGATGTCCAAGGGTCTTGTAGCTGAACCATAGCTTCAACAGCTGCAACTGCTTCGACCATTTCTTTACGCTTATCTGGTTCATCTAATAGCATCTTTATATCGAACATCAGTGCCTCTTTATTTGCTGGCTTTAATATCAGTTATATTATCGTTGATTGTCGACACTGTCATTCTATTAGCAAACCATACCCACAAAAAAGCCACCCTCTTTCGAGGATGGCTTTTGACTAATTATTAACAACGATCAGATTACTCTGACAGCATTAAGTATTAGTTCAATACGTTAGCAACAACACCAGCGCCTACAGTACGGCCGCCTTCACGAATTGCAAAGCGAAGACCTTTGTCCATAGCGATTGGGTGGATAAGCTCTACGCCCATCTCAACGTTATCACCAGGCATAACCATTTCAGTACCGTCTTGTAATTGGATTGCGCCAGTTACGTCAGTGGTACGGAAGTAGAACTGTGGACGATAGCCGTTTAGGAATGGTGTGTGACGACCACCCTCTTCTTTTGACAATACATATACTTCAGCGTCAAACTTGGTGTGAGGAGTGATTGAACCTGGCTTAGCTAGTACTTGGCCACGTTGTACGTCTTCACGCTTAGTACCACGTAATAGTACGCCACAGTTTTCGCCTGCACGACCTTCGTCAAGCAGTTTACGGAACATCTCTACACCAGTACAGGTGGTTTTTTGCGTGTCACGGATACCGACGATTTCGATTTCGTCGCCAACGCGTACGATACCAGATTCAACACGGCCAGTTACAACAGTACCACGACCTGAGATTGAGAATACGTCTTCGATTGGCATTAGGAATGCTTTGTCGATGTCACGCTCTGGCTCTGGGATGTAGGTGTCAAGAACGTTTAATAGTTCTACAACGGCTGGTTGACCATATTTTTCTTGTGAGCCTTTTAGGGCTTCAGTCGCAGAACCGTGGATGATTGGGGTGTCATCACCTGGGAAGTCATAGTCGCTTAATAATTCACGAACTTCCATTTCTACGAGTTCAAGCAATTCTTCGTCATCAACAACGTCGCATTTGTTCATGAATACGACGATGTACGGTACGCCAACCTGACGTGAAAGCAGGATGTGCTCACGGGTTTGTGGCATAGGGCCGTCAGTTGCTGATACAACTAGGATTGCGCCGTCCATCTGAGCCGCACCGGTGATCATGTTTTTAACATAATCGGCGTGACCTGGGCAATCAACGTGAGCGTAATGACGTGATGGGGTGTCATATTCTACGTGTGAGGTGTTGATGGTGATGCCACGTGCTTTTTCTTCTGGTGCTGAGTCAATAGACGCGTAGTCTTTGGCTTCGCCACCAGAGGTGATTGCAGCTACGGTTGCGATTGCAGCGGTAAGGGTGGTTTTACCGTGGTCAACGTGTCCGATGGTACCGACGTTAACATGTGGTTTTAGACGTTCAAACTTGGCCTTTGCCATGGGTATTTCCTCTTTTTTTGGTGAATATTTATCAATCAAAGATCGGTAAATAACTGTTTGACGGCTTATGATGTATGACCATCAAACCGTTGACACTGTGTTTTTTCTATTAAACCAATATTTATTAAAATACTAGCTATAACGCTATACTATCTTTATATTCGATATTTTAGCTGTTAAGCGTATAAATAGGGGCATTATACGTGCTTTTCAATCTGTTGAACATGACAAGTTAATATACAGTACTGCTATTGCACTACTTTATCTAACTCTTATTCATTTAATTCTTTATACAGCTCATTTATTAGGTAAAGATAACACCTACTAATAAACTGACAGCGCAAAAAGGCAACACCTCAGTGTCACCTTTGAATTATTCTCTGCCACACTGTATGTATAATTTTCGATATTTTATAATTTTGATACCAATACTGAGCTATGGACAAGCACTAGCAAAGCGAATATAAATAATGGAACAATAAATGGAGCTCATATTGAGAATTGAACTCAAGACCTCTCCCTTACCAAGGGAGTGCTCTACCGCTGAGCTATATGAGCGTGCTTTTAACAACTACAGTAGCCAACCACTAAGTTGCACTAAAAAAAATATCACGATACAGCAATAATAACTGACTGTCGTGATGAGTATTGATGATTTGTGCAATGGTACATATATGGAGCGGGTGGCGGGAATCGAACCCGCGTCATTAGCTTGGAAGGCTAAGGTGTTACCATTATACCACACCCGCATTTACTCTTATCTGGGTTGACTCTGATAAAGAATCATGGATTGATATAGAGTATGCTTGGCGCTAAGACGAACTTAGAAAAATATGGTGGTGGGAGAAGGATTCGAACCTTCGAAGCTTTCGCGACAGATTTACAGTCTGTTGGGTTTGACCGCTCCCCAATCCCACCTTAGGTTGCTTTAAACAAAAATGGCTTTAGTTTAAGACATATTCATAAAAAGCTACTTTGAGAGAGATGGTGCCGACTGCCGGGATCGAACTGGCGACCTACTGATTACAAGTCAGTTGCTCTACCAACTGAGCTAAGTCGGCTTGTTCTCTCAAAGTGGTGGCTATTCTATCAAATATTTTGAGATGCGCAAGCCCTTTTTTAGTATTTTTGGCTTTATTTTAATAAAAAATCTCAAGCAGCTGATTATAAAAGGGTTTTTATTTTGTGAAAATAGTTATTTTTACTGCTCTTACTTCAACGGTCTATCTTTTAGCCAAAAAACCTAGTCACTTAACTTCTTTGGATTGGTTATTCATTGCTAGAAACATTCAATAATTGTGTAAACCTGCCAAGCGCTAATACTTATCAGTGACAGAATTTTGAAAAGATACCGTTAAAACTTGTGATTCCTACGATGCTAAGACAAAACTTGTTCGCTATAAAATTACTATTTAAAGCGATGCAAAATTTATCCTAACATAGCACTAATCTCTTAAAGCAAATCAACTACAACTTTTACCAGTTGGCCAATTTATTATTTAAATAAACAAAGATAGCTCTCTTGTTAAAAATTGGCTATACCATGCCTGTATTAAACAACCATAGGGCTAAGCCAATAATAATAATCGCGACAAAAACCCATATAAACCAACTACCACTCGGTTTCTTTTCAACTGCTCCAGTAGTGGCAGGGTTATCCAGTGCTTGATCCATCGCATTATTGCCTGTAGTACCCAAATCGCGAGATTGACCTAGATTGGCTGTGCCCGAAAACTGTGAAGTGGCTGCCTGTTTAGCACGCAGTACATCTGGATCTGCTTCTTCTTGCAAGGCCGTCTTAGTGGTTTTGTCATGCTCTGGCTCAATAGCTGCTTCAATGACTGGCGCCTCACTTACAGGAGACGTTTCTGAAAGGGTTTCGGATACAGCGTCTTTATGTAGCAAAGGCTCATCAGATAAGACGGGCTGCTCTACAAGTGATTCTTGATGAGCAGAAGGCGTTGATGTAGTTTCGGTTGAGATAGAATCTATTACTTCGTCCTCAGCAGCCACACTAGGGACACTTGAGGTTTCAGTAGGACTATATTCTACTTCGCTCAATACAGGTTCGGCTTTATCTGCGGCGGCTAAGATATCAGTGATGCCTGTTTCTTTAATCACTGGCTCATCTGTTTGAGCAGCGCTAACAATCGGCTCTGCTTGCACAGCAGCAATAGGCATTGCTTCTAAAGAATTTTCGACAGGTAATATCTCTTCGATTATAGTCTCTTTAACAACTGGCTCTGCTTCAACAATAGGTGCTATTTCAGTATCAGGACTCAACATTAACGTTGGTTTATCAATCTCTACTTGTTCATGAATAACAGTAGCAGCCACTGGCTTACTTACCTGAAAAATAAAGCTTGCAAACCCAAGCGTATCCTCTGCTGCTAACTGCTTCGATTCATTGGCAGCAATACGCTCATCATTAATAAAAGTGCCATTTGACGACTCTAGATCTTTTACGTATAGCTGACCGTTTAAGACACTCAGTTGTGCATGATTGCGTGAAATTTGCTTGCTACCTAGTACCAGATCATTATCACTACCACGGCCCACAGAGAGGCTGTCAGTGACTGTTAATGTCAGATCACCAAGTGCCTCTGTCAAGGCATTCAACTGCCATGTATTGGTCGTTGCGGCATTCATATTATCGATATCATTTGTCATGCGATGACTCCTTATTTATTATTAAATATTCATGATGGTCATTAGCTGATCCATCCTATTGTATCTGACGTTTATAGCTATATTATTTAGGGATAAAGCGCGGTTGTATAATACCGCCAAGCTTATTATAAGGAATGCTAAGCACTGGCATACCATAGGCATAGGGAGCGATAGCATAATGCTGATAACGAATATCAACCCCTTTATCCGTCAATGTGACGTTATCACTTAAGGTAAATGGCCAATTTTTTTCGTAGTTTTTCACATCTTTATCGACCGTTTTCACCCAGTCTTTATAAGCATTGTAGGCCAGTGCCTTAAACTGTGGCTTTTTACCGCTTTGCAGCATATCCGCCAGTTTTATTTGCTTTTTCATCTCTTGATCAAACACTAGATATTCGCTATATGGCATTCCATGTGCGCCGCCAGTAAAGACATATGAGCTTATCTCGAACGTCTCAAAATCATTAATATGACCCACATACTCAGGTGTCACCGTTAGGCTGTAAGCAAACGCACTGTCACTCGGTAGCTCATTCAATTGCGAGGCAGCAAAACCATCAAGCGCGCTTTTGACAGCAGCTGGAGTAGCTTTGGTAGTGATAGGCGCAGATTCAGAGGGTTTACTATTTACAACCAGCGTATTGATACGCTGATTGGTGATATCATTTATCCATTTGTGATTGGTTTTAAGATATTTAACTTCAATCTCCGGACAGTTATCACGCGCCGTGCAGGTTTCTTGTAGTTTTTTGGGTAACTGATAATCAAGATATTCTGTGCTACTAAAAAGGCTATCGGCATATGCTGAGAAGCTTAACGTGCCAAACAGCAACGCACTACTTACTATTGACAATAAACGCAGCCTACCCGCATCCGTAGAAGATTGCTGGACTGATTGTGACTCAATAATAGGACGTTGATTAGCAGTTTTCATATAGCCTCTTTAATATATCTATAAGATTTACTGATATTCTACCGTAACCTTTGTCCTATATTGTAGGAACACTGTTCGTGTTTTTTCTAGATTCATAGGGATTAAAATCAATAACACACTGTTTGATAAGCTAATAAAAAAGACACGATAACGTGTCTTTTAAGATTAAGCAAAGTGGAATAATGGATTTTAGTGCTCACGCGTATTGCTAAACGTCACTTCTGGATAGCGATCTTGCATCAGCTGCAAGTTCACCCGTGATGGCGCAAGATAAGTCAGATGACCACCGCCATCTAGCGATAGTTGGTCATGGGCTTTGCGCTTAAACTTGGCTAACGCTACTTCGTCATCGCAATGTATCCAGCGTACCGTCGCAATCGATACTGGCTCAAAGATACACTGTACTTTGTACTCTTCTTTGAGACGATGGGCAACCACTTCGAACTGTAGTACACCAACCGCCCCCAAGATTAAATCATTATTAATCTGCGGCATAAAGACCTGTGTTGCTCCCTCTTCACTCAACTGCTGTAAACCTTTTTGCAGGGCTTTTGATTTAAGCGGATCTTTTAGAATAACACGGCGGAATAGCTCAGGGGCGAAATGCGGGATACCGGTAAAGTTGAGCTCTTCGCCTTCAGTGAAACTATCGCCGATAGAGATGGTGCCATGATTGTGTAAACCAATAATATCACCCGGATAGGCTTCTTCCAACGCTTCACGGTCACCTGCTAAAAAGGTCAAAGCATCAGCAATACGTACGTCTTTACCCAAGCGTACATGCTTTAATTTCATACCTTTTTCGTACTTACCTGAGCAGACACGTAAAAATGCAATGCGATCACGATGACGCGGATCCATGTTTGCCTGAATCTTAAAGACAAAACCACTAAACGTTGTCTCAGTCGCCGCTACTTCACGTTCATTGGTCGGATGCGCTTTTGGTGGCGGCGCATATTTGATTAAAGTATCAAGTACCATATTGACGCCAAAGTTACCTAGCGCTGTACCGAACAATACGGGTGTCATCTCGCCCGCCAAGAACGCCTCAACATCGAAATCTTCTAGCGCCATTTGTACCAATTCTAATGACTCTTCAAACGAGGCGAACATTAAAGCACCTAAGCGCTCACGGATATCAGGATAATCATAGCCTTCGCGCGTCTCAGCGACCGTCATATCACCGCCATGACCTTTCTCATAAAAATAGGTTTTGTTTTCGGTTAAATGATAGACACCAACGAAATCTTGCCCCATACCGATAGGCCAAGTGACTGGAATACATTTAATCTTTAATACCGCTTCGATTTCACTCAAGAGCTCAAGCGGCTCACGAATCTGGCGGTCAAGTTTATTGACAAATGAGATGATGGGCGTATCACGCATCCGGCAAACTTCCATCAATTTGATGGTACGTTCTTCAACACCTTTTGCGCCATCGACCATCATCAGCGCACTGTCTACAGCGGTCAGAGTACGATAGGTATCTTCACTAAAGTCAGCGTGACCCGGTGTATCTAGCAGGTTGACCATATGTTCTTTATAAGGGAACTGCATGACCGAGGTGGTAATAGAAATACCACGCTCCTGCTCCATACTCATCCAATCAGATGTCGCATGGCGGTCGGTTTTACGACCTTTGACCTCGCCCACTACTTGAATCGCCTTACCCCATAGCAGCAGCTTTTCGGTCATCGTAGTCTTACCAGCATCAGGATGCGAGATGATGGCAAAGGTGCGGCGTTTGGCCACTTCTTTATTTAATTTCTTTGGATCTACGCTCATAATGAATAACTTATCGTTAAATTTTGGAAGAAAAAAACAAGAATTTAGAAAAGATCTAACAGTAAATGTGGTGGATTTTGGTGCGCGTATTGTAGCGGATTTATGGTTAATATACTATTCATCCCTTAGCTTGCAACAGCCTTATTTACACCACTTATCTAGATCCATGATTTTTACAAAACACTCATTTAATTGTATAAGAAACCTGTTTGACAATCAAAACATCATCACACAACATTGATTATTCAAAGATTTTTATTAAAAGAGATAAAAACAATCATATGTTAGTCATTGTAAAATTATTAGAAGGAGACAGTTATGTTGCTTGAAAAGATTAAGACACCTGGGCTTGCCCATCTATCTTATCTGGTGGGGTCAGGTGGTCAAGCTGCAGTGATAGATCCTCGCCGTGACTGCGCGATTTATGTAGAAAAGGCACGGGCACAAGGGTTAGAAATCACACATATTTTCGAAACTCATCGCAACGAAGACCTTGTTTCCGGTGCTCCGATTCTAGCAGAAATGACCGGCGCCAGTGTTCTTCACGGTCCGAACCCAGAACAGCCTATCGTCTATGCTCAAACGGTGCGCGATGGTGATTGTTTTACCATCGGTCAGCTTGAAATACGCGTTTTAGAAACGCCCGGTCATACTGATGACCATCTTGTCTATGCTCTATTTGACACAGCTTACCCCGATAAAGCTGTGGCGGTCTTCACCGGAGATGCCCTATTCGTCGGTGACGTCGGCCGTACTGACTTCTATCCTGATAGAGATGAGGAAGTCGCAGGTCTACTCTATGATTCGCTACAAAAAATCTTAGCACTAGGTGATCAGGCCATTATACATCCTGCACACGGCGCGGGCTCTGTCTGCGGATCAGGTATGGCAAAGCGTGAATTCTCTAGCGTCGGTCATGAAAGATTGAATAACCCACGTTTACAATTCACAGATCGCGACGCCTTTATCAGATTTAAGGTCAGCGAAAACCATTATCAGCCGCCTTATTTCAGACTAATGGAGCGCTTGAACATGGAGGGCGGTACTGCACCTCCGTCTGTTATTCGACCGCGCAGCTTTTCGCTACAGCAGTTGAAAAGCTGCGGTGCCGATCATCTGATTGATATTCGCGAGCCGATGGCTTATGCTTCCGGTCACTTACCTGGAGCGATGAGCCTACCCGTGAGCATGATTTCCGCCTTTGCCGGGTGGTACATCCACGAAGGCGAAAGCTTGGCATTAATTGCCTCTGATGAGGCACAACTCGCCACGGCTATGGAGCATCTGGTTCGGATTGCCCTTGATAACGTATTAGGTGGCTATGTCGGCGTGGTTCCTGCTGCTGCGAAAGGTGAAAAAATGCAGCAAACCCCTATGATTGATACTAGCGAGGTTGAAGCTCGTCTAAAGAATGACACTGAGGGCTGGACCCTACTCGATGTCCGTGATGCCGACGAACGAGATACTGTCGCAATCGAGGGGTCACAACACATTTACGTTGGACATCTTAACAAATGTTGGCGTGAACTTGATAAGAAACATCATTACACCTTGATGTGTGCTAGCGGAGCACGGGCCACAATAGCCGCAGGATGGCTTGCAAGCCAAGGTTTTGAAAACATCGATATTTATCTTGGTTCGATGGGCGCATGGCAAGCAGCTCATAAATAAATCTATAGATACAAGCTGTTTGAATGAGCAACGATTTGTTTTGACTAAATCAGTCTTATCGCCTTCACTTTATTGCAACGACTACTTATAGAGAGCTAGTTATAATCTGATTTTACTAAGAAAACTAACTTACAAATTCATATCATACTTTTACTGCCGCTATATAAAGCTTGCCTTGTCCTCTGGTATGCTAGATGGGCTATTTTATAACTAGCTATAACAAGACTCAAAAATACTACCTAGAAATGATGGAAAACAATTTATATAAAAGGATACATTATGGAAACCCTATATTCGACCAAAGCATCTGTCACTGGTGGCCGTGCAGGTAAAGCTAGCGTACAAGACAGCGATTTAACCATCAATATGGTTGCACCTGGTTCTGGTAAAGACGGTAATAACCCAGAGCAACTGTTCGCTATGGGCTATGCTGCTTGTTTTGATGGTGCACTTGGTGCCGTCAAAGGGGCAGAAAAAGCAAAGTTTGATTCTACTACTGAAGTATCAGTAGATTTAAAGAAAGGCGAAGGTCTAGACTTTAAATTGGCCGTTAAAATTCACGTTATCGGTGAAAATACAGAGCTATCAGCGGATGAGTTTCAGCAATTGGTTGAGAAAGCCAATAAGGTCTGCCCATATTCTAAAGCGACCCATGGTAATGTCGATAGCGAAGTAACCTCAGAAGTAAAATAAATTTCTAGTAACTACAATAGTTACAATGATAAAAAGAACTCAGTTGATCTGGGTTCTTTTTTTATGAATTATCATTTTAGGTCCTACACATCATAACTGTTTATGCATTCTATTCATTCATCATCTATTCGGCACGCAGCGCTTTTATCGTTATAATGAGGGTATCTTTTTATCCCATACTTACTGCAAAATATTTACTGACCAATACTTGCGACCCAAAACCTGATAAGTGACTCTCTATGACTGCCAACGATCACAACTCCCACTCGCCTATTAATCCCAATACGCTACCGAATTTTGCAACGATGCCCAATGTGGCGACAATGGACACCACGCATGTGGACAAAAACCAGCCACCTTTTATTTTGGTCGATGGCTCTTATTATCTGTTTCGTACCTATCATGCGCTGCCAAAAACCATGCAAAACTCGCAAGGGCTAGTCACCAATGCAATACGTGGCACGCTCAATGCACTTTTAAAGCTGATGCGCCGCTATCATCCAACCCATATGGCCGTTTGTTTTGATACCAAATCGCCAACCTTTCGTCATGCTATGTCAGAAGAGTACAAAGCCAATCGTCCAAAAATGGATATCGAGCTTGCCGAGCAGATTCCTTATATTCATCGTTTGGTCACCGCGCTTGGGATTCCACTGTTACGTATCGAAGGCGCAGAAGCCGACGATATCATCGGTACGCTCGCCTATCGTGCAGTTGCCGAAGGGCATCACGTGGTTATCTCAACTGGAGATAAAGACATGATGCAGCTGATTAATGACTGCGTCATACTAGAAGATAGCTTCACAGGCAAGATGACTGATAGCGCTGGCGTGGTTGAAAAATTCGGTATCAATCCTGAGCAAATGATTGATTTTTTAACCTTGATGGGCGATTCCTCTGACGGTATCAAAGGCGTGCCCGGTATTGGTAAAAAGACCGCCAAAGATTTGCTAAACGAATATGGCAATATCGATAATATGCTCAAAAATGTCGCCAATATCAAAGGGCGTGCTGGCAAAAACTTGCTCGAATATGCCGATGATATTCCGATGAACGCGCAGCTGGCAACCATTGTCACTGATTTAGAAGTGGGGCAAGACTGGCAAGATTTAAAAATAAACACTGATCCTTGCGCCCACATCGATGAGCTACGTGAGCTATATAGTGAGCTCGAATTTAGAAATGAGCTAGCGTCACTTGATCACCCTAATCATCCAGCCAACGCTAATGGGCATGGCACGCAAAGTGTTGCTCATAGTCAGGCTGATGCCGAGTCACAAGCACAAATCGCCAAATCTCTACAATCAAGCACCATCGGTGATATTACCGATAGTAAAAGTCATGATAGAGCATGGCATACTATTTTAGACGAGCCTGCCTTTGACAACTTAGTTCAATTGTTAGCATCTGCGCCGCATTTCGTTATCGATACCGAAACCACGAGTGTCTATTGGCGTCAGGCTGAATTGGTTGGCTTATCTTTTGCTGTGCAAGCACACGAAGCTTATTATATTCCGCTGACTCATGCGCTAGAAGGCGATGAATTAACAGCAAAACAGCTCGACCGCGATACCGTTTTGGCGCGTTTAAAGCCTATTTTAGAAAACCCAAACATCGGTAAAATCGGTCAACATTTAAAGTATGATGCCCATATTCTTAGCCTTTATGATATAAACCTCTTAGGTAATATTCATGACAAGCCCAACAATTGGGCGATGGATACCATGCTTGCCAGCTATGTGATTAATGCTGCCATTACCCGTCATGGCATGGATGATTTAGCACGGCATTACCTGCAAACGCAGACCATTAGCTTTGAGGATGTCGCTGGTAAAGGCGCTAAGCAAGTGAGTTTCGATCAAGTAGCGATTGATATTGCTAGCGACTATGCTTGTGAAGATGCTGACATTACTTATCAATTATTTGAGCTGTTTAGTCAAAAGCTTGCTGATGATACCAATAACGCTAAGCTGCTACACGAGCTAGAAATCCCAACAGCGGAAATACTGTGCCAAATGGAAGCAAACGGTATCTTAATTAGGCGTCCGTTTTTAAACGAGCTATCTAAACGCTTTGATGAAGAAATCATTGCCCTAGAAAAACGTGCGTACGAAGTCGCCGGTGAAGAGTTTAATCTTGGCTCTCCTAAGCAGCTTGGCGAGATGTTATTCGATAAACTTGGCGTCGTGGGTGGCAAAAAAACAAAAACTGGTCAATATTCTACCGGTGAAGCCGTCTTATCAAAAATCGACCATCCTTTGGTCGATATCACCCTAGAGTATCGCGGACTCTCTAAACTTAAGAGCACCTATACCGATGCGCTTGATAATGTAGCAGATGCCAAGACTGACCGTGTGCATACCAGCTATCATCAAGCATTGACCAGTACTGGGCGCTTATCTTCGACTGATCCCAATTTACAAAATATTCCTATTCGTACCGCTACTGGTCGCTTGATTCGTCAAGCATTTATTGCGCCAGAAGGTCGAGTCATATTAGCGGCGGATTATTCGCAAATTGAGCTGCGTTTGATGGCGCATTTCTCAGGTGATAAAAATCTCACTCATGCCTTTAATGAAGGGCTAGATATTCATGCCGCCACTGCCGCCGAAGTACTAGGAAAAGAGGTCGCAGAGGTTACAGCAACCGAGCGCCGTAATGCCAAAGCCATTAACTTTGGTCTGCTATATGGCATGAGCGCCTTTGGACTGGCCAAACAGTTACAGATGAGTCGTAGTGAGGCGCAAGACTATATCGATATGTATTTTGAGCGCTACCCTGGCGTCAAAGACTATATGATCAATACTCGTGCCAGCGCTTATGAGCATGGCTATATCGAGACCATATTGGGTCGTAAGCTTTATACCCCTGATATCAATCATAGCAATCGCATGGTCAAACAAGGCGCTGAACGGGCAGCGATTAACGCACCATTACAAGGTTCTGCAGCTGACTTGATTAAGCTTGCTATGATTGCCGTCGACAAAGTACTACCTAAAGAGCAGGCAAAAATGCTACTGCAAGTGCATGATGAGCTGGTGTTCGAAGTCGATGCTGACAAGGTCGATGAGATAAGCCAATTGATTACTGATGCTATGCAAGATGTCTTAACAGCAACAGCGGTTGAAAAAGGCTGGAACGTCAATTTTGCAGTGCCGCTATTGGTTGAGACGGATAGTGGTCAGAATTGGGATGAGGCGCATTGATTCTTAAGGAGATTTTAAGTAGGTTTAATGCTATTTAAGATACTTGACACTCGCAGCGTAAACTAAAAAAAACAGTCGCGTATTATAATTGTCGGTATAATAAACCTATCTTATTTTTTCCCAAATTATTTTTTAGTCTAAAGTGAGCCTTAGCGCTCACTTTTTTTATTCTAAAAATCAGGAGCGCTTATTTTGGCTGCAGATGGCATTATCGAAATCCCCGGCATTATCTTACTGATAGCCTGTATATTACGTTGCGTGAAATATGTAGTGCAGAGTGAAAGTAAGCAAAGTCTTTATTTTTGGCTGGCATCAGTATTGACGTTTTTTGCGGTGATCCGTCGCGAGTTAAACTATTTACCTGAGTTGTTTATTGATAGCGATTTTTCACTGTTAAATCAGTCCTATGACTGGTGGGAAGATGCGGTGCTTCTTATAGTTTATCTGCTTATCGTGGGTTTATTAGCATATACCTGGCGTTATCTCTGGGCAGTATTAAAATCTGTGCCGATTTATTTATATCTTATGATAGTGGGGTTGGCATTATTAGAATATATGGGCGAAAACGCGATTATGATTCCTCAAGGTTTGGGAGAGGTTGTTGAAGAAATGGCAGAAACAGGCGTTTACGCGATTGCATTGACCTACATATGGCGTTTTAAACCGCTTGTGTTTGAAAGACGCTTGCCACCTAATAAGCGCTATTCATCATGCCAAGCGTAGCAAACACTGGTCATGATAGCATTTGTCTTAGCGCTAACTTTTAATAGAGAGTTTGCTATACTAAAAATTAGCGCATTTTTTCAGGCATCATTTATCACCAATCATTAAGCGAGTCATTATGAATATATTCATTACGGGTGCATCACGCGGTATCGGTCTAGCGACAGCAAAACGATTGCTCGCAAAAGGTCATAGCGTCGGTCTTTTTGATATTGACACGGTTGAGCTTGAGCGTGCGATTGATGATAAAACTTTTAAAAAAGCGCTAAAAGGCAATCGTCTCGTCCATGGTCATCTAGATGTCATTGACCCTGAAGCATGGGATACAGCAATCGATCATATGCTGGAGAATTTTGGTGGTATTGATGTCTTGATTAATAATGCTGGCGTATTGGTGAGTGGCGCGTTGCCCAATACTGACTTGGACAAGCAATTGTCATTGATTGATATCAATTGTAAAGGTGTGCTCATCGGCTGTCATAAGCTAGCGCCGCATTTAGCCGACAGTAAAAACGCCAAAATCATCAATCTCTCATCTGCTTCAGCGATATATGGTCAATCTGAAGTGGTACCTTATTCTGCCAGTAAATTCTTTGTCCGCGGTTTAACCGAAGGGCTAAACATTGAATACGCTGAGCTAGGTATCAAAGTGATTGATGTCATGCCACTGTGGGTAAAATCCGACATGACGAAAGACATCAAGGTCACCAGTATCGACCGTTTGGGCATCAATCTAACCGTTGACGATGTGGCTAAAACCTTGTGTAAATTAAGCGCTCAGCCGAATCGCAAGCTGTCACGTACTCACTATCCTATTGGCTTTCCTGCGAAAATGCTGCATACAGCCTCGCAAGTCGCACCTGACTCATTAATGCGCTTTATCAATAGTAAAATCGGTACTAAATAAGTTTAGACTATAAAATTCAAAAGTAACATGACAATATTTAAACGGCTACCAAGATTTGGCAGCCGTTTTTTTACGGTTGAATAAGCAATCTTCGTACATATTTTTAACATCCTGTGACACCTTACTACTAGAGGCAATGATGATAAGCGGACAAAATAGCTATACGACCACCTTTAAACCCTACTAGGCTTGTTAACTATAAAAACTAAGGAAGACAGTATGGAACACTCAAAAACCCCGCTACCAGAAGAGATGAATCACATCGAAGGTGATGAAAATATTGATAATGATATCGATGAAGGTCAAAATAACCAAGGTAGCCAAGAGGTCGATTTAGACAATCCTATGCTGCATGTTATCGACAATGATGACTTTGACGATGATGCAGGATTTAATAATTCGCAAGTCGGGAGTGATGCAACCCAAGGTCTTACCCCTGTACATCATCAAAATATCGATGAATCACGTATTGATGAGTTGCTGGTTGAAGAGAATTTAGATGATAGCCATTACCCCAGTATTGCCGACATTGCTGACAAAGACGCAGCAAAACTAAGCCATGACAATGACTTTTAAATAGTACTTTTAGAAAATTATTGATAAAAAAATACCGAACGTGATGTTCGGTATTTTTTTGAATATTCATTTGATATTAAAAACGTTTATGCCCAACCATCCAGAGTCCCTGCCCAACCTTTTACCAATGGCGCACTCATTGCCTCTAACAAGTCTATATGTGCTTCGTCAGCATTGAGCGCTGGAATATAATGGTATTCTTGCCCGCCAGCATGCAGGAAAGTCTCGCGGTTTTCGATAGCCAATTCCTCTAACGTTTCTAAGCAGTCTGCCGAAAACGCAGGGCTAAGAATCTGTACCGAGCGTACACCTGAGCTGCCCCACTCTTTGAGTACCACATCGGTATAGGGCTTAATCCATTCTTGCTTACCAAAGCGTGACTGGAAACTGATAATCCATTCATCTGGTTTTAGCCCAAGCTCATGAGCCACTTGTGCCGCCGTACATTTACAGCGCTTCGGGTACGGATCGCCTTTATCAGCATAAGGCTGCGGAATACCGTGAAAGCTAAACATGAGCTTTTCAGGCTTGCCATGTACCGCTTGAAAACGGCGGATGCTATCTGCTAATGCTTTAATATATAAAGGATGAGCAAAGTAATCTTTGACTATCGTTATATTGGGCAAATTACGCTGCTTCAGCGACCACTTAGTAATCGCATCATAAACCGCACCTGTTGAAGTCGCCGAATACTGCGGAAACACGGGTAACATAACGAAATGGTCAACCCCTTCGCTACGCAATTGATCCATGACATCAGGCAAACCCGGATTACCGTAGCTCATCGCGGCATGAACAGACACGCGAAATGGCGCAGCCCGTTCAGCCAAACGCTTGTCTAACATCTCAACTTGCGCGTTAAGAATATTGCGCATCGGCGAATCGCCATCCCAAATACTGGCATATGCTTCTGCTACCCGTTTCGGGCGACTTGGCAGCACAAACAGATTGAGGATAATCGCCCATAAGAATTTTGGGATTTCAATCACGCGCGGATCGGACAAAAACTGTTTGAGATAACGACGGACAGCTGGCGCGGTCGGCTCATCTGGCGTACCAAGGTTGACAAGTAAAACGGCAATACGGGGAGGCAGGTCAGGTTTCATAGCAGCACTGTTTTATAGTTAAGTTGATGAAGGAAGCTCTACAAAAGATTGTTAAGACAGTATTCAATGAGCACGCCGTTAGTGTAGCATTTTAACCCTTTATAACGCATGGCAAAAGTGTCCTTGTACAATTTGACACGCAGTTATCACTACTCGTCTACGTCGATAGCGCCTAAAACCTGTAGCAATGACCCAGCATTTTTTTCGATTGGCTTAATAACATAAAAACTAAGTATGAAAGGCTGCGCTTGAAGGTTGTACTCATATGCGCATCGCCCTACAATAGGCAAGCACATGGTCAAAAAGCAGTGTAGATAAAACGCTTTTAGTAAACCATTTAAAAATATCGGCAAAACGAGTTGTCGATACAGTGTCCTTCTTATTTTATTGATGATTGTTGTCTTGTGAGGTAGCTTTGAACGCACGCCCTGATAATACCAGTGACCAGTCCGCCACAGATAAAAGCAATGCTAAAGGCAATGCTAAAAGCTCAATCAACACTGAGGAATTATTGAACTCAGTCGGAGTCGTCACGCCCCAGACTCTTCATTTCGCTGAGCCATTAACTCTAGAGTGTAATCGCACTTTACCATCATTCGATTTGATTATCGAAACCTATGGTACGCTTAATAGCGACAAGTCAAATGCTGTGCTTATTTGCCATGCCCTATCAGGCAGTCATCACGCAGCAGGCTTTCATAGCGATGAAGATCAAAAAGCTGGTTGGTGGGACAATATGATCGGACCCAATAAGTCCATCGATACCAATAGATTCTTTGTGGTCTGCGTTAATAATATCGGTAGCTGCTTTGGCTCTACTGGTCCCACGACAATAAATCCAGATAGCAGTCAAGCACAAGTATATGGACCTGACTTTCCTCTGGTCACTATCAAAGACTGGGTCAAGACCCAAGCCATGCTTTCAGATCGCTTGGGCATTGACGTCTGGCATGCCGTCGTCGGTGGCTCAATGGGCGGTATGCAAGCTCTGCAATGGTCAGTAGATTACCCAAACCGTTTAAAACGTTGCGTGGTCATTGCCAGTACGCCCAAGCTGTCTGCGCAAAATATTGCCTTTAATGAGGTGGCACGCCAGTCTATTTTATCTGATCCTGACTTTAAAGACGGACGCTATCTGCTAGCAGGTACTTACCCTCGCCGAGGTCTTATCCTTGCACGAATGGTAGGACACATTACCTATCTGACTGACGATGCGATGAAAGCCAAGTTTGGCCGTGATTTAAAGTCCGGCAAGTTTATGTATGGCTATGATGTTGAGTTCCAAGTCGAAAGCTATCTGCGCTATCAAGGTGAGCGCTTTAGCGAAAATTTCGATGCCAATACCTATTTGCTTATGACCAAAGCACTGGATTATTTTGACCCGACACGGGATTATCCATTAGAGACTGCTATAGATTCGTCGCCAGAATCTTTAGCCTCGTCCCTTGCTGAATCTGTAAAAGCGGATAGTAGCGAAGACGAGCTAGCAAATGCTTTAGCGGACAGTGCGGGTATCGACAACATAAGTGCAGCTAATCATCAAGAGCTGACCGCATTGAAAGCCGCCTTTGCCCATACTGAATGCCAGTATCTGATTGTGTCATTTACCACGGATTGGCGTTTTGCTCCCGAGCGCTCACAAGAGATTGTCGATGCGCTGATGGCGACTGGTAAACCGGTCAGCTATATCAATGTCGATGCGCCGCACGGGCATGATTCTTTCTTATTTGATATTCCGCGTTATATGGGCGCTGTCAAAGGCTTCCTAAATGCACCATTTATGACTGATAACCGAGACCAAAACAGTCAAAAAACATTAGGAGCGCGCTCATGAGAATGGATCATCAATTGGCTGAGCGTTGGATTGCCCCACACTCACATGTGCTTGACTTAGGCTGTGGTAATGGCGAGCTGCTCGCGCATTTACAGCAAAATCGCGGTGTAACGGGTTATGGACTTGAGATTGACGAGGACAAAATCAATGAAGCCATCGCTAATGGTTTATCCATTGTTGAGCAAGACTTGAATGACGGCTTGGCGCGTTTCGCTGATAATAGTTTTGATACTGTAGTAATGGCACGTGCACTACAAGCAGTCAAATCGCCTGATATACTGTTGCTTGATATGCTGCGCGTCGCTCGTGAAGCAGTTATTACTTTTCCTAATTTTGCCCATTGGCAGAACCGAATACATTTGGGTTTGAAAGGTATTATGCCGGTCTCAGAAGCGCTGCCTTATGAGTGGTACAACACCCCAAATATTCATCTATGTACCTTTAAAGATTTTGAGAAACTGTGCGCGCAGCATGATATTCATATTATCAATCGTTTTGCCGTCAGTGATTCTGAAAAAGGGCATTCACCGTTGATGACAGCATTGATAAGACAAGCGCCAAACCTATTGGCAGATGTCGCTATTTATCGCGTCACCAAACAAAAACCTAAATGATATTTGCTACTGCTAGTTCTTATTAAAAGTAATATTGACACCCATAAGTACAACCTTAACCTTAATAAAGTCTTAATCTATTCTTACACCTAAGTAACTCTATGATTTTATTGAGGACAACGAGGTATAGATAGGCAGTAAATCGTGTAATTAGTATTTGAGTTTCGTAAGTTTGGGTGTTAAGCTAGCGAAATAGTGTCAACTGCACCCCGATTAATACCGTTTGTCGGCTTTATTGGAATCTATTGGCACATGATAACGATTAATTATATTGCTAATAATTAGGTAAGTTGGTCTTGTAAGATGTCGCCTAATTGTTATCGCCGTCTAACTGTCTTTAGCGAGACAATGTTTAGCGGGACAATTTTTTTTGCTTATTAACTGCCTAATTTTGGAGCTGCTATGAAATTATTAAAAGCTGCGTTGTTTACTGCCATTTTTTCTTGTGCAGGTTTTGCCAACGCTGAGTTAATATCAAACGTACCACTTGATACGTCACGTTTTGAGCTAATGCCTATTAGCGAGCTATCTAATCGCGCGGCTCAAGGTAATGATCATGCTCAATTTTATCTGGCCAAGCGTTTGCAAAAAGGCGAAGGCATTGCTCAAAATACCAAACAAGCGGTTCAGTGGTATACCAAAGCGGCTCAGCAAGGCGTTGCCCCTGCTCAGCTTAACTTAGCCATCATGTACTTGCGTGGTGAAGGTGTACAACCAAACCTACAACAAGCACGTGGTTGGTTAGAAAAAGCCGCTATGCGTGGTGATAACCGTGCTAGCTATACGCTTGCCTTGTTAGATGAAAAGCAAAAAAATCTAGTCGATGCTTATAAATGGTATGATTTGGCTGCCCGTGATGGCATGCTCGATGAAAAAGTCCGTAATAAAGCCCGTGGCAAAATTGGTCAATTGGCATTAAACTTATCCAGTGCTGATATCGCTAGTGCTCGCAGCAAAGCAGATACTTGGTTTCAGAGTAAATAAGCTATAATTTACTTTATACAATGAATATGCAAAAAGCTCAGTATTTTACTGGGCTTTTTTATTGACTATTTTTATCATCGCCTATATCTGGCTTAAGAAGGATAAAACACCCAAAACTTCCCTAAAATTTGTTACACTGCGCCCGCATTAGCCAATTCCACAATCGTGCTAGTGTTATGAATCTTACCAACTCATTCTAACCGTTAATGATAAAAAGCACCTTAACCCAATGCACTAGGTTTGCGACCTAGCCAGCAGGAGAAAAACATGAGTACCTCACAGACTGATAACGTAAAAGCATCAACCCATGCGACCGAATACGACAGCGTGACCAATAATATTGTCGTCGCTGCCCTATATAAATTCACTCGCTTTGCTGACTTTGAAAAGTACCGCGACCCAATTCTAAATACTATGCTCGACAATGACGTCAAAGGTACGTTGCTAATCGCTAGTGAAGGTATTAACGGGACCATTTCTGGCACACGCCAAGGTATCGATAATGTCCTAGACTATCTGCGTAGTATCGAAGAAATTGGCAGTTTTACTTTTAAAGAATCTTATACTGATGCCCAGCCTTTTTATCGCACCAAAGTAAAGCTTAAAAAGGAAATTGTCACGATGGGTGTGGAGAATATCGATCCATTGCAGTCGGTAGGTCGCTATGTCAAGCCAAGCGACTGGAATGCCCTAATCTCAGACCCTGATGTCATCCTGATTGATACGCGTAATGATTATGAAGTAAAAATTGGCACGTTCCAAAATGCGGTCAATCCTAATACCGAAACGTTTCGTGAATTCCCAGAATACGTGGCAAAAGAGCTAGACCCAAGCAAGCATAAAAAAGTCGCCATGTTCTGTACGGGCGGTATCCGCTGCGAAAAATCAACGGCATTTATGCGCGAGCAAGGTTTTGAAGAGGTTTATCATTTAGAGGGCGGCATTTTAAAATATCTAGAAGAAGTACCTGCCAGCGATTCTATGTGGGAAGGCGATTGCTTCGTCTTTGATAACCGTGTCTCAGTCAATCATAACTTAGAAAAAGGCAGTTATGAGCAGTGTTTTGCCTGTCGTATGCCGATTACGCAAGCTGAGATGCAAAGTCCTGCCTATATAAAGGGTGAGTCATGTCCGCACTGTATCGATAAAGCGACCGATGAGCAAAAAGCACGCTTTCGTGAGCGTGAGCATCAAATGCAATTGGCACAAAAACGTGGTGAAGCCCATATCGGTAGTGACGTCATTGATGTCATTGAGAAGCGCAAAGCAGCTAAGATCGAAGCTCGCCGTCAAGCAGACGCAGCCAATAAAACTAAAGCTGGCTAAATTTATGCCTTAGAAATATGTAAAATGCGATAAAAAAAGAGAGACTCTTATGAATAGAGCCTCTCTTTTTTGTTATTTGCTATTTATAGTGCTAACTATAAATTCAAACTGTTATTACAAAACTTAAAACAAAATACGCACACGAATTGTCTCTTGAACGTCTTTTAGCTGATCTAAAGCCGCGGTTGAGTCGTTATAATCGACATCCATAACGAGATAGCCGACATCGCCTTCCGTCATCAAGCTCTGCGCCAAGATATTGATATTTGCTTCAGCAAACAGACGGTTAATCTGTGACAGGACGCCTGGTACGTTTCTGTGAATATGTAGCAGGCGATGCGTGCCTTCTTTAAACGGAATCGATACTTCTGGGAAGTTGACCGCCGTTGCTGTATCGCCTTGGTCAGAATATCGCACAAATTTATCTGCAACTTCCAGTCCAATATTTGCCTGTGCTTCTTGCGTTGAGCCACCGATATGCGGCGTCAAGATAACATTATCAAATTTACGCAGTGGTGACTCAAACTCTTCATCAGCAGATTTTGGCTCTTTTGGGAACACATCAATTGCAGCGCCCAAGATTTTGCCAGATTCAAGCACGGCAGCAAGGTCATCAATCTCGACACAAGTACCACGCGCAGCATTGATAAAGTAGCTGCCGTCTTTCATATGCGCAAACTGCTCAGCTTTCATCATGTAGCGTGTGCTTGGCAGATCAGGTACATGCAAAGTCACGATATCAGCAGTAGATAACAGCTCTTCTAAGCTAGCTACTTGGACTGCATTACCTAGTGGCAGTTTGGTCAAAACATCATGATAAATGACTTTCATACCAAAGCTTTCAGCCAATACAGACAGCTGCGAGCCAATAGAGCCATAACCGACGATACCGATGGTTTTGCCGCGTACTTCATGTGAGTTAGTCGCAGACTTACCCCAACCACCGCGATGTACAGTGGCACTCTTTTCAGGGATACCGCGATAGAGCATAATGGCTTCAGCAAGTACCAACTCAGCGACCGAACGGGTGTTTGAGAATGGCGCATTGAAGACCGGAATACCGAATTCACGAGCAGCATCTAAGTCTACTTGGTTGGTACCAATACAAAAGCAACCAATGCCGATAAGCTTATGTGCATGCTGAAGCACTTCACGCGTCAGCTGCGTGCGCGAGCGAATACCGATAAAATGAGCATCTTTAATCTTTTCAATCAGCTCATCTTGATCCAATGCATGACTGATATTTTCGATGTTTTGGTAACCAGCATCTTTTAATACTTTTAAAGCATTGTCGTGCAGACCTTCAAGCAATAAAAACCGGATTTTGTCTTTTTGGAGTGATAACGCCATGTGAGAACTGTCCTATAATTGTCTTATAAAAATCATCTGAGGGATAAGCTTGGATGAATGAAACGAAAAGAGTCTGGATATCTTACACAAAATTGGGCGGCGATGTTAGCAGATTAGATGAATTATTGGTTATCAATCCTGAAAACTTTTTATGCTATAGTGAATCCTGCTATCCAAATGAGAAAGCACCCCTTCTTTATGCTATGTACGCATATACAGAGGCAAACTAATAACACTCTACGATTGCGACGACTATTAAATTGCAATAATATACATCGTTAATATTCCCTTAATAACATACACCATTAAACACGTTTAGTTATAGCCATTTGGTTATATGATAATTCCCATAATAATCCCCTCTATGCATAGCACTCACGTTGATACCGAGATTTGACCATGACTTCTTTATCTAGCCAAGCCCTATCTGAAACCTATACCGCGGCTGTCCAGACCCTATTAAATTCGCTGATTGAC
Source organism: Psychrobacter sp. ANT206 (assembly GCF_056880555.1). Classification (NCBI taxonomy): domain Bacteria; kingdom Pseudomonadati; phylum Pseudomonadota; class Gammaproteobacteria; order Moraxellales; family Moraxellaceae; genus Psychrobacter; species Psychrobacter sp. ANT206. The sequence continues at coordinate 495,307 of NZ_CP096271.1, read as the reverse complement.
GCCCATCAGTTTGATGCCAGTCAAATTAAAACTGATAGCGAAAGCTTAGAGCATTGGGGTAAAGACTGGACCAAGCACTTTGCACCCGCACCTGCGGCTATCGTCTTTCCAAAGACTACTGAGCAAGTGCAATCTATCGTACTACTTGCTAATGAGCATGATGTGGTATTGACCCCAAGTGGCGGTCGTACCGGTTTGTCTGCCGGCGCTGTCGCCGCCAATGGCGAGATTGTCGTCAGTATGGATAAGATGAACCATATCGGACAATTTTATCCTGCCGATCGTATGGTTGAGATTGAAGCCGGTGTGGTCACGCAGCAATTACAACAGTTTGCTGAATCGAAAGACCTCTACTACCCTGTCGACTTTGCCTCAGCAGGCTCCAGTCAAATCGGCGGTAATATCGGTACCAATGCTGGCGGTATTAAAGTGATACGCTATGGTATGACCCGTCAATGGATTATGGGGCTGACTGTGGTGACCGGTAAAGGTGATATCTTACAATTGAATCGCGGTATGGTCAAAAACGCCACGGGTTATGACTTACGTCAATTGTTTATCGGTAGCGAAGGTACGCTAGGCTTTGTCACTCATGCCCAAATCAAGCTTGAGCGTCAGCCGCAAGACTTAAACGTCATGGTGCTGGGTATGGACAGCTTTAATGATGTGATGAATGTGCTGTCTGCTTTTCAAGCACAGATAGATTTGACCGCGTTTGAATTCTTTGATGACGTAGCGATTGATAAGCTGATGGCACACGGTCAAGTACAAGAGCCATTTGAATCGCGCACCAAATTCTATACGCTATTAGAATTTGAAGCGCCATACGAGCCTATCATGGATAAAGCCATGGCGATATTTGAAGATTGTATGGAGCAAGGTTGGGTCGTTGATGGGGTGATGAGTCAGAGTCTCGCGCAAGCAGAAGAGCTATGGAAGCTACGCGAATATATCTCTGAGACCATCTCAGTATTTACCCCTTATAAGAACGATGTCTCGGTACTTATCAGTCATGTCCCTGAGTTTATCGCTGAGATTGATCATATCGTCAGTAGCAACTACCCTGACTTTGAAGTCTGTTGGTTCGGTCATATCGGTGATGGCAACTTGCATTTAAATATCCTAAAGCCTGAGAACATGAGTAAAGACGATTTCTTCAGCGAGTGTCAAGTCGTCAACAAACACGTGTTTGAAACAGTGCAAAGATATGGCGGTTCAGTCTCTGCTGAGCATGGCGTTGGTATGACTAAAAAGCCGTATCTACATTATAGCCGCAGTGAGACTGAGATTGATTATCTGCGAGAAGTCAAAAAGGTCTTTGATCCGAATAATATTATGAACCGTGGTAAGATTTTCGATATGTAAGGCGTTTTCACTCCTGATATATCTTTAATTATTAAAGATAAATAGAAAGACGCGCAATCGATAAGATTAGCGTCTTTTTTTATGCTCAAATAACACTAGTACGATATATTTAAGTGAATCACCTATATCTTTCTAAAGTGGCATAAACTATACATACAGCAGCGCTAAACCTGCAACGAGCAGCACACTCAAAAAACCCTGAACAACTAAAAAAGCCTGATGCGGCGCAGCGAAATGGCGCACCATATTACCTAGCGCATTGTAAGTGATGCCCGCTGCATTGATATGAGGCGGCGTATCAAAATTTTTGATCACTTGTAAGAATAATTCGGTATGATCAGGTCTCCAATCGTGGGGCGAAAATGGCAAAAACGGTGATAGCTGTGCCGCTTGTTTTTTGGTCGCAGGTGACCATAACCAACGTTCCAAAAACAGTAAGCGCATACGCCAATCAGAAAAACTGCGCTGCTTGATGACTTGCACTAATAGCACTTGAATGTTTTTATGACTGGTATCGACATATATACGTTGAATTAGCGTCAGTACTCTGGCCTTTTCACCCTCAATGCACTGCAAAAAATGCCCATTGCCATAGCATAACGTGCCTGTAATACCCTGTTGCTGATTATAATTACGCGCATGACTTTCTACTTCTTCGAATATCGTCGTACTAAAACGCGAACTAAGCGTCATGCTACTGACGTACACCAATTGCACCAGTGCAGTATCTTCAATGTCATCTAATGTTCTAAAAACAGCAGTATGAATTTCAGGCGTCATTAAAAATTCCTAACGGGTTAATATCAAATATGAGCAAGGAAAAATAACCAAATAAAATTAAATATAAATTTATCAAATGATGTCTAGACGAGGCAGAAAGACTCACAAAAACCTAGCAAATCTTTACGACGTTTGACTGTCATTAGCTGACGAGCTTGATATCATACCAGTCGACATTTACTTCAAGAATACTATAATCAGCAGTCAATGTACGTCAAAAGGTAGTCAAAGCACCCTTGAAGTGCGATAGAGCCACTTGCAAACTTATAAAAATGCCTCATTAAAATAGATCATATGAGAAACGATCCTTATAACTTATTGTAAATACACAGATAAATGATTGTAACGATTCTCACAGCCTATTGGTATATTTTTCTCAACATTGTTATGCCGAAACCTTGTCCTTAAGTTGAGACTTAAATTTACCGTTATTTATACCACTTATATAAAAATTAATCACAAGATGTGTCTTACCTTCATTTATCAATATCACTTATCAACACCCGCATACAGAAACAACAGACAGGAATTTTATGAGTAAGATAGAAAAACCAGAAGACTTTCATTTAACGATTGCTGAGATTAAGAAAAAAGACTACCCGCAACTAAAAGCGTTAATGGATCGAGTCTATGTCAATTTAGGCGGCGCATGGTCAAAGAATACAATTCATACTTTGATTGACGCTTTCCCAGAAGGGCAGATTGCTTTATTTGATCACGACGAGCTGATTGGTATCGTATTATCTATGCGCGTTGATTATGCAAAGTTCTCTAATCCACATACCTATGATGACTTGATTGGTCATAAAGAGATTATCAGAGACAACCCTGAAGGCGATGCTATCTATGGTTTAGACGCTCTCATTGACCCTGAATATCGTGGTTATCGCTTGGGTCGCAGGCTGTATGATGCCCGTAAAGAGCTTTGTCGTCAGTTGAACTTCCGAGCAATTTTAGCTGGTGGTCGTATTCCAAACTACCATAACCATCAAGATTTAACGCCCGGTGACTATATCGATGCGGTTGCCTCACGTGAAATTCATGATTCTGCGCTTTCTTTCCAGTTATCGAATGGTTTTATCGTCAAGCGTATTTTGACCGCTTATTTGCCAGATGACAAACAGTCTAAAGGCTTTGCGACCTTGCTTGAGTGGGCAAATATTTATTATGAACCAAAAGACTACAAGCCAAATACTCGCAAATCTGAAGTGCGTATTGGCGGTATTCAATGGCAGATGCGTGAAGTTGAATCGCCAGAGGAACTACTGCAACAGGTTGAATTCTTTGTCGACGTTATGGCTGATTACAACTCTGACTTTGCCTGCTTGCCAGAATTTTTTAACGCGCCATTGATGGGTTTGTGTGAGTCGACGGATCAAAACATTGCGATTCGCTTTTTGGCAGGTTATACCGAGTGGTTTAAAAACGAAATATCGCATTTAGCGGTCAGCTATAACGTTAACGTTATTATGGGCTCCATGCCATTACTAGATGAAGACGACACGCTGTACAATGTCAGTTATCTATGTCGCCGCGACGGTACGGTAGAAGAGCAACGCAAAATCCATATTACCCCTCATGAGCGTAGCGCTTGGGTCATCGAAGGCGGTGATGAGGTCAAAGTATTTGATACGGATGCTGGTCGTATTGGTATCTTGGTCTGTTATGATGTTGAATTCCCTGAGCTTGCCCGCTTGTTGGCGCTCGACGATATGGATATTTTGTTCGTGCCTTTTTGGACAGATACCAAAAACGGCTACTTACGTGTGCGCCACTGTGCTCAAGCGCGAGCCATTGAAAACGAATGTTATGTGATGATTTGTGGATCAGTGGGTAACTTACCGCAAGTTGAGAGCTTAGACATTCAGTACGCGCAGTCGTCTATTTTTTCACCGTCAGATTTTGCATTCCCGCATGACGCGATTATGGCAGAAACGACGGCCAACACTGAGATGGTTTTCTTTTCAGATGTGAATTTAGACAAGCTCACTCACGTCCGTAACGAAGGTTCGGTCCACAATTTGCTTGATCGCCGTGATGACTTATTTAGCTTAAAATGGAAGCGAAAATCCAAAATTCCAGCGAGCAAGTTGAGTGATGAAGAGCGCCGTGAAAACTCAGGTAGTGTGCTCACTGGCGATCCACTACAAGACCGCGCCCAAAAACCTTAATCATCTCGACTAAAATCCTTAATGTATTGAATAATACGGCTGACCATTCAGCCGTATATTTTTATCTATTAAAAACTATAGTCAATTCCAAATAAAACAGATACGTTATGTTCCAACGCAGTACTGGTATAAATTTTTCTGGCATGCTGTGCCTACGCCGACAGAGGCTGCGTAAAATTCATCCCAGTCCTACTGTAGCGCTTTAATACTGAACTCACTATACTTATAAAAGCCACTGAGCAAAAAAGCAGCCACTATGACGACTGATAGCGACAAGACGACTGAGAGATCTAAAAAGACACCCAAGCAAAAAGCACTGTCACTTATTAAAACTGTGCTGCTCTACGGCTTGGTATTTGCCATTATTTATACTGCTGTTAACTGGTGGCGACAGCCGGTCATGCCAGCCGATCCACAGTTGCAATTGATGGATTATCAAGGGCAGAGTATTGATTTGGCAGCAATGAGTGCGGATAAACCCACGCTGGTCTATTTTTGGGGTACGTGGTGTCCGATATGTAGCGTGACCTCACCGAATATTAATGCGTTGGCTGCAGAAAATAGCTATCCAGTCGTTACTGTTGCTATCAAGTCCGGCTCTGACCAAGAGTTACACAGCTACCTTAAGCAAAACAATTATAGTTTTAATACTGTAAACGATAAACAAGGCGCTATCTTTGACGATTGGCAGGGACAAGTTACGCCCTCTTATGTGATATTAAAAGATGGCGAGATGAGCCAAGGGCTTACGGGTATTCAGCCGTTATGGTCATTGAAATTAAGATTGTGGCTGTCGTCAGTTTTTTAAGGCTAAAATCAAATAGTCTTAGCTTAGCTCCTACGTAAAAACCCCTATAGCAGACTTCACTGCTATAGGGGTTTTTACGTAGGAGCTAAGTGTCTTATGACATAAAGCGCTGAGCCGCTGGCATCTTTAACATCAAGATCCAATAGATAGCGCCCGCTGGAATCAAGCTTGCGTACCAAGAAATACTTGAAAATAGTAGAGCAACGACAATCCCCACTACCATAGCGATAACAGCTGCCATATTGACGCCTTTATAAGGACCATTCTCATCGTATAGCTTATCTAGATCCAGCTTTTGCTTACGTAAGAAATAGTAGTCAACGACTAAGATGGCAAAGATAGGACCCAAAAATGCGGAGTAAGTTTGAATAAATAAGTTTAAACCAGCAGCAGATTCATCTTTTACTAGCTCCCACGGGAATGTCCCAAAGGCTAGCAAACCTACAATCACCGCAGCGGTCTTATACTTGATTTTGAAAATATCCATCAACGCATAAGCAGGTGGTACGACGTTGTTTAAGATATTGGTAGTAACCTGTGCAAACGCAATAAACAGCATGGTGATGATTAATAAAGGCTTATTATCAACGGCGCTCGAGAACACCTTGATAGGGTCGACTTCACCAGTCGCACTGGTCACCATCACACCAATTAGACCCATAAACAATGTTGCAGGTAGGATAGAGTTGGCATAGATGGCTACTTGACGAAAAAGACCAACATCTTCTTTTAGTTCACGCGAATAGTCGGAGACGTTAAGCATCATCGTACTGTAAACGCCTAAAAACAGCATAGTTGCACCCCAAAATGGCGCTCCCCAAGTCCCTTCTGTATTGATAAGATTGGTTGAGATCACATCACCATATTTATTAATCACACTAATAAACATGTAAATCAGTGAACCAATAATAAAAATTGAGCCAATGTTTTCAAGCCATTTGATACCATGAAAACCCAAAACGGACAGACCAATTTGTAAAAACTGAAAACCAACAAAGAAGACGACTATATTGCTGTAGCCAAACAAAGCATCAGACACCAAATTTAATGCACCGGCACCAATCCAGCTCTGAAAGCCAAACCAGACAATCGCAGGTACAGAGCGCACCAGTGCTGGTATGCGACTACCAGTGAAACCAAAAGATGAACGACTTTGCACCATAAATGGGATACCATATTTATGACCTGCGCGACCGTTAATCATGAGCGCTGCACCAATAACCGTACAACCAATGGCGATTGCTAGCACTACTTGTAATAAGTTAAGAGTACCAACCAAACCTGACCCAACGGTGAAGGTACCAATAGAGACACACCCACCTAACCAAGTAAATAAATAAGACCAAGAGCCCATAATTCGTGTGGTTTGCGGCGCTAGGCTCTCTTCACCAACCCCTTTATGCTCTATTGTTTTTACGCCTGCCGTAGCAACGGCTCCTTGAATATTGTCCATCACCTTCTCCTTCCTTGAGAATTTTGAATACTTATTGGTTAATAGCTGTTTCGTCCATTTCTATTTAATGTTGGATAGGTGCTGCATAGGCGCCAATTTTACTGGTTTTTAGACCACAGCCAACCAGTGCCTCAATCATACGAGTAGCCACAGTCACACCATCAATCACAGGCACACCCGTTTCCGCAGTCAGCCATTCTGTTAGGTCTGCCATCCCAGCACAGCCCAAAACCACCGCTTCGCAGTTGTCTTCACGCACTGCACGTAAAATTTCATCACGAATTTTTTCACGGGCACCAGAGCCAGCTTCCTCAAGAGCAAGCACGGGTATGGCAGCAGAGCGTACTTTTCTACAGCGATGAGATAAACCATAACCATGAATCAAATCTTCAATCACAGGTACGGAACGTGGCAAAGTGGTGACTACACTAAAAGAGGTTGAAATCATACTAGCGGCTTTGACCGCTGCTTCACAAATTCCAATAACTGGACCTGAAAACACTTCGCGGCAAGCACCAATACCTGGGTCATCAAAGCAGGCAACGACCACACCATCAATTCCTTCTTGTTCCGCTTGTTGTAAGCGTTTAATCAAACCAGGGACAGAGAGCGCTTCATCATGATGTCCTTGAATAGATGCAGGCGAATCCGTTCCAGAAGCGCCAATAATGGTCGTACCTGCACTGGCTTTTTGACGCGCGCTTTCAACGATTTTATCGGTCATAGAAGTGGTCGAGTTTGGGTTCATCACTAGAATTTTCATAGAGCCTCGCTATTCATAGGTTATCGTCATTATTCACAGATCGGCAGCATGTAATATTTGTTAACAATCATTGTTAACTATTATTGTTAACAAAACAATCTATTTTTTTAATATTTGTTGTAGCGATAACAGTCGCACACTATAATTGCGTCTATGAAAATAGAGAAAACCAAACAAACAGTTCCTGCGCTCGATGAAATACCCGAGCAAACCATTATCAACTCCATCACCGCTGCGGTGTCAGAGCAACGCTTGCCCGCTGGAACAAAGCTTGGCGAGCAGATGCTGAGTGACTTGTTTAACTGCAACAGAGCCAATGTGAGGCGAGCACTCTCTACCCTTGCAACGATGCATGTGGTGCAATTACAGCCCAACCGAGGCGCTTTTGTTTCAACTCCGTCACCGAAAGAAGCAGGTGATGTGTTTGAAGCACGGCGCACGATTGAGCGTACGCTTGCCCGTAAAGTAATCAAAAATGCCAGGCTGCAAGACATTGCTGACATGCGTGCTACGATAGCTGCCGAAGCTGACGCGCGGGCGCAAGGTGATAAGCCTGCGGAGCTACGCCTATCGCGCACTTTCCATATGCAGTTAGCAATGATTTCAGGCAATACAGTTTTAGAGCGATTTTTGAGTGAACTTACCTTACGTACCACGCTAATCATTGGGCTATATAATAAAGTTGGCTCATCTAACTGCGCTGAAGACGAACATCTTGGCATGGTAAATGCCATTGAAAACAGGGATGAAGAAGGTCTGTTATTGCTGATTAATCAACACTTGAATCACTTAGAATCTAGCCTGGATTTTAAATGCGCAGCAAAACCTTTCTTTAGCTTAGCCGAGCAGCTGACTATCGTGCCTGCTTGAGTATTGGTAATAGAAATGCACTTGTAGCACCCTTTAAAGCCGTTTACATTAAAAAACCTGCCAATCATTTGACTGGCAGGTTTTTTATTTAAAATAATCAGCGGCGATAAAAACTAGCCAACTAAAGCATCTATTTCTCTATACTGATAATCTAGCGCTTATGATACGGCTTTATACGTCATATGAGCTTGCGTGGTATTCACACCTTAATAAACCCATATTAGTAAGTGTATGTTTCATTTCTTGAAATCGAATTGAATCGGATATGATATGTGATACAGATTGAAATCAATGAATAAAAACAGTTAAATCAACAACGACCATCAACTACTGAAAGTAGGGATTATCTGACGATAGTGATATGATGCTGTCTTGCACATAAAGACAGCATCAACATTGATTGCTCAATTTATTATCGCCTTTATTATCCTAGCAGATATAAAGTAACAACCAATCGCTCGTTAAATGAATTTTGTGACGGTTTTGACGGACATAGAAACGATACTCGGCAGCTCTTCTTACCCCACTCTTTTTGTCATATAATAGCGAGTGTTATCTACTTTCAATCAAATTATTACTTTAGCTTTTGTAGCCAGCTTTACACGCACTTTTTAATTCAATTTACATTTTCATCACCATTCTAAAAGACGCCTTCTATGACTGATAAAAGTACTGATATGCCAAGCCAAGACTATAAAGACACCCTAAACCTTGCCGACACGCCGTTTGCGATGCGTGCAAACCTTGCCAAACGTGAGCCAGATTGGCTAGCAGCTTGGGAAGCAGATGATGTTTACGGTAAAATTCGTGCGGCACGTGCTGGGGCAACCAAATACATTTTGCATGATGGTCCTCCATACGCCAACGGTCAAATTCACTTGGGTCATGCAGTCAATAAAGTACTCAAAGACATTATCGTAAAATCAAAAACACTATCCGGTTTTGATGCGCCTTATGTGCCCGGTTGGGACTGTCATGGTCTACCTATCGAGCAAAAAGTCGAAGCCAAACATGGTAAAGTCGGTCAAAAGGTTTCTGCAACCGAATTCCGTGGTCTATGTCGTGAATATGCCAGCACACAGATCGAATTACAAAAGGCGGATTTTAAACGTCTGGGTGTGTTTGGTGATTGGGACAATCCTTATCTGACTATGAACTTCCACCAAGAAGCCAATATCGTGCGCGCCCTTGCCAAAATTTATGACAATGGTCACGTAACTCGCGGTATGAAGCCGGTCAACTGGTGCTTGGACTGTAGTTCAGCATTGGCTGAAGCCGAAGTTGAATATCAAGATAAAGTCTCAGACGCCATTTATGTCAGCTTTGATATTGTAGACAGTGACAAAGTTGCGGCATTGGCTGAAATAGACGGCAATATCTCTGCCGTTATCTGGACGACGACGCCTTGGACATTGCCTGCTAACCAAGCTATAGCAGTCCATCCTGAGCATGATTATAGTGTGGTCGCTACGGAAAACGGCAACTTACTACTGGCGACTGATTTGGTTGAGTCGGCGCTAAGTGAATTTAAGCTCGAGAATAAAGGCGTCCTAGCTACTGTATCAGGTCGTGAGCTTGAAGGTCTACATGCTCAGCATCCGCTTATCGAAGCTCGCCAAGTACCGCTTATCTTGGGCGATCATGTAACAACTGATAGCGGTACTGGCTTGGTCCATACTGCACCGGGTCATGGTCTTGACGATTATATCGTCGGTCTAAAATATAATTTGCCTGTTGAAAATCCAGTGAGTGGTACGGGCGTTTATTTAGAAAGCGCGGCGGTATTTGCTGGTGAGCACATATATAAAGCCAATCCACAAATCATCGCTGCCCTACACGAAAACGGTCATCTGGTTAGCCATACCAAAATTGAGCACAGCTATCCGCACTGCTGGCGTCATAAATCGCCAATCATTTTCCGTGCTACGCCGCAGTGGTTTATCGGCATGGAAACTCAAGGCTTACGTGAGCGCGCACTTGCGGATATTCCAGCGGTTCAATGGACACCAGCGTGGGGTCAAAACCGTATCGAATCGATGATGACAGGTCGCCCAGATTGGTGTATCTCGCGCCAGCGTACGTGGGGCGTACCGATTACTTTCTTTACCCATAAAGAAACGGGTGAACTACACCCAAATACACTTGAACTGATGGAAACGGCAGCACAAAAAATCAATGAAGGTGGCGTAGAAGCATGGTTTGATGCCAGCTGTGAGGATTTTTTAGGCGAGGAAGCTGCTGATTATGATAAAGCGACTGATACCTTAGACGTTTGGTTTGACTCTGGCACGACACATTTTGCCGTACTTGATCAACGCGATGAGCTGACCAACCCTGCTGATATGTACTTAGAAGGCTCCGACCAACATCGTGGTTGGTTCCAGACGTCGTTACTGACCTCGGAAGCCATGTACGAGCGTCCACCGTTTAAACAAGTCCTGACTCATGGCTTTGTGGTTGATGAAAATGGTCGCAAGATGAGTAAATCACTGGGCAATATCATAACCCCGCAAGAAGAGATCAACAAAACGGGCGCGGATATGTTGCGTTTGTGGATTGCATCAAGCGACTACCGTTATGAGATGAGCGCTGGTAAAACCGTCTTTAAAGGCGCAATCGATATGTATCGCCGCATTCGTAATACCTTGCGCTTCTTGCTTGCCAATACTGATGACTTTGATCCTGCTACCAATAGCGTTGATATTAATGAGCTGGTTAGCCTCGATAAATTTATCATTGAGCGTGCGCAAACGGTACAAGCACAAATCATCAGTGCTTATGATGCGATGGACTTCCACCAAGTCACGCAGCATATCACCGCATTCTGCTCGCAAGACTTGGGCAGCTTCTATTTGGATATTATCAAAGACCGTCAATACACCACACAAACTGACGGGCAGCCGCGCCGATCTGCACAAACAGCGATTTACCATATTGCTGAAGCATTGATTCGCTGGATTACACCGATTTTATCCTTTACGGCACAAGAAGCATGGGAAGTATTGCATGGCGCTGATAGCTATGTATTCACTAAAGAATGGTATACCTTCCCAGAGTTTGAGCTGAGCGCCATCAGTAACGATGACTGGCAGCGTATTATGCTTGCAAAAGATATGGTCAATAAGCATATCGAAACTGCACGTGGCGAGAAAATCATCAATGCCAACTTATCTGCTGACGTCAGTCTATATGCTGATGGCGCTATGCATGAAAGCCTAGCTAAGCTTGGCGAAGAGCTGCGTTTTGTCCTTATTACCAGTAGCGCAACTTTAAAGCCTTTGAACGCTGCCCCTGCTAATGTAGCAAACATCGATGAGCAAACAGATAGCAATAATATAACGGCAGATTTAGTCGTCGAAGTGAATGCTGCAGCGGGCACCAAGTGCGTGCGCTGTTGGCATATCCGTGATGACATTGGCACAGATAGCGCACATCCAGAATTATGTGCGCGCTGTGCAACCAATGTCAGCGGTGATGGAGAGGTGCGCCACTATGCCTAATACAACACCCAATCCAACGCCTAATCCAACAAATTCGCCTGACGATAAGCAGGTGCCTATTGACGTCGACAGTTCACCTAAACCGGCTCATGCCACTACGGGTAGCTCATCGACGCCGAAGAGTCGATTGAACAAGACGCCAAAGATGATCGCTAATGGTCGTCTTGCGCTTAACTGGTATCTGTTGTCACTGGTCGTGATTATCCTTGATCAATGGACAAAATGGTTAGCTGAGACCAATCTGACCTTCCTTGAACCTGTACCTGTGATTGAGCCGTTTCTAAACTGGACGCTCGCTTACAACTACGGCGCTGCTTTTAGCTTTTTGGCAGATGCAGGCGGTTGGCAAAAGTGGTTTTTTGCAGGGCTGGCGCTATTGATGTCGCTATTCTTGATAGGCTATCTAGCTAAAGCGCCCCGTCAAGCGAAGCTGTTATCACTAGGTTTGGCATTGGTATTAGGCGGTGCCGTGGGCAATTTGATCGATCGCTTATTACATGGTCACGTCATTGATTTTATACATGTGCATTATGCTGATGTTTGGCATTATCCCATTTTTAATATTGCTGATATTGGCATTTCTATCGGTGTATTATTGATTGTCATTGATATGCTGTTTCTAGAAAAAAAGCGTGAAGTTTAACGCGTCTCAAGGCATATCGCTTTATTAATAGAAAAGGTGGATTGCATTTTTGTAAATCCACCTTTTCTTTGGCTTTTATTCTCACTATCTAAAACCTATAACAATCCTTCCAGAAAATCCAAACCGCCACCCGCCAATATAAATAGTAACCCTGCCATGTTAATGATGACAGTCAAATAATACGCAATACGAAATTCAGGCTTTTGTGACTTATGACGCAAGTAGGTTTGTGCGACCATTGCCCCGACCCAGCCACCAAGCGCACTTAAAATATGTAATGTCATCTCAGGTGTTCGCCAGTCGTTATTTTGAGCCGCCGCTTTGTCTTTAGCATACATGGTATAGGTTATCATACCCAATACAGCATACCACCCAACAACTAGCCAGCTAAGCTTATTCATGACCGCCAGCAATATCAGTACACCATAAAATCCAACACCAAGAAACAAGCGTTTCTTTTGTCCTGCTTCAAACTCTGCTTGGGCGTTACGTTTGTGATTACGCTGGCGAATTTGCTTATTTTTTTGCGCCATCTTTTGTTGTACAAAGCTTAGCTCTTGCACCCCTTTTGCTTGCAAGCGTCTTTGATTATCATAGCAAACCGTAAAAACAACCTCTTCGCCGATAAAAGGACGACGCTGCGCTTTAAACGCGCTGACATGAAAAAATACCGACTCGCCTGCTTCGGTTTCGATAAAGCCAAAGCCTTTATCGTCTTGCCATTTTGTGACTCGACCTTGTTGTTTAGTTGCCATCGGTTTTGCCATAATGTTGCGCTCACTTTTAGATTCGCCAAATATATTACACTATTTACGTTACACTATTGGCGCTTACAACCTTTTCTAGATGACTTATCATTTCTTATATTGATTCCACCTAACTTCCTACTCCAGTAATAGGTAAATTTTCCATGACCGACTCGCAATTTATTACACCCAATGAAGATGTACGTATCACCTTTGGCAGCCTAGTTAAGCTGCATTTTGAAGTATCGCTCGAGAATGGCACCGTAATTGATTCAACCTTTAGCCGTGATACACCCGTTACTTTAACTATAGGTGATGAGAGCCTGTTACCTGGCTTTGAGCAAGTGCTGATGAATCTGCGTGCAGGCGATACGCGTTCCGCTCATCTTGAGCCAGAGCAAGCATTTGGTGAATGGAATCCTGACAACATCCAACGCTTTAGCCCTACTCAGTTTGCGCTTATCGCTGACAATCCTGAAATTGGCATGCTAGTAGAATTTGAAGACAAAGGCAAAAACACTTTACCCGGTACGATTAGCGCCATCACTGATGACGAAGTAGAAGTAGACTTTAACCATCCGCTTGCTGGACAATCTGTACAGTTTAAAATTAAAATCTTTCAAGTGACGCCACCGGGTGTCACAGGTATCAAGCTCATATAATATAAAAATTGCTTTAGAATAAAATAAAAAAGGAAGAACATATGCAATATCAAACACTGCCACAGCTCAATGAAAAAGTTTCCAAAATCTGCTTGGGAACGATGACGTGGGGACAGCAAAATAGCGAAAGCGATGCGCATGAGCAGATGGACTTAGCACTCAGTGAAGGCGTAAATTTTTGGGATACTGCTGAGATGTATCCCTCACCACCGGATAAAGATAAGCAAGGCGATACTGAGCGCTTTATGGGCACATGGTTCCAAAAGAGCAAACAACGCGATAAAGTCGTTCTTGCCAGTAAGATATCGCCAATGGATTTTTTACGTGATGGGCAAACGCGTTTTAATGCCGCGCATATCAGCAGTGCTATTGATGGCAATCTTGAGCGTTTGCAGACCGATTATATTGATATCTACCAACTACACTGGCCTGAACGTCAAACGAACTATTTCAGTCAGCTCGGTTATACCGAAGCAATGGCAGCACAGCCGCTCGATGATTTGACGCCTTTTTTAGAAACCATCCAAGCGTTAAATGACGAGATTAAAAAAGGCCGTATCCGTGCTTATGGATTATCAAACGATACTGCTTGGGGATTGATGCGCTACTTATGGGAAGCGGATAAGAATGGTTTGATCGCACCTATTACGGTGCAAAACCCTTATAGTTTGCTGAATCGCTTATATGAAGTTGCTATGGCAGAGATTGCCCATCGTGAAAACGTAGGTTTACTTGCTTATTCACCGCTTGGCTTTGGTGTATTATCTGGTAAGTACCTCGATGGTAAACGTCCTACTGGCGCGCGCTTGACCATGTATGATCGCTTTGCCCGTTATACTAATGAAGAAGCACTGTCAGCCACCGCCCAATATGCCAAAATCGCAGCAGATGCTGGTTTAGATATGGCGCAGATGGCATTAGCCTTTGTTAACTCACGCTCGTTTGTAACCAGCAATATCATTGGCGCGACCACTATCGAACAGCTAAAATCTAACATTGATAGCATTAACTTAACATTAGACTCAGATGTACTAGACGCTATCGAAGCGGTACATACTCAACAACCTAATCCTTCACCATAGTTGATGCTTATTAGACTTTTTATAAATAGAGTCATTCTATTTTCTTCAAAAAAGATACAAGTATCTATCAGTTAAAAAAAGGCGCAAATCGCAAGTATTATTACTGCGATTTGCGCCTTTTTTATACACGTTTAACTAACCAATTTAAAGCGTATAGAATTAAACTTTCGCTATTTTGGTCAATACACGTGAATGTAATTCAGCTAAGCCTTCTTGCATACGTGCTTGCAATAAATCTGTCAGCTGACTTTTGCTCAAACCTTTAGGATCGATTGCTTCTAGTGGTAAGACGTAAGCGGTGACATCTTTACTATCTAAAACCTTTTTCAAACTGTCTTTCATCGTCAGCTTGCCGTAATAAGGCAGTTCTTCACTTAAGGTACCGTCTTTATTGACATACGCAATCACCAGCGGGCGCACAGGTACATCAGCGTCTATCGCCGCTTGTAGCAATGTGCCATGGATACGTTTGATTTTTTTGCCATCTGTGGTAGTCGCTTCAGGGAAAAAGATAACCGAGAAGCCTTTGGTTAAAAAGTTAGCAATTTGCGACGCAACTGAGCCGACATCACCGGAACCACGCTCGATAAATACTGTACCTGCCGCGTGTGCCAGCTTACCAAAGATAGGCCATTCACCTATTTCGGCTTTGGATAAGAAAAAAGCAGGGCTCACTGTACCGACCACAGGGATATCCATCCACGATACATGGTTAGAAACCCATAGCCCGTGATGTTGCTCTACGCGCTCAACGGCGATAACCTTGACGCCAAAAGAGCCTGCCATTTTGCGACAAAAAGCTTGAATGTAGCGTGGCAGTGTTTCGCGTGGTGGCTGTTTAAATGCCCCGATACGTTGGGCAGCGCGTAGCCCACCAGCAATTGTGGTGGTCATACCAGCAATCTGTTTGCCGCGCCCCAATTGCTGTTTGATTGAAAAGCCTGTCTTGGGTTGGCTCATCTGTGTCCCTCGTAATTAAAACTTATGATTATATATGGTAAACAAACGCAATGAGTATAACAAAGTTTATGCAGTCAGTGACGACTTGTTCACTGAGTTATGAATAGGTTTTGTGAGTAATTTGCTGCTAATGTCTCTCACTGATTCAGTTTAGAAAGAATATTACGCTGCAAAGATAAAATCCTACTTAATGAACGCTGTAACATAAAATCATCGCTAATTGTGTGAATACGCTTTAATATCAACTGATAAGACCACATATAAATGGTTATCTGAACGCAACTAAGATAGTTATTCTATTTAGATAAGCTTGGTAATTTATTCAATGTATTGAATAAATTCCATTAGGAATAATATTTAGAATAAGCAGCGTTGCGATTTATTTACTTTATGGATAGGTGATACTCTTTGGAATATTTTGAAAGACATACCGGTGGCGAGCGCGCCATCATTGTACATTTAGACATCCGCCAAATTCAAGATCCTGATGATTTAGGGGAATTTGAATTATTGGCAGACTCAGCAGGCGCAGACCGCTTGGCACTGGTCACAGGCTCACGTGCACGCCCTGACGCCAGATATTTTGTTGGTAGCGGCAAAGCAGAAGAGATAGCAGAACTGGTGCGCGAGCATGATGCGGACATCGTGCTTTTTAACCACAGCTTATCGCCTTCACAAGAGCGTAACATTGAAGCCTTGGTACAATGCCGCGTACTTGATCGCACGGGTCTGATTTTGGACATTTTCGCGCAGCGTGCACGTACTTACGAAGGTAAGCTACAAGTAGAGCTGGCACAGCTTAACCATTTGTCGACACGTTTGGTACGTGGTTGGACGCATTTGGAACGTCAAAAAGGGGGTATTGGTCTACGTGGACCCGGTGAAACCCAGCTTGAGACGGATCGTCGCTTGCTACAAGTGCGAGTCATGCAGCTCAAAAGTAGAATCGAAAAAGTCAGACAGACGCGTGCGCAAGGTCGAGCTCGCCGTCAAAAATCAGATGTACCGACTATTTCGCTTGTGGGTTATACCAATGCTGGTAAGTCTACTTTGTTTAATCGCTTGGTCGATGAAAACATTTATGCGGCCGACAAACTGTTTGCGACACTCGATCCGACGTTACGCCGCTTAGATTGGCAAGGTGTAGGACGTGTGGTACTGGTCGACACAGTAGGTTTTGTCCGTCATCTTCCACATGAATTGGTTGAATCTTTCCATGCGACCTTAGAAGAGACACTTGAAGCAGACCTATTGCTCCATGTCATCGATTCTTCGAGCGAAGACATGCATGAGCAAATTCAGGCGGTGAAAGATGTACTGGCTGAAATTGATAATGATGTGCCTGTGCTTAATGTCTACAACAAGATTGATGTGACCGATGAGCCTGCACGTATCGGTTATGCTAGCGAAGGTCAACCCAACCGCGTCTATGTTTCTTCTAGAGAAAACTTAGGCATGGAAGAGTTGTCATTGGCCGTGCAGCAATTACTAACTGGCACACTGACCACCTTTGATTTGACCCTACCTTATAGCGCAGGGCAGTTAAAAAATGCTTTGTATGAGCTCGGCGTTATTCAAGAAGAAAGCTATGATGACAGTGGTCATGAGTGCTTAACGATTCGCTTGCCAAGCGATAGACTGAGACAGTTACTTGGTCAAGCCAACTTAGAGCCTCTAGATGTATTGCCATTAGCGCAAGCAACATTGCTGATGCCGATACTTGAAGAGTTTGAGCAGCCTGATGATGTGGAAGAACAAACGATGACGGATGCTGAAGAAAAAGCGTTTGCTGAATTTGAGGCGTTAAATGCTGAAGCTGAGAGAGTAGCGGAAGACTTGCTGATAGAAGATACTCAAACATCCGACTTGCAAAAATAAGTCATTTACTTAACATACTTTGAATAAAATTAAAAAGGACGCTATTTATTAATAGTGTCCTTTTTAATGCTGAATCAACATAGCGTACAAGAGAAACTCGTATTAGCAACAGCTATATATCGATGTATCGATTTTATTACTTACAGACTATATGGTCACTATTGACCGATACGCTTTATTAGTTGCGATACTATATATATAATCTTTTATATACTGCACTCGTGAATCTCCTCTCACTCATCTTTTTACTCTTTTATCTATCCCTGACGTGGTCCACTTGCTTATGAAGTCTACCCATTCTTCAAAAATGCCCTTATGGATGGCATTACTCCTGACGCTCACCATTGTCGTTACTGTGCGTGAGTCGGCAGTATTTGTCTGTCAGTTGGCGGGTATTGAAAAAGCGGCCAATATCGTCGGCTTACTGACCATGTTTTTTATTCTGATGATTTGGCGATTTATCAAAGGTATTCCAGGCTGGCTTACCCAAGCGAGTAATACTTTACTTGTCGATAGTGGCTTTGCTTTTTTGCCAGTTTCAGCCGGTGCAGGCTTGCTGTTATTTGCTTTAGGAGATGAGCTATGGGGCTTTATGCTTACCATACTGATTAGTACGCTGATACCGATTTGGGGATTTGCCGTGTTATCCAATCGTTGGCTGAACCGTAATAATGATATGAACGGCAACACTACCATTAATGAGCAAAAATGACAGCCTTGAGCGGTATGGATAAAGGAATCTTATGAGTTTTGATAATGTGTTTGTGGCAACCTTTACCGCGATATTACTGACTTTAGCAGCCCATGTAATTGCTCGCATATTGGCACGCAAACTTTCATGGTTACCGATGGTCATTACCGCACTAGTATTGGTCGTTATATTTCTATTCATTTTCCAATGGGATTACAATCATTATTATGCCGTTGCCAAACCCGTTTTTGACCATCTATTAGGTTATGTCACTGTCTTATTGGCAATACCTTTGGCTGCCATGAATTTCAAAGGTTTACCCATCAAGAAACTTGTCTTGATTGTGGCGATGGCGAGTTTGATTGGCGCATTATTACCGATGTCATTAGCCTATCTATTTTCACTCAGTCACGATACGATATTAGCATTTGCCAGTCGTTCAGTGACCACGCCGATTGGTCTGAGCATCGCAGATTTAATCAAAGCACCTCTAGCGATGGCAAACCTGATTATTATCGTTTCAGGTCTCATTGGCGGGACATTAGCGCGTTTCTTATTTATTGGCATTGAAGATGACCGTGCCAAAGGCTTAGCGCTTGGCTTAGTCGCTCATGCGTTCGGCACTGTAGAAGCATGGCAAATCAGTCATACAGCGGGCAGATATGCCGCGTTTGGCTTAGCAGTGAATGGTTTGGTCACTGCTGTCTGGGTACCTATATTTATCACAGCACTGTCTGCTTAATAGTCCTTTAATACAGCACTGCTATTCTAATACGGCTGCGAATATTTAGATTCATCGTGTATTTCAATGCTTTTTGGCAAATATTAGTGATAATAGCCCTCCTCTATTTTGCCTTCACTGTAAATGGTCTGTCGCTACTTCTGACCTCGCACTCAATAAGGTACACTGCAATACCATATTGATTTTATTAAAAATTTTTACAATTTAAATGTTTGTTTGGCCAGCTTGTCAGGGCAATCAGATGTAGTAAAAAGTTATTATATGTTATAGTAAGCAACTATTATTTTTTGTATCTATTGCAATTGGTTTTGTTAACCGTGGTTCTGCGTTGTAGTACTTAAGCTTAGTGACTATGAAATATTGCAGACAGGATAACCGCTTTATTGCGCAAACCAATGCGTCCATAAGCAAGGCAATTTGCTACTACTCGATAAAAAGTGATAACCCTATGATAAATGTTGCACCTTTCATAACCCGCTGCTTGTCTCCCGTTTTACTCACCGCCGTTGCCCTATCTAGCCTACCTATCGCTGCTCAAGCAGGCAATATGTATATCTATAAAGACAAAGGCGGACAAGTACTTCTCACCAACGTCAATCCCAGTGGTAATTTTGATAAATTTACTAAAAAAGTAAAAGTCACTTACTATAAAGATTCTAGTCTATATGATGGTAGTAGTAGCAGTAATAG
This sequence comes from Psychrobacter sp. ANT206, assembly GCF_056880555.1. Taxonomy (NCBI): domain Bacteria; kingdom Pseudomonadati; phylum Pseudomonadota; class Gammaproteobacteria; order Moraxellales; family Moraxellaceae; genus Psychrobacter; species Psychrobacter sp. ANT206. Next base: position 475,503 of record NZ_CP096271.1, on the reverse strand, counting down.
CAATGACTATGGGAGCAGCTCTGCAAGCAGCAGCGGGACTCGTAACTCTTATGATAGCTATATTATTGCTTCAGCGCAGCGCCACGGTGTCGATCCAGGACTTATGAAAGCCATGATGCATACTGAGTCAGCCTTTAATCCCAATGCTCGTTCACCAGTCGGTGCGCAGGGTTTAATGCAGCTAATGCCAGCTACAGCACGTCGATTTAAAGTGAGTAACCCTTGGAATCCTGCTGATAATATTGAAGGTTCTGCCAAATATATCGCTTGGCTGATGCGCCGCTTTAACAACAACGTCGAGTTTGCGGTCGCGGGTTATAATGCAGGTGAAGGTAACGTCGATAAATATAATGGCATTCCACCGTTCAAAGAAACGCGTAACTATGTCAAAAGTGTGATGAGCCGCTATCATAGCCTATATAAAAATGACTCAGGGCTATCTGGTAATACGATGAATGCTAATAATAGCAATACCGCCAATACCAGTAATGGCGGTGGCATGCAAAACGTTAGTTATGGCACGAGTAGCAACAGTAATAGCGCAAGCTATGCCAACTCTGCTTATTTAGCATTGCGTTAATCCAAAATAAAAATCACAGACATAAAAAAACCCGTTAAATAAATAACGGGCTTTTTTATGCTCGATTGCTTCTTATATCAAACAATCTATAAGTACTGAGCAAAAACAAACTCAGTACTTACTGCATTTTAAAACTTACTTGTTAGCTAGTGCTTGAGTAGCAGCAACTTCAGCAGCGAAGTCTTCTTGCTTTTTCTCAATGCCTTCACCGACTTCTAGACGTTTGAAACCAAGTACTTTTACGCCTTCAGCTTTTAGTACGTCACCAACTTTTTTCTCATTGTCCATAACGTATGGCTGACGTAATAAAGTAACTTCTTCTAGGTACTTACGTAGACCACCTTCGATCATTTTTTCAACGATGTTGTCAGGCTTGCCAGACTCACGTGCTTTTGCTTCAATGATGTCTTTTTCGCGCGCTAATAAATCAGCAGCGACGTCTTCATCAGAAACAGCAACAGGGTTGAATGCAGCGATGTGCATAGCAAGGTTTTTACCAGTTTCTGCACTGCCGCCTTCATAAGATACCACTACGCCGATACGTAGACCATGGCGGTATGCAGCAATGTTAGCGCCTTCAAGTACTTCAACACGGCGGATTTGGATATTCTCACCGATTTTTTGTACTAGAGATACACGTGCTTCTTCAACTGTTTGACCATTGCCATATGGCAATTCAGCGATAGCAGCTACGTCAGTCACATTGTTTTCTAATGCAAGGTTCGCGACTGTTTCTGCAAATGCAGCGAAGTTTTCGTCTTTTGCAACGAAGTCAGTTTGGCAGTTGACTTCTAACAAGAATGCCTTACTGTCGCCTTGAGCGATGATGATAGCGCCGTCAGCTGCGATGTTACCCGCTTTTTTAGCCGCTTTTGCTTGACCAGATTTACGTAGGTTATCAATGGCAGTTTCGACATCACCGTTTGATTCTTCTAACGCTTTTTTACATTCCATCATGCCAAGACCAGTACGGTCACGCAATTCTTTTACCATTTTGGCAGATACTTTTACTTCTGACATAAGAGTTACCTTTTATTATGTAGGTGAGCATTATTATATATGGGAGTGCACGATATCTAAACGCATTTGAATTCTGTATAGCGGCTTAACAACGCCACTTTAACAAATCCGCTTTAACAATAAGGCATGACGAGTAATACTACATCATGCCTATTGTTTGTCTTTATGCTGTCTATACTATAAGTCATGTTATATGGCTGTTAATAGAAAAACTATCAAGGCAGCCTTACAACATTAAACCATATCACTCAGCGATTTATTCTGCTGGAGTAGCAGCTTCTTCAGTTTGAGCATCAGCCGCTTCTTCAGTAGCAGGTGCTTCTTGCTCAGCTTTACCACCAGCTTGAGTTTGTGCGTATTCTTTACCGGCGATGATTGCATCAGCCATAGAAGTTACGTACAAAGTCACAGCACGGATAGCATCATCGTTTGCTGGGATGATGTAATCAACGTTATCAGGGTTAGAGTTAGTATCAACGATACCGATAACTGGGATACCTAGGTTTTTAGCTTCTTTGATAGCGATTGCTTCATGATCTACGTCTACAACGAAGATTGCGTCAGGTAGACCGCCCATGTCTTTGATACCGCCCAATGAACGCTCAAGTTTTTCCATATCGCGAGTACGCTCTAACGCTTCACGCTTGGTAAGCTTAGCGAAAGTACCATCTTCAGCTTGTTTTTCTAGCTCTTTTAGACGATTGATTGACTGACGTAATGTTTTCCAGTTAGTCAACATACCACCTAACCAGCGATGGTCAACGTATGGCATGCCAGCACGTGCTGCTTGCTCAGCGATAACGCCGCTAGCTGCGCGTTTAGTACCAACAAATAATACTTTGTTTTTCTTAGCAGCTAAGCCGTTAACGTAAGTCAATGCTTCGTTAAACGCTTTTACAGTGTGCTCAAGGTTAATGATGTGAATCTTGTTACGGGCACCAAAAATATATGGACCCATTTTTGGATTCCAAAAACGTGTTTGGTGACCAAAGTGAGCGCCGGCTTGTAATAGGTCGCGCATTTCGATTTTGGTTGGATTCTTTGTAGCCATGTTAAATGTCCTGTTGGTTGGGTTATGCCTCCACATCACAAAAACTGCCTATCTAGCGACACGCATCTGCTATGAGTTAGATGAAATAAAGCACCTAGCCGTGAAGCAAATTAATCAAGTCGCCAAACACCCAGCAATTTTTTGCCATGATGTGTGTGTCATTGGTTGATGGGTTGATTAAAAAAACTGAGCTACGATTTGAACGTACAGAATACTATATGATAAAAAATAGCTGGGCTGTATCTTATCATATAACGCTTAGCGACTGCTAGCGCTATTATAAGGTTTAAGTGGATGATAATGCATAAAAAAAACGACGGTGAGACGTCGTTTTTTTAATCAATTTAGAATAAGATTAAGCGATACTGATACCGATAACTGCTTTATAGCCTCGCCAGGTAAATGGCGTGACATAGCTTTGGCGGTCTTTTGGCAGATAAGGGATGCTGGGTATCCCTTCAATAATCTTAGGAGGTGAGATAATAAAATCGGCACCAAACTCGGTGCGAGCGTTACCAGAGATGGTATTTGCCATCTCACCCAACAAGTCTTTCATCATCGTCATAGAAGAGTCAGGCTCGCCCATCACTTTGATAACTTCACGCAACATATTGCTTGGGGCACTGACATAGACACAGCCTTCAAGCGGTCCAGATATTTTAATCATGCCACTATAATCATAACCAACAGCATTTTTATTACTGTTTAGGTAAGGCGTATCAATGACCACTGCCTCGGCATCAATCTGCGCAAAAAATGCGCTGATTGAACTTAAAAAGACGCCTAACTTTTCTACATTAACCATAATTGTTCATCGTCCATAGTTATCAGCACGGGGTTGTGTAATCAATCTTGCAAACAAACCACAATCTCTCCGATTTGACTGCGCCAACTCACTGGAATGATAAAAGAACGTCCACTTTTAGGCAAAATGATACTTTGCGGCGAGCCTTTAAAGACAAACGGGACAGAGATATGAAATTCTGGACCAAACTCGTGACGAGCATTACCCGAAACCGTATTGGCAACCTCGCCTGCTAAATCGACCAGATTGTCCTCACTTTTATCTATCTCGCCCATACTGTCTAGAATACTGCTCAATAGCGCCGTGGTCGCCGTAAAATAAACCACCCCTTTTTGTACCCCTGATATACCAATGACGCCCGTATAATCATGGACTTTTGGCTGTTGGTTTTCTAACAAGTAAGGCGTATCGACCACCAACTCATCATTACCAAACTGAGTAAAATAGTTGGTAATGATACTCACAAAAATTTGTAAATTTTGCTCTTTCATAATGTGTGTTCTTTAATAAGGTATTTATTAAAATTATTGGACAATATTAGTCTTGTACCAACTCATACAAAGACTCTACCAGCTCTTCTTCTGAAAAAGGCTTGCACAAGAACCCACTCGCGCCCAATGATAACGCTTCAATGCCAGTAGATTTGTCAGACAAGGCTGAGACCACCAAGATACGAACGTCAGGGTCGATAGCAATGATTTTTTCAATACATTCAAGACCGTCCATTTGTGGCATGGTCAAATCCATGGTCACCACATCTGGACGATGGATATTGAACTTTTCAAGCGCTTGAACCCCGCTGGTTGCCGTAGCAACCAACATGAATTGACCCGAGTCATAAGCGCGCTGAATACGGTTTCGAATGATATTTGAATCATCGACGATCATTAATTTATACATAGATTTTTTATTGTCCTTAATTACGCAGCAGGCAAGGTAATGACAAAACGGGTCATTTTTCCAAGCTCAGTATTTACATTCAGCTTACCGTTGTGCTCTTTGACCAACGCCTTGATAACGTCTAAGCCCACACCACGACCGCCATCTTCATCGGCATGTTCTTTGGTCGAGAAACCAGAAGCAAACAAAGTTTTGAGCAGATCACCATGAGTCATCTGACTTGCCTCTTCTTGCGTGAAACGACCATCAGCAATCAGCTTATGGCGAATGCCTTCATAATCAATACCTTGACCATCATCTTGCAGTGCGATGATTAAGTTTTGACTGTCACGTTGCATCTCTAAATCAATGCTACCGATGGCAGACTTGCCCGCTGACTGACGCGCTTCAGGTGATTCGATACCATGTACCACTGCATTACGTAGCAACTGAATACTGATTTCTTTGATCGGTTGTTTGAGGCGTTCAGGGATGTTTATATGTGCTAAATTATGACCATTAAGCTGTATTTTCTTGCCTTGTCTAACAGCAATGTCTTTAGCAAAATCTTGGTAATAAGAGAGATGCTCGTCATCTGACTCATCGCTCAAATCGATCTCATTACCGCCATCGACATTTATGTTAGTGGTAGCAACGTCTGCTACTTGAGATTGGACAACACTTGGTTGTGGTGCAGTCTTTACTGGCATTACAGGTTTTGCATTATTGTTAGCTTTTGGCGCTGCCTGATTGATACGTTCACCTAGCGTTTCAATGGTATTCGATAGGCTCAATAAGTCATCTAAATGCACGGCGAGCGGTAAGAAGTTATTACCCGACAGCTTGCCTTGATTTTGCAGCGCATCAAGCTTGTCTTCAGCGTCTGACGCGATCTTGGTAAAGCTATGCAGTTTAAGCGCAGATGCCTCGCCTTTTAGGCTATGCATTTCACGATAAATCGCTTTTAGCTTACCCTCAAGCTCAAATTGCGAGCTACCAGGGTTTTTCAAGATATTGTTCATCTTATCGATGTGAGCTTTGGTATTACTAATAAACTCATTAATAATTTTTGGATTCACGTTTAAGATGGTCGTCAACATCTCAATCTGCATATCATTTTGCGAGCGTTCTTTTTCTAGGCGCTGCTCTAAATATACTGCATCTGAGACGTCATTGACGTTGACCAAAATACGGGCAATGTCTTTATCTTCATAGACGCGTGAAAACTTAAAGTCTAAGAAGCGACTGGTCGTACTCTCCTCTCCAGACGCATTGTGTAGCATGACTTTATGCAAAGGATTCAAAGAATCAACCAGCTTTTCTTTGACACGTGGATTGTATAACTGCTCGATAAACTGACGGGTGGTTCTCAAATCCTTGTCTGAAATACGGCCACGCAGTACATCAGCAAAGTTTTCTCCTGCCAACCTATCCTCACCAATAATGCCGTTAAGCGCGCGAGAATGCTGCTGACCAATATTCAAGTCCTTATCCAACAAGAACAGGCCGGTATTAACCGTTTCCATAATTTCTTGCGTTTCACGACGAGCGGCCAACGCTTCAGCATCGGTATCACGCAGACGACGTACAAAGAAAAATACGAAGATTAGGAAGTAAGCAAAAATAGCTGCAACCCCTAATATCTGAATTAGGCGGATAGTGTCTGCTTGGCGTTCAGCGTTGATAAACACTTCATCGGTGAGCTGGTCTAACGAATCGTTAATTAGTAGACTCGATGTTTTTGCCTGTTCAACCGCTTGAATCAATTCATCAGATGAATCGACCATGATGTTGTCAGCGTCTTTAAGGTAAGTCTGAATCTTAGGCTCTAAAAGTAACCACTGCTCATTCGCCGCAGCGACTTTGGTTTGAGAGTTATTATTAATCTTCGGTAAGTCATAGCTTTTACCATCGACATCGGTAATTTCACCACCCTGTTCAATGGCAGTGATAGAGCTAGTAATAAGCGCTGTATTTTGCTCCAAACGCTCTAATACTCGTTGTATATGCGGCGAGTTGGTGTCTTCACCGTAACTGCTGTCCAAGTCGAATAAGTCTTTAATTACCGCTTGGGCGCTATTAGCAACTTGGTTGGTTTTATCAATTAAAACTGTATTTCTTTCAAGCAAGCTTGAGGTATAAAAAGTAAACGCTAGCAAGGCGCCAATCAAAGATAAAAATAATGCAATCGAAATAATCAGACTGCGATAGCGCTTATTATCGACATTGTGTGTGGTTGCCATCTTTATAGTCCCTTAGCTCGATTGCTGATTATTTGAAGTACTTTTGGTCGCAGGCTCAGTCGCACCCAGCCATTTCTCTTCAATCTCTTTAAATGTGCCTTTTGCTTTTAGCTTGGTAATGCCTTCATTTACACTCTTGATCAGCTTGGTATTTTCTTTTGCCATCAACACGACTTGCTGTGCTGAAGGCGCATCCGCTGCTTCATAAGGGACAATCTTAACTTTATGTTCTGGATAACCTTTTATAATGTATTGCAAAACTGGCATATCATATAAGAACACATCAGTATTACCTTGAACTAAGTCCTGATAAGCCAAAAATGCAGTAGATCTTGAAACCAGCTCAACTGAGCTGCCCATCTCTTTTAGAGTGTCTTCTTCTTTAGAACCCTCTAAAGTACCTGTTTTTAGACCTTTGATATCATTTAAATCTTTGATATCAAACTTTCCTTCCAAATACATAATAGTAGCTGGATTGAAAAAGTAAGGCGTTGATAGACCATATCTAATTGCACGATCATCTTTATAAGAAATACCAGAAATAGCTAAATCACGCTTTCCTGATTCCACACTATCGAACATATCCTGCCATGACTCTTTGTAGAATTCGACTTTAAAGCCTTGCTCTTCCCCAATGGCTCTAATCGAATCGACATCAGTGCCTTGCATGTTGCCATAATCATCTTGAAATGAGAAAGGCGGTAAATCACCAGTCATTGCCACTTTTAATGTCGGTGCTGTAGCAGGAAGTTTACTGACAAAATTGTCTTTATGTTCCGTTACTGTTGCGCCAGCTGCATTAGCGTTGTCTTGGGTAGAAGAATTTCCACACCCAAATAAGCCTACACTCAATATAATCGGTAATGCTCGATATAATAGTTTCATCTCTTATCCTTAAGCCTCAATTTTATTCAAAAAATCAATTTTAAAAACAATTCTGTAAGTTTAAGAAAGGTATAAAAAACACTTAATTACAGAAAATTACCTTAGATAATAATTGAGCAACTCAGTCATTGCAATCACTTTGTTTTGTCAAGACAAACAATTGTTTATATATAGCTATAAATGTATATACAATATATAAATCAAGTTCAAGATTTTTACCTATCAAGCTAAGCGTACTGAGGCTTGTACTAAAAATAGATATTATTAATAATGAATAAAAAAAAGCATTCAGACGATGTATACGTACTGAATGCTTTTTTAATTATGAGTATTAATAAATAGAATTTGTTAGTTAATTAATCTGCATTATCTAAATCCAAATTACGGTCTATCTGCCAAATTAAATAGCAACCAAGACTCATCAGTGCAAACATCGCGATACCGATTTTCAGTACTGGATTGACAGGGAATAAGTTTAATAACAATCCACCAAAGATACCTACTGAGAACATAAGCGAGCCTTGTAGCGCACTGGCCATACCAGCACGGCGCTTTTGAAAAGCGAGCGCAATCGCTGAAGCGTTGGGCTGTGTCAAACCTAGACCTGAGATACAAAAGAAAATACAGACTAAGACCAATGGCAACCAAGCATCCGTGCCAAATACAATGCCGAGGATAAATAGAGCCCCTGCTGAGATGACCTGCATCATCGCACCAAAACGTAAAATACTCAAAATACGGAAGCGATTGGTCAGCCATTGGTTAAGCTGCGTCAATGCCACAAAGCCTGCGGCATTCATACCAAAGAGCCAGCCAAAATGTGTGGCTGACATACCATAGGTATCCATGATAAGTTCAGAGGCTGAGCTGATATAAACGAACATTGCGCCCATCAATAACCCGCCGCCAATCGCCGGATAGTTAAAGGTGGGATCTCTAAGCAAATCCCAATATTGACTGAGTATCTCTTTGGCAGGACGCACAGTGCGGTTTTCTTCGCTAAGGGTCTCAAAAAAGAAAAATTTGGTCAGTAATAAATTTAACGTGCCAAAAGCCGCCAAAAACCAAAAGATAGAATGCCAGCTAAAATACTGCAAAAACACTGCGCCAAGTGATGGCGCTAATATCGGCGCTAAGCCCATTACCAAAATCATGATAGAAAACGCTTTTGCCGTTTGCTTAGCGGTTAGACGGTCTCGAATCGCAGCACGGGTAACCACTGCCCCTACGCAAGCACCGAGCGCTTGCAAGGTACGACCAGCGAACAACACGTATTCATTGTTGGTGGTTGCACAAATAATAGAGGCAATCACATATAAGACCATGCCTATATATAAAGGCTTGACACGGCCAACGCGGTCACTAAAGGGACCATAAAACAATTGACCAAATACCAACCCGACAAAGTAAGCAGGTACGGAGTTTGCCATAAAGGCCGTCGACACACCAAAGTCATCTGCCATCGATGGTAACGCTGGCAGATACATATCAATAGATAAAGGTCCTACCGCAACGATAAGACCCAGCATCATAATCCATGCGACAGGTAAATCGGCAGAGCGCACGCGGTCAGCAGCAAGCGGTTTATTAGAAAGGGGGGATTTTGGAGCAGACATAGTTAAACCATTTGATCTAGTGATTGTTATTTTATTTTTATCGACGAACCGCTACGCAAGCAGACAGTCTTATATCGCACTGTCTGCCTATATTTCAATAGAGGTATCACGTTAATAAAACAAACTTTAATCAATAAAACAATGGTTCGTTTGAAATAAGATGAAGTCATTTAAAACAATAAGCTATCTAAACTGTATTAACGGAACTGGCGCTTGCCAAATACAGTACTGGCTTGCTTCGCTTTTCTAAGGGCAAGTTTACGATTGCGACCGAACATCATCTTTAATTGCCAGACTTTTTCTATATATAAAGTAGTCGCAGATTGTTCAAACATGGCATTGATAACGCGTTTACTTGCCAGCACGGCATCTGGTGACCGTTCAGAAAATTCAGCGGCAAGTTGCTGCGCTTGCTCAAGTGGCGTCTCACTGCAATGACTGACCAATCCTAGCTCTTTGCCCTGCTCTGCACTAACGATACGGGCTGTCATTGCCAGCTCTTTTAGGATATCAGCGCGTACCACGCCAAAACCAGATTGCGTCAAGCCCATATCTGGTACTAGTCCCCATTTCGCTTCCATAATAGCCAATTTACAATCAGGACGGCTGATACGAATATCACATGCCAGCGCCAGCTGTAAGCCTGCACCGATACAATACCCTTCAAGCACTGCAATGACAGGTACTGGGACATCGCGCCATACTAAGCACACGCGCTGAAATGAGCTTTGCCAAGGTTTGATCAACTCCCATAGCGCAAAAACTTGGTTTTTGGGGTGATTTAAGTCGCCCAAATCGATACCTGCGCAGAAGGTGCCTTCAGCGCCATTTAAAATCACTGCACGTATCGTTTTGTCTTTACTAATGCGCCCGGCTACCGCAATCAACTCTTCGACCACTTTAAAGCTCATGGCATTTTTTTTCTCAGGTCGATTGATTGTCACGGTTAAAATATCATCAGTCGCGCTAACTTGCAGTGTTTCATATTGGTAGGTGGCGATAGTGTGCATAATCATCCTTAATAATTGAAATAATAGCTTATATATAGAGTGATATTAACAGCCTTGCCTATCTCCTACCTTATCAATAACTGACTGCCACGATATCGTTAGCTCTTAGCATCATAAAACTTCTCCTTAAATCATTTTCCAAGTCATATCATTTTCACTTAGACGATGGTAATTAAGCTGCGGATAAGCAGACAAATCCAGCGTTTGCAAATTGTTCAAAGCGGTTAATAAAGCCTCATAGTAAGGCTCTAACATTGCAAACTGTGCAGGCGTGGTATGCTGGATATTTAATAAACACTTATCTTCTAAATCTTGGCTGGCTTGGCGCAGTTGTGGCACGCCCGTATAACGACTGCCGCCCAATATCCGATGAGCGATTTGCGCGAGCATACTGCGATTGTGTGCCTCCCATGCTTGCGTCAATGCTTGTTTTTCCTCATTAATGGTATCAAGCATCATAATGATTAGCTTGGCAGCAAGATCTGGCTTATTGGCTGATCGCGTCAATGCATCTTGCCAATCTAGAATATCCAAGGTATTAAATACAGAAGCATTTAAGTTATTGTCGTTTTGCAGATACACAGTACTGACTGATAGTTCATCTTTATTATCATCGAGTGTTTGAATAGAACGCGTACCAAATGCCGCCTGCCCTTGTTCTTGAAAACGCAGGTTTTCATAGCGTGGCTGCGTTTCGCGCAGGTTTTCACGTCGATAGTCTTCACGTGGTTGACTGTCACGCAGGTAGTCATCACGGATTTTTTTCAGTGACAGAGGTCGCTTCACTCTTTTCTCATTGCTCATCTTGGTAGGTTTATAACTCTGAACCTGCTCGCTTCGAATCATTTGATAGGTAGGCGGCGCTGCATTTTTAGGCGCAGACGAGGAAGGTTGCAGCATCATATTTGGTACATCAGAATTTTGAGCGTCAATGGTTTTTGACTCTAATACTTGTAAGTCACCTGCTATGCCAAGACCTTGTGGATGCTCATCATTTTCTGCCGTCAATGGTGATGACGACGCATTACGCCCAAGCCATTTTTGTAATACTTGTAGCAGCTGCGGCTGGCTAATAGGCTTACCAACATAATCATTGATACCACTAGCGACTAATTTATCCCGCTCGTCTGCTAGCCCATGTGCAGTCAGTGCAATAATGGGAATATGACTATCTGCGGCTTCAATCTTACGGATTTGTCTCGCCGCCTCATGCCCTGACATACGTGGCATTTGAATATCCATAAAGATAAGATCGATCCTATCTTTAGGTTGTGCGTTACCCTTTTCTTCTGTCGTTACGTCTTCGATATGTAACGTGCTAACCACTGATTTACTGACATCATCTCGCGTGACCGCTTTTGAGATTTGAGTTTTTTTCGACAGGCTTTGTTTTTCAGTTTTAGTAGCTTTGATATTTTTCGCTTGTTGTTTACTGATTAGCTCTATCGCATCAAATCCGTTACTGGCCGTAATAACATGAATACCAAGCTCGCTCAGCAGCGCATCAAGCACCAGTAAGTTTGGCAAATGATCGTCAACTGCCAATACGGTAACCCCTTTCCAACGTGGTTCTGCGATACCAGTAGGTACGCTACGCTTTTGCGTATCTAGCATGGCATATAACTGTCTCTTGTCTAATGGCTCATACAAGATATTGGCATGGTAACGATTGAGTAGTGCTTGATCAGCGGCAACTTGATAACCAAAGACGGCCAGTTTACCTTGATAATGTAGACGGATTTGCTTAAGCAGCGCCATCATATCGTCTTGGGTATCATCATCAACGATGACCCAGTCCCAATAGTTACCACGCTCTTTTAACGATTCAAGCAAACCTGGCAAAGAATTGGCTTGGGTTAGCTTAATAGGCAAATGATGCAGACTAGCTTTCAGTACTTGTATAGACGCGGTATGATTAATCCAAATAAGAACATTAAATTCATCAGTCGCACTTGCCAATGGTGCCAATACGGGCAGCTCAATGGTTTGTCCTGTCGCTGCCTCTACCACATCAACATGTGCGGGCATACGAAACCAAAAAGTTGCGCCTTGATTGGAAATATTCTCTTGCATATTGTCATAAAAACCAATATCGCCGCCCATCAGCCGTGTTAATTGTTTAGAGATGACCAGACCCAATCCTGTGCCACCATATTGACGCGTGATGGATGGGTCTCCTTGACTAAAGCTTTGAAAGAGCATTTTTTGATCAGACAGCGAGATGCCTTTACCACTGTCTTGCACGCTAATCATCAAATAATTGTCTTGATAGTCATCTAAACTGACGCGCACCACCACGTCACCGCTATCAGTAAATTTAATCGCATTGCCAACAATATTGGTTAGTACTTGTTTGAGGCGCAGCGCATCACCATTGATACGCATTGGCACATCGTTGTAGAACAGTACCGCCATGCGCAGACCTTTTTCTGCAGACACTGGCGACAGCATATCGACCACATCATAGATAGTGTCATAAAGATCAAACTCATGGCGATCTAGTACCAACTTGCCCGCTTCGATTTTAGAGAAATCAAGCACATCATTGACCAATGCCAATAAGTGCGCAGACGATTTGCGGATGGTTTGTACATACAAGTCTTGCTCAGGATTGAGCTCACCGTGACGCGCGAGCAAATTAATAAAACCATCAATGCTATTGAGTGGCGTACGCAGCTCATGACTGATATTGGCTAAAAACGCTGATTTGGCTTGGCTGGTTGAGATTGCCGCATCACGCGCATTACGAATAGAGATGTTTTGCATCTCCATCTCATCAAAAGCAAGACGCAAATCATCTTCGGTCTGCTCCGCATGCTCTTTCAGCTCTTGGAAACTGACATATAAACGGCGTAATGTTCTCACCAAGTCTTGTTGTAATAGATTTAGCTCACCATTCGACTCAACGGGGATAGGCTGATAAAGATTATCGACGTGAGTACGCTGTAATTGCAGCCGCAGCTCATAAATCGGCGCAATCCAACGTTTTGAATAAATGTTTAAACTTAGTAGTAGAATTAATAATGTAAACAAACCGGTAATCACCAATGCCATAGCGATACGATAGCGCGCAATATAAAGCGGCTCACTATCCATATCGACTAATAACCACAGTGTCTGACCCTCAAATTCACCTAGTATACTGCCGTAAGCGGTACCGATAGGAGTGGATTTTTGCGCTAAAAAACGCTCTGATGGATCGATTGCAGGCCACGCCTCTTCCGTACCATAGCCAACTGTAGCGAGTATGTCGTTGCTCTGATTGACAATAGCGATACGCTGAACATGTTGCTCTGCCCGCATACGTCTGAGTTTATCTTGGATGCCTTCTAACTTTGCAATCGCAGCTTGCGAGACTTTATTATTATTGTCATCAGCGTTTTCATTATTATTTTCTGAAGTCTGTATCTTGGCAGCATCTTGCTCTAACAGCTCAGGTATTATCTCTGCAATCGTAGGTGAATAGCGGATAAGCACCGCCTCAGCCAACACTGCTTGCTCTGAATTACTGGCACGCATGGTTTCATAAAACACCAAGATACCGCCCACTGCTGCGAGTAAACAGATGGGCAAAAATACCAATATGACCAGCTGACCATAGGCACTACTGGTATCAAAACGTTTTTTGTGAGCCATACTGGGCACCATCTCCACTACTGTTTTTGTTACTGGCATTTTACAATGCTTTGACTGACCGCTTAGGCATCATCTATTAACGACTATATAGATTATGATTATCTTAACAGGATTCCATTAGCCGCTGTTAGACAATCATCGATAAAGCTATCTGCGTTAAGCGCCATCAAAAACAAGATGATACAATGTCGCAAATTTTTATTTTCCATAATAAATACCTGACAGTCACGATGTATTGACTTATTATTGACGCATTTATAAAAACATGGTTATTTAACACTTTAATACCATAATCTTATCAAATAATAAAAACGCTGCCGTTACCTCAAAGTATTGCCGAATATATAGCACTTTACTATAGCGTTAAACTACTTTAAAAATAGATACTATTAAGGATACTTTATGTCCGCTACAGCTCAGTCAAACGCCAATTTTATTACTCAAATTACTGACCTTGCTGATTGCGTCGGTCAAACGCCGTTAGTCAAATTGCAGCGCTTACCTGAACAAGAGCAGATTGACAATGGTGCTATCATGCTAGCCAAGCTTGAAGGTAATAATCCTGCTGGTTCTGTCAAAGACCGCCCTGCTTTTAATATGATTTATCAAGCGGAGCTACGCGGTGATATTAAGCCAGGTGACATGTTGATTGAGGCAACCAGTGGCAATACTGGTATTGCATTAGCCATGGTAGCGGCGATGCGTGGCTATCCGATTACCTTGTTTATGCCAAGCAACTCAACCCAAGAACGTAAAGACGCCATGACAGCTTATGGTGCGACGCTGATTGAGGTAGAAGAAGGGATAGAAGCCGCGCGCGACATGGCATTACAAATGCAAACGGACGGTAAAGGTATTGTCTTAGATCAGTTTAATAACCCTGATAATAAACAGGCGCATTATCTGACTACAGGTCCTGAGCTGTGGGCGCAAACAGACGGTGAAATTACCCATTTTATCAGCTCTATGGGTACCACTGGCACTATCACTGGTGTGGCACAATATCTAAAAGAAAAAAACCCTGATATACAAATCATCGGTTTACAGCCTGATGAGGATGCAGCTATCGCTGGTATCCGCCGCTGGCCTGCCGCTTATATGCCAGGGATTTTTGATGCCGAATTAGTCGATGAGATTATGGATATCGATCAGCGCGTCGCTGAGGTTTATATGCGTAAGCTTGCCAAAACCGAAGGGATTTTTGCGGGCGTCTCATCAGGTGCAGCAGCATGGGCAGCCACACAAGTTGCTAAAGCAAATCCTGATGCCGTCATTGCCTTTATTGTCTGCGATCGCGGTGATCGTTATTTATCGACCGGCTTATATAATGTTGATGATAACTTAGATAATGTAAACTAAGATAATTTATAAATCGCTGACAATGCCGTTGATGCGGTCAGTGCGTTTAATGCAGTGTAGTAAGACAATAATCAGGTAGAAACCTCTATGTCACAAGCTTTTTCGTCTGACCCTATTTTGGTCTTTGATATTGAAACGGTTGCAGATACCGATGCTGCCCGCCGTATCTATCCGCAATTGGCTAAGCTCAACGATGCAGATACACTCAGTGCATTAACTGCCATTCGTATACAAGAAGCCGGGCATGATTTTATGCGTTTGCCATTACAGCGCATTGTCTGTATCTCTGCTCTATATATTAAGGATGGTACTTTTTCATTATTTTCCCTCACTGCAGACAAATTTAGCGAAGAAGAAATTCTTGCCAAGTTTTTTCGCGCCTTTAGTGATATTGCAAAACTGCCTAAACTGATCAGCTGGAATGGTTCAGGTTTTGATATTCCTGTACTTATTTATCGTGCCATGCAATATGACTTGGCAGCGCCTTGGTTATTTGAAGAAGGCGAGCGTATCAAAAACATGCGTTTTGATAATTATGTCAATCGCTTTCATACGCGCCATATTGATTTGATGGATCGGTTTAGCCAATACGGTGCCAGCCGCCGCGAGGCTATGGATGTCGTTGCTAGCCTATATGGCTTGCCCGGTAAGACAGATGTTGATGGCAGTATGGTTGGCGAGCTTGTCAGCAATAATGACTGGCAAACGCTGTCAATATATTGTGAATCTGATGTGATGAATACTTGGCTGATATATCTGCGCTGGCTGCGTTTGACCGGTCAGCTATCTTTGCCAGATTTTGCCATTTGGCAGCAGCAAAGCCGTGATTATCTAACAAAATTTACCCAAGTAGATGGCACGCCACGTCATCAGGCATTTTTGAATGACTGGCTTATCAGCTAGCAATTTTAGCCAGTTGATATATTGATGGACAATACATGTAAGCGGTGATTATAGTTTTATAATCACCGCTTTTTTACTTTGTGAGCGCCTAATACCTTGGCAGCTTTATATGTTAAAATTGCTATTATTTTTAACACCTTCATTTTATAGGCAGGTTTATGCAACCCACCGATTCAAAGACGCTTACCAACGTAGATGCAACCGAACAGGCAAATGAGACGCAAACCATTACGATTCCGCCTAATAAGAAAAAATCTAAGCCATCATCAAAGACGCGTCGTCGTCTAAAAGATGCTGAGCCACTCCCCTTTACTATCGATGGCTTATCGCATGATGGTCGCGGCGTTGCCGTATACGGTAATGGCTTTGGTGAAGCTGACGGTCATATCACTGACAAGCATGGCAAAAAAATCTTTGTCAGCTTTGCCCTGCCAGGTGAAAGTGCGTTGGTCAAAATTACCAATAGCCGCACGAGCTTTGAAGAAGGTGATGCCGTTAGAATCACTGCCAATCCAAATCCTGAACGCGTGGTACCGCCCTGCCCGCATTTTGGTGTTTGCGGTGGCTGTAATTTGCAGCATTGGCAGCCAGATGCACAAATTACATTTAAGCAATCTGTCCTTGCTGAGATGTTGGTCCATCAAGCCAATGTGGCACCTGATCACTGGCTTGAGCCGGTAGTCGGTGATCGCCTTGGCTATCGTACCAAAGCCCGACTGGGCGTACGTTATGTGGTCAAAAAAGAGACTGCTCTGGTCGGCTTTCGCGAGCGTTCTAGTAATTTCTTAGCAGAGTTAAATGAGTGTCATATCTTAGATCCGCGTATTGGCTTTGAGATTGAAAACTTAAAAGCCCTTATTAGTACTTTAGATAGCCGTGACAAGATTGCTCAGCTTGAGTTGGCAATGGGCGAGCATTTACCAGAGCTGCCTGATGGCGATCAGCCAGTCGCGCTCATTGTGCGTAATCTTGAACCGTTATCAGATGGTGATATTGATAAGCTAAAAGTATTTTTTGTAGCACGTAATTGGCAGCTGTATCTACAATCAAAGGGTGCGGATAGTATCCAACGTATTGCCTTGAGGGATACAGATGATTTAAGCGAACAGTTTGGACGTTTGTATTATCAATTACCAGAGTATGATTTGACGTTTGAATTTATTCCTACCGATTTTACCCAAGTTAATCTGTCGGTGAATCGTCAGATGACCAAGCTGGCTTGTGACTTGCTTGATTTAAAAGCAGGTGAACGCGTTCTAGATTTATTTAGCGGTTTAGGCAATTTTAGCCTGCCTCTCGCGCGCTTGGTTGGTGAAACCGGCTCGGTCGTTGGTGTTGAAGGCAGTGAAGCTATGACTGCACGCGCCGCTGATAACGCGCGCCGTAATGGCATTAATAATACTGAGTTTTATAGCCAAGATTTGACACATGACTGTACGGACAAACCGTGGGCTAACCAAGGGTTTGATGCGCTACTTATCGATCCACCGCGTTCTGGCGCGTGGGAGATTATGCAATATTTGCCTAAGTTTAACGCCGAGCGGATTGTCTATGTCTCCTGTAATCCTGCTACACTTGCTCGCGATACCAAAGCATTGCTTGAACAAGGTTATCGTTTGACTCACGCTGGCGTCATGGATATGTTTTGTCATACTGGTCACGTTGAATCCATCGCGCGCTTTGAAAAAATATCTGCTTAAACCGTATGTAATGGCAGAGTATGGTATTAACCTATGATTTTTAGAGGCGTTAATAGCTGCAATTTAAGAATGATATCTGCGTTACTCGCATATGCGGCTAACGCTATCATTACAGAGCCTTGCTTGATTTGTCATCGCAACATGCGATAATAATAGTCACTGTTTTTATTATTTATAAAACATAGTGAGTCTAAGCGCTCATAATTCTATGCAAGATCCCTATAATTGATTTTATAGCTGCTAAAAAATGGATTTTTTAGCGGCTGTATTGATTTATAACTGACCATTTATCGATAGCAAGCTCATGTTTAGCTCTAGCATTGTAGATGGCGTTATTATCAAGTCAAAATAGCTAAGAGGAGTGGGCAATGGTAAAAATTCGTGAAGGATTACCGCTGGTAGATGGACAAACCACGCAAGCCGACAGTGCAACTTTGGCAGCGCAACTGGTCGCGAGTCAACGCTCGCACCAGTCTGCCAATAGCTATGCTCAAATCCCACTAGATATCAAGTATCAACTTGCCACTCATAAACTCCATACTACCTTTGATCGCTCTGTTAATTACGCCTACTACAGTCATGACTCAAATCTTGAAAATGACTATTTAAGGGATAAAATCCTTGATGAATCCGAGGCGTTTTCACAACAAGAGCTTGAAGCGTTAGATTTAAATCAAATCAATATTGATGTACCTACTTGGCTTGATAATGTTGCAAAGCGTATTGGGCAGGATTCAGTACCCAATCTTAGCGCTGCCTGTGCATTCGTCCGTAATCACATGAATACCAGTGAATCGGAGCGTTCGGGCGCTTACGTGACTGGTATCGGCATGACTGATATCTTAACTTACCTTTATCAAGATGAAGATGCCCTTGTCGCTGCCATGCTCTATCGCAGTGCGCGCAAATCGATTATTAGTCTTAGCGAAATCGAAAAAAAGTTTGGCACCGATATCTCAACCTTGGTTAAAGATACCTTAGCGATGGGACAACTGTCTGAGATTATCGAAAGCAATAAGCGCTTAGAAGATCACTTCGTAAATAATCAGCGGGATCAATTATCGAATATTTATAGCATGCTGATCTCAGTGACAAACGATGTCCGAGTAGTACTGATTAAGCTTGCTGAACGCACTTTTGCTATGCGCGAGCTAACCTTTTCCAATGAAGTTCGGCAAGCTCGCGTGGCGCGTGAAGTCATGACTATTTATGCGCCATTGGCACATCGCTTGGGTATTGCCCAGCTGAAATGGGAGCTTGAAGATTTAGCCTTTCGCTACCTTGCCCCTGATCGTTATAAAGAAATTGCCAAACTATTATCAGAAAAGCGTAGCGAGCGTGAGTCTTATATCCAGCGTGTCCAAGATAGACTGAACGAGTCTTTAGCAGAATCTGGTATTGAGGGCGAAGTTTCAGGACGCGTAAAGCACATTTATTCTATTTATCGAAAAATGAAGCTTAAAGGATTGTCTTTTGATCAGCTGTACGATATCCGTGCGCTGCGAGTATTGGTGACCACTCCTTCAGACTGTTACCACGTGCTAGGATTGGTACACGGGTTATGGCGTTATATTCCTGAGCAATTTGACGATTATATTACCAATCCAAAATCTAACGGTTATCGCTCACTCCATACTGCGGTCATCGCTGAAAACAAATCGCTTGAAGTACAGATTCGTACTCAAGAGATGCATTTTGAAGCTGAGCTTGGCATGTGTGCCCATGTCAACTACAAAGAAGGGCTCAAAAACAAAAAGGACAATTACCTTAATCAGCGAATCAGTTCTTTACGTCAATTGCTGTCTATCAATAATCAGCCGCGCTCATCTTTATCAACCGGTGATGAATTAGAGGAAGTTGAATATGATGATGAAGAGCAATTGGTTGATTTTGATGAACTCGAACGTATTTACATATTTAGTCGTGATGGCGATATTACGGAGTTGCCAAAAGGCGCGACTGTGCTGGATTTTGCCTATTATGTTCATACGCAGGTCGGTAACCGTGCCCAAGCTGCGCGGGTCAATCAGCGTTATGTGCCGCTAACCTATCAGCTCAAAACCGGCGAGCAAGTTGAGATTATCACCAAATCTTCACGTGAGCCCAATCGCGACTGGCTAGTGGCTTCACTAGGCTATATTCATACCAATCGTGCCCGCTCAAAACTGCGTCAATGGTTTAACAAACAAGATCGTGATAAGAATATCGAAATCGGGCGTCAGATGCTCAGTAAAGAGCTTGAACGTCTATCGGTGCATCCGAACAGCATTGATTTAAACGATTATACGCAACATTTTAATGTCAACAATACCGACGATATTGTGGTTGGTTTGGTGACGGGTGAAATTGGTCTAAATCAGCTTACCAGTCATATCTCTCGTCAGCTGCATTTAGAGCCTGAAAGATCTGAAGAAGATTTTGCCCCTATTATTGATAAAAGAGATTCAGGTAAGCTTGATGCTTACAAAATCCAAATCGATGGCTTGGATAATATTGAAGTTGGTTTGGCAGGCTGCTGTCACCCTGTGCACGGTGAGCCTATCGCGGGCTACATTACTTTATCGCGCGGTGTCAGTGTCCACAATCGTGGTTGCCCTGAATATCTGCGCCTGATCGAACGTGATCCTGAGCGCGAAATCAAGGCTGCTTGGAAGATTAAATCTGGTCGCTATCAGCCGGTTGATATTCATATAGAAGCTTATGATAGACGTGGTTTATTGCGCGACTTAACCCAAATCATTGATAAAGAAAACGTCAATATTCGTCAAGTTCAAACTCTGAGCAATGATGATAATATTGCCTTTTTAAAGTTTCATATTGAAGTGTCGGGGCTGGCACATTTATCCAAGTTACTTGCTAAGCTTGAACAGCAGCACGGTATCTTACATGCTCGCCGCGCTGTTGCCTAATAATATATTTAATTCTTAATAGAGATTTTATAAAATACTATGCCTGAGTTACCAGAAGTAGAAACGACAAAAACCAGTCTGACGCCTTTATTAGGACAAAAAGTCACCAACGTACAAGTCTTTCAACCCAAGCTGCGTTGGTCGATGCCTGATAATTTAGCAGATTTGATTGATTATACATTGGACAGCGTTGAGCGACGGGCAAAGTATTTAATCCTCAATTTTATACCGCTAGCTGATGATACTGTCTCATCTTCTGTTCAACCTAGGAATTTACAGCCGAGACAGCTTCTGGTTCATCTTGGGATGTCAGGTAGCTTGCAACAACACAGTCATGCAAGCGATAAGCGCAAACATGACCATTTGGTTATGAGTTTTATCGGCGCTGACGATACTCAAACTCAGCTACATTATTACGACCCCAGACGCTTTGGCTCTATCTTATGGCTTGAGGATTACGGGGATAAACTACTAAACCATTTAGGACCTGAGCCATTATCAGATGCGTTCACAGCAGAGTATTTGTATTATCTTATCCAACGTAGTGAACAATCCATCCAGACTCAAAACAGCAAATCGTTTAAAAAGCAGCCTATCAAACGAGCCATCAAGTCAGTTATTATGGAGCAGCAAGCTGTGGTCGGCGTTGGTAATATCTATGCCACTGAGAGCTTATACCTCTCAGGCATCCATCCTGCTACTCCAGCGAATAAGATATCATATGACCAAATAGTCATTTTAGTCGCCCATATCAAAACGATTTTACAGAAAGCTATCAAGCTAGGTGGTTCAACACTACGTGATTTTACGGTTGCTGATGGTCAAACAGGTTATTTCCAGCAGACCTTGAATGTCTATGGTAGACAAGGTGAAACTTGTCCGCACTGTGATTCAGTTTTAGAGAATATCAAGCTCAATGGACGTGCCAGTGTCTACTGCCCTGTTTGTCAGCCAATTAATTAGATTCTAGATTTTCCAATATTAATTTTTTTTCAATATTTACTTAAATAGACCAGTTCGGCGCTCTTTAACTACTGGTCATTAAAATAGAGCAATTCATAAACATATCCTTATATGCTGCGCATTTTTGTTGCTTATTGATCCACATATTGCTTTAATAGTGCTTGCACTTACATAAATAGTGCAAACCATTTATTTACCTGTAATATATAAGCTATTTATCGTTGCCGCGATGTATCTATTTCTGTGGAGAAATAGCAACAGCCATTTATCATTCTATTTATGAGTTTTAGGATATCATTATGACTGCTCAAGCTAACACCAAACGCACAGCAAAGTATAAGCTATTAACTGTATTGATAAGTGCCAGCTTAGCTTTTGCAAGTATGCAACCTGCTTTGGCAGCGATAGAAATTGATGAAACAGATTTTGGTCCCTCTTATGAGACTATGGCTGTAGATACCGTTGTCGGCAAGCCATTACAGTTGATAGCAGCTGTCGCAGGTACAGCCGCTTACATCGTCAGTTTGCCCTTCTCTTTGATTGGCGGTAATGCTGACCAAGCACAGCAGAAGCTCTTTGTTGAACCATGGAATGCCATGAGTCGCTGCTTAGGCTGTACGGTTGCTGAAGACAACTATTACAAATCGCAAATCGTTGATAATAACGTTGTGCGTATCGTCGTTGATCAACCATCAGAGATTATTATCAATACCAATGACTATGTTGTCGTTAGACCCTAAACATAACTACCATTAAGTAGTTATAAAAAATCCAATAAAAAGAGGCTAACATGACGTTAGCCTTTTTTATTTTTTAATCTGACGATCAGTAAAATATATTTACTTATTAATATTGCCAAGCTTAGCGCTAATTTCACGAAGCAATTGCACTTCTTCTGACGGCTCTTCTATTGCTTCTTCTATTGCTTCTTCTACCTCATCTGCACGGCGCAATCTGTTGACCATTTTTACCATTATAAAAATAATAAACGCCAAGATTAGAAAGTTAATCAGTACGGTAATGAAGCTACCGTAAGCCAATACAGGAATGCCAGCAGCTTTGAGGGCATCATTGGTTCGTGCCACACCTTCTGGCGCATCGCCCAATATCAAAAACATATTCTTGAAATTAATTTCGCCGCCGACGATAAAAGCAACAATGGGCATGATCACGTCTTCTACTAAAGACTTTGTGATCGTAGCGAATGCTCCACCGATGATCACACCGACGGCCAGATCCATCACATTACCTTTTAAAGCAAATTCTTTAAACTCAGATACCATACTCATGATTTATCTCCTCAAAAATCTTATCGACCATAAGATAAGCGTATAAATGATGCATCCAACTTGGGATTTTAATAATAACCGTAAGATTACTCATTTTTTTAGTAAGTGATATCCGACTATTGTCTTTTTATTCTATGTAAAATGCAACACAAAAAAAAGCAGCATGGAATAGTTGGTATATCACTATTCTATGCTGCTCACTAGATATCTTTAATGCGGAACCAAATAATGGATAACCACTATTTATTGTTCAATATTACGCACCTTTCTTACGACCATAACGTTTACGCTCACTTTCAGTCAAGTAGCGTTTACGAATACGTATCGCTTTTGGCGTTACTTCTACCAATTCATCATCTTGGATAAATTCAAGTGCTTGCTCAAGCGTAAACTTAACCGCTGGAGTCAGTGTCAATGCTTCATCAGTACCACTAGCACGAACGTTGGTTAACTGCTTACCAGTCGTCGGGTTCACTGCCATGTCATCATTACGTGAGTTAAGACCAATAATCATACCTTCGTACACTTCAAGCTGTGGCTCAGCAAATAATTTACCGCGTTTTTGTAGGTTGAATAAAGCAAAACCTAAGCAAACACCTTTCGCCATAGAAACCAAAACACCGTTTGAGCGAGCACCAACCTCACCAACTTTCTGTGGACCATAATGTGAAAAGCTTGAAGTCATGATACCTGTACCTGAAGTCAGGGTTAAGAACTCAGAGCGGAAACCAATCAAACCACGGGCAGGCATTGTCGCTTCGATACGCATACGACCTTTACCATCAAGCTCCATATTGGTCATCTCGCCTTTACGCAAGCCAACCTGCTCCATGATAGGACCTTGATGCGCATCTTCGATATCGAAGACAACATTTTCATACGGCTCTTGTAGCTTACCATCAACTTCTTTGACGATAACTTCTGGACCTGAAACGCCCATCTCGAAACCTTCACGGCGCATGTTTTCGATCAATACAGATAAATGCAGCTCACCACGACCTGATACTTTAAATTTATCAGGCGATTCTGTATCTTCTACACGTAATGCTACGTTATGAATCAATTCACGCTCAAGACGCTCACGAATATTACGTGAGGTCACAAACTTACCATCACGACCAGCAAAAGGTGAGTTATTTACTTGGAAGTTCATAGAAACGGTAGGTTCATCAACCGTTAATGCTGGTAATGCTTCGACAGCACTAGGATCACAAATCGTATCTGAGATATTAAGCGAATCAATACCAGTAATACAAACGATGTCACCAGCTTGTGCATCTTCAACATCAATACGATCAAGACCATGATAACCCATGATTTTTAGGATACGGCCATTACGGGTATTGCCATTTTTATCAATGACAGTTACTTGTGTATTGGTTTTTACTTTACCACGCTGGATACGACCAATACCGATAACACCAACGAAACTATTGTAGTCAAGACTTGAGATTTGCATACGGAATGGTGCATCTGCATCAACCTGTGGAGCCTGTACAACATCAACGATAGTTTTGAACAGTGGCGTCATGTCAGCAGCTAAATCATCAGCTTCTAAACCTGCAATACCATTCAATGCTGAGGCATATACCACTGGGAAATCTAATTGCTCATCAGTCGCACCCAGGTTATCGAACAAATCAAAAATTTGATCCATTACCCAATCAGGACGTGAACCAGGACGGTCAATTTTGTTGATAACAACAATAGGCTTTAGGCCTTGCTCGAACGCTTTTTGCGTTACGAAACGAGTTTGTGGCATTGGACCATCAACAGCATCAACCACTAAAAGTACGCAGTCAACCATAGACATTACACGTTCAACTTCACCACCGAAATCGGCGTGACCAGGGGTATCCACAATATTAATACGATATTCAGTACCGTCAGTGTTATCTGTCCAACGAATGGCTGTATTTTTCGCCAAAATAGTAATACCACGTTCTTGCTCAATATCACCTGAATCCATTGCACGCTCAGCAATATTTGCACGGTCGCCAAAAGTACCAGACTGATGTAATAGCTTATCAACCAAAGTTGTTTTACCGTGATCAACGTGGGCAATAATTGCAATGTTACGCAGGTGTTTGATATCGTTCGCCATATAAAATGCTCGTTTCGTCTTAAAAAAATGCAGTAGCAGTAAGCACCGCTGGATAAACTTTTGCCATTAACCAGATAAGTAGTATTACGCTATGATTAAGTAACCATACAATAGGTACAGCTAGATAATTAATAGAAGTAAAACATAGACTTATGGTGATGAATCCATCGTACAGATAGCTATGCTAATGTACACTTTGTCAATTTACAAAGTGTTTGGGTGGCTAGTATAGCATTATTAAATCATAAATTTATGTAATAACTTACTTTTCTCGATACATAAATAAAAAAAAGCCACCCATTGGATGACTTTTTTTGTAACTAATTAGCTTATTACATAATTAGTAGCTAGTACTTATTGAACAACCATATCTTTAGTTTGTTCAACAGTCATTGTTTTGTCACCAGTGATGATGGCATAAACACGACGGTTCATAGCACGACCTTCTTCAGTGTTGTTGTCAGCGATTGGTTGATCATAACCATAACCAACAGTTGATAGACGGTTTGGAGCAATACCAAATTCGTTAGTCAACATAGATTTCACAGCAACAGCACGGGCTTCAGACAAACGTTGGTTATAACGTGCTGATGGACCAGTTTTAGAAGCATGACCTTCAACACGAGCGGTAGAGTTAGGATACTCGCGCATCTTCTCTGCTACTTTAGCGATTTCAGGTTTGTACTGAGTTTTGATAGCTGATTTATCGTTATCAAAGAATACACGTAGTTCCATTTTCAATTCATCAGTAATATCTACTGGTACTGGGCAGCCGCGCTCATCTACAACAACATTCATTGGAGTGCCTGGGCAAGCATCGATGCTATCAGGTACGCCATCGCCATCAGAATCAAGATCAGATTCAACAACAACGATTGGTGGCGTTTGAACATCAGGCTCTTGCATCGGTGGAACAGCTACTGCAGGTGCTAAATGACCACCAAGTACTACTTCTAGACCGGCTAAAGCCATGCCTTCCCACCAGTTTTCGTCAAAGTTATGAATCGCACGAGCTTCACCGCGTAGGCTTAAAGCGTCGTTGATACGGTACATAGCACCTAGACCTAGGTTACCGATAGTATCTTTAGAACCAGTAACGAAGTTACCAGCAGCATCTTCAACTTCAATCTTAGAACGACCAGCACCAACCAATACATATGGCTTTAATGCACTATCAGTATAACCAGTAAACTGCTCAGTACCGATCAAGAAGTTACCAGAAATCATTTCTTGTTCAGCATCATTAGTTACAGTACCAGCACGATTTACAGCATCAGTATTTGATACACCATACTCTACTTGGAACTGAGTAGAAGGAGTCAATTCGATACCTAGTGCAGCACCAGTGTATAAACCATTCTCTTTATAGAAACTATCACCAGTAGCTGTACCCATAGTTGAAAGCTGCTCTTCATCAGCACCTTCGCTATAATGATAACCAAGTAATAATGGGCTGATAGTTACGCCAGCGTTAGCTGCTAGTGGGGCTGCTGTGATGGCAAACAAAGCCAAAGCAATTTTATTTAATTTCATGAAACTTCCTCCAAAGGATAATTTTAGTAGTGCATTAAGCAAAACTATTGCTCAAAAACAAACATCATTTACGAACTTAAAATTACAAAGCAAAACCAATTAAGACGTAGCTTAGCGATTATCAATTCAGTTTACAACTTTTTTCGTAAACCAGCTACACATTATTACACGATAATGTCATAACTAAAACACATTAGCCCGCTTAACTTACTGAGAGCTAACACACTTTACACTCTTTATCTTTTGTATGTTAGGTCGCAATAGATGATGAAACGATTCCTACCTATTGTTGCAACTCATTTTAATACAAGTAGTTAATTTTCTCTATTATTAAAAGCATCTATTCACGAATTGAAACATTCTTTGACAGTAGACATATATTTGGTTTATATTTACAATTATAGAAACAAACAATATTCTACTTATTTTGATTAATGGCTTTTTTTGCTATTCATTATATTAGTAATGCAACTTGATAAAACAAATGGTGACATGAACAATAGACTTAAAAACACAATGAACATTTAAAACCATCTTAGCTATCCCTTTCATACAGGTGGCAGTCCATTATGGCTATATCATATATAACACTTCCAATATGCTCGAAGGATTCTAGACGCTATGATGAACATGGGTTTAATTTAGTAGAATTAATCGTAACCATTGCTATCTTAGCTATTATATTAACGATTGCCACACCTTATATTTTGACTCAGTTGGCAAGTATGGAAGCCAGACGTATTGCAAGCCAAATAGACACTACCTTGACTTTAGCAAAAGCTGAGAGTCATATTAGAAGACAAGATTTACTGGTTTGCTTATCTAATGGGGGTGGTCTTTGCCATAGAGACAGCTTTAAAAAGTTATTATTATTCTCGGATAAAAATAATAATAACAATTTTGATGTTGGTATTGATGATTTGTTAGAAGACCAAGCGCTGAACCCAAAATACAGTACTTTATATTTACGGGTCGGTAATAACCGTCACTACACTAAATTTTGGGGCAATAGCGGCAGTCCTCGTGGGCATTTCGGACATATTAAATACTGTCCAACCTCAACCTATAATCACACCATGTACCAAATCTCTTTTAATCAGACAGGCGGTATTACCTACAAACCTAACGAAAACCATCCGACCGGATGTGGTACATAATGATATATCAATATAAGCTAAGAATAAACTGTCGTAGCTATCGGTGCATCGCTGTTTTCATCATAATAACCGCCTGCTCTATCCCCACAAATAGCGCATCTGCTATCAAAGCATGACCAATATTTAGCTCATATATACCGTCAATTTGGGCAATCGCATGAACATTATCACGTGTTAGACCGTGACCAGCATTGACCAACAGTTTACTATCAACTCGTTTAGCGGTAATCACTGCATTTTTAATACGTTCAAGCTCTACATTTACCCTATCTGTTTTACCTGCCAGACCTGCTTCAGCATAAGAACCTGTGTGTAATTCGATTGCGTCAGCGCTACAATTAACTGCTGCCTCGATCTGCTTATCTTCTGGATCAATAAACAAAGAGACTTTGATACCTGCTGCTTGTAACTGACTGACATAATCTGTCAATGAAGCTAGCTGCCCTGCCACATCAAGCCCCCCTTCTGTAGTCAGTTCAGCCCGTTTTTCCGGCACTAGGCATACCCAATATGGTTTGACTTGACAGGCTATTTCTAGCATCTCAGTCGTTGCTGCCATCTCTAGATTCATTCTCGTAGTCAGCTGCCCTGCCATCTCATATACATCGGCATCTTGAATATGACGGCGATCTTCACGTAAATGAATAGTGATACCGTCAGCACCTGCTTTCTCACACAAAAGTGCTGCAGCTAGTGGGCTTGGATAGCTCACACCGCGTGCTTGACGTAAGGTTGCCACATGGTCAACGTTGACACCTAAGAGTGGTTTTTTTGAAGTATTTTGTGGATTTTGCTCTAATGTAGTAGTCGGCAAAATCTGCGCTGTATCCGTCATAAAAAATCCTTTTATTAATAGTTAGATCATTTACTAAAAATAGCTTATTGATGATAAGTAGTTGTGAACATATTCTATTGTTAAGTATGCTTTATAGTTGATAACGCTGTTGCTGCTGCCAAAGTAGACGACTTTGCAGCGGTTGATAATCAAGCATATAATCAATCAACTGCCGATGTAAACGCGAACATGCGTTCAGAGTACTAACGGACAACCCTTGCTCTACCATTATCAAAATATCATTCCCTTTAAAAACCGCATGACCAACCATACTTTCGCCATCTTCTGTATGCAAAGTCGGCACTAAGCCCATATCGGGTAAGAATCGGTAAACCTGTTCAGGCTCAATAGGGTTTTCAAGGCTGTCTTGATGTAACGTCAGTGAAAATCC
Source organism: Psychrobacter sp. ANT206 (assembly GCF_056880555.1). Lineage (NCBI taxonomy): Bacteria > Pseudomonadati > Pseudomonadota > Gammaproteobacteria > Moraxellales > Moraxellaceae > Psychrobacter > Psychrobacter sp. ANT206. The sequence continues at coordinate 446,635 of NZ_CP096271.1, read as the reverse complement.
CAACTCATCAAATAGATAGCTTTCAAACTGGCGTAAGCACAGACGTAGCTCGTCAGCGGTTAGAGGTTTTTTGAGCGCATCTAGGCTGTTTTGATAATGTTGCCATAATATGGGCATAGGATCTTCAGTAGGCAACAATCGCCACAATATCTCATTCAAATACAAGGCTGCATATTGATGCTGACCTGTAATGCTTTCTTGATGTCGTATATCCACATTTGCGGCATCGTCATCTTGGACAGCTTGTGTATGGACTGAACTAAAAGAGGCTATATTGATTTGACTGAATGTTTTGAGATCACGTTTGCCAGTAGCAAAGAGTTGTAAAGGCATAAATAGTGGCGCGCCTTTTTTACCAATACCATGTATTACCCCATGCTGCTGAGAAAATAAATAATATAAGGCGCGCTTTTCTTGATAAGAGCGCTGATGTAATAAATAACCGATTAACGCTTCGTTACGCATGATTATTACCTCAGCTATAGTTCACTCAATATAAAAGAGAGTCGCTATTAATATTTTTAATAGCCTAAACTGGTCAAAGCTCGCTCGTCATCCGACCAACCGCGCTTAACTTTTACCCACAGCGTTAGCATGATTTTTTTATCAAACAGCTGCTCCATATCTTTACGAGCATCCATACCGACTTGTTTGATACGTTGCCCTTTGTCACCAATCACAATCGCTTTTTGCCCGCTACGCTCGACATAAATAGTGGCATCGATAAAGGTACAGGCTTTACGTGGACGACCAGTTTTTGGGTCCGTATGAGCCGCTTCATCTTTAAAGCCGTCAATTTGTACAGTTAAATCGTAAGGTACTTCATCACCGGCACTGCGCATGATTTTTTCACGAATAATTTCACTGGCTAAAAAACGTTCTGAGCGATCGGTGATTTGTTCTGTATCATAAATTGGCGCAGCGACTGGTAAATGTGATGCGATCACTTCTTGCAGACGATCTAAGTTTTGATTCTTTAATGCAGAAACGGGGACGATATCGGCAAAATCAAAACTGTCGTTAAAGGTTTCCATTAACGGTAAAACGCTGCCTTTATCTTTTAAGGTATCAGCTTTATTAATCACTAAAACCACATTTAAATTGGTATCACCAAGCTTTTGTAGAACCAGTAAATCATCGTCACGCCATTGATCAGAATCAACGACAAACAATACTAAGTCAACATCTACCAATGCAGAGACGGCCGCTTTATTCATGCGTTCATTGATAGCACGTACTTCGTTGCGATGAATGCCGGGGGTATCAACAAATACTGCCTGCATCTCATCATTAGACAAGATACCGTGGATACGATGACGCGTCGTTTGTGGTTTACGTGAGGTAATGGACAGCTTTTGACCCAATAAATGGTTCATCAGCGTTGATTTGCCGACATTTGGACGACCAACAATGGCGACATAGCCGGTTTTGAAACCTTCAGCAGCAAGCGCACCATTATTTGGCGAAAAGAAATCTTCAATTGCTGAATCGTTATCTACTGCATTGTTTTCTGTTTCGTTGATTTCTACTTCACTCATGTCTACTGCATTGTTTGTACTTGTATTTAGGTCAGTATTTTCGGTCATATTTGTGGCATTATCTTCATTATTTAATGGCAAGTCAGTATGATTGCTCATGGGGTAATCCTGTGGGGTTTGTCATCAGTTAAACTGCTGTATGCGCATATGACATAAATAGCAGCACTGTTATCAAGTTATGAATATTTGATGTTGCAATACCAATTCGTTAAAGAATGAGCATTTTAAAAATATAGAAATAACAGTCTTGAAGGCATTACTATCAAGTCAGCAATATAAAATCAGAGTAATATTACAAAAACTATTAGCTGCGTTTTTTAGGCACACTTGGTAGCTTATGAAGTTGGTTAATCATCAATTCTGCCGCTTTTTGCTCAGCAATACGGCGGCTTTCACCAGATTCGGTAATATCAGGACAGTTAATAATGTTTACCTGACAGCGTACCACAAATATTTGATGGGGGGCATTACCGCGTGTTTCCATCAACTCATAATGTGGTAAGTCAAATTGCTTCGACTGCAGCCATTCTTGTAAACGGCTCTTGGCATCTTTTAGGGCTTTTTGATCATTGACATTATCAATCAAATCACCATACCAAGACAATACACATTCTCGTGTGATATTCATATCTTGACTGTCTAGATAAATAGCACCAATCAAGGATTCGACGGCGTCCGCCAATATAGAAGCACGATTGCGTCCGCCACCTTTACGCTCACCCACACCCAATATTAGCTGATTAGACAGCTCTAGATTTTGAGCGATAATGACCAAGGATTCTTGCCTCACGAGCGTCGCTCGCATACGGGTCAGACGACCTTCGTTTTGGGTTGGATAACGATGATATAACGCCTCACCGACTATCATACCTAGCAATGCATCACCCAAAAACTCTAAGCGTTCATAGTTCTTTTTACTATCAAACGAGCGATGCGTGAGTGCCAGCTTAGGTAGACTTAAATCATTAAATACATAACCCAACTTGCGCGTTAATACTGCTAAGCGTTGAATAAATTCTGAGCTAATAATAAGCGTGTCATCAGACAGGCTATTTTTTGGTGGGTTAGGAACCGCCTGAGGATACTGCGAAGTTGGTTTCATGCGTGGCTTATGATTATCCCTTTTGTTGTACTATTTAAAGTCATTAAATAGTAACGTTTAAAAATACTAAATACAAAAAACCAGCTCATAAAGAACTGTTTTCTAAAGTACTGGCTTGTTAGATCGTTGCTGCTCGTATTTTAGAAAATCGAATTACTCTGCTATTGTAGGATCGATATCGCCTTCAAAGCGATTCACAATATCAATATTTCCAAAGAGCGTATTGGTTTTTTCATATTTTTTATAGATAGCCAACTGACCTGTTTTTTTATCTTTAAAGGTAAATACATCCTCTGCTTTGGTATCGTAGTCAGCATTGATAGACAACTGCTTATCAACACGCTCGACGAATTGCTTGGCAGTCTCTTTCTTGTTATTAGACTCTTGAAGCTGCGTACTCAAGGTTTTGGTCAGTTGATAATCGCCAATTTGTGCTGGCACAATGGCAACAATCAATTTAACAGCAACACCCAAAGCGATGATAATAAAAACGATACTCGTGACACTAGCACCGCGCTGTGTAGATAAGCCAGATAACTGTTGCACCATAATACCTCTTAACGAAAAATAGCTATATTTGTAATGTATCTAGCTTAGAAAACACTATTTCTTAGTGGATGTTTATAAGCTAAATATCATTGCATTGAATAGCCATAATATTAGCACAAAACGTTTGTCGGTAAATATATCTATAGAACATTGATGTCATTAATCGATAGCACCATTACGTTTAAAGGTAGGTAGCTGCAGACCTGACGGCTTATGCATCCAAATATATACTGCTTTTCCTGCTAAATTATCATCAGGTACAAAGCCCCAAAAGCGTCCATCTGCACTGCGATCACGGTTATCGCCCATCACAAAATACTGACCTTCAGGCACATTAATACGCCATTCATTGCCTTCTGAGCTCACCACTTCTGGTGACTGTTGCTGTAAAAATGGCGCATATTGCGAGCTGTTCATACTATTCAAATAGCGAACAACATACTCATGCTTACCTTGAGTTTCTTTAAAATATTTTGCGTCGCTTTCTTCTTGCTGACCCATCACAGCAGCATTCTCTTCTGTCAGCATCTGACCCGGAGCAACTTCCCCTGACGAATATAACTGTGACGTCAGCTCTGCATTGGCGTCAAAATCAATGGCTTGAGTAGCAACAGGCACGTCATTAATCGCAATTGTGCCTTGATTATAACTAACCGTATCACCCGGCAGACCAATGACGCGCTTAATATAATAAATACTTGGGTTCTCTGGATAACGAAAAACTGCAACATCGCCATGTTCAGGCGTGCCAGTATCGATTACTTTATTATAAGTCAGGGGCAAACGAACACCATAAGCATACTTATTGACGGCAATAAAGTCGCCCGTATATAGCGTTGGCACCATCGAGGACGACGGAATATTAAACGGCTCAATTAAGAATGAGCGCACAATAAGCACCACCGCTAATACAGGGAAAAAATCATATGCCCAGCGTACCAGTAAGCTCTCTTTACCGCGACCCCGTGTTTTACGTTGTTTAAGTGTCAGCTTATCTAATAGCCAAATAATACCCAAACCTATGGTTAATGGCACTAAAATCAAATTGAAATCAAAATCCATACTTAATTGCCTATTAGCGAGCTACTTATCCAATGATGACATCCGTAAAAACAGCAATGATGATTCATTTATTAATAATCTAATCTACCTGCAATACGGCTAAGAAGGCTTCTTGTGGAATCTCGACGTTACCCACTTGCTTCATGCGTTTTTTACCGGCTTTTTGCTTAGACAGTAGCTTTTTCTTACGCGAGACGTCACCGCCATAACATTTAGCCAAGACATCTTTACGCATGGCTTTCACAGTACTACGCCCGATAATTTGGCTGCCAATTGCCGCTTGAATAGCGACATCAAACATTTGACGCGGAATCAGCTCTTTCATTTTGGTCACCAGTGCGTTACCACGGTAGCGCGACTGAGTTTCATGAACAATCATAGCAAGCGCATCGACTTTGTCACCGTTAATCAGCACGTCAACTTTAACCAATTTATCGACTTGATAACGCTCAAAATTATAATCAAGTGACGCAAAACCACGTGATACCGATTTTAGACGGTCAAAGAAGTCCATGACCACTTCACCCATCGGAATATCAAAAATGAGCTGCACTTGACGACCCATAAAGCGCATATCAACTTGCACACCGCGGCGCTCAATACAAAGCGTCATCACGTTTCCGAGATAATCCTGTGGTACTAAAATCTGACAACGAGCAATCGGCTCACGGAACTCTTCGATATTATTCGGTTCAGGCAGTCTTGATGGGTTATCAACATAGATAATGCTGCCATCTTTTTTCACAATCTCGTAAATAACAGAAGGTGCAGTAGTAATCAGATCCAAGTCATACTCACGCTCTAGGCGCTCTTGGATAATTTCCATATGCAGCATACCGAGGAAGCCACAACGGAAACCAAAACCTAGCGCGTCTGAGGTATCCGGCTCAAAGAATAATGACGCATCATTAATCTGCAGTTTTTGTAGTGCTTCACGGAACTTTTCGAAGTCGGTAGATTCTACAGGAAACATACCAGCATACACTTGCGGCGTAATCTGTTTAAATCCAGGAATACGATCGACGTCAGGCGTACTAGCATGAGTAATCGTATCACCAACTGGCGCACCTGCAATGTCTTTAATACCCGCAATAATGAAACCCACTTCACCCGCTTCTAAGATACCCGTATCTAAAGGCTTCGGGGTAAAGACACCAATTGATCCGACTAAATGCGCATCTTTGGTCGATTTAATATAAAGTTTATCACCTTTTTTTATCGTACCTTGGCGTACACGTACTAATGATACGACGCCTAAATAATTATCAAACCATGAGTCAATGATCAACGCTTGCAGCGGTGCGTCACGATCACCTGTTGGTGCAGGAATAAATTCAACCAACGCCTCAAGCAGTTTATCAACGCCCAGACCAGATTTTGCCGACACACGTGGCGCATCAACGGCATCAATACCAATAATGTCTTCAATCTCTTGAATCACCCGCTCAGGCTCAACTTGTGGCAAGTCAATTTTATTTAAAACTGCCATGACCTCTAAGCCTTGATCGACCGCGGTATAGCAGTTAGCAACCGACTGCGCTTCAACGCCTTGCGCTGCATCAACAACCAATAGCGCGCCTTCACAAGCCGCTAAGGAACGAGAGACTTCATAAGAGAAATCGACGTGACCCGGCGTATCAATAAAGTTTAGCTGATAGCGCTCACCATTTGGATGGTCATAATACAGCGTCACCGACTGCGCTTTGATCGTGATACCACGCTCACGCTCAATATCCATCGAATCGAGGACTTGCGCCTGCATCTCGCGATCTTGCAGCGCGCCACACATTTGGATAAAACGATCGGCAAGGGTCGACTTACCATGATCAATGTGGGCAATAATAGAAAAGTTACGAATATTGGCTAATGCAGTCACAAAGCGCCTACTAAATAATGGAGGATTGAATAACGAATATAAATGCTGTCAGATGGCAACAATAGAATACTTACTCATAGTTAATATCGGTCAATACACCAATATCACTACATTAAGCAAACCGTATTGTAGCAAGTGAAGTGCCTACAGCGCTGATTATTAGTTATAACTACGCGCAGGCACGTGAGGGTATTCTAGCAGTTTTCCACTATAAAGTAAGTGGATTTTGTCAGCAAGCCTTGGTTTTATAAATGAAGGTAAACAAGTAAGCTTTAAATCAAGAATATTTACTTCGTTAGATCTGATATAGATTCTATGAGTAGCTATTTATTTTCAGCCATAAAATAGGCAAAAAAAAACCAATCAAATAATGATTGGCATTTTTAATGTTACAGGTCTTGCTAAAAATGGTGGCGATGAAGAGACTTGAACTCTTGACCTCACGATTATGAGTCATGCGCTCTAACCAGCTGAGCTACATCGCCATTTTAGGCTCGGTATTATGCCGATATGAGTGACTTACGTCAACCCTTAAAAGGCATTTTTTGCAAAAAAATTGAATTAAATTCAAAATAAGCGCAATTTTAAAACACCAAACCGGTACTGCTGTGCTTCTTTAAAGATTAGCTAATAAAGAAACATGTTTAAAACATTGCTAAAAAGGTTGGTAAACCGATAAGCCGGGTTCTGTCGTGGACAATCATTCCTCTAGGCGTATCATCGCTAATACGCTCAAGCAACCTACCCGCATCGAACGCGGGCCGCGCCATGCCGATGCCTATTTGGTCTTGCTACGCGTGGAGTTTACCATGCCGTGAACTGTTGCCAGCCACGCGGTGCGCTCTTACCGCACCCTTTCACCCTTACCGATAGTGTCAGACACTAAAGGCGGTCTACTCTCTGCTGCACTGGTCGTCAAGTTACCCTGCCCAGCCGTTAGCTGGCACGCTGCCCTATGTAGCCCGGACTTTCCTCCCCTGCATGTCTGTTACCAGTGTGCAGCGGCGATTGCCTAGTCTACCAAGCGCGCTAGTATAGCAAACTTGTGACGATTTAGGGCAGCAAATTTTGACTTATTTTTAGCGGTGATTTATACAAAGTTTTGAGGGACTATAAAGTCTGTATGACTAAACCTATTATCCTTTTGTACAGGTAAGGCTAACCAATGCGCCGTTGGATGATGCTCAGCTAAATAGTTTTGCAGAAAATCAATTGTACTAGCTGCTATCTGTTTATCTGTCTGAGCAGCATTGTCGTGAATATGATTATAAATGACACTATGAACGTCTAGACCACGCGATTTTATCGCCTCTAAACTTAACAACGTATGGTTGATGCTGCCCAGCCGACCTGATGTGACCAAAATAACCGGATAGCCTTGTTTAGCAATATAATCCAAGGTTAATAATTGCTCAGTGATGGGTACTAATAAGCCCCCTGCCCCCTCTAAAAGCACCACCTCATAATCCGCTTGCAAATTTTTTGTAGCGCTTGTAATCACATCAGTATTAAGAATTTCACTGGCAAGTGCGGCGGATAAATGCGGTGACGCAGGTTTCTCATAACGATACGGGCAAGTGGTGCTATCAATATCACACGGCTGTAGCGGAATGCCCATCAGCTGACGATGAGTAATAATATCGTCAGCAATTCCCATTTTTCCGCTAATTAAATCTCTTGCGACGCCCGTTTGCACCAGTTTTTGGGTAATGACATTAACGCCTTGCTCCATTAAGGCTTTAGCAATCATACCGGTTGCATAAGTTTTGCCAATATCGGTATCAATTCCTGAAACAAAGAGCACGCTCATCATTAATCCTTTCGCGTTAAATAACTACTGACCACTTTTAATAACGCTTGGCAAAGAGTGGTAAGTTCATCATCGGTAATCACATAGGGCGGCATAATATAAACCAATTTCCCAAAGGGTCGCACCCAAATGCCGTTTTCAATCAGTAAGGATTGAAAGACTGGCATATTAACGGCTTCTTGCAGCTCAATCACTGCTACACCACCCAAACAGCGTACCTCAGCAACGCCATTTAAACTCACAGCTGGCGCAAGTTGCTGCTCCATGACAGATTGCATATTTGCTGTACGCGCTTCAATATCATAGGACAGTATTAAATCAATCGACGCACAAGCAACGGCACATGCCAGCGGGTTGCCCATAAAGGTCGGACCATGCATCAGTGACGGGTAATCACTTTGGCTAATGGTATCGGCAATAGTGCGCGTGCATAAGGTCGCGGCAAAAGTCATATAACCGCCGGTCAGTGCCTTACCAATCGTCATAATATCAGGGCTAATAGCAGCATGTTCACACGCAAATAACTTGCCACTACGCCCGAAACCAGTGGCAATTTCATCGGCAATTAATACCACGTTATGTTCATCACACAATTGGCGTAAGAGCTGAAAATACTGAGGACTATAAAAGCGCATGCCGCCTGCGCCCTGGATAATCGGCTCAATGATAAATCCAGCAAGCTGGTCGCTATTTTTGACAAAAAACTCCGTTAATGCCTCACGCTCACTTTGGGTTAAGTCACGCTCAAATCCCATTGGTGGCGCTGCGACAAAGTGTTGCATCGGTAATTGCTTACCATAGAGACTGTGCATACCATTAATAGGGTCGCAGACACTCATCGCATGCCATGTATCACCGTAATAACCTGAATGGGTCGAGGCAAACTGCTGCTTGGTTGGACGCTTGGCGGCAATTTGATATTGCAATGCCATCTTAAGCGCAACTTCTACCGCGATACTGCCGCTATCGGCATAAAATATCGCATCCAGTCCAGCAGGCACAATTGACAGCAGTTTTCTGCCCAAGTCTATCGCTGGCTGATGGGTTAAACCACCAAACATGACGTGCGCCATTTTGCCCAATTGTTCAATCATCGCCGCATTCAATTTGGGATGATTATAACCGTGCACGCTTGCCCACCATGACGACATACCATCAATCAGGCGCGTACCATCTTCAGTAACGATATAAATACCTTCGGCACGATCAATCACGATATTGGGATAAGTCGGTGGTAGGCTGGCATACGGGTGCCAAAGATGCTGTTGGTCAAAATCGTTGGTTGATATAGTTGTCATATTTTATTGACCAGTAATGCGTTTGTATTTAGACATCAAATCACTTTCGGTTTCGATATGATTAGGATCATGAGGAATACAATCGACAGGGCAAATAACCACACATTGCGGCTCATCGAAATGACCGACGCATTCGGTACATAAGTCAGGGTCGATTACATAGATATCATCGCCCTCTGAGATGGCTTCGTTTGGGCAGGCAGGCTCACACACATCGCAGTTAATGCATTCATCCGTAATTAACAACGCCATAGACTGCTCCTTTTTTTCTATCAGGCATTTCTATTTATTAAGAAATACGCAATCTAACACAGATACGCGACCTATTTATTACCGAGCTTTTGAATAAAAGCTTCAGAGACACAAGGCGGCACAAATTTTGTCACGTCACCGCCGAGCTTAGCAATTTCGCGAATCATGGTCGACGAGATGAATGAGTAATTCTGCGAAGGCGTCAAAAATACGGCCTCAAAATTTTCATCAAGCTCACGGTTCATATTGGCGAGTTGAAACTCATATTCAAAATCTGACATCGCACGCAAACCACGCAAGACAGCAGTGGCATTTTTTTCACGCATAAAATCGACTAGCAAGCCCTCAAAGCCTATAACGGATACCTGCGGCAAATCAACAAATACGGTCTCGACCAAAGCCACACGCTCTTCAAAGTTAAATAACGGCTTTTTATGGTGACCAGATGCCACTGCAATCACCACCTCGTCAAATAATTTGGTCGCGCGCGTCACTAAGTCCACATGACCATTGGTAATGGGATCAAAGGTGCCAGGGTATAGAATCTTGGTATGCAATTTTGAAGAAGTAGCAGAAGAGCTCATAGCAGGACCAATGTGGTTGGTGATAAAATAATAAGCTATATGCTAGCAAATTTTATCCAAACTTAATACTTATCTGCTACATTTGTCCTAACAGCGCGGCTACATTTGCAGCGGAAGCTTTGTTACAATAGCCAGTTCGACTCATCTGTTTAGCATTTATAAAAAATAACCCGCATTTAAGGGTTAGGATGAGGAATTAGTAAGACTAGAAATATAGGGACAAGATATATTTAAGCAGTCCTTATGGAGACATTATGTCAAAAAAATCAAAAAAACCGGAAAATCAAATTTGTGCCAATAAAAAGGCTCGTCATGAGTACTTTATTGAAGAGACATTTGAGGCAGGTCTGTCGTTACAAGGTTGGGAAGTTAAAGCCATTCGTGCAGGCAAAATGACCATTACGGAAGCTTATATTATTTTTCGTAATAATGAGGCATTCCTATTTGGCGCGCATATTCAGCCGCTGCTATCTAGCTCGACGCATGTCAGCCCTGATAGTATCCGTACCCGTAAGCTGCTGCTTAATCGCCGCGAAATCGAAAAGCTAATGGGTGCAGTCAACCAAAAAGGCTATGCCTGCGTGCCATTATCCTGCTATTGGAAAAACTCGCTGGTAAAATGTCAAATTGGCTTGGCACTGGGTAAAAAACAGCATGACAAACGTAAAACGCTTAAAGACCGTGATTGGGAACGTGATAAGCAGCGTGGTTTTAAGAAGGATTTAGATTAAAGCCCTCTTTCAAAAGTTTGGGGTTAATCTTAAAAAAACGGACGATTCAGCATAATGTTGAATCGTCCTTTTTTATTTATTCGATTACTCTTATTGATTAATTTTCACATAACTGTTGCAATTTCTGTCGTTTGCGATTGTTGATGGGCGCGGCGTAATTGACGTACACCATGCGCAATCAGACAAGCTATCCCGACCCAAATCAAACCATAACTGTAGATCATCGCTGATTCAAAAGGATTGCCCAAAACGGTTATTGCTAAGATAAATAGTAATGCTGGCTCCAAATAACTCATCATGCCATAAACGTTCATTGGTAGCATTTGACTGGCATCGACGTTGGTTTTCATGGCCAGCACGCTCATAACACCGAGTCCTACCAGCATCGCAATAAAGAACCCAGAGCCGCTGACTAAGCTTAAACTACTTGGGGCAATAAAAAATAAGTACGCCAAAGCAAATGGTGCGAATATGGTTAAATCAACCAACAGCCCAGTAACTGCGCCAATACCTTGCAAACGGCGCAAAATATAATAAACAGGATAAGTACCGCACACCCATAGCGTTGCCCACGAGACGCTTTGCGTACGTACAATCTCACTGCCTACTCCAACTGCGGCAAAAGCAACCGCCAACCATTGTAAGCGACTTAGTTTTTCACCGAACAATACGCATCCAAACACCACCATCATCAATGGAAATAGGAAATAACCCATCGCGGTCTGTACGCCCTGCCCATTGACGGGTGCCCACATAAACAGCCAAAACTGACTTAAGAATATCGGTGTAGGCAATAATAACCACGCCCATTGTTTAACAGAGCCTAATGCTTTGATTTTATCCATATGCAAACCTAAGCGCCCGCTGATAAGCAGATATCCTATCAGTGTGGCCCACATCGCTAGCATCCGCCAGATAAACACTTGTGTCCCTGATAACGGTGCTAAAAAACTGCTATAAGCATATAGCACGCCAAACAATACGTTGGATAAGACTGCTAGCGCTACACCCATCATTAAAGTGCGCTGCTGCACGCTGCCTTTCGTCCACATTGCTGGCATCGGGAAACGTGACAAAGTCGACGCTACAGTATTGGTTAGGGTTGAAGTAGACATAAAGCACCTTTATTTGCATGAGCAGCGAAAACACTATTTGATAGAGATTATTATCGTTTTCTAATATATAAAGCTTAGTTTATAGCCAGTGGTTGCGAAAAAATCTCTATATTTATCTTAATGTGAATATATTTATCTTATAGTTACCTATATTACTAATAATTTATTACTTTATGATTTATAGTGACAATACTTCTATAGTAAGTGAATTGTAATCATCCTCTGTTAATGTCTCTACCTTAAAGCGAAACCCTATGAATCAGCCACTAGATAAGATCGACAAGTCCATTTTGAATTTGATGCAAGATGATGCGACATTGCCTTTAAAAACCCTTGCAGAACATGTCAATGTGTCTATCGCTACGGCTCAACGTCGTGTGCAAGCGCTGATAGACAATGGGGTGATCACTAAGCAAGTCGCTATAGTAGACCCTCATAAGGTTGGTTATAGCTTGACGGCGGTGGTGATGGTAGAGATGGAGCGCTCCAATAACTCTATGCAGCATCGATTTGAGCGTTTGATGAATGCCCAGTCGCAAGTGATGAGCTGTTATGAAGTATCTGGCGATGCTGACTTTATGCTTATGGTGAGTGCTAAAAATATGAAGGATTATCATCAGTTCACTCGCAATTTACTCACTTACGAAAATAATGTACGTAATTTTAAGAGTCAGTTTGTGATGAACTTTACTAAGAGTGGTACGAAGATTTATTTAGATTGATAGCTGCTTTTTGCCTAATTGCTATCCATAGATTACTCTGCGCTATCAATAACTTATCGCTAATACGTTTATTACATCATGAACGTTATTCATGTTAAAATGAGCGCCTTTAAATTAGCCATCAACTACCGTTATCTATAATGGCTATTATATATATGCATTTTTTCTGATTTTCTGATTAAGGTTATCCCATGTCTGCCGATACCATCGCCCGCACCGCCTTTAAACAAGGCACCAAACCCCTTTACGACTACGACAAACATTGGGCAAGCTGCTACGAGCCTGCGCCTTATTTGCCGATGAGCCGCAAAGAGATGGATGAGCTTGGCTGGGATGCCTGTGACGTCATCATTATCTCGGGCGATGCTTATGTCGATCACCCAAGCTTTGGTATGGCGATTATCGGGCGCTTACTAGAATCACAAGGTTTCCGCGTCGGTATCATTGCTCAGCCAGATTGGAAGAGTAAAGATGCCTTTATGGAACTTGGCAAACCTGTCTACGCTTATGGCGTGACGGCGGGCAACATGGACAGCATGATTAACCGTTATACGGCTGATCGTAAGATCCGTAGTGATGACGCTTATTCGCCGGGTAACGTCGCGGACAAACGTCCTGATCGCGCCGCCATCGTATATAGCCAGCGCTGCCGTGAAGCCTATCCTGATGTGCCGATTATCTTAGGCGGTATCGAAGGCAGCCTGCGCCGTATTGCGCATTATGATTATTGGTCAGATAAAGTACGCCGTAGTATTTTGCTTGATGCCCGTGCTGATGTTTTATTGTATGGTAATGCTGAGCGCGCCATCGTCGATGTGGTACATGGTCTATCAAAAGGCTATAGCTTTGAGCAAATGAGCAATTTGCGCGGTACAGCTTACTTGCTCACGCCGACGCGCCGTCATTGGCAAGCAGGCATGACCGAAGTTGCTAGTAATGATGTCGATACCGTTGGTCGTGTTGATCCGATTATCAACCCGTATGTGATGACTGAAGATCTTGACCAATGCTCAATCGAACAAGATAAGCCTAGCGCCTCTCCTGTTGGACAATCAATGTCAGGAATGTCAGGGCAATATCCAGGATTCGTGTCTGAACCAGTGACCAATAAAATATTGAATACTGACCAAGTCGATGAAGAGACGCAAGTTGTACAAATGCGTGGCTTTACTAAACCGATGACAGCACGTAAGCATAAAATTAAAATGCCACCGCGTGAGAAAACCGTCATTCGCTTGCCTGATTATGAGCATGTCAAATCTGACCCTGTGCTTTATGCTCATGCTAGCCGTATCTTGCATCTTGAGACTAATCCGGGTAATGCACGCGCATTGGTACAGCGTCATAGCAGTGGCGCCGGTAACTCACATACCTCTATCGATGTGTGGCTCAATCCGCCACCGATTCCTTTATCGACGGAAGAAATGGATTACGTGTTTGACTTGCCATACGCTCGCCTGCCGCATCCAAGTTATGGCGATGCGCGTATCCCTGCTTATGACATGATTAAGTTTTCGGTCAACATTATGCGTGGGTGTTTTGGCGGTTGTACTTTTTGCTCTATCACCGAGCACGAAGGACGCATTATCCAAAATCGCTCAGAAGAATCTATCCTACGTGAAGTCGAAGCGATTCGTGATACTGCTCCGAACTTTACCGGTGTTATCTCTGATCTTGGTGGTCCAACGGCCAATATGTATCGTCTAAACTGTAAAGATGAAACTATTGAGAAGAATTGCCGTAAACCGTCTTGCGTTTATCCTGATATTTGTGAAAACCTGATTACCGATCACAGCAATTTGACTCAATTGTACCGTAAAGCGCGCGACATTAAAGGCGTGAAAAAAATCCTTATTGCCTCTGGTCTACGTTATGATTTGGCAATTAAAGATCCTGAATATGTCAAAGAATTGGTCAGTCATCATGTCGGTGGTTATCTAAAAATTGCCCCTGAACATTCAGAAGAAAACGTTTTATCGAAAATGATGAAACCGGGCATGGGTAATTATGACAAATTCAAAGCCATGTTTGAGCAATACAGCCAAGAAGCGGGCAAAGAGCAGTATTTGATTCCTTACTTTATCGCCGCCCATCCGGGTACCAAAGATGAAGATATGATGAATCTTGCGCTATGGCTAAAAGGCAATGGCTACCGCGCTGACCAAGTACAGGCGTTTTACCCAAGCCCAATGGCTACCGCGACCACCATGTATCACACGCATAAAGACCCACTGCATAAAATCAGCCGTGACGAAGGTGATATGGATATCGTCAAATCAGGTAAGCAGCGCAAATTGCACAAAGCTTTCTTACGCTATCATGATCCAAAAAACTGGGTAATGCTGCGTAAAGCCCTGCAAGATATGGGGCGCGGTGATTTGATTGGTAAAAATCGCGGCTGCTTAATCCCGCCATTTAATGCCAGCTTAGAAGGTCGTGATGCGGCGCAAGACAGCTATCAATCAGCGCGTAAGAAAAACAGCCGTCTGGGTAATGACTCGGTGAAACGTAGCAATAAAACAGCTGACAGCTGGTCAAATAAAGGTACTTCGAGCAAAACTACTGGCGGCAAAAAGAATGTGAGTAAAGGCAACTTCCAAACTCAGCATACCGGTCTACCACCACGTAAAACCAAGTAATCAAATCATCAATGATCGGCTGTTATACAGTGGATCAATAATATCTATTGGCTAATGCCTAATTAGATAAGCGCCTATCAGCCACACGTTGATAGGCGCTTTTTTATTTGATCTTGAAATTGATTATGCTGCTTGCTGAAAGTAAGCAAATCAGAAATTCATTAAGCATCCTTAAATCAATCGTTACAGTAATCAGTGTCTAAGTAACCAAGTGAACACGTAACAAACAATTTCTAACATTCTATAAAGTGAGTTTTCGATACTATATGCGCTATATGCTTAACGCATAGTTAATAACAAATACACGATGATTTTTATATTTTTGGAGAATGCTATGAATACCCTAACCAAACTTGCTACCGCTCTACCTGCGCTTGCCCTACTAAGTGCATGTGCGACTACCGCTCCTACTACGCCAAATACACCTGCTTCAGAAAGCGTGACTGACGCCGCTTATGACCGTATGGCACCAGCACCTTATACCTGTACTGATGGCAGCAAAATCTTGGCAAAGCAGTCAATCAATAAGAAGCAAGTAATGCTAAACGCTACCTTACCTAAAGTAAACTGGGCAAACCAGCCAATTATCTTGAATGGCGCTGTTCAAGGCGATACAGCAAGCTATGTGAATGAGTCAAATCCAGAAGTGGTCTATGCATGGCACATGAAAGACGACAAAGGTATCTTCGCTATGAAATGGGCAAATGGTAAAGAATACCAAGTAAACTGCCAAGTAGGTAGATAGTTATTTCGGTTTAATCATTCATTTATAATGATAAATGTATAATTATTAGACTGAGCATTACTATAAACAGTCATCGAAAGATGGCTGTTTTTTTGTGCCTCCTCTGTTAAACGGTTTATAGAAAACTCGTCTTCTTATCTGACTTGCTAGAATAAGAAATCGCTAGAGTGAAAAGAACCCTTTTTTGCATTTCGCTAGAGAAGCGCATAGAAAGCTGTCAAAATAGCGCCTCTATCAAAACATCTCATGACTTATCATAAAGAGGATACCTCGATGCCAAAGCGTCTTATAACCATGCTCATCATTACGACTGCCAGTATGTGGGCGCTGTCAGGCTGCGATAATAGTAATGATACTACTGTTAAAAAAGCTGATACATCGGTATCTACGACGGATTCATCGGCAGCAACTACGATAGATTGGTCAGTTATAGATAGCGGTGAAAAGCCCGCTGATCTTGCTAACTACAAGTATCCATTTGCGCTCGATAGCCAAAATGTCCGCGATTATGCAGAGTACTTCAAAGTGGATAATGGTACTGCTCAGCATAATCTGACCATAAGTATGGCAAGTAACGAGGCACTATCTAAAGCGTTGGATCAGCTCAGTGAAAGCTATGTCTCGCATGAATTGACCGATGATAAAGAAATGAAGCTGATCATTCATACTACGCCGGATGTCGCTGCCAGCAGCTATGATTATGTATTGGCAGGGGATTTTGCAAAAGGGTTGGTGTTACCTATCGTTATTCAGCCAGATGGTAAGAAAAGTGATGTAAAAGGGCATGGAGAGGTGGTGGAGTAGAAAACTGAAATATAATGTGGATGAAGACCCATGGAGAAATAAATGGTCATAGAACGTGAGTCAACATCCATACTATTTATGATTTTTCGCGTTTAGGCAATTATCGAAATACATTTCCTGATACTTCAACTGGCACATCAATATCTTTCAAAAGGTGATCGAAGTATCGTTTGTGGTGCAGCGCAGCAGGAGCTATATAAATTTTATCAAGATGGTCTTTAACGCTAGGTTCATACTCAACATATAGAAAACTACCATATTCCATTGTCACTTCAGGCCTATCAATCGAAGTGATATAAATCATCCTACACTCTTGCTCCTCACGAAATGCTGAATGTTTGACAAGATACTTCAAAGGCAAAAGTATTTCTTCAGCAAATTCATTCATTTCTTTAGCTTTAGAAGCACCTAAACTCGCTTCTACATTATCAATTTTCTTCTCTACTTCCTTGTAAATAACCTTAAGTTTGTCATAAGCTTCTTTGAAGTTATCAGTTATTTCACCTATATATTTTTGATAGAGCTCCCATTCGTATTCAGCTTGACACTGCCAAGTACCATCTTTAAGTATTATTTTATCACCAAACTCTCTGAAAAATGTTAAACGGTTACGTTGTGCTAAATGGAAGTAGTCTGAAGTTGGGTCTAAATATACACACCTCATAACGGAGCGTTTAACTATTTCTTCATTTTTGTTTTTAGAACTTTGAATCTTTACATTTTCTAGCTTTGCACTATCTATATTTAAAAGACTTGCAGTCTCATTCGATGGACTCTCAAGCGATAAATAAGAAATACCTCCTATGAGACTCTTAGGCTGGAAAAAATCTTTATGGAAAACTAAGCTCATTCCAGAAGCTTCTTTGTTATCTTGCTTACCATAGAGTCTAAACTGATTTAGACTGTCATGGTTAAAAGTAAAACAGCTAATGAAGGCATGAAAGTTCTTATCAAAATCCAATGGAACAAAGACGTTATCATTTATACCTTTTAACTTTTTAATAAGCAGTTGACCTTCACTAGGATCATTGACGTTGTTAATTGTGTTCAGCCTAAATAGGCTTGGGGAGTCACTTCTTTTATCATTCCCTATTAAAAGATTAGATGTATATGTTGAAGTATAATGAGCAATTTTTCTTTCAAATGGTTTTTCTTCATCAGCATACTTCTTAAAATCTAAGGTTAGTATTTTAACTATATTTAATACTGCGTTTAAAAAATCAATTGATATCAGACCAAAATTTTCTGTTTCTGGTGAATTCAATATTTTGCAGATTTTAATATGACATCGCGCTTCGTATGGAAATACCTCTCTTGCTAGCTCAAAATATTCTTCAGCAGAGGTATAATCTTTGAGACTATTATCTCTAATTAGTATTTCACCTATAGCATATTGCGCTTTACCATATGCTATAGGACTATAGTCATATTCAATGTTTCGAAATGCTTTTAAAGCTCCATCTAGATCATAACCTTTCAATAAATCACCAATATTAAATTGTGCTTTGACATAAGCTTCAATATCATCCGATATTTTAATAAGCTGTAGTGTTGAAACTGCTGCTTGATAATATGTGACTTCTATTAGAAAAATTGCAATTTTAAATTGTGCCTTGGCATATGCTTCTAAATTGTCTGAACGTTTAACGTTACACCATGCTAGTAGTGCACTTTGATAATCTCCCTGTTCTGTCAAAATACTTCCAATTTTCAATTGAGCCTTAGCATAAGCTTCCGGATTATCCTTTTTTTCAATATTATGCCAAGATAATAGAGCACCTTTAACATCACTACTTTCTAATAAGTTACTTCCGATATTAAATTGAGCTCGAGCATATAATTTTGGGTTATCCAAACGGCTTATATTATTCCAAGCTAACAATGCTTCTTTTGTGTTTAACTTCTCTGATAAACAAATACCGATATTAAACTGGGCTTGAGCATATTGTTGGGAGTCATCCGAATGAGTGATATTACCCCATACTAGTAAAGCTTCTTCAATGTCATTTTTTTCGAATAACACAAAACCAATTTGAGCCTGAGCTGCAGCATATATTTCTGGGCTATCATAATGATTAATAGCTCTCCAAATACTCAATGCAGACTCTATATCACCATTGCTCTCTATTATTTCACCAATATGGTATTGAGCAACTGCATATAATTTAGGGCTGTGTGAGTGTTGAATATTAGAAAAAGTGTCTAAGGCTTCTTCAATATTTCCAATTTTTATGAATGTTGCTCCAAGATTGAACTGTGCCTGTGCAAAAAACTTATTTCCATGCTTCTCAGGCGTAATCCTCTGCAATTCTTTAATTTCTTGCCGAGTTTCTTCGTCCAAACCTTCCATGTCTTCAATATTCATACTCTACTCCCCAACCAACACCAAAAACTCTTCTTCACCCACTACTTTAACGCCCAGTTTTTCAGCTTTTGCCATTTTTGAGCCAGTCTTATCACCTGCCAGTAACGCCGTGGTTTTTGCAGAGATGCTACCAGATACTTTGGCACCAAGCGCTTGCAGTTTGGCTTTGGCTTCATCGCGTGCCATGCTATCAAGCGCGCCAGTAATCACCCATGTTTGACCATCGAGCGGCAATCCTTCTGACGCGACCTGCTCAACCTTATCCCAATGCACGCCAGCTTCTCGTAATGCCATTATGACTTCGATATTATGCGGTGCGCGGAAGAATTTATAAGTAAGTTCAGCGGTAATAGCACCCACATCTGGCGTGAGTAGCAGTTTTTCGATACTGGCAGACATTAAGGCATCAAGATCGCCAAATTGTTGAGCGAGGTTTTGCGCCGTCGTCTCACCGACACCGCGAATACCCAGCGCATAGATAAAGCGTGCGAGCGTCGTCTGCTTACTGGCTTCGATAGCGCTGAGGATATTTTGAACAGATTTTTCGCCCAGTTTCTCAAGCGTAATCAGCTCCTCTTGATGATTGTGCAACTGATAGATATCGGCAACGGTCTTGACCAAACCGTGCTCAAAAAAGCTAATCAGCCAACTTGCGCCTAAGCCATCGATATCCATCGCCCGACGCGAGACAAAGTGAATGAGCGCCTCGACCTGCTGCGCGGGACAAAATAGCCCACCGGTGCAACGCGCCAATGCTTCATCTTTGGGCAGCACCACTGGCGAGTCGCATACTGGGCAAGTCGATGGCAACTTAACGGGTTCAGAGTTTTCTGGACGCTGATCTGTCCAAACGCGGGTGACTTTAGGTATCACATCCCCTGCACGATGGACGCTGACCATATCGCCTGCACGCACATCCAATCGCTGAATCTCACCAAAGTTATGCAAGGTAACATTACTGACGGTGACGCCGCCGACTTTCACGGGTTCTAATTTACCAACTGGTGTAATCGCGCCAGTGCGTCCGACTTGCCACTCGATAGTATGCAAGCGTGTCATGACGGTTTCAGCAGGGAATTTATAAGCAGTTGCCCAGCGCGGCTCACGCGATAAAAAACCAAGCTGTTGCTGCAACGCCAAGCTATTGACCTTAATCACCATGCCATCAATCTCGAACGGCAGCTCGCCACGTGTCTCTTTTACCGATTCATAATAGGCTTGAGCCTCACGTGGATTTTGCACTACTTCCACCGCACTGACGGTAAAGCCAATGGTTTTTAGCCAAGCAAGCGCTGCCGATTGGGTTTTGATATGCTCAGGTAACCCTTGATTGACTGAATAACAGTAAAATGCGAGCGGACGGCTAGCAGCAATGGCGGGATCTAGCTGACGTAAACTCCCAGCAGCAGCATTGCGTGGATTGGCAAAAGTCTTTTCTTCTTTTTCGGCTGCTAAGCGATTGAGGCGCTCAAATCCCGCCTTGGGCATGAGCACTTCACCGCGCACTTCTAACAGCGGAATATCAGTGGCATCAGCAAGCCAAAGCGGCAAGTTACGAATGGTTTTGGCATTTTGGGCAATATCCTCGCCCGTTTGACCGTCGCCGCGCGTGACCGCTTGAGTAAATTTACCGTAGACATATTTGAGTGATACCGCCAAACCATCCAGCTTTAGCTCCATCTCATACTCTGGGCTTTGCTGAGCGACGCTTAAGCGGTCATTAACGCGGCGCATAAAATCACGCAAATCATCATATTCAAAAACGTTACCAAGCGATAGCATAGGGATATCGTGGGTCACTTGCGTAAATGCCGATAGCGGCATATCGCCGACTTGATTGATTGGGCTGTCTGGCTGTACCAAATCGGGATATTGTTCTTCAAACTCCAATAAAGAGCGACGCAACTGATCGTATTCGCTGTCTTCTAAGATGGGATTGTCGAGCACATAATAGGCATAATTGTGCTGCTTGAGGGCATCAATAAACGTGCGCATTTGAGCCACGATAGCATCTTCGTTTGCTGCAGATTTTGCAGTATTGATGTCTTTAGAGGTAAGCGGTGCGATAGGGTCAGTCATAGTCGGCGTCTTTTTTTTGCAATTCAAGATGTCGATATGATAACAAGTTTGCAAGATACTCGGATAAACTTTTAATGAAAATGAATGGCTAGGAAAAGTAAAAAGGCAAACAACGTTATCGCTATTTGCCTTTTTTAGTACTGATACTATTTATCGATTTTAATCAACTTTGGTAGCGATCAACCTTCATAATCGCGCACTTGGTTGCGTAGCTGTTGCTTGTATTCAGGCGTGATTGGGTCGTTCTCTTCATCTAGCATCACAGCGTCCAAATCGCTTGCCATCATATAAGCGATGCTCATCATACTGTCGAAACTGCGCAGCGCTTGAGGATGCGGCAACGATAAGAAGACCACCACGCCGTTATAGTTATTGGTCGCCACGCTATGCGGATCAAAAGGCGCGATACCACTATCGGTGATGCCCATCATACTAAACCATAGCATACCGGTGCCGTCTTTTTGCTCATAGCGATGGAACATATTCATCGCGCCATAACGCAGACCATATTTATCGATCAATGCCAATAAATCACGACCGCGAATCAACGCTGCTGGACGGTCACGATATTGGTGCGGCAAGATGGTGATATTGATATTGTCTTTGGCATTGATAAGTGGTGCATTTTGCGTATCATCGACTGGCTCTGATAAATGCTGATCAAGTATCGGGCTATTATCATTGAAACTTGGCTCTTCTGCCGTATCAATAGATGGCATCAGGCTGTCGGTTGCCGATACCAAGCTTGAAAACGCATCAGGCTCTTGTTCGATATTCATTTGCTCAGCAGCAGAGGTAAATTCGCTATTATCGTTATGCTGCTCTGCCTGCCAGCGCGCATAATCTTCATCATTTACTTGGCTATAGCTATCGTTTACATCGCTACTGACATTATCGTATCCAGACATCAACTGTACATCGTCTTGCTGACGCGCTTGGCTCAAAGGTGCATCTTCAACGACTGCATTCAGATAACTGCGGTCAGGCGTGATACTGGTTTCGCCAGCGATCGTGTCGTCTAAATCTGGCTGATCGACGATATTGCGCTCATGACGCGGTATGATAGGAATACCGTTTTTATCATAATTGACCGCGGCAGCTTCTGCATTTTTGCGACGCTTAAAGCTACGCATGACCATAATTAGCCCGGCAAGCACAATCAATGCAGCAATGGCGATCAATATAAACTGAATAGCGGTCATGAGAAATAATCCTAATCTACGACAAAAGAGAATACATAAGAGGGAATAAATGGCAATAGTCTAGCATGGCTAATTAACATCGTCACCATATAGTCATTGTTTACCGTGAGGCTGACACACTTGCGTGACCTTCTGCCCTGACCCCTAACTATACCACTGACAATCGCTGTCAGTTATCACTATTTTTGCTATTCAGCAATATAAAGTGCTGCTTCATCGAGCGATACGCTGACCAAGGTAGAAATCCCTGCGCTTGGCATGGTAACACCTTTTAATTCATCAGCAATTTGCATGGTTAATTTATTATGGCTAATAAAGATAAACTGCAAATCGTCTGCTAATTCATGAATGAGACTGGTAAAACGAGCGACATTAGCATCATCAAGCGGCGCATCAACCTCATCAAGCACGCAAAATGGTGCAGGATGCTGCTTAAATATCGCAAAAATTAAGCTCAGCGCGGTCAGGGTTTTTTCACCGCCTGATAACACGGCTAATCGACTATTACGCTTACCTTTTGGCTGTGCCATCAAAGTCAGCCCTGCCCGCCACTGTTCTGATTTTGGCGCATTAGCAGGCATATCCTCAGTATTTAGCGTTAAGCTTGCTTGCCCGCCGCCAAAAACCTTGGCAAATAAGTTAGCAAGCTCATTATTGACCGCATCAAGTGTCTGCATAAATAGTGTCTTGGTCGTCTCGTCAATAGAGGCAATCGCTTCGGTCAACGTCTGCATACTGGCAGCAATGTCCGCTGTCTGCTGCGCCAGTGGCTCTAAACGTTCATTAACCTCAGCCAATTCTGCCACCGCGGCGAGATTAACTGCGCCAATTTTGCTTAATTGCTGCTCAAGCTTATTACGCTCAGATTCTAATTCTACGATTTTGTCTGGACGCACACGGCGATCATGAGCGATAAAGTCTGCCAATAAGTTTGAGACACTCATCACTTGTTGCTGATGCTGTGGCTGCTGAGATATATCCGACTGCGCTTTATATTTATGACTCGCATTAGAGTACACATCTAGCGCTTCTTGCGTATGGCTGCTAGCATCCTCTAACCTCGCCACGCTTAGTGCCAACTCGGTCGAGTGATGGGCAAGCGCGCTTTGCTGAGTTTGCAATTTATGTTGCAGGGTATCTAGCTCGACCTGCTGCTGATTATACTCTTGCTTAAGCGCCGTTAATGCTGTCTCGCGCCCTGTTAATAACGTCTGCTGCTCATCACGCGCCGTTTGCACTGTTTGCAGGGTTGCTTGCAGTTCTGGCAGCTTATTTTGCTGCTGTTCATAATTTGCCTGTAAAATTTTCTCGCTTTGCAGTGACTTATCGTGTTGCTCGGTCGCACGCGCAAGGCTGCTTACGCCATGCTCTAAACGCATCTCGCTCTGCTGGATACGCAGCTGCAATGCTTGCCACTCATCATCGTCTGCCTGACGGGTGCGACTTAACTCACTACGCTCAGCTTGTAATTGCTGCGTTGTTGCTCGAGCATCGGTGATTTGTGGCGTTAGCGCCGCTATTGCGCTTTGGATGTCCTGTAGCTCATTATTAAGCGTTTGTTGTTCTTGCTTAAGCTCTTGCCGCTCTTGCTCAAGGGCTATTTTATCAGTGCTTAAGCGTTGGCTGTCCGCTTGTAGACGCTCAGCATTAGCGCGTTGAGTAGTGAGCTGTTGCTGATATTTATGCTGGTCACGGGTCAATTGCTCAGCTTGCGCACGGGTTTCTTCTAAGCTGACCGTTAGTGCATCATAGTTACGCTGATTATTAGTAATAGCCTTTTGCTGATTTTGGATTTTGGCTTCAAACTCATCAATCAGATCTTCTAACACTTGCAGACGGCTGCGCTGCTGTAAACGCTGAGTTAAAAATTGACTATTGCTATCGTTTTGACCATTTTGAGTGCCAGCAAACTTACTTAGATTAATCGTCCCCTGACGACTGATAAGCCAGCCATCAGACGTTAGCAAAATGGCTGATGATGGCAATGCTTTTAAAATCTCAGCAAGCACTTCTAACGTTTGCTTATTATTTGTCTCAGGTTGCGCAATATATAAATAGCATTGCTGCCAAAGCGCTAAGTTCGGCGCGCTAATCAGCTCTGATAGAGGTAGTACTTTATCACTTAGAGTATCTGGCAATTTACTGATAAATGGTTTTGTATTTGCCTCATTTTGCTTTGTAGATAACCATAAGCTGTGACTAGTTTCTACTAGTGACTTCTCTTTCGTACTACTATGCGCATTTTGCGCAGTCCGATAAGTAAATAAAGCTGTTAAGTCTTGCTTAAGCGCTTGCCATAAGCTGTGTGGTTTCTCAGAATCATCGCTCGCGTTATCAATGCTTGGCTGCATGGTTTGATTGCAAACCAATACATGACTATCCAACCACAACGCCAATACGCTATCGAGTAATTGCGCATGTTGTTTGCCTTTCTCGCTTAGCTCAATCTGCTCGCGCAAGGTTGATATGGCCGGCTCTTTATAATCGCTGACTATTTCGGTTCCTAAATCGCCTTTAACATCAGCAGTTTTTGCATGAACAAGCGGTTGCGATTTTGGAATAGGTTTAGGATGCAATATCTGGTGTAGGGTATCGTACTCACTTGCCAATACGGCATGACGTTTTTCATATTCACTCAACTCGCGCTGCTGCATGTTTAAACGCTGTTGTAAATCATGCGCTTGCGGTTGTAGCTCTGACAGACGTTCATCAACGCTATCTTGTTGACGCTCAATCTGTTGCAGCTGTTTATTTAGCTCAGTCACTTGCGTATCTAATGTGTGCTGTAAATTGTTCGCATCAGTCGGCTCTTGCTCGTCAGCACTATTATTTAGAGATACAGACTGTTGTAATTGCTGCCAGAGATTTTGCCAATTTTGCTGGCGGCGCTGCCACTTATCATGATTTTTCTGCTGCCGTTTTTGTGCTTGGCTATTAATCGCTTGCTGCTGCTCAAGAGTACGCGCAGTATCTTGCAGGCGTGACAGCTGATTTTGCGCGTCATGGTAGGCGCGCTGCAACGGTTGCTCGTTGCGTTTATGCGCTTCACGTTTATTCGTTAATTCAATGAGCTTCGGACGCAATAATTCTAGCACCTTCTGCTGCTCAGCTTCATCAGATTTTAAGCGCTCAATCTCATCGACTAATTGCTGACGCTGCTGCTCTAAACTGGCAAGTTGCTGCTCAATGGTGGTCAGCTGTGACTTTGCATCACTGAGCTGGTGCTCTGCTTGTTGATAGCTTAGCTGCTGTTGATAATGGTTGCTTTGGGCATCGTCTTTGAGCCATTGCTCCTGATTGATATATGTCGCAAGCTTATCTTGTTTGGCTTTTAGAGTCTCATAGTCGGCTTGTAAGGTTGCAACCTCAGTGGCACTACGCTCATGAGCGATTTTCTGCTGCTGCTGATTATGTTTGGCTTGATATAATTGTTGAATGGCAAGTTGTTGTTTAATATCAGCAAGCGTTAACGCCAGCTCTTCATAACGCTCAGCACTGGCGGCTTGCTTAGACAAGCGTTTTTGTTGGCTAATAAGCTCGCTTTGCATATCATGCAGACGTGCCAAATTATCTTTAGTTTTCTCTAACTTCTTTTGCGTCTCTTCACGGCGCGCTTGATAGCGCGAAACCCCTGCCGCTTCTTCGATAAACTCACGCAGTTGCATGGGGCTAGACTCAACAATACGCCCAATCATACCCTGCTCGATGACGGCATAACTGCGCGCGCCAAGACCCGTGCCCAAGAATACATCGACCACATCACGACGACGACAGCGCGTGCCATTGATAAAATAATCTGAGCGACCTTCCTTATTTACCTGACGACGAACGGACAGCTCTTGATACAGATTAAACTCATGGCGAATACCGTTTTGCTCATCTTGCGTATGCTCAAAAGTCAGCTCGACACTAGCGACACTTTTGGCGGCTTTATCTTGCGTACCGGCAAAGATGACATCACTCATCGCGCCGCCACGCAGCTGCTTGGCAGAGGTTTCACCCAGCACCCAGCGAATGGCATCAATGACGTTGGATTTGCCGCAGCCGTTTGGCCCGACAATGGCAGTAATACCACGACGAAAGGTAAAAGTCGTAGGATTGGCAAAGGATTTAAAGCCTGCCAGCTTGAGAGATTTTAGACGCATGAATAATCAGTAAACTTAGCAAAAACAGGCGGCTATTCTACCTCAAATTGTGCTAAATTTTTAGGGTTTATGAGGGACGCTATAATAGGGCTTAAAATCAACATCATTAATTTAAACACTAAAAATCAAGAGAATTAAAATGACTAACTATAATCCGCAAGAATTGCAGCAAAAATATGAGCAATGGTGCGAACTATACCGCCAGCAGCTCAAAGCGCAACAGCAGTTTTTGCAAGCTGAAGCATTGCTAAACGAGTTGAAAGATTACTATCTTAATCCACAATGGATGGCGGATCGTGAAGCAGATCTGCCAATTGAGCACTCAGGTAAAGAGCACTCTATCTTTAGTGAAGATGCGCTATGGAGTATGCTCAGCGACCATGACGAGCTGGCAAGAAAATGGATGCGTTTAGGGCTAGATGCGATTGATAGGAAGTAAAACCTAAATTACCCCGATCCCACTTAACAATAACTGTCCACCCGCAAATAACAATAATATGCCAAAGGCACGCTTAAGCGTGAGCGCAGGTAATACATGGGCAAGTTTGGCACCGACCTTTGCCATCGCAAAGCTAGCAACGGAAATACATAAGAATCCTGTGATATGGACAAAGCCTATCGTACCTTCGGGCATATTAACCACATCTTGACCAAACCATGCAAACCCTGCTGCACCAGCCAATGCAATAGGTAAACCACAAGCGGCAGACGTACCGACCGATTGCTTCATCGGTAGCCCTGCCCAGTTTAAAAATGGCACGGTCAAGCTACCGCCGCCAATACCAAAGATAGAGGACGCCATACCAATGCCCGTACCGGCGCTAAACTGTACACCAGTAGATGGCAACGGCTTACCGAGCTGCTCCTTATTGGATAAAAAGAGCATTTTTAGCGCGACCAGTAATGCACCAATACCGATGATAGCTTGTAACACTTTACCATCAATCATGTCCGCAATACCGGCACCAACTAGACTACCGATGATCAAGCCCAGTGCCATCTTGCGCCATACTTCCCAACGTACCCCGCCGCGCTTATTATGCGCAGTTAATGAGCTGATCGAAGTCACAACGATGGTAGCCAAGGAAGTGCCAATCGCCAAATGAGTGACCACTTCAGAAGGAAAATTATAAGCCGCAAAAATCCAGACCAATGCTGGTACGATAATCATACCGCCACCGACGCCAAACAAGCCTGCGCTGACGCCAGCAAACGCCCCTGCAATCACAAACCATACATATAACATCATCGAATCAGCCTTTTATCCTGCTTCTTTTTACTAGATTACTTTATCTTTTCAGCACTTACTTATCATACGCTTAATTGCATTTGCCAAATCGTATACTGACCTTTATCCTATCTACTCTGTATTGACTATTTGTGACCATCGCTCAGTATATCAAAAATTTCCCTTGCCACATTTATCACATTTGCTCTATTAACCACAGCGGAAAAACGTATGCTGCCACTCGACTCTTTATCTGACTGCGACTCTAAGTCACATCTGCTTACTCATTTGCCAGAGCTTAACCATCGGCACCTATTTAGCAGCGTCTCAACCAACAGTGAGCTCATCGCAGCAGTACAGGATGGCACGCTCAATGCCCATGAGATGCATCTACTGACTGCCGAAACCCAAAGCGCAGGTCGTGGACAACATGGGCGCTCGTGGCAATCACCACGTGGCAATGTTTATCTGTCGTTATATTATCCAGTACATATGCCGATTAGCGGTTTATTGTCGTTAATAATCGGTATTGATCTGGTAAAAATGCCTGTTATTCAAACATTAAATGCACAACTAGCTAACCAAGGTTTAACACCTATAGGGGTAAAATGGGCGAATGACTTGGGATTTTATCAGTCTCTCTCTGAAGCAGATGAAGCCGTATCAGGCACGAAAATTATTCAATTTAGCAAACTTGCTGGTATATTAATTGAGCCGGTTACCCAAGCGGGCAAATTGGTCGGCGTGGTGATGGGAGTTGGTCTTAATGTACAAGCAACTCCCAAGCTTACTGCCCAAACCTGCGAAGGTATGAGCTACCAAGCCATTAGCTTACAAGATATCGAGCAGCTGCTAGCGCCAGATAAACCAGCAAGTACGCTGCCAAGTCTACGAGAGCTTTATCAACAAATGAGCAAAGCACTAATGGCAGCAATGACACGCTTTGAGCATTTAGGGTTAGAAAAACCAACTGGTCAAACCTATAATTTAGACAGCTTTTTGCAGCAATTTGACTCAATGGATGCACTAGCAGGACGGCACTTACGTATTAGCCAAGAGCACAACGGTCAAACAGAGATACTAACTGGCTATGCTTGCGGTATTGATACACATGGATGTTTGCAATTACGCCAAGATAACGGTAATATTTCTGCGCTTTTTACCGGACGCATCGACGTTATTGATAACGCTTAAAGCATTTACTGAATGCGCTCTATCTAAAGGGAATTTTATGCTCTGGCTTGATCTCGGCAACACCCGCCTTAAATACTGGCTGACTGATGATATCGGACAGATAGTCTCACATGATGCCAAGCAACATTTGCAAGCACCTGCCGAATTACTCATGGGTTTGACCGACCGCTTTGAGCGTTATGCCCCTGACTTTATCGGTATCTCATCGGTGCTCGGCGATGATCTTAATGTCAAAGTTTCAGAAACGCTCAGTCGCCTTAATATCCCGTTTGAATTTGTCCATGTCGATGCCAATTATCCACTTATGAAAAGCGCTTATAATGATGAGCAGCTTGGCTGTGACCGTTGGCTACAAATGCTCGGCGCGGTGGATAGAACCAAACGTCAATGTGTGATAGGTTGTGGTACAGCAGTGACGATTGATTTGATTGACCATGCTGAGCATTTGGGCGGTTACATTTTCCCGAGTATTTACCTGCAACGCGAGTCGCTATTTTCTGGTACCAAGCAAATCACCATTTCTAACGGTACTTTTGATAGTGTTAGCCAAGGTCTCACCACGCAAGATGCGGTACATCGCGGGATACTACTATCTATCGTCGGTGCTATTAACGAGATTAGCACACGTCATCCCAACTTTGAAGTGATCATGACTGGCGGTGATGCAGCTATTATCGCCCAACACGTCAACCGCCCAGTGCGCCTGCGTGACGATTTATTATTAAATGGTCTTGCGCGCTATTTTGATCATAGTAAACAGGCATGATGACTGAAAAAATTTTATGAGCTAGAAATTAAAAAAGCAGGACGCTTAAAACGTCCTGCTTTTTTATGTCTATTTGATTTGAGATCAATACAGAGTGCTAAAGGGATGAGCTATTCGCAGACTCTGTCACGCCTGCGAACAGCACGCAAGAAAAATTTAGCTCATTAGCACGAGGATATTAATGTATCGATTTTATTTTGAACTTAATATCTAATGAACACTCAATAATTCTTACTTAGTCTCGTTAAACAATTCACGACCAACCAGCATACGGCGAATCTCACTGGTACCCGCGCCAATCTCATATAGCTTGGCATCACGCCAGTAACGACCTAGTGGATACTCGTTGGTATAGCCATTACCACCAAAGATTTGAATACCCTCGCCTGCCATCCAAGTGGCTTTTTCGGCACACCATAAAATCACACTGGCACAGTCTTTACGCACTTCTCGACTATGACCGGCACCGCGTTGATCTAACATGTCCAAATTCTTGCCAACGGTGTATAAGAAGCTACGACCTGCTTGCAGGATGGTATACATGTCTGCAACTTTACCTTGGATAAGCTGGAACTCTCCGATGGCTTGTCCAAACTGCTTACGATCATGAATATAAGGCACGACATTGTCCATCACGGCTTGCATGATACCGATAGGACCTGCGGCTAATACCGCGCGCTCATAATCAAGACCGCTCATTAAAACTTTAACGCCTTCGTTTAAGCCGCCTAAGATATTCTCTTTAGGTACTTCAACATTATTAAAGGTCATTTCACCAGTATGACTACCGCGCATACCTAGTTTGTCGAGCTTTTGCGCCGTGCCAAAGCCTTCCATGCCTTTTTCAACGATAAAAGCCGTCATGCCTTTAGCGCCTAATTCTGGATTGGTCTTAGCATAAACCACCATCACGTCAGCATCAGGACCATTGGTAATCCACATTTTGCTACCGTTTAAAATGTAGCTGCTATCTTTTTCTTCGGCTTTTAGCTTCATACTAACGACATCTGACCCCGCACCAGTTTCACTCATTGCCAATGCACCGATGAATTCGCCACTGATGAGCTTAGGCAGATATTTTTGCTTTTGTTCCTCTGAACCATTACGTTTGAGCTGATTGATACACAGATTGGAATGTGCACCATAGCTCAGTGCTACAGAGGCAGAGGCACGGCTAATCTCTTCCATCGCGACCATATGTGCGACGTAGCCCATGTTGGAGCCGCCGTACTCTTCAGGAACAGTGATGCCATGTAGACCAATATCACCCATCTTTTGCCATAAATCCATTGGGAACTCATCGCTACTGTCAATCTCGGCAGCACGTGGGGCAATTTCATTAGCCGCAAACTGTTGCACCATGTCACGTAAGGCGTCGATATCTTCGCCAAGCTGAAAATTCAATCCAGGTAAACTCATAGCCATTCCTTGTATTTTGATGTTTAATTTTTTACTAGCGCTGTGTCAATTTAAAAATAGATGATATAGCTTGGACAAATTTTCCTCGCTTGCTGTGCAACTTCGTCACTCCAGAGGCTTCAAAAAATTTGTCCCAGCCATAAACCTATCTATCTATTCATTTAGCTTATGACTAACTATATTCTTAATGAAATTATTAAGACTGACGTTTGTTAATTAAAGCACGTGCCACGTTTGACCCATTAGGACGACCTAAAAACTCACTGATACGCTCACCTGCCACGACCAATTTATCCAAATCAATACCAGTACTGATACCCATACCATGCAGCATATAAACCACATCTTCAGTCGCGACATTGCCCGTTGCGCCTTTGGCATAAGGACAACCACCAAGTCCAGCGACGGAGGTATCAAATTCACTGACACCCATTTGTAAGGCAGCCAAGGTATTACCTAACGCTTGACCATAAGTATCATGAAAATGTCCTGACAACATGCTGATATCAGCATATTCAAGTGCAGCCTGTAGCGCCCGCTGTACCTTGAGCGGCGTACCAACACCAATCGTATCAGCAATGCCAATCTGCTCAGCACCAATCTCGACCAAACGCTTGGTTACATACGCCACTTTACTTGGGTCAATGTCACCTTCATAAGGGCAACCTACCGTACAAGAGATGACGCCTCGTACTTTGATCCCTTGCGCTTTAGCCGCGGCAGCCACTGGTGCAAAACGCTCAATACTCTCATCAATACTACAATTAATGTTTTTTTGGCTAAAGGTTTCACTTGCTGAGCCAAAAATGACGATTTCATCAGGACGATGCACGATAGCATTTTCAAAACCACGCATGTTCGGCACCAACACCGAATAGCTCACATCACTGTGACGTGTCGCTGCAAGTGCCTCTAACAGCGTGCTATTGTCGCCCATTTGCGGTACCCATTTAGGCGATACAAAGCTAGAAGCCTCAAGCTTTTTAACCCCTGCGGCAATCAAATCGTTGATAAGCCTTTGCTTAACCGCAGTCGGTACCGTCATTGATTCATTTTGTAGCCCATCACGTGGGCTAACATCAACGATGGTGACGTGTTTTGGGTACGAGATACTCATACAGATTGTCCTTTTTACTAATTCTCTTCGCTATCAATACGCAGCAGCTCATCACCATCAGCAACCAAGTCACCTGCGGCGAATAATAATTCTACAACCACGCCATCTGTCGGTGCCGTAATAGTATGTTCGATTTTCATCGCTTCAATGACAGCCAATGGCTCGCCTTTTTTCACCGTATCACCGACTGCAACTTTGAAGGCCACGACTTGCCCTGGCATTGGCGACTTTAAGCTACCGACCGCCGCATTCTCTTCGCCGACGTGCGCCATGATATCAACAAGGGTGATTTCATCACGCCCGTTATCAGTAAAGACATAAACGGTCTCATGGTTTGTCCAGCTTTGGGCGTTGATACGAGCACCATCTAACCATAGAGTATGATTGTGTGCGTCAATACTGCTATAGCTGACTTGACCTTCATAGACAGTTTCTATCTGGGCAGCTACATTAGCGTTGCTGTTATCTTGAGTGTTCGCAACTTCTTTCCTAATAACTAGCGTAAAGCTACTGAGGTTATCGCTGCCCTTTTTGTTATCTGAACAACTTGCATTGTGCCAGTTGCTAATAAGAGCTTTATAAGATTGCTCATTATAAACTAAGCTAAACGAGCGCGTATAATCGCTAAAGGCACGGAAACCCGTAGGCTTGCTAAAAGGATCTGACCCTTGCGTTGTCGCTTCATTGGCAAGCTGCTGCGCAATAGCAGTAACCGCAAGTATCGATAACTCAAGCGGATGCTGATCAAACAGCTGCTCACGCTCACGCTCAATCAGCGCAGTATCAAGATTGGCTTGGCTGAATGATTCCGTATTAAGAATATAGCGCAAAAATGCGACGTTATTTGGCAGACCGACGATGCGCGTTTGGGCTAGTGCACGATTAAGCTTAGCTAACGCTTGCTCGCGAGTAGGCGCATGAACGATAAGCTTTGCAATCATAGAGTCGTAGAATGGGCTAATCACATCACCTTCGCGTACACCGTCATCGATACGTACATCCGTGCTGTTCTTATTAATGATGAAAGTACTATGCTCAGGCTTTTGATAAGTGAATAAAGTACCTGTGGCTGGCAGAAACCCATTATCAGGATTTTCAGCACAAATACGTGCTTCAATCGCATGACCGTTGATAGTCAGCTCTGCCTGTTTTTTCGGCAATGGCAAACCTGCCGCGACCAATAGCTGCCATTCGACCAAGTCGACGCCAGAGATAGCTTCACTGACCGGATGTTCAACCTGCAGACGGGTATTCATTTCCATAAAATAAAAATTCATTGAGCCTTCGCGCTGCTCAACGATGAACTCAACCGTACCTGCACCAAAATAATTGACCGCACGTGCAGCTTCAATTGCCGCTGTTCCCATTGCTTCACGCATCGCTGCATCAACACCCGGTGCCGGCGCTTCTTCCAATACCTTTTGATGGCGACGTTGTACCGAGCAATCACGCTCAAACAGATGCACATAGTTGCCATGCGTATCACCGAATACTTGGATTTCTATATGGCGAGGTTTCAATGCGTATTTTTCGACCAATACTTGATCGTTACCGAAACTGGTAATCGCTTCACGGCGACAAGATTCTAATAAATCAATAAAGTCACTGGACTGCTCAACGATACGCATACCTTTACCACCACCACCAGCACTGGCTTTAATCAGTACAGGATAGCCAATGCTATCGGCTTGCTGCTGCAAAAATTGCGCATCTTGATTTTCACCATGGTAGCCGGGTATTAGTGGCACGCCAGCCGCTTCCATCAAACGTTTGGACTCAGATTTTCCGCCCATGGCACGGATAGCGTCAGCTGATGGTCCGATAAAGACCAAGCCTGCATCTTGACAAGCTTGAGCAAAATCCGCGTTTTCACTTAAAAATCCATAACCTGGGTGAATCGCTTGTGCGCCAGTCTCTTTGGCAATGGCAATGATAGCATCGCCTTTCAGGTAGCTATCTTTAGGAGCCGAACCACCCAAATAGACAGCTTCATCGCAGACAGCCACATGCTTAGCCTCACGGTCGGCATCGGAATAAACCGCAACGGTACTTACACCCAAACGCTTGGCAGTCGCGGCAACTCGGCAAGCGATTTCACCACGGTTGGCGATCAAAATTTTAGAAAACATAACTATCCCTGTATCTTGTCGTTTTATCGTTGATAAATAATCAAACGGTAGGATGATATTCACGTATAACTGTTTACGCTAAACTGGTTTTATTATTCATTGGCAATTTAGCAAAAATATTTTTATTGATACATGGCTACTCTGCTACTAGCCAATCAGGTTGGCGCTTTTGCAAAAATGCTTGCACCCCTTCCTTACCTTGCTCTGATGAGCGAATATCAGCGATGCCTTTGACAGTATCGGCGATTAGCTCATCGGTAATCGGTGCGCCCGCGACTTCATGCAATAAACGCTTGCAGGTTTTGACGGCCTCAGGGCTGTTTTTGACTACTTTGGCACAAAATTCTGCAACTGCATCATCAAGCGACTCTTCACTAACGCGCTCATGGATAAAGCCAAGCTGACGGGCTTTTTTGCTATCAAATACTTCCGCACTGAGAAAATAACGCTGTGAGGCTCTAGCACCTAATGCACGTATCACATAAGGGCTAATGGTTGCTGGTGCTAAGCCCAAACGCACTTCGCTAAGACAAAAATTGGCAATTCTTACAGCGATAGCTACATCACAGACAGCAACCAAACCCATGCCGCCTGCATAAACATCCCCTTGTACCGCTGCTATCGTTGGTTTTGGGCACTCATAAATGGTCTTAAGCATTTGTGCCAATTTAACCGCGTCCTCTAGGTTCTCTTCATAGCTATAATCCGCCATGGCGCGCATCCAATTCAAATCGGCACCCGCACAAAAGGCTTTACCAGCCGCTGCTAAAAGGATAACGCGTACTTGATCATCAGCGCCAAGCGTTTTGAATGCATCGGTTAGCTCAGCAATCATTTCATCATTAAAGGCGTTACGTATCTCAGGGCGATTCAAGGTGACTGTTGCAACGTGCTGCTCAACGTTAACCAATAGACTTTCATAATTATTCAAATTTTGTTGCATATCTTTCTCTATATTTTATGTATTGATGAGCGCTAAATGTCTGGCAATATACCTTTCAATGCTACATTCTAAAGACACCAAAGTTTGTCTCTTCAATCAGCGCGTTATGAGCCGCGCTAAGTGCTAATGCCAACACATTACGGGTATCAGCAGGGTCAATCACGCCATCATCCCATAAACGAGCGGTGGCATAATAAGGATGACCTTGCTCTTCATACATCTCACGAATCGGCGCTTTAAATGCCGCTTCGTCTTCATCACTCCACGCCTCGCCTTTACGGTCAAAGTTATCGCGTTTAACCGTTGCCAATACTGACGCCGCTTGCTCACCGCCCATCACAGAGATACGAGCATTTGGCCACATCCATAAGAAGCGCGGACTATAAGCACGTCCACACATACCGTAGTTACCCGCACCGAATGAGCCACCAACAATAACGGTGAATTTTGGTACTTTAGCATTCGCTACCGCCATCACCATCTTGGCACCATGACGGGCAATACCTTCGTTCTCATACTTACGACCGACCATAAAGCCTGTGATGTTTTGTAGGAATATCAAAGGAATTTTGCGTTTACAGCAGAGCTCGATAAAGTGCGTGCCTTTTTGTGCAGATTCACTAAATAAGATGCCATTATTGGCAATAATGCCAACTGGCATACCTTCGATATGAGCAAAACCACATACTAACGTCATGCCAAAGCGCGCCTTAAATTCATCAAAGGCACTGTCATCGACGATACGAGTGATAATTTCTCTAATATCAAATGGCTTACGCTTATCGGTTGGAATGACGCCGTATAGTTCTTTAGCATCATAGCGCGGTGGACGTGGTTTTATTTGATTTGGAATCTGTTTAGCAGAACGGTTTAAGTGGCTAACGATATTACGCGCGATTGATAACGCATGGGTATCGTTTTGCGCCAAATGATCGACCACCCCTGATAGACGGGTATGTACATCGCCGCCGCCCAAATCTTCTGCTGTGACTTCTTCACCAGTGGCGGCTTTCACCAGTGGCGGACCACCTAAAAAGATAGTTCCTTGTTCTTTAACAATAATAGACTCATCGCTCATCGCTGGGACATATGCCCCGCCAGCGGTACAGCTACCCATGACCACTGCAATCTGTGGAATGCCAGCGGCACTCATATTAGCTTGATTGAAAAATATACGTCCAAAGTGTTCTTTATCAGGGAATACTTCATCCTGATTGGGCAAGTTTGCACCGCCAGAATCCACCAAATATACACAAGGCAAGTTGTTTTCTTGCGCGATTTCTTGTGCACGTAGGTGTTTTTTTACCGTCATTGGGTAGTAAGTGCCGCCTTTTACCGTGGCATCATTACAGACAATCATACACTCAGTGCCATTAATACGGCCGATACCCGCAATCACGCCCGCCGCTGGAATATCTTCACCATACATATCGTGCGCTGCCATCGGAGCCACTTCTAAAAATGGCGTACCAACATCAAGCAAACGCTCGACACGCTCACGAGGTAGTAGCTTACCACGTGCTAAATGCTTGGCGCGTGCACGCTCTGAACCACCTTGGGCGACTTTACGCAAGTGCTGATATAAGTCATCGACGACCTCTTGCATGGCAGCACTGTTCTGCTGAAATTCAGCGGCATTTGGACTCAGTTTACTGGTTATGATAGCGCTCATGATATCCCTTTTCTTTAATGCGTAAATGCGAGTAGCTTTTTATGCGAATTTTTTTAACTACTGGTTATTTTAATATTTACTGAAAAATTTATTAGTAAAATAAGAAGTAAAACGGCTCAATTTTTTATAATCCTAACTCTTCTCTCATTTGCTCAATAATTTTATATTTCTGAATTTTACCAGTGATGGTCATTGGGTATTCGGTCACAAAGCGATAATATGCTGGCACTTTATAATGAGCAATATGCTCACTACAGAATTGACGGACTTCTTCTTCCGTTAAGCTGCCAGCTTCTTTAGGTATAATCCAAGCAGCCAATACTTCACCATACTTTTCATCAGGAACACCAACAATTTGCACATCACGGATTTTAGGATGACGATATAGATAGTTTTCGATTTCAACCGGATAGATGTTTTCACCGCCGCGGATGACCATATCTTTACTACGACCGACGATTTTGACATAGCCATCTTCGTCCATGGTCGCCAAGTCACCGGTGTGCATCCAGCCATCTTGAATGGCTTCACGCGTTTTAAAGCGACTGCCCCAATAGCCTTTCATCACCGAATAACCCCGGGTGAGTAACTCGCCAGTCTCACCTAAGGGCACAATTTCACCTGTTTCAGTATCGATGACTTTGACTTCAAGCGCTGGCTGCACAAGTCCCACGGTCGAGACTTGCTTATCAAGTGGCGTATGTTCATTGGTTTGACAAGATACTGGGCTGGTTTCAGTCATGCCATAAGCAATGGTGACCTCTTTCATGTGCATCTCATCAATGACACGGCGCATGATCTCAATCGGACAACTAGAGCCTGCCATAATGCCAGTACGCAAGGTCGATAAGTCGAAATTTTT
This sequence comes from Psychrobacter sp. ANT206, assembly GCF_056880555.1. Lineage (NCBI taxonomy): Bacteria > Pseudomonadati > Pseudomonadota > Gammaproteobacteria > Moraxellales > Moraxellaceae > Psychrobacter > Psychrobacter sp. ANT206. Next base: position 408,687 of record NZ_CP096271.1, on the reverse strand, counting down.
AAATTCAGGGTGATCAAGCTCAGCGATAAACATCGTCGGTACGCCATGTAAACCCGTACATTTTTCCTGTTCAACGGCTTGTAATACCGATAATGGCTCAAAACCATCATTTGGATAAACGATACAACCGCCATGAGTGAGAATGGCTAAATTGCCAAGCACCATACCAAAGCAATGATATAAAGGCACTGGAATACACAGTCTATCCTTTTCAGTGAAATTCATCGCTTCACCGATGAAATAGCCGTTATTTAATATATTGCGATGGCTTAAAGTTGCGCCTTTCGGTGTGCCCGTTGTACCACTGGTAAACTGTACGTTAATGGCGTCAGTATTTTTAAGCTGAGCTTGACGCTCGGCGATACGCGGATCATTGGCATCACCTTCTGCCATCCATGCAGAAAACTTCTGCATAAACCCAAACTCTTCATCGCTATTTGGTTCATCAATCCAAATGATGCGCTCAATCGTTGGAATCTCGACCAAATCCAGCTGAGTGTAATTTTTGTGGTAAATCTCAGGACACATCTCACGGATTAGGCTGGCATAGTCACTACTTTTAAAATGGCGCATGAGCACCAATGCCGAGCAGCCCAATTTATTTAGCGCATATTGCAGCTCAAAAACACGATAAGCAGGGTTGATATTGACTAAAATAATACCAACCTTGGCAGTTGCCAATTGCATGAGTAGCCATTCAGCATTGTTGTGCGACCAGATACCGATACGGTCACCAATCTCAAGCCCCATCTCAATCATACTGCTCGCTAACTGATTTACTTGCTGTTGCAGCTGTTGATATGTCCAGCGAATATTTTGATGGCAGACGACCAGCGCTTCGCGTTCAGGATATTTGGAGACGATAGCATCAAAGAAATCACCGATGGTCGCTTCAATCAGCGGCACATCAGGACCTTTATCATAGCTTTGAGTCAATGGCGCATTTGCCGAACGTGCGCCCATATTGATAGAGGGGATATTATTTAGAATGGTATCAGAATGGATATTTTGAGTCATAACGAGTCCTTTCGTTTTACTTTTTATAATGCTTATTAGTCGCCTGCCACCCATTCATTCTTCCTTGAACAGGTCTCGACTAGCGTTAGCTACTATACCGCCTTAAATCGAATGCTGTCAATAATAGTAATACAATATGTATCATTTAATTAGAATCTAATGGTAATGATTTATTAAAGATAACATGAAAATATGGCAGATATTTGACACAAAAAAGCCAGTCACGCTATGTATAGGTGGCTGGCTTTTTTTTAGCACTAAATTTTAGAGTATTTTCAACTTAAAAACATGATGCATATTTAACAAACTAAGACCATAAACTACAGCCAATTTGATAATTACTACACTGATACAATTGGCGGCGCCTTAATAGTAACGGTCGCGCTGACTTCATTATTATCATTGAGTAAATTCATAATAAGCTCGTCTTCAGTTTCAGTGGCTACTTGCCAGTTGCCGTTTGCTTGCGGTACGCCCGTGGCCATCACTGAGATCGCTTTATTCTTTAAGCGAATCATCGGTGGCTTATGCTCATAACCGCTATGCTCTAAACCTAATACATCATCAGCAATCGTTGCTGCTTGCGCACGTAGTGGCGCTACATAACGGCAGGCAACACCATTGATAGACATACAATCACCAATCGCATAAATATTATTGGTATTGGTTCGTAGTGTTGGCGCATCTACCACGATACCAGTGCGATGGTTGAACTCAACTCCAGCTGCAGTTGGTAATTTACCATCAACGGTCAGACCCGTGCTGGCAATCACATGGTCGACGATTAACATCTCAGATGACTGAGCCTCTGTATCTTCTCCATTAGGAGTAAATGGCTCATAGCTAACTTGCAGCTTACCGTCATCATTACGTATGACATCGGATACTTGATAACCGCCTAAGAAATTAATACCCTGCGACTGCACTGCTTTGGCAATACGAGCTGTCGCTTTTGGCGGTAGCATTTGCGATAGCGGCGCATCATTTAAATCAATTAAGGTCACCTCATGACCCGCCTTGAGCAAGTCCTCAGCAATCTCAGTGCCTACCATACCCGCACCGACAATCGCCACATGCTGACTGCCAGCTGCCAGCTTTTCTTGTAGCTGCCCAAAACGCTCAATATGATTGACATGCCATACCAAATCTTGCGGCAAACTCTTAGGGAAAATAGGATGAGCACCCATCGCTAAGACCAGCTTGTCATAGCTGATGGTTGCATAATTGGTATAAACAGGATCTGAGCGCAGCGCTGAGATAAGCTGTACCGTTTGCGCAGCAGCATCAATGTCCGTGACTTGCGTATTGGCAAGTAAGGTCACTTGTGCCGCTTCTGCCGCATCAGCGCCAGTCGCGCGTACCAAGTCTGATGCCTGCTTGTTTTGGCTGATTGCCATGGTAAGCATCGGCTTATGATAACGATCGCCATTGTCTGTGGTGATTAGAGTAATCGACACATCTTTGTCTTTGGCACGAATGGCATCAATCACGTGCCAGCCGGCTAAACCTGCACCAATGATGACAATACCTTTGGCGTCTGTTGCTGTAGTAATAGGAAATGTAGCTTCTTTGCTCATACTGACTCCATGATAGATGAGAGATTATATTGTTTTTATGATAGTGGTTGTTTATGATAGTGGCTGCCATTATATCAGTAAACAGGTATTCACTCACGTAGGCGTTTATAAAGTCGCTTACAATAAAAAAAGCGCCTATTAATAGGCGCTCTAAATAAATCAACTCTAAATGACTGCCTTAATGATTGAGAATCTTTGATAAAAACATTTGCGCGCGGTCACTTTTCGCGCTTTCAAAAAACTCATCCTTGCTACAGTTTTCAACGATATGACCTTCATCCATAAAGATAATCCGATTGGCCACCTGACTGGCAAAGCCCATCTCATGGGTAACACACATCATCGTCATGCCCTCACGGGTTAGCTCAACCATGACATCAAGTACTTCTTGAATCATCTCAGGGTCAAGTGCTGAAGTTGGCTCATCAAAGAGCATTGCCACTGGATCCATTGCTAACGCACGTGCAATCGCGACACGCTGCTGCTGCCCACCGGACAGCTCAGCTGGATACTTTGCTGCTTGCGCCGTTAGTCCGACGCGGTCTAGATATGCCATGGCTTTTTGCTTGGCTTCCGCTTCTTTACGTCCCAATACTTTGATTTGCGCGACAGTCAAATTATCAACAATCGTCAGATGCGGGAACAGCTCAAAGTGCTGAAAGACCATACCGACACTACTACGTAATTTTGGCAAGTTGGTTTTTGGCGCGCCAACGGAGATACCGCTGACCATAATCTCGCCTTTTTGAAAAGGCTCTAGTCCATTAACCGTTTTTATCAAGGTCGACTTACCGCTGCCCGATGGACCACAAACGACGACGACATCGCCTTTATGCACATGGGCACTACAGCCAGACAATACTTGAAAATCACCATACCATTTACTCACATCACTCATTTGGATGACGATTTCATCGCTTGCATGACCAGTGTTAGTGACCAGTCCGCCAAATTCATTTATATACGTGTCAGTATTATTCATTACTGGCTCATTCATCACTGGCTCCTAACCACATTATTTTCATCATTATTAAATATAGCTCTTAACGTACAGGTTCCGATACGAATTTATTAAAGATCATTAGAACCTTAAACGCTTTTGTACTTGTTGCACGCCAATAGAGGCACTCAAACTGATAATAAAATAAACAGCGCCTGCTCCTAATATATAGGGCGTTAATAAACCCATCAGCTCACCGCGTACATAAGCGGCACGGAAAAAATCCGTCAAGCCAATCGCAAAAACCAATGTCGTATCTTGGAATAAAATAATACATTGCTGCAAAATCAGCGGTAGCATCTTGCGAAAAGCCTGCGGCAAAATAATCAAGCGCATCGTTTGCCCATAGGTCATGCCAAGCGCTTTGGCAGCGTTAACCTGCCCACTGCCGATAGATTGGATACCCGCACGTACCACCTCTGAAAAATATGCCGCTTCAAACATCATAAAAGCGACTACACACGAGGTAAAAGCTGTATCGAGTTGTAGGTATTTACCAGCGACCCAAAAATAAATCATCGGTACGGCAAAATAAAACCAGAGCAGTACGAGTAACAATGGCACAGAACGGAAATAATTGACGTATAGCTTTGCAGGTATCTCAAGTGCTTTGATACCAGACAAACGCATCAAAGCCAATACCGTCCCTAAGCTGAGACCGCCTAAGATTGCTAAAAATAATACTTTTAAAGTCATCAGCATGCCACCCATCAAACCGGGATAGGCAGTTGCAAGTTCGGTCATATTCATTTTTGACTCCCTGCAATTAGCCCAGGCACACGCAATTTACGTTCAATTAGCCCCATAATGGCAATTAAAGACAGATTAAACACCAGATAAATAATGGTCGCATAGGTATAAATCTCAAGACTGTTTTGGGTATATTCACTGATGGTTTTGGTCTGACTGATCAGCTCCATTACCCCAACCAAAGACGCAACTGAGGCGTTTTTAAAGCAGTTGGTCAGCTCTGAGCTCAGCGGCGGTAAGATAATCCGAAACGCTTGTGGCAGCAGTACTTCTTTATAGGCTTGCGGGATACTAAAGCCAAGCGCGTAAGCAGCATTGATTTGCCCTTGAGGTAGTGACTCGATACCAGTACGTACTTGTTCAACAATACGAGCTGCGGTGAATAAACCAAGACCGATACTGGCTGACAGCATGGCTGAGGTATTGGGAGACAAGTCTTTATACCACCACTCTTGTATGGATGGCGTGAGCCAACCTGGAGCGATATAAAACCAGAAAAATAATTGTACCAATAAGGGAATATTACGGAAAAACGTCACATAAGCAGTACCGATAGCACGTGCGCCTTTATTCGGCAAGGTACGCATGATGCCAAAAATAGTACCAACCACCATGGCGATTGCCCATGCAATACTGCCAATCAATAACAACCAGCCAAGACCAGTAATCATCCAATGGATATACAGCTCGCTACCGATACCGGTCTGCTCAAAGAGCACACCCCAGTTCCAGCTATAATTCATAATTGTCTCTCCGAGCAACGGTTAAAAAGCCCACGCTTTCAGACTGCTATCAAACTATTTGACAAACAATCTGAACGCGTAAGCATGCTATGTTGAGGGACAAGGAGCGTTATTGCGCAGTCGCTACTTTTGGCTGATCGCTATCATGTGGATTGGCAATCAACGCTTTTAAGTTATCTGACATCTCAAACTTTAGATTGACATTTTTTGGTGGAATTGGATTTAAGAACCATTTGTCATAGATGCTATTGATCTCGCCTGACTTAAAGACATTGGCTAATGCTTCATCGACCACCGCTTTAAATTCTGGATCGTCTTTACGCATCATACAACCATAGATCTCAAACGATTGTGGCTCACCAACAATGACCCATTCATCTGGATTTTTTGCTTTGGCTTTTTCGCCTGCTAGCAATACATCATCCATCATAAAGGCATCGGCACGACCGTTCTCTAGCATCAAGAAACCTTCGCCATGGTCTTTTGCTGAGATAACATTGATATCCATCTTTTTGTCATCGTTGTATTCACGAATATAACGCTCTGAAGTTGTACCTGCAGTCGTGACCAAGGTTTTACCCTTTAAATCATCGAAACCTTGGATACCTGAATCTTTTTTGGTCAGTAAACGCGTACCGATTTCAAAGAAGCCGTTAGAGAAAGCGACTTGTTTCTGACGCTCTTCATTATTGGTTGTTGAACCACACTCAAAATCCACTGTACCATTTTGTACTAATGGGATGCGTGTTTGTGAGGTAATAAGGTTATAGCGGATTTTTAGATCTGGCATATTCAGCTTTTGTTTGACAGCTTCTACCACTTTCATCTCTAAATCATGAGCATAGCCGATCGGCTGATTTGGATCATCAGCGATGTATGAGAACGGAATGGAAGAGTCACGGTGACCGACGACGATGGTGCCTGATTCTTTGATTTTATCTAAGGTACCGTTGGTATTTGCCGTCGCCTCAGTGGTTGCTCCATCTGCTGGCGTCGCCTCATTGCTGGTTTGGCTATTGTTGTTACAGCCTGCTAGAGCTAGTGCCATAAAGGCAACTAACGTTAATGGTTTGGATATAGAGGTAGAAAGAGAGTAAGTCATGAGATATGTCCTTTTATCACATTGCCACAAGATTGGAATGACATTTAAGTGCGATAGAAACCGTAGAAAAACGCTATAAATTTGCGTTTATGGGCCCTATTGCTATGCATCCGTGCTGTTGCTGTTGTTTATCACTATGCAACTTAATGTTACTGTACAACAAATTGACTGACGAGGGTAAACTTTTTTTACTCAGCTGACTATTTTTGGTTTTTAATTTGTTGGAGATGATAATCCCTAAATAAAACAAGCTCTAACGTCATTAATATAGGTACGTATTTGATAAGGCTAATAGAGAAATTCATTTTTTATAAACGGCATTCCTTACGTCAACAATCTACTATATTCAGTCATAAATAAAAGAAATACAAAAATTATAAGGTCTACTGGTATCAATTCTGCTTGCTGACCGTGCCTACGCAGAAAGAAGCTGCGAATAATTAATCCCAGTAGCACTGTATTTTTTTAAAAGTGTATCTACTATAGATACGATTGATAAATCCGAACCTATCCCCATAAAGCTAGCAACTTCTTAATCTTATAAATGACCTATGATCCAAGATACCCAAAATCCGAATGCCCCTGAACAAAATACTGATCTGATGCAAGATAACGACATTCGCCAACGCTTTTTTATTGAAGACTCTCCGGTGCGCGGTGATGTGGTGCGCCTATCGCGTAGCTATGCGACGACCATTGCGCAAAAGCCTTATCCTGAAGCACTAAAACGCTTACTCGGTGAGATGTTGACGGCTGCAAGTTTGCTGATTGGTACTGTTAAAATAAATGGTCGCTTGTCGATTCAATTGCAATCATCAGATAGCGATAGTTTGCTGAATTGGGCGATGGCTGAATGTGATCAAAACGGTATTATCCGCGCCCTTGCTAGCTGGAAAGATGATACTGACGAGCACGTACAAGCGTGGAATAATATGCTGCATGCTAAAGAAGCGTTTGCTGAACTGGGCGCTACTGGTCAAGGCGTATTATTTATCAATATCCAACCGGATGGCGGCGAGCCGTATCAAGGTATTGTTGAACGTAGCCATGACAATTTGGCAGATTGCTTGGCGCATTATCAAAAGCAATCGGCACAGATTCCAACGCTGATTAATTTGGCATCTGATGGTTTACAAGCGGGTGGCATCTTGGTGCAAATGCTGCCGCGTACCGCTCAAGAAACCTACGAAGTTGAGCAAAATGAAGATGCTGGTATTGATGATGACTTGTGGACACGCTTGTCTGTATTGACGCGTACACTGAAAGCAGAAGAATTGACCACGCTTGATACCAATGAGATTTTGTATCGCTTATATCATGAAGAAAAAGTCGTTGCTCCTGATCCTATCTCGTTATCGTTTGGTTGTACGTGTTCACGTGAAAAGTGTGAAATGGCAATCGAGCAAATTGGCGAAACAGAAGCATTGGATATCGTTGCAGAGCAAAACGGTACCTTTGAGATGGATTGCGGATTCTGCGGTGAGATTTATAAATTTAATAAAGACGATGTGGCAGCGATTTTTGCTGAGTAGTCTTTTATCTCATTTATTTAAGTATAGTCAATTCCAAATAAAACAGATACGTTATATTTCAACGCAGTACTGGTATAAATTTTTCTGGCGTGCTGTGCCTACGCCGACAGAGGCTGCGTAAAATTCATCCCAGTCCTACTGTATCGTTTTAATACTGAATTCACTATAGTCAGTCATAAAAAACCCTCAAGTATGATGCTTGAGGGTTTTTAGCATTAGTCTGATTATTTTGTATCTCTTATGCTAAACCTCATAGGTTTCTGGATAAGAATAAATACGCGGGTTCAGCGCATACTTTGCTTCATGTGCATCGCCTAATCTATCATCCAAGAGCCAAGCAATGATTTGCTGATGTACTCTATCGCTGTAGATTAAGTTCATATGGTTTATCCCATAAAAAATAGCTTTGTGTCCCTCTGGTACTGCCAGCGTATGCTCTTCGGTATGCTCACCCAGTGCTGACTCTACCGAAACTAGCCCATCGCCCAATAAACTTGTGGTCTTAAATTCAAAATGGGTCTCGACCATCACTGCTGCTACCAGATAGGTATTCACATGCAATGGCAAGTGAGTAGGATGCCGAAAATCTGCTGGTAGCACACTACGCCCCTCTAACGCTTGCCAGTCGGCATCTCGAATACTGCCGTAACGCAGATCAATGATACCCGCACTGCGCATATCACCAAGCTTTGCCAATGACCCAGCAAAGGGCAATTTAGCGATTTTATCTTGGACAAAATGCCCAATCTGCTCCAAACTTGCGCCATGATGCGGTGACCCTAAAGTCACCAGATTGCTCACCCTTTTGACCCAGCTAAAACCTTGCTCTTTGCCATAAAACAGCGCGCTACGGCTTACCAAACCGCCCATACTATGACCGACCAAATCAATCTGGGTGATGTCTGGGTTATTCTCAACCAAATCTTGCAACACTTGAGCAAAGCTACGTCCATTACTTGAGATACGTCGACCTGTATTATAGTTTAAGTACAAGACAGTCGATGATGGCAAGCTATACATAAGCACTTTTGCCAGATTATTCTCACCAGATACTTTCCAGCTTAAGTGGCTTAAACAAAGTCCATGGCATAGAATAATAACGCGCCCTGACAATACAGCGCTTTGCACCCGATTATTGGTATCATACAGCACCATCGATACTGCTAATGGATTTTGATGCGTAATCAGATGATCACCCATCACTCCGTTTAGGATATTGACCATGCGCCGCAAGTTCTTTGGTAATAGTCTGACCTTTTTGGGCTTTAAAACAGTATTATAAAGGTGCAGACCTGAGGCTAAATTATTACCAATCAGCTGCATCGCCTGACGTACCGTACCATAAATGCGTCCCGTGATACCCTGTTGCCAGCGCTCGACATTTCCTTTATTAAACCGCCCTAAAGGACGCAGTAATATCTCACGGTGGATGGCTTCTACAATATCAGTCACCTCGACCACACCCATAGTCGCAAGCTGTGCCAATCCTTCAAAAAAACCAACCAATGAGAGCGGTTGATACGGTTGAACATCACTATGATTCACGCTTTTTTCAGTCAGCTCATCCACATAGATATAGTCAAGCTTATCCAGTTCCTCATAGACATCGCCTTGAAATCCTATATCGATAGCAGATTGCTCATCAGAAGGACGCCGAGTCGTTGCAAATAAATCATGGATAGTTTCTAAAGGTTTTGGACTGAGCATAATGTTGACATATCAAACAGTTAAAGGGATTTTCCATACTATCCTGTAATGGTCATAAACAGAAGAGAATGATTTAACTATCAAGTATCTTTATTGTCAAAAAGCCATGTAATTATTCAATATCAAAAATTGCACACTAGTAACTACCGCCTAAAACACAAAAATCCCAAAGCCATGGCTTAGGATTTTTATGTTTGTTAAGACGCATCATTACTAATGCAAATGTTTAACTAGACAAATGACTCTGCCAGTATGACATCACCATCTTCGCGAGTAATCATGACGGTGGCTGAGCGTGGTGTACTACCTCCAGCAATAGCGCCCCACGTATTACCCGGATGCTGAATATTAATAAATAAGGTTTTAAAGTCTGGGGCCATCGTAATACCTGTGACTTCACAGCCCTCCGGACCGACGAAGAAACGTTTGATATTGTCATTAGTGGCAGGCATGCCGACTCGGGTTTGTTGCCCCGCTGACGTAGTAGTGAGGGTTCCATCGCTGACATTGCCCGGTAGCGCTGCTAGCAACATACAGCTGCTGGTATCGGTATAAGCACCGTCATCTGTTTGAATCCATAAGACGCCACGTGGATCAAAGTATAAGCCGTCGGGGGAAGAAAAGTCATTATTGTCATTTAATTGTGATAAGTTTTCTGCTGATAAATCACTCGGCGCAGCAAATAAATAAATATCCCATTCAAAACTGGTTGCCGCATGATCGCCCCCTGCTTCTGCCCAGCGAATAATATGACCATTGTCATTACCACGCGCTTTGCCGCCAGTATTATAGCTGCGCGGATTGGGCGCTGAAAGTGGCTGATCATCACGTACGCCGCGATATTTATTATTGGTCAATGTCACATATACATCGCCCGTTATAGGACTGACCGACACCCACTCTGGTCGATCCATTTTGGTGGCACCGACCACATCTGCTGCTGCACGAGCAAAGACCAACACCTCATCTTGTCCATGAAAAGGCAAGACCGTATTGGAGACATCCAGTCCATTTTGACCGTGAATCAACGCTTTCCATTCACCGCGGCCATTTTCATTAAAGATGGCAACATAGAGCGTACCCTCATTCAAATACTTATCACCTGCTTTTAATCCACCGCCGATATCAGCAATTGACCATGTGGCTTTGGAGACGAACTTATAGATATATTCGCCCCGAGCATCGTCACCCATATAAAAAACCACCGGTTTGCCTTGTTCAACAGGAGCATAGGCGCAATTTTCATGAGCAAAACGCCCTAGTGCCGTGCGCTTTTGCGGTATGGAATTCTGATCAAAAGGATCAATTTCGGTGATATAGCCAAAGGTATTAAAGCCATTTCTATAATCGTCAGCAGCGCTAGCACTAGCGGCGGTCATATCCCAGCGTGAAAACTCATCGCTTATCTTGGCATCTTTAGCATCAGGGGTATGCCATAAATATTCCCAACCAGGGAAGTTTTCCGTTGCCCCGTAGCGTTCGCGACCATAGTTATGCCCAGCGCTTAATTGGCTAGCATCTTGCCCACGGGCAAATACCCCTAAAAAGTTCTCTTCGGTGGTCAGATAAGTGCCCCAAGGTGATAAACCTGCACCGCAGTTATTATTGATACCGCGAGTCTGAAAGCCTGTCGGATCAAACTTAGTTTTGACCAAATCAGAGCCAGCAACGGGTCCTGTCAACTGCGCCGTACTACTACTCGTGAGACGGCGATTATATTTCGAATCAGCCACCATCTCATAGCCCATACCATCAGCGCGGCGTTTCATCTCGACCACCGCCACCCCATGACAATTAACCTCACGGCGCACGTCGCTAGCAAGTCGACGATTTTGAAAGATGGGCGCGGCGTTGTTATCTTGGATAACATGATAGCCAAACGGACTAAGCTCACTACTGTTTACGTATTCATGATTCATTACCAGCAGCCCATTCTCTGACGCTTTGGGGTCATAGGTACTGCCCTTTTTGCCAAAAAACCACATGCCATCATGATTATCACCCATGCGCCACTCGAATGACTCAGCCGACTGCTCTCGATTGTCTTTCCAGTCATCAATACCAGATATTAGCGGCGTACCAAGTGGTAATATCATCTCGGCTTTATAGCCTGCTGCCACGCTCATCGTTTCGGCAGTCGAATGCGCCACTGCGGTAAACTTCAAAGTTTCGGGACGTTTGAGATCACCTTGTGCAGGGACAGCAGCATCATTGCCATTATTTTTGGCAGGAATACTATCATCGTCATCGCTACAGCCGACTAAAGGTAGCGCGCCAAAAAACGCCGCCGCTGTTAATCCTGTGCCACCTTTTAGGATACTACGCCGATTTAAACGACGGCTAATAATGGTTTGAAAATCGATATTGTTGGTCGGATTAGAATCTTCAACGACTTCATGGGCAAGTGGTTGTTTGTTATTCAATAATGTCATTATCAGTCACCTTGCTGTTAGGCTTGATTGGCATGAGAGAGTTGATTACAGTCTTGTAATTGCAATCACCAAAATACGAATTATGCCTAAGTCTACTGAGTGTTTATGACAGTACGTTGAAAACCAAATGCCCATTTGATAATAAGGTGACGATAACCTCATGACAAATGGCTATTACTCCTGATAAACCAAAAAAATCCCAAGTATGAACTTGGGATTTTTTGATAGCGTTAATGCATTTAAAAACTTATATGATACTGCTGAGATAAAAAGTTATCGAACTTGCACCTGCCATTCATGAGTGCCAAGCTTGAATGTTAGCGTATCATCTGCTTGCAATATACCAACGCCGCTCGGCGTACCAGTCATAATCACATCGCCTGCTTGTAAGCTAAAGGCATGGCTAATCTCTGCCAGTAACTCATATACTGGAAATAGCATCAAGGCAGTATTACCATCTTGCTTCAGCTCATCATTAATATAAAGCTGATATTCAACATGGCAAAAATCACCAAACGCTTGCGGATCAATCCAATCGGCAAGCACACAAGCACCATCGAAACATTTAGCACGCTCCCATGGATGACCCTTATCTTTTAGCTTGCTTTGCAAGTCACGCAGGGTCAAATCAAGTCCCAAAGTCACGCCACCTATCGCTTGCTTTGCTTGTTCAATCGTTGCTGCCGATAAGTCGCCTACCAGCTGAATGCATAGCTCTGCTTCGTAATGAGTGTCGCCATACAGCGCTGGATTTGGACGGACAATCTCATTGTGTACGCTGACCACTGATGATGATGGCTTCATGAACAAGATAGGCGATTTTGGTATCTCATTGCCAAGCTCACGCGCGTGTTCTGCATAGTTACGGCCAACGCAAATGACCTTTCCGATGGACGCTCGTACGCTATCGTTAATGGTGGCAATACTCGCGTCATCCTTGACGCTGGCAGCAATTGTATCGACTAAGGATATAGATGGTGATTGGCTCATACTAGGCACTCACAACAGATGATTAATATTTTAAAAAGCGAAACATACTGCACTATTTATCATAACGTTAATGATAAGTTTTATTCATGATAATTCACTAGCCGACGGTATGCGTAGTCACATCTGGTGGCACATAGCTTGCGTGACGATTCATGCGCTTTTCAAACATTCTAAAGCTAAACAGAATCACCCACGATAACAACAGATAAACGATACCGGCAGCGAAGAACAACTCCATCAAGGTATAGGTCCGCGCACTAATGGTACGGGCAACGCCCGTGATATCCATCAAAGCAATCGTTGACGCTAGCGCACTACCTTTCAGCATAAAGATTACTTCGTTGCTGTATGCCGGAATCACAATACCAAAGGCACGCGGTAACGTAATACGGGTCAGTTTCTGCCACTTTGACATCCCAATTGCATCGGCAGCTTCAAGCTCACCGACCGGAATATTTTGAATCGCACCGCGGATAATCTCGGCTAAATAAGCACTGGTATTTAGGGTAAAGGCAATGATAGCACACCAGTAAGCTTGGCTAAGAACTGGCTCCCACAAGAACGAATTACGTACCGCTTCGAACTGCCCAAGACCATAGTAAATCAAAAATATCTGTACCAGTAGCGGTGTGCCACGGAAAAAGAAGATATACAGAAAAGGGAGTATCTGTACCACCCAATTTTTGGACAGACGTAACAGCGCTAAAACCAAACCAAAAAATAAGCCAATAATACCCGAGAACAAAACCAACTGTACGGTCAATACCGCGCCACTGAGTAAGTCTGGGATATGATCAAAAATAACCTGCCAATTCCAATCCATAGTATCTTCCCCTTTATCCTATGGTCGATTGACGGTGAGTGGTTTGACGGCTGAGCTTTTTAGCATAACGCGCCGCCGGATTGGCACGCCATTCAAGCCACATCATAAAGCCAGTAATCAGCATGGTCAAACCTAAATAAATTATTGCCGCTGCCATATAAAAGGTAAATGGCTGCTGTGTTGATTGCGCGGCACGCGAGGACTGATACATGATATCTTTGAGACCTACGACCGACACCAGTGCCGTATCTTTAAGCAAAACCAAAAATAGATTACCCAAACCTGGCAATGCAATCTGCCATACTTGAGGTAAGGTTATGCGATAAAAAGTCTGAAAAGGACGCATACCAATCGCTTGCGCCGCTTCTCGCTGTCCTATAGGAATCTCTTGAATCGACATACGGAAGATTTCAGTCGCATAAGCACCAAAAGCAATAGAAAGTGCCATCACGCCGCCCCAAAAAGCGCTAATCTCGACATAGTCGTTATAGCCGAACTTTTTGAGAATGCTCATTAGCAATATAGAGCCGCCATAGTAGATAAACAGTACCAATAGCAGCTCAGGAATACCGCGCATCGTGGCGGTATAGACAGTCGCAATTTTGCGCAGCAGCCAGATATTAGATAGCTTTGCTGTGGCACCGAGCAAACCTAAGAACATGCCGATGATCAGACTGGTCATGGCAAGCTGTATGGTGACGGTAGCGCCGCTCAATAAAAGCGCGCCAAATCCTTGTAAGTCAAACACGATTATCCACTCAGTCTCTTTATATTAGCAAATTGCAAAATATGAGTTAAAAAAATCAGCATCAATAGCTGAATACAGTTAATAAACGTACTTTAGACCCAAGAAATATGAGCCATTTGCGTCATAGACTGACGCTAGATTAATACGATTACTGCCGCGATAATTGACACAGTAGAAATGAGCGCTGATTTTATCATATTCATTCGCCGCTATGTTAATACTGACGTGTAAAAGCACCGCCTAAATAGATATCTCTCTCCTTAAAAGGCCGATAATTTAGTTAAAGAACAGCAAATCTGTTGGTTAATAATGCCTACAATAATAGCGTGACTGTAAATAAGGACACAAGAAAAAGGACATCACTATAATGGTGATGTCCTCATGCTTATTAACACAATATGAATGCAGTCGTGAAAACAGTAATACTACTGAGCCTTTACTGTGTAGCACTATCTATAGCTGGTGCTTCTGTTAGTGTCGCACTTGCTGGCACAGCAAAGTATTTTTGATTGATCTTATCATAAGTGCCATTGGCTTTAATATTGCTCAATGAGGTATTAATTTTTGCTTGTAGAGCTTCATCATTCGGACGGACGGCAATCGCAAAGTTATCATTGATATCAATCTCCGCGCCCTTTAACACATAATTATTACCGGACGTCGAGCTGAGCCATTCAATCGCTGGCAGTTTATCCGATATCATGGCATCGACGCGACCAGCACCCAAATCTAAAAACGCATTACTTAATGTATCATATAGCTTCATATCCGCTTTTGGATAAGTGTTTTCTAGCCACTGTGATGAGATGGTGGAGCGCTGAGCGGCGATAGAGTGGGCATTAATATCAGTCACCTTAGCAGGGTCAAAGGTGCTATCTTTTTTGGCTAAAAACACTAGCGCATTGCTAAAATACGGATCCGTAAAAGCGACTTGTTGAGCGCGCTCAGGGGTGACTGACATCGCAGCGACGATAGCATCATATTTACCAGCCTTGAGACCGGGGATGATACCGTCCCAATCTTGCGCCACAATCTCACAAGTTACTTGCATATCAGCACAGATAGCATTGGCAATTTCGATATCAAAACCGCCGAGCGTGCCATCTGCATTGGTATAGTTAAAGGGCGCATAAGCACCCTCAGTACCGATACGCAGCACATTACCCTCTGTCGCATCTGATTTTTTCTGAGCTGTCTCCGCAGTATTATTAGCGTCTGAGTTAGTACTTTCAGCCCCTTTATCTTGACCGTTACTACAACCAACCAAGGCTAAAAATGCTGCCACTGCTAGCATAGGTTTTAAAAACCGCTGATTGGTCATTGAATTTGAGCCTATGAGAAGATAGTTACTCATAATCATCCTTGAAGTTATTACGTCGTGAAATTTTGACAAGTGCTGGCAAATATGCATTCCTCAAAACTTAGGATCAATACATATTTGTCATCACAGATATTAGTTTGCTGTCGCTTGCTCTTCTTTAGCAATCGCCGTATCAACATCGACACTAGCTTTATCCATGACTACTACTTCTTTGATATCACTAGTAGCGACTGCTTTTTGAGCAGCAGTGGTTGAGCTGGTACCAAAATAGCTACCCGTGATTTGATCATAAGTGCCATTGTCTTTTAGCTCAGCCAAGGCTTTATTGAATTTGGCAACCAATGGATCGCCTTTACGGAAAGCGATACCCATCGCATCATCATTGGTGCTGATTTCTTGACCTTTGACCTCATAGTCTTTACCAGCTTCTGTTTTTAGCCAGTCAATACCAGTCACTTTATCAGACATCATCGCCCGCACACGACCTGACGTTAGATCCAGATACGCATTGTCTTGGGTATCATAAAGTTTGATATCAGCATCAGCATGTTTATCTTGTAGATATTGCGAGGCAACAGTTGAACGCTGTGAGGCAATTGGCTGACCTTTTAGAGCGTCAACACTAACATCGTCGCCTTTTTTACCGATTAAGATAATGCCGCTATGAAAGTAAGGTTCGCTAAATTCGACCACTTCTTTGCGCTCAGGGGTGATTGACATACCAGCGATGGCAGCGTCAAACTTCTGCGCATTTAAGCCTGGAATCAAGCCATCCCAATCCTGGGAGATCACTTCGCATTTGGCTTTCATTTGCGCACATAGTGCGTCAACCAATTCAATCTCATAGCCGATTAACTTGCCATCAGCATCGGTATAACTAAAAGGTTTATAGCTTGATTCTGTCGCGATTTTGATATTTAAAGGCGTATCAGTTGCAGCAGCTGTTTCAGTGCTTTCTGTCGGTGTAGAGCTGTTGTTACAGCCAGCTAGCATCAGCATGGCAGCGCTTAATGGCGCTAACCACAAGGCTTTTTTGGTCATTGACGAGGTCATTGACGAGGTCATTGAAATGATCATAGTGTTTATTCCTTAATATATTTACTAGCCGTATATATATCCGCCACTTGAGAAGGATATAAACAATCGACGCTAATGATTACAGATTATTGACCAAAGTTTTGCTGCTCAAGACGGGCAAGCTCACCGTTACTGCGAATTTCACTCAGCGCTTTATTAAAGTCTTCTTTAATAGCATCGCCTTTACGAACAGCAATCGCAATATTGTCATCATTGTCAATCTCATCACCCACGATACCGAAGCCTTCAGGGTTGTCTGCTAACCATGATTTTGCTGATACTTTTTCAGCCAATACAACATCACTACGACCAGACTTTAGGTCCAAATAAGCATTGTCATAATTGTCATAAAGCTTAACGGTATTGCCGTCTTTGCCTTCATAATTGTCTTGTAAATAAGCACCCGGCGTCGTTGAACGTTGACCACCAAGCGTCAGATTTTTGATGACTTTAGGATCAAAACTGCCTTTGGTATCGGTCAGCCAAACCATCGTATTGGCAAAGTAAGGCTCGCTGAAATCAACTTTTTCTTGACGTTCAGCGGTAATAGACATACCAGCGATAACCGCATCGTATTTTTGCGCCAATAAACCCGGAATAATACCGTCCCAATCTTGAGCGACAATTTCACATTTGGCTTGCATCTGCTTACATAGAGCATTGGCAACGTCGATATCGAAACCCGCCAAACTGCCATCGGCATTGGTATAGTTAAAAGGAGGGTATGCGCCTTCAGTTGCAATACGAATGGTCTTGCCAGCGGTTCCTGCTGCCGGTGCATCTGCATTGGTATCAGCAGCGTCATTGGCAGGTTGGCTACAAGCCCCTAACATGAGCGCGGCAGTAACGGTCATCGATGACCACAATAGGCGAGAATTCGACATCATACGTTCCTTAAATTCTGATGGATTTTTAAGATGATTTTTAATCTCTAATTTTTGATACAGTGTTCTGGTATATTTTCTCTGACGTCCCTGCCAGATAAGTTACTCAGATTCAGGCAACTGGATATTCAGGCTGTGAGATATTTAGGTATATGGAGAAGTGCTATGCATACCCGCTCACAAGTCTTTTGATAATACCTGAGTGGAATATCAAAAACAAACGTTTTGCATACCGACTGTGATTATTGAGTAATAAAGGCACGAATAGACTTACTGATGTGCAATCTTAGCGTTTTAAACAATTATTGCTAAGATTGCGATTTTACTAAATTTAAGCAATGGATTAATTTTGACGATGTGAAGCCATAAAGTCTCTAACGCGCTCAGACTTAGGGTTATCAAAGACCTGCTCAGGCGTACCAATCTCTTCAATCACGCCTTGGTGTAAAAACACCACTTTACTAGAAACTTCACGTGCAAAACGCATCTCATGGGTCACAATCAACATCGTGCGTCCCTCGGCTGCTAGCTCTCGCATCACCGCAAGCACTTCATTGACCAGCTCAGGATCTAAAGCAGAAGTCGGTTCATCAAATAATAATACCTGTGGCTGCATAGCAAGGGCGCGTGCAATAGCAACACGCTGACGCTGACCACCAGACAGATTAGCAGGATAAGCGTCTTTTTTATCAAGCAAACCGACTTTATCGAGCAGCTTTTCAGCATCGCTAATGGCTTGGTCTTTTTTTATTTTTAAGACTTGTATTGGCCCTTCGATGATATTGTCAATAATCGTTTTATGTGGCCATAGATTGAAATTCTGAAAGACAAAGCCCACGCGTGCGCGCAAGTGTTCTAGCTGTTTGATATCAGCCGCTTGCAATTCGCCTGACTTAGCTGGCTTTAGCATCAGCTCATCTTTACCGATAATAATGCGACCGTGATTGGGCTTTTCGAGCAAATTGATACAGCGCAGCAGGGTCGACTTACCTGAGCCAGACGAGCCTAAAATAGAGATAACATCGCCGTCATAGGCAGTTAGAGATACGCCTTTCAGTACGGCCAATGAGCCGAAACTTTTATGGATATCTTGTAAATCTAAAGCGATAGGTCGAGTCGGATTATTTGCAGTATCAAGCATGGTTTAGCAGACTTCCAATAAATATGAATGAAAACATGACGTAAAAAGGCGCTTAGCATTAAAAAGGCGTTTGGCATTAAATTACCTTTATAAAATAAGGCCCATAATATACAGTCAATTATGGGCCTTATTTTATCATCTTAATAGCGTGAGCGCTGTTTTATCTGCCACATTAGTAGCTTGAGACGTGCTCTTCGCTTTCAGTACCGTCCATCATCTCTGCATCATCCGCAGTTGCTACGGCCACATCATCCGTGCTACTTACTGCCATATCATTGTCAGCAGTTGCTACCGCAACATCGTCAGCACTGCCGGCAGTAGCCATACCCGTTGATTCATCTTCTACCGCAGTCTGCGCATCGACTGCTGGCGCCGTCTCTACCGGTGGCTCATCTTTCTTACCACAGGCACTTAGCGTCAATGCCGCTGCAACCAATCCAACGCCCAACCAGTTTTTGTAAGCACCAGATTTTTGAATTTGTTGTTGGTCAATGGTCATATTTATTCTCCAATATTTTTATTTACTATCATTAATTTTACTATGAATAGCTATTATGTAGCCGAGCGAGTTTAAAAATAATGTGTTAAAGCTAAAATGAATCTCTTGTTGCTTAGCGCTCACTATACGGACGATTCATAGCGACTACCTTAGTAATTGCAGTCTATTTCTGTTAAAAATACGTAACCATCAATCCAATGCCCAATCATGACTATCATATAAAGACAAGTGACTTCTATTCACAAAATCGGCTTTACTATCGACCTAATCTCCTCTATGTTAAATAGCAGAGTGCCATTAGAGCGCTAAAGAACACTGATTGTTTTCTATTTATAACTATAAGGAAGAATATTTATGAGTCAAACCAATACCACAGACGTAACCGCTTATATGCAAAATGTTGGTAAAGAAGCGCGCGCTGCATCCAGAGCACTGGCTGCTGCCAATACGGGTGACAAAAATGCTGCACTGATGGCTATTCACGATGTATTAAAGAACGCTAAGCAAGATATCTTAGCCGCCAATACAGTCGATATGGACAATGGGGCAAAGAACGACCTAGATGCTGCTCTGCTTGATCGCTTGGAGTTAAATGACGCCCGTTTTGATGGCATGCTACAAGGTCTAAAAGACGTTGCGGCATTGCCTGACCCTATTGGTGAGGTTACAGACATGACGTATCGTCCGTCGGGTATTCATCTGGGCAAAATGCGCGTGCCACTTGGTGTAGTCGGTATGATCTATGAGTCGCGTCCCAATGTCACTTTGGAAGCAGCCTCGCTCGCACTAAAGTCAGGTAATGCCATCATTTTACGTGGCGGCTCTGAAGCATTTGAGTCTAATCAAGCGATTGCCAAATGTATTTTAGAAGGACTAAAAAACGTTGGTATGTCTGAGTATAGTGTCCAAGTACTAGAGACCACTGACCGTGCTGCCGTCGGTGAGCTTATCACTATGACAGAGTATGTTGATGTTATCGTACCACGCGGCGGTAAAGGGCTGATTGAACGTATCAGCCGCGATGCACGCGTGCCTGTTATTAAGCACTTAGATGGCAACTGTCATACCTTTATCGACAGTGATGCTGATCCTGAGATTGCCATTAACGTGAGTGTCAATGCCAAAACCCATCGCTATGGTACTTGTAATACCATGGAAACCTTGTTGGTCGATGAAGCCATCGCTGATGAGCTGTTACCAAAAATTGCCGAAGCCATCGTTGAGGCCGATAATGCGATGCAACTACGCCTTGATGATAAAGCGCAGGCTATTCTGAACGATAACACTACCCTTAAAGGCCATTTATCAGCCGCCACCGCTGAAGATTGGGATACCGAATATCTCGCCCCTATCCTCGCGATTAAAATCTTATCCGGCATTGATGAGGCGATTGAGCATATCAACACCCATGGCAGTCATCATACCGATGTCATCATTACGGATAACTATACCAAGTCACAGCGATTTATTCGCGAAGTCGACTCGGCAAGCGTGATGATTAACGCCTCTAGCCGTTTTGCCGATGGTTTTGAATATGGTCTTGGTGCCGAAATTGGTATCTCAACTGACAAGATTCATGCGCGTGGACCTGTCGGACTTGAAGGCTTAACTTCACAAAAGTGGATCGTTTATGGTCATGGCGAAACACGTGCCTAATTTATTACGTCTTCACTACAATCTATAATGTCGTCTGCAGTATAATTGTTACAGAACGTCAGCTTAATTGCTGGCGTTTTTTTATTATTAATAACTATATTATGTATGACATAAAGCCATTATTTTACGTGATAAAAATCTATCGATAGGACGAGGATGCCCATGCAAAGTGGCAAAATTAAGCATTGGAATTCTGATAAAGGCTATGGCTTTATCGATGTCGACAATCAGAGTGAAGATGTGTTTTTTCACATAAAATCCGTGCGAATGGCGCAGCCTATCAGCAAAGGGCAACGTGTCTATTTTAATAGTGAACGCAATGACAAAAACCAATTGCGCGCCACCGAAGTCACATCGGATGAATTGAGTATTTTAGAGACGCCAGCATCCAATTCAGTGGCAAATTCAATGCATCGTAGCTCAGATAATGTTAGTCAGAAAAACAATCGAAACCGCATTAGCAAAAATAATCGTAGCAGCCAAAATAAGAAAAGCAGCTTCTCTACCCTATTCAGTTTGATTGCCATTATCGCTGTTGCGGTCTATTTCTTTGCTGATTTGAAATCCAGTTTTTTTGCCGATAGCGCGCCATCTACTACTCTATCGCAAAATCATATTGAATCTGCCAGTAATTCAAATGCAGCGGCTATCACTGATGATGCGCAAATAGATCAGACGCTTATGCTTATTCAGCAAGGTGGACCCTTCCCTTATCCTAACAAAGACGGAACCACTTTCTATAATCGCGAAGGCAAGTTACCGGAGCAGTCGCAAGGCTACTATCGCGAATATACTGTACCCACACCTGCCGTTTCGCATCGCGGTGCACGACGTATTGTCACTGGCGGTCACCCACCAACCATTTATTATTTGACCCTTGATCATTACGACAGCTTTCAAGAACTGGAGGTGAAATAACATGACTCAAGCTATTTACTATGTAAATCCAAGCAGCATTGATCAAAACCTTGTTAAAGGTAAAAGCAGCAGAACGTCTGCTACTATTCCTAAACAAGCAATCGCTATACCTATAGAAGAGCGATTAGATAAAGAAACACTCTTAAGTAGCTTAGCGAAAGCATGCGATTTCCCAAGTTGGTTTGGTCATAACTGGGATGCAGCGTGGGACTGCTTAACAGACAGTGATATCGAGCATTTGGTACTTGATTTAACAGCGGTTAAAAATATTAACACCGAAGATTTTAATGTCTTCAAAAGTATTATAGAAGATGCTTTTAAAGAATTTGGCAAACCACAGCTGTGGATTGTCGTGGCGTCTGATGATTTGTCTTAGTCGCCAGTAAGAGAAGAATCTAAATTCGAGATAAAAACAGATTTATCCCGAATTCAGGTTAATTTATATCTATAGAAAGGATTAACATATGGAAATCACCCTAAACGGCTATTACACCCTGATATTAGCCACATTAGTACTTTTGCTTGGACGCTTCTTAGTCAAAAGAATTAAGTTTTTAGAAGATTTCAATATTCCAGAACCAGTCGCAGGCGGTTTGGTCGCAGCGATTGTCGTTTATATTCTTAATATTGTTTGGGGCTATAGCTTTAATTTCCATCAAGGACTGCAAACAGCAACTATGCTGATGTTTTTTGCCTCTATCGGGCTTAGCGCTGATTTTGGTCGGTTAAAAGCAGGTGGCTCACCCTTGCTGATTTTCACCATTATCGTGTCTGTTTTTATCATTTTGCAAGACATCCTTGGTGTTGCAATGGCAAGCGCACTTGGGCTTGATCCTTTGCTTGGCTTGGTGACCGGTTCAATCGCTTTGACTGGTGGTCATGGTACTGCTGGTGCTTGGGGCATTACTTTAGAGGAGCAGTATGGTGTGGTTGGCGCGACGACGCTGGGTATCGCAGTTGCCACTTATGGTTTAGTGGCAGGCGGTATTATCGGTGGTCCTGTTGCTCGTCGCTTGATTAAAAAGCTTGGTCTCAAGCCCACAGCAATCAATCCAAACCCAAGTGATGTTGAAAAACTGGCAAGTGAGCAGTCGCTCTATAGCACCAAGCATAGCGAAGAGGAAGTTCATAGCAATAAGGAGATGTTTGAAAAGCCGGATAATATCCGTCTGATTACGGCATCGTCTACCATTGAATCATTGGCACTGTTTGCCGCAGCATTGGCGTTCGCTGATCTCATGACTTTGGTAGCGCAGGATACATGGTTTGAGTTACCGACCTTTGTATGGGCATTAGCAGGTGGTGTGATTTTGCGTAATACCTTAACCATGGTATTTAACTTTGATATGTTTGACCGTGCGATTGACGTCATCGGTAACGCTTCTTTGAGTCTTTTCTTAGCGATGGCTTTATTGTCATTAAAGCTGTGGCAATTGACAGATTTGGCAGGTCCGGTATTGATCATCTTATTGTCACAAACTGTTCTAATGATTGGCTATGCTTACTTTGTGACCTTCAAACTCATGGGAAAAGACTATGATGCAGCTGTCTTGTCAGCAGGACACTGTGGTTTCGGTATGGGTGCAACTCCTACAGCGATTGCCAATATGCAGGCGGTCACCGATCGTTACTTACCATCACATAAGGCATTTTTGATTGTACCTATGGTTGGTGCATTCTTCGTTGATATCGTTAACGCCACTATCCTGCAGATATTTACCAAATTGCCGTTTATGTGATTTGATAAATTAAAAAACTGATTTATATACTCACAAAAAAACCGCCTAGCCAAAGCTAAGCGGTTTTTTTATATCTGACTTATAAAACCAATTAATCAGAAATTACTGGTTTTTAGCGTATACAGGAAGCTCTTTACAGATCGCTTCGACTTTGCCACGGACTTCAGCAGTTACTGCTTCATCGCCACGGCTGTCAAGAACATCACAAATCCAACCTGCCAAATCACCTGCTTGTGCTTCGTTGAAGCCGCGAGTGGTAATCGCTGGTGTACCAATACGGATACCAGAAGTCACAAACGGAGATTTTGGATCGTTTGGTACGGCGTTTTTATTGACCGTAATGTGTGCGTCACCCAACCATTTATCCGCTTCTTTACCGGTCATCTCTTGCTTAACTAAGCTGATAAGCATCAGATGGTTTTCAGTGCCACCAGAGATAATTTCATAGCCGCGATCTTGAATGACTTTTGCCATGGCTTGAGCGTTTTTAACCACTTGCTGCTGATAGGTTTTGAAGTTCTCTTCTAATGCTTCTTTAAAGCAAACTGCTTTTGCCGCGATGACATGCATCAACGGGCCACCTTGGTTGCCTGGGAATACGGCAGAATTGAGCTTTTTAGCAAGCTTCTCATCACGAGCAAGAATCATACCTGAACGTGGGCCACGTAAGGTTTTGTGCGTAGTCGTGGTCACCACATCAGCAAATGGTACTGGGCTTGGGTAAACACCGCCAGCGATAAGACCAGCAACGTGAGCCATATCGACTAGTAAGTAAGCGCCTACTTCGTCAGCGATTTCACGGAAACGCGCCCAATCAACTACTTGTGAGTATGCTGAGAAACCAGCGATGATCATTTTTGGCTTATGCTCTTTTGCTAAACTCTCAACTTGGTCATAATCGATAAGACCAGTGCCTTCGACCAAACCATACTGTACTGCGTTATAGTTCAGACCTGAGAAGTTGATGTGCGCGCCATGAGTCAAGTGACCGCCAGCATCTAAGCTCATGCCAAGTACGGTATCATTGGCTTCAAGCAATGCTAAAAAGACAGCAGAGTTTGCTTGGCTACCAGAGTGTGGCTGTACGTTCACATATTCTGCACCAAACAATTCTTTCGCACGGTCGATAGCTAGTTGCTCAACGACGTCAACATGCTCACAACCACCGTAATAGCGCTTACCAGGATAGCCTTCAGCGTATTTGTTGGTCAAATCAGTACCCTGCGCTTCCATCACTGCTTGTGAGCAGTAGTTTTCTGAAGCGATAAGCTCAATATGGTTCTCTTGACGAACGCTTTCAGCAGCCATAGCTTCAGCAAGTACTGGATCAAAATCTTTGATAGAGATATCTTTAAACATAGTAAAGTCCTAAGTGGTGACGTTTATTAGTAATAACGGTCGTTGAAAGAAGCGAGTAGCAAAAGAAGTTTGAAATAGGCAAGCAAAAGGCATGAGCTTATCATTAGCTTGCAGTTTTAAGGATAAATTCGATACTCTTTTGCATCGATATTCTCGCTAAAGTTTAAGTGTAACATGAAACTTTATGTTGCGAGCGCAAAAAAATATCAGCTTATTTTGAGTAGACGACAGGGCAAAATTCTCTATATTTAAATCTATTTTTTTCAGTAACTTATCAATATATCCTCTAAATAGAAGTAGTAAATTCATTAAAATTTATTCACTAAAAACTTATCTGAACAATAAAGTGGAAAATAGTTGGCTAATTAATTGGTTGTTTTAATTTTCTGATGAAGTACTTAAATATCCAATTGTTTTTCACAGAACCGTGGCAAAAAGTTCTCACTAATAAGTAAAGAACGACCGTACCAATCATAAAGCGTCTGCCGTTGCCAGCCATCTGCCGTATATTTGATACAGCGCTGATTGGGCAAGGTACGACTGCGATTAAACAATACATAACCTATGGGTGTGCTTTTTAGTTGCTGTAGACGTCTGGCACTGCCTTTTAGACTTGATAACGGAAACAGGCTTTGCGCCTGTACCCATGGTAGCTCGTCATTCCCGTATAAATATACCTCACGGACCCATGCCAGCCGTGGATGACTAAGCGCTGCCCCTTTGATACCCAGTTGTTTTTTTTGTGCTAAAGACAATAACCGATAGCCCTCAAATCTGCGTTCTACAAGTAACGGCCGCCCAGCTTTTACCTCTAGCAAGGCAGTAAGAGAGCCTTCGGTATTTAGCCAAGGCAATAGCTCAGTTGGAGGTAATGAATTGGTTACGCAAGAAAGATGAGAGGTCATAGTTTACGGCTAATATGTACTTTATTAAGTAGAAGATGGTTAAAAGATAAGGTTATTCATTGTTATTGAACATTGGCATATTATCAATATTAAACGGCAAAGCTTCAAATGCTTGCTCTCGATATTGCGACATCTGTAGCCGATCTTTGCGGCAAAAATCAGCAATCGCTGGCACAAAACGCGCATCATAAATACGGTGCAGTGAGTGGGTAGCTGTTGGAATAAAGCCACGAATCAGCTTATGCTCGCCTTGCGTTCCTGGGTCGAAATAATGCAAGCCTTGCTCGATGGCAAACTCAATACCTTGATAATAGCACAGCTCAAAATGCAAGCTATCATACTCACCAAGAGCGCCCCAATAACGACCGTACAAAGTTGCCGTTTTATTGTCAGGCTTATCACATAAAAACAGACTGCTCGCGATAATCTCATCGTTGGCATCAAGTGCTTGTGCAAGCATTAAATGCTCAGCCATATGTTGCGCTAATGCTTTAAAAAAATCCATGGTCAAATAAGGCTGCTGCCCACGTACCGCATAAGTCATTACATAGCAATGATAAAAAGTCTTCCAGTCAGACTCGGTAATGTCATCACCGCATTTTCGCTGGCACGTAATACCTTGCTCAGCAACTTTTCTGCGCTCAGCCCGAATGGTTTTGCGTTTTTTGGCTTTGAGCGTGGTCAAAAATGCTTCAAAATCTGTAAATGGCTGATCATCTTGAGTTAGATTTTTATTTTGCCATAAAAATTGGCAACCTTGACGCTCAAGTATCGGTAACTCAATCGGTTTTGCCGCTACACCATTTGCTTGGGTTTTAAGCGCCATTTCTATATCAATATCAGTCGGCAGCGATGCGTTAGCCATAGCAGCCATTTCAGGTGTGACAAATAGCCCATGCCAGCCAGATGCATCTACTTGCTGCGCAATATCATCCACCCCTGCAATAGCGGTCTTTATAATGTCAGCATCGAGCGTCTCACCTGCTGCCAGCCATAAACGCTGCCCAGTAATAGGCGTATAAGGGGCGCTCGTTACCAAACGCGGATAATAGTCGAGACCATACTGCGCATAAGCTTGCGCCCATGAATGGTCAAATACAAATTCCCCTTGATGATGACCTTTAATAAATACGGGCATCACGGCAACCGGCTGCTTCACCTTTATAGAAGCTTCTACAGAAGACAAATTTTGCTGTACTGCAAAATCGTCATCGGCATCTACACGGTGCACCAATATATAAATAGGTAACCAGCCAGCCTCTTCGCCAATCGCGCCAGTGTCACTAAGCGCTTGCCAAAAGGCAAATGACATAAAAGGGGTGTCTGGCGTTTGCCACTCGCTTAGGCTTTGCCAACTGGTATCGTTCAGTAACGCATATTGTAAATTCATAATCAGCACACTGTTTTTTTTGATGACTTTTCTTGATCATATAGCCTATCAAATTGGCATTTTTTTGCTGTCACAATTTGCAAGAATTTTATATAACCGTTATAGGATTATTGATACCGTTTAAGAAATGATGCCGTACTAGTGTGATAGAAACAAAACTTTGATGCCATACGTAATAAAAACTGCCATTAAAAACAGGCAAATTACATGGAAAAGATGATATCAATCTTGATGACTGATAGAATAAGAGTATTATTAGCTTAATATAATTCATATAGATGAGATATGAGCGAAATAGTATACTTAGTTCAACATACGAGATTGACATCATATCGGATTTATAGTGGATGAACTATAATATATCGACTGTCATGTATCGTCAGGCAGTGTTACCCAATCGTTCAACCCCTCTTTTGGCGGTAAGTTTGTCATAAAGGTTAAAACAGCTTCCAAAAGATAGTTTTGCAAAATAAGGTCAACAGGCAGTCTCAAAACTATTTAAATGCGTCAAACTGTTTAAATATATTTTTGTATGATTGCAAAAGTGACACTTGATGTGCTTAATTTAGCGCCATCACTCATTATGGTATGAAGGCTATATAAAGCGATTAAATAAGATCCAAGCCTTACTCCCCTTATTAATGACAACATAAAGGAATACTCTACTACAATGTCAAAAATTATTTATACAAAAACCGACGAAGCCCCAGCGCTTGCAACCGTATCATTCTTGCCTATTGTCAAAGCATTTACTCACACAGCAGGCATTGAAGTTGACACCAGTGATATCTCAGTTGCTGCCCGTGTATTGGCTGAATTCCCTGAGTTTTTAAGTGAAGAGCAACGCGTTCCTGATAATTTAGCTGAGCTAGGTCGTCTGACACAAGATCCAAACACCAACATCATCAAATTGCCAAATATCAGTGCTTCTGTTCAACAGTTGAAAGCAGCTATTAAAGAGCTACAAGGTAAAGGCTACGCTATTCCTGATTTTCCAGATGACCCAAAAACTGACGAAGAAAAATCGATTCGTCTGCGTTATGGCAAAAGTTTAGGCAGCTCGGTAAACCCTGTACTTCGTGAAGGTAACTCAGATCGCCGCGCACCAAAAGCGGTCAAAAACTACGCACGCAAACATCCGCATTCTATGGGTGAATGGAAACAATGGTCACAAACGCATGTATCACATATGCACAGCGGCGACTTCTATGATGGCGAGCAATCTATCACTTTAGATAAAGCACGTACTGTACGTATGGAACGCTTAGCGGACGATGGCACTGTAAATGTATTCAAAACAGGCATCGCTTTGCTTGATAAAGAAGTCATCGATCTTATGTTTATGAGCAAAAAATCACTGCTTGATTTTTATGAGCGTGAAATGGAAGACTGCCGTGAAGCTGGTATCTTATTCTCATTGCATGTAAAAGCGACCATGATGAAAGTATCACACCCTATCGTCTTCGGTCATGCGGTCAGAATCTACTATAAAGATGCTTTCCAAAAGCATGGCGCATTATTTGACGAGCTAGGTGTCAATGTTAATAACGGCATGGCAAGTTTGTATGAAAAAATTGCCGAGTTGCCAGCCAGTTTGCGTGAAGAGATTGAGCGTGATTTACATGCTTGCCAAGTCCACCGTCCACGTTTGGCGATGGTTGATTCATCAAAAGGCATCACCAACTTCCATTCGCCAAGTGACATCATCGTTGATGCATCCATGCCTGCTATGATACGTAATGGCGGCAAAATGTGGGGTGCTGATGGTAAACTATATGACTGTAAAGCCGTCATGCCAGAATCTACCTTTGCCCGCATTTATCAAGAAATGATCAATTTCTGCAAATGGCATGGCAACTTTGATCCAACAACGATGGGTACAGTACCTAACGTCGGTCTAATGGCTCAAAAAGCGGAAGAATATGGCTCACACGACAAGACTTTTGAAGCGAGCGATAACGGTATTGCTCGTATTGTTGACGAAGAAACAAATGAAATCTTGCTTGAGCAGCGTGTTGAAAAAGGTGATATCTGGCGCATGTGTCAGGTTAAAGATGAGCCTATCCAAGATTGGGTCAAGCTTGCAGTACGCCGTGCACGCGAATCGAATACACCAGTTATCTTTTGGTTAGACCCGTATCGTCCACACGAAAACGAGCTGATCAAAAAGGTAAAAATGTATCTAAAAGATCATGATACCACTGGTCTACATATCGAAACCATGTCACAAGTTCGTGCCATGCGTTATACCTTAGAGCGCGTTGCTCGTGGTCTTGATACGATTTCTGCTACTGGTAATATCTTACGTGATTATCTCACTGACTTATTCCCGATTTTAGAATTGGGCACCAGTGCTAAGATGTTGTCAGTGGTTCCATTAATGAAGGGCGGCGGTTTGTTTGAAACAGGCGCTGGCGGTTCAGCACCAAAGCATGTACAACAATTGGTTGAAGAAAACCACTTACGTTGGGATTCTTTGGGTGAGTTCTTGGCATTGACCGTGTCGTTAGAGCATTTAGCACAGAATGACAACAACCCTAAAGCTCAAGTATTGGCTGATACCTTAGATAGAGCAACTGAAAAGCTGTTATTGAATGACAAGTCTCCATCACGCAAAACCGGTGAGCTTGACAATCGTGGCAGTCATTTCTATCTTGCTATGTATTGGGCACAAGAGCTCGCTGCTCAAGATCAAGACAGCGAGCTAAAAGCGCAATTTACCGCACTTGCGCAGAACCTTGAGAGCAATGAAGCAGCTATTATCAAAGAGCTAAATGATGCTCAAGGTAAGCCTATGGATCTTAAAGGCTATTACCTAGCGGATGAAGCATTGGCTGAGCAAGCAATGCGTCCTAGCACTTTGTTCAATAACGCCATTGCTTCATTATAATTAACTCATCTTATAAAAGTTAATTTATAGAAGTGACATTAGCGCAAACAAAACACCCCAAATATCTTAGATTTTGGGGTGTTTTTTTGTCTTTTATTAATGAGTGATTTTTATGTCAGAAACTATTTACAAGACATTATGTAAAAGACATCATTTTCTTACGCATTCATATGTTTGATGATTGCTTTACCAAACTCAGAGGTATTTAATAAGATGGCATCCGGCATTAGGCGTTCAAAATCGTAGGTCACGGTCTTATTTTTGATAGCACCTTGGATACCTTCGATGACCAAGTCAGCGGCCTTTGTCCAGCCCATATCACGTAACATCATCTCAGCTGATAAAATAAGCGAACCCGGATTGACTTTGTTTTGTCCGGCGTACTTTGGCGCTGTACCATGTGTTGCTTCATATACGGCAATAGCAACTCCTTTATTAGCACCCGGAGCAATACCGATACCACCGACTTGCGCGGCTAGCGCGTCAGAGATGTAGTCGCCGTTTAGGTTTAATGTCGCAATCACTGAGTAGTCAGCTGGACGCATGAGGATTTGCTGCAAAAACGCATCCGCAATCACATCTTTAATCACAATCTTATGACCCGTCTTAGGATTTGTTATCGTCATCCAAGGGCCACCATCTAGTAATTGAGCACCAAAGCACTCAGTAGCAACTTCATATCCCCACTCTTTAAAAGCGCCTTCAGTGAACTTCATAATATTGCCTTTATGTACAAGCGTCACATTGGGCAAGTCATTGTCGATGGCGTGCTGAATCGCTTTACAAATCAAGCGCTGTGAGCCCTCTTTTGATACTGGCTTGATACCAATGCCACAATCTTCTGAAAAGCGAATCTGTGTCACGCCCATCTCTTCTTTTAAAAACTTAATGACTTTTTTGGCATCCTCACTGCCTGCTTTCCACTCGATACCGGCATAGATATCTTCTGAGTTTTCGCGGAAAATAATCATATCAGTCAACTCAGGATGCTGGACAGGACTTGGAACGCCTTCGAACCAACGTACAGGACGCTGACAAACGTACAAATCAAGCTCTTGTCGCATTGCCACGTTCAGCGAGCGCATACCGCCGCCAACTGGTGTGGTCAGCGGACCTTTTATACTGATGACATAATCACGCAACACATCAAGCGTCTCTTCTGGCATAAATTCGCCGTCATAAATTTTAGACGCTTTTTCACCGCAATAGGTCTCCATCCAAACGATGGACTTTTTGCCTTTATAAGCTTTTTCAACTGCCGCATCAATCACTTCAATCATGACAGGTGTGATATCAACGCCGATGCCATCGCCTTCGATAAAGGGAATGATCGGATGATTTGGAATATTGAAGGATAAATCAGCATTTACGGTTATTTTTTCGCCGTTTATTGGTACGATAACCTTGTTATATGACATGAGGTGATACTCCTTGATAGGTATTATGTGTTTTAAGCGTCCTTGGCATTCTGTTATGCTAGCTGTTTTATCATGGTGATGACAGCATTATAAATGTTTGTACAATACGATAAACTTAAGGTAAAACACGCCTCTACCTTTAGGCTTTACTCGTATATTAATTCTTATAGTATATGTCCTGCTATCCGCCATTTTATTTTTGGGAAACGCTATTTTATGTCCAGCTCTAGCCTGATTTTGTTTAATAAGCCTTACGGAGTACAAAGTCAATTCCGTGATGACAGCAATAATGACCATACTACTCTATCAGAATATTTCACGGACAAGTCACTCCGTATCGCTGGTCGGCTTGATGCTACCTCAGAGGGGCTGCTGATTTTGACCAGTGATGGACGTATCAATAAAGCCATTACGCAGCCACCATCTACAAAAGGTTTTGCGCAAAACAAACAAAAACAAGGTAAGACTTATTTGGTACAAGTAGAAGGCATGGTCACTTCTGTCCAATTAAAGGCGCTGGCGTCAGGCGTGGTCTTGAAAGACGGTAAGACATTGCCTGCCTCTGCAGTATTGGTGGATGAAGTCGACTTGCCGATTACATTATGGGAGCGTGATCCGCCTATTCGTGAGCGTAAAAATATCCCAACGTCATGGTTGATGCTGACTATTTATGAAGGCAAAAATCGCCAAGTGAGGCGTATGACTGCGCATGTAGGGCTGCCTTGCTTACGCTTGATACGCTGGTCAGTGGCAGGATTTGAGCTTGGAGAGTTGGGCGTTGGTGAGTTTGTACGCATTCATTTAAATAGTGAGCAATGCCGAAAACTTGGCGTCATAGGTTAGCTATAATAATACCTGAGTAAAGCTGTACTTAAGATAGCTTTTTTATTTAAGATCACTATATTACGACATCTTAAACATAGCGTCTCGAAAGAGTAAGATTTATCTGTTAACATTTAGCTATGTGCTCTATATGATTCATATGCTTTTTTGCTAAGCTTCTTGTTCAATTTATGGTAAGGATATGTCATGACTGCTTTTCATCGTTTTGCCTTGTTTGCTACTGGTGTGTCTGCTGCGCTATTAATAAGTGCTTGCCAGCCAGCATCAGATGATGTTGAGGTGAATGCAGTGCAAGACGATGCACCAGTCGTATCAGAGCAAGTTGACAGCCATGAAGATATGGATGCTCACGATATGATGACTGCTGATACTACGCCAGATGAGATGCCAATAACGGACATATTTAAAGACTATACGAAGTCTATGACTGATATGCATAATGAGATGATGGTAGGTATGGCTTATAACGATCCTGATACAGCCTTTGCAAAAAGTATGCTTGGGCATCATCATGGTGCAGTAGATATGGCAAAGATTGAGCTTAAATACGGTACTGATGAGACGATGCGTAAGCTGGCAAGAGATATCATTGACTCACAGCAGCTTGAGATTGATATTATAAATAAATGGCTTGCTAGCCACCCTGATGCGCCCAAGCCGAAGCCCAATACCCAAGTAATGCAACAAGCTTATACGGCAGGCATGCAAGCCATGCATGACGACATGATGACTGGCATCGCAAACCCTATACCAGACATGGCATTTGCACGTGGTATGCTGCCTCATCATCGCGGCGCGGTAGATATGGCAATGATACAGCTCCAATATGGTACTGATAAAGAAATGCGTAAATTGGCACAAGACATCATTGATGCCCAGCAGCCTGAAATTATATGGTTACAAGAGTGGATTGCAAAAACGTTAGTTAATTCAGAAAAAGATGCAAGCAATGCTACCGATCAAGATACTTCTGCAAACCAGAAAGAAGCCGTAGAGGTTGCCAAAACCACAAAACCTAATGCTTAAATTTTAAGCGTATAACATAAAGCCCATACTAAGCATCATTGTTTAGTATGGGCTTTTTAATAGCTGCTAATCTTATAGTATCCACTGTCTTTGTAGAGCACTCAACTACTTGTGATAGCCAAATCACTATGACTGGGCACCGTTCATCACATCTAACCAAGCACTTTCTGTTTTTAATTCATTTATCTTATTTTCATCATCTGTATTAGCCTTTGCTAAACGCAAGCTAATGCTATGTGGAAAGACTTTATCTAAACCATCACTCTCATCTGTATCGACTTTCGGTACAACCTTAACCGTCATCAGCTCATCACGGCGAAACAAATGGCATTCAATGTCGTGTGATGCATCATTGAATAGTGCTAGTTGTTTGTTATCTGCTTTGATACCATCAATTGCGATAATAACATCATGTGCTGAGAGTCCAGCTTTTGCCGCGGCGCTCGCGCGCGCTACCTTACTGACCTTAAGTCCCATTGGCGTTTCAGTACATCTCATGCCCCACGGTACATGTTTATCAGCGGTCTCTTTGGTATTGCTATGTAACTGAATACCGTTAGCGGCTAATAACGGTTTCAGAGGCAATTCTTTAACGCCATTAACATAGCAGCGCTCAAACTCTTCCCAATCCGCTACTGGCATAAACTGCCCAATGACAGTCCCCATATCGGCACTACTGATCCCGACGCGCTGATTATCATTTTGCTTCGCTTGTTCATAAAAAGCTTTGACCACATCAAATAAACGATAACGTCCCGCGCTCTTTTCTAGTAACGTTAAATCCAGACATAATGCCACTAAAGCTCCTTTATTGTAGTAACTGATACCCGCATTACCAGTATTTTCATCGTTGCGATACAGCTTAATCCACGCATCAAAGCTCGATTCTGCCACACTTTGCTGTGCGCGACCCGGCGTTTGGTGATAGCGATTAATTTGTTCTGCCAATAACTTTAGATAGCTTGCCTTATCAATAACCCCTGAGGCTTGCAGCATAAAATCATCAATATACGAGGTAAAGCCTTCAAATACCCATAGCAAAGGTGTAAAAGCTTCGCGGCGTAAATCCACATCTAGCATCACATCGGGACGAACTGTCTTGACCCACCACGCATGAAAATACTCATGACTACATAAGCCTAAAAATCGCTGATAATCACTACTTGGCATTGTTGGTTCATTGATACGAGGTAAATCACGGCGTGGGGTAATCAAACTGGTCGAATTGATGTGCTCCAAGCCGCCATAATCTTGCCCACTAGCATAAGTCATAAAAGTATAATCATTAAATGGCGCGTCACCCAACCAATTGAGATACGTCTGGCAGATCCGAGTTAGGTCTTGCTGCAATCGTCCCATATTGGCATTATGCTTACCTGCGAGGAAAAATTGATGGCTCAGCGTCTGATGCTGATTATCTTGAATAATAAAATCAAATTTCTCTTGTATCGCAATCTCAAACGGATAATCAATCAGTTCGTGATAGCTGTCCGCTTGCAAACTATATAAATTTTGCTCATCGCTTTGTAAGTATGTAGCTTTAAGTCCACACGCCAGTAATACTTCTTCTTTATTTTTATCAATAAAAAAGGCTTCGGGTACCATCAATCTAACTTGGATTGGT
The DNA here is from genome assembly GCF_056880555.1 of Psychrobacter sp. ANT206. Classification (NCBI taxonomy): domain Bacteria; kingdom Pseudomonadati; phylum Pseudomonadota; class Gammaproteobacteria; order Moraxellales; family Moraxellaceae; genus Psychrobacter; species Psychrobacter sp. ANT206. The sequence goes on along the minus strand of NZ_CP096271.1, from coordinate 373,576 downwards.
GATTGCTCTTGCCCAGCAACTGCCAATGCCAAAGACGTAAAATTACCGTACAAGCGCTGCTGATCGACATAAGCCGTGCGCACCGATAAATCATAACAATATACTTCGTAATATACGCTTATTGTTTGCCCTGCTTTTGCATGTGGCAATTGCCATGTGTGCTTATCAGTTTTTTGCGCGCGATAACACTTAGGATTTTTATTATTCGCAATCCGGTTATCCGATAACTCTTTATCCAATATCTCGTAATGTACAGCGGTGATATTTCGAGCAAATTCACGCATCAAATAACTACCCGGTATCCATGCCGGCAGCCATAAGCTTGGCGCGTCTGTATCTGCTGTAAACCTAAGCGTGACATCAACCAGATGCTCTAAAAAACGCTCAAAGTCGAATTGGTAGTTAATATTAGATGGTTGATTATCGGCAGCATGAGAGAGTGAAGTCATATTTTTTATCCTTATAATTATTGCTATGGTAGAAGTCATTGCTCAAAAACGCAACTGGCGAACCTAAAACCAGCAAAGCAGTATTTGGTTAATATGCTAAAAACATGGATTATTCTGCCCAATTACACGATTAATTGGCATTTTTTGTTGTTTTAACCTTGAAAGTGATGGGAGTTATCGCAATTAAAGAGGCTAACTGCTAAAGTTACCCTAATAAACTGATGATAATTAACTGATGACGTGGCTATTTGGCTGGCTGATTGGCTTTTTTAGGTTTATTGCAACCGTATTTAATTTTTAATATCAACATATTTAGGATAATTTATGACTACTATCGCAAAAGACACTGCCGTCAAGTTCAACTACACGCTAAAAGACGACGAAGGTAATATCCTTGACCAATCTCCAGAAGGTCAACCACTTGCTTATTTGCATGGTCACAGTAATATCATCCCAGGTCTAGAGCAACAACTAGAAGGTAAATCTGCTGGCGAAAGAGTTAATGCTGTTGTTGAGCCTGCTGACGGTTACGGCGAATACCAAGAACAAGCGGTACAGCATGTACCACGTGACAACTTCCAAGGCGTTGAAGATATCCAGCCTGGTATGCAGTTTCAGTCAGAAGCTGGTGGTCAAGTGATGCTAGTTACTGTGACTGCCGTCAGTGACAAAGAAGTGACTGTTGATGCAAACCATCCACTAGCTGGCAAGCGTTTGACTTTTGATGTTGAAATCCAAGAAGTACGTGCTGCTACTGAAGATGAACTAAACCACGGTCATGTACATGGCGCAGGTGGCGTTGAACACTAATCTCTTAGAGATTATTGTGCTAGATGCATAAGCAATGAGTGATGAAGCCCATCCTTTGTTGCAAGGGGTCAGTAGATTTTTCTATTGACCTTTTTTATGAGCAAATTTAAAGGTTTTCATCTGCACTTACTTGAAATTAAGACCTTTAAAATATCACAAAGCCCAGACGTAACAAAGCCGCATAATGACTAGCATTATGCGGCTTTTATTACCAACCATCCATGTTACTGTCATTCAATACTTAATCCCGAAGTATTTTATAACGGTCGGGCATCCAGCCCTATCATCCCTAATCAGCAAACTACCTATCCCTTATGCGACTTTCCAGATACCAATCCCTAGTACCTCTGAACCTTTCAGTTCAATCGTGCCGTAGATGTATAATCGCAGATTGACCCATACTAAGTAAGAGGTCTAAACGTCAATCCTTGTAAGCATATGCTTACGTACAATTTTCGTAGAGTTTGGGCAGCTGAATAAATAATAGTCTACAATAATTTTTATAGCTTTTCTTCAGGGCTGCTCAGCTTTGTTGGCTCAGCACTGAGCATAATATAAGCCGCTTCATTAATGAAAGCTTCATCTTCTGGTAGCTCTGGACGCTCAGCAGCCTTCATCTGACTACGCTCTTCAAACTTAGCATCCATTGCTGCTTGATAAGTATTCCAGTTGGCATAAGGACGCTCACCAGTTGCAATCTGACGCTTGTTCTCAGCCTGTAGAGAGCGTTTTTCTATTAGCTGCATTTTGGCACGGCGTTTATTGATATCGAGCGCAACTGGTTTTTTCTCATCTTCCATATTACGGATATCATTGAGCGTTGATAAATAAACGAACTGCGGATTTTTTTGTTGGCGGATTTTCGACTGTTGGTTGAGAGTCGCCAAGGTATTCGACGTGAATTTACCTTCGGGCTTATACGGTGCAGTCTTAATTGTATCCCAAGGCAGCGCCTTTTTCTGTGCGCGCTCGCCAAAGGTTGCATCGTCATAGATGTTGACCAATTCAATATCAGGGACCACGCCTTTATTCTGCGTACTACCACCGGTGATACGATAGAATTTACGCTGCGTTAACGTCGCAGAACCAAGCGCCAAGCTGTCTAATTGGATTTGCGCTGAGCCTTTACCTGTTGTAGTACTACCGACTATCAAGCCACGTCCATAATCCTGAATAGCGGCGGCAAAAATCTCACTTGCTGACGCAGAGGCAAGATTGGTCAAAACGACTACCTTACCATCATATAGCTGCTCACCACCGTCATCATCACGGTAAACTTGAATATTGCCACGATTATCACGAATCTGTACTAGCGGACCACTCTTAATAAAGAAGCCAAGCATCTTGGCAACTTCATCTAGTGAGCCACCTGGATTATTGCGCAAATCAACGACCAAGCCATCGATATTCTTTTTATTTAACTCTTTCAATGCTTTTTCGGTATCGATACTGACACTACGATAATCTTCACCATTACGGCGGGCTCGGTAGTTCAAATAAAAGCTTGGTATTTCAAGAACACCGATACGTTTTGGAGTTTTATCGATATTTGGACGCTGAACTTCAACGACACGCTGAGTGACGCCTGATTCTTCTTGTGCAATAATATCTCGAACCACAGTCACATTACGAGCACTGGCATCAGGGGTATTAGGCTGACGAACTTTAATCGTCACCGATGTACCGCGCTTACCACGAATCAGACTGACGATTTCTCGCGTTGACCAGCCAACCACATCAGTCATAGTCTCGCCATCTTTGGCAATACCAATAATTAAATCGTTGGGCTTAATTTGACCGGATTTAGCTGCCGGACCGCCATCGACTAAGGTCACAATACGGGTATAGTCTGGGTTTTTACGGTCAGGGCGGATAGATACCCCAATCCCTTCTAATTGTAGGCTAGATTGTATTTGCAGCTCATTGGCTTGAATTGGCGCGTAATAATTACTATGAGGATCGTAGGTCAGCATCGCCGTGTTTAAGATGGTTTCCATAATCTCATCATCTTTGAGACGGGTAAACTGCTCTTGCTGACGAGACAATCGGTTTAGTAAAATCTCACTTGGCGTGCGCTCATCATTACGGACCAAATCTTGACCGCGCGTGATATCTGGGTTGTCTAAAAAGACTTTTTCTTTTGCTTTTTCGTCTTCCTTACCCAAAGTAATACTCATCAACTGAAACTTTAACTGACTTGCCCAATAGTCGCGCTGCTCTTTTTTGGTTTTAAAATGATTGAGTTTTTCACGGTCAAGGACAATGTTATCCTTGCTGGTCAAATTAATATCCGTTTTTAGCATCTTTTTTGCCATGGCAAAATACTCATTTGAGCGTTTACGATAGCGCTCAAATACTTCTACCCCAGCAGACAAATCACCACGCTTTAAACGCGCACCGAACTCATCGGCATACTTTTTCTTAAACTCATCGACATCAGATTGCAAAAACAACGTATGGTTTGGATCGAGACTATCGATATACATAGACAAAATCTCGCGACCAGTCGCTGTATCCAGTGGCTGATTAAGATAATGACTGCGATCCAGCAATGCCGCTACTTGGCGCGTGGTAACCTGTTGCTCAGGCGTCTGTTTAAAACCTTCGGTATTGGTGTCAGCTACTGCGGTGCCGTAGCTCTGGGTAAGAATTAAACCTGCGATGCCCACTGACGCTGCACTGAGTAACCACTGTGCTGGTTGTTTTTTCATCATATCTACCTAATTGTTTTAAGTGAAAAGTATGCTCTGTTTTTAGCAAAATCAAAAAATATCTATAAATGGCTGTCCATAAAATCTAGCTATTTTTACTCTCTTATATTTAACACTAAACCATGCGTTACGCTAGCACTAAAAGCTTATATCTGCGTAAGGATTATGTTGGTTTTATCGTTAAAAAACCAATCAATACTAGCATGGGCATGAATATAGCTCTGTCTCAAACTGTATAAACAATCTTACACGCTGCGCGCGCTCATACCAAGTTTCCTACTACATAAACCAGACGTATCCATTTAACGAATATCGGTCAATGTATTAAAATGCCTTCAAATGAATTCCCGTGATACATTATGCTGGACTCGCAATTACTGTCATAATAAGCCCCTGATAGCGATGAATAATAGATGTCATTTCTTATGACTTTTTAGTTTACCGTAGCATATAACAATATATAACCTCATAAGGATCACGCAATGTATGGCGTTTTAATGATTGATATCGATAGTACCGCGCTGACGGCTGAAGATGTCAGCTTAATTAGACAAGCACAAGTTGGTGGGGTCATATTATTCGCCAGAAACGTCACCGATGCCGCCCAAGTGCGCGCGCTGTGTGACGACATACGTTGTCACAACGCTGACATTCTGATTGGGGTCGATCAAGAAGGCGGACGCGTTGCCAGATTGCGTAACGGTTTTACGCCACTGCCAGCGATGGGTAGGCTTGGTGAGTTATTTAACCAAGACCCCAATCGTGCTCTAGACTGTGCATATGATTGTGGTTATTTGATGGCATCAGAAGTATTAGCAGTGGGCATTGATTTGAGCTTTGCACCGGTGCTCGATAGAGATGGTATCAGCCAAGTGATCGGTGATCGCAGCTTCCACCATGAGACGCAAGCTATCACTGCTTTAGCAAGCCAGTTTATGCGTGGTATGAAAGCCGCTGGCATGGCAACGACGGGCAAGCATTTCCCTGGTCACGGTGCAATAGCCCCCGACTCGCATGTTGCAGAAGCCATCGATGATCGTAGCTTAGATGAGATTATGAACAGTGATATGCAGCCATTTGCGCAAACGTTGCCTTGGCTTGATGCTTTGATGCCAGCACATGTGATTTTTTCGCAAGTAGATAATAAACCAGCGGGTTTTTCTAAGATTTGGCTCAAAGACATTATTCGTGAGCAGCTGAATTTTGATGGGGTGTTATTTTCTGATGACTTGTCTATGGCAGGGGCAAAAGCTGCGGGTGATGTCAGTGCGCGCGTCAAAGCAGCGATTAACGCTGGCTGTGATATTGCTTTGGTCTGTAATGACCGTGTCGCGGCTCATGAAGCAGCAAAAGCGGCGCAAGAGCTACCCTATCCCAATCAAAAACGTATCAAAACCATGTGTGGACAGATACCCGCTTGGCAAGGCGACCTTGAATCGACTTGTCAGCAGTTTGATTATTGGCAACAAGCAAAAGAGAATATCTCACAGACGTTTTTTCCTACTCAATTAGACTCTAAGGCATCCGCTAATCTTGAGTTAAAAGACCCGACTAGCTATAGTCAGTGAAAAGTAATATCGACACATTATGTACTGCTGGTATCAATTTTTCTTGCTTGCTGTGCCCATGCAGACAGAGGCTGCAAAAAATTTGTACCAGCAGTACCGTAGCGTTTTTAGAGTATTTTGACTATACATCTAATAAATGGCAATCAAGTTAATTCGATATAGAAGAATAGATAAGACAAAAACCGCACCTTGATTAAGATGCGGTTTTTCTGATTTATAGTTTAATTCAATGTATCTTAACGCTTCGCTTAATTGGTTGAAGCTGGATCCAATGCCGTACCACGGCTAGCATCATCAGCATCTGGCATTAAATCATCGTTGTCGCTGTCTAATGGATTCAGGTCTGGATCAAGCGCATCACTATTAATCGCTAAGCCATCATTGGCTGTAGTCGTTTCGTCATAGACCACAAACTCGATACGGCGGTTAAGGAAACGACCTTGGTCTGTCGTATTGTCCGCTATTGGATCGGTCTCACCCATACCTTTGGTCATAAGCTTGCTAGGATCAACACCTTGCGCGACCAAATACGCCTTCATAGCCTGCGCACGCTCTTCTGATAGCTTTAGATTATAAGCAGCATCCGCTGTTTTATCGGTGTGACCAATAATCATCAGTGTCATATTGGGCAATTGCTCCATTAGCTTCACAGCGCGATCTAATAGCGCTTTATTGGCGTCAGGAATCACCGCTTTATCTACTTCAAAATTGACCACTTGTAGACTTAAGGCGCGAGCGACATCACGAGGATCGGGGTTCTGACCCAAGTTATCCATTGCCGCCTCAGACGCTGTTAAGCTATCAGCAATCTCAGTTTGCTCATTAAGGGGACCTTCAGCAATAACTGTCATCGCTGGCGCAGCAGCTTGTAAATCAGATACCAATTTGGTTAAAGCGGCAGTATCAGCAGCATTGACCGTAATCGTATCGCCTTTGACCAACATACTGGCATTTGGGACATTTTTAAAAATAGGTAAAATAGTGGCAAGCTGCGCAGTCGCTGGCATATCTATTGAGAAATTATCATCGACATCTGCACGGCAATTATTGGCGGCATCACCAAACACGCCAGTCAGCGCAGTCATGACATTGCTCTGTAGCGTGTCATTACCCACATCCATACGGCATGCATATAGCTCACTATTTTCACTAGTAGCAATACGCAAGGATGCTGGTGTAATATCACCTGCAACTACCTGCCCATCACTATCCGCTGCTTGTTGCTCTGTCACAACAGGCTTGCCGACTGGCTCAGGCTTATCTTGACAGCCTCTCAATAGCGCCCAAGCTAAAGCCCCTAAAATAATCAATCCAATAATAGGTAACAGCGCCTTCATAAAGCTGCCATCTTTTTCTGCTTCGCGCTGTAGCGGCGCGGTGCTCACAGTATCTGATATATGCGTACCAGTAGAAACAGGAGCAGCAGCAATCACGCCAACAGGCAATACAGCCGTTGCCCATACGGGAATATGGCGCTGATAACTGTCAATATTTTCGTTTAAAAATTGCGGTACTGGAGTCTTACCTGCCAAACTTTTGATTTCATGATAAGCAAGCGGGGCTGCCATGGCAATTAAGCCACGAGCAGCCGTAACATCGACGTTATGCTTACCGGCAAGCTCGCGAGCGATTTGATCGCGATGTGCGTCTTCTGTCCATACACGATCATAAAAACCTTGATCATCACGAGCAATCGTTTCATTGGCAAAACGGTCATGGGTCTGATTGTCTGCTAGACGCGCCGCAAAAATAGCATAGAACTGTTCAAGTAAGTTTTTCTTGGCAGGATTGTGATCGTCTCCAAGTACCGCTGGACTGACTGTCCGTGTCAAATGACTGATAATATCCATAGCATCCTTCCTCAATTCATCATTATTTTATGTGACTTGTTTTATATCGTTTACGCGCTCAAAAATTTAATCGTCTGAAATAACACCTAGCCACGCTATAAAGTGGGCAATGACCAGATTCAGCTTTCGTCATTATAAAAGTATTAAGAAGGCGTTCACAATCAACGCGCTGTTGTGCAAATGCTACAATAAGTAATATTTCAGTTGTTACTCGTAACTATGATGCCTATAAAGTAAAAATTGCGAATCTATATTCAGCTCAACGTTAAATTGCAATATTAGAACAGTATCAATCAAATATTGCCTAAAAAACTGCTTATTAGTGGAAACAAAAAAGTGCCTTATAAAATATAAGACACTTTTTAACGTTTTATAGTCTTTAAAAATGTTAGTGACTTATCTTCTGACTTGAGCAGGTTCAACCACAATGACATTGTTTGCCATGTCGTCAACTTCAGATAAAGAGATAGAGCCATTTGAACCTGAAGGCGCGTTATTAAAATTATTAGTATTATTATTTCTGACAGGTGCTGGCATCACACTATCGTTGGTCTCATCGTCTGGTGCTTGATATTCCACATTATTAGCGCTGTTGTTAGCATTGTTATTGACAGGCGCATTCTCAAATTGATTATTAAAATTATTGGTCGCCATACCTTGTTGCTCCACGATACCATTATTCATATCATTAGGGTTACTAGGTAATGGTAGTGGTGCAGTACTCTCAATCATCATCGATGGTAGCAATGTACGCATATCTGTCATTAAGCGCTGTAGCTGCATAGCATCTGGCGCCTCTACCGTGATGCGATCATTTTGCAATTGTAAGCGCGCAAACGGCGTTGCTTTCAATAATGTCAGCACATTCGGTAATACCTCTATTGGTATATTGGCAACGCTGCTTGCAACGCCTTCTTTGACAGTTAACTGACACATCCCTGCCTGCTCACCAAAGCTAGTATTGAGCGCCTGTTGTAATAGGCTTTGTAGCGCGACATCGCCCACTGACCCACTACAAGTATAAAGACTGCCATTGTTATCCACCCCAACTATGAGCTCAATTGGCGTTACCACTTGTACGGGCGGTTCAATCACAGGCGGCACGACAACTGGCGTTGTCACCGCAGTTTCTACTGGCGGCGTGTCATTTGGCTTGATTAATAATGCCCACACAAGTCCAATAGCGGTCACTGCCCCTAGTAATACAAATGTCCATAGCAACATATCATTACGTTGATTACGGGTACGTGTTTTTTCTCGGCGTAGGCTACTATTTTCTGCCAAATGATGCTCTGCTGGACTGACATGAATCGAATCAGTGCTGAGACGCTCATCTAAAGTTGGTATCGGCGATTCTGCTGTGAAAGTCGGTGAAGCGATAATATCGACAGTAGCGGGCTTGTAGTTATTTAAAGCAATAGCTGGTATCACAGTCCCTGCCAATACTCTCTGGCTCTGAAACAACTCGTCATCAGTATGCTGCGGCGCGCCAATGATAGGTGCGGACCATATCGGCAAATAAGGGCGCAATGAGGCTTGTTCACCTTGCAAAAAGGCTGGCAAAAATTGTCCATTTGCCAGTATTTTTAACTCTTGATAGGCCAGTGGCGCGGCATTCATCAGCAGCTGCATCGTCGTAAACTCGTCAATATGATGGGTCGATGCCAGCTCTTGAATCATCAACCGACGTAAGCTTGCGGTTTGCCAAAGTTGCTCAAATAATGGCGGTTGGGCGACATGTTCATTGATAACGGTGGCATCAATACGCAATAACTGTGAGTAGATATGTGGCAATGCCAAACGCGATGCCAAAATCGCATAAAATTGTTCCAATAAGCTGACATGGGAGACGCTACCATTGTTACCCAATATAGCTGGGGTCACCGTTTGCTCTAGTTGATCGATGATACTCATAAGTTACTGCCTCTGTCAGTGTTAATGTTACATATATAGTCGATATATTTTGATTGGTCATAGCATCAGTCGTTACTGTCAGTATACGAAGCATTACTCACTGTCACTCGTACGATGTTATATTATTCAATATAACCAAGCATTAAAGCACAATTTTGTCGCATATTGGTTTTTGTATGATAATCGCTGCTACTATTATTAAGATGAATACGTAACTGTTTATTATTCATATTTGGATGACAATAACCGACACAACCTATGTTATAAGTATTGCCTTACTTATCACTGCTATCTATCAGACCCAACCTAAGGACTATCCTTTGTTTAACCAGACGACGCTTATCATTATTATTACGGTTATTGTCAGTCTATTGGCGTGGCAAAACAAAGCAGTGTTTAATCGACTGATTTTTTATCCCCCAGCAGTGAACAATGGGCAATGGGATCGCTTTGTGACTCATGGATTTATCCATGCTGATAGCATGCACTTACTCTTTAATATGTTCACTTTATACTTTTTTGGTCGTGCCATTGAAGGCTTATACCAGAAGTTTTTGTTCGGTTATGGCTTTCTGCTTTTCTATGTACTGGCTATTATTGTCGCGATGATTCCAAGTTATATTAAGCACAAGCAAAGTGCCAGCTATTTAAGCCTTGGCGCATCAGGCGGTGTCTCTGCTGTATTGTTTGCGTTTATATTGCTTGCTCCTTGGGAAAAAATCTATCTGTTTGCGATCATTCCTATTCCCGCTATCTTATTTGCAGTAGCCTACGTCGCTTACAGTATCTATTCTGATAAACGCGGCGGCTCAAACATCAATCATATGGCCCATATGTGGGGCGGTGCATTTGGAGTCGTAGCTACGATTGTTCTAGAGCCACAAGTCCTGCCACATTTTCTAAATGCGCTGTTGTCACCTGGGTTTTGAAAAAATTGACTGAAAATAACAGTAACGAATCAAGAAAATACGGATAACAGTAAATATCATTTTCACAAAACCGCTTTTTACGCTCTTTTATATTTAAGATTTGAAACTTTATTATGATTATAGATGTTATCGGCGATATTCACGGCTATGCAGACAAACTGGTTGGATTATTACAGCAATTGGGTTATGTGCATAATGGTCAGTACTTTGTTCCGCCATCTGGTCATCGTGCGCTATTTATTGGGGATTTGATTGACCGCGGCTCACAGCAGATAGCGACGTTAGAAATCGTTTTTGCCATGCTGGATGCTGATGTCGCTGATGCAGTAATGGGCAATCATGAATATAATGCCCTTGCCTTTGCCACCTCTGATCCCGATGATACTAGCCAATATCTGCGCTCACATAACGAGATACATACCCGCCAGCATGAGGCGTTTTTGGCAGAAGTGGCATTTGGTTCAGAAGCCCATCAGTACTGGCTACGACGCCTATATGAGATTCCTTTGTGGCTTGAAACCGATTATGCCTGCTTTGTACATGCTTGTTGGGATGTCGACAGCATGGCGATATTGCAGCCGTTATTGACAGAGAGTAATTGCCTGACAGTCCATGGGTTGATCTCGACCTCTAGAGAAGATACTGTAGAATTTGATGCATTAGAGCGCGTGTTAAAAGGCGTTGAAACGCCACTGCCTAAAGGCTTAGTGATGGTCGATAAAGAAGGCACTAAGCGCACGCGCGTACGAGTACGCTGGTGGCTTGATAAGTTGAATACACGCAGTCTTTATGAAGTAGCGCGCGCACCTTTATCGGCATTGGCACAAATCCCTAAAGATGTATTGGCTGACAATATTGACTTCACTCTAAAAACCCACAAACCTGTATTTGTCGGACATTATTGGCTAACGGGTGACCCTGAGCCGCTCAGTCCACAAGTGGTCTGTACCGATTATTCGGCAGCCGTCGATAGCGGTTATTTGACCTGTTATCAGCTCGATAGTGAGCAGCCTTTACCGTTGAAGACCAGCCGTTTTATCCAATATCATCATGATTAAGAGGCTCGCATACTTGGCTATCTTTGAGATGTATGATGTTTTATATGCGTGATTTGGCATTAAAGCGCAAACTTGACTTTACGAATACAGCAAAATTTTTGTATGATGGTCTTTTTGAGGATATCAAAGCATGAGCATTATCTCAGCGACGGTTAACGCTACTGATCAGAACGCACCTATCACCTCCCCTGTTGGTCAACCAAAAGTTGGCATTATCATGGGTTCGCAGTCTGATTGGGCAACCATGAGCGCAGCAGCACAATTGCTTGCAGACTTTGATATCGCCTTTGAATGTGAAGTGGTTTCAGCACATCGTACGCCTGACAGATTATTCGATTATGCTAAAAGCGCAAAAGGTAACGGCTTGCAAGTGATTATCGCTGGCGCTGGCGGAGCAGCCCATCTGCCCGGTATGTGTGCCAGTCAAACGCCATTACCTGTCTTTGGTGTCCCTGTAAAATCCTCTATGCTGAGTGGTTGGGACAGCTTACTGTCTATCGTTCAGATGCCCAAAGGCGTGGCAGTTGGCACATTAGCTATTGGCTCAGCAGGTGCTTATAATGCGGCACTGCTTGCGATTCAAGTGTTAGCATTACATGATAAGTCGATTGCAACTAAGCTGGATAATATGCGTCAAGCGCAAACTGACACCATTCTTGCCAGTCCAACGCCCGGTATTATTAATACTTAGTATTTAAGTTGAGCGACTGGAAAATAATTATTATATTTACCATTTTTATCGTTCATTTTAAATATAAGCGGGTTTACTTGATATTTATTTTTAGATAAGTTTTATTAAATATAAGGTGCATACAATGCACCTTTTCCTATTTTAACTCGTTAGACTTTTATACCCTTTATAGCCATATGCATTTATATTTTCATATATTGAAGCATTTAACCCCTTGTTTATCTGAATCAAAGAGCCTGCCATGACCATAGCGAACGCTTACCCTGTTACTCAAACCATCCGCACCATCGGTATTTTAGGCGGTGGTCAGCTTGGCATGATGCTGGCACAAGCGGCTATGCCATTGGGCTATCACTGTGTGTTTTTGGAAGACAGCGCTGACTGTCCGGCCAGTCTATATGGGCGCGTTTTTAGCAGCGAGCAATTAGATGCCTTTATTGAAGCAGCTGACGTCTTCACTTTGGAGTTTGAAAATACCCCAACTGCTACCGTTCAGCAACTAGCAAATCTATCAAAATCTGGCAGCAAACAAGGCATGTTCCCGCCAACGATTGCCCTAGATATTGCGCAAGATCGCTTAAAAGAAAAGCAGATGTTTAATTCGCTTGATATCGCAACGGTACCTTTTGTGTCTGTTAGTTCAGAGGCGGAATTACAGCAAGCTTGTCATGATCTTGGATTACCTATCGTCCTAAAAACTAGCCGAGGCGGTTATGATGGCAAAGGTCAGTTTGTGATTAGACAAGACAGCGAGATCAAAGCAGCTTGGCAAGAACTAAAGGATGCAGTTACGGGTAAAGGCACGCTTACACAAACGCCAGCGCCATTGATTGCTGAAGGTTTTATTCACTTTAGTCGTGAGCTTTCTATCATCGCCGCACGAGGTCAAAACGGTCAGGTACGCTGTTATGATTTGGTCGAAAACCATCATCATCAGGGTATCTTGGCCAAAACCCAAGCACCAGCTATTGGTACCAGTCATTTACTCAAACAAGCAACTGATGCTATTACCAACGTCATGAATCATTTGGGCTATGTTGGGGTGATGGCGCTTGAGCTATTTGTAACCAAAGACGCTCGTGGCAATGATACTCTACTTGCCAACGAAATAGCGCCACGCGTGCATAATTCTGGTCATTGGAGTATTGAAGGTGCTGTCACCAGCCAATTTGAAAATCACATTCGTGCCGTAGTCAATCTGCCACTAGGCGATACTGACAATGTCTATCCAGCAATTATGATTAATGTCTTGGGGCAATATCCTGATATCAGTGAAGTGCTCAATATCGATGGCGTGCATTATCACAGCTATCATAAAGCGGAGCGCGATGACCGTAAAATTGCCCATATTACCTTGATGCCCAATGATGTCGCAGACTTAGAGCCTGCATTGGCAAAGCTGGTCGCCGTACTGCCTAATAAAGTTGGTCTTGATAAAAAGGTAACGCCCATCAATAACCCGATAACAGCAGAAGATGATCTAATTACTGCTAAAGTAAAGGCTGACGCTGAAAATAGAGAAAGCTTAGCAAATGATGATAATGAGCAACAAATTTTTGAGTCAGCCAACTCTAAAGTAGAGAAGGCTAAGAAATAATGCAGATTTGGGTAGATGCAGATTCAGTGCCTTTGATTGCCAAAGACTTGATTATTAAGACCGCTGAGCGCACACAGACGATGGCAATATTTGTCGCCAATCAGCCAATCAAGCTGCGTAAATCGCCGCTGCTTACGATGACTGTCGTGCCCTCTGGCTTTGATAAAGCCGATGATTATATTATTGAGCAGATTCAGCCGGGTGATTTGGCGATTACCAGTGACATCCCTTTGGCCAATGACATTTTGGACAAAGGTGGCATGGTACTGACAACACGCGGCGTAGTCTATGACAAAAACAATATCAAGCAGAAGCTCAATATGCGTGATTTTATGGACACCATGCGTGGTACTGGCGTGCTTGAGCTGCAAGAAATGAGCGGGCAAAAACCTTATGGCGATCGTGATAAAAAAGCCTTTGCTGATGGGCTAAATAAATTGGTACGCTAATCTTTTATAAATAACGTTCTCTCTATTATTTCAAAATCACTATACGCGTTTTGCTTCCTTGCAAACCGTATACACTCCATAACCAAACACTATGCAATCGGCACGCTTCATAACGAAGCGTGCCGATTTTTCTTGTTACGCTATATTCGATGTGTAAAAAAATCCGTTTTTCAAACGACGATAACGTAAATAAAAACAGGAATGATTATGAAAATTTTAGTAATTGGCGCAAGTGGTCGAGTGGGTACTGATTTGGTTAAGCAACTATTAGCAGATAACCATCAAGTGATCGGCACCACCCGTCAGGAAGAAAGATTATTCAATGACGATAACTATAGCCAACTAGATTTAGATATCACTGCAAACAAGGATGCAATTCAACAGCAAATTGATCAAGATATCGATGCTGTCTATTTCGTCGCCGGTTCTGGTGGTAAAGATGTGTTAGAAGTCGATTTACATGGGGCGGTTAAGACCATGCAAGCCGTACAAGGTAAAGGTATCAAACGCTATATTATGCTAAGTACCGTCTTTTCGTTAGACACCAGTAAATGGGACAGTTCAGCTATTGAAAATTTAAAAGAATACTATATCTGCAAGCATTACGCCGATCAGTGGTTAATCAATAACAGCAGTCTTGATTACACCATCGTACAAGCAGGAGCGTTAAAAGAGCGAACTGCCACTGGAAAAATTACGATCAATGATGATAATTCTGGTGAGAACTCAATCGAAGATGTCGCAACTACGCTAGCTGCTGTACTTAATGCAGACAATAGCATTAACACCGTATTTAGTATGCATAATGGTGAGACAAACATTGCTGAGGCTATTGCAAAATTATAATGGCGCCTCGTACTAATTAGTTATAAATAAAATGACAGACAAAAAAGCGAGTAAGTCAAAAGGCTTACTCGCTTTCTTAGTATAGGCTTGTAAAATAAGGAGCGACTATGTTAAATCTGTCGAAGAGCGATTAAGCCGAACCACTAGGAAATGAGATAACTTCTTCTAAGCTCGTTGCATCTGTCAACACCATCAGCAGCCTATCTAAACCAACAGCAATCCCGCTACAAGGTATCAAATCATCAGACGCTGCTATTAAGTGCTCATCAATAGGCATTTGTGGTAGATTATGACGCCCTCTCAATTGGTTGTCCTGCTCAAACCGCTCTCTTAACGCCTGCCCGTCTGCTAGCTCATCATAAGCGTTGGCAATCTCGATTCCTTTGATATACAGCTCAAAGCGTTTGGCAACTTTATTACCTTCTTTATCAACAGCGGTTTTAGCCAAAGCAGCTGTCGCAGGCGGATATTCAATCACTAACGTCGGTAAATCGTGACCCAAGTGTGGCTCGACTGCATGGCTAAATAGTAAATCCAGCCAGCTTTGACGACGGTCTTGTTCGCTATCGCAGCTCTCTGCACTATTAAAATCAAATCCTATCAGACCTTTGTCTTCTGCCACGGCTTGTAATGCTGCTAGACTGGCGGTCAGCGGGTGAATACCAACAAAATCCATAAAAGCATCAACGTAGCGATAATGACTCATGATTATCGGATGACCATAGAGCGCTTCCAATAGCTCACCAAGCTCTGCTGCTAGATCATCCAGACTATAATTTGGCTGATACCATTCAAGCATCGTGAATTCAATATTGTGCCGCGCCCCGATCTCATTATCTCGAAAGACTGGACAGATTTGATAAATGGGCACCTGCCAGCTGGCAAGCAAACGCTTCATGGCAAATTCAGGTGACGTATGCAGATAATAAGTATAAGGCTTGTCTTGATACGTGACCTGTGCGGCTACGGATTGCAAAAAGGTATCGGTATTGCCTGCTTGCGATAATAGCGGCGTCTGCACTTCTAACACTTGACGCATGGCAAAGAACTGACGAATGACACTCATTAATTTTGCACGCTGCTGCGCCATTGCAAGGGTCATCGTTGGGGCATAGCTTAGATTAGATAAAGGCTGATTATTGGCTTTACTCATGACTGGTTACAGTGCCTCATAAATCGTAAAAACAGATAATTAAATAGTCACACTGATTGTTTGTGCTTGCCATTCACGACGCAGATGGTAATCACGGCGTAATTGATCAAAATCTGAACCTTTAACTTTACCGTTGGTTATTTTATTTCTTAATGCCGCATCGTCTTTTCTAATATCATAAAACTTTTGCAATCTGTCTGGGTGTTCTTTTAGCTCAAACCATAGATAAGTATTGAGTGGTAGTAACTGATGCATCGATAATACAGGTAGTACTGCCAATTTTTCACATAAGGCGTCATAAATAATTTGCGTGCCACGCAGCTTGCCTTCTAAGGTATAACCAGCAATATGCGGAGTGGCAATAGCAAGCTTAGAGAGCAAACTCTCAGAAATCTGCGGCTCATGTTCAAACACATCCAATACCACTTGGCGTTCAGTCGCATCGATATCGGCTTCTAGGGCAGCGGCATCAATCACAGGTCCGCGCGCACTATTAATCAGCATAGTATGCGGCGACATCAGTGTCAAAGTTTCTGCATTAATTAAATGACGCGTTGGACAGTCGCTGACATTATTGCTAATGCTGTTGCTGTTGCTAGTTGCCCCTTGCGCATCCGTATCTTTTTTATCCGTTAAAGGGACATGTAAACTTACTATGTCGCTTTGGCTCAATACCTGCTCAAGACTAGCGTTATTGATATCGGATGTGGCTAATAAAGGGTCATAACCCAATATTTTCCAGCCTAAATCATTGGCATACTGAGCAAGCGTACTACCAATATTACCAAGTCCGATGATACCCAATGTTAATGGCTTCGTGGATTGCTGCCAATACTGTGGGCGTAAAGTTAATATAGCAGTCACTACGTATTGTGCGACTGAATGCTTGCTACAGCCAGCGGCATTGGCAAAGGTAATATTGCGTTCTGCCAAATATTCTTGATCGACATGGTCAGTACCAATGGTCGCAGAACCAACGAATTTGACGCTATTATTATCACTTAATAGTGATTCATTTATTGAAGTGACAGAGCGTATCAACAAAACGTCAGGCTGCACATCTGCCATTAATTGTGCATTGATATCACGACCAGCAACACGTATGACCTGCACCTGTTGCTCAGTATTTTGACCCAGCGCTACAGGATTAAAGAACTCATCAAGGCTTGCGATATTACTATCAGCCACAATAGTGAGATTTTTCATCGTATCTACCTTGTTTTTCATAGTATTCGCTACCGTCTCATTGAATATAGATAATCTTATATATGACTTTAAGCGCTTTAGATGATTGCTTTACTATAAACGCGCTTATAAAAGTGTGTCTTGGCTCGGCTGATCCACTTTAATCAAACTTTTACCTTGATCCAGCTCTTCTTGTTGGGCAAACAGATCATTTTTATGCTGTGATATCCATTCACGCCATACCGCAAGTCCGATTGCTAGTACCACAGGACCAATAAATAAACCCACAAAACCAAAAGCCGTCAGACCGCCCAACACCCCAATAAAGATAATAATAAAAGGAATTTTGGTCGCACCACTAATAACGATCGGACGGATAAGGTTATCAACCCAGCTAATCACTAAAATACCCCAAAGTGCTAAGCCGATACCTTCAACCGTATGCCCTTGGCTCAATAACCAAAGTGAGACACCGCCCCAAACAAATGGCGTACCAAATGGAATGAGAGCAATGATAAACGTTACAATCGTCATTAAAATAGGACTCGGTGCACTGGCAAAATAATAGCCGATACCAGCAAGCAATGCCTGTGCTAATGCTGTCAGACCGATACCGTAAACCACCGCACGCGTGGTAGTACCGACAGAGTCAATATAACCGTCGATACGATTACCGATAATATTACGCAGCGCTTGTCGAATTTGGCGAACCAAACTGGTGCCATCGCGATAAAAGAAGAACAACGTCATAAGCGCCATACCAAGTTTTGCAAGACTGCTGAACACGACGTCAAAGGCAATTTTTCCGTAGTACAGATGCGACTGTACCCAAAGACGAAACGCCTCTAGCGTCCCTTCAGGGTTTTTATTGATGCGCCAAAGCACATCTTTGACCTGCTGTCCTATTATCGGCAAATCTTTGACAGAATCAGGCACGTCCAGATAACCCACTTTAATACGATAGACCAAATTACTGATCAGGCTTAACGCTTCTTGCTGTAAGATAAAAATACCGGCTACCAAGGGCACGCCTATCATCAAAGTAATACTGACGGTCATAATCGCTGCACTAAAATTTGAGCTAAATCTGACTCTTTGATGAAAAAAGTTATAAATAGGAAAAGTCACATATGCCAGAATCGCTGCCCACAATGCCGGTACAATAAAAAACTGCACCACTTGAAAACACAGCACAAACAGCACGACCAATAAGGTGATTGCCAGCAAGCGCTGAATAATAAATTCTTTTGTCCAGTTTTCAATCATAGCGTGCAAACCAAGGGTGACCAGCAGAAACCTAATACGGTTCTACTATAAAATTTATAAATGGGTTGTTTAAATCACAGATTATGTTTGTAATTTTCATCCATTAGCGAAGATTTTGAGCAGTACAGATTTGGATAAAATATCTGCTTCTATAAGGTTAATTAGGCTAACAGCAAAAAACTATTATGCAACAAGATTATCCAAATAAATAACGCTATGTTGTAACCTTTACTTACAACTTTCTTGGGAGCAAATTTGTTAGTGCCTGTATCGTCATTGAGGTTGATTGCCAAAACCTATGGAACATAATTATCTTAACAAAAACATCATCAATATGCGCTTTTTAAGCACTTTTATATCTGCCATCTAAAGGGCTAAATCACTGGCTGGTTCTATTAGTAACATCAATTGATGTTATACTAAAGGGATTGATTTACGCTTTCAAATGACGCTCTGTTGGTTTGGCTTTATTACTTTTATTGAGGTAAGCCCTTAGCGTCTATAAAACACCTCTCGTCTGTGATCTTACTCTAGATGGTATTTAGCATTATTTTTAGAGCAGTGCTGCATAAATTGAGAGGGCACATCTGCATGACATTCATGCCTATACATGTTTGATGCTCATGATATTGATGCACTATTTAAACATCTTATTTTGAGTAAATGATTTTAAATACATATTTTGAGTCGTTTTCGGAAACATATTTTCATTTGGTTTTATTTGAAACCAAGAAATATATAACAGATTTAAATAACCTATTGATAGGAACAATAACAATGTCAAAAGACACTGCAAAAGATACCGATAACCCCAACCTTACCGCTTCCAATAAGGGCAACCAAGCTTCAAAATCGCAAGATAGCGTTACGTTTGCCCTAGCCCAATCTCACTTTTTAGTTGGCGATATCAAAGCCAATGCTGAAAAAATGCGCACCCTAGCACTGCAAGCACGCGAGCAAGGTGCTGATGTCATTATTTTCCCAGAGCTGGCCTTATTGGGCTATCCGCCGCAAGATTTGTTGCTACGTCCTAGTCTTTCAGGACGTATCAAAAGTGCGTTGTCTACCCTAAGCGACATCGATGATATCGTCATGATTGTTGGCTATCCGCATGTTGATCATCATGGTACCTTTAACTCAGCCGCTATCTTGCATAATGGTCATCAAAAGGGCTTTTACCATAAGCAAATTTTGCCAAACTATGGCGTATTTGATGAGCGCCGTTACTTTGATAAAGGACGTAATCAAGTCTTATTTGATTATAAAGGCATCACCATTGGTCTGCTGATCTGTGAAGATTTATGGGAAAAAGGTCCTATTGCCGAGCTCAAAAAGCAAGGCGCTGACCTTATTGTGAGCTTAAACGCTTCACCATTTGAGATTGAAAAACAAGATACTCGCAAAACAATGCTGACCAAGCGTAGCCGTGAAAACAACTTACCTATCGTTTATCTTAATGCTGTTGGCGGTCAAGATGATTTGGTATTTGACGGTGGCTCTATGGCCATTCAAGCAGACGGCAGCGTCGCACATGAAGCCTCACGCTTTATGAATCAGTTACTACTGGCAAGCTTTGATGTAAAAACAGCAAAATTTGATACACAAGCAAAAGCGCCTTTATCATTAAGCCGTGAATCAGAGATGTACCAAGCATTGGTCGTAGGCTTACGCGATTATGTCAATCTTTCAGGGTTTACTGGCATCATCGTTGGTTTATCAGGCGGTATTGATTCAGCATTGACACTCTGTATCGCGGTCGACGCACTGGGTGCTGACAAGGTCTATGCAGTCATGATGCCTTATGAATACACTTCTCAAATCAGTTTAGAGGATGCGCAAGCCCAAGCACGCCGTCTCAATGTCTCTTATACCGTTTGTCCTATCTTTGATGCGGTCGAAGGTATCCGTCATACGCTTGCGCCACTATTCAACAAGTCGCCAGCTGATACCACCGAAGAGAACATCCAAGCACGTGCACGCGGTGTGATACTTATGGCATTGTCTAATAAATTTGGGCATTTGGTCATCACGACTGGTAATAAATCAGAGCTAGCTGTTGGCTATTCAACCTTATATGGCGATATGGCAGGCGGTTTTGACGTTTTAAAAGACGTGTATAAATCACAAGTTTATAAATTGGCCAGCTATCGTAACCGTTTAGAAGATACGCCTGTTATTCCTGAGCGCGTTATTACTCGTCCACCATCTGCTGAGCTACGTCCTGATCAAAAAGACCAAGACAGCTTGCCTGATTATGATGTTTTAGACGGTATCTTAATGTCTTATATCGATGAAGATATGGGCTATCAAGATATTATTAATAAAGGGTTTGATGCTGATTTGGTCGCCAAGGTTATCCAAATGGTCGACAATAGTGAATACAAGCGCTCGCAGGCACCAATTGGTACTAAGATTAGCCATAAAGCCTTTGGTCGTGAGCGCCGTTACCCGCTCGTCAATAAATGGTCAATAAAAGGCTAAGCCTTGATACTGAATTTATCAAAAACCTTTTAGAGCCATTTTTTAAAGGCTTGATAAATTTAAGTTTTTATCTAATATCATAAAATTGTTTTATAATTAGCTGGGTGCTTGCCCAGCTTTTTTAGTTTTTGTGCCTAACTAAATGCTAATAACTAAATGCCTTTGACCTCAAAACCTACCAATTATTATCTTCAATCATTACTGTAAATCTATCTACCTTACCTATTTCTATCCGAGTATGTCATGAGCTTGCTAACCGCTGGTGTGTTTATTTTTATATTAATTGCGCTAAGCGCTATCGTTTCTAGTTCGGAGCTGGCGCTTGCCTCCGCCCGCAAAATCAAGTTGCAAGTCATGGCCAAGGAAGGCGAAGTACGGGCACTCGATGTACTCAATATGCAAGAGCAACCCGGCAGCTTTATTACCGTGGTACAAGTGGCGCTCAACGCGGTGGCTATCTTAGCAGGGGTCATTGGCGAGTCAGCCATTAGTCCATATTTACAGCAGCTTTTTGGTAATGATACCGCAGCGTCGGTGGTCTCCTTTATTTTAGTCACCAGTGTGTTTGTGTTGTTTGCAGACCTGATGCCCAAGCGTTTGGCCATGTCCAACGCTGAACCTATCGCGGTCAAGATGGTACGCCCGATGATATTCTTTATTTTCATCTTTAAGCCGATTATTTGGGTGTTTGATGGGGCGGCAAATTTACTATTTAAACTCATAGGCGTGTCAACCGTACGCCAAGATGAAATGACGTCAGAGGATATTTATGCGGTGATGGATGCAGGTGCGGAAGCTGGTGTTATTAAGCATCAAGAGCATCATTTGATCGAAAATATCTTTGAGATGCAAGAGCGAACCGTAACCTCAGTCATGAATCCGCGCGAGCATATTGTCTATTTTGATACTAAAGCCAGCACCGAAGAAGTGGTTGCTGTGATGATTAAGCAGCCGCATAATAAATTCTTGGTCTGTAATGACGATGACTTAGAACATATCATCGGTTATGTAGAGTCGCGCAGCTTTTTAGCCTCAGTACTTGAGCAGCAAGAAGTGTGTTTAACAGATAAAGCGTTGCTAAAACCTGCTCTGTTTATTCCCGATACATTATCGTTGTTTGAAGTATTGGAAACATTTAAATCAACGGGTGCAGATTTTGCCGTCATTGTGAATGAGTATGCATTAGTGGTTGGGGTGATCACACTTAAAGACGTAATGAGCATCGTGATGGGTGAGTTGGTGACCTTAGAGGAGCAACCGATTGTCCAGCGTACAGATAACTCTTGGCTAATTGATGGCATGACGCCTATTGAAGATGTGATTCGCTCATTGGGCATGGTCAATTTACCACATAGCCAAAATTACGAAACCATTAGCGGTTTTATGATGTATATGCTGCGTAAAATTCCTAAAAAGACAGACTGTGTCGAGTATGCCAATTATCGTTTTGAGATTATCGCCACTGACAATCTTAAAATAACTCAGCTACTGGTGACAAAGTTTGAAGATGTGATTTAATTCATTTAATACGTAATGTAATTTATGAGTACTGTCAGGGTTGGCTTTATAATAATTTTTATCCTCAAGCGTGCGGACTATAGTCAATTTCAAATAAAACAGATACGTTATATTCCAACGCCGTACTGGTATAAATTTTTCTGGCATGCTGTGACTACGCTGACAGAGGCTGCGTAAAATTCATCCCAGTCCTACTGTATCGTTTTAATACTGAATTCACTATACATCAAGCACGCGCACCAAATATCGCAGTACCAACACGCACCATGGTAGTGCCACTAGCAATCGCATCAGTCATATCATCACTCATACCCATACTCAGCGTATCCCATTGACTCAGCTCAGGATGGGTACGCTTAATGTCGTCAAATAGTTGTTTGGTGCGCTTAAAAGCATCTGTATTTGCCTTAGCAGGAATAATCATCAACCCGCGCAATTGCAAACGCTCATAATTTTTAATTGTTTTTAACAATTCTGGAAGCTGCTCTGGCAGACATCCCGACTTACTGTCTTCATTATCAATATTAATTTGGATCAAGATGTTTAAAGGTAGCAGCTCAGCAGGACGTTGGTCGTTAAGACGCTTGGCAATAATGTCACGCTCAAGCGCTTGTACCCAATCAAAATTCTCAGCAATATCACGGGTTTTATTACGCTGAATGCTTCCAATATAGTGCCAGACAATATGCTTACATCCTACCTGCTCACGTAGCAACTGTATTTTTTCAATCGCTTCTTGTAGATAATTTTCACCAAAATCATGCTGACCTTGACGTGCCAATGTTGCCACCATCTCAGCAGGTTTGGTTTTGGACACCGCAAGCAAAGTTACACTGCTCGGCGCTCGCAACGTTTGTTCGCATGCCTGTACCACTTGCGTCTTTACCTGCTGCCAGTTCTCAGTTAGATGTTGAACTTCTGCTTCATCATTATTGCTAAGATCGATTGCGACATTTTTAAGTACTTGCTGAGAAGACATATTCATAAAAACTCTTGTTGATATAGTGAGTTCGAAATAAAAGAGAGCTGATTGTATCGATGCTTTATTACTATGCGAAAAACCAGTCAGTCTATTTTTGCATTTTATGCAGTTAGTAGATGGTTAAATCAGTACAGTCTTGTTATGATATTGTTACATGGTTTAACATATGCTACTAAAAGCTCTAGTAATAGTAACAATTATAGTGACGCCTAACCTATTTTAATGAGGTTAGCTCAAACAATGTCATAGAACCTTGCATATCGCCTGCTTTCTATGTTGATTTTGGCACACTTTATTTATTAATAGGAATATCCGATTATGGCTGAACAAAATTTAAGCATTGAAGACTTGCTGCGTTTTACTGTCAAGCATAAGGCTTCAGATTTACATATTTCAGCCGGTATGCCTGCGATGATTCGAGTTGATGGTGAGATGACTCGCATTAATATGCCAGAGATGAGCCATAAGGTAGTTCATCAGCTCATTTATGACATCATGAATGATAGACAACGTGCCGACTTTGAAGAGTTTTTTGAAACGGATTTTTCTTTTGAGATTCCAAATCTAGCCCGTTTTCGGGTAAACGCATTTAATCAAAATCGCGGTGCAGGCGCCGTCTTTCGTACGATTCCCTCCAAAGTTCTAACGATGGAAGATCTAGGTATGGGCGAAGTGTTTAAGCGTGTTTCAGACTTTAAACGTGGCGTGGTATTGGTCACTGGTCCAACCGGCTCAGGTAAGTCGACCACGCTAGCTGCCATGATTGATTATATCAATGAAACCCGTAAAGAGCATATCTTGACTATTGAAGACCCGATTGAATTTGTTCATGAGTCCAAAAAGAGTTTGATTAACCAGCGTGAAGTCCATCGCGATACCTTGGGGTTCGAGCCAGCATTGCGCTCAGCGTTACGTGAAGATCCAGACGTTATCCTGGTTGGTGAGCTACGAGATCTTGAGACCATACGCTTAGCGCTCACTGCCGCTGAAACCGGTCACTTAGTTTTCGGCACTTTGCACACCAGTTCCGCTGCCAAAACCATTGACCGTGTTATTGACGTCTTCCCTGCTGCTGAAAAAGACATGATTCGAGCGATGTTATCAGAGTCACTACAAGCCGTTATCTCGCAAACATTGTTACGTCGTCAAACAGGCGGGCGAATTGCCGCCCATGAGATTATGTTAGGTACGCCCGCTATTCGTAACTTAATACGAGAAAATAAAATCGCTCAAATGTACTCTTCTATCCAAACCGGTGCTGGTGATGGCATGATTACTCTTGATCAAACTCTTAAAAATCTTGTAGCGAGAGGCACAATTAGTAAAGACGTTGCACGACCTTACGCTAAACAGCCTGAAGCATTCTTATAATGTAAATGATATTAGTAATTCTTTCTAAACGAATATAGTACTAATTGCAGATTTGTGAGCAATCATCCTTCAACTTAACTGTCATTTTTCGCAAAAAAGTTTATTGAAGCAGGCTTCACTCTATTTATGGCACATTTTCTTGCACATATAGGTACGTTATGGACATTGATAAACTTTTACAATTGATGATTAACAAAAACGGCTCTGACCTTTTTATCACTGCTGATGTCGCCCCTTCCATGAAAATCAATGGCAAAATACTGCCGGTTGGTAAAACGCCTTTAACTGCTGAGCAGACTATGAGGCTGGTTAAAGGCGTCATGACAGTCAATCAGAAAAAAGAGTTTGATGAGACCAACGAGTGCCAGTTTGCGATTACTGATCAGGCGCAACAAGCACGTTTTAGGGTCAGTGCCTTTATACAACGTGATATGGCAGGGATGATTTTACGGAAAATCGAAAATAATATCCCTACTGTCGAGGAGCTACGCCTGCCCCCCTCTCTAAAAGAGCTGGCAATGAAAAAGCGTGGTATTATTTTATTAGTAGGCGCAACCGGCACGGGTAAATCAACCACCCTTGCGGCAATGATAGGACACCGCAATCAAAACTCGCATGGTCATATTATTACCATAGAAGATCCTATCGAGTTTGTCCATAAGCATCGTGGCTGTATTATTACCCAGCGCGAAGTCGGTATCGATACCCACTCTTTTGAAGCCGGTCTAAAAAACACCTTGCGCCAAGCGCCAGATGTGATTTTG
This sequence comes from Psychrobacter sp. ANT206, assembly GCF_056880555.1. Taxonomy (NCBI): domain Bacteria; kingdom Pseudomonadati; phylum Pseudomonadota; class Gammaproteobacteria; order Moraxellales; family Moraxellaceae; genus Psychrobacter; species Psychrobacter sp. ANT206. Next base: position 347,984 of record NZ_CP096271.1, on the reverse strand, counting down.
ATTGGTGAGATTCGCAATCGTGAAGTCATGAGTTACGCGATTCAATATGCTGAAACGGGGCATTTGGTATTTGCAACCTTGCACGCCAATAATGCCAACCAAGCAATCGACCGCATTATTCACTTTTTTGAGACCAGTCGCCATAATCAATTGTTTATGGATTTATCGCTTAACTTGCAAGCCATTATCGCGCAGCAGTTGATTCCAACGCCTGACGGTAAGGGACGCCGCGCTGCTATTGAAATTTTATTAAACTCACAGCTGATTAGCGATTATATTCGTAAAGGTGAGGTGCACGAAATCAAAGATGTCATGACACGCTCACGTGATAGCGGTATGCAGACATTTGACCAAGCACTGTTTGATCTATATGAAAACGGTGAGATTACTTATAAAGAAGCGATTCTTCATGCAGACTCTCCCAATGATTTGCGCTTAAAAATCAAACTCAGCAGCAAAAATGGCGTGGCAAACTTAGATGAAGGCGCGGATAGTTTATCGTTAGACATTACTTAATGATGTATTTTTAACGATAATTATTATTTTTTATGCCTAAGAAACCGTTATAAAAAAGCCCTCATCATATATAAGGGCTTTTTTAATTTTATCTCATCGATAAGTTGATGCTTACTTGACGCTGTCCTTACAGGCTTGGTCATCACAGATACCGTATAGTACCAATGAGTGACCTGATAACTTAAAGCCATGCTCTGCTGCTACTTTAAGCTGTTCTTCTTCAATCACTTCATTATGAAATTCGACAATCTTACCGCAATTATCACAAACCAGATGGTCGTGATGCTCTTCTTGGGTAATCTCAAACACGGATAAATTGTTTTCAAAGTTGTGACGCTCGACAATACCTGCCTGCTCAAACTGAGTCAGCACGCGATAAACGGTCGCTAAACCCACATCCTCGCCTTGCTCAATTAGCGCCTTGTAGACCTCCTCTGCGCTCATATGATGCAGCTTTGCGCTCTCAAGCAGCTCTAGGATTTTGATACGCGGTAACGTTACTTTTAGACCCGCTCTACGTAAGTCTTGATTGGTAAAAGAAGCCATAATATCCCTTCTGACTATGAAAGTCTTAGCAAATAAGTTCAAAAAACATAAGGTAAATAATCATTAGTAGTGATGAATAGTTAATTGTAAAAAATCATCCTCATACAAAATCAGTCACTATCAAATATATTTCCAGTACATTTTTTCTAAAAAATATGATTATAAGTATATGAATTTAAAATATTAATAATAAATGATGCAAGCGCACATTTGGTAAATAATGTCGTAAGTGGTAGGCAATTGCAAGTAAATGACGTATCATTTATCCAAGATTGTCGGTAAGACCAGCATCTACTGTGCTTAGCCGTACCTAACCCATTTTTTATGAGTCATCTTACCATGATAAAGACCCTAAATTTACGTCCGCTTCATTCTTCAAGCGTATTACGCAAGATTGTCATTACCAGCATATTGGGCGCCGCTGTTACCATGTCTGGCTGCTCGTTACTGAGTGTTTATAAGATTGATTTGCCACAAGGGACGCCTATTACTCAAACCCAAGCACAAAAATTACAAGTGGGTATGAATCAAAATCAGGTACTTTATCTTCTTGGTAGCCCAGCCATTAGAGATACCTTAGAGCCGAACCGTTGGGACTATATTTATGACTATCAAGCAGGGACTGAAGGTCAACGTAAAGGTATCACTGACGTTAAAAACGCCAGTCAGCATCTAAAAGTTTATTTTAATAATAATGGCATAGTGACTCGCATTCAGGGTTTAGAGTCTCTACCTAAATAATCGCTTCGATAGCGAGCTTTAATCCTCAGACTCGAGATTTACTTTTGCGCTGAGACATAGGATCAGCGCTTAAGCTTCTATATACCTCTATCCGATCAAAAGGCTGCAATTGATAGTTAAGTGGCTGTTTTTGCGCATAGATGCCAACGTGCCAACGTTTGGCTGTCGGCACTACCACATCAATCACCTCATCGCACCATTTTGCTAGTCCTTCAAACTGTATCAACCAACCAGCTTTCTTCAATGCTGCATATAAGGTTGTGCCATCAGCTACTGACAAGGTTAGATAATGCTGACTCTGTGCATCTTCAGCATAGGCTAAATATACCGTTATCATAATAGATTGTAGAACAGTGCCTTGCTGAAAGTTGTCTTGTTGAACGTTGTCTTGTTGAGCACTATCCAGTTTATTAACTTGAACCTCATCAGCTGTTAGCTTAACCACTGCATCACCCAACCTATCAAGGCTAATAAGAGTGCTACGGGCACAATCAAACGTATCGCCACACGCCATAAATTATAAAAAGCTTCATTGCCAAAGTTTAAAGACTTGCGCAAATGACTGATTTTCATCTGCCATCCTGCAAAAACTGACAATAACAATACGGCTATCGTACTGATGATAACCAGTATACCTACCAGCCAAATAGTCGGTATGGCAACGACCAACACTATCGCTATGACAGCCGTTATGACCAAACTGACCAGCAGTCCAAACTTATGCACGAGCTGCTGCGTACTATAATGTAGCAAGTAACTGGCGACAAAAATTACTCCTGCCCAATACAGTAGCTGTCCGATTGGTGGTAGCGTCATACCACTGATAAATAAAGCCACCATCCCTACCAATAATTGTAATATCCAAATCGGTAGCACCAGCTTGGTTGCTCGATATTCGTTTGACGCCTGAGCACGAGAAGGATTTTGAGCATAGTGATTGTCTACTCCCACCGCTGTTACCGCTTGCTTAGTGATACGGTTTTGACCAAACCAATATAAGCCTGTACCTGCGCCAACACTGACAAGTGCTAGTGCAACTGCTCGTGCCCATTCTCCTAAGCTGATATTGGTCATCGCAAAGGTAATATTTGGCAAACCGTTTGCTACCCCAAATATCAATCCAATAAGCATTAATCCCAAACCAATTGGTAAGGGTGTCACACCCAACAAGCTTAACAATGCGGCAATGACCATCAAGCCTGCGGCAACCGCAAAGCTTGGCACTTCAGGTGTGCTATTTAAGTCTGTAAGTGCAGTCAATATACCCGTGCTAGCACCTGATATCACAAGCGCTGCAATGATTATGGCTACTAGGGCAGCAAGCCAACCAAAGCCACGCCACAAGGCGCTGGCATCTGCCTCTCGAGTGAGCTTTTGCATACCCGCCAAAGGTGCTTCAGCACTACGATAAGCCAATGCTATCTCAGCATAAATGACCGGTAGCGAGACCAGCACCATAGCCAAGAGCCACAACAGCCAAAAATCAATCTCTCCTATTGACGCCGGTGCAAACCAGCGAAAAAGCAATAATGGTAGCAGCGCTGCAATAAAATAAGAAGCATAGCGAATCATCATAATTTACATCCAAGCGATTCAAGGTGAGTAACATTGAGTAATATTAGTTAAGCATAAATAGCTTTTAAGCTTTTAATCGTCAAATTGATATATAGGCGATTTATTTTTATAAAGTAAAGTACTACTAATATGCCATTATATAAGGACTGACAGTTATAAAAAAACCCCGAAATCGGGGTTTAATAACTCAGTTAAAACGAATACAAGCAGCGCTCTTATCGATAATGTGAATAAAGCAAACCGACTTTATCTGATATTAGTGAATAGCACTCACATAATCTGACAAGATACGGATATCACGATCTGACAGTTTAGAAGCAACGGTCTGCATCATGCCCATCTCGCCTTCTTTTGCAGCATCATTGACACGCTTTTGCTCGTCGCTATCGATATCATCTACACGACCAGCGGCACGGAAAAGCTTTAACTGGGTGGCAATATATTCAGCATGCTGTCCACCTAAACGTGGAAATGCTGCCCATACGTTACCCGCTGCGTCTGGACCATGACAGCCCGCACAACCGATGACACCGCGTGACTTATCACCACCTAAAAATAACTTGCTGGCTTCTTGCGTGGTTGCAGGATTACCGAACGCCACACCCCAAGGTTTCTGGCTTGAGTAATAACCTGCAACGTTGGCTAAATCTTGCTGCGATAAATTGGCCACTTGCGACTGCATGATACCGTTTTTGCGGTAGCCTGCTTTAAAATTGACCAATTGCTTATATAAATACTTAACGTTTTGACCACCAAGATTTGGCTGGGCAGGCACAGGGCTCACACCATCAACACCATGACAAGCAGCACAGACAGTTTCTGCAATTTGTTTGCCGGCATTAAGATCATATTCAGGAACAGTGATAGCAGCTTGTACGCTGAAACTTGCAACACATAAGCTGGCGGCAGCGATTAACTTTTTCATTGATACAAATCCTACTAACTCGATGTAAGCATTGTTTAGAGTGATTGCATTATGTAGACGCATTATATTCACAAAGCCATTATTTAGTTGCTAAGCCGTATATTCTATCGTCTTTATCACAAGCAGCACGAAAGTACTTACTAATATCAGGGTTTATTTTGGATTATTATAGCAAGACTTTTTACTATTTGCCTACTTAATCGTAGCATTGGGTAGTTTTCCCCCTCACTGACTCAATCTCTGGTTTATAAAGTGCAAAAAGCGCAAAAGGTTCTAGACCCTTGCGCCTTATTTATATGTCTTAGCAAATAGCTAATAAAGATTTAATAGATATTTAGCTAATTATTTGCTCATATACTCAATCAACTTACGATAGTCATCATTGCTACAATCTTCGCACAACCCACCAGCTGGCATCTGAATCATACCATTTTTGACCGAACTAATAAGTGCAGGCATGCCTTTTTGTTTTATTAGCTGCTGCCATTTGGCACTATCGCCTTTTTTAATCGCATTCAAGGCACCGCTGTCGTGACACGCAGCGCAGGACTCATTATAAGTCGTTGCAGTACTAGCCGCCCCTGCACCAGTTATCATAGCTGCACTAATGATAAGCGCGCTAACACTGCTGGCTAAAAAGCGATTGCCTTTGGCAAAAATCATGGTCATCGATAACATAAGACACCTCCATTGGCTCATTCGTCCAGACGTTTGCTTCATTGCTTCTGCGCCTTAACATCTGTGAATAAACCTATTCTGATAGAGATTGTAACAATATATGTCAAATTAATATATATGAATATAGTTTAACTTTGTTAATACGCTTGGATAAAGAATCGAAAAATGAGTTATTAGCCGCCTATCAATTACATCTCTACTATAATTAATATGCGGCTAATAACCGTTATTTCAATAACTAAGCGCATTAATAGTATAGAATAGTCAGTAATTTAAAACCCTTATTTTATGAAAGGTTGATAGTTGGTTATTAGTAGCCAAAAATGCTGTGCTATTGACCGAGCAATGGCAAAATCTTTTACTATTTTATCTAAATTTAAGTATCTAAATTTTAACCGTAATGAGTCATTTATGAGTACCCCGTTCAACGATGTCGCCGCCAAGCATGCGGCTTTTAATACCAAAGCCCGTCAGCGTATTCAGCAAACTGAATTTATGATGTCAGCACCAACCTTTCGCCTGTGTCCTGCAGATATAGGCTTAGAGGTGGCATTTGCTGGTCGCTCAAACGCTGGTAAGTCTTCTGCCATCAATGCGCTTACCAACCAGCGCCAACTGGCACGCTCATCTAAAACGCCTGGTCGTACGCAGATGATTAACTTTTTTAATGTTGGTGATGCTGATAGACGATTGGTAGATTTGCCAGGTTATGGCTATGCCGCTGTACCGCTTGAGATGAAAAAAGAATGGCAGGTTGAACTAGAAGAATATTTGGTATCGCGCTCAAGCCTTGCAGGTCTGGTTCTGATGAGCGATATCCGTCATCCATTGAAGTTCTTTGATGAGCAAATGCTACGTTGGGCAAAAGATGGTGAGCTGCCCGTTCATATCTTGTTAACGAAAGCAGATAAGCTAAAGTATGGTGCCTCTAAAAATGCGTTGCTTAATACTCGTAAAAGACTGAAAGAACTGGGTCTGAACTGTAGTATTCAGCTGTTTTCAGCCTTAAGAAAAGAAGGTCTGGATGAATTAGCAGGGGTTATGGGCAACTGGTATGAGTATCAGCTAGATGCAGACAAAATTATCGAGTCCTCTTTTGCATTGCTAGAAGGCGATGAGCTAGAAGACGCAATCGAACAGGATGCGCTTCAAAAAGACAGCTATCAAGAAGACAGCAAATAAATCTCATATCTTTCAATGAAAAAGGGTTTATCGTTATTATCGATAAACCCTTTTTTTGTTATCATTTTTTACCATTTAAGCAGATTATCATTTACGCCGATTTATATTTAAGCACATAATAATTGTGCCAACGCTTGGGGCGTGTCCACCTGATATGTGGGCTGCTGTGCGGCAAGCTCGTCGCTGCTGGCGGTACCATAATTAACTGCAATACTGGTCATGCCCAGACTGTTTGCCATTTGAATATCATAAATGCTATCACCGATAAATACGGCATCAGAGATTTGCTGTTCGGTATATTGCAAAATATCCGTCAGCATTTGCGGGTCAGGTTTGGAGCCTGCTTCATCCGCACAGCGCGTCATAACAAAATAATGATGGCTATCTGAAGCGTCTAAAACACGATCTAGACCCTTACGCTTTTTACCTGTCGCAACTGCAAGCTGACGGTTTTGCTGCTGCAAGGTTTGTAGCATATTTTCTATCGGCGCAAAGAACGGTGTACGCTGGCTGTTAGCAATATAATAATCTGCGTAACTTTGTTGAATTAACAGTTTTTGCTGATCGCTTGAATACGGATATAAAAGCTCAATGCCCTTCATTAAACTTAACCCGATAATATCTTTGACGGCCTTATCGGTTGTCTTGAAGCCATGTGCCTCACCTGCTATATGCATAGCCTCAACAATCAAGCCAATCGAATCCATTAGCGTACCGTCCCAATCAAATATGATTAAGGTCTTATCGGCTAAATGATGCGGGTTGGCTGACTGAGAACTCTGAGCAGGAATCGTTATAGTAGTTTGGCTCATAGATAGACCTTTATAAATAATCATAATAAATGGCAGATAGCAAAACGTCACGGCGACTTATGTTTCATAAGCTATCGTGACGTTTAAAGCTGATGCTTAACATATCATCTAATCAAAGCTTGTTTAAGCAGCCGATTATTTAGGCAAATTGGCTTTAATCTCTTCTGGCATCCAGTCGAGCATCTCTTCTGGTAAAGGCGCAGTGATAGTCTCATAACCAGGTATATCTAAGCGCCACGCATGTAAGCATAGACGATGCACGCCAGATTTATCATGTACATGGTACTTATCATCCCCTAAGATAGCATGACCAATGTGCGCCAAATGCACACGAATTTGATGGGTACGTCCGGTGAGCGGCTTGGCTTCAATCAAGCTAACGTGCTGCTCAGCAATCATAAAACGACCATGAACGACGATATCAGTCTGACTCTCTTTGGTTTGCGGGTCTTGTGTATCTACCTTAACGCGGCGCTCACCGCTTGCCAGTGTATAACGTAATAATGACGCATCGATACGTTGTTCGTTAAGTGCAGGCTGACCTTTTGCAATACATAAATAATGCTTTTGAATGGTTTTGTCGACCAGATGCTGCTGCAATACTTTAAGTGCAGAGCGTTTTTTAGAGATCATTAATAAACCTGAAGTATCTTTATCGATACGATGCACCAGCTCTAAATACTTCTTGCCTGTGACTTCACGCATGGCTTCAATGACACCAAATGCAAGACCACTACCGCCATGAACCGCAATACCTGATGGTTTATTAAGCACGATCAAACCTTCATCTTCATAGACCACACGCGCCAATAAGCTTTTGGCAAATTCGGTGCTGATGATAGGTTTTTCACGAGTGGCAAGTACCACTGGCGCAATACGTACCACGTCTTCACGCTGCACTCTGTCATGAGCCTTGCAGCGCTTGTTATTGACGCGAATCTCATCTGAGCGAATCATTTTATAGATATGCGGTTTTGGCAAACCTTTTAAGCGATTAAGCAAAAAGTTATCCAAGCGCTGGTCGTGCTGATGACGCGTGACTTCAAGGTAATTGACCTTGCCGAAGTTGCTAATCTCATCGTCAGCACTTTGTGGGCGCGTTTTGCTATTAAAGATAGCTGGCGCTTCGTGGATAGGTTCGTCGTTTGTCATTTTTGAGTTCGTCATTTTTAGTTAGGCAATTACATAAAGATTTGCTATAGTTTAACATGTTGAGCGCCAATTAAGCAGAGGTTGAGACAATAATTCATTGCTAATTGATTGTTGTTTTAGGTGGAAAATATCGATTTTATGACTGGCTAATCACTTGTCAATACAATCGGCTGACTCATACAACCTATGCAAGCTCGGCGCTTCATCTGATTTTAAGGGTGTTATAGCAACAGATATACTTTATAATACCTAGTAAATTGAAAGAACATGACTGATATTTATCAGTAAAAAATTATTTTTTAGTAAAAACTATTTATTCTTATGAAGCATTTCTTACAGAATATTATGACAATAGATAGGATCGACTTGATAAATATGGCATTAGCCTTTTATTAAGCGATAACCAACCATATACCCTTTACTCACTACCGCATGATAACGACTTGATTTGATGATTTATTATCTAACAGTCCTTTAGCCGCGTGCAGTTGAGCAAGTATGGGTCGTTGAGAGTGCAATCGAGTATTACCCTGTAAACCTCGATAACTGCCTGAGTATTGGTGGTCAAACAGAGGACGATAAGTAGAATAGACATGAGACACCGTGCCGATAAGCCGGTCATTTATTCTGTTTGCCAAGTACGCCCCGCTGATGACTAACGCAGCAAGAACTCGCTTTGAGACGCCCAAGATATTATTAACGTTATATCCAAAAGAACGATAAATAAAGAATGACTAATTGCTTAATCTGGACGGATAACCGCTGAATTGTAATTTATACAGTCAACAGCGATATGATTGCTAGACCTTGATTGATTATGTGACAGCACGATGCTTTTTTGGCATCAGTAATACCTTTATATATCAGTAACCATGCGCCACTATGACGAAATGACAAAGTGCGCTGACCACCAATATGGTTCAAAATACTGATAATAAACGATCACTAACCTGCTTATGCATTAATCGCTATAACAAGCCTGCTTATATTAAGATATAGACTTACACCCTATACCTTCTATATTGAAGTTACTATCACTGGTCCAAAGTTAAGCTTTCGAAACGCGTTTCTGCGCTTTATTAATGCCATGCTTTATGTTCTTTCGTTAATTTATATCTGCTCATGCTAATTTTGTTATTAGCAAGTACTTGCCACTTTACCCTAAAGCCTGTCTTTTCGTTATTATGCGTACTCATAGGATACTATTATGAAACGCATTTTAATCAACGCCACCCAAAACGAAGAAATTCGTGTTGCCCTCTGTAAAGGCAATCATCTATACGATTTCGATTTAGAAAACCGTACCCGCGAACAAAAAAAATCTAATATCTATAAAGGCCACGTAACCCGTGTCGAGCCCTCGCTTGAAGCGGTATTTGTCGAATATGGCTCACAGCGTCAAGGCTTCTTGCCGATTCGTGAAATCTCTGCTGAATATTTAAGCGGCAATCCACGTGATGAGAACATCAAAAAGCTGATCAAAGAAGGTGACGAGCTCATCGTCCAAGTTGAAAAAGAAGAGCGCGGCAATAAAGGCGCTGCCCTTTCAACTTATGTGTCATTGGCTGGTCGTTATCTGGTATTAATGCCAAACAATCCTCGCGGCGGTGGCATCTCACGTCAAATCTCAGGCAAATTGCGTGAAGATATGAAACGTATGCTTGGCAGCTTAGATCTGCCAAAAGGCATGAGTGTCATCATACGTACTGCTGGTATTGGTAAAACCCAAGAAGACTTGCAGCACGATTTAAATCATTTGCTAAACATCTGGCAAGCCATTCAAGAACAAAACCAAAAATATCCGTCACCGCGCCTAGTGCATCAAGAAGCGGGCGTCGTTACGCGTGCTGTCCGTGACTATCTACGTGATGACATCTCTGAGATTTGGATTGATAACGAAAACGCTTATATTGAAGCAGCGGGCTTTATCGATGCTGTGATGCCAAAACAGGCTGAAAAACTACGCAAATATACCGATTATGAGCCGATGTTTTCGCGCTTTAATATTGAAAAACAGATTGAAACTGCCTATCAGCGTGAAGTTCGCCTACCATCAGGTGGCTCAATTGTTATCGATCAGACAGAAGCATTGGTATCTATCGATATCAACTCTGCTAAGTCTACCAAAGGTTCAGACGTTGCTGAAACCGCTTACCATACCAATCTAGAAGCCGCCGATGAGATTGCCCGTCAATTGCGCCTGCGTGATATGGGCGGTTTGATTGTCATTGATTTCATTGATATGAATGACAACAAGCATCAAAAAGAAGTTGAAAAACGTCTGATTGATGCTACCAAATATGACCGTGCCCGTGTCCAGTTTGGTGACATTTCTAAGTTTGGTTTGATGGAAATGAGCCGTCAGCGCCTGCGTCCATCATTAGAAGAGTCAACCGGTTATATCTGTCCACGCTGTCATGGTAATGGCATGATTCGTGACCTGCGTTCATTGTCATTATCTATCATGCGTCAGATTGAGCAAATCGCGCTAAAAGAGCGTCAAGGTGAAGTTCAAGCAGAAGTACCGACTGATATCGCAGCGTTTTTGCTGAATGAGAAACGCGATAGCTTGGTCTATCTTGAACAAGACAGTGGTACGCGCATCACTATTTTGCCGCATGCGCATTTAGAGTCGCCAAACTTTAAACTTCACTTTAATCGCGATGGCTTTGCCCCGTCAAGCTACGAGCGTATCACCGATACTCAGCTGCAAGAACATAGCGAGCTTGGCTACAACGTTGACTGGCAAACGGCTGAAAAAGAGCGCCCTGAGCAGCAGCCAACTCGACAGCCTCGTCAAGCTGCGGATAAAAATAGCAGCGATCAAGCGCAGGCTCGTCCTAATGCCCAGCAAAGTACGCCTACGCAGCAGCAACAGAATAGCACCAGTCATAGCAATGAACATCGCAGTAATAACAATAGTAGCAATGTGACATCAGCACGTGCGCCACAGGCTCAAGAGACTCCAAGCGCTCAAAACCCTCAGAGCTCTCAAAACATTGTGACCCCATCAGCGCCAGTAGCACCACAACCTACTGCTATTGCCGCTGCACAGCCGCAAGCAGTTGCTTGGTTGTCTAATTTATTTGCGCAAGCACCGCAAGCTCAAACGACATCAAGTGTTAGTAGCCGAGACGCAGCTGAAGCTATTGAAGCATTGGTCAATACCGGAGCACAAAGTCTAGGCTCGTTTGGCCAAGTGGATAATACGGCTTTAGCGAACAATGACAATAGTCAAAATACTGCAACGCCTCAGCCAGCAACTAATCAGCAAAGTAGTAATGAGCAGAATCGTCAATTGACACGTTCTGCTGAGAGTAGTACTGATGATAGCAGCGACGCTGAAGAAAGAAGAAGACGTAAACCACGCAAATCAAGACCATCTAAGCCGCGTCAAAGAAAAGAGCAGGCAGATGAAACTGAGAATAGCGCCACTAGCAATACGACTGACAGCAGCGCTAGCACTGATGACAAAGCTAATAATCAAGATAAACGTCATCAAGATAATAGACGTCATAGCGATCGTAATCGCAACAATCGCCAAGACAATAATCGTAATACAAATGAAGACAACGCTAATCCGACCAGTGTTAATGCAACCAGTGTCAGCGACAGCAGTCGTTCTGACAGCTCTGATAATGTAGTAGAAGAGCAAACTCGTACTAAGCGCAAATCGAACAGTCAACGTGGATCACGTGGCAAGCTTGAGCGCGGTGAAACTTTAACGGCAGCTGATTCTAAGCAAAACAATCAGCAAGCCTCTAAAAATGCTAACAGCAACAAAAACCAGTCTAATGCGCGTCGCAACCAAGACCCTAATGAAGTAGTATTACAGGTGAATGAAGCTACTAGTGAGCTCAAATCACCAGAAGTGGTACATTTGTCATTAGATGATAGCAAGTCTGCATCACGCCAAGCGACTCACAAGCAAGCAGTAATTGAAAGTGATACTGATGCTGCAAAGGAGCGTTTAGAGAATAATAATGAGCAACGTGCGGATAAGCAAAAGCCAGTCGATAACAAACCAGCTCAACAAACTGATAAAACGATTGATACCAGCAGCGTTGCATCTGATAACACACAACAAAGTAGCGTCCAAGCTGAAACTTCCGAAAAAGTCTCTGCACAAGTCAATACTACTCAGATCGATCAAGTAGAAAAAAGCGCTAATCCCAACAAAGCGGAGCAACCTACTTCGAAAGAAGACGATAAAAGCGGCGATAAAATTGGTAGCCACAAACCTGCTATAGATGAACGAGCTAATACAAAAAGCAGCATGGACAGTGAAGCCGAGAATACTGCATCAACTCAAGAAGTGGTAGCGGTACAAATAGAAAAGGCAGCGCCAATCGAAACCACTCAGAAGGCTCATGTTACTGAAAATACTGCCGAAGAAAATGTGGTCGTGGATTCTAACGAAGTTGCTGCCGAGGATAGTATCAGTCAGGCAGTACTTGAGCTTAGCCGTGATGCTTTATTTGCTGAACGCTACGTTGCGGCAAATAAGTTTGGTCAAGCCAGTAATGACCCACGCGTCGTACGTCTTCAACAGGTGCAAGCATCATTTGCTAAAGCGTCTCACGCAAATGAGCAGGATGCGCAAGCTAGTGAACGCGCTCCTACCATTCGTGGTACGGTTGGTGAATTTATCCGTGCAACCTTAGCAGAGGCAGAAAATCGCTTAGCGACAGACGGTGTCATCAGCTGCTTTAATGCTGCTATGGCTAAGCATCTAGAGCAGACGCCAGTTAAAGACAGCGCTGACAAACAAGTGGCTATTAAACCAGTTGCTCATAGCGACTTTGACTTTAGTAACTACGGCTATCAGCCTTTAGCAGCGGACTACATTGCACGGTTTGAGTCAATGACAAAAGCCGTCAGTCAGTTTGCAGCGTCCCAAGGTAAAACATCAGTAGAGCCTCGTGCTATCAGTAAACGTGCTAGCAACGATCCACGTGGTCAGCATCCTGATTATAAAGAATCAGCGGTATTGGCTGTGACTGATGCGGCAAATAACGAGCCCGTTCAAACGGGCATCGATATTGATGCGCATGAAGTAGAAGCCGATGCTCTGGCCAATCAAGCTCAAGCAGATGCTGTCAGTGATCAAAGCAAGCAGTTATTAGATGCTGAGCAAAAATTAGCAGAAGTAGATGCAGTGCAAGCTCATATCGAAAGCACTGATATCGAAAGTATCAAAAGTGCCGAAAATGATGTAGCTGAAATCAAAATGACCGACGTCGACGCTGCTGAGGCTGCAAACGTTACTGTCGAGCAAAGTGAGACTGTACAAGATGCTGAATCAATAGTAGCGCCTTCTCTGAAAGACGACAGTCAAGCAGCCAAGTCAAAAACGACCATAGCCAGTTATAAAAACATGATTGAAAATGTGGCAGAGCAATTACTACCACAAAAAGGCATGTTCAACTTAACAACGCCTAAAGTACCAAAGGCTCGTGCCCGTAAGCCAAAAGCTGACCATAAAAAGCCGACGCAAGCTGAAAAACTAGAGTCAGATGATTCAGATAACTCAGATAGAGAGAGCTAATCGTAAGTTACCCTGTCTAAAAAGCAAAAGCCCCAAAGTTGCCAGCAACTTTGGGGCTTTTTTATCTTCTATTTGATCGAATATAAGAGCTTATTTAATATTGTCGATTAACAACTAAAGCTATTAATGAGCAGCAGATTCATCCTTATTGCGTATTTTACCAACAACCGTCAAGAGTGCAACGATGATCGCGCCAATAATAAAGCCAATAACACCATTCAGTAAGGCGGTAGTGAAACTTTCAAAAATACCGGTCAAATGGGCAATATCCTCAACACCATGATATAAGAAATTAATGCCATGCACTAAGATACCACCACCGACTAAGAACATCGCCAAGGTACCAGCGATAGATAGAAATTTCATTAATTTGGGCGCTGCAGCAAATAAAACCTTACCGACCTTTTGGGTAAATGCGCCTTCTTTTTCCATCATATGTAAACCAACATCATCAATCTTGACAATACCAGCAACCAAACCATAGATACCAACGGTAATACTAATCGCTAAAATAGACAGCACTAAACTGCGCTCTAGCAAAGTTGCGCTAGCAGTGGCACCCAATGCAATCACAATGATTTCTGCTGATAAAATAAAATCGGTACGTATTGCTCCTTTGATTTTCTCTTTTTCAAAAGCAACCAAGTCTACCTTTTCATCAGCATTGGCTTTGCGACGAGCTTCTTGCTCTTCATCATGTGGTAAAGCATGTGGCCAAAAGCGGTGGATGACTTTTTCAGCACCTTCATAAACCAAAAACAACCCACCACACATCAATAAAAACGTAATTAATGGCGGGTAAATAGCGCTGATAAGTAACGCCGCTGGGACCAAAATGAGCTTATTAATAAATGAGCCTTTGGCAACTGCCCAAACAACGGGAAGCTCACGGTTTGCTTTGACGCCTGAGACCTGCTCAGCGTTAAGCGCTAAATCATCACCCAGTACCCCTGCTGTTTTTTTGGCGGCGATTTTGGTCATGACCGAAACGTCATCCAAGATTACACTGATATCATCAAGTAAGGTTAATAAACTGGCACCTGCCATAGTTGCTCCTTAAGCTAAATTGCTTCAATAAGTAAATTTTCAAATAACAGATGACTCTGTCGTAAAATATGGTCAGTCACAAAACACAGTTATAAGCAGTAGCCTACCTAGACATAAAATGATATGAAATAGCACAAATGTATTTTATTTATATTTTCTTAACGAATAGCTACAAATTGTGTATTTAATAAGACCGTTATACAGGCTTTCGCGGTTATTTATAAAAATATGCTAATATGAGGCTGATTATTAGTTATCTTTTGTTATCAATAAACTGTAAAAATTTATTACCTCTTATAGATCGATCTAGTCATCATGTTAGATCAACATTCCAAAAAATCTTCATTACCTTTTTGCTACCAAAATCTTGATTAGGCATGACTGCCTAAAGGAAACATCCTATGTTCTTAGCGCCTTTTTCTAAAACCAATCCCAACCGTGATACGTTTTCTCGCAGTCCTCTTACTCGTGTTATGAGTGCTGCCTTGCTGGTTATCGTTGCAGCTGGCTGCTCTAATAATGCAGCAGATGCGACCAGCAATACAGATCTTGTCAATAGCAGCAAAGCCAAAACGAGTACTGCTGCGGTTTCTAAGGACAGCGATGCCAAAGTAGTAAAGTCTTTGCAAGCCAATTTAAAGGCTTCTGGTATTGAAGAGACTATTCTCTCAGCTGTACCAACCGATATGACTGGTATTTATTGGGTGACAGCTGAAGGATTGCCTTCTTTTTTTACGGATAAGGCGGGCAAGCATATTATTCAAGGGCAAATCATCGCGGTTGGTGCAGAAGCGCCTGTGGATATTAGTGCCGCGTTGTTGGCCAGTACTGCCCAAGAAGCGTTAAAAGCAGTCGACAAAAAAGACATGGTTATTTATCCAGCAAAAGGCGCGACTAAAGCTGTGGTTTACGCCTTTACAGATGCAGATTGTGGTTATTGCCGTAAATTGCATGAAGAGATGGATGATATTAATACACGTGGCATCGAGGTACGTTATTTGGCATGGCCACGTAGCCAAGAATCAGTGCCAAAAATGGAAGCTATTTGGTGTAGTCAAGATCGTAAGGCGGCAATGAATCAGGGGAAAGCTGGCGCCGATGTACAAGCGCCTAGCTGTGCCAATCCTGTACAAGAACAGATGGCATTAGGGGCAAAACTTGGTGTGCGAGGTACGCCCGCTATCTTTACTGAAGCAGGACAGCAAGTAGGCGGCTATCTACCTGCAGCTCAATTGGCAGAAGCAGTTGGCGCTAACTAAAGACGGTTATATGATTTAAGTATTTGTGATATGTATGACGGTGGCGACATTGTGTAGACGTCACAACTGCTTATCGGTATGATAGGATAAAGCGCTAGGCAAGCTTAGCCATATAATTTCTATATAAGCGCTTATTTATGTTAGTGATTCTTGTAGTTTCAAGATCTTTCATAACCGCGCTTTTTATCCCACTATTTAATCTCTTGAGGATCCTGTGAGCAAATCCATCAAACTAGCGATACTTGGTTTAGGCACCGTCGGAACGGGCGTGGTCAATCTAATCAATGATAATTTAGATGAACTAAAACGTCGTAGCGGACGCGACATTGTGATTACCGAAGTTGGTATTCGTCGTCAGCGTGATGACATTAATCCCAATATTATGCAAAACAGTGATCTGATGGCAACCGCTGCCAGTGACAATGTCGATATTGTTATCGAATTAATTGGCGGTACGACCCTTGCAAAAGACGTTATTATGCACGCCATCAAAAATGGCAAGCATGTGGTGACCGCCAATAAAGCGTTATTGGCTGAGCATGGTAATGAGATTTTTGCTTTTGCTGAACAGCATAATGTTCATGTCGCCTATGAAGCAGCCGTAGCAGGTGGTATTCCAATTATTAAGGTCATGCGTGAAGGTTTAGCTGCCAATAAAATTGATTGGCTAGCGGGTATCATTAATGGTACGGGCAACTTTATCATGACAGAGATGCGCGATAAAGGTCGTCCGTTTGCCGATGTATTGAGCGAGGCGCAAGCACTTGGTTATGCTGAAGCCGACCCTACTTTTGACGTTGAAGGTATCGATGCGGCGCACAAGCTGGCGCTACTTGCCTCTATCGCCTTTGGTATTCCATTGCAGTTTGACAAAGTCTACTGTGAAGGTATTACCGGTATTACTTTGCAGGATGTCAATTACGCTGAAGAGCTTGGCTATCGTATTAAGCACTTGGGCTTTGCGGTTCGCCGTGCAGGAAATGGCAGCGGGGACGACAGCGCCGGTATTGAGCTGCGTGTACACCCAACGCTGATTCCACAGAACGCCCTACTTGCTAATGTTAATGGCGTAAAGAATGCCGTACTAGTGAACTCTCACCCTCTCGGTCAGACGTTATATTGCGGTGACGGCGCGGGTGCAGGCGCAACGGCTTCTGCAGTGATGGCAGATGTAATGGATTTAGTGCGTGTATTAGGATGTAAAGATGCTGACCAACAAAACAACAATGGTCATCATGTACCGCACTTAGCTTTTATCCCTGAAAAATTGTCAGATACGCCAATATTGCGTGCTGAACAAATGATTACCGGATATTACCTACGTGTCCATGCGTACGATAGCCCTGGTGTGTTGGCAGATATTACCCGTATCTTGAGTGATGCCGGTATCAATATCGATGCTATTTTACAAAAACCGGCGCATAAGCTCGGGCAAGTGCCAGTGATTATTTTAACGCTGCCAGTGGTTGAGAGTCAGATGAATCTTGCCATCGAAAAAATCGAGAAGTTAGACACCATTACTGATAAAGTAGTACGCATACGCTTAGATGAGCTGGCGTAAAAATATGCTTTGATCAATCAAATATGTTGGATTAAAATACTCAAAAAAGGAAATAACAATGTCACATGATGCAATTGTAATCTTAAACGGCGCTCGCACCCCAATGGGCGGCTTCCAAGGCGCATTGACAGACATAAGCGCCACAGATTTGGGCGCAGCGGCTATCAAAGCAGCTGTTGAGCGTTCAGGCGTTAATGTTGATAATATTGATGAAGTTATTATGGGCTGTATCTTAACCGCAGGTTTGGGTCAAGGTCCTGCGCGTCAAGCGATGCGCAAAGCTGGCTTGTCTGATGCGACGGGTGCAGTTACCATCAATAAGCTGTGCGGCTCAGGTCTAAAAGCAGTTATGCAAGCTCATGACGGTATCAAAGCCGGAAGCTTTAAGGTTGCTGTTGCTGGCGGTATGGAGTCGATGACCAATGCGCCTTATATCATGCCAGGTTCGCGTGGTGGCTATCGCATGGGACATAAAGAAGTCAAAGATCATATGTTCTTAGACGGTCTAGAAGATGCCGATACTGGTAAGTTAATGGGTCAATTTGCACAAGAAATGGCGGATGAAAAAGGCTATACGCGCGAACAAATGGATAATTTTGCTATTGAGTCGCTAAATCGTGCACTTACAGCGATCAAAGACAATCATTTCAAAGATGAAATTGAACCAGTTACGTTCAAAACTCGTAAAGGCGAGCAAACGGTTGATACCGATGAGCAGCCTGCCCTTGCTAATGCTGAGCGCATCCCTACTTTGCGTCCTGCCTTTGCAAAAGACGGTACCATCACCGCAGCAAACGCCAGCTCTATCTCAGACGGTGCTGCAGCTGTTGTATTGATGAAAGAGTCACAAGCCAAAGAAGAAGGTCTAGAGTATCAAGCGCGTATCATTGCGACTGCCTCTAATTCTCGTCATCCAAGCGAGTTCACTATTGCCCCAGTTGGCGCGATTGAAAAAGTATTGGCAAGTGCTGGCTGGTCAGTCGCTGATGTCGATTTATGGGAAATCAATGAAGCATTTGCCATGGTTACGATGGCAGCAATGGATGAGCTAAACATTGACCATGCTAAGGTAAACATCGAAGGCGGTGCTTGTGCCCTTGGTCACCCAGTTGGCTGTTCAGGTGCGCGTATCCTAGTGACGCTTATTAACTCTCTAAAGCGTACTGGTGGCAAAAAAGGCGTTGCTACACTGTGTATCGGTGGCGGCGAAGCAGTAGCAGTAGCAATCGAATTGGCTTAAGCTATTTTAAAATGATCGGTATGCTGTAAATTTTTAGCTTATTATCAGAATCTAAAACCGCATTGCTTTGAGCAATGCGATTTTTTTATGTCAAAATATTAACACCCGTCTGCTTAAACGTATTAGCGTAGGAAAGCCTTAACTTAAAGGTTATATAGTGATTATGCTCTTTACAGCCTATTACACACCCTTACGTCAAGCGCACACTTTGCTACCTTGCTTATATATCTCATGCCAAATCGTCCTGTTACGATATCAACAAGTCGAGATAGCGACTGGCTATAATAAATACTATTGCTTGAACCGTTTATCTAATAACAGTTCATATAAGAATATCAATAAACCATTTTATAAAAAGAAATTTACTCATACAAAAGGAAGATAATAATGAGCCAACTTATTCGTTTAAGAGATATCCAAGCAACTCACCGTGATCTGATCGGTGATGATTATTATGACCCAACTGGCAAGACTGCTTTTGGTGTTAATGAAGAAAAAATCGGTAAAATTGAAGGCGCATTGGTAGAAGATACTACTGGTCGCATTCGTTACTTAATCGTCGATGCAGGTGGCTGGTTTAGCTCAAAAGAAGTATTGGTACCAGCAGGTTTAGCACGTATCGTTGGTGATGACGTATTCTTTGATAGCTTGACCAAATCGCAGGTAGAAGCGATGGAAGTCTATGACCATGATTACCAGTATAGCTATAAAGAACAGTATGAAAGAGACCGTCAGGCATTTGTCGCTGACAGTATCCCAGAAGCTGAGCGTATGGAAATTGCCGACCATAATTACGATGCACCCAATACGTTAGAGCTATTAGAAGAACGTCTGACTGTTAATAAAGATCGTATTGTGGCAGGTTTAGTAAAAGTCGGTAAGCATGTCGTGACTGAAGAGCGTAACGTCAATGTTGACTTGGAAGAAGAGCATGCCAATATTGAACGTACCAATGTTAATCGCCCAACTGAACGCCGTATCGGTGATATCGATGGCAATGAGACGATCGAAGTTGAGCTAGAAGCTGAGCGTGCTCATGTCAATAAAGAGACCTATGTCACAGAAGAAGTAAATGTTGGTAAAACGACAGAACGTCATACTGAGACTATCGTAGATACCATTCAACGTGAAGAGCTAGATGTCGATAATAATGGTAACGTGATTGATCGTGATGGCAATTTGTTTACCCGTGATGATATCACTGCTGAAGATGTACGCCGCGCTCGTGGTATGTAATAGCCTAGCCATTCGTATGGCTTTGTAATCTAAATAGTATTTGTGATATTGTTATATACTATTTAAATCAATACTATACGACAGCCATTAGCCACTGAGTGATTTGCTCAGTAGATAAGACCAGAGCTCGTCTCTGGTCTTTTTTTATATACAATAATAAGGACAACAACCATGAATGCTAATAATGAAAATAACTATCCTAATACCAACTATCCTGATTTTACCAATAATACCGCTAGTGGCACGCAAGATGATTTAACCTCATCTGACTTGTTATCATCTGATCATAGTCAGAAGCAAACAATAATAAGCAATCAACAAGAAAGTATTTCAGAAAATCTAACCGATACTAATAACACTAACGGTGGTTATCTAGAATTATTAGAAGAGCGCCCAGTGATCAATAAAGAGCGCTTAGATGTTGGTAAAGTAACTGTCACCAAGCATTTTCGCACCAAAACTATTCAAGTACCTATTGAGCTGGTAGAAGAATATATCACGGTACGTACCGATTATCAGGATGCCGAAAGTCAGGATCTATTGTCAGGGAACTATGATGATAAAGACATATTGCGTCATGTGGAGCCTTCATTAGATAGTAAAGCCGTTGTTACTATTAATGGCACACAAGTTGAGATTGGCGATGCGCCTATTGAAATTGTTTTATCGCGTCAAATCGCAACCATTACTAAGGACACTTACGTCGTCCAAGAAATAGCCATTGAAAAAACCACACATACGCATACTGACAGCATTGAAATCGAACTCAAACATGAAGAACTCGACGTTACTGAAGAAGGGTTTTTGGCACATGAGCAAAATACGGCTCATAAGAGATAAGCTGTCGAGTTTCTGATTTTGTGGAAAGCAAAAGCAAAAAAGCAACGCGAACGTTGCTTTTTTTATATTAAATTATCCATCAATGTTCTAGCCATTATTGGGTCTTTTTACATTCATAAGTAGTGACGTTAGTAGCGTCAGTGCCAGCGGTACGCATTACACCTGTTTCGCGATCTTTATGGGCCACGCGCCACTGTACAAAGCCTGTCGTACCATCGATAGCCGTTGCGCCCTCAAATACTTCAGGATTGCTGGCTTCATTGGTTTTTGTCAAAGTGACTGACCCTTTAGCAGTCGCAAGCACCACTTGGTTAGTATCTTTATAAGTCGCTTCGACTTCTAGCTCAGGAGAGCACAAGTACGTTATTTGATTGACGCCAGTATTTACTGTAGCTACGGTATCATCTGCGACTTCGCTAGCGGGGGCATCTACGACTACATCACTTGGCTCTGCAGGTTCAGCAGACATAGGCACAGCCTGCTCTTCACTGATACTCTCTTCTAGACTTGGCTCTGTTTCTTGCTTTGGCTGACAGGCTGTTATAGACAAGGCTCCTGCCAATAATGCCGTAACAACCAAAGAGTGACGCCACTGTTTTAATAATGCTACATTCATCATGCTCTCCCAAATAATTATGCTAAACACTATAGCCTGTCCACAAATGCGCGCCTACATTGAATTTGTAAGTAATCAATACAATGTAGATGATATTTTTATTCAGCCATCAATCCTCAGTGCATAAAAAAAGCCCCTATCTATTCGATAAGGACTTTTTAATCAAGGAATGTTAGCTAGGTTTATATTTTACCATGACATTGCTTATACTTAAGTGCTGAACCACATGGACATGGGGCGTTACGGCTGATATTCATACCAGCATATGGGTCTGTGCCCGCCATAGCCCCTGCTACGCCAGCACCCGTAGCAGCGCCAACGACATTGCGGCTTTGCACTGCTGCTCTCTCCACACCGCCGTCCATATTATCGATATCACTATGCTCAAACTGCATTTGCATATGAGCGGCATTTTCACGTTGCTGTATTTCTAACGCCTCTAGCTCTTCTTTGGTTGGGATATGCACACGTGATAAGTCTTGTACTGTTTCAGACTTGATCGCGCCAAGCATCATCTGGAACAGCTCAAATGATTCACGCTTATATTCCTGCTCAGGGTTTTTCTGTGCATAACCACGTAAATGAATACCTTTACGCAGCTGATCCATCTGGGTTAAATGCTCTTTCCAGTGCTTATCTAAACTTTGCAGCATAAAATGACGCTCAAGCTGGGCAGCATCTTTTTCGCCCATTTGTTCACGGCGACTGTGATAACGATCCAATGCTGTTTCGATGATCTTGGCTCGTAAGCCTTCTTCATCTAGGCGGCGATCTTCATCAAGCCAATCGTTGATAGGCATTGCAATCTTAAATTCGTTCTCAAGCTCATCCTCTAACCCATCGATATTCCACTGATCATCGATAGAACCTGGCGGAATAAACTGGTTAATCATGGCATTATAGACTTCTTGATGCATGATTTTAATGGCCTCTAACAAATCCATCTCAGCCAACAAATCATCACGCTGACCATAGATGACTTTACGTTGATCATTGGCCACATCATCGTATTTCAGTAGGTTTTTACGCGCATCAAAATCACGACTTTCTACTTTACCTTGAGCGTTTTCAATCGACTTTGAAACCATTTTATGTTCAATGGCTTCATCTTCTTTGAGACCCATGGCACGCATCATATTCACGACGCGGTCACCGGCAAAGATACGCATTAGGTCATCTTCAAGTGATAAGAAGAAACGTGACATCCCAGGATCACCTTGACGACCTGCACGACCACGCAGCTGATTATCAATACGGCGTGATTCATGACGTTCAGAACCAATAATATGCAAACCACCAGCCGCAACGACTTGGTCATGCTTGATTTGCCATTGGGCTTTTAGACGCGCCATTTCTTCAGGGCTAACCGCATCAATATCTTCAATAAACGATTGCCAGTTACCGCCAAGGATAATATCGGTACCACGACCTGCCATATTGGTAGCAATCGTGACCGATTTTGGACTACCTGCCTGCGCAATGATTTCAGCTTCACGCTCATGCTGCTTAGCGTTTAGCACATTATGCTTAACGCCTTCTTGATCGAGCAGATAGGACAATTCTTCACTGGCTTCAATCGTTGCCGTACCGACCAATACTGGCGCGCCTTTAGCTTGAATCTCTTGAATCTCGCGGATGATGCCTTTGTATTTGCCTAACTTGGTTAAGAAAATTTGGTCATCCATATCGACACGAGCAATCGGCTCATGCGTTGGAATCACAATGACATCTAAGTCATAGGTTGATTTAAATTCTGCCGCTTCAGTATCAGCGGTACCCGTCATACCAGACAGTTTGTCATACAGACGGAAAAAATTCTGGAATGTGGTGGTTGCAAGTGTTTGGTTTTCTGCTTGAATCTCAACATTTTCTTTGGCTTCAACGGCTTGATGCAGACCTTCTGACCAACGACGACCCGGCATAGTACGACCGGTGTTTTCATCAACGATAACCACTTCGCCATCATCGACAATATAATGGATATTTTTGACAAAGACATGGTGGGCACGAATCGCCGCTTGTACGTGAGCCAATAATGGCAAACGGCTTGGGCTATAAAGACTTTCGTTTTCGCCAAGCTCACCGACTTGGATTAAGAAGCGCTCAATCTTCTCATAGCCTTTTTCACTAATCTCAATCTGGCGATTTTTCTCATCAATCCAGAAATCTTCTTCTTCATTATTCTTATTGGCTTCTTCGTCTTTTGAGCGAATCAGCACGGGAATAATGGTATTAATCAGCGCATACATGCGTGATGAATCTTCAGCTTGACCCGAGATAATCAACGGCGTACGAGCTTCATCGATTAAAATAGAGTCAATTTCATCGATAATACAGAAGTTTAGCGGGCGCTGCTTTTTCTCTTTTAAACTAAAGACCATGTTATCGCGCAAATAATCAAAACCGTACTCGTTATTGGTACCGTAAGTGATATCCGCTTGATAAGCATCGACTTTTTCTTGTGGTGGTTGCTGCGAGTAAATCACGCCAACCGTCATGCCCAAAAAGCCAAATAAGGGACGGTTTAATTCCGCATCACGTGCCGCCAAATAATCATTAACCGTCACCAAATGTACGCCTTTGCCACTGATGGCATTGAGGTACATGGCCAAGGTACCCATCAAGGTTTTACCCTCACCAGTTTTCATCTCAGCGATTTTGCCTTCGTGCAAGGTAATACCACCGATCAGCTGCACGTCATAGTGACGCATACCGTTAACCCGTAGCGACGCTTCACGACAAACCGCAAACGCTTCTGGCAATAACGCATCTAGACTTTCGCCGCCTTGGTGTCTTGCTTTAAATTCTTCAGTTTTTTGTTGTAATTGCTCATCAGACAGGGCTTGTATCGCAGCCTCGTATGCGTTGATTTTGCTGACCACTTTGCGCATGCGTTTAAGCTCACGCTCATTTTTGGTGCCAACGACACTGCCTATAATCTTTGATAACATAATTTTTTGACCTATGGAAATATTCGATAATTAGTGCGCATGACAACGCTTTACTCGCTGTTTTTTTAATTATTTGGCTGGTTACTGTCCAATTTAAGACAGTCCAATAAAATATCGCCCAATTAAGTGTGACGTCATTATATATGGTTATGACGGCGATGGATACAAGGGCAGTTAGCAGATATTTGCCGACGTAAAAAGGTGATAGGACGTGTTAAAATAACACTTATAAACCTATGTTTTTCAATTTTTTTGCTTATTGCCAGCACACTTTTTAGATGATCTATTTTATTTTGAACCGATTATTATTAGCCTTTATATCTAAAGCCTTCTATCTAGCCAAACTTATTTAAACACCCCTATTCAATAAATAAAAAAGACAACTTAAGAGATTCTGCATGCCAGTTAAACCTTCTGCTCAAAATAACAATCTTAGTAAACCCACTTCAAAATCTGTGCCAGTTGACTCTGACTCATTGGTCATAGGTGATGCCATCTATCACTTGGCAGATCATACGCCGATGATGGTGCAATATCTCAATATGAAGGTTAACTATCCCCAAGCGTTATTGCTGTACCGGATGGGTGATTTTTACGAGTTATTTTTTGATGATGCCAAACGCGCGGCACAAATATTGGACATTACTTTAACCCGTCGAGGTACCGATAAAGCAGGTAATACGATTGCGATGGCAGGTGTCCCTTTTCATGCTGCAGATAGTTATATGGCAAGATTGATAGCTGCTGGGCAAACCGTCGTTGTCTGCGAGCAAATCGATGAATCAGCCGTTGGTAATGCGAGTAACCCGTCAAATATTCCTACAATGGGCGATAAGCAAAAGAAAGATAAGAGTAAATCTACTGCTGGCACTATTATGCGCCGTGAAGTGGTCAAAACGCTGACCGCAGGGACGATTACCGATGATGCACTCATTGCGCCCAATCACACCCCGACTGTCGTCGCTATTGATATCGAAATTCCTAAATCGAACAGCAAACAACCTGTGCAAGCTGCCGTTAGCCAAATGGATTTAGCCGCTGGAACTTTGACGACGCAAACGATCAGCGCTAATCAAGATGATATTGAAGCTTTACAAACCCAAATGCTCACGGTGCTGGCACGCTTTGCGCCAAGCGAATGTATTATTAGTGAAGCGCTGAGTGACAGTAACGGTGATATCAGCGCAGACTGGCTGCTGTGGCTACGTCAACATCTCGACTGCCCTATTATTGAAGTTGCGGGCAATGACTTCCACCGTGAGCATGCCAGCGAAACTTTGTGCCAACAGTTTGAGGTTCAGCGTCTTGATGGGCTTGGTATTAGCGATGCACCACTTGCCCAGGCTAGCTGTGCGGCGCTTATTCACTATGCACGACAAACCCAGCAGCGTCATGTACCACAAGTTAACCAGCTTATCGTCGAATATAATGATGACTATTTAATCATTGATGCCAATAGCCAGCAAAACCTTGAGCTATTTACGCCCGTTAGTAGTAATGGTACGTCATTAATATCGGTGCTCAATCATTGTCAAACGCCGATGGGTCGACGCTTACTCGTGCAGCAAATGAAACGCCCACTGCGTCAGCATTCGCGTATTAACTTGCGTTTAGATGCGATAACTAGCTTGTTAAATACTGATAAACAGTCTGAGCAATGCTCGGGAAATATCTTATTAGTTACCAGCTTGCGCGAAACCTTAAACGCCATCGGGGATATGGAACGTATCAGTAGTCGTATTGGGCTAATGAGCGCCAAGCCGCGTGACTTGCGCAAATTGGCTGATGGTATTGCTAGTAGCGCCCAGCTTACGACGCTAATGACAAATGCAGGTATTCGCCATGAGCAAGCGGGACTATTACCGATGCTAATGCAGCAATTGCCTGCGCAGCTACATGTCGTACAGTCTATAGCCGAGCTGATTGAGCAAGCCATTATCGTTGAGCCGCCTGCCCATATCCGTGACGGTGGCATGCTAGCCGCAGGCTATGATGCTGAGTTTGATCGCCTGACTCATCTGCATGACAATATCCAAGTGACATTGGATGAGATGGTAGAAAGCGCGCGTCAAGAGAGCCAATTACCCAGTCTAAAAGTGGGTTTTAATAAGGTCAGCGGTTTTTATTTTGAATTGCCTAAAATGCAGGCAAAGAATGCACCAGCGCATTTTATCCGTCGACAAACGCTGAAAAGTAGCGAGCGATTCATCACTGACGAGCTAAAAACAGTCGAAACTGAATATCTAAGCGCGCAAAGCTTAGCATTGACTCGCGAAAAGCATCTGTATAATGAGCTATTGATACAATTAGGTAGCCATTTAGCTGAATTACAACAGCTTAGCGCTGCTATCGCCCAGATAGATGTCCTCAGTAACTGGGCACAGCTTGCGATCACTTATAACTGGCAACGTCCAGTCATGAGTAACGACTCGAAAAACGATAATAGCATCTTAGATAGTAGCTTAGAAAACAGTCACTCAGAAAATGGCTTGAATAATAACAGTCAAACCAATATTGATATCAAAGCAGGTCGTCATGTTGTTGTAGAAGCTGCACTAAATCCTATTCATACTCATCAAAATAATCCTGCTAAACATAGCAGTCATTTTGTCGCCAATGATTGTGCATTGGGCAGTCATGCAAACCCTGAGCGATTATTAATGATTACTGGTCCTAATATGGGTGGCAAATCGACCTATATGCGCCAAACTGCTTTAATTGTTCTACTTGCTCATTGTGGTAGCTTTGTTCCAGCAGCGAGCGCTTGTATCGGAGATATTGACCGTATCTTTACCCGTATTGGTTCGGCTGATGATTTGGCGGGTGGCAAATCAACCTTTATGGTAGAGATGATTGAAACCGCTAATATTCTCAACCAAGCGACCAATAAATCGTTGGTGCTGATGGATGAAGTCGGACGCGGTACAGCCACCACTGATGGCTTGGCAATCGCTCATGCTTGCATTAATCGATTGGTAGAGATTGGCTGCCTGACATTATTTGCCACTCATTATTTTGAGCTGACAAAATTGGCGCAAAACCCTAGAGAAAGTAGTGGCAGCAATGACAAACTTATCCGTAATGTCCATGTCGCCGCCAGTGAGATCGACGGTCAACTGTTACTACTGCATCAAATCAAAGATGGTGCGGCAAGCTCCAGCTTTGGGTTACATGTGGCAAAAATGGCGGGTATCCCAACTCAAGTGCTGAATGATGCCAAGCGTTATTTAGTAGATAACTTAAGCATAGACAATCTAAAACCAGATAACGAAAGTATTGATGATGACAAAAATGAATTAGCTAAGTCGGTAAAGGATAAACGCCAGCAGACTTATAATAGTAATATAGAGAAATCAAACATCGGGAATCTTGATAAAAAACAAAAAAATACAGATATTCCACAACAAAATCAGATATTTAGCTTACAAGATGAGCTACAGGCTATCGACCCTGATAGCCTAACGCCAAAGCAGGCACATGATTTACTATATCATCTGAAGAAAATCATTAGTTATTAAAGGGAATTGTTAAATTATCTCAAAAGCGCTAAAATGTGCCTTATTTTTAATTTATTCTATTTCGCTCAATCCAATAACAGGTAGACAGTACTATGACCTTTGTCGTTACAGAGAACTGCATTCTTTGCAAATACACCGACTGTGTGGAAGTCTGTCCTGTCGACTGCTTTTATGAAGGACCAAACTTCCTCGTCATCGACCCTGATGAGTGCATCGATTGTGCTCTATGCGAGCCTGAATGTCCTGCCAATGCTATCTTCTCAGAAGATGAAGTGCCAAAAGGGCAAGAGCTGTTCACTCAGCTAAATGAAGAGCTGGCGCAAAAATGGCCAAACATCACTGAGATGAAAGGACAGATGCCAGAAGCTGAAAAGTGGGATGGCGTGGAAGGCAAAATTCAGTATTTAGAGAAATAGCTGGTGTTTTAAAACCGCTCAATGTATTGAGACAATAAAAACTACTTAATGGTCATTAAATAAGAAGGGCTATTAGGTAGTTTTTTATTGCTGCCTATAAACTCGTATTATGGGCGCATGAGTTAGGTAAATAAAGAATCTCAATATTACTACTACAGCTCCACGAGCCTGCACTGGTACGCAGCCATTGTATTTTTTTACCTGCTAGTCTTGGATTGACTTGTGTCGATATAGTAGCAGTGATGCTGGTGGTCAATACTAGAGGATTACTCATCTGTGCAACACCCATATTATTAGGTAAAACTACACCTACTTGTGAGCCACCCACTATCAGGTTGGAAGCAGAAGCGCGTGGATCACATTCATCAGTAGCCAATCCAATGACTGTCCTACCTGTTTGTATACATTCTTCTACAGTTAATCGCAGCTGTCCTAACTCGTTAATCACTCTTGTCGCTTGTGTTTTGCCTATATAGATTTGATACTGAGGAATAGCGATCGCTGCCAAAATACCAATAATGGCAACCACTATCATTAGCTCAATCAAGGTAAAGCCAGATTGCAGCAAGTGGTGACATTTTTGGGTCAATTTTGGAGTGTTAGGCGTTTTCATGGTGTTCATATCGCAGTCAATAGAGTTATCCTCCATAGTGCACAGCGTATGCCATCAGTGTATTTGACATAAAAACGCCTCATGTACTTTTAGCTAATTTTTAATCACTTTTTAACAATCAACCTCATTATAACAAGTGATAACCATAACCCCAAAATCTTGGCGGCGTTGACGGCATTTCTTCCAAAAATATATTGGTGTTCATAAACAGATAGCCAAAAATCAGTATTAAAATACTTATCAATAATATCGGCAGATATTTTGCCAAAATACTGGTGTCTGGCGGCGTAAGCTTAGCAGGCGAATGGAAATATGACGCATGAGCGAACACTGGATTTTTGAATAAGAATACGAACAACCATAACAGCATCATTTGTGTAATTGGGTAGATATATACCCCTGATAAAGACATATCAATACTGACAGCAAGTAACCCTGCTAAAACAAAATAGTTTTCTTTAAAACTCCAGCTAATATGACGGATTACTTTAAATACAATAAAAGCCAAAAAGCCAAAACCAATCAGACCTGTTTCGGTTAAAACTTGGATAAATATATTGTGTGGATGTGCTGATAACTGAGGATATTGCTCTAGCTGGTAAAACCCACAACCCAGTATTGGACGTGTTACCCAACATTGCAACCCATTAACCCATAAATCTATACGTCCACTAGAGGACTCTCGAACGATAGCTAAACCATCAGAGCCAAAGCTCGCCGCATAAGTAATCGCTAAATATGCTAGCCAAGAGGCGATATAAATACCAAGAAGCGGGAACCTTGTCGGCTTATGATAGACGGTAACGATAGCAATAAAAGCAGTATAGGCTAAGGTAACTGAACGACCTGCGTCTAATAAAATTGCAAAGAATGCCAAGAATAAAAATAATAGGTATAAGAGTTTATAACGCTCATTGCGAACATAAAACCAAGTAGCAAATATAGACATGATTAAGAAGTAGCTATCATAAACGCGGATATTCCAAGATAGCGGATACCAGTTGGCGATATAACTGCCGCTATTAATATAGTCGACCAGCGCCACTGGTAATAATAAAAAAATGACCAAACTGAATAGCACAATGGCTTTAGTTATCAGCGCATTATAATTTAGAAGCTGAAAATTCTTATACAGTAGATATGCCAATAATAAATCGATGACTATAAATAGCGGTTGCTGCCAAAAAAAGCTGCCAACCGCAGTAAACACAAAAAACAATATTACGCTTTTATTAACCTGAAATTGTCCTTTAACAACTGCCCATAAGCCAAATACTAATAATAAAACGACTTCAAAAATCCGATACTCATTATAAAAATTATAACCACTGCTGAAATTGACCATCCCTAGTATAAAATATATAAGGTAAAGTGCTACCACTCCTTCTTTATTCACTAAATCCGGATGAAACAGGGAGTGTTTATTAAGTAAGAATTTTTTTAGCATGCTAATCACTTGGAAAAATTAAGTTAAAAAAAAGCCAAACATTATGTTTGGCTTTCTATTAATGATATGTATATCAGCTATTAAGAAGCAGGGCAGCTTGCTGGCGCATATTTAGATTGTACAGTAGTGCTACACTTCCAAGTACCAGTAGCATCGCGAGTCCAACTCAAAGTATTTTTGCTAGCTTCTTGTAGAGTCTTAGCTGCACCAGTACCAAACGTAGCTACAATTGCAGTGGTTTCAGTAAGGGCATTAGCATTAGTACCAGTACCAGTAGTGGGAGCAGCGCCAGCCACCGTAGTAGTTTGAATGTTAGATGCAGTAATACCTAAATCACATTTAGTTGCAGCATCTTTACCTTCGTTCAAACAAGTTTCAACAGCAGTCTTGATAGATGATGTCTCACCCATTGCACGGCTAACTTGCGACTTAGCGATGTAGTTCTGATATTGAGGAATAGCGATCGCAGCCAAGATACCGATAATAGCAACAACGATCATTAGTTCGATTAAGGTAAAACCTTTTTGAGCAGTGTTCATAAGAACTCCTTTAGAAGTATATAAAGATAAATGGCTATTAACGCGTTTTATCTTTAGGGATATAATGTATTTTTCTCTTATTATAGATGGTGCACATAACGTGCCAAAATTATAGTTATCACTATTTTTCTTATTTCTTACTTAATAAATCATGCTTTTTGTACTAATGATCATTCAATCCAATTTTTACCGAAAAATAATGTTACGCTTAACCTACTAAAAATTGTCAGTATACCCATCATAAGTAGTAAAGATTACAGAAAACTGACGATTTTTGTCAGTTTTCTGTAATCTTTACTCATTCCACTTATCTCCTGTACCACAAACGTTACCCCGACACTTATTATTTTGATAATTGAGGCTTAGTATGCCGTCATTAGCCATTTGACTGTTGGGATTTGGTGTGGCGATGATACGCCACTCTGAGGTAAGCGGATTGGGAGTGAAGATGATGGTATAGAACGTCGGACCTTGCCGAGGGAAGTTACCCCCTAGTCCCGTAATTAAATCATTACTATAACTACCCTGCACTAACTTGCGACTTTGAATCTCAGCTGCGATATTATGCATCTCACTCATCATGTCAGTTCGTTTACTTTTGATCACGTAGCGTTGATAGTTTGGATAAGCAATGGCAGCAAGTATACCAATGATAGCAACCACTATCATTACCTCTACTAACGTAAAACCATGATGATTGTTAGACTTATGCTTAACTGACTCACATTTATTAAAAGTTAATCTCATTACCAGCTTTCCTCACCTGTACCGCAGTTATTATCTTTAATAGCGATAGTATTGGTTTTGTGCTGACAGCGTATGCCGCTACTGCTTAGCATGATAGTACTGCCACCCTTTGCAGGACCTGAAGTATTTGGTATTGCTAGCATCTTCCACGTCCTACCTGTGATGACAGAAAACCCAGTTGACACTAGCGATGCTTCAGTATTGCCACCGTCGACAAGGGTTATCTTATACCGATAATTAGATGCATCACTGCCATCAGGCACATAGATAGTTTTATTTACCGACGGATCAGCATAACTATAAGTCACAGCATTGGTTGTGCCATTGATCATTTGCGGTTGGAATCCTTGGTAGCTTAACGCTTTCGATCGCCAACGCTCAAGCTGTATCTGTAACTGCAGCATCTTCGATTGCGCATCACGCTCAGCATTGAGTACTACATAACGACGATAGCTTGGAACAGCTATCGCAGCGAGTATTGTGATAATAGAGATAACAATCATCAGCTCTATCAGCGTAAAGCCGCGAGTGTTATTAAGTGTGATTGTATCTCTCGTCTGAGTCATGTACGACGTCCCGTTATCTAATGACAGATAAGTCACACTATTTATCAAATATCGTGTGACTATATCTACGTGATACCATTGATAATAAAAATTCTAACAACTGGTAATTATAGAGCAATGGCTTTGATTGCCATAGACCCTACTATTTACGCTCGTACCAGACGCGTGGTTGCATCGTATAGCGCTCATTAAAGATATATTCACCAGCAGTACCATCACCACCTACTTGTGTAGGACGGCTTTGCTCACCTGGATATAAATCTTTGATATTACTATTGTTTTTTGAACCATCAGCATCATAGCTTGTCCGTTTAGCTTCTAATGCTCGTTCAGCAATCGTTGTATTTCCAATGAGCACTTTAAGGTCAGTATTATTAGCATTGAATGCCCCAAGTGTCAGCTCTTGGATACCTTGGCCAGCAGGCAGATAACCTCCTGTGCCTGTTACTGAGGTTGATTCCATACAGACGCCATAAGGTAAGCAGTATAGTTGACGCTCTGAACCACCAGATATTTTCGCCGAACAGCTTGAGACTGTACCGTAGAGCTTATCGGGGTTATAAACAGTGGTGTATAATAAGTTATTAATTACGACACTGTCGCCAATACCTTTATTATATCTGACATTGCTGTAGCCATCGAAGCGAGTCAATGGATAGTACCAGCCTTGTTTGGTGCCTTCTACCATCGCTGACTTTGCTGCAATTTTTGCAGCTTCATTTGGGGCGCTGCCTAATGTCGTTGCAAGATTTGTCAATTTACTTTCATTTAGGTCTTTTACAGAAAGGGTAAAACCACTTTTATAAAGATCTGCATTGGTAATGTCGTTATCAATAATCCCATACAGACGATTGGCATAAGTATTATCACTACGTAATGTCGATAACGGCGCACTGCGGTTACCCGATATGACGTTTATAAGCGCAAATAATTTGCCGTTATTCGTCCCATTACTCTGGTTACGATAGAAGCTAACTACAGGACGCTCATAAAAACGATAGGCAGGTTTACCACTAGGCTTGCTATCTAATACACGAGTGACTCCTTTAGCTAAGAAATTGTTTACCACTTCAAAACCAAACTTAGCAGGACGAGCATTTTGAAAGTCAGCACGGAATATTTGTCCACCAAGGTCAGTAGCATATATATGATCCACTAGCCCATCATTGTCCCTATCCAATACTGTAATTCCACCTGTGATACTATGAATCATATCTGTTGTCTTGGTATTTACACCGCTACCAGTTTCACCGCTAGTTGACCATATTAGCGTACCATCATTTGCATTGACCATATAAATGGCATTGCCTCTTGCAGGTTCAGCAGTAGTAGCGGTATATTCATCATTTTCATACTTGATGTCATAGCCACCTCCAAATATGAGCACATTGATTGGCTCTGCATCTTTTGTCAGGCGAATTTTAGCGGCAGTGGGTTTACTCCAAATTTGACCTAAACGCGCAAAAGTACTATTCGTCGCGTTGTTACGTCCTTCTGGTGTAAAAGTAAACAATACCTTAGGGCTATTTTTATCTGTTATGTCTACTCCATAGAATGCCTCACCACCCATACGTAGACCACCGTAGGCGAACATACCTTTTCCCTTACTTGGCACATCATCTACTTTTACTTTTTTAGCTTCTAAGTCATAATTGTAATCAGTAACAACCAACCAAGGAGCGTCTACACCGAAATACGGCTCACCAACTTTTGCCCTTGTCGAACTATCAACCAAAGCGATTGGTTGGCTTTCTAACATCTTCTTGGGAATGATGGCATATGTCTCTTCACCTTTATCAGAATCTACCAAATGCAAAGCACCATCCATAGAACCGAACAAAACGTAATCGTCACGCGTGCTGGTTATACGACCATTATCATCTAACGTCGCACTATAAGAGATTGCAGCAGGCTTTGAGTGAACAACACCCCCTAAAACCTTAACTGCCTTAGTAGGTTTAGTAAGTTGTAGATCTTCTACGTTCTTCGTGTCGGTCGGCTGCCCCTCACTCGTTAACACACTCTCAAAGCCCAAGAAACTTAGCAAGCGGCGCTTATTGATTTGCGTATAAGTAGCCGTATCTATGAGTGTATTGAACCCTTGTGGCTTACCACTACTATCAACACTCAATTTACGTAAAGTTGGTGTTTTATTACTACTAGAAGTATAGTCTTCAACATAAAGGGTACGTAAACTACCTAGACCTGAATTTGGCGACTTTAATTGAGCATATACGCCACCCGCTTCTACATCATTATTTGACGTTTTACCACCTTTAATATAATCACCGTTCTGCCATAGATCTTGAGTAGTGGCACTAAGATCACCAGCGACATCTTTATATAGTAAGTTTTTATTTTTGCCGAACAGTGTACCTTGATCTAGGTCGTATTTTTTAAGATTTCCTTTCCAAATACTTGCTGCTGAAGCTATATCAGGATCTAGCATAGGTAAATAGGCATATCCTAATTGATTAGAAGCACGGTACGGATCGTTAGGGACAGTTATGGTTCCTGATGGTGAAGTATTGATAATCTGCACCAAGTTGGCTGCAAAATCTACAATACTGGCTGCGATTTCAGAAGACTCTTCAGTATAGTAAAAACCACCATCACCGAAAGTTTTGGTCTCATTATCCCCTTTACGTTCTCCCAATCTACATAGATTACGAACATCTGAATCTCTTGATGCGCTTCCACTTTCACAGTCTGTAACTTTTACTAGTTTGCCGCTAGTTACAATATCTCTAGTACCTGTTAGTCCTGCAAATGTTTTACCAAAACCCACTGTTGCCGTTTTAATAGGTAGTTTGCCAGGATTTAATGGATTCCTCAGTAGCGCAGAATAGGTCGCCATACATCCCCAACCTTGATTGGTACTGCCACCTAAACCGCCTCCTGCTAAAGAATTGTTACAGGAATTCATTGATAAAGTAGATTCCTTTAGGGACGCGTTCATTATATCTAGTGAGTTAGAGTTACTGATATTATTAGAAGGCTCACCATCCGTTAATAAGTAAATACCGTTTCCACTACATTCACTTTTATTTAAAGGAGAAGTATAGTCGTTTTTATTTGTGTTTAACTTTTTAGAAGTTGCTATTGAGCCAGGGAATCCACTAAATGAGTTACTACCACTTCCAAAATACGTACGTCCACTATCAGCATGGTCCATATTAGAATCAACACTATAGTTCGGTAGTACATCAGAGCTACTTGACCAGCTACCCCACTTATTACAATCGTATATATGTATACCTAGTTCATTATCAAATGATAATGAACTGTCATTGCCGTTACAACGACGCCATTCATTTCTGCCATTACGAATCTCACGTTCGGCAACGACTTTGGTATCAGAAATAGTTGTCGCCCCCATCATATAGGCACCTGCCTCTGTAAGTGCAGACGCAGTAGGTGTTCCACCATTAGCTGTTAAGCTCTTAATTTCTTTGATAAGATTAATACGTTGATCAGGTGTTAAGGCAAAAGTAGGAGCTACCACATAGGCTGATTTTCCATCACTATTATAACTAAAGGCACCGACGCCTATTTCATAATCATCGGGTAAGTTTCCTTTATTAGCTACTCTTTTATCTGCTTGAATTTTATTACCAATGTATACCTCATCAGCCAGCAACTCTATGAGAGCTTTTTGTAAACGTGTCAATCTATCAAATCGCATATTTCTATTATTAGAAGATATATAACAACCTTTAGGTACAAAGCTCACACTCTCCTTAAGATTTCCGTTTATTTTTCCATTTGAATCACGTTGCCGAACTACTGCTGTAATCTCTTCTGAACTCTGACTGCTATAGCTACTACTACAACTGCCATAATCTACTGGTATACTCCTACTATCCATACTTCCTGAAATATCAAGCATCATAAAGATGGTTGCCGTGCCTGCTTTTGCTGGTGCATAAATCTCTAGATCACCAATAGGTTTATGATTAGGATTAGCTGCTTGTACCATAGTACCAGTCATACCGATAACGATTACTGCTGTTAGAGCTTTTATAGTCCATGACTTCCGATTAAATGCGTTGTTTTTTATATTATTCATGACTGACTCCTTAAACGGATTGAGTTATCGAGCGGATAATCATTAGCAGTCATGTAATGGCCATTTAACAATTATATATTCGCTACTTAAATGTACCCTAATAACTATATGGTGTTATCTATACTTAATTGCGGAAAACTAGTTGGTTGGTAGTGTACAAATCACACCTTTCCCTTTACCAAAGTCGACACAGTTCTTGCGTAATGACAAATTTTCTACGTTTGCCACTTCGTAGAGTACAGTACTCGGTACGCTTTCCTTTGCCATACAGCCACCAATTGCGTCTTCAGCCTTTGTCACTGTTGCTACTCGACTGGTCTTTTTAAAACAGTCTTTAGCTGCATCCGTTTTACCAGAATAGGCAGGTAAAATTGCCGTGCTATTAATATCAAACATAAACGCTTGGCTTGATATCTCACTACTGTCTTGACCGATAGTATAGCTACGAAATACTTCATTATTAGCATTTGATTCAGTTAGTGAAATATTTACTTGAGTCATACTCGCATTACGATCACTGACATAGTCTGCTGGTGTCGATGGATTACAATAACCAACTTCACTACCTACTATATTACCGCCATCTTTTGTATTAATAGTCGTTTTATTAATATCAAAGAAGCGACCACGTGGGCGAAAACAAAATACATATTCATGTTCGGCACTATTGGCATCTAGGATAAAATGCCCGAAAGGTCCTGTACGTGACAGCATATCTGTATAAACTTCTGCATCACTATTTCCATTGACACCTTGTTCGATATTTTGATTGGCGTTATCCGCTGACTGCAATAGCAAAGTATTAATCTGATCACTGGTTGCTAGTCGTAAATCTGTAGTACTTTGCTTGACAGCAATAACACCGACCAAAATAATCAATACCAAAAATAGTAGCACTACAATTAATACAGCGCCTTGCTGCGCTGATACAGAGCCATTAAATGACTGATAACGAGATGTAGTTGACATATTTTCCTCTTTTGGTGCAGTACTAATTGCTATTAACTGGTATACCAGTCACTGACATAACACGTGCATTACGCAATAGATTGATTGATTCATAGCTTCGTCGATAGTATTTAGTCGCTTCAGTTTTTAATGCATGGTCTGTACCAAATACATTAAAGCTGGTTTTGTCTATATTACTAATTAATGGTGTGCTACTGCGAACAATGACACCCAATTTAATTGTTGTGATTGCAGGCTTATCACCAACTAAAGGTTTATCCACATTGAGATACGTGCTTGAAGGTAGATAGGTCAAACCATTAACATCTCCTAGTGTACCTAGTAATACTTTAAATTGGTCGATAGCTTGTATCATCACTTCACCATTATCGCCTAAAGCAGTGACAATCCCTGCACTGCTCAAACGACCTGAGTCACAAGCCAAAACTAAATTCTGAGAGCCTGTAACAGCCGTCTTACCTGCTACTGGACGAACAAAATAACGCTCAATAACCCAGTCACTGCTACCAGCGACAATCTCTTTACCTTCACAATCAAATAAAGCATTTGGGGTAATGTTTCTATATTGAATGGTCAACTGGTCACTAGCAATATTAGTATTTGATATACCTGTCCAACCGTTAGCACCTGCAGTTCCTGTCTGACCGGCACTGACTGTAAGATAACCAGTATCTGCATAACTACTGTTGCCCAAGTTAGCACCTTTTAATACAACACCACCATTTTTTGTAGTGTCATTAATATTAGTAATTGGATTACCAAGATTAGCAATACGAATTTGATTCTCTAATGACTGTAGCGCAAATATTGTACTGTCTTGAACTTCTGAAGCACCTTGTTGTACTGTGACCGTCCGAGTACTGATGATATAAACTTGGATCACTGCGGCTGATATCAATAAACCTAAGACTAATGATACCATCAGCTCAATAAGGGTAAATCCGGCAACATCAGAATGTATGACGTCGAAGGTATAGGTTTTAGTATTGTGGCTGTCCATTAATATGCCTCCGATATTAGGCATTGACTGCCTGTCTTATAAACCCCTTTACTATTGGCACATGCCTTCGCATCTGTATCATCTAATAATGCTTTGCTATCATTCCAAGCAGTAACAATACACATCTGGCGTTGGATAGCCTGTGTCGTCGTCCCTGGACAAGTAACAATAGCGAGCTTGATATCTTCATCTTTTGCTGACTGTTTAATCATTAACGCATCACGGGTAGCAAGCTGACTGATATTGCATAATTTATTTGGGATTTTTTTACCATTAGCATCAGTTGTGACACCAGTTGATAGACAATTATCCGTGCCACTACGGCTAATTATCTTAGTATCAACTTTGATATTATCTGTTGCAGTACTAGTAATAACAGCTTGTATAGTCGGTATACCAAGTGCAGTATTCGGAGACACACTGGTGAAAGTAGAGCCACTACCAGTC
Source organism: Psychrobacter sp. ANT206 (assembly GCF_056880555.1). Lineage (NCBI taxonomy): Bacteria > Pseudomonadati > Pseudomonadota > Gammaproteobacteria > Moraxellales > Moraxellaceae > Psychrobacter > Psychrobacter sp. ANT206. The sequence goes on along the minus strand of NZ_CP096271.1, from coordinate 309,228 downwards.
ACATAAGCCTCAGGATAGGCACGCATCACCTCAGCCAAGTTGCGCACGACAGTTAAAGATTTAGTACGCACAAGACTCTCATCAGTGGCACTAATGGCACGCATTTGTAGCGCACTAAAACCTAATACAGCAACAGATAGAAGCAAAACAGCAACCAATACCTCGACTAAACCCACACCATGCTGATTATTCAGGCGTTTCATGGGCATGTCCCTCCCAATTTGTTAGTGATATTAGCGACCTTACTTACTTCAATCTGTCGTGACTTCACACTCTTATTGCTATCACAGATAGTGTAAATAATTGAATCAACTCTTTTACTCGGTTTGAAGGTGATAGTGTTTTTAGACTCAGAGTCAGTGATGGTGCTTTTAGCGCTATAGCTATAGCTTGAAACATTTGCAACACTAATAACTCCTACATTAGTACCATTATTGTTGTATGTGAAAGTAAGGTCTTGACGACGAATAATGCTCTCAGCCTTAGCCTCTTTTAAAGCATTTTCTAACGTTGAAGCAGTCGACTTAACTCTTTGATTGGCAAGCTGAGTACTGATACTAGGCGCAGCAATACCGACAATAATAGCAAGCACGGCAATCGTTACCATCAGCTCAATCAGGGTAAATCCTGAGCTGGTCATATGCAATTTCTGTGGTTGATGGTTAACCGATGCGTTCACGTCAGATTCCTATATAGCTGCTGGCATATTCAAGCAGGACTGGCTTTACAGTCGTAGTGAATACCTAATATTTAAACAGGCTTTAATATAAAATAGTCAACTATAGCCATGCAATTTTTGTTCCATAAAACAAGTCGTCTAATCAGCTTAAACACTTTACTTCTCTATCTTTAAAGCAGGCTAGCTATTGGCTACAGACAGAATATGTTTATAGTCTATGTTATTGCTAATATAGCGTGGGAGTAAAATATTAGCAACATAATAGCAACATAATGGTAGTTGCTAACAAGTTTTATTAGCATCTATGACTGGCTGCCATGCGCCAATGCATAAGCACACAGATAGTATTTATTATTGGAGTTAGGAGTTGTTGAAGGGTAAATTGATAGAAGGCGAGCTAAGGCTTGTAAACTTGCTCCCGTAGTTGCTACATCATCAAATAAGATAAGGCGTTTAACGGGAGAAGGCTCTAGTAAAGTAAAAGCATTGTCTAGATTACTCAAGCGTTCGGCACGGGTGAGTCCTTGCTGACTGACCGTATTATCAATACGCTTGATACCTTGCCATAAAGGAATGTCCCAATGCTTAGATAAATGCGCGGCCAAAATACTGACAGGATCAAAGCCACGTTTAATGAGACGCTCATCGGTCGTTGGCATAGCGACAATCACACTATTATCATGATGGCAACCATGAGGTCGTGGTAGTTGACGTATTACATGTAACAATAACGGCAGCTTTGTCATATCCTCATGATGCTTGAAGGCTCTAATAGCTTGGCGCATGGGATAGTCATAGTAAGTTGCTGCTTGAATGGTTAGCGTCATGCCAGCAGTAATATCGACTTCAAATGGCTTGGGCAACCACGCAATACTGCTATGGCAGCTGGCGCATAATAGTCCACTACTAAAACGGCTATAGAGTTGCTTTCGGATTTTGCTAAAAGAAGAATGGCTACTTGATAAAGAGTAGGATGCGTTTTCAGCTAATAAACTGTTTTGACTGAATAATGGAGCGTTTGACGAGGAGGGATTTTGTAAAAGCTGTGATTGCGGAGTACTACGATAAACGGCACATAACTGGCAGCGTAAGTTTATATACTCTGCCAGCCATAGTCCGGCTTGATAAGGCGCTAAGTGACGCATGACTTGCTGTCACTATAGGCACCGATATTTAAAGCGCTAATATTACAGCCCTTTCCAATCGTTGAGTACGATACCAAAGCCGATAGAAGTATTCTCATAGTTATAATCTACGATAGATTCGCCATAACCTTGGAATACCTGCACAAAACCATTAACATTTTTCGATAAAGGATAAATATAATCGATTTGCGCAGCGCCTTTATTGGTGCCTGGATTATATCGCAACGTACCACTTAGGCTTTGTTGACTCGGCAAATCATATAAGAACTTGATATCGCCATAACCCATGAAATCTTCGATATCGGGATTGTCTTCACTGCTGTCATTTTCATTGTTCACTCGTAACCAGAATCTCGGTATGACAGATAATTTACCCCACTCTGCCCCTGCCATCACGTAAGCACGGTTCCACGAGCGCGATAATGGATCATCTTGACCATTTGAGTGGTGAATAGCACCTGCTCCGAGCATGCGCAGTCGTCCACCAAAAGGCAGATTTGCTGTCACAGGCTGGGTCAAAAATATCTCTGGCTGATAATCGGTTGCACGAAATGGTCGTGAATTGTCTTCATTATAAACTTGCCAATGCGACTCTTGAGTATAACCAAACCACAAATCAGCATTGGTATTAAACAAATCTTCTGCAACTTTAGTCTTTAATGATAGTTGAAACTTTAGATCCGTATTACGAGTGTCATTAGACGTAAAAGGTTTTTCCGGTTGAGGTCGAGTGGGTGTACTTGGGCTTAAATTAGGATCAAAGGTATAAAACAGTGGCATAACATAGGTTGGACGGTACGGTCTGACTGTCCATGTACCACGTTCACTGTTTTTATCAAGATCATACGCTAAGCTTAGCGGCGTATATTTTTCAATATCTGCTTGAGTCACGCCGACACTTTCCAATACCTCTGCTTCTCTTTGCGTCAGTCCAACCGTATCCAAACTTTCAGTCTCAGCGGGCGGTTTTGTTTCAATATCTTGAGGATAATTGCTCGAAACCTTTTTAGCAATGACATTGCCATTGGCAGTAATGGTACTGGTTTCTTCAGCCAGTATGACTTGAGGGTTGCCTGACAGCGTACTTATAACCGTTTTTGCCAAATCTACTGGCTGTTTACTTGTGACATAACTTGGCGTTTTGCCTTGTTCTGCAACCTTATCAAAGCATGCCAAACGGGCAGAACTGGTCTGTACTTGAGTACATTCAAAGAACAGAGCAGCCTGCTGAGCGATAAAATCTTCGCTTACTGCATTGCTATTTTGCACAGCGATACTGGTATTTATAGGCTGTAAGCTCTTAGCCTGAGCTGTATCAGCAGCCTGAGCTTGTACTGTGAAACAAGTGAGCGCTATACCAACAGCGATATGTAGAGAGCATTTAGTCGTTTGGAGCATCATTTTTTTTGGCGTTTCAAGTTTATTTACAGAGGGGCACTGCGAAGTAATATTGGAAAACATAAATATCCTTTATTCAACTGATCATTACTGTCAATAGAATATATGAGGTGATTGATATAACAATTAGCATTGAAGCTAAACTGGCATAAAAAATCAATATAACTTGGAGATAAAGGGTTGCTGTTACGCTGAATAATGCGCATTTAGCAATGTTGCTTTATTGTAATGAAAACGTACACACTATACTAGCTTTATTGCTGCATAATGTAGCGCTAAATAGATATAAGTAGCATAAAACCAAATGCTTATAATGAGTATAGAATAAAAAAAGGACCCTTTAATCAGTGTCTTACTAATGATGCTCTTAAAGTAATGTTGATTTATTTAGCACGAAATACAACTAATCGAGTGCTGCAAACCTTCTTCTGAGAAAAAATTAAAAAAGCCAACATACTATGACAGTGCGTTGGCTTTTTTATAGGAATCGTATTAAGGCATCTAAAGAAATAAAACAAAAATTTCCGATACGACTATTATTTATTTAATGCCGTCAAAGTCTGCTCAAACTCTGCACGACCAATCTCACCCACTTGTTTTTGTACCAACTGACCATCTTGGTAATACAATAAAGTTGGTGGTCCAAATAATTTATAACGCGCTAAAATTGCCTTAGAATCCGCCGTGGTTTCCGTAATATCGAGTCGTACCAATTGCCAGTCTTGCATTTGTGCAGGACGATTGGTAAATAAATTCTTATCCATAATGCGACATTCAATACACCAATCAGCGGTCAAATCGACCAAAACTTTAGGATTGGCGGCAGTGATAACATCCAATTCTGCCAACGTAGTGATATGCTCATCTGAGTTATTCGTCGCATTATTTTGAGCGCCAGCTTGACCGTTAGCTGACTGCACTAACATAGGGGCGGCACTTAATGAAGCTAACGGATGTAAGCTATCATCATTACCAAGTGCGGCACCAATTACTAAAGTAGCAGCCCAAATACCAGCTATCAAACCGATGGCTTGCGATAGCATTCGACCTTTACCACGCCAGCTCCATGCCCATGTTGCCACAACCATAAACCATAATGCCCATACCAGTAACATTACTGACGATATAAAGACCCGCTCTATTAATAGTAACGCTACGGCAAATAACAATAAGGCAAAACCTTGCTTGACCCAGTTCATCCAAGCGCCTGCTTTTGGCATAATTTTGCCTTGGGTAGCACCAATCAAAATCAGTGGCGCTGACAAGCCAAAGCCTAGCATAAATAGGGCAGCAAAACCCAATAGCGGATTACCAATCGTTGAGACAGCAAGCAAAGCGCCAAATAATGGTGCAGAAACACAAGGTGATACTACCAATGCTGATAAAAATCCAGCAGCTAAACTGCCACCAGCGCTACCGAGCTTACTATCGCCTGCTTGGCTTAAGCGCTGCATCTTACTACTGATAAAATGCGGCAAACGAATGGTAAATACTTCCAGCATATAAAGGGCTAACAAAACGAATATTACTGCAAAACTGATCAGGATGATTGGGTTTTGTAGCCAGCCGATAATGCCGAGTGACTCACCAAATACAGCAATGACAGCACCAAGTATCCCGTAAGCAATCGACACCCCAATCGCATAACTTGTCGTTAAAATGACACCTTTTTTAACCGTTGGATTTTGCTGACGGGCGACAATATTTGCGACGATAGGTAACATAGGTAGTACGCACGGCGTAAGCGCTAAGCCAAGCCCTGCCAAAAACAATAACCCTAATGCCAACCAAGGATGCTTGGCTAAGCCAAACGGATCGCCATCAGCCAAATTATCTGCGGTAGCTAGCGTATCATTTGTCGGAGCAGCATTATCTGCTAATGGTGTATCAGCGCCAGAAATTGTATTGGTGGCGCCAAGCCCTCCATCTAAAGCCTCATCATCCAACAACGCATAATCAATGACTTCATCTTCTTCTGCAAGCGCTTGCTCTGCTTCAGCACTCATTGCCTCAGTACTGTCTATACTTGTGGCATTTGGTGCCTCTGATGTTGTGACGCTATTGCTATTATTTACCGAATTTGCATTAGTAATAGTCTCTTGATTGACATCGCCTTTAGCAACACCAGTGACATTACTTGTCGTATTGACCACAGCTTGCGGCGAGCTTGCAACGATATCGACAGTGGTTTTTATTTTCTCAGGCGGGTAGCAAAGTCCGGCTTTGGCGCAGCCTTGCCAACCAATCACCACCGCTGCATTGTCAATGCTCTTGCCATTAATACTCAAAGTAGTAGTGGCTACCATATTTTTTTGATCAAATACTGGCACTTTACCAAAAGTTGGATCATCAATTAAGACAGGCGTTTGACTAAAAGTAAACGGTGCCGCCGTAACTCCAGCAGGCAAAGTGAGTTTAAGCTGATTCTTATAAACATAATGCTCTGGAGTGATATTAAAATTAATCGATAACTGAGTGCCAGCCTTGACAGCTTTACTGCTACTCGTGACTTGGAAGGCTTTATCCACTGACAGAAATTTCGATTGTCCAGCGCTTTGATTGCTACTAAAAAGATCGCCCAATCCTGCTGCCTGCGTCGTCATAGTCGTCGCAGTCAATCCTGCAAATAACGAGCTACTCGCTATAGTCAATGCCAGCAGATATGACTTCTTTGGCACTTTATTTACAACTGCTGGCAAATTCTTTGAAGACTGATTTCTTGTGGATACCGCTTTAAATGACGAAATGCTTTTTACTGTCTTGATGGACATAAAGGACTACCTGTTATAACGACTATATAAATCAACCTATTTGCGCTATCTATTGGCGACTAACGTTTGACTGCAATGTTTAACGTGGTTTTAACCTTTTCTGGCGGATAGCATAGTCCAGCTTGAGCACAACCTTGCCAACCAATCACAACCGGCACATTCTTTGCCGCTTTACCATTTTTGGTCGTCATCATAGTCGTTGCTACAACGGTCTTTTGCGTAAATACGGGTACCTTGCCAAAAGTTGGATCATCAATAGAAACCGGCGATTGGCTAAAGGTAAATGGCGACGCATTGATACCTTTTGGAAAACTTAAGGTCAGCTTATCTTTATACACGTAATGACCTGGTGTGATATCAAAAGCGATCGATAACTGCGTGCCTTTAGTGGTCGCTTTGGTACTGCTAGTCACTTGAAACGCCTTGTCAACGGGCAAAAATTTTGATTGCTGAGCACTATTACTACTAAACAATTCCCCCAGACCTGCAGCTTGAGTCGCAACAGACGTCATTGACAAAGTAGTCATCAAAGCAGTGGCTGTTATAGCAAGCAAATAAGGCTTCTTAGTTGATTGTTTATTCATGATAATTGATTTCGATTTTGATGTTTCAATAGACATATGATTACCTCGGATTACTAGAAGAACAGCTGTTTTTTTACAATCAATAGAAAATAGTCAATCGTTTTAATAATAAATAGCAGGGTTAAGATTCCGCTTATCTGAATTTAAAGTTAGTGATATTTATAGTTAGCGATAGTCATAAAAAATATCAACCAATAACGTCTTATTGGTTGATATATTAGTCTCATTAAAGATGCTTTTAGCGCCAAGGTATTTATCATGGTATCGCTTGCAAACAATACCTAAATAACTGAGTAGGCTAGAGCTTATAGCTGAGCATAAAGATCAGCATCCTGCCCTTCTCCGCCCTGTTCGCCATCAGCCCCTAGAGAAAATAAATCATAAGGTCGACCTTCACTACCCGGGGCAACATATTGCAGCTCGTTTTCCCAACCATCCGTTGGATACCCGCCTTTAATATAACCACCGTCAGGATAGTTCTTAGCTTCCGCTGGTGGCGTGGTGAGTGCTTCTAAACCTTGAGCCGTCGTTGGATAGCGTGAATTATCTACTTTATACATATCTAGCGCATTTGATACTGTTGATAGCGCTGTTTCAGTGGTTTTAACCCGTGCTTTATCACTTTGTCCGACCACCTTTGGCACCACTAGACCAGCAAGAATGGCCAAAATCACAATCACCACCATGATTTCAATCAAGGTAAATCCTGATTGGAGATTGCTTACGCGCTGAGTGCTTGATAAAGCAACAGCTTTCTGACTTTGCGCTGCCGCTAAACACTCTAGCGTATCATCCATATCACTTGGTGAAATCGTACTTACTCGAATATTATCAGTCATAGTCATCGCTTCTGGCATCGCTTTTCGCGTCAAGGTTATATAAATAATGAAAATGGCGTTTAAGTTACCTTTATCGTCACATTCACAACAGGCATATTTACAGTGTCTTAAGGAGCACTGAAACGATTATTACTATAAACCATGGTTTTACTTTTATCCAGCATTGAAGGCAGGTTGTCATTTAGATCAATGTGTTATTAATAATCTATGATAGCTAACCTTTTGAAATAGCGTTTGACTGTTACTTATAACTGATACTTACTATAACGCAAGGTTAGATTTGACAACAGTAAAAGCGTTGGTCGGTCAATAATATACAACAGTAAGCAAAACTTAAGAAACGTAGCCAAATTTGAAGTCAAATTATTAGAATATAAGTAAAAAAATGAACCAAAACATCAGAAGTATAGAAGCTGTATTTGAAAACAGAAAGTATAGAAACAGAAATGCCGTTAAGTATACGGGTGATAAAACAACTATTACTAACAGGAGCGTATGTTTAAGATTAATAAAAACTAGCCAGCCAAGTCATTCATATTCACAATTGGCAGCATCACCGCCATTACGATAATCATGACGACTACACCCATCAGCACCAGCATTAAAGGCTCAAGTAATGACAACAAGGTACTGATAAAATTGGTGGCTTCTGCCTCTTGCATATTGGCAGCACGGCTAAGCATATTTTCAAGCTCGCCCGAGTTTTCACCACTTTTAATCATTTGCACCATCATCGGCGGAAAATAGGGCGATTTGTCTAATTGACTCGACAGACTTGAACCCTCTGTTACTCTATCCGCAGCAGTAATGATGGTTTTTTGAATATGCAAATTGGTGGTGACCGCAGCGCCAATATGGAGCGCCTCAATCAATGGCACACCAGAGCGCACCAATATCGCAAGCGTACTGGCAAAGCGCGCCGCATTCAACCCTTTCGATAAGCGTGCCAGTATAGGCAATCTTAGCACAGCACTATCTATGGCAAGCTTGCCCGCTTGCGTCTGAGCAAAGCGATAGAATAAAAATGCCGTTCCTGCCAACACCAGCAGCATCAGCCACCACCACTGGGTAATAATATTTGATAAGCTAAGGACAATTTGGGTAATTAAAGGCAGAGCTTGTTCGGACTGCTCAAACACTTTGACAATTTTTGGTACTACAAAGCTCATTAACCCCATAATTACGCCAACTGCCATCACCATCAGCACGATGGGATAAACCATAGCGCCTTGTATTTTTTTCTGTAAGGCAAAGCGATTTTCGGTGTAATCGGCAAGCTGATTTAAGATCAAATCCAAATGACCAGATTTTTCTCCAGCTGCAATGGTAGCGATATATAATGGCGGAAAGCTCGCCGCTTGCTGCAAAGCGCGCGCCAAACTGAGACCTTCTAGGACATGCGACCGCACGGCAAGCATCAAAGATTTGATATGGGTTTTTGGCGATTGTTTGGCGACAGCTGCCAAGGTTTCCTCTAACGGAATACCAGCAGCAAGTAATACAGATAGCTGACGGGTAAGCAGTGCCAGCTCATAAGCAGAGGGTTTTTTATAGCGGCTTTTATGCTGACTTTGCCTATCATTGACGGCGTTGACTTCGACAGGCGTCCATTGTTTATCACGCAGCTGCTGGCGTACTTGCCGCGCAGAATCACCTTCAAGCAAGCCTTTTTGGATGCCGCCACGATCGTCAAGCGCTTTATAATGATAAGCGGGCATAGCAGCGGATATCCTAAGACGGTCAAGAGTAAAAGAGGATGGATCAAGATTTGAAAAGTTGGCTTATTAAAAGAATAGACGACTTAAAGAAGCGGCGTAGAATCGTTACTATCCGGCATCAAGCCTTGCAATAATAGAACATCTAAATGCTGTTGTTGTAGCTTTTTATCAAAATCATTGACTTCAGCGATCAGCATACGCTCAATGCGCTTATCACTGGCAAACACACTGAGACGTGCACAAATGACCGCCAATTGATAAATACGTTTTTTACAATAACCGTCTAAACCTTGTAGCAATCTGACCATGTGCGGGGTTTCAAGGCTAGCATAATGATAGTCACTCACCACATCCTGACCAAGTGCTGTCACGCCATAGGTAATAGATAAATGGGCGCAAAAATAACAGCTGAATAAATAGCCAACCACATGTCCTATATAATAGCCACGATCGTAAGTAAAGCTACTGACGCCAAAGTGCCCGAGCACATAGCTGTTCAAACTGCCTTGATCAAAGATAGGCTTATTATGCTTTAGCTTGCCGACGGTGGCAAAGCATAATGGATTATGTCCATCCTGTGTTGTCAACTGCCAACCTGCAGGTTGCTGAGCTGGCATATGGCGTACAATATCTTCGATGATGTCATCGACCACATGCAGCTGCTGCCATAAGCGCTCAATGGCATCCGTATCCATCAAACCGCGTTTATCCAGCTGCTGTGCAAGCAAATATTGCTGGTATTCGGCAAATTGTGTTTTGAGGGTATGTACAAGGTAAGTCGGACGGATAGCAGCAGAAGCCAAATATAATTGCTGCGTGCGCTCATGCTGCGCCCGATAAAGTGCCACGCGCTGAGTAGCAATACTACTGTCACTTGCAGAGATAGATGAGCTTTGGTTTATCAGAGTATGATTAGCATTATTTATATTAGCAGAGCTAGTCTCTGTCAAGCTGCCATCCGCATTTGGCAAAACAAATAATGCTAATAATGCCGCTTTATCAAGCCGAATAGCCATACCTGCCTGTGCGCTATTTTCCTGCTGAAGATTTGAGTCATGCTGATTATTGTTAGCTTTGACTCTGCTATTAAGTTTGTCTTTATGATTAATAGACGCAGAAGAATCTTGTAGATCATTTGATTTTACGCTTGGTTTTGCGGTCGGTTCAGTCATAAAACACCATCAGCTGCAAAAATAAACATCACCTAAGTCATACTATATTCTGGATAGACCGTAATATATAAGCATAAAATATAGGTCGCTAAAACACCGTCGCAACTAGGCGACTTATTACTTCATTGTCATTCCATAGTACCTTAACCTACACTCATTGTCAGCTGTGCAAGATCGAAATGCTAATGATGAAAAATTAGTATCAGATAGACGCTATTATATCACTGACTCAGTTTAGAAAATATCACACAGCTTGGATGACTATTTATGTGTGAAGTAGCAGCTAAGCAAGGTTTTGTTTTTGATATTGCTGGCGGTACGCTTTTGGCGATATGCCATACACGCGCTTAAAGGCTTGGCTAAAGGTTGAGTCTGAGGCATAACCCACTAGCTCACTAATACGGCTGATACTATTTTGCTGCAAGCGCAAATAACGTGCCGCCAGACGCAAACGGTAGTCAATCAGATAGGTCAACGGCGGCATACCAACTACGTCTTTGAAACGCTGCGCAAAACTCGAGCGTGACATACCTGCAACTTCAGCAAGCTCATGAATGGTCCAGTTTTGGCTTGGATTTTCGTGCATGGCGACCAATGCCTTGGTTAAAAATGGGTCTTTCATGGCTTTTAGCCAACTGTCCGTGGCTTCAGGCAAACTTTCGATATAAACCCGCAAACACTCAATCATCATAATACTTGCCCAATGATTGATAATCGCCGTCTTACCCATCCGCTCATGCTCAGCTTCTAACGTCAGCAGTCGAATCTCAACATCAATCACCTCGAACCGACCATCAGATTCATCGTTAATTTCAGGCAATATCGTTGGTAGCACTGATAATAAAGGACGAATCATCTCTTTATCGTACTTGCATTCAATCAGTATCAAAGATGATTGGGCATCACCATCGCCCTGAATATCAAGCACTTGTTCCGTGCAATTAGTAAGCAACTCATCCAAAGGTTTGGCACTCTCACCATGATGGTTGAGCGCGTAACTGACATGATTGTGCGAGCTAGGAATCATAATAATGTCGCCAGCATGCGCTTCTCTGAGTCCACTGCCCATATCAATACAAAAGCTACCAGACATCACCAAATAAAACACAATCGTATCTTGTCTAGTGAGTGAGTAAGACCAATTGCCTGTACCATTTAAGCGATAGTATTTCGTATCGAATAAATGCACATTTTGTAGTAACACGCTTAATGCGTCCATTAACCATTTCCTCAATAACAGCTGCTCAATAACGCGCCACTTTAATAAAAAAATCGCATTAATATGAGGATCGATTTTATTTAAAAATATAGTGCTACTGAGATGAATTTTTCTTTGACAGTACAGCTAATGTACGTTTATAAAGCCCTTATTACACAAGATGTATCATAAGAAAAAATGATAAAAAACGCCAGTAGACTGTTAGATCATGAGCGATTTAAAAGATTTAGGACTATCACAGAGGCAAAAAGATATAAAATAGACAGGTACAAAAAAATGCCAAAAATGGCAGCGGGTTTTTTTAAATGATTTTAATATAGAATATAAACAGAAGGGATACAGCAAAAAAATGGGGCGACTGATGGGACTCGAACCCACGACAACCGAGATCACAACCCGGGGCTCTACCAACTGAGCTACAACCGCCATAACTGTTGCCAAAATTCAGCAATATATGCAGGCTAAATGGTGCGCCTGGCAGGATTCGAACCTGCGGCCACCTCCTTAGAAGGGAGATGCTCTATCCAACTGAGCTACAGGCGCTCTTAGAGGACTTTTACATATTTTGGTCCGCTTGATATACAAGAAACCAAACCATTATACATAAAAAAAAGCCTGTAAGGCTCTTAAATAGATGGTCGGAGTGATAGGATTCGAACCTACGACCCTCTGGTCCCAAACCAGATGCGCTACCAAACTGCGCCACACTCCGAAATTCTCTATTAACACGATAGTTTGTTGATTAACTGGTTGTTGGCAATGCCACTAACTGGCTAACGTTCCTTGCTATCGAGGTGCACATATTAAGGGGAAACGCCGATGGTGTCAACACCTATTTTTAATTAATTTGAAATAACTGCTAAATTATTTAAAAAAGGCTTATTTCTTATAAACTAAGCGTCGACAACAAGCGCTACTCAACATAGTGCCTCATGAGCTAAGCGCATATTATACTAAATCTTATATCAGAAGCAAGTCAGTGTTTATCGTACCTGTGCGCACATTAAAAGGTATCAGCCATAACTGAGCATAGGCTGCATTTTCACTATTGTATATGTCCTGAGTATCTTGCTTTAGTACAACCGCTCGTCTTTGATTGTCTTGCACTGGATATACCAGCCAGACTCGCTCTGCTTGATAAGCCTGCGCATAGCTGCTCAGTTGGTAAGCGTCGCTGGCAATAATGGCGCTGGCATGCGCTAAAGGTTTCCATTTAATATCGATCACGTGACTATATTGACCTGCTTGCTTTTCTGATGATGGATTTGCTCCTAAATTCTTTATTGGTAAAGCATCATCATGCTTCTCTTTATTTTTAGTATTCGAACGCATCTGGCGGTAAATCAATAAATCAGGACGAATAGACAAACACGCCTGCCCTTCTGCATCATTAAGCCAAACACGTTGCGCTTGGAATAATGGTTTATAGTCGTCGCTCAATTGCTGAAAAGACAACGCGATACGCTGACTTGCCCATTGCTCAAACGCTTGATTCATATCTATCAGTAAGCATAAGCGTGGCGGTGTAGACCTACTACCAAATGGTTTTGGTGCATTAATACTATGACCGATTTCCATATTTGATTGACTAAGCAGCCAATAAGCGAAATCTATCAGTTGCTGAGCGGCTTGTAATTGCTTTGCTTGCAGCGGCTGAATGGCAAGCTCACGCTTTGCCTGCTGATATACGGGCTGCAACTGCTGCCTTTCATATTTGTGCAGCTCAGACACGTGCTGCCATGGCTGTAGATAATAAAGAAGGTTTGACTGTGTTAGCAAAGGCGTCAGCAGCGTCAATGCACTCTTAATCATGCGATTGCCTAGCATGTCTTGGCTCAGCACACTGCGCTCACAAACGAATTTATGTGGCTGCATACTGTTATGACGTAATTGCTCTTTTATGATTAAGCGACCTTGCAGTGCTGCTTGGTTATGGATTTGGGTTTGATACTGTTTGGTCGGTTGATAATTCGTTAAACGCTGCAAAAGCTGCATACTGAGCCAATCTGATAAAGGCAATGTGGTGACTGGCAGAATTGTTAACTGGTTGCTGAATTGCCCAAAATTTTTGCTGTGAGGCGATTTGTTATCGTTACTGTTCATTAGGTCTGACAGCATATTTTGTACCCAGTGACGGGTTTGTACAATATCCGCATCTACTGGCGATTCATTTGACTGATATGGCTGCTTAATAGAGTTGCTAGCAGTGTTTGCGATAAATTTTGGCAGTATCTCAAGAGTCATGCCACTAGGCAGTACAATAACGCCAATATAATGTCCAACCTTGAGTTGCCACTGTCCTTGCTTGCGTTTAATACTAAATACTGACAGCTCTTGGGTTATCAGCCACTGAAAATCAGAGTCGTACAAGAAATTAGACGCTATTAAACGCTGATGTTCAAATACCGTCATGATATTCATTTCAGAGCTTTGAGTTTGTTTATCCTTATTTATCATCGATTAACATCCTCATGGATATAAGCGCTGATAGACGGCAAGCTGGGTGAACTTGCCATTATTGGCAATAAGGTCAGTATTAATTGCATAACTGCCGGCATTTATAGATTGAGTAAAATAGGATTGCTGTCCTGAAAACATGGAGTTCTGAGAAGCTATACCATTCTCGCTAGCCATTTGAGTGGGCATACCGTTATGTATTAACGTTTGACTATCATGAATAAATTGCGCCGATATTGGCTGCTGTTCATCTCTAAAAATATACTGCAAGACAGCCACTTGCCCGCCAGCTGCTTGGGCTAATTGTGGAATAATTTGCTCAGTAAGTGTCATTTGTAACTGCTCAAGATTATGCACGGAGAATAAAAATGCATGACCCATTTGCGCCTCAATCCCTAACGTTTGGCTAATACGATGATTTAAACCCGTTAATACTTTGGCTAAATTGATGGACTCTGCTTCGTCGACTATTTTTAATCCTTCATTCGGGTTGATAATCGGTAATAGCTCAGGCTGCGGCGGACAGTTAATAAAGCGAAAACGACGACGCAGTGCCATATCTAGTGGCGCTAACGAATGATCTTGGGTATTCATGGTGGCATAGATATCAACATTGGCAGGCACGCTAAACGCTCGCCCAGAGTATGCCAAACTTACTGTCATCGCATTGGGCGTACCCGCTCGTTTATCAGGTTCAATAAGGCTGAGCAATTCACCAAAAACCCGTGAGACGTTGGCACGATTAATCTCGTCAATCAGCATCGCATAACGCTGCTGAGGATTATCTGACGCGCGCTGACAGAGCTTTAAAAAGGCGCCATCAGTAATGGCGTAGCTCATTTGAGATGAGCTGTTATTCGACTGATTAGACGCTGCCATTACCGGGCGAATGCCCTCGACAAACTCTTCATAACCATATGCCTGATGGAAACTGACCATACTAAAGCGCTGCTGGCTAAAGCTCTCATTTTGGCTAGCACTATTATCATACTGCGCCTGCTGAAATTCTGACAATTGCTCTGACAATTCGCTTAATAGCATCAGGCTGTCAGGCAGTAAATACCACGCACCGCTAGGGTCTTTATCAAAGTACGCTTGGCTGGCTCTATTTTTATACGCAACCGTCTGTGAGCTTGTTGGACTGTGCATTTGCAGTACAGACCACGCTGTATTACTTAAATTTTTCTCACGTGCGTTTTGTAATGCTTTGGCGATAAAAAACTCATGATTAACGATTTCAGGTACTTTTACTAAGTCCTGTTTTTGCGATTGAAAATCTAAAAATATTAAACACACCACATCACGCCAGTTCAATTCTTGCAATAACTGCTTGAGTAAATCCTCATTATTGGCTCTAGGCAGATAGTCCGTATATTCTTTAGCAATTTGGAGCAATCGGTAGGTTTTACCAGTACCCGCGACGCCCGTATAAATAATATTGGTCGGTTTATCATCACACATATCAGGCATAACATTATCCAGCAAAAAAGTATAAAAAAGCGCTAGCATTTTATCATTATAGCTACTCACTTTACATGGTATCAGTGCTTAAATTACTAACGCCTAAGATGCCGTTACGTCACTGTTATTTTGTAAGCGCAGCAGTACATGGTAATAATAGTAGCGACTGAGCAGTTAATGTACCATAACTAAAATAGCTGCTAGCATAAAGCCTATTCGGTGACTCATTTATACCATGAGCCTTTTAACCCTAGTATCATTAGCATTGTAAATCCCACTTAAATGAGGAATATTGTATGTCAGGATTATTAAAAAAACTCCCGATCAAACGGACCAATAAACTGCCAGCCAAAGTCTCTGAGAACACAAAACCTGCAGTCGAAAAAACCAATAGCACGCTTAAACCAATCAGCAATCAATTTACCAAACTGTTATCTATCACCAAATATTTACCTGCTGGTGCACGTTCGAGCATTTTATCGAAAGCATTTGGTAAGGTGGTACCTTATGTGGGCACAACGGGTATCTACTATGAAACGGTCGAGCCAAACCAAGTGGTGGTCAGTTTAAATAATACCAAAGCGGTCCAAAACCATATCGGCTCCGTCCATGCAGTTGCCATTACTTTGCTTGCTGAAACGGCAACGGGATTCATTTTAGGCTTAAACTTACCTGCTGATCGTGTACTATTGATTAAGTCTTATTCAGTGAATTTCTATCGACCGATTAAAAAAGGACAAATGGCTGCCATCGCAAGCTTATCTGATGAGCAGCGTTTAGATATTTTAAATACTCCGAAAGGCGAAATGATTATTCCATGTGTCATTCATGACCGTGAGTCGGACAGTGATCGCGACCCAATCGTAGTCGAGATGACATGGGCTTGGATACCCAAGTCTGAGTTAGAAGCGCGTCGTCAAGGCAAAGCTAATGAAAAGTCGGCAGAGGCTGATACTGAGTCTCATACCAAGGTAGTAGTAGAAGTAGAAACAGACGCAAAAGTAGAAACTGAGTAAGACAATCAATCAGCTGATAATGATGAGGCTGTTTAAGATAATTAATATATTAAGAATACGTAAAGTAGTGCGCTATCCATGTTAAAGCATTTTTATAGCGCACTTCGTATAGCAGTGATTTATAAACTTATAATAAGGAGACAATGATGTCCAAAATGATTTCCAAAGCTATTTCTAAAACAGCGCTTACTAATTTATCCAAGGCTTTTCTTATCAGTATCTGTGCATTAGGATTTACCGTTAGTGCCACTGCTGCACCCGAAAAAACTTCAACTCATACACACCATGCAGCAACTATGACTAAGTCTAGCCCTGTGTTTTTAGGTGACGGCGGCAATTATCCTTTCTCAGAAGCAGTCCGTGTCGGCGATACTTTGTATATGTCTGGTCAGATTGGCTTTAAAGATGGCAAGCTGGTCAAAGGCGGTGTTAAAGCTGAAGCCAAACAGACAATGGATAATATCAATACCACGTTATTGAAATACGGTTACCAAAAGTCAGATATCGTTAAGTGTATGGTGATGCTCACCGATATGGACGATTTTAATGACTTTAATAAAATCTATAAAGCTGAACTGGCAAAGCCTTATCCCGTCCGTTCAGCTTTTGGTGTCGCAGAGCTAGCGGCAGGTGCCAGCGTTGAGGTTGAATGTATCGCTGTCAAATAAAAATGTCTCTTAAAATATTACTCTAAACAATCAAAGCGTCCTCAAGTAGGGCGCTTTCTTTGGTCACGCGTAGCACTTCTTCTAACGTCGTACGTCCCGCGATTACCTTACGCAAACCATCAGCACGAATCGATGGTGTCTTTTGGCGGGCGTACTCTTCTAGCTCATACTCAGCGGTATTGCTATGAATCATGCGTCGCAGCGCATCATCAACGGGCACCACTTCATATATCGCTGTTCGCCCTTTAAAGCCTGATTGGTTACACTTATCGCAGCCGACTGCTCTAGGTAGCTTGATAGCTTTATCTGTCAGATTATCAGCAACATTGTTAGTTGCAATATTGTCAGACATTGATTGAATACCAATCTCAGTAAACAATTTGGCTTGTTCATGGTCAGCCAGCTGCCAATCATGACAATGTGTACATAATGTACGTACCAAACGCTGGGCGACCACGCCTATCAATGATGATGATAATAAAAACGGCTCAACACCCATATCTTGCAAGCGCGTAACCGCTCCAATAGCGGTGTTGGTATGTAGGGTTGATAAGACCAAATGCCCTGTTAAAGATGCTTGCACAGCGATTTCTGCTGTCTCTAAATCGCGAATTTCACCCACCATGACCACGTCTGGGTCTTGACGCAACATTGCACGCAAGCTCTTAGCAAAGGTCATATCGACTTTGTTATTGACCTGCGTTTGCCCAATACCATCAAGCTGGAACTCGATCGGATCTTCAGCGGTCAAGATATTACGGGTTTGGTCGTTCAAATCAGTTAGTGCAGAATATAGCGTGGTGGTTTTACCCGAGCCTGTCGGTCCTGTCACTAATATAATGCCATGCGGGCGATGGATTAAGCGCTTAAGCTCACTATAATCATTATCAGATAGCCCCAAATAAGTCATATTCAAGCGACCTGCTTGCTTATCTAGTAAGCGCATGACCACACGCTCACCAAAACTTGACGGCAATGTCGATACCCGCACATCAACCTCGCGCCCCGCTAAGCGCAAGCTAATACGCCCATCTTGCGGCACGCGCTTTTCAGCGATATCCAGTTTTGCCATCACTTTAATACGCGATACTAATAACGGCGCTAATTGACGTTTTGGTGTGATGATTTCTTTAAGCTCACCATCGACGCGGAAGCGAACGACCAAGCGTTTTTCAAAGGTTTCAATATGGATATCTGAGGCGTTTAGACGTATCGCTTCGGACAATAATGCATTAATCAGACGGATAATAGGTGCATCGTCTTGTTGATCCATCAAATCTTCAGTTTCAGGCACGCTATCTGCCAAGCTATCAAGATCAGGATGGTCTTCAAGACCAGCTGCGATATGCTGTGACTCGCCAGTGTTACCTGCATAAGCGGCATTCATGCGTTTCTCAAAATCGTCCGAGCTGACACTTTCATATATTGGCACACCGCGTATGCCTTGCTGCTGTAAAAATCGCACCGCTTCATTGATTGCTGAAAGCGGCGTCACCTTGGTCAATAGCAATGTCGGTGGCAGCTCAGGATCAATGGCTAGAATAACCAAAATCTGATGGCGTTTTGCAAAACTGTACGGCAGTTGCATCATAAAAACGACCTAATAGATAAAGAAAAACTCAGAAAAAAACTTGTATCAAAGCATGGTAAATGTATTATTCTTAACTGGCTCAACTCAAAAAGACTGCAAGTAAGATTGCATGATTTTGTTATAATAGCATTTTGTTTTACTCGCCATTAGGATTTTCAGTTATGTCAGATAACACTAGCACTGCCACTCAAT
This sequence comes from Psychrobacter sp. ANT206, assembly GCF_056880555.1. Classification (NCBI taxonomy): domain Bacteria; kingdom Pseudomonadati; phylum Pseudomonadota; class Gammaproteobacteria; order Moraxellales; family Moraxellaceae; genus Psychrobacter; species Psychrobacter sp. ANT206. The sequence goes on along the minus strand of NZ_CP096271.1, from coordinate 290,318 downwards.
CGACACCCCTTTTGCAAGATACTTTTACGGTAGGCAGTCGTACTTTTTCTTCTCGATTATTGGTCGGTACGGGTAAGTATAAAGATATGACTGAAACAGGTGCCGCCATCAGCGCGTCAGCAGCAGAGATAGTGACGGTCGCTATTCGTCGTACCAATATCGGTCAAAATAGCAATGAGCCCAATTTGCTTGATGTCATTTCACCAAACAAATACACTATTTTGCCAAATACAGCGGGTTGTTTTGATGCAGAAACGGCGATTCGTACTTGTAAGCTTGCTCGCGAGCTATTAGGCGGGCATAATCTGGTTAAGCTTGAAGTATTAGGGGACGAAAAAACCCTCTATCCGAATGTGATGGAAACGCTAAAAGCTGCCAAAGTATTGATTGATGACGGTTTTGAGGTCATGGTATATACGTCAGATGACCCTATCGTTGCTCAAGAATTAGAGAGTATGGGCTGCGTGGCAATTATGCCACTTGGTAGTCTAATTGGCTCTGGTCTTGGTTTGCTCAATCGCCATACATTAAGCTTGATTATTGAAAATGCGAAAGTACCCGTATTGGTTGATGCTGGTGTCGGTACAGCTTCTGATGCCGCGATTGCCATGGAACTTGGCTGTGATGGCGTACTGATGAATTCAGCCATTGCCAATGCGCAAAATCCTGTGATGATGGCTCAAGCAATGAAACATGCGGTATGGGCAGGTCGTCAGGCTTTCTTGGCGGGTCGTATGCCGATGCGCAAAATGGCAACTGCCAGCTCGCCACAGACGGGATACTTTTTTCAGTAGTATTAAAGGTTAGGTGATTATATTTTTCATTATAAAAGGATTTATTATGCGACTTCTTACAGCAGTCGACCAGTTGTTTTTACTTCTTGAGTCGCGTAAACAACCCATGCATGTTGGAGGTCTATTTTTATTTGAATTACCAGAGGATGCCGATATCAGTTTTGTTCATCAGCTTGTAAAGCAGATGCAAGACTCTGATGTACCGCCAACGTTTCCGTTCAACCAAGTACTTGAGCATATGGTATTTTGGAAAAAAGACAAAAATTTTGATGTCGAGCACCACTTGCATCATGTCGCCCTACCCAAGCCCGCCCGTGTGCGCGAACTTTTGATGTATGTTTCAAGAGAGCATGGTCGTCTATTGGACCGTGCTATGCCACTGTGGGAATGCCATGTGATTGAAGGCATTCAGCCAGAGAGCGAAGGTAGCCCAGAGCGCTTTGCGCTGTATTTCAAAATCCATCACTCGCTGGTTGATGGTATCGCTGCCATGCGTTTGGTCAAAAAATCCTTATCACAATCGCCCAATGAGCCGGTTACTTTGCCTATTTGGTCATTAATGGCACGCCATCGCAATCAGATCGATGCTATCTTGCCCAAAGAGCGCTCCGCTTTACGCATCCTGAAAGAGCAAATATCTACCATTAAGCCTGTGTTCACAGAATTACTGGATAATTTTAAAAATTATAATGACGACAGCTATGTCAGTACCTTTGATGCGCCGAGAAGTATTCTAAACAGACGCATCTCAGCATCGAGGCGCATAGCGGCACAATCTTATGATATTAAGCGCTTCAACGATATTGCTGAGCGTATTAATATTAGCAAAAACGATGTAGTACTAGCCGTTTGTGCTGGTGCTATCCGGCGTTATTTGATTTCGATGGATGCACTACCTAGCAAGCCTCTGATTGCGTTCGTGCCCATGTCTTTACGAACTGACGATAGTGTCGCGGGCAATCAGCTGTCATTTGTCCTTGCCAATCTGGGTACTCATCTGGATGATCCATTGAGTAGAATCAAGCTAATTCATCGCAGTATGAACAATGGAAAACGCCGTTTTAGACGTATGAATCAAGCGCAAGTTATTAACTACAGTGTGGTGTCTTATGCATGGGAAGGGATTAATCTGGCGACTGGTTTGTTTCCTAAAAAACAAGCCTTTAACCTGATTATCTCAAATGTACCAGGCTCCGAAAAATCATTGTATTGGAATGGCGCGCGCCTACAATCTTTGTACCCTGCCTCGATTGTCTTCAACGGGCAAGCGATGAATATTACGCTGGCAAGTTATTTGGATAAGATTGAATTTGGTATTACTGCCTGTAGCAAGGCCTTACCTCATGTGCAAGATATGCTGATGCTGATAGAAGAAGAGTTGCAGCTGCTTGAAAAGGTTAGTAAAGAGCTTGAATTCAATGGTATTACAGTTGAAGATAAAAGTGGCTATAAAGATAATGGTAAAACAAAAAAGCTGGCTCCGTAACGGAACCAGCTTTTTATTTGTCATACTTAGCTATCTAAAAGGGGACGATTAAAGCGCATCGCCCCATGCTGGCACAACCACTTGCATCAAAGGTTTTAGCAGTTTTATATTACAAGCAAAGATAGAGCCTGATGTCATCGAATTGTGTGCGCCGGTATGATCAACGACCACGCCACGTGCTTCGGTGACAATAAGCTCGCCTGCTGCGATATCCCAAGGCTTGATTGACATCTCAAAGTAGCCATCAAAACGACCAGCAGCCACATAACATAAATCAAGAGCAGCTGAGCCTAAACGACGGATTTGACCGCCCGCTTCAGTGATTTTTTGTAGGCTTTCGTAGTGCTCTTTGGCATATGAGATAACTTCGCCATTGCGCTTACGCTCAAGAGGATGCCCAGTAGTAAATAAACCACCATCGATCGTTTTACGCTCACTGACACTGATACGGCGTTGGTTTAAACGCGCGCCTTTACCACGGCTAGCAGAGAACATCTCATCACGGACAGGATCATAGATAACACCATGCTGAGTCACGCCTTTATGCTGTACGGCGATAGACACACAGAACTGTGGTACGCCATGAACGAAGTTTTTAGTGCCATCTAGTGGATCGATAATCCAGCACCAGTCAGCATCTTCGCCGCGACCTTCCTGCATACCAAACTCTTCACCCAAATACGAATGATTTGGATAGCTGGCTTTTAGCGTCTCAATCGTCAGCTCTTCACTAAAGCGATCAATACGAGTAACCAGACCATCTAGTCCTTTTGACTCGATATCCAACTCAATTTTGTGACGGTTTTGATGCGCGTACAAAATTTCTTTACCGACTTTTTCAGCAGCACGCGCTGCGATGACGACCATGGGTTCCATACAATAACCTGCTTGTTTGATAAATGGATATTACTAGATAAATATTAATTGATAAGTACCAATCGATAGATACTTATTAATAAATAAAGTATGTAAAGTAAGAGATACTTATAGCACCAACACTACTTATAAAATCAATGAAAAATAAAGCCACATAGCAAACCACAATATTTGGTTGCTATTAGTCGCACCGCTCAAGTTGTCAAATAGTTCACACCTACGGCAAGCAGGCGATATCTTGGCACAAAAATACAGCTTTATTTTTTACACAGCTATTTTATCAACTTTTTACGGACTATGGGTATTTATTATTTTTATAATGTAGCAGATAGATGATTAATCGTCTTTTAAACCTTAAGCCAAATCAGTTAAGATAATAAGTTTTGGAGCTGATTGAACACACCTTCCACATCTAGACCACAATCTGCTAGCTGTTCTGCTTGAGAGCCATGCGCAACAAACCGATCAGGGATACCTATATTGCAAATAGATGGACGATGGATTTTAAAAGCAGCCGATTTATTTAATAAGTATTCATTGACCGCACTACCCGCGCCGCCCATGATCATATGCTCTTCTAAAGTCGCTATATGAGTAATACCTTGCTCAACTAGGGTTTCAAGCAAGTTAGTATCTAAAGGCTTCACCCAACGCATATTGACCACATGCAGCTGACAGCTTGATGCTAATAAAGGGGATTTCGCAATCATTTCTGCGGCTTTCTCAGCCGTTTCGACCATCGTACCAAATGCCAATAATGCCAGTTTCTTGGGTGCATCGTCTGTACCAAGTACCGACTCTATAACCGCCTCACCAATATTATAAATTTGCGCAGGCTGCGTAATAGTCGCGCCAGTGCCGACACCGCGCGGATAGCGCACTGCGGTACAACCTTGGTATTCATAACAAGTATTGAGCAAATGATAGCATTCGTTTTCATCTTTTGGCGCTGCAATCAGCATATTGGGCACGCAGCGTAAAAATGTAAAATCAAATACGCCCGCATGCGTAGCGCCATCTTCACCAACTAGGCCGGCGCGATCAATGGCGAACATCACATCAAGATTTTGTAAAGCAACATCATGTATCAGCTGATCGTACCCACGCTGTAAAAACGTCGAGTAAATCGCTACAATCGGCTTCACGCCTTGCGTTGCCATGCCACCCGCCAACGTCACAGCGTGTTGCTCAGCAATCGCTACATCAAAGAAACGCTCTGGAAATTGACGAGCAAACTCGATCATCCCTGAGCCTTCTTCCATCGCTGGGGTAATGGCGAGCAGCTTATCATCTTGTACCGCTTTGTCACATAAAAACTGCCCAAATACTTGCGAGTACTTTAAGGAAGGTTTAATCGCTATTATTTCTGGTTTCTCAGTTTTTGGTACGTTATCTTCAGCAGGTAAGCTACTAATAGCATGATAGCCGACTGGATCTAATTCAGCAGGCGCAAAGCCTTTACCTTTGGTGGTATAAATATGGACTAAAACTGGACCTTTGACTTGCTTGGCAAGCGACAATACACGTAGTAGCTCAGGAATATTATGACCATCGAAAGGACCAAAATAGGTAAAGCCTATCGCCTTAAATAGATTGTCTTCTAGTTGCGGTACATCGCGCTGCTCTTTATGACGCTTACGTCGGTCAAATGCTTGCATATCAGGGCGTTGACATAATATTGGCTCGCCTGCATCAGAGATATCAACCTGATACCCTGACTCCCAAAGCATTGCTAAATGCCGTGAAAAGCCACCAATCGAGCAGGATATAGACATGTCATTGTCATTCAAAATCACCATCAAATCAGCGTCTTGTTGCACCGCGTCATTCATCGCTTCAAATGCCATGCCACCTGTCATCGCCCCATCGCCGATAATACAGGCAACCGTCTGCGCGCGCCCTTGATAGCGTAGCGCTAAGCTCATGCCTAAACCGGCTGAGATGGACGTTGATGAATGACCAACCCCAAAGGTATCATAGACAGATTCGGCGCGTTCTGGAAAAGCCGTTAAGCCAGTTTTAGATCGGATAGTACCTAACTGATCACGGCGACCTGTCAGTACTTTGTGCGCATACGCTTGATGACCCACATCCCAAACGATCTGATCTTGCGGGGTGTCTAGCAAATAATGTAGCGCAATGGTCAATTCAATCACGCCTAAATTGGCACCGAAATGACCGCCGCTTTGACCCGCTGAATACAATACAAACAGCCTTAGCTCATCGGCTAAAGTAATCAGCTCAGCACTGCTAAAAGTCTTGAGATCAGCAGGACTATCCACACTGTCGAGCAATGGCGTCTGCGGACGCTCACGTGGAATCACTGCATACGTTTGTTGCAGTTTTGATAGCGGTACAGCAGAATCAACAGCTGACGCAGATAATGACTGAGACTGTGGGGAATGAGGTGACTGCTGCATAAAACGTACGATACCTACCAATCTGCTGACCAGATGCTACCTTAGACAAGGTCTAGCAATAGCAATAGTCTAAGTGGCGTTAATAATAGCCATGCCATCATTTGTATCATTGCTAATACAAGGGATGGCATCGACTATACAATTAGTGATACAGCTTTTATCGCTGCAATAACCCAAAATACGCTATTTGATATAAAGATAATAACGTTCAATGACAACCCTAAAGACTGCTCTAATAGCTGTCTCAAAGGTAATAATGGCTATTATGCCTTATTATTTTGTATCCATACCGGACGTTAGTGACGACATAGTAATGTAAGGGCAAAGACTTGTCACTGTATCCGTCAAAATAGTATGGCATAATAGCATTTATTTTTAATTGTCGCTTTAATCATCGTGCGCCGTCTGTGAACTTTGTGTGTTTTTATAATTTATGGGTTTTTATAATAAATATAATTAGCATACTATCTTGCAAACCCGCTAGCTTACAAGCACTTAGCTATTACTATAAAGCTATGTCAGACAGTTAGCGCCACAATGATCAGCTTATGCAGGGCATTAATGTCATATCAATTTATTACTAGCGCCAAATTGCCTACTCGCCACGGCGAGTTTGATATTCATATCTTTGAGAATGATGAGGGTCAAGAGCATGTGATGCTGACGGTAGGTCTGCCTGTGTTTGATCAAACGGATATTGCCGACAGCATCTTAAATCAAAAAGATGATGCTTTATCAAAAAGCCCTATTCCGTTAATAAGAATTCATTCTGAGTGCTTAACTGGTGACGCTTTTAGCTCCTTAAAATGTGATTGCGGCTCACAGCTAAATACCGCTATGGATGCGATACAAAAAACGGGCTGCGGGGCGATTTTATATCTGCGCCAAGAAGGGCGCGGCATCGGTCTGACCAATAAAATCCGCGCTTACGCCTTACAAGATCAAGGTCACGACACTCTAGATGCCAACCTTATGTTGGGGTTGCCTGCTGATGCGCGTATCTATGATATGTGCGGACCGATGCTTGCTCATGTAGGCGTTGATGCTGTGCGCCTTATCACCAATAATCCTAGTAAAGTCGCTTACTTAACCGAGCATGGTATCGATGTCATTGAGCGGGTGCCATTAGTCGTTGGGGTGAATGATATGAATGCTGAATATCTAGCGACCAAGCGCGATCGTATGGGTCATCTATTAGACACAGATTTTAATACCACCCTACACCTTAATAAATAGCAAATAATCAGATATTTTATGAGTATCCCAAATATAGATAACGATATCAATGTGTCAGCGACCGATGCAACAACGACACCAAGCCATCATGACATCATGCGCGTGCGTGAGTTTCTAGTCGATTTGCAAGCGCGTATCTGCCAAGCTCTAGAAGCGCAAGAAAGTGATGGCTGCACTGGTGCGCAGAAAGCCGCTACCTTTGTCCCTGACGATTGGGAGCGCCCTGAAGGTGGCGGTGGTCGTTCGTGCGTATTGGCAGACGGTGAAGTGATAGAAAAAGCCGGCGTTATGTTTAGTCATATACACGTCCAAAACCTGCCTGCTTCAGCAACTGCGCGTCATCCTGACATTGCTGGTCGTAAAGCACAGGCAATGGGCGTATCTCTTGTTGTGCACCCCAAAAACCCTCACGTTCCCACTAGTCATGCCAATGTACGCTTGTTTATTGCCGAAGCAGAAGGCAAAGACCCTATTTGGTGGTTTGGCGGCGGTTTTGATTTAACGCCATTTTATCCTGTGCTTGCTGACTGCGTGCATTGGCATCAAGTCTGTCATGACCTCTGTGCACCTTTTGGCGATAGTATTTATCCTGATTTCAAGCAATGGTGCGACGAGTATTTCCATTTACGTCATCGTGATGAGCAGCGCGGTATCGGCGGCTTGTTTTATGATGACGTCAATACTGAAAGTCGCGGTTGGGATTTTGAAACCTGCTTTAAATTTATGCAAGCGGTCGGTAATGGCTATCTTGAAGGTATGCTGCCAATTTTTGAGCAGCGTAAAAATGTGTCCTATACTGAAGCAGAGCGTGAATTTCAGCTCTATCGCCGAGGTCGCTATGTTGAATACAACCTCGTTTATGACCGTGGCACTCTATTTGGTCTGCAAAGTAATGGGCGTATTGAATCCATCTTGGTCAGTATGCCACCGCTCGCTAGCTGGCATTATCGCTTTGAGCCAGCTGAGGGCACGCCTGAGTTTGAGTTGATTTACTTCTACCTAAAACCGCGTGATTGGTTGACTTTATAATCGGGATTGGCATAATAACTTACTAGTATTTATTGGTTTTGATATAAATCATTTTATTGTTCAAAAGGTCAGCTAATCATGCTGACTTTTTTTATTTTAAATAAAGCGCTATTCAAAATAAGTAATGATAATTTTTAGGACGGCAATTTATATAGTCAGTCTTGAATAAAAGAAATACAAAAATTATAAGGTACTACTGGTATCAATTTTTCTTGCTTACTGTGCCTACGCAGACAGAGGCTGCGAATAATTAATCCCAGTAGCACTGCATTCTTTTAAAAATGTATCTACTCTAGCTTAGCGAAAGCGATTAGTTAAAACCAATTTATGAGAATATTTAATCTATTTTACAAAAACTCACGGTTTCGCCCTATGCTACTTAAGCTGCTTGCTGTTTAATATAGGATAGTACGTAATTTAAGCATCATGAAAAACAGTATTTTCGAATGTTAATAAAGAAAATATATTAAAAATATTGGATAAAATTTATTTTAATAGTAGCCATTTAATCAGGTGACGAGCATGCGTATGCTACGCCACCTTTTTATTAGCAACGTAAAAAGGAGCACGAATCATGACTCAGGTATCGAATCAAAAATCATTAAAATCTATCTTTGCTATCACTTTGATGGCAGCCACTTTAGGACTGACGGCTTGTAGCACACCAGTAGACCCTGATGTCAAAGCTCGTCAGGACATCATGAAGAACTTCGGTGATGCGATGAAGGTTATGGGCGGCATGGCAAAAGAGCCGGACACCTTTGATGCGGCAGTGTTTAAAGAGCAGGCGGCATTTTTAGCAGAAGAGTCTAAAAATCCTTGGAGCCATTTTAATAATAAAGACGCCGCTGGCAATGCCAAAGCAGAGGTTTGGTCAAATGTTGATGGCTTTAAAGCTGAAGCAGAGAATTTCCAAAAGGTCACTGCTGAGCTAAACGCTGCTGCACAGACAGCAACCAGCATTGACGATGTGATGCCAGCTTTTAAACCTGTTGGCGACAGCTGTAAATCTTGCCATACGGATTTCCAAGTCGAAAAAGACTAAATAAGAATCCTTTAGCAATATAAAAAGCCACCCTATCAAACAATAAGGTGGCTTTTTTATTCACTTAACTTATGAATCAATTAAGCCATCAAATCTGCTTGTACGATTTCAATCCAATACCCATCAACATCTTTAATAAAGACAATATTTTTCATGCTGCCTTCATCTGGACGTTTTTTGAATTCGACATTGTTTTCATCAAACCAAGCTACCGCTGCATTGAGATCAGGTACATTAAAACAAATATGACCAAACCCTTGTGGTTCTTGATTGCCATCATGATAGCTAAAGTCCGCTTTTGTCTCGGTACCATAGTTATGAGTCAATTCCAAAATGCCACGCTGACGGAAGGCAAAAATCTCTAAATCATTACCTGACGGCAAGTTTTCACGTTCACTCTCAGTCAGCTTGGCTAAAAAGTACAAATCAAAACCCATGGCTGGGAATTTTTTGACTGCCAGTAACGTCATACCTAAGACGCCAGTATAAAACGCTAAAGACTTCACAGGATCTTTGACACGCAGCATCGTATGGTTAAAAGTATAACCTGCCGTCTGCGCTGAGATAGGCTGTACGCCATTAGCCTTTACGCTGCTTTCAGGTTGCTCTTGTATTGAATGGTCGTTATTAAAAGTATTATTACTCATGATTATTCCTATATTTAAATATTTTTAATCACTAATAGATTAAATGATCATACCTATAACACTTAGTCTTTCTAGCCTAGCCTTTATACAACACTATTAAGCATCTAAAAACCGCACTTTACCTGTTTCTAAGTCGTACTCGGCACCAACGATCAATAGCTGACCACTACTGGTTAAATCCTCTAACGCACGCGAGCCGTGCTTTAATTGACTGACCGACATACGCACATTTGCACGTATAGAGCGATCAACCAGCTCGTCTGCATCCACATCTTGCCCATTGGCGGTCGCAAGTTCATGCAGATTATAGACACTTGGACGGATACGGTCGACGATAGATTGTAGATTGGGTGAGTAGTTTTGCTCAGGATTGATTAATGTTTCAACACAGGCGGTGACAGCGCCGCAGTGCGAATGTCCAAGCACCACGACCAGTTTAGTATTGAATTTTTCAGCAGCAAATTCGATCGAACCAATTTGTGAAGGAGCTACCACGTTACCTGCGACGCGTATGACAAATAAATCACCTAAACCTTGATCAAAAACGATCTCAACCGGTACCCGTGCGTCCGAGCAACCCAAAATAATCGCTAAAGGGTCTTGATCTTTGATTAATTCTGGACGCCTTTGCATACAGGGATCGGTATTGGTCAAGCTGTCTACATAGCGTATATTACCTTGCTTAAGCAGCTCCAGTGCTTCCTGACCTGTTTTAGGGCGTGTATTGTTAGGCATAAGAAATCCTTGATAATTTAACTGGTTAACATAGTAAATTGCTCTATAACTATCCTGTCATAGAGTCTAAGTCTTCGTTTGGCGCTTTAAGCAAACCTCACTTAAATTCTTACTTTTATAAGTCACTCTATATTTATCATACGCAAACCAATTGTATAGGAATAAATTCAAAAAAATGGTAAAAATTATTTAAATTAAGGGTGGCTACTTAGTCTATTTAACAAAGCGTAGACTCATCTTTAATCGCTATTTCAAGATCACTATAGGGGTTAACCAACCAACAAGGAACTTGCGCTGACTTATAGTGAAGGTTTGTTATAATAGCCTGCGACCAATCACCGTTAAACTCATCGCTTTAACATACTAAATCATCATGTCTAACGTATATAGCGTTCAGACTGCCACTAATATTTTAGTATGTATGTCGGTAATTTAGGAATCATTATGACCGAATCACTTTTAACGCCGCCGACTATTCCTGCATCAGAAAACACTGATAAGGTATTGCTACAACTAACCGGTCTAAAGAAAACCTATGATAATACTGAAGTCTTAAAAGACATCAATCTTGATATCAAGCATGGTGAGTTTATTACCTTACTCGGTCCTTCAGGCTGTGGTAAAACCACTCTACTACGACTGATTGCAGGGTTTGAACAGCCAAATGCAGGGGCGATTTATTTGGATGGCGTACAGATGGCAGGCTTGCCCGCTGATAAACGTCCGGTCAATACCGTGTTTCAGCAATATGCGCTATTTCCGCATATGACCGTCGCGCAAAATGTGGCGTATGGTCTAAAGCTAAGAAAAGTTCCTAAAGTTGAGATTCAAACGCGGGTACGTGAGATGCTAGCGATGGTGCAGCTAGAACATTTAGCCAATCGTCGCCCGCAGGATTTATCCGGTGGTCAGCAGCAGCGCGTTGCTATTGCACGTGCAGTCATCAATCGTCCTAAATTACTATTGCTCGATGAGCCTTTATCGGCGCTCGATCATAAGCTGCGTCTACAAATGCAGTCTGAGCTTAAACGCCTGCAGCGTGAGCTTGGCATTACTTTTGTCTTCGTTACCCATGATCAAGAAGAAGCGCTGTCGATGTCAGACCGCATTGCAGTAATGAAAGACGGCAAGTTTCAGCAAATTGGCACGCCTATTGATATTTACGAAACCCCTGCCAATTTATTCACTGCTAAGTTTATTGGCGAGACCAATTTATTTAAAGCGGAAGTCAAAGGTGTTTATCCTGAGCAGCCAGATCGTGATGGTCGCGTGACCAATGGTCGTATTGAGGTCGAAGTCTGCGAAGCACAAGTTCAAGATGGACCAACACCGGTGCGCAATCTGCGCCGACCCGATTTTGCCAACGATGTCCAAGTCGGCGATATCGTCAACTTATTGTTACGTCCTGAAGATTTACGGATTTATGATCCGACTGACAACACCCATGGTGGTTTATTAGGGCGGGTCATCGAAAGCAATTATAAAGGCAGTACCTTAGACTCTATTATTGAGCTGGCTAATGGTCATGTGATTAAAGCATCGGAATTTTTCGATGAAGATGACCCAAGTTTTGACTATAAGCTTAATGAAGGTGTAAAAGTGTCGTGGGTCGATGGTTGGGAGTGGGTATTGCCAGAAGAGGAAATCCACTAATGGCACATACTGGCATCAGCAATAAAAGCCCTTTTCGTACCGCAACGCTATGGCTGATTTGGGGCTGGCTTCTTATCTTTGCGCTATTACCCAATATATTAGTCATAGCCGTCAGCTTTTTGACCCGTGATAGCACAGCTTTTATCAGCTTACCTGTCAGCATAGACAGCTACGTGCGCATGATTGATCCGCTTTACTTTGATGTCTTCGTGCACTCATTATGGATGGCAGGGATTACTACGATAATCTGCCTACTACTCGGCTATCCTTTTGCTTGGTTTGTCTCACGCGTGAGCAAACGCTGGCAGCCTTTGTTAATGCTCATGCTGATATTGCCATTTTGGACCAACTCCCTAGTACGGACGTATGCGCTTAAATTATTATTTGCCAATAACGGGTTAATTAATAAATCCTTATTAGCCATAGGCGTTATTGATGCGCCCATTGATATTTTATATACCCAAGGCGCTGTGATTGCTGGTTTAACGTATTTATTGTTTCCGTTTATGGTGCTGCCGCTATATGCCGTGTTTAGCGATTTGCGCAATGATATGCTGCTTGCCTCGCAGGATTTGGGCGCATCGAAACCGCAAACCTTTTGGCATGTGGTACTACCCTTAACCACACCTGGTATTATCTCAGGGGTGCTGTTGGTACTATTGCCAGCAATGGGTATGTTTTATGTTGCCGATATTTTGGGCGGTTCACGCAACTTACTCGTTGGAAATATTATCAAGAATCAATTTTTAGATGCCCGTGATTGGCCATTTGGCGCGGCCGCCAGTGTGCTATTGACGCTTGCTATGGCGGTATTATTGCTTGCCTATCGCGCTAGTAGTCGCCGTATCGGCAAGACTGACTTTAGCGAGGTGGCCTAATGTCTGATAGTTCACTCAATGGCTCAACAAATAACAAATCGCCGAAAAACAAAAATCCCATAAGGTTTGGCAATATCGTCGCCAAAGGCTACCTTGGGCTGATTTATACTTTATTATATCTACCCATCATAGTATTGGTAGTGATGTCATTTAATAAGTCAAAAATTGGCTATAATTGGGGCGGCTTTAGTTTAAAGTGGTATGAGTCATTACTCAATAATCAGGCGATGTTAGATGCTTTTTGGCATTCGATTTTATTAGGTTTGGTTGCCGCTACGGTTTCTACAGTCATCGGTACATTAACGGCGCTTGCGCTGCATCGCTATGACTTTCGCGGTAAAGGTTTATTAAATGGGCTGCTATTTGTGCTGATGATGTCGCCTGAGATTGTCTTGGCGATATCGCTATTGGCGCTGTTTTTATTAATCGGACTGCAGCTCGGTTTTGTCTCGCTATTATTAGCGCATATTACTTTTTGCCTGCCATTTGTGGTCATTACCGTTTTTGCGCGTTTAAGTAGTTTGGATGAACGTTTGATGGAAGCAGCGCGAGATTTGGGTGCTAGCGAATCAATGATGGTGCGTACGGTCTTGATTCCAGTAATTTTCCCAGCGGTGATGGCAGGTTGGTTGCTAGCCTTTACCTTATCGCTTGATGATGTGGTGGTATCGACCTTTGTCACCGGCCCTAGCTATGAGATTTTGCCGCTACGTATTTATTCTATGGTGCGTGTGGGACTTAAGCCTGAGGTCAATGCTATTGGTACGATATTGCTGGTTGCTTCCTTAATTCTGGTTGTGATTTCACAGTTATTGCTACGTCGACGTTGATATTAATATTGCTCTAATCAGTTTCGCCTATCGGTATAACAGGTGTAATGCTTCTATCTGCTATACCTTATTTCTTTTTCACTTCAGTGGTTAGGTTACTTTATGCTAGAGCTCCGTCATCTTAATACGCTAACTGCGCTGCGAGCCCATGGATCATTGGCCGCTGCTGCCGATGAGCTGCATGTCACCGCCTCTGCGGTCTCCCATCAGTTAAAAGAACTAGAGAATTATTACGACATTAGTTTGGTAAATCGGCGCACGCGTCCGTTGACCTTTACGCCAGCTGGCAAAACGGTATTGGCACTGGCAGACAGCATTTTACCTCAGGTCACGCGCACCAAGTCAAACTTAAAACGCTTAGCCCATGGTCAAGCAGGCAGATTGCGCTTGGCGTCTGAATGTCATAGCTGCTTTGATTGGCTGATGCCGATTCTCAATCATTATCGCCGTGAGTGGTCAGATGTGGAGCTAGATTTTGCTACTGGTTTTGAGCCCGAGCCGCATCATTTATTGATGGAAGGTGATATTGATTTATTGATTACTACCAGTAATTTACCGATAGAATGTATCAGCTATCAGCCCTTATTTGAATATGAAAGTCGTTTGATACTATCGCCGACTCATGACTTGGCTGAGCAACAATTTATTCATGCCAAAGACTTAGTCGATGAAACCTTGATTGCTTATCCAGTGGAAGCTAAGCGCCTCGATATTATTGCCAATTTTATGTCGCCAGCACAGGTCAGCTTTAAAAGTATGCGTACCACCGAGCTAACCGCTATGTTGATTCAGTTGGTTGCTAGTGAACGCGGGGTGGCAGCACTCCCCGACTGGGTGGTCGCTGAATATGAAAAAAAAGGCTGGGTAGTTTCGCGCCCATTAGGTAGCGGCGTCTACTGTCAGCTCTATGCGGCAACGCGCACCTCGAGCCAGGATACGGCGTATATGCAAGGGTTTGCCAGTTTATTAGAAGGTATCGTAAAACCGGTATAGCCAGTGCTTTTTTTAGAAATTGTTAAAAAAAGAGCGGTATTAAAAACTAATATGGCTCTTTTTTATCGCTGCATTTTTATTATTATAAAACCAACTTAAAGAAATAAAATCCAAGTGCCGTTGCTAATAACGTCAGCCCCACATGTAGCCCAATTAGCCCTAAGCCCGCAAGCAGTTTGCCATTATGTATAAAGGTAAATACCTCAACGCTAAAGGTACTAAAAGTCGTCAGTCCACCCAAGAAGCCAGTTATCACAAACAGTCTAATATTGGGAGACAAACCGCTGCCCACACGTTCGAACCACACCAAGGCCAGCCCTATCAATAGCCCACCTAAAACATTGGCGCCAAGCGTCCCAAGTGGTATCCAGTGGTGCATCGGGTTAAAACGCGCTAGCCACCCTCGCAGGCAAGCGCCAATGGCAGCACCTAATCCAATCGCAAGCCACTGCATAAGTTATCCTTGAGTGATATAAAGTTTAATAAATTGGATACAAGCAACTTTCTAGCGCTTATACCGCAGGCAACTCGGTCATTGGCCAACGTGGCACGCAGCTGACAGCCAAATCATCGGACTGCCCTGCTTGCAAACGCTCATAACCGGCATAAGCAATCATTGCACCATTATCAGTACATAAAGCAGGCGGTGCATAATATACGGTCGCATTGATTTTAGCCAGTTCACGTTCGAGAGTGGCACGCAGATGACTATTGGCACTGACACCGCCTGCTATTACCAATCGGCTCATATTGACTTGCTTAAGCGCTTTGACACATTTTTTCACCAAGGTATCAACCACAGCATGCTGAAAACTGGCGGCAATATCAGCACGGACTTGCGGGTCACTATCAGAAGCACTTCCTGAACCCGCTGAACCGCCTGAGCCATCAGTATCTTTGATGAGGTTATGTACTGCTGTTTTCATACCGCTAAAAGAAAATTCCAAACCGCGATGTAACATTGGTCTAGGCAGACTATAAGCATTCGGATTGCCATTTTCCGCTAATTTAGCGATATTAGGACCACCCGGATATGGCAAGCCCAACATCTTCGCCGCTTTATCAAAACACTCACCTGCCGCATCATCAATGGATTCGCCAAGGATTTCATATTGACCAATACCATGCGCAGCAATGAGTAGCGTATGCCCACCAGAAACAAGTAAGGAGACAAACGGAAACGCTGGTGGATTCGCACCCATCAGCGGTGCCAATAGATGCCCTTCCATATGATGAACACCAATCGCTGGAATATCTAACCCATAAGCCAAGCTACGACCAAACAATGCACCCGTCATCAAGGCGCCGATAAGCCCCGGACCCTTGGTATAAGCGATGGCATCAATCTCATCTTTAGTGATGTTGCATTGCTGCAAAAGCTCGTTAAATAAAGGCACTAACTTACGGATATGATCGCGACTAGCAAGCTCAGGCACCACGCCACCATAAAGGGCGTGCAGCTCTATTTGTGAATACAGTACCTGCCCAAGTAGACCTTTATTATCGCTCGTTACCTGCTCGCTATCAAAAATCGCTAGACCCGTCTCATCGCAAGAGGTCTCTAAACCCAATACTTTCATCTATGTGCCTTTATATTTTGCCTTGTAGCGTGAATAAAAAACCACCACTGTAAGCTTACAATGGCGGTCAGTTTAGCAAATTTCAATCAATAATATTTAGCTAGCTGCAGCAACCATATAATCAACAGCCGCATGAACTTGTGCCTCACTGACTTCAGCGCTTGCCTGCGCAGGCATTTTGTTAAAGCCCTTGGCAGAGTGCATATGCAGTGTATCGATACCTTTGGCAATTCGTGGTGCCCACGCTTCTTTATTACCGAATAATGGCGCGGCTAATAAACCTTTTTCATGACAGACTTTACATTGTTTTTCATACAATGCAGCACCTGCATCAGCAGCCAACACTTCAGGCTCAGCAGCGGCAGCACTTACTTCTTCCGCTTTTACTTCTGACACCTCAACTGTTTCTACTTCAACAACAGGCTCAGCTTCAGCAGGCGCTGCTGGCTCGACAACCACAGCTTCGGTTTCATTAACCACCGCAGGCTCATCAGTGGGAGTGTTATCACCACCGCTACAGGCGCTAAGCGTCAATAACACACTAAGACTTAGACCAGACAGCGCTAACTTAACAACTGATCTTTTCTTTATTACAGCTTGTTTAACAGTCATGGTTGTTTCCTCATCTATAGATGGTTAGTGACACCGCTCATTATTGAATACTGCCTTCAAGCAGGATTAATTGGTTGCAGGTTCAGCTGAATCCGTCGCCAGCACTTCAGTACTATTGGCAGTATCGGCAGTCGCCACAGCGGTATCAGAACTATCAGCGCTTACCGTTGCATCAGCGGCTGTTCCCTCTACTGCGACAGCCCCTTCTTCAGTACTCATCGTCGCATCTGTTGTCGCATCAGCTGCTGGCATTGGCGCTGTTGCTGGGAAATCCATCTTTTCTGCTGCAGGTGCATTCGCGCGAGCAATCTCTGCTGCCTCATCAACACGATCGACGGCTAAAATGTGATCTGACTCTTCACCTTCTTTCTCACTACTACAAGCACTGACACCAAAACCAAGAGCGACGATAAATGCTGTACTTAGCGCCGTATTGAGTACTGATTTTTTCATTCCAACATCCTTAATAAAGTGCACATAAAACGATTGATATTATGCAAATTATCATAGCATAAACTTGGCCTAAACCGTTATAGACAGTAGGGGTTTTATTTATACTGATGCTATTTAGTAAATAACCCGTTTATCCTTCCTAAAGAACGTTTAGCTATAAATGACTTACGACCCTTATTGCTGGCAGCAGTTTGCAACTTAATGATAGTTATAGATTAATAAGTAAAAGCCTTTGACTTTATTGCGATTTTTTATTAAAATAGGCGCCCTTGTGCTATTGCGCAAGATTGTCCTAGTTTGAGCTGATGCCAGTAATCTTGAGATATTACGGCTAAATACTAATACACAGCCAAACTAATGCCCTTATATCTCATCCTAATCGAGGAGTCTTCATGCCTGCAGTTAAGGTTAAAGAAAACGAACCAGTTGATATCGCTATCCGTCGTTTTAAACGTGCTTGTGAAAAAGCTGGCGTATTGTCAGATGTACGTAAGCGTGAATTTTATGAAAAACCAACGCAAGTACGCAAGCGCAAAAAAGCTGCTGCAGTAAAGCGTTATAAAAAGAAATTACAACGCGAAACTATTCGTACCACTCGTATGTACTAATCGATAAGTCGATTAGCTAAATACCAGCGCTACACTAACGCCACTGTTATCCGATGATATCAGTGGCGTTTTTTATGCTACAATTTTTGTTATTACTATCATTGGTTCTAACACTTTCTATTATAAAGCTTGTTCTGATTAGTAAACTTTTTACACAAACTTTTTACCTATAATCATAAGGAATAACAACAATGAGCCAAATTAAACAGATGCTAACTGACACCATCAAAGTCTCCATGAAAGCACGTGAGATTGAACGGGTCAAAGTACTGCGTAACGTACAAGCGGTTATCAAACAAATTGAGATTGACCGTCGAATAGAGCTCGATGATGCCGAAGTTTTGGAGATATTACAGAAACAGCTCAAACAGCGCCATGAGTCATTGACTATTTTTACCGAAAATGGTCGTGATGACTTGGCAACCAAAGAGCAGTTTGAGATTGATATTATCAATGAATATATGCCAAAACAGATGGATGATGCGGAGATTACTGCCTTGGTAAACGCAGAAATCGCTGAGCAAGGCGCAACGTCAATGCGTGATATGGGTAGCGTGATGGGTATATTAAAAACGAAAACTGCGGGTCGTGCTGACCCTGCCTTAATCTCAAAGCTGGTCAAAGACGCGCTACAAGGTTAATCGCTACAGCATATTGATAAAATCAACGCTTTTTCTATATAGCGCTTTATAGCAGTTAGTTATCAAAAGACCGCCTAAGGCTTAAAATCTTTGGCGGTTTTTACGGCTTTGATTTCGGCGTTAATATTGGCAAGCAGTGGACGAGCGCTATTGGCTTGAGCTGTATTTTGTAAATTTTCTGTCAATTTTTTGGCTTGTGTCAAAGAAGTCAGCGCGCGCTCGTAGCTTCCACTCCATAGTTGGTCATGACTGCGGTAACGTAGTGCATTAATAGTAGCAATACTTTTTAGCGGTGCAGAATTGGTGGTCTTTGCCAATTTTTCATTGGCCAATTGCAAACTTTGCCAAGCATAACGGTCGCTTGGTTGCTGTTCAGTCAATGGCTTAAGCAATGCTTGGGCTTTGGTTGGCTGATTACTATTGGTCAATGCTTCCGCCAGATAAAGTCGTAAGTCACGGCGCTCAGGATACAAGCGCTGCTGACTCTCTAATATTTCAGCAGCTTGTTGCCATTTATTTTGTTCCGTCAAAATCTGGCTTTGGGTAATGGACAATAATGGCTCGAGCACTTGGCGCTTCGCTATCGGCAATGCCGACAGCTCGACAAATAAATTGTCTGCTTCTTTAAAGCGCTGCTGCTCTCCATACCAGTGCATCAGCGCAAGCTTTGCCCCGACGCTGTTTTTTGCCGCAGTCGTTAACGCAGTCTCTGAAGCATGCTTTCCGGTACTTTGTACGCGCCAATAAAGTAAATCAAACAGAGCTTGATGGCGCTGCTGTTGATTTAACGGCAGCGTATTATAACGCTGCGCGCGGCTTTGAGATTCACTCAAACGCTCATTACTCAGTGGATGAGAGCGGATAAAGCTTGGCAAAAACTGATTGGCGGTTTGATTCATCTGGCTTTTTTGATTCATGGTCGCAAAGAAGCGCGGCATCGCCCGTGGGTCATAGCCAGCTTGGTTCATGATTTGCATACCGACCCGATCAGCATCACGTTCATTATTACGACTAAACGCCATACTACTATTCATCGTGGCGGTTTGGCTACCCATCATCACTGCTGCTGCCGCATCACCATCGACGGTCGATGCAGCAATCGCGGCGAGCATGCCACCTATTTGCATCAGCAAGGCTTTTTTGCGCTCATCAGCGCCGCTTTCATAATGACGCTGACTGATGTGCGCGACCTCATGAGCCACAACGCTTGCCAGCTCATCCATGCTGTTTGCAGCCAATATAGTGCCGGTATTAAGACCAATTACGCCGCCTGGAGCCGCAAATGCATTAATACTTGGGTTATCGATAATGACCAAACCAAGCGGTGCTTGCTGGCGCGCTTGGGCATTGAGCCGCCATGTTAGTTCTTTGACCGTTTCTTGAATCCAAGGGTCATGCTCCATCTTTACACGACCATTGATGTTTCTTAATGACCATTCACCAAGCAATTTATTTTGATATTGCTCATCAAAGCTCAGCCCTTGCCCCCGTAAACTGGGCAAACTTAGCTCTTCTGTGTTAGTGGTTTGCCATGAATCATAGCTCAATGGCACCGCTTGGCTTTTGCTATAGGCGGCGCTTGTACAGGCCAATAATATCGTTGACAGGGCTACCTTTAGCGCAAGCACTGGCGACAGAGGACGGTTTACCTGTTTAGATAATGGTGCTGTCTGTCTGCTTTTATCCTGCATAAATGCACAGTGATGCTGTGCATTTATTAGCGGCTTATCAAGCATTGCTTGTTTTTTAGAATAATCCAAGTGCGTACCCTATATGTATAATCATAACGTGCTTTGACTATACGAGCTTGTCTATTGAAGGTCAATTGCCGTCTGCCTGTCGCTACTAATAACTCCGCAGAGCGTCACTATTGCGCAACATGGTTATGTGAACCTATTAGATAAGTCTAATATAAAAATATGAAGATCAATACTACTCAGTTGTTCTGATTGATCAAACGCGATGATGACTATATTCAACTGCAATTGAATACAGGCAATTTGCTATAATGGTTGCTTATAAAACCGTCGGCGTCACAGCACAATCGCCATGTTGTATTAAGATAGTATTATCCATAAATATTGCAATGCTAAGCATTAGACTGAAACACAAGGTTTAATATTAGCCACGTTAAAGGTTTATTTTATGTCTGCTGATAGCCCATCCATCATGGTACGAGCCTCTTATCCGATATGTTTGGGAGAGACTGTGTCTAAGAGCAAGCAGCAATCAATCAAGCAGATCCTAGACTTATTACCAACAGATGACATCAACTTAAATGATAAAACAGATGACATCAACTTAAATGATAAAACAGATTTGAGTAAACCAGTACTTGTTATCAAAGATATGGTCGATGGTCGCGGACTTGCCTGCCCGATGCCACTGTTAAAAACTAAGGTCGCATTACGCAGTGTCGTCTCTGGGGAGTCATTGTACGTTGTGGCAACTGACCCAAATTCTCAAGCTGACATTATGGCTTTTTGTCAGCAAAGCTTACAAACAAAAGCCACAAACCCGCTATTGCTTAGTATTAATCAAGCCACCGTATCAGACAGTGAAGGATTTAGCGCCAGCCAATCTAAATATTCTGTTGATACAATATATCACTTTATCATTACCAAAACTGATAGCAACTAAGCGTCGCTATCCTTTACAATTACAACTATAAAGATTTTTATCTGACTGTTTGCTTATCTATTTAACCAAGGTCAAGAATATGGCTAATACCACTACTAACGCTGCAAATAACCGTAAAAAAGACAGCGCTGTTCCTGAAATAAACGAAGCGCGCGATGCAGCACTGAAAGCGGCAGCTGAGCGTCCGCCTTATGATGCCAGCGCGCTTGGCGATACCAGTACCCGTGATTTGGTACCTGCCATGCCGACGCATTTGTCCGCACCTGGGGTGAATTTGGGTGCTTATATTAATACCGTGCACCAAATCCCTATCTTGACTCCGACGCAAGAGCAAGAGCTTGCCCATCGCTATTATGATGAAGGCGATGTGGAAGCGGCGCGTTTACTGGTCATGTCGCATTTGCGTTTTGTCATTCATATTGCCCGCAGCTATTCAGGCTATGGATTACCGCAAGCAGATTTGATCCAAGAAGGTAATTTGGGACTTATGAAGGCGGTAAAGCGTTTTGATCCTAACAAAGGCGTACGTCTAGTATCATTTGCAGTGCATTGGATTAAAGCAGAGATTCATGAATTTGTCATCCGTAACTGGCGTATTGTAAAAGTTGCTACAACCAAGGCGCATCGTAAACTGTTCTTTAACTTACGCAGTTTAAAAAAGACCAACAATCAGTTGACCCTCGAAGAAGCCGATGCGATTGCCAATGACTTAAACGTTACTCGCAAGCAAGTGCTTGAGATGGAGTCGCGCCTGACCTCTTATGATGCGTCATTTGAGGCGCAATCAAGTGATGATGACGATGGACGTTATGCGCCGCAGCTATTTTTAGAAGATGGCATTGACCCTGCCGAAATCGTCGAAGAATCTGACTGGGAAGAAAATAATTCATCAGCCTTGATTGCTGCAATGGAAACCTTGGATGATCGCTCACGTGATATTGTCGAGCAGCGCTGGTTATCTGAGCAAAAATCAACGCTGCATGAGTTGGCAGCGGTCTACTCTATCTCTGCTGAGCGCGTACGCCAAATTGAGAAAAACGCCATGGATAAAATCCGTGAAGCGATGACCATCGACAGTGTGATTTTGCCTGATGATATTCAATAATTTACCTATCAGTAAGACAAATGTCTTTGCCTAGTAAGCATTTATTCAACAATACGAGTACAACCATGTTCAATTGGATAAGTATCGCGGCGATCAATATGGCTATCGCCGTTGCTTTAGGCGCGTTTGGCGCGCATGGTCTCAAAGCTATGGTCAACACTCAACAGCTAGGATGGTGGCAGACGGCAACCTTGTATTGGTTTGTCCATTCGCTTGGATTATTACTTGTTGGTATCCTTATTCGCTTAAACTATGCAACCCAAACCGCCGCATGGTTATTACAAATTGGTGTCATTATTTTTGCGGGTAGTTTATACGCCATGACACTTGGCGCGCCACGTTGGTTCGGTGCCATTACGCCTATTGGCGGTGTGCTGATGATTGCAGGTTGGTTATGGCTTGCGCTATCTTCAGCACGCTTAACAAATAGCTAATTGATTTAAATAAGAAATAATCTTATTTAAATCAATTAGCTACGTTAGTGTTGGTAATAGTGAAAATAGTAAGGCTAAATAGGAATTTTGGATTATTAGGGAGCACGATTTATGAGCAATATTAGTGTCAATGGTAAGAAGTTACAGACGACTCATCAAACGGTACAATTGGTTGTCAATGAGCTTGGGCTTAGTAACGGTCGTTATGCGGTAGAAGTCGATGGTGAACTGATTCCTAAAAGTGAGCTTGATAAGCTACATATTGTTGAAGGCATGACTATTGAAGTAGTACAGGCTGTAGGCGGTGGCTAAGGTTTTTAACCATTGAAATAGAAAGTCGTTTTTGATACATAGCATTTTAGAAAATTACACTGTAAAACCTAACGTTTACAACCCTTTCCTTTTTAAATTTATTATAAAAAAGACCTCAACGATTATTCGTTTGAGGTCTTTTTTTACTTAGCGTCTTAGGCTTGCTGAATTGCTCATTTTTGAGCATGTCATGTATTCAATTTACTGAGGAATACTCGTCAATTTAATAATCTTGCTATGTGTGCATTTATTTACTGGCTAATGATAATTAAAATTTTATGACACAGCAAGCTATCACTAAACTGCAGGCTCAGCTTCAGCCGTCATCAAATCTTCATAGCGTGCATCACGCCCTGCACCCTGTGTTTTTTTGCTCTCCATCTTTGTTTTATACTTCCGTACTTGTCTATCAAGTTTGTCTGCCATCTCATTTATGGCTTTATACATATCATCATCAAGAGCTTGGACAAACATCTCTTTACCCGAGACTCGCATGATAGCTTCAGCCTTATGGCTCTTTTTAGCACCGCTGTTATCTAGCGATAGAATCACTTGAATACTTTGAATCTGATCGAAGTGACGCTCGACTTTTTCAAGTTTTTCGCGAACTGCGGTGTCCATGGCATCGGTAATACTGATATGGTGACCACTGATAGAAACATTCATATTATTGTCCTCTTATTAGTACTTACAATCAACAGATGAGGTCGCATCGCTGCTCTTGTCATCCTGCCTTACCACAAAATAATCTTGTATCTTTATCCTCAACGCCTTTAATAGCAGTGCTTTTAATAAAATATCGACATATCCTTTTATCGTCTTTTTATCTCATCCCTAATGACTGACTACATAAATTTGCTAAATCGACACTTTGATTTTGTTGTTGGTATGACTCTAATTTGTCATGAAAACCTGCTAGTAGCAAGGCTTTATATTGTAATTAAATGTAATAAAATCGGTTGTTTCTTTAATGTTTCTATATAATCAGAAAATTTTATTTTTTATATTTCCTATAGAATATTTTGATTATTAATCACCTCTTTAGATAACTTATTGAATTCAGACCATTAATATTTTTGTTTGCGCTGTGTAGATGAGCCAATATTCATTGCTTCACGATATTTAGCGACTGTTCTTCTGGCAATATCGATACCTTCTGCCAACAAATAATCTTTTATCTTACTATCAGACAATGGCTTTTTGGGCTCTTCATCAGCGATAAGCTGCTTAATCATCGCGCTGATAGCAGTTGATGAGATATCACCATCGCTGCTGCTAACATGTGATGAAAAGAAATGCTTGAGCGAAAACAGTCCTTGCGGTGTCAAAATGGTCTTGCTAGTGGTCAGGCGCGAGACCGTTGATTCATGTAAATCGACTTCGTCTGCAATCACCTTTAAAATAAGCGGTTGCATAGCAGTGGCGCCATACTGCAAAAAAGATTGCTGGTAGCGCACGATGCTAG
Organism: Psychrobacter sp. ANT206; assembly: GCF_056880555.1. NCBI lineage: Bacteria > Pseudomonadati > Pseudomonadota > Gammaproteobacteria > Moraxellales > Moraxellaceae > Psychrobacter > Psychrobacter sp. ANT206. Next base: position 265,846 of record NZ_CP096271.1, on the reverse strand, counting down.
TGGCCACCTTTAAAAGGTTCTGATTACGCTCTTCGATACTGCGAATAAACAAGCGCGCATCAGTGAGGTTTTCACGCAGATATTGATTATCAGGGCTATTATCGCCGCGCTTAACAAGGTTGGCATATTCTTGGTTGACTCGTAGTTTTGGCAAGGTTTCAGGGTTTAGACGTACCTGCCAGCCATCTTCTTGAGTAGATGTGGTGGTGTTTTGATGAGCATCATGGCGACGGATAGGCGTCACCAATACATCAGGGATATCATAGCTGTCGGGCGACTGAGTATAATCCGGTTGGCGGCTTTGAAATAGCAATCCTGGTGAAGGATTTAAAGTACGCAACAGCGTAAGCGCAGGGGTAATCTCATGAGCCGCAAGTCCTGTGCGCTCAGTTAAGGCGTTAATATTATTACTGACCAGATGCTCACTGGCAGATAAGAGCGCTTGGGCTTGTTTTAGATAAGGCGTGTCAGTGTCGAGCTTAGATAGCTGAATCGCTAAGCATTCACTTAGATTGCGTGCGCCAACCCCCAGCGGATCACAGGATTGAATCATGCGCAATACCGCCATTACCTCATCCTGCTCAACGCGCTCATCCCACTGATAAAAGCTCGCAATGGTATCAAAGCTCTGTAGCAACTCCTCGATATCGAGCCGTACAAAACCCATGTCGTCCATAGAATCCATCAAATACTCAGCGATAAGAGTATCTGTCTCTGAGAGACGTTTAAAATTCAGCTGCCAACGCACATGGTCTTGAATCGTCGCATTGGTACTGCCCTCATAGCGATCAAAGTCCTCAGAATCTGGACGCGCTGATATGCTGCCTGAACCAGTACTGGCGGTGCTAAAACCGTCATAATTTGCATTAGGGCTATCATAGTTTGAGCTTTCATAGTTTGAGCCTTCAAAGTCTTCAAGCGTATAACTGTCGATGGCATCCGTATCAAAACCGTCTTGCTGCAATTTATCTAGACTATCATTAGTAAAGCTATCGCTAGTACTGTCATCATAGTCAAATCCATCTTCATTATTTGATGAAGGAGATATAGAAAACGTATCAGAAGCAGTACTCTGATTCCAACTGTCTAACGTTAGTGGCTCGCCAAACTCATCTAATGCGTCTTTATCCATACTTTCGTACTCATCTTCATCGTTTTCGATGCGTTCTAGTAATGGATTACTGTCCAGCTTCGCTTGAACCTCTTGCGCCAGCTCAAGACTAGAGAGCTGCAGCAATTTAATAGCTTGCTGCATTTGCGGGGTCAGTTTTTGTGAGGTGCTTAGCGTGGTCGCCAATCCGAACGACATACTCATGGGCAGTTTATTACACTCCAGTCTTGGTAATATTGTCTTTGTAATGCTGATTAGTGAGCGGTTTACCCTTAACAGGACATGACGATAGCATTTTTTGCGACAATTTTGCTATGATAATTTATGCCCTTGCCAGATAAGTGAATGACAAACCTCTGTCCGTAGCTTTCTGGTAGCTTCTAAAGAATACTTTAATAAAAATTTATACCTGTGCATAGTTGCATAGAATGATTTGCGGAGTAAGGTTCAAATAAACCATTAATAATGACAAACCTGAAAACGTTTTATAAGAGATATATAACATTAACAATATTGAGAAGCCTGCTATGAATGAACATATAAATAACATACAGCTGACCGTTGCTGCTATCCAAATGAATAGCCAGCAAAGCACTGAAGACAATCTGTCGGATATAAAATCCGCTATTATGGATGCTCGTGCACAAGGTGCGCAGCTTGTCGTACTACCAGAAAACTGCTGTAGCATGGGTAGACAGTTTGCTACTGCAGAGCAGTTCGATGCGCTGTCAGCGACGATAGCGGAATATGCATGTACGTATGGTATATACGTACTAGCGGGCTCTCTGCCCTGCCCATATCGCCCTGACGGTATGATTGTGCCTGATGGTAGATTACGCCAAGTAAGCCTATTGTTTGCGCCGGATGGTACACAAGTGGCGCGCTATGACAAGATTCACTTATTCACCGCGACCGTCGCCGATAAGCAAGGCAGTTATAACGAAGCGGCGACGTTTGAGCCAGGTACGCAGACGGTCGTGGCAGCGCTCGAAGTAAATGATGATGTTTATCAGCTCGGTATGATGGTTTGCTTTGATCTACGCTTTCCTGCATTGGCGCAGCGTCTGCGGCAAGCAGGCGCAGAACTATTAAGTGCGCCATCTGCTTTTACGTATCTAACAGGACAAGCCCATTGGTCGCTCTTACTGCAAGCACGAGCTTTAGACAGTCAATGTATGGTCATTGGAGCAGCACAAGGCGGTGAGCATGCGTACAAAGACGGTCATACACGTCAGACGTGGGGACATACGACGATTAGCGCTTATGATGGAACTGTAATGAGCAGCTATAATGATAGCGAATTGAACCCATCTTTGAATAAAGACCATAAAAATTATGCTTTGGTCCTAGCGACGTTAGATAGACAAGCGCAAAATCAGGGACGACAAAAGATGCCTATCTTTGATAGTCATCGTTTGGCATAAAATAATTTTTATAAAAGCTTCTTGATAAAAGGGTTTTTCAATCAAAACAATTTGTGATGAAAGACACTTTTAAAATTAAAGGGTTGAATCGCTGTCTTTTGATACGTGAGTGGCTCGAGGATGGGCGCGGTCATAGACTTGGGTCAATTTAGCAAAATCGACATGGGTATAAATTTGCGTGGTACTGATATCGCTATGCCCAAGCATCTCTTGGACAGCGCGCAAGTCGCCACTCCCTGATAACATATGTGATGCAAAGCAATGGCGCAATAGATGCGGATACATGTTTTGAGCAATACCAGCACGAGTAGCAGCAACTTTAAGACGCTGCTGCACGGCCCGTGTTGATAAACGTGTACCCAGTTTTTCACTAATAAATAATGCACTGTCCATCTGCTCTACCCACAGATTACGGTGCGGTAAATAACGACGAATGGCGTCAGCCGCTTTTATCCCTAAAGGTACTAGACGTGTCTTATTCCCTTTACCGGTCACGCGTACCCGCAAATCAGCCAAGTCCACATCTACTATATCTAACGCGACGAGCTCGCCGACACGTAAACCACTGCTATAAAGCAATTCAAACATCGCCTTATCACGTAGCCATAATCGTGCTTGTTCAGGTGTATCGGGGATTTCTTGATCGAGCAATTGTGTCAATAAATCCACATCTGCGATAGAGGGTAATGGTCTAGGGCTGCGCTTGAGCTGATAGCCTGTGGTTGGATTGATACGTGCCAAATCCTCTTCTATCAGCCAGCCATAAAAATGACGAATGGCTGATAACTCTTGCTGGACGCTGGCAAGGGCTAGCTTGTCTTCATCAAGGCGTTGGCTGATATGCTGTGCTAATTGGCGTTTATCACAGCGCGTCCACGTCAAGCGTTTACCGCGCAGAAACAGAGCCAGTTGATTCAAGCCTGCAAAATAGGCCGTCAATGTATGCGGCGAGTGATTGCGCACAGACAAGACATTTAGCCAACGATGCACAGGGGCTAATAATTCACTTAACGCGGCATCAGCTTCTATGGTGATTGCCAATCCTGCTGATAGCCATGACGGTGAAGCGGATTTTTTATCAGATTGTGCGTCTGTCACTTGAGATTTCTTATAAGACATCACCATATTGAAAACAACCCCATTACCTATATCTAGCTAGTAAAAATAACTGTTATTTGCTTTTTACTATTAACCTTCTGGATTGGGCTTGATACCGGCTTGGGCCATCAAGCCATCTGGACTAAAGACACCTTCATACACAAACGCAGTTGGTCCGGTCATCATGACCGAATAGCCGGGCTGCCATTTGATCACCATGCTGCCGCCATAGAGCTGAGCACGCACGTCTTCGCCTTCGTCAAGCCAGCCTTCACGTATGCCGATGACAACGGCTGCACAAGCGCCGGTACCACAGGCTTGCGTCTCACCGACACCGCGCTCATACACTCGCAGACGAATATGACGTTGGTTCATTATTTGCATAAAACCGACATTGACGCGTTCTGGAAACGCCGGATGCGATTCGATGGCTTTACCTAAGGTTTCAACGTCGGCATCAAGCACATCAGCAACTTTTATCACCGCATGCGGGTTGCCCATATTGGCAACATAAAGCTGCACAGGCGTACCATTCACGTCCAGATGATAGGCATTTTGAATTTTGGTGGTGGCTCTTGGGGTAAATGGAATCTCGCTTGGCTCAAACTTGGGCTTACCCATATCAACCTCTACCCAGCCATAACGATCGGTCGTCAGCGAAATAATGCCGCTTGCGGTCTCAACACGCAGGCGCTGCTTAAAAGATAATTTGCGCGCTTGCACAAAACGGGCAAAACAGCGGGCGCCATTGCCGCATTGTTCAACCTCTGTGCCATCCGTATTAAAAATACGATAACTAAAATCAACGTCGGGGCGCATCGGTGGCTCAACGACGAGCAACTGATCAAAACCAATACCTAAATGACGATCACCCAATAATTGCACCAAATCCTTGGTCAAGTCCAAACGCTGAGTCACCAAATCGATGACCATAAAGTCATTGCCCAGCCCGTGCATCTTAGTAAATTCTATTAGCATATCCCTGATACCCTATCCTATTTTTATGTATGTCTTATATTAGCACGCTGTCAGTTACAATCATAACTATCACCGTTATCAAATGCCAAGTTACATTCATCTTTGAATATTCATGTATTCGATCAAAATTTGCCATAAAAAAACCCACTAGCATTATGATAATGGGTTAGCTTTTTGAGATACTTGATATGGCTTAGCAGTTAGCTTTGCCACAATATTTCGTCTGCATATAGCGCCTCAACGGTTTCACGTTTGCGAATCAGCTGATGGCGCTCATCAGCTATCATAACTTCACTAGCTCGCGGGCGTGAATTATAGTTGCTGCTCATGGTAAAGCCATAAGCACCAGCGCCTGTGATTGCCAAGATGTCACCGGTAGTGAGCGACAATAAACGGTCTTTCGCCAAAAAATCACCCGTTTCACAGATAGCGCCAACGATATCCCACGGCTGTGTACCTTCCGTGTCAATACCATTATTAGGCAAGACACTTGGAATCACTGCCATTTCAGCTTGATATAAAGCAGGACGAATCAAATCGTTCATCGCCGCATCGACAATGGCAAAGTTCTTATGCTCGGTGGGTTTTAGTACGTCAACTTGCATCAATAAAATACCTGCATTTGCCACGATACTACGACCCGGCTCAAAGAATACCGTCAAGCCAAGCTCGCTAAGTTTTGGCAATAAAGCATTGGCAAATTCATCGATAGACACAGGCGTCTCATCGATATAACGCACACCCAGACCACCACCCAAATCGATATGACGCAGCTCAATACCTGCTTTACGTAAGCTATGTACCAGCTCAATCACTTTGTCCAATGCCGCAACGAATGGCGCAACTTCAGTCAACTGCGAGCCGATATGACAGTCAATACCAACGATATCGATATGAGACAATTTGGCGGCTTGTTGATAAACGACCAGCGCATCCTCGTGAGCAATACCGAATTTATTGTCTTTGAGACCTGTTGAAATATACGGATGGGTTTTGGCATCTACATCAGGATTGACACGTAGTGATATCGGCGCTGATTTATCAAGCTGCGCGGCAACTTCATTAATTAGAGTCAGCTCGCTAATCGACTCAACATTAAAGCAACCAATACCTTGGTTAAGCGCATATTCAATATCGCTATAGGTTTTGCCGACGCCTGAGAATACCACACGTGCAGCTTTGCCGCCTGCTGCCAATACCCGCATTAGCTCGCCACGTGAAACGATATCAAACCCTGCGCCTGCTTGCGCCAATACGCCAAGTACCGCAAGGTTTGAGTTTGCTTTTACCGCATAGCAAATCTGGTGAGTTAAGCTGGCAAAGCTATCGGTATAAGCTTGATAGACATCCAAAATGGCTTGCTTTGAGTACACATAACAAGGCGTACCATAGTGTTTAACCACTTCATCAATACTGACCTGTTCCATATACAGTGCACCGTCGCGATAATCTAGCGCGGGTAAATGGGCGGTTAAGGCTTCAGGATTGATGTACAGGCCTTGCTCAGTTTGGGTCGTGACTGACTGACTCATATAAATATCTCTAATATAATCAAGGTAACAATAAAGTATTGGGCTTGCTCAAAAATCGTTTGAACATTTACATTTTAATAATCCATGATTACTTATTAGTAATCGTTAGGATCGTTACTCGGTTCAGGCAGCTGAAAACTCTCTGTATTTTGTTGGTCGCTGTCAATCTTAGCAAAGGCGGTATCTTGTGGATTACTGCCACTATCTAATATTGCCGTGCTATCTCGCACTGCTTTACTACCAGCGTCTACAAGGTATAAATCGCCTTTTTGTCCGCAGCCAACCAACAAGGCCGCTGAGGCTATCGTGATCGACGTACCAAGCATGATGTTATACATACTATAGCGAGTGGCGCTGCCCACTGTCTGAGAGTGCTTGGGTTTTGAGGTATATCGTGTCGTAAACATAGGATAGATAACCTGTAATCTTGCAACGGTGTACGCGATAAAAATCACTATCAGCGAAAACAACCAAGGCTGCAATAGGGAAAATAGGAAGATTTTTTAATCATAGCATTATTCTATAAAGCTGTGCGCCTATAGAATATGTTTGCGTAGTAAATTTGCTGAAATGTAGTGATAGAGAATCCAATATAAATATAAAACAATCTTATTGATCTAAAGCTAGACAAACTTACTTACAATTTTTATAAAGGTAAATTTTTACTTATTTTATCTAATAAGCCCTCACTGTCTTCGGTGCACACCTGTAACCATCAATCGAGAACTGGCTGATTAAAGCCTTAGAGTTATCGTGGTGTCACTGCCAAAATATGATACATTATAGTCAACCCTTGTAGCTATAAGGCAACGCTAGCAGGCGTTTGCTTTACATTGAACCTCTGTTAGACATAGTGATGGCTCAAGCATAACGAAAATCAGCGCGATGATGGTTTATGTTTCCAAACCGTGCAACCTATACCAGCACCAATATCGCTGGTTTTCGTTTATTCAACAGGTGATCGTCAAGATGCGGCACCTTTTATAAAAGACAATCTAAGGATAGAGTATGAGCGCTGGCGTAAGCACCACTTTTGATGACAAACATTCTGAAGCATCGACCCTGACCAATCCTACTTTAGTATTGAACTGCGGCTCCTCTTCAATCAAATACGCCTTAATTAGTGAGGATGAAGGTACTCGTATCACAGGTCTTGCCGAAAACTTAGGTCTCGATACTGCCCGTATTAAACACACCACATTAAATGGTGAAAAGTTAGAAATTGCAATCGCTGGTGGTCGTCATGAACTTGCCTTACAGAAAATCCTTGAGCTACTTGAGCAGTATCACTTTATTGCTGTTGGGCATCGAGTGGTACATGGCGGTCGTGAGTACTCAGAAGCGGTGCGTGTCGATGCGCATGTGTTAGCAGAAGTCAAACGTCTAAAAGTCCTCGCCCCATTACACAATCCGGCAAACGCACTAGGTATCGAAGCTGTACAAGCAATCTATCCTGATATTCCGCAAGTGGTGGTATTTGATACTGCCTTCCATCAGACCATGCCACCTGTTGCTTTCCGCTATCCGCTACCAAAGGCACTCTATTCAGAACACAAAATTCGTCGTTATGGCTTCCATGGTACCTCGCATGCTTATGTATCAGAACGCGCCAGCCACATTACCAGCGCAACAGGACCACATGGTTGGTTAACTGCGCATTTGGGCAACGGCTGTTCAGCAACGGCTGTCTACGACGGCAAAAGCCTTGATACCAGTATGGGTCTGACCCCGCTTGAAGGTCTTATGATGGGTACGCGTAGTGGTGATGTTGACCCAAGCTTACATATTCATCTCAAGCGCCAACTTGGTATGAGCTTAGAAGAAATCGATAAAATGCTCAATAGCGAAAGTGGTTTACTTGGTATTTCAGGCTTATCGAATGACTTGCGTACCATTGAGCAAGCCGCTAATGAAGGTCATGAAGACGCAAAGCTGGCTATCGAGATGTTCTGCTATCGTGTTGGTAAATACCTTGCCAGCTTAAGCTGCGCGCTCCCTAACTTCACCGGTATTGTCTTCACCGGTGGTATCGGCGAAAACTCTGTGACCACGCGGACGCGTATTTTAGAAGTCATGCGTCATTTTGGCATCAAAGTAGATGCTGATAAGAACGCTGGCTTGGTCGGTGGCAATGAAGGCAGTTTCCATGCTGACGATAGCAGTATTGAGCTGTGGGTTGTCCCAACTGATGAAGAATGCCGTATCGCTCAAGAAACTCGTGCAGCCTTGGGTCTAAAATAAAACTAGGTCTATAATAAGACTCATATGCCTGCGATAAGAATCACAAGTTGATTCTTATACGCTCAAGGATGACAATCTCTCTAAAAATATAATAAACAGTAGGATACATTATGCAAACTATTTTACTTGTACCTATCAGCCGCGGTATCGGTGTGACGTCAGCGGCGTTAGGCTTGATTCGTGCTTTCGATTATAACGGTATCAAAGCGGGTTTTATGAAGCCGTTTTTACAAGACGATACGCTGGATAAGCAAAACAGTCTAGACAGCTCAAGCGCATTAGCCATGCATGCCTTTGGACTAAAGCCACCCAAATCGATTAGCCGTCAACATGTTGAGCGTATGATTGGTGATGACAATCTTGATGACTTAATGGAAGAAGTGGTTGTTAACTACCATACTCTTGGTGATGATTACGATGTGGTGATTTGCGAAGGCTTAGTACCGACGACTGAAACTTCTTATGCCTCACAGATCAACCGTGCGATTGCTCATGCACTCGATGCCCGAATCATCTTTGTTAGCACCGCTGATACCAGTAAACCTGCCTATTTGGCCGATAAGCTTGATGTCCATGCACGTGAATTTGGTGGTATGGCAAGTGATCGTACGCTTGGCTGTATCTTGATGCGGATGCATGACTTGCCGAATACGCAAAGCACCTTAGAAAATCAAATCGTTGCCCCTGGTGAAGCGATTGTGAGCTTGGATAGCGGCTTTATCCAAGAAGTACAACGCTTATCGCCGCATTTTAATACCGAACAATTCCGCTTAATTGGTGTCGTACCATTTAGTGACTCATTATCCGTGCCGCGTACGTGGGATATCGCTGCTGAACTTGATGGTACTTGGCTCAACGTTGGTGAGGCAAAATCGCGCCGTATCAATCGCATCAGCTTGACCGCACGCTCAATTGCACGTGTCGATGAAGTGTTCAAACGTGGTACGCTTATCGTGGTGCCGGGCGACCGTGACGATTTACTCTTGGCAGCGGGTCTTGCCTGTATCAATGGTATTCCGCTAGCAGGATTGGTATTGACTGGCGGCGTTGTCCCTAGTCCAACCGTCGCTGAGCTTTGGCAATCTGCACTCAAAACGGGTATCCCTGTGATGAGTGTCGAAGATGACAGCTTTGAGACGGTACAGAGTCTATTACACATGAGTGCTGAGATTCCAAGTGATGATACTGAACGCGCTGAAGAAGTGGCGCGCTATGTCGCGGCGCATCTAGATCTTAGCTGGATTAAAGCGTATTTTAGCCAAAATCATGAGCCACGCTTGTCACCTTCTGCTTTTCGTCATCAAGTGGTCAAAAAAGCGCAAATCGCCAAAAAACGTATCGTGCTGCCAGAAGGCTCTGAACCGCGTACGGTCGAAGCTGCCTGTATTTGTCAAAGCCGCGGTATTGCCAACTGTGTGCTACTCGCTAAGCGTGTTGATGTTGAACAAGTCGCCAAAAACCGCGACTTGGTATTACCTGAAGGGCTTGAAATCATCGACCCTGACAGCTTAGATATGAGCAAATATATCGCCGCTGTAGTCGAGCGTCGCAAAGGTAAAACCAGCGCAGAAGTGGCTGCTGAATATCTGCAAGATACCGTTTATTTAGGTACGACCATGCTACAGATGGACGAAGTTGATGGTCTGGTCTCTGGGGCGATTCATACCACGGCGAATACTGTCCGCCCAGCGTTTCAGTTGATTAAAACGGCACCGGAGTATTCACTTGTATCGTCAGTCTTCTTTATGCTGTTGCCTGAGCAAGTGGTTGTCTACGGTGACTGCGCCATTAATCCTGATCCAAATGCAGAAGAATTGGCTGAGATTGCCATTCAGTCTGCGCAGTCTGCTGCCGCCTTTGGCATCGATCCAAAAGTGGCAATGATTAGCTACTCTACGGGCTCGTCAGGCACTGGCGCTGATGTCGAAAAAGTCGCCCGTGCGACCCAAATCGTCCGTGAACGTGCGCCGAATCTAAAAGTCGACGGACCGCTACAGTATGACGCGGCTTCTGTCATGAGCGTCGGCAAGCAAAAAGCGCCGGATTCGCCTGTTGCTGGGCAAGCAAACGTCTTTATTTTCCCAGACCTAAACACCGGTAACACGACTTATAAAGCGGTACAACGTAGCGCCAATGTGGTCAGTGTTGGACCGATGTTGCAAGGCTTAAATAAACCAGTCAATGACTTGTCACGTGGTGCCTTGGTCGATGATATTATTTATACCATCGCACTCACAGCCATCCAAGCACATAGCGACGTTATTTAAACATCTAAAGCTTCATTCAAAACACGTATTATTGAGCCGATTATCATAATGATGGTCGGCTTTTTTATGGCTTTTAAACGGTATAATTAAGCATAATAAAATCGATACTCGGGATAAGTAAATAATCACATGCTATAGTCGATTTAAAATAAATCAACTACAACGCTCATCTGCATGAGTTTTTACTCACTCATTTATGTCAAATACTTCTAATAGTTATCAAAGCCAAAATACTAAGTCTGCCATCCGTGCTTATTTGGGCGGCTCATTTGATCCTGTGCATCAGGGTCATTTACAAATGGCGATGACCGTTTATCAAAGTTTGCTACCAATAGCACAGCAGCAACAGCGCGAACTGTACGTATCGTTGCTGCCTAATGCGCGCTCGCCTTTTAAAGAAGATAGCACCGATCCTAAGCATCGTCTGGCGATGCTAAAGCTGGCAACGCAACAGTCGCCCTTATACATTAACGAGCTTGAGCTGTGGCAAGCACCGCCTGTCTATACTATCGATAGTGTGCAGACACTGCGCACACGCTACCCGCATGACAGTCTGATATTTGTCATGGGGATGGACAGCGCGCGTAGTTTAGAACACTGGAAAAATGGGCTGCAACTAACTGATTATGTCAGTCTATGGGTATTTGACCGTGAAGAAAATTTTGATAGCGATATAGATATTGATATCAAAATTGATAAAAACTTCTCTAAGACTGAGTTGCACCACTCTCTAACATCCCAACTTCCAAAACTGCTACAACCTTTAACAATCGATTCTATAACTGAATTATTAGCCGCTAACCCTCAATCTTTAACAAACAGCTTTTGCGTAAAAAATAGCCATCAAGGTCATATTTATATCGACCCGCGCCCTGTGACAGCAATATCAAGCACACACATACGTCAGCAGCTTTATCAACAACTGCCGCAAGCACCTCAATCATTAAATATAACGCACAGCACTGACATGCAAATTGCATCTTTACAACCAATAAATGATATCATAGGCAATACTGCACCCAATTCATTAGCTAAATGGCTAAATCCTGCTGTTTATCAATATATTATCGCCCATCAGCTATATTCTGCTGCTCAATTCCGTTAAAATCGCCTTATACTTTTAATTTTGCCCACTTTGATCATTTTTCCTCAAAAAACGTCTGCCCCTATTTGGCTCGTTAGAGAATGCATTGTGACGATTTACCATTTTATTTTTAATATTTACGATTCAAGAGATTAAAATTTATGACCAACACCATGACTGACGAACGTTTACAAGAATGTTTGACCCTTGTTCAAACCGCGCTAGACGATATGAAAGCTAAGAACATCACCGTAATGGATGTAGCAGCATTGACAGACGTAATGGAGCGTATCATCATCGCTGACGGTACCTCAAAGCGCCATGTACGTGCAATGGCTGATAGTGTCGGCGCTGAAGCCAAACTGGGTGGCTTTATGCCACTAGGTCGTGAAGGCGGTATCGATTCTGACTGGACATTGATTGATTTGGGCGCTGTTGTCGTTCATATGATGACGCCACAAGCCCGTGAGTTCTATGACCTAGAAGGTCTATGGTCATCGCCTGAACAATTGGCTGAGCTGGTTGCTGTGCCGCGTGAGAAGAAAACAGCCGGTCGTCGCAATAAAAATAAATAATCTTATTTTTTGCCAAAGCTGCTTAAGAAAAAGACCAGATATCTATTCTGGTCTTTTTTTGTCTAAAATTTAATGTGCTAATAAAATTCAAAATATTGCTAAATTTTAAACGGCTGAATTCTTACCATTAGATGAATGATTAAGCTAAGATAATACGCATTATTAATACCAATATCGATATAACCTCTTCCCTAATAAATCCCTACAGATTAGGAAAACCTATGAACTTAGAACCTATGAACATACAACCTATAAACTCAAAAACGATAGCATCTTCTAGCCAAAAAAATACTGCTGACTTTAACCAAACCTTGCCGCTCCATATCGCTACCCTCATCTGCGTCCGTGCTGGCAAAGCCATGCCATTTACCCGTGAAGAAATGAGCGCCATCGATAAAGCACCAATCAAAGCGCCCGTCGCTGTCAACTGTATGGGTCTCACAACTGATGAGCAAGCCGATAGACGTCATCATGGTGGCCCACTAAAAGCGGTACATCAACTAGCGACGGCGACTTATGACAAGATTAATGCAGAGTTTGGCTTGAAAGTGCATGTTGGCACATTAGGTGAAAACCTCACTACAGAAGCAGTAAATGGTTTGCCAGAAATGACGGAAGCGACGGTTTGTATTGGTGACGTTTTTCAGTATGGTCAAGATGAAAGCATTGATGGGAATGGTGGCGACAGCGTGCAATTACGCATTGTCCAGCCGCGCCGTCCCTGCTACAAAATCAATGACCAAATCGGATATTTTACCAAAGTGCCAAATATTGCGTCTTGGGTCAGCAAACAAGGCATCGCTGGTTGGTATTTTCAAGTCGTTCGTGATGGCATTATTAGCGCTGATTTACCGGTATATTTAATCGAACGCCCCTATCCTTTTGCGACACTTGAGAAACTGTGGCAGTTGTCAAACTCAAAAGAGACATTTGCAGCAGAAGTCATTGAACCTTGGCTTGCGATTGAGTGTTTGGAAGAGAGCTGGAAGAAGGTTTTGGCAAAGAAGATTAAAAAGGGTTAGCATTTCATGGCAAAAAATATCTTTTTAGCATTAGCATATGCCTTAACGCTGCCTTTAATTGGCTGCATGACCACTAATAACACCCAAATAGCGAATACTGAACCCTTCGTTATTGATAGCGAAACCTATCAAGCCACTGGCAAAAGCGAGCGGATTAAATCCATCGTCCTGCACTATACCGTCTCAGATAATGCCAGATCTATAAAAACACTGACCACCGGTAACGTCAGCGCCCACTATCTAATTTTGGATAATAACGATAATAAAATTTATAACTTAGTGCCCGAAGGCGAACGCGCGTGGCATGCTGGCGCGGGCGGTTTTGCCGGTAGAACGATACTCAACGATACCTCTATCGGCATCGAGATTGTCAATGCAGGCATTAAGCCTAAATATCGAGATGCCTTAAAAAACGGCGCGCTCGACTATCATCCTTATGAGCACTATGTCGAATTTAATGAGTTGCAGATTAAGAAAGTGGCGCAGCTGGTGCAAGACTTGGCAAAAAGATATAATATCTCAGCAAAGAATATCATCGGTCATGCCGATATGGCACCCTCGCGTAAGATTGACCCCGGGGCGAAATTCCCTTGGCAGCGATTGCATTTCGATTACGGCATCGGCGCTTGGTATGATGAATTTGATAAGCAATTCTTTATGAATCAAGACGTGCTTGCAGCAGCAACGATACCCGAGATTAAGCAAGCGTTTCGCGATTACGGTTATCAAATCAATAACAGCGATGAATGGGATAAAGCCAGTCGCAATGTCGTGTATGCCTTTCAATTGCATTTCAGACCGCAGCAGCCAACGGGCGTGCTGGATTTAGAAACTTATGCTATTTTAAAGGCACTCAATAAGAAGTATGCTGGTCGTGATGACTTTTATTAATGGATAAAAAATATTAGGAGACATAAGCCATGAGCAACTCACAATACAACGAGCAAAATGAGCAAGACGAGCTGCAGAAATATCTAGAAGAAAAAGCCAAACAAGAGCAAGAAAAAGAGCAGGAAGCTGAGCCGCTCTCTGCATATGAAGCTTGTGTACTAAAAGAAAGCGCTAGAATTCATGAGTTGATTGCTGAGGCTCAGAAAGAAGGTAAAGAACATTCAGATGATGAGTAGTTTTTATGTAAATATCGTTTATGCAGTATTAAAGGCTTCGATTAATAATTGCTCAAATGAAAAATATGGCTTGGATTTGTAGTTAACTTATACTTGATAAACTTAGCTTGAACTCTAAAACTGGTTTATACTTAAAATTTATAATCAGTTTATTCTAATACTTACGTAAAAACTTTTGAAGAGATATTGAATGTGGAACATACAAGGAGTAATACCACCAATTGCTATTGGCGAAGAGGGTCATAGTCCTAAGCGTTCTCCGTATCCTATTAGCATTAACGAGTTTGTACAGAGCTTTGCCTTTTCAACTGAACGAATCGAAATACTTATTGGTTTCTTAGAATATAGGAAAGCTATATACTCATCTGGTATCGAAACAGGTTTTCAGTGGGTAAACGGAAGTTTTGTTGAAAATATAGAATCAATTGCTGAGCGCGCTCCAAACGATCTTGATGTAGTAACTTTTAGCAACTTATATCAAACTATACCTGATTATCTCGATTGGACTAAAAGGAATAATAATTTAGTTGACAATCCGATAGCTAAAAGTCAATACAAAGTTGATTCTTACTGGGTTGACATGGATTTAGGCTTTAACGAAGCAAGTATCAAAAGATGTACTTATTGGTACAGTATGTGGTCTCATCAAAGAGATACTAATATCTGGAAAGGTTTCTTTGTTATTCCTTTATCTCCTAGTGAAGATATTGAAGCTATCAAGTATCTTTCTGAATTAAATATAGAGTCTAATCATGCGTGAAAATGACTATAACAAGTTACTTGCTGAAAAAAGTACACTTGAAAGCTTGATTGAAGAAACACCACCTTATGCTATTGTCGATAGGATGAGCCTAGAGTCACGTTTAAAGAGTGTTAAAGCTGCAATTAGTAAAGTCGATACTCGCAGATTGGTAAAAAAGACTATTTTTACATTCAGGGGTAAACCAGTTCATAAAAGCTACGGTATTACAGCTGAGTTTTCTGGTAAGGCTATTGATAGCCTAAATAATATGATTGCTAGTGTAGTTGCTAGTTTGAATAATAATTTACGTTTTTCAGGACCCATACCAAATAGAGAGCAGCATCAATTATTAATAACAGGTACTGCTACAGGCTCATTTGGATTTGAACTAGAATTACCAGAACCTGATTACGACTTACTAGCAGGACGGAACGGAACGGAAGAAGCTATTGATGATATACAAAAGCTCCTACAATATGGTATTGATGGCACAGACGAGCAAATTAGCGATGTAATTAATGAGATACATCCAAGAGCTGTTCGTAAAGTGTATGACTTTCTTGAGTTAATGTTCCGTAGCGAAGCTTTGTTTGCAATGGAATTTAATAAAAACTTAACACGCATTGATTCCCAAGAAGTTTTAAAGAAACTCATTACACGCCTTTCAGAAGAAAATATCAATGAATTTATCGAAGAGTATAAGGGTCAATTTCAAGGAGTTCTACCTAACTCTAGAACCTTTGAGTTTATGGAGTATTCTGATAAAACTTTGATAAAAGGTAAGATAGATCATACATTTGAAGACCCTGACGTAATAAACCGTGATTATTTACATAAATCGGTCACAGTTGAGTTTAAGGTCGTACAATTTGGACAAGCCAAACCTAAATATACTTTGAAAGACATCAAGAAAATTAACTAATCATTTCATGACACCATTAGAAAATCTTATTTAAAAGATTTTTTTGCAAACCTAATAAATCAGCAATTCTTTTTTAGGGTTTTCAGGTTACGCTATCGCTAACCCACCCTAGCGATCTTTTAGTGTATCAGCTATAACTACGACGAATACCTGCAAGAACGCAATGTCACTGCTAGCCCCGACTGCAGCGGTATCCTGCTGGTTTGGGCGAGTTGCGGTGGCTAGAGTTTGAGGTGGTGTCGAGGTAACAGCAACATCTCAACTCGTGTCACCGCCTCGCCCAGACTGGCAGATACAAGCGGAAGGCGGGATTAGCTCCCCTACTTCTAAGAACACTCAAACTCCAAACACAAAAAAGGTGAGCCGAAGCCCACCTTTTTTTATGTCTAAAGTTAACTCAAACTATCCTAACGCAACCAAGCGCGGGCGTTACGGAACATACGCATCCACGCACCGTCCTCATCCCACGCTTCTGGTTTCCAGCTGTGATTGTAGGCACGTAGCGTACGCTCAGGGTGCGGCATCATGATGGTGACGCGACCGTCGGTGCTACACAGACCTGTGACACCGCCGAGCGAACCGTTTGGATTGAGTGGATAAGTCTCAGTTGACTGACCTTGGCTATCGACGAAGCGCATGGCAAGTTGACCATGTTTTTCCATACCGTCGATTTCAGTCGTGTTTAGTGTGGCATAGCCTTCACCGTGCGCGATAGCGATTGGCAAGATACTGTCTTGCATACCTTTAAACAAGATAGACTTGGTACGCTCAACTTTTACGTTGACCGTACGCGCTTCAAAGCGAGCGGATTTATTGGCGATAAAGCGTGGGAAATTCTCCGCGCCTGGGATGAGGTCTTTTAGCTGCGCCATCATCTGACAACCGTTACAGACACCGAGTGAGAAGGTATCAGGACGGGCAAAGAAGCGGACAAACTGCATGCGAAGCTCGTCATGGAACAAGATAGAGTTCGCCCAGCCAGAGCCTGCGCCGAGTACATCACCGTAACTAAAGCCGCCACAAGCGACCAGACCGTCGAAGTCACGTAGATTGATGCGACCTTCTAGCAGGTCGCTCATGTGTACATCGACCGCTTCAAAGCCAGCTTGGGTAAAGCCTGCTGCCATTTCTGTCTGACCATTGACGCCCTGCTCACGCAAGATAGCGACTCTTGGTTTATTCTCACGACTGGCTAAGTATGGTTCTTCAACTTTTTGATTCAGATCAAAGTTCGGCGCAGCGATTAGACCTTGATGGCTAGCGTCGCTAATCAAGTCATACTCTTGCTGTACGCATGCTGGGTTGTCACGGCGACGGGCGATCTGATAGCTGACCTGACTCCATTCTTGTTGCAGCTCAGAACGCCTAAAGCGTAGGGTATCATCACCCATGTGCAAAGGCGTTTGGATGATTAAACTATCTTCTTCCGAGCTTTGACCGACGAGACTGAGCATATCGCTGACGTTAAATTCTTCTGCCATTTGCATTAACGCAGCGACATTTTCTGGTAATACTTGAATGACTGCGCCCAACTCTTCACTGAACAATTGACCAAGCAGATTATCATCGGTCAATGACAGCTTGATGCCTTGACGGCTAGTGAATTGCATCTCAGCGATGGTCGCGAGCAAGCCACCATCACCGATATCGTGATAAGCACTGATGACGCCTTGCGCGTTGCCTGCTTGGATAAAGTTAAAGAAGTCGACCAAGTCACTTGGTTGCCCTAAATTCGGGCAGTCATCACCTAATTGGCTTAAGGTTTGCGCAAGGATTGAACCACCTAGACGTAACTTGCCTTTAGATAAATCAATGCGATAGAAAGCGCTATCACCGTTAATCAATTCAGGCGTTAAGGTTTTTGCCACGTCAATAACAGGCGCAAAAGCAGTAATAACCAAGCTCATTGGCGACACGACTGATTTATCCGTGCTGCCGTTCTCGTCTTCATCCGTCCAGTTAGCACGCATCGATAGCGAATCTTTACCAACGGGGATAGCGATACCTAATGCTGGACATAATTCTTCGCCAACAGTATGTACGGCATCAAACAATGCTGCATCTTCTGCATCATCGCCACAGGCGGCCATCCAGTTCGCTGACATAGTAATGTCAGATAACTGAGTAATACGTGCGCCAGCGATATTAGTAATGGCTTCACCGACTGCCAAACGAGCAGAAGCTTTTGGATTAATCAACGCAACTGGCGTACGTTCACCAACGCTCATCGCTTCACCGCTCATTGGCTGACCATCTAAGGCAACCAAGCCTGAAGCCGTAACGGCGCAATCAGCAACGGGTACTTGATAACGACCAACGAACTGATCACGCACAACCATACCCGTGATAGAGCGGTCGCCAATGCTGATCAAAAATGATTTGCTAGCAACGGTCGGATGACGCAACACGTCTTTGATAGATTCAGCTAAATTAACTTCGCCTAACTCTAAAGCTGGTAAGGTAATTTCTTGACGCTCAAAACTACGCTTCATCTGTGGTGTACCGCCAAGCAATACTTGCATCGGCATATCGACTGGTTGCTCAGGGAGCAATTCATCATTCACAACAAGCTGACGTACTTCAGTGGCTTCACCTAAAATGGCATACGGGCAGCGCTCACGAGCACAGATGGCATCGAACTGATCCTTGCTCTCAGGGCGAATCGCTAGCACATAACGCTCTTGCGCTTCGTTTGACCAGATAGCCATTGGCGACATGCCAGCTTCTAGCGACGGAATTTTACGTAGATTTAGCACCGCGCCCATTTCATGGTCATTGACCAATTCTGGCATCGCATTAGACAGACCACCTGCACCGACATCATGTAGCGAGACAATTGGATTACCGTCTTTGCCATTATTGCTTGCATCAACGTCATTACCAGCTAGCGCCCAGCAGCGATCCATCACTTCTTGACAGCGACGTTCCATCTCAGCGTTATCACGCTGTACAGAAGCAAAGTCCAAGCCTTCATCAAGTGAACCACTATCAACTGAAGATGCCGCACCGCCACCTAGACCGATTTGCATAGCAGGACCACCAAGGACGATAAGCAGGTCACCTTGTTGAATGGCATTTTTTTCAATCAAATTGCGTTTGATATTGCCGTAACCACCGGCAAGCATGATTGGCTTATGATAGCCGCGCATTTGGCTGCCGTCTTTTGCCGCTGAAGTATCCAATTGGAAACTACGGAAATAACCGCATAGGTTTGGACGACCAAATTCGTTTGAGAAGTTGGCTGAGCCTAATGGTGCTTCGGTCATAATCTCAAGACTGGTTGCCATACGATCTGGCGTACCATAATCCTGTGTACTTAATTGACCTGACTGCTCCCATTTTTCCGCAAGCTCTGGAATGTGAAGATGTGACACATGGAAACCAGTTAAACCGGCTTTTGGCTTACCGCCACGTCCGGTTGCGCCTTCGTCACGAATCTCACCGCCCGCGCCCGTTGCTGCACCTGCATACGGCGCGATAGCAGTTGGATGGTTATGCGTTTCGACTTTCATTAAGATATCGATTTCTTCTTGATGGAAATCGTAAGGATGGATTGAGTTGGCGTCCATTGAATCCGTAGGAATCGGATAAAAACGCATCCCTTTAGAGCCTGCCATCACTGCCGCGTTGTCTTTATAGGCAGACAAGATGCCTTGCGGATTGGCTTTATAAGTATTCTTAATCATTTGGAACAGTGACTTTGGCTGTACCGCGCCATCAACTGTCCACTCAGCATTAAAAATCTTGTGACGGCAATGCTCTGAGTTTGCCTGTGCAAACATCATCAGCTCAACGTCGGTTGGATTACGCTTGAGCTCATTAACATAGGCATTCATCAGATAATCGATATCTTCACTCGATAACGCAAAGCCAAATTCTTTATTGGCTGATTCTAACGCCGACTGACCTTGTCCAATCACATCGATATGATTCAGTGATGCCGGCTTTTCATCGTCAAACAGTTTATTTACGTCATTTAAATCATAGACCAAGCTTTGCGTCATACGGTCAAATAATAGTTGCTCAGCGGCTTTAGGTAGCGTTGCATTCACTTCGCCGTCTGCTTTTCCATCGACGGTTAGCGTATAAACAATGACGCGCTCAACACGATTAATGGCAATTTCACAGTTATTAAAGATATCGGTCGCTTTACTTGCCCATGGCGATATCGTACCAAAACGTGGACCAACGATAACTTGTAGTTGATTGCTATTTGGGGCTTCAAGGACAGTGCCACTGTCGACAGCAAGTAAGTCTAGCGCTTTTTTATGCTCATCACCTTCGAGTTCTCGTGATAACACATACACTTGCTGGGTATGAATTTGGCTGACATTTAGCTCGGTTTTTTGCTGAAACTGACTGATGAGTTGCTGCGTCTGAAAATCGGTAAGAAACGGTTGTCCGGCGATGGTCATCATAAAGGCATATTCCATAGGATATAGGCAATAACAGGCATCTCTGCCATGCTAAGTAAATGGTTCGCGTATTATAACAAGAAGCCCTGTAATAAGCAGGACAAAACCAAGATAAATTGCCAATTGCTTCGGTAATATCATGCTAAAGCATTGAGCAAATACTGACGATTTGCTATCAAAACAGCAAGGCTGACGGCCCAGCGTCACAATTTTTACCTAAAGCTTATAATCCTTACAAACCCTCACATCGCCTTACGGGCAACCTATATAAATAGCCCAGCAGAAATCGCTATTCTAGACAGCAGTTCTTGACGAGCTAGTTTTTATAAAACCAATTTTTATAAAATAAACGGTTTGTATACACTAACCTGTTAATGATTATTTCCCTAACAACTATAAATTCAAAATTTATTTACAATAATGAAAAAGGATATCCACAATGAGTAACCAAGAGCATCTCGATAAAATCCAAGCCGTCATCAAAGACATGAAATTTGCCATGATGAGTACCAGCAATAAAAAAGGCGATATTCATGCGTGGCCAATGACCACAAGTGAAGTCAACCTTGATAATAAAGAGATCTGGTTTATTGGCGATAAGACATCAGACGTCGTCAAAGATATTCAGGATGATGCAAGAATCGGGCTGACTTATGCCACTCAAGATGAAAAGAACTTTGTTTCTATTAGTGCTAACGCTGAATTACCGACAGACAAAGCTAAATTGGATGAGCTTTGGTCGCCAGTTTACAATGCCTTTTTTGAGCATGGTAAGGAAGATGAAAACGTACAATTGACTAAAGTAGTTCCTCATGGTGCAGAATGCTGGCTTAGCGGTAGTACAGTGGTGAATATGTTTAAGATGGCAGCGGCAGCCGTACAAGAAGGCAAAACTGCTGAAGATATGGGCGAGACCTTTTCCGTTTCTTTATAATTTATCATTAAGCTATTAAATAGCTAAGAAAATTTATCATAAAAAACGCCAGTAGCTGATGCGACTGGCGTTTTTTATTGACTGGGCTTTATAGTTTTAGAATAAAGTATAAGATTTAACCGCTATATATTTAGCTACCTTTACCCACTTTGCTTTAAATATGGCCACGCAGCTTTAAGATAAATCATCATCGACCATAAGGTCAGAATCACTGCCGCTACCATCAAGACATAGCCGATGGTTTCAAGCGATTCCCAATTTAACAAAAGCACCGTAATCGCTATCATCTGAAAGGTGGTTTTGAGCTTACCTACATAAGACACCGCTACACTGGTACTTTTACCCAGTTCTGCCATCCATTCACGCAATGCCGATACGGCGATTTCACGCGAGATAATCACAATTGCTGCTATCGCCATGATGATATTGGGATGCCATTGCACTAAGATAATCAGCGCGGCTGCTACCATCAGCTTATCAGCGACTGGGTCTAAAAATCGACCAAAGGCTGATACCACATTGAGCTTACGGGCAAAATAGCCATCGAGCCAATCGGTAATGGCTGCTAGGATAAAAACGCCTGTTAATAACAAGTGACGCAATAGACTGTCGCTAAAGTCACTCATACCAACCTTTGCAATCACGTTATCAGAGATTGCGGGCATGCCGATCCCCATAGCAGGTGGCCAATAGGCAATCGCAACAAATAGCGGAATCATCAAGATACGCGCAATCGTCAGGTTATTGGGCAAATTAAAAATACTTTTGTTATTCTGCGTACTTGACGGCTCCTGCGGATGCAAATGCGTGCTCTCAGTCATGGCAAACCCAGTTTAATATTGACCTAATAATGACGGATAGCTTAGCATTTTTCAGCCAAGTCGTCATGCCCTCTATGTAGGTATCGTTTATGCCAAGCGTATATTTTTCTAATTGAGCAATTTTTATCCTAGATGTGACGTATTTAGCCATTTTAATGAGTGATAGCTGATTTTTATCACTGTTCCTTATCGCTATTTTTTGCAAAAACACCTCAATACTGTTGAATGCCTAGATACATCCATACATACACCGTCTAAAACGTAATAACATGTAAGCAAGCTTAGGAAAATAGCTGAATGTCGGTTATTATGAGCCGATGATATCGATACACTTGTACACTAAAAATTGTAAGCAGATGTAAGAGTCTCTTGAACTGTCTCTTTTCAACCAAATATAAATAATAAGAATAACCCCTAGTAATAATAAATTTGTATCAATTTATTTGTGGCTCATGATTTTTCATTTGATCACATGATAAGTTTTCCTCAGTCCACGGTATCTCCTCCGTGGGCTCTTTTTTTACCCACTATTCAGTCGTTTTATTCGCTGGGTGTCCTTTATACATTGTCTCGCAGTATTTTCATTGGTTTCTACAGCTTTTCTTTTGACTTAAACGGCTCAGAGAATTGCAAGATCAAAAAACCAACCACAGACAAGATAATCGCAATTTCATAACGCCCATAAGCGACTGAGATACCAATAGCGCCAGTATTCCAAAGGCTTGCTGCCGTTGCTGTACCTTTTGAGCCTTGTTCATTTTTAAATATCGCGCCGCCACCGATAAAACCCATGCCGGTGATGATGGCATACATGATTCTCGCCTCACCAGTCGCATCATAAATATCCATACCAACGAGCATAAAAGCACAGGAAGCAATGGTCACTAAAGGAAAGGTTCTAAGCCCTGCGCCGTTGTCTTTCATCTCGCGGTTGAGTGCAATCGGTAAGGAAAGAATAAAGGCAATTCCTAATTGAAAAAAATGAAATTGCATCAGCTCCATATCGATATCAAATCCAGACATAGCGTTCTACCTCCTCTTATAACGATAAACGTTTTAATTTTTAGTGTTGGTTATGAGCTTGTTTACCGTTTTAAAAAATACACTTTCAGTCATCGTTTTTAACTGATTGAGTCAGCGCAGATTTTTGCTACGGTTTGTTTTGCCATCTGATAGCAGCTTTCGATGTTACCTTGTCCACACCAGTCGCCACTGACAATCCATTGACGCGGCTCATCAATTAAAATACCAAACTCTGTATTATCAAGCTGCTTAAGGGTTGCAGCATAACGCCAGCGATGACAATCGATTTGGCTTGGCGTACTATTTTCATCCCAACTCAACGCTTGCTTTGCTGCTTGTAGCAAGATTGCTTTTACAGCTTCTATATCGTCATCGACATGCTGCTCCGACCAATCGTTGCGAGCATGAATAGTAATACTGGGTAATAGACTGCCATGGTCAGGTTTTTGATGTTCAATAAAGATACGATCGAGCACCGAATCCTGCACATAAGCCACATCCCATAAAGGGGGTGACGTGTTTAATGCAGGAGGTAAAAGCTGCTCTTTATCCCACCCAAGCATCAAGGTATAACAGGCCTGCATCTGTGTTTCGCTAATTTTTGCAAGCTCTTCAAAATTGCTATCCGCCATCAGCTCTACAGCTTGACCATTGGGCGCTGTACAAATTACCCAATCATAGCTGCCAAGGCTGTTGCCATTCTCATCAAACAGCTCAGTTTTGTTATTAGCCTCATTTTGTTCTACAAAATCTTCTTTGCGTAATGGCGCCACACGAGTTTTAAAGTTTATAGTTGTATGCTCTAGTTCATCAGCCAAGACACGACCCCAACTGGTCATTTTGGGCGTGCTGATATAACGCGCTTGGGTACTGCTCCATTGCTCCTTGGCTTGTATGTCAGCATTCTGAGCGGCATCGTCAGAAGGTATTAAGTCCACCACATTGGCATACCATGGCTGTAATAAATCACTTTGTAGCCATGGTTTGATAAACTGCTGAAAGTCAGCACTTTTGGCAGTAAAAAACTGCGCGCCAAATGCCCATTGCCAGTTTTTATGCGTTGCGCTGTCCATGCGATAGCGTGTTGCTAAACGACCAACGCTACGGGATTTCTCAAAAATAGTAATTTTAGGTGATAATGATTTACCGTTTGCTTCAATAAAAATGCGCTCCAATAACGTAGCCGTAAATAAGCCAGTCAAACCCCCGCCAATAATCGCAATTTTCGGTATGGATTGTTCAGTCGTATGCAAAGTAGAATCAGTCATAATGACAATAAACCTTATAAAATATTTAGCAAAATAGTAAGTAGTCAGATGAAAATAAGGGGGTTATTCTAAAAAATATCAAACCTCTAAAGCCTGCTAATATCCATGATATCTCGGTAAAAAGCCATGCTACTTTTATAGCATGGCTTTTTACCTCAGCTTCCAATCATTTTTAAGCATTGACCCTATTCAAATTTTATTGATATTGGACAATCAATGTGATTTTGCCCGTTCTGTCTTGACCACTTCGACTAGCTCGTTAATAACTGAGCTGTCAGCTAGGGTAGATAAATCACCCAATCCAACATATTGCCCTGCCGCTAGACTACGCAAAATACGGCGCATGATTTTACCAGAGCGAGTTTTGGGTAAAACATTGACCATATAGATGGCATCTAAATTGGCAATCGGACCAATCTCAGAGCGCACATGACGGTTTAACTCCGATTTTAGTGCTTCAGTTGCCGTCTCACTCGACTTTAAGATAACAAAAGCGCAAATACCCATACCACGTATATCGTGTGGCATTCCTACGACAGCTGCCTCTGCCGTCGCTGGGTGTGCAACGATCGAGCTTTCAATTTCTGCTGTGCCCAGTCTATGTCCTGACACATTGAGCACATCGTCGACACGACCAGTAATCCAATAGTGACCATCTTCATCACGCTGTACCCCATCACCAGTAAAATAATAGCCAGGATACTCGGTAAAATACGTCGCTAAAAACCGCGCGTGGTCTTGATAAATGGTACGCATCTGACCGGGCCAGCTACTATTAATCACCAAATTACCCTCAGCAGCACCTTCAAGCGCAACACCATCAGTATCAATGACTTCAGGGACGATGCCATATAGAGGATTCATCGCCGCGCCCGGCTTCATTGCGACCGTCCCCGGTATTGGCGCGAGCATAATACCGCCCGTTTCTGTCTGCCACCAAGTATCGACAACCGGACACTTGCTGCCACCGACGACATGATAGTACCAGTCCCATGCTTCAGGATTAATTGGCTCACCAACCGTCCCAAGTAAGCGCAAACTTGAGCGATCCGACTCACGTACAAAGGTATCGCCCTCTTTCATCATAGCTCTGATAGCGGTCGGTGCAGTATACAAGACAGTAATTTGGTGCTTATCGATAATATGCCCAATGCGTGCCCATGTCGGATACTCTGGCACGCCCTCAAACATAACGGTCGTAGTGCCATTAGCAAGCGGTGCATAAGTGGCATAGGTATGACCCGTCACCCAACCGACGTCTGCGGTACACCAGAACACGTCATCATCTTTGATATCAAAAACATCACGAAACGTGGACAGCGCATAAGTGATATAACCGCCTGTGGTGTGCAACACGCCTTTTGGCTTGCCTGTTGAACCAGAGGTATATAATAAAAATAGCGGGTCTTCTGCATTCATGACTTCAGGTTCGCAGTGCTGCGACTCACCATCGACCAAGCTATGATACCAGATATCACGGCGACCACTCATCGGCACCGAGTTACCCGTACGATGGACGACGATGACATTACTGACGCTGTCAGTGCCATCCATATCTAGCGCGCGATCGACATTGGCCTTGAGTGGCGTACGCTTGTTACCACGGATACCTTCATCAGCGGTAATGACGAGCTTAGATTGACTATCAATGATACGATTACCCAAGCTCTCAGCAGAAAAACCGCCAAATACCACCGAATGTACCGCGCCGATACGGGTACATGCCAGCATGGCAACCACCGCTTCTGGTATCATCGGCATATATAAGGTAACGCGGTCGCCCTTTTTGACCCCAAGCTTGCGCATGGCATTACCTAAGCGACAAACGGCTTCATACAGTTCTTTAAAGGAGATTATTTTATGCAAGGAAGGATGATCCCCTTCCCAAATGATGGCAGGCTTATAGGGATTATTTTTGACGTGGCGATCCAGACAGTTGACCGAGATATTTAACTCACCATCCTCAAACCATTTAATGCGAAAGTCTTCTAAGTCGTAGCTGACGTCGCTGATTTTAGTGGGCTTTTTTATCCAATCAATCAAATCGGCACGCTCCGCCCAAAAGGCATCCGTCGCCTCAGGTGACAAAATTGATTGCTTATATTGTTCAGCATACTGCTCGGCGGTGATATTGGCTGCGGCGAGGAATTCAGGCGCAATGGGAAATGATTTTTGAGTCATGAGCTTTATCCTTTTTTAATTATTATGACCTGTAGCAAACATCGCTGATAGTGAGGATTGGCACAGGCAATAAGGGTCATCTTCCATAATAGTGACACTCAAAGACAGTTTGACAAATATGCTGAATGGTTGCAAGGCATCAACCACTAATCACAACAATTGTATAGCACGCCAGTATGTTTAAGATTGCAGATTCTATGGCTGGTATTTTTTATCGCTCTTTTTTGAAAATGCAGTTGCGACAATGCTATTTAATCCTTGTAACCTGTTATAAAACATGGACAATAGCAACCTGATATCAAGCGCTATAATTGATATCGCCATTCTTTATATGACAATAGGCTCTATGAGCCTTATTTGCTCTTTTAAAATCAGGAACTACCGACCATGGACAATCACCGCACTGCCTCACAATACTCGCATTATGATGTCATCATCATTGGTGCTGGTGCGTCAGGGTTATATTGCGCATTAACCGCCGGTCGCCGTGGTCGACGCGTATTGGTACTTGACCACGCCAATAAAGCGGGCAAAAAAATCCTTATGTCTGGTGGCGGGCGCTGTAACTTTACCAATTATTTTGTGGAGCCTGAGCATTTTATCGGTAGCAACCCACATTTTTGTAAATCAGCGCTTAGTCGATATCCGAGTTGGGAGTTTATCGGTATGGTTGAGCAGCATAAAATACCCTACCATGAGCGCGAGCATGGTCAGCTATTCTGCGATGATTCGGCGCAAGATATCTTGACGATGCTGCTCGATGAATGTGCCGCTGTCGGTGTACAAGTCAGGCTCAACACTCAAGTCGACAGCGTTCAAGCATTCGAAAACGATAAGAAGGCACGCTTTCAATTATCGACCAGTAAAGCGCTGAGCAAAAAAGAAAAGCAAGAAAGAAGAGAGGCTCCAGAGAACACTAAGCCTGTGCAAACAGGTATTCGCTGTGAGTCACTGGTCGTGGCAACGGGCGGACTGTCCATTCCAACCATGGGTGCGAGCGGTTTAGGCTATGAGTTGGCACAGCAATTTGGTCATAGTCTAATAACGACTGATGCCAGCTTAGTGCCTTTTACCTTTACCGATAAAACTGGCGAGTTGATTCGTACGCTTGCTGGTATTAGTCTCCCTGTGATTGCCAGCAATGATCGCATCTCATTTAAATTGCCACTACTATTTACCCATCGCGGACTCTCTGGTCCTGCTATGCTGCAATTGTCCAACTACTGGCATACAGGCGAAACCATCAGTATCAATCTGCTCCCCAATATCGATATAACAACCCTATTGCTTGCACATAAAAAAACACATCCAAGACAGCTTATCCGTACGGTATTGGCTGATTATACAGACAATGCCTTACCCAAAAAATTGCTTGCGGCTTTACAAACGACTCTGTGGGATGACATCAAAGACAAAGAGCTTGCCAATATTAAAGATGAGCGTTTAGTTGAACTTGGTGAAACGCTTAATGGTTGGCAGCTAAAACCTTCTGGCACCGAAGGCTATCGCACTGCTGAGGTCACGCGTGGCGGCGTCAAGACTGATGAAGTCTCCTCAAAGACCATGCAAAGTAATTATCAAGATGGTCTGTATTTTATTGGTGAAGTGCTGGATGTCACAGGCTGGCTCGGTGGTTATAATTTTCAATGGGCGTGGGCAAGTGGCTTTGTCTGCGGTGAGATAGTTTAAATCATATTGACCAAACCATAAAAAGCCACCTTACGAATTATCGCAAGGTGGCTTTTTTATTGACCGTCAAACCATTACGCTTGGTTTAAAAACGGATAATCGGTATAGCCTTCTGTGCCGCCACCATAGAAGCTTTGCGGATGCTGCTCATTGAGTGCCGCGCCTTCGCGAATACGCTCAGCCAAATCAGGATTGGCGATATAATCACGGCCAAACGCCACGGCATCGATGTAGCCTGACTTGATGTTTCTTTCAGCCTTTTCCGCTGTATAACCACCTGCGGCAATGATTGTCTGATCAAAGGCATCGCGAACACGCTGACGGAACGCATCGCTATAAGGCGTTCCACCTGCCCAATCAGGCTCAGATAAATGCAAATACATAATAGTGCGTTGATTGATTTGCTCAATCAGCCAAATGTTTTCATCTTCGTTATATCCAGCTTCCACATTATTAAACGTACCAAGTGGTGAAATACGAATACCGACATGGTCCGCATCCCATGCGTCGACACAAGCATCAATCACAGCCAGCATTAAGCGCGCACGGTTCTCACGGCTACCGCCATATTCATCAGTGCGCTGATTGGTATGCTCAGCCCAAAATTGATGTAATAGATAGCCATGTGCACCATGAATTTCCACTCCATCAAAACCCGCCTCTTTAGCGTTTTTGGTCGCAAGACCGAAATCAGCAATAACTTGCTCTATCTCTTCCAGTGTCGCAGGACGCGGTGTGGTCGCTTCAACTCGAATGGCTTGGTTGTTGCTATCGCGCAGTGAAGTACGTACTCCCACATGAACATCGGAGGCAGAGATCGGCGCCTTACCGTCAGGCTGAACACTTTCGTGTGCTACAAGACCAGTGTGCCAGAGCTGTACTACTATCTTGCCGCCTTTTGCATGGACATTGTCGACAATGGTTTTCCACGCTGTCGTCTGATCTTCGGTATGGATACCAGGCGCGCCTGCATAGCCTTTTGCCTGAAAAGAAACCTGTGTCGCTTCAGCAATGACAAGCCCAGCACCGCTACGCTGTGAGTAGTACTCGCCAGCAAGCGCTGTAGGGACGTCACCGGGCTCGACAGAGCGCAAGCGCGTCAAAGGTGCCATAATAATGCGATTTTTTAGGGTTTGGGTGCCCATTTTGACGGGTTCGAATAAATTATCATGTGCCATAAAAAGCCTTATTTGCTGTTATAAAAATACGGTTATAGAATTTGTTAATGATGAATAATTCACACTTAATATTACGTCCAAAACGCATTAAGCACGCTATTCATAAGCCGTGTTCTTTATAGGGCGTAGATACGGTAATTCCAAGGAAAAATTACAAACAAAAATATCAATATGGCATGATATCGGTATTGATAATACTCATTATTCAAAGCCTCTTACTAGCATATTAAGCGAATGACTTTAATCAAATTGGCTGATTATTTCATTAAGCCTTTATCCAGCGGATGGCAACAGACAATCAAGATATCTTTTGGAGCGATGCTGCCCATTACCACTACTTTTGAAGAGCTGATCAAACGGGCGGTATTTTGGGAAGATTATGGGTGACGTTATCCCAATGGCTACGCGGTAAAAGACGCCAAATTTTTATTAGATGTACATCGCAATGCGATTTTCTTCGATTTGGCGTGCCGATGGCGACAATAGGGAGTGCTTAGAAGGGCTATTTTCTTCGATTTGACGTGCCGATGGCGACGATAGAGAGTGCTTGGAAGGGCTATTTTGCCAAAATAAACGTGTCGAAGGCTAAATCTAAAACATCCAAAATATGGATCATTTTTATTTAACCGTTAACCGAATACATTAGCCACAAAAAAAACCTGATTTTACACAGGTTTTTTTATATGAAATTTAAAAATAGTAAATATTTTATGATTTGAGCATCTTTTTAAAAGACAAATTCAAAGACAAATAAGTACCAAATAATATCACTATTGAACCAATGATCGCGGGTGTATCCAATGCCTCGCCAAGCAGCAGATAGCCTAAAATAATGGCAAAAATCGGAATCACCAAAGTAATACTGGTTGCTCGTACCGGACCGATACTTTTAATCAACTGATTCATAAAAATTAGCGCGATGGCAGTCGAAAACACACCGATACAAATAACAGAAATC
Source organism: Psychrobacter sp. ANT206 (assembly GCF_056880555.1). Taxonomy (NCBI): domain Bacteria; kingdom Pseudomonadati; phylum Pseudomonadota; class Gammaproteobacteria; order Moraxellales; family Moraxellaceae; genus Psychrobacter; species Psychrobacter sp. ANT206. Next base: position 235,256 of record NZ_CP096271.1, on the reverse strand, counting down.
CAAGCCGTTACGCTGATGTTCTTGCCATAAGGAAACTCATAAACCGCCACAGGCAACATAATCACACTGGCAATGATAAGCGAGCCTGCGGTAATCGCTACTGGTGAAACATTTTCCAAGTAATTTCGAGTGATATTTGCCCCAAGCGCGTAGCCAACACAGGCCAGTAATGCGTAGCCCATCGGTAATAAGCCAGAACCTGACCCAGCGCCTTGCCCGCCAAATAAGTTTTCACTCATTAGAATCATCACACCGATCACACCAATGACCAAACCGAGAATTTGCTTTTTTGACAGTCTGTCTTTAAAAAATACACTGGCAATAAAGCCGCTTATCATTGGCACAGATGCATTAAGCACTGCCAATACGCCAGCGTTTACCGAGCGCGCTGAAAATGCAAACAAGATAAAGGGCACTGCTGCGGAGAAAAGCCCAACCAACGTTAATACTTTCCAATTTTCACGAATGCCTACTCTGTTTTTCTTTTTTAATATTACAAACACCAACATCGTCAGTCCAGCCAAGACCACACGTAGGCTGGCAAAAGCTAACGAGCCAAATTCAGGCACGCCAATACGATAAAAAATGAAAGACAGCGACCACATAAAGGACAAGGTGATAAAAATAATGAGGTCGCGGTTAGACATGAGATGATCCTATCGAGCATTAGACAGTAAAAAAACCTCGATGATAACTGGTTAAGCGCTCAATAGGTATTGTATTTTCTGTACTTATCACAGATTTATTCTATAAATCCACCTTGTCCAAAATAAAATCGATGTCTTTGTCACCGCGCCCTGACAAATTGACCAAAATCGTCTCATCCGCTGACATATCTTTGGCGATTTTCATGGCATAAGCGATGGCATGTGCCGACTCTAAGGCAGGAATAATACCCTCAAGGCGCGACAATGCCATAAACGCTTCTAAACATTCTGCATCAGTCGCTGATTCATACGTAGCCAGTTGTAAATCTCGTAAATGCGAATGCTGTGGTCCAACCCCTGGATAATCTAGACCAGAAGCAATCGAATGTACCGGTGCTGGCTCGCCTTTTTCATCGAGCAATACATAACACTTAAACCCATGAATCTCGCCTTTGACGCCCAGTGACATCGTCGCCGCATGATTGGGTGTATCTAGGCCTTCACCTGCGGGTTCCACGCCTATTTTTTCTACATCTTTATCATCAAAAAATCCGCTAAACATACCAATGGCATTGGAGCCGCCACCAATACAAGCAACTACCTTATTGGGCAGCTTACCCGTCGTCGCTAAGAACTGTGCCCGTGCTTCATGCCCAACCACCGACTGAAAATAGCTGACCATTTCAGGATATGGCGCCGGCCCCAATGCCGAGCCAATCGCAAACATACTGGTATCAAGCTCATTCAAATAAGTCTCAAAAGCGCTATCGACTGCTTCTTTTAGCGTACCAGCACCGCGTGAGACTGGTACGATATTGGCACCCAAAATCTTCATCCGGCTGACGTTTGGATGCTCCTTTTTAATATCGACCACACCCATGTGTATTTCACACTCCATACCCATCAAGGCCGCTGCCGTTGCCAACGCTACGCCATGTTGCCCCGCACCCGTTTCGGCAATCACTTTGGTTTTGCCTAATTTCTTGGCTAATAATACTTCACCCAAACAGTGATTAATCTTATGCGCGCCCGTATGATTTAAATCTTCACGCTTAAAATAAATCTGCGCGCCGCCGCAATGCTCCGTCAAACGCTGCGCATGATAAATAGGACTTGGACGACCAACATAGGTCTCACGCAAGCGCTTCATCTCAGTGATAAAATCATCATTTTTAATGATTTCACGAAAACCTGCTTCGATTTCTGCCATGGCTTTAGCCAGCTCAGGATGACCGATTTTGCCACCGAACTCTCCGTATAAACCTTCGCTATTCGGTAGTATTGATTGATGTAAACCGTAGCCAGTTGCTGTATTTTGCGTTGTCATAACTAAGCCCTATTATTTTGAAATGAGTATTAGCATTAATATTTTGCCAAATTATTTAGCATTGTTAATAGTAAAAATATTTTAATGTATTTACGTTCTAGTACATTGAAACAAGATAGTAAGCGAAATTCCCTATTTGGTCAAGTTTACACGTCACTCTAAAAATAATTGACTAAGTGACTGGCTAAGACATTGACTAAAAGCTGGCAAGAATACTCAGTGAATTAAAGTTCGACTTGTCTATAGCTATTAAGGCAATAGCGTGACTGAAATAATAACGCAACCTATGTTTGCTAATATGATGCTCGCTTGGCTTAGCGCACCTTTGCGGTCGAAAGCTAATATTATTCAACTCGGGCTTTTTTTAGCTTAAATATCAAATTAGGATACACCATGCAACGACGCCAACTGATTAAAGCGATGGGTTTAAGCTTAGGCGCTATCAGCACCTCCGCTGCGGTGAGTGGCTGCCAAACGCTTGCTAAGCAGCCAAAACTACCAAGCACCATCACCCAAGCTGGACACTTTCCCAATATCATCGTCGGTAGTGGTTACGGCGGCGCGGTATCTGCACTACGATTAAGCGAAAAAGATCATAAAGTATTGATACTTGAGATGGGTATGCGCTGGGATAGAACGCCCGAACATAATACCTTTTGCAAAATGATTAGCGCCGATAAACGCTCAAGCTGGTTTAGCAATATGCCAAACGCCCCTATCCCGATTCCAATTCCTATCAGAAAATATCCTGGGGTTTTGGATTTAATCGAATATGACGATATGAAAGTATTCGCAGGGCGTGCTTATGGCGGCGGCTCTATCGTCAATGGCGCGATTGCCATTCAGCCAAAACGCGCGCACTTTGAAGCAGTGTTCCCATGGATTAATTCTGATGAGATGTACGATACTTATTTTCCCCGTGCCATGAAAAATCTGAGAGTCAGCCAAATCCCTGAATCGTTCTTTAATGAGTCCGAGCATTATGAATACACTCGCGCCGCTGAACGCCAAGCAGGAAAAGCGGGACTTAAAACCGAATTCTTCGGTAATAGCTACGACTTTGACTATATGCAAAAAGAAGCGCGTGGCGAAGTTTATGCTTCAGGACTGGGTGGCGAAGTGATTTATGGCAATAACGCTGGCAAATTTTCACTCGATTTAACTTATCTCAAAGACGCTGAATCAACGGGTAACGTCATAGTCAAAACTCTACGCAAAGTTAACACTATTCAAGCGCTCGATAATGAGCAACTCAGATTAGAAGTTCATGTCCTAAATACTACAGGCGGCATCGATAAAATTGAGCATTATACTTGCGATAAGTTATTCCTTAACGCAGGCAGTACGGGCACTTCAGAGTTACTGCTTAAAAGCCAAGCGGAAGGCAAGCTTACCAAGCTAAATGAACATATCGGCAAACACTGGGGACCCAACGGCAATATCATGACGGGACGCAATTTTGTCCACGCCGCGGGCACCACCCAATCTACCATTCCGGTCAAAGGGATAAATATGTGGGACGGCGATAGAAGTGGCTCAAAGTACAAAATCTTTGCCGAACTCGCGCCATTGCCATTGGGACTTGAGACTTGGACAACGCTATATCTCGCCATCACTGACAATCCAGAACGTGGCAATTATTACTATGATAAAGCCACAAAAACCGTCAAACTTAACTGGAAACGCGAGCAAAACGAGTACTCGGTAAACGCTGCCAAAGAGCTGATCGAAAAACTCGCCAAAGTAAATGGTGGCTCCACCTCGAGCTTACTGTTTACCAAAGGCTTCGGCGATAACTTCTGTTATCATCCGCTTGGCGGCTGTGTATTAGGCTTGGCGACTGATGAATTTGGTCGCGTCAAAGGGCATGAGAATATCTACGTGCAAGATGGCGCGTTAATCCCCGGTAGCGCTGGCGTCAATCCGTATGTGTTTATCACCGGACTTGCCGAGAGGAATATGGCGACTATTTTAAGGAAAGATTTTGTTTAGGGTGTTGAAAGTTTATAAAGCTGGGCTAGATAAAAAAACGCTCTTGATGAGCGTTTTTTTGGGTTTGTAGAAGTTATTTGATTTTAGGCTCTTTCCGATATTACCCATCATACCAACTGGAAATGTCTACGCTGAATTGGTTGAGATTAATGACACTACCTAATGGCTTCTTAAATAGTACTTCCATCTCACTGTAAACAGGAAATGAAATTGGAATTTCGGCCCCATTATCTTTACGACGATCAGATTCTGATCCATATAGCAAAATCACATCTATAAGTGCTTCGACACTCATTACTAGTGAATTTGCACCAACCTTAATAACATGAATTTTTTCTGGTGTTATTTGTTCAATATACTGATGGGTTGATATTTCTATCAACTCGACCACCGACTCACTATTTATTCGTTTAATCAGCATTTCATCAATATTCTCGAATAGCTTATCTGCTACTTCTTTTCTAAGCTCGTCAATCTTTTTAACAAAACCTAGTGTTACAGAAAGATACTGCTCTGCCGTTTTTTTAGTTTTTTCTGCTGAACTATTAAACTTCGATTCTTCTATATGAGTAAATTCACTCAAGTCATTTATGATGTCTTTTAGTTCGTTAGAAACATCATCCACTTCATCAATATAAAGCTTTTCAATTACGTAAAAATCAGAAAGACCACCTTGTATCGCGAATTTTATTCGATGTTTTCGAGTGATTCCGTTAGATGATGTCCCATCTGGTCTAAACCATTCACATTTTCTAAGCTCATTATCTGGCGCTAGTCTATGTAAAACATGCCTTGTAAGTTCACGCAGTGCATAAGCAAAATTATTCAACCTCAGTGCGTTAGGAGTTAAAAGGTTAATAAAAGCAGAATTCAATAATTCTTTTTCAAAACCATCAAGAAGTACACTGTTAATTTTTTCCTGATACTCATTTCTTAAAGATTCCATTTATATTCCTATATAAAATCGTTATTAACTTTTCCACTCACTCATTCTTTGTCGAGATATTTCTACTGCACTCTCAGAGAATAGTTCAGGATAGCGAAGTATTACTGCTTCGAAAGCATAGGCTTCCAAGCCCATCTCTAATAATGCGGTATAACCTTTTGTCTCAGATTTACGATCAACAGCGCGCTCGACAGCATTAATTATTCCGTATTTTTGAATCATTGGCCAAGTTCTAGATGCGCGTGTTTTCTTACCATTTTTGGCACTTAGCACCTCTTCATAAGCATAGACTGCTTTTATAGCTTCTTTCTCTGCCGACGTTTCAGCACCATAGTTTTCAGCTTTTAAGTGAATAGCTCGTTCTTTTGCTTGTTTTACCAAATCTTCTCTGCCTGCATCCAAAGCATTTTTAGCAAAAATCTCACATTTCTTAGGAGTGTCTAAGTTTTTTATCCTTTCATCCATAACCAAATCTCTTCTTATGCATCGGTTAGCTGGTTTGAACCAATGCTATTTGTTACTTAGTACCAGTCGTAATCATAACAGAAAGACTAAAAATAAGTTAACTTCTTAAAACCTCAGACTTAAACTGCTCCTATACCACACACTCATTGAATTCTAATCTCGCATCAGCAACAATGACAATATCTATTTATAATATTCACTATAGAACAATCATTTGAGAAAAAGGACAAACAATGAAACTGCGCATCTTAAAATCTGCCGTCACCAACCCTTGGTTTAACCTCGCCACAGAGGATTGGATATTTAATACCCTTAATCCCGACTCGCACACGCTATTTTTATGGCGCAATAGCGAGACCGTGGTCATTGGGCGCTCGCAAAACCCATGGGTAGAATGCAAAATTGATAAGATGGAAGCCGACGATGTGTTTTTGGCACGGCGTCAAAGTGGCGGTGGCGCGGTGTTTCATGATTTGGGCAATACTAATTTTACCTTTTTGTCGCCTAAAGACGACTACGATCAAGAAGCGAACTTTACCATTATCATCAATGCGCTAAAAAAACTGGGTATAGACGCTGAGTTATCTGGTCGTAACGATATGCAAGTCGATGATAAGAAAATATCAGGCAGCGCCTTTAAACATGCGGCAGATCGCAGCTTTCATCATGGGACTTTACTCGTCAATGCCAACATGCAAAAACTGGGCGATTATCTAAATCCGCATCCGCTTAAGCTGAAAGCAAAAGGGATAAAATCTGTCCGTGCGCGCGTCGCTAACTTGGTTGAGTTTAATGAAGACATCAATCACGAGACTTTATCCGAGGCGATTATCGAGGCGTTTTGCGAATACTATCGTGACAAAGATTATGGCGACACTACGCCAGTAGAAGAATTGGATGAAGCCAGTCTCGCCAAGCAGCCTAACCTGAATAAATACTATCAGCAGATGGCAGATTGGGATTGGCGCTTTGGCAAGACGCCTGAGTTCACCCATCACATTGAGACGCGATTTGATTGGGGCATTATTGATTTGCACCTTGATGTGAAGCAAGCAGTGATACGCGAAGTGGTCATCTTCTCTGACGCGCTAAACGTTGAGTTGATTGATCTTTTAAAAGAATCACTGGCAGATGTTAAGTACGACAAGCATGATATTAAAGCTAAGTTTGATGAGCTCAGCAGAGCGCATGCTGAATTGGCAACGCAGATTGATGATGTGTCTGAGTGGTTACGTGGTGAAATGGAAGGTTAGATTTTCTACAAGAAAAATAGTAGGCAATTAATCACATTTTAGTGGTTAATTGCTTGGTTAAGCAGATATAAAAAAACGGTAAGATAATTAATCTCACCGTTTCTATATTTCACCTAAACCATTCAAACTTTAAATTGCAGCCGCAACCTCAGCACCATCTCTTATAGCACGCTTAGCATCCAGCTCAGCCGCCAGCTTAGCACCACCGATAAGATGATATTGTGCATCTGGCGCATCGCCAACGTTTGGCATCAGCTCAACGACCGACTCTTGACCAGCACAAACGACGACGCTATCGACACGTAGTAACTGGCTTTGACCTTGGTTATTGGTGATCCAAATACCTTCATTGGTGATTTTATCGTACTTCGCACCTGATACTTGAATGACGCCGTGTGATTTGACATGGGCACGATGTACCCAGCCAGAGGTTTTATTGAGCCCACTACCCAAGCGACCTTTAGTACGCTGCATCAAGTACACTTGGCGGATAGGTTTAATGGCTTCAGGCTTGATTAGTCCGCCCTCGGTTTGATAGTCGGTTGCAGAGGTGACGCCCCATTCTTCACGCCACTCTTCGATAGACTGGGCTTTTGGACGATAGCTTGGGTCTTTGAGCAATTCAGGACCTAGCTCATCAAGCGGCTGACCATGTTTGGCGGTCAAATATTCACTAACATCAAAACCAATACCACCAGCACCGATGACAGCAACGGTATCACCGACAGATTTTTCACCAGAGAGCAGTTCAGCATAGCTCATTACTTGTGGTAAATCCGCGCCTTCCAGTTTGCCAGCTAGGCTTCTAGGGACAACACCGGTTGCGACGATAACGTGATGGAATTTGGCTTTCTCCAGCATGGCTTTATCGACTTTGGTATTGAGTTTGATCTCAACACCTAAGTGCTCAAGCTCATTGATATAGTAGCGAATGGTCTCAAAGAATTCTTCTTTACCAGGGATGACCTTGGCATAGTTAAACTGTCCGCCCAAGATGTCTTTAGCTTCAAATAACGTCACATCATGACCACGTAAGGCAGCAACATGAGCGGCTGACATACCAGCGACGCCGCCACCGATGACTGCGACCTTTTTAGGTTTTTTGGTTTTCTTATAAACCAATTCAGTCTCATAGCAGGCTTGTGGATTGACCAGACAAGTCGAGCGTTTATTTTCAAAGGTATGGTCAAGGCAAGCTTGGTTACAGGCAATACAGGTATTAATACGATCTGCCTGACCATTTTTGGCTTTATTCACCCAATGGGCATCGGCTAAAAATGGACGCGCCATCTGAATCATATCTGCTTGACCACTAGCGACAATTTCTTCTGCCGTTTCTGGCATATTGATACGGTTGGCTGCCATCATTGGGATGCTGATGTGTTTTTTAATTTCAGCAGTGAAATCAACAAACGCCGCACGCGGTACGCTGGTGACAATCGTTGGTACGCGCGCTTCATGCCAGCCGATACCGGTATTCATGATGGTCACGCCAGCTTCTTCTAGCGCTTTGGCGACAGTGATGACTTCATCCATGACGTTACCGTCTTTGACCAAATCGATCACTGACAAGCGGAATAAGATAATAAAATCTTCACCGGCAGCTTCGCGTACGGCTTTGACCACGTCGACCGCAAACTTCATGCGATTTTGAATATCACCGCCATATTCATCAGTACGCTTATTCACATGACGGGATAAAAACTGATTCAGCAAATACCCTTCTGAGCCCATGATTTCGACACCATCATAACCCGCCTGCTTAGCAAGCTTTGCGCAACGGGCATAATCTTTTACCGTTTGTTCGATGTTTTTAATACTCATCTTACGCGGTTTAAATGGTGAGATTGGCGATTTAATCGGACTTGATGAGACGGCAAATGGATGATAGCCGTACCGACCACTGTGCAAGATTTGCATGATTATTTTGCTGTCATACTTATGCGCAGCACGGGTCACGCGTTGATGGTTAATAACGTCAGCACGCGTATTCATGGTGCCACCAGCAGGCAGTAACCACCCTTCACGATTGGGCGAAATACCGCCCGTAATCATCATCGCTACGCCGCCTTTGGCACGTTCGGCAAAATATGCTGCCAGTTTACCGTAGTTATAAAAACGGTCTTCAAGCCCCGTATGCATCGAACCCATCACCATGCGGTTTTTAAGCGTGGTAAAGCCCAAATCTAATGGCTCAAATAAATGCGGGTAGTGTGCATTAGTGCTGGTGGTCTCAATAGAAGTGGCAGTACGGCTGGCGGACATATCATTTTCCTTATGAATGGTTTATGAGAATATTTTTTAGGAATGCTTTGTAAGAGTGCTTATATTGCTCGTGCTATAGGATTTAGCGTTACGGTATCGTACCACACCGCCATTATCATCAGCTATGCAGACAAGCGACTGATGAGTGAACACTAATTAATAGCGGCGCTGAACGATGCTGTCTAATAGTGAGGTTTTTTGCAGATAGGTAAATAATCTCCACAAAACCTGTCCAAATTTTGCCTGCGACTGTCTATAATAATCAGATCCTGATACAGTTGATTGGCGACAGCAAAGCACCATTACTGCGTCATCGACTACAAAAACATATGATAAAGGACTATCTGCATGACAGACTTCCATACCGGTCTCGGCAAAAATACTGCCAACCATCAACCGCTTACCCCTATTGATTTTATCATCCGTACTGCTCAGGTCTATCCTGACAGAACCGCTATCATCTATGACGACTTAGAACATAATAACCTCACCCAAACGTGGCAACAGACTTATGATCGTTGCAGACAACTGGCGGATGGTCTGCGTAAATTAGGCATTGATAAAAATGACACGGTTGCAGTCATGATGCCAAACACCCCAGCAATGGTCGAATGCGCTTTTGGCGTACCCATGTCAGGTGGCGTGCTTTGTACGCTGAACACCCGCCTCGATATCAACGCCCTGACCTTTTGTCTGCAACACTCAGAAGCCAAAGTATTGATTCTAGACAGCGAGTTTGCTGAACATGCTGAAATGATCGATGAAACCTTTCCAAATCTAATCGTGATTCATGCGACAGATGCGGCGCTTGATATTGAAGGTTTTGGACAAATGAGCTACGAAGCATTAATCGCCAGCTCAGATAATTTAGATAATTGGGAAAAACCATTAGATGAATGGGATGCTATCGCGCTCAACTATACCTCTGGCACGACGGGTAAGCCCAAAGGCGTGGTCTATCATCATCGCGGTGCAACGCTCAATGCCGTCTCCAACATTTTAGATTGGGATATGCCCAAGCACCCTATGTATCTATGGACGCTGCCATTATTTCACTGTAATGGTTGGTGCTTTCCGTGGACGATTGCTGAGCGCGCGGGCGTCAACGTCTGCTTGCGCAAGATTGACGCTGATTTTATTTTGCAGCTGATTGCCAAGTATAAAGTTAGTCATTATTGCTCAGCACCCGTGGTACACAATATGATTGCAGGCGGCAAGTCTGAATATAAAGACGCCATCAATCATGAAGTCAAAGGCTGGGTCGCTGGTGCACCGCCGTCTGAAACCATGCTCGCTGCTATGGAAGCTATGGGCTTTCATATCTCGCACGTTTACGGTCTTACCGAAGTCTATGGTCCGGTCACCGTCTGCGCTGAGCAGCAAGAATGGGATGAGCTGGATGTCGCTACTCGTGCGCAAAAGAAATCACGTCAGGGCGTAACGTCACATTTAATGACTGGCTTTGAGCTGTTTAAACAAGGGACTACTGAGCCAGTTGCTGCTGATGGCGAAGAGATGGGCGAGCTGGCACTGCGCGGCAATATGGTAATGAAAGGTTATCTAAAAAGCCGTAAAGCCACCGAAGAAGCCTTTACTGATGGCTGGTTCCGCACCGGTGATTTAGGGGTCAAATATCCTGACGGCTATATCAAAATTATGGACAGGCTTAAAGATATTATCATCTCAGGCGGTGAAAACATCTCTAGTATCGAAGTCGAAAACACCCTATATAAAATGCCAGAAATCCAAAGCTGTGCGGTCGTCGCCGCGCCGCATGATAAGTGGGGCGAAGTGCCGGTGGCATTTATCGAGATTCATGAAGGCAGCACCTTGCAGCGCGACCATGTGATGGAACATTGCAAGCAGCATTTGGCTGGCTTTAAAATGCCTAAATACATTATCTTTGCCGAAATTCCAAAAACCAGCACCGGTAAAGTGCAGAAGTTTGAGCTGCGTCAAGCGGCTAAATCATTGGTACACGAAACGCCAAAAGTAACGGCAAGCGCCAAGTAAGCTTTTATCAATGATGATTCATAATACTGAATCATCATTGATAAAAAAGGTCAGCCTAATGAATGTAGGCTGACCCTTTTATTGAGCTAAAAAACCAAGCTTATTATTAATCAAACAACTAATTAAGCTTTGGCTCCAGCCATTGATACACCAGCATACCGATTATCATCGCTGGGATAAAAACATATGCCTGCCATTGTCCTGTGCCGAGCAGCACAATACCAGGACCTGGGCAAATACCCACCAAACCCCAGCCGATACCGAATAGCATTGCGCCGATTAACAGTTTTTTATTGATCACTGTTTTGCTTGGCATATCTATTGAAGTGCCAATCCAGCTGGTCTGTTGACGCTTAGCTAATTGGACACCAACGATGGCAACTATTAAACCGCCACCCATCACCAATGCAAGGGAAATATCCCATGCACCAAAGACGTCCAAAAAACCCTGTACTTTAACAGGATCAGTCATACCTGAGATTAATAACCCAATACCAAATAGCAGACCTGCCAGTAACCCAATTATATTTTTTAGCATCATTATGTCTCGCACTTCATTCGTGGATATAAGCTTTTATGAATCATATTCAACGTTGTCTTAGCAATGTGTTGTTTAAATTAAACCCAAGAGATGTCGACCAATATAAACCGTCACAATACCAAATAACATAAAGGTCACTGTCGCCGCCATCGACCGTGGCGACAGTCGCGCATTACCACAAATACCATGTCCGCTGGTACAGCCTGAACCTAAACGCGTCCCAAAACCAACCAATAGCCCCGCACCGATTAATAACGGTATCGAGGTACTGATTTCGATATCAGGTAACGGTCTAAATAAGCTATATAATAATGGCGAGAGGATCAGACCTGCAATAAATAATACCTGCCACATCTCGACGCGCTTGGGTTTAAGAAGACTTGAGAAAATACCACTAATACCCGCAATACGACCAATGCCCAATAGCAAGATAACCGTTGCAACGCCTAGCATCAGCCCGCCTACCAAGGAAATTGGCGTAAAAGCTTGCCAGTCTATTTGTATACCCATAATAATTACCTAAGCTGATTTTTTATTAAAAATGGTTTTATATCTTCAATTGAGTTTAACAACGATATCGTACTACTGCTATAAACGATTTTTTATTATTTATATCTTACTACATATTACTTTATATAAATACATTATATTATAAAACATAATGAAAAAGTAAAAAAAATACTGAACATTGCGTCACGCATTGCTCAGTATCTCTTCATTTGATGGCTGACTGGCTTAATAAATATAGTCGTTAATAAACGAATCAGCCTCTCAAATCATTTTGCTAAGACTTCATCAAGCGCTTTTTCAAAACGCTCTACCGCGCCGTCGATATCGGTCAATTTATCCAAACCAAATAGACCTAAACGGAACGTTTTGAAGTTCTCAGGCTCACCCACTTTTAACGGTACGCCAGCAGCGATTTGCAATCCAGCTTCAGCAAAAGCACTGCCTTTATGGATGTCATCACGGTCGGTATAAGATACGACAACGCCTGGTGCTTCAAAACCTTTGGCAGCAACGCTTTCAATACCTTTATCTGCCAGTACCTTACGGACGCGGTTGCCAAGCTCCCATTGTGCATCACACAATTTATCAAAGCCAATCTCTTTTGCTTCCAAGATAGTATCGCGGAATTGACGCAAGCTATCGGTTGGCATAGTCGCATGATAAGCGTGACCGCCGTTTTCGTACGCACGCATGATGATTAACCATTGCTTTAAATCAAGGCTAAAGCAGTTAGACTCTGTGGTTTCTACCTTTTTGATAGCAGCGTCACTGAGCATAACCAGACCTGCACATGGTGTGCTACTCCAGCCTTTTTGCGGCGCACTGATGAGCACATCAATGCCCAATTTTTTCATATCTAACCATACACAACCTGAAGCGATACAGTCAATAACCAATAAACCGCCAACACTATGTACGGCAGCGCTTAATGCTTTGATGTAGTCTTCTGACAAGATAATGCCCGACGACGTTTCAACGTGCGGCGCATAAACGACAGCAGATTTGTCTGCTTTAATTTTGGCAACGGCCGTTTCGATATCCACTGGCGCAAATGGTTTTGGCGCTTCCGTCTCTTCTGTACGCTCAGCCGTTAGTACCGTAGATGATTTGGCAAATTTGCCTTTTTCTAATATTTGCGTCCAGCGATAGCTAAACCAACCGTTACGGATAATGAGACAATCTTCATCAATGGTCAGCTGACGGGCGACTGCTTCCATACCATAGGTGCCAGAACCCGGAATAATAACCGCGGCTTCAGCGTTATAGACTGTTTTTAGGTTGCTGAGCAAATCATTCATCACCTCTTGGAAGGCTTTTGACATATGATTAAGGGCGCGGTCGGTATAAACCACTGAATATTCTAATAAGCCGTTTGGATCAATATCTTGACGTAATGCAGTCATGTGACGCTCCTGTCTGTTGTAATATTTTTTAAGTATGAGTGATAAAAAAGTCTGGACACTGTCTTAGCAAATTTAGGTCAGCTATTATTTTAATCAAACATCTTTTGACCAACGTAATATGATAGCCAGATACGTTTATAGATAGCATTCACTAAGTACGAATATCGAGTAATAATTGAGAATATGACGCAGGGTGGACGATGTAGCACTTTATCCTAGCGCTATTGCCGTTGACGGTGGTATCTTTTACGTCGTTGATGTCATCAGATATTGAATGAAAGCGCATAAGATACGCAAACCATTATCGTTGCTACGCGGTAGTAGGCTGATAACAGTAGTGATTGAAAATGATTGATTGGATAGATAAAAGTTAAATAGTATAAAGACGCTGGTATTGTAACGAATACCGCTCGAGTATCCTAAAAACAGTCCCTATTCATCGATCAAGCATCATCACTTAATATCGTCATAACAGCTCGATATTAGCACTGATAATGCAGGTTGACAATGCTATGTTTGCGTTAAAACCATACTGATACAATTTCTTATTTTTGATGATAAAAGGCAACTATCAGTGATTCCGATGGGCGTCTTGTAGACCTGATACCACAAAATCGAGTAATTCATTGTCACCTTCGCGTGCCGCCTTACGCATGAGCTTGGAAGGCGCATGGGTCAAATTTTGCGTTAAGCGCCGCGTTAGCTCAATCATAATATCTTCAGGGTTAGCATTATCGCTTTGCAGCTCTGCGATAGAGGCTTGCAATAGTTTGTTTACCTGCTCATGAGTACGCGCGCGATATTGCTGAATATCCTTGCCTACTTGGCGTACTTGAAAGCGGCGATCCATCTCAACCACCAATTGACTGACCAACAGCTCAGCGTCTACTGCTGCTTGCCGGCGTTGTTCGATATTACCGGCTATCACATGCTGCAAATCATCAACAGAATATAGATAAACGTCATCTATCCGGCTGACAGTCGAATCAATATCACGCGGCACCGCCAAGTCAATCATCAGCATGGGCTGATAGCGACGGCTCTTTAGTGCTCGCAGCGTCATGGTTTTATCAATCAATATGTCCATGCTACCGCTACAGCTGCTCACAATATCGGCCTCTGCCAATACTTGTGGCAGCTCTTGCAGCGTTCTGACTTCGATCCGGCGATTGGGATTGCGCAGCTCAGCCGCTAACGCTTCTGCGCGTTCAGGATTACGGTTGCAAATAATAACGCGACCGACTCCAAGACCTGCGATATGCGTCGCTACCAAGCGGTTCATCTCGCCAGCGGCTACCACCAGCAAAGTACGACTTGGCAAATCATCAAAGATTTGCGTCACCAGTTTGGCAGCAGCATAGCTAAGTGATACGGCTTGTGCGCCAACTTGGGTCTCATTACGTACTCGTTTTGCCGCTGCAAATACCTGATCAATAATCCAACCTAGCTGATTGCTAAGCGCTTTTTGATCTTGCGCCATATGCACAGCGCGCTTGATTTGCCCCAGTATCTGCGGCTCACCGAGTATCATAGAGTCAAGACCTGCAGCCACTCGTAGCCAATGGGTTAAGGCATGCGTATCTCGATGGACATACAAATAAGGGTCAATCTCATCCAGTGATAATTGCTTAAAACCTGCAAGCCAAGTTTTAATTTTTAGGATGTGAGCGCTGATGATAGTCGATGAGAGGTTGGCGCTATTGTTAGCCGTCATACTAGACTCTATAACTGAAGTCTCTACAACTGCTGAGGCTGAATTTGGCAGTAACGTGTGTGGTGATAATATGCTTTCTGGGACCAATGCATAAATCTCTGTACGGTTGCAGGTGGAGACTATCACGCTACCATCGCTAAAGCCTTGTAGCTGTGCAAGTGCGATACTGACCTCGTCACCGACAAGCGCCAAGCGCTCTCGTAAAGCGACTGGTGCAGTTTTGTGATTGACCCCAATGACCACTAATCTCATTATTGACAGACCATAAATATAATATTCACTCGCCAACCAAACACCTTTAGCGGTTTTCAAAAAATTAAAATCCTATTTTTCAAAGACAGCTTTTGACAAGAAATCTTTGAAAAATAGCTTTTAATAGGCAACTTTGAAAGTAAAATAATAAAAAGCGCTTATTATATCATTATTGATAGCTTTATTTAACACTCACCTCTATAAGCCAGCACTTTGTCTGTATCTGGGCGCATGGCTTACAAATCAACTGTAATTACTGGTTTAATATTCTAACATTTGCATATAGGTTTACTTAAAGCTAACAATGTTACCCTTAAATTCGGGTGCTACTATAGTTGATCCACTTTTAAAAGAATACAGAACTACTGGGGTTGATTATTCGCAGCCTCTGTCTGCGCAGGCACAGCGTAATCACAGCAAGCAAGAAAAATTAACCCCAGTAGTGATTGATAACATTTGTATTTCTTTTATTTAGGACTGTCAATAGAATAAATTTTCCCTATTGCTGATGCCTAAGTAACACGGCTGCTATTGTGTATCCCTTCATGCTACTCTTATAATGTTTGACATCATTATTCGTCACAGATATCTGTTTTTAAAACGATTATAATAAACCCAGCCTTCTATGTTGCAAATCCTTTTACTAGGCATAGAAACAAGGTCAGAATAGGTAAATACTGCACGCTATGGTCTTTTTTGGGTCCTCATTTAGACGACAATCTACGCATAATGCTCAATCTAGCCTTAGTGCTTTATTGCATACTCTCATTGAGCGGCTATGCCAACGTTATAAGCTAGCGTTTTCGTTGGCGGTTTGTTTGTGCCTAGGATTCCCTGCCCATGCTGACCATGCCATTGTCTCACCAAACATAGCTTTGTCCAAAGTCTCTCCTACTAACACTAGTAGTGCCACCGTTACCAGAACCATTAATGCCTCTAGTCAAGTCATTAACAGTCACACACCAGTGACTAAAAGCATCGATAATAAAAATTTGATAACTGATGCTTCGATAGCCGAAAGTACTCCGTCATCTGACCTCAATAAAATAAGCAATGAACCAAGCTTATATGCATTATTAGATGCAGAATTTTCTGCAAATCGTGATGATACCGAGCGTGCGCTAATTATCTATAAGCAGCAATCATTTAAACAAGACGCCACAGCCGTATTTGAGCGCGCGTTGAGCTTATCATTACGTAATGACAGGGTCGAAGAATCTTTACAATTTGCCAAAGCATGGCAAGATGAAAACCCAGACCATGTGCCTGCTTGGTTTTATGTCGCTCATTTGGCACTGCGGGCGCACGATTATGATTTGGCGGGCGAAACTCTAAATCGCATCTTGAGCTATGATCCTCGCGCCGACCTTAGCGAAATTCTGATTGGTATTTACCCAAACAGCGATGATGATAAGCGAGAGTTACTCGCCGCTCTGCAACCTATCGCAAGTGAACAAAACGCCTCGCTATCAGTCTTAAAAGCTGGCTTGCTTTATCAGTTTAATGAACCTGAGATTGCCATCGTTCATATCAATCGAGCCCTTGAGCGCCAGCCGGATTATGTGCCTTTTATTACCTTAAAAGCAGATATCTTGCGCAAAATCGAAACGCCAGAAGCAGTCATTGAGTATCTTAGCCAAGCACGCTTGCGTAATGCTGACAGTAAGAATCTATACTTGTATGAGATTCGCTATTTGCTTGATTTGAAACAGAATGAGCAAGCGTGGCAGCTGTTGTTAGGCGCTCATCAGCGCTTTGCCGATGATGCTGAGATTACCTTGTTGGCGGCGCTAGTCAGCTTAGATATTGAAAAATATACTAGTGCCGATCAATTGCTTAATACGCTTGCCAAAAATCCCGCTTATTTAGATCAATCTTATTATTATCTGGGCATCAGTGCCGAGCGTCAGCAAAACTTTGAGCAAGCCAAATACTATCTCAATGCTGTCATGCAAGAGGACTTGGTATTGGAAGCTCGACGAAAAGTGGTCGCATTAGACTTACTCAATAATAATGTTGATGCCGCTATCGCAACGTTAGAAAAGCTGCGTAAAGACTTTAGCGTCTTCGCTCCTGATAGCTTTGTGCTACAAGCCGATATCTTATGGCAACAGAATGAACCTGCAGAAGCCTTACGCCTATTAACTAAGGCTTCTCGTCAATACCCTGATAATGAGATGCTGCTTTTTGCACGCGCCCAGCTCCTTGATGATAAAGAGGACTATATCGTCAAGCGTACCTTATTTAATCACTTGCAAGCGCTTGACCCCAGCAATCCTGCTTATCAGCTAAGTTACGCCCAGTTATTGCTGGCCAATGAGCGTGGTTCTGAGCAAGGATTGGCGTTGGCGACAGCGATCATACAAATACGCTACGATGACCCTCGCTATGACAATGAGCTGCACCTGCAAGCTCTCAATGTACTGGCAAGTAATGCGCTGGCAAACGAGAATTATCAGCAAGTGATCGACTATCTGCAAACGCCTTACGATGTGCTCCCTACTTTACGCTCAGGTACGCTGCTGTTACGCGCTTATCAAGGCTTAGGCGAAAGTGAAAAAGTTGACGCTTTACTTGCCGACTTGCAGCAGCGTTTCTCATTTGGGCAACACAATATCAATGACCGTATACAATTGTATTAATAACAAACGATATAATTAATAAGCAATGGCATAGTGCTTCTAAGTCCTCGAATACGACATCCTATTATTACAAGTCATGTATAAGAAGCTAACAGCCACGCATAACTGAGTAACAAATAACACTTAAGCTAACCTGCTCTCGAAACAAAAATTTTGCAAATTTGTCCATTTTTGAGGAAACATCATGTCTACCCTGCGATCTTTTTATAAACCTAATAAATTGGCCCTATTTGCCGCTATGACAGCAGCAATGGTAATTACCTCTGGCTGTCAGTCTATGAAGACCGCCAACGCGACCAACCAGCCTAGCACAACCATTCAAGGTCAAAATACTGAACAACCAAAGAAACTTGAGAGCTTTAATATTACAGGTAAGATTGGTGTTACAACGGCTGCGAGTGATACAACAGGGGCTCAAGGCGGCAGTGCATTTTATGCATGGGGTCAACAGAATGATCGCTTTGCCATTGAACTCATTGGTGCGTTAGGCATTGGTAAAACCAATATCGAATACAATGGTCAATCTGCGACTTTGGTAAGCGAAAAAACCGGTACTTTGAATGCGGCTGATCCTGAAACCCTGCTTAAAAAAGCCACCGGCTGGCAAGCGCCTATCTCTCAGATGCCTTACTGGATTTCTGGACGCTCAGCGCCTTCAGACAGCGCACCGCAGCTTGATGCCCAAAACCGTCTAATTAGCTCAGTCAATGGCGAATGGCGTGCCAGCTTTAGCTATAAAGGCAATGATAAATTACCAAATAAAATCAGTGCCGTTCAATCGCAAGGCAACAAAGTTGTTATGACAATTGATCATCAAAAGTAATAGCACCAATTAGATTTGATCGCTATTGCAAACAGCCATTTTTATAAATGGCTGTTTGCGTTTTAAAATTGCACCTGAGAATTGTGACCATCATTTATGATTAAGAACGCTACTAATTCATCTGTCATCACGCGCTTATCACCAGCAAAGATTAATTTATTTTTGCATATTACCGGTAAGCGCGCTGATGGTTATCACAATTTGCAAACGGTGTTTCGCCTGCTCGATTGGGGCGATTATTTGCATTTTTCAGTAGCAGATGAATTAATAATTACTATTGATAGCGTAGCAGACAATAGCGCTGTAGATAATAGTAGCCTCTGTGGTCAGCTACTCACGCTAAGTGGTGCCGACACCATAACCAGCAGCATAGAGGACAACTTGATCTTTAAGGCGGCTAATGCCCTACTGGCAGCTGCTATAGACTCAAATTCGCTACCTAAGAATCTACCGAAAGTGTCAGTGAGGTTAGATAAGCACTTACCGATGGGCGCAGGCTTAGGTGGTGGCTCGTCCAATGCCGCGACGACATTATTAGTCTTAAATAAAATATGGCAGATTAATTTTGATCAAGATACGCTTATAAAAATTGGCGCAAGCATTGGCGCTGATGTGCCGATATTTATCTTTGGACAAGATGCTATTGCGATGGGCATTGGCGAAGAGCTGACAGCGATTGATTTGCCCGAGCAACAGTATTTAGTATTGACCCCTAATGCTCATGTTAATACTGCCGAGCTTTTTGCGCACCCCAAGCTACAGCGAGATATCGCCCTGCTATCAATTAAGACCATTCAAAACCAGTCCAATGACTATGTGCAACATTTAAACACGCCTTATCAAAATGTTTTTACCCCAGTGGTCACTAGCCTTGCTCCCGCCGTCGATGAAGCACTACGCTATTTGCAAGAGTTAGAGACTCAAGTACTAAGCACAGCAAGAATGACTGGCTCAGGTAGCGCAGTGTTTTTGCCATTGGATGCAGGTGTGATATCTGATAAAGCGCGTTTGGCAAAGTGGATTGAAGAGGCGCCCTGTCCTGCCTATTTAGTTCGTAATTTATGAGTTAGATTTGAGCTATAGTGTGAAAATAAGAGGACTATAAATACAGCGTAAAAAGTTTTATGGATCCAATACCCTTTTTATTTTTGACCTATTTTTTAATAAAAGCTATAAAAAGGCGCAAATGACTTGCAAAATCTGAAAATTTAATTATAATAGGTCGCCTCAATAGGGGTATAGCCAAGTTGGTAAGGCATCAGGTTTTGATCCTGACATCCGTTGGTTCGAGTCCAGCTACCCCTGCCATTTTTAAGCTCAAAGCATTAGATGTGTACTTATTATAAGCAGTTTATAGACAGCCGCTTATCTTATTGACATTGACAATGTTATCCCAGTTTCGGTATAGTTCGCAATGAACACCGTTAGGGAAAAGTTATGTTTTAGACGATTTTTCTGTTTATGAGATAACAAACAGGTCGTGACGCTATTCTAATAATGACTGTTAAAAAGTTGCTTTTAGATATCGACGTACACAGCCTAGACATTACAGGGGTATAGCCAAGTTGGTAAGGCATCAGGTTTTGATCCTGACATCCGTTGGTTCGAGTCCAGCTACCCCTGCCATTTTTTACTGTAATAGTAGTCATCAATCTTTTTCACCACTCTTTTCTGAATTTGAGCAGTTTGACACTGCTTAGCGGTCGCTGCTTGAGTCAATCAATAGGACTTCTGTCATGCCTTATTTGGCGATTTTTACGGGCAATGCCCACCCAGAATTAGCAAAAACCGTAGCCGATCATCTCCATATACCTCTTGGTAAAGCTGACATCACGCGTTTTTCTGATGGCGAAATTGCCGTAGAAATCAAAGAGCACGTGCGTGGTAAAGACGTGTTTATCATGCAGCCTACTTGTGCACCGACCAACGACAATTTGATGGAAATCATGATGATGGCAGACGCTTTGCGTCGCTCTAGTGCTGGTCGTATTACAGCAGTCATGCCGTATTTTGGTTATGCCCGTCAAGACCGTCGCCCTCGTTCAGCTCGTGTGCCTATCTCTGCTAAAGTCGTTGCTGACATGTTGAACATCGTTAGTATCGATCGTGTGATGACCGTTGATTTGCACTCAGATCAGATTCAAGGTTTCTTTGACATCCCAGTCGATAATATCTACGGCACGCCTGTATTGCTTAACGATCTACAAAAACAAGATTATGACAACATCATGGTTGTCTCTCCTGACGTTGGCGGCGTGGTTCGTGCACGTGCGATGGCTAAGCAGTTGGGCGATACTGACATGGCGATTATCGATAAACGTCGTGCCCGTGCCAATGAGTCGCAAGTGATGCACATTATTGGTGACGTCCGTGACCGTGATTGTGTTATCGTTGATGATATGGTCGATACGGCTGGCACGCTATGTAAAGCTGCCGAAGCGCTTAAAGCAAATGGCGCACGCCGCGTAGTGGCTTATATCACGCATCCTGTGTTATCTGGTAATGCGCTTAAGAACATCAGTGAATCAGAATTGGATGAGATTGTCGTTACTGATACGATTCCATTGTCTGATGCTGCCAAAGCTTGCAGCAAGATTCGTCAAGTGAGCATCGCGCCAATGTTGGCTGAAAGCTTACGCCGTATTAATAACGAAGAATCTATCAGCGCGATGTTTGACGCTTAATAGTTATCATAGATTGAAAAAAGCGCCAAGTTTCATTACTTGGCGCTTTTTTTGTTTAATGATTTTAATTAACAGTTTTGCGCTGTTGTTCGTATAGGTGTTTTTCATAAGGATCTTGCATAAGGGTTTTGCCCAGCTATTTTACGTAGGTCTTTCTTATTATTAGCTAATCACGTATAATGCGCGCCTGTGCTGACCGTTTTTTATGATTTAAAACAGTCGGTATTATTAAAAGTGCTGATCACGTTTAAAATAATGATTTTCTTGATAATTTTTATCATGGCAATCATTAGGTTAAGCACATGGCTAGATTTGATTATCGGCGTTTATCACGCCCGACAAATACTAGCTATCATCACGTATTAGTGGATTGGTCGCAAATCCACTTTTTTATGACCAGACACTTCATCATTTTTTTATAGGATTACATCCATGACTATTAATCATTTTGCATTAAACGCAGTTGATCGTTCTGCTGAGCTTCAAGGTAAAGGTGCGAGCCGCCGCCTACGTAAGCAGAACCTAGTTCCTGCTATCATCTATGGTGGTGGTGAGCAGCCAACAGCTATCTCTATCAAAATCAATGAGCTAGTAAAATCACTAGAATTTGAAGCGTTTTTCTCACACATCTTGACTTTGAATGTAGATGGCGAAGAGCATCAAGTAGTTATTAAAGACTTGCAACGCCATCCTGCTAAAGGTTTCCCAATGCATGCTGATTTCCAGCGCGTTGTGAAAGGTCAGAAAATCAACATGAATGTTCCTGTTCATTTTTCTGGTCGTGAAGAAGCGCCTGGTACTAAGGCTGGTGGTGTTCTATCAACACTAGTAACTGACATCGAAATCGTTTGCATACCATCACAGTTACCTGAATATCTAGAAATAGATGTGTCTGGTATGGAAATTGGCGATTTGTTCCGTCTATCAGACATCACTCTTCCTGAAGGCGTGGTTATTGCTGAGCTTGAATTAGAAGATGGTCATGACCGTACGATCGTGAACATGCAGCCACCAACGGTTGAAGAAGTTGACGAAGCTGCTGAAGTGGATGCTGCTGACGTACCTGCGACTGAGCAAGGTACTGACGAAAGCAAAGACGGCGAGTAATAAACCGGTTTTATATAGCGACTTATTGTTGTCTATATAATGTAAGGTTCGTTCAGTCAAAAAAATAGCAGGTGATGAATATCTCCTGCTGTTTTTGTAAGTAAGGTTTGAGAAATCAGACCTGACCACTCATTTATTATAGTCAAGCAGGGTGTTTTTATGGCCATAAAGCTTATAGTCGGTCTTGGTAATCCGGGTCAGGAATATATGTTTACGCGCCATAATGCAGGATTTTGGTTCGTCCTTCATTTGGCTCAGCAGTTTAATATCACTCTCGCCCCCGACAAAAAATTCCATGGAGTGACAGGACGCGGGCAGATTCATGGGCATGACGTGCGTCTATTGATGCCGCTGACTTTTATGAATAAATCAGGTCAGTCGGTCGTGCCCATGGTTAAATTTTATGGCATTGATAATGACGAGCTGTTAATCGCCCATGATGAGCTTGATATTCCCGCTGGCAGCATCAAACTCAAAACTGACGGTGGTCATGGCGGTCATAATGGTCTGCGTGACATAACCCCCCATATTGGCAACGACTTCCATCGTCTGCGTGTGGGTATTGGTCATCCGGGTCACAAGTCTAAAGTCAGTGGTCATGTGCTTTCAAAAGCTGCGCCAGATGAGCAGATTGCTATTGATAGTGCATTATCTGCTGCTTTTGACGCCCTGCCTTTGCTATTAGGCGGTGATGTCGAAAAAGCACGTTCGCAAATTAATGGTTTTAAATTACCTGAATGAATGGTGTTTCAATTATAATAGCCTTTTATTTTAGCAAGTTAATCCCCATTAACGTTTTGATTTGACTCATTTATATCCGTTACACTAAGGAAGCAATCTATGCTACTTAATATGCTCAAGTGCAAATTACATCGTGCCCGTGTTACTCATGCCGAACTTCACTATGAAGGCTCATGCGGTATCGACGGTGATTTGTTAGACCTTGCCGGTCTGCGTGAAAACGAATCTATCGACATCTATAATGTTACCAATGGCAAACGTTTTCGCACCTATGCTATTCGCGCTGAAGCGGGCTCTGGTATTATCTCCTTAAACGGTGCAGCAGCTCATATGGCAGACCTAGGCGATATCGTTATCATCTGTGCCTATGCACATTTTGATGAAGTTGAAGCGTCAACGTACCAGCCAAGACTGGTCTATTGCAATGAAGATAATACGGTTAAAGACACCGCAAATATTATTCCAGTACAAGTGGCCTAAGAAAATCATTTAAGAACTTGTTACATAAACCATGAGTAAATACATGGTCACACGGTTGCCATTTCTGTCAAAAGCCCATTAAAATACTTGTACTTATATCGAAGCTGAATCCAGATTGTGATTCAGCTTTTTTTTATGCCATTTTTATATGACATAAGCTTGCTCAAAAATCCAATATCTGTTTTTTATCTCTAACGAAGGAGTTGTCTAAATGTGGTTGGCAGTTATTGCAATATTGATTGGTCTTGCGATTCTTGTTTGGAGTGCCGATGTCTTCATTGATGCTGCAACAGCATTAGCAAAAAAGTTTAATGCGCCCAGCTTCTTAATTGGCGTTATCATATTAGGAGTAGGCACATCTGCCCCTGAGATGGTCGTGTCTGCATTGGCAGCATTGGAAGGCAGCCCTGAACTCGCATTAGGTAATGCGTATGGCTCTAATATCATCAATATTGCTTTGGTCTTGGGTGCAACGGTACTCATTAGCCCTATTATCATTCATAAAGGTGTCATCAAGCGCGATCTGCCAATACTGGTAGTCATCACTGCATTGGCAGCGTGGCAGCTTCGTGACGGGCTATTAAGCCTAACTGATGGTCTGGTACTATTGGCATCATTGGTTATTGTGTTGGGAATTCAGATCATTCTTAGTTTACGTGAAAGCAAATCAAATGATGAAGAGGCTACTACAGAAAATTTGAGCGGTACAGAGGACAACCATCCTAGCTTGATGCGCGGTTTAGGCAGTTTAGTCATTGGCTTATCAATGCTTGTAGCAAGCTCGCAAGCCATCGTCTGGGGGGCCGTTGAGCTGGCAACGTTTTGGGGATTGAGCGAGCTGATTATCGGTCTGACTATTGTTGCTATTGGAACCTCGCTGCCTGAATTGGTCGCAAGCTTATCAGCCGCACGTAAAGGTGAGCACGACATGGCACTGGGTAATATTATCGGCTCTAATATATTTAACACCTTGGGCGTCGTTGGTCTCGCAGCGCTTATAGCGCCAATCACAGTCAGCCCAATTATCTTATCACGTGATATATTGGCGATGAGTCTGGTCACGCTCTTACTGGTAGCTATGGCGGTTTTTGCCTTTATGAGTAAGCGTCCATTCGGTCGCGCTTCTGGCTCGACTTTGGTCTTATTCTTTGTCGGCTATACTTTATGGTTGATGCAAACAGCCAACATGTAAGGTTTAAAATATGTTGACAGACTATGGCAATGATAATGTGGTTTATTTTCCTTGCTTACGGTTTCTAATCACTCGCCATAGTCCTTCATTCTCTGTTTTTGGCATTTTTAAGGTAATGGTATTCGATAGCATATCTTGCACTGCGAGACCACGTGAGTTGAATAGGCAAAAAGCATAATTAAAAACAAAGCCCAGAAAGACACTGGTCAATAAAATAGCACGCGAGCCACCGATGACACTACCAATGAGACCAAATATAAGTGGCATGATACTGGCTGCTAGAACACGCTTAAAGGATTGACCCCACGTGAGCAGATGACCGTTGTTATTAACGGTTTTAAGCCGCCAAGTCTGCATACCCAATGTCTGCCCACCGCGACGCCAGAACATCCCATAGAACCCTACCAACGTCAGGATAAAAGAGGGTGTCATAATAACGTTTTGATACCATGTTGGCAGTGATTGAGCTTGTGACGACTCGCTACCTGTCTCCATCGTCAACAAGGTGCCAATCACCGTCAGCACCGTCCCTACCAAAAATAATAATGCTAAAATCAGCATACCATCATAAAGAATCGCTGCCATGCGGGTGCTGGGTTTAGCAATCGCTAGCTCTTCAACCTCAGAGGTATGAGGTGCAGATTTTTTGGCTTTAGCAGCGGATTTAGACGGGCGTTTAGATAAACTCTTTGACATGGTACCAGCTCATAGCAAGCAATGAATAATAGCGCTATTGTACCGTAATTCAGGCACTTATCGTACACTATACTCAGGATAGTCGATTGGATATGAAGAAATCGCAGACGTAAAAAAACCGCCAAATTGTCATAAGACAGGCGATTGATTTAGTAAATAAGCGATGATGTAAAATGGTGCGCTTGGAGAGATTCGAACTCCCGACCCCTTAGTTCGTAGCCAAGTGCTCTATCCAACTGAGCTACAAGCGCGTACTTTACACATCATTTACTGCTTTGTTAATAACAATTACAGTAAATTAGGTTGGTCATTATATAGATAATTTCGCTTGTGTCAATATCTTTTTTTATTAAAATCAAATTAATTTTTGTTTTAACAAAACAGAAGATAATTAACGCTGTTTTCGCTTGATTACTCTAATAACAACGAATAAATGGCGGTGAAGGAGGGATTCGAACCCTCGATACGCTTACACGTATGGTTCCTTAGCAGGGAACTGGTTTCAGCCACTCACCCACTTCACCTAACGATTTAAGACACTTATCAAAGTATTTTTAATAAAAACACCTCTTTAAACATAGTACTGATGCTAACAATACGTCTTATGCCGTGGGCGAGTATTATAGCAAAGCCAAAACGAATTGCAAGCATTGTCTGTCCTTTTAATCATGCTTTTTGCATAATTATCGATTTATCGGTCTTTATGGCTTTTTTGACAGTAGATGGCTATAGTATTTACCACTTATTATAAAAGATATCAAAGGATGTGTTATGCGACCAGTCGTATTGTGCTTTTCAGGCTTAGACCCCTCAGGTGGTGCTGGATTACAAGCGGATATAGAAGCCATCGGTCAAGCAGGCGCTCATGCTGCTATCGCTTGTACGGCTATTACCATACAAAACTCGCAACAGGTATTTGGCTTTGATGCGTGCGCGGCAAATTTAGTTAAAGATCAAGCCAGCGCTGTACTTAATGACTTGTCTGTCAGTGTCATTAAGTCAGGTATGCTTGGTACGACTGATAATATCACTATGCTCACCCAGTTATTTGCTGACGCGATTATTGTTAAGGGTACTCCTTTTGTATTGGACCCAGTATTGGTCGCCAACAGTGGTGGTAGCTTAGGCGATGAGCAGACGCTAGTCGCCGCCTTTAGACAGCTGCTACCCTATGCCACCTTAATTACCCCTAACACTCATGAGCTGCGCGCCTTGAGTGCTGAACAAGACTTACATATAGGTGCTCAGAAGTTATGTGCACAAGGCACTCATGCAGTACTGGTCAAAACCTCACACGACTTCGATAGCGGTGATATTGAGCAGTATTTATACATAAAAGGCGAGATGGTACATAAAAGTATCTTACCACGCCTAAAAGGCGAATTTCACGGCTCTGGCTGTTCACTAGCGAGCTTTATCGCTGGGCGCTTAGCGATGGGTGATGCGCTTATCGAGGCGGTAAAAACGGCGGATAGCTGGATTACCAAAACGCTGCGTGCCGCTGATGCACCGCACCCTGAGGATGCTAAAGCGCAATTGATACCCAACCGCTTTATGCGCTTTTAGCACTTAGTATTTATCATATAATTTTATCTAAATAACGAACATAAAAAAGGCACTCTATCTTGTATAGAGCGCCTTTTTTATTTGAAATTTTATTATCTCGAAAACCTTTTTAACTTAACTGGCTTAACCTAACATCGGCATAAAGCTTGATGCCAAACCACCGATAAAGATTTCGAGTAGGTAAAAGGCAAAAAAGGCAATCATCGGTGATAGGTCAATCATGCCTAAGTTTGGCGTAATACGACGAAACGGTGCCAAAATAGGTTCTGCTAAATTAACAATAATACCAATAAGCGGATGCTGAGACTGTGTAAAAACCACAATCCAGCTAACGATGATAGAACCAATCACCAAGTAGCGGCACATGCGTAAAAAGTCTAAAACCAAGCTGATAGTACCAGTAAAAAACAATGGGACTGGCGCAATACCCTTATGTGTTAATGCTGCTTTTCCTGCGATATCAATCAGACGAATCAAAAACATCAGGACGATGGCAGCGATACTAATACGACCTTGTGCAACGGTTGGAAAAATACGTCCAAAGACATCGACGATATGGGTCGCTTTATAGGCAGGCGCAATCATAGGATTGCTGGCATCCATCCCTGCAAACTGCAGCATAAAACGAATAAACACCAACATCATGGCGAAGGTAGTGACCAAATCAAAAATTTGCAATAACATGTTGTTCATGAAGCGCTACTCAATGTGACATTATTAACAGGTTTGAGGATGACGAATGTCATTATCAGGCATTTATTATAACCAGTCAGAGGCCGCATTTTATAAAATACTACCTCTATTATAAAGATGATTATTTGCTCATCTCTTCACTCAAGTCTTGGCTGCGATCATAGCACGCTTGCATGGCTTCACCAATTTGACGACCAATGTCATTGGCTTGCATTGATTCAATCGCAGCTTGGGTTGTGCCGTTTGGTGAGGTCACTTTACGACGTAGCTCGCTTGGCGCATCTTCGCTACCCATTGCCATTTTTGCCGCGCCCAACATGGTTTGCATAGCAAGCGCGGAGGCCTGCTCTTTATCCAATCCTAGAGCCACTGCCCCATCAACCATAGCTTCAATAAAGTAAAACATATACGCTGGCGCTGACCCTGATACAGCAGTTACCGCATGCATGTGTTCTTCATTATCGACCCACATGACCAATCCTGATGCTTCCATGACCGCCGTTGCCAATTGCTTCTGTTCAGCAGAAATATCATCAGTACCGTACAGACCCGTTGCGCCCATTTGAATCATTGCAGGTGTATTTGGCATCGCGCGGACGATATTGTCATACCCACCCAACATGTCAGATAAAAGCTCAGTCGACAAACCTGCTGCCACTGAAATCACCAGCTGCTTGTCTAAGATATCCGAAAAGCTACTGACTACCGCTTTCATCACTTGCGGTTTGACCGCCAGCACCACAATGTCAGCATCGATAACGGCAGCTTTTGCATCAGCAGTTGGATCAACCGTGTTCAATCCTTTAGCAGCCAATTGCTCACGCGCCTCGCTACTCGGATCAGCAACGGTAATCAGACTCGGTTTGACACCGCAGCTAACAAGCCCGCTAATCAAAGCCTGCGCCATATTTCCGCCACCGATAAAGCTGATTTTCTTATTATCTAATACTGACATACATGTCTCCTATTCAAAAAACCAAAGGTATTCAAACTAACATAATGATAGGTAAAATGACACTCAGTTTACCATACTGCTACTGGCGCTGTTCGGGAAATTCAAACGCTAACTAATAGTACTACTAGTACTACCGTTTAATTGAGATACTAAATTAACATCGAATATCACACAGCTTACCTGTTAGATTAAAAAGTCGTTTAGGTAGAGTGGTACAGGGGAAAAACATGTTTTGCATTCGTAAAGCTCATTCAAAAGATTTTGCGGATATTGCTCATATCCATTGCAAAAGTTGGCATGACGCCTACTTGAATCTGCTACCTAAGTCTTATATCAACAATAAAAACAACCTTAGTGAAAAAACAAAAATGTGGCAGGAATTGATTAATCATCCTGATGTCATTATTTGGATAGCCTATGATGCTAATCATAAGAGTTTAGGATTTATTGGGTATTTTACTAAAAATAATAGCTATGAAATTACAACTCTCTATGTTTTATCAGAATATCATGGGCGAGGTATAGGCACCGAATTGATGAAAAGGTCATTACAAGCCATATTGAGTTTTAATATCAATGCAAATTTTTATTTATGGGTATTAGAGAATAACGCGCCTGCCATTCATTTCTATAAGAAATTCGGCTTTGTCTGTAATGGTGAAAAAAGTGAAGAAGATTATAAAGATACACAAATAGTAGATATCAAAATGATCAAAAAAATGAAGATCTACCCTACTCAAGGCTTTGAGTAACAAACATCAAAACGAGCTAGGTACGGTTAAACAGCTGCTAATAGCACTTTCTATACTATAAGAATTATTTACAGTATTAGTTAACCGCTTAGCACCATCCAACACCCAGTTTTCAAGAGGTGATAATAATAAAATAGGTTGTTCTATCGGGCAATCGTTCTCTAAAAGCTCGGTTTCACTACTTTCTTTATTTATCAAAGTCACGCTAACGACTACCAAACTCTCACGCATCCATGATGGAATACCTAAGGTTTGATAGAGCTTTTTGCCCGATTGTGGACGCGACGCCAATGCGGTTTGGATACGCGTGCTGCGATGTAATGGCGCAAAAGTGATCGCAACCTTATCTTTATCGCTTTCTAATAGTCGCATTACTTCATTTGGCAGAATCTGTAATTGCCAAGTGAATTTATCATCATTGCGTAAATTAATTGGAACGGGTTGTCTTCCAGTTGCATGAAAATCTGCCCCAATAAGATTAGACTCAGTATTAATCAACAAGCTCTGCGTCTGTTCGGCAAGCGGCAACTCTAACCATTTGAGCCAGTCGCTACTTAGACGATAAAGCTGCTGACGATAACGGCGAATAGTATATGACTGTTCGCGTCCTTGCCAAAACAATTCCGTTTGATGGTCATGGTCATCACGTTGGCTTAGGCTCAATACGTTATCGACAAGCTGCTTAGCAGGCGGTAATGGCTCATCTTGACCAAGCCAATAATGCAATAGTTGTCGTTGGCGATAAAGTGGTAGCTTTTGTAGTTCATCTATATTTAGCACACGCTGCGCAGATGATAGCTGTAATGATGCTACCTCTGTCCACTGTAAATCTTTTGCCGTTTGTGCATTAACGGTGAATTGCGCATCGCTTAGTAGCTGCGCGCTACGCGCTATGTTATCA
The DNA here is from genome assembly GCF_056880555.1 of Psychrobacter sp. ANT206. Classification (NCBI taxonomy): domain Bacteria; kingdom Pseudomonadati; phylum Pseudomonadota; class Gammaproteobacteria; order Moraxellales; family Moraxellaceae; genus Psychrobacter; species Psychrobacter sp. ANT206. The sequence continues at coordinate 204,696 of NZ_CP096271.1, read as the reverse complement.
ATAACGTTAGGATTGTATTTCGCTAATACTGGCATGATGTCACGGCGCAGTCCACTACGGACGTTATCACCGCCGTCATTGGTGGGATCATCAATATAAGACAGCTTTAAATTCTGAGCATAGGCGCTAATACTAGCACGTTGTATGGTCAGCCAAGGTCGCCATAATACAATACGATGCATGCCTTTTGTTTGTACACGCCACGGCTGCATACCCGACAGACCATTTACTCCTGCGCCCTGAATCAATCGCATCAACACAGTTTCAGCTTGGTCATCAGCATGATGGGCTAATAGTAATACATCATCTTGATTGAGTTGCGCACGCATCACATCATAACGTGCTTGCCGTGCGGCTTGCTCATCACGTCCATTTACGTGTGCTTGCAAAATAGTGCATGGTATCTTTTGAGCCTTTGCCCAGTTAGCAACGTGCGCAGCCCAAATAGCGCTATCCGCTTGCAAGCCATGGTTGACATGCAATAGTTGCGGTAAAAATGGCAGTCGACCTTGCTGATAGAGTTGCACACATAGCGCTGCCAGTGCCAATGAATCACGCCCACCACTACAGGCCAGCCAAATTCGCCGACCCTGTAGCTGCTCGCCATACTCAGCCATACTGGTCAATAATGCCTTTGCCAAATTATCGTCAATCGGCAGTTCAGCTATTGGCTCAATAGGATATGGTAGGATTGCACTGCTGCTCATCATTGACCTTATCTCATTAGTTAGTATATGAATTAATTGACACAAAAAAACGCGCCATAACATGACACGTTTTTATTTTAACATTAAGTGTAAGCCTCTAGTGCTAAAAGCTGATTGTCAACTATTTAGACACAGGACATACTAGCGATAGAACATACTAGCAAGGCAACATGACTTCTGAGTTAAACGATTTGAATTTCTCATAACGTAGCTCACAACGCGTATGGGTATCTAAATCTTTCAGCTCGTCCAGTTGCTCAACCAATAAAGCTTTTAATGCCGTCATTACTGGCTGTGGCTGAATATGGGCACCTTCACCTTCGTCGATGACCGCATCAATCAAGCCCATTTGATACAGATTGATAGCATTTAACTTTAAGGCTTCACTGGCATCTTGCGCTTTTTCGGCAGTTTTCCATAGAATAGAAGCGCAGCCTTCAGGAGAGATAACGGAGTAAATACTATTTTGTAGCATATTTACCTTATCGCCAACACCGATCGCCAATGCGCCACCTGAGCCGCCTTCACCAATAATGGTGACGATGATAGGCACTTTTAAACTAGAAAACACAGCAATGCTTTCAGCAATGGCTTGTGCTTGTCCACGTTCTTCTGCGCCAATGCCCGGATAAGCTCCTTGAGTATCGACAAAGGTCATAACCGGAATATTAAAGCGCTCAGCCATTTTGACCAAACGAATGATTTTTCGATAGCCCTCAGGGTTTGCCATACCAAAGTTATGCTCAATACGCTCACGTGTGCTGCGACCACGGTGTTGACCAACAACCATCACCGGCATACCGTTTAGGCGCGCAAGTCCACCCAGGATTGCCTTGTCATCAGCAAAAGCGCGGTCGCCGTGCAACTCATCAAATTCGGTAAACAGCTGATTTACATAGTCCATAAACAATGGACGTTTGGCATGCCGTGCAAGCTGAACGCTATCCCAGACGGTACTCATAGACGCTTCCCTTTCTTAGTTATACTTAATAGAGTTATGTTCAATATGGTTAGATTTAATACTGGCATCGTTATCGGTTTTAGGATAATGAAAGTACAGTTGTAAACTCAATAAAAACTATAATAGCACATCTTATATGCCATAACATTACCGACAACACCGCTTTTGTTATGTTATTTCTAACCGCATTAATCAAGTAATCTATTAACAGTCTTAGCTGATAAAAAAATTAAACCTCAATGACGCTTAGTTTGACGCCCCATTTGGCAAATTGTTCTATTTCAGTCTGCAAATCAGATAATAAGAAAGCGTAGTGCTCGCTGCTATCACCAACCATGATTTGCCAATGATTGTCATCATCTACTTTTAATTCTAATGTTGGTAATTCATAATCACTGCGACTGTGATGTGCCAGTACTGCCAAACGTAACAGCAAGCACAGATAAACGAGCTGATCACCGCCGATAGTACACGTCTGCTCTAACATATCTGCTTTGAGCTTACGACGATGATTCAACATCAGCTGTGCCATACGTTTTTGGTCGACTTGTGAAAACCCTGGAATATCAGAATGTTCCATCAAATACGCACTGTGTTTATGATAGCTACTATGAGCAATCGCCAGTCCTATCTCATGTAAAAATGCAGCTCGCCTGAGTAGATCGCCATCTTCCGTACTGAGTCCAAGTTTAGTTTGCACTTGCCCAAAAAGGTGGCGACTGGTTTTGACTACTTGCTTAGCCTGCTTTTTATCGCCTGAATAGCGCTTAATCAGTGCCAATACACTGCGGTCACGTACGTCTTCACTGGCAAATCGTCCAAGCATATCGTACATGACACCTTCGCGTAGCGCGCCATCTGAGTAAGTAATAGCATCTACGCCCAACACCTTCATGACTGCTCGTAATACCGCAACGCCTGCTGGAAATACGGCTTTACGGTGCTCTTTGACGCCTTCTAAATCAATGTCATCAACGTTGCCAATTTTAAGCAATAATCTTTCTAACTTTTTAACACCTTTATAAGTGATACGCTCCTGCTCGTCTGCCCAACCTTTTGAAACAAGGACGTTACGTACCGCTTTAATCGTACCACTCGATCCAATGGCGCTGCTCCAGCCTACTTTTTGGTAGCGCCCATTGATCGCCAGTACTTCTTTGCGCGCAGCCGATATGGCGTTGTTAAAGGCCTCTTTGGTAATTTGCCCATCAGCAAAATACTTCTGCGTAAAGGCAACACAGCCCATCTGTAAGCTCTCGGTCAATAATGGATCAAACTCTTGGCCAATAATAAACTCTGTTGAGCCGCCACCAATATCGATAACCAGACGCTTGTCACTACTGGCATTGGTATGCGAGACTCCTAAATAAATCAAACGCGCTTCTTCTCGTCCCGCGATAATCTCAATAGGCTTGGGTAAGATTTTATTGGCACGGCTGATAAAATGATTGGCATTTTTGGCTTGGCGTAAGGCGTTGGTCGCAACAATACGAATACGCTCAGGAGGCACCGAATCTAGACGCGCCACAAAGCGGCTGAGACAGTCTAAACCACGCTGCTCCGCTGCTGCACCCAAAATATTATGCTCATCCAGTCCTGCAGCTAACTGAACTTTTTCAGACATAGACACCACTTTTCGCACTTCACCATGATCGAGGCGAGCAATGGCTAAATGAAAACTATTGGAGCCAATATCAATGGCTGCCATCAGTTCATCTTCTGCGAGTGGTGGATTTTTTAGGTTGTCTTTGGGCATAAGGAAGGTCGTTACCATGTCAGATCAAAAGATAATTAAAAGGGTTTAGGCTTTTAAAATAGAAAGTACGTTGGATTAAAGTAAGGACTACCATATATAAAAAAGATAATAGTCACATAAATGATGGCAAGTTTTGCCATTAAAACATTTATGCCAAACGCTGGCAAGTAAGCGAAGACAACCGCTAAACAGCGGCTAAAAACAGGATAGGTACTTTGTGAAGCAAAAAATATCTTCTGCCCTTAGCCATTATTTGTTCAATATTGGCTTGCTACCACCACTATTGTCTATATTATAATAGAGAACAAGTACTTACCTATGAGCTTTATGGTATCAAGCTATTTCATTCTACTGACAAGACTCATTACGGATAGATGAGACATAACCTACAAGGAAGCCAAATCGATGAATAACACCCCTACGCAAACGTCACAAACTAAAGAAATTACTGCCGAAAAAGACAGCCGGAACAATCTAATAAAAATGGATAGCTCAGACAAACCGTCATTTTATGACTTTTATCTTGATGAGCATCAAAATATGGCTTGCCGTAGATTGCATTTTGCAGGCAGTAGCTTTGGGTTAATTGGACTGGCAAAATCTGTTAAGAATCGCTCAGCAAAACCCTTACTTAAAGGTATTGCCGCAGGATACGCTTGCGCTTGGGTCGGACATTTTTTCTTTGAAAAGAATAAACCCGCCTCTTTTAAATTTCCTTTAAAAAGCTTTGCTAGTGATTTTCGTATGTATGCGGATGTGCTGCGAGGTAATTTGAGTCTGAGAGACCGTAAGTTTGATAAAGTGCGATAAATACAACTGCCTTTATTATTCATAAAAAAACCAGCACAGTAATCTTGTCACTATGCTGGTTTTTTCAGACGCCTAAAACTGCTGTGTTACGCTTTTGCCATTTCTGCAAATATTTCATCAGCGGCTTTAATAGTCGCCTCAATATCTTCGTTACTATGCTTGATAGACATAAAGCCTGCTTCATAAGCAGACGGTGCCAGATAAATACCACGATCAAGCATACCGTGGAAGAAGGTATTAAATAACTCCATATCACACTCAGTCACTTCATCAAAGTTTTGAGGTACAGTCGTCGCACTGTCTTTGACAAAGAACATTCCAAACATACCGCCCAATTTATTGGTGCGCATATTGATGCCATGCTTGTCAGCAGCCGCTTGGAAGCCATCAACCAAATGATCTACTTTCGCTGATAGCTCGTCATAGAAACCGTCTGCCGTTAAGTCTTCAAACATCGCAATACCAGCACGCATCGCTAGTGGGTTGCCTGATAACGTGCCCGCTTGATAGACACCGCCAAGTGGCGCGATGCAAGACATGACTTCTTTTTTGCCACCAAAAGCACCAACTGGCAATCCTGCACCGATGATTTTACCAAAGCAAGTCAAATCAGGGTCGATACCGAAGTGCGCTTGCGCACCGCCAAGTCCAACACGAAAGCCCGTCATCACTTCATCAAAAATCAATACTGCGCCATTTACAGTACACTGCTCGCGCAACGTATCATGGAACTCTTGGCTTGGAATCACCATGTTCATGTTACCAGCGATAGGCTCTAAGATAACGCAGGCAATCTCTTCACCCCATTTCTCAAAACAGTCTTTAATCGCTTGCGGATTGTTATATGGAATCGTAATAGTATGCTTGGCAAAATCTGCTGGTACACCTTTTGATGTTGGCTCACCAATATCCAGCATGCCTGAGCCTGCTTTTACTAGTAGGCTGTCTGAATGACCATGGTAGCAGCCTTCAAACTTGACGATTTTGTCACGCTGAGTATAACCACGTGCCAAACGAATCGCACTCATCGTCGCTTCCGTGCCTGAGCTGGTCATACGAATCATCTCAACACTCGGGACGATTTCGCAAATTTTATCGGCAACGGTGGTCTCAAATGGCGTTGGCGTACCAAAGCTCAAACCATCATCAGCCGCTTTTTTGACCGCATCAATAACTTTTGGATGGGCATGACCCAAAATCATTGGACCCCAAGAGCCAACATAATCAATATAAGCATTGTCTTCGGTATCATAGATTTTGCTACCATTGGCACGGTGCATAAAGATTGGCGTGCCACCGACACCAGCAAAAGCTCGGACAGGCGAATTTACACCGCCAGGGATATGCTTACGTGCTTGCGCGAATAGTTGTTCATTTTTAGTGCTCATAGTTATTCTCTACTTAATCGTTTTTTATTTAGTGATTTTATAATTAGGGATTGTCTATTCAGTAATTTGTATTATTTTTTTCACAATAAGTGTGTGGCTTAAGCTTTTTTAACTACCGATGATTTAAGTTTCATCGGACCATAGCCATCAAGCTTACAATCAATATCATGACCATCGGTCGCATCTGGCAATAGACGAATACTTTTTGCTTTTGTTCCTACTTTGATAACGGTTGAAGAGCCTTTGACTTTCAAATCTTTAATCACGGTCACGGCATCGCCGTCTTGCAGCTCATTACCAACGGCATCGCGAATGACCGCGTCTTGATCTTCAGATTGTGCTACATCGGTTTCTGCCACTGTCCATTCATGAGCACACATCGGGCATACCAGCAGCGCGCCATCTTCATACGTATATTCAGCATCACATTTCGGACAATTTGGTAAGCTCATAATTCCCTCGGCAGCCATCATATATTAGGTTTATTCCAGAGCTCACATTGTACCGTAACTCGCACTCTTTAACCAATTTGTACGCTTGAAAACCGCTGGCTATGCCCAATTTAACGCTTGATAGCTATCTTAACGATGACGTTTTTTATGAGGGTGTTTTTTGTGGTACTCTTCTTAGCCTCATCTGATTTTATAATTGTTTATCTTGGCATAAAAATCTGAGCTATCATTTTTTGATACTTATTCTTAACATTTAGTGCTTTATAAAAAACCTCTTTTCAGAAGGATAATAACAATGACTCAATCTATCAATACGGCGGCATTGCCACAGTTTTCCCAATTATCTATCCAAGGCGAGGATGCCGAAAAATTTTTGCAAGGACAATTAACTTGTGATGTCACTAAGCTCGGTCTTAGCTATCAAGCCGCAGCCATTGGGAATTTAAAAGGTCGCATAGAATTCGGTATTTGGATTAAAAAACAAGCGGAAAAGCATTTTGACATGGTCATCAGTGCAGATTGCGCTGAGGCTTTCCAAGGACATTTAAAAAAATTCGGTGCCTTTTCAAAGTTTGATACTAGTGCCCCGACACCTATTTATCCTTGTGTTATTGATGAAGTGCCGACTTTTAGCCATCAGGACGACCACAATACATCTAAGAATATTCAAGCTTGGATGCAGTCTAGTATCGCAACTGGTAACTATTGGATAGTAGCGGCAACGCAAGGCGAATTCCAACCACAAGAGTTGCGTCTGCATCAGCGCGGCGGCATGGACTACGATAAAGGCTGTTATTTGGGTCAAGAAGTCATCGCCCGTATTTACTTTAAATCAGCGCCGAAAGCGTTTTTGCACTATGTAAAAGGAACAAATGTAAAAGGCTCAGGTACAACTCCTGCCGCTGGTGAAAAACTGGATAAAGTACAAGTCGTCAATGCGATTACTACTAGTGAAGGCTTTGAGGCATTGGTCGTGGCTCGTCCAGAACAGTTGGCTGAAAGTAATCTGACCATATTGGACTTACCATTGGCGCTACAAGCGGATGTTGCTCGCCCCAAGTAATACCAGATAACAACGCTCTCATCTAATTTCATCAATCGCAGCAGAGTAATCTATGACCCATATTGCGGTACTCGGAGCAGGCGTGGTGGGCGTGACCACCGCATGGTATCTCCGCCAAGCAGGCTATGATGTGACCGTGATTGAGCGTGAGTCAGCGGCAGGTATGCAAACCTCATTTGCCAATGGCGGACAGATATCAGTCTCGCATGCGACCCCTTGGGCAAATCCTACTGCACCGATAAAAGCACTCAAATGGTTGTTTCGCGAGGATGCACCGCTGCTTTATCGGTTGCGTGCGGATAAGGCGCAAATTAAATGGGCGATGCAGTTTTTGCAAGAGTGCCGCGCAGATCGTGCTGATGCCAATTTGGTGCAAATGGTACGTTTGGGATTGTACTCACGAGATGCTTTGCAGCAGCTGCGTGCTGATATTGGTATTGATTATGAACAGCAAACGCGCGGTATCATGCATTTTTATACCAATCAAGCGGAATTTGATGCTGCGATAGCGCCTACAGAGCGTATGCAGGCGCTTGGCTGCGAGCGTTATGTGATTGACATCAATAATGCCGTTAGTCTCGAGCCAGCACTCTACCCCATTGCCCATAAGCTCAAAGGCGCGACGTATACCAGCCATGATGAGTCAGGCAATGCCCATCTATTTACTCAGCGTTTAGCTGAACGCTGCGCTGAGGCTGGCGTTAAGTTTTTATACGACACTGAGATTTTAGCGATTAATGTGGATGCTGACTCTGCGCGTCCGCACGTACATAGCATTACCATTCGACCCAAAGGCGAAAATGCGCAAACCTTTAGTGCAGATAGCCATGTATTGGCGCTTGGTAGCCATAGCGTCGCTTTAATGAAACCTCTTCGTATGCATCTGCCTATTTTCCCTGCCAAAGGCTACTCAGCCACTTATCAAATCAACCCACGAGCACCCCATCTAGCACCCTTTGTCAGTCTCATTGATGATGAGTTTAAGCTGGTCACATCGCGTCTTAGTGATAAATTGCGAGTGGCAGGGACAGCAGAATTTAATGGCTACAACTTAGATTTGAATACCGTACGCTGTGAAGCCATTACTCGCCGCGTGCAGCAATTGTTTCCCAAAGGCATCATTGCCAACTCTGTACAATATTGGACAGGGTTACGACCAATGACACCATCAAATGTACCGTTAATAGGGCGCGCGCATATGGGTAAAGTCCGACATGGTAGTCGAAATATTGACGCCACTTTTGATAATTTATGGCTCAATACTGGTCATGGCACGCTTGGCTGGACGCATGCATGTGGTTCGGCTAAAGCGATTAGCTTACTAATACAAGGCGAGATACCTGAGGTTGATTTTGATTTTATCGGTATCTAGATTTAGTCTAAGACAAATTAATAAGGTAAATAAAAAGCGCTTATCATTATAAATAAGCGCTTTCGAGTCCAATCTTAACTATAGGACTGATTGTATTTATGCAGCGCTACCCGACTCGGCTTTTGAATTTGACGAAGAGTTCGAACTGTTTGACTCAGCAGTTTCTGAGAATCCAGCAGTTTCTGGGGATATAGTTCCTGCATGTATAGCTTCCAATTGCACAGGGACGCCATTTACAGCGGCATTACCGCTTAACTCATCAATCAACGTATCATCTGTCAGATCATTCACACTGACACCTGCATGCGCTTGGGCGATTTTTTGCTTAACGCCTTTACGGCCGTGACCAAAGCCATGCGGAATACTCACTACCCCCGCCATCAACTCATCAGTGATTTCTGCTGCAACAATCACGCTACCGACGCGCGAGGTGACTTTCACGTCTTGACCATCCTCAATACCATATTGCGCAGCAGTATCTGGATGCAGCATGAGCGTACAGCGCGGCTTACCTTTGACCAAGCGGTAGCTGTTATGCAGCCACGAATTATTACTGCGGACATGACGACGACCTATCAATAAAATCTCGCTGTCATCATAATTTTGCATCATCGCTTGCACGCGGGCAAGATCTGCTTGATAAAAATCGACATTCAGATGAATCTGCTTATCTTTATGCTTTAATGCTTGCGGCAGCATGGTTTTGAGCGGTCCTAGATCAAGACCATGAGCATTTTTCTTGAGCTTGTTCAGTGTCATGCCAGCATAAGGTCCACGCCGTAATCCCTGATCGAGTACGAATTTCGGTCCTATCCGCCTTATCAATAGCCGTTCGGCTTTGGTTGCTAAAGACGCTTTTTTATCCAAGCGCTTTGCCAGCTCTAGATAGATTTGCCAGTCATGCTTGGCGTCCTTATCTTTACGAAACAACGCTTTTGAATATTTAGCCACGTTATGTACGGCAAAATTATTAAAGGTAACGTCGTAATGGTCGCGCTCTAGCGGTGAGACTGGTGGCAAAATAATATTAGCATGGCGACTGGTTTCATTGACAAAATAATCAATGGCGACCATAAAATCTAACTGTTCAAAGGCTTGATCTAATTTTTCGCCATTGGGTGTACTCAAGACAGGATTACCTGCCACAGTCATAAAGCCTTTTAATTGCCCCTCACCTTCGATCAATATCTCATCACTCATGGCAACCACGGGATATTCACCATTAAAGTCAGGCAGCTTGCTGACACGACTATGACGCTTACCCAAATACCCCGGACCAGAATTATTCACCACATCGACTGCAGCATTCGGGAACATCAAACCGCCTACTTCATCTAAGCGCCCCGTCACGATATTAATAACCATAGACAAATACTGGCTTAATAAACCAAATTCCTGCACTGATATACCCATCCGACCATAGCAAACCGAGCTTTTTGCTTCACAAAATTCTGTGACCAGTCGCTTGATGTCGATGGCGGCTATGCCCGTAATAGCAGTAACTGACTCTGCACTATAGTCTTTGGCAAAATCTGCCAGTCGCTCTATTTCTGGCGCGAGTGCTGCTGCTCTATTATTGATACTTGCTTTATCAGCATAGCCTTGCAAATAAATCTCATTGAGCATCGCTAGTAGTAGCAACACGTCAGTCGCTGGACGAATAAAGTGATGCTCGCTTGCGATATCAGCGGTTTCAGTACGTCTTGGATCGATGACGATGACTTTGCCACCACGTGCTTTAATGTCTTTTAGTTTTTGGCGCATGTTTGGTGCTGTCATGATACTGCCATTAGACGCTAGCGGATTGCCACCGATGATGAGCATATACTGAGTACGATTGACATCAGGCACAGGAATACGCAGCATATGCCCAAATAAATGCATGCTAACGATATGGTGCGGTAGTTGATCGACCGAAGTGGCAGAGAAGCGACTGCGCGTTTTGAGGCTGTTTAGCAGATACTTAATCGTCAGCATGCCACCCAGATTGTGTACGTTGGGATTGCCCAAATAAACACCAAAAGCATTTTTGCCATGTTGTTTTTGCACTGCACCAATACCAGCTGCGACTTTATCTAACGCTTCAGTCCAGCTAATTTCTTTCCAGCCTTTAGCCGTTCTTTCAACAGGATGACGCAGGCGGTCAGGATCCTCATGCAAATCTTGCAAGGCAGTCGCTTTTGGGCAAATATACCCTTTAGAAAATGGATCGCTCTTATCCCCTTTAATCGATAAAACCTTTTTGCCATCGTGCTTTATCTCGATACCACACATTGCCTCACACAGAGTACAGGTTCTAAAATGCGTCTGCTCTTTGGATTTGATTTGTTCAGTCACCACGGTCACGCTCCCTGTTTTATATTGTCATTCTCAATAAATCGATACTGAATTCCTTTTTAAGACTGTGATTACTGACAGTCTATTCTCTACTATATCTCGCTGATGCTGTAACTCATAGCCAAATGTGTGCACTGTAGTTATGCACCTTAGTTACGTACCTCACTGACAAAATATCCTAATGATTACATAACTAGACTGCTCATAACATAGTCATGATTTTTTTTATAATTGAGCAACAGTATCAACATTGTCCATACAGACAAAGCATTTTGAAATTCATATATTAGTAGCACAAGTTAGCCATTGGCTATTTGTAATGTAGTTAAGTGTTTTAAAATACGCTATATAAGAAATAAGCTATTTAACAGCAATACTGTACTAGCAATAAGAATCATAAATAATAATTTGAATATTAAAGCGTGATGCAACCTGTTGATTTAACTTTTAAATAACAGCTACTGTAAAAGACGCAATAACTAAAACAAGGAAAATAGCAATGAATGAACATACTCTAAAAGGCGAGTGGAACCAAGTAAAAGGCTCAGCAAAGCAGAAATGGGCTGACCTTACTGATGACGATTTATTACATGTTGAAGGTAGCCGTGATAAGCTCGTTGGTAAAGTACAAGAGCGTTATGGTCATAGTAAAGATGACGCTGAGCGTGAAGTAGATGCATGGCGTACTGAAAATAAATACTAGTAAATAGTGATGCTTGTAACAAGAGTTAAGATAAAATGTTTATAGGCAGATTATTTAAACGAAAACCGCATTAGAAACTAATGCGGTTTTTTTATGCTCAGTGTATCAGCAAATGCTTATCAGGGACAAAACTCAAACCTCAGATACGATAAAACCGCATAGCAATTAATTGTTATGCGGTTTTATTGTTAACTATCCTTGTTACCCACCACAGCTCTAATCACTGCATCCTTGCAAGATATTGAGCATATTGTGACAGTTGGGCATCCTGCCCTTTTTACTACTAGTGGCATTATCTGCCTGCAACACGGGTTATGTGTCCTTAATCCAATTGCTATTATCATCCTGATGCTAGCCGTTGAAATATTATCCTTAATACGGTCAACTCAATCCTTGAGTCACATTCCCTTATGCCGTGTGTGTATAGTGTCAAATTATTGAGCTACTGTTAAGTCGCGTAAACGTCATTGCGTGTAAGCATATGCTTACATCAGTTTAAATCCAGAAGGTTAATAGGCTTAACCTTCTGATATTAATAGCTTTTAATATAAATATCTATTTTTAAGCTAGAAAAAACTAATACAGACCACTTAAGTATTAGCGATATTCGCTGTTCTAAGCAACACCTTAGTCACTCAAAGTATCGAATGCTTACGCAATTATTTGCAAAATTTACAACTTCTTAACACCAACGACACGTATTAATGAGCTTTAAGTCTTACTATGTGTATGTAAGAAAACATTTCAAGAATAACGGTAATTAAGAACAAACATCCATAGCTTATAAGCATATCTTGCGTATTATTCATGATTGTTAGCGTTATTCTGCATTATATATTGACAAAATTTTGCAACTGTATATAAGCACTTTTTAAGTCAACTTATATCTTAGGAGATTCCATCATGAAAACGTTAAAACCTTTCTCATTTAAAACTGTCCTTTCTGCCTCACTTGCATTTTCACTCGTCGGCGTTACTGCTGGCTGCGCTGTCGCCGGTCCAGGTTATGACAATTATCCGATATACAATGACAATAGCGGTTATAACCACGCTGAAAACAACCGTGCCATTCAGCAGCTGCGTCAGGATTTACGTCGTAAAGGTTATAACGTGATGGACATCAGAACAGAGAGCTACCGCGGTAACCGTGTGCTGACGGTTCTTGCTAAGAAAAATAATCAAGCGTATGAACTAAAATATAGCTCACCAGATCTCAGGCTGATCAGCTCGACCAAAAAACCTTGGTCTAATGTCTGGGATGATAAAAACGACTATAAAGATAATGGCAAATACAAAGATAAACATTATAAAAATGAAGATAGCATCAAAAACGAATCACGTTATCCAGCGATTAAACGCCGTGCTATCAATAAAGTTGAGGGTATGGGTTATCGAGTCAAAGATATCGAGTTTGAACAAAAGAACAATCGTGGCGTGTTTGAGATTGAAGCCAAACGTGGCTCACAAGAGTATGAGATTACACTTGGCTATCCAAACTTGAATGTAATCAAGATTAAAAAAGATTAATGTTAAAGCCATAGCATCCGAATAACATCTATTCGTTCTATTATTTATCAAATTTTGGCATCATTTAGTATTTGATGTCCGCGGTCAAATAAGCCAGCCCTTGGTTTATTTGACCATTTTTTATCTCTTTTTCTTATTTATCGTATACTATCTATTTATCGTCGTTTCATACGCAATTTTCATATCATTACTGAGATCATCTTATGAACATTAATTCTTTACTAAAAACCACAGCAGCGGGCAGTATGGCAGCAGTGCTATTAACGATAACCACAGGTTGTGTTACGACACCTGGATATAACCCTTATGGCGACCTTTATGAAGATATTTATAAAGACAGTAGCGTCTATAAGAAACATAAGGAAACCATCAATAACGTTGATAAAGATATTTACCGTCCTGCTATCGAGCAAAGAGCAGCAAATAAAGTCCGTAGCATGGGTTACCGTGTTGAAGATGTTAAATACAAAAAAGGCGACAACAAAATAAAAGTAAAAGCATACCGCGGTGGTGAAGATTATAAAATCGAGCTTAGCTATCCCGGCTATAATGTTTTAAAAATAAAAGAAGACTAATAGTCTGTTTTAAGAAGCATTGAAAACTGCGATCAAAAATCTAAGACTTCAATCACATCATAAGCAGGTGTTTCATAAGGGTGCGCCTGCTTTAATGCGATAATGACATCACCAATATTAACCTTAGCAACCACCATCTCTACCCGCCATTCATTGACTTTCTCTAAACTGTCCTGTGTACCAATATGTGGCGTGCTACCTACGAGTGGCATGAATTGCCCTATCCCCTGCACTTGCCAACAACACTGCTCATAATCGCCAATTTTGCCAGCACCTGCTGCAAATAGCGCCGACTTTACCTGTTCTAATACTGAGTCTGGTACAAAAACGGTAAGTTTATACATGTCTTAGCCTCATTAAATAGCAACCTTATTAAATTAATCGCCTCATCAAATACTTGAAAATTAAGTTAAAACTATAAAAAATTTTCTACTTTTTTGACAAAGAAGGGTGATCAGTCCATATATAACGCAGCAACCACTCTTTTGCGTCGCCAGCATAATCAATGCCGATACGGGGGCGTAATGATACTAGCGGCTGACAACCGTCATCCTCCACCCAAACTTTTGAAGCAGGCTTGATTGGCTTACCGTATAACGTTCTATCTATCTGTAAGCCCTTGGTCAGCTTGCCAGGACCTGCCAGCTGTTTGATATGATTAAGTTGTTTATTAACGTCTAATAATTGCTCATTCATTAAGCGAGCGCTACCCTCTATTAAAAATCCAGCACGTATTAAAACAGCTTCTGGCGACTCTGTTGGTCCACTGACCAAATTGAGCATATGATGAATACCATAAGTCAGGTATACATAAAAAACACCGCCTATATGGTACATAATCTCTGTACGCGGCGTACGTGTGCCTGCATGCGCATGACACGCAGCATCCCCCTCGCCAATATAGGCTTCTGTCTCTGAGATACGCATACGCAATATTTTTTGTTGACCATCGCTGTCTGTCAGCTCTCGACACAACACCTTGCCAATTAAGTCGGCAGCCACCACACAAGTGGGACGGGCAAACCAAGATGGCTCCAAAACACTCGATACAACTTGAGACGCTAACATCAGTCATAACCTTTTTATAAGGGTTTGTATTTACACTCTATTATCACAGCAGCATAAATTTAACATAAAAAGCCATCAAAGGCTGTCTGATAGCGACCACCATTACTTATTGCAACTGATGTTATACAGACAGTTAACTCAATATAATAGTAATCTTGATCCCAGATATACCACACTAAAAAACATAATTAAATTAAAAGGATATAACAATGAGTAACTCTAATAGCCAAGGCAATAAGCAGCAAAATGGTAGTGATAAAGCAGAAGACAAAAAAAATGATGTAAAAGACAACAACACTGCCAATGACACTAAAGATCAGAATACTGATAAAGGTTCTGACAGTAAGAATTCAAATAATAGCTCAGACAACAAAGACAACAAAGACAACAAAGACAACAAAGACAACAAAGACAACAAAGACAACAAAGACAACAAAGACAACAAAGACAACAAAGCATCAGATAAAGACGATAGTAAAGATAGTAAGTCTTCAGATAAAGATGCTAAAAGTAAGGGCGATAAAGACTCTTCTTTAGCTGATACTGCTACTACAAAGGCAAAAGAAGTGGTCGGTACATTAGCAGATAAAGCGGCAGATGCCATGGAGTTTGCTGCTAAGAAAATCAAAGACGCTCGTAAAGACAGCTAATAAATTTAAGTGCAAAAAAAACTGAGCCATGGCTCAGTTTTTTTATGTCTTGACGGTTTTAATTTTTCTACATTTAGCTCAGTGGTACACCGATACGGCTTGCCACTTCTTCATAAGCTTCGATGACATCACCTAATGACTGACGGAAGCGGTCTTTATCGAGCTTCTTCTTAGTGGCTTTATCCCAAATGCGGCAGCCATCTGGTGAGAACTCATCACCTAAGACGATACGGTCATGAAATACACCAAACTCTAGTTTGAAATCTACTAGTATCAAATCACCAGCATCAAACAGCGCTGTCAAAACTTCATTTACTTGATGACTCAGCTCTTTCATTTTAACAAGCTGTGCGTCATTTGCCCAGCCAAGAGAAATTGAGATTGACTCATTAACCATCGGATCGCCAAGCGCATCATCTTTATAGAATAGCTCGTAAGTCGGTGGCGTCAAAGCCTGACCTTCTTCCAACCCTAAACGACGTACCAAACTGCCCGCAGCAAAGTTACGCACAACGCATTCAACCGGAATCATATCCAAACGCTTGACCAACACTTCATCATCAGACAATTGCTTTTCAAAATGCGTCTCGATACCAGCGTCAGCAAGCTTTTGCATAATAAACGCGTTAAAGCGATTATTAACCACGCCTTTGCGTGCAAGCTGTTCGATACGCTTACCATCAAGCGCTGAGGTGTCATCACGGAAATGTAAAATCAGCAGGTCGTTGTCTTCTGTTTCATAAACAGATTTGGCTTTGCCTTTATAGAGCAGTTCTTGCTTTTGCATTAGGAGGTTTCCTGTTCGTTCAAGCTTATGTGGTAAAAACGCGCAGCGACCGCTGATAACTTATAAAACCAATGAGATACATTGGTATTGATAAAAGCATCAGCGGCATAGATAAGGTTAAAAAAGACTTTATTCAGTACGACTCGCAACAGCGCGTTGCGGTTTTGGTAGCTGGTACTGTTTACCAGACTCGTTCTGTAATGTGAGCGTATTGGCGCCTGCATTAGGGGTTGGGTAAAGCGGTACAAAGGGTGCAGTCTCTTGAGCAGCTGGCAGCTGTAGCGACGCCAACTTTTTACTTTGCTGATACTCTAGGCTACCATTGTCACGCTTACCAATAAATTCTTTTGTCGCTTGGCAGCCGCTTAATACTAACGTACTACCCAACAGGACCGTCATTACAGCAGGGAATATTTTTGCAGTCATTGATGATACTTTCATCATATTATCTCTCTGAGTTAGCATTTACACGCATCATTTTATAATAAGTTTGCACGAACCAAAGCACTATCAATCGTCGCGTGATGTTGCTCGGCTAGCCATACTAGCGGCAGGCGAATACCTTGATCTATCATACCCATTTTGTGCAAAGCATACTTGGCTGGAATAGGGCTTGATTCGATAAACAAGTCACGATGTAAATGTTTAACGATATCATGTACTTGACTTGCGGTATCGAAATCACCGCGCAAGGCTGCTGTAAAAGTTTCACTCATCGCTTTTGGTGCGACGTTGGCAGTCACAGAGATATTCCCTTTACCACCAAATTTCATCAGCTCAAGGGCACTACCATCATCACCAGACAAGACAACAAGACGATCGCCCACTGCTTTTATTAATTGCTCACCACGAGCAACAGAACCTGTCGCGTCTTTGATAGCAACGATATTATCGATATCCGCTAAACGCTCGACTGTTTCTTGCGCGATATCAACGACGGTGCGTCCAGGGACGTTATACAGCATTTGCGGGATATTAACAGCTTCAGCAATGGCTTTGTAATGTTGATATAAGCCTTCTTGTGGCGGCTTATTATAATAAGGGGCGACCAATAATGCACAATCTGCACCAGCATCTGCGGCATCTTGGGTCAGCTTAATGGCTTCCACCGTATTGTTCGCACCAGTACCTGCAATCACCGGCACACGACCTTTAACATGCTGTACAAAATAGCGAATGACATCGCTGTGCTCTTGCATTGACAAGGTTGCAGATTCGCCAGTCGTACCAACAGCGACAAGGCAATGTGTGCCTTGTTCAATCTGCCAATCTATGAGGTCTGCCAGACGTTTATAATCGACCGTGCCGTCACGAAGCATGGGCGTTATCAAAGCTACCATTGAGCCTTGTAGTCGGGTTTTAATATCGTCGTATGCTGTGCTCATAACTGTGCCTTACTCTCGTATCCTAGCTTTGACTAAAGCTATCACATGATAGGTCGTTTGCAAGTACCAATGCATATTTTGAAGTATTCATTGTCAAATAGCTGCATGGATACTATAAATAATATGCATGCTCATAAACATCATTGGTAAGATCTTGCTCGAGGTTAATACTGAATGTTTGTATGTCTTATACCGTCCTTGACGCCATTTTATCTGACATTAATAGGATGATTATCTCGCTATAAAAACGCCTGCTAGTGTAGCATATTTTGGATTGACCGCTATTAATCAATTAATGCCAAAGCAAGCCATTCTGAAAATAATTGCCCAGTTGCTTCAATCTCATTGCGCCATTAATAGACAGTGAGATTGAGGACGTTTAGTTTTAAACCAAACCGTCAGTTTAGCGTAATTGCCAAGGGTCGATAAAATCTTTTTAAGCCTTTTAACCAATCGTCAACACATCGTTGGCTAGCCGATACAAGCAAACAAACGCTTATGTCCTTTTGTGCCACAAGTAATAGCAATATCTTTAACTACTCTATCCGTAATCCGATAATACCGGGGATACCTTGACGCATAACTTCGATCGTCACCACTCCCTTTTTAGGCAATACCGACACCGCACTCGAAACATCATTAACGGTTTTAATCGGTTTTTGATGTAGGTTGGTAATGATATCGCCTGCTAATATACCTGAGCGTGCTGCCAATCCAGTTGGTTCAATCGCTGTGACCAAGACACCAGTTTTATTATCAGACGCCAGCTCTGCTTGTTCCTCTGGGGTCAAATTACGTAAGGCTAAGCCCAGACTTATCTCGTTATTTTGCTGACCACGGCTTTGTGATTGCATGTCATTTGAGGCATCACTCAGCTTGCCAGTGACAAGCGATTGCTTACCATTACGCTGGATTTGCATGCGAAAGCCATCATTGGGACGCGCGCGATTGATCAGGTTCAATAAATCAGAGGCTTCCATAATTTGGACATCATTGTAGCGTAAAATAATATCCCCTGATTTTAGTCCTGCTTTTTGGGCAGGTGAATCAGGCGACACGCGTGTCAGTAACGCCCCTTGCGGACGCGCTAGGTTATAGGCTTCGGCGAGATTGCGATCGATATCTTGCGGATAAATACCTAAATAAGCACGCTCAACCTTGCCATTGGTTTTGAGCTGCTCATAAACATCCATTGCCGCATCAATCGGGATGGAGAACGACAATCCCATATAACCACCGGTGCCACTAAAAATACGTGAGTTAATGCCAATCACTTCACCGCGCTGGTTAAATAAAGGTCCGCCTGAGTTACCAGGATTCAATGCCACATCGGTTTGAATAAATGGCACACTGGTTTCACGCGAAAAGTTACGTGATTTGGCGCTGACAATACCTGCTGATGCTGAATAATCGAAACCAAATGGCGAGCCAATGGCCAGTACTGGTTCACCGACTTTTAGGCTATTAGAATCACCAATCGGTAGCGCTGGGAATTTTTTGCCTGTGACCTTTAATACTGCCACATCCGAGCGCTCATCGCTGCCAACTAAGGTCGCATCCAGCTCAGTTCTGTCATTGAGAGTCACTGTAATTTTGTCTGCGCCCGCCACTACATGGTGATTGGTCAGCATATAACCATCATCGGTCACAAAAAACCCCGTGCCATACGCATGCTCAATCGCTGGTGTCGCAGCTTGATCAGGGATACGTAGGCGATCACCAAAGAATTTCCGTAACAGCTCAGCCGTTTGGGCTTTTGCAAGCTCAGCCTCACTCACAGTTTTGGTCACATTGACGCGTGCCACCGCTGGCGTGACTTGCTGTACCAATCCTGAAAAATCCGCTGTGGTGACAGCTGCTTGCGCACTTGGCATAGTGTTGAGATTAATACCAACAACCATGGTAGTAGCGACAGCGATTGCCAAGGTGCTGCGTTGAAGCAAGCGCTGCATAGTAGCTATGGTGATTTTCGATTTAGATATGTCGATTAGCATCTTATCCCTCATCCAAGTGATTTTTATAATTTTTGTGAGTGGCTATGCTATTAACTTATAGCACGGCTTGGCATTTTAATTCATGATTAATAAATAGTACTTTCATCTTAGTTTATAGAGTATTTTTGCTGACTGCAGCTTAGTTTGTCATCTATCTCAATACGGTAAGTTAACTTGAATATGCTAATTGCACTATACGCTAAACCACACACTGCAAACTCAGAATCATCTGAATACGATTATTACTTGCGACGTCACTTAAGGACTTCATCGAGCTATCATGCTAGCTATTAGAATCACTGATCAACCATAGCTAGTGAACAACATCGTTGCAGCATTCAGTCGCTAGTTCATAACCAAAATGACTTATGCTGTCTGTCTTTTTAAGAGTCTTGTAACGCTTTGGGTGACAGTGAGCACTCAGTTATATAAAATAAAATCATGGTATGATAACCAGTAAAAAACATTTAAAACAAACAAAAGTTAGCGCTGAAACTTATTAATGCTTCATTGTTTAAATTGGCTATTATTTTACCGTATCTTCTCTCTTTTGCGCTTCTGGCTATTAGATCTTATATTCTAAAGCCCCACGACTTTACCTAGAAGCGTATTCATCTTTGCTATTATTCTGTGTTTGCTACTATATAGTATACATGACTCATGCTGTGACTCTTGCGGTAACTGTCGATAGCGATTTTTGATGATGATGTGAATGAATCATGAACTAAAAAACTGTCTATGCTAAATGCTATAGCCTCGAATCGCTCTACAGCATGACTATATTATTATAAAAGGATTAATTTATGGATACCGCCCTATTGTTATCCGGCGTGGTTGGGATTGGCATTGCCGCCCAATGGTTGGCTTGGTATTTAAAGCAACCGTCCATTTTGTTTTTATTACTGATTGGTATTATAGTTGGTCCAGTATTAGGGGTTTTCGATCCTGACTTAGTACTCGGCGAACTGATGTTTCCCTTTATCTCACTAGGCGTAGCGATTATCTTATTTGAAGGATCGCTGACCTTAGAGTTTGAAGAGATTAAACAACACGGCTCTGTAGTACAGATGCTGGTTTCCGTCGGTGTGCTAATCACTATCGCTATCGTGTCGCTGTCGACGTACTTGCTCTTTGATATCGACCCGATTATTGCCTTATTGTTTGGGGCATTGGTCTGCGTGACTGGTCCAACGGTCATCATGCCGTTACTGCGCAGTGTACGACCCAATAAAACCATCTCCAATATCTTAAAATGGGAAGGTATCATTATCGACCCTATCGGCGCGATTGCGGTGGTACTGGTCTATGAATATATTATCTCAGGTGGTGAAGCCAGTAGTATTTTGCTGTTTGCTAAGATTGTGGTATTGGCAGTAGCAATGGGGCTAGCTGGCGCGTGGGCATTAGCATTTTTGATGCGTCGCCATATGATTCCTGAATTTTTACGCAATGTTTTTACCCTTGCTTTTGTACTGGTGTTGTTTTCAATCTCCAACCATCTGGAACATGAATCCGGTTTATTGACGGTGACTGTACTTGGGGTTGCGCTGGCTAATTGGCCAAAATTCCCACGTGATACGATTTTAGAGTTTAATGAATCGCTTACAATCTTATTGGTGTCGGTCTTATTCATTATTCTTGCAGCGCGTGTTGAGCTGGAAAGCTTATTGAGCGTCGGCTTTGCAGGTCTAGTGCTACTAGCGATTGTAATGTTTGTCGCCCGCCCCCTATCGGTTTGGGTATCATCTATCGGCTCTAACCTAAAGACCAAAGAAAAGCTGATGATCAGCTGGATTGGTCCGCGCGGTATCGTTGCTGCTGCCATCTCATCACTCTTTGCCATTCGTTTACAAGAGTATGATATTCAAGGGGTTGAGCTACTGGTGCCTTTGGTGTTTTTGGTCATTATTGGTACGGTGATGATTCAGGGTTTGGGCGCAAAAATGGTAGGGAACTTTTTGGGTGTCCGTGAGCCTGAAACCAACGGTATCTTGGTCGTTGGCTCAAACCCTGTCGCTTTGTTGGTTGCTACTTCGTTAAAGGATCAGGGCTTTGATGTCATCGTTGCTCATAATAACTATACCAACATCGCTAGCGCGCGCATGAGTGGCTTGCGTACTTACTTTGGCAATCCTGTCTCTGACCACGCTGACCATCATTTGGATCTCATCGGTATCGGACGTTTATTTGCCATGAGTATGGATAAAGAGCTGAATACTTTATCCGAGATTCACTATCGTCATGAGTTCGGTGAGCGCAAACTGTACCGCTTAAAGTTTAGCGATGAAAAAGTCAAAAGTGAGCGCGATGACAAGCAAGGAAACTTCCATTCGCAGTGGCTATTTGGCAAAGATGTGACCTATACCAAGCTTGCCAGTATGCTGTCCAAGAAAGCCCGTATTAAAATCACCAATATCACCGACAGCTATAGCTTTGAGCAATATAAAGCCGATAATAAGCAATTTGTGCCGCTTTATACGGTCGATAAAGAAGGCAAGCTACATGTAATTACTGACAAATTCGATGGTACGGTGCCGCGTGATCGCAAGCTTGTTTCATTGGTCGTCGATGATGACGTACAGCCAAAACCGGTCGATGTGACGCCGCAACAAGAGCAAGCGCGCGCTGCAGCTGACGCAAGCTTTGAGTCCGACTCTAAAGCGCCTGAAAAACGCCAAGAAATAGAGCTGGCGGACGATGATAGTGATGTAGAGGAAGCATCTTTGATAGATAACGACAAAGACGCTGAACAAAATCTACCTAATGATGTGTCAGCTGATGCTAGCTTAGCGTCTAATCCATCTTCAACCATGCCAACAGCATTAAATGATGAAGCAGCTAACGAAAAAATAGCAACATCTGAATCTGCCAGTACTAGTCAGGTCAATCCCGAAGTATTGCCTGCGAATCCCAATACGCCAATAATACCGAAAACAGCAAGCAGTAATAAAAACAGTGGTAACGGTAATGGCAGTGCGCCTAAAAATAAAAACGGCTCTCTAGACCCCAACCGTCTACCGGACTCAGGCCAAGATAAAGCGGCCAAGAGTAATACTGCTGAAGTTATATTAAATAAAGATATAGGTAAAAATGATTGAGATAATGGTCATATAGATAAAACCTAAATAAACAACGCTTAAATAGTGTTTATTAAATGCCTATCAATGAACAAAGCCCCAACTAGTTAGTTGGGGCTTTTTATTGGAGCAAGCTTATTTCTTTATGAAAATGTCTATTAAATATCCAACTTCTCTTCGATCGTCAGCCATATTCGTGCGCCGACCTCATTAGCGCTGCCTGAGGCATCAATACGCTGGATACGTTCAGGCTGCTCGCTAGCAAGGACACTAAAACCTTGATGTACTCTGGTAAAAAATTCCGTCGCTTGTTGTTCAAAGCGGTCAGCGGCACTGCGTTTATTAGCACGTGCCATGCCTTCTAATACTGGTAGATCTAGCCACAGTGTAAGCTCGGGTAATTGCACCACAAACTGCTCGATAAGCATGTCAATTTTGGCACGGACAATCGCATCGCCATCTGCACGTCCAAAGCCTTGATAAGCCACTGTTGAGTCGGTAAAGCGGTCACATATTACCCATGTACCACGTTGCAGCGCTGGCAAAATGACTTGCTGCATATGATCACAGCGCGCAGCAAACATGAGTAGTAACTCTGTATCATCATTGATAGCGGTATTCGGGTCTAACAATATCTCGCGCAAGCGTTCAGCAAACGGACTACCACCCGGCTCACGGGTGCGCAGATAATCAATGCCGCGCGCTTGCAGACGTACACATAGTTGCTCAATCGCCGTGGTTTTACCAACGCCTTCAGTGCCCTCAAAACTAATAAAACGCCCTTGAGTGGGCGTAGGGGTGGTTTGAGAAAACGGCGCTTGTATGGATGCTGACATGATATGACCTTATGTCATTGTTGAGCGTTATCATTACTTTTATTTTTATAACGATAATGCTCAATAAATGATGGTTTTTTAAAGCAATATAAATAGCAACATAAAATAGTGTTACTGCGGCGGCGTTTGAGCTTTCTTCTCACGCATGACACCGAGATACTCTTTAACTGCTTGATTATGCTCAGCTAGGCTATTGGTAAATTTATGCCCACCGTTGCCTGTCGCCACAAAATATAGCGCTGCGCTATCGGCAGGATGTAAGGTTGCTTCGATAGAAGCCGCTGACGGCAGTGCAATGGGTGTCGGCGGCAAACCATCGATTTGATAAGTGTTATAGCCTGTTTTTTCATCGATGTCTTTACGGCGAATATTGCCTTCATAGCGGCTGCCCATACCATAGATAATGGTAGGATCCGTCTGCATACGCATATTTTTGTTCAAGCGATTATTAAAGACGGCTGAGACCAAAGGACGCTCTGCTGCCACACTGGTTTCTTTTTCGATAATAGATGCCATTACCAGTGCCTCATAAGGAGTCTGATAAGGGAGATTTGGCGCACGGTTTTCCCATGCCTTGGTCAGCGCTTGCTGTTGGCGTTTGTACAAGTCGGTCAATACCTTCTTGTCGGTAGTGCCTTCCCCATAATAATAAGTATCAGGGGCAAACCAGCCCTCAAGATTGTGATTGACAATAGGATCATTACTATTGGCAACTGCATCCGGCAATATGCCAACCAAATCTAACGCTTCTGCGATGCTAGCATTCGTACTGTCAGCGGTCAGCACTTCTTTTTTGATGCCTTTGTTATCACGTAGCGCCTGATACAAATCTTTTGAGGTTTTGCCCTCGATAATTTGTACTTTAACCATCGCCGCTTTTACCCCTTGCCCAAGCACGTGTAGCGCTTCAGCAATAGTGGGGTTTTCCGGTAATTGGTAAATACCTGCGTGCAATGGACCATCGACTTGCGTTTTCATATAAAGCTTGGCAATCGTGGCAGAAAATAGCGGAATTTCCTGTTGCCACTGCGGTAGCAACCCGTAATAGGTCTGACCCTTTTCAATCGTCACCATTTGCTGCGGCTGTTCAATCCGACCAAATAAGGTCTGATAAACCATGACTAAGAAAAATGCAGCAATTAACCCGAGTACCAACAACACTTGATAACCGCGCTGCATAAAGAATGAAGGGTTATCGGCTTTATAATGACGTGGTTTATTATTACCACTTATGAGCGAGACATCTGTAGGCGGAACTTCCTCTACACCTGTCTCATCGACTGGCTTTGAATTCAAAGGTACCCCGTCGATACGCTCGTCAGCAGTACCTTTTTGGTCATTCGATAGCGTATCATCAGGACGTTCAGGAGGCGTTTCAGGGGTTGGCGTGCTCATGGTCACTCGCGAGGCAGAAGTTTGCTAGAATTTAGCACTGAACCGCTTATTTTTCAATGGGATTTGCTTAGCTTATCCATTAACTTAGCGTTTAAGCTCATTTATATGGCTTAATACTCATATCGCTTATTTATCACTTCAAATCTTTCCTTTAATAAGAAAACGGGCTATGAACCTAAATTTTAATCAAAGTCTTGCCAAAAAATATAAATCTGAACCTCAAAAAATTCGTGTGCTTAGCGAAGATTGGGTAGCTAAGCAAAGTTATTGTCCTAATTGTAATGCCGAACCATTGGCTGCATTTACGAACGGCAAACCTGTCGCTGACTTTTATTGTGCAAACTGTGATGAGCAATACGAATTAAAAAGTAAGAAGGCTAAATTAAGTAACATTATTAATGATGGCGCTTATGCCACCATGATTGAACGTATCAATAGCAAGGATAATCCCAGCTTTTTCTTTTTGACCTACTCTCAAGAATATAGGGTTAATAACTTCTTAATCATTCCCAAACAATTCTTCAAGCCCGACATGATTATAAAACGCAAACCGTTATCCGTTACTGCCAAACGTGCGGGCTGGGTTGGCTGTAATATTGACTTGCGTAAAGTGCCCGAATCAGGAAAAGTATTTTTAGTCAAAGACCAGCAAGTCATACCACGAGATAATGTCACTGAGCAATTTCAAAAAACCTTGTTTTTACGTACACAATCTATCGCCTCACGCGGCTGGACACTAGATGTATTGCAATGTATTGATAAGCTAGAAGCTAATTTCTCTCTCAATCAGGTTTATGCGTTTGCCGACTTATTAAAGCTTAAACATCCTGAAAACAACCACATTAAAGATAAAATCCGTCAGCAATTACAAATATTACGCGATAGAGGCATTATTAAGTTTTTGGGTCGTGGTCATTATCAAAAATTATATTAAACGCTTTTCGTTATAACGCTCAGCTCTAGGCTGCCCTTTTTAAATATGATTAAATCGCTTAAAACTCACTATTTCACCCGACAGTAACGTCAGACTGGTCATTGGCATAATACCGCGTAACGCATTGCAAAAGAACAGCTGCTGAAGCTGTGGCAAATCCTTATCTTGTAATGACCGCACAACAACTGGATATTTCGTCGTAGATAACTCATCAATAATTACTTGCCGCATCACCCCAGCGACGCCCGATTGTGCCATTGATGACGTATACCATTGACCTTGAGTTAAATAATTTGCGTTGCCTTTAACAGCCTTGTTTTTATCAGCACTATCTTTATCAGTATTAGCCGTATTTATCATCTCTGAAGATGGCGACTCTACCAGTCGGCTATCAGATAATTGATAAAACATATTGCTCATCGTGCCCTCAACCCAGCACCCAGTCATATCACGTAACAAGCCCTCACCAATATCTTGCGAGCCATTAGAGTTTAATGAACGAGCTTTGATATCCTGCAACTCTGCACTCGCCAACACATTATCAAGACGATTTAGACTTTTTAGTCCAGCAAGAGACGGCGGCAGACAAGCGATTTGCGAAGATAAACAAACAGCAGTGCTCATAGGCTGCATCGGAACAAAAATACCATCAGCTAACGGCAATTGCTCAGTAGTGCTAACCTTCATCGTTAAGGATTTTAGCCAAGTCTCACATGTGCTACCACACTCACTTGGCGTATAGCCATAACCACGGATATCTTGCGCGGCGCGTGTGATGACAAGCTTTAGCATACCTTGTTGTAGCTGCTGCGCATGCACTTGCAAAGCAGATAATAAAGAGCAGTGGTCTAAATCAAGCTGCAAGGCAATCGCATGAGAGATGAGACGCTGATGATGATAATCCGCCCACAGTATCTGCCCATTGATAACGCCCATGGTGGTAAAAAAACCATCGGCGTATGCTAATCCGCGATTGTCTAATGAGGCGGTACTGGCTGTAGTCTGCTTGTCTAATGCAGATAAACAGACCCAGCTATTTGATGGCTGCATGGCTTACTGATTTTTTTGGCTAGCAGACTTATTGATGACCAGCATACAGCTATAAAACTCACATTTTGCCAGCTCTACTTTTTGCCCACCGATGACTTTATTTTTGATAATTTGACCGTTTAGCATATCAGCCACCAGCTTACCGCCCTCATCACCCATTAATTGAAGAGCAAGTTGATAGGATTTTTTGGCATGACCTTGACTGAGTGATTTTTCTTTATCCGAGTCGGTAGGATTGGCAAAGTACCAGCCAAGCTCGAGATATTTTTCAGAATCGATAAGATCTAAATAAGGTGCTTCGGTATTCATAAAGCGGTATTTGGACGCAGGATTACTGGCATAATCCAAGCTATTTTCATCGGTGCTGACCACTTTACCAAGTGTTGATTTGATATCGTCTAGTTGATCGACACGAAGCGGCTCGACTTTCTTAGGACCCCATGACGCGACATCATATTTGACTGGGGTGCCCTCTTGCGCAGTAGCGCCATCTAAATCAGCATTTGGCGCAGGGTCTTTTGGTTTTGGTGTATCGGAGACGGTCTGCTTATCAGCACTTACTTCCTCTGTTGATACTTTGCTGCTTTTATTGTTATCACAGGCGCTTAACGACACGCCAACTGCCATTATCGTACTGACCATAAGGGTCTGTAGGGTGTTATTCCACATGGGCAACTTACTCACACTTTAAGATAGTTCTGAAAATAGTATTAACAAGCAGCTAGGTATGCCGCTGATAATGAATAGTGTCTGTTATTGAAATCTTGCTATCACTGAATTCTATACATACGCTTTTTCTATTTAAATATTCTATAAATCACATTAAAAAAGCACAGGGAAAAATAATATGGTTACTTTTTCATGCTCTCTAGTTTACCCAACTGCTTAGCGCTTGACCACCCTTTACCTTACGGATAACACTCGCAGAGAGTACAGATTTGTTAAGATGCTAACGTCATAAAAATTCATCCCGACTCAGCTAGTTATATCCATAGCTTCAGGTTTGTCAAACGGTGCGTTATCCCTTATGATAAGTACGCTTTGATACCCTTACTCTATCACCCTTACTTATGCCCTGTACCGCCAGTGGAGCCTTTATGACCCAGCATTTTATTGTTATTGGTAATCCAATTGCCCACAGCAAGTCTCCTGAAATCCATACGTTATTTGGTACGCAAGCAGGGCTTGATATCTGTTATCAGCGTCAATATTGCCCTGATGACGCAGCAAGCTTTACAGCAGTGATTGAGGCATTCTTTCATGGTGGCGGCGTCGGTGCCAATGTGACTGTACCCTTTAAACAGATCGCTTATGAGTGCTGTGCAGCGCGAGGTGGCTTATCTGAGCATGCCAAAGTCGCTGGCGCGGTCAATACATTATTATTAAATAAAGCTCTGCTGGCAAAAGGTGTATCACCCGTAGAGGCGTTATGTGGTGACAATACTGATGGTCAAGGATTGGTCAATCATATGCAGCGTTTAGGCTGGCCATTGAATGGTGCACGCGTGGCAATCATTGGGGCAGGCGGTGCAGCGCGCGGCGTGGTATTGCCGCTGATAGAGGCTGGTATTGAAACGCTGACCATCGCCAATCGTACAGTGAGTAAGGCAGAAATATTAGTCGATGAACTTAGCACCGCAAGCGAAAAGATAAATCAACATACTATTCAAACCTATGCGACGGCTGATTTAAGTGGCGACTTTGATATCATTATCAACGCCACATCCATCGGACTATCAGGTGAAACCTTGCCATTAGCCGATACGCTAAACTGCCAATATGCTTACGATATGATGTATGGACGTGAGCTGCCATTTTTACAACATTTTTCTACCTTTGGCGCTCAGACATCGGATGGTTACGGCATGCTGATCGGGCAAGCGGCGTTAAGTTTTGAGCGTTGGACAGGACGCGCTATTGATATTGCGCAAGCGACTATCGCATTAGAAAACGTATCAACATAATAAACGGTGCACGAGTGCAGCTACCATCTATCTAAATGAAAAAAACGATCTACGTTTTTATACTAGCCAAATCGTATCAGTAGCCATTTTTCTATACGGCGCAGCGGTACACGCAAATTCGTTGAATGCATGACAACCCCGCCGCCAAGACCAACCATACAGCCAAGTAGTGTATCCAACAAGCGTGTGTGCGTGACCTCTTGATAGACCGCTGACGTAAGTGGCAACCCACTGCCATATTCTGCAATGAATATCGTCAGTGGTGTGATAAATACAACGGCTAGTCCATAATGACGATCTACCAAGGATTCAATACAAAGCATCATAACCAATATTGAAATAGCGATACCCCATATCGACAGCCCCCAAGATAGCATCCAACTCGCCAGACCCGCGCCTACCAATGTCCCTAGTAAACGATGTAGTTGCTTAATCCACATCGTCCGTAAGTGGATACCCTGAATGATCAGAAAACAGCTAACCGCTGCCCAGTACGGATTAGACATATTTAGCATCAAGGGAATCAAGAGCGCTAAACTGACAAAACCCGCGACAATAATGCTTTCACTAATAGTATCAGACTCATAGCTATAAGTTGGTGTCGGCGTAGCAGGACGCGTCGCTAATAAAAATAGTGAATACAGCAGCCCCATGATTAAGGCAAAGCCACTGCCCAGCATCACAAGCCCAGTGGCTGACATGATTTTCTCTAATGGCAGTGGTATAAATAATGCTAGTGCCCCAGCCATCATCACAAACAAGCCAGCTGGCGGCGGCTGGCGATAATAACGTCCAAACATAACCACACCAAAGGCTATCAGCATAAACACTGGCAGCCTAAGAATAGGTACTTGCTGTGCTGCCAAGCCGAATGCAAAGCATAACGACATGGCAAAGCCCCATGTCATCAAAGTCACTAAACGATAGGGCAACTTACCTATTAAAGGCAAATTCAAGATGACCATTGCCCCCAAAGACGCCTTGATACCTGATGGCAAAGCCTCAAAGTAAGCGCCCACAAATACGGGGAAACTGATGGTAATGGCAGCGATAATGGGCATATGCCACGGTCTCTTGCTTTGATTGACGGTGAGCAAATGAGCAAGCTCACCATCTATCAAAAACTTGATGCGAGTTAACAGTATTGTCAGCCAAGACACCCGCTTTGCCTTGGACTTTGGTGCGCTCATACAAGGCCTTCCTTATATCGTAAATGCATTAGAATAATGGGCTTACCGTTCGCCTTGATCATACGGTTATTCTTATTATAGATAATGGCTTAGCAAAATATCAGGTTAAAAAGCTCATTGACACAATAATAACTTAATGTTTTAATTATACTAATTAACTATGAATATTAGTTATTAGTTATATATTTGTCGGTATATAAGATTTATACTGCATCAATGCGCAAAGACTGTTTTTTATCAAGGATAACTTAACAGTTTCCAAAATAGACAAGCTAGCCTTAACATATCCACCCATTGACTCAAGATATTCTCTGTTTTTATTCCAAATAATTAAAATCGTTTCCATAAACTCTGGCTTAAAAACTAAGTCAACCGTCTATGATAGCGAACAACTAAAGAGAACGACTATGTTAACTTACAAAGCACCTTTACGTGATATCAAGTTTTTAATTAATGATGTATTTGACTACCAAACGCATTATAAAGATTTGGATAATGGCGAAAATGCAGATCCTGAAACCGTTGATATGATTCTTCAAGGTATGGCAGATTTTGCCGAAAACGTTTTGGCACCTTTATATCAGCCAGCGGATGAAGAAGGTTGTCATTTTGAGAATGGTGTGGTGACGACGCCTAAAGGCTTTAAAGAAGCATATCAGCAGTTTGTTGATGGTGGCTGGCAAGGTATTTCTTACCCAGAAGAATATGGCGGTATGAACTTACCGACCTCATTGAACCTTATCAAAGCTGAAATGATCGGTACAGCTAACTGGCCTTGGGCAATGTATCCTGGTTTATCAACCGGCTGTATCAATACCATTATGCAGTATGGTACGGATGAGCAAAAAGAGACGTATCTACATAAATTGGTCGAAGGCTCTTGGGCAGGCACTATGTGTCTAACTGAGCCACAATGTGGTACAGACTTGGGTCAAGTAAAGTCAAAAGCTATTCCACAAGACGACAGCAGCTATAAGCTTAGCGGTACTAAGATTTTCATCTCAAGTGGTGAGCATGACTTAACTGAAAACATCATTCATATCGTTTTAGCCCGTCTACCGGATGCGCCAGAAGGCACCCGTGGTATTTCATTATTTATCGTACCGAAATTTTTGCCAAATGCTGAAGGCGAAATTGGCGAGCGTAATGGCGTCTCTTGTGGATCTATTGAACACAAAATGGGCATCAGCTCATCAGCCACTTGTGTCCTAAACTTTGATGATGCCGTTGGTTACTTAATTGGTGAGCCGAACAAAGGTCTAAAAGCCATGTTCACCTTTATGAACACTGCCCGTATTGGTACTGGTATCCAAGGTTTGGCGCACACTGAATTGTCATTCCAAAACGCCCTACCATATGCCAAAGATCGTCGCTCAATGCGTACTTTATCGGGTACGAAAGATCCTGAAAAAGTTGCTGATGCGATCATTCATCATGCTGACGTACGCCGTATGTTACTTACCCAAAAAGCTTTTGCTGAAGGCGGTCGCTCAATGATTTATCATTCAGCACGCTATGCAGATAAAATGGCGCAAGGCATCATCAATGGCGATGATGAAGAGTTTGAAAAATGGGATGATAAGCTTGGCTTTTATACGCCTATCCTAAAAGGCTTCTTGACTGAGCTAGGTATTGAAGCGGCTAAACACGGTCAACAAGTTTATGGCGGTCATGGCTATATCAAAGAATGGGGTATGGAGCTTATCGCTCGTGATGCTCGTATCGCGACTATGTACGAAGGTACGACTGGTATCCAAGCATTAGATCTATTAGGTCGTAAAGTGATCTTGCAGTCTAAAGGTAAAATCATTCGCGATTACACTTCAAGCATTATGAAATGGTGTGGCGAGTATGCCTTAGACAAAGACATGCGCAAGTTTGTTTGGGCATTGACTAAGCTTTGTGCTGAGTGGAACACTCTGACTGTACGCTTGATGCTGATGGCACGTAAAGACCGTGAAATCATCTCAGCAGCATCTGATGATTTCTTAATGTACTCAGGCTATGTGATGATGGGCTACCACTGGGCACGTATGGCAGCGGTTGCTTATGACAAGCTTGAAAATGGCGGTACAGAATCACCAGAGTTCTACAAAGCCAAAATCCAAACGGCAGAATTCTATTTTGATAAGCTGTTACCACGTACTTCAGGTCACGCCGAAGGCATGGTTGCACCAAGCAGCAGCATGACAGCAATGGACATTGATAACTTTGCTTTCTTAGACTAGGATTGATTAAAAGCTAGTCTAAGACTGTTATAAATAAAAAAGCGCTTAGTTGAATAACTAGGCGCTTTTTTTATACTGTATTAGCAAGTAACTAATAAATTCAGTTACGCATTTAACATTTTCTTATGATACACCGCACTAATCTCTTCAACCTCTACGCAGACTTGTAACGATGCACGTCCTGATTGCTCAGCACCCAGCGTTTGCTCTATAGTAGTCACCAATTGCTCAGCAAGCTGATTACGGATACTTATATCACGACCGCTCATGATTTTTAGATGTGCATAAATAAAGCCATTGACTTGCTCATCATCTTCAACGCCCACTAAAAACGTTTCGACACGAATAATGCGCGCTTTAATATCTGTTGCTTTACCAAAGTGTCCACTGTCCCACAGGATCTTATTCAATGCTTTGAGGAATGATTCTTCGTGAGCAATACTGACATTGGGTGTCACTTGAATGGTTAAATGCGGCATGATTATATCCTTATATAATACGGGTAAAAAACGAAAAGTGAATAGCTTCGCAAAGCTAATGTATCTGACAATCAGCCGTTTTCAATCATCGGTAATAGTGGCAAAGCGAGCCGTAAGTGTCGTCGCTAATTGTGCTGGCGGCAGTTCAATCTCTAGACCACGGCGACCGCCACTGATGTAGATAGTCGAATGTGTTTGCGCTGATTCATCTATAACAGTTGGCAAGCGTTTTTTTTGTCCCAACGGACTGACACCGCCGAGTACATAGCCAGTACTACGCTCGACTTGTTTGGGATCTGCCATTTGGACTTTTTTGCAGGCCAGCATTTTATTAACAGATAGCGCCTTAGCCATTTTTTTAAAGTTTAAGGTTTTATCCACTGGCAAGATAGCAACGGCGAGCACATCTGTATCGGTCAATACAACCAAGGTTTTAAAAACCTGTGTCACGTCAACACCCAGCTTTTCGGCCGCTTCTAACCCAAAAGAGGCAGCGTTACTATCATGAGTATATTCATGTAATCGATAATCAAGACCACGTTGTTTGGCGAGATTGATAGCTGGCGTCATAATATTCTCACTGAATTAAGTGACGTTAATGAGTAAGCAGAAATACAAGATAGTATATCTTGTTCAAAACTATTTTTACCCTAAATACTTTACTTTTCAAATCATTGAATAGCTTATGCAGCGCGTATCTTACTGCACAGTAACCAGAGCTTATTAATATTGGTAGTATCTACAGACACTATATATCGCTTTGATGGCTTTTATGGCATTATAAGGGCAATATATTTGACTAATTTTGATACCGATTATGATACCGAAGTTCTTAAAAAAACGGATTTTTAAAGCACCAGTGGTCAGCGGTAATACGCCAGCCACTGAACCGTCAGACACGCCAAAAATTGATGGTAGCCCTATTGTATCCACGCCTTATACTAATGCCCCAATTAATCAATTGTACCGTAAAATCTCGGGACAGATGCTAGATGTGGCGGTAAAACCAAAGCTTTTGGGCGAATTGCCAGAGTTTGATCAGGATGATCAGACGTTAAGATTTTATGTGCTGCAAGATTATTCGCGCTCCAACAGTATTTTGATTGACCTGCAAACGCAAGAACATAAATTACCGCCAGCATTGGTTGGGGTAAATGACAGTGCTCATAATATCAAAGAAAATGCTGCCATTATATTTTTACATCACCCCCATGCTAAAGAAAACCAACTATCACCGCGCCTATCACGTCTGGTCTCTGCTGTTTTGCAGTATCCAGAATTAAAAGTACGCTTGGTACCAGTATCTATCCTCTGGGGACGCGCGCCTGAAAAAGAGGATTCTTTATTTAAACTGCTAACGGCTGATAACTGGCAAGATCCTAGCATTACCAAACAGTTATTTAATATTGGGGTGATGGGACGCGATACTTTTATACAGTTCCATCCTCCGCAAGATTTGCGTACCCTTATTAATGATAGCCTTAAAGACGATGATGATGAGCCTACTGACTTAAATTCCGTTATCTTTGAATCTGCTACTCTTGATACGAATGCCAGTGATGCTACAGATAGCGCCACTGAAAATACAATCGGTGTAGCGCCAAATTATACTGTGGTAGCTGCGGCTGATGGCAATCGTGAGCTTGTACGCTCATTGCAGCAGCAGCTTAATATTTATTTGGACAAACAACGCGCCAGTATGCTCGGTCCTGACTTATCAGACAGACGTAACTTAGTAGATAAGCTGGTTTACTCGCCTGCCATTAAACATGCAATAGAGGCAGAAGCGGCAGAGACCGGTACTAGCCCTCGAGAAGCGCGACTACTTGCAAAGAGCTACGCTAATGAGATGGTCAATGATTACTCACATGCCATCATCCGCGGTTTTTATAAATTTTTAACGTGGTTATGGACGCAACTGTATGATGGTGTAGAAGTCCATCACTTCGAGCGCGTACGTGAACTGGCAGCAGATTATGAGCTGGTATATGTACCTTGTCATCGTAGCCATGTTGACTACCTACTACTGTCTTATGTCATTTATAAACGCGGCTTGAGTATTCCTTATGTCGCGGCGGGTGATAACTTAGATGTGCCAGTTTTAGGTCCAATATTACGCGGTGCAGTGGCTTTTTATATACGTCGTAGCTTCCGTGGTAATGCGCTTTATACCGCAGTTTTGCGTGAATATATGCACACACTTATTACCCGTAATACCCCAATTGAATATTTTATCGAAGGCGGGCGCTCACGCTCAGGACGTTTGCTACCACCGAAAATGGGTATGCTAGCAATGACAGTGCACAGCCAATTGCGTCAGAGTAACAAGCCAGTGGTCTTTATTCCGACTTATATCGGTTATGAGCGCATCATGGAAGGTGGCACCTATATCGGTGAGCTAAAAGGTAAGCCAAAAGAGTCTGAATCATTACTTGGACTCCTCAAAGTCGGTCGCAAGATTGAACGTATTTTTGGCAATGTGCACTTAAGTTTTGGTACACCGCTACATCTAACCGATTTTATGGCAAAATTTGATGTACCAGAAAATAGCTTACCTGCTGATCGCACCGATACGCCGCTCGATGATAAAGCCAGCGCCATGGTTGATAATATCGGTGTCAAAGTCATGCAGCATATCAATAAAGCAGCGGTGGTTACTCCGGTATCCTTGCTGTCACTGGTGTTACTATCTGCACCAAAATCAGCGCTCGATGAAGATATTTGCCGCGAGCAAATTGCCCTTTATCAAGGTTTGGCTCAACAGCTGCCGTATTCAAGTGATACGGTCGTTACCGACATGTCGCCGCAGCAAATTATTGATTATGGTATTAAGTTAAAACTTATTGAACGTATCCCTCATATCTTGGGCGATATCATTCAGATTGCAGGTAAACAAGCAGCACTGCTGAGTTATTTCCGTAATAATATCTTGCATGTCTTTATTCTCCTGTCTTTCTTAGCGGCTTTAGTTGCCCGTAATGGTCGTATCGAACGTAGCCGTCTAGACAATATCGCCATGCAGCTCTATCCATTTCTGCAAAGCGAGCTATTCTTATATTATCCTGCACATGGTTTGGCGGATACCCTGAACAAAAAAGTTGACAGTCTGATTGCTCATGGTTTGATTGTAGAATTGGGCGATGGTATGCTCAGCGTCCCTGAAGCCAATAGCAGATGCTACCAACAGCTACAAGTGCTTGCCACGCCGGTTGAGCAAAGTCTTGAACGCTACTTTATGACCTTGGCTCTACTCGCTCAGCAAGGCTCAGGCAACTTAACCGAAAATGAAGTGGTTGATTTATGTCATTTGCTTGGTCAACGTTTATCAGTGTTATATGCTGATGATATTCCTGACTTCTTTGATCGCGCATTATTCACCAGTTTCCTCGGTGCATTGACTCGTTTAGATTATCTGCAAAAAGATGCAGAAACTGGCATCTTAACCTTTGATCAACGTATCAATGATATTGCTCATCATGCAAAATATGTGCTGAGACCCGAAATGATGCAAATCTTGCATCAAGTTGCCAGTCTCAATGAAGAAGAGATTGCTCATGCTATTACTGAGATCAGCAATAAAAAGCAACGTAAATTTGGGCGTAAGCGTTAACTTTTAAATCACTTAATAACACAAAAAAATGATGATGCATAAAAAAGACCTCTAATAATTAGAGGTCTTTTTTTATTACTTTACATTTGAAATTTCTAAGCAACTATCTTAAGTTGAAATCTTTTTATACTTCATACGCTTAGGATTGGCATCATCACCCATCGTCTTTTTACGATACGTTTCAAACTCAGAATAGTTACCATCGAACCAAACTGGACCTTCATCTTCAAACGCCAAGATATGAGTCGCGATACGGTCAAGGAACCATCGATCATGCGACACGACCATGACAGTACCTGGGAAGACCTGAATCGCATCTTCTAGCGCACGTAATGTTTCAATGTCCAAATCGTTTGATGGTTCATCAAGGAGCAATACGTTTGCGCCTTGCTTCAAGGTCTTAGCTAACTGCAAGCGGTTACGCTCACCACCAGACAATTGACCGACGTGCTTTTGCTGGTCTGAACCTTTAAAGTTAAAGCGACCAATATAAGCGCGGCTTGGCGTCGTATAGTCGCCAACGGTAATAATATCAAGCCCGTCAGAGATTTCTTCCCAAACTGTTTTGCTGTCATCTAAATTGTCGCGTACCTGACCAACATAAGCAACTTTGACACTTTCACCCAAATCGACTGAGCCTGTATCTGGCGTATCGCGTTCGGTAATCATGTTAAATAGTGTGGTTTTACCCGCACCATTTGGACCAATAATACCAACAATGGCACCAGCTGGGACGTTAAAGCTAAGGTTTTCATAAAGTAAACGGTCACCAAATGACTTGGAGATATCGTTTACTTCGATGACTTTATTACCCAAACGTGGACCCGGTGGAATATAAATCTCAGAGGTCTCATTACGTTTTTGGAACTCTTGTGAGTTCAATTCTTCAAAACGCTGCACACGAGATTTAGACTTAGCTTGTTGACCTTTTTGGTTTTTACGAATCCAATCCAGCTCTTTTTTCAACGCTTTAGCAAACGATTCTTCTTGCTTATTCTGCTGCTCTAGACGAGTGTTCTTTTGCTCTAGCCACTCAGTATAGTTGCCTTCATACGGATAGCCATGACCGCGGTCAAGCTCCAAAATCCACTGAGCGACATTATCCAAGAAATAACGGTCATGGGTAATGGCAACGATAGTACCGCTATAGTTCTGCAGGAACTGCTCTAACCATGCCACGGACTCAGCGTCCAAATGGTTGGTTGGTTCGTCAAGTAATAACATATCAGGGCGTGATAAGAGCAAACGACATAGTGCCACACGGCGTTTTTCACCACCAGACAGTTTACTGACATCCGCATCCCAAGGTGGCAGACGAAGTGCATCAGCCGCTTTTTCAAGCTGGGTATTTAAGTTATGCGCATCCCATGCTTGGATGATGTCTTCCATCTTACCTTGCTCTTCAGCAAGCTTGTCAAAGTCAGCATCAGGTTCAGCATATTCCGCATAAATGGCATCAAGACGAGCAAGCGCATCTAACGCCTCACGCATACCGTCTTCGACGTTACCACGGACATCTTTGCTGTCATCGAGCTGCGGTTCCTGCGGCAAATAACCGATTTTGGTACCCGTTTGCGCACGAGCTTCACCACTAAATTCAGTATCCACGCCCGCCATGATGCGTAGCAAGGTTGATTTACCTGAGCCATTGATACCCAAAACACCAATTTTGGCGCCAGG
This sequence comes from Psychrobacter sp. ANT206, assembly GCF_056880555.1. Lineage (NCBI taxonomy): Bacteria > Pseudomonadati > Pseudomonadota > Gammaproteobacteria > Moraxellales > Moraxellaceae > Psychrobacter > Psychrobacter sp. ANT206. The sequence goes on along the minus strand of NZ_CP096271.1, from coordinate 166,718 downwards.
GAAAAAAGATAGATTGATGTTCTTTAAGATTTCACGCTTAGGTGGAACAAGTTTTGACACGTTGTTCATCGTGTAAATATATTGAGCCATTAACACTCCGATAGACTGCATAAAAGAGGCAAACAAACAGACTTAGCAATACTACCAAGTAAGCTGCACCTCAAAATCAGGGGTATTCATTGACTGTCATTATCGCATTGTGGCGCAACCCCTGCAAGCTAACTGGCTGTTTTACCGCTTGTTTCATACCTTTTGACACAAAGCTGAGCGCATTTTATATAAAAGCTTCTATTAAAATTATCATTCAGCTTACTGGTGTATCTTTATGATTCATGGCAGTTTTATAAAAACCACAAAAAACAGCATTAAACATTTCGCAAAATTAATCAATAGACGATATTATATTAGCTAATCTTAATAAAATAGCTTTGTAAAAACGGCTTGATAGAAAAGGTACTCTATGACGACTGGCTATCGCCCTGAACTGATCCAACGCCTGTTTATTGATTTCATCAGTACGCGGCTGCACCCCTTTTGGTCATTAACTGTGCCTAAATTGCGTCTTATAGCACGCCGTACACTCAGTGATGACTTGATAGCGCTACAATTTGAGCCTAACCGCGCCTTTAAGCAGCAAGCTTTTAGTTCAAATAATAATTCACACGATGGCTGGCATGGCGGTCAGCATATTAATTTAAGCATACTTATTGATGGTATTTATCATCAACGCCACTATTCATTGGTTGGTCTAGCGCAGCAGCCATTATGGTGGCATGAGGACAGCGATAAAAATTCTAATCGAAATCAAAATAACCTTAATAACAGCCTTGATGAAAACGGCTTTGATAGAGATCGCCTTGATGAAAAGTCGCAACCGCAAACTATTGTCTCTACGATAACTATTGCTGTTAAGCCGCAAGGTCTAGTATCAGATTATCTAAGTAAACGTGCAGCACTGGGTACTATATTTAATAGCAGTTTACCCAGTGGCGAATTTACTCTAGCTCATACAGTGTTAGCACAGCAAGCAAGTCAAATAAGCAAATCCTTATCCCTTACCCCTATACCACTGCCACTATTGTTTATCGCTAGCGGCAGTGGTATTACGCCAATGCTAGGTTTGATTACGCAGGCGCTGCAAAATGGACATCCAGTAACGCTGGTACATTACAATCGTACAACTTTCTATAAATCACCATTGCAGGATCAATGGCAGCAGTTAGCTGCTAAATATCCAATATTCATTTATCATCTTATTAATACGGGAGACCCCAATACTTACCTTGCCGGCTCGCGACATTTGAGCGTAGAAACTTTAACAGCATTAAAATTACCGTTGATGGATACACAGATATTTGCCTGTGGTTCGCCGGCGTTGTTAGCGGGTTTGTACCGCGCTTGCGATGAGATTAATTTGCCAGATAACAAGCAGCTGCGTGACAACATTACGATAGAGAGCTTTAGTGCCATAGAGAACTTCAATCATATCTTGCCTGCTATAGATAAAGCAGACGAAGAAGTGATTACTAGCGACGTAAAAACCATTTATTTACGTGGACGGCAACGACAATATAACAGTAGTACGACATTACTATTAGGTGCTGAGAGCGCTGGTATTCGAATGAGCCACGGCTGCAGACAAGGTATCTGTCAGCTGTGTCGCTGTCATAAGATCAGCGGAAGGGTCAAAAACATTCAAACCGGTAAGATAAGTAATGATGGCTATGAGTCTATTCAAACCTGCATTAATGTACCAATGACTGATGTCATATTGGATATTTAAAAAATATTATCAAGGATAAGACAGCCTTGCATAAACATTTATTTGTAATGTTTATTAAAACTGACACCGATGATTAAACCGAACGTTGTGCTTGCGATTTATTGATGCACCTTCAGATAAGGACTATCTATGCGCTTATTACCCCCTATATTTAAAGCTAAATCTGCAGTCTCTATTATAACTTCGCTAGTCGATGCACCATTCAAAACCACGCGATATCCGACGTTAACGGGTACACCGTTACCAAAAGTGCAAACCGAAGCGCTCGCTAATGAATTGAATACACTGTATCAAAGCGTGATGGACTCACTAGGCAGCGATGATGCGCGCTATATTCAGCGTGTTTATGGGACGGTAGTATATAGCGAGGTAATTTCACGGGCATTACTGGCATTTTCTGGGCAATTATCATCAAAACGTAGCAAACTTAGCGTTTGGCTACTTGGCACATCCTTACTGAGTTTTAGTAAAATTTTAAACAATATGGAGCTTGGTCATAACGTCATGCATGGTCAGTATGATTGGATGCAGCACCCTCACCTTAACAGCCAAAAGTTCGATTGGGATATCGTTTGCCCTGCGCCCCTATGGCAGCATTCGCATAACTACTTGCATCATACTTTTACCAATATCGTCGGTCGCGACCATGACGTCGGCTATCACTTGATTCGTGTGACTGATGAACAGCCTTGGACGCCAAGCGATCGTTATAACTTATTTAAGACGATGATATTGGCATTAGGCTTTGAATGGGCAGTCGCTTTCCATGATATCCAAATCAGTGTTGACGAATACGCAGATAGGCCGCAGCTGGCAGAAATAATGCAGCCAAAAGCTCGTGCCCTATTCAGTAAAATCGCCCGGCAAGCGGGTAAAGATTATATGGCTTTTCCTGCGGTGGCAGGTCTGACATTAGGTCGTAGTAGTGCAATGACAACCTTAAGCGGTAATCTCACTGCCAATATTGCTCGTAATCTATGGACATGGGCGGTGATATTTTGTGGTCACTTTACTGAGCAGGCGCATATTTATACCCAGCTTGATGCCAATGAGAGCAAAGGTGATTGGTACGTACGCCAAATTCTCGGTTCTAGTAATATTCAGGGTAATAAATGGTTTCATATTCTGACTGGTAATTTATCGCATCAGATTGAGCACCATATCTTTCCCGATATGCCGGCTAGGCACTATGCGCAGATTGCACCAACCGTACAAGCCATCTGCGCTAAATACGATTTAGCCTATAATACTGGGCACTTTAGTCATCAATTTAAGCAAGTAATTGGACGCATTCGCCATTTTAGTAAACCAAGTAGCGATGAATGGCGCGCTTACACACAATCGATATCAAATAATGATAGAAGCATTACCAACAAAAGCAGTAATAACCATGCCTCTAACAACGCTACTGAGACGTTACGTGGTTTTAGAAGGTTTCTCCCTCAGGTTGTGCGCCAAGCTATGTTTTATGCCTGATTTTTTATTAACGAGACTGGCATAGTCTTTAAGCTTGAAAAGAGCTTTTAGAATAGAAGCCTGTTAAAAATATTAACATTTGCCCTATCTACTCTTACGCTAACAGCCTAGAGATGTAAACTAGAAATCTGCACAATAACAAGAGTAGAAATAATTATAATATTTGAAATATAGGGAGTTTTTATGAGTAACGTCGGTACAAAATCAGATATAAATATCGTCCATAATGAGGCAGCGAGACGCTTTGAGACTTCGATAGATGGGCAGACAGGTTATATCAGTTACAAAGAGCGTGAGGATAAGCTGGTATATGATCATACTATCGTCCCACAGGAGTTAGGTGGTCGAGGGGTTGGCTCGGCATTGGTAAAACATGCATTGGACTATGCTCGTGAAAACAATAAGAAAGTAGTACCGCAGTGCTCGTTTGTTGCCTCATATATTGATAAAAATCCTGACTACAAAGATCTACTATAGTTCAAACTATTGAATAAGTATGTTTGACGATAAATAGCTACGATAGTTTGCTCTATTAACCGTTATACTAGCGCTATATCCTCTCATTAATAACGTCATTGCCCTCCTATCTTCTTGATACTTCTATTATATTTTTTTAGCCAAATATATAATAAAATGTCAGTGACAGGTGGGTTTTTTGTCCTATAAATTTTTATAAGCGTTTATTACATTCGTGAAGGCAAATAAAAATTACAGTAGTTGCCACACTATTTTATCGTTAATAATGATTTTTCTATCAACCATAATAATAAAGGATATCACCATGAGTAGTTTATCTAATCAACAGGTCGATTTGCAGCTAGAAGAATTACCAGGCTGGCAGCGCGAAGGTAATGCGATCGTAAAAACCTACCACTTTGGCGATTTTGTTGAAGCTATGAGCTTTATGAATCAAGCCGCTTTTCATGCTGAAGCGTTAGAGCATCATCCTGAATGGAGTAATACTTATAACGTAGTAGAAGTTCGCCTGACTACTGGCGATACTGGCGGCATCACCAGCCATGATGTTCGTTTAGCAAAACGCATGGAACATATCGTCCAGCCCAAACGCTTATAACTATCAAGCTGTGCGCTTACTACGTATCATTGAGCAGATAGCTATAATTTTACTTATAAAAAAAGACCTCAGATACTATCTAAGGTCTTTTTTACTAGCCAGTTTTCTAACTGGCTAATGTCTTTATAGGACGAGTATACTTTTCCTATTACATACGGCGGCTAACAAATGCCACGATGAATAGAATGACTGCTAATGCTAACAAGATATAGGCGAAGTTTGCAGACAATCCAGCAACACCACCAAATCCTAAGAAACTTGCTAACAATGCGATTACGGCGAAAATAATAGCCCAACGAAACATAATAATTCTCCTAAAATAGTAATTGAAAAGTCAAATAATAAGGTTGCTATAGTAATTGCTAACCAACTAACTCTTACATTACCAACCTCAGTCATCCGATATTTTGCTTTTTATTTTTTTACAGCTCTTAGTGTTTAAAAATATAGATAATGCTGTAGATAGTGCTTAGGAATATAGAGTAGCAATGATTTTCAATCTAAAAGGTTCATTTTGGTAATAATGTCGATAGGTTATGTAAACTTTGTAGCAAATCTTACCATTTAAAGATATTTTCAGTACTTATGTGTGGAAACGGTAAATAAGCACTTAAGTACTACTAAGTATATGAGAAAATTATTCAAAGATCTTACGCTCGATTTTATAAATGTTATTTATGATGCTTTTTTAAGCTCAATTGAACTTAACGATCATTTTCTTATAACAATCATTTGACAAAGCACACTAACAAGGAAGATAACGATGAATACGGATATAGCAAAGAGTACCAACTCATCAGGTGATAACAAAAAAATTAATAGTGAAAAACGAGCTTATGCGGTGGTTTTATATGGGGCAACCAGCTTTGTTGGGCAAATCACTGCCCATTATCTGGCAGAGTTTTTGTCTGCTAACAAAGATAAGAGCGGCTCTGAAATTAATTGGGCGATAGCAGGTCGTGATCAAGAGAAGCTCAACGAGTTGCAATCTAAACTGGTAAGCAAAGTAGATATTATCATTGCCAATAGCGATGATGCGGCAAGCCTTGATGCAATGACCGAGCAAACGCAAGTCATTATCTCAACCGTTGGACCTTATCTTAAATACGGCGAACCGCTTATCAAATCGTGTGTTGATAATGGCACAGATTATGTTGATCTCACTGGTGAGGCAATATTTATCAAAGATGTGATGGATAAGTATCAAGAGGCGGCAAAACAAAGCGGCGCCCGTATCGTCAACTCGTGTGGCTTTGATTCTATCCCATCAGATTTAGGCGTCTACTTTACGCAAAAGCAAGCTGAAGCGAAGTTTGACAGTGCTTGTGATGTGATTCATATGCGCGTGAAAGCCGCGAAAGGCGGACTATCAGGCGGTACGATTGCCTCAATGGCAACCATCTTTGAGGAAGTTGGACAAGATAAATCTCGTCGTAAGCAAGTGGCAAATCCTTATTTGCTCAACGATGATAAAGATGCGCCAAACGTACGTCAGAACAATGTCAGTAAACCAGAATACGATAGCGAACATAAGCGCTGGCTTGCACCTTTTGTGATGGCAAGTATCAATACGCGCATTGTGCATCGCAGTAATCAGTTGCTTGGTTATGAATATGGACGCGAATTTAAATATGATGAAGCAATGTGGATGAAAGATGGTCTCAAAGGTAAGCTGACGAGTTACGCCTTGAGTGCAGGCTTGCTCGGCTTTGCCACTGCTATGATGATTACGCCAAGCCGCGAGTTATTATCCAAGCATGTCTTGCCTAAATCAGGTTCAGGACCTTCTAAAGAAGAGCAAGAAAACGGCTATTTTGATATTCGTCTCTTTGGACAAACACCTAATAAAGACAGTATTACTACCAAAGTAACGGGTGATAAAGATCCAGGCTATGGCAGCACTTCACATATGTTGTCGCAAGCGGCATTATGTTTAGCGCAAGATATCAGCAAAGAAGAAGTGAAGGGTGGTTTTTGGACACCTGCTTCAGCAATGGGCGACAAGCTACTTGCTCGTTTAGAGGAACACGCTGGTCTGAGTTTTGATGTGATTGATAGCTAAACCTATGTCTTAAAAAGCATTTTCTATACTATCAATCAGTAGTATTAAAATAACCGTATTTTGGTCACAAGGTGCAGTTTTTATCTCACAATAACACTACAATAATTGCACGACATCACTTATTAGTAGGGGTCTGTTAGATTTTTCATAGATGTACCACTGAATGTTTAGTATTTAAATTGTTATTATTGTGCCTAGTGTTTACAACGTCTTTTATATTTATAGATAACGTTATGCACTGACCAGAATTTTTGTACGAATCAATCATGATAGTCGCCTATTGATTATCATGATTTTATTTTTTCTATAGATTATATATTAGTTATTTTAAATATATAGATTCTGTATTCTACATAGATAAGTATCATATCAGATCGCATTTAATCAAAGTTATCTCTACGACCATTTTAGCTGACATTATAAAAATATAAATTGAGGATTAAATAAATGAAAAACCATACTCTAGCTTTATCATTACTGATTGGCGCGGCACTTACTGTTCCGACATTGGCAATGGCAGCTCCAGCTGATACTAAAGCCGCTAAAAAGACGATCGCCACTGCTGAGATTGCTGTTGAAGCCAAAGTTGAAAGCACAGGCAATGAGACTGATGCAAATACTTCTAAAACAAGCAAAATGACGCCGTTTGCGATTAGCGAAACTCAAACGATTTCGCGCGCACGCGTCAATAGCAATATTGGTCAACAGCCAATGACTACTGAGATAAAAGCGCCAAACGGTCAACAACCAATGACTACCGAAATAAAAGCGCCAGCAGAAGCTTCACAAAATTCAGAATTACAAACAACGGAAATTGTCTCTGAAGATGTAGTGTTAGATGTAGAAGAAGACTTAGCAGAAGAAGATGAGCTATAAGTAACTACCTAAGTAATTATACTAAGGCGATTCTTGAAATAAATATAGTGATCAAAAAACACCATTGATATATTTGATTTAATAAAAAGGCAGCCTAAAGGCTGCCTTTTTTGTTTCTAGTTAGAATAAGACGTCTTATTTCTTAACTTTAGTCACACCTGCTTCTTGCAATAGCGCGCCGAAAGTACCCATTTTGCTAGGCGATTCTGCTTTTTCTGCACGAGGCGCCTTACTGCGACTGTCGCTATTATTGCTGCTACTAGGTTGACGCTTAGGCTTAGACGGACGCTTATCGCCAGCTGGACGATTACTGCGCGGACGACTGGTATTCTCATCATTATTAGTAACATTTGCCGTCGCAGGTTTCGCTGCTGGACGTACAGGCTTTTCAGCTTCAGGTTTCATACTAAAACCAATACGACCGCGTTTTTCGTCAATAGAGATGACACGGACCGAGACGATATCACCGGGCTTGACGCGGTTCATCGGGTCTGCGACAAAGTCATTGGCCATTTGCGAGATATGAACCAGACCATCTTGATGCACGCCAACATCGATGAAGCAACCAAAGGCAGTCACGTTAGTAACAACCCCTTCTAATGTCATGCCTTCGCTCAAATCTTTAATGCTGTTCACATCTTCACGGAAGTTAGCCGTCTTAAACTCAGGACGTGGGTCACGAGCGGGCTTAGCAAGCTCATCTAAAATCGCTTTTACGCTAACATTTTCATCATTAGCAGCTAGCGCTGTGGTATCGATACTATTTAACACACCATCGTTACCTATAACTTCTGGCAAGGCTTTACCTGTTTGGGCAAGTAAGCTGTCGACCAGCGCATAGCTTTCTGGATGTACACCAGTTGCATCAAGTGGATTGCTACCATCATGTATGCGTAAGAAGCCTGCGGCTTGCTCAAAGGTCTTAGCACCTAAGCGCGGCACATTTTTCAATGACTCGCGGCTATCAAAAGCGCCATGCTCTTTGCGATAGGTAACGATTTGCTGCGCAACATTCTTATTTAAGCCAGCAATGTGTGCCAAGATAGCGGGGCTTGCCGTATTCACATCAACACCAACGGCGTTAACGCTGTCTTGTGTGACTTTATCAAGACTATCTGCCAACTGAGCTTGATTGACATCATGTTGATATTGACCAACACCAATGGCTTTTGGATCTACCTTGACCAGCTCTGACAATGGGTCTTGTAGACGACGAGCAATAGATACTGCCCCACGTACAGAGACATCTAAATTACCAAGCTCATCAGTAGCAAGCTCACTGGCAGAATAGACTGACGCGCCAGATTCATTCACGATGACTGCTTTAGCTTTTAATGACTCGTTCGCCGCCAAAATCTCTTTAATCATTGCGTCTGTTTCGCGGCTTGCCGTACCATTACCGATAGCCACTAGATCCACATTATAAGTACTTAATAACTCATCGATAACCACTTTGGCTTCAGTCATTTTATTATCAGGCGCAAATGGATAAACCGTTGCGATAACAGGCTTGTCTTCGCCATCTAACATCACATGACCTTGAGCATCAACAATCGCCATCTTAACGCCATGACGGATACCGGGATCAACACCCAAAATAACTTTGCGACCAGCCGGTGCTGACATCAGTAAATGCTGTAAATTATTGGCAAAAACATCAATCGCAGCCGCTTCTGCAGTCAGACGCTTTTCAGTCAATAAACGATGCTCGATATGCGGACGCCATTTGTCTTTCCATAAGCTGCTCGCCGCTTCTGTCAAAAATTCTTGACGCTCAGTTGGCGCTTTAGCATCAATCTCAAAATGCTTAATAATTTTTTCAATAAAAGGCGCATTTTCGCCTTCAATTTTTAGACCCAAGACGTTTTCTTGACGACCACGTAGCATCGCTAATAAGCGATGATTTGGCAAACGTGCAAGGCTTTCGCTATGCTCAAAGTAATCTTTGAATTTTTCACCGACTTCACGTTTTTCTTCACTGGCAACGCTCGATACGATACTGGCTGTTTTGGCAAAACTGCTACGTAAATGATCTAACAAGTCTAATGCTTGCGTCCATTCATCTACGATAATGGCTTGTACACCAGCAAGTTGCTTCTCGATATCACTAAAATCAACTTCAATCTCATTACCGCTTTCATCAGTAATGCTTGATTGTACTTGATAGTCTGCTAATGCATCGGTTGGCGTCACGTTTTGCGTCAACACTGCTTGTGCAGCAATATCAAGACCAGCAGCACGTGCTTTGGCAGCTGGTGAACGGCGGCGCGGACGATATGGCAAGTAGATGTCTTCAAGCTCAAGTTTTGAGGTTGCATTATCAATACGTGTCTGCAGCTCGTCAGTCAAATTGCCTTGTGTGCTCAGTAATTCAATAATTTTAAGGCGACGGGTTGCCATATCACGTTCATAATTGAGAGACTTCTCTAGTGCGCGCAATTGCGCATCGTCGAGATTCTGCGTCTTTTCTTTGCGGTAACGGGCAATAAACGGAACGGTCGCGCCTTCATCGTACAGTTTGACAAACGCATTGACTTGAGCAGTCTTAATGCCAAGCGCGCGAGCAAGCTTGTCGTGAATATTCGCGTGTGTGGTTGCATCCAAAACCTGTGCATTTGTCGAGGTTTGAGATGGCGTTAAGGTATCAGTGCTACTCATAGACGTATCAATCGTTGAGAAATGTAGTTTTGCATTATAGCAAAAGCTGCATGAATAGAAATCCTTTTTATCTTTTCGTTATTTATCGTGTTATTTATCGCAAAAATCGTTTAATGAGCACACTCTTGACGCTTTATTAAACAAACACCTACAGCATTTGCCTTTATCAGTGATGCAATTATGACTGCAATCTTATACACTAAAGTCTCATCAGCACAAATATTGCTGTGTACCAACGTACTGAACAATAGTTCTCATTTTTATAATTTTTTGCCAATCAATGGAATGATGCTCAAATAGTTGCACTAATAAATGGTAAAAGTGGTATTCACACTGTTTTTATTGAGAGTAAATATACTGACTGGTGCGTTTTAACAATAATTTTTGCTAATAATAATTTTTATAAGAGGATGCCTGTATGTCTGAAAATAACAGCCCCGATACCTTAACTCAGCGTATTCTAGTCGTTGATGACGATGCACGATTGCGCTCTTTGTTACAGCGCTTTCTAGAAGACGATGGTTTTGTTGTCCGTACTGCCCACGATGGCAGTCAAATGGATAAGCTGTTGCAGCGTGAGCTTTTTTCATTAGTGGTACTTGATTTGATGCTACCAGGCGAAGACGGTATCAGTATTTGTAAGCGTCTGCGCGAAGACAATGGCGACATCCCTATTATTATGCTCACGGCTAAAGGTGGCGACGCTGATCGCATCGCAGGTCTAGAAGCGGGTGCGGATGACTATCTACCAAAGCCATTTAATCCAAAAGAGCTATTAGCACGTATCAAAGCAGTACTTCGTCGTCAAAATCGTGAGCTACCAGGGGCACCAAGTCATCAGCTTGAAGTAGTAGAATTTGGTCCATGGACACTTGATTTATCGACACGTACGCTCAAACGCGACGGCAATGTTGTCACCTTAACGACGGGTGAATTCTCGGTACTAAAGGCATTGGTTCAGCATCCACGCGAGCCATTGACCCGTGATAAGCTGATGAACCTTGCCCGTGGTCGTGAATGGGGCGCGATGGAGCGTTCAATTGACGTTCAAGTATCACGTCTGCGCCGCTTAATTGAAGACAATCCTTCACAAGCACGTTATATCCAGACTGTCTGGGGCGTAGGCTATGTATTCGTACCTGACGAAGCAGAAGTCGAAGCAGCTAAGAGCGAATCACTTTAAATTTCTAAGTATTGCTTGTGTCCGTTGATATATCATACTATTAATGGGTAATCCTATTAATACAACGGGCGCAACATTGAAATCCTCTATTATTCATCAAAATATACCCTGCACTTTGGTGACAGGGTTTTTGGGTTCTGGCAAAACCACACTTATTAACCAATTGATTGCCGATAAATCCACTGATGAGCGTTGGGCATTATTGATTAACGAGTTTGGTCGGATTGGTATCGATGCAGCCTTGGTTTCAAGCTCACAAGATAGCGATTCCGCTCAAAATAATATCGCCATTCGTGAAGTTAGCGGCGGCTGTATTTGTTGTACCAGCCAGTTACCTCTACAAATCGCTATTAGTCGCCTGCTCAGTGACCATCATCCGCAACGTCTGCTTATTGAGCCAACAGGGCTTGCTCATCCACGTGAGCTTATACGGCAGCTTAGCGCGCCGCATTGGCAGACGGCTCTAAAGATGCAAGCGGTCATAACTGTACTTAACGCTTTGCAGTGGCAACGAGAAAAATATCGTGCTCACGAAGGGTTCCAAGCGCATATTCGTGATGCCGATGTCTTGGTCATTAATCGCTATGCCCAATTAAGTACTGACGATAAGCAAGCATTACAAGATTGGGTAGCAGAGTTAAATGCGCAAATTACTATTATTTGGGCAGAATCTGATGATCAGACCACAATTAACGATATAAGCACATCAAATGACTATTCAGCAGTGTTAAGCACGCAGCTGAACAAGCCTAGCCAGACTATCTCACAACAGCGGACAGTTAATATTGCTCAGCCGAAAAAATCTGTGATTAGCTTGCAGCCGCTGAGTCATTCATTATCGAATAAGTCATTATTCAACCCTTTCACAAACGATAATAATATTCAGGCAGACAAAGACATCGAGCTGCCCTATCGTTATCATGAAATACAGCAAGATATCGTGGTTGCAGGTTGGCGACTACCAGCGGACTATATATTAAATGCTGATAAGTTACAGGATTGGCTGCTAACGCTACCAAACTGGCAACGCATCAAAGGCGTATTGCATACGTCTAATGGCTGGCTACAAATCAATTTTACGCCTGATAGCTTGTCTACAAAGACAGTGAGCGTACAAGCCGACAGCCGACTAGAAATTATTTTGCAAACAAGTACTGGGCAAAAAGATGCGATAGAGGTTAAGCTAGATTGGGAAGCCTATGACCATGAACTCATGGCCTTGATACTATAGCTAATGATTGCATAGCCATCTATTGTAGTGATAGAAAGATTGTTGATAAAAATAGAACCAATAAAAAAGCCCACACTATTTTGATAGTGGAGGCTTTTTTATTGAGCAGCATTGGTTTTATTAGCGTAACTGACTGTCTTTACTGCCACGGCGATTAAACAATTCCGCAGCTTTTGCTTCTTGCTCAAGCTCAGATTGACAGCCAACACAATGCTGTACACCGGGTACTGCAATGCGCCGTGCTTCTGGAATGGGATTGCCGCATTCATCACAACACTCTGCGCTTTTACCTGTCGGTAATGCACGGCGTGCGCGCTCTAGCGCATCGTTAACGGTCGCATCCATTTGCTCATGCTCAGCACCATCTCTTGACCAACCACCTGCCATAGTCTTATCCTATTTATTTTTATTAATTACGCTTATTTTCAGCCTAGCATAAAGCTCTTTAATAACAAATAGATGGGGTTAGATATCAGCAATTTCAATCTGCCAGCGCAGACAAATTGTCGCTCAATTCTTGGGTTGTAACTCAACCACTTGTCCACGTACCCTGATACTCTCATCACTCATCAAGCATACATAGCCTGCCATAATATCTTCAGGAGTTTTCAGACTCATCGGATTTTCACCTGGATAAGCATGGGCGCGCATATTGGTGCGAGTACCACCCGGATTGATACAGTTAAAACGCAGATTGGTGGTGTTTTGCGTCTCTTGGGTAAAGATATCGCTCATTCCTTCTACCGCTTGCTTAGACAGCGCGTAAGCACCCCAAAATGCGCGAGGATGCGTACCAACGCTGCTAGAGGTAAATACGATAGAACCATGCGGTGCATCTTTGAGTAACGGCAGTAGCGCTTGGGTAAGCATAAAGGTCGCTGTGAAGTTAATCTTCATGACTTGAGCAAACATATCTACATCGTACATCTCAAGTGGCGTCAATGGACCAAGCATCCCAGCATTATGCAATATCCCATCTAGCTGACCCACTTCTCTATGAATCAAATTTTCTAGCTTTTGCATTTCTGCATAGGTAGCGCCTTCCAGATTCATCGGTAACATAGCAGGTTGCTTACCACCAAAGCTCTCGATTTCATCATAGACATATTCAAGCTTGCTACTGGTACGTCCTAATAGCAGCACCGTTGCGCCATAGCGTGCATAGGTCAATGCAGCGACCCGACCAATGCCATCACCTGCGCCTGTGACTAAAATGGTCTTGCCATCTAAACAGTTTTCAGAGGGTACAAAGTCACGAATATCCCCGTGGGTTAATTCGGTTGCAGACGATTGCAATTCAGTCTGATGGCTTGCAATATTATTGGCTATATTGTCGGCTGAATGGTTTGCCGACTGATTCGCTAATGGGTTGATATTGTCACTCATGGCGTTACTCACTACTTATCGTTTAATAAATGGGATGGTTAACCATTATGCTATGTTGTTAAATTTTGCCTGATAACACGCTGATCTTGTGGCTCATTGGAGTTATAAATAGTCGAATTTACCAGAAGAAAGCAGTAACTTACTCAACTGTTCAGGGGTTTCCGTAATATAATCTGCGCCCCATTTCTTCAGGTTGTTTTGATCTTCAGGCGGAATATAACCATAAGCGGCTAGAATCGTGGGCATACCAGCGGCATTACCAGCTTCGATATCACGGATATGATCGCCAACATAAATCACACTTGCAGCAGCGCCGCGAGGGATACCAAGCTTCTCTAGCGCCGCATACATAGGCTCTGGGTCAGGTTTAGGGCGTGACACATCATCAGGACAAACCAAAACCGCACAGCGCGTATCTAGCTGCATTTTTTCTAATAACAGCTCTGACAAATAGCGCGGTTTATTGGTCACTATACCCCACGGTACACCTTTTTCTTCAAGGGCACTTAAAACGTCCTCAAGCGTGTCAAAAACATGACTATCCACACAAATATCTGCTTCATAATCATCTAAAAACTGCTGACGAAATTCAAGCAACGTCTCTTCGCTAAAGTCTGTTTGCTCATTATGACGTAGCATAAGCTGCACCATCGCTGAAGCACCTGCCGATACTTGCTCACGAATCTCTGTCTCAGACGGCGCTTGCCAGCCGTTTTCTTGGCTCATTTTGCCAATAATACGTACAAAATCGGCAGCAGTATCTATCAATGTCCCATCTAGGTCAAATAAGACCGCTTTTACAAATTGGCTCATTACGAAGGCTCTTAATTAAGGTGATAAAAGGGTATTAAGCGAGAGGTTTCTGTACTGCTATCATATAGTTGACATCGACGTTTTGAGCTAGCCAGTAACGCTTGGTCAATGGATTATAGTGCAGTCCAATGATATCTTGGCGCGCAAACTCTGCATCAATTGCCATTTTATCGAGCTCAGCTGGCGTAATAAACTTGGCATAATCATGCGTACCGCGATCAAGCAAGCGCAATACGTACTCTGCACCCACGATAGCAAACAAATAAGATTTTGGATTACGGTTAATCGTTGATAGTACACATACGCCGCCTGGCGCCAACAGCTTAAAACAAGCATCTACAATAGCGGCTGGATCTGGTACATGCTCTAGCATCTCCATACAGGTAACCACATCAAACTGACCAGCATGGGTAGCAGCCAATTGCTCAACCGGAATATGCTGATAGCGCAAGGTATCTTGTAAGTTACTTTGCTCAGCATGGAGGCTTGCTGCTTTAAGATTTTCTGTCCCAAGATCGATACCTGTCACATCTGCGCCGCGACGTGCCATCGATTCTGACAAGATACCACCGCCACAACCGACATCAAGAACCTTTTTACCCGCCAAGCCCATCTCTGCCGTTTTTTGACTATCAGCACTCACGTAGCCACGCTTCACATTTTCCTCTATCCAGTTTAGACGCAGCGGATTGATTTCGTGTAAGGTAGCAAAGGCACCGGTTTTATTCCACCACTCACCCGCCAATTTATTAAATTTTTCAACTTCGCTTGGATCGACATTGATAGCGTTTATGGTATCGTCGGCCATGCCACTATCATTTGCTTGAGTGTGCAAAGGCTGCCCAGAAAATAAAGCTTGGCTCATAGTTTTTCCTTTATTGTTATAGTATGTGACTAAAGACTCAATATTAACATGCGAGCCGCAAAGCTGCCGTAAGTACATCGTCACCGATTGTGAATTGCTTTATTGATGCTTTAAAGGTCAATAAAAATAGAATAACAGGCTATAAGTAAGATACCTTAAATAATGACTGACAGCATTACAACCATTAGTTAAGAATCTGGTTCACAAACTGCCGCATTTTACGCTATTATAGTTGCTATTCTATAGTAGGTCGACTCAGTCGACCTATCGTCGTCTATTGACTTTGTCATTGCTTATTTGCTTTGGTATTTATATGACTATCAAAGCTATAACTATTAAAGCAAACTTCTGAATGTCGTTATTTCAAGGAATAAGTATGAAACGTATCATCGCATTAACTGGTTTGGCTTGCGCTATTGGATTTGCCAATATTGGTGCACAAGCTGCCAATTATGTCGCAGGAAAAGACTATCGTGTGTTAGATAATCCAGAAAAAATCAGCGGTGATGCTATCATTGTGCGTGAGTTTTTTTGGTATGGTTGCCCGCATTGTAATGTCCTTAATCCACACATGGAAAAATGGGCAAAAAACAAAGATAAAGATGTGGCATTCTTTAAAACACCCGCAGCATTGAACCCTGTTTGGGAAGCCAGTGCCCGTGGTTTTTATGCCGCGCAATTACTGGGTTTTGAAGACAAGACCCATGACGCGTTATTTGATGCCGTACATAAAGATGGTAAGCAATTATTTGACCAGTCTTCATTAAGCAAATGGTATGCCTCAAAAGGTGTAAACGAAAAGAAATTTAATAGCCTTTACAACTCTTTTGCTGTTGGTACCAAAATCGGTCGCTCACAAGCAGGCGCCAAGCGTTATCAGCTATCAGGTGTGCCAGCCGTTGTCGTGCAAGGCAAGTACGTGGTAACCGGTGAAAGTGCTACCGTACCTAAAGTAGTTGATTTCCTAGTCGACAAAGTACGCGCAGAGAAAAAGTAACATTAGTTTTTTAAAAAAATATAAAAACGCTATTTCTGATCCATTAAAAAAGCCAATCTTTACTGATTGGCTTTTTTGTGTTTTAGTATTCTATCTTTAGTGTTTTATAGGTACCCACTAACCAAATTCGCTTGCCTATATCTCTTATCGCTATTTTTTTAGATTCGTTAAAATAGCGACTTCACGGATATAACTGGCCAAATCTGCTTTTGACTCCGCCATTAGCTCCTCATCGTTTGTATGCTTAGCGTACTCAATCCAGAGCAATAGCTGATACATACTATGCTGCTCAGAGGCTTTATATTGTTTGACAAACTGCTTGAGCGTCCCTTCATCATTGATATTTAAACGCTCATACCAGCTCTCTATCTTAGAAACTTGCTCTTTAGGAAAATAGGCATCAAATAATGCTTTTATCAGTTCATGGCGATTTTCTTCAATCATAAGCTTGCCAACACGTTTGGTCTGACGATTACGCGCATTAGCGCTTGTGATATCGGCAAGCGCCATTAATTCCGCCATAAAATAATCACTGGCAGGTAAAGCTTTAAGTTGTTTCTTCGATAAGCTGGCAAGCGGTATCGACAACTGTTGCAGGCGCTCATGAGCTTTTTTGAGCTCTGTGCGTGAGACGCGCATATCTTGTTCTGACCAGTCAATCATAAAAGCTTTCCATGTTTAAAAATAAATAATAGGTATAAAAAAATTAAGTATAAAAGGTTTAGCAAACGCTACCAGCGATGCTTTTCACGGTGTTTCGCCGTCACGGTTAAGCCTTCTGGCAAGCTATTTTGCAATCTATCTTGCAGGTGTTTGGTGATAAATACCGAGCGGTGCTTCCCACCGGTGCAGCCAATGGCAACCGTTACCGTATGACGATTATTATGTAAAAAATCAGGTAACCAACGATTCAAGAATGTAGCGATATCTCCCGTCATCTCAGCGACCTCTGGATAATCGGCAAAAAATGCACTCACTTCAGCGTCAAGACCTGTCGCCGAGCGCAGTGTCGGATTCCAATGAGGATTGGGCAATATTCGTACATCAAAAACGAAGTCTGCATCGATAGGGCTGCCGTACTTGAAACCAAACGATAGCAAATTAATCACGATTTGATTATCTACACCCACATAATCACGCAGACGCTCTTTTAGCTGATGGATATTGAGCATACTGGTATCTATCTTGATATCGGCATGCTTAAATATCGGCTGCAAAAGCTGTATTTCTTTCTCAATAGCTGCTGGTAAATTATAAACGTTATTTTCTACGCCTTTGGTATCTAACACCATCAACGGATGGATGCGGCGCGTGGCATTAAAGCGTGCAACCAGCGTCTCTTCTTGCGCCGTCACATACATCACCGTGACCGCCTCTTCGCCATAGGTCTGCTTTAAACTGTCATGGATTGCATCAAAGTTAGATAAATCTGCGCGCGGCGTACGAATATCCACCCCAAGGGCAATGCGTTTAATTCCACTATCACAGACCAGCTTTTGCGCCGCTTCAGGCACAAGAGACAAAGGCAAATTGTCAATAGAATAAAAACCCAGATCTTCAAGGATATTTAGTACCGAGGTTTTCCCTGAGCCTGAACGTCCTGACACTACCAGTATACTTAGTTTATCACCAGTGGATTCGTTAGAATCTGTTAGCTTTGATTGAGCATTATGGGTGTCTTGATTTACCTGCATGTTCCGTCATCCTTATAAATTGCATCCCGCAAATTACAATATTATAAATAGCAGCGTGATCAAACTTTATTAATCGTGACCAATCGATTGTCTAGCAAGCGTGCACGACCTAGCCATGCAGCCACTAAAATAACCAAGACTTGATGGTTATTAATACTCTCATCATCAACAGCCGTTAGCTCAGTTGTTTTTACTTCTAGATAATCAATCATAAACCCCGCACTAGTAATACGCTCGTGAGCTGCTGTCAAAAGCACCTCTAACGGCTGTTTATTATCGGTAATCTGTTTGGCTAAATACTGCAGCTCCTGCTGTAAGATAGGCGCTGTTTGGCGCTCAGACTCGCTTAAATACTGATTGCGCGATGATAACGCTAAGCCATCAGTAGCACGAATAATAGGCGCGCCAATAATATCAATTGAATAGCTCAAATCACGAACCAACTGCTTAATAATGGCTAATTGCTGATAATCTTTTTGCCCAAATACGGCTATGTTAGGTTGCACGATATTGAAGAGCTTAGAGACAACAATACCGACACCATCGAAATGATTGGGGCGGGTTTTGCCACATAGTTGCTCAGTAATAGTCCCAGCGAGAATAGTGGTCGGCGGCGGTAGTACCGGATACATCTCATCAACAGTAGGAGCAAAAACATAGTCAGCACCAACCGTGGTAAGCTTCGCGACATCTTCATCTAAGGTACGAGGGTAGCTATCAAAGTCTTCACCAACCCCAAACTGCGTTGGATTGACGAAAATACTAACCACCACGATATCTGCATGCTGCTTGGCAATTTTTACCAGCTCCAGATGACCATCGTGTAGATTGCCCATTGTAGGTACTAAAGCAATGCGCTGCGCTGTTCGGTAAGGCTGCAGAGCAACGCGTAAGTCTGAGATATGGTAATGAATCGTCGGCATGGTTAACTGCTCTTTTACTGATGGACCTAATTACTGAAATTCTATATTTGCTTAGCTAAACTGGTGCTGCTCTGTTGGAAAACTACCTTCCTTTACTGACTGCTGATACAAGGCAAATGCGCCTTCGATACTGTGCTCAGTGTTACGCTCATCAGTCAAAAAATTATGGATGAAACGCGGCGCGCGACCATGAACCATACCGAGCATATCGTGCATGACCAATACTTGACCATCGGTATCGGCGCCTGCCCCAATACCAATCACTGGTACAGCGACGGCTTCCGTTACCGCTTTGGCAAGCTCAGCAGGCACACATTCTAGTACCAGAAGCGCTGCACCAGCGTCAACCACAGCTTGTGCATCGTCAAGGAGTTTTTGACCTGCTTCATTGCCGCGACCTTGGACTTTATAACCGCCAAAAACGTTTACCGACTGCGGTGTTAAGCCTAAATGTACACAAGTTGGCGTACCTGCTTGCGCCAATGTTGTAATCAACTCGCAAAGCTCACGACCACCCTCAATTTTAATCACATGAGCGCCTGCCTGCATCAGCTTGCGGCTATTAATAACGGCTTCAGGCAGCGTCACATAGCTCATAAAGGGTAAGTCCGCTAAAATAAGCGCGTGCTTATTGCTACGGGCGATATTAGCAGTGTGGTAAGCCATATCATTGACGGTAACAGGCAAAGTTGACTCATGACCCTGCACCACCATACCCAAGCTATCACCGATTAAAATCGTATCAATCTGCGCTTTTTCCATCATGCGCGCAAACATGGCGTCATAACAGGTCAGACAAGTAAATTTGGTACCGTCTTTTTTAAACTTATTTAAAGTAGATAACGTTGTCATATCGTTATATCATCCTCAATACTTCTGAATATCAATCAACTGTCATTCACTTTAAATGAATGTCTCTTTATTTATGACTTGACGCATCATGTTCTAACAGCTTCAAACCTGCCCAATCGCTGCTTTGGGGATAGTCGATTATCGACTTTCCTACAATCATTAGCTCAGGTGCGAGCTCTCGTAACGGTATCAAAACAAAATTACGCTCATGCAAACCCACATGCGGTATCGTTAATGTTGGCTCAGAAATCCGCTCATCGCCGTATAGCAATATATCCACATCAAGACTACGCTCACCCCAATGACGCAGGCGGGCACGTTTTGCTTGCTGCTCCAACTGTTGGCAAAATGTCAGCAGCTCAAACGGCGTAAATATAGTTTCAAAGCCAGCAACGGCGTTCATAAAATCTGGCTGATCTTGCGGTCCCATCGGTACCGAAGCATAAAATGAAGAAATACGCACAGTGCGTATCTTTTCTTGCTCTTGCATCATCTCAAACGCGTGCTGTAAATGATCAACAGGCGCCCCAAGCTCATTTGCCAGATTGCTACCCAAGCCAACATAACAAGTGACCCAAGAGCAAATGGCGATAGATTTGCTATCAAAATCAGTATTATTAAAGCGCGTGTTCATCGTTATCACTTTACTCTTATATTCGCTGTCAACGTTAAACGTCATTGACGCTTGGCTGACGACGGCGACGTTTCGATGGTACAGGGCCTTTATTGGCATTCATGTTACTGTTAGCTACTTTATTAGCATCTTGCGGTTCGTTAGAACTTTGATTAGTAGCACTTTGACTACTAGTGTCTCGTTTGGCTTTAGTAGGCTTAGTACTTGATGCTTTAGCAGGTTTCGGTGCTTTATCAATGACGTTATCAGTAGAGCCAACAGCTAATTTAGGCACTTTTTTTGCGTACTTCCCAGATGATTTCTCATTACTACTAGTGTCTATTGTCGTTGCTTCTTTAGCACTGCTAGCCTGTGCGACAATACCACTATTGTCAATCACAGTAGGCTGACGACGACGGCGCTTGTGCGGTATCGGCTCATTATTCATACTAACAAGTGCTGGTGACTGCGCGACGTTGCGCTCTGCATAATCGGAGCTACGAGCATTAGTTGAAGAAATCTGAGTATTCACTGACTCTTTTGGTGCATGAGATCTATTAGTTAAGTCACTCGCTTTATTAACAGCTTTTTCTTGCGGCTGCGATTGACTATCTGCCGATGCCTTTTTACTAACTGTTGCTTGCTCAAGCACTTTTTGAATAGGCGCTTTTTGCGTCGCTTTAGGCAGTGCTTTATCTGAACCAGATAGCTGCTTTTTCAAAGGCGGTACGACGTTGCCCTGTTCTATGACAAACAATGGGGCAGGTTTCGGCGTGTGCTGCTGATTGCTACCATTATTACTGCTCGCCAAAGACAATTGCTGCAACTGTGCCAGCTCATTATTGTCTTGTGTGAGTTGCTGCGGGCTATAACTTTTACTATTAGCAGAAGTATGCTGACTGGCACGGCGACGACGTGATGGCACATTTGAGGCATCATTAACCATTGCTGGTTTTGCATGACCATTACTCAGCGCTTTACCTTGATAGTCATTATCTAACTGACTTAACTTAGCATTGTCGTTCGAGTTCTGCTGCTTTTGACGATTGCGTCCACGACCACGCTGACCTTGTTTATAAGCACCGCGGCGGATATTTTCATCAAAGTCATCAATCGCTTGATCCTGCTGCTGCTCAGTCAAGGTTTGATAGGTCTGCCACCACTCGCCCATATCATTAGTCGATTCAGAAAGTGGATGCTCTGCATCGCCGCACTGCTCGCGCAATAATAAGAAATCAAAACCGGCACGAAAACGTGGATGCTCAGATAGCTGTACAATCTGTTTGCTACGCGGCGCGGCCAGTTTTGGCTGTAATATCCAGATATCACGAATAAACTGTTCAGCAAATTTTGGAATGGCAGTCTTGATACGTTGACGATCAATCACTTTGCCTGCTGCATGCATTTGTGCATCCGCAAAAGGCATATTGCGCTTTTTGGCTTTTTCTAGTTGATGTAAGTAGTTCTCCCACAGCAAAGCGGCATAAAAGAATGCTGGGTTGATACTTTTGCCAGCAGCAATACGTTTGTCGGTATTAATAGCGACTTGTTTAACTAAGGCACTTGGCTCAGAAGGCGGATAAATGATGAGACTATCAATCGCGCCTGAATCAAACAATAACGGTAATAATGGTACTAAATAACCACCGGTAAACATCTTTTGCGTTTCATCATACAGACGGTGCGGAGAGATTTGCTCAAGTAATGACCAGTTGCCATCATGGAACTGTGCGGCTAATTCGCTATCAAACTCAAAACCCAATTTTGCTTTGAAACGCAAGGCACGCAGCAATCTGACCGGATCTTCTTCGATACGAATCGGTGCATTGCCTAATAAACGGATAATTTTATTATCAATATCTTCAAGCGCGTCGCAAAAATCATGAACTATGCCTTTAAGTGGCTGATAATAAAGGGCATTGATAGAAAAATCACGACGGGCAAAGTCTTGTTTGATATCACCCCATACATTGTCGCGCAGAATCATACCGTCTTGATTGGTATTAGAATCATTAATAGGTGGACCACGGAAGGTGGCTACTTCGATAAGCTCACGCCCAGAGTACACATGCGCCAACTGAAAACGGCGACCGATAATACGGCAGCGCTTACCAAAGACGTCTTTAATCTCATGAGGCTTGGCATCAGTGACCGCGTCAAAATCTTTTGGACGCAGTCCTAGCAAGGTATCACGCACGCCACCACCGACGATATAGGCGTCAAACCCAGCTCGGGTTAGGGTTGCGATTACTTCGGTAATAGAATTGGGTAATTCAGATTTATTCAGTTCTAACTGCTTGGCGGCACGCTCGGCCATGCATCTACTCCTTGCCTTTTTTCTTAACCACCCTGACGAACACAGCGTCAATCAGGCGGATGTACGTGCTAGTTTAACAAATTTTGGCCATGGTGGGTGTATTTAGACAGTTACTTACATGCTATTTTGTCAATATTGGGGTTAATTAAAGTAAAATACAGCGATTAATCTTGCACGGTCAAACGTCCTCGATTTTTATCAACGGTTTTTGCGCCAATACCCTTTACCTTTGTCAATTCATCAACCGTTCTAAAACTGCCAAACATCTCACGATATAGGATAATGGCTTGCGCCTTATTGCTACCGATACCATGTAGCAACGTAAGCTCACCTTCTGTTGCTCGATTAATATTAATCATTGACTGCATACGTGCTTGAGTTTGCGCTGTCTCTTGCGTCAGTAAGTAGTTATAAGCACTTTGGGCATTATCAAAACACGGTGCTGCATTAGCAGTATTAATTGACGTAAAAATCATAGAAAGCATGCCCACTAAATAGAAACCCCTTTTTTGGAGTAATTTAGGGAGCAAGGTAGCGAGTAAATACTTACTAGGTGCGTTCATGTTGTTTAGCCGCTTCCCATAATGCGTCCATTTCATTAATATTGCTATCTTCTAAGCGCTTGCCAGCAGCGGCTAGTTGATCTTCAATATAGCCAAAACGCGATTTAAATTTATGTACACAGGTCAGCGTTGCTGTTTCCGCATCAAGGTCTAATTTGCGTGCCACATTAACCAGCGCAAACATGCAATCACCAATTTCCTTTTCAATATCAGCAATATTGGCGTTTATATCGTCTTTTGATTTATCTAATAGCTCAGCTTTTAACTCACTCACTTCTTCATTAAGCTTATCGAACGCACCGCTGACACCTTCCCAATCAAAACCCAGTTTTGACGCCTGTTTTTGTACATCCTGCGCCTGCATCAGCGCACTACCTGCTTTGGTATTGTCCAAACGACGCTGTGGTTTACCACGTGCAGCGCGCACTTTTTGCTCCTCCGCCTTAATCTCATCCCAGCGTTCTTTTACCGCGGCTTCATCTTTAAGCGTTTCTGCTTCAAACACATGCGGATGCCGGCGAATCAGCTTTTCTTGCAAAGTGGTAATCACATCACTCATATCAAAGCGCTCTTGTTCAGCGTACATCTGACAATGAAAAACCACTTGCAGCAGCACATCTCCAAGCTCGCCTTTGATGTCTTCATCATCATTACTTTGTACCGCTTCGCCGAGCTCATAGGCTTCTTCAATCGCATAAGGAATTAGACTATGATTGCTTTGCTTTTTATCCCACGGGCAATCGCTACGCAACCGCGCCATTAAGGACAACAAATCCGCTAATTCGCCACTTGCTTTTGGCGTTCCTAGTACCGGTGTTGGCACTTTAGCTTTATTTTTTGGGTTACTCATAAAAAAACACTCTTATACTTTTATTGGTTATTAAATAGAACCCTATTAAGTTTATAACGATTTTGTCGTTAGTGTAGCATTGAACACTGATTAGCTTATAATTGAGTAATCTACTTAATTATCATCTCACTGCTTAAACGCAAGGATTTTATCGTTATGCCCACATCCGATACGAATAATGCCAGCTATGCGACTCAAACCCAGTTCGCACCGATTAAAATTGATTCATTTAAAGCTTACGATATCCGCGGCGAGCTTGGCGTCAATCTCGATGAAGACATCGCTTATCGTATCGGACGTGCTTTTGCCCAGATTTTATTCGAGCGTTATAGCACAGCTGATGCCCCCTCTGACTTACAAGACGTAGAACCAGCTATCGTGATTGGCAGCGATATCCGCCATTCAAGTGAGCAGTTAAAACAAGCGACAATCAAAGGTATGCTAGATGCTGGCGTCCATGTGATTGATTTGGGAATGACAGGTACAGAAGAGGTCTACTTTGCTACTAGCTATTATCAAGCGTTGGGCGGTATCGAAGTAACTGCTAGTCATAATCCCATTAATTATAATGGCTTAAAATTAGTCAAAGATCACTCAAAACCGATTAGCGCCGATGATGGCTTGGCAGAGATTCAAGCATTGGCAGAATCAGGGCAATTCAACACTGACAATACGTTAGGCAACCTACAATTACTGACGGATAAAAGCGCTTATATCGATCATGTGATGACTTTCATTGATACGGATAAATTAAAACCGCTTAAGCTGGTTATCAATTCAGGCAATGGCAGCGCAGGGCCAGTGGTTGACTTATTAATCGATAAGTTAGCACAAGTTGGCGCACCGATTGAAGTCATTAAATTGCATCATGCCCCTGATGGCAGCTTTCCAAACGGCATCCCTAACCCGATGATTTTGGCTAATAGAACCGCCACTCAGCAAGCTGTTTTAGCACATAAAGCCGACCTTGGGATTGCCTTTGATGGCGATTTTGACCGCTGTTTCTTATTCGATGAATACGGCGAATTTATCGATGGTAGCTATGTCGTTGGCATGTTGGCACAAGCCTTTTTAAATAAATATACGGGCGAGTCGATTGTTTATGATCCACGGGTAATTTATAACACTGAAGCAGTCATTCATGAGCATAAAGGCAAAGCGGTTATTAGTAAATCTGGGCACTCATTTATTAAGCAAGTCATGCGTGATTCTGGCGCAGTGTATGGCGGCGAGATGTCAGCGCATCATTATTTCCGCGATTTTTTCTACTGCGATAGCGGCATGATTCCTTGGCTGCTAACCATTGAGTTATTATCGATTACTGGTAAAACCTTGTCAGAATTGGTCAGCGGTTATATTAAAGCGTATCCAAGCTCAGGCGAGCTGAACTTTCATCTGACCACTCATGATGCGCTGGCGATTATTAGCGCTATCGAAGAGAAGTTTAGTACCGACAATCCAGCTAAATCCACCCTTGATGGCTTAAGCCTCAACTTTGGCGAATGGCGTTTTAACTTACGCGCCTCAAATACTGAACCATTAGTTCGGTTAAATATTGAAAGTCGCGGTGATGAAGATTTACTACAGACCAAGACCCAGGAGATTCAACAATGGCTTGCCAGTAAAGGTGCTGTACCTGCTTAACTTCAATAGCTGCAATGCTAAATAAAGACATTCTAAACTTATAAAGATAAAAAAAGCGCCGATTAATTTTTATATTAATCGGCGCTTTTATTTAGCTTTAATCTAACAACTGTTTGTCTACTGAGCTTATTTTATACTTGATAGAAAGCGCTTATTTAGCGCGACCAATCCCCATATAGTCGCCGACTAGACCATCTATCTGCGTTCGTGACAAGGCATTTTGCGCATCGAATACGGGCATCGCTTGCTCATTAAGCTTAGCAATATCTAGTAGGTTCTCTGGCAACCAGCTGATAATAAAAATTGCCTGCGCCTCATTAAGCTTTTGATAAGGATTATTTATTAACTCCAGTAATGGCTGCTGCTTATAAAGCGCTGCTAGCTCCGTTTGCGCTTTATCGCTATAAACCAGCGTGCGAATATTATAAGACCACAATAATGCCAATAAAGGATGAATCGCCGACTCTGCCGTCCGTCCTGAGCCGGCTTTATAACTGCCGCCCCAAATCATGACCGTTTTATTATCGATAAAACCATCAAAATATTGCCAAAACTTGCGGAATATTAGCTCTTTTTGGTCTTCATTAATATGGATAACCGATTGTAATAGCGGCATGGCCAAGCTCTGTGCTTGACTTGATTGCTGTAGCTGAAGCAATTCTGTCGGTAGCGTATTACCACCAAACCCCCAGCCCGCTTGCAAGTAGCTACTGCCCACGCGCTCATCAAGCCCCATGATATGGCTGACTTGCTGGATATCAACTTGTTGACTATCCGCCAAGCGCGACATCTCATTCATAAAACTGACCCGAGTTGCTAGCATCGCCATAATGCTACTACGAGCAAATTCGATAGTCGCGATATTGGCATAATGAGTAGCACGCGCATGCTGCATTAATGGCTGTAGCATACCCAAATGATGACGACTATTAGAGGTTTTTTCACCGAGTAGCCATAGTGACGGATTTAACATCGAGCTATAAGCGTCGCCATCTTTTAAGAAAACGAACGGTAGATAATAGACCCAAGCACGCTTTAAGCGCTGAGACAATGCATCTATAGTGCCAAGCTGCTTAATGCCGCTCATCATGAGCGGTTGTGTCTGCTGTTGACTGTGATTAAAAGCGGTAAGCCAATCATCCTCTACCCATACCGAATCGATACTGTCTAAAAACAACCAATATAGGATTACTGATTTTCTCTCATCATTATCAGTCGCTACTTCATAAAGCTGTATAAGCTTATCAGCGGTATTAGGCAGTGCAAAACTCATAATGTGCTGTTGCTGCGTATACATTTGCCATAGTGCCTGCAAATGATGCTCAAAGCCATATTGATGTAGCTGCTGCGCCAATATCTCTTGGTCTGCGTATAAATGCACTTGCTGACCAAGACTTGCCAGTACGACAGCACTGGTCACCGCTTCAATACTATGACCAATAAGTACGCAGACAGCAGAATCTTTTGCCAAATAACTAAACGAATTGGATTCAGATTGGGGCATGTTTTTATCCATAGTCTCGGCGCTCATGAGTGTACCTTTAATCGTTATTAATATAGCAGCGCTCTCAAGAAAGCTGTTTGATGTGTTTTAACAGCTGATTGGTTGAGGTATCGAATGGTGCGTTACCCTCTTGCTGCATCGCATCATGAACGGACTCTGCCATCTGCTTACCCATCTCAACGCCCCATTGATCAAATGGATTGATATCCCAGATACTAGCCATGACATAAACCTTATGCTCATAAAGCGCGATTAACGCCCCTAAACTATGCGGGGTAAGTTCATCAATCAGCAAGGTTGTAGAAGGCTGGTTGCCTCGGTAGTATTTATATTTATCAGCATCACAAGCAATTTGACTATCCGTTTCAGCGATAGCAGCATTACCAAAAGCCAGTACACGGCTTTGAGCCAAACAATTGGCTAAAGACAGTTCATGCTGCTGTTGTAGTGGCGTATTTTTTGCCTCATCACTGTAGCGACGTACACAAGCGATAAAATCACAAGAGACTTGCTGCGTTCCTTGATGTAGCAGCTGATAAAAAGCATGTTGAGCATTGGAACCAATTTCACCCCAAAGAATAG
Organism: Psychrobacter sp. ANT206; assembly: GCF_056880555.1. Classification (NCBI taxonomy): domain Bacteria; kingdom Pseudomonadati; phylum Pseudomonadota; class Gammaproteobacteria; order Moraxellales; family Moraxellaceae; genus Psychrobacter; species Psychrobacter sp. ANT206. The sequence goes on along the minus strand of NZ_CP096271.1, from coordinate 138,771 downwards.
GACAGGTATCATAATCAATACGATCACCATGCTGGGTCACCGATTTACCATTACTTTCCATCTCTAGCTGAGTTAAATAACTGGGTAAATAGCTTAAGCGCCCATCGTAAGGCAGCACAGTATGAGCATTTACCTGCAAAAAGGTACTATTCCAAACTGCGATTAAGCCCAATAATACTGGCAAGTTTTCTGCAAAATCCGCCTGCGCAAAATGCTCATCCATACTATGCGCGCCTGCCAACAGCTCTTTAAACCCAGACATACCGATACGAATAGCTATGGCAAGACCAATCGCTGACCATAAAGAAAAACGACCCCCTACCCATTCCCAAAGCTGCAACTGGTGCTCAGGATGAATACCCCAATCACTCATTTTTTCACTATTGGCCGAGATACCGATGAAATGACGACGTAATACACTGTCTTCAGTGCCCGCACGCAGCTTTGCGGTTGCAAGCAGCCATGATAGTGCCGTTTTGGCATTGGATAAGGTATCAATGGTACCAAAAGATTTAGATGAGATAATAAATAAAGTGGTTTCAGGATTCAGATGTTTTAGCAAATTATCCAGCTGCGTGCCATCCATATTGGAGACGAAATGGACCTCAACACAGGTATCTGCCCACTCATCAAGGGCAGTGGTTGCCATCAGTGGCCCTAAGTCAGAACCCCCTACACCGATATTAACTACATCTGTAATCGCTTTACCTGAAAACCCGCGCCATGTCCCACTGCGTACACGCTCCGATAAGCGTTCAACTTGCCCCAAACTTTGATGGACATCAGCGACTACATCTTGATTATCAAGTTGTAAGTTTGCTGTGGTGGGCAATCGTAGTGCAGTATGCAAAGCGGCACGTTCTTCACTGGTATTCACCATCGCCCCTTGCAGCAAGGACTGAATACGAGTGGACAATTCACAACTATTTGCCAGATTTAATAAACTTTCTAGCACAGTATCATCTAGACATTGCTTGCTGTAGTCCATATACAGCGCCCCACTTTGAGCACTAAAACGTTGGGTACGCGTATTATTTTGTGCAAACAAGGCAGCTAATGACCACTTCGACTCAGCTGCTGCCTTCAGCTTCTGCCAATATTTAGAATGGCGGGCACTGCTATAGACTTTATTGTCTTTTGTATCGTTCATTAACTACTCTTCATCGGCTAGTTGCTGCTGAGCGAAATATATAAAAGCTTGCATATAAGAGCGCATATCGCCAGCATCATAACTGTTACCACGCATGGTCGTGACATTGACACCATACTCACTGATAAGCGCATCAATAGCGTCAGTCAATTGGATCTCTCCGCCAACTGAGGCTTGGGTATTAGCCAGATAATCAAAAATATGATGACTAAAGACATAACGACCAACCACAGCGAGTCTTGATGGCGCATCAGAGAGATTTGGCTTTTCTACAAAACCTGCCACTTTAAAACTGACATTCTCATCTGTTTTATCCTCTATATCGCCCTCATCCATAAGCGCTTCACTTAATTGAGCGATACCATATTTATGTACGTCTTTATCGGCGACCTTGTCGACCAATATTTGCGAATGGTTATCTTCAGAAAAAGCGTCAATCATAAACGCCAAATTGTCAGCAGACATATCACCATTAAAAGGATCAAGCACCACATCTGGCAGCAGTACTGCAAAATCATGCTTACCAATGATTGGGCGTGCGGCAAGCACCGCATGACCTAAACCCAATGGCTTACCCTGACGTATCATCGATATAGTCACATCATCTGGTAGCCAGTTTAAGCTGTCTGCTAGCTCGTTCTTACCTTTAACACGCAATTGATTGTCAAGCTCGGCATTGAGATCAAAGTAATTTTCAATAGCACTTTTTTGTGCATGACCAACCAAGACAATGTGCTTAATACCGGCAGCAATGGCTTCTGCCACCACATAATGGATGGCAGGACGATTACCAAGCGGCAATAGCTCTTTAGGTACGGATTTAGACAATGGCAACATACGAGTACCAAAGCCTGCAACGGGTATCACCGCGTGAGTAATTTTTTTCATAAGGATTAATACATACTTAATAAGAATGGATAAGGGTTTGTTTTCTATAATACTTATATTGAGTTATAACCATTTGGATTTATGCTTTGCCAACGCCATGTGTCTTGACACATATCAGTAATAGACAAGCTTGCCTTCCATCCTAATAACTCTTGTGCTTTATCAGCACTAGCATAGCAACTGGCAATATCACCAGCTCGTCGCCCAATAAACTGAAAAGGAATATCTTGAGCTGATACGGCAGAAAACGCTCTAACTAACTCTAATACAGACGTTCCCTTACCTGATCCTAAATTGATCGGAAGAAAACCTAAGCTTTGCTTTTGCTGCTTTAGATAATTGAGCGCGGCGACATGACCTTGTGCGAGGTCAGTTACATGTATAAAGTCACGCACACCTGTACCATCTACCGTAGCATAGTCATCGCCAAAAATGCTTAATTTATCAAGCTTGCCGACCGCGACTTGTGAGATATATGGCATTAAATTATTTGGAATATCATTGGGATCTTCGCCAATTTGTCCAGATGGGTGCGCGCCAACAGGATTAAAATACCTCAAAGGAATAAGGCTCCAACTGTTATCTGATAGCGCTAAATCTTCTAGAACATGCTCAACCGTAAGCTTACTCTGTCCATAAGGATTGGTACAGGAACGTGGAGAGTCTTCATTAATTGGCAGAATTTCAGGATCACCATAGACCGTAGCTGATGAAGAAAAGACTAGTTTTTTAACCTCATATTCAGCCATGATTTTAAGTAAGGCAATCGTACCACTCACATTATTATCATAGTACATCAAGGGTTTAGCTACAGATTCGCCAACCGCTTTTAAGCCAGCAAAATGAATCACGCCAAAAAATTGATGCGCGGCAAATACTTGCCTGAGTGAATCAGCATCACGAATGTCGCCTTCGATAAAGTCGATAGGCTGCCCAATAAGGCTAGAAACACGATTTACTGCCTCAAAACTGCTGTTCGATAAATTGTCGTATATCACCACCTCGTAGCCTGCTTCATGCAGTGCAATACAAGTATGTGAACCGATATATCCTGCGCCGCCAGTCACTAATATTTTATTTTTATAATTTTCCATATTGATATCCAAAGCAATTTTCAAACAAAAAAAGACACCCCATTGTAGGGGTGCCTTCATTATTTTTCAACGTCATTTGAGTATTAACAGTCAGTTAGCGGCTGATGCTACCAACCTGTCACTTCTTTTAGCTTCTCGCCCAATTTTGATGGGTCACGCGTGTAAGCAATACCTGCCGCTTCGAACGCTTTAAATTTATCTTCAGCTGTACCTTGACCGCCAGAGATGATAGCGCCGGCATGACCCATACGCTTACCTTCAGGAGCAGTTACACCAGCAATATAACCAACAACTGGCTTAGTTACATGGTCTTTGATATAAGCGGCTGCTTCTTCTTCAGCAGTACCACCGATTTCACCGATTAAGATAATTGCTTCAGTTTGTGGATCTTCTTGGAACAATTTAAGCGCATCAATCTGATTCATACCAGGGATCGGATCACCACCGATACCGATACAAGTTGACTGACCAAAACCAAGTTTAGTAGTTTGAGCAACGGCTTCATAAGTCAAAGTACCAGAGCGTGAGATGATACCCACTTTACCTGGCAAATGGATATGACCTGGCATGATGCCGATTTTGCACTGACCTGGGGTGATAACGCCTGGGCAGTTAGGACCGATTAGACGTACATCGCCTGCTGTTTCAAGGTAGCGTTTGGCTTTAAGCATATCAAGCGTTGGTACGCCTTCAGTGATCACAACAATTAGCTTCACACCAGCATCAATTGCTTCGATGATAGAATCTAGTACAAAAGGAGCTGGTACATAGATAACAGAAGCGTCTGCTTGGGTGGCTGCCATTGCTTCAGACATGGTGTTGAATACTGGCAAACCTAGGTGCGTTTGACCGCCTTTACCAGGGGTTACGCCGCCAACAACTTTTGTACCATATTCGATGGCTTGTTCTGAGTGGAACGTACCATTTTTACCGGTAAAACCTTGCACCAATACTTTGGTGTCTTTATCAATTAATACACTCATTATCTTATCCTTGTATGCGGTTGTCTGGTAGGCGCTTGCCTATCCTGCCACGTTAAATGTTAACGTCGGTAGAATAACAGCAAACGCCTTATACTCTTGAGCAATTAAGCTTTAACAGCGTCAACAATTTTTTGAGCGGCGTCTGATAAACCTTGAGCTGAGATCAGTTTCAGACCAGATTCTTCTAGAATTTGTGCGCCAAGCTCAGCATTGTTACCCTCTAAACGGACAACAACTGGTACTTTGACGTCAACTTCCTTGATCGCAGCGATAATAGCTTCTGCAATCATGTCACAACGTACGATACCACCGAAGATGTTGATCAGAACACCTTCAACGCTGCTGTCTTCAAGAATAATCTTGAATGCTTCAACAACGCGATCTTTAGTTGCACCGCCGCCAACGTCCAAGAAGTTAGCAGGCTTGCCGCCGTACAATTTGATGATGTCCATCGTAGCCATTGCAAGACCAGCACCGTTTACCATACAACCGATATTGCCTTCTAGGGCAACATAGTTTAGATCAAACTCAGCCGCTTTAAGCTCACGCTCATTTTCTTGTGATTTGTCTTGTAGCGCAGCAATCTTAGGCAAACGATACAAAGCATTTGAGTCGATACCAATTTTGCCATCAACACAAACGATCTCGCCATTTTCGCGAACCGCTAATGGGTTGATTTCAAGTAAATCAATGTCGTTTTCAACGAATGCTTGATAAGCACCAGACATCAATTTAACGAATTGATTGATTTGCTTGCCTTCAAGACCCAATTTAAACGCGACTTCACGCGCTTGGAATGGCAATAAACCAACCAATGGATCAATATTTACTTTAAAGATTTTTTCAGGGGTTTCTTCTGCAACTTTCTCAATCTCAACACCGCCTTCCGTTGATGCCATAAACGTCACGCGACGTGAAGAGCGGTCAACAACAGCGCCAAGATATAGCTCGGTTTGTACTGGATACATATCTTCTGCAACCAAAACGAAATTCACTGGTTGACCAGCGGCATCGGTTTGATACGTTACAAGGTTTTTACCGATAAGCTCATCAGTCACTTGCTTTGCTTCTTCACGAGTCTTAACCAGTTTCACGCCGCCCGCTTTACCGCGACCACCAGCATGAACCTGCGCTTTGATGACTGCGATATCAGTTGGAGTTTTGTCAAAAGCTGCCGCTGCTTCGTCGCCACTGTAGGCAATGATGCCTTCTTGAATTGGCAAGCCATAGCTTTTCAATAGCTCTTTTGCTTGATACTCATGTAAATTCATTGATTGAATCCTTTATTTTTACCATTAATAAAAAATGAAAACTCATACATCGTAGAATGCTCTACTGTATGTTAGACCAACGCAGCATTCAAAATAGTCATTCAAAATAGCTATTCGAACAATGCGATGGTCATGCCATCATCTAATAACCATTTAAGATACTTAACATATCTTTATACAAAATATTTTTAGTCGTTAAAATTATTTACGTTTTTTACGCTGAATGGCGTGAATGGCACGACCATCCGCAGACAATGCTGCTTCATGGACGGCTTCAGAGATCGTTGGATGCGCGAATGTCATCAACTGCAAATCTTCGATGCTTGATACAAATTCCATCGCAATCATACCTTGATGGACGATATCGCCTGCACCAGCAGAAATCGCATGCATACCTAACAAACGGTCTGTTTTGGCATCAGCAACGACTTTGATAGAGCCTTGAGCTTCACTTTGAGCAAGAGCACGACCGTTTGCAGCTAGGTTAAATGAGCCTGTTTTGACCTCGTAACCGGCAGCTTCTGCTTCTTGCTCTGTCAAACCAACCCATGCGATTTCTGGATGCGTATAGATGACGTTGATGATAGTGTCATAGTTCACTTGAGCTTTTTCGCCATGAATACGCTCAACAGCCATCATGCCTTCTTCCATGGCTTTATGCGCAAGCATAGGACCGCGTACCAAATCACCGATAGCATAAACGCCATCAAGATTGGTTTTGCACTGATCATTGACATCAATCAAACCGCGTTCGGTCAATTGAATACCACTGTCTTCGCCAAGTAGTTTCTCAGAATAAGCGCGACGACCGACACAAACGATCAGCTTATCAAAGCTCTCTTCACTAGATTCGCCTTTGGTTTCACTAGTAACGATGACTTGATCGCCTTTCACTTCAGCATTGGTCACTTTGGTATCAACACGGATATCAAGACCTTGCTTTTTTAGCATTTTACCGGCTTCTTTAGCGATATCTTTATCAGCAGCAGCCAAGAAGCTAGGTAGTGCTTCATATACCACAACTTCTGCACCTAGACGACGCCATACTGAACCAAGCTCAAGACCGATAACACCGGCACCGATTACGCCTAAACGCTTAGGTACAGCAGTGAAGTCAAGCGCGCCAGTAGAATCAACGATACGATCGCCGTCAGTTCTGGCAACTGGAATATCAATCGGCACTGAACCAGCTGCAAGAATCACGTTTTTAGCAGTGATAATCGTTTCTGCTTCATCAGCAAGGGCGGTAAATTTAACTTTTTTATCAGTACCTTTACCATCTTCTAATGTGCCCCAGCCTTGCAGCCAGTCAACCCCATTACCTTTCAATAACGCAGCAACACCGCCAGTTAACTGCTTAACGATGCCTTCTTTACGAGCAATCATTTGCTCGATATCGATAGCAACATCACCAGTAGTAATACCATGCTCATTAAGGTCGTGCTTAGTCGCTTCATAGCGATGTGAGCTATCAAGCAATGCTTTTGATGGGATACAACCGACGTTTAAGCAAGTACCGCCAAGTGCAGGCTCGCCTTTATAAACGCGTTTTTCGATACAAGCGACGCTCATGCCAAGCTGTCCTGCACGGATTGCTGCTTCATAACCACCAGGTCCGCCGCCGATGACGACTAAATCATAACTGTCTTTCATAATACGTTCCTATTTTAATTTTAGTTTAATGTTAGGTATCATATAAACCAATTTTATCTCGTTAGTAAACCATCGACTTATCTGTTCGATAACCAATACGATATCTAAATGCTAGATAATAGATGCGTTTAAAAAGACGATAAAGATAGTTGCTGAGTATGCTTAGCTCATTGCTCATAAGATAGAACTGAAAAAGCTAAAAGGCATTAAAAGATAATCTCTACAAAGCTAAAAAGCTTGTATCAGTCATCACTGATACAAGCCTAAAAACTTAAAGATCTAAAAGTAGCATAGTAGGGTCTTCAACCAATTCTTTTAGTGTTACTAAGAATTGTACCGCTTCTTTACCATCAATCATACGATGGTCATAAGACAGGGCAAGATACATCATTGGCAAGATTTTAACTTCACCATTAACTGCCATAGGGCGGTCATTGATGGCATGCATACCCAAGATAGCGGTTTGTGGTGGGTTCAAGATAGGTGTTGACATCAGTGAACCAAATACACCACCGTTTGAGATGGTAAATGTACCGCCAACCATGTCTTCTAGACCAAGTTTGCCTTCTTGTGCTTTACCACCAAACTCACGAATCTTGGCTTCAACATCTGCCATGCTCATACGATCAGTATCACGCAGTACTGGTACGACTAGACCACGGTTAGAAGATACGGCAACACCGATGTCATAGTAACCATGATAAACGATATCATCACCGTCTAATGACGCATTCACAGCTGGATAGCGTTTTAGTGCTTCAGTCGCCGCTTTTACGAATAACGACATAAAGCCTAAACGTGTACCATGACGCTTTTCGAACTGATCTTTATACTTGGTACGCATATCCATCAACGGTTTCATGTTGACTTCGTTAAACGTCGTTAGCATTGCCGTTTCTTGAGAAGCAGCTAGCAGACGATTCGCGATTGTTTTACGTAGACGTGTCATTGGTACGCGTTTTTCAGTACGCTCGCCAACTGCTTCAGCAACAGGACGACCACTATCAGAAGTGATTGAGCTGTCCGCTTTCAACGTTGGGTTTGACATGTCAGTTTTAGTCACACGACCGCCGCGACCACTACCTTCGACGTTTTTAGGATCTACGCCAGACTCTTTGGCTGCTTTACGCACTGCAGGGCTTTGATCTTTATGATCAGATTCAGCAGACGCTTGTACTGGCTCGCCGCCATCTGTTGCTTGCTTAGGTTGTACTGGCGCAGCTGGTTGATCTGGATCAACGGCAGGAGCAGCTTCAGCACTGGCGCTAGCACCAGCTTCAAATTCGGCAATCAGCTCATCAGACAATACGGTGTCATCTACTTGCTTAACGATTCGGGTTACAACACCGTTATCAGGCGCGACCACTTCTAATACAACTTTATCAGTTTCGATTTCAGCTAATAGGTCATCACGGTTTACTTGCTGACCTTCAGTGACATGCCATTCAACGATTGTACCATCGGCAACCGATTCTGGAAAAACGGGGGCTTTAATTTCAGCCATCGATATACTCCTTAGATTTGGATATTACTATTTATAATTAAGTCGTGATAGGCAGTCAGTGCCATTTAAAATGTGATATTTAAATTGTCTTACTGGGTACTGACTGTCATCGCCTGATTCATTGATTACATACAATCTGTTATTTATATAAGCTATTAAATAGACAGCTCATCTACACTGATACCAAGACCACCAGCGATTAAATCTTGTTGTTGCTTAACGTGTAATTTTGCTGATCCTGTCGCAGGCGCTGCACTGGCAGGACGTGCAACTGGCTCCATCACTTTTGCTCTGGTTGGATGCGGTACAACAATACGGAACATATGTGGTGCTAAGTAATACCAAGCGCCTTGGTTCAACGGCTCCTCTTGCGTCCAAACGATTTCTTTTAAGTTGCTGTATTTTTCAATTTCAGCAATTAAGCGTTTTTCTGGTAAAGGATAGAGTTGCTCAATACGAACGATTGCTACATGGTCTAGACCTAAAGCACGGCGCTGCTCAAGCAAGTCATAATAAACTTTACCGCCACATAGAACCATACGAGTCACATTGTCCGGATTTTGCTGATCCATCTCTGGCAATACTGTTTCAAACTTACCATTTGCCAATTCTTCTAATTGAGAAGTCGCAAGCTTATGACGTAGCAAGCTCTTTGGCGACATCACGATTAACGGTTTACGAATCGGGCGAACCGCTTGACGACGTAGCGCATGATAAATCTGTGCAGGCGTCGTTGGTGTGATGACTTGCATGTTGTCTTCAGCACATAACTGCAAGAAGCGCTCAAGACGGGCTGATGAATGCTCAGGACCTTGACCTTCGAAGCCATGCGGCAATAACATGGTCAAGCCGCAAACGCGCTGCCATTTGGTCTCGCCACTCGCGATGAATTGGTCGATAACTACTTGAGCACCGTTAACAAAATCACCGAACTGCGCTTCCCAAACAACCAATGCATTTGGCACCGTGGTCGCATAACCATATTCAAAAGCTAATACCGCTTCTTCTGATAGCAATGAGTTATAAGTGGCAAAGCGTGCTTGATCTTCACTCAGGTGAGCAAGTGGCACATACATGCTGCCATCTTCAATATTATATAGCTCACTATGACGATGTGAGAACGTACCACGCCCTACATCTTCACCAGTAATACGTACCAGTACTTTATCGTTATCAACCAGTGATGCGTATGCCAATGTCTCAGCTGCACCCCAGTTCAAAGGCTCTTCGCCAGTTTGCATTGCTAAGCGCTGCTCGACCACTTTTTGTACTTGGCGCTGTAGCTTGTAACCTTCAGGCATTTGTGCCATGCGGCGACCATAGCCTTTCAACACTTCGATATCAACACTGGTATCCCAATCATCAACCAAATCGTGACCCAAATAAGGTTTCCAATCGACAAATAGCTGCTCGTTAGGCTCATTTACCAATGAATTGGCAACATATTCACCGCGATCTAATGATTCACGATACTCATCTTCTAAACGCGTTTCATCTTCTTTACTCAGCAAACCTTCTTCGATTAACTGTTTCGCGTAAATAGTACGAGTCGTTGGGAGCTTTTTGATCACTGCATACATGAGTGGCTGAGTAGCTGAAGGCTCATCTGCCTCATTATGACCGTTACGGCGATAGCAGAAGAGATCTATAATGATGTCTTTGTCAAACTCATGACGATAATCTAACGCCAATTGCGCGGCAAATACCACAGACTCAGGATCATCACCGTTGACATGCAAAATTGGCGCATGAACCATTTTTGCCACATCAGTACAGTATTCAGTTGAGCGTGCATCTTCTTGACGGCTGGTGGTAAAACCAACTTGGTTATTAATCACAATATGGATGGTGCCGCCCGTCGTATACGCACGGGTTTGTGACATCTGGAATGTCTCTTGTACCACGCCTTGACCAGCAAACGCTGCATCACCATGAATGACGATTGGCAATACTGAATTGCCCGTCTTATTTTCATGAAGTGGCTGATCATTACGACGTACTTGACGCGCACGTACTGAGCCTTGTAATACTGGCGCAACGATTTCAAGATGGGACGGGTTAAATGCCAACGCTAAATGCGCCTCCCCACCTGGGGTCATCACGTTCGATGAAAAACCATTATGGTATTTAACATCGCCTGAGCCTTTTTCTGGCTGCACTTTACCATCGAACTCATCAAACAAATCAGCAGGGTTTTTACCCAAGATGTTTACCAATAGGTTTAAACGCCCACGGTGAGCCATACCAATGACCATCTCTTTTGTGCCATAACCGCCAGCACGTTGGATGATTTCATTGATCGCTGGAATAAAGCTCTCGCCGCCTTCCAGACCAAAACGCTTCACACCCGTATATTTACGAGCAAGATATTTTTCTAAGCCTTCTGCTGCCGTCAAACGCTCAAGAATAGACAAACGTTTTTCTGTATCAAAAGAGATATGACCTAGATTGGTTTCTAGATATTTTTCCATCCAGCGCTTTTCTGTGCTGGTGGTCACGTGCATATATTCTGTGCCGATATAACGGCAATAGACGCGCTCCATGATTTCAATGATTTCACGTAACGGTGCTTCATTTTTACCGATATTTAGATCATTAGTCGGAAATATTGTATCTAGATCCGCGTCAGAAAGATTGTGATAAGCAAGAGTCAAATCCTCTACTTCCGCACGTGGGTGTAGACTTAATGGATCTAGCTGCGCTCGGCGATGACCGCGACGACGGTAAGCTGAGATGAGCTGCTGTACGCCCATTTGCTTATTGTCACCAACATTGTTGCTATGACTAGTAGTCGCGCTACTGGTGTCGGTGCTGACCTTATTAGCCGTCTGATTACGGGCCAATAATAAAAACTGGTCTTTAATGGCGTTATGCGGTGCATCATTTGGCGATTTGTATTGTTCAAAATACGTTTGCCAATCGCTGCCAACACTATTAGGATCTTCTAGGTATTGCTCGTAGAGAATATCAATATAATTGGCATTATCAGCGGCCAATTCTGTTTGATCTACGCTCGCTGCTTCTTTAGTTATACTATTCATAATAATCGTCTATTTGATAGATAAATGAATGGAATCGTGCTTATTATTGTAAAATCTGTTGTATACAGGCGACTCAGCTATTGAATAAATAGCCTTTTAACAATGAACAATCAACATAGAACACCATTCAAATTATTTGTGAACGTTCAGTTTTCTTATGTCGCTCGTCGCAAAACATTAATTTATATATAATGCTACAAGTTATAACTAAATTGTTATTTATAGCATTTTTTTAAATTTTTTTTGTTCAGCTGGCTCATTTACAAGCCATTTCTGCTGAATAACTTGGCTATTGTAGCTCTGCAATGACTATTTGACAAATGATACACTGCCGTATAGCGTAACATGGCAACAATTGCAGCCATAGTTTGTTTGTTCAATACTAAGTATTTACGCAATGAATATCTATTATCACTTTACGCAATTCATAGGTGATTGACTTCCTGCATATTCATATATCACTGCTATGCATCCGTTTTAACCTCAGTATTATATACCTTCTATCATCGTCATTCACCCCTATAATCTTATAATAACCAAGCATTTTTTATGCTTAGCCATTACTACTTATAATTATATAGGCAGATAGAGCAGATAACAGGTTGTCTTACATATAAGCAACGTATTGTTAGTATGGCCTTACTTGTCATCATTATTCTGATGCAAATTCAAATATTGTTCTAAGACGACTTAACAAGCATGGTGACTTTACGCTATTGTTTTGCTTATTTTAACGAATAAAAAACACCACCTTATCTCAGGTGGTGTTTTTTATAGCGCTATTATAAAGCTAATTGAGCTTAAAAGGTATATTAACCTGCTTGATCAAGCAACAAATTACGCAGATGACCGATAGCTTTGGTTGGATTCAAGCCTTTTGGACATACTGATACGCAGTTCATGATACCGCGGCAACGAAATAAGCTGAATGGATCGTCTAAACGAGCCAGACGCGCGCGCGTATCACTGTCACGGCTGTCAGAAACAAAACGATCAGCATGCAGTAGTGCTGATGGTCCTAAGAACTTATCAGGATTCCACCAGAATGATGGGCAGCTGGTTGAACAGCAGGCACATAAAATACATTCATATAAACCATTTAACTTGTCACGTTGCTCAGGTGACTGCAAGCGCTCAGTCGCAGGCGCTGGCTGATCATTAATTAAGAATGGATGTACTTTTTCGTACTGCTCGTAGAATTGGTTCATATCGACGACCAAATCACGAACCACTGGCAAACCTGGTAACGGGCGAACGGTTACTTTTTCTGGCAAAGTATTCATGTTGATCAAACATGCTAGACCATTTTTACCGTTAATATTCATGCCATCAGAGCCACAGATGCCTTCACGGCACGAGCGACGGAAGGTAAGAGTTTCATCTTCCTTCTTTAGGCGTAATAACACGTCAAGCAACATACGATCTGAGTCTAATAGCTCAATCGTATAAGTTTGCATGCGCGGCGCTGCGTCCAGATCAGGATCGTAGCGATAGATTTCGATGGTGCGAGTACCTCGGCTCATAATGCTAAACTCCACACGTCGGTGATGGCGGGCATACAAGGATTGCAACATAGTCGCGCTGGCTATTAATCTGTACTGACAAGAATAATCAAATACGGATTAATAGGGCGCTGGCATGAGCTTGTAGCTGGCGGTCACCTTTTTAATAAATGAATAAAGGATAAAACGTTTATGCTGTCTATACACATCAGGCGCAAGGCGTCTGACTTAGTAGACACGAACCTTTGGCTCGATATAATCAACCGTTAATGGAATTTTACGAACCGGCTTATAGATAATCTTATTGCCTTCAGAATACCATAAGGTATGCTTCATCCAATCATTATCGTTACGACCGTTTGGTGCGTATTCATCATCTTCAGGACGATCATAGTCAGAGACACTGTGCGCGCCGCGGCTTTCATGACGCTGGGCTGCCGATATCATCGTCGCTTTTGCTACTTCGTAAAGATTGCCCACTTCAAAGGCTTCAATACGAGCAGTGTTAAAGACTTGTGATTTATCAGCCAAATGAATCTGATCAATCTTCTCGCCTAGCGCTAGGATTTTTGCAACGCCTTCATCCATCATCGCTTGTGTACGGAATACACTGGCATGCGTTTGCATGGTTGCACGAATCTCATCGGCAACGTCTTGCGCATTATAGCCCGAGGTTGACTGTTGCAGCTTGTCTAAACGACCGACTGTGTAATCAAGGACGCGAGGATCAAGTGGCTTATAGTTATGATCCGCATGATGGAATTCATCGACGATGTGCTTACCTGCAGCGCGACCAAATACCAATAAATCAAGTAATGAGTTGGTACCTAAACGGTTGGCACCGTGAACACTGACGCACGCGCATTCGCCAATTGCATATAGACCTTTAACCACGTTACCTTTTGCATATAGACCATCTTCATCCGTACCTGCTTCTAGATCCGGTACAATCACTTGACCATGAATCGTGGTTGGAATACCGCCCATCATATAATGAATGGTTGGAATAACAGGAATTGGCTCTTTCGTGATATCGACGTTGGCAAAGTTTTTACCAATCTCGAATACTGAAGGCAGACGCTTCATGATGGTTTCAACGCCTAAATGGGTCATATCCATCACAATATGGTCAGCATTTGGACCACAACCACGACCTTCTTTGATTTCTTGGTCCATAGAGCGTGATACTAAATCACGTGGTGCCAAGTCTTTTACGGTTGGGGCATAACGCTCCATGAACGCTTCGCCATCTTTATTACGTAAGATAGCGCCTTCACCTCGGCAACCTTCAGTCAATAGTACGCCTGCGCCATGGACGCCGGTTGGGTGGAACTGCCAGAACTCCATATCTTGTAATGGAATACCTGCACGAACTGCCATGCCAATACCGTCACCAGTATTGATGTAAGCATTGGTAGATGCGGCAAAGATACGACCAGCACCACCTGTCGCTAGGACAGTAATTGGTGACTGGAATACAGCAACTGTACCAGTTTCTTGTTCAATCGCGATAACGCCATTGATATTACCAGCTTCATCTTTGATCAAATCAAGCGCAATCCATTCGATAAAGAATTCAGTACCTTGCTGTAGATTTTTTTGATAGAGCGTATGTAATAGCGCATGACCGGTACGGTCAGCAGCAGCACACGCACGTTGTACGGCTTTTTCGCCATAGTTTGAGGTATGACCACCGAATGGACGCTGATAAATTGTGCCATCTTCATTACGGTCAAACGGCATGCCCATGTGCTCAAGCTCGTATACTACTTTTGGCGCTTCACGGCACATGTACTCAATCGCGTCTTGGTCACCCAACCAGTCTGACCCTTTAACGGTATCATAAAAGTGGAAATGCCAGTTATCGTTGCTCATGTTACCGAGACTTGCACCGATACCGCCCTGAGCTGCAACGGTATGCGAGCGGGTTGGGAATACTTTGGTTAAGACTGCAACCTTCATGCCGGCTTCAGCTAAGTGCAATGATGCACGCATACCTGAACCACCACCACCAACGATGACCGCGTCATAGTTTAGGGTTTTGATATTGCTAATGGTATTGTCTTGTCTAGTTGCCATTACGGTTTTCCTAATGCCTGTTAATACTTGCGAAGTAAATACAAGGACTGCTTAACCAGTCATACACTCCGAGCTGAATCATCGACTCAAAGCACGGATATGGATGATGTAATTGTATATAACTGGGTATCTAAGCCGCCTTCAACCACTTACTAAAATGTGCATATCTATCTGAGCGTTAAACAGCAACGACACCGAAGCCGTTACCCCAAAAAATCATGATGCCCCAGAATAAAAATACAAAAACGGCAATAATCATTAATGTCTGTAAGACCAAGCGTAGGCCAGCTGCGCTCGCGCCCAATTTACCGGTAGTAATATAGTCTGTGAACACGGTCCACATGCCAATCCATGCATGACCTGCAAGGGCTAGAACTGCTACTAAGCTAAATAGACGCATCGGTAAGCTGGTCATAAAATTTGACCATTCCGTGTAGCTCACATCGCCATGGGTCAAAAAGAAGCCCAATAGCACCACACTGTAAACAGCTAAGACCACCGCACTGATACGTTGGACTATCCAATCACGTGAGCCTGAGCCGGTTAGACTGGTTGCGCTTTTTATTCCTGAATCGTTTCTCATTAGAACATCACCCATACAAATGACGCGACAATTAATATCGCTGCAATTACAAAGCTGATCATAGAGGCGGCACGGCCAGATTTCAGCTCTTCATTCATGCCCATATCAGCAAATAAATGCTTCATACCCATCACAAAGTGATAAGCGATGGCGGCGACGAAAATCCATGCCAAAAAGCGCACTAAAACATTGTCAAAAACAGTTTCAAAACTCTCAGGCGATGCCAAAGAATTCTGCAATAACCACAGCATGACTGGAATAAGTAAAAATAAAATGATGCCAGAGATACGATGCAAGATTGAAGCAATCGCAATCGGTGATCGATTAACACTAATCACTTGGCTGAGGGGCAGATCAATAGGTCGGTTGCTTTTCACAGCGGGCATCCTTTTTGCGGTTATGTCTGGTAGTTACTTATGATTTAGCAATCGTCTGCCAAATACACTGAGCACCACACAAGACGAATAAAGTAAGGAAGGAAGAGCTAGCTGACGTCATTTAATTCGCGCTAAATCTGAAAGCATACGGAGATTGACAGGGTCATTATGGGCATTCAACTATCGCTCAATAAACCCTTTCAACAATAAGCTTTCTACATATTAACAGACCACAAAACGAAGCACGGGATAAATCGATTAACTATTCTATTTTTACTGGTTCCCATTAACAAAAAAAAGACAACGCCATGGAGTCATCTCTATGTTATCCTTTTTTGTTAAGGTAAACTTCACTGTAGGCTATTTAAAAATAGAACAGTTAACAAGAATATTCAAGCGATAAGCTCGGTCTTGGTCTACAAAGTGATTATTCAATCGTAACAAAGTATGAGTGGAGCAAAGTCCCTTACCTACTTTATTAGGACAAGTCATCAATTTGCGCAAAGCTAGTGCCAGTTAAATCCCTCTAATTATAAAATGACTGAGCCCTAATTACAAATTTATCCCCTAAATAGTGGTTATTAGAGATTTATTAACAAAAAACTGGCTATTTGCAATATGAATTCATTAGTATTACTCAGGCTTAGTGACCTATAAAGCCAAACGAATGTATCAGCTAATGATGCTCTGTCTGTTTTATAGTAAATATTAGAAGATATCTCAGAAGAGTACTTGTTTAAAACTGTCTCTTTATATCTAGGTTAATAATAATCATTACGCTATGATAAATAAGATGGTTTACAGTCAAATTACCTACTAGACATATTTTGATACAAAGTTTACAACCGATAAGCACTACTAGCGCACGTCTATTGGTGGTCTAGCAAGTAAAAGTCTTTTCAAAACTTAAGTAATAACTGCTAATATAGCCTGCATATTAAATAGGTCACATTCATTTTGGCCATTTGACTATTTATGATGCGAGGGTGTGCGTCACTATTATTTTTGTTCTAACAAGTTAAAACAATGGAGATTAAATTATGGCTGATAATCAAGCCACATTGACCGTAGATGGTAAGGACTACCAACTTCCTATTACTGAAGGTACTTTAGGGCCGTCAGTTATCGAAGTTGCTGCTTTCCAACAAGCTGGCTACTGGACCTATGATCCAGGCTTTATGGCAACTGCTCCTGTCGAATCGAAAATTACCTTCATTGATGGTGGTAAAGGCGAGCTATTGCATCGCGGCTATCCTATTGACCAGTTAGCAAACAATGCAGAATATCTAGAAGTGGCTTATGCACTGATTCATGGTGATCTGCCTAACGCTGAGCAAAAAGCCGATTTCTTTGAAAAAATTCGCAAGCATACTGGTGTTCATGATCAATTGCGTAAGTTCTTTGAAGGCTTCCGTCGTGACGCCCATCCAATGGCAATTATGGTTGGTGTCGTTGGTGCCTTATCCGCGTTTTATCATGAAGATTTAGACATCAGCAATGAAGAACATCGTGAAATTACCGCGATTCGCCTCATCGCTAAAATGCCTACACTTGCGGCAATGAGTTATAAGTACTCACAAGGCGAACCGTTCATGTATCCACGTAATGATTTCAATTATGCGGAAAACTTCTTATACATGATGTTTGCCACGCCTGCTGATGTTGATTATAAAACCAACGACGTTATCACGCGTGCTATGGACAAAATCTTTACCTTGCATGCTGATCACGAACAAAACGCATCAACGTCTACCGTACGTCTAGCAGGGTCTACTGGCGCCAATCCTTACGCTTGTATCGCTGCTGGTATCGCCGCCCTTTGGGGACCATCACATGGCGGCGCTAACGAAGCCGTACTTGAGATGCTAGATGAAATCGGTTCAGTAGAAAACGTTCCTGAGTTTATGGAAAAAGTGAAAAGCCGTGAAGTGAAACTGATGGGCTTTGGTCACCGTGTTTACAAAAACTTTGATCCACGCGCACAAGTGATGAAAGAGACTTGTGACGAAGTACTAGGCGCATTGGGTATCAATGATCCTAAGCTTGAGCTTGCTATGGCACTTGAGAAAATCGCTTTAGAAGACCCGTTCTTCGTTGAGCGTAACTTGTATCCAAACGTTGATTTTTACTCTGGTATTATCCTTAAAGCCATCGGTATCCCAACGTCAATGTTTACCGTTATCTTTTCACTAGCTCGTACTTCTGGTTGGATCAGCCATTGGTTAGAGATGCACAGCGCACCGTTCAAAATCGGTCGCCCACGTCAGTTATACACTGGTGAAACGCATCGCGATTTTGTTAAAGTTGAAGATCGTAAATAGTAATTAAGCATTTGTAAAAATAAACAGCCATAAAAAAATCTCGCCATGTGCGAGATTTTTTCATGGCTAAATTTAACGGATTACTTAAATTCTTTTAGCGTTTGCTCATATTTAGCGATTTGTTCATCATACCCTTCAATCGTTTCATTGAATTTTGCCATCAGCATCTCAAATTCTTGTTGTTGGGTTTGTTTCATTTTTTGCATATCTAGTACTTGCTGGGCTTCTATCTGCTCCCAAACTTGATGCTGAATGATCAAACGCGCCAAAGCAGGACTTTTAGCACTGACTCTGCCAGCAATTTCTGCATCTTCAAAAAGCTGTGGTACTAAGGTTGCGATATTAATCAAAGTATCCGTATCCTGCGCATTCAGTGGCGTGGTCACTGGCTGATAAAGCGCTTCCATTGCTTGCTCATAGCGTTCTATAATCTGCTTTTCAGTTAATATCACAGGCTTACGTGGCTCTAAGCTAATACGCTTTAACACCGTTAAATCGCGCTCACCAACTTCGGTACTGGTGTTAATTTCATCGTTTGTGTCAGTATCTGTCGCAGAGTTGCCATTTGCTACATCCTTTGCAGCTGCTACCGGATCTTGTGTTAGTTGTGGCGTAGCAGTTATAGCTCCTTGATCGCTATTAGCTGGCTGATTATTGCCAGTTGCAACAGTAGGCTCATCGACTAATAAAGCATTTTCACTGTCTGCGATATCAGCAGCTTGTAGCGACTCGTACTCTGCTTGCAGACGCCCCTGCAATGCCTGAAACTGGGTAACATATAAAGGTTGGAACTGCTCAATACGTGCGGCAGCAGAATCACTTTGCGCCATCGGTTGGCTGTCTTCTTCACTTGTTTGCTCACTGGTTTGGGGCTTATCCGCTACATTTTCTTCTGCTGCTTGCTGCTGACATCCGCTTAACAATAAGACACCAGTCAATGCCGCCGCCAGTAAGGCATTTGAGTGCTGTGGACACTCAATACCTTTATTAGTAAGGTTACCATAAACACCATTATCATGTTTTACTAGCCAAAATTTAAACATCTGAATTTATTTCCTGTGTTAAAAACAAAAATATCACATAGCTATATAGAGGTTAAGAATCAGTCGCGGCATGGTCTACTAGGCTCAAGATTAGTCGCAATTAAACCACTAAAAATGGAATACAGCCTGCAAGATCTTGACAGTATTGTCCGCGCTGACGACGGACAAAATAGTCTTGTACCATGCGTGCCTGCTGCTCGATACCATATTCAAGAAAAGGCTTACCCACTTTTAGCACATAATTATAGCGACGATCGATAATAGCACCGCGTACCACCTTCAAGCCTTGTTGCAGCTGCCACACATGTGTCAACTCATGTATCAGCCAACCTTGTTTGCCCAATGGCGCTTGGCTGAAATCATCTATCCAATCTGATGCATGAAAATAAATATGACCATTAGGACTCACAGCGTAATGTTTGAGTACCCACCATGCTGTTTTCAGCTGAACGTCATCAAGTCTGAGGCTGTCACCAAAAACCGAACGTGCAAGAGTAATTTCACCTTCAGTAAGAGACCGCGCTAGTTGTTTAGCAGTTACTAAGTCAGCAGATGCTGAACTACGATTTAATAGACGCTTAAAAATCGACTGCAACATGACTACTATCATCCTTTATCTGTGATCTATCATTTTCGTAAAGTTAGTTAACACCTTAATAGGGATAATATAGATATAAGTAAAGCGTTAAAGACATAAGCTGTACATTTAGCTGACTTTTATTAACGTGAATCTGCGTTAGCCTAGCTTTTATAATAATGTTAAAAACATCATGGATGATTACCTTATTTATGACTTATTGCTTAATCGCAATAAGGACAGCATTATAAAGACAAATATGGAAAACAATAATTTGACTTTGAATACTATGGATAACTGTTTAATCTTATAACAAAAAGCCTTGAATAACAGAAGATATAGAGAATTTTATGCCACCTAATTTTCATGCTGATACACCCCTCGCCCAGCGTATGCGCCCGACCACGCTTGATGCCATTATTGGTCAAGAGCACTTGTTAGCAGTAGGTGCTCCGCTAAGGCGCTTGGTAGAGCAAGGACACCTACCGTCTATTATTTTGCATGGGGAAGCAGGTATTGGCAAAACAACTATAGCTATGCTTTTGGCGGATGCCGTTGAACGACCTTTCCATGCACTATCTGCTTTGAATACTGGGGTTAAGCAGTTACGCGAGGTATTAGATACTAAGGATTCATTGAATTTTGAGTCGCCAGTGGTCTTTATTGATGAGATTCATCGGTTTAATAAAGCTCAGCAAGATGCATTACTGGGCGCTGTAGAGTCTGGCGATATCACCTTGATTGGCGCGACCACCGAAAATCCTTCTTTTAGTGTCAATAATGCGCTGTTATCACGTTGCCAAGTGTATCGCCTAAAGCCATTGACGCCTGAGCAAATCAGTGCGGTATTACAGCGGGCGCTTTTAGAAGATAATATACTGAAAAACCTATCGGTCGATTTGCAGGCGCAAGATACGATTAGCCAGTTGGCACATGGTGATGCACGAAAAGCCCTTAATTTATTAGAGCTGGCGATTCAAACGGCTGATACCAAGCAATCACCGATCATTATCGACGATACCTTAGTCGCTCGTGTCGCCCAGACTGCACTCGTACGCTATGATAAAGATGGTGAGCAGCATTATGATATGGTATCAGCCATGATAAAGTCAGTGCGCGGCTCAGATCCTGACGCGGCACTATATTGGATGGCGCGTATGCTAGTGGGCGGTGAGCCTGCCGACTTCATCGCGCGGCGTTTGGTCATTTTAGCCAGTGAAGATATCGGTAACGCCAACCCTAATGCCCTACTCCTTGCTGATGCGGCATTGCGCAGCGTGCAATCCATCGGCATGCCAGAATCACGTATTATCTTGGGGCAAGTGGTGGTCTATCTGGCAACCAGTGCCAAAAGTAATAGTACTTACAACGCTATCAATGCTGCGATGAGCTTGGCAGAAAAAGACGCCTCACCTGTGCCGCTACACCTACGTAATGGCGTGACCAAATTAATGCGCAATCAAGGCTATGGACAAGATTATATCTATCCCCACAATTATCCCAATCATTATTATGCGCAAAGCTACTTACCAGACAATTTAATCGGTACGCGCTTTTATGAATTTGCAGACAATCAGCGTGAGCAGCATAGCAAGCAGTTTATCGATTGGCTGAAAGACCAAGCGGCGAGTAATGACTAATCACTCAAAATATGACTGATTATATGCACTGATCTATCAATTGTCGTTACCATTAGTGATACTAATCACGGTTTCAGACAGACTGGCCTATATAGTTTCGAGATGAGGCAGCACAGTGGGATGAAAAGCGTTAAAATGTCCTCATAATGATGTATAAGCAATGATTAGATAACGTCTACAGTTGATCAATTTGATCCAGCGCGTTTTGCTTGACCACAACAGCGCTTTGTCGCATCTACTGCTACAATAGGCAGATAACGCTTTATATCCCATATTGACACCTATTTATACAATAAAATATTGAGATCTACTATGAGTTTAAATACGATTCCTGAGATTATCGAAGACATTCGTGCAGGTAAAATGGTCATCTTGATGGATGATGAAGACCGCGAAAACGAAGGCGATATTATCATGGCAGCGACCCACGTGCGCCCTGAAGATATCAACTTTATGATTACTCATGCACGTGGCTTGGTCTGTTTGACCTTGTCACAAGCACGTTGCCAGCAGTTGGCACTGCCACTCATGTCTGACCGTAATGAGGCAAAATTTAGTACCAATTTTACCGTTTCTATTGAAGCGGCTGAAGGCGTGACTACGGGTATTTCAGCCGCTGACCGCGCGCGTACCATTCAAGCAGCTGTCTCCTCTTCAGCAAAGCCAGAAGACATCGTTCAGCCTGGGCATATTTTTCCAATCATGGCACAGAATGGTGGTGTCTTGCACCGCGCCGGACATACCGAAGCAGGTTGTGATTTGGCACGTCTTGCCGGACTTGAGCCAGCAGCGGTGATTGTAGAGATTATCAATGCGGATGGCACCATGGCACGCCGTGATGATCTTGAAGTATTTGCAAAGGAACATGATTTAAAAATTGGTACGATTGCTGATTTGATTAACTACCGTATTGCTAATGAGCAAACTGTCGAAGAAATTGCATCGCATCCGTTTGAGACCGAGTATGGCACTTTTACCTTACATCGTTTCCGTGAGTTCGGTGCGACTGAAACCCATTTAGCTTTGGTTAAAGGCGATGTGAGTCAAGGTATTAGCACTGTTCGCGTCCATGGTTTCCATCCTCTACGCGATTTATTCGCTGCCAAAAATGATACCACTGGTCGTAGCGGCTGGAGCGTACGCTCAGCATTAGAAGAGATCAGTGCATCAGAGCGTGGTGTCTTGGTTTGGATTGGCAATCATGAGCCGACTGACTTAGGTGATGCCTTGGATAAGGCGGCATTGAATGAAGCTCTGTCTACCATCACACAGCAACCATATCGCAGTATTGGTGTTGGCGCACAGATTTTGCGTCATTTAGGGGTACGTGATATGCGCCTCTTGTCATCACCAATGAAGTTTTATGCCTTATCAGGTTTTGATTTGAACGTGGTTGATTTTGTCCATGCACCAAAGCAAGATTAATAGGCTTAATTAATAGACACTTATGATCAATAAAAAAGGCGCATCAACTGAGGTTGGTGCGCCTTTTTTCTTATTTGCTCAAAGCTTAATCACAAAGCATCATACTTAGAGTTGTGGGATATGACCGAATGTTGCTTCTAGAGCTAGTAGTTGTTCACGCTCCTCATTCGTCCATGGCTTTTTATCTTGACCATTGCTCTCTAAGCGCACTATCACTGCCTCAGCGGTCGCAACGATGGCAGCTTGTGCCGTACTATAATAGCTGTACTCGATTACTATGCTGGTGGTACCCAAACGCTGGCAACGAACGCCTAATAACAAGGTATCAGGAAAAATCACTGGGCGCAAATACTGGCAGCTTGATTGTGCCAATACCGTAACCATATTGCCATCAAACATGCCCAGCGTTTGCAAATAGCCAATACGGGCTGACTCAGCGTAGCGATAGTACACCACATTATTTAGGTGATTAAAGGCATCCATTTCACCCCAATGAATCGGCTGCTGATGGATAATAGGATAATGCGCTAGCTCTTCAGGACAATGATTGTCCAAATTATCAATGATAGATGTTTGATTGAAAAGTTCCATAACTGCCTGTCTCTTATTTTTATAATACTTTAAAACAATAACACTTTAAAACAATCGTATAAATCCGTAGTGCATTAACGTTGCGGCTTATTTAAAATCTGTGAGGTTAATAATGGCGATGTTTTTGGTGCATTGACAATCAGTCTATTCAAACCTTCTATCACTTCTGGCATATTCTTAGGAGAGGATTTGGTCTGCAAGTCATTTTTGTCTGACTGTTGCTTGTTATCGATAGAAGCCTGTGATTCTGCTTGTTTAGGCATCAGCGTTTGCAGCTGCTTACGTGCTTGATTTAAATACATGACTAACTGATCACGATCGTGCATATTGCTGGCTTGGCTGGCTAGATTTAAGGTCATGATAGCTTCATGAATCGTCAGCTGCCGACGCGTTAAACGGCTATTGTCAGTAAATTGGCTCGTAGCTGTGTTTTTCTGTAATGAACTGTTGAGCTCAGTATTAGCAGCACGCTCATGGCGATATAAAAAGTCTTGAATATTTTGAATCGCCAGATTTTGCAGCTGCCAAGAGCTTGGCTGAGCACTTCTCGCCTGCAAGCGCTCAATATCTTTAACCAAGCTTTGCTTGATGACGACCGTTAGCGCGGGCGCAATCTCATTACTTTTCTGTGAAAGCTGCCAATGTAGACCTTGCAATAAATCAATCGCCGCACTGCCATTACTGTCTGCCAACAACCTATCAGCAGCTTGTATCTGGATACGCAATAAATCCAGCTGGTTTTGAGCTTGGCTATTGACCGCTGTACTAGTCGCTGGCAGCGTTTGTTGACTCATCGCAAATAAGCGATCGTCCATCTCATTTAAACGGCTGACAACTTGCTCATTACTTTGCAAGCGCTCATTGACCGTATGCTGAAAACGCTGCTGACTGATATATAGCCACAGTAAGACGCCTATCAACAATAAAATAACCACCCATTGCAAGCGTAACAAGAACATATTTGCTTGCCGGCGCTGCTGAAGAGCAGAAGGATCTTTCGATAACGATTCAGAATTCATTGGCATAAGGCCACACCGTTCATGATTGATAAGGTTAAGCGTAAACAGTTGAGCAAGTAGTTTAAATAATTTTAGAGTAGTAGCACGTTACGCTAAACGTCTCTTTTTTATCTCAAATTTACTATATGTTAAATATTATAAACTGGTTTTCTTAATAGCAATAAGAATGGTTTCTGGCGCCAAATCCTCTACGCGCCAATAACTTAAATTTTGCTCAGCAACCATATTGGCTAAGCGCTCACCCAATACCACATAACAAAAGTCTGATAGTTTAAGTGGCGCATTGACTGACATTACTTGGTGTTCTGCTGCTACATCGAATGTCTTAGTAGACTGAACGATACTTTCCCAATGCTCAAATGCGGTACCACTACTTACAATGACAATGGGTTTTACTTGCTGCGACGCGGTTATGCCAACGGTCGCATTTCGATTATTGAAATCTTGTAGCCATTGCTGATACTGCATCATGGCATCAATAGGCATTTTGCGCTCGTACCAAGCAATGCTATCGATATGCACACCGCGCGCTTGCAAAGTATCGACCAATAATCGTCGTCCACCAAGACCTCGCCACACGAGCAGCTTATCCCCCGCCTGCAAGCTTTCAATTTCAGGCATCGCCAGCATACCTTCATTATTAGCAATAGCAGGCTGCAGTACTTGATAACTGGCGTTTGATAACTTTGCCTCATTTAACACCGCAGCAGTCGCTTCACCAACCGCAATCAGATGGCTTGGCGCTACTAAAATATTAGAGCTACCTTTTATACCTTCTACTTCTTTATCAGTCGCGCCATTAGCTTGGTGCTCACGCTCAAGCAACTGCCAAATAGCCAAACCTGAGGCTGCCGCTGTCGGACTCACGATGACCAATGCTTGATACTCGCCTGCTAGCCATTGGCGCATCAGTATCATATCACTATCAGTGGTCAAACGCGGTTGCAGTGTCAACATCGGCATATCAACAACCGACATACCTGCCGCTTGTAAATGTCGCGTCAGCGGTGCGGCACGCTCGACTGGGCGCGTATTGATGACAAGTTGCGGCAGCAGTGATGGCCCATTAATTGGTTGATGTGAATCTGTGGACTTAGATGATGACCAAGACATAAATATACCGTGAAAAAAGCAAATAAAGTTAGCACCATCATAGAGTCATCTAAACCATGATAACTCTATGACTGAGTTGATAATGGTGATCCAGTGTTATACAGACTAGCTATTATTCAGGATGATAGATCGCTGATAAAATCTCACCAGCACCAGCTTGCAATAACATCTCAGCAACTTCGATACCCAACTGGTTTGCTTGGGCTTCTTGCTCAGCTTGACTGCCTGTTAACGTCTGGCGCTTGTCCACCTTAAGCAGCTCGCTACCATCTTCTTGACCAACGCGACCGCGCAGCCATAAGGTATCGCCATCATCGTTGTTACCATTGTCATTATCATTGCTATCATTATCAGCAGCCAATGCAACTGCCTTTTGTAATACAGCATAAGCGGCGATAGGTACTTGGCAACCGCCCTGCAGATGACGATTTAATGCGCGCTCAGCGATTAAGCGGATACGGGCTTTGTCGTCATTGAGTGGTGCCAATAATTTTAATACGTCAGCATCATCTTCACGACATTCAATCGCTAACGCGCCTTGCCCAACCGCTGGCAAGCAAATATTGATATCCAACTCACTACGAATACGTGCATCAAGCTCAATGCGCTGTAGACCACTAGTCGCCAAAATAATCGCATCATACTCGCCCGCATCTAACTTGCTTAGTCGCGTGCCGACATTGCCGCGGAGGGTTTTAATTTGCAAATCGGGACGATAAGCTTTGATTTGACACTGACGACGCAAACTTGCAGTACCGACTACCGCCCCTTGTGGCAACTCATCGATACTATGATAAGTATTCGATACAAAAGCGTCGGTTGGTGAAGCACGTTTGCAATAAACGCCGAGCGTCAACCCTTCTGGTAAATCCATGGGCACGTCTTTGAGTGAGTGCACTGCGATATCTGCTTGCTTGTCATACAGTGCTTGCTCAAGCTCTTTAACAAATAAACCTTTCCCGCCAATTTTAGCCAGTGGCGTATCCAAAATTTTGTCACCTTTAGTGACAATTTTTAGCAGATTAATTGTCATTTCAGGATACAAAGCTAATAATCGATTACGAATATGCTCAGCTTGCCATAATGCCAGTGGGCTCTGGCGCGTAGCGATACTTAAGGTAGTCAAAGCAGGTTGCTGCATGGTGCTCATAAAAGGCCTCAATAATTTTAATACTAAACGGTCATTGCTCGACGATAAATGTGAGTTTTTCGCCCAAGATGGGGCGTAAAAATGGTTTATAACGATAATAATGCAAAAAAAATACCCCTATTTAAGCATAAATAAGGGTTTGATGATATGGCGTGATTATTTTAGGAGACAAAGTGAGGCATGCTTAGATGTTTTGAATCTTTTCGCGCAGCCCTGGTAAATGGCGGCGGCTCACTGCCAAAGTCTCATCAATTCCTTTAAAATGTAGCTGATATTGTCCAGCATCTAAAGTCTCTAAAAAATCTAAATATTTGATATTGATGATAGCGTTACGATGTACCCGGAACAGCTTGTCTTCAAACTCTTGCTCAAGCTCTTTTAAGGTGTCATCAATGAGCACGATGCCATCCTTGTGCCGTACTTTGACGTACTTCTGATCTGCCGTAAAATAGTAGATATCTTTGAGTTTTATCAGCTCAACACCGCGATGGGTACGCGCTGCAATATGTTCGCGCACTGGACGAGACGTTGGACTTTCAAGTTTACGAATCTCATTGAGCTGCGCAGCATTGAGATTGGTGGCTTTTTCTAGGGCTTCCAGCAACTCATCTTTATTGGCAGGCTTTAGCAAGTAACCAATAGCATTGGCTTTTAGAGCGGCAATGGCATAATGATCATAGGCCGTCACAAAGATGATTGCGGGCGGATGTTGCAGCTTAGCAAGCTCTTGCGCACACTGTACGCCATCCATCTCAGGCATACGAATATCTAGCAATATGATGTCTGGCTGCTGAGATTTTACGGCAGTAATGGCTTCGATACCCGTCTTTGCTTGGGCAACCACCTCATGACCCGACTCTTTAACAATCCTAACCAAACGCTCACGAGCTAATGGTTCATCATCACAAACTACGATCCGCATGCAAGCTCCTTTTAAGGGCATACTTTGAACATATATTTAAAAATATCAATAATACATTAGCACTTATAACCTATCATTTAGTATAGGGAAATAATGGTTTTTGATAATAGATTTACCTTAATCAGATTTATCATCTGTCCATACTATTCGTGCCATATTATAAATGCTGCAATAAATATGCCACGGTTAAAAAAGCTATAAGCTAACGTCCTGTAGCGGATAATCGATAGTGGTCATAATCTGTTTGCTTGTCACCCTACTTTGGATATCTGCACTCTGACCAAAATACGCTTGTAAACGCTGCGCTTGAATATGAAAATCCATATGTTGGCGCAAATCATGATGGATCATTAAACTATTTTTAGGTAATTGCACATTAATGGTGATTGCCACACGGTGCTGTAGCCACGTGACATGAATATCGATATAGACAGTTTCAGTGCTCCTCTCAACCACATTCAGCAGCATTTTTTCAATCACGCTCTGTAAACTCAAAGCGGTGATGACCATGTCATACATGATATTTTCATCAGGCAGCTGCCAACTTACTACCAACTTGTCTGCCAATCGAATCGTCTCAATGGCCAAATAATGCTCACAAAGTGCCACCTCTTCTGCAAAACTGATCTCGCGCGCACCATTAAAGCTGGCACGAAATAATACTGAAACGTGTTGTAATAAATCAGCAGCGCGAGAAGGATTGGTCTCAATCAGTGACATCAAGGTATTAATGGTATTAAAAAAGAAATGCGGTGCCAGACGCGCTTTTAATACATCATTTTGTGCGGCAAGCTTTTTTTCAAACGATTGCTTCAACGCCGTCATCTCACGATAACGACGTAAAAAGATCAGCAATCCTGTAATGGTAAATCCTGCAATAATTAAAGTGTTAAAGATAACGGTTGAAATAAAAGCAGTGAAAGTAAAGGTAAAGGCGCCTGTATTGATCATCAATAACAGAACCAGTATCAACGTGATAATGGCACTGATAGTGATGATAAACAGAACATATAAGCTCACCTTCAATGTACGCATACGTTTAAAAACAGGGCGTAGATAGTCAATGAGATAAAAGGAAGGCAGTAGTGTTAAGGTGGTTTGGATAAATCTTGCTGTCATTTTTATGGCAAATTGTGTTTCATTGACAACGCTATGACGATCGACAATCGCTAAAAAAAGCGACCAAAAAAAGATTACCAGCAGCCATTGCCAAGGTTTCATGATTTCCATGAGCTTGGGTATAAAAAACTCTAAGCGCTCCGCTAGTAAGGCAACCTCATCATTTGCTATACTTGAGTTCTTATTCTCTTGACTTGTCTTAGACTGATATGAACGCCAATTCTTCAAACCTTAGTAATCCCGATTCAAATAAAAATTCATCTGCTTCTGAGTTTAGCACAGATGCTTCTATAACAAACGCTGCCGCACAGAACAGCCCTACTATTAGTAGTCAGGGTCAGCAGATGTGGGGCGGACGCTTTAGTGAAGCGACCGACAGCTTTGTGGCAGCCTTTACCGCATCGGTTGGTTTTGACCAGCGCTTTGCCCGCCACGATATTCAAGGCTCAATTGCCCATGCGACCATGCTCAGAGAGTGCGGTATCTTGGAAGCTGATGACGTTGCAACGATCATTGATGGTTTGCATCAAGTACTACGCGAAATCGAAGCCGGTGAGTTTAATTGGTCGATTGCGTTAGAGGACGTGCATATGAACGTCGAATCGCGCCTGACCGATATCGTCGGCGCGGTGGGCAAAAAGCTGCATACCGGTCGTAGCCGTAATGACCAAGTGGCGACTGATATTCGTCTTTGGTTACGCGAAGAGACTGATAATATCATTGCGCTATTGGTGCGGTTGCAAAGTGGCTTGCTAGATTTGGCTGAACAGCATACTGATACCATCATGCCGGGCTTCACTCATTTGCAAACCGCGCAGCCGGTCAGCTTTGGTCATCATGTCATGGCATGGTTTGAGATGCTATACCGTGATACCGAGCGCCTAGTCGATGCCCGTCGCCGCATTAACCAAATGCCGCTTGGTAGTGCGGCACTTGCTGGTACGACTTTTCCAATTGACCGTACCATTACCGCTGAGCTATTAGGTTTCGAAGGTATTTGCCAAAACTCGCTTGATGCGGTATCAGATCGTGATTTTGCCATCGAATTTACTTCGGCAGCATCTATTTTAATGATGCATATGTCACGCATGAGCGAAGAGATTATTCTTTGGATGTCAGCACAATTTAACTTTGTGCAGATTCCTGATCGCTTTTGTACTGGCTCATCAATCATGCCGCAAAAGAAAAACCCTGACGTGCCAGAGTTGGTTCGTGGTAAAGCCGCACGCGTATTTGGTCAATTAATGACGCTACTTAGCCTCATGAAAAGCCAGCCGCTTGCTTATAATAAAGACAATCAAGAAGACAAAGAACCGCTATTTGATTGTGTTGATACCTTGACCGGTTCATTACTAGCATTTGCTGATATGCTACCAAATATCACGCCGAATAAAGAAAATATGCGCGCCGCCACGATGAAAGGTTATGCAACTGCTACTGATTTAGCGGATTATCTGGTGCGCCGTGGCGTGGCGTTCCGTGATGCTCATGAAGTGGTCGGTAATGCCGTCGCTTTGGGCATTGCTGAGGGCGTTGATTTAAGCGACTTATCTCTTGCGCAACTCCAGCAGTTTAGCGATGCGATTGGTGAAGACGTGTTTGAGTATTTAACCTTAGAAGGCTCACTTGCCGCGCGTGATCATTTGGGCGGTACTGCGCCGAATCAAGTCAAACAAGCCGTTAGCCGTGGTCGTACTCGATTGGAATTATTCGCTTAATATCTGTTTAATAGTATTAGCGCTTCATTATTAAAAACACCCGCCTTTGTTGCGGGTGTTTTTTTGAGCATAATCAGGTACAGTATTAGGTAATATCATTTATTATCAACCTCATTAAAAAAGCCATTATAAACAGGAGTCATTCATGACCGAAACCTTTAACCCACAAGCCAATACCGTTTTTTGCCGCAAATATCAGCAAGAGTTACCAAAAATGCCGCATCCGCCTTTTCCGAATAAAAAAGGTCAAGAACTGCAAGAAACCGTGTCTGAAAAGGCTTGGAAAGAGTGGCTTGAGCAGCAAACCATGCTGATTAACGAAAACCATCTTAGTATGCTAGATCCAAAAGCGAAGCAATTTTTGACTGAGCAGCGTGATAAATTTTTAGATAATGAAGATTATGAGCGTGCTCAGGGCTGGACACCAGAAAGTTAATATTGAAACGGTACTAACAAATCGGTAAATGACTAGGACTTGTCGTCGAAGTTTGATAGTATTAAGAAGATTCACAACACTGACAGACTCGGGGTGCGATATATATTGACTGCTTAACATGCAGTTGACGTATGGTCGCTGAGAAACCACCCGCCGAACCTGATGCGGTTAGTACCGACGCAGGGAAGTCTTAAGCTTATGTTATATCTGTATAAAGGGCGCGCAGAAATGCCTTTTTATTATTGTTCATATCTAGCAGCGCTTTATATTGCTGTATGCCAATAAATAAGATGATGCCCACCAATCCTTTATAGATAAGCTATCAAAATTTATTTTGATAGCATTATTGTTTCGTGATTGAATTTATCGATATGGGATAGGCTTGCCCCGCAGATACTGGCGGTGTTGATTTTATTCAAAAACCAACACGCTAGGACAGCATATGACTATTTCAGATATTGGCTCGCCAGCCACCACACATACCCCTGTAAAAGCAAGCAAAGCAGACGCACTAAAAACTCCCGCCCATCGCAGCGAAACTGACGCCCGTTTTGAAGAAGACGCACGCGACCTACATCGCGTTTTGCCTGCCTCTCGCAAAGTCTATATCGAAGGCTCACGCCCTGACATTCAAGTGCCGATGCGCGAGATTACCCTAGACCCTACTCCTATCCAAGGCGTGTCCGAGTCCGAGTGGGAGCAAAATCCACCGTTTTATGTGTATGACACCTCAGGCGTCTATACCGACCCCAATGCCACGATTGACTTGACCAAAGGTCTGCCAAAACTACGCGAAGGTTGGATAGATGAGCGCGGTGATACCGAACAGCTAGCTGGTTTATCAAGCTCATACGGTCTGGCGCGCGCACGTGATATCAGTACTGCAAACTTACGCTTTGCTCATATTGACAAGCCTCGCCGTGCTAAAGCTGTTGATGGGAAAGTAGGTAACGTTACTCAATTGCACTATGCTCGCCGTGGCATTATTACCCCAGAAATGGAATTTATAGCTATCCGCGAAACCCAAAAACAGCATGAGCTGACTGATATGCGCCAGCACGAAGGCGAGACTTTTGGTGCGCACACGCCAGCGATTATCACCCCAGAATTTGTCCGCAGTGAAGTTGCCGCGGGTCGCGCTATTATCCCGAACAATATCAATCATCCTGAATCTGAGCCGATGATCATCGGGCGTAATTTTTTGGTGAAAATTAATGCCAATATCGGTAACTCAGCGCTGGGTTCTTCTATCGATGAAGAAGTCTCAAAAATGACATGGGCGACGCGTTGGGGTGCGGATAACATTATGGATCTGTCTACTGGTAACCATATTCATGAAACCCGTGAATGGCTGATTCGTAATTCACCTGTACCGATTGGTACGGTGCCGATTTATCAAGCGTTAGAAAAAGTCGATGGCGTAGCCGAAGATTTAACGTG
Organism: Psychrobacter sp. ANT206; assembly: GCF_056880555.1. NCBI lineage: Bacteria > Pseudomonadati > Pseudomonadota > Gammaproteobacteria > Moraxellales > Moraxellaceae > Psychrobacter > Psychrobacter sp. ANT206. The sequence goes on along the minus strand of NZ_CP096271.1, from coordinate 106,132 downwards.
GGAGATATTTCGCGATACCCTTATCGAGCAAGCCGAGCAAGGTGTTGATTATTTCACCATTCACGCTGGCGTATTGCTTGAATACGTTCCGCTAACTGCCGGACGCTTAACCGGTATCGTCTCGCGTGGTGGCTCTATCATGGCACAGTGGTGCATGTTTCATAATAAAGAAAGCTTTTTATATACTCATTTTGAAGACATCTGTGAGATTATGAAACAGTATGATGTGGCATTTAGTTTGGGCGATGGCTTACGTCCGGGCTGCTTGCAAGATGCCAATGATGAAGCGCAATTTGGTGAGCTGCGTACCCTTGGCGAGCTGACCCAAGTGGCATGGAAGCATGATGTACAGGTCATGATTGAAGGTCCGGGACACGTAGCGATGAACCGTATTAAAGAGAATATGGATTTGCAGCTTGAAGTTTGTGCTGATGCGCCCTTTTATACACTAGGACCCTTAACCACCGATATCGCACCCGGTTACGACCATATCACTAGTGCGATAGGCGCGGCGATGATTGGCTGGTTTGGCACGGCGATGCTGTGTTATGTGACGCCAAAAGAGCATTTGGGTCTGCCGAATAAGAAAGATGTCAAAGATGGCATCATCACTTATAAAATCGCCGCTCATGCTGCTGACCTTGCCAAAGGACACCCCGGTGCGCAGGCACGTGACAACGCCTTGTCAAAAGCACGATTTGAGTTTCGCTGGGATGATCAGTTTAATTTGGCACTTGATCCTGATACCGCGCGCGAATTTCATGATGAAACCTTACCCAAAGATGCACACAAGACGGCACACTTTTGCTCCATGTGTGGTCCAAAATTTTGTTCAATGAAAATCACTCAGAATGTCCGTGAGTATGCCAAAGGACTAAACGCCCAATAAACTGACAGAAAAATCTCACAAAGAAGCTCGGCAGTTATATAAAAAAGTATAGAAATACAACGCTAACAACTATTGTTCAAGTATAAAAAAAGCCCCTGCACAGAACAGGGGCTTTTTTTATACTAATAGATGAATGCTTTAAACTTAAAATTTCAAATTAGACTTTACAAGTTAAATTTTAGAAGCCTGATAAATTTCATTAATCGAAGTGTTAATAGTATCAGCAAATTCTTGATCGCTTTGCTGCTTGCTCAAGCCTTCAGTAAAGGCACGCGAGAAGCTAGCAATCATACCCGGATTTTGCTTCAATTTTGCGCAGGCATCCGTGCGACTATAGCCGCCCGATAATGCCACGACTTTCAATACTTTTGGATGATCAATCAGTTCTTGATAAAATCCAGCTTCTTCAGGCAAGGTCAGCTTGAGCATCACTTGTTGCTCATCATTTAAGCGCTCAAGATTATGCAAAATACTGGTTTTAAGAATCAGCTCACAATCATACTTTTTCTCACTATTGATATCAATTTCTGGCTCAACGATCGGCATTAGACCCTTTGATAGGATTTGCTTTGCTACGTCAAACTGCTGTTGGACAACTAACTCAATGCCATCAACACTTGGCTCATAAATCACGGAGCGCATTTTAGTACCAAATACTGGATAGTTTTTTGCTTTGTCCAATAACAGATCTAGATTTGGCATCGGGCGCATGACTTGCACGCCATTCATACGCTCTGCTAAGCCTTTATCCACCTTTAAAAACGGGACGATTTGCTTGTCTTCCCATAAATAGTTGGCAGTGGGCTTGCCATTGACCGCGCGCTCCATAGTATCTTCAAACAAAATTGCACCAAGTACCCGCTCATTATCAAAGCAGTCGCACGTCATGATACGTGCTCGCATCTCGTGCACTTGGTCAAACATGGCTTCGTCATTATCATAGGCATCGCCCATAACCCCATAATTCTCTAACGCTTTTGGCGTGCTGCCACCACTTTGGTCAAGGGCTGCGATAAATCCTGAACCATTTTTGATACGTTGTAATTGCTTTTGGTATTCCATGGAAAGAGCATCCTATTTTATTTATTGAGGTCAAGTGTCACAAATGATATTTTTAGCTGATATTAGTTTAACTGTTCGTAGATAACCTTACCATAGGATGCTATATGTGCCTATAACTGAACGGCAAAAGCATTTATAAAATTGTTGTCATACCTATATTACGCCAAAGATATCTACGCCAAAAACAAGACTGCGACACAGCAAATCGCCAATAATAAACCCAATATATTGATACGGTTGAGTGATTCTTTAAATACTCCAACGCCTATAAGAGTAGCAACAGCAATCACACCAACGTTCATCCCAGTAAAGACGATACTTGGTGATTCTGACAATACTTGATGAGCGCGAATATAAGCATAAATATTACCCATATTTAGCACACCAAGTAATATCCCTGCTGCAAGTGCATTGCCCTGCCAGCGTACGCGCATGATGAGCAGATAAATCAACAATAGCAGACCTGCCAACCCAAAACTGACAAATAGTGTCAGTGGAAAGGCAGCACCTTGCTTAGCAACTTGTTTAAATAGAATATCAATAACGCCATAGCCTGCCCAGACGCCAAACAACCATAGCGGTGTATGTTTGGCTTGTTTGCTAATCTCACCCCGCTGCGGACGATAAATCAGCGCCCCGAGCGCCAAAAACCCAAGCAATAAGCCAAAAACGCGTATGCCTGTCAATACTTCACCAAATAATAAAAAAGCGGCGACAATAGGAATGATCAAGGACAGTCGCTGAGCGGCATCAGTAGCTACCATACCGACTGCTTCAATCGCGCGCCCGAGTATAATAAATACCGCAGGCAATAGTACACCAAGGCCGATAATAATTGCCCATGCTCCACCAAGGTCACTCATGCCACTGACATCTGGCTTCAATAAAAACCAAGTCAATAAAAAGGCGACCGGATAGCCGGCAACGATGGTTTGACGAATATCAATATCACGTTGGCGCAATATTTTAAGTAACACAGAGACGGCAACGCTACACAGCACTGCTATCGTTAAATACATCATAACTCTTTACCTTAGTCATCCATCATATCGAGGGTATATATCAGTGTTAATTTAAAAGGAGAGAAAATTATAGAAGGTAACAATATAGCTCATATCCAGCAAGCCATTTATTTTGACGGGTCATAAGATATGCAAATTAGTGTCTGCTGCGTTCAAATTACAATTAGCCTGTAAGCGTGAGGGTTAAGATTTGCTAAAATAGCACACTACTTACTCACTTATATAATGGCTCAAGATAGCGTCTATTCACGCTTATCTTGACGTATTGCTATTGCCTATGAACACTCTATTTCGCTTTTTTGAAAGTCGCCTACCTGCCTTCCCTGAAACACCGATGCCGCTACCCTCACCTCGTGATGGCATGCTGAAATTCTTGTGGGCATGTACTAATGGTCTACGCGGCTGGCTACTGCTATTTATGATTTTATCAGCCGGTATCGGTATTTACGAAGCCATGCTCTTTGCTTGGATTGGAAATATCGTTGACTGGCTTGGGGTTTATACCCCGCAAAATCTGTGGCTAGAAAAAGGTGACATGCTGCTGCTCATGCTGGCGGTGATGATTGTCAGCCCATTATGGATTGCCTTATCCTCATTTATCCATTTTCAAACCTTGCAAGGGGTATTCCCCATGCAGATGCGCTGGCGTTTTCATCAGCGTATGCTTGGTCAATCGATGCAGTTTTATCAAGATGAATTCTCCGGTCGTGTTTCTGCTAAAGTGATGCAAACGGCATTGGCAGTACGTGATACCGTTATGACAGTTACTGACATGTTTATGTATGTTGCGGTCTATTTTATTACTTCAGGTATCATTCTCTTCAATCTTGATAGCTTGCTACTGATCCCCTTTATCGCGTGGTTTGTATTAGTTTGGCTTGCGATGTGGTATTTCATACCTAAACTCAAACAGACGGCTATCGTACAAGCAGATGCGCGCGCCTTGATGACGGGGCGCATTACTGATGCCTACGCCAATATTATGACCGTCAAGCTTTTTAGTCACTCGCGCCGTGAGCTCAGTTACGCCAAAAACGCCATGGGGCAGTTTTTGGGTACCGTCCATGCACAAATGCGCTGGGTCAGCTATCTTGAGTTTTCAACGCATTTGATTAGTGTTGTTTTGGTCAGTAGTACTGCCGGTATTGGCTTGTATTTATGGCAACAAGAAGCCATTGGTGTCGGTGCTATTGCTGCTGCAACTGCCATGGCGCTACGCTTGAATGGTTTAACGCGTTGGATTATGTGGCAGACGGCAAGTTTGTTTGAAAGTATCGGTACGGTACAGGACGGTATGCGCACCTTATCTGCACCGCAAACCATCATTGACAAACCCCATGCACCAGCTTTAAAAGTCACAGAAGGTCGTATCGTCTTCGATCATGTCGACTTCAGTTATGAGAATGACAGCGATGATACAGACAATAACGATGGTGGAAATTTAAACGACGGTAACCTATCAGCCACGTCTACTATCAAACTTCTCGATAATTTTTACTTGGACATCAAACCCGGCGAAAAAATCGGTCTGGTTGGACGTTCAGGTGCCGGCAAATCCACCTTGGTCAATCTACTCTTACGCTTCTTTGATGTCGATAAAGGTAAAATCCTCATTGATGGTCAAGCGATTGATGAGGTGACCCAAGAGTCCTTACGTCAGCAAATCGGCATGGTGACCCAAGATACCTCTTTATTACATCGTACCGTACGCGAGAACATCGCTTATGGTCGTCCGGATGCCACTGATGAGCAGATTATCATCGCGGCAAAACAAGCTCAAGCATGGGACTTTATCAAAGATTTATATGATGATAAGGGCAACATGGGGCTTGATACTCAAGTGGGTGAACGCGGCGTCAAACTTTCGGGTGGGCAGCGTCAACGTATTGCCATCTCACGCGTTATGCTAAAAAACGCGCCTATTCTACTGTTAGATGAAGCCACCAGTGCGCTCGATTCTGAGATCGAATTTGCAATTACTGAAAGCTTAAACGATATTATGACTGGCAAGACAGTTATTGCCATCGCCCATCGCTTATCAACCATTGCCGCTCTTGATAGACTGGTTGTGATGGATAAAGGTCAAATTATTGAGCAAGGCAGCCATGATGAACTATTGAATCTACATGGTATCTATGCACGATTATGGCATCGCCAAAGCGGCGGCTTCTTAGGTGAAGACAGTTAATTAAAAGCGCTTTATTAAGAGCAACTTCTCACAGGGACGTGTTTATTTTATGGAAGCTTATACAAATCGCATCAACCTTGCTGGCAGACAGGCTCGCTATTATGACTTACAGCAACTACGCTCAGCCAATCAAACTAATTATAAACGTGCGCCTGCCCATTTCTATGGGGGTAACAGCTTTACCGTTGGTACCTATGCACCATTGTTAAATGAGCTGGCAGCCAGCTTTGAACTGAGCTCATTGGCATTACGCGGCTATTGGTATGATAAACCGCAAGCACGCCGCCTAACACGTGAGCAAGATGCTGAAATGCTGATTGAGTTTTTAGAAAAAACCCAAGATAAACCAGTTGTTGGCATTGGACATTCGCAGGGCGCAACTGCTACTGCAATAGCGGCAGCAAAGCGTCCAGAGCTTTTCTCAGAGCTCTATCTTATCGAGCCTGTTACCTTTACCAAAAAACAAGCAAGAATATATAATCTGTTGCCGCGGCAGTTTTTACTAAGCCAAGAACCCTTTAAAAGCACATTAACTAAGCAAACCACTTGGGCAAGTATTCAGGAATACTTCGATCACTTGCGGGCACAGAGAGCGTATCAACGTATCAGTGATGCTCACTTAAAAACCTTTGCTACACAAAGCTTGAGCGCTAACAATGACGATAGCTATACTCTGCTATTCTCACCAGAACAAGAGTTAGCTAATTATTTTGGTGCCCCTCATATTGATGCCGCACTCAAGAAATTAAGCTGCCCTTACACTTTGATTACTGGCAAACCCACCTTATTTATCAATCCAAAAGTGCGTAAACAATGGCACAAATTTGTTCCTGATAGCAGTATTATTTCCTTACCAGAGTATGGACATTTATTACCCATGGAGGCGCCAGAAATCTGCGCTCAAATTATCAATGAGCATTATCAGAGCAATAAATAAGCTGACCTATGACTGACCTTTTTGCGCCCAAACCGACTAACAATCTACTGCCTTATGACGGTCAGGTAAATGACTTAGGAATTGTGATCGATTATCCCAGCCCTTTATTTTATAACTTGGTGACTGAGTTACCTTGGCAAGAAGATATCGTTACTTTATTTGGCAAGACACATGTCACAACGCGTCAAATCGTTTGGATGGGTGATAGCAATATTGACTATCAGTACTCTGGTCATACGCGTCAAACCATACCTTGGACAGATACTGTGTTTCATGTGAAACATCATATCGAACAGAAATTATTAGATCTTGGAATTGATGCCAATTTTAATTCCTGCTTACTCAACTATTATCCTTCTGGTGAGGATGGTATGGGCTATCATGCCGATGATGAACGAGAGCTTGGTGAGCAACCAGTTATTGCTTCATTATCTCTTGGTGCTACGCGTAAATTTGTCTTTAAGCATAAAAAAACTCAAGATAAAGTTGAGCTTTATCTTGAGTCAGGTCAGCTAATTGTCATGCATGGTGATACTCAGAGCTTTTGGAAGCACAGTATTACCAAAACTAAAAAGGTAGCCACAGGGCGCATTAGCTTAACTTTTCGGCAAATATATCCAAATAATCGAAGCTAACCATTAGCTAAGTCTATTATCCAATCAACCTCGGCTCAACTGACTTTTAATACCAATTTGCCAAAGGCATCGCCTCTTTGCAGCTCATGATGGGCGGTAACGACTTCTGACAATGGATAGGTTTGTTGCAATCGTAAAGTCAGCTGCCCATCTGCCACCAGTTGTAGGACTCGTGCCATATCTTCACCATTACGCTGAGCCGCATAACCTTCAACGCTTAGATTTTTTTGACTGCCTGCTTCTTTGAGTTTATCTACCCAGATCGTTGGCAGAACATATACCCGTCCAGACTCTTTGACAACGTCTAGCGCCCTTACACCCGCTTCATCACCGACCAAATCCAATAAGACGTCGGCTTGCAGCTCAGGGAACAGATCATTTTTGGTGTAGTCAATCCAGCCTGTAAGCTGGCTAGTATCTATCAAGCTATCCAGTTTTTTATACTTTTCTGCTGAGCAAATAAGCGTAACTTTGATATTATGTTTAGCGATTTTTTTCATCAAAAGCTGTATCAATAGATGACCAACACCGCCTGCTGGGGCATTCATCACTACATGCTCGCCCTCTTTGATATCAGCAAACTCAACAAACTGTAGCGCCGTTTGTCCGATACAAGGTAATGCGCCTGCCTGCTCTAAGGTGACAGCTTCAGGTACACGTGCCAGCATTTTAGCATCAACAGCGACATATTCAGCATAGCATCCACCGTTAAAAGTTAATGCTGCGACTCTATCACCAACAGCAAATTTCGTACTTTGACTGTCAACCACTGTGCCTGACATATCAAAACCCAAAATCGCTGGTTGATTATGATCAAACTTATCTTTTTGGATGTTGGTAGCGCCCCAGCCTTTACCTTGACGAGTTTTATAATCGACTGGATTGATACCGGCGTAAGCAACTTTTACCAGCACTTGAGCATCTGTCAACTCAGGTACGGCAACATCATCTTGGTATATCATGACTTCAGGTTCACCAAACTCACGTATGAGTACGGCATTTTGAGTCATTGGTATGCTTTTATCAGACATTGTTTATCATCCTTGTTTATTTTAGTTTAGCGTTCTTTATTCCATTAATAATTTTTACTCTATAGCAACGCCAGTTCTGCACTCAAAGGCAGATGGTCAGACAGGGTTGACCACGGTTTACCCGTATGTACCCAAGCATCCTTTATTCTGAGATTACGGACATAGATACGGTCTAAGCTCAATACAGGTAGCTTTGCTGGAAAGGTAGGCAGCAGCTTGCCGTGACAATGTTTAAAAGCTTCCGTCATACCCAAGCTTGATGCCAATCTATCACAAGACATTTTTTTCCAGTCATTAAAATCGCCGGCCAAAATTAGTGGCTGGTCAGGGGCAATCTCATCTCGGACATAGTTAGAAATCGCTTCATATTGCTTGATACGATCGCGCTCAAATAGGTTTAAATGGGCGCATAAAACCACCACTGGCACCTCCCAACCTACCGGCTGCACTTCACAGTGCAAAACCCCGCGCTGCTCAAGCTTATTGACCGTAATATTGACGTTGTGCTTGGGATCAAGTGGAAATCGGCTCAACACCGCATTGCCATGATGGCCGTTATCGTACTCTGAATTTTTGCCATAACTGTTTTCTAGTTGCAGATATTCACCAAACCATTCGTGCTGAGACTGGTCAGGGTACTCGTTGTATTGAATATTGCGCTTAAGGTTTTGCCCCTGTACTTCTTGTAGACAGAGTATGTCCGAACCAATAATATCAAGTGCTTGGGCGATACCCTGAACTTTGACCTGGCGATTCATCGGCGACATGCCTTTATGAATGTTATAACTTGTGAGTACAAAAGAGGTGGTATTAGTCATAATGGTAGTAGTCATAAACTCAGTATTTATAGAGTAGATATTGAATATGGTCAGCTCAAAATAAAAAATAATCGTTTGAAATAGAATCGAGGCACTAGAAAACCATACATATAAAAAGAGCATTGGCTCATACTGAACCAATGCTCTCATACTATACCTATGTGCTATCAATGACCAATGGCTAATTCGTTACTGAGCCTATGTCATCTATTAATAGCGGGTGACAAGAGCAATGGGTTGGTCTGCATTCATAATATCTTGTGGCATAAAGACCGCTTTACCGCCATTATGAATGACATGCTCAATGATTTCACCAATAGCATCATCAGTGATACCTTCTGCACTTGAGTCGTCCGCAAGACTTAGCGTTTGCGCTTTTTCATCAATTTTGGCTGGTTGAATATAGCCACGGCGGACATACAAGGTATCGCCTATACCCTGAAAAGCACTGCGATAGACTTCTTGCAAATCAGTCTGTAGTTTGTTTGCCCCGCGCGCTTTATCAATCTCGCCCAGTGCCGCTTGGTGTAAGGAGGTACGATAACCTTCTACTGCTTCTTGTACACTGTTGATGACATGCTGTGCACCACCCTCATCTAGATTGGTGGCATTTGATACCGTAGCGATGATATTATCCGGACGGTCACAAACATCTTTATAGTAGCCAATATTTTTGCTATCACCGACTACGACTAGCGGCATTTTATGCTCGCCCCACAGCTCTTGAACACTCTTATCTACTTGGTTAAAGAACTCTTTTAACGCACTACTCTCATTATTCGCTGAGCGATCTGATCCGCCATCGCTTGTCGTATGAAGTCCATTATTGTCGATAGGAAAAGGAATGTTTTCCATATTATTTTGGGCAGTATCGTCTAGATCGAACTCTCGTATCACGCGATCATTAGAGGCTTCAATTAAACGTGCCTTATCACGAGTCAATACCAAAGTATAATAATGCACAGCGCTTGCCATATCACGCACTAAATCACGGGTCGCAAAACGATGTGAGATAACCACGCGCTCAGTGGTATCAATAGGCATACGGATCACTTGCACATCGTCAGTACTAGCAAAAATAGCTAAGGTATCTAGATTAAGATTATGATTCAGCTCTTTGGTCTTAGCATGGATATTGTCTAAGATAGTGGTTGCCGTACGCTTGTCATACTCATTGGTGAGACGTTCTTCAACGACTTTTAATTGGTTTTTTAGGGCAATAGGATCTTTGTCATTAGCAGGGTGTTCGCGGTGTGTTTTGACAAAAATACTGACTGCTGGATTCGCCTTTGTCTCGCGTAAGCTTTTAAGAGTTGCTTTCATTTAATACTCCTTGTTTTATGACTATAAATTTCCAATACTACTTTTGGTACGCCTTGCCTGTTACTTATTCTAGATTTTTGCGGTCAGGCGAATGCATACTCTTAATAACATAGCATGCTTAACAGGCTATTCATACTACAGCACTATTAACGCCCGTTATCCTATTACACTACCAACTTGACCACACAAGCTATAGGGTTAATTTGCAAGCAAATGATGATGCTTTGTAAATAATATCAACGCTTGCCACAATAACCTTAATAACAGTAGCCTTAATAAAGGTCACTTGATTAACAGCTTAGCAGAGCTCAAGCTTCCAGCTTGTATTTTCACCGATGAAGACCCATCATTTAAATATTACAATGCTGATTATTAACAATGGTTATCGATACACCATAATAATTAACCTCACATCAAGCTATTTAACTTTGAGAAACCTTGATATTAATATATCTTTAAAATATAAACAGTAACGCCTATTAATCATTTGAACGATTTGAATAATTACGCCAAATTAAACCCTTTTATCTATCAAATTCATTATTTATAACGGAACCTTTTATGACCTCTATTTCTTCAAAGTTACATCTTGTCGATTTTGCCGATACTGCACCAAGCACTTTACAACAGCAAGTAATCAGCGCCATTGACACGGCTAATGCGTTTTTAGATGAGTTGACGGTGTGTACAGATAGCAAGGATACGTCTACCTCGATAGACGCTGAGCAAGCGCTAATTGATATAAAAAACTTTGACCACATCAATTTGGCATTGGATCGAAGTTGGGGCATTTTGTCGCATCTGAATAGTGTCATGAGTAATGATGAGATCCGCCATGTCCATCATGAGCTGTTACCAAAGCTATCAGCTTACGGTACGCGCGTTGGGCAGCATCAGCCGCTATTTAGTCGTTATCAAGCGATTGTCAATGATAAAGCTTTCTTCGCAGCGCTTGAGCCGGCACGAGCACGAGCTATTGAGCTTGCGCTACGTAGCTTTGAGTTATCAGGAGTCGCATTACCAAAAGCTGAGCAAGATAAATTTGCGGCTATTCAAAGTAAGCTATCTACGTTATCAGCCACTTTCTCAGACCATGTTTTAGACGCCACTCAAGCTTATGCGTTGCCGCTTAAAACAGAGCAGTTAGCAGGTTTGACTGAAAGTGGTTTGGCATTAATAGCCGATGCTGGTGAGCAGTACAAAACAAGCCAGCTTGCAAATGGTTCGCTCACGCAAACAGAGATTGATACCTTATCGACGCCTTATTATGTGGCAAGCTTAAATATTCCTGTGTATCTTGCCATCATGACCCATGCCGATGATCGCAACTTACGCGAGACGTTATATCGTGCCTATGTCACTCGCGCCTCTGAGTTTGATGAGCATACTAATGCTAAAGGTCAGTCTCTAAATAACGCAAATATCATGAGTGAGATTTTGCAGTTACGTGAACAAAAAGCCAGACTATTGGGTTTTCATAACTATGCAGAGGTATCGCTATCGACCAAAATGGCAGACAGCGTGGCAGAAGTAGAAACTTTTTTACGTGATTTAGCAGTTCAAGCAACGCCAACTGCTGCGCAAGATTTGGTGCAATTGCAAAAATATGCGCAAGATTACGGTATTGAAGATTTGCAGCCGTGGGACAGTGCTTATATCGCCGAAAAGGTCAAACAAAGCGAGTTCAGCTTATCACAAGAAGAGATTCGCCCGTACTTCCCATTACCAAAAGTGATTAGCGGGTTATTTGCTATCGTTGAGCGTTTATACGGTATCAAAGTACAAGAGCAAAATGAATCCGTATCACGCTGGCATGATGAGGTGCGTTTTTATCAGTTATTTGATGCTGATGATAACTTGCTTGGGGGTTTTTATTTTGATTTATTTGCCCGTAGTGGTAAACGCGGCGGCGCCTGGATGAGTGGCTTTCAGTCTCGTTATAGTTATGAAGAGCAAAACCACCAACAGCTACCAGTGTGCTTTATGGTCGGTAACTTCACCCCAGCACTCGATGGTAAGCCAAGCTTATTGACTCATGATGAAGTTGTCACCTTGTTTCATGAGTTTGGTCACGGTTTACATCATCTGTTGACTCAAGTAACGATAGGTGATGTTGCTGGCGTCAATGGCGTAGAATGGGATGCCGTCGAGCTGCCAAGCCAGTTTATGGAGAACTGGGCGTGGGACGCGGAAGGTATTGCTCTTATTAGCAGTCATGTCGAAACTGGCACGCCATTACCAAAAGAGAAACTCGATGCGCTATTGGCAGTCAAAAACTTCCAAAGTGGTTTGCAAACGCTCCGTCAAATCGAATTTGCTTTGTTTGATTTGTTGATTCATGCGCACACGCCAGCGCTTAATTATGAAGGTATCTTGACTACGCTTAACAGCGTACGTAATGATATTGCCATTTTACAGACGCCTGTTTACAACCGCTTTGCCAATGGCTTTAGTCACATTTTTGCTGGTGGTTATGCCGCTGGTTATTATTCTTATAAATGGGCAGAGCTGTTGTCTGCTGATGCTTTTAGTAAATTTGAAGAAGACGGCATTTTTAATCCCATCACAGGTAAAGCCTTCCGTGAGACTATTTTATCAGTGGGCGGTAGTTTTCCAGCTAAGGTGAATTTTGAAAATTTCCGTGGTCGTAGCGCCAGTATTGATGCTTTGCTACGTCATAGCGGTTTTTCTGATACTAAAGACCAGACTAAAAGTAGTACGGCTGCCAATGCCTCAATAACACGCGAGGTGATTTAAATGCGCTATCAATCAACGCGTCCAAAGCGGCAGTTTTTAGCGGGCGTTCGCTGCCCGAAATGTCAAGTCATGGATGCGGTAGTACAAGTCAATATCGTTGTGCCAGCGCCTGATGAATATATTGAATGTACGCTATGCGGGCATACTGAACATCGCCCTGATCCTGATGAGATCAGCGCAAAGAACCATCTTGAAGACCAATTAACTCGTGACGCCATGATTACCGGAACCAGTGGGACGGTCAAATTCAAAGAATAACTCTTTATATTTGCCGATCAGACAGTCATATCTCATGATTGCTATGAACAATGCTGTATTTAATCGCCCTTCTATCAATAGATGGGCTTTTTTATTTCGAGTTTGCTATAGTATGGCAGGATATCTTTAACCTAAATTGAACGTAGTATGAAAAGCAAAAAAATGCGTCCTTTCTCCCATAAAGTCTCAAAAAAATCTACCCATTCTGCTAAGTCACGCCAAAAATGGTGGTTTGGTATTTTATTAATTGTGCTGTTAATCGGTTATTTCGTTTGGAAAGGCACGGTACCTCAATCTAATCAGAGCTCTGCTGAAAATTTGCCAGTGACTTCCGAACAAGATAAGCCTACACAGATTGCTTCTGTACCATTAGAAGATGACGTTAATAATATTATTGATGATGAAAATCAAGGTAGCGCTAGCATGACGGATTCTGATATCTCAGATCCCAAATCTATCTTAGAAGCCCCATTACCAAAAACGAACAGCTTAGCCAAAGAAGAGATTGATCGTTTAGAAGATGAACGTAAGCGCTTAGCCGAACAAGAAAAGCTCGCTGCTGAACAGATTGCCATGACCAAACAATTAACTGAACTAAAAGCTCAAGAAATCGCATTACTTGAGCAACAAATTGCCCAATTAGAGGCTGATACTGCGGTTAAAACCACCACTAATTAGCAGTTATCGCCAAATAATGTATGCTTTTATTCAGGGGTTGATGATGGCATCTTTGCAACTCACTCATAATCCTATTTTAAATAGCAGCGCTCAGCTGCTCATACTTCCTGTTAATAGCGCTGGTCTCCTTTTAGATCCTATTTTGACTCGCGCAAAAACCCTATATCCTGATAATTATCAAAGTTACTATCGTGCGTGCCGTGATGGTAGCTTAATGGTTGGTAGCTGTTTATTGCATAAACGCATACGTGAGCAAGCTGGGCTTAGTGTCAGTAGTAATGGCAACCAACCCAGTTATATTGCTAACCTTGTTATATCAGATCACTCTCATCATCCAGTAAGAGTACGCTGGTTGACGGCAGCTTTAATCGATTTACGACAACAACTGACAACGCTGATACGCTATCAAGGTATCCGTCATATTGCTTTTCTCGCACGTCCAATTATTTACAACCATCCACGCAATGAAGCCAATCCTTTGACCAATGAGTCTCTTATAACAAATGCGCTTCCATTAGATTGGCATATTGATATATTGCCTCTCATAGCCCATTATTTAGCAAATTTACCTAAGCTTCGCATTGATATCCATGTACCTAAAGACGTTGCCATATAGCATATTTTCTAATTTTAGTTATATTTTACGTCCATAAAAAAACCGCCTTGAGCACTCATAATAAGTGATTCAAGGCGGTTCTTTAAATATTAACGCTATCAAATATCAAGCATTAGCTCTGCTCAATACCTTTCATAGTCAACTTGATACGACCACGATTATCAACGTCTTGAACCAATACTTTAACGATTTGACCTTCTTTTAGATAGTCAGATACATTCTCTACGCGCTCGTCTGCGATTTGCGAGATATGGACGAGACCATCAGTATTTGGCAATACGTTAATAAAGGCTCCGAAGTCAACGATACGAGCAACCGTACCTTCGTAAGTTTTACCTACTTCAACTTCTGCCGTGATTGCTTCAATTTTAGCGATCGCTGCTTTGGTTGCCGCTTTATTTTCACCAAAGATACGGATGGTACCAGCATCATCAATGTCGATAACCGCGCCAGTTTCTTCCGTTAGCTGACGAATCGTTGCGCCGCCTTTACCGATAACATCACGGATTTTATCCGGATTGATCTCAATTACGGCATAGTTAGGTGCATGAGCATTGATTTCAGTACGACTTTCAGGCAATACTTTGTTCATCGCATCTAGGATATGGATACGACCAGCATGAGCTTGTTTTAACGCTTGCTCCATGATATCTGGGGTAATACCTTCGATTTTAATGTCCATCTGTAGAGCAGTAATACCGTCTTTAGAACCAGCGACTTTAAAGTCCATATCGCCAAGATGATCTTCATCACCTAAGATGTCAGACAATACAGCAAAGCGCTCGCCTTCTTTAACCAGACCCATGGCAATACCAGCAACCGGTGCTTTAATTGGCACACCAGCGTCCATCAATGCCAAACTTGCACCACAAACAGAGGCCATAGACGATGAACCATTTGATTCAGTGATCTCAGAAACCACACGGATAACATATGGGAAGCGATCGCTATCAGGCAGCATCGCTTGTACACCACGGCGTGCTAGACGACCATGACCGATTTCACGACGTTTAGGAATGCCTTCACGACCCGTTTCGCCTACTGAGAAATGCGGGAAGTTATAATGCAACATGAAATGGTCACGAATGGTACCCGCTAGCGAGTCAATCATATTGACGTCACGAGTATTACCAAGGGTAGTCGTTACTAATGCTTGGGTTTCACCACGTGTAAACAATGCTGAACCATGAGTAAATGGTAATACGCCCACTTGTACATCAAGGGCACGAACGGTTTCTAAATCACGACCGTCAATACGTGGCTTGCCTGACAAGATATTGTCACGAACGGTACGATATTTTAGATCGTTATAGATTTCTTTAAGCTCAGCAACATTATTGCTATACGCTTCTGATTCAGCATCACCAGCAAGAGCAGCAAGGGCAGCGTCTTTGATTTCGTCAAGTTTCGCATAACGAGCTTGCTTATCAGTAACGGTATAAGCGTCAGATACTTGCGTACCGAACTGCTCTTTCATGCTGGTCTCTAATGCTTGATCGCGTACAGGAGCAGTATATTGTTGCTTAGCAGTACCAATTTCTTCTGCCATTGATGCAATGTTATCGATAACGATTTGCTGCTGCTGATGACCGTATAAGACCGCACCTAGCATTTGATCTTCTGATAGCTCTGCAGCTTCAGACTCAACCATCAATACCGCAGACTTGGTACCAGCGACGACCAAGTCAAGATCACTTTCTTTAAGCTCTTCAAGGGTCGGGTTCAGTACGTATTCGCCATTGACAAAACCAACACGCGCCGCAGCAACAGGACCATTGAACGGAGCATCAGAGATAGCTAACGCTGCTGAAGCACCGATTAGTGCTGCAATATCCGCTGATTGAGTTTTGTCAGATGACACAACCGTCGCTGTGATTTGAATCTCGTTTACATAGCCTTCAGGGAATAGTGGACGGATTGGGCGGTCAATCAGACGCGAGGTTAAGGTTTCAGACTCGCTCGCGCGACCTTCACGTTTGCCGTAAGCACCTGGAATTTTACCTGCTGCGTACATTTTTTCTTGGTAGTTTACGGTCAATGGAAAGAAGTTTTGACCTTCTTTAGCATCAGACTTTACAACCGCTGCTACCAATACAGTAACGCCGCCCATGTGGACTAAAATCGAGTTGGCTTGACGCGCAATACGTCCTGTTTCGATAACAACTTGCTGGTTACCGTATTGGAATTCACGCTTAATGGTATTAAACATTGTCATATAATTTTCCTAATATTGACTGACGAAATAATATCAGCACAAAAAACACTGATATCTGTCATTAAAATTCTTTGTATATAGCTTCTAATTGACTGTCTTTACAGTTATAAATCCTGTCTATCGAAACTATTATTATCAAATATTTATCTTATGCTACTGGCTTGTCTAGCTCGCTTAGCCCTGCATATTGGTTAATGCTAAAATTCGGTTTGCTATAACGATCATTTGGATTTTTATAGCATCAAAACCACTCCATCTATGGAGGCTTTTAACTACTTTACCTATGCATGTTTATCTATCATAAACAGTGCAAAAAACGACTAAGGCATTATTTTACAGTGATTTATGGTCATTGACCAACCTAATGCACTACTATCTATTTCTTAATAACTAGTTAAATATAAGCTTTTGTTTCTGTACTTAAACTCATACCATACTGATAAGCATAAAAAAACGGCGTGAAACTATTCCACACCGTTTTTAGAAAAATCTATTTTATCGATATCAACAAGCAAGTTCCAAATAGCTGCGCAAAAAATCTAAAATACTTCCCAGTTAAGGCATATCTCGTTTTAGCAACCATTTGTACTACTGTCGTCAAATTAACGACGTAGACCTAACTGGCTAATAAGGGTGGTATAGCGACCAAGATCTTTACCTTTTAAGTAATCAAGCAGTTTACGACGGGTATTAACCATACGGATAAGACCACGGCGGCTATGGTGATCCGCTTTGTGTGCTTTAAAATGGTTTTGTAGATCGTTGATGCGAGCACTTAACAAAGCTACTTGAACTTCTGGTGAACCAGTGTCACTTTCACCACGTTGGTATTGAGCAATGATTTGTTCGCGATCGGCATTAGTTAGCATAAATCTCTCCGGCAATGCTAAGAGCACCAAGATAACCTTAAAAGTTTAAGTATCAAGGGGCAATAGAATAGTCAATAAAATAGCCTGTACGTCATTCAGGACAACCCTGCATTACTAGAGTTGACCTAGTGTACGACAAGCTCAATGAGTCATAACTGTCATTTAAAACCATTTAGAATAATCTAAACCGTATTTAAATATAACGCCAATTATAACAAAAAACTGCTGGGCTAACAGCAGTTTTTTGTTATGGTTTTAAGAATCTCTGATTATTGGTAAGTAAGTTGACTAAATTCTTAGTACCCATCAAAAGTAAACATGAAATGTAGATAGCAGCCTTATAATCTAAGACTTATTTATTTTTTTGGATATCTTCTTCACTAGCCGTACCGCCTAGCTCATCGTCTGCTAAAGGCACAGTCGTAGCTTCTGCTAAACTATCAGGAGAGTTATCAGCACGAGGATTGATATCTTCTACAAGTTGATTAATCTCTTGTTCTTGCTCATCCATATCTTTTACTGGATTGCTCATAGTAACTCCTATTTACATTTGACTCATATATTCATACTTAAGAAGCTATTTATCTTCCTTCGTTTCCAAATTATCAGCAATACGCTCTGCGGCAGCTTCAGTGTCTTCTGTATGATTATCTTCCGTCTGGCTTTTAAGCGCTGCTTTGGCAGAATCAGAACGTTGTTGCTCAAATTTGGTATCGTTTGGATTAGGCTGTGTCATCGTGTTATATCCTTATAGATAATGAATAAAAGTTACTCTAAGTTAAAACGATTGCAGCTTATGTTAAAGCTTTGTCAATCGCTGCGACGAAATTATTAATATCATCTGGGTTGCGTGAGGTAATCAGATTACCGTCTATCTGCACGCTTTCGTCTACGAATTTTGCCCCAGCATTTTCTAAATCAAATTGCAAAGTATGATAAGCCGTTAACGTTTTACCCTTAGCTATACCAGTATTGATTAATATCCAAGGCGCATGGCAGATAACAGCAAGCGGTTTACCAGCCTCATTTATAGCAGTAATAATCCTATGTGCATTTTCGTTACCACGCATGGTATCAGCATTAACCGTACCACCTGGCAAAACTAAAGCATCATACTCAGCAGGTTTTGCGTCTTTTGCAAAAATATCAGCAGTAAAAGTATCGCCTTTGTTGACGTCTTGCTGCATACCTTGAACTTCTTTTTCTTTATTGGTCGTTATTAGAAGTGTGATGTAACCTTTAGCTTTTAGTTTGTTGTTAACCTCTTCATATTCTGCTTGTTCAAAGTTGTTATGAAGTAAAAAAGCAATCGTTTTCATAATACTTCCTATTTATTTATAAATTATATTTATGATTGAATAACTTTCTTATAATTGTATAAATTAATTTATATGAATTAATGTCTTGTTATTTTTATTTAGTTTTACTGCTCAGATTTATCATTATTATTATTTTATTCAACGAAATTTATAGTAAATCCGTTTTGTATTATTATCAGCCTTTCATATTTTATATTGTACTTTCTTATTATTTTTTTTCATCCATGTCATGCTTTCCCTAGCTGACTTAATAAAGATACTAAAAAAGCAGGTTTCACTATAGGTGAAACCTGCAATAAAATGTGACGATATGTGATTTGTGTGAACTCTTAGTAAGTTTTGCAGCTCTTAAGTTATAAATCTAGCCAGATTTACATGTTGAAATTATAACTGAATCAGCTTTTTAGGTTGCAATCGACCATTTAAGCTCACTGCCCCTAAACCAATAAACGCACCCTGTTCATCGATAAGACGAATATCTATCGGTATTTCATGTACCAATTGCTGCTCGTTATCATCGTTAGTATCTTCAATATTTTGACTATCAGCAGCGCTGTTATTGTTAGCAGCTAAATGCTGATCGATAGCTGTTGTGATATAACTTTGCACATCATCAGTCAACTGATCGATAACATTCAAGCGTTGACCCATTTGTACGCGCTCACACTGCTCTGACGATAGTGACAGCTCGGCACTAATATCAATGCAGGCATCTACTGGCAATAGATATGTCTGACGTTGTTCTAATGGCAATGCTTCTAAATCTGCAAGCGCAATTGCCTCATCGATTTTAAAATCACCCACTTGTAGACGACGTAGTGCCGTCAAATGGCCAAGTGTAGCCATAGTTTTGGCAATATCTTCTGCCAATACGCGCACATAAGTGCCTTTTGAACAAGTTACTGTTAACTGAATTTGCTGCTTATCGATTGCTTTTAACTCAATGGCTTTAAGGACAATGTCTCTTGGCGGGCGGTCTACTTCTATACCAGCACGAGCATATTCATAGAGTTTTTTGCCATCTTTTTTTAAGGCAGAATACATCGGTGGAATTTGCTGCTGGGCACCTAAAAACTGCTGGGCAACTTTGTCTAATATCCTATCATTAAACGCTGGAATCGGTGCCTCAGCAGTGACTTGCCCATCGGCATCACCGGTATCAGTTTGACTACCAAGTAGAATGGTTGCTTGATAAGATTTATCCGCATCAAGCTGATAGTGACTGAACTTGGTCGCTTCACCCAAACAGATAGGCAATAATCCTGTTGCCATTGGATCAAGTGTGCCAGTATGACCTGCTTTCTTGCTATCATGGTTAGGCGATTTAAATAAATATTTTACTTTTGAAACCACTTGCTGAGAAGTCATGCCTTGAGGCTTATCGACTAAAATAACACCAGAAACTTTAATCTTGTTAGGGTGATTACTAGACCTTTTATCCGCTTGCGTAGAGGCTTTTGTAGAAACAATCGACATAATGACTTTTACCCTTCTACTCTTCGTTTTCTTGCTCGTCAGACTCATTTTCTTCAGTTTTAATAACCGCTTTACTGATTAAATCCATCATGTAATTACCACGGGCAGTCACTTCATCATAATGAAAGCGCAAACGCGGTGTTGTGCGAGTCTTCAAACTATGACTCAGCTCAGTACGCAAGAAGCCTGCCGCTTTGTTTAGCACCTTGATGCTTTCTTCATGATTTGACATGGTCATGGCATCATTGAGCTCAGGCTCCATAATGGTCACATACACATCAGCATAGCCCAAATCTGGGCTGACTTTAACACTAGAGATAGTGACAAAACCTGTCAAACGAGGATCATTGACCGCGTCGCGGATAAGGACAGCAAGCTCACGCTGAATCTGATCAGCTAAACGTTGTAAACGTTGGTTCATGTTATTACCTTGTTTTTATTGATTAATCTAATCATTTATTAATAAGTTTAACGACTAATATTTGTTAAAAAAGGCCTAGCAGGATGTACCTGTTAGGCCTAAGTACAGCTAAATATTTATAAGATAGCTAATCCATCATGCCATGCGCAGTTAATAAAGCGGATTGCATGATGCACCATCCTAATTTTACCAGTGACTTTAGATAGTACGTGCGAACTCTTGAATCTCAAAAACTTCGATTTTATCACCAGCTTCTACATCGTAACCGCGAACGGCTAGACCACATTCCATGCCCGTACGTACTTCATTAACGTCTTCTTTGTAGCGACGTAATGACTGTAATTGACCAGTAAAGATAACTTGGTCATTACGTAATACACGGATAGGTTTGTTGCGATAAATCGTACCTTCAACCACCATACAACCAGCAGCTGCACCAAACTTACTAGATCGGAATACTTCACGAACGTCTGCAACACCCAAGATTTTCTCGCGATGTTCTGGAGCAAGCATACCGCTCATTGCCGCTTTCACATCATCAATCAAGCCATAAATAACGCTGTAATAGCGAATATCCATGTTGGCAGAATCTGCTTTACGACGTGCGGTAGCATCTGCACGAACGTTGAAGCCTAGCAATACCGCTTCACTAGATTCTGCTAGCGTCACATCTGACTCAGAGATAGGACCAACGCCTGAGCTGATCACACGAACTTTAACTTCATCCGTCGATAACTCATTCAATGCGGCAAGTAGTGCTTCAAGCGAACCACGAACATCGGTTTTTAGAACGATATTTAGGTATGAAACATTACCCTGTTCCATCTGATCAAACATGCTCTCTAGACGCATCGCGTTTTGACGCTCAAGCTGACGCTCGCGCTCACGGTTGGTTCTAAAGTCCGCGACTTCACGGGCTTTTTTCTCGTCCGTTAAGACTAAGAATTCACTACCAGCTGCTGGCGTTTCAGGTAAGCCTAATATCTCTACAGGGATAGAAGGTCCAGCTGATTGAATACGTTTGCCATGTTCATCAGTCATCGCACGAACTTTACCGTAATATTCACCAGCTAAGACTAAATCGCCTTGTTTTAATGTACCTTTTTTGACAAGGACACTAACGACAGGACCACGACCTTTTTCAAGTCTTGACTCAATAACCACACCTTGAGCAGGACCATCTAATGGTGCTTCTAATTCCATTAGCTCAGCTTGTAAGCTAATAAGCTCTAGCAGCTCATCAATACCATCACCTGTCTTGGCTGAGATACGAGCCATAGGAGTATCGCCACCCCAATCTTCCGATACCACTTCTTTTGCAGTCAATTCGTTAAGAACGCGATCAGGATCAGCACTTGGCTTATCCATTTTGTTGATAGCAACAATCAGCGGCGTACCAGCAGCACGAGCATGATCAATCGCTTCTTCAGTTTGTGGCATCATGCCATCATCAGCAGCAACGACCAATACAACGATATCTGTCGCTTGAGCACCGCGTGAGCGCATTGCACTAAAGGCGGCGTGTCCTGGAGTATCAAGGAAAGTAATAACACCACGTGCTGTTTTCACATGATAAGCACCGATATGCTGAGTAATACCGCCTGCTTCGCCCGTAGCCACTTTCGTTTCACGGATTTTATCTAGTAATGACGTCTTACCATGATCAACGTGACCCATGATAGTGACTACTGGTGGACGCGTTTGTACGTTACTGCTGCGCTCATCAACAGCATCTTGTAGATCGTCTTCAACTTTAGTATCACTGACTGGTACTGGATTGTGACCCATCTCTTCTACGATTAGACTAGCGGTTGCTTGATCAATCATGTCTGATTCGCGAGCAATTTCACCCATTTTCATGAGCAACTTAGTCACTTCACGAGCTTTCACTGCCATGCGCTGGGCAAGATCAGAAACCGTGATTTGCTCACTGATTTCTACATCATAAACAATTTTTTCGATAGGCTTTTCAAATTTATGCTGTGAAGACTGGCTTGAACGTAGACCGTTTTTGCGGTTCTTAATTTCACGCTCGTCTTGATTTTTACGACGACCACGGCCACGGGCACTAGTAGTACTGGTGCCACGCTTAATTTCACGACGTTCTTTCTCAAACGATTCTTCTAATGCGTCACCGACCAAACCTTCTGCCAATGGCTCATCTTTACGAACTTCAGTTGCGGGCTGATCAGTATATTGACCGGCCATTTTACGCATTTGCTCAAGCGTACGCTTTTGCGCTTCTTCAGCTTGGGTACGGCGTGTTTCAGTTTCGATCTCGCGTAAACGAGCTTCTTCCTTTTCACGCACTTCACGAGCTTTACGCTCAACTGCCGTCTCAACTTTTGGTTTCGTCGCTGTAACTTTCTTCTTAGGTTGTTCTTTTGGCTTAACTTCAATAGTAGTCTTGCCGCCTTTCTTCACAACCACTGACGTTGAAATATCGTCATTCTTGTCGTCTGACTTTTTGCTAGAGCCAAGGCTTGCACGCATCGCAGCTAAAGTAGCAGCTTGACGCTCCTCAGATTTTTTCTTAGTAGCAGCACGGTCTTCGGCATCTTTAGCAGCACGCGCTTGCGACTCAATCATCGCTTGCTCACGTGCAGCCAATTCTTCAGCCATCTTTTCTGGATCAGGCTTCTCGAACACTTTCTTTTTACGCACTTCAACATTGACGCTCTTAGATTTGCCCGAAGAGCCAGTCACACGCGCAGTACTAGTCGTTTTAGACTTCAGACTAATGCGACGCTTTTCTTCCTGACCATGACTTTGCTTTAAATACGTCACCAACTTTTCCTGCTCAAGCTCGGTGACTAAGTCACCTTCTGCACGCGCAGGCAGTCCAGCATCTACCAATTGCTGTTGTACAGCACTTGCGGTTTTGCTTACCATATCTGCCAGTTCTTTGACGGTCTTATCTGCCATTTATTATCACCTACTGTCTATTATTTGCTATATGTTCAATTCAGTTGTTGGCTACAAATGATTGGGGTAAGGCTGATATAAATTTTGCTCATACCAGCACTTTATTATCGATAGCATATCACCAAAAGACAGCGATATGCAGTTACCGCTTATTCATT
Organism: Psychrobacter sp. ANT206; assembly: GCF_056880555.1. Lineage (NCBI taxonomy): Bacteria > Pseudomonadati > Pseudomonadota > Gammaproteobacteria > Moraxellales > Moraxellaceae > Psychrobacter > Psychrobacter sp. ANT206. The sequence goes on along the minus strand of NZ_CP096271.1, from coordinate 82,535 downwards.
GAACCAAGATTCCCGAGCTTTCATGATGAGTTTTCCTGCGGTTTCAGTATCTAAGTCTTCGATATCTTCTAAGTCGAAAACGGCTTGTTCTGCTAAGTCATCAACCGTAATGATGTCCTTTTGAGCCATTTTATAAGCCCAGCTGACCGTCATTCCTTCAAGATCTTGTAGTTCCTGACTTGGCTCTTTCATGTTCTGTTGTTTGACCAATTCGTCTGCGATAACGACTTCTTTCGCACGCTCTTGGATCATATCAATCGCTTCATCATCTAATCCTTCAATATCGTAGAAGGTTTCGACAGGTACATAAGCCACTTCTTCAATACTGGTAAAACCAATATCGACAAGCGCTTGTGCTAAGTCTTTATCCACTTCTAGGCGTTCATAGAATAGTTCGATGAATGCTTTAGATTCGTTTGCTTGACGCTGCTGATACTCTTCTTCTAGCATCATATTTAGCTTATAGCCGGTCAGCTCAGAAGCTAAGCGTACGTTTTGACCTTGTGAGCCAATCGCACGTGCTAGCTGATCATTGGTACTAAAGATAATATCAGCCGTTTGCGTATCTTCATCTAAGATGATACTGCTTACGTCTGCAGGCTCTAAAGCGCTGATGATAAATTGGGCAGGATCATCTGACCAAACCACTACATCAATACGCTCGCCATCAAGCTCTTGCTGTACTGCTTGGATACGTGTACCACGCATACCAATACAAGCACCAACCGGATCGATACGATGATCGTTGGTCTTAACCGCTATTTTAGCACGAGTACCCGGTAAGCGCGCGACGTTACGGATTTCGATAATTTGTTCTGCAATCTCAGGCACTTCTTTTTGCATCAATGCCGAGAGCATTTCAGGATGAGTACGTGATAGAAGCAACTGAGCGCCGCGATTTTCACGGTTCACATGATATAAGATGGCATTGATACGCGATTTTGCGCGCAATTGCTCACGTGGCAGCATCTGATCACGTGACAGATAACCCTCAGCATTGTCACCTAAGTCAATGATGTAACCATCACGGGTTTGTTTTTTGACTTCGCCATACATCATCTCGCCAACACGTGGCTCAAAAGCATCTGCTACTAAATTACGCTCAGCTTCACGAATCTTTTGGATGATAACTTGTTTGGCTTGAGTGGCAGCAATACGACCAAACTCGATTGACTCAATTTGCTCTTCTTTAATATCACCGATTGACCATTCTTCCTGATCAAGGTCAGTAATCGCAAGCTGACAAGCAGGCATTTCATGGTCTTCATCTGCAACCACTGTCCAATAACGATAAGTATCATAATCGCCTGTTGTACGGTCAATTGAGACTCGCACTTCTACTTCCGGCTGATCGGTATATACTTTTTTCTTAGTCGAGACGACCAAAGCATCTTCGATTGCTTCAAAGATATCTTCAGGATTTAAGCCCTTCTCGTTACTGACAGTTTCTACTACCGTTAAGATTTCACGACTCATACTATGCCTGTCCTATCATTTTTTAATTGACTTAAATTTTATAATTTTTGACTTACTCTATATTTTCACCATCAGTCATCTAAGCTATTAGACTAACTGCGTTTATACACTAAAAGGTCTAATAGCGAATAGATTAAGCATCTTCATAAATTAAATTGGCTTTATCAATATTGCTTAATGCAATCTCAAACTGCTCACCATCAGTGGCAGTCAGCTTTAAAGAGGTGGCATCAATACTATTTAAAGTACCAGTTGCTTTACGGCGTTTTTTATCACCTTCACCAATCGCTTGTATCAAACGCAAGCTCACTGTCTGACCGACATAAGCATGCATTTGCTCATCTGAAAAGAAAGCACGGTCAAAACCAGGTGAAGAGACTTCTAAAATAAACTCACCGGAAATCGGGTCATGAACTTCAAGAATACCGCTCACTTGGTGATTCACTGCTGCACAGTTTTCAATCGTTACTTGTTTATTTTGAGCTTGCTCTTCTGGCAATGCCTCAATATAAATGCGTAACAAAGAGCGATTGCCCTGTGGTGCAAACTCTATACCCCATAGTGCCACATCGCAAGCCGCAACGGCAGGGGCAATGATATTAGTCAATTCTGTAACTTTGGTCGAAAGCTTCATAATCTATTTATATTTTCCTATTCACTTATCTATCTTACTTAATAAATCCTGCTGAAGTTTTTCTTCATCATTATTTAATAAGAACCTATCGTTATTTAAACCACAGTGATTGTCTTATGCTTAAAGCATAAACACAAATGATATCTACCGGGTATTTATATCAGGGTAAGCTTAACAAATATCAAGCTCAGCCGCGCTATGCTTTTATTACTTATAAAGCAGTACTATCGATAAAAGAGTGAGGAATAAAAGATAGTGTGCTTAAGTATCATCGCGCCATGAATGACATGTGATGACAAGCTTCTATAAATGGTATCGCACTCTATAGACATAGAGCTTAGCATAAGTAGGATAGATATCGCGATTACACAGACCGCCAGATACAAAAAAACCCACAAGCATAATGGTGGGCTAATTGTTACTGACAAATTTAGTGTGCAAAACATCAGTATAAAAAGTGGTAGCGGGGGCTGGATTTGAACCAACGACCTTCGGGTTATGAGCCCGACGAGCTACCAGACTGCTCCACCCCGCATCAATCTAGAACGCGTATTATAGGGAGGTTTTATAGTAGTGTCAATCTTTATTTAAAAATAATTTAAATTAAAAATCTTAGCTATTTATGAACGACTCACTTAATACGATACAACTTTAAAACTTGGTGCGATTGGGGGGACTTGAACCCCCACAGCTTGCGCCACCACCCCCTCAAGATGGCGTGTCTACCAATTCCACCACAATCGCATTACTCTAACTGTTCTCTCTATATTCTCAATACCCATTATAGTTGACGCGTAAGGTAAGCATCAAAGGTCTAAGACTTGTAAAAACAGAAAAAGCATTGTAAATGTAACGCTTTCAAATAGCAAGGGCTGCCTACTTAAAAAAGCAGAGTAACAGCAGCTACTGAGGATTTTGTGTCAAAGGCCGCGGTATTTGTGGTGCTGAAACCGGTGCATCTAGACGAAACTGATCTTCTGCCTGCTTACGAGCATGGACCGCAAGGGTCATACTCGTGATAAAAAAGATGGCGGTCAATACGGCTGTCGCGCGTGTTAAGAAGTTGGCAGTGCCCGCTGCACCAAATACTGTACCTGATGAGCCGGCACCAAAAGAAGCCCCTGCATCTGCCCCTTTACCATGCTGTATCAAAATCAAGCCAATCATGGCAATCGCCACGATAATATGCAGGGCTAATATAAACGTAAACATGGTGGCCTCTTTTGCCGCGTAATGACGACTGATAACGAAAAACAAATCGTATGGTGTAATAGTGATAAAGATTGGCGGTAAATGTTGCCATATCGATGATATAAATAGGGCGTATTGTACACGATTGCAAGGGCACTGTTAAACCCACTTTTGCCAACTGATAAAGACATTTTGTGAATAACAATTACAATAAAGACTCACGTTTTTATTATATCTATCAAGAATCTACTAGATACTGGCTTGGCTAAAAGCGGTGGCAATCGTCAGAAAGCTGTCAGCTTTCAATGAAGCACCGCCAACTAAAGCGCCATCAATCATAGGATCAGCAGCAAAGCTATTAGCATTATCAGCATTGACACTACCGCCATACAAAACCGTCATATTAGACAATGAGTCGGCAAATCCTGCCAATGTTTGCTTGATATGCTTATGAGTGGCGCTGACTTCTGCTACCGTTGGCACTTTACCTGTACCTATTGCCCATACTGGCTCATAAGCAATAATGAGACGAGTCGGTAATGCCTTAATAAGTTCTGGCTGCTGTGTAATGAATTCTTTGATAACTGCTAACTGATTATCGATGACTTCAAGCGTTTGCTTGGTATCATATTGTGCTTGGCTTTCACCAATGCAAAATACCACGCCTAAATCTTGTGACAACGCATGAATCATTTTTTGCAATAGAGTATCGTTAGATTCTTGATGATACTGACGGCGCTCTGAGTGACCAAGAATTGTCCAAGTCGCTCCAGCATCGACTATCTGCTGCGCTGAACAGTCACCTGTATAAGCACCAACACTGGCACTGTGTCCACTAACGTCTTGAGCTGCGCACAGTATTGAGGTGTCTTTTAGGCGACCATTCACTGCTGCTAAATGTATGAAGCTTGGTGCTACCATTATTTGACAACGCGCGGAGTTATCGTGGCTCATTTGCTTGGTTGTAATAATAGCAGCGCATAAGTCGTCCAGTAGTGCGTTTACGTCATGGCTCGTTGCTGGATTCTGCTTCCAATTTCCAATTACCCAAGCTTGCATTCTTCTCTACCTTGTCTTATATATGGCTGCCAATATGGCTAATATGCGCGCAAGTATAACAAATATTTCACAAGTGCTATAGTATAGTGCGCCCCAAATCAAAACTGACCTTTCAACCGTTGCTTTAGTAACTATTGCTGAATAATTATTTTTTATTAGCGAATCGAGCCCTACACTCTATAAAACCTTTGCGCTCACGTAAATCCCTATATGATTTTCTCAATATAGGATAAAGTGCAGACAATCGATTTTTTTATCTCAAAGCCATATTTAAAATAACTATTTTAATAATTAGCTCAACTATCAACGATAAAATGGCAATAAGTAAAACATGGTGAATAGCCTGCTATTTAGGTAAATATATCGCCTACCAGATATCGAGCAAGGAGAAGTCTTAATGTCTATCACAACCAGTAAATACGGTGGCTTAGCACAGCAGCTGATTAGCGAAGGTATCGTAAGCGAAGCGCATATGAAAGCGGCGCAGACTGATTCGCAGCAGCAGCAAGTAGGACTGGTCTCTTATCTGGTAGAGCATAAGCTTGCCAATGCCTATCAATTGGCTCAAATGCTATCGCAAGCATTCGGCGATCCTTTATTTGATCTTGATGCGCTCAGCTCAGAGGTCATCCCAAAAGACTTGGTCGACGAAAAAATCGTCCGTAAGTTTAATGCTTTACCAATGTTTAAGCGTGGGCAACGCTTATTTGTGGCACTGAGTGATCCGACCCGTATCGATGCGATTGATGCTATTGCCTTTAACTCTCGCTTGTCAATTGAAACCGTTGTAGTCGAAGAAGATAAGCTTAAAAGGCGTATTGAAAGCTTCTATGCTGATAGCATGCAGAATTTTGATAGCTTTTCTAATAGTGATTTGCATATTGGCTTTGATGAGAATCAAGAAGAAGATGACGGTGAGACCAAAATCTCTGATAGCGTCGAGGAAGCACCGGTCGTCAAGTTTGTTAATAAAATGCTAGTAGATGCCATTCGTATGGGTGCGTCCGACTTACATTTTGAGCCCTATGAAAAAAGCTATCGAGTGCGCTTTCGAGTTGATGGGGTCATGCAAAAAATGGCCAACCCGCCCGTACAACTTGCGGGGAAAATTGCTGCGCGTTTAAAAGTGATGTCACAAATGGATATCTCAGAGCGCCGGGTGCCACAAGATGGTCGTATTAAGCTTAAGATATCTAAAGATAAGGCCATCGACTTTCGGGTAAGCTGCCTACCTACCTTGTTTGGTGAAAAGCTGGTTTTGCGTATTCTAGATCCCTCATCAGCCATGCTTGGTATTGAAGCGTTGGGCTATGAGCCTGACCAACAAGATATGTTCTTGGAGGCGTTACATAAACCGCAAGGCATGCTCCTAATTACCGGTCCCACTGGTTCTGGTAAAACCGTCTCACTCTATACTGGTATTAATATCCTGAATACGGGTTCGACCAATATCTCGACTGCTGAAGATCCTGTCGAAATTAACCTTGAAGGTATTAATCAGGTCAACGTCAATCCAAAAGTGGGACTGACTTTCTCCACCGCTCTGAAGTCTTTTTTACGCCAAGATCCTGATATTGTGATGGTTGGTGAGATTCGTGATCTTGAAACTGCTGAGATTGCGATTAAAGCAGCACAAACAGGCCATATGGTACTTTCAACCTTACATACCAATTCAGCGCCCGAAACATTGACACGACTACGCAACATGGGTGTCGCTTCTTTTAATATTGCCACTTCCGTGAACTTGGTCATTGCTCAGCGATTAGCACGGCGCTTATGCAAAAACTGTAAAAAATCCATTAGTATCCCACGTCAAAGTCTGCTTGAGCTTGGTTTTACAGATGCAGATTTGGACAATACAGACAATGTCATCTACGAGCCAGTCGGTTGTAATGAATGCCGTGAAGGCTATAAAGGACGTGTCGGTATTTATGAGGTGATGAAAGTCACTCCAGATATTTCACGTATTATCATGGAAGATGGTAACGCGATAGACATCAAAGATGCGGCGCTAAAAAACGGTTTTAGAGACTTACGTCGCTCTGGTGTTTTAAAGGTTTTACAAGGCGTCACCAGTATTCAAGAAATGATGCGCGTGACTTCTGAATAGCATATTTGGTTGAAAAGTTTGGTACAGATATTCCTCTGAGTAAATTTCATTATGTCCGTAAAGCTTGTTGTTTAATTACTATTAAACAATAATAGCCAGTAGGAAAAATAAAACAGATAAACACTGGTTTTTTGCGCTAAAATAAAGTATATCCGCTTAAAACAATGGGTTAACTATGTTTTATAGCAGGCATTATCTATATTGGACTATATTAGACCATTTTTTGAAGGAACGGACATGGCAAAAGCTAAGACCGACATGCTGTTAGACTTTGTCTATGATGGCATCAACCGTCGCGGGCAAAAGGTAAAAGGTGAGACGACCAGTCATAGCTTAGAGCTTGCCAAAGCCACGTTACGCAAACAAGGTATTACGGTTAAAGGTATCAAGAAAAAGCCAAAACCCTTATACACCTTTAAAAAGTCTATCAAGCCTATCGATATTGCTATTTTTGCACGTCAATTGGCAACCATGATGAAAGCTGGGGTGCCATTGACTCAATCCTTTGAGATTGTTGCGGACTCTCTAGATAATCCGAGTATGAAAGACTTGGTGTTACAAATTAAAGCCGATATCGAAGCTGGTGGTACTTTTGCATCGGCATTACGTCGCCATCCCCGCTATTTTGACGATCTTTTTTGCTCGCTTGTTGATTCTGGCGAGCAGTCAGGTGCGTTAGAAACTATGCTGGAGCGAGTTGCGACTTATAAAGAGAAAAGCGAGCTGTTAAAAGCTAAAATTAAAAAAGCCATGAAGTATCCTATCGCAGTCGTTGTAGTTGCTATTATTGTCACCATCATTCTGCTTGTTAAAGTCGTTCCAGTGTTTTCTGGATTGTTCGAGTCTTTTGGGGCAGAATTACCTGCTTTTACCCAGATGGTCGTAGGTATGTCTGAGTGGATGCAAGCATGGTGGTTCCTTTTGCTTATTATTATTGGTGGTACTATCATTAGTTTTTCAGAAACAAAAAAGCGCTCAAAGAAATTTCGCGATTTCTTAGACCGTGCAGTATTAAAAGCACCAATATTTGGCAATATCGCTTACCAAGCGGTGATTGCGCGTTTTGCTCGCACGCTGTCTACCACTTTCGCTGCTGGTGTACCACTCATTGATGCGCTCGATTCAACTGCCGGCGCGGCAAATAACGTGGTATTTTATAACGCTATTCAACAAATCAAAAATGATGTTTCTACGGGGCAGCAGTTACAGTTTTCGATACGCTCAACAAATTTATTCCCAAGTCTTGCTATTCAAATGGTTGGTATCGGTGAAGAGTCTGGTAGTTTAGAAGATATGCTAGACAAAGTGGCAGTCTATTATGAAAATGAAGTCGATAACGCTGTTGATGGTTTGACCAGTTTGATGGAGCCACTTATTATGGCGGTGCTAGGAGTATTAATCGGAGGCTTAGTCATTGCTATGTATTTGCCAATCTTCCAGATGGGTGCAGTAGTAGGCTAAAAGCTAATTAAAGGGTAGTTCGTTCATGCAATTTATACAGTTATTACAAGAAAATATGACAATCGCTTTAGTCGTATTTGGTCTACTAGGGCTGTGCGTCGGTAGTTTTTTAAATGTGGTAATTCATCGCACTCCATTGATGATGGTATTGGCTTGGCGACAAGAGTGTAGCCAGTTTATATATGAGCAAGCAGATATACCGCGTGAGCATACGAGGCCGTTGGTCAATATTGTTAGTAATGATACGCCTATTACCTTAAGCCGCCCTGCTTCACGCTGCCCGCACTGTACCCATAAAATTAAGTGGTATGAAAACATCCCTTTAATTAGCTGGATAGTACTACGCGGACGTTGCTCAGCTTGCAAAGCGGCTATCGGGCTTCGATATCCTATCGTTGAGCTGGTCACTGCTCTGCTATCTGCACTAGTCATTTATCATTTTGGCGTTGGCATGGTAGGGCTGTCGGCATTAGTTTTAGTCTGGACACTGATCGCCTTAACTGGTATCGATTTTGATACTCAGTTATTGCCTGACCGCTTGACTTTTCCATTAGCAGGGCTAGGACTGGCGGTCAATTCACAAGGTTGGTTTGTGCCCCCTACTCAGTCGATATGGGGCTTGTTATTGGGATTTTTATCGTTATGGATAGTGGTCAAGATATTTTATTTAATCACCAAAAAGCATGGTATGGGACAAGGCGACTTTAAATTATTGGCAGTACTGGGTGCGTGGCTTGGACCTATGATGTTACCCTTGATTATTCTATTATCATCATTGCTCGGCTCTATCGTTGGGATTATCTTGATGAAAAAACAAGGCGAGAGCAAGCCTTTTGCCTTTGGTCCTTATATTGCCATTGCTGGTATTGTGGCATTGTTATACGGCTCAGATATCGTTAATTGGTATTTAGGTATGTATACTTAAGCAGTAGCCATTTCCCAATAGTTATGTTTAACCTTTCATTGATTACAGTCATTATCCTTCTATCAGTCAGATAAGTCATCATTATGTCAAAATACGCAGCAGCACCTTCACCTTATTCTCATCAGCCGCAAACGCCTGAGCATAAAAGTAAAACATTGGTAGTGGGTTTAACGGGTGGTATCGGCAGTGGCAAATCAGCCGCCAGTGACTGGTTCGCACAGCAGGGAATCGATATTATTGATGCAGATGTTATTGCACATGAAGTGGTGGTCAAAGGCAGCTCAACGTTGCGCAAGATCCAGAGGAAATTTGGTGATTGGGTGCTAAACGCCAATGGTGATATGGACCGCGCCGCTGTACGGACCCATGTGTTTACTTATCCTGATGCTCTAATTGAACTTGAAGCGATTACCCATCCAGCGATACGTGAAGCTGCAAAAAAGCAATTGGCAGAGAGTACCTCGCCGTATGTGGTGTTGTCAGCGCCGTTATTGATTGAAGCGGCAGAAGCTGGGCTTGCCAATTTATGTCAACGTATTTTGGTGATGGATGCCACAGAAAATACCCAACTTGCACGAGCCAGTCAACGTGATGCGCTAAGTGTGCAAAAAATTGAAGCCATTATGGTCAATCAGCTTAGCCGTGAAGAGCGCAATCGTCATGCGGATGATGTGGTATTAAATGAGAGTGATCTTGCGGCCCTATATGTACAATTAGAGCCGCTCCATCAAGACTATCTTAAGCTTGCCCAGCAGCTAAAGTTCGCTGCCGATTAATTTCATACAAAGCCATACCAGTCGCCACACTGACATTTAAACTTTGCAAATTGCCATGCTCGTTGCCTGACATCGGAATATAAACCAGCTCATCGCAGCTCTCTGTTGTCAGGCGGCGCATCCCCTCGCCCTCTGAACCCATAATAATGGCCGTTTTGCCAGTCAGGTCTGCGGTATGGATTGGCTTGGCATCAGCATTTAGAGCAGTACCAAACACAAAAACGCCGGCATTTTTAATTTTTGTCAGCGTGCGTGCCAGATTGGTCACGCTAACAATAGGCATCATTTCAGCTGCACCGACAGATACTTTGGCAACCGTTGGCGTCAAGCTAGCTGCATGATGTTTCGGACAAATGACTGCATCGACACCCATGGCTACTGCTGTACGCAAACAAGCGCCAAAATTATGGGCGTCCGTAATTTGGTCTAGTACCAGTAACAAACAATCATCTCGACCAGCAAGCGTATCTAGCAAACCTTCATCAGCGAAGCCTAATGGACGGGCGTTCAGCACTACGCCTTGATGTTGCGGGCTACCACACAGCTGAGTAAGTTTGTCTTTTTGCGTTGGTTGAATACTGATGCCATTATCACGTGCTTGCGCCATAATAGACTGTACATGACTGTCAGTCTCGCGCCCTTGCTGTACAAATAAGCTCAGTCCATCAAGAGGACGGTATTCGAGCAAGGCATCAATGGCATGAATGCCATAAAAATAGGTAGGTTTTGCCATAGTAGGCCTATTGATTATAAAGTGGGTATTGCACAGTGTTATAAAAAACATGCAATAAAAATAGAGATGTGTAATTGTAGCAATTAATGACCAGCTTCATCTAAATAATGTCAGCAAAAAAAAGAAATAAACCTGATAAGATTTATTTCTTTGGAAGCATTGGCTTTTGGCTTCATCAATTATCTAACGACACTTTAAGGCGTATTAGCCTTCTAAGTGACAGATATACTGAACGATCTGTTCTGTGCGTAAATTGAAACCACTATTACCTTCAACCACGAATGACTGTCCTGCGCGGTAGTAGCTGAACTCCTCTTCCCCATTTATTTTGACTTCGCACTCACCGCTAGTGATTTCAATACGTTCAGATGTATTGGTACTAAAGTGATAATGCTCGACCAAATTATCACAAGGTAAGATAACACCTAATGTCTTATGACGACCGTCCTCGAACATAATGGTATGGCTTGAGCAACGACCATCATAGGATATCGTGGCTTGAGCATTGACTGTTACATTAGTAAATTGCGCCGCTGTCATAGTGGCTTCCTTATCAAATAATTATTGCCAACTAAAAAACCAAATTGAATGTGTAGATAAGCGAATGCTTAGATAAGCGTTGTTATATCTACCTTTTACCATCGACTCTAAATCATTTTTACTTTGCTGTGCGCTGATTATAGAATTGATTTATCTTATAGGTTTAAAAATAACCATTTATTACTGATACTTACTGACACACAGGTTTGTATCATGTTCTACAAGCTAACTGCTCTGTCGTAGAATGCACGAAAATCTGGTGGTAAGAGTTTATCATTATGTGAGATTATGCTACCACATTATCTCTATAAAGTTTGTTACAGCGGCAGGAAAGTTCCGCTTATTATGATGGATTTAAGTGATGTTATTGATTACCTTTAATATTTGTATTTAAGATTATTTGCCACCATACTATTTGCCAATTGCATTTATCTATGTTGCAGTATGAACTGAACCGATTCATTCCTTTATTTAACCTATTGTAGAGATAACCTCCTTGTACGACATTACATCGTATTTGAGGTTTGTTGTCTGTCATGAGAGGCGTTGATGCTAGTATCATTAACTTTAAATCAGTTTGCGTTAATTGCTCAGCATGAGCTGAGTGTGGCTGAAGGCTTCAATGTCATCACTGGTGAAACAGGCGCTGGCAAATCGCTATTACTCGATGCGCTGTCTTTATGTGTCGGCGAGCGCGCAGACAGTGCGATGGTCAGACATGGCGCGGCGCACGCGGATATCTACGCGCAATTTGATGTAGAAAACAATAGTGTCATTGCTGAATGGTTTGCCAAAAATGAGCGGGCGTTAGAAGAGCCAGATGTATTGATTCGCCGACAACTCAGTAATACAGGGCGCTCAAAAGCATGGTTAAATGGCACACCTGTCAGTTTGGCTGAGCTTAAGAGTTTGGGTGCATTGCTGGTCAATATTCATAGTCAACATGCTCAGCAGGCGCTACTCAAGCCACAATTTGTAGTGCAATGGCTAGATGAAATGGCACAGATAACTTCTCTTGCTACGCAGACCTCAAGTAGTTATCAAGCTTATCAGCAACTTAAACGCCGCGCTGACGATCTCGCTAGCCGTGAAGCTCAGCGCCAAGATCGTATTCAACTGTTGCAAAGCCAGTTAGCAGATATCGCACCGTTATTGGTCGTTGATTATGCTGAAGTAGAAGCAGAACACGAAGAATTATCTAATATTGAAGCACTAATGATTGAGGCCAGTCATGGCTTGCATTTACTCGATAATGATACCGATGAGCCCGATGTAATGACCTTGCTCGGGCAAGCAATTAAACTATGCGACAATCAAATGAGTGTGAGTCAAACCTTTGAGCAAGCCTCAGAACAGCTATATTTGGCGCAGCAGCAAATCACTGAAGTGACAGGATTGCTATCAGATTACGCTGAGCAGCAATTGCCTGACCCTGAGCGTTTGCAGGCATTAGACAGTTTAATCAGTTTAGGTCATCGCCTATCACGTAAGCATAACTTGCCAGCGAGCGACTTGATTCATGAAGCAAAAGGCTGGGAAGCGCAATTAGAACAATTAGAAAACGAGCCAAGCAGTGATGCAATGGCAGCACAAATTGAGCAAGCATGGCAAGAATATATAGCACTAGCAACTGAGTTAAATAAAAAACGAGCAAAAGCTGCGCCGATTGTCAGCAAACAGCTGATTAAGCAACTACAGCCGCTTGCCCTACCTAATGCACGTTGTGAATTCGTTTTTACCAAAAAGACCGATGTCAGCCAATATAATGGACAAGGCTGTTATGATATAGACTTATTATTCAGCGCCAACGTCGGTATGCCAATGCAGCCACTACACAAAATCGCTTCAGGCGGTGAGCTATCACGTATGGCGCTAGTGATGCAGGTCTTGCAAGCCACCAATGCAGATAATAATGCGGCAAAACCTATGCTGGTCTTTGACGAAGTTGATGTCGGTATCAGTGGCGGTACGGCACAAGTGGTGGGTGAGCTGTTGCGCGCCCTTGGGCAAACGCAGCAATTACTCGCCATTACCCACCAAGCCCAAGTCGCCGCGCAAGCGCATCAGCATATCTTGGTACAAAAACACCATGACGAGCAAACTGAAAGTGAGCTTGTCATCTTAACCGAGAGCGCGCAAGTAGATGAACTGGCACGTATGTCTGGTGGTGTTATTATCACCGATGTCACTCGTGACCATGCGCGCAGTTTATTGAGCGATGTTAAATGATCATTGATTGACTACCATAAACACCTTCTGACGGCTAAATCCTTGCTTTAGTTGATTTTTTAGTCATTATCGCCATATAGTGGTGTCAGCTCTGTTATTTTACCTTTATTAGTAGGTTGCGTTTGTCTCTATGTCCAAAGCCAATTTGACCCATCATTTTTTAATCGCGGCGCCTGAACTGTCAGACCCACGGTTTGAGCAGGCGCTGATTTATATCTGTCGTCATGATAAACACGGTGCACTCGGTCTGATGGTCAATCGTCCATTAGAGCAGGCACGCGTGGGAAAACTGCTAGAAGATCTGGATATTGAGGTTACAGACGCACAGGTGATGGAAGATCTGGCATTAGAAGGTGGACCTATGTACCCTGAGGTTGGCTTTGTACTGCATACAGGGCAGCCAGAATGGGCATCGTCTTTTGCGATTTCAGAAAATGTCTGCATCACTACCAGCCAAGATATCCTCAAACGTATTGCAGCCGGTCAAGGCGTTGGTCATTATCAGCTCTGTTTAGGTCATGCCAGCTGGGGTAAAAAACAGCTCGATCGTGAGCTTGCTAACGGCGACTGGCTGGTATGCCCTGCTGATTTAAACTTATTGTTTGATACGCCATTTGAGGAACGTTGGCAAATGGCCGCCGATAAGATTGGGGTTAATTTTGATTATTTAAGTAGCGACATCGGTCATGCTTAATCTCATATGCTGAACGAATACAGAACTAAAAATAGGAAACACCCCTTATTATGGTAGATAGCACTCTTATAAAAGACAGTACTGACACTAGCGTTGCTGAGCCAGCGATTAAGCCACACCTTATCTTAGCCTTAGATTATGGGGTTAAAAAAATGGGCATGGCACTCGGTAATAGCTTGACAGAAACGGCGCGTGCCTTTGATATCTTGGCGATGAATAATGGGCAACCTGATTGGGATAATCTACTCGGTATTATCAAGGTTTGGGGCGTGGCAAAGGTAGTAGTCGGACTGCCGTTAAATATGGACGGTAGCAGCTCTATGCTGTCAAAACGCGCACATAAATTTGCCCGTCGTCTGGCACATAGAATCATGGAGCAGCATTTACCTGTCATCGTATCTCTATGCGATGAGCGCCTAACATCGGTCGCCGCGCGTGAGATAGCATGGGAAAATGGCTGGATTAAACATGAGCGCGCTCCGATTGATGATATCTCTGCCTGTATTTTAATGTCGACCTACTTTGCTGATCCTCATAGCAGTATCGCCATCGACGCCATCAAAGCAGATTAATTGAGCATTAGCTTTCTTTTTAATGTCCCATCAATACCTGATATAGTCGGTTCTACATAAAAGAAATACAAATGTTATCAATCACTACTGGGGTTAATTCTTCTTGCTTGCTGTGCCTACGCAGACAGAGGCTGCGAATAATTAACTCCAGTAGTTCTGTACCCTTTTAAAAGTGAATTAACTGTACCTCCTCAATCCAAACGACTAAATGACTGATTACTATGACCACTGTCTCAGACCACTCTTTGCACAATAGCTCTCGACATGGTTTTGCACCGCTTGCCATTGCGCGTATCAAAGGCGCCCAACGTGTCAACCAGATAGCCGTCTATCTCATTTACGCCGCTATTATCACTTTTATGGTTTTTGGCACCATTGCTAGTATCAAAGCCTTTCATGACAATCAGCTCCTGTATCAACTATTCTACAACTTACCTTATGCTTTGGTGGCGCTGACCATTCCATTGACGCTATATAATGCCTTTATTATCTATCGCTATCGTCTCAATCAAACCTCGATGGTGATTATGACCATTGGTGTCTCAAGTATTATCCTGATCGGCGGGCTGTTATTTGCCGATACGGCTTGGTTAGGATTGGCATCGTGGCTCGGTGTGGCTTTTTTATTTAAGGTGAGCTTTAAGCGCTTCTTTAATTTTTTAGCCCTAGCCGACTTACCTGAGAATCATAACAGCACTGAAAACAATAAAGATATTATCGCTATTGACGCAGAAAAAACGCCTTTATAAAATCATTAGTAAACAAGTATTCAGCTACCAAACTTATCTATTAGGTTTATAAAAAAATATGACGACTTCAATATTAGACACGACTATTCACCATCATTTAGATACCCAAGGGCTGATTTGTCCTGAGCCAGTCATGATGCTACATAAGACGATTCGTAAAGCGGATGGCGGCGATGTGATTGAGATATTAGCCACTGATCCTGCCACTACGCGTGACATTCCTAATTTCTGCCGGCACTTGGGACATACCCTTGTCCATCAAGAAACGCTAAACGATGCGCCAACCTATCGTTATTTAGTCAAGAAAAAGAGCGCTTAGCGCAATATATAATGCAGAAATATCTTTGCATTATAAAAAATACATCATTCACATCTGAAAGGTAGGTCGTGTGTTAGCAACAGAAATACAGTACGTGCAATGGCACGAAAATGAAACCTTACGTCAGGCTCGCTGGTTGTCTCAAAGCAATCATGTGCCGCCTGCGCGTATTGTTGTGGTCGACGACAAAACGACAGCCGATGAGGCTTATCGCTTGGCTTGTGCTGGAACGTCAATGCTATGGCGCGGTGACTTTAATAATGCAAGGCAACTGCTGCAAGCCATCACTCGACGCATTGACCGTGCGAATGAGCGTTCTGAGCAGCGTAAAATTAATAAAGCAGCTAATAAACCTGCTAAGTCCGCTAAATCTACAGATGAGGCTTCAGCATCCTCTAAAGACATCCCTAATCTTTTTCATCAGCAACGCCAAGTCCAATCTCAGCGTTCGCGCCTATTAAGCCGTTTATTATTAGAGCTTGATGCCGGTTATGTCAACCAGTTACGCCGCGCCCCTGATGTCAGTGCTGCTTGTACCGCTGCTTTTGGTGAGTTGAATGAGTCATGTCTAATATCATTTCGTGACCTGCAAGGTGCCTTAGGTGCGGCAGGGTGGCGTGTAAAAGGCGTGGCAATCGAAAATTTGGGTCTATCAATTTTCCCACATTATGGCGTCTTTGCACCGACTCGTCATGAGTATGTGCAGCTGTTGCTTGATGCACCGTTGCCAGCCGTTTATGATGTCGCCTTTGATATCGGTACCGGAACCGGTTTGCTTGCTATTATTCTGGCGCAGCGCGGTGTGAAGCAAGTGATTGCGACGGACTTAAATCCGCGTGCATTAGCCTGCGCTAGTGACAACCTTACACGTTTAGATTTACCTGCAGTGCAATTGCAGCAAGCGGACTTGTATCCGACTGATGCGCCACTGGCTAATCTGCTGGTCTGTAATCCACCTTGGTTGCCCGCTAAGCCAACCTCGCCACTAGAGTTTGCCGTCTATGATGCCAATAGCGCAATGTTGCGTGGGTTTTTGCAAGGCGCAAAGCAGCATTTAGCTGAACAAGGAGAGGTCTGGTTGATTCTGTCAGATTTGGCAGAACATTTGCAGTTGCGCAGCCGCGATGAATTATTGGGCTGGTTTGCTAATGCTGGTTTAGAAGTAAAATACCGTCTCGATACCCAACCTAAACACGGTCGAAGCCAAGACGATACTGATCCACTATTTGCAGCGCGTAATGCGGAAGTCACCTCGCTATGGTGTTTGGTAGCTGTTAATACTTAAAGGGTAAAAATGACTTTGCCAAATTTTATTAATTGATAATCAGTTTAAAATAAAAAATATCGTCTATATTAACTCGGATTTTCTTATACCACTACTGAGTATGTCTTATGAGCCGCGACCGTGCCGTACAGCAGCGCCAACCAAAAGCGCTGGCCGTAGATGATGAACCGGCTTATATAACCGAATTTCGTCAAGCAATGCTGGCTCGTGGTTTGGCCACGCGTACCCGTAACGCCTATGTGCGTGATTTGCGCTCCTGCGAATTGACCAATCATACGGCACTAACGCGTTGGAAGCCCGAAGACGTGCTGCACTGCCTGTCTATTCTTACTCAAGATGGGAAAACGCCGCGTACGCAAGCGCGCATGCTTTCAAGTTTGCGTCAGTTTTATCTGTGGATGATTGCCAGCAACCTACGTGAAGACAATCCTTGTGAGCGTATTAAAAGCCCAAAACTTGGTCGTCCACTGCCAAAAGATTTGGCAGAAGCTGACGTCGATAATCTCCTTGCCGCGCCCGATAGCAGTACTGCGCTAGGGCTACGTGATAAAGCCATGTTAGAGGTACTTTACGCTTGCGGTTTGCGCGTCAGTGAATTGGTTAACTTGTCTCTTGAACAAGTGAATCTAAACTCAGGCTGGCTACAAATCACGGGGAAAGGCAATAAAACCCGCTTAGTGCCTTTAGGGGAATATGCAGCAGATGCGCTTGAAGATTATTTGACGCATGGACGTGGTGATTTGATCGCCCATTTAAAAGCAGGAAATTGCCAAGCAGTGTTTTTGACCGCCCAAGGTGGCTATATGACCCGGCAAAACTTTTGGTATCTGCTAAAGAAATACGCCAAAGTTGCCAGTATTGATAAAGACCTATCACCGCATACCTTACGCCATGCTTTTGCTACCCATTTACTCAATCACGGTGCCGATTTACGGAGCGTACAGTTATTATTAGGGCATAGTGATTTATCGACGACGCAGATATATACCCATGTGGCGACGGCTAGATTGCAGAAGTTACATGCTGAACATCATCCAAGGGGTTAGATTGCTGATTTACGAGATATTATTACCAATATAAAAACCTATATATTGAAGCAAAAAAAACGGCAATATTATAATAATACTGCCGTTTTTTTATACTTAATAGAAACGTAATCTTGCTTATATGCTATAGCGATAATGAGGACAAGCCTGCATATTCTGTGCCTTTTGATAGTACATAACGCTTACTGGTTTCCCCATCCGTTAAGAAGCCACCAAACGTCTGTGATACAGCGCTAAACAGAATAATACTGACAGCAGACAATGCTTCTTCAGCCAACTCTGTGGTATTTAATAGCTCTTTGGCTTTGGCCACACTAATCACAGCACAGCTTTCATTTTCACTAAGACGAGGCTTGGTCTCTTCATTATAGTTTTTATAACAAAAAGCGATAGACACATATTCATCACAACCAGATAGCTCAGCCAGATAAGCTTTATCGATAGTTTTTACTGCTTCCACACATTTGACACCCGGCTGTTTTTTGAGAGGCTTAATACGCTTACTATGCACGATATGAATAAATGTTTCTTGCGCTGGATTTATTTTCGTTTTGATTTTAGACTTCATATTTAAGCATCCTTTCTAATTAAGTAAAGCTTGGTGAGTTTAATCTTAGTAAGCTGGTACAATCCCTAGTATGACCGTAATTCTTCATATCAAGAAGACACTACAATAAATAGTTGACCAATTAGTTATCTTTATTAGTATTCCATAGCTTCAATAAGGATGCTATAGCATTTACGATATAAATGCGTAAACGGGTAACTTCAACCTGACATAAATCTGACAATGGTTCCTGTCAAATACTCCTCCTTTAGTGCCCATCACAATTTCCACTAATACGTAGCTGCAAATCTTCCCTTTTATCGTTACAATACTCATCATAATGTGCACCCTGTTCGTTTGAGCAATGCACCACCTTTTACTTATCCATAATCCGAGAAATCCATGAGCCATAGACCCCCTGCTGACCTGTTGAAAAGTGCCCAACATTGGCGTGAAGACATTAACTTTCGCCAAGATGTGCTAGGCAAGCCGTTTGATTTTGCGACCACGTGGGGTATTTTTTCACCACAAAAGCTCGATGACGGTAGCTTGATGTTACTTGATTATGTGGATTTTCAGGCGGATGATGACTCGATAGATTTGGGCTGTGGCTACGGCGTTCTGGGTATGGCAGCAGCGCGCGAATGTCCTAATGGTCAGCATACTTTGATTGATAAAGACTTTATGGCAGTAGAATATGCACGCCTTAATTGTGAAAAGAATGGTCTAAAAAATGTCGATGTACATTTATCAAATGGCTTTAATCACGTGGCCAAAGACAAAGACTTTAGCCTTGTGATGTCAAACTTACCAGCCAAAGTAGGCAAAGAGCAGCATTACCTTTATTTCCTAGATGCTCATGCGCGTATGCGTAAAGGTGGACGCTTTTACGTGGTGACGATTAATGGCTTACGTCAATTTATGAAACGCTCATTTACCGAAGTCTTTGGTAATAGCGAAAAGGTAAAACAGGGCAAGACTTATACGATTACCATGGCAACCAAAGATTAAACGCTAGAATCAGACAAATAAAAAGCACGCTAAATCATAAGGATTTAGCGTGCTTTTTTATGGCTAAACTTTTAGATTTACATCATTTTGAGAGTTACATCTGCCGTTTCAGTAAATATCCACCCAAAACCGCACTGGCAATAATTGGTAATATCACCATCAGTAGTGGCGAAAAGCCTGTCGCCAGCGAGACAAAACCGACCAAATCCTGTACATAACTAAATAGCAGCCCAAACAATAATGCCACGACAATTCGCAAGCCGAGACTATGCGTACGCAGGGAGCCAAAAACGAATGAGCAGGCGACAATTACTAATGACAAGATAGACAAGGGTGATAATAGCTTTTGCCAAAACGCCAGCTCATGACTTAAAGAGCGAGTGCCTTGCTGACGCATAAATTGACGGTGTTCATAAAGTTGCGTAAGAGATAAATCCTCAGCTTGACGCGTGAGCAAATACACAGACTCAGGGGCAAACGGTAAACTCAATGTGTCTGTTGGCGATATGGCTTGGCTACTTTCAAAGCCTTGATTAATCATCAGCTTGGTCATATTGTTCAGCTGCCACTCATAACGATATTGCTCGCTCGGTTTGCTGCTAGCGGTAGCAAGCGTCTCGCGCCCGATATATTTACCACCTTCAGCATGAATGGCGGTTTGCAAGTTGCCGTTATTATCTAAGTGCCAACGCTTTACCTGACCGATATTCCCTTTGACATCAGCATAATCGATATACAAGATATCACTACCATCCGGCTTGGCACTGCCGTCTTTTGTATTCTCAAAGCGTGGTTGCACTGTCCAGTAACCGCGTACTGAAGTCACTAGCGAGCTGTTATCCTCACTATTAATCTCATTTGCCAATTGATTGGAATACGGCAACACAAACTGGTTAATGAATAATGCTAATACTACAAAAATCATAGCTGGCTGCAATACCCAACTGACGATTCGATAAACGCTAATACCAGCAGCTCGCATGACGACCAACTCACTGTTATTAGCCAGCAAGCCCAAACCAACGACCGCACCCAATAATGCCCCTGTTGGGATAAATTGTTCTAAAAAATAAGGCGAGCGATAAAAGATATATCTGATTGCCTCTCCCATCGTATAGCTATCATCTAGCGAATCAAGCTCAGATAAATAAGAGAATACCAGCTGTAATGCCCATAGCCCTATGACCGCCGCGATAATCGCTAGCAAGGCATTTAGTTTCACATAGCGGCTAAGCACTTTGAGGTTAGTCGGTTTTGGGCTAAGTAGCGATTGAGCATTTGGCGAATTCGGCTTCGATGATTTAGAGAATAGAGCACTCATTAGGATTGCCCTCCTTGTGAGCTACTATTTTGATTGTCGGTAACCGTCAAAAGCTCATTTTCTGGCTTGCGAAAGCGCAATCGGTGCTGCACGCGGCTACCCCAATTCATATACAGTGCCAATGCCATAAACCCTAAGATGAGCCATGCATAAGCCCACACGCTTACACTGCCTTTACCGACAGCATTTTTGAGTGAGATGATACCGAGTGCGCAGCTGACAAACAGTAAAATAGAGGGAAATAGGCGTAACCAACGACCTTGACGTGGACGAACTTGCGCCAGTGGTACGGCGAGCATCGGCGCGATAATCATCAGCCATGGTAATGATAAACGATAACCAAGCTCGCCTTGGGCCGCACGCATGGCATTATTACCCACTTGCGCATTGCCTGTTGCCGCTTGCCATAACGGTCCAATCGCCTGCGTCTCGATATTGTCTTCGGTTATGACTTCTTTCGACGACTCCGTCAAGGTAATACGATAGCGATCAAAACCTACTTGATTGTACTTCAAGCTACCAGCCCCGACTTCATAACGGCGACCTTGGAACAAATCCAATTGGGTTATGCCACTATTGCCTGTATCTACTTGTTCAGCACGTTTGGCAAGCGTAATCGTGTCTTTGCTAATATTATTATTGGCAAGCGCTGTGGGCAATTCTGGAATATTAAGCTGTTCGGCAGTTTCGACATCGATGTTATTTTCAAGATCCATGGTACTATTTTTAGCAGTGTTATTTTTAGCCCCACTGCCCTTTTTTTCAGGCTCAGACTGAATCAATATCACATCTTGTAATTGTTTTTTATCATCACTTAAACTGCCCACATATAGATGATAATTGCCACTGCTGATAAATTGATTGGGGCGAATTAAGTCAAAGGCACTGGTCAACGCTTGCTGTTGCCAGACATTCTCAGATGAACGCACGCCCCATGGCTTACCAACGATGGATAATGCTGCCTCACCAACGAACAATGCCAAAATCAATGGCGTCATCAAGCGCCCAAGCCGACCGCGCGACACGCCACTGGCATTAATCACTGCCATTTCTTGGTCAACATACAGGCGCCCAAATACCAGCATTAACGCAATAAAGAACGCCAATGGTAGAATAAGCTCTAAGAAATACGGTAGGTTATAACCAATGATGGTAAACAGCAAACCGATGTCTAAATTACCTTCAGCTGCGATACCAAAATAGCGTATCAAACGTCCGCCAAGCATCATCACCACTAAAAACCCCAAGACCAATGCGGTCGTTGAGGCAACTTGTTGGGTCATATAGCGGCGTAATATCACAGTAGGCACTCTTAGCGGTTGTAGAAGTTGGCGTTCGTGCGGTTCATCGCATCTGTATTAATAAGGACAGTTAAGCTTGACCAGAGACGATAGGCATAACCGCTAATGCTAGCATATTTCTAGAAAAAATAGCGTGGAAATGTGTTTGAAAACATTACCTAGCCGTTATCAATAACGCATTTAGTACTCACTCATCAACAGGGTTAAATGGGGACGTAACTGCGCTATTTAAAACCTAATCGCATTATATAAGATATAAGCGCTTTAACTCAGACATCACGATTAAGTCTCTCATACATGCTTTCTAACTGAATTTGTGTACTGTACGTATCACGTACTGAATACTATCAGCATTAGTTGTTAGTATTTAACGTTAGTTCCCATTCAAAATTATCTAAGATTTAGCATCTACACTTATATCGTCTACTAATTAACGGAGCATAAAATGTCTATTCCCTTTACTTTACTTGGATTAGCTGGTGGTCAATTTAATGAGATTGATTGGTCAAATTGCGCTATCGTCATGATTGATTTTCAGAATGAATATGTTGACGGCGCGATGCCGTTAGGTGATGCCGGTAATAAAGCCACTGCGAACGCGCGCCTGCTACTCGATAAAGCTAGGAACGAAGCTATTCCGATATTTCATGTTACTCATCACGGGCAGGATAATGACAAAATTTTCAATCCATTATCATCAAAAGTAGATATTATTAATAGCCTGCAGCCCATTAATGACGAAAAAACCATTGTTAAAATGCACCCTAATGCATTTTATGATACCGAGCTGCAAGCGCTAATAAAATCGGCTGGTAAGCAACAAATTATTTTTGCAGGCTTTATGAGCCATATGTGCGTCAGCTCAAGCGTCAGAGCAGCCTTTGATTTGGGTTTTGAAAATTTCGTGTGTCATGATGCTTGTGCCACGCGCGATCTGCCTAGTGTTGCAGGACAAGTCATAACGGCTAGTACTGTGCATGATAGTGCGATGGCTGCACTTCAAGATAGATTTGCCGCTCTAGTAGCGACTGATAAGTTGACTAACAGCTAATGACAGACGCTAAAATAATGCAAGAAATAGCTCCAGAAATATTACCTAACCCTTGCTAACTGCGTACTGTGTGCCGATATGCTACACTACTATGCTTGCTTGATAGGCGTGCTATTTAAGATAGGTAGCAGTTAAAACACACTACCGATTCAAATGCGTTAGCAGTTAAAATTTGATATCTTTTTAAATTTGACACCTTACTGTATTCACGCTTTTAAAAAAATGCATTCATCTAATAAGGATAACAATATATGAATATTAAATTAACGCAAAGTTTACCGAAAACCCATACACAAAAAATTCTTAAAAAAGAAGCCAAAAGCAAAGATGCCGCTTGCCTTGTCGTCTTAATCGATGATAAGAAAAACATCTTAGCTGAGTCGGTATTGAGTGATTATCAAACCCGTATTGAGCAATTGATTGAAGTATCGCA
The DNA here is from genome assembly GCF_056880555.1 of Psychrobacter sp. ANT206. Lineage (NCBI taxonomy): Bacteria > Pseudomonadati > Pseudomonadota > Gammaproteobacteria > Moraxellales > Moraxellaceae > Psychrobacter > Psychrobacter sp. ANT206. Next base: position 59,072 of record NZ_CP096271.1, on the reverse strand, counting down.
CTTTAATGGCAAAGCTTGTGAGACAGTTGCTGACTATGCGTTGGCTGGCGATAAAAAAACCACTAAAGAAAATCCAGTACAGCTGTTATTGGTCGGTGTGGGTAATGTTGATAAATTGCGTCATAGCGTTCTAGAAAAAATTGCCAATACCATTTATAAGAGCACGCAAAAGCGTGTTGACTCTATCACTGTTGCGCTGGGCGATGCTTTAGAAGAAAACCATTTTAGTCAATTCGCGCTGAGCCTACTGGCAGCAAGCTATCGTTTTGACAAGTACAAATCTGAGCAGCAAACGCCTGTTTTAACGGACATCTACTTATTGGCAGAGCCATCTTTAGAGGATTCGTTAAACTTTGCACAAGCGGTCTTTACTGGTCAAAGCTTAACCCGTGATGTCGCCAATGAGCCGGGTAATATCTGTTTCCCAGCGTATATGGCTGAGCAAGCACAGGAATTGGCAGCCACTTATCCTGATCTCTTAAAAGTCACCGTATTAGGTGAGGACGAGATGTCAGCACTGGGAATGAACTGCTTCTTATCGGTCGCGCAAGGCTCGACCAAAGAAGGTAAGCTTGTACTAATGGAATATCGTGGCAAGTCTAATTTTAGCGCCAATGCTGATGGCGATACTAGCAAAGCCACTACCAACAGCGCAAAAGTAGCGGGTGGTTTAAAAGCATTGGCTGATAAGTTACCAACCAAAGCTGCTAGCAAAAAAGCCGCTAAAAAAGCTGACCAAAATAGCGAAGACAATGTCCAAACTACAAATGATGATGCACCTATCGTTCTTGTCGGTAAAGGCGTCACCTTCGATTCAGGTGGTATCTCAATCAAACCGGGTGCGGCGATGGATGAGATGAAATTTGATATGGGCGGTTCTGCTGCGGTACTCGGTACCCTAAAAGCATTATGTGAAGCGCGTCTACCTATCAACGTCGTCGGTGCGCTAGCTTGTGCTGAAAATATGCCATCAGGAGAGGCGACGCGTCCTGGCGATATCATCATAGCAATGAACGGTAAGTCAGTTGAGATATTAAATACCGATGCTGAAGGTCGTTTAGTATTGTGCGATACCTTGTGCTATGTACAGAAGTATTATCAGCCAAAAGCCATCATCGATGTCGCAACCTTGACTGGTGCTTGTGTGGTTGCACTAGGTCACGTCCGCTCAGCAGTCTTTAGTAATGACGAAGATGTGTTGTTTGACTTAGAAAACGCGAGTCATTTATCAGGTGATCTTATCTGGCACATGCCGATGGATGACGAGTATCAAGCGCAGATTGACTCGCCTATCGCTGATATTCAAAATATCGGTGGTAAAGGTGCTGGTGCTGTTACTGCCGCATGTTTCTTATCGCGCTTTATAGAAGAAGGCCAAGCATGGGCGCATTTAGACATCGCTGGTACGGCATGGATTTCAGGTCAAGACAAAGCTGCGACTGGTCGTCCTGTACCGTTATTTATGCAATATCTGAAAAACAGTGCAAACATGGCATAACTTATTAATGAAAACCAATTAATGAAAATCAGTTTATGAACGTTAGCTTCTATGTATTAACTGAGAATAAAGCCCAAGATTTCTTGGGCTTTATTTGTCAGCTGACCCAAACCGCGCTTAATAAAAGTAATCAATCATTGTTAATTCTTATCGACGATGATGAATTGCTATCGACGCTTGATAAGGCATTATGGGCGCAAGAGGCTACTAGCTTTATCCCTCATCAACGCCTTTTGAATGCTGATACTGATATCAATCATAAAGCGTTAGCGCCTGTACTTCTTAGCAATTATATGCCTGCTAACTTTAAAGGTATGGTTCTTAATACCACTATACATCCAGTAAGCACTTTTATGACAGCTACTATCAATGCGAAACCTACTCGCGTCCTTGAGCTGATAAAACCTGATGCAGCTAGTGTGCAAGAAGGTCGTCATAAATATAAAAGCTACCAACAACTCGGCTATGAGCTGACCCACTTTACAGTTTAATTCTTCAAACCGCTTTATTTGTTACAGTAAAATCATTCTTTTTGTCACATACAACGCCTTTTCTTTAGCTCTATCAGCCCAGTCAGATGCGGGTTAAAGGTAGGCGCTTATCCCAAAAAATGCTACCATCCTCCGATTATTTTTCTGTTTTCGCTATAAATATCTTATTTATTGACAAGGTTGAGGGTGTATAGATGCGTTCATTGATTGCGATGTACCAGCGTATAGGACTGGTACCGCTTATTATTATCGGTTTAGTATTAGGGGTATTAATAGGTTGGTTGGCACCAAATGTTGGTATTGCATTAGGATTATTGGGTACTTTATTTGTGGGGGCACTAAAAGCCGTCGCGCCGATACTGGTATTCGTTTTGGTCATGGCAGCCATTAGCCAACATCGTAGTGGCAACGAGGTCTATGTTAAACCCGTGCTGATCATGTATATGTTTGGCACTTTTTTAGCAGCGCTGACTGCTGTAGGGGCAAGCTTCTTATTTCCAACCGAGCTGGTTTTAGTCAATGCGGTAATTGAGCAAGTACCGCCAGCAAATTTAAAAGAAGTGTTGACCAACTTGCTGATGAATTTGGTCGCCAACCCCGTTCAGGCTATCGCTGAAGCCAACTATATTGGTATTTTGGCATGGGCAATCATCATTGGTTTTGCTTTACGCCAGGCGAGTGATACTGCTCGTACCGTGGTTGGTGATTTTTCTGATGCCATCTCACAAGTGGTAAAATGGGTTATTGCCTTAGCGCCTTTTGGTATTTTGGGTTTGGTTGCCAATACGGTTGCTGAGACAGGCTTTGAAGCTTTAGCTGGCTATGCACGCATCTTGATGGTATTGGTCGGTTGTATGCTATTTATCGCGCTAGTCGTCAATCCACTCATTATCTTAGTTAAGACAGGAAAAAATCCTTATCCGCTCGTGTTTATCTGCTTACGTGAGTCTGGTATCACCGCCTTCTTTACCCGCTCATCAGCGGCAAATATCCCTGTCAATATGAACCTTGCGCGTAAATTGGGTCTACACGAAGACACTTATTCAGTGACCATTCCACTGGGTGCTACCATCAATATGGCGGGCGCTGCAATCACCATTAACGTCCTAACGCTTGCTGCTGCTCATACGCTCGGTATCGAAGTGACGTTTGCCTCAGCACTGCTATTAAGCTTGGTAGCAACGATTAGTGCCTGCGGCGCATCTGGTGTTGCTGGTGGTTCATTGCTACTGATTCCATTAGCGGCAAGCCTATTTAGTATTCCAAATGACATTGCAATGCAAGTAGTCGCAATTGGCTTCATCATCGGCGTCATACAAGATTCTGCAGAAACCGCTCTGAACTCATCAACAGACGTCTTATTTACCGCTGCTGCTGATCCAAAATATGCTCGTTAATTTGCTATAAAATCGTATGCTTAAATGCTGAAGAGTCCAATCAATGATTGGGCTCTTTTTTATGATCGGCTTTTACTGTTCATTTAACTATTTTAATTGGTCAATCGTGACTTCAATAACGGGTGCTTGCATATCCAATTGGCGTTTTAGTTGGCGCAGTTGCTCGATTTCATCTAGCAGCTCAAGTATCAGACCAATTGCTGGCACGCTGGCTTCAAAGTCGCGACTTAGGCGGGACGCACGGCGCACAGTCGTCAGCTGATAGCCAGTAAACTGCTCGCGCTCTGGTACATCATATTCGATGATGTTCTCTTCAATCAGCTCGATCACCCACTGGCGCTCTTGACCACAGGCAGATATCAGCTCATCTAAGCTCATGATAATGTCATTAAATTCAGGCGAGTGTTTCATAGCGATTATCCTCGTTTTTCTTTATTTTATCGTTATCGTCTACATCTCTATTAAGGTATTAAACGGCTTTTATAAATCTATTTGTTTATCGTTCAATGGTTGTGTCAGTGAAGGCTTGTTTTAGTGCTTCATAAGCGTTGGTTTCCGCTTCACTATTGATATCGGGATTGACAATATTTAGGGTTAAGTATAAATCGCCTGCTTCTTTAGCAGGAATACCTTTGCCTTTTAAGCGTAAATTGCTGCCTGACTTGCTATTTTTAGGAATTGTCACACCTAGTGTGCCCGCTGGCGTATTAACATTAATTTTTTCACCCAGTGCTGCCTCCCATGGGGCGATGTTTACAGTTTGATAAATATCTGCGCCTTCGATACGGATATTTGAAGCATGACTGATTTTAACCTTTAAAAATAAATCACCATTTTTACCATTACCGCTGCCAGCCGCTCCTTGTCCAGCCAATCGAATTTGCTTGCCATCCGTAATGCCTTTAGGGATTTTAATTTTAAGGGTTTTATTATCGTAGCCCACACTGCCATTTGGCTGACGCACCGGAACATTTAACTTAATACTATAGTCATCACCGTTATAGACCGAAGCCAAATCAACAGTAATCTCGGCATGTTGATCTTGACCTTTGCTATCTTGGTTGCTAAAGCCGCCATATTGCGACTGACCACTATTTTGTCCGCGTGCGCCGCGTCCAAATGCCGAAAAAATATCATCGAAGCGGAAACCTCCATCGCCGTAAGCCTCACCTTCCCCAAACTGATCTTTGATATCTTCCCAACGGAAGCCGCCCTGACCAGCACCTGATTGCCCGCCAAAACCGTCACCTTGACCAGCAAAAGGATTGTTTAGAATCGCATCATATTCAGCACGCTTGTCCTTATCTCTGATGGTTTCATAAGCATTATTAATCTCAGCAATCTTATTATCGGCATCTGGCGCATCACTGACATCCGGATGATATTGACGGACGAGCTTACGATATCTTTTTTTAATATCGGCGTCTGAGGCGTCTTTTTTGACCCCTAAAATGTCATAGTAGTTTTTTTCTGCCATGTTATGTTCCTCAAAATAAGATCTATTAATAATAATGAAATGCCAATTGTAAACGCTAGTAATCGAAATTAGGTTGGCGATATAACAGATTGTGACCCTAGTCTACTTATAATGATAGCGCTAAAAAAACCAAATACCGTTATAGAAATATTACCAATATAGGGGATACAACTTAAACGCGATACCGTGCGCTCGCTATAAATTATTATCGTCTCTGCTAGGCGGATAGTAGTATGCAAGGGATCTTTTTCTCTGAAACATACTATTTAATACGAAAATTTTTTACTTTCAACTGATTTTATAATGAGAGAATCGACCAATAAATTGTTTATATTGACAGCAATCTAAATATAGCAAAATAGGTATATATATCATAACTTACTGTTAAAACAGCGTTTTTGACCTAAAGAGTTTTTTTACAGAGCTGTAAGAATGTGAAAAGTTATTTCTTGTATGATGTTTTATATTATTTGTACTCATAGGGAGTATGCATAACATAGGCAAGAGTATCTGTCTATTTCTTCAATAGCAAAAAGGTTTTAAATGTCTTATTTAATCAAGTCTTTAGTCGTCACTTTATCAATACTATTGAGCGCCACTGCTTTCGCCGGCAATACCAGCTACTACGGTAGCAAGTTCCACGGTAAGCGCACGGCAAGTGGTAGTATCTTCAATATGAACTCCCTGACAGCTGCACATAGAACGCTGCCGTTTGGTACGAAGGTACAAGTGACCAACAAAAAGACAAAGCAGAGTGTGATTGTGAAAATTACAGATAGAGGACCTTTTATACGAGGTCGCATCCTTGATTTATCTAAAGCTGCTGCTGGTCAAATAAACTGTCAGCTTTGTACTACTACGATGGAAATCCTATCTTATGGTGATGGTCGATATCGTAGAGAGTAAGGCAATAAAGTAAAAAAAGGGAAGGCGTAAGCCTTCCCTTTTTTAATGACTGAGTTTTATCGCTTGGTTTCGATTAAAAATTAATTGATAAAAACCTCACGGTATTAGCCGATATTGGCTTCCATTTCTTCCAAGGTTGTCATTGCCAGTAGCAATTTTTCTTCATGTTGACTATGTTGTTGCTGTAGCGCGGTTTGCTCATTCAACAATATCATCAAATCAGCCTTACGACTTTCTTCATAAAGATCCGTATTCGCCAGCTTTTCTTCTAACACCAGCAGCTTTCCATCAATTGTTGCCAAGGTCTTTTCTGTATTTTCAATATCACGGCGAATAGGCGCTGTTAATTTGCGTTGTTCAGCGGCTAGCTTGCGCTGCGCATCTTTACCCACTTGCTTGCTTGCTTGGCTACCTACTGAATTAGCATCTGTTTCACGTGAAACAAACTTCTTACTCTCTTTTTTGCTTTTTTTCTTACTGGTATTTTTATCTTGTGAATTTTCCTGCTTACGCTTTTCGGCAAGCCACTTGCCATAATCGCTTATATCACCATCAAACTCATCGATTTGTCCATCATGTACCAAAAACAGCTCATCACAGACGTTGGCAATCAATTCACGGTCATGCGATACCAATACCACTGCCCCTTCAAAGCCCTGCAAAGCAATGGTCAGTGCTTGGCGCATTTGTAGGTCTAAATGGTTGGTTGGCTCATCAAGTACCAGAACGTTCGGACGTTGCCAGACTATCAAAGCCAATGTTAAGCGCGCCCGCTCACCACCAGAGAATAGCTCACTGATGGTATCGATACGGTCACCACGGAAATCAAAGCTACCCAAAAACGAGCGTAGCATGGCATCAGAAGTATTGCCTGCTAAGCGGCGTAACATCTCTATTGGGGTTGCCTTCGGATCAAGAATATCCATTTGATGCTGGTTAAAGTAGCCAAGCTTTAGCGTATCAGAGACATTATAGCTGCCCTTTAATACGCCAAGCTCACCGACCAAGGCTTTAATCAAGGTCGATTTACCAGCGCCATTCATCCCAAGTAGCCCGATACGAGTATCAGGAGTGACTTGCACATTGGCATTATAAAGCAGCGGCGTATCGCTATAGCCAATATCTGCATCGGTCAGCTCAATCAATGGCGAGCTCATATTAGCTGGCTCATAAAAACGGAACGAAAACGGGTTGTCTGCCATCATCGGCGACAGCTCAGCCATGCGCTCAAGCTGCTTGATACGGCTTTGCGCTTGCTTGGCTTTACTGGCTTTCGCACGGAAACGACGAATAAAGTCATCCAAATGTGCTTTGGTCGCTTCTTGCTTCTCAAAAGCTTGCTGCTGCTGCGCCATACGCTCATGACGGGTGCGAATAAACTGCTGATAGTTACCGGTATAAAGGGTGATTTTTTGTTGCTCAACGTGCAAGATATGACCAACAGTATTGTCCAAGAACGTTTGATCATGTGAGATGACGATGACCAAGCCAGTAAAGGCATTAATCCACGTCTCAAGCCACAAAATCGCATCCAAATCCAAATGGTTGGTTGGCTCATCGAGTAACATCAAGTCAGCGCGGCTCATCAAGGTCTTAGCAAGATTTAAACGCATACGCCAACCACCCGAAAACCCTTCTACCGGCAGCTCATGCTGGTTGGTATTAAAACCAAGACCCGCCATGATTTGCGCGGCTTTGGTTGGCGTACGATAGCCATCAATCTCATCAAACTGCTGATGCAGCACACCAATCTGCTCATCACTGACGCGGCTTAAGTCATTTAACGTAGCGTTAATCTCGTACCACTGCTCATCACCGCTCAGCACATAATCAATCGCCGTCTGTGTGGTCGCGCCAACTTCCTGCGCCATGTGCGCTACATGCCAGCTATCGGGGATACTCACTTCACCCCTATCAAGGGTCACTTCGGTGTCACCGGTACCCATTCGTGTCAATAACAAGGCAAATAAGGTCGATTTTCCGGTCCCGTTATTGCCCGTTAAGCCAACTTTGTGGCCCGGATGTAGCTGGAAGCTTGCCCCTGCAAACAACTCACGACCATCACGGCGAACACCAACGTCTTTAAATTCGATCATATAATTTCTTCATCTCAGCGGTAATATAAAACATAAGGCAATAGGAAAAACACTTCTCTGGCGTGTTTACTGGCGGCTATTATTTCAAACGCCTAACCGATAGGCAAACAATTAAATAAGTATTTTAAATTCAAACCTTTATACTGCTACTAATTCCCTTGTATTAACAAACAACAAGGGGCATATATAAGTAGGTTATAATAGCAAATGCTACTGTTAGCCTTGACAAATCAATCATTAGCCCAATTATGTTATACTAGCAAAACACTATTGACATCAGGCAGTTAAGTGCTGATATTCTCAATTAAAGCCTAGTTACTATGCTGTCTATATTGCAGTGGTTGTCCAACAATAGCGATACCTTGCATAAAGAATAGTGCAGTTGCCTGTAGGTCATGAATAGCAGCTATGAAAAGCTACTGGCAAGTCATCTTAGCCTGTATCAATAGACGACCTCGCATACGTAAAAATAATAACATCTGATTTTAGCAATTGAGGTAGATATGAACCAACCAGCCAACCAATTTAATCCAAGCTCAAGCCAACCTGTCGATCCAACGGTTTTGAATCTGACTGACAGTGCCGCGCAAAAAGTCCGTCGCCTGCGTGAAGAAGAAGGCGATAACAACTTGATGCTACGCGTCTATGTGACGGGCGGCGGCTGCTCAGGCTTTTCTTATGGCTTTAACTTTGCCAATGAGCTCAATGAAGATGATGCCAACTTCGATAATGCCGATGTGACCTTGGTCGTTGACTCATTAAGCTATCAGTATCTGCAAGGCTCTACCGTTGATTATACCGAAGGCTTGGAAGGCGCACGCTTTATCGTAACCAACCCGAATGCCACGACCACTTGTGGCTGCGGCTCGTCATTCTCAATCTAAATACTCGCTTTGGTATACCTCAATATCCAATGATTATATAAAGAATTGTTTTGCTATGGCACTTACCCGATTGGTAGGTGCTTTTTATTTCAGATATTTTTCCTATAAAAATTTGGGTGCATTGGCTATTGATAAAAATAGAGTTGCCCTCCATAAAAGCTTTCAAGAAAATAAGCACAAACGATCAATTAAAGTCATTTCTGTATTAAGATTTTACTGCTAGATTTCTTGCCAGACAGAGTAAAGTTTACCTTAATAAAAACGGACCGTATTTGTAATCGTGCGTGGTTTTTAGCCTATCTTTGGGCTAAACTGAAGTCACTATTCTCTATTTTTCGATTAGCCATTGATGGTTTTTTAATCAATAATAACCAATAACAACAGATGATCCTTATGAGTAATTTTGCGAGTAGCTTTGTCGATTTTGATATTCCAAACTGGTTTGCCAGCGAGCATTTAGCAGGCATGTTACGTGGTATCGAAAAAGAAGGATTGCGCGTGACGCCTGATGGTTATTTGGCACAAACGCCACATCCTGCCAAACTGGGCTCCAAGCTGACTCATCCTTTTATTACGACGGATTATTCTGAGAGTTTACTTGAGCTGATTACCGACCCCAAGTCCTCGCCAAAAGAGACGCTTAACATGCTGCGCCAATTGCATCTATTGGTATATCAAGGCATGCCTGAAAACGAGCTGATGTGGCCGCTGTCTATGCCTTGTATGCTGTCATCAGATGATGAAGATATTCCACTCGCGGACTATGGTAGCTCTAACACGGGTAAATTGAAAACTTTGTACCGTAGTGGACTTGGTGTTCGTTATGGTCGCCGGATGCAGACCATTGCAGGTTTACATTATAATTTATCATTTGGTGACGATTTATTCACTGCATGGCAAACACAAACGCCTACTGCACAATCTCTGACATTAACAGAGTTTAAAAACGATAAATATCTGGGTCTGATTCGTAACTTTAAGCGCCTGACCAGCTTGGTGCTGTATTTATTGGGCGCAAGTCCGAGTGTTTGCCCTTGTTTTGTTTCAGGGATTGAGCACGACCTTGAGATGTTCAATAATTCAACCTATTATAAACCAACTGCTACTAGCCTGCGTATGGGTAAACTTGGTTACACCAATAGTGTGCAAGAGCACCTTGATATCCGCTACAACAATTTGCCTGAATATGTCAAAGGTCTGCGCCGTGCGATTCAAACCCCGCACGAAAGCTTTGAGAAACTCGGCTTAGATGATGAGAATGGCAATCCTATTCAAATCAACAATCATATTTTACAAATAGAAAATGAATACTACAGCCCTATTCGTCCTAAACAAATAGCCATGAGTGGCGAAAGCCCAACTGAAGCACTTGAGCGTCGTGGTATCGCTTATGTTGAGTTTCGTGCGATTGATTTGGACCCTTATAGCGATATCGGTATCCGCTTATCTAGTGCCTGCTTTTTAGAAGTGATGGCGCTTTATTGCTTGCTTAGTGATTCCCCTGAATTAATGCCTGAGGAAGAAGATGCGCTCGCTATCAATCTTGAGCGCGTCGTTAATGAAGGTCGCCGTGACAATTTACAAATCCTTAATAATGGTGCCGAGCAATCATTAGAGAGCTGGATGCTGATGCATCTAAATCGTATGCAGCCGTTAGCGGCACTACTAGATGCACACTATGGCGGCAATGATTATCGTGCAGCAGTTGCCTTGATGCAAGGCAAAGCTGGTCACTCTGAGTCAACTATTTCAGCGCAAGTGAACTCTGATAGCAAGCGCTTGGGCAGTTTATGGCAGTTGGGCTTTACCTTAGCGCAGCAGCATCGCGACTCGTTATTGCAGCAGACGCTCAGTCCAAATACCCAAGCAAAATATGAAGTGCTCGCCGAAAAATCCATCTTACAACAAGCGGAGATAGAAGCAGCTGAAACAGAAGATTTCATGGATTTCTTGCAGCAATATCGTTAATCTTTCATATCTTTCTGTCCTTTATTAACAAGCACTTTATAAGAGTATCTGCCCCATGCTACAGCTAACCACTTACCGCAATCTGCAAGTGTTTTTAGTCATAATGACCGCGATAGGCATGAGCTTTGCACTATTTTTCTTACAGCGTTATATGGGTTTTTCACCTTGTCCGCTTTGTATTTTTCAGCGAATTGGTCTGATGATCATGGGTGGGTTTGCTTTAATCGCCGCTTTGTTTCATCCAAAATCGATGGTTATCAGACTACTACTTTGGCTTGGTAGTTTAGCGGGTATCGGCTGGGCGGCGATAGTCGCAGGACGTCATGTCTGGCTACAGCATTTACCAGCAGATCAAGTCCCGTCATGTGGTCCGGGTTTGGATTATTGGCTTGATACCTTGCCTATGCAGCAGGTATTAAAAGAAGTATTTGCGGGCTCTGGTGAATGCGCCTCTATTGACTGGACGTTTCTGGGCTTAAGCATCCCTGAACAATCCTTGATTTTATTTAGTATTCTGATACTGACCCATTTGCTTATCTTGTGGCGTATCGTACGTCCTGCTACTCCTAAGCCTCTCGCTCGATAAATAACGCACGGCGTGCTATTCATAGTTTCTCCATTTTTATCACATAATTTAACGAAATCAAGCTCGCAACGCGGGCTTATTGCCGTTACTCTAGTCGTTTTCGTTCTATGTGGTTTTTACGCTGATTTTAGAGTCAAAATGACATCAGTTGTAATTAGCAATATTGTTTAAAAATCTGCTCTGTGGTAATACTATGATAAATTTTTCGCCTGTATTTTCTGCTTCCTTGCTTAACAACCGCTGTCTACGCCTATTATTAGCCGTACCGGTCTGTATCGCCTTGGTGAGTTGTGACAGTGCCTCTTCTTCTACAAATAAAAATACCCAAGGTGCGCCGATTAACAGCGACCAAAGTAACGTTTTGAATAATGATGAGCCTGCCTTAGAAGACAATAGTGCTAAAGCATCAGCTAATGAAGACAGTGATCAAGAAGGACAGGCACTTATTGCAGCAGCAAACTCGAATGATAACTTAGCACGTTCACCGATGATTTCAGCAGCCAATAGCGACAGTATGTTGCAAGCGACCTTGATGGGCGATTATGGTGGCGTTGTCCCCTGCCCATCTTGTGGCAGTATCGACCTCACGCTAAACTTATTCGCTGACGGTTCAGTATTAAAAACCAGTGTTTTTAATCAGGCAAAAACGCCGCAACCGCCTTTGATAGAATCCGGTGTCTATCGTCAAGACAATGATGTAATTACTATCGTTTATGAGAAAAAAAATATCGAAACCTATCAAATTCAAGACAATCACTTGATCATGATGGATGAGTATAAAAATCCTGATGAAAACTATGCTTTAGCACGTCAATAAATGCGTGAATAGTAACGCCATATAGCATCTTTAAGATAACACTAAATCCGACTACTTTATAATTTTGATAACGCCTATTTACTAGGCGTTTTTTATTGGTCAACGAACCATGATTACTTTACAATGAGCGCTTGCCTGCTGTGCTACGGTCGTTGGCTCAACATAAAAGAGTACTGGCTTAAATAGTAATTTGCTAAGATAAATATTAGCTCAGCCAAAATACAGCAATCTCTTTTATTACCTTACGTTAGATTTTCATTCCTCTTATTCAAGCTCGTACGGAACGTCTATGCATATTCATATTCTTGGTATTTGTGGTACTTTTATGGGCTCGCTGGCCTTATTGGCGCGCGAGCTTGGACATACGGTCACGGGCTCAGATGCCAACGTTTATCCGCCGATGTCTACCCAACTGGAAAACGCGGGCGTGACCATTGAGCAAGGCTATCTGGTAGAGCATTTACAACCAGCACCAGATTTGGTCGTGGTTGGTAATGCTATGAAGCGCGGTATGGATGTCATCGAATATATGCTGGACACAGGTCTACGCTATACCTCAGGACCACAGTTTTTATCTGAGCAGGTATTACAATCGCGTCATGTGATAGCCGTTGCCGGTACTCACGGTAAAACCACGACGACGACCATGCTCGCTTGGATATTGCACTATGCGGGTATCGATACTGGGTTTTTAATCGGTGGTGTGCCACTTGTTGATACCACTGATGAGCATTTACAGCACGTCTTCGCTCACAGCAGTTATTTGGGTGCTGACAAAATTGATAATGACGATTCGGCAAATACTGGCTATTTCGTTATCGAAGCAGATGAATACGATTCTGCATTTTTTGATAAGCGTTCAAAGTTCGTACATTACCGTCCGCGTACGGCTATTTTAAATAACCTTGAATTTGATCATGCGGATATTTTTGCGGATCTTGATGCTATTCAGACCCAATTTCATCATATGGTACGTATGATTCCAAGCACTGGCAAAATCATTATGCCCACAGCGACTGCCAGCTTAGAGGAAACGTTAGCGAAAGGTGTTTGGACACCCGTTTGGCGGACAGCAGTATTGGACTCAGCGGCAAATAATACCTATGCAACAGATAATACCTATGCAAAAAATAATACCCACGCAAAAGATAGTAGCGATTGGCAAGCTGAACTTATCAGCGCAGATGGTGGTCAATTTGCGGTTAGTTTTGCGGCTGATATTGCTGATAAAGAAGCCACGGGAGTCGTCGATTGGTCGATGAGCGGCATTCACAATGTGAATAACGCCTTGGTTGCTGTCGCAGCGGCTTATAACATCGGCGTCAGTGTCAAAACTGCTTGCGCGGCGTTATCAGCATTTGCGGGTATTAAACGTCGGATGGAGCTTATAGGTAATGTAAATGATATCTTGGTCTTTGATGATTTTGCTCATCATCCAACGGCAATTACCACTACTTTGGATGGTGCTAAGAAAAAGCTAGCTGATAGACGACTGTGGGCAATTATTGAACCACGTAGTAATACCATGAAAATGGGCATTCATCAAGACAGCTTGGCTGAGTCTGCTGCTCTCGCCGATCATACCTTATGGTATGAGCCGACAGGACTTGAGTGGGGTCTAAAAGAAGTCATTAATAATGCCACTATCGCAAATCCAGATATTGGCAGCCAACAGGTACTCTCTAGCGTAGAAGATATCATTACTCATATTTGCACATATGCCAAGGCTGGTGATGCGATTGTGATTATGTCTAATGGCGGCTTTGAAGGTATTCATCAGCGTTTAGTAACCGCTTTAGCTAATAGTTAGTCTGGCTCTATAACCCTGTAGAATAACAGGCGTAGCTCATTAATAATGAGCTACGCCTGTTTATTTCTTTTTATACCTATAAAAAAATATTTTTACTTTTATAGAGAGATATAGTCATTTCATTAGCGACTTTACTACCTTTGTAACACCCCGTTTACCTATTTCCCCTGCTAAATAGCAAATATCGCTTTTTCCTCACAGAGCCCATACATAGGTAACATTTTTTGCTTATTTCTCGATCTCGATAATGTTTACAATGGATTCAACAAAATAAGTAAACCATTATAAATGATAGACACTTTAGGAGAATTGATATGAGCTTTATTTGGATGATTATTGTTGGTCTGGTTGCAGGTTTATTGGCACGTGCGATTAAGCCAGGTAGCGATCCTATGGGTTGGATTATGACGATTGTATTGGGTATCGTTGGTGCGATGCTTGGTGGTTTTGTTGCTGGCCTAATTGGTATCAATGCTGATGGCGGTTTCACTGGTCTAATCTTCTCAGTAATTGGTGCGATTATCTTACTGTTCATCTATGAGATGATTATGAGTAAACGTCGCGTATAATTGGACACAGCTGAATAGCTAATATATTTCAATAACTAATACATAAAACAAAGGTCTTGTGCAATCAAGGCCTTTTTTACTGTTTCAAATTCCTCTATCCATACATTATTACTATATTTTTCTTATATTTATCAGTCAGGATATCTCTCTTTAGCTATTGATAAGCATTACTTTTGTCCCCATTTATCTTATAATATCAAACCTATTTTTTATCTTTATCATTGAGGTGAGCCTTATGGCGTTACTCCCTATTTTAAGCTATCCCGACCCGCGTCTGCGTACGATTGCAACGCCTGTCAAGGAAGTCACTGCTGAAATCAAAACCTTAATCACCGATATGATTGAGACCATGTACGAGGCGCAAGGTATCGGTCTGGCTGCAAGCCAAGTGGATCACCATATCCAGCTTATCGTGATCGATTTATCAGAAGATAAAGACAGCCCAAGAGTGTTTATCAATCCCAAAGTAACGCCATTGGTTGAAGAAAAGCAGCCGTATGAAGAAGGTTGTCTGTCCGTGCCAGACGTCTATGACAAAGTTGAGCGCCCGAATAAAGTGCGTATCGAAGCACTAGATGAGAATGGCAATAAGATTGATGAAGAAGTAGAAGGCTTACTTGCCGTTTGCATCCAACATGAAATGGATCATCTGAATGGGGTGATTTTCGTCGATTATTTGTCGCGTTTGAAACAGACACGTGCGCGCGATAAGGTGCGTAAAGTCCTTAAAATACGTGAAAAACAAGGCGAGCAAGTGGCGGAAAAAGAGCCACAGCCAGCAAACTCTTAATCTATTTCTCTGATAAGTTGATTGTCACATACGTTTATCGTCAAGTGGTTTTGTTATGGCTTATGCTACGTTTTAAACGCTGTCTGTTTTAGATACTGCACATAGCGCAGCGATAAGGCGACGATTAAACGCTTAGATTTTAGCGTAAAGAATTTGGGTTTTATTATTAGTTCTGGTTAGCATCACTCCTTGTTAGCTTCATTCCTTGTTCTCATTAAATACTGTTTTTATTAAAGGTCTTACTATGATTAAAATCGACCAATATTTTGACCCTGCCGGCTGGCAGAAATTTACTAAAGCGGCTGAAGGTCGTGAAACGCCATTTTTAGTGGTTGATCTTAATCGCATTAAAATAAAATATCATGAAATGGTTGGTTTTTTTCCTCATGCTAAAATCCATTATGCGATGAAAGCAAGCCCTGCTGTTGAAGTCATCAATCTGCTTGCTGAGCTTGGTTCAAACTTTGACTGTGCATCGATTTATGAGCTTGATCGCGTGCTTGACTGCGGCGTTGAGCCCTCACGTATCTCTTATGGTAATACCATCAAAAAGCCTGAACATGTCAAATACGCCTTTGAAAAAGGGGTTGATTTGTATGCGACCGACTCAGAAGCAGATTTAAAAAACATCGCAAAACATGCACCTGGCTCAAAAATATTTGTACGTATCTTGGTACAAGGGTCAGATACCGCTGAATGGCCATTGTCACGCAAATTTGGTTGTCACCCCAATATGGCGATTGAACTATTGATTCAAGCGCAAGAATTGGGCTTGGTACCTTATGGCATCTCATTCCATGTGGGCAGTCAGCAAAAAGACGTTGCCGCTTGGGATGATGCTTTAGCCAAAGTTAAATATATGTTTGATTGGATGAAGAACGAAGAAGGCATAAAGCTTCAAATGATTAATTTGGGTGGCGGCTTTCCGGCAAACTATCTGAGCGAAGTCAATCCTATCAAAGTCTATGCTGAAGAGATTCAAAGCTACTTAAGCGATGACTATAGTGCTGAAGATATGCCAGAGATTATTTTAGAGCCCGGTCGTTCATTGGTTGGCGGTTCAGGCGTACTGGTTAGTGACGTGGTATTGATTTCTCGTAAATCGCATACTGATCTGACACGTTGGGTCTATACCGATGTGGGTTTATTTCAAGGGTTAATTGAAACCTTAGGTGAAGCTATCAAGTACCCCGTTTATACACCTAAAATGGAAACCTCAACCAGCGCGGGTACGGTGGTATTAGCAGGTCCTACTTGTGACTCAACTGATATTATGTATGAAGAGGCAGGTTATCAGCTACCAGAAGAGCTGGAGATTGGTGACAAGATATTTTGGTTAACTACGGGTGCTTATACCAACTCGTACTCATCTATTGAGTTCAATGGTTTTCCACCGTTAGAAGTAGTCTATGTTGACTAATTTGTGATAAATAATCGTTACTATAAAAAGCGCGGCATTGTGAATAACAGTGCCGCGCTTTTTTATGTTTATTTCGCTATAGTATTTATCATTAGCTACTGTACTAGTAGCGATATTGGCACATCATTGCTAAGGCTGTTATTTTGGTTGCCACCATAACCTGCGGTCTGATTTTGGCTGTTTTGAGAGATTTTCCCGATAGTTACCCACTGTCCACGTGGCACAATAATGGTGCTATGCGATCTTTGCCCTTGCACGCTACTATTGTAACCATAGCCATTATAAGAAGGATTGGCGCGCACGAGCTTTTCTTCAACTTGGGTCAATTGTACTTCGACTTGTCCATTAGCAAGCAGTCTTGGCGTGACCGCAATACCTTGGCTCGTTGGCAATAAGACCTGCTGCTGGATAATAATAATTCCTACTGGACGGTTGTAAGCTAGATAGGTTCGATAACTATTGGCAGTATAGGTTTGATTTAGTGCGTAGAGTGTATCAGTACTGATGCTGGCGGCACTACCTGACAAGGTTTGTACTTGATATAAATTATTTGTTTGTTGTTGGCTATTACTCTGGTTGATAATCCCTACGCCTTGAATACCGCTATTACTAATAGTGACCTGCCCTTGCTGAATATTACCCTGAGCACTGCTATTATTGCCGACACGCACAGCGACCGTCAATGCTTGTGGCTGACGGTCAATCTGTGCCAATAGCTTTTGTACTGCCTGATAGTTGCTGGCAGTGGTACGAAGCACTAGCTTATCTTGATAAGTCGATACCGTGCCGCCGTCGCGACTAGCATTTAACTGCTGACGAACGGAAGGTAGCAATGCATCACCGCCATACGTATGAATGACATAGGTTTGATAAGCAGCTGCTTGTACGACTATTGGCACTACAGTTAAACTTAGGATAAATGCTATCTGGCGTCCATAATTTATGGTTTTGACAGTTTTTATAATAGCCAGCTTTCGACCAAAAATCGCTATTAGATTTTCACTAAACTTATTCATAATTGACCTCTAGCAATAGTTAAACGCTATCAAAAGCCATACTCAGCAGCTACCAAACCATGAGAAAAAAACCTTAATAATTCAAACCTTGTTCGTTAAAGCCTAGTCATTTAAACCTAAGACATCCTGCATATTATATTGTCCAGCCGACTGCTGAACAATCCACGTAGCGGCACGCACAGCGCCAGCAGCAAAAGTCATCCGTGCGCGCGCGCGATGGGTAATTTCAACAACTTCGCCATCCGCAATAAACATCACAGTATGATCGCCGATGATTTCACCGCCACGTATCGCATGAATACCAATCGTACCTGCTTCGCGCTCGCCAGTTTGTCCTTCACGACCATAGACAGCAACGTCTTTTAGATTCTGTCCACGTGCTTCTGCCACAGCTTCTGCCATCATGTAAGCCGTACCTGATGGCGCATCGATTTTATGCTTATGATGCGCCTCAATGACCTCTACATCAGCATCAGTGCCAAAAGCTTTAGCAGCCATACCTAATAGCTTTAATGAAAGATTAACGCCTGTTGAATAGTTACCCGCATAAACGATAGCAACTTGCTCACTCGCTTTTGCCAATACTTGCTCTTGCTGCTCATTAAATCCTGTCGTGCCGATAACCATGGCGACGTTGTGCTCAGCACAGACTTGCATATTTTGTTCAGTAGCAGCAGGCAAGCTAAAGTCAATCAATACATCAATATTATTAATCACTAACCGTAAATCATCAACAATTTTTACATCCAATCGACCGACCGCAGCAACTTCACCCGCATCAGCTCCAACCAAACTTGAACCTTGACGCTCAATCGCTGCAGTTAATATCGTTTGTGGATTGTCTTGTATCGCTTCGATAAGCATACGTCCCATACGTCCACCTGCACCGATGACACCGACATTAATCATTTTTTTATTCTCTGGCTGACTCATATAATTATCCTAAGTACTTTATTTTTAATACGCTGGTTTCTAAATTTATTAGGCTAAGTTTAGCAAATATCAGCTTATGAATGGTTTTTTATAGCACCAATAAAAAGCTCGATAGTTTCACGTGAAATTATCGAGCTTTTATCATTTATCCATTCAAACACAAAATGCTGTTAGTCAAACAAATCGCCAATCTTTTTAAAGAAAGATTTTTTATGTGGTGACTGCTGATGCTTACTATCACCATCCAGTGTATCTTGGAATTGACGTAGCAAATCTTTTTGCTCACGAGTCAGATTCACTGGTGTTTCGATGACCACACGGCAGATCAAATCACCTTTCATGGTCGTACGTACTGGTGTCACACCTCTACCACGGACACGTAATAATTTACCACTTTGTGTGCCTTCTGCAACCTTGATTTTCACTT
This sequence comes from Psychrobacter sp. ANT206, assembly GCF_056880555.1. Taxonomy (NCBI): domain Bacteria; kingdom Pseudomonadati; phylum Pseudomonadota; class Gammaproteobacteria; order Moraxellales; family Moraxellaceae; genus Psychrobacter; species Psychrobacter sp. ANT206. The sequence goes on along the minus strand of NZ_CP096271.1, from coordinate 39,987 downwards.
TGCCATCTAAGGTTGGGATTTCAACTTCTTTACCGAGTGCTGCATCAGTGATACTAACTGGCACATCCATATACAAATCTGCACCTTGACGGGTAAAGACGTTGTGCTGTTTGACACGTACTTCGACGTATAAGTCGCCGTTTTGTACGCCAGCGCCGCCCGCTTCGCCTTCGCCTGCTAAACGGACGCGATCACCATCATCAACGCCTGCTGGAATAGAAACTTCTAGCGTGCGTGACTTGTCTTTGACGCCATTACCATGACAGTCAGAACAAGGGTTTTTAATTTGTTTACCAGTACCGCCACAATGTGGGCAGGCCTGTTGAACGGCAAAGAAGCCTTGTTGCATACGAACTTGACCTTGACCATGACAAGTTTGGCAAGTCACGATATCAGAGGCATTTTTTGCGCCTTTACCATCACAAGTATCGCAAGGCGCAGGAGCTGTAAAGCTGATTTCTTTTTTGCAGCCGCGTACCGCTTCTTCTAAAGTCAGCTCAATCACATAACGTAAGTCTGAGCCGCGACGCGAACGCCCACCGCCGCCACGTGACTGACCAAAGATATCACCAAAGTTGCCAAAGATATCACCAAAGATATCTTGGAAGTTCCCACCACCGCCACCGCCGAAACCACCACCGCCCATGCCGTTTTCAAAAGCAGCATGACCCATACGGTCATAGGCTGAGCGTTTTTCTTCGCTACTTAATACTTCATAAGCCATCGATGCTTCTTTAAATTTTTCTTCAGCATCTGGGTCTTCAGAGTTACGGTCTGGATGGTATTTCATGGCAAGCTTGCGGTAGGCTCGCTTGATCTCTTTGTTATCAGCGGTCTTACTGACACCTAGTATTTCATAAAAATCGCGCTTACTCATGGGCTCTCCTATCGTCTTCACAGTCCACAGCTTGGTTGCTTTATCGTTCAATACTGCTCATCATCGCAAAAAATGTTTCACATGAAACATAGCGGAAGACAGAGAACAGTGATGACAATCGTATAAATCTTACCAGCGAATACAGTGGGGTGCTGCTTAGTCAAATCAATTATTAAAAGTTTGCGCTATTTATGGAGATGGCAGCAGCATTTATCAAGTTGGCAGAAGTACAAAGTGTTAATTAGACTCTTTAGTTAATATTAAAAAGAATTCATTAAGGAATGAACAAAGGTTTTTATACCTCCATAATGCTCAGCCATGCTAGTATTTATCGCCATATAGATAGCGGTAGTCGAGTCCGTTTAAAGCATGAATACCACTAAAGGTGATGCTCTTTTATTTTAAGCCAACTGTACTCGAACATTACTCTTTAAAGTCCTATTTATACTCATCGCCATTACGCTTGTATCAAGGTATCGATTTTATGAAAAAGCTGATTATTTTATTGATTGTCATTGCCGTTACTATCTATGCAGGCTCGCCTTATTACAGCGCTTATCAGCTTAAAAAGGCTTATGATGCCAAAGATGGTGCGACTATCGCGGCAGCTATCGACTATGAGCAAGTACGCCCAAGTATGCAAGACCAGCTCACTGAGCAATTTGCCGTGACCATGACAAAATACCCATTGGTCGCTGAGCTTGGCGGCGAGCCACTAAAAGAGGCGGCTAATAGTTTTATTATGCAAGCAGTCGCTGGTGCCATCACACCGCAAAACATTGAAAAAGTCATCAATACCCAAGGTCAAGCCAACACTGCCACTAAAGAGCTGGCGGCAGCGTGGGCAATCGCTAGCAATCAAGTCGATTTAAAAAATCTCATTCAAAATCTGATTATTCATCGCGGTGATGTTAATGCTGTGGTCAAAAAACAGATGCAGCAAATCATGGAAAAGCAGGCTGATGAGCTTGAACAGCAGGCAGCCCAAGGGACTGACAGTGACAAACCCCAATTAAGTTACTGCGGTATCAATTGCTTCACTATCAGTGGTCAGGTAAAAGGCTATCCTTTGACTATAGAGATGAAGCGTGAAGGAGTAATTAACTGGAAAATCGTCGATATCGTCTTGCCGCAATAGACTTGCTACCATCAACTGTTATATGAATAAAAACCCGCCCTATGAGCTATATTCATAGGGCGGGTTTTTATTCATTATTCAATATGATATCCATCATAACTATTATAGAAATATCACACTATAGAAATATCAACAACTTATTTTACTCCCAAGAATTCCAAAAACTCAGGACTCTCAAAGCTCGCTTGAAACAATACGCCATCTTCACGATAAATAGCAGGAGTTGCCATGACAGCTAAACCTGCCGCTTTTTCACGATTGCCTGCCACATCATCAATTTTGCAAGATGCGGGCGCTGGTGTCATCTTGCCATGTAGCATCGCCTGATCAAGCGCTTTACGACGACTTTCCTCATTACCTTGGCACCAGATACCGCGCATTTGCTCAGGCGACGCTTCATAAATCGGATAACCAATGGTTTTTATCGTCACGCCTTTGGCATTAAGCATCGGCATCTGCTTATGTAATCTGCGGCAATAAGGGCAATTGACATCCGTTGCTACGTAAATCACCGCTTTTTCAGCACTGGTGGCAGGATAGGTAATCAGCTGCTTAGTATCCAATGTGGTTAAGACAGATTGATTTTTAAGCTTTTCAAAGCGGTTATCAAGCCCAGTAAACTGACCATTTTCGATGACTGATATCTCACCATCGGTGATGTACTGGGCGTCATCTGATAACAAGAACGGTACGCCCTCTAAAGTCGCACCCCAAATCACACCCGGTACTGCAGTGTAAAAGAACGGTGTTTTGTTACTCATGTTTTTAAGCGCGCCCATATTTGCCAATATGTCAGATTTGATACTGGCACCGACAGGCTTACCTATTTGCGCGCTGGTGCTACGTGCTGGCGTTTTGGTCACTACCCGCTTGCTTGGATTCTTTTGCAGCTCGCCTTGAATGACATATTTACCATCTTCAGTAATATGTAGCGGCAATTGCTCAGCCAAATTGACTTGATACATATTGGGTAATTTAGAGGATACAATCGAGGTTATCTGCGTTTTGATACCTGCTTGAGTCAGCAATTGGCGCAAACGGCTATCAACAGATTTACTGACTGTACCAATAGCTTTCATATTCTGACCAGCTTGGGCGCTGTTGTTAACCTTTTGGCTGACTGTTTTATTGGTCATATCGGCAGTGTTCGGCTGCGCACAAGCAGTGGTTGCTAACAACATAACACCAATCAAACTTGCGGAGTTTAATACAGGGAGTTTCACAGAGACCGTCCTATCTGGTTTTTAATAATGATCGTTATTCACTCATGCCTATTTAATAAAAGAGCAGTAAATAACATTATGTAAAAATATAGATTAAAAAAGATAGGCTGACTGTAGCACAAGGAGGGGTTTTTCAAAGTATTAAAGACTTAATTTTGCAAAACTGCTACTGAGCTTTAAGAGATAGGCAACACAGGCAGCCGCTAATGCTAATTGACAGAAATAGCTGAGTAGCAGAACGCAAAAAGCAGCACACTATTGAGTGGCTGCTGATTTTGGAGTAATTTTTCTAAAGCATGATTTTATAACCTAATAGACTATAACATAGGCTATAACTCTAAAATTTTGCTACTTCTTCTGGTGTTAAGAAGCGACTGTCGCCTTTTTCTAACCCGTCTAAAGTAATATGACCGACACTAGCACGATGTAGCTCAACCACTCTATTGCCGAAATAGCCCATCATACGTTTTACTTGATGGTATTTACCTTGCTCTAAGGTTAAACGCGCATGAGTTTCATCGATGAACTCGAGGGTCGCAGGCTTGGTTTCTTCGTGGTCACCTTCTAAAAGGATGCCTTCAGCCACTTCTTTAATAGCATTAGCTTGAGCGTCACTATCCATAGCATCTGCTAACGTCAACTCGTACACTTTGGCATGTTCATGCTTTGGGCTAGTTACGCGATGTAGCCAGCCGCCATCATCACTGATGAGCAATGCGCCAGTCGTATCAACATCAAGACGCCCAGCAATACGTAAACTGCCAAGCTCTGGCACCGCAATAAGGTCAGTGACAATTGGGTATTCTTTAGCCTTTAGGGTACATTCAAAGCCTTCTGGTTTATGAAGCAAGATATAGCGATTGCCAGTGGCGACCGACAATGGCTCGCCTGCCCACTGTACATCGTCATTAACGATATCGACATGTACACCGGGATCTTTAATGACTTGCTCGTTTACTGTGACTTCACCAGCGTGCAGAATTTTTTTAGATTCTTTACGCGACAGCTCAGTGGCTTTACTCAGAAATTTATCTAGACGCATACGATTTGCCTACCATCCGTTTTGGGATACTCACTCTCAATCAAAGACCAACGATGCATACATGTGCACGTCTGTTGTTGGCTATCTTCAATGATCAGAAGTGGTACTATAATGAGAAATGAAATTTACACTGCGCCAAATACGGACAACAGTGAAAGTTAGACAAGTTTACCATATCCAACCTAAGCCTGATGAAATATGAGCTATCAAACGCTAAAACGTGTCGTCACTGCACGCTTAGAAATCAAAAAATCTGCCTTTATTACCTATGCTTATCCAGTGACCTCGCGTGAGCAGGCAATGTTTCATGTGGAACAACTACGTGAGCAATATGCTGATGCCCGTCATCACTGTTGGGCGTATATTATTGGCGATCCCAATAACACCACCAGCGCAGGGTTTGATGATGATGGCGAGCCCAATGGCACCGCAGGACGACCGATATTAAACGTCTTGCAACATAAATCTATCGGCAATGTCATTATTATCGTTGTCCGTTACTTTGGTGGTATCAAGCTCGGTGCTGGCGGTTTGACTCGTGCTTATGCAGGCTCAGCGCAAGCGGCAGTCGATGAGATGATACTAAGCCCTTATGTTCCTATGATCACAGTACAAATACTGGCAGAATTCGCCACCGAAGCCCAGTGCCGCTATGTCGTTGAGAGCTTAAACGGCAGCATAGATAATGTCGCCTATAGTAAGCAGGTTACCTTGACTGTGACGCTCGCTGAGGCAAATATCGAGCACTTAAAAGAACGTCTTGCGATGGATGGACGCGTATTAGATAAGTCTTAAAATTAAATGAGTAATCATGCGTTCACTGAAAACCATTGGTTTTGATGACGACCTTGGATATGATAAGGCACTGATTTTCAAAGACGATTTTTTAACAAACATAAAATAAGACTGAAATATGCCAACCTCAAAGTCGACAAAACCATTCGCACCTGCCCCTTTTAAACCGCCGTTTTGGCTCACCAATCCGCATTTGCAAAGTATTTTGCCAAAGTTTTTTGCGCCAAAAACACCAAATTACCGACGCGTGATTAAACAAGATTCACTTTGCGAAACTGATATCGCTTATGACTTTTATGATGCCCATCCTGTCCAAGATTCAGAAAATGGCAAACTTGAACAAACACCATTAATCGTACTTTTTCATGGGATGGAAGGCAGCAGTGACAGTCATTATGCGCGTGCCTTGGCATATCAGATGCACGCGCAAGGCTGGCACTTTGTCGTCGCTCACTTTCGCAGTTGTGGTGGTATTCCCGCTAATGGCAAAGTGTTCTATAACGCTGGTGACACGGGCGAGGTGCATCATATGTTAGAGAGCTTACGTGAGAATTACGCCCATATTTATGGGGTTGGCGTGTCACTTGGCGGCAATGCACTTGCAAAATATATGGGTGAATATGGTGATGAGGCGCTATGCGACGGCGCAGCGGTAATATCTGCGCCAGTTGACATGTCATCGGCTGCTATTACGATGCATAGCTTTTTGAGTCATCGTATCTATACCCCATATTTGCTCAACCCGATTATCAAAAAAGCCTTGGCAAATGAAATTACTGCAGACGAGATTACTTCTATCAAAGCGGTAAAACGCATTAGCGATTTTGATAATATCTTCACTGCGCCTAGGCATGGTTACCGCTCTAATAATGATTACTACCACTCATCCTCTGCCTTACCTTATTTGATCACTGTAACCAAGCCTTTACTATTAATCAGCGCCAAAGACGACCCTTTTATTGGCTTTACCGCCACGCCAAACGATGTCTCTGACAGTGTCACCATATTAGATACGGCACACGGGGGTCATATCGGCTATTTGCGTTATCGTACAAGCAATAGCAATGTAAAAACTCCAAGTAAAAAATCAAAGTTTGACATCAACTGGATACCTGAAACCGTGAGTGCCTACTTTAATCATATTGGCGTGCCATCTAATAAAACTAGATAAATTATAAAATAAAAAACATCATTTTTATCTTTAAATATTTTGAGACTGCTTTATGTATCCATTTATCCGTTACGCCAGCACCATCGCCCATGCCGCGCTGCAAGTGAAAAAAGGCAATACTTTAACGTTCAAAGAAACCAGTGAGATTACATTTCGCTGCCGTCTGACAGATATTGATAATTTCTTAGAGATGAATAATGGTCGCGTGCTGACCCTTTATGATATGGGGCGTACCGACTTTGCAGTACGGAGCGGGCTTGGCACTCAACTGCTTAAGCAGCGTTGGGGCTTGGTCGTCGCTGGTAGTACCATCCAATATCGCAAACGCATCCGTGCTTTTGAAAAAGTCACCATGAAGACCAAAATCGTCGGCTTCGATGAGCGCTGGATATATATTGAGCAATCGATGTGGGTAAAGGGCAAGCCTTGCTCGTCGGCACTACTACGTACAGGCGTCACCAAAGGCGGTAAGGTCATCGAGACGGCACGAGTACTGGCAGCTTTAGATCAATCGGATTGGCAGCTACCGCCGAGCGGCTATGTGGCAGAATGGATTGTCAGTGATGCCGATCGTCCATGGCCGCCACAATCTTAGGTTTTTGCTAGGCTTACCTCAAAATAAGGACTGCTTATTTAACCATTTGCATCGCAGCGCTTCGTCAAAATCCGCTTGTTATGATCAACTTCTTCATAGACAGCTATTCACAATCAGTTAACCTTATAACTACTATTTGCTAACAATACATTATATAAATAAATATAATCAATGTTAGGATAGTAGTGAGTTTTACACTCAACTGAATACTATCTAATTAGAAACAGTCTAATAAAGGAAAATAATATGGTTAATAATACGGATTATGTCGGTACGCTGTTTGATAATAGTGAGTCAAACCCAAGCAAGATTACTTTAGCTTTTACTATGGCGGGTGTGGCGCTTAAAAAAGGTCACTCTGCATCAGTCATATTGATGGTGGACGCGGTGCATTTGGCATTACCAAACGCTTTAGATAATGTCGATATTGGTGATCCCTTTGAACCTGCTGGCGAATTACTAGAAGCCTTTATCGAAAAAGGCGGTCAAGTATTGGTTTGCGGCGCGTGTATGAAACATGGTGGCGTAGAAGAATCAGCCATTGATAAGCGCTTCACGGTCATCAGTGGTGATGATGTGGTTGAGCTGTTGATGAATGCAAAAGGGTCGTTGCAGTTGAGTTAAGCGTTTAAGCTAAGTAATTAGTATATAAAGATGGGTCAGTTTTCTTAATTATCTTTTTGATAACTTAAGAGCTGACTTATTTTTTGGCGTTAAATTCTAGATTTCTGACCTTATTCCCAGTTTGAATGATAAGTATTGACAACAGTCTTATAGTCAAACCTCACCTCCTATATTCAGCAACTAAATACACATTATCTAACACGTACGCCATCCAGCTTTGCTAAAGTAAGTCATGCAAAACTCCTCATAAAATAACAAGGAAGCCTGTCATGACCTTACTGAACACCCTTAATTTGACATATCCTATTGTTCAAGCGCCGATGGCAGGAGCGACCACCCCTGAGCTGGTGGAGACGGTGAGTAAGTTTGGTGGATTAGGGTCATTGGGGGCTGGCATGACGCCGCCAGACGTTTTAAATAGTGAAATCAACACCATTAAATCGCTCACCGATCGTCCTTTTATGATCAATCTGATGGTGTTATCAGAGCATGAATCTAGTGCTTTAGATAGCGAAGTCCCTGCTTGGCTAAATAATTACTATCAAGAGAAAAATATCGAATTTACTCTACCGAAGCACCCAGCGCTAAGCTTTGCAGAGCAGCTACAAGTGCTCTATGACAATCCCGTTCCTGTCGCCAGTTTTACCTTTGGCATTATCAGCGCTGAGCAGGTGCAGCGTTTGCAGAGTCTAGGCACACGGGTCGTCGGTACTGCCAATCATCCATTGGAAGCAAAAGCATGGGCAGATATTGGCGCAGATGCGGTATGCGTGCAAGGGGTCGAAGCGGGTGGGCATCGCGGTGGTTGGTTGCCGCAAAGTGAAAACGATCCATTGGGATTATTGACGCTAATAAGTCAAACGCGTGCCTGCACCGATATTCCTTTAATCGCGGCTGGTGGCATTATGAACGGACAGGACATCAAAGCAGTTCAAACGGCTGGTGCTGAGCTGGCGCAAATCGGAACAGCATTTTTGACCACAGATAAATGCGCTATCAATGACACTTATAAGCAAGCGCTGCTCGATGCCAGTCAAGGTAAGCGCAGCTCTGAGACGCGCTTAACCAGATTATTCTCAGGGAAACAGGCTCGTGGTTTATTAAATGATTATTTGCATGATTTTGCTCAATTCGAGAGCGCGCATGAGCTACCGCCTTACCCGCAATTAAATGCGATGACCAAATTTTTGCGTGCCCATGCAACCAAAAACCGCGATGCCGAACATCAATCTTTATGGGCAGGACAAGGTGTCACTTTGGTCAGACAAGAGCGCACGGTTGAACTGCTAGAGCGACTGGTAACAGAGAGTTAGTTTGATCGACGTAGGCTGATTTTTAACTCAGCCTACAATAGAGTAGATACAGTTTTAAAAGAATACAGTGCTACTGGGATTAATTATTCGCAGCCTCTGTCTGCGTAAGCACAGTAAGCAACAAAATTTGATACCAGTAGCACCTTATAATGTTTGTACTTATCTCATTGAATACTAACTACAGCTCATATCTAGTCAAACGTTGGATCATTTACGCCTTAAAATATCATATGTAAATGACTAGTTCTTTAACCCTTCACGAAACGCTTTATAATCATTCGCCGTATCTTTCACCGCTTCTATCATCGGTACATGACCGATTTTTGGCATCGTAATCACTTGTGATTGTGGGATGATTTCTTTTATTAGCGTCACGGTTTCAGGCTTGATGACCTTATCCTCCTCACCCCAAACGACTAGTGTTGGAATATTATATTCAGCGATAACCTTGGCACGCTGCTCAACATTGTCTTCAACTATTTGCGCGAGTATTTTGGATTCTAATGCTTTATTAGCGATACGCTCTTGCGCGAATACGGCTTTTACAGACTTAGGAATATAAGGCGGCTTAGACATAACAAAGTCATACATAGCATAAAAGTCTTCCTTCTTATCGACCAATAGCGGATTGTTCTCAAGAGTTGCATTTTCTAAGGATTTCGGCACACCCGCTGACCAAAAGCCCGCACTATCTATCAGCCACAGACTTTTGACTTCTTTAGGATACTTCGCAGCATAAGCAACACTGATAGCGCCGCCCATTGAGTTGCCACCGACATGAATGCTAGATGCCAAGCCTTTAGCTTGCAGTAGCTCGTGTAAGCGCGTCGCTTGCGCCTCTGAGCGATAGTCAGCCGCCATCGGTTTACTAGAGTCACCAAAGCCGAGCAAATCAGGAATGATCAGATTATAGTTCTCTAACTGCCGAGCGATACGGGTAAAGTTGTCTTTATTACCGCCAAAGCCATGAATCAATAATAAAGGCTCGCCCGCGACATTACCGTTTTCTGCATAGACTATTTTATCGCCAGAGCTTAACGTAAATGACTGAGTCGTAAGGTCTGATTTTGAGCGTTCATACTGAATAATCTTTTGGGTGGTATTTATCGCCAAGGTATTGGGCGCTGTGGTACAACCAACGACTGAAAAGCTTAACAAAGTGGCAAGGCCTAGGCGTTTTAATAGCATCGAAATATCCTTTTTGAAAACTAGAAAAATGAAGTAAGAAGTAAAAAGCATCATCCTAGCACAAGAGTATTTTAAGTTTAAGCACTTATAATAACCACCCTCCCCCTATAAATTGCTCGACAATTGCCTAAAAAAATGACAGGCAAATAATCATAGCGTTTGCCGAGGGGTTACAGCTCTAATAAAGACCGTAGACGCTTTCTGGTTTATGATAAGCGCTTTTGTTTAGTCAGCCCTGCATATCGCAAAAGGATAAACATTGAGTAAAACAGATACCTCCATTGGTAAACGGCGTGACCTCACCCAAGGCTCGATCCCGAAAACCATGCTCTTATTTGCATTACCAACCCTTGGGTCATCTGCATTACAGTCATTAAACGGATCGATCAATGCTGTCTGGGTAGGTCGATTTTTGGGTGAGGAAGCGTTAGCAGCCACAGCGAACGGCAATATCTTGATGTTTATACTGATCTCCTTCGTGTTTGGTTTCGGTATGGCATCTACTATTTTGATTGGTCAGGCAATGGGCAGCCGTGACAACGCTATGGTTAAGAAAACCATGGGCACGGCGCTGGGCAGCATTATTCCGATAAGCGTAATAGTGTCGGCAGTAGGGTGGATATTTGCGCCGATGCTGCTTGAGCTGCTTGGTACGCCGGCAAGTGCTGTAGAGCTTGCCCTAACCTATCTGCGCATGATTTTTATTGCGATGCCTGTCACACTTACGTTTACGCTGATAATGATGGCACTGCGCGGGACGGGCGATTCGACGACGCCGCTTTGGTTTATCATTATATCGGTCGTGATTGACCTTATTTTGACGCCGACACTGATTTTGGGTCTAGGACCATTTCCCGAGTGGGGCATATTTGGCTCGGCTTTCGCAACAGCCGTCGCAAATACGCTAGCGCTTATTGGCATGTTAGTCACTATGTATCTGCGTGGCTCTGTGCTGACGCTTAAGTTGCCGGAGCTTCGCTTTTTGCGCGCAGACCGAGACATCCTGAAGTCGATGTTTTCTAAGGGGTTACCGATGGGTCTACAGATGATCGTCATCTCTTCGGCAGCATTGACAATGTTATCGCTGATTAATCGCGAAGGTGTACAGACTACAGCCGCTTACAGCGCAACCCAGCAGCTTTGGACCTACGTGCAGATGCCAGCAATGGCGCTAAGTGCTGCGGCCAGTGCGATGGTTGCACAGAACATCGGTGCCAATCAATGGCACAGAATCGCAGGGATCACACGCTGGGGACTGATTTTTAATCTGGCATTGACCGGTTTTATTATTGTGCTACTGACCATTTTTGATGAGACCATTCTGGGCTTGTTCCTCGGCAGTGACAGTGAAGCGGTGCCGATTGGGCGTCATATTCAGCTAATGGCGACATGGGGTTTTATCTTTTTTGGGATAGCACAGGTTTTGTTTGGCACCATGCGTGCAAACGGCTATGTGATTTGGCCGCTGATTGTCATGGTCATTTCGATGTATCCAGTGCGTCTTGGATTTGCTTTCGGGCTTTATCCTCTACTTGGAACCGATGCCCTTTGGCTATCCTTTCCAGCAGGCATGGTGGCAACCGCCGTGATGGGAGCAGGACTATATTTGTACGGCGGATGGCGCAAAGGCAAACACTTGCCCGCAGAGGAAGCTGCGCAAAGGTCTGAGGAGTTTCGCGCGCATACAGGCACCAGTGCGTCGTTTCGAGATCTTGTACCGACGACTGTATGGAAGCTGTCACCTTTGCGCCGTATCACAAGGTTGCATCGACGACTTCATAGAAGACTTCATCTTCATAGACTCCGTGTGATAAAAAAGAATAAACGATAATAACGTGGTTTATATATACACGCATAACGCCTAGTCGAGCGGCTTTTGCTCATTAGCATGGGCGAGTACATTATTCGTCATACTTACCTATTACTGCAAATACCGAAACTGGTTTTACCTTTAACTAAAATTTTCATTATCTAATAAAAACTGTACCGCTGCGGCTGCATGGATAGCGGTGGTATCAAACATGGGGATTCGACTGTCTGCTTGGCTAATTAACAGTCCAATCTCGGTACAGCCTAATATCGCGCCCTCAGCGCCTTGTGCTGCTAACTCATTAATCACTTGCGTATAATATTGCCGTGAGCTGGCAAGCAATTGTCCTTGGCACAGCTCATCATAGATGATGCGATGGACTTCAGCACGCGCATCGGTATCTGGTATCAGCACCTGCAAGCCCGTATCAATCAGACGCTGTTTATAAAAGTCCTCAGTCATGGTGAATTGTGTACCGAGTAAGGCAATCTTGGTTAAACCTTGCTGCTTAATCGCATCTGCGGTCGCATCAGCAATATGTATCAGTGGCAAATTCGTCGCCGCTTGTACCTGCTTTGCTACTTTATGCATGGTATTGGTCGCAATTAATAAGCCTTGGGCACCAGCCGCTTGTAAGCGCTCACCACTGTTTACCATGACATCACCCAGCTCTTCCCACTTGCCTTGGGCTTGTAACTCGCCAATTGGCGCAAAGTCGACACTATGAATCAATAAGTCTGCTGAATGTAAGTTGCCAAGCTTAGCCTTGATACCTTCATTAATCAGCCGATAATAGCTTTGGGTACTCTCCCAACTCATTCCGCCGATGATACCCAAGGTTCGCTGCTTTTGAACGGTCATACTATTACTCTTTATATGTATTTCAATCTTACTTATCGTAGCAAAAGTTCAGCTTTAATTTGCCAATATTTAGAACATTTTCATTATTAGAAAAGAAATAACGATCATTAAAATGTAACGAACGTCACTATTAATAACAACGATTTTATCCACTCACCAGCATACGCTATGATAGTCAATAACGACGCCTCATAATGCTATTCATCATCGTTCATTGAGCCTCACTATTATCATGTAGGAAAATTCAACATTATGGCAAACTTCCCTATTATCAGAATACGCGCGCGGCGTAAGTACTACCGTCTTATCTTTACTGGTCTGATGGCGCTGATGATGTCACTTATTATCTCATCCGCTTTATTACTGGTTAAAATAGGGTTCGTCGATGGCTTCTTTATGGAATTAATGCACTCGTGGGTGCTGGCCTTTGTCTTTGCGTGGCCGAGCGCCTATATCTGTGCGTATCTTGTACAAGAGCACGTACTTAGTCGGATTGAGTTTTACTAAGTCATACGACGATAAGTACATAACAACGTTCCTTAACCAAACAAGTACTGATAACTGGTAAGCAGAGTTGTTACTGTTGATGGTTGCAAATCAATTCATCAACTCACTTCTTAGACAAATATCTAAAAACTAAAAAAAGGATTTATCATGCGTAGCGCAACTTATGATCATTTTGGCAAACCCACTGAAGTACTCAGCATCGGCGACCGCCCTACTCCAGAGCCTAAAGCCAATGAAGTCCGAGTCAAAACGATACTCGCCTCTATCCACAACCATGACCTACTAACCATTCGCGGTCAATATGGCTTTAAACCTGAAATGCCTGCCATCGGTGGTAGTGAAGCGGTCGGTATCATCGATGCAGTAGGCAGCGATGTTAAGAATCTGAAAGTCGGTCAGCGTGTCGCAGCCGCCAGTGTACAAGCGACGTGGGCAGAGTATTTCGTCGCTGTGGAAGATATGGTATTCCCGATGCCCGACAGCTTAGATGACGAAATGGCAGCACAATTGATTGCAATGCCACTGAGCGCGCTGATGTTGATTGAGTTCTTAGAACTAGAAAGCGGTCAGTGGGTTATCCATAATGCTGCCAATGGCGCGGTCGGCAAATCGCTCGCCATGTTAGCCGCTGCGCGTGGTATTAACACCATTAATGTCGTGAGAAGTGGCGATGCTATCAAGGAATTAGAAGCACTGGGTATCAAGCATAATATCAATACCTCAGATGACGACTGGAAAGATCAAGTAAAAGCCATTCTTGGTGATGAAAAAATCAGTGCTGCGGTTGATTCTATCGGTGGTGAGTCTAGTAATGATCTGCTGGCGTTACTGGGTCATGGTGGCACATTGGCATCGTTTGGCATCATGTCAGGCAAACCAATGGTGCTAAATCCAACCCACATTATTTTTAAACAAGCGACGATTAAAGGCTTTTGGGGCAGTAAAATCAGTCAAGAAATGAGCGTTGAGAATAAGCAACGCTTGGTTGATGAGCTGATCGAACGTGCTAACAATGGCAACTTAAAACTGCCCGTTGAAGCGACCTTTGATTTGGCGGATATCTTAAAAGCAGTTGACGGGAAAATGCAGTCAGAAAAAAACGGTAAGGTACTGTTAAAACCTTAAGATTCATTTTATATCTTAAGGTTTCGAGCATTTTTCTCTACTCGCAAATGGATATCTATATAAAAAATCCAATTAGGAATGGCCTTATGTCTAAACAAACAACGTTTAAAGCTTTGGTCGTCGAAGAACATGCTGATGGCACTTTTAGCAAAAGCATTCAAGAACGTAGCGTCAGTGACTTGCCAGAAAATGATTTATTAATTGAAGTGCATTACTCATCACTAAATTTCAAAGATGCCATGTCGGCATCAGGCAATAAAAGAATCACCAAAAACTATCCGCATACCCCTGGTATTGATGCGGCAGGCGTGGTGGTTAGTGATAAGTCTGGCACCTTTACCGCAGGCCAAGAAGTCGTCGTCTTTGGCTATGATTTGGGCATGGATACCGATGGCGGCTTAAGTCAGATGATATCTATCCCTGCCGATTGGGTGGTCGAATGCCCGTCTTCTTTGACATTAAAAGAAGCGATGATATATGGTACGGGCGGCTTAACGGCTGCATTGAGTATCCAAAAGCTAGAGAAAATGGGCGCAAAACCTGAAGACGGTTCAGTCGCGGTGACTGGCGCAACGGGCGGCGTTGGTAGTATCAGTATCGCGATTTTAAGTCAGCTAGGCTATGAGGTGCTTGCCTTCTCTGGTAAGCCTGAGCAAAGTGACTATCTAAAAGAGCTTGGTGCAAGCGAAGTCCGTCATCGCGATACCATTAACGAGGTTGGGGATAAACCTGCCGGTCGTGAACTGTGGGCAAATGCTATTGATACGATTGGCGGCGATTATTTGGCGAACCTACTTAAGCAAACCAAAGCTGGCGGCGCAGTGACCAGTTGTGGTTTAGCAAGCGGCGCTGAGTTTTCGATGTCAGTGATACCTTTTATCACCCGTGCGGTGTCCCTACTCGGTATCGATTCGGTCTATATTCCATTGGCGGATAAAAAAGCGATTTGGCAGCGTGTCTCCACCGATATGAAACTGCCTAATTTAGAGAATTATTGTGAAGAGATTACGCTTGAGCAAACGCCGGAATACTTAGATCGCTTTATGGCGAGTCAAACGGTTGGGCGTTATGTGGTGAATGTTCGGGGTTAAAATCAATATAAGGAAAAAAGCAGCACTGGCAAGTGTTGCTTTTTTTTGGTTCTAGCACTTGAATCCTTTCTTAAAAAATTTTATTGGAAAGTATGTTTTTACTATTTAGATTCGCAAAGTGAATATTAAATATTAAATTTTAAAAACTTTATACTAATAAATTATTTTAAAGAGCAAAATATTCAGTACACTGGTAATTAATTCGGGTAGAGTGATTTTTTATGGCCAACCATCTTGATACATTATTTGCAGACTTCAGACTGTATGACCTTTTTGGTGATGATAGTAACATCACTGTAAGCCAAATATGGATACTAGAAATTGAACGAGAAAGTTCAAGAGAGTTACGCTTTCTATATGGTAGGTCGCTATCGGGCACATACTTATCAGACTGTTGGCATGGTACTGTTAGTAAAAAAACACCACTCTATGATAATTGCTCAGTCAAAACGCATTCTCTGACAATTTATACTTCCACTAAAAAACTAAAAGCTTTCTTTGAACAATTCATCAGTGGAGCCTCTCTTCAAAACGCCAGTCAATTTTCCGAACTCACTATCAGCGAAGAGCTAGCTAATATTGTTGGCGAAAGTACCTTCGGTGAGAACCCTATCACTCGTCCTGTAATGCATTTGCCCACTCGCGATTATTATCGATTTCAAACAAAGCAATTAAGCCCTAACAGTCATTGCAGTGTTGACAGCGGTTCAGTTTCTTCAGATACCAAACCAAAAATATTCAGCGTCCCTGAAGGATGCGACATGATGATTGCTAAAGCTGCGTGCCGAATATTAGATGCTGAGACTGGCATGGATTTTTCCGAAATTGATTCTTGGAGACTTAATGACTTTGAATTCATTTGTGCGCCAGGGCTTAATGCTAATGAGCGTTGTAAATACGATATAACCTTGAAGGGGGAGCAATCTTCTCTGAAGCTATTCGAATCATTAACTCGAGAACCTTCGGATTTATTAGTTATTATCAAGGCGCATAGTGACGGTAGTGTTCAGTCTTCTTATATTACCAAAATCAGTAAAGACTCTTCTTATCCAATCTGCCATTCATTTGAAATACAAGCGTTTCAAAACCAAGCTGGCACAGCTTATACAATGGAAATATATGCACTTGGCTTTAACGAAAATGATTCGTTCCTCTTAATTCAAACTGGTAACTATTTTGTCCGAGAAGCGAACTTTAATCTACAATTAATAGATGGTATGAGATCAAATGAGAATTTTTCATGGCTAGACAAGAAAGTACCTAAAAGAGAGAAGTTTAGACTGGAGCAAGCAAAACAGATTGAACGTGCTGCTCACACTTCTCAGTCAAAAATAGGTGGTCATACACCTGATCCATGGGTTGCAACTAATCGATTGATCCAAAAAAGAGTCAAACAGCTGTGCCCAGATAATTCTGAGGGTAGGTTTTTCCCCACTCTTAACGACAGCGGTGTGAGCCGTCTTGAGTTAGGAAAATGGCTTAAAGATATTTTTAAAAAGCACCACAACGCGAAAGTCGCTTGGGTCGATCCATATATGGAAGATGTGGGCATTGAACTTCTCAACAGACTAGGGACGGATAGCGCTAATTACCTGATTATTACGACAGAAAAAATTTCTAATAATGATAGTACAAACGATTCTAGTCAGCCCACCCGCGTTGACAACCTTTTAACAAGATGTTCGGGCTGGAATAATGGCTATTTTGGGAGTGTTGATCTCAAGGTGCTTGCAGTTCCAGAAAGTAAACTCCATGATCGAATGATTCTCATTCGCTCCGCTAATGATCAGCCACTAGCAGGGTATCATCTTTCTAACTCAATTCAGAGAGCTAGTGAGAATCATCCGCTACTGGTAACACCAATACCACTAGACATACTTCCACATGTATTTGAATATATCGACAAAATTATCCAACATACGCTTCATGCATACGACTCTGAACCATTAGCAAAAATAATTTTCGATTCGAGTAATAGTCAAACACAGATGGAAGAAAAGCCTCATGAGTCTAACCATTCTTGTTCATTCTCGGAGCATCCATACGCTGGTAATGTGATAGCTTGGTGGCTCAATGATGAACAGCTTTCAGACTTATCTGGAGACGCACTTGAAGAAGAGATGGATAAGAAAGGTTACGTTAAGGATGAACAGTTGAACCCAGACCTTTTTGACGCTCTTCCAGCTAAATTTTGGTCTGAAGGGCTACCAATGAATGATTTTTCCTCAACATGGGACGCTCTTAGTTGTGTGATAGCAAACTCCCCAGCTGACCCTTATGCTGGCAATCTGTATAATAAGGAGAACGTGGTACTATCCCAGTCAGTTAAACTAACGCTCTTAGACCATATTAATCCTAACAGATCGGATGCGATACAACCACGTATAGAAAAACAACAAATCGATATTGAATACTACCGCTCACAAGAGCTTACCTCACTATTAATATCAGAAAGTGATCCATTTAGGATTTTTACATATTCGCCCGTAGATATCTCATGGAGTGACTACTACTCAATAAAAATTCTATGGTTGGAATCCCCAAAAGACTTGGTATCATGGTTAAACGTGATGCTTTCTAGACCAATCAAGCAACCTCGTTCGTATACGCTTGTGGTTGAAGCCCTTAAAAATATTTGTTTGTGCGTTAGCTTTGACAAAAAGCATGAAGAAATTGATGCACTGTTGCAGAGCAATGTGAACCTTATAACTTGGATAGGACTTCACGCACTGGCAAATGCTATAAATAAAGGCAACTGGGGAGTTGAGGCACTCTCTAAAATTAACCATATTGAAACCTCTGCTCGACGTATTATTCAGTGTTGGATGATCAACGAAGCTAACTACCTTGATTCGGATGTTAAACCACAGCTCGTTGCTTGCTTAATTCAGTCGTTGCAGTCTCCTCTCACGGACGATGAGTTCAAGGATATTCTTCAATCCGTTCGTGGTCGTCTTGGTAGGCTACATCATTTCACACCTTGGATTCTTGAATCTATGTTCGTTCCAATGCTAGAACACGGAAAAATAAATGTAGATCAAGTTGCTGATCAGTGGTTGGTAGAGTTGATTACCCAATGGCAAGTAGCCCTTAAAACCGATGATATTCATTTCGCATTAGAAACGGATGGGGCATTTACAGATGAGCTTGCTGTGTTGACTAAATACCTAAACCCCACCGTTCAAGAGGAAAATTTCAGCAAACTGTGGAAAATTTTTAATACGCTAGCTCGAACTATCAGGAGACCAATGAGCGCCCAGATAAGCTATAAATCATACAGCAATGCGCACCAAGTTAATCTTTGGCTTTATGCACTTGCTAAAAGGATTGCAGAAGTATTGCCTTCTCAGTCTATATCTCTTAGTAATCTTCTGGTTAATAGTGAAGAAATTATGGAACGAATCTCTCCATCAGCTTGGGATAGCTTTGCAATAAATAGGTTAAGTAATTATGCACAACATGATCCTAAAACAATTTGTTCACATCATTTGCACCAAATTATTCAAACAGCAATTAATAGATCATAGTTATCAGTTCCAAAATAATCTCAATAGCGTTGATTAGTCCATACTATTTAAATGATACGGCAGACCAGATAATAGCAGAAAGCGAGAATATCTCCAGAAATTCCAAACCAAAAAAAGCACCCAACCAAGTTGAGTGCTTTTTTATCGCTATATTGAACTAATCTAATTATCGATTAGTCGTATATCAATTCATAAAACATGAGTTGAAAAGCTATTTAGATAAGTTTACGTAGTCTAAAATGGTAACAAGGCAACCGAACGCAGATAGTACGTGTTTGTACATCTAGCTAGGTTAACACCGTTACCGTTTAGAATACTTAAACGGTTTATTCCCACTCAATCGTCGCAGGTGGCTTGCTCGACACATCATAAGTCACGCGTGAGACTTCAGCGATTTCATTCATAATGCGATTCGATACCGTTTCAATCAAATCATATGGCAGATGCGCAAAGCGCGCAGTCATAAAATCCACAGTCTCAACGGCACGTAGCGCGATTACCCACGCATAGCGGCGACCATCACCGACCACGCCAACCGATTTGATTGGTTGGAATACCGCAAATGCTTGCGCGGTCTTCTCATACCAGCCTGAGCGTTCTAACTCTTCCATAAATATCGCGTCAGCAGAGCGTAGGATATCAGCAAACTCTTTGGTCACTTCGCCCAAGATACGCACGCCCAAACCCGGTCCTGGGAACGGATGGCGGTTGATCATTTTTGCAGGCAGACCAAGAGTAAGACCTAATTTACGCACTTCATCTTTAAACAAATCACGCAATGGCTCAACCAATTCAAACGCCAGATCATCAGGTAATCCTCCAACATTATGATGGCTCTTGATCACATGCGCTTTACCTTGGTGCGACTTAGCTGATTCAATCACGTCTGGATAAATCGTACCTTGCGCTAAGAATTCGATGACTTTACCATCGCTTTGCTCACTGATTTCACGAGCACTATTAGCGAATACATCGATAAAGGTTTTACCGATGATTTTACGTTTGGCTTCAGGGTCAGACTCACCAGCCAATGCGGTTAAGAATAACTCTTCGGCATCGACGCGAATGACTTTTACACCCATGTTTTCAGCGAAGATTTGCATCACTTGGTCGCCTTCATGTAGACGCAAGAGACCCGTATCGACAAATACACACGTTAATTGATCGCCAATGGCTTTATGCAACAATGCTGCGACGACTGAGCTATCTACACCACCTGAAAGACCGAGCAATACTTGCTTATCACCGATTTGCTTTTTCAGTTGCTCAATACGCATATCGATGATGTTATCAGGCGTCCAGCTACCGGCGCAGCCACAGATTTCATGGACGAAACGACCAAGTAATGCAGACCCTTGTGCGGTATGCGTCACTTCAGGATGGAACTGCAAACCATAATAATGGCGCGAATCATCTGCCATGATCGCAATCGGGCAGCTTGGCGTGCTGGCAACGATATCGAAACCTTGTGGGGCATCGACCACTTTATCGCCATGACTCATCCACACATTTAGCTTCGCTGCTGCGTCTTCGATACCATCAGTCAGCGTTGATTTGCCATCGATATTGATGGTTGCTGCGCCAAATTCATGGATATCACTGGCGTGAACTTTACCACCGAAACGCTCTGCCATCGCTTGCATACCATAGCAGATACCCAATACTGGTACGCCTAGATCAAATACAGCATCGTTGATGCGTGGGCTGTCATCTGCGTGGACGCTCTCAGGACCACCAGATAAGATAACGCCTTTTGCGCCAAAATCGATAATACGCTGAGTGTCGATATCATAAGGGAACATCTCACAAAATACGCCTGAATCACGGACACGGCGGGCGATAAGCTGGCTGTACTGTGAGCCAAAATCGAGAATTAAGATGCGATCTTCTTTAATAGTAGGAACGTTGGCAGCAGTTGTCATAACGTAGTGTCCATCAATAAATAAATTGGTGCGCTATTTTAACAAGTTTCACGAATGTAGTGGCGGTTAGATATGCGTTTATTATTGTCTATTTTTTAATGATTCTACTAATGTTTAGCATATATCAAATAATCAGATCATTTGTGATATGCTAATTCGATAAAGAACAATATCCTCATTGCCTGATTATGGACAATGAGATAGCCACAGTAGCGACACTCAAACCGTGATTATAAATAGATAGGTTAAATTTACTATGAGCAAAATTAAATCCTTTATGCGTAAAACGTCTAAAACTGCCTCTATCTCAACGACCTCTCCTATTGATAATACCAGTTTAGTTACGCTCTCAAAAATAGATACGTCCGTCATTACACCTGCCAACACACCTATAGAACAGACGCGCTGGAATGGTTGGGGCAATGTCAGTATCAATAAAAAAGTCTCGCCACATGGTGCAAAACTGATCAAATCCCATATCGGTAAAACTAAAAAACTGTCTTCTGTCAGCTTACAAAAGGTGCTCAAAACCGTTCCAAAATCACGCTTACCTGCTGCTATGATTGAGCTTGATACTGTATCTGTCGATAACGAAGTAAGACTCAGACATGCCCGTGGTCAGAGCTTTCCGGATTGGATAGCTATGCACGGCGGCGACTTTGAGGTTTTTCCTGATGGCGTGGCGCATCCGCAATCAACCGCTGATGTCGAAACCTTATTAAAACTAGCAAGCGAGTATGACCTGATCGTCATTCCTTTTGGTGGCGGTACCTCAGTCGCTGGTCATATCAATCCGCAAAAGGGTTCAAGCCCCGTATTGACCATCGCCATGAGCAAGATGGATCAACTCATTGACTTAGACAATGAGAGCCAAATTGCTACTTTTGGCGCAGGTACACAAGGTCCAGCAGTCGAGGCGCAATTAAATGCCCACGGTTACCGTTTAGGACATTATCCGCAGTCGTGGGAATTATCGACGCTTGGCGGCTGGATTGCAGCACGCTCTAGCGGTCAGCAGTCATTGGGTTACGGACGTATCGAGCAGATGTTTGCTGGTGGTACGTTGGTCACGCCTCTAGGGGTACTCAATATCGCTGATATTCCAGCGTCAGCAGCAGGGCCTGATCTGCGTGAAATGATGATGGGTACTGAAGGCCGCGCCGGTATTTTTACCGAAGTCAAAATGCGCGTGCAGTCGCAACCGGAAGAAGAGCTATTCAAAGTGGTATTTTTGCCAAATTGGGAAGCGGGTAAAGAAGTACTCAGACAAGCAGTACAAAAAAATATTCGCCTATCGATGCTACGCCTGAGCAATGCGGTCGAGACTGATGCTCATCTACATTTAGGCACGACGCCCAGTCAATTTTTGGCAATCAACACCTATCTAAAAGCTCGCGGATTAGGTTCACAAAAAGTCATGCTTACTTATGGCCTATCAGGTGATAAAGCACAGAATGCGCTGGCACTGACGCAGTTTAAAAATCTGTTAAAGCAGCATGGTGGTATCAGTGGCAAGCTTGCCAATCTGATGGGTAAGATATGGTCACATGGGCGTTTTAAATTTCCATATTTGCGCGGTACTTTGTGGGAAAAAGGCATCATGGTCGATACCTTTGAGACCGCGACCAATTGGCATAATATCGACGAGCAAATGCAGCAGATGCAAGCAGCGGTGCAAACCGCACTGGCAGACGAAGGCGAAGCCGTGATGGCATTTACGCATATCTCACACGTTTATAAGCAAGGTGCTAGCCTTTATACCACCTACTTCTTTAGAGCGGCACAAGATCACGCCAGTACCTTAAGTCGCTGGCAAAAAATCAAGCATGCTGCCAGCTCAAGTCTAGCAAATGGTAAAGCGACAATATCGCACCAGCATGGTGTCGGCCGTGACCATGCCCCTTACCTCACTGCTGAAAAGGGCAAGCTAGGTATTCAGGTTACCCGTGATATGCTAAAAAGTCTGGACCCTGAGCAGCGTATGAATCCGGGTGTTTTGATTGAATAATAACTTTATTCAAAAACCTTGTTTATAGTTAGTTTGGTTTAAGAGCGTTACAGCGCGGCTGGCATTGATTTTTCGCAGCCTCTGTCGGCGTAGGCACAGCACGCAAGGAAAATTAATACCAGTCGCGCATTATAATATAGTGTATTTATTTTATTTAGTAACGACTATGAATTAGATTATTTGGATAACATACATAGTTGAAATTAAGTAACAATTAAAATGAGTCGTCTATGAACCGAGCTAATCAATATCAACAACGCCAGCAAGCATTAGGACCACTGTCTCGTTCTGAACCATGGGATATGCTCATTATCGGTGGCGGGATCACTGGTGCTGGTATTGCTCGCGAAGCAGCAAGACGCGGCTTAGCAGTACTATTAATTGAGCAAAAAGACTTCGCTTGGGGCACCTCCAGCCGCTCAAGCAAAATGGTACATGGCGGGCTACGTTACATTGCCTCAGGCGATTTCAAGACGACACTGCACAGCGTACGCGAGCGTGAACGCATGCTGAATGAAGCGAGTGGCCTCGTTAATGAGATGCACTATGTCATGCCCCATTACAAAGGCAAGTTTCCACCGCCATGGATATTTAATAATCTACTTAGGGTATATGATAAGCTCGCGGGTAAGCACTACTTTAAGTACTTTAAAAAAGACGCCTTTCTTAGCCTTAACCCTCATATTAAACAAGATAAATTTTTGGGTGCCAGTCAATTTAGTGATGCTGTGACCGATGACTCACGGCTCGTGATGCGGGTATTGGACGAAGCTATTCATGATGGTGCGCACGCGATTAACTATCTTAAAGCAGAATCACTCATAACCACTGAACAAGGCTTAGTGGTGGGGGCTACTCTAAAAGACAGCTCTCCTCAACATAGCACTCATACTTACGACGTTCGGGCCAAAGTCGTGGTCAGTGCCACGGGCGCTTGGGCAGATACATTACGGATGCAAGCCAGTCAGCAAACGGAACAAACCTTTCATAAGCAAATTCGTCCATCGCGTGGCAGTCATTTGGTGGTCAGTCAAGAGCGCCTACCGCTCAATCAAGCCTATACCTTTTTGCATCCTGTCGATAAAAGAGCAATCTTTGTCTTTCCGTGGGAGAACCGAACCGTTCTTGGTACTACTGATTTGGACCATCCACCCTTAGATGATACAGAAGTCGGCATTACCAATGCTGAGGTGGACTATCTGTTGACCGCGACCAACGATCTTTTTGATGATGTAGATATTAGCCGCAAGGATGTCATCAGCTCATGGGCAGGCGTGCGACCACTGATTTCTGATGGCAATGATGGTAAGCGCGTCAGTCCTAGTAAGGAAAAACGCGATCATAGCGTCTGGTTGGATAATAATCTGGTCACTGTAAGCGGTGGCAAATTAACCACCTTTCGCCTAATCGCCCTTGATGTACTAAAAGTCTGTCAAAAGGTGCTCGAACTCGATGAATCAGCTACTCAAGATAATGTGTTATATAGCAGCCAAGTTTTTAGCAAGCAAACCTCAACCAACCCTAAATTTACTGCCCTGCCGCTACCATTACAACAGCGCTTAAAAGGTTTTTATGGCCTACAGCTCGATACTTTGCTAGAGCTGGCTCATGACGATGACTTGGCTTATGTGACCGATAGCAATACCATTTGGGCGGAGATTCGCTTTGCTGCTCGCTATGAGCAGGTTATTCATTTGGATGATTTATTACTACGACGCACGCGCTTGGGTCTTATATTGCCCAATGGTGCGATGACCCCGCTAATCAGTCAGCGAGTCAAGCAAATATGTCAGCAGGAGCTAGGCTGGGATGAGCAAAAATGGCAGCAAGAGGCTGACCGTTATCAAGCCTTATGGCAACGCTACTATTATCTGCCTGCGGCTTAGCGCTTTTTTATATCCTAATTTATCTATACTAAACTCAGTGTTGAAAAGATATGACGGAACTGGGATGAATTTTTTTAGCCTCTGTCGGCGTAGGCACAGCAAGCTAGAAAAATTAATACCCGTTCCGCTTTATACTCTAAGTTAGTTTCAACCTATATTCCCACATAGTTAAGGATGACTATGAACGACAACTTTGATGCGCCTATTTATTTCTTAGCCATCGACAATGGCACCCAAAGTGTCAGAGCACTTATCTTTGATCAATTTGGTAGCGAGATAGCCAAAGCACGCGTCCCTATCGAGCCGTATTTTTCTGAGCAGCCTAGTTTTGCCGAGCAACATGCCGATTACTATTGGCAAAAATTAAGCGAGGCCTGTCAGCAGTTGTGGCAAACCTGCGATATTAGCCCAGCGCAAATTGCCGGCGTCAGTCTCGCTACCCAGCGCTATACCATGATATGTTTGGACAAGGATAAACAACCGCTACGCCCAGCCATTGTTTGGATGGATTTGCGTCGCGGCGAGAACAATGACATAGGCTTTCTAGGTCCACTCACCAAAGTCATCGGTATGGGCGAGCTGGTACAAGAGGCGCAGCAAAAAGCACGCTGTAATTGGCTTGCGCATCATGAGTCAGAGATATGGGCAAAAACAACCTATTATGTCAATTTATCCGCGTACCTCACCTATCAGCTCACAGGCGAGATTGCCGACTCTACTGGTCATGCCTTAGGCTATCTGCCTTACGATTACAAAGCGCAAGCATGGTTTAAGCCAAACAACATCAAATGGCGATTGTTCAGTTGCCGGATAGAGCAAATGCCCAAACTTATACCACCTGGGCAGCAGCTCGGTAGTATTACTGCTAAAGCTGCTGCCGCTACTGGTATTCTTGAAGGCACGCCAATGATTGCTGCCGCCAGTGATAAAGCTTGCGAAGCGTTGGGCTCCGCCGGACTTGCCGCCGATACCGCCTGCTTAAGCTTTGGCACTACTGCGACTATCAATACCACGTCGAGCCGTTATATTGAGATACTCAAGCACATGCCCGCTTATACCGCCGCCGCGCCAAATTACTACAATCATGAATATATGATTTATCGCGGCTTTTGGATGGTCAGCTGGTTTAAGGAGCAATTTGCCCAGTATGAAGAGCAACTGGCAAAAACGCAGGGTGTTGATACTGAAAAACTACTCGATAAGGCAGTCAAAGACATTCCAGCAGGCTGTATGGGTTTGATGATGCAGCCGTACTGGTCGCCCGGTGTTCGTCATCCGGGTCTTGAAGGCAAAGGTGCGCTTATTGGTTTTGGTGATGTACATACGCGAGCGCATGTCTACCGCGCTATTTTGGAAGGGCTGGCTTATGAGCTAAAGCTTGGTTTTGATACCATTGAGAAGCGTACAGGCAAAGCCATTAAACATCTGCGTGTGTCTGGCGGTGGTTCCCAAAGTGACTCAGCGATGCAACTGACGGCAGATATCTTCGGTATGCCCGCTTATCGACCGCATACTTATGAAGCCTCAGGCTTAGGCGCTGCTATCAATTGTGCGGTGGGACTTGGCGTTTATCCCGACCATTTAACCGCAACTCAGGCCATGACCCATTTGGGTGATGGATTCTTACCTATCGAAGCCAATGTCCAGCTCTACAAACGCCTTTATAATGAGGTTTATCTCAAAATGTATGAGCGCTTAAAGCCTTTATATCAAAGCATTCAAGATATTACGGGTTATCCAGCTAAGTAATACAGTCAGTTCGATATAAAAGAGGCATGTTAAAAATAGCGTTATGCTGGGATAAACTTTCCTCGCTTGCTGTGCACTTCGCACTCCAGAAGCTTCGCAAAATTTATCCCAGCAACACCGTATTCTTTTTAAATTGAATCGACTATATTAAAAACATCGCTATTTAATGCTGTTTGCATACGGTTTAGCCCTTCTATCAGCAGCGCTTTAGGACACGCCACATTGAGGCGCATTTTAAGATGGCCTTCACCACCATATTTAATCCCTGCACTCAGCTCAACCTTAGCAGCTCTCAATTTGTCATAAAGCATTTGATCGTCTTGCGCATATGCCGAACAATCTAGCCAAATCAAATACGAAGCTTCTGGACGCATCACCTTAATTTTAGGTAAATGCTCTTCTAAAAATTGCAGGGTTAAGTCAATATTGGCTTCAATATAAGTCAGCGCCTGCGCCAACCACTCGTCACCTTGCTCATAAGCACTACGCATCGCTGTATAAGCAAATAAATTTAGCTCATGTTCGTCACTTAAACGCTGCTGCTGGTTAATTTTACTCAGTAATGCGCTGTCTTTAGCAAATATCATCGAACCTTTGATACCGGCAATATTAAAGGTTTTGGTCATCGAGGTTAGGCTTACTACTTTGTGTTCATAGTCTTTTGCTAGGGTTAAAAAAGGCGTGAATGTATGCCCACTCAAAGTTAAATCTTGATGAATTTCATCACTCACAATTGCCACATCGTGCTTTTTACAAATTAAAAGCAGCGCTTCAAGTTCATCCGCCGTCCATACCCGCCCGCCCGGATTATGCGGATTGCAGAACAAATATAACTTAACTTTATGCTCGATAATTTTGGCTTCGATATCTTCCAAATCCAGATGATATCGTCCCGCAACCTCCTGTAATGCAGAAGTCACCAGCTTACGATCATTGTCCAAAACCTTGGTCATAAAAGGCGTATAAATAGGGTCATTGATGAATACCGCATCCCCTACCTCGGTAAATACCTTCATCATCAGTACCAAACTTGGCACGACACCCGGAGAAAACAGGATATCCTGCTTATCCAGCCACAAGTCATAACGACTGCCATGCCAGTCGATAATCGCTTGATACAATGGCTCGGTCGGCACGGTGTAACCCAATATGCCATGCTGCGCTACTTGTTCAATCGCCGCTAAAATAGGCTGGGCGGCCTTAAAGTCCATATCCGCGACCCATAGCGGAATCGTGTCATCGGTATAGTGCCATTTAAACGACCCCGTATCACGTCTGTCTATTATTTCATCAAAGTTGTACAACACCAGCATTCCCCTTTACGATTGCTTTATATTATAACTGTTCATTCGTCGGCTTAAATGATATTTAAAAATATAACATCATCATTATTTGAATAATGGTTAAAAATTAGTGTTACATTGATGTTGCGGACTCTACATATGATCAAGTTATTTATGCCAGAGTACGCTGATATTGCAAGGATTGTGATCTATCAGCTTTTACTCAAACCCCCTACTAAGCCAAGATGGCTTGTCTAAAAGGATTTAGCATGATGAAAATGGACTTTTTACCAAACTTAGCACTCAAAACGTGTGCCCTTACTTTAGCCATCGCTGCTACCGCTTCATGCACGACTATGGCAACAGGCGCTGACTATCAAATGTCAAATGCACAAACCACCGCAAACACTACTAGCACTACTGCCCTCGCTCTTGGCAATACAGCGACTGCTGGTGGCACTAATGATACCGTTGCAATCGGTAATATGGCCAATGCAGGACTTAATTCGGCAACTGCCATCGGCGGTCAAGCCAACGCCGCAGGTTTAGGCTCGACGTCTATCGGTTGGCAATCAAAAGCCACCGCTGAACGCGCGCAAGCTTTCGGTCATTTAGCCAATGCTAGCGGTGTTCGCTCTACCGCAGTCGGTGAAGCCGCCATGGCTGGTGGCACCAATGACACCGTCGCTGTCGGTAATAAAGCCAATGCAGGACTTAATTCTGCTACGGCTGTCGGCGGTCAAGCCAATGCCGCAGGTCTAGGCTCGACGTCTATCGGTTGGCAATCAAAAGCCACCGCCGAACGTGCGCAAGCTTTTGGTCATCTAGCCGATGCTAGTGGCGTACGCTCTACCGCAGTTGGTGAAGCGGCAGCCGCACAAGGTGCAAACTCGGTAGCGTTAGGTAATAAATCTATGGCTGGCGGCATGAATAGCATCGCTATCGGTAACGGAGCAATGGCGGCGAAAAATAACCAAGTCGTCTTAGGTAACGCCGGACAAGTGCAGTCTAGTACCGCAGCACAGTCAGGCACGGTCAGAATCGTCACTATCGATGACAATGGCACGTTAGGCACTATGATGGTTGACTACTACAAGTCGGCTAAATAGTCATAGTCAATCAGAGCCAAGTTGCTAACGCTGGTGCAGTTACAAACAGTCATACTTGATAAGTTAGTAATATTAGATAAAGCAAAAAACCTCGCGATTGCGAGGTTTTTGCTATTTTCGATTACGGTCTTAGGTTTAGGTGTTTGGCATGGGGCTTTAGATAGGTTGAACTTCAGAAAAGATCTAACGCCCGATAAACTTAGCCTCACGTCTCTCAACCATCGCCATCGCACCCTCTTTGGCATCTTCTGAATGAAACAAATGCGGCAGATAGCCATGAATATTAGCTAATGCTGCTTTTGCGCCATTACGACTGGCATCTTGCGCTGATGACAATAACCCTTGCACCCCAAGCGGTGCAGCGTTGCAAATCTCTTTAGCGATAGTTAGCGCGCGCTCGTATTCTTCTCCATTAGCAACCACTTCGCTGACCAAATTCAGTCTATCAGCCGTTTGCGCATCAAACGCTTTACCAGTGAGTAAATAAGGCATGGCTCTTTGCCAACCAGCAGCCGCGACAAAGCGTACGGTCGCCCCGCCAAACGGCATGATACCGCGCTGGACTTCCATTTGCGCAAAGTTGCAGTTATCACTTGCGATGACGACGTCACTATTTAACATCAGCTCAATCCCAGCGGTAAAGCACGTGCCTTGTACCGCGACGACGACAGGCTTACTGCGCAATTTTCCACCGATTCCCCACGGATCGATCTCGTCGTCATTGAATTCGAACGCACCTTTGTCCCATTTATCCTGTAGCTCCATCAAATCGAGCCCTGCGGTAAAATGCTCACCATGAGTAAATATTAACGCACAGCGTAGATTAGTATCATTTTCATAGTGAGTGAGTGCCTCAGACAGTTGCTTAATCATATGACTGTCAAAGGCATTGCGTTTATCGGCGCGATTGAGTCCGATCAGGCAGATATAGTCTTGGATTTCATAGGTAATGCGAGTGTCATTGCCAATGTCATCTCCAGCATCATTGCTATTGTGGCTTTCCGTAGTCATAGTCTTATCCTTTTTAAAGCATTCATTTATAGAGTACAAATTACACTAAATTGATATTACTACAGTTAATAAACCTTCCTTTTAATATAGACATACGTTCGGTGCAACGCAAGCACCATATCAGCGGCGATATCAATATCAGTTGACCTGATTTGCGATAAGTGCAACTATTATCCAACTCAAGACATGACTCAGAGCATTTTATGGAATTTTGGCACGGTTTTTTGCTTATCACCAGCGTCCATCTACTCGCTGCCGCCTCCCCGGGTCCTGATTTTGTATTGGTCTCGCAGCAAACCTTGGCCAAAGGTAGACGCACAGGTTTGATTTGTAGTCTTGGTATTACCTTGGGTCTTGCCGTACACATCATTTATTCGGTACTAGGACTGGCAACGGTCATCGCTCATTCGCAGCCATTATTGACAACTATTAAATGGTTGGGCGGTAGTTATCTTATTTATCTGGGATGGCAAGGTATTCAAGCCAAACCTAAAAAGCTATTAGACTCATCAAATTCAGCAAGTGCAACCGATTCAGTTGTTAGAGTTTCACAAGATATGCTTATTAAGCAAATGACTTCTACCAATGATGCCGAGCTTTCTGATAAAGCCATTTCTAATAAAAAACTGCCTACTGATATTGAATCGACCACTGCCATTTTACGCCGTGGCTTTTTTTGTAATGTGTTTAATCCAAAAGCACCAGTATATTTCGTCGCGATATTTACACTCGTACTCTCACCCGATATACCGCTGTGGCAACTGGCTATTTATGGCCTATGGATGATGGTCTTGCAGATGGCATGGTTTAGTACCGTGGTGATGTTACTGTCTATTCCTGCCGTTCATCGTCGCTTTCAGCGTTTTGAACATTGGATCGACCGCGTATTGGGTACAGCGATGATAATATTGGGATTAAATCTTATTTTACGTAGTCGATAAGACGCTAGTGACTCGTGAAATCTGCTAAAATGGTGCATTATATTCAAACATCAAAGCCCGATACTATGACCAGTAAGCCTATAAACCGTCGCCCGACCGCCAATAATCACAGAAACCGCTCGCCTGAGACTGCCAAAAAATTAGGGCAGCTGCATCCGCGCAATCCGCACCAAGGTCGTTATGACTTTGTAGCATTGACTCGTGCCTTACCAGAGCTTGCCAAGCACACCATTACCAATCCTAAAGGTGAGTCGACGATTAACTTCTCCGATCATCAAGCGGTACGAGTGCTCAATCAGGCACTACTAGCAAATTATTATGGCGTGAAATTTTGGGATATTCCTGAAGGTTATCTCTGCCCACCGATCCCTGGTCGTGCCGACTATATCCATTATATCGCTGACCTGCTCGCGCAAACTACGCATGTGAATAAAGACAATACACCGCCAACTGGCAAAGAAATCCACGCCCTAGATATTGGCACGGGTGCCAGTGCAATTTATCCCATTATTGGTAGTCAAAGCTACGGCTGGCGATTTACCGCTTCTGATATCGATCCTATTTCGGTCAATACCGCCGCGCTGATTTGTGAGACCAATCCAAAGCTAAAAAGTGCCGTTAAAGTCAAACTACAGACCGAACCTAAATTTATTTTTAAAAATATCATCGGTCGCCAAGATTACTTTGATGTGGTGGTATGTAATCCGCCGTTCCATGCCTCATTAGAAGAAGCGATGGAAGCCAATAGCCGCAAGCAACATAATTTGCAACGACATCGCGGTAAGAATGAGAATGAACAAATCAGCCGCAGCTCAACAAAGTCTGGCAATGCCGCGCAAAACCTAAACTTTGGTGGTCAGCATAAAGAGCTATGGTCTGAGGGCGGTGAGATTGCCTTTTTAACTAAGATGGCAAAAGAGAGTCAAGATTTCGCTGAGCATGTTGGCTGGTTTACGACACTGGTATCTAAGTCAGAAAACGTAAAACCTCTGCAATTACTGTTGAAACAACTTGGTGTCGCCCAAATGCGTATCATCGAGATGAGTCAAGGTCAAAAAAGTACTCGTATACTTGCATGGCGTTTTAATACCGATGAAGAGTAAGTAATAGCTAACATAGAGTAAAAATAGTTTCACGTGAAACAAAAAAGCACCCCTTTGATCATCAAAGGGGTGCTTTTTATTGTAGAGAATTAATCCAAATAATAGTGCTTATTAACGGATAAACATAACCTTTATACCAATGGCTATCAATACCAACCCACCAAGTATCTCAGCTTTATCCTCAAGCCACGTTCCAGAAGACTTACCTAAATAGATACCAAAAAAGCCAAATCCAGCGGTGACAATAGCGATAATGAAGCACGCTAACCACGCATTAAGTGCCAGTAAATTTAAAGTAAATCCTGCTGCCATGGCATCAATACTGGTGGCAATAGCCAGTGTAAACATCATGCGATGATTGATTTTTTCTTGCATGTTTCTATCAAAACTATCTTCTAATACCGCTTCAATCTCACCATTAAAAGCTTCATATAACATCTTAGCGCCAAGCAGAATAAGGATACCACCGCCAAGCCACGGGGCAGCAGTCGCCAACCAGCCTAGCAATACTGCACCCAATAAATACCCTATCAATGGCATTACGCCTTGTGCGATACCAAAATACAGTGCTGCATAAACCGCTAAACGTAAAACATAAGCGGACGATTGTTTTTGGGACTTAGCGCCTAAACCAATTGATACCGCAAACGCATCCATTGCCAATGCTATAGCAAGTAAAATAACTTCGATCATTTCTATATCCATTATTTAAAGCATTTATACAATTAAGTTTCACGTGAAACAAGCTTGATATTAAAAAACCACCGCATTGGTTGCCAAAGCGGTGGTTTTTCATTGATTCACAATATTATGCCATTTAGATATCTAAATTAGAAACCGTTAACGCATTTTCTTCGATAAAGATACGACGCGGTTCAACATGATCACCCATCAAGCAGGTGAACATATGATCCGCTGCGATAGCATCTTCAATATTGACGCGCAGCATACGGCGGTTTTCAGGATCCATAGTGGTATCCCACAGCTGATCGGCATTCATCTCGCCCAACCCTTTATAGCGCTGGATCGCTAGACCACGACGCGCATCAAGCATCATTTGCTGCCACAAATAATCGAAGTCACGTATTGGGATGTCTTTGGTTGTACCCGCTGTTGCATCACGGCGAATAAAAGCATCTTCATCAAGCAAGGTATTCCATTCAGCTGATAAACGCAGCAGCTTAGTATACTCACCCGAATTGATAAAGCTGGCATCGAGCAAATAATGATGGGCCAACTGATGCACATAGACCGTAATACGTGGCAGCCATTGTGCTTTGGGAGCTACTGCTTCGACGTCAGAGCTATCACTTTCTTCAACGGCAACGACAGGTTTCATACCCAGTAAATCAGCGGCAGCGGCATCCATATTTTTAGGCTGCGGTGCATGGATATTCACCAGCTCAATCTCAGGACTTAAGTCACTACCAAAGTGCTCAAGCTGGGTCTGTAGCGTGTCTTTCCATGCTTGCATTGCATCTTTATCATACGTCATATCAGTACTAAGCTTTGGCGTATGAGTCAACGCATCCAACAAAACGGCTGGATAACGAATCTGCAAGCGCGCTTTAATAAGCTGCGTTTGATTATAGTCGTTTAATAAAGTCTCTAACGCTTGACCAGTAATCGCAGGTGCATCGGCACTGATATGCAGCCTAGTATTATCAATCGTTGAAGATAATAAATACGCTTTAAGCGCTTCATCGTCTTTTAGGTATAGCTCTTGACGACCTTTTTTGACTTTATAAAGCGGTGGCTGTGCGATATAAATATAACCACGTTCAATCAATTCAGGCGTTTGACGAAAGAAAAAGGTCAATAGCAAGGTTCTAATGTGCGAACCATCAACGTCCGCATCGGTCATGATAATGATTTTATGATAGCGAACTTTATCAGGATTATATTCGTCAGGACCAATACCGCAACCAAGCGCAGTAATTAGATTACCGACTTCTTGTGACGATAACATTTTATCAAAACGCGCGCGCTCAACGTTTAGGATTTTACCTTTTAAAGGCAAAATTGCTTGCGTTTTACGGCTACGACCTTGCTTGGCTGAACCGCCAGCAGAGTCCCCTTCTACAATGTATAGCTCTGATAATGCAGGATCTTTTTCTTGGCAATCCGCCAATTTACCCGGCAGACCTGCGATATCTAATGTGGTCTTACGACGAGTCATCTCACGCGCTTTACGAGCAGCATCACGAGCACGAGCAGCATCAATGATTTTACCGGCAATTAATTTACCAGCGCTTGGATTCTCTTGCAGATAATCATTAAACTTATCGTGCATTGCTGATTCGACGGCAGATTTTACTTCACTTGATACCAGTTTATCTTTGGTTTGACTCGAAAACTTAGGATCTGGAACTTTAACAGATACGATAGCCGTTAGACCTTCACGGGCATCATCACCAGTCGCAGCCACTTTCTCTTTTTTGAAGAGATTTTCACGATCCATATAGGTATTCAAACAACGCGTGAGTGCTGAGCGGAAGCCAGATAAATGCGTGCCGCCATCGCGTTGTGGAATGTTATTGGTAAAACAAAACACTTTTTCGTTATAAGTATCTGTCCACTGCAACGCCACTTCGACACTGATACCATCATCTTGATTACTGATAAAATGGAACACGTCGTTGATGCCATCTTTACCAGCATTAATATAGCTGACAAACTCTGACAATCCACCTTTATGTTCAAACTCATGACGCTTATCAATACGTTCATCAGTCAAAACAATACGTACGCCAGAGTTTAAAAATGACAACTCACGTAAACGCTTGGCTAAAATATCATATTCAAAAATAGTACCAGTAAATACGTCATTGCTAGGGTAAAAACGGATTTGTGTGCCAGTTTGATCTGTCGCTTCCATTTGCTGAATATCGCCATCAGGCACACCATCAGTATAAGTCTGATGATAATGATAACCTTCACGCCAGATATTCATCTCAAGCTTTTTGGATAATGCATTAACGACTGAAACGCCAACGCCATGCAGACCGCCAGATACCTTGTAGCTGTTATCATCAAACTTACCACCAGCATGCAGTACCGTCATAATGACCTGTGCGGCAGACACACCTTCTTCTGGATGAATGTCGACAGGGACACCGCGACCATTATCCATCACGCTGACAGATTCATCTTCGTGGATAATGATATCAATTTGATCACAATGACCAGCAAGCGCTTCATCGATAGAGTTATCCACCACCTCAAAGACCATATGATGCAAGCCGGTACCATCATCGGTATCACCAATATACATACCAGGACGCACGCGCACCGCTTCTAGTCCGCGCAGTACTCGAATGTCTTTCGAGCTGTAATCAGAGGGTAATACCTCAGGAGCGACAGCGGCGGCAATAGTCTCAACTGCGCTGTCTGACGTTAATTGCTGGTGGTCGGTAGGTAATGAGTCACTCATGTGCATTCCTTGATCTAGCCATTATCAGCTGTTTATCATCAGCTCACCACAGTGGTGATACTTAATGATGCTATCTATAATATCGTTTTGTAGTCATATTCTGTCTTTATTAAGGTTGGCCTAAGCTTTTTAGAAAATAATATAGAGGCAAAAAACCAGATTGAAAAATATGTCAGGTCTGCATACTCTATTTGATCCATACTGCGATTATTCTTAAAGCTATGAAATTTAAAAATATTGAATAAAATTCATTATTATCAAAAACTTAAGTACTTACAACCAATAATAAAGATCCATATAAAACGGTAAGATAACTTGCTAAGAATAGGACAAAAATAAAGCTCTATTTTAGCATTTTTTTGCCTGTAAGTCACTGTTTAGGGAACGATTTCTAGGTATCAGAATGCGGTATAGAATGAGGGTAAAATATGCAAGGGGACGGGCGCTTAAGGACATAAAATAAGGATTAATAACGCAGATATCAATACCCTAGTAAAAGCTACTGAGCTGGTAAAATATCACCTTGTTTCATGTGAAACACTTGAGATTTTTCCCAATATTCATGTACTAAAGGTAAAATACTGTCTGTCAAACTGGTCACAAATACCTGACATGGTAGCTGTGCTAATGTTGATAATAAAATCTCTATCGCCTTATTATCTAGCTCTGCGGTAATATCGTCTAGTAATACCACTGGTGTAGCACTTAATTTAGCCTCACTGTTATATAGCTCGCTATTAGTTTTAGCATTAAGCAACAAGGGTAATTGTGATAAACGCAATGCCGTAATCAACAGTTTTTTTTCTCCACGAGATAAGATATTAGCCGCCTGCTCTTTTAAAATAGGCAGTTTAACAGTCGAATCCGCTGATAAAGGTGAGTTTAGATTCTCATCAGCTATCTGTCTTGAGCCTATCGAGCGCCAATGTACGTGAATATCAGCACGATGGTTACCAATACGGGTATAACCCAACTGCAAATCCTGCTCTAGGCGTTCATTAAGCTGTATGTCGAGCGCTATACCAGTATCATAGCCCGCATTGTAGCTCAAGCTTAACTGCTCAGCATAAGCAGGCAATAACTGTGCAATGCTCTTAGAAAAATAAGGCTGCCAAGCTTCAAATATAGCTTGACGGTAGTGATGAATCAGCGCTGCATGACTGGCCAGCCCTTTATCCCAAGCTTTAAGCTCAGCGAGCTGAACCTGAGTTAAATGACGCCGTTGCTTTAGTAAACTATTGCGCTGTTTTAAAAGACGTTGATAAGCAATCCACTGGGGGTGGAAGCCTTGTTTCATGTGAAACACTAACCAATCCAATAGCTGGCGACGACTGGCACTACCCTGCTCTAGCATGTCCATCGTTGATGGGTCTATAAGCAATGTTGGTAGCTGCTCGGTCAAGATGCTTTGGTTGTAAACAGTGGTTTGATTTAAACGCAGAATAGTCGTCGCATCTGCTTTCTTTTGGATAGCTAAGGTACGGCTGTCATTGAGCTTAGCATGTATAGTGGCAGACTCTTGATAATGTTGGATGTAGCGTTTAGGCTGATGATGACGGAAACTTTTGCCTCTTGATAACAAAAATATAGCTTCAAGTAACGAGGTTTTACCACTGCCATTAGCGCCGATAATAACATTACAAGCTGCAGGCGATAAATTGATGTGCGTTAAATTGCGCAAGTGAGAGATTTGTAGACGTTCAATCATAATACCGACAGCCGCCTATAAATCCTGCTTGTATTTTAGCAGGCAAAGTTTAATTAAAATATAGAATTTTAAGCTTCGGAAGCTTAAATTCATCAATATGATTAGGGTTAAAATCCATAACAATTATAATTTTCAACCCTAACTATCTATCATTTAAAGAATAGATTATATGCGCATTGGCATAATAACGTACTGATGAAACTCATCATTTAACTGATTAACCAATACCGACGCATTTGACTGGCTCATATGCATTTGCAAGTCGCCTTGGATGACACCTAGCACGTCTTGTAGATAAGCAGCATTAAAGGACAACTCCATCGGCTCACCTTGATACTTAGCTTGAATCATCTCCACCGCTTCATCTTGCTCTGCATTATTGGCGCGTACTTCTACCATACCATCACTGGCAAAATTAAAGACTACTCCGCGAGATTTCTCATTACTCAAAATCGCGACACGGCGCAGCACATCCATCATTTTTTCTTGATTAAATAGAGCAAGTTTGTCTGTATTGCTAGGCATCACACGGCGATAATCAGGGAATTTACCATCAATCAGACGCGCGGTAAAAGTCACCATCAAATCCTGACTAACCTGCCCTGCACTATCCACATCACCAAATGGTAAGCTCACTTGCAAAAACTCACGACCGAAACTCAACGTGACGGCATTGTCTTTATCACCAAGCATTTTGCCCAGCTCGGTAGCCAAACGCTCAAGCTCAATTACAGCCTTACGTGGCAAGATAGCCTGCATACTTAAATCAGCACTGACTTCAATAACACTACGTGCTAATGCCAGTCTATGACCATCGGTTGCAACGGTGGTTAACTGCTGCTGTGATACATCAAATAGCATACCCGTTAGATAATAACGGACATCTTGAATCGCCATCGCAAATTGGGTCTTATGAATCAAATCAATAAGACGACTACGGCTAATCGTCAATGGCGTGATATTTTCAGGGTTACCCAAACTTGGATAGTCTTCGCTAGGCAATGTCCCCAAGGTAAAACGACTTTTGCCACTGGTTAGTAAACAACGTTGGTTTTCTTGAGTTATCAGAGTGACTTGTGCTTGAGCGGGTAAAGATTTACAAATATCTCTTAATTTAGTGGCAGGCAATGTCGTCGTACCTGCTTCAATACAAGCTCCAGCAGGCAATTTCAACGTCGATGTCAGCTCTACTTCTAAATCAGAAGCTGTCAAAACAAGCTCTGATTCAAATAGCTGTAGCTTGATATTACCCAAGATAACCATATTGTGGCGTTTATCAGCAGCCTTGGCGATCAAGTTAATGGCTTTTAGTAACGACTCTCGATTAATCGATAATTGCATGCTTAGTTACTCTTATTTGATTGATTCTTTTTATAAAAATAAAGAATATTGACTTAATATACCCTGTCTACTGACGATAATCTATTAGGGGTCTGTATACGCCCGTTTTCAACATTATAAACCATATCTATCTACTAAAATATAGTGATAGTAGAGCCTTCTAACCAGCTTGCAGCATCAAAGCTAAGGTCTTGTAATCCTTATCAAACGCTGGATCGGCGGCACGTAGCTCATTCACTTTATCACAAGCATGCATCACTGTTGTGTGGTCGCGTCCTCCAAAAGACTGCCCAATCTCAGGAAAACTCTCGCTGGTCAACTCTCGTGATAGTGCCATCGCTATTTGGCGAGGTCTAGCAATACTACGCGTACGCTTGCGACCGAGCATATCTTTAATCGTCACATCATAATATTCAGCGACCACTTTACGAATATTATCCATATTGACGGCTTGTACGCGCATGGCAACAATATCTTTTAAGGCATATTGCACCATTTCAAGGGTAATAGGGGCGCCGGTTAAGTTAGCATTGGCAAATACCTGGTTTAAAGCACCTTCTAAACGTCTCACATTAGAAACAACATTTTGAGCGATGAATAACGCACATTCTTTAGGAAGGCTCATTCCATAAGAGGCGGCTTTCCTTTGTAAGATTTGTACGCGCGTATCAATTTCAGGCGGATCAACTGCGACCGTTAAGCCCCAAGAAAAACGAGATCTAAAGCGCTCGTCAAATTCAGTCATTTGTGATGGATGACGATCGGATGCCAAAATCAGCTGTTTATCACCACTAGTAAAATCTGCAAACAATGTTAAAAACTCATTACTACTTTTAGTCTTTCCAGCTAATACATGAATATCATCTACTATTAATAAATCTACTTTTTTTATTTTCTTTTTAAAATCTTCTATTTTATTATTTCTTAATGAATAAACCAATTGATTAATAAATTTTTCAGAAGTGAAATAATAAAAAGTTTGATTATTTTTTAAATAGCGATGTGCTACAGAATGCATTAAATGGGTTTTCCCCAAACCAGAAGGTCCATATATAAACAAAGGATTGTGACGGTTTTTTGATTGACGTTTACCAAGCTCGTAGCACGCCTTATAAGCAAGATTGTTAGACTTACCTGTGACAAAGGTTTCAAAAGTAAAATCAGGATTTAAATAATTTAAGGATTTCGCATCAGCAGAGTCAACGGCTTCCGCATGACGCATATTGGCATCGATATCTGCTTTGGCATTATTATGATGAATCGTTTCAAAATCATGATTTGAAGGGGTAGGGGAGAGGTTATCTTCTGAGAATAATGATCCCGATTGCAGCGAGCTACTATCATCGATATCGCGACCAGCATTATCAACACGTACAATAACTTCTTCAATACTTCCCTGACTATGCTTAGCAACCAGCTGCTGAATATCCTCTAAGTGGTTCTTTTTAATGTAAGTTACAAAATAATCATTAGGTGCAAGAATGATTAAAGTGTTGTTTTCTTGATGAGCTGACAATGGTCTTAACCACATGGTAAACACGTTATCTTTGACATGATAACGTAAGTCGTTTAGGCATTTATCCCAAATATTTGCTGTATCTATCAT